>CAVYHJ010000028.1:0-560976 GCA_963768165.1 uncultured bacterium | reverse complement strand
CGTGAATACCACAGGTAATGGCCCGTTCCCTGAGGTCGGACTCCCAGAGAACCCCGCACTCGGTCCAGGCTCGCTTACACTGATGGTTTGGGTCACTGTCCCACTCCCAAACGCATTGGTCGCTATCAATTGAACCGTATACACCGTCGGTACCGTGACCGCCCCATACGTATGACTCGGATTCTCCAATATACTCGTACTCCCATCCCCAAAACTCCAACTCCAACTCGTCGGACTGTTCCCGGAGGTATCCGTAAACACTACCGTCAACGGCCCCATTCCTGAAGTCGTACTGGCACTGAATCCCGCAACCGGTTTCGGTTCCGTTACAAAAATATAATTATTCAGCGTAGATGTACTCGTTCCAAATGGCGTTATTACAATTAACTGTACCGTGTAATTCGTCGGGACCGTCACTGCCGCATACGTATGCGACACCGTCGGACTATTCACTGTCGTACTCCGCGCGCTCCCGTCTCCAAAATTAAATATCTGGGTCTCCACTCCATATACGTTCCCCTCGTGTCCGTGAATACTACCGGTAACGAACCATTCCCAGACGTCGGTGTCCCACTGAACCCGGCACTCGGTTTCGGCTCACTCACCGTGATGCTTTGTGTCGCTGTACCACTCCCAAACGCATTGGTCGCTATCAATTGAACCGTATACACCGTCGGTACCGTGACCGCCCCATACGTATGACTCGGATTCTCCACCGTGCTCGTACTCCCATCCCCAAAACTCCAACTCCAACTCGTGGGTAGATTGAACGATGTATCTCCAAAATTTACCAGTAAAGGTCCATTCCCGCTATTCAGATTCACTGTAAACCCGGCATACGGCGGTAAGGTCGATTCCGCGATCCCATAATCCCCAAAGGTCGTATTGATCCCCGTCCGGCTGATCGCTACCCCATTATTCGTACCCGCACTCCCTACCAAAACCCACGGCTTCCCGCTATTCGCTCGCCACACAACCCGCGCATCCGTCGTCGAAGCGATAAATTTAAACCCATTCGCTTCCAACGTAAGATCATAATTGCATGTCCCCACACTCAATAATCTGGACGTACTGATGGTCCAATATCCCGATGGATTCACCGTCGTTAACGTCAAGGTCCCATCCACCAACGGCAATCCGTTCGATCCCCCATTCGATGCCGTGAACAATGTCGTCATACTCCCCAGACGACTCGGAGACCCGTTAAAATTCACCGTTACCTCATTAAACGTCGTCGCTGTCCCTATCGGAAAGGCCAACCCGTTGCCAGCCGCTCCCGACAACGAAACCCAGCGTATCAACGGACCGATAATCGTTCCCCCCGTCCAACTCAAAGTTCCCGCTCCCGAATTCGTGGTGCTGGTCCCCAAAGATAACGTGTTCGCCAGGCTATCCACGATATTCCCTCCTGCCATACTCAAGGTCGAGACCACCGAGACATCCGTCACTAATATGATATCTGTCACTCCCGAAAATGAATTATTGACAGACATTGCCGACAACACCGAATTATTCCCATACAAACTTATACTCTGGGTACTCGTACCCCCAAACAAATAAATTCTCGTCCCGCTGGTCGCTGAAGTAAAGGTGGTTGAGGCATTGTAAACTCCCGTCAATCTCAAAAACATTGCTACTCTTCACCGGCGGCATATCCGAAAACGACATGCTTTGGATATTCAAATCCCCGCCGATATGTACCGGCGACGCACTCGTATACATCGCGGAACCGTTGCTCCCGCCCGTGGTCACTAGCGTCAGATTCCCCAATATCACCCAGGTCGAATCCTGTCCTGTCCCAGCATAATTATCTCCAATCACGGAATTCAGGGTATTAAAATTCATAATCATGTTCCCAGCCGTCTCGCCACTGAAACTCACGTTCGTCTGGTCATACATATAAAATAAACTCCCGCTCTCAAAGATCGCCACTGACTTCGGTGGGGTTAGCGAATACGGATCCCCTACTGTATTGTTCGGAGGACCCGTTAGGGTTCCTCCATGGTAATATGCCGCTCCTGATAGAAATACTACTGAATTGGACGTACCTGACCCAAAGGGATTATCCCCGGTCTCATTCACCGTCGGCGCTAATTGAAACGTTGCTCCATTGCTAAACACGATCCCATTCGCCGTCGCCGAGGATAATACATCGTTTATACCCGTTGCCGTTTGCTCAAATATCACATCCCCGTTCACTGTCCCTACACTATGAATCGGCAAGGTCATCGTGATTTGTTGCGTACCCCCTAGGATCAATTGCGAATTGCCATCTACAAACAAGGACATCCCGGTGGTCGCCAGCGTTAAGGTGATCCCGCCAAATCCTCCCGCCGTAAAGGTCGCCGTACAGCCGTCCACAACCTCTAACTTCCCAATCGTCTGCGTCGGGACGTTCGTCGCTGTTACCCGACTTAAACCCGAAATACTTCCGTCAAAAACCAGGATATCATCGGTTCTCTGGGTTCGTTCGGGTTGGACTCCAATTCGCCGCCGTAGCCCAAGACCCGTTCGCTACATTCCACGTATAGAGGTTTCTTACATAGTAATATAATTTGCCAGTACCGCCGTACTCGTTCCATAGGGCGTCGTCACGATTAATGTCACGGTATAGGTCCCTAATGTTCCATAGGTATGGCTCGGATTCTCTATCGTCGTGCTCGCTCCATCTCCAAAATTCCATTTCCATGTGGTGGGAGACCCAAAGAGATTCCCCGACGTGTCGCTAAAGACGACCGTTAACGGTACCGCTCCGCTTGTCGGTGTCCCATAGAATCCGGCATTCGGGCCAGGCACACTTACACTGATATATTTAGTTTGCGTAGACGTACTTGTTCCAAAGGGCGTTATCACGATTAACTGCACCGTATAGGTGGTCGCTTGCGCTACTACCGCATAGGTATGCGACACCGTCGGACTGTTCACCGTCGTACTTCGCGCACTCCCGTCTCCAAAATTAAAGATCTGCGTCTCTACCCCATATACATTCCCCGACGTGTCCGTGAATACCACAGGTAATGGCCCGTTCCCTGAGGTCGGACTCCCAGAGAACCCCGCACTCGGTCCAGGCTCGCTTACACTGATGGTTTGGGTCACTGTCCCACTCCCAAACGCATTGGTCGCTATCAATTGAACCGTATACACCGTCGGTACCGTGACCGCCCCATACGTATGACTCGGATTCTCCAATATACTCGTACTCCCATCCCCAAAACTCCAACTCCAACTCGTCGGACTGTTCCCGGAGGTATCCGTAAACACTACCGTCAACGGCCCCATTCCTGAAGTCGTACTGGCACTGAATCCCGCAACCGGTTTCGGTTCCGTTACAAAAATATAATTATTCAGCGTAGACGTACTCGTTCCAAATGGCGTTATTACAATTAGTTGTACCGTGTAATTCGTCGGGACCGTCACTGCCGCATACGTATGCGACACCGTCGGACTGTTCACCGTCGTACTCCGCACACTCCCGTCTCCAAAATTAAATATCTGGGTCTCTACTCCATACACATTCCCCGACGTGTCCGTGAATACTACCGGTAACGAACCATTCCCAGACGTCGGTGTCCCAGAGAATCCCGCAACCGGCTTCGGTTCCGTTACAAAAATATAATTATTCAGCGTAGACGTACTCGTCCCAAATGGCGTTATCACGATTAACTCTACCGTATAATTCGTGGGTATGGTGACTGCCGCGTAGGTATGCGAGACCGTACTGCTATTCACCGTCGTACTCCGTGCACTCCCGTCTCCAAAGATAAAGATTTGTGTCTCCACTCCGTACACATTCCCAGAAGTGTCTACAAAATTTACTCCCAATGGCCCGTTCCCGCTTGTCAGTGTCCCATAGAATCCGGCATTCGGGCCAGGCTCGTTAACACTGATATAATTGCTTTGCGTGGCCGTGCTCGTTCCAAAGTGTGTTATCACGATTAACTGCACCGTATAGGTGGTCGCTTGCGCTACCGCCGCATAGGTATGCGACACCGTACCGCTATTCACCGTCGTACTCCGCGCACTCCCGTCTCCAAAATTAAAGATCTGCGTCTCCACCCCATATACATTCCCCGACGTGTCCGTGAATACCACAGGTAATGGCCCGTTCCCTGAGGTCGGACTCCCAGAGAACCCCGCACTCGGTCCAGGCTCGCTTACACTGATGGTTTGGGTCACTGTCCCACTCCCAAACGCATTGGTCGCGATCAATTGAACCGTATACACCGTCGGTACCGTGACCGCCCCATACGTATGACTCGGATTCTCCAATATACTCGTACTCCCATCCCCAAAACTCCAACTCCAACTCGTCGGACTGTTCCCGGAGGTATCCGTAAACACTACTGTCAACGGCCCCATTCCTGAAGTCGTACTGGCACTGAATCCCGCAACCGGTTTCGGTTCCGTTACAAAAATATAATTATTCAGCGTAGACGTACTCGTTCCAAATGGCGTTATTACAATTAGTTGTACCGTGTAATTCGTCGGGACCGTCACTGCCGCATACGTATGCGACACCGTCGGACTGTTCACCGTCGTACTCCGCGCGCTCCCGTCTCCAAAATTAAATATCTGGGTCTCCACTCCATACACATTCCCCGACGTGTCCGTGAATACTACCGGTAACGAACCATTCCCTGACGTCGGTATCCCAGAGAATCCCGCACTTGGCCTAGGCTCACTCACCGTGATGCTTTGTGTCGCTGTCCCACTCCCAAACGCATTGGTCGCTATCAATTGAACCGTATACACCGTCGGTACCGTGACCGCCCCATACGTATGACTCGGATTCTCCACCGTGCTCGTACTCCCGTCCCCAAAACTCCAACTCCAACTCGTCGCTCCGTTCGCGGAGGTATCCCCAAAATATACCGTCAACGGTCCATTCCCGCTATTCAGATTCACTGTAAACCCGGCATACGGCGGTAAGGTCGATTCCGCGATCCCATAATCCCCAAAGGTCGTATTGATCCCCGTCCGGCTGATCGCTACCCCATTATTCGTACCCGCACTCCCTACCAAAACCCACGGCTTCCCGCTATTCGCTCGCCACACAACCCGCGCATCCGTCGTCGAAGCGATAAATTTAAACCCATTCGCTTCCAACGTAAGATCATAATTGCATGTCCCCACACTCAATAATCTGGACGTACTGATGGTCCAATATCCCGATGGATTCACCGTCGTTAACGTCAAGGTCCCATCCACCAACGGTAATCCATTCGATCCCCCATTCGATGCCGTGAACAATGTCGTCATACTCCCCAGACGACTCGGAGACCCGTTAAAATTCACCGTTACCTCATTAAACGTCGTCGCTGTCCCTATCGGAAAGGCCAACCCGTTGCCAGCCGCTCCCGACAACGAAACCCAGCGTATCAACGGACCGATAATCGTTCCCCCCGTCCAACTCAAAGTTCCCGCTCCCGAATTCGTGGTGCTGGTCCCCAAAGATAACGTGTTCGCCAGGCTATCCACGATATTCCCTCCTGCCATACTCAAGGTCGAGACCACCGAGACATCCGTCACTAATATGATATCTGTCACTCCCGAAAATGAATTATTGACAGACATTGCCGACAACACCGAATTATTCCCATACAAACTTATACTCTGGGTACTCGTACCTCCAAACAAATAAATTCTCGTCCCGCTGGTCGCTGAAGTAAAGGTCGTCGAGGCTAGCAAACTCCCGTCAATCTCAAAAACATTGCTACTCTTCACCGGCGGCATATCCGAAAACGACATGCTTTGGATATTCAAATCCCCGCCGATATGTACCGGCGACGCACTCGTATACATCGCGGAACCGTTGCTCCCGCCCGTGGTCACTAGCGTCAGATTCCCCAATATCACCCAGGTCGAATCCTGTCCTGTCCCCGTATAATTATCTCCAATCACGGAATTCAGGGTATTAAAATTCATAATCATGTTCCCAGCCGTCTCGCCACTGAAACTCACGTTCGTCTGGTCATACATATAAAATAAACTGCCACTTTGAAATACCGCCACTGACTTCGGTGGGGTTAGGGAATACGGATCCCCTACCGTATTGTTCGGGGGGCCCGCAAGGGTTCCTCCATGGTAATATGCCGCTCCTGATAGAAATACCACTGAATTGGACGTACCTGACCCAAAGGGATTATCCCCGGTCTCATTCACCGTCGGCGCTAATTGAAACGTTGCTCCATTGCTAAACACGATCCCATTCGCCGTCGCCGAGGATAATACATCGTTTATACCCGTTGCCGTTTGCTCAAATATCACATCCCCGTTCACTGTCCCTACACTATGAATCGGCAAGGTCATCGTGATTTGCTGCGTACCACCTAGGATCAATTGCGAATTGCCATCTACAAACAAGGACATCCCGGTGGTCGCCAGCGTTAAGGTGATCCCGCCAAATCCTCCCGCCGTAAAGGTCGCCGTACAGCCATCCACAACCTCTAACTTCCCAATCGTCTGCGTCGGGACGTTCGTCGCTGTTACCAATCCAAAACCCGACGATTTCGCGTCAAAGAGCAAAACATCACTCGCGGCAGGGAACGTTCGGGTCGGATTCCAATTTGTGGCGGTTGCCCATGACCCGTTCACTGCCTTAAAATAATACGTTGCGCCAGCACAAAGACTATTCGTGAAAAAGAGAATCGCAACAAAAAAGGTTGCGGAAAGAAAAGAAATTCCCCTCACTCTATTTTTATGGCTTATTTTCATATTTCTATCCTGCACAAAAATATTGCCATAGTATATACCCTTATTCAATGATTTTCAATAAAAAATACCGACACTTTTGCTCTGTTACAATCCGCTAAAAACATACAAACAACTAATTTCAACAAACGAATCGGCTTTTCATCTTAATAGGAAAAAAGCGGGTGATGGTATTTGCCATCACCCGCTGATAAACTAACTCCTATTTTTATTAGAACAAGGATGAATCGCCGAAATTCGGATCGTCACTGTCACTATCAAAATCAACGTCCGATACCTGCAATACACCGGTCTGATCAATACGTAATCCAAATTGGAATTGATAGAATGGACTGTATGCAAGACCCACAGTTCGCATATTGCCATCAATCAATTGCCCGACTTGTGCCGCGGCTATCAAATTACTCCCAGGAGCACCAATCGAGAATTGCCCACTAGATTGAACTCCATAAGCGGCTACCAAAATGATACCCAAGGAATTAAACAGGCCGGATTCCCGAATAACATTCATACGCACGCCTACTTCACGACCGACAGTTACTGCTGGCGTATAAATCGAACCCGCGACCCCATTATTTGCCGTCCATTTAATTCCGAGTTCATTATCTGACCCGGCTCCTGTGAAGTCAAGTCGGAGAGTTGAATCCACTACAGAAATATCAGTGGGTGGGCCACTTGCACCGGCATACAACTCTTGTCCCCAACCGGTTGTATCAGACGCTTCTGAGAAAGTACCAAACGGATAATGCAATTGCGTATTTCCTCTATTCGCGTCAACCAAGGTAGGAGGAGCATTAGTAATTTGAATTTCATCAATGTAAACTGAACCGGAAACACCTCCACCTGCATTAATTACAATTTGCGGATAACCTTGATACGTATTCAAATGAACATACATAGGTGTTTCAACCCAAGTCCAGACCGTCGGTATACTAAACAATACATTGGCTGCAATATCGCAATTTCCATTCGCTATAAGCAGGTTACTGAAGCCATATAAACCCAGTTCATCGGTATTGGGTCCACTGGCAGCAACTCTTGCTCGTACCGTATACCATTGTGTACTTGACATCAATAAATAATTGGCGGCAAACGGAGTAAATTTGATACCGTACGTTGCATCGGGGAAATTAAACGCCCATATCCCACTGGCTTGTACTCCAGCCGCATCGGTTGTGTTCGCCAACCAGGTTTGTGGCGTCATATTGGGCCGAGTAGCATTCGGGGACGGTTCCAAACCATAAGCGGTCGTATCTGCCGCAGTAGCAAAGGTCCCATGCGGGAACATATTGGTATATACTGCAATAGATTCTTTATCATGATCCATATACGGGGGTGAGGCAGAAGGAGATGCTATCACTTCCACTAAATCTGCTCCACTAATTACCGAAAGTGCAGTAATTGTAACTGCTGTATTTCCATCCCAAACAGCACTAACTTTCGTTGTGTCCGTGATGAACAAGGCGTTCGGATTACCATATGACGCCGGGATGGCTAGGGTCGGTAAACCTGTGGAATCATAGGTATAATTGGCTACATTCACCGTGTACGATTCCCCAATATTTAGACCAATCTTAGGTAATTTGTAAATCTTATAGGTCGAATATTTCGCTAAATAACTCGCCGTGGTAGTGCCTAACGTCCCTGCAATCTGATACGAGTTAAGCCCCACCGTTGCCACAGTATAAGAACCCTGGCTCACGGATGTACCGCTTATGGAAGTGAGATCCAAGAAGTTGCTCACAATAGAATACGTGTCCGGGTTTCCTCCCTCAGATACGTAATCCGGTATGTTAAACGCCGGACTCAAAGCCGCCTGATTGAGATACATCTTCAAATCAGGTAAGGCCGTTATAAATAAAGGAGGATTTGTGGTTGATATCACATAAATATAGTTCGGTTGCGTTACTTGAGTGGTTCCGTTGCTATTGGCAACAACCAAGGTTACCGTATAGGCTGAAGCCACCGTATTCGCCGCAAAGATATGAGTGGTAAATTGGGTCGTATCAGGATTACTCCCATCACCATAGTCCCATAACCAATAAGTCGGATAGTTACCGCTCGTATCAAAGAAATATACGGTCAACGGTCCAGCACCGGTCGTAGGGGTCCCATAGAAACCGGGTATCGGCACCGCAGGAGGCAGTACGGTGATATAGTTATTAATTACGGCCGTACCACTATCATAAATATTGGTAGCAATTAACTGCACTGTAAAGGTTCCAGCCGTTTGATACGTATAGGATACAAACTGTGTCGTGGCTATATCGCCATCACCGAAACTCCACTGCCAACTGGTCGGGAAATTTCCGCTCGTATCAGCAAAAGAAACCGTTAATGGAGCAACACCAATTGTGGGTGAACCATAGAATCCCGCTACCAGTCGCGGTAGAATTTCGATGTAATTTGTCATCACCACAGTACTCGAACCGAATCCATTGCTGGCGATCAACTGTACAGTATAGAAAGTCGGCACAGACACCCCAGCATAAATATGTGTAGGACTCTGCTCATTACTAGTACCTCCATCTCCGAAATTCCATTGCCAACTGGTCGGTAAATTACCGCTCGTATCGGTAAAAGTTACACTCAAAGGACCTACTCCTACAGTTACCGAAGCATTAAAACCTGCTGTTGGAGCCGGTTCCGCTACATAAATATAATTATTTAATGTAACTGATCCCGCTCCATAATTATTGGTAGCGACTAATTGAACGGAGTAATAGGTCGGGACTGTCACAGCGGAATACACATACACCGGGAACTCCGTTGTATCCGTACCCCCATCTCCAAAACTCCACGCCCAAGAACTCGGACTATTGCTTGAAGTGTCCACAAAATGAACTTCTAAGGGACCCATCCCTGCGGTTGGTGTCGCGAAAAATCCTGCAATGGGTATCGCCGGAGGAAGTACGGTAATATAATTAGCAAGCACTGCTGTACTTGTGCCATAACTATTATTCACAACCAAAGTCACTGTATAGGTGGTCGTCTGGCTTACCGACCCATACGTATAAGTTAGATACTGTACTCCGGTAGTGCTGTTTCCATCCCCGAAATCCCATGCCCATCCGGTCGGGAAATTTGCCGAGGTATCCACAAAATTCACATTAAACGGTCCTACCCCAACGGTCGGTGATCCAAAAAATCCTGCAATGGGTGGTGTCGGAGGTAGCACCTCGATATAATTGGTATACGTGGCAGTACTCACTCCATAATTATTAGTAACAACTAATTGAACTGTGTAATAGGTCGGAACTGCCACAGCGGAATACAGATACACCGGGAACTCTGTTGTATCCGTACCCCCGTCTCCAAAACTCCACGCCCAAGAACTCGGATTATTGCTTGAAGTGTCCACAAAATTCACACTAAACGGTCCTACTCCAACAGTCGGTGATCCAAAAAATCCTGCACTGGGTGGCTCCGGAGGAAGCACCGTAATATAATTGGTATATGTGGCAGTACTCATTCCATAATTATTAGTAACAACTAATTGAACGGAGTAATAGGTCGGGACTGTCACAGCGGAATACACATACACCGGGAATTCCGTTGTATCCGTACCCCCGTCTCCAAAACTCCACGCCCAAGAACTCGGACTATTGCTTGAAGTGTCCACAAAATTGACTTCCAAGGGACCAACCCCTGTGGTTGGTGTTGCAAAAAATCCTGCATTGGGTGGCGCTGGGGGAAATACCGTAATATAATTAGCAAGTACAGCCGTACTTGTGCCATAACTATTATCCACAACCAAAGTCACCGTATAGGTAGTCGCCTGGCTCACTGACGCATACGTATACGTTGGATACTCTACTCCAGTAGTACTGTTTCCATCCCCGAAATCCCATGCCCATCCGGTCGGGAAATTCGCCGAGGTATCCACAAAATTCACACTAAGCGGTCCTACTCCACTGGTCGGTGTCCCAAAAAATCCTGCCACTGGTGAGATCGGCGGAAGTACCGTAATATAATTGGTATATGTGGCGGTACTCGCTCCATAAATATTGCTGGCAATTAATTGCACCGTATAGGTGGTCGCCATGCCTACCGCTCCATACGTATAAGTCGGATACTGTACTCCAGTGGTACTGTTTCCATCCCCAAAATTCCAAGTCCAATTGGTAGGTGTATTTGCGGAAGTATCTACAAAATTAACACTAAAAGGTCCAACACCTTCAACCGGTACTGCAAAAAATCCCGCAAGCGGTGGAACGGCATACGCAAATCCATTGCCATCCAAACTTTGGGCATAAATATCATAATTAGTGCCACCACCGCCAAAACCTCCCGTCCCACCATTCCGATTATCCTGCCAGACAATAATGGATCCACCTAGTACGGCGGAAGAAATAATTTGAGGGTTTATTTGATTGTTGGCGGCATTACAAACCACCGTGCCATTGAGACTCCATAGGGTTGAACCGGTACTGTTCACCCGTTGGGCATAGATATCGTCCCCACCCGTGCGAGCATCTTCCCAAGTAATTACCGCTCCACCCGATCCATCAGCAGTGAGCTGCGGAATGGTTTGAGAATTGGTTGCAGTACAAATCGCGACACCGTTAAGTGCCCATAAGGTGGAACCATTACTATTAACGTCTTGAGCATAGATGTCCCAATTACCAGTACGTTCATCCTGCCAGGTAATAATGGCTCCATTGGAGCCATCTGAGATAAGCTGCGGAGTTTCCTGATTATTAGTGGCCGTGCAAATAGCAACCCCGTTAAGTGCCCATAAGGTGGAACCGTTACTATTGACGTCTTGAGCATAGATGTCCCAACTCCCACTACGTTCATCCTGCCAAGTGATAATGGTACCGCCGGAACTATCCGAAGTTAATTGTGGGAATTCTTGATTGTTTGTTGCTGAACAAATACTCACACCATTGGTTGTCCATTGAACGACTCCACTGGAATTAATCCGTTGCGCATAAATATCCCAACTACCACTACGTTCATCCTGCCAGGTGATGATAGCCCCACCAGCGCCATCGGAAATAAGTTGAGGATTTTCTTGATTGTTAGTTGCCGTGCAAATGGCAACGCCGTTAAACGTCCATAAGATAGAGCCGGAACTATTTACTCGTTGAGCATAAATGTCAAAACTACCGCTACGCTCATCTTCCCAAACAATGATAGCACCACCAGACCCATCTGCAATTACTTTAGGAACTTCTTGGTTATTTGTGGCGGTACAAATTGCTATCCCATTCGTGGTCCATAAGGTGGAACCATTGCTATCGACACGCTGGGCATAAATATCATACGATGAATTACCAAAAAAACCGCCCGACCTGGTGCGTTGATCCTGCCAAACAATTATCGCGCCACCCGCACTATCTACGGCTATCGCAGGAGTTGTTTGATTGTTTGTCGCGGTACTGATGGCCACGCCATTGGTGGTCCATAAAGTAGTTCCGACACTATTGACACGTTGCGCATAGATATCATTCCCATTTCGAGAATCCTGCCAGGTAACGATGGCACCCCCCGCTGTATCAGTCACCAGTTGGGGAACCGTCTGGTTATTGGTTGCTGTACATATTGGAACCCCATTGGATGTAATCCATGCCCATCCACGAGAACCACCTAAAAAAAACAACAAACCTAAAAATATTAAAACTCCAACTATAGCTTGATTCTTGCCAAACCTCTTTTGTGTATTATGAAGCATCGCTGCCCCTCCCTTTTAATTTTATTTTCGTAATATTTTCAACCTTAATAAACTGCCTATATAACTTGAAGCTGAAATCCTAACAAAACCCATACTATTTGTCAAGTTTTTAAATTATACGTATATGCATATAAGCAAATAGGATGCCAGCATATATTTTTTAGCTAAATCATTAATTTCGCATATGAGACTCTAAATAAGTAGCCACTTGGGGGAAGGATCGTTTAGAAGACTCATCTTCGACAAGAACTTTCGGGGACAAGTTTTATTAAAGTTACTCTATAATCTTTTCCAGAACCGGGTTGTAAGTGGAATTGTTATTTTCAATTCCACTCCAAAGACGGATAAGGATTTAAGAGGGAATAGATGGAAATAAGTGTCGACAGTGGCGACACTTATTTAGAGTATTGATTTCATTTAGGATAAAATTGTCTTCCTTGCAGACAATTATCAGAGTGGGCAACACCCACTCTGTTCACCATTTCATGGAGATGATCAAAGTCGCCCGTGGCGACTTTGAAAACCTTTAACAAATGTTAATAGTTTATCTTTAATAAAATCAAGGTCTTAATTTTTGACCATTGGGTCAATAATTATTTTCGCCACTATGGGGACTTTTTCAGAGGTCTCATATATCATGTATTTTATGGGTTATTTTAATATGCGACAAAATGTGTACTTTATGTGACAAAGTAACACTATTCCTATACAATCACATAATTACTAGAAACTTTCAAATTAGGACTCAACTTTCTTTAGGGCGAAATGCTATAGATTACGGGAATAAATCCGGGTCGCCGTAATTGGGGTCATCTTCGTCCAAATCAAGGTCTACGTTAGAAATCTGTAAGACTCCCGGTACATCACTGCGAACCCCAAATTGCATCTGATAATACGGATTGACCGGCATCCCCACCGTACGATACGTCCCATTTAATAAGATCCCCACACCCGCCGCCGCAATTAAATTACTCCCCGGCAAACCAATCGCCACTTGACCGCTGGTTTGAACACCATACGCCGCAACCAGGATGACACCTAGTGAATCAAAGTCCCCGGATAGCGTGCTGATGGATGCACGAACTCCTATTTGCCGCATAGGATTCACCGCAAAGGTCGCGGGAGCACCCGCCACTCCATTGTCGGCCGTCCATTCAATTCCTTCTGTGATCCCGGTGGTCGTGCCCGAGAAATCTACCTGTAACCCTCCGCCCGAAATCAACGTCCCCGCAATCCCTCCCGCTCCGGGATAACCTTCCTCACCCCATCCCACCGTATCGGACTGTTGCGTAAAGTATCCATACGGATATCCATACCGCGTCTTGTACCGGTTCGCATCTACCAATGTCGGCGCACTGTTTATTACTTGTATCTCATCCAGATATACATTCCCCGGTTGGCCGGCTTTGAATTGAATCTGCGGAAAACCAAAGGTGGAATCCGCATGAACCAACATGGGCGTTTCAATCCAGGTCCATACGGCCGGTATTCCAAAATACACATTCCCCGCGATATCCGTGGCAATCCCCGGTGCCGGCGGATTACTAAAACCATATAAATACGCTTCATGGGTATTCGTACTATTATCCGCCACAACTCTCATGCGCATGGTATACCATTGATTCCCAAACATTGGAATATAATTAAATGGGAAGGGCGTAATTTCAACACCTTCATCAGCATCATTAAAGTGGAATGACCAGATTCCGTTGGCTTGTGTTCCAGCGATATCCGTGTAACTCGTCAGCCAACCAGAGGTAGCTAACAAAATCCGCCCAGGGGGTAATTGCAAACCATACGCCGTGGTATCGTTGGCCGAATTGAAAGTTCCATTTGATTGGAGACTCGTGTAAACCTCTATTTTTTCCCGATCAATATCCTCACCATACGGTTGATTGGGTTGTGTCGCGGCTATTACATAAACATAGACAGGACCGTTTTGATTGGGCGCCAAGGCCGTTATGATAACAGCGGTATTCCCACTCCAAGTGGCGCTCACCAAAGTCGAATCACTCACTTGCAAGGCGTCCGAGAAACCAAAGGATGGTGGTGGCAAGGGAACTCCGTCTGCCAAGGTGTAATTTAACACATTGACGGTATAGGATTCACCCACATTTAATCCAACTTTCGGCAACTTCTGAATCCTATATCTGGAATATTTTACTTTATTGGCCAAGGTAACCGTGGCACTGTTATTGGAAGCCGTATAGACATTGGTTCCCGAAGTCGCGGAATTAAAATAACCACCCTGATTGACAAGGGTACTCTGCAAACCATACGAAGTAGTATCCAAGGAAGTCAACCCCAGGAAATTCGTTACGAGTGCATAGCTCAATATTGGCCCGCCCTGATTATAGTCATACATATCAAAAGCAGTATTCAAAGATTCCGCCAGGAATAATTTCAAACTGGGGATAAATGGGAAGTACGGCGGAAGAGTAGAACTGACCTCTAATGAAATATAATTAGATCGGATGGAAGTACTTACACCGAAAGAATTGCTTACAACCAATTGGACGCTATACAAAGTCGGAACCTGCACCTGGCTATAAGTATGCGACGGATTCTGGAGGTTACTAGTCCCACCATCTCCAAAGTTCCAAGTCCAACTGGTCGGATTATTTTTCGAGGTATCCGTAAAGTTAACCAGCATCGGACCGTAACCGACCGTCGGCGTTCCATAGAATCCTGCATTGGGAGCCGATTCAGTGAGACTAATATAATTGGTATAGGTAACCGTAGTAGTTCCGAAAACATTGCCGGCGATTAATTGCACGGAATAGGATGTTGCAGAAGTTACTGCGGCATAAACATGGGTGGGATTTTCCAGAATACTATTCCCACCGTCCCCAAATCCCCAATTCCAACTGGTCGGATTATTGGCAGAGGTATCTTTGAAGACAACTGTTAAGGGTCCGTTGCCAGTCGTAGGTGTCGCATAGAATCCGGGGGATACGGCGGTTTCGGTAACATAAATATAATTAACATAGGTTGCTGTCGTAGTACCATATGAATTACTGGCAATCAACTGTACGGTATACAAAGTCGGTGTCGTAACTTTGGCATAGGTATGGGACGGATTCTGAATATTGCTGGAACTACCATCGCCAAAACTCCACGCCCAAGCACTCGGGCTATTACCGGAGGTATCCGTGAAATTTACAGATAACGGACCTAATCCACTGGTTGTGGATGCATAGAATTCAGTTATTGGCGCAAGACCCATTATATAAATATAATTAGCACGGATTGCTGTACTGATTCCAAATCCATTACTGACCACCAAGGTAATCGTATAGGTCGTCGCTGCACCTACATAGCCGTAGGTATGCGCCGGGTCTTTCTGAATACTGGTTCCACCATCTCCGAAATTCCAACTCCAAGAGGTTGGGTTATTCGCAGACGTATCCCGGAAATTACAGACAAATGTACCGCCAATTCCAGTCGTTTGAGTAGCAAAAAATCCAGCGACCGGCGCAGGTCCGGTGATGGAGATATATGAATTCAATATCCCTGTAGAAGCGCCGTATACGTTCGTAGCAATTAATTGAACATTGTATTCCGTCGGCGCTGTAGCGCTATTGTAAGTATAAATCGGATTTTGTGTTGTGCTGGTTCCGCCGTCACCAAAACTCCAATTCCATTCGTAAGGATTATTTCCAGAAGTATCCGTAAAGTGGACTGCCAACGGGATATTTCCTACCGTTGGAGTCCCATAAAATCCTATACTTGGTGATGGTTCTGTTACAAAAATTAATTTGGATTTTGTAAACGTGCTTGAACCAAACGGTGTGGTTACAATTAATTTCACTGTGTAGCTTGTCGGTGCTGTTACCGAAGCATAAGTATGAGTCGGATTTTCTAAAGTACTGGTTGATCCATCCCCGAAAGTCCAACTCCAAGTGGTAGATACGCCCGCTAAATTTGCAGAGGTATCCGTAAAGATGACCGTCAATGGACCATTCCCGGAAGTTATATTCGCACTAAATCCGGCATTAGGGGCGGGTTCCGTAACAGATATTAAATTGCTTTTTCTAAATGTACTTGTGCCAAACGGGGTGGTTACAACTAATTTCACTGTATAGGTTGTCGGTGTCGTTACCGAGGCATAAGTATGAGTCGGATTTTCTAAAGTACTGGTCGATCCATCCCCGAAAGTCCAACTCCAAGTGGTAGATACACCTGCTAAATTTACAGAGGTATCCGTGAAGATGACCGTCAATGGGCCATCTCCGGAAGTTACATTCGCACTGAACCCGGCATTAGGGGCGGGTTCTGTTACCGAAATAGTTGTCGTTGCCGTACTGCTTCCATAAGCATTTGTTTCTATCAATATTACTGTATAGGTCGTCGGTGCACCGACAGATGCATAAGTATGTTGCGGATTCTCAATCGTAGTACTTGCTCCGTCCCCAAAATTCCAACTCCAATTGCCCGGACTATTTTCTGATTTATCGGTAAAGAATACAGTCAGAGGACCATCCCCAGAAGTAGGGCTGGCCCTAAATCCAGCGATAGGCGGTAACCCTGTCACAAAAATCGTCCCAGTCGCGGTACTAGTCCCGTAGGCATTACTTACCACCAACATCACTATGTAGGTGGTTGGAGCGGCGACAGATGCATAGGTATACTGCGGATTCTGAGTAGTGCTCGTTCCACCATCACCAAAATTCCAACTCCAACTGGTTGGATTATATACCGAAGTATCCATAAAATTCACATTCAACGGCCCCACCCCACTACCGGGGCTGGCGATAAATCCAGCGGAAATCAGCGGTTCTCCAATTCCAAAATTTCCGGGTCCGCTCATTCCCGTCCGCACAATAGCTACTCCACTATTGGTACCTGCACTTCCATCTAATTTCCATGCTGACGACCCATTATTCCGTTGAAGAATTCGCACATCCGCTGTCGCCGACGCAAAATTAAATCCATTCGCTTCCAACGTTAAGGTATAAGTCCCTCCTGCAAATTTATTTCCGGTGCTAATCGTCCAATACCCACTCGGTGATACCGTGAATAAACTTAAACTTCCGTCCACCAAGGGTAATCCATTCGTGCCGGGATTTCCTACTGTGAAACTCGCGGTTAATGAACCTGCTGTGGTTGGCGCGGTCGTGAAATTCACTGTCACTTCATTGAACGTCGAAACCGTTCCAATCGGGAATGCCCATGCTCCCGTATTTTTAGATACCCATCGCGTAAAGCTACCAATAATTGTTCCCGATGTCCAGTTTAATACTCCGGTCTGGATGGTGCTGGTTCCCAGTATAAGCGAATTTCCACCCGTATTGATATTCCCACTCGTCATCGCTAAGGTCGAACTTACTGACACAGTTGAACCTAAAACGATACCCGATGAACTATTGTTCACCGTCAGATTCGGTATCACAGAGGCACCACTGTTCAATGTGATCGTTTGCGGATTCACTCCATCCACCAGGTATATCCGATTCGGATCACTACTCGGCGTAAACGTACCCTGCGCATTGATATTCCCTTGCACCTCGAAATTCGTCGGGACCGTCAAGGTCGGTCCGTCCACAAAACCCGTATATTTTGATGCCTCGATTATTAAATCCCCTCCGATAAATACCGCTCCTGTCCCATTATAGGTCAATAATTTAATCCCCGTACCGGCAAAGCGGCAGGTGTTCGCTATGTATAAGGATAAGGTGGTCTCACTCCCAAAACTCCGCGCCGTTGTCTGCTGGTTAAACGTGACATTCCCCACCGTCCGTCCGCTGAAGGTAATATTCTTGATATCCCATGCATACAACATACTCCCCGGTTGGAATACTGACACCGAGGCCGGGGACGGTAACGAGAACGGATCCCCGCATAATCCATTCGCCAACCCGGTCTTGGTACCATTTGAATAATAGGTCGCACCCGATTGAAACACCACGGAATTCGCTGTACTTGAGGTACTCGTAAACGGATCCTTATTATTCACAGATGCTGTCGGTGCATTTTGGAAACTCGCCCCATTGGTAAAGATAATTCCATTAGTCGTCGCCGCCGATAAGAGCGTCGCCACATTCGCTGTCTGAGCAAACACTACATCTCCATTGACTGTCCCCACACTCACCGACGGTAAACTGATAGCTATTGCATTCGCTCCACCCAATATTAACTGGCTGCTCGTACCCACATACAAAGCTAATCCAGTAGTACCTGCCGTAATCGTACGGGCTCCTCCCGATGTAAAAGTCACTGTACTTCCATTGATTACTTCCATCTCGCCGATGGTTTGTGTCAGGATATTGGTTGCTGTAACCAAACTTAGGCCGGGGATACTCCCGTCAAACACCAAAACATCATTCGCCGCAGGAGTGGTTCGCGTCGGTGTCCAGTTTGTTGCTGTCTGCCATGACCCGCTCGCCACGCTCCAGGTATACACGTTACTGGCTACCGTAATATAGTTTGCCTGTACCGAAGTACTGGTTCCAAAAGGCGTGGTCACTATTAAACTCACCGTATAGGTCCCGACTGTTCCATAGGTATGGCTCGGATTCTCTATTGTCGTACTTGACCCGTCTCCAAAATTCCAATTCCAAGTCGTGTACGCGCTCGACGTCGGATAATTCGTTCCATCCGTAAAATTGACGGTTAACGGCACCGCTCCGCTCGTTGGACTCCCACTAAATCCAGCACTCGGTGCAGCTTCGGTTACAATCACTGTCAGACTGCATGAACTCACTCCAAAAGGTGTTGATACAATCTCATACGACGTATATGTCGTCGGGGCACTCACCGCTACATATTGATGTGTCGTCGTGGTCGAAGCCGTAAAACCAGTGACTACTCCATCCCCAAAGTTCCAGCTAAAGGTCGTATATGAACTGGTGGCATAATTCGATGTATCTACAAAGGTTGCTGTATAGGGTCCATTACCAGAATTCGGATTGATTGTGAATGAAACGACCAGCCCAGATTCTGTGACACTCACCGTTTGACTCGTGGAACTCACCCCAAACGGTGTTGACACAATCTCATACGAAGTATAGGTCGTCGGTGCGCTCACCGCTACATATTGATGAGTGGTAGTAGTTGAGGTCGTAAAACCAATTATCACTCCATCCCCAAAGTTCCAGCTAAAGGTCGTATAAGAACTCGTTACATAATTCGATGTATCTACAAACGTTGCCGTGTAGGGTCCATTCCCGTTATTCGGTGTAACACTAAAGGACACTATCGGTACTGTTTCTGTTATAGTAATCGCTCCGGTTGCTGTCGTAGTACCAAAACTGTTGGTGACACTTAATGTGACGGTATATGTGGTGGGCGCTCCTACCACGGCATACGTATGGCTCGGATTCTGAATCGTCGTAGTTACCCCATCCCCAAAATTCCAATTCCAACTTGTTGGCAGGTTCAAAGACGTATCTGTAAAGTTGACCGTCAAGGGACCATTACCACTATTCGTATTGGTTGTAAATCCAGCATACGGCGGCAAATTCGATTCTGCTATCCCATAATCCCCCCAAGGAGTCGCATCGGTTATTCCAGTTCGAATAATTTGCGTACTGACATTAGAACCGGCGCTGCCCACGAGTGTCCAAGCTGATGAACTATTAGGACGATACACAATTTTTGCATTAGCGGTCAGCCCAGAAAACGTAAACCCATTCGCTGTCAAGGCTACTCCAGCAGTAATTGATGAACCCGTCGTGGCATTCCCATGAATCGTCCAGCACCCCGCTATATTGACCGTATCCAACACCAATGTCCCATCTGTCAATGGTAATCCATTCGTACCCGGATTCGATGGCGTAAACGTTGTAGTCAACACACCCGCAGTCGTTGAACCGCCACCGGTAAAAAACACCGAAGCATCATTGAAACTATTGACTGTCCCTACGGGAAAGTCAACACCACTTGACCCGGCAGGAATATAACGAGCCAAATTCCCGATAATCGTTCCCGATGTCCGGGTCAGTACACTAGAAGTACTTGTTCCAAGGGATAAGGTGTTTGACCCCGTAATAATATTCCCGGTAGCCATGAAAAGCGTTGAAACAACTGCTACATTCGTTCCTAACACAATGTTTGTTGCGCCGGAATATACATTATTCACAGAAACCGCGGATAAGACAGAGTTATTACCATAAAGACTAATGTTTTGAGTACTGGAACCACCAAACAAATAAATTCGACTTCCACTGGTTGCTGAATTAAATGTGGTTGACGCAATTAAACTTCCATCAATTTCAAAAATATTATCGCTCTTTAGTGGCGGCATATCGGAAAACGGCATACTTTGAATATTCAAATTACCGCCAATATGTACCGGAGACGCACTGGTATAGTTAGCTGTACCGGTGGATCCTCCATTGGTTACCATTGTAAGATCACCTACTATTACCCATGTAGAATCCTGTCCTGTTCCAGTATATTTATCTCCAATAACAGTGTTCGCTGTACTAAAATTACAGATCAGGTTTCCAACGGTTCGCCCACTGAAGGTCAGGTTTGATTGGTCATACATATAGAATAAACTGCCGCTTGAAAATACCGACACTGATGCATTAGGGGTAAGTGAGAATGGATCTCCCACAGTAAAAGTAGCTGGACCCGTGGGTGTTCCTCCATGGTAATATGTCGCTCCGGATAGAAAAACTACAGAGTTGGGTGTCCCGGATCCAAAAGGATCATCCGCGGGTTCATTATGAGTCGGAGACAACTGAAAAGTGGCTCCACTGGTAAATATAATCCCATTCGGTGTCGCGGATGATAAAGCATGATCTGTACCAGCTGCTCCTTGGCCAAAGATTACATCCCCGTTTACTGTACCGACACCCAAACTAAGCAAGGTTGTTATCGAATTATTCCCCGCTAGTATCAGTTGACTACCCGAACCTACAAAAAAAGACAGTCCGGAATTGGCTATGGTTAATATAATCCCAGCCGCTGACGAAGTGGTAAAGGTCACAGTACATCCATTCAGGACTGATAATAGTCCGAAAGTCTGTGTTGGAATACCTGTTACTGTAGTTGCAATGTGGTTGGTTGAACTTCCATCAAATACTAAAATATCACTAACAGCAGGAGTAGTCCTTGTCGGACTCCAATTGGTGGCAGTAGTCCAGGGATTACTGCCTGATTTTTTAAAGTAATATGTTGCGCCAGCACAAAGACTAGTCGTCAAAAGGAGAATCGTAACGAATAACGTTACGGGAAGGAAAGAAATTCCCCACACTCTATTGTTATGGGCAATTTTCATATGTTTTCCCGCATAAAAATACGTCTACAGTATATATCTTTATTCCATAATTTTCAATTAAAAAATACCGACATTTTCCATCTATTAAAATGCACCCAAAACATACCCTGTTCATTATATTTTAATCAACTTCTTTCATTCACATTGTACTCTTAACGTTACAACCCTCCTGTGGAAAACCAGGTTGCTATTAACAACATTCATCATTCCTCTTAATAGGAAAAAAGCGGGTGATGATATTGCCATCACCCGCTGATAAACTAAATCCTATTTTTCTAATTTATTAGAACAAGGATGAATCGCCGAAATTCGGATCATCATTGTCATTATCAAAATCAACATCCGATATTCCCAAAGTTCCCGGCTGATCAATACGCAATCCAAACTGGAATTGATAGAAGGGTTCTACTGAAGTACCAACTGTTCGCATAATACCTTCCTGCAATTGACCTACTTGCGCCGCCGCTATTACTTGATCAACTGGTGACAATGCTCCATTGGATTGAACACCATAAGCAGCCACTAGAATGATACCCAAGGAATTAAATTGACCGGATAACCGTGTTACATACATACGCACGCCTACTTCACGACCTATCGAAGCTACTGCGGGTGTATAGGGTACGCCAGGAACACCATTATTTGCTGTCCACTTGACTCCAAGTTCATAACCTGGAGAAGCCCCTATGAAGCTAAGCTGAAGAGTTGAATCCGCAACGATAATATCACTGGCTGGACCACTTGCACCGGCATACAACTCCTGTCCCCATCCGGTTGTATCAGACGAATCCGAGAAAGTACCAAACGAATAATACAATTGTGTATTTCCTCTATTCGCGTCTACCAGGGTCGGTGCCGCATTAATAATCTGGATTTCGTCAATAAAGACGGTATTGGCTTCACTTGCATTGATCTGAATTTGCGGATATGCAGACAATGAATTGAGATGTACGAACATAGGGGTTTCCAGCCAAGTCCAGACCGTTGGAATACTAAACAATACATTGGCTGCAATATCGCAATTTGAATTCGCCACAATCAAGTTACTGAAACCAAATAATTTAAATGTATCGGTATTCGGCCCACTAGCAGCAACTCTCGCCCGCACTTTATACCATTGTGTACTGTAGACACTCACAAAATTAGCAGCATATGGAGTAAATTTGATACCGTACGTTGCATCGGGGAAATTAAACGCCCATATCCCACTGGCTTGTACTCCAGCCGAGTCGGTTGTGTTCGCCAACCAGGTTTGTGATGCCATATTGGGATTCGTCAAATTAGGAGATGGTTCCAAACCATAAGCGGTCGTATCTGCCGCAGTAGCAAAGGTCCCATGCAGAAAAACATTGGTATATACTGCAATGTCTTCTTGATCATGATCCACATATGGTGGTGAGACAGAAGGAGACGCAATTACGTCCACTAAATCTGCTCCGCCAATCGCTGCCAATGCAGTAATTGTAACCGCCGTATTTCCACTCCAAACAGCACTAACTTTCGTTGTGTCCGTTATGAACAAGGCGTTCGGATTACCATATGACGCCGGGATGGCTAGGGTCGGTAAACCTGTGGAATCATAGGTATAATTGGCTACATTCACCGTGTACGATTCCCCAATATTTAGACCAATCTTAGGTAATTTGTAAATCTTATAGGTCGAATATTTCGCTAAATAACTCGCCGTGGTAGTGCCTAACGTCCCTGCAATCTGATACGAGTTAAGCCCCACCGTTGCCACAGTATAAGAACCCTGGCTCACGGATGTACCGCTTATGGAAGTGAGATCCAAGAAGTTGCTCACAATAGAATACGTGTCCGGGTTTCCTCCCTCAGATACATAATCCGGTATGTTAAACGCCGGACTCAAAGCCGCCTGATTGAGATACATCTTCAAATCAGGTAAGGCCGTTATAAATAAAGGAGGATTTGTGGTTGATGTCACATAAATATAGTTCGGTTGCGTTACTTGAGTGGTTCCGTTGCTATTGGCAACAACCAAAGTTACCGTATACGCTGTAGCAGCAGTATAAGCGGCAAATGTATGTGTAGTAAATTGAATTGAATCAGGATTACTCCCATCACCATAGTCCCACAACCAATAAGTCGGATAGTTACCGCTCGTATCAAAGAAGTATACAGTCAACGGTCCATCACCGGCCGTAGGTGTCGCATAGAAACCGGGTGTCGGCACCGCCGGAGGCAGTACAGTAATATAGTTATCGATTATTGCCGTACCACTTCCATAAACGTTTGTATCAATTAATTGCACTGTAAAGGTCCCTGCCGTTTGATACGTATAGGATACGAACTGTGTCGTGGCTATATCGCCATCTCCGAAACTCCATTGCCAACTGGTCGGATAATTTCCGCTGGTATCGGCAAAAGAAACCGTTAATGGAGCAACACCGACGGTTGGCGCACCAAAGAATCCAGCTAAGGGAATCGCTGGTGGTACAACTTCAATATAGTTGGGGATTATCGCCGTACTGGTTCCAAATGAATTGGTTGCAATTAAGGTTACGTTATAGAAGGTATCTACAGTAACTTCTGCATATTGATACGTTGGATTCTCCACAGTACTGGTACCGATACTATCACCAAAATCCCATGACCAACCTGTTGGGTTATTAACTGTTGTATCAACAAAGCTTACTGTTAAGGGTCCGGTACCCACTGTCGGAGTTCCAAAGAATCCGGCGATAGGAGGTAATGTATTAATAAACCCATTAACATTCACAGATTGTGCATAAATTGCATTAAAAATATTACGGTTATCCTGCCAAGTAATAATAGCACCGCCTGCTCCATCGGTTGTAATTTGAGGAACCGCTTGAGTGTTCGGTTCCACGCAAACAGCCTCTCCATCGCTTGTAAATATAACATTCCCGTTGAGATCTAATCTTTGGCAGTAAATATCACCATTACCCGTACGAGCATCTTGCCAAGTAACAATAACCCCGCCATTTAAGTCGCTAACCAATTGAGGAACTGTAGAACCATTCACTGCTGTACATATTGCAACACCATCAATAGTTAATAAAGGAACTCCGCTATTGCTTAAATGCTGGATGAAGGTATTATTATTCTGTGATGCTGTACGCGAATCCGTCCAGACAATCCAAGCCCCACCTGAATCATCGGATACAATTTGTTCATTGAATTGATTAAATTGCGCTGTGCAGACGGCGATACCTGTACCTTGTGGTGAACTCCAATAGTCCGTACCGGTACTATCAATCGCAGTAGCGTAAATATCTTGGTCATTGGTTCCATTACGAAGATCAACCCAGGTAATAATCGCACCACCTGTACCATTGGATACTATTTGAACACTGTTTTGATTGGTAGTCGCCGTACAAATAGACACTCCATCAAATACCCATAAAGTATTCCCGTTAGGATCGACCCGTTGCGCATAAATATCCGTACCATTACCTTGTGTTGTAGAGGAGGAAGGAGCATTTCGGCTGTCCACCCATGTAATAATGGCACCACCAACTCCATCCGATACGATTTGCGGTGTTGTACTATTCTTTTTGTTAAGCGTTGTGCAAATAAGCACCCCATTTACGGTCCATAATGGATTCCCATTGAGATCCACCCGTTGCGCATAAATACCACTGAAAGTTGCGCTTTTAGTGGTGTTGCGATTATCCTGCCAAGTAATAATTGCCCCACCCGCGCCATCGGATACCAATTTCGGATTTAATTGTCCGATTGCATTCGTTCCGTTAATAACAGCCGCCGTACAAACTGCAATTCCATTTGCTGTCCACAATGAATTTCCGTTGGGGTCAAGTCGTTCAGCGTAAATACCTGTGGTTCCACTCCGATTATCCTGCCATGTAACAATAGCACCATTTGCTTCGTCGGAAATAATAGCAGGTGTGGCTTGACCGAGAGGTTGCGTACAGATTGGAACCCCATTCAACGCCCATAATGAATTTCCCGAAGTATCCAACCTTTCTGCATAAAGGTCAGCCGTAGTAATAGTGCTTCCGTAATCCAGCCAGACTATAATTGCCCCTCCGGCACTATCCGATGTTATCATCGGAGCATTCTGATTAAAATAGGCAGTAGAAACTGCTACCCCGTTACTGGTAGTCCATGCATATAGATTTGAACTGAGTAAAATCAGCAAACCTATAAAAAATAGAACCCCGACGACTGAATGAATCTTACTAAACTTTTTTTGTGTATTGTGAAGCATTGCTGCTCCCTCCTTGTAATTTATATTTATTTTGAAACACAATCTTACGATTTCAATCACAGATATATTACACCCTAATAAATTTTTCGTCAAGCGACTCCGGTAATGTGTACAGACATATGGCGGGTTTTTTAGAATGAGGAGATGTCTATACGTATGGCAACGACGATTCAAGAGGAACGATTACGCTGGGTATTACCTATAATAAAGAAAGAGATACGGTTAAAGGAGGTGTGTAAGATTTGTCCACACAGCCAACGAAGTTTGGAGCGATGGGCGGCGGCGTATCGGAAAGGAGGAGAGAAGGCTTTGGAGCCGCAATCCACCCGACCCAAAACTTGTACAAAAGAAACCACTCTCCGAGTGAAAGAGAGAATTCTGGAAATCCGGAAGAAAACGAAAAAGTGCGCTCTAAAGATCCATTGGCACTTGGCCAAAGAAGGAGTGAGGATTCATGCACGGACTATCGGGAAGATCTTGAAGAAAGAAGGGTTGGTGAGGAAATATCGGGTGAAGAAAATGAAATACAAGTATTTGAAAGCACCACGATCGGTCGGTGAACTTCTAGAGATCGATGTGAAGTATGTTCCCGGAAAGGTAGCGGGACAACGCTATTATCAGTATACCGCCATTGATCTGGCGTCCCGCTGGAGACATTTGGCGGTCTATGACGAACAATCCAGTTTCCACTCTCTCCGGTTTTTAAAAGAGGTCCTGGATCGTTTCCCTCATAGAATACAAGCGATTAAAACTGACAACGGGGTGATCTTCACCAACTACTACACCGGCGTAAACAAACGCCGTGATCGAACCCTGAAAACCCTTCACCCGCTGGATGTCTTTTGCCAAGAAAGAAATATAGTGCATTATCTTATTGATCCGGGCAAGCCCGCGCAAAATGGAACCGTCGAACGAAGTCACCGGGAAGACCAGGAGAAATTTTATGACCAAAACACCTTCCAGAACTTCCAAGACTTGCAAAATAAATTGAAACGCTGGAATATAGAATACAATCATCTGGAACATTGCGGCTTACTGGGCAAATCACCCAATGAGTTCATGGCACAATACCAAAAACCTAAACCGCCAAATGTTCGTACCTAAAACACTCCACACAAATCATAAGTTCCGACTAAATCAAAATTTCCAATATACTGAATTTAAGGTCAAAATTATTTACATTATGAGATAAAATTTTTTTAACTTACCCTTTAATTCCCTGTAACTTGATTCCTTCCACAATATATCGTTGGTTAAAGATAAACACTAAAATAATCGGGATGAGCATAATGATTGAACCCGCCATCAATAACGTCCAATCGGTCGTATAGAGTCCTTGAAATGCCGCCAGTCCGACGGGTAAAGGTTTCATAATATCATTATTAATGACTGTCAATGGCCACATAAAATCCTTCCAAATCCCCATGAAAGTCAGGGTGGTCAGCGTGGCAATGGCCGCTTTGGATAATGGAATGGCAATATTCCGAAATATGCCAAAAATCGTACACCCGTCAATTTTTGCCGCCTCTTCCAATTCATAAGGCAATCCCATAAAAAATTGACGCAACATAAAAGTCCCATAAGCGGAAAACATCCCGGGGACAATCAACGCAAAATAAGAATCTAATCCAAATACATTCCCGGCGTAATGTCCCAAAATATAAATCCCCCCCGGAAAATATTTGTTGGATATTTCACTTAACCAGCTCATAACAATAAAATTCGGAATCATGGTTACCGCAAAAGGGATCATCATTGTCGCCAGATAACTAAAAAAGATTTTATCCCGTCCCGGAAAAGTTAATCGCGCAAAGGCAAACGCCGCCAAAGAACACGTGATCACCTGACCTGCCGTGACACATGCCGACACTATAATACTATTGATATAATATCGGCCAAACGGCACAGCCTTCCAGGCTTTGGAAAAATTCGTCCAATCCACCGGATTGGGAATAAACTGCTTCCAGAATGAACCCGAAACGATGAAAATCGCTCCCGGTTCTTTGAACGCGGTCGCGACCATCCAGAGAAAAGGAGCTAGCATCGTCGCCGCGCCTATACTAAGAAGAATATAGATGATAATCTTTTTTAAAATGCTTTCTTTGGTGTGTTTCATAATAATGAATTAAAAATATTGTACCCGTTTGCCCGTGTATCGCCAGTTAATTACCGTGATAAAAAACACAATGATAAATAGTGCCCAGGCTTGTGAAGCCGCATAGCCATATTTATGGTAGGCGTAAAAATTCTGCCAAATATAATACGCTATCGGTGTGGAAGCGCCTGCCGGTCCGCCGCCGGTCATAATGTACACCAAATCGAAATATCCCTGGAACCCGCCGATTAATCCCATCGTAAATACAAAAAAAGTTGTCGGGGTCAGCATCGGCCAAGTGATATACCAAAACTGATGCCAACCGGAAGCACCGTCAATCTCCGCGGCTTCATAATAATCCCTCGGAATGTTTTGCAACCCGGCAATATACAAAATCATATTGGTTCCTCCAACACCAATCCACGTAAGGCAAATAATCAATCCCGGCTTGACCCAATATAAATCCGACAACCACTGCGGTCCTTCAATATGTAACCACTGCCGTAAAAACTGGTTGAGCAATCCATAATCGGGATTATAAATCCATTTCCACATCATGAATACCGCAATCCCCGCGGTAATGCTCGGCAGAAAATAAACCGTTCGGAAAAAATTCACGCCTTTTAATTTCTTGCTCAACGCCAACGCCAGAATCAATGATCCCGCGATACTGATGGGCAGACTGATCATGAGATACATCGTATTCCAGAGATATTGCCAGAATAAATCGTCGTGAATTAAATTAATAAAATTTTTAACCCCGTTAAAATGGATAGTGGCAACCCCGCCAAATCCTTCCCAAGAGACAAAACTCAATAACAGCGACGCAAACACCGGTAAAAAGGTAAATACCGCAAATCCCAATATATTTGGCAGAATAAATAAATAACCCGCCATCGCTTCTCGGATACGCTTTCTTTGTCGTCCTGTCATTTGGTTATACCGGTCTACCTATTTTGAATACAGTGGGGAATTATACCACGATTCCTGAAACGTTATGCAAGCTCTTTTTCATATGTCAAGAAAAAACTGGCAGAATTCAGCCGCTTTGGTATAATAATGCCCAAAGTGAAAAATATTCAAAATATACCTGTAAATAGAGGATAGAATATATGCCGTATCGCAGTAAACTATTATTTGAATCATTGATTTTTTATCCGGAAGAAGCCGTCATTCGGTTAAAAAACCGGCGGATGTTGGTGTTTGATGCCGAAGCGATTGGCGTCTTGCGCGCTGAATTAATCAATACTGTCGGGCTGGATCGGGCGAAAGGAATTCTTATGCGATTCGGGTTTGCCTGTGGATATAATGATGCAAAAACCGCCGGTGAGATTCTCCCTCCCGATCTTCAATATGAAAATGCCGGTCCTTTATTTCACATGATGCAAGGACATGTGAAAGTGGATTTGGTCACCAACGAAATGAACCGGGAAAAAGGGATTTTCCATCGTGCAGGATATTGGGATAACTCCTATGAAGCAGAACAACATCTACGGATATTGGGTAAATCATCAGAACCGGTCTGTTGGACTGTGGCGGGTTATGCTGCCGGATATAATACCTACTATTTTAAAGAACCGATTATTTTCATTGAAGATCAATGTGTCGGCAAAGGGGACGCTCGATGTCATTTTACAGGCCATTCGATTCAAGAATGGGGGGATATCGCCAAACCCTACCTGCATTATTATGAACGCGAAAATGTTCAAAAGGAATTGGATAACTTGCGGGCACGGTTTGATCAGGTGCGCATCGAATTACAAGGAAAATATGATTTCAGCGCCCTTATAGGCAATTCCCAACAAATCCGGAAAGTCATCGACCTGGCTCGAAAAGTGGCTCGTACAGATACCACCGTCCTGATTACCGGGGAATCCGGAACCGGGAAAGAACTTCTAGCGAAGACCATTCATTTCAATAGTACCCGTGCCGAAGGACCTTTTCTTGCGTTAAACTGTGCGGCACTCCCGGAAACTTTATTGGAATCCGAATTATTTGGACATGAGCGGGGTGCCTTTACTGGTGCTGAACGACGGAAACCCGGGCGTTTCGAACTGGCCGAAGGCGGCACACTATTCCTCGATGAAGTCGCAGAAATGAGCCTGGCGATGCAGGTAAAATTATTACGTATCCTGCAGGAACGAAAATATGAACGAGTTGGTGGAACAGAAACACTGGATACGAATGTCCGAATTATTGGTGCCACTCATGAAAATCTCCATAACTTGGTGGAACAGGGAAAATTCCGCGATGATTTGTATTATCGCTTAAATGTATTTACTATTTTTTTACCGCCAATACGGGAGCGTAAAGAAGATATTTTGCTATTAACCCAGCATTTCCTGAAACAATTTTCTGAAAAAATGGGAAAAGAAGTTCCTGAGATCTGTAAAGGCGCTCAAGACTTGATTTTGCAATATGCCTGGAAGGGGAATGTCCGAGAATTGCAAAATGCTCTGGAACGTGCCCTGATTCTATCGGAAGGGGATACAATCCAAAGCCGAGATTTGCCATTCTCAATGACCTTGCCCTCTAATGTACCGGGTAGAGTACGGATTTCATTTGATGATTTGCAGATTCCAGAATCAGGTATTCAATTCGAGGAATTTGAAAAACAGTTACTTCGGAAAGCCATTAAAATGTCTAACGGCAATAAATCCAAAGCTGCTAAACTCTTGGGGCTCTCTCGTGGTGCGTTACGTTATCGCCTCGTTAAAATGGGTATCGTAGATTGAATCGTTGTATTATCTTTCACAAATTAAGATGCTTTGTGAAAAATATGAACACTTTTCTGTCAATTTTGTAAGTATTTGTACAACACTATTGTTACAACTTTGCACATTTTAAGTTACACTGGCTGAATTCAGCCATATCATTCCATTTATACAATAAAATACAGCTTCAAACTTAATAATGATTCTTAATTTGGCTATATTCAACCATTTTATTTATAAAACTACTATTTACAATAACATAAAAATATATGAATATTTCTAATTAAATGTACAATAAGACTAATTATATCAATTATTTAAGAAATTATTAAAATAAAGTGCATATAATTACAACAATGGTATACAGTTTGCTTTATAATAAGTCAAGTTTCGGAAGAGCAAGGTCGTTCGTGAGAGACTTCCGAAGTAGAGAGTAAAAATGTAGACGAAAGGAGTGTGTGTACACATGGCAAAACGTGGTCGTAAACCAAAAGCCATTAAAGAGGAAAATTATGATGCGGACGGACCCGTGAAAGAGAATTTCCTCGAAATGGAAGAAGAATTGTTGCAACACGTGGATACGAGTGAAATCGAAAGATACATTCAACCGTATCGCCGGTCGCACTCATATAGTGAAGGAGACGAAGATAGTTTCGCCTTCTGGTACGGGCAAAACTAACAAACATTCAACCGCACTTATTCGAGCCATATCCCCAAAAAGGATATGGCTCTTTTTTTTGCACCGCAAGATATTTTATGATACGATTCTTTCCATAGGATTTGTCTATGGGACAACATCGCGGATTGAAGATATTTATTCTTCTTTTGGGTCTGGTAATTATTCTACCCTTAATTTATCTCGCCTATGACCGTTGTTTCTATACTCTTCCGCCACCACCCGCTAACTGGATTTCTCCATCTTATATTCCCGGTCAGACATGGGAAGAATATGCTCAAGATTTTTTGAATAAAAATCCTCAGCCTAATGCCTTGAGACATTATTTAATTGCTCTATCACAAGTAACTATAAATTGGAGTGGGAACGAAATTAATGAAATTTTAAATAATGGTTGGAAAAAAAATTATCCAGAATCTGAGGAAACCCTTCGTTTAAATCAAACAGCTATACAAGAAACCATCTTGGGTGCGCAAACGAAACAATGTAAGTTACCCCCCTTTCCATTTGGTTTAAACGCCCCGTTTCCCAACTTGTTTCATATGCAAATTTTAGGTAAATTGGTTGCATTAAATGGGAAAAAATTGGAGAGTCAAAATAAATTTCATGATACTCTGCAATATTATCTTTGGGGAATACAATTTGGAAAAGATATTGATCAAAAAGACCAATCTATCATTTCCTATATGATTAGCGGAGCTGTTATTGCAATAAATACTCATCCCATTATTAAACTTGTGGCACAAGATAAATTAGCCGAACCGGATTATCAGCAGATTATTCAGGAGTTACCAAAAATTGAAATGGAACATGCTCCTTATAACGATATTTTAGAAAGGGAATACCGTTATGTTTATCTCCGTAATTACCAATGGTTGGGAACACCTTATAAAGCAGCGAAAGATGTAGTTGATTTTCCAGGAGTACAATTCCAACAGCAACCAAATACAAGGTTGGATAAAATTAAACATGCCATAGACGTAGGACTTTATACCGGATATATTTTTTTGAATCGGAATCAGATAACTCGTAATCAATTGGATTATTCTACAGAAATGTTGGCCGCTGAGACCACTAAATCTTATAAAGAATTTATGAGTGTTGATTGGGAATCCAAGCGTCCCAATGATTGGGTTGATCAACGAATATATGGATACCTTAGGATTCATGATTCTCATTATGTAAGTGGAATAATAAGTCATTATCCCAGAGAAAAAGTTATATTTTCCTATCTACGCATAGCGCAAATCCAAGCGGCTATCTATCTTTATCATTTAAAAAATAAGAAATGGCCTAATTCATTACAAGATTTGGAACCGGGATATATTTCCAAAGTTCCGCTTGACCCGTTTATTGACCAGCCGTTTCATTGGAGTAAGGATTCCGCAGGACCTTTTGTGTATAGTGTCGGACCGGATTTTAAGGATGATTCGGCAAAGATTCTTTACAACCCAACCAACGGAACTGTCAGCGACGGTAATATTCGCCCTTAAATAAAGTTGCCATTCTGAGCGCAGCAAAGAATCTCTGCCTAAAGTCTGTGAAACGAAGGTAGAACACAGGGATTCTTCGTCACTTCGTTCCTCAGAATGACAGAATTAGGCAAGATTTTAAACTCCGCGTGCGGCAGGTTCCCAGATATATTTATGAAGTTGGAGTTGCAGACGTACTTGAAGATTTTCTTTGAGAATCCATTCCGCCAGTTTTTGCGGTTCCAATTTTTCAAACACGCAGGAAAATAATACCGTACATTTTTCATCGAGCCGGTGTTCTTTCACAACATTAACCGCCCAATAGAAATCCCGTTCATCGCCAATCACGAATTTCACTTCATCCTGGGGTTTAAGGTATTGAAGATTTTCCCAATTCATGGACTCCATTTCACCGGAGGACGGACATTTCAAATCCATAATGCAAATGGCATGGGTGGGAATTCTGGAAATATCCAAACTCCCTCCGGTTTCTACCAGGACCGTATATTTTTTGTCAATCAGCTCTTTGACCAAATCAGCAGTATCCTTTTGGAGTAACGGTTCCCCGCCGGTCAATTCAACAAGATGGACTTTAAATGAATCCACTTTCCCAAGAATTTGCGCAACCGTCATTTCTTCCCCGTCATAAAACGCATATCCGGTATCGCAATACACGCATCGCAAATTACATCCGGTGGTTCTCACAAAAACACAGGGACAACCCGCATAGGTGGATTCACCTTGAATAGATTTATAAATTTCATTGATTTTCATTGGATGAATTATTTTATCATTTTATCCCCTTGACTTATATTCTTTTCGTACTATAATTAAATATGTAAGGTCTTTAAGTATAGGTCGGTCTTTTATGCGAGCGTTAGAAAGATTATTTTATTGTCTTGTCTCCTTCTTAAGAGAACTCCTGTATCCAGCTCAACTCCCCCAATCCCCAACCCAAAACGTCTTTTTATATCCTTGGTTTGGAATCAGGGACACAAGGGAATGCTCTCTTGTGAAAATCTTAGGGGAGGTGCCTTATGGCAGCCGTTCTTACAACATTTTACACCGGTACAAAAAATTCCGGTATTCTGGGGACAACCCATGATCCACAATATTACCTTGAAGCCGGCCAACGGTTTTTAAAAGATAAGAAATTTGCGGAAGCGGTCGTCATCTTTAAGCATCTCAGTGCCGCCAAACCTTTGGATGCATATATTTGGTTACTCCTGGCACAAGCGAATTTCGGTAACGGTCAATGGAAAGAGGCGGAAGAGGCGCTAGTCCATGCCCTAAAACTCAAACCTAGCTATCATGAAGCGCATTATTTTTTAGGCATAATCCATCAGGAAAAAACGATTCTGGAACGGGCTATCGCGGTTCATCGCAAAGCCGTTTTGGATAATCCCACCGATGCCAAATCTCATTATTTTCTGGGATTGGATTTGTTGCAGCGAGGGTTATTGCAAGAAGCCACCCATTCTCTTCAAAAAGCCATTGAATTAAAACCTGATTATGCGGATGCTTATTACCAATTAGGAGTTATTTATACCCGCGGCGAAAAACTGGATTGGGCGATTGCTGAATTTGAAAAAGCCTTGTTCTTCAAACCGGGATTTGTGGATGCCGGGTTGCAGATTGCCAAACTGCATTTCCAAAAAAGTCAGTTTGAAGAAGCGGCAAAATACCTGCATAAATTGCTTGAATTGCATCCGCAACAGCCGGAATTGAATTTCTATATGGGGGAAAGTTACCGGCTCCAGGGACGTTGGATGGATGCCATCAGTGCCTACCAATCCGCTGTGCAACACCGAAGGAGTTATGTCGAGGCGTGGGCAAACCTGGCACAGGCGTGCCGCCATAGCAACCAGTGGGAAGAGGCACGGAGGGCGGCGCAGCAGGTCGTTCAACTGGAGACGAACAATGCCGACGCCTATTATATCCTTGCCTTGTATTCTTTACAGAAAAAACAAGAAGCCAATGCCCTGACCTATCTTCATAAATATTTACAATTAACACCCAATGGCCCGGACGCTCATAAAGCCCGATGTTATCTTTCCGATCTGGAAAGAGGCACCTTTTCTAATACCGTACAATAGTTACGATTTACGTGGCTTGACTTTGACATTTGTTAGGAGTCTTGATACTTTGTTGAGATGAAGATTTATTTATCCGGTTCGATTTCCGGTGGACGGCAGAAAATTCAAACCTACATTCGGATGAAAGAAATCATCGAATTTCTGGGACATATTCTCACTAGTCCACAGACAGCAGATCCCCATATTACCGACTCCGGTGAGGGAGAGGGATTATCTTCCCGACAAATTTTTGAACGGGATATCCAACAAATTACAGAATCGGATTTAATGATTGCTGAAATTTCCACACCCAGTCACGGCGTCGGGTATGAGATAGCCGTTGCCATTCAGAAAAACAAACCTGTCCTCTGTCTTTACGATTTGGACAACGCACCCAAACGTATCTCCGCTATGATTGCTGGCAACACATCTTCTTTGGTTACACTCAAAGGCTATCATGAATCCACTCTTGATACCTTTCTTAAACATGAACTCGAATCCTACGAACGATATGGTTTCGATGATGTGTAACACACTGCTAGATGTAAATCGAAGAAAAGAATCACAGTGAAATTGCGATTATCAATATTACACCCTTTTAAACTATTTTTTCTTCTTTTCCTGTTATTTCACTTTATTATATTCAATTATTTTCCTGTGACAATCTACACCTGGGGGGTTGATTTCTTAAACTATTTGCCAAAATCATTTCAACTTGTCTGGTATGTTATCGGCATTATTTTTGTTCTCATCATTCCCGATTCCTTTCCCCAAATTGAATCAGCTTTTTTTCAATATCCACTCGGAGAACCAAAAATAAAAATTGGGATACACTATATCCGTTTTGTTGGAATTGCTGCTCTTTCCCTGATCATTTTCTTCGTCTTTCGCGAACGATATCATCTGATTGGTGATCCCTTGGACCCTCATTATATTTTTTTGCCAACCGCTCAAATGTGGGATCGGCTGTCGGATGAAGTCATCGGCATTAGTGAATTTTTAGCAATTCAATTCAACATGGTACCCATGCATAGCGATCCCCGTGTCGGAGCACATCTAGCTTCTATATTTCACGGCGGCTCTTTTGTTTTTCTTGCGTTGATTTTTGCCCGGCATTTTGGCAAAAACTTCTCAGAATCCCTTATGCTTTTTCTTTTTCTGGTAACCGGACAATACGTTTTTGTCTTCTTTGGGCATGGCGATAATTACTACACACCCTTAGTTATGTTCCTCTGGTATTTCTACGAATTATTCAGAACCATGGAACGAAAACAATATGATTATCGCCTCATTTTAAGTTGTTTTTTGGCAATCTATAGCCATCCTGTAGGGTTTGCTTTCCTCCCTTCCTGTTTCCTGGCTTGTTTATTTTACGATTCTAAGGATTCATGGAAAAGACCGGTGGTTTTATTATTACTGGTGGTTTGTTCGGGAATCTTGGCGTATCTCCTTTTGTTTATGACTCATCAATCCAGTGTATTATTCAACGTCCATCTTTTTAAAGAAGTGGACTACAAATTGCCGTTTTTTTCTTTCTACAAAATATCCCTCATTCTAAATACTTATTTATCCAATGCTTTTACAGGAACCATTCTCTTTCTAACGGCTCTTATCCAAATCTTTCGAACAAAACAATTCCACAAGGAATCCCATAACTCTCCACTATGGATATTGTTGACCATCTTGCTGCCCCTGTTCTTTTTAGACATATTCGTGGATCATAGTTTGGGAATTTGCGACCAGGATTTAATGGCCATTTCTGCCTTCACTCTCAGCATGATTGGATTATGGATGTACATAAAGTATTGCCGTTTTCGATATTCGTTTTCCATGATTTTTTTAAATTTATGGTTATTAATCCCAATGGTTGCTGTTTTTCATACCAATACCAATGTAAAAAGATTGGAATATTTGAATCCTTTGGACATCTGCTATCTGAATAATGTATATTCACCTTATGCTCGTTTGGGTGCAAACTTCACTTATGAAAAGGGTTTGGAAAATGAAGCCCTTCATCAATTTGCTCTGGGAATTCAGAACACCTGGGGTAACACCCGGTTGGTGAATCTCTCCTATTTTTATTATTATTCCTATCAATATGGCAGGGTGAAAGAAGGGAAAGAAACACTGGCATATCTTTTAAATACCTTTCCGGAACAAGCCGATTATATTTTCCGTTTCCCCATAGACCGCCAATCCATCTTGTTCCAGGATACTCAACAACTTTCCAAGGAACTTTACGAAAAAACAAAAAATCCTGTCTATTTGAAAATTCAGCAGATGTTATATATAAAATAGGACTTAGGGAATTCTTTACCTAATTCCTAAATCCTATTTCCTATCACCTTTATTTTTTATACCCGTGCACAATGGCGCGGATGCGGTTCATGGATAATCCTTTGGCACACGACAACCGGAGGGAAATCTCGGCATAGATTTCCTGATTAGATAAACCTAACGACTTATATTTCCTAAACATTCTTCGTATCCGGTGATTTCTCCTTTCCAAAACCTGGTGATAATGATTCTTTTCGGGATACGGAATATATACCATTTTTCCGCCCAATCTCTCCCGCAACTTATTAAACGCTTGGCGTTCCTCCTCCGTTAAAAAATCCGGGAATTTGAATGTCCCTGCCATACTTTATACTCCTTTCGAATTTAGATTTTTGTCATGACAGGAACATTTCACCATCTCCATGAAATGTCGAAAAGGACGGTCTTCAGACAAAAACCTAGGGTAGCGATAATTACATCTCCTACAAGCACTGTTGCAATGAACGAGACTGATCTCGTTCATTGCAGGACCTTTATTATTTAGGGATTTGGAGGGGGGCCATGATAATTTTAAAAATGGATGTCACATGTCAACAAATTGTACACTAACCTGAGTAATGGGAAGGGTGACAAAATCAGCAAGATATGATAAATCTTTAAAGGCAAAATAATTTCGTATCCATTCAAAGAAAGGTCTCAAAAGATGTATTTAGTTAAGAATAAAGTTGGCTTATTTTTATTATTTCTAGTTATACCCATTTGGAGTTTTTGCAGTAAATCACCCACGGATAATACCCCGGTTATGCAATTACCGATGACGGGACCGATTGATTCACCTGCGTTTATGTTATTGGATGGGGATTGGGAATTTTTGCCTTACGCTGTGAGTTATGATCAAGTGACCGGTGCTCCTTTAAAAAGCCAATGGGGAACAATTTCTGTTCCGGCATTATGGTGGGAAGCCAAGATGCCCAAAGTGACCACTGTGGATTGGATGGGAAACCTGAATCCAAATCCGCCACCGGGTTATAAACCAGCGTATATCACCACTCCATTTGCCTGGTACCGGAAACATTTCACTTTAGACACGACCAACTTGCAAATCCTTGCAAATACAAGCACCTCTCGTGTCCGAATTATGTTTGGACAGGTGAAATGGAGTTGTGAAGCCTGGTTAAACGGTCATCGGCTGGGGTATCATTTGGGCGGGTACGCACCTTTCGATTTCGACATTACACCATGGATAAAACGCGGAGAAGATAACGAACTGGTGCTAAAAGTCGGTGGATGGGGTTCCATCCCCATGAATAAAGAAGGTCTTCCAGAAATCACCACGGGAACCGTAGCTGATTGGGCCAATAAAGCCGGGGGGATTACAGAATCCGTCCAACTACGGATTTATAATCGTATAGCGATTCAATCGGTATTCGCCATTCCACACGCCAGCGACAGCACAGTAGAAGTCCGGGTGACTATGAAAAATCCGAAAGATTTGCTTCCCGGAGATAAAATTGATGTTTATTTGACAGACACCAAATCCATGGTCCCTATGAATCAATTAACCTTGGACGTGGAACAAAACCCCTCTACGGGACTTGCCGGAATAGATTTAGTTGTGAGTATTTCTGAAGCGAAATTATGGTGGCCATGGCGACCCTTTTTGTATCAAGTGACCGCGATGGTCAAAGACAAACAAGGGAATCCTCTTGATATCCAATCCGAAACATTTGGCTTGCGCGATTTCACCACAAAAAATGGACATTTCTATTTGAACGGCCAACGGATTCAGTTAAGGGGGGCAAATTTATTTCAAGAAGTGGCGTATGGTGCAGGTTCGGATAATACGTACGATGCAAATTTTGCCAAACGGTACTTGGTGGATGTTGCCCGCGAAGGAAATATTACCGCCTTTCGGACACATCTGGGACCCATGAACAAACATTGGCTGGATTTATGTGATGCCGCCGGAGTCCTGATTATCAGTGAATTTCCGCTGTCTCCATCCAGCAATAATTGGGAAGATACCACTTTTGGAAATTTTGCATTTCAAGAATATAAAGATTTAATTCCCTATCTTTGGAATCACCCTTCTATAGTCATTTGGTCAATTTCCAACGAATCTCAAACAAATGAAAAAAGAGCTGTTGAAAATGGATATGTCTATCCATTGATTAAACGGTTAGACCCAACCCGACCGATTTTGCGAGCCGGGGATATATCTCCGGATATGCTGGATTTACATGCGTTTGAAGGCGTTATGTACAAGACGATGGCAGATTTCCGTAAACGGGCGGAATCCATTAATCAAATGAAACGAACCCTGCCGGTACTCTGTACGGAATATCTGGAAACCGGTTCGGATGACAGCGGGATATGGAATGATATGGAACGCGCAAAAAGGCTCATTGGACTCAATCCGACTCCAGAAGAGATGATATTAAAACACGCGGAGTTGGCGGCGGAGCAAACAGAAATCTTACGTGTGGCGCAATACGACGGTATCTTCCCCTATTGGTACGCAGACTGGGTCAATCTGGATTCCTGGTTATTACATCCCGATGATACCACCTATCCGCATAAAAAAATGACCTATTACGCATTGAAAAACGCACTGGCACCGGTGGCGATTTCTCTGGACCCGCAAACCACGTATTTGAAAGGTGGAGAAAATTTAACGACCATGATAAAGGTTATTAACGATACTCCAGGATATGTCCCTGTCAAAATCCAAGTCTATATATTAACCGATAACCCGTATTATTTGACAAGTCGAGTCAAAGAATTTGCCAAGACAGCTCAGTTCTACGATACCAGTAGTTCCATTATTCCAGCGTTCAGTGTGGTTTCTGGAAATATCGTTATCCCTATTCCAAAAAACGTGAGTGGTGATTTTTATCTGACTGCACTTTTGACCTATACCCAAACAAAAGAATCAGTGTTGAGTCAAAGAAAAATTCACATTGAGGGAACCGTTCCGTCCAAGAAAACCAAAGGGAAGAAAAAATAAAGTGGCATCGGGAATAGGTGGAGCAAAAATTCCCGATGCTTCCTTATAATTCCTGTAATATTTTTTGGTATCGTTGGCCTAAAACGTCATCGGAAAACTCCAGTTCCACTGTTTTGCGGCCTGCTTGAGCCATTTTTTCCAAGAATTCGGGATTACGAATATACCTGGATATGGCGTCAGCGAGAGCCGTCGGGTCAGCGGGAGGAATTAATAATCCATTAATCTCATGCCGAATAATTTCCGGAATTCCGCCGACGCGAGTTCCAATGACTGGTTTACTCAACGCCATGGCTTCTAATAACACCATGCCAAACGCTTCATTACTTTGGGAGGCCAGTACGAAAATATCCATTGCAACATACATCCGATTCATATCATTTCGCACACCCGTGATAAGAATTTTATCCTGCAAGGAAAATTTTCGTATCTCTTTTTCCAGTTGTGACCGGCAAAAACCGTCTCCGACAAAAAGCAAAAACGCATCGGGATGTTGTACGACCACCCGTGCCAGGGCATTGACCAACTCCAACATGCCTTTATACAGATGAAGTTTTCCCGCCGTGCCGATAACAATAGAATTTTTGGGGATCCCCAATTCTTTTCTCACAGCGTCCTTTTCCGTACCATCGGAACAAAACCTATCCATTACGATACCGTTATAAACAACTTCAATTCCCCCGACAGATATTCCACTACTCACCATGACTTCTTTAACCGCTTTACTCACTGCGAGAACTTTATCTGCATGATGAGAGAGTAACCATGTAGTATGTTTATTCAATTTGTACAATAAATGTCGGACAATGATCAGTTTTCGTCCAGATAATTTGGCGGCGACCGCCGCAATCCAATATTCTTTTCCAAGGCTGACAAAGACAACATCAATTTTTTCTTTAATAACAATTTTGATTATTTTCAGCAGGGCAATAATATTCCAAGATTTGAGAACTGTTAGTTCTGTGACGACAAATCCCAGTTTCTCCGCCTTATCTTTGACATATCCTTCGCGCGAACATCCCACGATGACGGTGTGCCCGTTTTTACGAAGTGCTTGTGCCAATACCAGTGCTTGAGATTCCACACCACCCCAACTTAATCCGGCGTTTAATAACAATATGTTCATATTATAAATAATTTAAAACTTTCGAATAAACCATATCGATGGTTATATTTGTCATGCAAACAAGCCCGTATCCCGGACACTTTTTTTTGAAACAAGGACCACACGGGACATCCATTTTGATGACATTGTACTGAATCCCATAGGGTCCTGTCAATTTGGGATTAGTGGGACCATGAATGGCAATAACTGGTGTGCCCAAGGCATACGCCAAATGCATCGGACCGGTATCGTTAGTAACCAAAACTTTGGCTTGTTTTAAAAGAAGTGCAAGTTCCGGAAGACTGGTTTTACCAATCATATTTATAGGTTTTGTTTTTGCACTCGATGTAATGAAACCTCCCTTATCAAAATCTTCATTACCTCCGATTAATACTGAAGGAAGATTACGCTCTTTGGCAATCCGGTCAATCAATTCCGCAAATCTTTCCGGGAGCCATTCTTTGGTTATCCATCGTGCTCCCGGTGCAATGGTGACATAAGATTGCTTTTCTTTTAATCCCGCTTTACGCAATTTACTGGCCAAAGAATCTTGAGCAAAGGTAAAATCAGGAAATGAAAAGTTTACAGGAATTTCTTGCGGCAATTGAATGCTGGGAATATCTTTGAGAAATTGTAATTGCCAATCTACTCCATGATATTCCTCTCTACGAATATTCACCCGATGGGTGTAGAACATGGCGCTCCATTCCCGATTTTCATTTGACCCGACACGGACAGGAGCGCGGGTCGCGTAAGCGAAAAAGGCACTCTTGAATAATCCCTGGAAATCAATCGCCAAATCGAATTTCTGATTACGAAGATTACGCATCACCCCTCTTATTCCAAGGCAATTCAATGGGTTGGAATAATGTTTTCGGTCAAAAGGAATAACCTCATTTAATAATGGATTTTCCTGCAATAACGGCGCATAACTTTGATTCACCAACCAGCTGATATGGGCGGATGGATAAGATGACCGTAACACGGACAAACATGGCAGGGTCATAATTATATCCCCCAACGAACTCATTCTGACCATTAAAATTTTTGAGTAGGTCATAAATATAAAATTATTTTTCCATCGTTTGCCAACGTTTGTGAAACCAGAAATATTGCTCTGGATATTTATGAACATAAGTTTCTAAAATAGTCGCCAATTCCTGGGTTATTCGTTCAATTTCCTTATCCAAAGGGTTACTTGCTTCGGGATAAATGGGCGGATGGATATATACCTCATAGGTTTCTCCTGCCCCATGAAACGCAAATGCCGGTAATACGGGACTTCCGGCTTTACAAGCGGAGAAGACCGGACCTTTATAGGTGCTGGCTGGCCGACCCATGAAATGAACGAAGACTCCATTATCCCCGGCGTCATGGTCAAATAACATTCCGACAATATTTTTGTTTTTGAGTTCCTGAATGATATCCCGCAAGGAAAAACGTGTGCTGATGATACGAACTCCATAGGATTCACGGATGGAATTAACCAGGTTGTTGACCGCTTGATTATGTGCGGGACGAGCATATACGGATATGCCATATCCATAGCAGGTAATCGCCGCAACTCCCATTTCCCAGCATCCGATATGTCCTGAAGCAAAAATTACTCCATGGTTTTGATTATACGCCGAATACGCATTATCCATACCGGTAACACGCATGGAGTTTTTCAATGCTTCTTTTGATTTGACCGGCATGCGAATAAATTCTAAAAGAGTCAAAGCGTAATGATTATACGTCCGGTGGGCAATGGACAGTAATTCTTTTTCAGTATATTGGGACCCCAGTGTTTTTTGGAGATTATCCATGACCACATCCCGGCGGATGCGAACGATTGAAAATAATAGTAATCCCAGAATTCTCGCTAGTGTCTCGCATAAACGATAGGGAAGAATTCGGACTATACCGCATAATATTTTCAATAAAATAGAAAGCATAAATTAAATCAGTTTATCATAGAACATGAAAGACAATTTTCCAAAACAATATCGTCATCAATAAAAAAACCCGTATCCCCGGTAAATCGGGGATACGGGAGTAATAGTAATGAACGAAAATAATTTTCGTCAATAATTAGAAGGTAACTTTGAGTCCACCTTTGACTAGGAACGCATCGCCGGGGAAGCCTAATCCTATTGAACTGGCTAAACCTGTCGGGTTTCCTGGAGCCAAGAAGTAACCACCGATCAATTCTGCGGCTACGTTCTCACTGTATTGATAAGAGAGACGTAAATCCACTTCATGACCCAAAACGCTGTTACCCCATGCGTTATTGTAGTGATAGTAATCACCGTCAATAGCCACTTTTTCCATCGGTTTGATGGTCGCGCCTAAATTGACAAAGTAGAATCCATGACCGCCTACGGAACCATTGTTAGAGGCGTTCAAGTTGGAACCCTGGTCAATGACCTGACCATAACCGCTTTCGCCTAAGTCATATTGATCCACATGACCTAAGGTCGCATAGTTGTGTTCCAAATAATATAAGTTTCCACGGACACACGGACTATATTGAACATTGGTGAATGTATAGTTCACTCCACCGTATCCGCCAAAGCCGTTGTAATCTGTGGGTGCACCGGAGTTATGTGTATTGGTCCAGGCAAGTTCTGCCTTATAACCTAAACCTTCAACCGGTGTAATTTTTCCATCACCGCGCGCACCAATAATAAATATCTGATCTGCGGCAGGACTATCGGCACCGTCATTCCATAACAAGTAGGCATCAATAGTTTGATTTTCGATACCTTTATATTCGCCATAGGCACCATATAAGGTATTGTCATTATTCAAGTGAGTAGGATCTTGGGTGATTTTGTTCCAGAGCAAGTCAACCCACCATTTGTCTCCGTCATAGGTCAATTTTCCACCGTCCACGGGACCGTTGTTGTTAATGATGAAACCTTCACCATAGTACGGTATTAAATTACTACGGTTACCGGCATCGGTCATTCCTTGATCATTGGCTTTTTCATTGACCCAACGACCGATTACTACACTCACTGGAGAATCGTACATTTTGCCAAGTTTTACATACCCTTGGTATAAATTGACGTTTCCACCGGTTATTCCTGCACCAGTCAATCCATTGTTTGCTACTGGTGTCGAGCCATAAAAGTTTTCATATTTCAATTCAACTTTCGCCATGACGTTATCCGCCAAGTCGGCACTGGCCCATAAATAAATTTCGGATTGGATTCCATGAACATCAGGAGCTGAGTCTTTAAATTCCCAAAGACCTTCACCTTGGATGGAACCACCCCAAGTGATACTATCAGTTGCCGCTATCGCTGCAACACTCAGAACGAGCATTGCCGCTACGGCAAGAATTAACATTTTTTTCATTATATTTCCCCCTTAAGGAAATTATATTTATCTTGAGGGGTTTGGTGACATTTCACTCCACCAAAACTCTCATAGATATACTTTTTATTTTCAAGGTCTGTAACTTATCGTCCGACCCAGTCTTCGCGGCTCTCGGGGGAGCACCTCCTTCTGCGCCAAATTAAAGATCCTGGTCAGGACAATGAGGAAAAACAAGTTAATGCAGTTATCTGCAACCAACTCGTTTTTGTCTCCAACTCGCGTTGGAGACACTTTCCCCATTTCACAGACGTGTATATTATAATGAACCTTATTTTCAATTGTCAAGTATCAAAGAGTCCCCGGTTAAAATGTCCCCCCAATACTTGCGAACTCTTCGGACCGTCCTTTACCAAGAGATAGGTCTAGCTCTACTTGACAAAAAGTACATCTTTCCCTATAGTTTAATGCGAATACGGATATTCAAGAACTAGCCGATTTCAATGAAATATCACGATTTGATGAATTAATATATTCTATATTAAGAAAGGGGGTGTAGAACAAGATGTTAACGAAATGGATGAAAAGAGGTTTGGTATGCGGGTTAGTCATTGGTGTCACAGCCTTTATAGTAGTTGGATGCTCGCAACAGCAAGCCCCACCAGCAACTGAAGCACCGGCAACGCCAGCCGCACCAGCCACAACGGATACAACCATGTCGGCCAGCAGTACGGCAATGACTACAGATACGACCATGTCAGCCAGCAGTACGGCAATGACTACAGATACGACCGTGTCGGCCAGCAGTACAGCCGCTCCGTCAGCAGATACGACCAAGGCGACAAAAACAAAAAAGAAAAAACCAGCATCAGCAAAACCACAATCATAAGCTGTTTGGTTGCAACCAAACCGTCCCGTTCATCCACACTGTAGAACGGGACGTTTGTTTTTATTTTTATAATATATAATTCCCTTATAAAGAGGAGTATGGGGTTGACTCATACTCCTCTTTATATTAGAGTAGGGTTGATGAATCTTAGCGAAATAGCATGGTTTTTATGATATGGCGTTAAAAATCATATATTCCAATCCGAAAACCCACCCTCCCGAAGATTCCGGCTTTTCCGAATTGTTTGAAAATTTAATGACGGGGAAAAATATAGCTATCCTGCGGCCCAATCGAGTTTTTAACCCACCCACCGATATTTATGAAAATGCCACGTATTTTATTATTAAACTAGAGATTGCGGGAGTTTCTCCGGATGTGGTCAGTATTGAATGGGTTGCGTATGATTTAATCATCCGGGGAATAAGAAAAGAAGATATCGCCAAAAAGCCAACTCATTATCATCAAGTTGAAATCCATTATGGCGCGTTTGAACGGGTCGTCCGGTTATCCCACAAGGTCAATCCTCAAGGTACCAAAGCCACCTATAATAACGGATTTCTAATTATTACCATTCCTAAAGCCTCTGGATCCCGAACCCGCGTGGTTCCTATTGAAATCCGGTAATTCAGTAAATTCTACAGATTTTACAACCCAACAAATCAATACTATGTTCCAAGAACACATTCTTCGTAATTAACCAAAAAAAAGGCGGATGGTGCGTCTGCACCATCCGCCTTTACGTTTTATTTCAAATAAATTATGGGAATAAGGTACCATCGCCATAGAATGGATCGTCATTATCCACATTCACATCCACGTTATTGACCTCTAAAATACCTCCCGCATCACTGCGTAACCCAAATTGGCCCTGAGCGTAAGGATATTGCGCCTCGCCTATGGCATAGTAATTTCCACTCACCAAGACTCCAACACCCGCCGCGGCTATTAGGTTATCAATATCTTGATCCCCCGCCGTCGCGGTTCCATACGCCGCTACCAAGACAATTCCCAAAGTGTTGAAATTGCCAGATACGATACTTAACGTCAACTGGGTACCGACTTGATGACCTACGTTGTCCGGGAAGGAATACGCATGCAACGGTCCTTGTACTCCATTGTTCGCGGTCCATTTTATCCCTTCCTGACCCGAGGACCCAGGTGCCGCTCCCGCAAAGTTTAAGACCAACCCATTATTCACCGTGATGCTCGGTGCGCTTACTGCACCAAAATACAATTCCTGTCCCCAGCCCGTCGTGTCATTCCCCGTAGTAAATTGGCCATAGAGATAATGGGAATGGGTGTTGCTGCGCGCTTGCATTAATTCCGGAGTGGCATTGATAATTTGGATCTCATCTACATAGATACTGCCTGCCCCATTCGCCTTGAATTGGAATTGTGGATAACCCGTGGTACTACTGCCATGTGCCAGTAAGGGGGCTTCCTGCCACGTCCACACCGTCGGTACCCCAAATAATACGTTCCCGACTATATCCGTTTGCGTTCCACTCCCCGGAAGATTGGTATAGCAATATAAGCAGGCCAGATGAGTGTTATTAGGAGTATCGGCCACTAAGTGTATCCTGTAAATATACCATTCCCCATTGGCTATGCTAATCCAATGAGCCGTATTGGGAGTTGATTTCACACCGCCATTGGCATCCGCAAAGGTGAATTTCCATACGCCCTGTGCTTGGGTTCCTGCAGAATCTGTATAACTCTGCATCCATTGTTGCGTGGCCAGCGTAGACCTACCCGGCGGGATTTCCATCGGGGACCAGACTGCTGTATCATTGGCAGTGCTAAAAGTACCGCTGGTTAACAGGTTGGTATACACTTGCACATCTTCCATATCCAAATCCCCGTCATAGGGTGGGGTTGCACTGGGAGAAGCTGTCACATATACATGTGCTGCATCAGAAAATGCTTGTAATGCCGTAATTACAATAGCGGTATTACCACTCCATGAAGCGGTAACATTCGAGTAATTATCAACACTTAATGCCGAAAGGGTGTTATAGCTTACCGGTATGGCCGGTCCTGACACACTATTGGTATAACCGGTAAGATTCAAAGTATAGGAAGAGCCTACAGTTAAACCAACGATCGGGAGCTTATTAATCTTGTAGGTAGAATATTTCACAGTATTAGAAGCGATATTGGAGAGTCCGCCTGCATTGGCGGCTTGAAATGAATTGGATCCAACGGTTGGAGAACCGTAGGTGGCTTGGGTTACAGTACTACCATTCAAACCGGCCAACCCGGCAAAATTACCGGTAATCGCCCAAGACCCCGTGGTCGCAGCACCTCCAGTATTATAATCTTCCAAACTAAATAGCGAATCGGTCGTATCTCCTATGAACAACTTTACCGCTGGTAAATTGGCATAATTGGGCGGAGATTGCGCCAGAGAAAATGCCGCTAGTGCGACAATCATTATCATACTTACTATACTTAAAACGGGTAAACGTCGGTTCATTTTTCTATTCTCCTTTTTTTTACAGTATTTATTATAACTAATTTTTACCTTTTTACCTAAGAGATACCGTGTATTTTAATATAGACTTATAAAAATCGTTTGTCAAGTTATTTCTTTATTACACTGATTTTTTAATAAAAACCTGCTTTTATTTCCTAAAAATTTCCATTACCTCATAGTTCCATTCAAAAGTCTATGTTTTTGAAAGAGAATGTAATACTAACCCCTAATAAACCGTTTGTCAAGTCTAAAACAACACTAACACTATCAATATAAAATAATAACATCGTATTTAAAGAAATAGTTTCCAGAAAGGAGTGGCCGGGAAGATTTTGTCACCCAAAGAGAAAACAAACCCGGAAAATGGGTGTAGCGGAAGAGAGATTGACTTGGGGCGAAATCTCGACTAATCCGAGTTGAACGTGATACCATAACTTTTATGTTGAATTCTTCCGTACTTTCCAAAATCCAGGATATTGTCGGAAGGGATAATGTCCTGACTTCCCGCGAAGATTTATTGACCTATGCCTACGACGGGACGCCTCTTCTCCGCCAGGTTCCTGAAGCCGTGGTAATTGCTCAAAACACATCTCAGATCAGTACTCTCTTGAAATTCTGTAATACCGAGAAAATCCCTGTGGTGGCACGTGGTTCCGGGACAGGTCTTTCGGGCGGGTCTATTCCGGTCGAAGGTTCGATTGTCCTTTTGCTCAATCAAATGAATAAAATTCTGGAGATCGATTCGGAAAACCTGACTGCGTTTGTGGAACCTGGTGTCATCACCGCCGATCTGCATAGTGCCGTTGAAAAAATTGGCTTATTTTACCCGCCCGACCCCGGCAGTATGAAAATCAGCACGCTGGGCGGGAATGTCGCGGAAAACTCCGGTGGTCTGCGCGGGTTGAAATATGGCGTTACCAAAAATTATGTCATGGGACTGGAGGTCATCTTACCTAACGGCGAAATCCTTAATACCGGAAACAAGTGCGCCAAAGATGTCGCCGGATATAACATTAAAGATGTCTTTGTCGGGTCGGAAGGCACTCTGGGCATCATTACCAAAATCCTTTTTAAACTCATTCCCCTTCCCGAAACCAAAAAAACCATGCTGGCGTACTATCATTCCGTGGACGCTGCCGCCAAGACCGTCTCCGCGATTATCGCCGCGCACATTATTCCCGTGACCCTTGAATTCCTTGACCGCGTCACTATTGAATGTGTCGAAAATTACGCTCACATCGGTCTCCCCAAAGACATGGAAGCCGTTCTGCTCATTGAAGTGGATGGACCTCAATCCGTCGTCGAAGACAACTCTAAAAAAATTATTGATATTTGCAAAAGCCATTCCGCCGCGGAATTTCACATGGCGCAAAATGACGAGGAGGCGCTCAAATATGCTTCCGCCCGCCGTATGGCATTCCCTGCTCTTGCGCGCATGGAACCCACCACTATCCTGGAAGATGCCACCGTGCCGCGCAGTGCCGTCGCTCCCATGCTGGCGGAAATTCATCGCATTGCTGAAAAATACCATGTCAAAATTGGCACCTTTGGCCACGCGGGGGACGGGAACTTACACCCGACTTGCTTGACGGATGAACGCAATACCGATGAAATCAAACGCGCGGAACAAGCCTTTGACGAAATCTTTGAATCCGCCATGAAAATGGGTGGCACGATTACTGGAGAGCATGGGGTTGGCTTGGCAAAAAAGAAATTCTTGCCGCATCAACTCGGGCAAACCGGAATCGCGTTTATGCAAGCCATGAAAGCTTCTCTCGATCCCAATGGCATCTTGAATCCGGGCAAAATGTTCGCCTATAAACCGCGCTGTGAAGGTATCCTCCCCCGCACCCGCGACCAAATTCCAGTAGTACCTACCCCCACCTAACCTCCCCCTTAATTAAGGGGGAGGCAGGGAGGGGGTGGATTTAAAACTCAAACATTCATGTCAACTGCAATCCTAGAAAAAAAACAACGTCCCTCCGCCTTTAACGGGATAGACATTCCCGATTATGGCGCTATCCTGAATTGTATGCATTGCGGCATGTGTCTGCCCCATTGCCCGACCTACTCCCTCACCCCGTTGGAAAAAGCCAATCCCCGCGGACGCATCGCCCTCATCAAAGCCGTCGCCGATGGTGAACTGGAAATCACCGATGGCTTTATCGAAGCCATGTCCTATTGTCTCAATTGCCGCGCCTGCGAAACCGCCTGCCCCGCCGGTGTCAAATACGGGGAATTACAGGAAGCCGCCCGTGCCCAAATCCAAATCTTCCATCAGGAAAAACACCGCCAAAACCATCTGCAAAAGTTCATGTTGGAAACGGTTTTCACTTCTCACACCCTTTTAAAACTCCTGGGATACAGTCTCTGGTTTTATGAAAAGTCCGGTTTGCAATGGCTTACCCGCTCCACCAAAATTCTCAATCTTGTCTCGCCTCACTTGGCGAAACTCGAACAACTCAGTCCCCAGGTGAAACTCCCCTTTTCCGATTCCACCATTCCTGAGAAATGGACTCCCCCCGGCACTATCAAATATAAGGTGGGTTTCATCACCGGGTGCATCATGAATATGACTTTCCCGGATGTCAATCGGGATACCGTGGAAGTCCTCTATCGCAATCATTGTGAAATTCATACTCCCCCAAACCAAACTTGCTGTGGTTCTCTCCACGGGCATAACGGCGATTTGGACACCGCCCGTATTCTGGCAAAACGCAATATTGATACCTTTGAAAAGGCCGCTGTGGATTATATCATCATTAATTCTGCGGGGTGCGGGTCCTTCCTCAAACAATACGGGCATTTGTTGCGGGATGACAAAGATTATGTCGAACGCGCCCACCAGTTCGATAATAAAGTCAAAGACATTTCCGAATTCCTCGTCATGATTGATTTTGAAAAACCCGTCAAGCCCCTGAACTTCAAAGTAGCCTATCATGAAGCCTGTCACTTGCTCCATGGACAAAAGATTAGTTCGGAGCCTCGCCAGATTCTCCGGGCGATTCCGGGACTAAACATTATCGAATTGCCGGAATCTGATTGGTGTTGCGGCAGCGCCGGTATCTATAATATCGTCCGCTATAACGATTCCATGAAACTATTGCAACGAAAAATGGAGCATATCCAAACCACCCATGCCGACTTCATTGTCACCGGCAACCCCGGCTGTATCGTCCAGATTGATTACGGAATCCGCAAATACCATCTCCCCATGAAAACCATCCACCCCGTCTCCCTCCTTAACCTCGCCTATAACGGCACTGTACCTGAATTCCCCTAGGGTTACTTTTCTTCTCTCTTTTCTCGCCGTTTCGCCCATTCCCCGATTCCCCGATTCATATTTTCCCTAAGCGAACCTCAAGCGAACCAGAAGCGAACCAGAAGCGGAGCAATCATGTACCAGATCGATCTCGTACATCTTCCCTTATGGATGATTGACTTTAAAAGAGTTGCAGACTTTTACTTGTACAACCCCCAAAATCCCTAAAAACAACCCCAAACCTACCCTAAACAGGGTACTTTATCCCTAAACCAATTTCCCCTTTTTTTGAATTCATAATTCATAATTTAGAATTCAAAATTAATTTATATTTCTATTATACTCTTCTTTTCCTTCCTGTCAATCTCTTTTTTGATTTTCGTCATTGCGAGGAGCATGGCGACTAAGCAATATGAAAATCTTTAATATTTTACTTGTTGTGCTACAATACCTGTTTGAAGAGTTACTAAATTGGGAAGAATTAAAAAAATAAATTGGGACAATATACGTTCCGCTGCAAACTCTTCGGACCGTATAAATAGCTATACGCATTCACTATATCGTTATCCCGCTTCTTTATCTCCAATTCTTGCAAGAACAATTATTTTTGAATTTACAAAAAAGGGGCAATTGGTTTTTGATCCATTTTGTGGTGGTGGTACAACATTGATTGAATCAATAGTGAATGGAAGAAAAGCATTGGGACTGGACATTAATAACTTAGCTTGCTTTGTTTCAAATGTAAAAGCAAATCCATTAAGTGAAAACTCTTTTAATACTTTTTATGAATGGGCGCTATCTGTGGAAAATATCTTTAAGAATATATCCGATATCCCGTATAATCCTTTAGTTTTACACGGCAATATAAAGTTATCTCCTAAAACACATGGATTACTATTGAAAATAAGGGATAGTGCATATAAAATTTCTGATACAAATGCTAAGAGTTTTGCTCTCTTAACAGTATTAAGGGTTGGGCAATTATGTTTTGATTGTAGAAATAAAAATATCTTTCCTGATATTCTGATTAAAACATTTAGAAAAGTGTCAATTAAATTCTTATTAGATATGAAATCATATTCAACTGAATGTAAAAAGTTAGCAAAAATAAGTAAAGTTAGGTCAAATTTTGAGATAATGTCAATTGACGTAACAAAGATGAATGGTCAATATAAAGATTATAAGGCATCCGTGTCATTATTGCTTACCTCACCACCGTACCCTGGTGTTCATGTCCTTTATCATAGATGGCAAGTTAAAGGAAGGAAAGAAATCAATCTTCCATATAATCTCTTGAGAATTAATGATAATCATTCGGAGTCGTTTTATACTTTAGGACCTAGGTTTGAACATGAAAACAAAAGCTATTTTGAAAAAATTGAGACAACATTCAGAAATTTCATATTTTATTTGAAACCGAATGCATTCATTATTCAGGTAGTTGCATTTTCAAATCCAAGTAAACAGTTGCTTTACTTTAGAAAAGCAATGCGTAATGCTGGCTACAGGGAAGTAATTAATCCTGATAAACCAGAGTCTATAATAAGTAGGATTGTTCCTAATCGCCGTTGGTATGCAAATATATCTCCACGACAACATAGTTCAAAAGAGTATTTATTTATACACCAATTAGATAAAACTTAAAAGTCATATTTATGAGAGGAAATTTATATGCCTAAATTGACAGGCGATAATTCGATGGATTTGTGCTTAAGATTATTGCATTGTGAGACTGAAGAAGAAGTAATTGAAATTCTTAAAGATTATAATTTGTGGGTTGATCGAACACTATGGAGACCGTATGGTGATATGCAAAATAATCGTGGTATTGTCGGCAATCAGCAAAGCTCACCAGTTGCAGCTCTAGTAGAAAAAATTGTTAATTCAATTGATTCTATTTTAACTTATGAATGTTATCGCGCGGGAATTGACCCAGCTGGCAGTGAAGCGCCGCAAACAATGTATGCTGCAGTTGAACGTTTTTTAAGCGTACCTGGTGGGAGAATCCAAAACCTTGATGCTAGAGCACGTACAGAAATTGCTAAAAGAATTAACTTGGTTGCATGTGGTAGTAAAAGCAATCCCTGTTATATGATTATTGACGATGGTGAGGGCCAATCACCTGATAACTTTCCAGATACTTTTCTTTCACTTATTAGAGAAAATAAATCTAAAATCCCTTTTGTACAAGGTAAATATAATATGGGTGGAACGGGTGTTCTTCAATTTGCTGGGAAGAACAGCTTCCAATTAATCATATCTCGTCGTCAACAAGAACTTATTTCAGAAAATTCTCCTTCTATATGTAAGAGTTGGGGATTCACTATGATACGAAGATTAGAGCCTAGTTCTGAGCAACCACATTCAATGTATGTTTATCTTGCACCAAATAATATTGTACCGTCTTTTGAAGCTGAAAACCTTCCAATTAAACCAGGAGACTATCCTCAATGTTATGAAAATCCTTTAAATTATGGTTCATGTATAAAAATCTGGAATTATAAATTTCCTGGACGATTAAGAACTCTTGCCACCCTAGATCTTCGAGATGCAATAGAACGACATTTACAAGATTCTGTTTTACCAATCCGCATTTCAGAGAGAAGAGATGGATATCGGGCACATTATTTTGACACTACAATGTCAGGGCTTTGTTCAGTCCTTGCTGACAGCGTTGATGATATAGATCCTGGTTATGATACAGGAAGCCCTGTCAATATCGATAAAGTAGGTACAGTGAATCTTCGAATGGTAGTAATAAGAGAAGGTAAAGAGAAAAATTATCCATCCGGAATATTTTTTAATATAAATGGACAATTACATAGCGAATACGGATCTGATTTTATAACTAGAAAAACAAAACTAGATTATATTGCTAAAAGTATGATTGTGATGGTTGATTGTACGAATATAAATCAAAGTATTAGAGACGACTTATTTTTGACATCCAGAGATAGAATGAGACAAATTGATGAAAGATACATATTAGAAGACTTTATAGTCGACTTTATAAAGGAACATCCTGGATTAAAGTATTTGAATGCTAGACGACGTCAAGCACATCTTTCATCTACCTCAGAAGAAGATACCGCACAAGTCCTCCAGAGCCTTGTGCGACAAGATCCATCATTAGCTAATCTTTTTGGCATTGGACAAAAAATACGTGTACCAGAGGGACCACTACCTATACGAGAGCCATATGTTGGGCAACAATTTCCTACATTTTTTCGTATAGCTAAAGAACCACAATCAGGATTAATAAAGAAGTGTCCAAGAAACAGAAAATGTCGTGTTGAATATGAAACAGACGCTGTAAATGATTATTTTTCAAGAATAAACGATCCTGGTCATTTAGAATCAAACGGTGTACCACACTTGTTATCTCATAATCTTTGGAATGGCAAAGCAAATCTTCGATATACTTTACCTCAAAATTGCAATATTGGTGATAGGTTTCAGGTAAACGTGAGGTTAATGGATATTTCAAGAGTTAATCCTTTTGAATCAAGATTTGTCATTGAAGTTGAACCAGATGCACCCCCTCCACCCGAACCACCTCATCCTCCTACGCCCGGTTCAACTCTGACTGGAATTCCTGAAATCATAGAAGTAAAACGCCCTGACTGGGAACGATTTCCTGGTTTTAAATTTAATGAATTCTCAGCACTAGAATTAAAGCATGGGGATGAAGAGAACAAAATTGATATGTATATAAATATGGATAATATCCATTTAAGAAATGAAATTGCACGTCGTAGAAATTTGCCACCAGAAATTCTTAATTATTGGTTCAAGTGGGGACTATGTATTCTTGCTTTAGGTATGCTTTATCAACAAAGAAAAGATACCCATGATAGTAATAGTCAAGATGACAATGATTCCAATGGAACTTCAAATGTCGAATCATTTCAAAGCATTTCGGATGCGTGTAAAGGCTTAGCTGTTACAATAATTCCAGTTATATCACAAATTAGCAAAGGACAATCTGCATGAACTATTCTATGCGTTTGGAATGAAATAAATTTTACGAATTTCCCGACGCTTTCTTTAATTCCCCTCAAGATTCCCCAGCATTGAGAATCACTTTCTCAAAAATGACAACCCTAAAAACGAGATTGCCACACTTCGTTCGCAATGACAAGCCTCTTCGCCCCTACAAAACTCCCTTCCTCTTTAAATCTACAATTGACAAAGTCATCCCGATTCTCTCTCTCGGGACCTAAAACCCTCAATTCCATTTCTCCCTAACCCCTATCTCCTGATATCAATTCTCTGCCCTTCCCCTCCTCAATTGAGAGCCTGTCCTGAGTCCTCGTAGGAAGGGGATTAAGGGATGGTCTCTTTTCAAAAATGGGTATATTCCGGACCGTTAATCCTATGGATATGGTGAAAATATTCCTGGTCGGAAATATTGTTTTTCCAATGTCCCGTCAACATGGCAAATCCGATAATTGCGAAAAAGACCCCTGCTATCAGAGCGGCAAAGACCGGAACGGGAATTTTACGATTACCCACTGTCGTCAGTAAGTCCAAGGTATCCTTCACGGGACAAACTTCAATACAACTTACGCAGGCGGTACATTCTTCACTCGTCACCTTTTGGAGTTTATGTACTGGAAGAAAGGAGGGGCAAGCACGGGTACATAGTTCACAATCAATACAAGAATTTACATTCCTCGTTACCTTGACCGGACTGAACCGGCTGAAGATTCCCAACAACGCTCCATAGGGACATAAATAACGACACCAAAAATTCTTGTACACCATGGAAAGGAGAAATAACACCAGTAACACCATGGCGGTAGTTTCGGTTATATGTATGAAAAAATATAACATCTTGATATCGGCCACTTTGTTATAGGGTCCCTGGATAAAATTGCCAATCGCCTCGGTATCCATCACAAAAAAGATAATCCACAGGAAAAATGCCATCAGAAAATACTTAATCCCTCGCAAAACCTTATCCAGCCACTTTGGGATTTGAAAATTCTTTCCAAAGACCTTCTTTCCCAATTGCCAGGCTTTCTCAGAAATCCAACCCACCGGACAGACCCAACTGCAAAAAGATTTTTGAAACAGCAGGGAAATGGCCATGACCCCTATTAAAATAAAAAGTCCCGCGGGATGAATATCATTGATAATTCCAGTCGTTATCCAGTATTTCAGACTGATTAACCCGCTAATCGGCAGAAAGGCTTCCACTCCCGGCGGACGGGTCACGGTCCATAAATTCCCGTCGCTTTCCACCCATTTAACCCACAGGAAAAATTGAAAACCTATCAGCAGAGTAAGTACCAGAAATCCAATTTGAACACTCTGGCGCAAAAACTGTGAATCGGTTTTCAAACGCTCCAACCAAATTACCCAAAGAGATGCTTGAGGTTTGGCTTTAAAACGCAATCTCCTTAGTTCCGGTGCTATTTTCTGTATCGGGGATTTGGGTTTTAGTATTTCTACTTTATCAACAACATCCATACTTTTTTTACCTTCCATAACTACTGTAGCAAGAAGACTAATTAGAGTTCCTTGACCCAGGTCAAGATTTCAGGTTTCGTTAAATTATGTAGGAATTGATATAATAATAGACACTTCAGAAAGAGGTCGGACAATGAGTCTATTTAAAAAACTATTTGGTGGAAAAGAACAACCAAAGTCGGTCATGGTTCAATCGGAGCCAACGCCTGCCCCACAGGAGACGGTGGAAGAATTACAATTTGATCCGGCAAAACATTTGATTGACCCGCTGAAATTAAAAGAATATATCGAACAGAAAAAGCCGTTGCAAATTATAGATGTCCGCGAACCCTATGAATTGAAATTGGGACGGTTGAATTGTATTAAACATATTCCCATGAATTCTTTACCATTGGAACTTGATAAATTAGATAAAAACGCGGAAACTGTTGTGCTTTGTGAACATGGAATGCGGAGTCTTGATTGCGCCTTCTTCCTCTTACAAAACGGTTTCAAAGACGTACGGAGTCTCGATGGTGGAATGGCGAATTGGTATCATAAGAACGAAACAGTGTTCATTGAAAAGGGATAATTTTTCAATTTACCATTTTTATGATGTTTCCAATAATCCAAGACTAAATTTTTTTAAAAAAAGGATATATCTGTTTCCGTCTGTAATTTTCCCAATTTTACGACTTTGTATATCCATCAAATAAATTGAATCTCCCCATTCGAAAATGCATTCCTTTCCTTCGTGAATAAAAGAGGGATTATCCAGATTTCCAAAACCAAAAATATGGAGCATACCAAAAGTAGTTGTAAAATGGACGATATCCTTGTCATGTTGGGAAATGACTAATTCATTTCCCAGTCCAGGAATTGTTTTAACTTTCAAATCATTATATTCATCCACAGATAAATAATTACCTTCTTCATTTTCGGAAGAATACCATTTTGAAACAAATTTTACAAAATCTTCGGGTTTTGCTTTTTCAATCTTAATTTGCATGGAGTCGGAGAAAGTTATCTTTTTTGTACCTTGATTGCCAAAAATGTAAAAAACATTCTCTTGATTCGACCAGGCTATGGATGGGGAATAATCTGTTTCATTTGTAAAATAGTCTGTTTGAAATGTTTTATTTCTAATTACATCGAATAACACTAATAACCGAATATTATTTTGTTCCGTAAGAAATTTGAGATAAGCGATTGTGCGACCGGAAGGACTTATGGCAACCCCCCATGTTGAATATTTTAATTTATCGTCTCCAATTTTGACTCGCTTGTTTTGAGTAGTGGAAAAATAATAAAGGGAGTTATCATTTCCTCGATACAAATAGCGATCCATATCATTTGAAACAGAATAATCCATGATACTATAAGGAATAAGTACTTTTTGATTTCGACCATCGCTGTCAATCTGCTTGAGATAATGATCCTTTGAATCAATATAGATGATTTTAACGGTCGGTGCCATTTCCCATCGGACATCCTTTGTCACCTGCCGAATTTCTGTAATAGGACGGGTCAAATAATAATGTATAGGACATAAAACGCCATAGCTCAATAGATTAGCATAAAGAATTGCATTAAAAATTCCACGTGCGTGCTTATCTGGGAAAAAGATTTTCCTTTTTCGTAATCCGACAAAATATTCCACTAAAACACTTGTACCAAAATACAGCAAATACCCGATAATTGAAGACAAAAGAAAATAATTAAAAAAGTGATAAATATCTTTATGCAATAAAAGGTAATCAATGGATGAAACAACAAAAAGCATTGCAAAACCTGATAAAAAAGACGCTAAATTGATAACAAAAGCAAACCACAAAGTTGACCGATAAGAAATTTTTAAGTACTTTGAGATAACCAATGCTTCTCCAAAAACGATAAAGGCGGTGGTAGGTATGAATACCATTAATCCCAGACCTATAAGAATAGGAAAATCAATTCCATCCGCCAATAAGTATTGGGGTATAAGAAATATTAGAGGAAGTAGTAAAAGCCCAATACGATTCCTATTTGCTTTCATGAGGGAATCGTAGCATGAATTTTATTATAGAAGCAAAGAATTAGTATTGTGCTACTTCAATTATAATAATTGTTGACACAAGGCACACAATGTCATATTATTAATGAGTGGCAGTATTTTCTTGGAATGCGGAGAAAAATGAATGGTTGAAAAAGAATCGGGGAATATGTTTTGAACAGGTTCTCATCTTATTGGAAAATGAAGAGGTATTGGAAATTATTGAACATCCAAATCAAACTCGATATCAAGGTCAGAAGATGGCTATAGTTAAGATAAACGACTACGCCTATCTCGTTCCTTATGTACAGGAAGGAGATGAAATCTTCTTAAAAACCATTATACCGAGTAGAAAAGCAACGGATAGATATGTGAGGACTAAGAAATGAAAAGAGCATTGTTAAACAAGGAAGAAAAGGATATTTTGACATCCTATAATCGGGAGGAATGGAAGTCGCTAAAACATCCAAAACGCGAAATTAAAAGACTTCGTGAATATGCAAAAAATACTTTACAAAAAGATCAACGCATTAATATTCGGATGTCTTCCAAAGACTTGGAACAGGTGCATGTTATCGCCATACAAGAAGGAATTCCCTACCAAACCTTAATCTCCAGTATCATTCACAAGTACGTTTCCGGATACTTGGTTGAGAGAAAAAACTTCTAATTGACGGAATAATAAAAAAATCCCGTCATTAAGTTCTCTTTCGATAACGGGATTATAAAGTTCAAATCGCGAGTATTATTTGGAAGGTCCTACAACCAGTACAGTAAAAGAGCCGGGTTCATAACTTCTACGTCGGCGTCCTTGGGTTTCTTCACCGGGAGCCGGGGCTTGGGGTTTTGCGGTTACCAAATAAACATTGTGTGTTTTGGTATCCAATGTCATGGTTCGCGCGCCGGGTTCTGTGGTCACCGTAGAAACTACTGTGAACTTGCTGGGAGATTCTTCCTTTACGATGGTCAGTGTCCCATCTCCATTGGAACTGAATGCCAGTCCCGTACCGGGGTCGAATCCGGCAGCATCAGGATGATTGCCGATGGCCGGTGTGGCGATAACCTTACCCGCGTCCGCATCCGAGACCACCATCATCCCATTTCCGCAAACTGAGAACAGGCGATGGTTCTTGGCATCAATTGCCATACCGCTGGGTTCTTCACCGGGAGTGACAGACCAGCGCTTTTTCACGGCTAATGTTTTTGCATCAAAATGAACTATCTCACTCTTATCTTCAATATTGACATAAACATTACCTTTACCATCTGTAGTCGGGAACTCTGGCTTTCCGCCCAAGGCAACCGTGCCGACTACTTTACCGCTGACAGCATCAATGGCAGTAGCATCATCACTGCCGCCGTTAAATGTGAAAACGCGTTTGGTTACCGAATCATAAAGAAAAGCATCGGGCCGGTTACCGACAGATACTTGTCCAAGCGTTTTGAGAGTCTTGAGATCAAAAATAGTTACCGTGTTATTTCCCCCATTGCTGGTATACCCGCGGCCTAAATCAGCGGCTATCGCGGCACCGTGTACTCCCGGTGTATCAGGAATATCCCCGACTTGCGTAATTGAATCTGCGTCCAGAACCATTAAATGGGTACCGCGGGATATATATAGCCGGCGTCCTGCCGGGTCAACAGAAAGATAGTCCCATCCACCCTCTCCCCCGACCGTCACTTTGTTAATTACTTTGTAGGATGTGGCATCCACTGTCGCGGCGGAGTGCGCGTTTGGCGCTGTTCCGATTGACAGAAGAGCAATGAAAGTAAGAGACAGCATGCAATGCTTCAGTGCTAAGTTTGTTTTTATCATATTTATTCTCCTTTTTGTATTTTTGTTGGTTGTTTTTAATAACATAAAAATAGTTATCACCTCCTCACGAAATATTTTAGTATAAGCTACCTTAGGCAAGATTAATTGAAAATTAATTCCCCTTTTTGGTTGTCTGAACGGGTTTAATGAATTCTTCCATTTCCGCGTAATTCATTTTACCAAAATGCGCGCGGACTAAATTGCCCTTTTTATCGTACAGAAAAGTAGCGGGGACGGCACCGCTCCATGCTTTGGAAAAATAGTTAATCAATGTATCTTGATCATCGGGGTCCGCCACATAAATCGGATAAGGAATTTTATATTTTTGGACAAATGGTTTTACGACTTTTTCCGTTTGGTCGGGGAAATCCACGGAAAATCCCACCATTGAGAGACGGTATGAAATGTCTAATCCCTCTTTATGATGGGCATTATAGAGTTTAATCAAATCCGGTAATTCTTCCACACAAGGGTCGCACCACGTCGCCCAAAAATTAACCAATAACGGTTTCCCTTTTTGTTGAGCGACATAGGTGGTTAATTGACCGAATGTAAGACGGGATATAGGGGGAGGAGTGGTAACCGCAGTTTCTTTTTGTGTGGCTGCAAAACTAGCCGTCATTACACACATTAATATCACGCAATAAAATAACCGACACATATCTATTACAGTATAGCAGATTTATTGATTTTGTGAGGCGTTCAAATAAAGCATTAGAATTGTATACTAATTAATATTATTGATGTATACTATCCGTGTTTTAGGAGTTTTAATTGCTTTTTTAAAGGAGTTAATCTACAGATGAAGAACCTATTTTTAATTTTATTCATATTATGCTTTCCCATTATCGTGTTATCCGCGCCAATCAAAGTCAGCAATGATCCCAATATGGCAGTTTGCCAGTGTGGAGGAACATATTGTATCTACACGGATGATAATGATACACCCAATGACACGACGGCATATTTTCTTGCCACCGCTTGTCCCATGCACCGTAAGGATTCCACAGACCCGAAAGAATTAAAACCCTGTGCCAACCGGTTTAATAACATGACCGGATTAACAGCATGTGTTTGTGGATGCAAGGGAAAAGGAAATTGTGCTACCTGTGGAAAGGATTCGGATTGTTATAAGACCATGTGTGATAATTTTGCAAAAATCGAGTTGGGTACTTCTTATCCTGATATAGAACATGGGGGAGTTGTCACGGGTCAGGTGTCACCAGTCGTTTCAGGCGCTACAGTTTCTGCTATGGTGATGATTGAGAAAGGAGCTATTCTTGCACCTTTACAAATGTATACGGAACCGGTGATAAATGGAAAGTATAAATTTGAACTTCCACTAGGAAACTACCAAATTTCCCTGAATGCAGAAGGCTACAGGTCGGATAATTCGTACTATGTTTCCATTACGTCCACGAAAAAGGAATTCTCCAATCAAGATTTTAAACTTATTGCCAGCGGCTTAATCAAAGGAACAATTCTCCATAGCGTGGGGGATAATATCTGGCTTAATTTAAAATCTAACAATAATAAGGATAGACAGGGCACCTATGCAATAGGATTAGATGATACCAGGAATCCTTTTGCTTCTAATCCATATCTCAAAGAAGAACCAGCAATATCAACAAGCACGGTTGGGCATTTTCAATGTCCGGGATTACCTGAAGGGGAATATAGTTTACAAATTTATTCTGATAAATACGGAGATATCAAGTTTTTTGATCCCATACTAGAAAAAGGCACTGAGATTTCTATATCAGAAAAAGAAACAATAAAGGGAATATTAGATACCATCATGAAATATCGAAATGAAAGAAGTCATTCTCGTAAACAACTTGCCTATTATTCTAAATCATATTCCAATGGTTATTGGCCGGTGAGTTATGACAAGTTAAGTGAAACGCTCAAAGACGATACAACGGAAGTTGCTGCGTCAATAACTGATTCACAAAATACACGGGGAACTGATATTGAAGTGTTTTATGGTCAGAAATTGGAAGATGCACTTTTCGTATTGTATCGCACGGTGGGTTTTTATAAGAATAATCCCATGAATAAAACGCGCTGGTCGGATACTTATGATTATATAGGTATGTTCCAAAAAGAGGATGGAGAATGGAAATTAAGCAGTGAGAAAAGAATTAACCGTTTGGATAATCCAACGTCCATAAAAGGTATGCCAAAATCAACCAAATCCATGTCTACACGATATATCATTAGTCCAAAATACCAAACATTGAATCATATCCAGGTTAAGATTGGGGAAAAACCGGCAGATATTGGGACATTAGATATGCAGGAATTACTGAAAATATCCATCCTGGCGCCGGAATTAAAATGGAATGAGTAGTTTATTTTTCAAATTTTTTCATCCACTTTTTCCACGAGCGGTACTCCAAATAAAGAAGAATTAACGCAGGGATTAAGTAAATGAAAAATGCGGTCCAAATAATGAAAGGTGTTTTTTGAGTATACGGGACTATGCCGGAATCGGGTACTGGGCGTGACATGGAAAATAAGAGTGCGGTTTCACCAAGACAGGAAGAATCGACCATCAGTTTTCCCATAAGACGAGGAAAAAGAAGACCGAACGGGGTGGGCCAGCAGACCACAATCATTTCTTGAGTTATCGGAAGAGCATGGTCAAGACGACCTTGCGCACGGGCGGCACCAATACCAAAAAAAGTTGCCACGGAACCGAATCCTTTAATCACCGGACCGGAATCCACATCATTATATGAATAGTTCAATGTTTTGCTAAATTCCCTAAACCCCCGGCATAACCCGTTATCTTGCCAATATAATTTTTCATAGTTTCCATACCATTGGTTGGCGACGGTTCTATCCAATTCCGGGGCAAATATAAGAATCCCGGAATTGCCGCATCCCCGGGGTAATTCCATGGTTTTTCCATACATGGGATCTACCATAAATCCTGGCAAACCTTGATTTGTCATGAAAGTTGTATTCAGCGCTTGCACCACCTGTTGGGCCAATTGACGATGATCTGTACTAAGAATTGAATCGGTTCGCAGAATCGCGGCCACCGACCATAAGACATCGTTGGGATAACATGCTCCTGGATAATCATCCAACACATGATGTTTCGCTTTAGACAATTCATCAGCCAATGAATTTGCCTGTTCAGTGAGAATGGCGCGATAGGTATTTTTTCCTGAAATATTTTCATAACTCGACAACCCCATAATCAAGAGCATTCGATAAAACAGGTTTTCTTTGGTTAGATAATTTTTTCCCCACATGACCTTGACCCATGTGGCAGTAGTAGGATCAGCGATCAGTTTTGCGGCAGAATTGCTGGACTGCAACAAGACTCGGCGGATCTTATCCGACTTCCCATCCTTCTGATGATCTAACTCTTTTTTTATTTCTTCGGCAGTAAGAAGATAAAAGACCGAACCAAACATCGGCCATTCCGTCGCGGCGACACTTTCTTCATAATTTGCTTTTTTGGCGTATTGTGATTTCAGATAATACTGCGCCCATGTATCGTAGCGTTGGGAAGTTTTGTAAAACATGTTGAGAGTGTAGTTATTGATTTGTGGTTTACGAAAAGATGGGTCGAAAATAACACAGAGACAGATCAACGCAGGATATAGTAGAAAACACCAGGTGAGAACAACAACACAAAAGGTTACAAAAACATGGAAAGAAAACTTTATAACTCCCATTCGTTTTGCAATTTCCTGAATTTTCATTTTGCCCTCTTACATGGCTCAATAAATTCCCGGTATCAACCTCTTAGTAGATTTGGCATATTCGATATAGTCATTTCCCAACGCTTGGGTGAGTGCCTTTTCCTCCTGCCGCATTCGATAAAGATAGGCTAAGAAAAGAGGGACTATCATTACCAGAACACTCAACCAACTACAGAAATATAATCCGATACCGAAATAAGAAATCAGTCCTCCGGTATAGGAAGGATGGCGGATATAATGATAAAGACCATTTTTTATCACCTTGTGATCCTCCCTTATTCGCACATGAACCGAAAAATATTTTCTCAGAGTAAATATCGCCGTCCACCGGACGATGATTCCGAAAAGAATGAAAAAAATACCCATGACCGCCGCCAGATAAGGGTCTATAGGAATGATACCGATTCTTTTGATTCCAAAATAAACCGCCGAAAATGAGCTGATATAGGACATGATTAACACTACTTGCAGGGAATATCCGTCCAGAGTTTTGGATTGCCCGCGTTTAATTCGGGTTTTATGGGATAGAATATTTTCCGCTAGAAACCAAAGTCCCACGATGGTAATAATTAAATATTTTAACGGCATCTATTCCCCCGTTTTATTCCTTCAGCCATTGGAGCACCAATTGGAGACTGATTCTACAGTCTTCCGTGGGATCGAAATCTTCGGGTTCATGTTCAATACTAATAGTTCCTTTATAATTCAACTTTTTTAAAACTTGTATACATTTCTTTATCGGCACACAACCTTTTCCCAATTGACAGGTTCGATGTTTGCCTACTTCCGTGACATCCTTAAGATGGATATGAACCAAATAATCTTTTAATTCCTCGATAGCTTGGGCGGCATCGTATCCCTGAGTCCCAAACCAGCCGGTATCAATACACGCGCCGATAGTGCCATTTCCTCCATCACCGATCTTATCCAATAAATCCTTGGGAGTTTTTTCCGGATGGTTTTCAATCCCCAAACGGACATGCTGTTTTTGGAAAATGGAAACAGCCGCCGGACGGTCTTTGAATATAAGCCCGGTGCCCCCGCCAAGGATATTGGTTCCAAGCGCATTTGCCAACCGGCAAGCGGATTCCAATTGTTCCGGTGTATCTCCAAATCCCCCTGCCAAACTCACGACTTTCATATTATGTTTGGCGAGCAGTCTTTTAGCAATTTCAATATGTTTGTCTGTCGCCCATTGCCAATGCAGATGAGCGATCCAGATATCCATCGAACTAAATCCCAGGCTTTTGACATCTTTCAGAATTTGTTCAAACCGTTGTTCAAACGTTTCAATGGGTCGAAAATAATCTTGGGTCGCTTTATCCCCCTGTCCCCACCCTTGGGTCATCTTATACCCTAATTGCCGTGCCACATAATTGGCACCCATAAACGATATTGGAATCATCGCTTTCTCCTTTGCAGAATTATTGTTTTACTTCGATATAGAATACAGGAAATAGAGTTTTGGTTAAAGGGCATTACCTTTAGATATTTATCTTTCTATGATTGGTTCCCGGGTTCTGTTAATTTTACCATCCTTTTTATTAAAGCAATTTGTCCGGTATGATAAATGTTATGCTGTATCACACCATGGAGTAGAAAATAATAATTGAACTCCTTGTCCACAACAGTCTCTTCCAATCGGGTTTCCGATAAGTCGGATAGGGATTTTATTAATAAATGATGCTGGTTTTCCAGGGTCTGTAATAAATTCTTCCACTCCATTTCAGGATGGTCTGATTCTTTCGGCCAGTCCTCTTCCGGAGATACTTTAATGATTACTCCGTTTATGGCTTTTATAGTAAAATTCATCCAATATAAAATATGATGAATATGTCCTGCGATACTTTGAAAACCAGGCCATGGTTTTGCAAACCCTTCTTCTGCAGTTACTCCTTTTAATACTTCCAATAATCCCAACCCATACCACGCCGGTCCCTGATAAGCCTTTTGGATTTGATCTTTAATTCGTTGAATTTCTCCCATTTAGCATATCTCCATTTTGGTTTTGATTTTCGGTGAAGCTTCCCAGCATTATTTCATAATTATCTGCTTTTGTCATTTCTTCATTCATGCTATTTTCTTAAATTTACTCCCAAAGTTCTCTTACCTGTTTTCATTATATTGCATAATAATTAAATTTGACAAAAAATACTTATCTAATTAACATTATCAAGGTGTTCTTTCAAAATTCTTACGGGAGTTGACTATGAATCAGGATGAACAACATTTACAACTACTATCCATTTTTCATTATATCGTGGGCGGTCTAGCGGCATTATTCGCTTGTTTTCCTATAATTTATTTGGTGTTGGGTCTAATCATGCTCTTTGTTCCTCAATCAATGCAATCCAATGGCGAACCTCCACCCGTTTTCATTGGATGGATATTTGTGGGTATCGGTACTTTTTTTATGTTGATAGGCTGGTCTTTTGCTATTTGCGTGCTTATGGCGGGACGTTTTCTGAGTAAAAGAAAAAATTATATGTTTTGCCTGGTGATAGGTTGCGTCGAATGTATCTTCATGCCCTTTGGGACAATCTTGGGCGTGTTCACCATTATTCTCTTAATAAAAGATTCCGTGAAACAATTATTCAGCATAATTCCGCCAACCAGCTCTCCAGCATCTCCGTAATCTTTTGTTAAAATGTAAAAAGAGAACTCACTATGAATGTTTTAAAACAGTTAATCAGAGATGTATTATTGTGTTTTATCCAGAAGAATAATGCGTCTGTATGGTATTATACAGAACTATATATACAGTAGTTAGCCAAGTGGAGAGCAATCAATAAATATTATTGTTATAATAGTAAAGCAGTTCAACAATTTACACAATAAAAGGAGCAAATATTATGACTGAAGAGAGCAAATGCCCGGTGACGGGACACACACACACGGCTAGCAAAGGGACGACGAACCAGGACTGGTGGCCGAACCAGTTGAGACTGGATATCCTGCACCAGCATTCTTCCAAATCCAATCCCATGGGCAAAGAGTTCAACTACGAAAAAGAATTCAAGAAACTCGACTTGAAAGCGGTCAAAAAGGACCTCCGAAAACTGATGACGAAGTCACAGGATTGGTGGCCGGCGGACTTCGGTCACTACGGACCTTTGTTCATTCGGATGGCGTGGCATAGCGCGGGCACCTACCGCATCGGTGACGGTCGCAGTGGCGGCGGCAGAGGACAGCAGCGTTTCGCGCCGCTCAATAGTTGGCCGGATAACGTCAGCCTGGATAAGGCACGTCGTCTGCTGTGGCCCATCAAGCAGAAGTACGGTAGGAAGATTTCATGGGCTGACTTGATGATACTAGCGGGGAATGTCGCCTTGGAATCTATGGGTTTCAAGACCTTTGGCTTCGGCGGCGGTCGCGAAGATGTCTGGGAGCCGGATCAAGACGTCTATTGGGGCGCGGAGACGACTTGGCTGGGTGACAAACGTTACTCCGGCGACAGGGACCTTGAAAATCCGCTTGGGGCTGTGCAGATGGGTTTGATTTACGTCAACCCGGAAGGACCGAACGGCAACCCTGACCCGCTCGCTGCGGCACGGGATATCCGCGAGACTTTCAAACGTATGGCGATGAACGATGAGGAGACGGTGGCACTTATCGCTGGCGGACACACCTTCGGCAAGACGCATGGTGCCGGTCCGGCGTCCAATGTAGGACCTGAGCCGGAAACGGCAGGTCTGGAACAGCAAGGTCTCGGCTGGAAGAGTACTTTCGGAACGGGCAAAGGCGGGGACACGATCACCAGTGGTTTGGAAGTGATTTGGACACAAACGCCAACGAAATGGAGTAACAATTTTTTCAAGAATTTATTTGGTTATGAATGGGAATTGACCAAGAGTCCCGCTGGCGCAAACCAATGGGTTGCCAAAAATGCTAAAGAAGCGATTCCAGACGCCCACGACCCATCGAAGAAACATCTGCCGACTATGTTAACCACGGACCTTTCTCTGCGGTTCGACCCTGCCTACGAGAAGATTTCACGGCGTTTCTTGGAACATCCGGATGAGTTTGCGGACGCGTTTGCCCGGGCGTGGTTCAAGCTAACTCACCGCGACATGGGTCCACGTGCGCGTTATCTCGGTCCAGAGGTTCCGAAGGAAGAACTCATTTGGCAAGACCCTATCCCTGCCATTAAACATAAACTGATTGATGCAAAGGATATCACTTCCCTGAAGCGCAAGATTTTGGCTTCCGGTCTGTCTGTGTCGCAACTGGTTTCGACCGCTTGGGCATCAGCGTCCACGTTCCGTGGCTCCGACAAGCGCGGCGGTGCCAACGGTGCCCGCATTCGACTGGCACCGCAGAGGGATTGGGAAGTTAACCAGCCTGCCCAACTGGCGAAAGTGCTGAAAACTTTAGAGGGTATTCAGAGCGCGTTTAACAGCGCCCAGCCCGGTGGTAAAAAGAAGGTATCCCTGGCTGACCTGATTGTTTTGGCTGGTTGCGCGGGTATCGAGCAGGCAGCGAAGAATGCTGGTCATAAATTAACGGTTCCGTTCACCCCGGGACGCATGGACGCATCGCAGGCGCAAACCGATGAGGCATCGTTCGCCGTGCTGGAACCGAATGCGGATGGATTTCGCAATTACGTCAAAGCAAAATATAGCATACCGGCGGAAGTGTTGCTGGTAGATAAGGCACAATTACTGACCTTGACCGCCCCCGAAATGACTGTGCTGGTGGGCGGCATGCGCGTCCTGAATACCAATTTCGGAAGTTCCCGGCATGGTGTTTTCACCAAGCGACCGGAAGTGCTGACGAACGACTTCTTCCTGAATCTGCTTGACATGGGTACGGAGTGGAAGGCGGTCTCGAAAGACGCCGACGTGTTCGAAGGACGTGATCGGAAAACAGGAAAACTCAAGTGGACCGGCACGCGTGTAGACCTTGTCTTCGGTTCAAACTCCCAACTCCGTGCCTTGGCGGAAGTCTATGGATGTGTGGACTCTCAAGAAAAGTTTCTGCACGATTTTGTAGCGGTGTGGAACAAAGTCATGAACCTTGACCGTTTTGACCTTGTTTGATTGTAGCAGAAACGATGATAGGCTTAACACGGCATGCAGCGGATGGTGCTGTTACGTCACCACCATCCTTTATCGCTTGGTCTTTGCCGAAGAAAAATAATCTGTAAAGAAATTAAGATTCTTTATCCCTTCCACGATATATTGTTGGCTTATGATGAATACAATAATAATCGGGATGCCAACTCGTTCTCCGGCATCTCCATAATCTTTCGTTAATTTCCGAAAAGAGAATTCTCTACGGTTGGATAGGAGGTCGTCCTACCTGCGATTTTAATAGTTTTAACTCTTTCTGGACAGGCCATTCCACAAAAGCAAAAATTATAAACATAATGATATTCACAATTGGAACCAACATTAATAAACTTAACGCCCCATGATACCCCGCCTTGGATACGATTTTCCATAAACAAATAAACTCGAAAAACACTACTACGAGCGCTACTATGACAATGATACCTATCATAACGACACCATTTGAATTCATATACTACCCCTCCCTTCTTTGAATGACATTTTGAAACTTGGGAAATTGTATCATAGAACACTGCACAGGGATATAGCATAATTCTTGACAAAGGGTTTTAAAGGAGTATAATGCAGATAGGTTAGAAAGGAAGATAAATATGGGGTAGTTAACCAAGATTCAGAAATTATCACTGTAGGGATGTATTTGGGAAAATTCTCACAAAAACAAAAACTTTTATAATTACAAACTATTGAAAATAAACAGGTTATAAGAATAATGAAAAACCATAAAAAATATGTAATAAAATGCCTTCGAGATGACACTGCTATGTAGAGGAATGAATAATAAAACCATTTCCAAATCATAACAAAAAAGGGCAAAACCCTAAGGGAGGGAGTATGACTAATCAGTATAAAATAATCAATATCATTGCAATGGGGATGGTATTGTTTTTATTTAATTATGTAACGGGTTTCGCAGATTCTGTGGGAGATAGTTGGCTGATGAGAGACAAAACCCCCCAACATTCCGGGTATAGTAACGACAGCTTAAGTTTACCATTTCAATTAAAATGGGCTGTCCCACTCAGTGCTCAACCCTTGGATACCAGGATAGATCAAGATATGATTTTGGTCAAGTTTGCCAATAACCTAATTCAAGCGTTTGATACTTCCAATGGCACCATGAGATGGTCTTTTACACTTGGACAAGCAGCTACAGGACTGTTAATTTCAAATGGTGTTGTCTATGCGGGAGATTGGGGTGGGAATCTTTATGCCCTGAATGAAAACACAGGCACGCAACTCTGGCAAGTTACTTATGATGTGTTAAATGAAATGACTCTGGCTAATGGGGTAATCTATACCGTGGGTGTGGATGATGGGATACTCTATGCAATTAGTACCAGTGATGGGTCAACTCTGTGGACCCGGCAATTATCCAGCGCCAATTATTGTTGTCCGGCAGTCGACCAGAATATCGTTTATGCGGCAACCAATGATACGGTGTATGCAGTTTCCACTACCGATGGTTCCATCCAATGGACCTATCCCTTAAATGCACCCCCTGGTGGCGCAATTTGTGTAGGTGATGGAGCCGTCTTTGTCGGCACAGTCTGGGGAGATTTTTATTCTATTAATACAGATGGCCGAATGCGCTGGGAATATACTCCTTCCTATCCTCATTGGTGGGGTCGAGCCATTATTAATCAGGGTCAGGTCTTTGTTGGTGTTGCTCCCGATAGAGTCTATGCCTTTAACAGTCATAACGGTTCCAATTGGTTCTATACTACTGAAGGAATAGTGGATGGGGTAGCTGTCGCCAGTAATCTCTTGTTTGTTGGTTCCAGGGACAACGTATTGCGGGTATTCGATGTTGATTCGGGTAATCTGTTATCTAGTAGAACTCTTGGGAGCGGGGGATTTGTGGGTAATCCGGCAATAGGAAATGGAGTCCTGTATCTTCCTTCGGGAATGACTTTTTCGGATGCCACTCTCTTTGCTATTACATCGAATAGTCCCAGTACCACCGCTACACCGCCTAACCCTCCATCAGGTTTAATAGCAACTGCGGGTAATGCTAGAGTTGGTTTATATTGGAATCCCAACGCAGATTGGGATTTATTGGGATATAACGTCTATAAAAGTACAGATAGCACCACCTTTAGTCAATTGAATGATTCTTTGATAGGGAGCACTTTCATTGTGGATACCGCTGTTTCTAATGGTTCTACTTATTACTATGTTGTACGGGCGGTGAATGTTGCCTATGAGGAAAGTGGGAATTCGAATGAAGTCTCCGCGACCCCGCTTGTCCCTTCTGTTGATACAGCCGAATCGTGGTTGATGAGTGGTCATGACCCGCATCACACGGGATATGTTAGTGACACCTTTAATTTGCCGTTACAACAAAAATGGGCAATCCCTCTCGATAGTCAACCCCTCTCCGTCAGGGTCGATGGAGAAAGAGTTTTTGTCTCGGGATACAGCGGATTGCTGCAAGCCTATGATACATCCGATGGTTCTACCATGTGGTCGTTTAACATGCATGGAATTTCTGCAAACCTCTTGGTTTCGAATAATACTGTCTATGCCGGCGATTGGGCGGGAAACCTGTTTGCTCTCGATGAATTATCCGGGACGAAACTCTGGCAGGTCAATTATGGTGTGCTCAATGAAATGGCTCTCGCTAATGGTGTGCTTTATACTGTGGGGGTCAATAATGGTGTTCTCTATGCGTTACGGCCCTATGACGGGTCTACTATTTGGACGCGTCAGTTATCCAGTGCTAATTACTGCTGCCCTGTGGTGGATCAAGGGATTGTATATGCGGCGACCAATAATTTGGTTTATGCGGTATCTACGGTTGATGGTAGTATTCAATGGACGTTCCTATTGGATGGTCCTCCCTCCGGTGGGCTGTGTTTCGGAGATGGGGCTTTGTTTATTGGCACCGTAGGGGGTTCTTTCTTTGCGATAAACTCCACAGGCACCCTCCGCTGGCAATTGACACCTCCCGATAACTATTGGTGGGGATTGCCGATTGTCAATCAAGGCCAGGTTTATGTCGGAGTTTCTCCAAACCGGATTTATGTATTTGACAGCCAAAGCGGGCATACCAATTGGTTCTATACCACTCATGGTATCGTGGATGGAGTTGCTGTCGCAGGGAATCTGCTCTTTACCGGGAGTCGAGATAATGGATTCCGGGTTTTTGACGTATCGTCGAAAAATGTATTGTTCGATGATACCATCGGTACGGAGAATTTAAGCAATCAAGGATGGGTTGGTAGGTTCGCTATTTCCAATGATGTCATTTATGTTCCTACGGGCATGACGTATTCCAATCCTACACTATATGCGTATGTCTCACAACCTCCAGGGGATACACAAGCGACAAAATTGGCTATCGGATTTGGCATTACCAGTGCGCCCCTTTGGTCGGATGAAGGCTATCTTAAATTGAACGATCTACCCGTGGAATTTTCACAGTAATTGTAACGACCAGCATCGGGAAAGGTACCCTTCCCTTTCCCCGATGTTGCCTTATCAATAATCTTCCAATCTCAACTAATAATTAAGCAGAGAAAATTTATAACGGTATGCGATTACGGTTTAATAATCGGCATATCGGAGGCGTATGATTTCCAATCGTCTACAGAAACAGGTTCTCCGGCATTAACCCAGGCCGTGTACCAGAGGGATGCTACGGTGATTGCCGAGGCATCTAATAAAGTGGTGGTAAAACTTTGCGTACTTGACCATAGTAAGGTGTAATAGGTGCTATCGACGGTGGAATGCGCGGAACTTTCTGCATACATATCCGCCGCGGTAATTGCCGTCCAGTAGGGATAAGAAGTACTGATCATACTGTATGCATACTGGATGATATTGGTCTGATAGCTATAGGCGTTCAATGCCACGTCAATGGTAGGCGTGAACATATCCAACATATCGGTTTCATATCTGGAATGTACATCATTGGGATTATAATCCCAGCACACATGGAAAGGCTGGGACAAATCTTCCATATAATGCGCGGCACGGCACATCCATATCATCACCGTAGTATAATTTGAGGGTGTCGGACTGGCCTTCCAATTTGCCAACGCAGTGGAAAGACAATACGTTAAAATACTGTCCTCGATATAACCATTAAATCCAAGGGAATCCGTGCCATATTGGGCGAGAAAATCCGGGATGGTTTGCGGCATACAGGCAAAGGGCCATTGGCACGGGGCTGTGTTCGTACCGCCTAAATCAATATAATGAAAATAAGATTCGTTGGGGTCCCAGCCTGTTCTCACGCCATTATCCGTACTGCTATCCTGGAGAAATGTGGAAGATGACGCAAACACGGTATACATACTCAAAGGTAAGTCTTGTATTGCTGCTGCGGTAATATTCATATGAGCCCACGTACCCCATGCAAAACTTTTTTGAGGAAATAAACATGTTCCGGCTAGAACACTTAACACAAATAAATAACGTAACTTTTTCACAAAAACTCCCTTCATCCAGCATGTATTAATAACATACATATTACCCAATGTCAAAAGTTTGTACACCGTAATTTTCCCTTGGGAATGCTCAATCATTCTCCGGCATGATTTCAAGTGTGAGAGAATAATCCTTGTATCCCATGGAACGCCAGAAATCGACCGCGGGACGATTGGCGGTCAGGACTCCAACGGTCATCCTTTTATTCTTGGGCCACAATTGATTTCGCAGAATATCCATCGCCTTCCGTCCAATACCTTCTCTCCTCCGATCCCGTTTTACGAAGAGTTGTCGCAGATAGATTTCCTTTGCGTCTTCTTTGTAAAGGGCGTACGCCACGGATTCTCCTTCTTCTGAGAAAATTACCGCTTTGTATTCACCCGTCAACCACCCTTTCATTCTTTCTCTAAGCTCAGGTACGGCCATCGGATTCCGGTGACCTTCATCTTGTATGAGCTGGTGATTCCATTCGGCAAGAAGGTCCAGGTCGCTATCATTTGAGAAACGGTATTGCATCGTTATTGTCTTCGTTTAAAACTATTGCATAGGTTGTGATGGTAGTCGTCCTGGCTGAGATTTTAACTGTTTCAATTCTTTCTCAATAGGCCATTCCGCCAAGGCAAATACAATAAACATAATGAGATTCACTAGGGGTACCAGCACTAACAAACTTAATGCCCCGTTGTACCCTGCTTTGGAAACGATTTTCCAACATATAATTAATTTGACTACGACTATGACTGAAACCAATAAAATTATACAGAATATAATCCCTATGCCGAAGACCGGGAAAAATCGTGGTGTCATAAGATAACCTCCTTTTGTGAATGACTTTTAAAACTGGAAAAATTCTATCATAGAATCCCTCTCCCCAACACCCGGCGGAGATCTAAAGCAGAAGCAAAATTGATACGGAGCAAAAACGGAGGAGAAGCGGAGCAGGGATGAAGGAGATCGATCTCCTTCATCCCTGCTCCGCTTATATACTTGATTACATCAGAACTGATAAATCATGAGGAAGGGACTTGCTTTTTTATCTCTTAATTCAAAATTCAACATTCATATTATTTCTTCAACAACTTAAACGCGTGAGACCATTGATTTCGCAATAATCCTGGGATACACCACAGCATACAAAGCGGTTCAATCGTACGCGCTGATGGTGCCCCTCCCATATCTTCTACCTCCCAGCCAAATTGGTTAAGTATCTCTCCCACTTCCTTTTTCGCGCCGTCATGATTCCCGCAAATAAACATGGTCGGTTTTTGTCCCCCAAAATCTGGATTCACCATAAACATATTCCCCACGCTATTAAACGCTTTCACAAAATGCGCCTGCGGGGAAATCTTCTGTAATCTTTCCATTAAAGATTCATCCAAATTGGTAAAAAACTTCAACACCCCTTGTTCGGGAGGTGCATCCGCTATTGGATTAGTCGCGTCAATCACCGTCTTGCCCGATAGTAACGAACTTATCCCCTTGACCACGCTCTCCGCCGCCGTCCCTTTCATCGCCAGCACCACCGTCTCACTCTTCTTCACTGCCTCCTGATAAGTCACCACCGGAGTTGTCTTTAACGAATCATCTTTCCATTCAACCTTCTTCTCCGGATGCTGCGTCCCCAATATCACCTCCCACCCATATTTCTTAAACCCCAAAGCCAAAGCCTGGGACACCACACCCGTACCCAATATCGCAACCGTTTTCATAAGTCATTTACCTCCTCAGTAATTTCCATCTTACCTAGAAGAAGATTATGGGGCAAGTTATTTGGTAGAAAGGGAATATACTTTACTAATATGTTACATGACGATTAGAAAGAATATTTCTTAAATCATTACTCTTTTAAATTCGGGATAATCAACATGAAATTCAATTGGCAAAGAATCAGGAATAGTTAACGCATAGATAATATGATGTATTTTAATAAGAAATAAATAGTTATCCCCATATTTTCTCAAAATAATATAGCCACCAGGATTTGCATTAGAAAGAGAATAATATGCAAAAGGTTTATATTGGCCTATTTTCTCTTCACCAATATAATCTCGAATGGATTTAAATCTATGTTCAAAAATGTTTTTCCCGATAGCTAACCAAAGGCATTCATACGCTATTTTATGCAACACCCTACTTTCTGCGACAATGTTTATTATAGGTCTAAGAAATTTAAAGGTTAGATAATTCTTTTCAGTGAAAAATTCAACATTTTTTTCATAAGTTTTAATATAGAATTGTCCGGTATGGTCTCTTCCTATTTCCGTATCGCCTGTTTTGAATAAAGGTTTTACTCCTCCTTTACCATGTTCCACATAAAAGGGTCTAAGTGATGCCAACAAACCTGTACTAGCAAAAAGTCCTTCATCACTGGAAATACTACTATTACATATTAAGCAGAGTACTCCTCTAGGAAGAATTAATTCGTTATTACCCATTGACTCTGGAATAATATGCTCATCACCATGAGACCAACGACTCTTTAAACAGATTATGCATCTACCATCAAATAGTTCTCTTGCCCTTTTCCTTACATTACTGGAATTAATTTCAAAAGAATCTTCATTCATAATATAAAACAATTAGTTAGAAATAAAAAAGATGTCATCTTTAATAATGAATTATTGCATGGCTTATTATTCGAAAACACATAGATAATTATACTTGTAATTTCTTCAATTATCACCTTTAAATTCCCTATCAAAATCAACTATTCCCTACGAATAGAAGAAATAAGTTCATTAAATCCATTTTTGAAAGAGTTTGTGAAGTCAGCATACTTAAGATCACTTATTAAAGCAGGGATTTTACATTTCTCAATTAAAACAGGCAATATTACAACATGTTCTTTAGATAATTTCCTCATTAAAGTTGAGTTAAGTTCTCTTTTAAGCCATGGTTTCTTTATTGATTGTGGTGATAATACGACAATAAAGTATTGCATTTCTGCCAAAGCATCATTAATTTCTTCAACTATACTCTCACCAACAAATACTTCTCTTTTATCATACCAAGCATGGAGTGCAACAGAATCCAGTTTTTGGACAAGCTTTTCAACAAATATTTTATCCTCTGAAGCATGACAAATAAATAATAATGGACGATCTAGTCCATTATGAATTTTTTCTAGAATTGCTCCCATATATTTTTCTGCCTCAAGGATTAATTGATTGGAAAGAATGATTGTATAGTATAAATGTGCTATTTCTTTATAAATAGCTTCTGTAAGATTTAATAACAAATCGTCATTTAATAAAGAAATGAGTGATTTTTTGGCATTTTCTATAACACTTTGAAAGTATTTTTTACTTAATTCAACATCAATTTTTTCTTCAGAATCACGTACAAATACAGCTTCACCGTGACCAAGAAATACATCATCTTTTGCTCTTTCAAAATGGCAATATGGCTCTCGAGCATAAAGTTCATCTGTTCCAATTATTCGATTGCAAACAGTAATTTTAATACCAAGAGGGATGTCCCCAAGTTTTATATCTTTAAGATGTGCAGCCAATATTTCATATTTTCCTTCATAAGAAGGAAAATATTCATGATCATTAATTACAATAGAATCATTGTGATTTTGTATTTTATTAGTCACTTTTTTCAATTTATTTTACAAATATTTATGATACTTTTCTCCTTTATCCCCTTCAATACTCTCTCTGGTGTAAACGGACATTGAGTGAGACGGACTCCGCACGCATCGTAAATGGCATTAGCAATGGCGGGGATGGGACCATTAATATTAATTTCAGCAATAGACTTGGCGCCGTACGGTCCGGTCGGTTCATAGGAGGAAACCAAAAAGGTTTTAATCGGAGGACATTCTAACGTGGTATAAATCTTATAATCAAAAAAACTGGGATTGATACATTTTCCTTTTTCATCAAATAACATTTGTTCGCAGAGGGCATAACTAATTCCATTGAGCGCCGCGCCTTCCGCCTGCCCTTCGGCGAGTCTGGGATTAATGGCAACACCGCAATCCACGGCGCAGACATAATTCAATACTTTTACTTTTCCGGTTTCCATATCTACTTCCACTTCCGTGAAATGCGCCGCGAATGGTGGAGGAGACACTGGAGAAATATGCGACCCTCGCCCTTCAATCTGATATTGGTTTTGAGCATAGAGCGAGCGGTTAATAATGTTTTCGTAAGGTAACTTGCGTCCTGCTTGGGTGAACACCGCTCCATCTTCCACTCGCAGAGTAGCGGGGTCTTCTTTCATCATCTCGCCTGCGGTTTTGAGGATTTGATTGAGACAATCTTCCGCCGCTTTCTTGACCGCCCCGCCGGAAATATACGTCGTGCTGGAAGCGTATGCACCCGTGTCAAAGGGAGTAAAATCCGTATCTGAGGAATACACAATAATTTTGGTCAAAGGCACTGCCAACGTCTCCGCGGCAATCTGTCCCAACACCGTATCACTGCCCGTCCCCAAATCCGTCGCGCCGATATTCAAATTAAAAGACCCGTCTTCATTCATCTTGATATGCGCCGCGCCCATGTCAATATTCGGAATCCCCGAACCTTGCATGAGACACGCCATGCCGACACCTCGTCGGATAACACCAGACTGCGGCTGTCGTCTCTTTTCTTTCCATTGAATATATTCCGCGCCTTTGTCCATGCACTCATCTAGCTTGCAGGAGAAAATCGGATTCTCATGCCCTTCTTTTCCTTCCCCAAGTGCCGCGGAAACAGGATTGGACTCGCCTTCTTTGACATGCAATTTCTTGTGCAGGTCAATCACATCCATATTTACTTTGTCAGATAATTCATCAATCAAGGTTTCCAACGCATAGGCACCTTGCGAACCACCGTATCCACGATAAGCTCCGCAATTGGGTAAATTGGTATAGACCGCATCCCCATAAAACCGGACATTCTTTGCCGGATAGAATGGTAACGTTTTACTACCTACATTGGTTAATACCGTCAATGAATGTGTCCCATAAGACCCTGTATTACTTACTACTTTTTGATCAATGGTAGTTAGTGACCCGTCTTTCATCGCGCCTAGTTTCATGGACACAATCATCGGATGTCGTGTTCGCGTAGCAATAAATTCTTCTTTGCGTGTCATTTCAAATTTACAGGGACGACGAGTCTTTAATGTGACAAACGCACACAAATCTTCCAAAATGATTTCCTGTTTCGCACCGAATCCTCCACCAATACGTGGCTTGATTACTCGTATCTGGCTCACAGGGATTTGTAAACATTGGGCAACAATACGTCGGCAATGAAATGGCACTTGCGTACTGGTACGAATCACAATACGGTTCTTGTCATCAAGATAAGAAATTGTGATATGCGGTTCAATAGGACAATGTTGGGCATACTGTAATTCGTACTCATGCCCGATGACAATATCTGATTCCGCCAATCCCTTTTCAATACTTCCAATCTCAACATCATAATGCGCCGCGATATTTTGTTTCGGGTCATGGACTCCATTACAATCCGGTTCATCATGGATTATCGGAGCACCCGGTTTGGTAGATTCTCTTGGGTCAAATATAGGTTGTAACATTTCATACTGTACTTTGATTTTCCGCATGGCCGTAAAACACGCTTCTTCCGTTTCCGCTGCGACACATGCAACTCTATCACCCACATACCGCACCTTGTTATCAAACATAAACGCATCATAGGGTGACGGTTCGGGATACCCCTGTCCCGCGGTCGTATGCGGAACACGCGGAGTATTTTTATAAGTCAAAATAATGGCAACACCGGGCACCTTTTCCGCTTCACTGGTATCAATATCTTTAATCCGCGCATGGGCATGAGGACTCCCTAATAATTTGGCATGGAGAAGATTCTTTAAAACAATTCCATCATCCACATAATGCGCCGTGCCGGTAACCAGCCCTACACCATCCACCCGCCAGTTATTTTGTCCAACTACCTTCGTCGGTTTTTGTTGTGTTTCAGTTGCCATAATTAAACTACCTCATTATTTATCGTAAGGCCTAAATTTATTTTTGGGACACATAATAGCTAGAAATAATCCGAAAATATTAAGGAAAGCACCCATTACCAACCAGCGAACTATTTCTTTTGTTTTATAATATCCAACAATCATCGTGAGTATTAATATACTCACCCAATAAAAGGATATAAATTCGGGAATTCGCATACAATTATGACCGTTTAATAGTAACTAACTCCGGTTGTTTCAGTTCTACAGGAATCCCCACGGCTTTTTGTTCTTTCATCATTTTCGCCGCGTGTAATACAGCTTCAATGGGTTTCATATAACCGGTGCAGCGGCAGAGATTTCCCGCCCAGGCTTCGCGGACATCTGCTTCCGTCGGGTCGGCATTTTCATTTAATAATGCCGCCGCGGAAATAATCAACCCTGGTGTACAAAATCCACATTGCGCTCCACCGGTATCCAAAAACGCTTTTTGCAAAGGATGTAAATTATCCGGTGTGCCAATCCCTTCAATCGTAACTATATTCGCGCCTTCACAATGCGCCGCCATGATGAGACACGAATTCACGGGTTTCCCATCCAACAACACGGCACACGCCGCGCAATCTCCATTGGTACACCCATTCTTGGGTCCGTAATACCCTTCCCGGCGCAGAACAAATAACAAAATATCGTGAGGTTCAATCTCTAAACTTTTCGCTTCGTTATTTAATGTAATATTAAGTTTCATTAATCACCTTTTTTCTACGGCACTTTAGTGCACGGTTTTTCCAGGCTTTAGCCCAATGGATTTGGAAATATTTGGACTAAAGTCCAGCCACCCTCGACTAAAGTCGGGTAGAAGTATCCTTTCATTTTCCCTCCTCGGCTTTCTGGAGACATTCCGTCAAAGCCCGGCGTAACAGAACCCCCGAAATTTCTTTGCGGTACTCTGCCGACCCGCGAATATCAGACACGGGGTCAATCTTACTGCCGATTTTCTGACTCGCGGAATTAATACTGATTTCATTAAATGTTTTACCCATTAATTCTTCTTCCAGTTCTTGAATCCGTTTCGGTACAGGCAACCCGCTCCCTATGGCAATACGTGCAAAGGTACATTTCCGTCCGCTCAGTTTAATTAATGTCACTACACTTAAAATCGAGACATCCGCATCCGTAATCCCAACTCTTTGGAGAGAAGATTTTACTTTCACGTTGGGTATCTTGAAAAAAACTTCCTTCACTAATTCATTTTCCACTGTTGATTTATAAAGACCCGTAAACGCCTGGTCAATAGGAATTTTCCGCTTTTGTTTTCCTTGCAAAACGACCGTGGCATCCAGTGCGGTCAGTGCCGTCAACAAATCAAAATAAGTAACCCCTATCGAAATAATATCCTGCAGGTTGGTCATATTACGCTGTAATCTCGACCAATAGGCGTGCGCCGATTTATTAATAATCCCATCTGCCACACCCGCTAATTCTTTGGACACATACATTCTCTGCAAATCCGCCGTCCCTCCTAAACGTACTTTGCTCTTTTCCACGGTAATCGCGTCCAAGCCCAGATTGGAAATATCCAACAGGGATTTGGCGCTGAATAACCTGGGAAACACAAAATGGTAGGAACCGGTGAATGGGACCACACTCCCCGGTGGGTTATTCGTCATCCGTCTCACCGCCTCGGAAATGGATTTCGGGAAATAATATTCTTGTATATTTTCAAACATAATAATCCTTTTTTTATTCCACCCTAAAGGGTGTCCTACGGAATTTGCGTAGGAGGGCATTCATACCCGAACATACAATTATTTTGGGTAAAATAGTCTGACAAATCTTCTATTAAATTGCAAGTTTATCGAGAACGGTTTAAGCTTAACATTATGATAATTGCTATCGTCTTAGCCGCCGGGGAATCCACCCGCATGTCCACGAATACCGGAAAAGCCCGACTTAAACAGCTTTTACCCTTTGGTAAAAGCACCATTCTCGAATCTGTCTTGCAAACTTTATTATACTCCAAAATAGATGAAATCGTCGTGGTTTTGGGACACCAAGCCGGATTAATAAGAAAAAAAATTAAATCTTACAAGGTCTCTATCGCTTTAAACAAACAATATAAAAAGGGAATGTTGTCCTCCATTCAATGCGGCGTCAAATATTCCAAAAAGCGTTTTGGTAAATCTAAAAGTGAGAATGCCATCATGCTTTGCCTTGGAGACCAACCCTCCGTTCATCCCCCCGTGATAATGAAATTGTTAAAGAAATTCCAGTCCACCGATTCCGGTATTCTGATTCCCGTCTATCGCAAAAAACGCGGTCATCCGATATTAATCCGCGCTAAATATTGCAATGAAATCTTAAAAATACCTTTGGAAAAAGGACTGCGTGAGTTAATGCAAAACCATTCCTCTGATATTCAAGAAATTCCTGTCTTAAGTTGTTCTATAATAAAGGATATTGATACACCGGAAGAATATTGTAAGGCTCTGAAAGGGAGGTAAATGAAAATGGATATTGACCGTACTTACGTCTGGTCCCATTGTGAAACTTGGATTCATGCCTGGAACCGCCGGGACTTAAACAAAATTCTGTCACACTATACCGATGAGTTGATTTTCATCAGTCCCAAAATTTCCCTATTCCTGCCGGAGAATAAGGAAAAAATCATTCGGACGAAAAAAGATTTATCCATTTATTTCGCCAATGCCTTTCAGAAATTGCCTACTATGCAATTGGAAATGGTGGATGTCATTTTTGACCCTGTCGGGCGTACCGCTGTCCTTGATTATTGGAATCACCTGACTCCCACTCACTCGGTTAGAGTTATGGAACGAATGCGCTATTCCAGAGAAGGGAAAATTGATAATGTCATGGTGTGTTATGGTATCGAACAGGAAGGTCAGACAGAATAGATTTTTAATTATTATACAAATGTATACTAATTCTCCACATATAGTTAACCTTAATAATATCAGTCAACTAAAAACTCTTCTACAAATGTAGAAGAGTGCTCACCATTTTCAGGAAACATCAGAATTTAGGGTCGAATATCTCCGGCACTCATCGTCCCATTGGCCGGGTCGTAAATAATCAATCCCTTATCATCTTTGCCATCAGGTCCGACACTATAGACGAATACTTTTTCTTTTTCCTGTCCAAGAAGAAAAAGTTTATCCGTGAATGGGTCAAGAGGTATTTGACCCAAATATTCTTTCACATCATCCAAAGACTTGGGCCATTGCCTTTTCTGGAGATGATATAAATTAATGGCGGATTGGATTTCAGCTAATCGTAATTGACATACTTTAAAAACTTGTTGATGGTAGGCTTTAGGAAAGTTTAAAGTCATGGTTTGATTAAAAAAGTCGGTGGGAACTTTCTTCTCCCAATTCGTATTCATAATCTCTTTATAACGTTTTGTGCTAAGGGTATCAAAGACATAATTTGCAAAACGGTCATTGTCTCGAAGAACATGCCCTTCATTAAAATACCAATTTGAAAACCAGTATAGTTCTTTTAATTGATTATGTGGTCCTGAGTCGTTTGAATAGTATAAATATGCGAATCCTGCAAAATTTGTAAAGAGGTTGCCTTTGGTTAAAACCGTAATATTATTTCGGACTATTCTATGTTCCACCTGTAACATATCGTAAAATGAGCCGGTTCCAGTATCTACATCTTGAATAGTACTTATAATATTCAGATAATCTTTTTCATTTAGAACAAACTTGTTTTGTAACAATTGAATTTGATGGTTCTCTAACCCGATGACAGCTAGACCTATCATGTGATGGACAATGGCTTGATCCTTTTGGCATAAAGATTTTCCTAATTCCAATCCATCAAGATAATATTGCAATGCCTCCTCCAGCTTGTTTTCCTTTTCCAATTTAAGACCTTTTACGATTTGGAGATAAGCAATTTCTCGTGGAATTCTGAAATTTAACAGAAGTGCACCAGAGTCATAAGGTGTCGGCGGAAGTTCAGAATGTTTGATTTGTGCCCCCAAATGAATTTCTTCCAGCACTTTTTCGTTTAGCTTTAAATTATCCTCAACCAAAGGATAATTTTGGGTCCACTCGTTTTTGGCAATTGTTTCTAATTGGCTGTCTAAGGCATCTTCATCAAATTTGTTAGATATGGTAAACATAGTAAACGCATTCAAATAATGCACAAATGCATTGTTTTCTTTATGTTTGGCAACAAAATCCAAGAAATACCCTGCACCCCCATCTTCATTCATAATCCAAGGCGCTTTAATCGTGTCGGGGGTAAAAGGCGGAGAAACCCAATTAGGCGGAGGTGGCATAACGATAAATCGGTCATACGCCAAATACATAAATGGAGACAGAATGACCAGAAAAAGAAAACCAAACATAATAATCACGGGTTTATGTTTACCCAACCGCATGGAAGATTGTATCATAAGAATATTTTGTGAAATACACGGATTTTGCTATGATATTTCATTCCAAATTTAGACCAACACGGAGGAGAATACTATTGTGAAAGCATTAATTACAGGAATTACCGGATTTGTCGGAAGCCACTTGGCGGAATATCTATTGAATATGGGGAATGTCGAAGTCAGCGGGATTGAACGCTGGCGTTCTAAAACCGAGAATATTGACCACATCAAAAATAAAATTAATTTTATTGAATGCGATATGCGGGACGCTTCTTCCGTAGAAAAAGCGATTCAGGCCATCAAGCCTGATAAGATTTTTCATTTGGCGGCGCAAAGTTTTGTCCCGACCTCCTGGCACGCCCCAGCGGAAACCCTGACCACCAATATCATCGGCCAGCTCAATATCTTCGAAGCCGTCCGTGAATCAGGGATTAATCCCGCGATTCAAATTGCCGGTTCCTCGGAAGAATACGGCATGGTCTTTGAAAACGAATTGCCGATTAAAGAAACCAACCCCTTGCGTCCCTTATCGCCCTATGGAGTATCGAAAATAGGGCAGGATTTCCTGGCTTATCAATACTTTGCCTCCTATAAATTGAAAGTCATCCGAACCCGCGGGTTTAATCATACTGGACCGCGCCGTGGAGACGTTTTCGTAGAATCCACTTTCGCCAAACAAATCGCCGAAATTGAAAAAGGGAAAAAGGAACCGGTAGTGCATGTCGGCAACCTCGATGCTCGCCGGGATTATACTGATGTCCGCGATATGGTACGCGCCTATTGGCTGGCAACTGAAAAATGCGAGCCGGGCGAAATTTATAATATCTGCACGGGCAACGCCTGGAAAATCCAAAAGATTCTCGATTTTTATCTCACCCTATCCAATGTCAAAGTCACTATCAAACAAGACCCGGCGAGAATGCGTCCGTCCGATGTCCCTGTATTAATCGGCGATAACACAAAATTCGTCAAAGCCACCGGCTGGAAACCCGAAATCCCCTTTGAACAGACCTTAACCGACCTATTAAATTACTGGCGGGCAAGAATATAAAACCACCTCCTCCTTTAATTCCCCCTCCTTAACCAAGGAGGGGGACAGGGGGTGGTCGAGTATAAAAATGGAACGAAATATCACATTCGACCAAGCCCTCGAAATGTCCGCCTATACCGGTGAGAAATTATTAAACCTCTTCGCTCAAGCCGGTGCTATTCGTGAAAAGAATTTCGGAAACAAGGTGGACTCCTGTTACCTCCTCAACGCCAAATCCAATCTCTGTGCCGAAGATTGCAGTTATTGTTCCCAATCCACCCGCTATCCCACCTCTGTTGACCGCTATCCCCTTATGCCCAAAGAAAAAATCGTGGAAGCCGCACAAGCTGCCGCCGAGGCCGGTGCCAATCATTTCTGCATTGTCTGCAGTGACCGAGCCGTGGAAACGGATAAAGAAATCGCCACCATTTGCGGAGCGGTCAAAGAAATCAAAGACCGTTTTCCCAAGCTGGTGTGCTGCGCCTCTCTTGGTCTCATCGGCGAAAAAGTTGCCCGCGCCATTAAAGAAGCCGGTATCATTCGCTACAATCACAACCTCAATACCGAAGAAGAATTTTACAAGGAAATCTGCACTACTCACACCTACGAAGACCGCTTGAAAACCGCCCAGGTCGTTCGTGATTCCGGTATGGAACTCTGTTGCGGAGTTATCTGGGGAATGGGTGAATCCATCGAACAGCGTATCAAACTCGCTTTCGCTCTCCGTGACCTCGTACCTGAAGAAGTCCCCATTAATTTACTCTACCCCATGCCCGGCACGCCTCTCGAAAACGCTCCCGGGATTGAACCTATGGAAGCCCTAAAATTCATTGCCATCTATCGCTTAATTCTCCCTGATTGTTCCGAAATCCGTATTGCTGGCGGTCGCGAAAAAAACCTGCGGGATGTCCAATCTTGGATTTTCCTTGCCGGTGCCAGCGGACTCGTCCTCGGTGATTACCTCACTACCAAAGGCCAATCCCAGGACAAAACCAAACAAATGCTCTCCGACCTCCAACTCATGCTCCGTCCCATGGAAGAAACCCAGCAATGGCATAACTCCCCATCCCTAAAAGTGTAGCAAAATTACCACACTCCACACCGTAACCTCTCTTTAAAAATAACGGGGGTGCAATGAACGAGATCAGTCTCGTTCATTACAACTTCAGTGGACATAGCACCAGATTCCACTAATATTCTTTCCCTATTCCCAAAACACTGCTTTTGCAGTATCATATTTCCGCTTGGAATCAGGCTGCGGGAGAGAGGGTAAAAAAAATACTTATAATATTAATGTAAGGGTTCTTTTTTATAAATTGTTTGATAACCTTTTCTTTCAAAAAAATTATCCCCATACATAAACCAATCCTCTACTGGAACATTACCAGTACCTATGTACCACATATAAATATCAAAATCCGTCCCATTACGAAAATCTTGCCAAACTAGAAATGACCCCGCCGGTGAACGTCCACTCGGACCAGGTGCATTTCCAACATCAAACCTAGCGATGGAAGGATAGGATTGCTCATTCACGGCTGTACAAATTGCAACTCCATTGGTTGCCCATCGAATGTTGCCATTTGTATTCAACTGCTGGAAATAGATATCATCATTCCCATTCCTTTCATCCGTCCAGGCTATTACTACCATACCTGCGACTCCATCATTAGGATATCTTGGATCATTCCAATAGTAATCATAACAAATCGTGAGCTGAGTTTGATTGTTAGGTGCATTACATACAACAACTCCATTGGGAGTCCAACTGGTTGTTCCGTTTCCTGCAATTCGCTGGGCATAAATATCCGCACCTTGATTAGGGAAATTGGTTGTATCCCTATAATCCACCCAGGCAATAATAGCCCCGCCATTCATAAAGTCCTGGGTTATAACAGGATTTTGTTGGTTATTTACGGCGGTACAAATAGCAACTCCATTGCTTGTCCATAATACATTACCCGTGGAATCCACCCGCTGAGCATAAATATCCAAATCCTGATTACGAGCATCTGTCCAAGTTATAATAGTTCCTTGATTGCCATCGGAAACCAATAGGGGGTTTGTTTGATCCATTAGGGCTGTACAAATTGAAACCCCGTTGGATTGCCACAATGTTGACCCGTTTGAGTTAATTCGCTGAGCATAAATATCCGCATTTCCATATCGGTAATCCATCCATGTGATAATGGCACCCCCGCTCCCATCAGTAATTATGGACGGGTTTAGCTGGTTATACGCACTTGTACAAATTCCCAACCCGTTGGGTGCCCAATAAGTAGACCCGTTCTCATCCACCCGTTGAGCATAAATATTGTAAAACCCATTACGTTTATCCATCCAACATATAATGGCTCCATTGATGTTATCGGTTACAATGGAAGGATTAATCTGGTCATCGGCAGCTGTGCAGATGGCTATACCATTTGGTGCCCATAAAATACCATTTGTAGATAAACCTTGTGCATAAATATCGGCTCCTTGTCCCGGATTACTAGTAGTATTTCGATAATCTTCCCATGTTATGATAGCAGTGGTGTCTTGATAGGTTACAATAGCTGGATTTTGTTGAGTATTTTCTACCGTGCAAATAGCAATCCCATTTGGGTCTAATAATGGAGTCAAAAAAGCACTTATAACTTGTGCATAGATATCATAATTCCCATTCCGTGTATCCCTCCAAACATAATAACTATTACCATTTCCATTACCAACATATGATGTGATTGTAAATTTTAAGGAATCCTGATTTCCACTATAAACCACAACCGGATATGCAGTCACGCCATCATAAGTCAAAGACCAGCCTGTTGATTGAATAAAGCAGAGGAGTATAAACAAGAGTATTAATTTAATTAGTAATTGCATTTATGTGTTCCCATAGAATGTATCGTCCTATACGCAATTCTTATAGTGAAGTATAAGAGTTTTATTTAAGATTGTCAAGAAAATTAACGATTGGATTTATTCTTTCCCTATTCCAAAAATCTTCAATTTAAAGTATCATATTTTCGCTGGAAATCAGGTTGTGGGAGAGAGAATAAAAACATGTCCTCATCAAAAGGTATTACAGACACTAAAACTCTCGATTCCGTATTGAAAGACACGTTTCAAATTCATACCGGATTTCGGGAATACCAACGGGAAGTTATCGAACGGCTTCTCTTTGATAATAAAGTTCTCTTCATTGCCCGTACGGGTCATGGAAAATCGTTATGTTATCAACTTCCGGCATACCTATATGCGGGAACGACTCTCGTCTTTTCTCCCCTGCGCGCTTTAATGAAAGACCAAAATGAACGCTTGAATAAAATATACAAAATTCCTTCTGCCATCGTCAGTTCCGATTTCTTACACTATGAAAATAAATTGACTCTGGAATCCGCCGTGCAAGGCAAATACAAGATTCTCTTTATCGCCCCGGAACGTTTGGATAATCTGGATTGGTCGGAATCTGTCACGAAGATGCATATATCCATGATCGTGATTGATGAAGCCCACTGCATTTCCGTCTGGGGTCACGATTTCCGCCCTTATTATCGCAGGCTGGTTTCGTTAATCAATAAACTCCCTTCCGGTACTCCCGTATTAGGTTTAACAGCTACCGCCAATCACCGTGTAGAACAGGATATTAAGAAACAAATGGGCTCCAATGTAAACGTATATCGCGGAACGATGGAACGTCCCAATTTGCGACTTCAAGTCATTCCTGTAATGCATGACATTGAAAAACTGGCGTTCATTTTGGAGTATATTCAGAAATCCTCAGGAACCGGTGTCGTGTATACCGGTACACGCGATAACGCCGAACTGGTTTGCCGTTTCCTTCAATCCCAAAAAATATCCGCTGAGTTTTATCACGGGGACCTGGAAACCGAACAACGACATGCTGTCCAAAACCGCTGGATGCAAAATAAAACCAAAGTTGTCTGCGCCACCAACGCCCTTGGTATGGGTATTGATAAACCCGATATTCGCTTTATCATTCATTTCCAAATTCCCGCCTCCCCCATTCATTATTATCAGGAAATCGGACGCGCAGGTCGGGACGGTAAACCTTCAGACTGTATTCTCTTGTTTAATCAAGAAGACAAGGATCTACCCCTCTATTTCATCGAATCCGCCAAACCCTCAAATGAAAAATATGAGTATATATACAAATATGTCAGCTTGAATCATGGAGTTGCCCTACTGGATATTCAACGGGAAACAGGATATTCGAGAAATTTGATTCGACAAGTATTAGCTGATTTGGAAGAACAAGGACTAGTAGAATTTGGCACTAAAGAAAAACTTTATTATCCAAATCGTTTGAATAAGAAAAAGCTTCAATTGGAAGACTATGAAATCGTCCGCCAAGCGAAGTTCGATGAGTTGGACTCTATGCTAAAGTATGGAAAAATCACAGAATGTCTTGCTGGCTATTTGACCCAATATCTTGGTGACCCACCGGGTTATCGGTGTAACAATTGCGCCAATTGCAACGCCTCTTACCAACTCCCATTACCCAAAAAAGAAACGATTTTACTTGCCAAAGAATTTACCAAATCCGATTTCCCCCGTTTGCCGGAAAAGCAAGGGTCGCATCAGGCGGGATTTGCTTTGTCCCATCACGGAAAAACTGAAATCGGAATCATCGTATCCGGCTGTAAATACAAAGGACATCTCCCTTTCCCTGAAACCTTGGTTGACCAAGCCGTCGGACTTTTGAAAAAACACTATCCCTTGAATCAAATTGATTTGGTGACTGCCGTTCCCGCCACTTTAAGTGGTAATATAGTAGAAGATTTCGCACGGCGGTTGGCACAACAGTTGAATATAATATTTGCCGACCTGATTATTAAAACCAAAATCATTCGACCTCAAAAAGAGATGACGAATTTCGTGCAAAAAAAAGAAAATATTAAAGATGTGTTTCAGTTAAAAAACACCTTTGCAGTGGAAAACAAAACGGTACTTCTGATTGACGATATTTACGATTCAGGACAAACCTTGAAAGAGATTGGACGTTTGTTAATAAAGTATAATGCGAAACAGGTGTATCCTTTTACCATCACTAAAACCTTACACTCGGATAGGGACTAAATGACGAATTCAGAAGATATTTATTGGCTTTTATTGACCTATGAATCCAAATTAAAGCCGAAACAGATTAAATGGATTATTTCCCAATGTTATGAACGATTACATATTTCTTTGGAACAATTTTACAATCTTCCCGATTCTCAACTCCTTTCCGATTTTGAGTTAACGGAAACAGAAATTCGAGATATTCACCAGTCCAAAACTCTGGCAGCAGGACAAGCCTTTCTTCTCGAATCTCTCGAAGAGCAAAATGTCACTTTTTTAAAGTCTATTGATCCCCGTTATCCCGTGAAATTAAAAACCAGTTTGCCCGATAACCATCCCCCTCTTTTGTTTTGTTTGGGGAACTTGGAAATGTTCGATAAGAAAATTGTTGCTATCATCGGTCAGCGGGATGCGCATCTCCAAAACCTGAAATTTGTGCGCGCTTCAGCCGAATATCTTGCCTCTCAACAAATCGTTGTCGTCTCCGGTTTCGCCAAAGGTGTGGATCAGGAAGCCTATCTCGGCGCCGTCAATGGAAGCGGACAGACCATCGTCGTCCTCGCCGAAGGAATCCTTTCTGCCAAATCCGCTTTTCGCAAAATCTCCTCCTCCATAGAAGACGGCCAAGTCACTGTCGTCAGCCAGTTTCACCCCAACATCCCTTGGCAAACTTGGACTGCCATGTCCCGCAACCAAGTTGTTGTCGGTCTTGCGGATGTCACACTCGTCGGTCAAACCAAAACCGATGGTGGAACCTGGCATGGTGCCACCATCGCCCTCAAATTACCCAAACCGGTCTTTATCTTTAAAAACCCTGATACTGACCTGGCCGGAGCCGACAAGTTAATCTCCAAAGGTGCCCTCCCCATTGAACCAACTACTGATACACCCATTCCTGATTTATTAGTACCCGTCATGGAAGCCTGTAACGATCCCGCAAAATTTCTCCCTAAAAATGAACTAGAACAACCGGACACCCCTCAACTCGAACTCCTCTCCATTCCGGAATCTCCAGTAAAACCTAAAAAACCAAGAAAGAAAAAAAGTAACTCTTTGAAATCCTAAATGAGAATCTGTGCATAAATTATTTGGAGATACGCCATAAATCACCCCAACTGGCTATTCCATTACTTGGGTCATAGGTTAATTGAATTAATGCGTCCAATGACCATTGGGGTGAATCGGGGTTATAGGAAGTTTCGTCAATATCACTTCGAAAATCATCTCCATAAGCAGTCACAATATAGAACCATTTCCCGTTATTTGTTTTTCCCCAGCCATATTCATAATAATCCCGTGAATAATTTTTTCCTTGATCATGGGGTAACGATACCAGATAAGCAATAGGTGTGGTGAGAAGACGGGGTATCTGATAACTGCTGACTTCAGAATAGTGAAAAGTTGTTTCATGGGGATAAGTAATACCTGGGTCTCCCGGCGGGTAGGCATTATTGTCCACATAATAAGCATCCAGAGCTTTGGCTATCTTATCCAAATCCTGATTGGAGACCCAGACTCTCCATTGGGTAGCCCCCATAATTGGAGGATAATGAAAAACATAATAAGGTGTCAAAAGAAAAAGACAGATGGAAATAAGATAAATGGACAAGGATTTTCTTGAATTCTTATTCCAATTGATTAGACAGAATATCAATAAAATTAAAGCAAAAAGGGGTAAAATAAAACATCCAAAAACAATTGACCAGTAGATAGAAAAACTCATGAAGCCGATTAGGATAGCATCTTTAGGCGTATTATATCTAAAACATTCTACAAGTAGAAAACCAAGAAGGGTTACCGATAACAATATCCAAAGCCTGAAAAGAGATAGAGTCCATTTTGAAAATCCATATTTTCCTTTTTTCCCCCAATACCCCAACAAGAGGAGTACGACTGTTTCCAATCCGACCAAAGTGATATCCGTCCAATAATACGCAAAAGGATATTCACTGGCATACGAACATGCCGGAAGAGTTATAAAGAGAAGGATTAACCAAGTTTTCTTTTTCAAAAACGTTTCCTCCCATCCTATAAGACGTTTAACAGGACAATTTGGTTTAGTCTCTTAGCATTTGTTCTATGGTCTTTTTAAGAGGGGGAATATCCTCGGCAACAATATCCCATATCTCCGAGGAATCAACTCCTAAATAATCATGCACCAAAACATTCCGAAAAGCAGATATGTTTTCCCAGTCAATTGCCGTATATTTTGATTTAAGGGTGGGAGATATTCGTTGAGTAGATTCAGCCAGTGTTTGTAAATTCCGTAATACGGCATCCCGTGTTTTGTAATCTTCCAAAAAGTTTTCTTTTCCTTCTTTTGTATATTCTTCAATACGAGCGATACACTCTTGGATATGGGTTAGATAGAGCTTGTCATCTTTCACAATACAACCGCCTCTTGCAAGACACGGTTACGGATATAATGATGTAATCCCTTCACGGTCACCACCTGTACTTTTCTCCCCAGTAGTTTTTCAAGGTCAATGATTAACCCTCCGGGAAAAAAAGAAGAATGTTTTTGACCCATTTCTACCAGTAAATCAATATCACTCTCCGGTCCCGCTTCCCCGCGCGCTACTGAACCAAAGACCCGCACATTATAAGCGCCATGCCGTTCAGCAATCTGCAGTATCTCCGCCCGTTTTTCCTTTAATATTTGTTCTATACCCATGGTTTTTATATTACTATAAGATTCAGAATTTCGCTACTTTGTTTATAATTCTTATTCTCAAAACGTCTTGATTTACAATTAAAAGAGTAAGGGACTAATTTATATCTTTTCTTTTAATGATACAGACCGCTTCCGATTTAGCATTAAAATTCCTGACCGGGCCAAAATGATGAAACGGTAATTCCGGTCGGCTGGTATCCTTTCCTGTAATATTCAAGATATTTTTAATTTCGTAGGTATATTGCACCAGGATACCATTTTCCAAATGAGGACGGGAATAGAACTGCAATTCCTGCCCAAACGATTGTTGATAACCAAATAAAATAATCCACTCCGGGAAATTCTCATAATTTAATAGGGGGGCATGGAGGTTTTCTATAACATCCATCGGGATAAAAGGGACATTATCCATCATGCAACAAAATTTGATTTTATCACTCAGGTAAAACATGAGCGGATAAGTATATATGTCCGGGTAACACCGGACGAGATCATCTTGTTTCGCATGAGCTTCCAAATAATGGACAGCCGCGGAATATGGTGTCGGATAATCGTGATGGATTTCATAAAGGTATCCGGGCAATAGCCAACGGAACTCTGTATTGGCGGGGGTCAAAGTTAATAGATTACTCATGACAACCACACTCATCAAAGTGAGTGCCACCCAGCGACTCCAGCGATGCACATACCACAGAAATATCCCCACCAATCCCAATAAAAATGGAACTGACGATATTAAATACCGGATATCCGCCAATCCCGGATAATAGGTTTGTTGTGGAGAAATTAAGGCGATAAAAAGAACATTCAATACCGCCAATACTCCCCATTCCAAAGCGGTCTTTAATTCCGGTTGGTCTTTACGATAACGCACAAATAAATAAACCAATCCTAAAAAAATTGGCCAGGGCATACACGTCATGGTATTCAAATCGCGCAGGTTCCACCCAATTAAATTAAGATGCTTTACCAACCAGGGTTCCTGGAAATTTTGAATATGATCCGGACGATCCCATATCCGATAATAAATTGCGTAGGGGACAGTCGTGATCAAAAAGAGAAATATCATGAGGGTTATAATTTTCCATTCCCGAAAGGAATAATCCTGCCGATGAAAGAAGATATGGAGAAATCCGAGAGCAAGAACAAAAGCAATGCCCGTCATGGGATTGGCGTAAAAAGCCAGAATGGAGGATACCGTTACAATTAGAAAATCACCAACTCGTTTGGTAGACAATGAACGGCGGTAGGCATAATAACTCAGTAATGATAAAAGCAAAGATAGGGCATAATACCGGCATTGCCGGATGTTTAGTAAAAAAACCGGCGATAAGGCGAACACTCCCAGCATATAGAACCATAACCAAGGTTTTTCACCAAAATCATTCTTGATGAGCAAAACAAATATACCCAATGCCAGAATGCCGATAACCACAAATAAAAATCTCCCCGACTCATTGGATACCCTTAGAAATTTAAAACTCAAGGCACAAACCAAAATATCCAAGGGAGGATTACGAGTCCGTAAATTGGTATCCAAAGCACCCCCGTCACTAAACGCATAAAGATTCCTGCCATCCCAACCCGATAACTGACCGCTGGCGAGAAAATTCTTGGCAATAATTCCCACTTCTGCCTCATCATCCCAATAATACAAATTACCCAACTGGTGAAAACTTAGATAGATAATAATTAGAAAAAAAAGAACCAGAACATATCGCACAGGTACATGAGACTTTCTTTCAATATCCTTCATAGAAATTCTCCAATTTTACATAATTATCCCATAAATAACCAGAAAAGTTTCTACTATACGTTTCATAGGCATTTGACGAAGCCAGGAAATTTCTATAAGATGAACCTATTTACAGTATATTATTGAAAATGAAAGGAATTCTTACACTATGAAAATCTTATTTATCGCGGCAGAAGTGGCACCTTTTGCCAAAGTGGGCGGGCTGGCGGATGTTGTTGGTTCCCTACCCAAAGCTTTGGAACAATTGGGACATGACGTCAAAATCGTAATGCCGAAATATCGTCAGGTCAATTCTGAAAAATGGGAATTGCAAAAATTTATTGATAATTGGGACATCTCCCGACCCCTCCCCGGATTGCAATTACATTTTGATGCTTATAAAACCCAATTACCCAAATCCAAAGTGGAGACAATTTTTATCGCCAATGACTTTTATTTCAACCGTCCGGAAATTTATCAGGAAATTGGAAAGGATTATGAGGATAATGCCGAACGGTTCGCTTTTTTCTGCCGGGCGGTCATGGCGGTCAGCCAGGGTCTGAACTGGCAGCCGGATATTGTCCATTGCCACGATTGGCAAACCGCATTGGTTCCCACCTATCAAAAAATATTTTACATGGATGACCCCTTCTGGCAAAAAGTACGCTCTGTTTTTACCATTCATAATCTCGCCTATCAGGGATTGTTCCCTCCGGAGAAATTAGCGATTCTCGGATTGCCCGATTGGGCTTTTCAACCCCGCCTGGTCGAATTCTGGGGGAAAATAAATTTAATGAAATCCGGCTTGATTTATTCTGATAGACTCACCACCGTCAGCCGGTGTTATTCCGAGGAAATCCAAACCCCGGAATATGGCTGTGGATTGGAAGGAATACTTGTAGAACGAAAAGAGGATTTATCGGGTATTGTCAATGGGATTGATTATGATGAATGGAATCCCGCAAAGGATACTGAATTAGCTGCTAATTTTTCTGCCAGGGATGTATCCGGTAAGAAAAAGAACAAAGCCAAACTTTTAAAAGATAATCATCTACCCGTCAAACGCAAAGATACTCCGGTCATCGGCTTGGTTTCCCGCCTTGCGGACCAAAAAGGGTTTGACATTATTGCCGAAGTGGCGGATGAAATCTTATCTCTGGACATTCAAATGGTCATCCTGGGTACGGGAGACCCGAAATATCATGAGCTTTTTGAGAATTTGCAGAAAAAATATCCCAAAAAAATCGCCGTCAATCTAAAATTTGATGCCTATCTCGCCAAGATGATTTACGCGGGTTCGGATATGTTCTTGATGCCGTCCCGGTTTGAACCCTGTGGGCTGGGCCAGATGATTTCTCTAGCTTATGGCACCATACCCCTCGTCCGGGCGACCGGCGGACTCGCTGATACCATCCAGGATTTCAATCCCCAAATTCAAACCGGCACCGGATTTGTTTTTTCCAACTATTCCGGTGCAGATTTATTCCAAACTATCAAACGTGCCGTCGAAACCTATCAAAACAAACCGTATTGGTCGGCTTTGGTTAAAAACGCCTTTCACGCCGATTGTTCCTGGGACGCTTCCGCCAAAAAGTATTCCGAACTTTACCTTCAACTAGTCCGCTAATCCGGTTTTAATTATTTATCTAAGAAGAGGTTGTCCCGGTCGCAACGTTGGATTTGCCGGTGCTTCACGATTTGGTGCTACATAACTGGGTACTACGTTATTCGTTGTTGTGGTATCCAGATCAATTACCGTCCTTCCTATCATTACAGGGAACTTTCTATCCTTAAAGAACGGACTTTCTACGGTTTTGAATATAAATAAGTTGTTCCCGCGGACGATATATACATTATTGTTGTATACTTGCATTGCGACGGGCGGAGTTGAATTAGTTGTGTAGAATTGTCCTATGGGTGACGCAGACTGAGCCAATGCGGAACTCGGGGTAAACTGCACATGGGACCCGATTAATAATCCAATTACCAGCGCCAGCCCGATGATGACATGTGACCATTTGATGGTTATCATTCGATAAACACCTCCTTTCGAATTATTTTCTTGAAAAGAAAACAATACTCGTTTCTGCTACACCTTGTCAAGCATTCCCGGAAAAAAGTTTTATTTCTAAGCTCTTTATAAAAGGAAAAATAGGGGGGTGCCAAAGAATTTTTTTGTCGTTTTGTATTTAAGGAGCTTCTTGAAAATTTTTATAATACAATATAACCTATTCAAAACCAACACTTTAAATGAAATCTGTAGTAGTCCAGTATGTATTTCAAAAAAACTTGGTTAAAGGCGAAAAAACCGGTAAACTCCTATTTTACATTTTTGTTTTAGGTACGAACATTTGGCGGTTTAGGTTTTTGGTATTGTGCCATGAACTCATTGGGTGATTTGCCCAGTAAGCCGCAATGTTCCAGATGATTGTATTCTATATTCCAGCGTTTCAATTTATTTTGCAAGTCTTGGAAGTTCTGGAAGGTGTTTTGGTCATAAAATTTCTCCTGGTCTTCCCGGTGACTTCGTTCGACGGTTCCATTTTGCGCGGGCTTTCCCGGATCAATAAGATAATGCACTATATTTCTTTCTTGGCAAAAGACATCCAGCGGGTGAAGGGTTTTCAGGGTTCGATCACGGCGTTTGTTTACGCCGGTGTAGTAGTTGGTGAAGATCACCCCGTTGTCAGTTTTAATCGCTTGTATTCTATGAGGGAAACGATCCAGGACCTCTTTTAAAAACCGGAGAGAGTGGAAACTGGATTGTTCGTCATAGACCGCCAAATGTCTCCAGCGGGACGCCAGATCAATGGCGGTATACTGATAATAGCGTTGTCCCGCTACCTTTCCGGGAACATACTTCACATCGATCTCTAGAAGTTCACCGACCGATCGTGGTGCTTTCAAATACTTGTATTTCATTTTCTTCACCCGATATTTCCTCACCAACCCTTCTTTCTTCAAGATCTTCCCGATAGTCCGTGCATGAATCCTCACTCCTTCTTTGGCCAAGTGCCAATGGATCTTTAGAGCGCACTTTTTCGTTTTCTTCCGGATTTCCAGAATTCTCTCTTTCACTCGGAGAGTGGTTTCTTTTGTACAAGTTTTGGGTCGGGTGGATTGCGGCTCCAAAGCCTTCTCTCCTCCTTTCCGATACGCCGCCGCCCATCGCTCCAAACTTCGTTGGCTGTGTGGACAAATCTTACACACCTCCTTTAACCGTATCTCTTTCTTTATTATAGGTAATACCCAGCGTAATCGTTCCTCTTGAATCGTCGTTGCCATACGTATAGACATCTCCTCATTCTAAAAAACCCGCCATATGTCTGTACACATTACCTTTTTTACTTGACAAGTCCAAAAATTAGTGCTAGATTGTTTATTGTCGTTGGTAGACCGTTCTACCTCGGTTGGTTAAGCGCGCAGAAAATAAAAAGACTTTTTTATTTTTGCAAAAATACTTTGAAGTAACAGAAAGTGAGGGAAAATTGACCTCGTTGAAAAAAAGAACATCAGGATTTACGCTAATTGAATTATTAATTGTCGTGGCGATTATTGCTATATTAGCCGCGATTGCCATCCCGAATTTCTTACAAGCCCAAGTCCGGGCCAAAATTTCCAGGGTTAAAGCGGACATGGCGTCCATGGCGACTGCGCTTGAATCTTATGAGGTGGATAATGATCAATACCCTTGGGCGCAGTATGCCACTGCACAATCATTTTATAATGACCGATTATTGAATCTCACAACACCGATTGCTTATATAACTACTCTGCCCGTAGATCCCTTTGAGACTTTTGACACACAAAATCTTTTCCCTACCAAAGGAACCGCCACCTATGAATATGAAGACCGATATGCTATGGCGGCATATAATCTTTTCGATCCTCCTTCGAGTAATGCTCCCAATAATATGCCCAATTATGATGCGTTTTTTACTTCTAACACCCAATGGTCATTATTGTCCGCCGGACCACAGGGAGTTACCATGTTCCAAGTAGCAGGTAGCAATAGTCAATTACCGATTGTTATTCCTGCGGGAGAATCCAATGCGGTTATGATAGACGGATATGACCCAACAAATGGAACGGTCAGTAATGGCAGTATTTGGCGATATGGACCTTAATTTGAAATATTAGTTTTTATTATGTTGATAATTGATAAAAAGAAAGGAGGTGTTTAAGTATGAAAAAAGTAATTAAGAGAGAATATGGGTTTACCCTGATTGAATTATTAATTGTTGTGGCTATTATAGCCATATTGGCAGCGATTGCCATCCCGAACTTTTTGCAAGCACAGATTCGAGCAAAAGTATCCAGGACACTGGCGGAATATCAAACGTTAGATACAGCGTTGGAAGCCTACGAAATAGATAATAATCAGTATATTCCCACCCGGTATCCAGTTCCATTGACAACTCCTATTTCGTATCTTTCCAGTATGCCGGTAACTCCATGGAACGATACTTGGCGCTGGGCTACTGACCCGGGTGATGAGATGGATCTCGCAGTCCACACCTATTTGATAGTAACAAATATTGCAATCGAAGGCGTCCAATTTTTTGGTACAAACGGTGCGCCTGGAGCTGACAATATTCAAACCGATTATTACGCCTATCTCGGAAATTTTGAAGGTATGAACCAGTATACCGACGTAGACTCCACAGCGATTCTTTGGGAAATTAAAACCCAGGGGCCGGATGGATATGATGATATTGATGTAGCAAATCATCCGGGTGATTATCCTAATACCCCCGGTGCCTTCAGAGCCCAACTCTATGATCCATCGAATGGAACAGTTTCTTGGGGAGATATCGTCTGGTTCAACAATGGTACAGGCAGCGGTAGAGCACAATAAAACAAGAAAAGGAGTATATTATGACAAATTTAATGTTGCCAATAACAATAACTCAAAACGAAGGGGGGGAAATAAAATGAAAAATTTAAAGTTAGTAGTATTAAGCGCGTTACTGATTAGTTGCTTGATTGTTTCACTTCAAGCACAAGCATCAGATATTCCTCAAGTCGCTGGTGGGTTTGTCGGTGAAGGCTGGAATACAAATGAACCTAGCTGGAATTTGTCTACTTTGAGCTCAGGTATCTATTCATTGACAACCACCATTGCTAATCCAGCTGCATATGAATATAAACTTAACTGGGATCATGCAGCTGCTAGTTGGAATCGAGAGGATCCTACCGGGCAAAATGCTTGGTCATTAATAACAGTTGCCAATCAACCAGTTACATTCTATTATGATTCGGGGGTAGACCCGACATGGTCACCAGACTCCGCTAATATGTGGAATACCGCGAATATTTCAACCACTGGTTATACAGCTCAAGGGTTTCTGACTTGGCTGGGTTCTGCCAATGATACGAATTTCAATTTTGCCGGTGCTGTGATGCACAGTGCGGGAAATGGTATTTATACCACGATCGTTGTTTTCCCAACGATTATTCCAGCAACTACGGGTAGTAAAGGGTTCTGGGTTGAAGCGAATAGCTTGAATGGCAGCATTAGTGGAAATCAAATTGGTGCTGGTCTTGAGTATGGAGGCAACGCTGGGTTTATCAACTCTATTGCTGATAATAATCAAATACCCAATCAATTGCCGGTTTCTGCATTTTATCAAAACGACACGGTTACGTTTTGGGCGGATACTATACGGGGCAGATTAAAAGTTACTCATACTAACCCCGGTTTACCCGGACCACCGTGGTATGCCACCGGTGATTATGCTCCTTACGTTTCCGGAGGTATTTATACGTATGGCAATGCAAATACCCAAATGAATACATCGGGAAATGGTATCTATACAAAAAGTTTCCCAATAACCTATTCGTCGGTTACCCATTTTATCAATGTGGTTGATGGTGCAGGTAATCGTCATCCAGTTACTGATGCCAGTCAAGGAACCTATTTCTCAGCAACTGCTGGACAAACGATTGTGGCTACGTATGATGCCAGCACCCATTTAGATGGGTGGTTGCCGTTTACCAATTTCGTGTATACGTCAAATACCACCGACCGTGGAGCGCATCAGTATAATGTCGTCGGTACATTCACCAATTTTGGATTTACCGATTGGGACCTTACCAATGCTAATTTGATTATGAATGATACCACCAGCTATAGCGGTGGTAACCCTAACATTTATACTTGGATAGGCGTGGCAACGAACACTGCCAATCTACAATGGAAAATTGCACTGGATCAGGGTTGGGACTTGCAAATCGGTACAGACGGGGCGAGTTTGAAGGGAAATCCTCCCAATAATTCACTCCAAATTTACACAGGAGATACTGTGTTGCTTAAAGCCGATGTGTATTATGGGCGTTTTATTGCTGAGAATTTGACACATAACGTGCTTCCGTCTCCATCAGTCGGACCGAATAGTGGAAAACCGAGTTCAATGGGTGTTCTAACCGCATCCGGTGGAACTGCACCTTATATTGCATGGACGAGTTCCAATACGGGTGTGCTTGCTATCACTGGATTCGCTGGAAATACAGCCTCGGTCAATTATGGAACGATTGGTAGTAGTACAGTCACAGTCTATGATTCTTTAGGCCAAACAGGTTGGGCAGTCATAAATACAACACCGACTTCCGCTCCATTAGCGCCGGATTCTGCGTTTTCCAATGAGAGTCGCAACACGATTCTCTGGGATTTCAAAGAATAACGGACGTAACTTTTGAATTGACAGGTGAGAAGGTGAAACACCTTCTCACCTTTTTTATTTTCGGATAAAATTTCAGAATCCTAATCGTTAGCGCTATTTAATCTATTGTAAAATTCCCTTATAATGGAAGATGGTCAGTAGGATATTTATGCCCAAAAGAATTATGAGGTTCATTTGAGCAAGAAAAAGAAAAATAAAATCATTCAAGTTGATACTGTAACGTCACCGCATGCCGGAACTAACCAAGGGTCTAATGACCCACAAACAACCCCTCCACTCGTTTCTTCTGGAGGAAAGTCCCCTTTGCCCCCCTTAAAACTTTGGCAGAAGATTAGTTTAATCGGTTTGTCAATTCTCCTGGTCTTTTTTCTGGAAGGGATATTACGACACTTTGGATATGGGGAAAAGATTCCCTTGTTTATCCCTCAGGTAAAATTATCCGACCAGTACCAAATATATAGAACCAACCCTCTAGCTCCTGTATTATTTTTCCTCACTCGTGCTAAAAATGGGGTTCGAAAAGGTGGAAGTATGGTACAGGAACACTTATTGGTTCCCAAACCCAAAGGCGGTATCCGAATTCTTTTTGTGGGTGAATCTACCGTGGAAGGATACCCCTATCCCAAAAATTTATGTTCCTCTGCCTTTTTATCCGATATGCTAAAACATGCCCTGCCCGGTAAAGATATCCAAGTTTTAAACCTTGGATTAACCGCCGGTGCCAGTTATCCTATCTGGAAACTCACCCAACAAGCCTTGGACTATCAGCCGGATTTGGTGGTGATTTATACGGGTCATAATGAATATTTCGGGGCGTTTGGCGTCGCCAGTTTGCAATCCGTCGGAAATTATGAATGGGAAATGAATTTGATTTATGGGCTGCGACAAACAGCTCTCTATCAGGCAATATTCTTTTTATTTGATAAATTTACTAATGAGCCTTCCAATAAAGCTACTCAAAATACAGCTCTTATCGAAATCATGGCAAAATCCAATAATATTCCCATGAACAGTAGCTCGCGCAAATATGCTTCTCAAAATCTGGAACGACATTTACGATATATAATCGAGGCATCCAAAAAGAAAAATATTCCCGTGGTCTTATGCACCTTAATTTCCAATGAACATGACATGGCGCCTTTGCAATCCCCCTCCGAAAATACTCTATCCCCGGACAAAGCCAAGATTTGGAAGGAGGCTTATGAATCGGCGAATGGGAGAATCGGCGAATCGGAAAAAATAGTTTATCTTAAAAAAGCCGTGGAGGCATTTCCGGAACATGGCTTAACCCATTATCGGTATGCGCAGGCATTGGAGAAATCGGGAGATACGACGGATGCCTTGACAGAATATGAAAAAGCCCGGGATTTGGATGAGATGCCCTGGCGCGCCGCGGAAACTACCAATCAGATGATTCGGGAGTTGGCAAAAAAGGAAAATATCTGGCTGGCGGACGTGGAAGAGCGGTTTCATCAGGTTCAACCGGAAGGAATCGGCTGGCGCTTGGTCGCGGATCACCTTCATCCCTCGATGGAAGGGCAGGTCTTATTGGCACGGACGGTTTTTGATACCTTGCAAAAACAACAGTGGCTAACACTCGACCCATCCATAACCTATATCAACCTTGATTGGAAAACTTTGGCAGGAATTTTTGGGTATAATTCACTGGTTGAATTTAAAGTATACGGATTTATGGCCAGTATCTTTGAAAAACTTCCGTTTAAAAATAACAATGAACAGGTCGCGAAAAGTTTTGTGGATATTGCCAACCAAATTGTATCCCAATCTCCACCGCCGGTAAAAAAAGCCATTGAAGACGGGAAAGTCATCTGGCATCAAAAAAGCGATCCACCCGATTTTTGTTTTTTAGCGGGAGATAATTGTTTACAAGCCGGACTGCCCGACCAGGCACGGCAATATTATTACAGTGCCTGGCAGCAGGCGGATGATTTAACCGTCTATAAAATCAAACTGGCATGCGATGTTCTGCTTTGCTCAAAAATTGCCCATCATGAATTAAATAAAGAGGATATTTCTCTGGCACAAAATACTCTGGGAGATGCTCAAATCGTTTCCAAGAGCGGCATCGCATCCGATGAACAGGGTGATTATTTTCGCGCCTGCGGCCAGATATACCAACTTTTAAACCAACATCAGCAAGCCATCTCTTTTTACACACAAGCATTACCGCTGACCACCGGGATTGACCGCCAAAGATTGGCCATGAATATGGCGCAATCCTACTTCGCGCTTCACCAACTGGATAACGCCAAACAAATCCTCGCTCAAGAGCAATACACCACCCCTTGGAACGGCCCGCAATTAATGTTGCAATCATTAAAATAATTTCCTATCCTTTTCAATCTTTAATTAAAAAATATTTGGGGGTTGAATTTAACATTGAAAAGTATTGTGATAAGATATTGCTAGAATTATTCGGATCTTTCAGGAAGATGAACCCGTTTGGTTCTTTTCGGTTGGTTTGAACCGAGCACTTCTGAATCCTCAAACACCCGCACCAACAAATTTCTTCATGCATTCCAGTTAAATCAATTCCTAAAAAGGAGTATGTATGAGAACCTTTAAATATTTAAGTGTTTTAGTTTCCCTTTCTATTCTATTAACAATAACTAGTACGAGAACCAAAGCACAAAGTTGGACAGAGCTTTTTCCGACTGGAAGTATCCCAGTGGGGCGAGGTGGTCCTACGGCGGTCTACGATAATACCAATAATCGGATGACCATCTTTGGGGGTGGTTATTGGAGTATTTACCTGAATGAGGTGTGGGTGCTCAGTACGGCTAATGGGCTGGGAGGAACTCCCGCTTGGACGCAGCTTTATCCGAACCCTGATCCTACCTATGGTTTCCCTACAACACGAAACTGGCTTACTTCGGTCTACGATGCAGCCAGTAATCGGATGACCATCTTTGGGGGGAGTTGTAATAATGTCGGTAATATGATTAATCTGAATGATGTATGGGTGCTCAGCTATGCCAATGGACTGGGGGGAACTCCCGCTTGGGTCAAACTCAATCCCAATCCTGATCCTGTTATATGGTCTCCCGACAACGCGAGCCTGGCCTACTGCCGTCTACGATACTACCAATAATCGGATGACGATTTTTGGAGGGGCTGCTGGTGGTCCGTCTGGTGGGTATCAGAATGATCTGTGGGTGCTCAGTAATGCCAATGGATTGGGTGGAACGCCCACTTGGACACAACTCTTTCCGACCGGGGGGCCTCCGGCGGCGAGAGAGGAAAATACTGCCGTCTATGATGCTGCCAATAATCGGATGACCATCTTTGGGGGTAGTTCTACTGGTAGTGAAGTACTGAATGATGTGTGGGTACTCAGCAATGCCAATGGACTGGGGGGAACGCCCGTCTGGACGCAACTCTCTCCGACGGGGAGTAATTCTACCATAGCGCGCGCCGGGCATACGGCCATCTACGATAATACCAATAATCGGATGACCATCTTTGGGGGTAATAAAGCACCAAGTGTTTTGAATGACGTGTGGGTACTCAGCAATGCCAATGGACTGGGAGGAATTCCCGCTTGGACTCAGCTTTCTCCGAATCATGATCCCCTATATGGTCTTCCGACAACGCGATTATGGCATACAGCCATCTATGATACTACCAATAATCGGATGACGATCTTTGGGGGGTATGATGATGGTAGTTATCCGGGTGGTTTTCCGAATGATGTATGGGTGCTTAGTAATGCGGATAGTATTCTTACATCCATAGAAAACTGGGAATTGTTGGATAATAAGATCGAATAATTTTTCTATCTATAGACAAATCAATTAGAACTTGTGCAGGAATGTCGGACTCGGGGACGAGTCCGACCACCGTGGTTTACGTGCCACAAGTAGTCAGGGTCGTCCCGGACCCTGACATTCCGCCATACCCAGATTTTATTCGGTTTGTCTATAACTTAAGGATTCGATTCTTTGTTCTATTATGGGAAAGTTGAGTGCTGCGAAATCCTGAGTTTCAATGCCTCAGGAATACCGCAAAAAACGCTCAAATTCTCGATACCTTTAAATACATTTCTTTAATTTTTAAAGCTTAAGCGAAGGAGTCTCCCCAAGCCAGTATCCCTGGGTCAGAGTCCTTCGGGTAAGATAAAAAAGAAGTTTCACAATAGAACCTCCCCCTGCCAATCTGATTATTTTACAAATCTGATTTATTTTACTTGACAAACGAGGTTTTTAGTTCTATACTGGTTTACTAGGTAAGAAGACCGGTCTACTAGACCGATTTAGCGAATGTTGTGTAGTATGAAAAAAATTTAAGAGAGAAGGGAGGGATATCTATATGAAAAAGATTTTATTATTGTTAGTTATTTCCGCGTTATTGATAGTTCCAGTATTGGCAACTGCACCCAATACACCTGTATTCACCGGTGTACCGAGTACAGATTTTGCAGGAGATGAAAAAATTGCTGGTCCAATATATCAAAGTGTATGGAGTGGAAATACCGTGGAAGATTTATATGTGACCTGGGATTCTAACTCAATCTATATAGGAGAAGACGGTGTAACCGGTGGTAATTCCAATGCTATCTGGATGAGTTTCTCTAAGGGAAATGGCGCTACCGGAAGTTTGACAGCCATTGATCCTTGGGGGACAAAATTCTCTGCCTCTGGATGGAATGTGGATTATGTATACCATAACTATATGGATGGAACCAATCCCGACATCAATTATCAATTTTCATCTTTGACAGGTGGTGCTAATGCAAGTTGGAATAGCAGTGTTACCCAGTATTCTAATGGTGTGGGAAATAATGAAATAGCAATTCCTTGGACTTTGATTGGTTTACAAAATAGTCAAGTTGTACAGCTTGTAGCCGTAATTCACGGTGGGGGATATGATGGGCCGAGTTCCGTACCAGTTCAAACTCCTGCTTTGGTAGGTAATGGGTCTACCGATCCTTTAAATACATTTATGCAAGGTGTTGTGACAGACGGTAGTGGACTTCCAGTATCTGGTGCTCCAAACGTACTTTTCAGCCAGGTGCTTCCAGTTGCACATTGGGATTTGTATAAATAATTGAATTTGATTTTAGCAAGGCGGCTTTGTAAAAAGCCGCCTTTTTTTCTTCCCTTGCAAGTTAGGCTTATACTTCTTTCTTCGGTCACAAGACCGCTCTACAAAAGGTCTAAAAAGGGTTACGTTTTATAAAAAAAGAGAAGGGGGGAATTTAATATGAAAACAATAGTGCTTTTTATTTCTGTTTTAACTCTTCTTAGTGCTCTATCCTATGCGATAACCCTGGATGGTTCTACTACAGGGGATAATTATGGTGCCGCCATTGCCACGGGTTCCGATACCAGTTGGGCTGGAGTTAACTTAAAAAGCCTTTTTATTACCGCGGATGCCAATTCGGTCTATTTTTGTGTAACGGGAAATAATATGGCAAGTACACAGGTCGGCGTGTTGTATATCTATTCTCCGGGGACCGCCGCCTTTACCGGTTCCAATGAAAAAGATCAATGGGCGCGGCAAATTAAAACCAATTGGTCACCGCATCAACCCAATATCCAAGTCCATATGAATTTGGATAAATCTTGGTTGGAGATTAGAATATGGAATGGAAGCAGTTGGGATGTAACTGCCAATACTTTACCGTATGCCATGAATCTTAGCGGGGGGAGCGCGAATGGGTTTGAAGTGGCGATTCCCAAGTCTATGCTTGGAATAACAGGGAGTCAATCGATTCAAGTAGAAGGGTTGGTGACGGGGAATCAAAATTATCACGGTTGTTTTGATTCCATTCCCAATGGGGTGAATGCCGATACCTGGGATATAACATCAGATACAGGAGATGGAACCGGACCGAATAATGAAACGGTTTATGTACCTAAATCATCCGTGAAAACACCCCAGAAATAAAGAATTAATTATTTATTAAAGATTATTTGCGGAATAGATTTTACGCAAGGCGGTTAAAACAAAACCCGCCTTTTTTTACCCCGGAAACGTAAGCCAGCCAACCCATGGGTAAAATTAATTGAGTCTATACTTCTTTATTAGGTCATAAGACCGCTCTACATAAGGATTAGATGATGTTAGATTTTATAAAAAAAGCAAGAGAGACGGGAGATAATTGGGCATGAAAAAAATATTGATTTTTATATCTGTTTTAATTCTTTTGAGTGTTCTGTCCTATGCGATAACCATAGATGGTTCTACCACAGGGGATAGTTATGGTGCTGCCACGGCCACGGGTTCCGATACAGGTTGGGCGGCGGCAAATTTAAAGAGTCTTTTTGTTACCGCAGATGCCAATTCTGAATATTTTTGTGTGACGGGAAGTAACCTGGCGAGTTGGGAGGCCGGCGTGTTGTATATCTATTCTCCGGGAATAACCGCATTTAGCGGTACCAATGAAACAGATCAATGGTCGCGTCAAATTAAAACCAATTGGTCACCGAATCAACCCAATGTCCAAGTCCATATGAAATTAGATAATTCCTGGGTCGAGATTACAATATGGAATGGAAGTAGTTGGAAGGTAACCGCTAACACCTTACCGCATGCTATTAACCTTAGCGGGGGCAGCGCGAATGGTTTTGAAGTGGCGATTCCCAAGTCTATGCTGGGAATCACAGGGAATCAAACCATTCAAGTGGAAGGATTGGTAACCGGGGATCAAAATTACCACGGTTGTTTTGATTCCATCCCCAATGGTGTGAACGCCGATGCCTGGGATATAACATCAGATACAGGAGATAAAACCGGGCCTAATAATGAAACTGTTTTTGTGCCTACATCCTCCGTGAAAACACCCCAAAAAGCAAAGAATTAACCGTGTAATTATATCCCCGCCCACGAGTTCCTACACAGAGACTCATGGCTATATTATTTTCAAATTTTTTAATTTTTCTTTGGATTGATGAAGGTTGGAATAAGATTCGAGTTTGTGAAGCAACTTCTTCTTGCGGTCCTTAATTTCTTCCACGGTTAGGGTGTCGTAATACTCATTAACCTTTTGGCAAGTCTGTTGTTCTTCGGTACTATTAAAGGCACATTTCTGTTCCAGTACACATATCTGCCTGCCATTATGAGTAAAGCTAAAGCGACAACTTGGCATAAATCTCTCTTTTTAATTATAACATAATAAGAAAGCAGAGCCTTTCACAAAATTCTATCGCACGTCCCACCCACAGGAGTAAAGTTGACAGTCAAATTAATTGGGTCTATACTTTTTTGTTAGAGCATAAGACCGCTCTAACTTGAGGTTTAAATGATATTACGTTATATGAAAAGTTTACGAGAGAAGGGAGGGAAATTTGTATGAAAAAAATATTGATTTTTATATCTGTTTTAACTCTTTTGAGTGTTATGTCCTATGCTCAACAAATTACTCCAACTCTTGACGGAACGTTAGATTCTGGATACGCTTTGCTATATTCCACCACAGCTAATGCAAGGACTGGATTTGGTTCAGCCAATGATTGTTCTGCGATATATTATGCCTATGACGCCAACAGTGTTTATTTCTTTGTCCAGGGACAAATTGATGGTACTGGTAATGGTTTGATATTGATGATAGGTTCGTCGGCTACTTCGGGCTTTCCTGCGGGGTATAATCTTGGGAATACTAATAGCGGGAATGGTGTATTTAGTTTGGGAGCTGGCAGTAATGGTGATTGGGAAATGGATTTCCCTGTTAGCATTGGTATCGAAGTTAATGCTTTTGGTGGTACTGTCCCAAGCAACGGTAATTATTTCTATGTGAACGATGCCGTTTATCTTAATACACTTGGATCTCAGTCCAGCGGATATATTGGTCACATAGCAGCCAATGGCGCGGTGGTAACCGCTCCGGGGGTTTCCGGAGTCTCTGGTGCTATCGTTTCCTACAATAATTCTGGAAATTCCAGTGGGCCGGGGAGCAGTACTGGATTAGAAGTAGCTTTGCCTCTTAGTGGCTCTGCTTTGGGAAATATAACACAAGCTGTAACGTTACAAGCTTTTGCTATTATTGTAAGTTCAACCGGATATTTTAGTAATGACGGTGTCCCTACTAATTTCCCTAATGGATCTGCAGATGGGGGCGGTAACTGGGGTAATACTCCTAATTTCGGTTCAGCAGGCGCAGAGAATCCCGGTCCGAATCATGTCTCTATAACAGGGGTTCCAGTTGAACTCTCGAAATTCTCTGCGGAGTAAGTTTGTTTGTAAGAAATAGAAATTAGGTTTTACCCAAGGCGGTTTTGAACCAAAGCCGCCTTTTCTTTTTCTCCGTCGTATAACGATTTTTTAACATGGGAGACCTTTGAAAAAATCCACATAGTGGCGAAAATAAATATTGACCCAATGGTCAAAAATTAAACCCTTGATTTTATTAAAGGTAAACTATTAACATTTGTTAAAGGTTTTCAAAGTCGCCCCGGACGACTTTGATCATCTCCATGAAATGGTGAACAAAGTGGGCGTTGCCCACTCTGAAAATTATCCTCCATGAAATCAATCTTCTAAATAAGTGTCGCCACTGTCCACACTTATTTTCATCAATTCCCTGTTAAATCCTTATCCGTCTTTGAAGTGGAATTGAGAATTTCAATTCCACTCCAAAACCATTTCCAGTCGTCTAGGAATAAACCTGTCCTTGATTTAAGAATTATTCCTAATTTATGGGATTATTGTCCTAAATTGGGTAGGTATCAGAAAGGTACCATCTCCGTATCATCTCCGTACCATCTCCGTACCAACTCCCTTGGACAAACGATTACTAAGTGGTTTAGTAAACTATTATGTAAGAAAAAGCCTTCGAGATGACACTGCTATAGCAGGAAGAAATTATTTTGTAAGGAATAACCCTTTTTTACAGTCTATACGTCTATACAAGAGAGAAAAAATTATTCCCTTGCAAAAAGTGATTTTTAGGTAAGATGCTGTGGAATTGGCAAGTTGGGAAAAGGCAATGAAAAAGAACCTTCGAAAGAAAAAAGACGGGGTAAGGGTTTTTTCTTGGAAATGCCGGCCTTGCACCCAATGGCAATGCGCGTTGGCACCGGGGGTCATGATTTCAGTAACCGAAAAGCTACTGAGTTTGCCTCCACCCTTGCGAAAAGCCATTCAATTTATGCAGGAGAATTATTCCAATGACCAATTACGCATTAAGGATGTTGCCGGGGAAATCGGGTTATCTGTACGCCGATTACAACAATTCTTTCGGGATAACTTGCAGAGCCATTTCCGGGAATGTTTGCGTTGTCTTCGGGCAGGCCATGTCAAACGATTACGCCAAGAAAATCCCCGCCTGACCATTCCGCAGATCATGAAACAAGTGGGGTTCATCTCGAACCATGCATTCTATCATGCCAAAAAAGAACAGGAACAAAAATTCCCTCTCCAGGATATAACCGACTCTCTCTGATTCAGGTAGGGGTTTGATTCATCAAACCCTCTAAAGTACTCCATATTTTATCTCCCTAAACCTTAAAAATTTGTTTTTTATCCCAAAACAAAAAAATAATTTCACTTTCGGGCAGTATATTGCACATTCGGGCAGTAAATTTCACTTTCGGGCAATTGACAAAACAAAAATTGGGTTTATAATTTCTTGCATAAAGCTTGATTTTTTCTAAAAAAAGAGGAGTAAGGCAATAGGAAATATAAACTTTATCCATTATAACCATAAGGAGATGCATTATGCGTACAAGTCCATTCGTTCGAGTTCGTGCAACACTATTATCGGTTCTATTCTTTAGTTTCGTTTCTCTGGTCTTAGCCACCCCCGCCAGTGATTTGACCAATAAGGGAGTGTCGGCTTTAAAGTCCGGGGATTACGGAACCGCCACAACCAATTTAATTCAAGCGCTGTCACGGGAGACTACATCAAACGACTATAATCGTGCCAAATATTATCTTATTCGCTCATATTATGATACAGGCGATGATTCTACCGCACAGAAACATATTAATGATTTAATAACTGGAAATGTCGCCGGTGGCTATCAGGATGGTGCTTATTATTATCGGATGAGAATTGGTCTGCGTGAAAAAAATCTTTCCATGTGGAGTACCAGTTTTGTGCAATTAACTACATCCTATTCCAATAGTTTCTGGATGCCGGCAGTCTATCTTCGTTATGCGGAAGGATATCGGGATTTGCTACATGATTATCCCACCGCGGCACAATATTTTAAGAAGATAGTAGATGATTATCCCACCGATACTTTTTGTGCGCCTGTCGCCCAATTACACATCGCGGAACTCTGGATGAATGGAAACTTAAAAGATGAATATGGAAACATGTCTCCAAGCAGAACGATCTCCGAGGCCCAAAAAGTCGTTGACAAATGGCCGAACACGGAATGGGCGTTACAAGCGCAAAATAACCAATGCCTGATTCATCAAAAAATGGGTCGTCGAAATCTAACCCGAAGTATCGCGCAATCTATTGTGTCCACCTATACCTATGCCCAATATTCTACTCAGTATATACATGCGTTATATAGTTTATCCTTTTTAGATTATCAGGATAATAACTGGGATAAAGCCGTGGCGGGATATCGCGCTTTAATTAAGAATTATCCCACAAGTTATCTGGCACCGGAAGCCGAAAAACAAATTGCCCGGATTTATTACTATCAGGGGAATATCACCGGAGCGATACAAGAGGTTCAGAACCTTATCAATAACTATTCCAAAACCTCTGTTGGATTGGATGCGCCGCGTCAATTGCAGTTCTTACAATCAAAGCAAACGACTCAATTGGTGAACACTAATTCTCAGGAAAAATTCACTTCTACCAAGCCTGCAACAGTACCCGTGTCTACCAATAATTGCGGACCGATTGCTTTACGCTATGTTCTAGCGCATTATGGAGTATCCGTCGGGGTAGAGAAACTTGAAGTTGCCTCCGGTTATACTCATGAAGGAACCAATTTTGCAGGACTGGCACATGCCGCTGAAGCTAATGGGTTTCAGACCGTGGGATTGAAAACGCGGTTTGAGGAATTAACTCATTTACCCCTGCCGATGATTGTTCAATTAAATCACCGGCAGCGAGACCATTTTATAGCAATTTATAAAATAGATAAAAAACATATTTATTTCGCGGATTCCGCAGGGGATCAGCAACAGGTATCAAATACCGATTTCCAACAGCAATGGACCGGATATGCATTGGTGATTTCACCGCAAGTTGCCAAAAAGAATCTCCGAACGCTGGTTCAAAAAAATCCTGCGGCAGGTTCTTTGATATTAACACAATCGCAGATGGAAACGATTATGGGAGGACAATGCAATCCTCCTCCTCCTCCGGATGACGTGACCTTCGATTGTGCCAATATTTGGATGAGTTGCCCATGTCCGAATCCGCCTATTCCACCCGGAGGCGGGCAGAGTATGGGTGGTTCTGTGACACATAGCTCAGCACCTTTATATGGTAATGCCGGACAACCTTCATCTGGTATAAGTGGAGGGGCGATAACTTCTGTCGGCGGTGGTGGTGGTAATAGTGCCGTTTCATTGGCAATCAACGGCGGAAACGGCTGGGCATTTACTGTTTTTCCACAAATTAGTATTCCTTCCATAAAAGGTGGACATAGCCTGACAGTTTATCGCAGTTATGCCAACGCCCGATCAGATGGTCCGGCTGGTGGGCAATTTTATAATTACGGTCCCGACAAACTCTGGGGAACCCTCTGGACGATTAATTATGCAACGCATCTGGATTTGGAATTAACTGGCGACTCGAACAGTGAGATTTATTGGATAAATGAAATCGGCGATCAGGTCTTATACCAAGTTCAGCCAGCGGATGGGTCTTATCTCCCGGCTAATTTGTCAGACCATTACGCAATTTATAATAAAATCACGGTTTCCGGGAGTCAATATACTCTCCAATTTCAAGACGGAACACAATATGTATTTGATAGTGTGAGTCAAAACTATGCCCGGTTGGCCCAAATCAATTTTCCTAATAATAATTCGGTGACCTGTCAATATGCCAACCCTTCGACATATATGATTACCTCCATTACCGACCCGGATAGCCGTCAGATTACTTTTGGATATACGAATTACAAACTGACCTCTATTACCGATCCCTGGGGACGGTCTGTACTATATACCTATGACAGCAACAGCAACTTAACCCAAATTCAAAATCCGGATAGATATACCGTCAACTATTATTATGATTCAAATAGTCAAATCACAGCCACACGCGATAGTTATAGCGGGACGACAAACCTTTACTGTTATTCGTATAATGGTGCGGGTGGCCAGTGTACAACGATTATGGATATTAATGGTACTCAAACCCAGTATAACATGACTATTTGGTGGTATATAACTAATATTGCGATCACCAATTCTGGAACCACATTAAAAACTGTTTCTTTAACTTATGATAACAAAGATCATAACTTGACAAACATTACAAATGCAGACGGTACGAATGTGGCTTATAATTACGATTATATGCAGAATTTCCCTGATCAGTATAATAATAATGGTGATTTAGTCTCGATAAAAAATCAAGCGGGAAAATATACTAATTTCATGGTAGATACAACCTACGGGTATACCACCGCTGTGATTGATGTGGCAGGAAATACCACTTATAACATATATAATAATACCTACAACGTGATGACGTGCTCTGTAGACGCCTATGGCAAACGAACCTATTATATCTACGATTCTCAACGGAATTTATTAAGTATAACCGATCCATTAGGTAATATCATACAATATGCCTACGATAGTTATGGGAATCGGACTTCTGCTACCGATGCATTAGGAGAAGTTTCTCGGTTTTTCTATAACTCCTATAGTGAATTAACCATGGTCATTAAATGGGATAACAGTACCACGGTATTTTTCTATGATACCTATGGAAATCGAACAGCAGTTATGGATCCATTGGGGCATCAGACTTTCTATCGTTTCGACACTATGCATCGGCTATTAAGCGTAACCGATAATTTAGGTGGAGTAACCCAATACGCTTATTATATGAATGGATTATTAAAGAGTTTTACGGATGCAAAACAGAATACCACCAATTATACTTATGACCTGCGGAATCGTCTGATTAAAGAAACCGATGCTGCCAATAACAGTACCCAGTGTAGTTATAATTGTTTTGATATGGTTACTGGCCGACAGGATGCCAAAAATCAAAAGACCTATTATTTCTATGATTCCATGAATCGGGTTACCATGCGGAGCTATGATAATGGAACGACAGTCCAATTCTATTACGATGTTTTAGGCAATACCACCAGTATAAACGACCCGTACATTGGATTGACTTACTGGAAATATGATATTCTCAGCCGAGTGACGGGTTACTCCAATCCGTGGGGTTCGATGGTGTATGCGTACGATAATAATAACCGACGAACAGGAATGATAGATCCCGATGGCAATCTATACTGTTATTTTAATGATGCTTTGGGTCGCCCTGCGGTGATTGAAAACGGGTTTAATCAATGGACGCAGTATGCTTATGATTCGATAGGACGAAAAACTTTGGAAATCTATCCCAATGGGGTATTTACAGCTTATAGTTACACCTCCTGCGGGTGCGGAAATCAGATATTGGATACCCTCTGTTACCAACCGACAGATAACTTCAACCGAAGTAGTTTGGGTTCCAATTGGACGCAAGCAGTAGGAAATTGGAGTATTCAAACGAATCAATTGTATATTGCAGCGACTTCGTTTCAGATGGCAGTATATAGTGCGGGAGGAAGTGTGAGTAATCCGACGGTGGAGTGCAGTCTGGATATGCATATGACATTTTCTCCGAATGTCAATGGATTCCTGGTCTTTGGGTACAGCAATGCTAGTAATTACTATTACGCGGGAGCCAACGCTTATGGGACAACCTTTGGAATAGGATACGTCAGCGGGGGAACGTATAGCAATGTGACCAAGAAATCATACACTATGATTGGGGAATACATGTATCGTCTGCGAGTAACGGTGTCGGGGAGTACGGTCACTTTGTATCTCTTAACATCCAGCGGATGGCAGTCGCAGTTATCCTATATTTTTGGTTCCAGTGTACCTGCGGGATATACTGGCGTCATGAGCGCCTATGCCTGCACCTCTTTCGATGATTTTATCCTCAATAACAGTACGACGGTTCTCGCTACCAATACCTATACCTATGACCTGGCAGGGAACCGTACCCAAGTATCTGAATCGTGGTGGAATCCTAATGCACATTGTTACTTTCCATCAAATATAAATTATTACTATGATTCTTTAAATCGCTTAACTACGGAGAATAGAACGGGTTGGCCGGTTCCCTATGAGTGGTTTTATAATTATGACTCAGTGGGAAATCGTACTCAGATGGTATATGTGGTAGGGGGGAATTATACGACAATTACTAATTATGGGTTTAATAACCTCAACCAGTTGACTTCCAACGGGAGTAATACCTATACTTATGATAATAATGGTAATGAGATTACCAAAGGAAGTAATTCCTTGGGCTGGAATTACGAAAACCTCATGACCTCGTATGGCAATATAAACTACCTCTATGACTCCTTGGGACAACGAATCTGGAAACAAAATAACACCAATTATACCCGCTACTTCTTTGAAGGGATAAATCCCTTAATGGAAAAAGGCAGTAGTAATAACAGCACCTATACCACCAGTGCCGTCTATACCCTGGCACCGGGAGTCATCAAAGAAATCATCTCTGTCCGTAAGTATGGGACGGACTATTACTATCACTACGATCCGATTGGCAATGTTCTTTTTGTTTCGGATACTAGTGGAAATATTAATACCGATTATGTCCAGGAGGCGTTTGGAAACGTCTGTGGAAGCTCTGGTTCTGTTCCTAACAACTATCACCTCACCACCAAAGAACTAGACCCGGATATCGGACTCTATTATTTCTCCGCCAGATGGTATGATCCGAATGTGGGGAGGTTCGTGAGTAAGGATCTAATTCGTTATCCAAGCAGATACATATATGTGAATAACAATCCAATAAATCTAACTGATCCAAATGGATTATGCACTTACAATCCACCCAACTTTAAATGCCCAGGTAAACCGACTTGTGAAGAACTATTAGACGACTGCCTAGCGCGAGCCGATTTTGATAAGTGTGTTTGTGAGGAGCAATGTAACCTTAAATGGCCAAAAGATGGTTTTGGTAGGAGGATGTGTTTGTGGGGATGCGATTATGTTACCGGTCCAATATCTGGTATGTTATGTTATCCTATGTATTGGGCGTGTAAATTAAGAGAAGTTATTGGGAAGATTTTTTAGATGAGAATATGGAACGGAGGGGTATTCCTCGTCGAGCTATGATAGGTTTTTATTGGTTACACAAAAATCTATCGAAAGACGAGAGGAGATACCCGAATGTATTATATCGGAATGGACTGTCATATCGCCAGTCTGGAGTTTGCGGTAGTGAATAAGCAAGGGAAAGTGATCCAACGCGGGAGCGTATCCACCAGTGAGAAAGGGATGCTGGAGTATATCCGGAGTGTGCCTCGTCCCCGGAAGGTCATCATGGAGGAAGGAAGTTTAGCGGGATGGGCAAAAGAGGCCTGTACGCGCTATGGAGAAGAGTTGGTGATCAGTGATCCGAAAGAGAATCGGTGGATTGCCTGTGCCGGACAGAAAAGGGATTCTGTAGATGCGGAGAAACTGGCACAATTAGGTCGTGGGGGATATCTCAAGGAGATTTATCATCCGGTGGGCGAGCCGCGCCGGTTTCGAGAGTTAGTCTTGGCGTATCATGATACCGTGTCCCTGGAGACGCGCCTAAAGAATAAGATCAAAGCGAAGTTTCGACAAAATGGGATTCCCTGTAATGGAAAAACGGTGTATGGAGAGAAACAGCGAGACACCTGGAGAAAGAAGTTGCCTTCCCAGAAGGTTCCGCAGATGATTGTAGAAGGGTTATGGCAACAACTCGACCAGACCCGGAGATGCCGTTTGGAGATTTTGCTGGCCTTGCGAAAAGAGAAGTCGCACTATCCAGAAATTAGCCGATTTATGAGAATCGATGGCATTGGTTTGATTCATGCGGTCACCATTTATGCCTTGGTGGAAACTCCTTATCGGTTTGCCACCAAGAAGCGCTTGTTGGGATACTTTGGCCTGCGGATAGACCAGCGGTCTTCCGGGGAGAAGGTCTATAGCACGAAATTAACCAAAGAATACAATCGGAGATTAAAAGGGACAATCAAACAAGCAGCGGAATCCGCAGTTCGTAAAAGAGGGGGCGTGTTTCAACAGCAATATCTGCGTTTAACGATGCACGAGGGGAGAGCCTCGCATCGCGCCAAATTAACGGTTGCTCGCAGTATGGTTACGGCAATCTATGCGCTGTGGTTGACCGGAAAGGAGTACGACCCGACACGACAAGCCCGAGATAGAGCACGCTACATCCGTTCTGGTCAGCCGTCCTAACCGAATTCTCGCAGGGGAACGTTGGTAGACGACTCCGATCGGAGAAGAGGGAGAGTCTCCCCGATGCATTGGCCATTTCAAGGTCCTTTTTTTGATGAGTAGGCCCCTTCTTCCATTCCCGAAATTTTTATTGGTCTTCGAGACCCCAAAAGATGTGTAGGTAAAACAAAATATTTTTTCAACAAAGTAAAAACAATTTCAGTCGTTGTGGTGAGAACCCACGATGTTCCATAAGAGAAAAACAAGTTATACAGGTTTCCAGAAGGAACACCATTCGAGGAATCCCCAAAAGTCAACAAGGACGTTTTCGGGAAAAGGGAAAACTCTTTTTTCTTGACTTTCCGTTCCAAAGATGCATCGGGATTTTAAGTGTAGTTTACGGGATTCCCGATGCTTCCTTATTAGGAGATTCTTCAGGGGTCGAACAAGGTTCGGGCGTAGACATTGCATGTCATCTCTTAGCCCTCCTACGAAAATAGGATTCCTTCTACGGGTCTTTAGACCACGGTCTTGTAAGGCTTTAGCCTATAAAGTCTGAAATAATATGGACTAAAGTCCCGCAACCCTCGACTGAAGTCCAATGTCATTAAGTTAAGGAAAAGGATGCGTACTTCGTATAGACCCAAAAGTTGGTTATGTACGAGGATGGAGGAGTATAATAGGGGGTCGTGAAAAGAAGCCGGGACACCCGGTGATGGCGGGAGAAAGCAGAGGTGTCCCGATGCGTAAGAGCAATGTAACGATTGTGGAGGAATTGAAGAAATTTTTAGAAGAAGTCTCCCGGCAGCCCCCCTTGTACCGACGACGACCGGAAGACTTCACGCGGGAGAGGAAATTGAGTTTTCAGGGGTTGGTCTTGTTTTTAATCAATTTGTCGAAGAAGAGTTTAGGGGTGGAATTAAGTCACTATTTTCAACTTTTGGGGAAGAAAGTAGGGAGTGGATGTAGTAAAAGTGCCTTCAGCCAATCGCGTCAGAAATTGGAAGGGAAGTTTTTTCAAGATTGGAATGGGGTCTTGATACAGGAGTATTATACCGGGAATGACGAGCGGGTGAAACGATGGGAAGGATTTCGCCTGCAAGTGGTGGATGGATCCACCTTGTATTTAGTGGATACCCCGGCCGTACGGGAGTTTTATGGGGTACATAATAACCAGAAGACGGAAGTTCCCATGGGACGGATCGTATGGGGGTATGATCCCTTAAATGAGCTGGTGTTATGGAGCGAGTTAAATGCTTATGCGACGTCGGAAACCCCGGTGGCGATCCAGCATCTAAAAGATACGGCAGAAGATATTGTGAGTCTCTATGATCGAGGATTCCCCTGGTTTGCCTTATTGTATGAGAGTGTACGTCTGGGAAAGCATTTTGTGGTGCGTTGTCCCTTGAAGTGGAATAAGGCCGTAGAAGCCTTTGTGGACTCCGATCAAGAAAGTGCCTTGGTGGAATGGAACGCGAATTGGAAGGCGCGACGATACCTGTCCGGGCAAGGGAAGAACCTCGCGCCTGAAACCCGAATTCGAGTACGCCTCGTGAAGGTGAGGTTACCCACCGGAGCCCTAGAGATTCTCGCTACATCGTTATACGATGAGCGACGTTATCCGACTCAAACCTTTGGAAATTTGTATGCCTTGCGGTGGGGGACCGAGACCTTTGCAGATCGTTTGAAGAATAAATTGCAGGTAGAAATATTCAGCGGACATCGACCGGAAACCATCCCGCAAGACTTTTATGCGATGATGTTTGTGGCCAATCTCCAGAGCCTGTTATGTAGCGCGGGGGAGGAAGAATTAAAAAAGGTCAATCCGCGTAGAAAGTATACTTATCAAATCAATCGGAATGTGAGTTTAGGTTTGATGAAAGATCGTCTGGTAGAACTTTTTTTAAGCGCTCAACCAGAGGAGATTCTTCAACAGCTTCAACAGGAATTTAGCCAACATTTGGAACCGGTCCGTCCTGGGCGAAGCTTTCCCCGCTCCAAGGAGAAACATCGACGTTTAACTGGAAAATATCAAACTCAAACCAATTATCGCCGGGCGGTATAATCTGCTCTATTCTCTAGAATCGTGACAGAAACACAGAGGAAGAAAATCCCACAAGAAGGGTATCCGAAAAAACAGGTCTTCGGAGAAGATTCTGAGAATTTTGGTGTAGCCTCTTTCTAGAAAATCACACAAAGACGTATTCCAAAGGTTTTTGGATTACCTTCCTTACGAGCATTGTCCGTTAAAATAAATTCTCTTCTCTTAACTTAATGACATTGGACTGAAGTCGGGTAGAAGAAAGATATGTTTGACTTATTCCGAGATGCCTCACCTTATTGAAAAAAAGTGTCCTTTTTTATTTCTCTGTTTAATGCATCGGGAATTTGAATGTTCTTAATGGTATTCCCGATGCTCCTTTTTTCAATTCAATACTTAAAGTTCAAACATGGAAACTTCCTTATGCTAAAATAGTCCCGTTATGTCTCAGATACGTGAATTCGAGTGGGATGACACCAATGAGCAACATTTATTACAAAGACATGGGGTAACGATTACAGAAACAGAGGAGGCGTTTAATAGGAAATCATTTTATGTGACAGGCAGGGATAAAACAAAATATTGTTTGGGTCAAACGGATGAAGGAAGATACTTGTTTATGGTATACTTAAAGAAAGAAAAAGGAAAAATTCGTGTGATCAGTGCTCGCGACATGTCGGAAAAAGAACGAAAATTATACAAAAGAAAACGCTTATGATACGCATACCGAAATTCAAAACTGAAAAAGAAATCTGTGATTTCTGGGATACGCATGATTTGACGGATTATATGGATGAACTCAAAGTGGAATATGTGGAAGTGGTTGCTCCTCGAAGAAATATCCAGATACGATTAAAGCCACGATCTCTTGAAAAGATACGAATGATTGCCAAAGTTCAACATATCAGTTCCTCCAAACTCATTGAGAATTGCATTGAACAAGGCCTTAAAAGTCTCCGCGCTCAATAAAACTTCTATCAGGAATTTGAGTGTTCTTTGTCCCCGCGAAATCAGGGATATTCCCGATGCCACCTTATCCCGCAGGAGACCCTCAGGGTCGAACAAGGTTCGGGCGTAGACATTGCATGTCATCTCTCAGCCCTCCACGAAGAACTGGCAATTGCATGTTCTCGGTCAAGGTCGCAAACCGAATCCTACTAATTCACAATCCTCTTTTAAAAAGTGTACCACCTATTCTCTCAAATAGATTTTATAGCTAAATAAGTATTGGGTACGATATCTTAAGATAGCATAGAAAAATGGTATAATAATTTATGCCGACAGTCATGCGTATTGGAAGGTATCGGTTTTTCTTTTTTAGTAATGAAGGGAAAATGGTATGAGTATTTCCGTTCATAAAACATCCGAAGCATTTGCCAGCGAAGTCTGGTTTGATAAAAAGATGATGCATATCCGGTTATTGGATGGAAGAGAGCTGAGTGTCCCTTTGGAATGGTTTCCAAAGTTGCGGGATGCAACCGATAAACAAAGAAAAAAATGGCGGTTCATTGGTCGGGGAATCGGAATTCATTGGGACCTGTTGGATGAGGATATCTCGATCCCCGCTTTATTATAAAAAAACTGCTTTTTCATTTTCGCAGTTTACGCTTTTATATTTTTCAAAGCTTCTTTAATCCTATCGGGAGTCATGGGCAGTTGCAACATACGTATACCTGCGGCATCATAGATGGCGTTGGCAACGGAACCTCCCACGGTAATGATTGCCGGTTCTCCGCCGCCTTGCGCCGGTGCGTCATTATTTTCTATCAATACGGATTCAATTTTGGGTTGCCAGGAACAACGCGGGATTGAATAGGTATCGAAATTCCGGTCTAGGATTTCACCGTTTTTAAAATGTACTTCTTCCATCAGCGTATATCCCAGACCCATGGTGATTGACCCTTCCATTTGAGAGATGGCCCCTTCCGGATTTATTACCAGACCCATATCCTGGGCGCAAACCACCCGTTTCACCTGCACTTCTCCGGTAGTTTTATTGAGAACGATTTCGGCGATAGCCGCGACATACGCACCCGCGTCCATCCCACAGGCAATCCCGTATCCCCGGCCACTATATGGCTTTTTGCCATTCGAAGGTTTCCAGCCAAATTTATCCGCTGCCGTTTTCAGGACGCGTATCATACTTGCATTGGATAAATTTTTTAATCGGAATTCCAGCGGATCCATTCCTGCCTTGACTGCCATAATATCTATTTGAGATTCCCGCGCAAAGGTATTGGTATTATTGCCCGGCGCCCGCCAAGCTCCCGTTTCAAACGGATGAGCGCCATGAGCGCCTCCCCACGCTTCTCCATACGCGACCGTGCGGTGATTCGGAATATCATAAAATTGGTTAGCTCCTCGCGACCCGGCATAATACACGTGATAATCCCATAACGCCAGTTTCCCGGAGGACGTAATTCCGGACTTGATTTTCACAATGGCCGCGGGACGGAAGGAATCATTCTTAAACTCTTCTTCCCGGCTCCAGGCCACTTGCACCGGTTTCCCGGACAGTTTCGCCAAGCGGGCGGCTTCCACGCCCTGCGAATTCTGATTTTTACCGCCAAACCCGCCTCCCACAAACGTAGTGATAACATGCACGTTTTCTTGCGGGATTTTGAGGGCGTACGCGGCGGTACTTTTCAGAATAAACGGCGATTGCGAAGAGACCCAAATCGTGACTTTATTTCCTTCCATTTTCGCCACAGCGGTATGCGGTTCCATGGGCGCGTGCGCCACATAACTATTCAGGTACGTTTCTTCTACTACCGTTACCGCTTCTTTTTCCGCGGATTGAATATCTCCCCCATCATCGAGTGTTTGCGCTTGCGGTGCCACGCTTAGTAAATGGTCAAAGATGTTTTTATCGTCCAGCGTTGATGGGGACGGGTCATACGTTGCTTTAACTTTGGTTAACGCCTCTTCCGCCACATCGGGTTTTGCGTGAAGAACAGCCACCAAATCGCCATCACGGATGACTTGGACACCGTTGATTTTTTCCGCTGCCGATGCATCCACTGTTTTCAATTTGGCTCCGTGCGCGGGCGGTCTTAAAATCCGCGCGTAGACCATTCCCGGCAATTGGATATCCCCAGCGTATTGTGCGGCTCCGGTAACTTTTTTCTTTCCATCCAACCGGTTAATCGCTTTTCCGATAACGGTAAACTCTGCCGGTTTTTTTAAAGGAGCCTTGTTTTGCGACTGCCGGGTTATTTTTTTTCCTTTAGCCAATTGGGCGTAAGTCACTTTCTTTTTGGGATTATTTTTAACCGACACGACCCCGTTTTTAACCGTTAAATTTTCTTTGGATACTTTGAGTTGTTCTTCGGCTAATTCCAGCAACACGGCTCTGGCATCCGCGCCGGCGGCGCGTAATGGCGGGCCAAAACCCCGCACCGACATCGAACCGTGAGTTCCCCCGTCAAAGGGACATAAATCAGTATCACCCATCACCATGTCCACCGATTCCACCGGCACATCCAGTTCTTCCGCCAACATTTGCGCCAAGGTGGTAACAATACCCTGGCCCATTTCGATTTTTCCAGTGTAACAAGTCACCCGCCCGTCTTCTCCAATGCGCAGATACGCATTGAAATCCGTCGGCATATTGGGTTCGCGTCTCTGGGCAAATGCCAGCGTGTCACCCAATGTGAAAAAAATGACAATGCCGCCCGTGGTAAGAGCGGTGCGTTTTATAAATTCACGGCGGCTGATGGTTTGTTGTAATACTTCATCCGTTAAGTCGAGGAGTAAATTATTGTCGGCCATTTGGAGACTCCTTTCATTTCCCGGGCGGCGGATTGAATCGCCTGGACAATCCGGTTATAGGACCCGCACCGGCATAAGTTTCCTTCCATATTATCTACAATATCCGCGTAGGTGGGGTTGGGATTGTTTAGCAAATAACTGTACGCTTCCATAATCTGACCTGAAGTACAATACCCGCATTGAAACGCATTGTGTTCCATGAACGCTTTTTGGACAGGATGCAGTTTTCCTTTGACCTCCAACCCTTCAATGGTGGTCACATGTTTCCCTTGGACGGACTTCAGCGGGAGTTGGCATGACCGGACGGATTTATTATCCAAGACAACGGTGCAAGAACCGCATAATCCCAAGCCACATCCATATTTAGTGCCGGTTAACTCCAGCTCTGTGCGCAATACCCAGAGTAATTTTCGATCACTATCATCAGTGACTTGAACGGGTTTTCCGTTCAGTGTAAATGAGATTTTTTCTATCATGGGGAACTCCTTTTATGGGTTAGAAAATATGTGTCGCCAACACAACGCTACTCTTTCATAGACTTACGCCTCGATTATCTAATAAAAGTAGTTTAGGTCGAATATATAATATTGTCAAGATAGCCATTCGACAGGCATAGGTGACATACGTACCAGGGTAAATTCCTTATTTCAATAACCCATTTGGCGCAAACGTTGGAGATAGTTTAGGGCTTTCTGTCCCTCTTGTCCCCGGGGGTCTAATCCCACTGCTTTCACCCAATCTTTTCGGGCGGATTGATAATCCTTTTTATGAATGTAAGTGACTCCGCGACTGACATACGTCATGGTATCCAGAGGGTTGAGCTTGATTGCCTTGGTAAAATCCTCAATTGCCAACTCATAGTTCTTTTGATTATCGTAAGCGATCCCACGATTATAATACGCATTGGTAAACTGTGGTTTGAGTTTCAGCGCTGAATTAAATTCCTCAATCGCTAACTTATAATTCGCCTGCTTAAGGTAAGCGACCCCGCAATTATAATACGCCTCGGCAAACTGCGGGTTGATCTTCAATGCCTTGGTGTAATCCGCTATTGCTGACGCATAGTTCTCTTGCTTAATGTACGCGATTCCACGATTATAATATGCCTTGGCATACTGCGAGTTGAGCCGGATTGCTGCATCATTGTCGGCAATCGCTGATGCATAGCTCTCTTGATCAATATAAGCCAACCCGCGTCCAAGATATGCCTCGGCATACTGCGGGTTGAGCTTCAGTGCCTTCGTATAATCCGCTATTGCCAAATCATAATTCCCTTGTTCATCGTAAGCGTTTCCACGACCAAAACAGTTGAATGCATCCGTATCTTTTGGTTGGATTGCCACGGCTTTCACTAATAGGGCGTCGGCTTCCGATTTTTGACCCATATTCTTTAATGCACCGGCTTTACCCGCCAGTGCCCCAATACATTCTTTATCCACCTGCAAGGCAGAATCATAAACAGAAAGCGCTTCCGTATTTCGATCCAAGTGAATTAACGCATCCCCTTTATCATACCAGGCGAGAAGATAAGTAGAATTGATGGCTAACGCCTTATCAAAATATCCTATCGCTTCCTGATACTTTGCCTGCATAGATAACTGTCTCCCTTGCTCATAATAAGATTGTGCATCCATGGGCTTCGCCGGTTTCTGCGTACATCCTCCGATGAATACTACGATGGATACAATAATACTGAAATAAATCCTTTTAATTCTCATAAATCTTCCTCTTCGTGATTGAATTTAAAGTTCCATTAACGCCTTTTTATAGGCATAAAGAGTGATGGTCAATGGTATTAGACAAAAGCAATTCATCTTGCCCTCTCTCAAGGATGCGCAACTCTATTACCGCATCTTCTACTATCGTTTCGTTGTTAATTTTCGGCTTTAGGTTTTCGGCTCGTTTACACGGCCCATGAACAAAATACTACTCGTGTTCTTATCCACAATCAGGAAAATAAATGGATGGTCCGCCCGAAACACCGGGATAGGAACTTCTCGCTCTCCCAGTCTTGCGCTCATCCTCATCGTAATCGCCGTTGCTGCGGCTGCTTCCGTACCCTTCTCGTTGATGTCCACATACGCCTTGTGCCTAACAACACCAATGAATAAGTCATTGGTATGCCCATTCATCCCGGAAAAATCCGCCTTATTATCGAATGCCAAAGTCATGCCCATTTTCTCGAGGATTTCTGCCAAGTTAAACGTACTGGTCTGCAGGAATTTAGGCAAATGTACCATTACTGTTTTCTTTTTCAGGCTGCCAAACCACTCCGTCAGCTTTTTTGCCGAAAGACTGTTTTCCAATGTGCCGATACCGTCCACCGTTCGGGGCAACAAAATAACCATCGATAATTCTTTCCCGGCGTACGGAAGTTCCACGATTTGCAAGTCAGGGGTCTCGGTATAGGCAAAAGTTTCTTGCTTTTTCATCATCTGGCAGGGCACATCTTTGATGACGGTCTGATGAAAGGTATCCTTTACCGTAGCATTCGGATTGAATGGGGTAGCCCATTGGCCCTTGAAGTAAATCGCATTGGCCAACACAAGACGTGTTAATGAATTCAGCGACCCTGGCTGAATCAGGTCAGTGATTTTATGCTGAGTTTGTTCTTCCACCCAGTGGTTGATGGCCTGGCAGGCCGCCTCTTTATTTTCCTTATAATCCAAGGGCGTAACAGAGCCACCGTATTGCGACTTTAAAAGGTTGAGGTATTTGTTTAGAAAGGGATACCCCTTCTGCGGCCACAGCGCATTCGCGATATTAAGTTGGACGGTTCCACCTTTTTGAATGGAATCCATTCTGGCTTTCAGGGCGCCAAAGGCAGCGTGTAGTTTATTGTTTGGGAGCGTTGGGAACTGTAATACACGGGCCATTTGTTCGGCTGTTTGGCCCCGTGCGCCGCCATAGGTCATCGCCAATGCCATGGAAAGACTGTAGGGTGAAAAGAACAAATTACCACCCGTCGTTTTTAACTCGCTGTAGAGGTTCAGCGCAAAGGCGGTATTCCCGGTAACTACTTTCTGCACATCAGAGATTGTTTCCGTAGGAGCGGGGGGAGGCGTATTATTTGCCACCACCGCATTTAATTCTGGCTGTTTAACGGTTTCGGTCTTTTCAGATTGCATTAGTTTTTCTTCATCTTGAACACTTTGCGGCTCTGTTTCCGAGGCTTTCTGCGTGGATAACTTGAGATACTCCGCGGCAGAACTGTCATTGGCATTGTAGGTTAAGGCTTCCTTGAATTTACTAGCCGCCAGTTCATAATTCATACTCCGGTAATAAGACATACCTTGGGAAAAGAGCAGAGCATCGGCAATTTCATTTTGTTTGGCTTGTTGTTCCTTGTGCTGGGAAGCATACCTTTTGTTAATAGCGGCAATTTGTTTTTGAGCATGGTCGTTTTGCGGATCGATTTGCAGGACTTTTTCATACTCTTTGACAGCATCCGCGTATTTTCTCGCTTTATAGGAATCGTCTCCCAACCGGGTGTGATAGCCGGTACTGGGTTCAAGTGTATTCAACAGGACTTTGTAATAGGAAATATTCTTATCGGAATCTAGTTTTATGGTTATCATGACATCATCCTGCGAGACTATATTCCCTTCAATCACATTCCCATCTTTGAATTGCAACACGTATCTTTCGCCAAAACAATAGGTTAAGGAAATAAAGGAAAGCATTAAAAGGAACACAATTAACCGCTTCATAAGACACCTCCGATTAACGTTGCTTACTAAAAAATTAGTATAGCACGAAAAATGAAAGTATAGTTTGTTTTACTCAATATCCTAAATAGCAACTTAAAATATCCGAAAAAAACATGACGAATATAAGCCATAGGTTTTATGATAGGGATACTATTCTCTTTGTTTTTTCAATAACGTCCAACCAATCAAATACATCACGAGACCCACCGCTAATAAAACCCCACAGGGAAATAGCATTTCCTGGAAAGAGAAGTCCCGCCAGATAGCCCCTTCCAGAGAATAAATGCCCCATTTAACAGGACTCAAGGGACTGACATATTTCATCCACCCCGGCATAAAGATTAAAGGAACCATTGAACCGCCGAACATTGCCATGAACATAAAAATTGACCACCCGGTACCCGCGACAGCGCGTTCCGTTTTGCCAAGTACCGAAACAAACATCATGATTCCCACAAAACACCAGGCGATACAAACAGCCGCCATAATTAAATAAAACGGGTTTGAAACCCTGAGGTGGAAGAAGCCTATTCCCAGGATTAACAATAAAGAAATATCACCGATACAGGCCAAAAAGCAGGAGGTCCCTTTGCCAATCAGGATATGATTTGTGGAAATAGGCGATATGCGTAACCGGGCAAAGGTCCCTTTTCTACGTTCGGATACGATAGAGATTGAAAACGCGGAAGCGCATCCGATCATCCCCCACAAGATAGCCGAAGGAAACGAAATATCAAAAGAAGACCGGGGTTGGCCGGAATAATCTCTTTGGACATTTTTGGTATCCAGTTTCATATCCATTCCTTTTCCGCCAAAAAATCCTTTTTGATAAGTAGTACTATCCGAGGTTGCAATAAATGAATCCAAGTCTTTCAAAAATTTACCTATAATTAATTTCTGGAATAAGTTGATAGACGTATCTTGAGTCAAGGATTTTTGCCCTTTTTGAATCATCTCCCGTGCATTGGTTTTATCCTGGAATTTACTTTGCATGGATTCAAAGAGAGTTTGCATAATCATCCCCTGTAAATAACCAGATTCCGCTTTCCGGCTGGGATCAATGCCGATTTCAAGAGTACTTTGGTCTCCGAACATACCCATAGAATCCCCAAACCCTTTTTTCAATCGTAGATAGGCTGCCAGATTACCTTTCCGCACATTATTTTCCGCAGAATCCAGGGAATAATTTTCAACATATAACGCCTCTCTTTTTTTTAAATTCTGAATAAATCGGACAGAGTAATCTGAATTATCTTCATTGACGACACCCACTGAAATAGAACTGGATTGTTGTTCACCAATTCCCGAATAGATAAATCCAAACAATACCGCCATAATAACCGGCCATCCCACGACCCAGAACAAACCAAATTTGTCCCGCCAAAGTTCTTTTAAATCTTTAAACGCAATCAGTAATATCGGTGACATCAATCTCTCAAGCTCCTACCGGTTAAATTCAAAAACACATCTTCCAAGTCCGGTTTTTCGACACGCATACTCTGAATATTTCCATCCAGAGAAACCAGTTGTACTACCAATTCCATGGAATTATTGATTTCCGTACGGAAATGGTTTCCCTCCCACTGGCCCGAAATTTTTTCTTTTCCCTGCGGTGGGTTTTGGAACACAGCTTCCACCAACGTCAATCCCCCATATTTTTGTATCAAGTTAGGAATCGAATCCAAGGCGAGAATTTTTCCATGATCCATAATAGCGACCCGGTCACATAACCGTTGTGCTTCTTCCATATAATGGGTAGTGTAAAGGATAGTTCGGCCTTCTTTTTTCAGTTTTTCAATATTATCAAAAACCAGATTACGGGATTGGGGGTCAACTCCGACCGTGGGTTCATCCATTAATAAAACGGGTGGGTCATGCAATAATGAGCAAGCCAGATTTAACCTGCGTTTCATTCCGCCGGAATAATTAACGGTCCGATCATTTTGGCGGTCGGTTAATCCGGTCAATTCCAAGACCCAATTGATTTTTTCTGTCAATTGTTTTCCCGACACACGGTTTAATTGACCAAAAAAAGCCAGATTTTCTTTTCCAGTTAAATCATCATAGATGGCCAAGGATTGGGGGGTCACTCCCAATTGTTTCCTGACTTCAGGACGGGTGGGGTCTGTGGCGCCGCCAATTTCTATCATTCCGGAATCCGGTTGGATTAATCCCGTTAAGAGATGAATGGTTGTGGTTTTTCCCGCTCCATTAGGTCCCAATAAACCAAAACATTCACCTTTATAGATTTCAAAAGAAATTCCATCTACGGCGATTAATGAATTATAGGATTTCCGTAAGTTTTCAACACGAATCATGTCGCGTTATCATATCATAAAACAGCACTGTTTTATGTAAATTCGAATCAAGAGGACTGGGATGCACTCTTGTGAAATAACTTTATCCCATATCCATCGTACCGAAATTCATAGGTCTAAAATTTTATTTTCAGTCCCTTCAGCTTCTCTTTCGATTGCGCAATTTGCTGGGCGTGGGCACTCTTGGATAGGTATTCCAGTTTGGACAGCAACTTCCGTTGATGGTCTTCAATTTCATTCGGCGGCAATGTGGCATAAATCTCAGGAATCGCTTTGCTTAAATCTTTAAAACAAATAGGACAGATGTGTTCCTCTAGCACGTTTTTTCGTCTCCTTATTAATAAATGGATTGAATCACTAGATCTATTAATGAACCGGTTGTTGTTGATTGGTCCATGAGATCCTTTATTTACTTCATAATTATGATAATACTCATATATTGCAATTAAATGAAGGCGCTGTAAAATGTGGGTGAAATCTATTTATGAAACGAATTTCCACAAAAGGAAGATTTAAGTTCACTGGGTAGCTTGTATTACTTCAGATTCTATAGTTGTGAAACCCGTCTTTTTCATTTTTATCACGGTTGGCTGGAGTCGCGGTGAGAGACCGTCCTTGTTAGTCTTCGTTGTTTCCTATTCATCTGGTATTCTTCAACTGGAGTGTCGCAAACTTTCCCCAATTGGTATATCCTTTGCTGTCCGGAAGAAGCATTGCCGGCTGCCATTGTTCGTCGAACCAGCACGCCACCCATCCAATCCCACGCTCGGTTAGGTAAGACATCAACGGGTCACCATACGTACCGACATCGCCGCTGAGATAACGGTCGGAGGGATTGGGCGTTTGCTTCTTGTCTATGAAGCCCCACTCGGTAATCACCACAGGATAACGCGCCGCGACTCTACCAAAATCGTAATCCCACCCGGATTGAGCATGGCTCGGAAAAATGTGGGAGGCATACGCAATGTTCTCGCCAGTAACTGGTTCCCGCAGGACCCAATCAAGCTCTCGACCGTAATTTAACCCGCCGACGATAATAAGTTGCCTGGCTCGCTGTGCCCGGATTATCCTCACCAATCGGTTGGCGCAACCACGCCAGTCCGCCGCGGATATGTTCTGCGGCTCATTAAAGATCTCAAAAATCACATGCGGCGAATCCTTGAAATGCGAAGCCACACGCTCCCAGAAGTCTTTAGTCATGGCATCGGTATGACAAAAAAGTTCGGGAACCTGCGGTGCGTACCCGGTTATCTCATTGCCGATGGAGTGCCAATCCAGAATGACATACATGCCAAGTTCTCCCGCCCATTGCACCGCAGGATCGAGATAGCGGTGTATATAATCTGGATTCTTTGCCCAATACTGAGGATGAACCGGAATCCGAATCACGTTGGCCCCCGTCGCTCGCACTGTCTCGAACAACTTGCGTGTGTAACGCCCCTCTCCCGCCAACCTGGCCGGTTCTGGAATCATCAGGCCTTTGAGGCGGATGTTTTCTGCGGACCCGTTGACGATGCGGTTATCTTTAATCTGAAGCTGGGTAGACCAGTGGGAGATCGAGGTAGATTCAAGCGTGCCAGTTTTTTTGATGGGCTGCTCTGCGGCAGCCGAACAAGTGACCCAGCAACCATACAGAAGAACTGTCAGTAGAATTGTGTATTGCGACTTCATGACGCCCAATAATGTATATATGATTTCAACCTAAGAACCTTTATCTATTTTAGGGTTGTTATAAGGCATCATATCATGTTTTACGTGAACTCGAATTAAGATAACGACGAAATAGAATAAGATACGCCGGAAAATCTGTTTTGTTTCATTCCCGGCGTATGCGAATTAATCCTCATCCTTATCCGCCAGTTTGGGTGCGGGTTGGATAAAGGCGGCATGAACGGGCGGGGACATCTCGCTGTTGGCGCCTTTGACGGATTTCCAGATAATCTCATTAAACAGAATATCGGGATTAGCATCTTCTTTTTTGAAATTCAAGAGAGAAGATTGTTTCTGCATGGGGGCTTTATCTTCGTTGATTTCCGTCAGCGAAACGCGCGCTTCTTCTTTAACATAAGGCTGATTATTGGGAACATTGGTAAAACTGGTATAGAGAGGAAGTGCTGCAGCATCGAACTGGCTCATGGGTTTCAATCCCAGAATCAATTCCATCGTGCGGAGAAAACTGGTGGTGGAGTACAGGTGATGATCCACATAACCGCGTTTCACGAAGGGTCCGGCGATTATTCCCTCGGTGCGGTGAGCATCCACGTGGTCGGAACCACTTTGCGCGTCGTCTTCGATGGCGAACACCGCCATGTTTTTCCAGAATTGGGAATGGGAAAGCAAATCGAGAAACATTCCCAGCGCCAAGTCATTTTGCGCTTGATAGGCTGTTGGCGTTGGTTCACCTTTTGCGGTGCCGGAGGTATGATCATTGGGTAACTTAATAATAACCAGTTGTGGCATTTCACCCTTCTTTTCAAATTCCATAAATTCCTGTTGAAATTGTTTAAACCTGTCCAAGTCACTGGTGTCCAGATTCCAGCCGGTGTAAAAGGGATCAAAATGTCCCATGAGCACGGGATCGCTGGTATGTCCTTTTCCTGCGGGTCCGCCGTCATCCACCCATTCGCCATAACTGCGATAGGTAATCCCGGCTTCTTTAGCGCGATTCCAGATATGTCCTGCGTCGCCATCGTCTACTGGATCGGCACCCTCGGATTTGTAGTCAAGTGTTTTTCCCGGATGGTCATGTCCGCCATAGTTCGGAGGCCAGCTTTTTTCCACAAAATCCGTGGCATAAGCGCCCATGGACCATTCATGGCCGGTGGCGCTGATTTCGGCGTCGGCATAGAGGTTGTCTAACAACACAAAATCCCGCACGATTTTATGGAGGTTGGGAGTAACATTTTCACCGAATAAACAAAGGGTGCTGTCGCCATTTCCTTGAGGCATATCGCCGAACATTTGGTCATAGGTACGGTTTTCCTTGATGAAATAAACGACATACTTTATAGGGCTGGGGTCGCCGACTTTGGCGGGAATCGGATTGTTTTTTTCAGCGTGTACCGGTAATAAATCCTGCCGCAGAGGAGAACAGAGGTAGGCTTGACGGGTATATGCTTTTAATTTTATTGCAGAAGGTTGCGGGATAAACGATAAGGTTCCCAGAAGCAGACCACCGATATATTGTTCCGAATTGGCGGGAGCCGCCCATGTCCATAACGTCCAATCTTTATAGTCACCTTTGGGACGGTAATAATGCAGAATAAAAGTGTCCTTATCCAAGGAGGCTTTACCTTTTACAACCTTTTTTACAGGATAAAGAACATGGTCGTCTTGAGTTATCCGTACCTCCGAACCCATACTGGATTCATAGAATCGGTCGGGTGCATCTTTATCTTCCCACTTGCGCAATTTGGGCAAAACGCCGATTCGTTTTGCGTTGGTATAATCTTTTTTATTTACTTTAAATATCAATCCCTGTGCATCCTGACCGGACGGTTGGATTTCAATGGAAATACCGGGGGTGTTTTGTGAAACGGGTTTCGGACCATCGGGATTGGGCAAACTACCATTTCCTTTTCCATTGACCACGATAATTTCTTTATTGGGTGAAACGGCCACTACTGTCGGATACCAACCGGTGGGAATGAACCCAAGAGATTTGGCATGTCCCGGACGGGAGATATCGAATACCGCCAAATCATCATTATCCGCATTAACGACATAAAGCGTTTTTTCATCGGCACTGAGTGCCAAGCCGTTGGGTGTGGAACCTTCCGGCATATTGGGATAGAGTGCGCCATTGAGTTTTTCCGTGACCCTGTGTGATTTTGTATCAATGATATCCACGTTATTGGAATTGGCGCAAGCGACAAAGAGCCGCGACCCGTCTTTCGTCAATACCATTTCATTAGGATGAGAATCGGTGAAAATTAATTGCGTCTTTGCATTTGCCACATTCCCTTCCGCCACGGCTTTTCCACCCCATAGCGAAACGTAGTATGTTATACCATCGGGATGTAATACCACTTTATAGGGATAAGAGTGCGAGTCAGAAAATTTGATAATTTCCTTCATGGAATGTTCCGGTGCAAGCAAATCTAAAGCAACAAGGCGATTGCCGTATTGCTCGGCGATATACGCAAATTGTCCTTTTTTATCAATAGCGATTCCACAAGGATAAAGGAGTGTTGTTGTATCTTTAGTGAGATCAAATCTTGTCGGATTAGTGAGGATTCCATGATTAAAATCGTATTGCACGACAGCGTCGTCAGTACCCGCGCTGACATACAACCGTTTCCCATCGGGAGTAAACGCAACGCCATACCAGGTATTTTTCAAAGAAGCTTGTCCTACCTGTTGATGGGACTTTAGATCCACAACGCGAATTTCGTGTTGGCCGTATCCGCTATGTAAAATCGCGATATAACGGTTATCGGGAGATATGGCAATATTCAGTGGTTTATCACCTAGGGGAATACTGGTTCCCGCGGGACGAAGAGTCCATTGACGGGGGAGTAATCTTTCTGCTGTGGAATTAAGATACCTTTCTTGAGAAAGAGCAGGGGTAACGCAACATAAAGTGCCAATTACCAAAAGAATTCTGAATTTAGCAAACATGGAAGCCTCCAAAAATGGGAATAAATAAATATTTTATTTTCAAGATTAGCATAAGGAGATTATTGTGGTGTGTCAAGTCTTCTTCGAGCAGGTCTATGCTCTGACAACATAAACTAGATTGTATAATTGATAAATGAGAGAAATTGGTGGATTATCTGTGATTCTATCACTGCAGAGAATCCTTAGTTGTTTTATTTTCTCTTCTTTAAAGAAGATTTCTCTTTCTCGATTTAGATGTTTTACGAATGTTTCCGTCGAGATTCAGCCAGATAATAAAGAATGGGGATGGTAATACGTGATAAGAAAGTACCCGCGATTTCGCCTGTCATTAATGCGATTGCCAATCCCTGAAAAATCGGGTCAAAAAGAATTACGAACCCACCAACAACAACCGCGGAAGCTGTTAATAACATCGGACGGAATCGAACGGCACCGGCATCAATAATGGCATCCTCTAGTAAATAACCGTCTCTTCTTCTGATTTCGACAAAATCAATCAGGATGATGGAGTTGCGGACAATGATACCCGCCAATGCGATGAATCCAATCATGGAGGTTGCTGTGAAAAAGGCTCCAAAGATGGCATGTCCGGGTAAGATTCCAATTAAGGTTAATGGGATAGGTGCCATGATGACAAGAGGAGTGGTGAAAGACTGGAACCAGGCAACCACTAAAATATAAATGAGTATCAAGACCACCGCAAATGCCAGTCCCAAATCTCTAAATACTTCGTAGGTGATATACCATTCTCCATCCCATTTTAACGCCAGTTTATCATTCAAGAAGGGTGCATGAGTAGCGTATTGTTCGATGGAATATCCTTGTGGAATTTTTAATTGAGCGATTGCGTGAGACATTTTTTGAATGGCATACACAGGTGATTCTTCTTTCCCGGCAACATCTCCTGTAACATATACCACAGGTTTAAGATTTTTATGATAAATGCTTTTATCTTCGATAGATTTTTTGACGGTCACCAGTTCTGAAACGGGTATTTGTTTTCCTTCAGAATTGGAGACGTAGATGGATTGTAGTTCTTCGATATTGGATCGTGCGGATTCCGGAAAACGAACCCATAAATTAACAGGCTCTTTTTCTTTGGGCAGATGGGATAATCCAGCGGAATATCCATTGACGGCTGTGTAAATAGTTTGGGATACCTGATCCGTGGAAATACCATTCAATGCGGCTTTTTCCTTATCTACATTAAACTGGATTTTGTTTTGATCATCTTCCATTTCCCAATCCACATCCACCACACTGGGAGTTGATTGAAAGATTTGTTTGATTTGTTTAGCCAAGGCAATCTGTTGATTGTAATCAGGCCCATAAATTTCTGCCACCAATGTCTGTAACACTGGGGGACCGGGAGGAATTTCAGATATTTTAATCCTTGCACCATACCTTGTACCGATTTCATCAAGGGGTGCGCGAACCCGTTTGGCAATATCATGGCTTTGTAATTTTCTCAATTTCTTACTCACCAGATTGACTTGAATATCCGCTTGATTGGATTGTTGTCGGAGGAAATAATGCCGTACCAACCCGTTAAAATTAAAGGGGGAAGATGTTCCCACATACGCCTCATAATTCGTGACTTCTGGCACAGTGTGTAAATAGGTCCCGATATCCTGAGCGACCCGATAGGTTTGTTCCAAAGAAGTCCCATCCGGCATATCAATAATAACTTGAAATTCACTCTTGTTATCAAACGGTAACATCTTTACTTTGACGACTTTGAAATAAACCAGAGACATGGAGCCAAGTAGTAATATGATAACTCCACCAAGAAAAGAATAACGAACAAGCGGTTTTCGGATTAAAGGTGTCATGATTTTTACATAAAATCGGTAATCCCAGGACTGTGTATGATCTTTCCCGGCAGATGAAGAGCTATGCACTTTGTTTTTCAACAAACGATACGCCATATAAGGTGAAATCACAAATGCAATAAATAAGGAAAATAGCATTGCCATAGAAGCACCCACTGGAATAGGTCGCATGTAAGGACCCATTAAACCCGATACAAATCCCATTGGTAAAATAGCGGCGATGACTGTGAATGTTGCCAAAATGGTCGGGTTGCCGACTTCATCTACGGCGGATACCGCCGTCTCCAATGGTGACATTCCGGTCTTGGTCTGGAAATATCGATGGATATTTTCTACGACTACTATCGCATCATCTACCAATATCCCGATGGAAAAGATAAGTGCAAACAAGGTAACCCGATTGAGTGTATACCCGAATAGATAATAAATAAACAAGGTCAATGCCAAAGTCACGGGGATGGCAACTGCGACGACTAACGAATCTCTCCAACCCAATGCCAGTGCCATTAGGATAATGACCGAGAATGTCGCTATCAACATGTGTTCCAATAACTCATTGGATTTTTCTTGTGCGGTTTCCCCATAGTTTCGTGTGACGGTTACCTGAATATCAGAGGGAATCCATCCTTTGAGAGCTTTTATTTTATTTAATACCTGATCCGCTACCACTGTTGCATTTGCCCCTTTTCGTTTTGCAATAGAGATAGTAACTGCGGGATAGTCCGTATTTGGTGATTCCGGTTTGAGGATGCCTTTTTTGTCAGATTGAGTACCCAACCCAATGAAAACGTAATGAACTGGTTCCTCCGGTCCATCCCTGATATAGGCCACATCATCAAGAAACACAGGTTTCTGATTATGAGTAGCGATTACCAGTTTTCTTACATCATCAATGGTGGAAATAAAAGTACCTGATTCTATTTTGAATTCTTTGTTACCCGAATTCATTGTTCCATCAGATTGGCTCACATTTGCCTGTTGAATTTTGGTAATGATGTCCACGGATGTCAATTGATAGGATGCTAATCTCGTCGGGTCGAGAGTTACTCTAAATTGCCGACTTTGTCCACCAATGACCTTGGTTTCCGCAACATCATTGACCTGTTTGATTTGGTCCTCCAATTCCAAGGCAACCCGGCGGAGATTATATCCATCGTATCCCTTTCCCCAGAGTGTCAGACTGAGAATAGGAACGTCATCAATAGTACGCGGTTTCACCAGTGGAGGCATGACGCCAAGTGGGACTTTATCCATATTCGCATTTAACTTGTCATAAAGTTTGACAAGACTATTTTCCAGATTTTGCCCAACATAATATCGAACAATTAAGAAACTCATCCCTGGTTTGGTGATGGAATACACATATTCCACACCGCTGATTTCGGAAATATATTTTTCCATGGGATAAGTGACCCGTTGCTCGATTTCCTTGGAACTCGCACCGGGATACGCTACCATCACATCAATCATCGGGACAGATATCTGGGGTTCTTCTTCCCGTGGAGTTTTCCAGACGGCAAATAAGCCTAATAGCAGGGAAGCAACAACGATTAAGGGCGTTAACTTGGAATCAATAAAAAAATGAGCTGTTTTCCCCGCAAGACCAATCCGATTCACTGTATCCCCTCCACTTTCATTCCATCTTGTACTTTATCCAAATTTGATACGAGGATTCGGTCTCCGGGTTGTAGACCTGCCGTGATTTCAATTTTATCCTGATAATCGTTGCCTGTTTTAACCAACCGAAACCGGCTGATATTCGTTGAATCCAATGTGAATACACCTTGCAAAGAACCGCGCTCGATGATGGCAGATTTGGGTATGACCAATTTGGATTCATTGCTCAGAATAAAATTCGTTTTACCATACAATCCCGAACGAAGATTGGGCATTTTGGATAAAGCTATTTTTACAGTAAAAGTCCGGCTCAAAGGGTCCGAAACAGGTACAATCTCTACAATAGTTCCATCCATCGTTTGATCAATTGAATCTAATTGAATTGGCACTTTTTGACCAATTTTTAGGTAAGAATAAAGAGATTCTTTGACATAGGCTTGGAATTGATAATCCGGTGATTCAATGACTAAAATAGTTTGCCCCGGACTTGCCATACTACCCGGGTCCATATTTTTTTTCACGACCACACCTGCAATAGGTGATTTGATATTGGCATATCCCAGGTATACATTCGCTAATTGCAATTCGGATTTGACCTGTTTTCCTTTTGCAAGTAATTGTGTGCGTTTATCTTCCAATCCCCCTTGCTTGGCGAAGACAATCGCCCGATTGGATTCTGCTAACTTATATTGCCGGACAGTTTCATCCAGCATATCTTTGGAAATTGCCTGACGGTCATATAAGTTCTCCATGCGATGCAGGGAGGTGGACGCGTAATCAAAATTAGCTTGCGCGGCTTGTTGCGACGCGCTCAATTCATCTTTGGCTTTATCCAGTTCTGCCAACCCGCCGGATATTTCCTGCAACCCGGCATTGGCTTTCGCCACATTGGGAAGAAGGTCGCGGTTGTCAATCTTAACTAATGCCTGACCCGCTTTTACGACGTCCCCTTCTTTGACATAGACGGCTTCAATAGACCCCATCACCCTGCTGGAGATATTTGATTGATTCTTGGAAATTACAGTGCCTACAACGCTTTCCGTCTTGGGAACTGTCTCCATAGCGAGAGTTAGTACTTTGGATTTCATTTCTGCAGGTATTTCGCCAGTGGGTTCTATTGTCGAACTACAACCTGAAAGTTCAATAATGAGTAAAGCTAAAAAAGTAGGAACAATAAAATATAATTTCTTTTTCATAATTAATCCTTTCTCTCTTTGGAAAACTTTTTCACCAGTTGACCGGTATCATAATCCACGGTTACCAAACCAACCTCATATTCGGCAATTGCTTGAATAGAATTGACTCGTGCCTGTGTTAAAGCAGTTTGAGCATCCGTGATATCCGTAATAGTTGCCAACCCGTTCTCATAACGCACTTCCGTCAATCGTAAAGTCTCCTCGGCTTGTTCCACGGAATTTTGGGTCAACTCCACGCGTTTATTGGCTTCTTCCAATTTCAATACCGATTGGGTAATTTGGAACATGATATTTTTCTTTGTTGTTTCCATGAATTCATCCAGTTTCCCTTGCGCGGCTTCCGTACTGATCAATTTGTTCTTGCGTGCAAACCCATCAAAGAGCGGATAGGAAAGGACTACTGCTCCGTACCAACTATTGGCATCGGAACCAAAGGGTGTTTCACTACTATTTAATTGATAGGAACCTACCAGATTGACTGATGGGAAATAATCGGCTTGAGTGGCTTTCTTTTGATGAGCCAATTGTTCCTTGCGAAGATTTAATTCCTGGACGTCTTTGCGGTTCTCCAATCCTGCTTGAATCGCCTGAGACAAATCTACACTTTGAACAGAATAGGTAAGGTCGCCTTCGGCATCTATTGGAGTTTCTGGACTTTCCCCCAATATAAGAGCAAATCCACTTTTTGCAATTTCCAATTGTGTATCAGCTTTTATTTGGTTTTCTTCCATTTGTGTCAGATAAACCTGTGACCGCAACATATCGGATTTAATTCCATGCCCCTCCTCATAATGCGCCTGGGCAATACGATAATGTTCTTTGGCATCCTTTACCGCCAAATCAGTAACCTTAATAAATTGTTTGGCGACTAATACATTGTAATAAGCCTGTGTGACTTGATAGGTGATTTCTTCTTCGGTTTTATTTTTTTGAGTCTTGGAGATAGCTAATTCTTTTTTCGCGACTTCCAGGTTAGCGGATAATTTTCCACCCGTGAATAAAGGCTGTGTCACTGTCAATTTGGACTCAAAATCCGTATTGGTACCCGGATGGTTAAAATCAATATTGTTAATATCAAATTCTCGTTCATTCAATTTAAAGAAAAAGGACTGCGAGGGGTTATTGGTTTCCTGAAAAGTATCGGTAAATGTGACTTGTGGCATAAACCCGCTATGTGCCACACCGATATCCGCTTCCGATTCCTTAACTTGTTGTTTGGCGGCTCGAATTTGATGGTTATTGACTAAAGCTCTCGAAACCGCTTGTTCCAAAGTCAGTTTCTCTTCACCAAACACAAGAGAAGCAATCAAAATCAACATTACAAAGATGATAATTCTTGCAAGTTCTATTGAATATTTCATAAATATTGTTCCTTTCAATCCAGTTAGACGCAAGAATAGGTTGGGAGATTCAAAAATAATTATTGAATCCAATTAGCCACTATTGCGTCTAATGGTTAAAAGAATCAAATAATCTAAAAAGGAGGACGTCTATGAAAAGCATGGATTTACATGCCTGGTTGCGGTTAATAGCCGGAAGTTTTGTTCTGGCAAGCCTGTTACTGGGTATTTACGTGAGCCATTACTGGTTTTTCTTTACAGGGTTTGTGGCATTGAATCTGATTCAATCTGCCTTCACCTGTTGGTGTCCCATGATGACTATCTTACGGAAATTAGGAATTCGAGAGTAATAGATTACCGGATAAAAGTTCTATATTAATTGTTATATCCCGATGGCTACGGTATTATTTTAGTGGACATTGATGGATATGACAATTACACAAAAAGAAATAGCAAAATTAAGTGATGAAGAATTGGTTGATTTAACCAGGAAAGGTGAACGGTCAGCATTTGATGAATTATTCCAAAGACATGAACCCAGATTATCCGCCTTTACCCGATATATCTGTAATAATGAAGACCGTGCAGAGGATACCTGCCAGGAATCATTCATCAAGGCGTTTGAAGCGATTTCCAAATTCCGCGGTCAATCGAGTTTCACGACCTGGCTCCATCAGATTGCCAAGAATCTTTGTTGGTCAAAAAAGCGCAAAGATAAAAATCATAGAATGGAGTCCGTTGAGTCTGCTGCGTTTGGAGACAAACCTGCGAATCACAAAGATATTATTGATTGGAGTCATCAACCGGATAAGATTCTTTTACAGAAAGAATTGGACGGAATTCTTGATAAAGCTATTCTTAAACTACCGCAGGATTATAGGGCGGTTATCACCCTGCGAGATATAGAGGAATTATCGAATGAAGAAGTCTCTCAAATCCTCGGTCTTAGTATCCCGGCACTCAAGTCGCGCCTTCATCGAGCACGGCTCTTCGTCCGCTCAGAACTCGATTTTTATTTCAAAGGAAAAAAAACATAACCCTATGGTTTGCAAAAAACTTCTTGCCAAATTATCCGATTATATTGACCAGGATATTGATCCTAAAATCTGCGAAAAGATAGACCAACATATAGATACCTGTCCACCCTGCAAGGCTTTCATTAATACATTTCGCAAGACTGTTGAATTATTGCATCGTCGAAAACATTCGTTTTCACATGCTAGAAAATTCAAAAAACCTTCTTAATCTCGAAAACAGACATAAAAGGGAGAGACCTTTTCCTATGTTGTGCCAAAATGGCATAGCTAAATTTGCGATTTAAGGGGCATAAAATATTTCAAAATTGGGTCTGAGTCATCTCCCTATTTTCTCCGTATTATCTCCGTATTGTCTCCCATTGAAAAAGAGTGAGGATTTGGTTCGGGACTTAATTTAAGACTCTTTTGGGTAAGTTTGTTGTTTATACGTCAATTTTGAGTGATTTCTGATGATTTTAAAAGTGGATGCCATTATTTTGAAAAAAGAAGAGGGAAAGTGGTAGTACGAATTCTAGATTAATCCCGTTAGAGACGGGGTCCCTAACAGGATTAACTATACTTTTACTGGACAAATGCTTATGTATTCTTTGGTTATTTTTGTTTGAGCGCTGATTCCAAAGCGGTGGTGACAGAGGTGTCATCCGGCTTGATTTTGGAATCGAACCGCGCAATGATATTTCCTTTTTTGTCAATCAGGAATTTATTAAAATTCCAGGTAATGTCACCGCCATATTGCGGGTCTTGGTCTTTGCTGGTTAGATATTGGTATAGGGGATCCATGTCATCCCCTTTGACGGAGATTTTCGCAAACATGGGGAAAGTCACGCCATATTTCGCGGTACAAAATTGTTTAATTTCCTCATTGGTTCCCGGTTCCTGCTCATGGAAATTATTGGCGGGAAATCCCAAAACCACAAACCCCTGATCTTTATATTTTTTATAGGTCGCTTCTAATTGCTCATATTGCGGAGTATACCCGCATTTGCTGGCGACATTGACCACCAGGACCACTTTTCCCTTGTAATGGTTTAAATTTACATCTTTCCCATCAATATTTTTCATGGTAAAACTGTAGATGGATTTACTCATGGGTGCGGCCTCCTTGGATTGGGTTTCTGCCTGGGAATGAATCCCCATCAGGAACAGGGATAGGGTTGAAAAGACGACTAACTTTTTAATCATAGTACACCTCGCTGGTTGATTTTGACGTTATAGCTCGCTCTATGATTATCATAGACCTAATACCCTATAACGTCAATACAAGATTAGAAATAAAGTGCTAATTGGGTAATGTGGAGAACGTGTTCGGGAAAGATACCCAGGTAAAATACGCCAAGAACACAAAGGAGTATGACAATTCCAACCAGAGAAGAAACCACGGGGATATTGGTATTATCTTCCGGCTCCCGCATATACATGAAGACAACCACACGCAAATAATAATACGCGGAAATCACACTGTTTAATACAGCAATAATGACTACCGGGATATGTCCGGCATCAATGGCGCTCCTGAATAAATAAAATTTACCCATGAATCCGGCGGTCGGCGGAAATCCCGCAAGGGATAACATAAAAAATGTCATGGCGAGCGCCAGCAGGGGTTGTTTATATCCTAAACCCGAATAGGTTTTCAGAGTATTCCCGACACCTTCACTTTGCTGAACGGCAAATACCACCGTAAACGCCCCCAAGTTCATAAATAAATACGCAAAGAAATAAAACAGAATTGCCGGAGTATACACATGATTGGCGGAGACCAATCCCAACATAATATAACCGGCATGAGCGATACTGGAATACGCTAACATGCGTTTGATATTGCCCTGCGCAATGGCGACTAAATTTCCGACGGTCATAGTTAGACCCGCAAATACTGCAATTAAAAATGGCCAGGGAATGTTGACGAAATAAAATGGCCCGTCAACAAAAATTCTTATCAATCCGGCGAATCCTGCCGCCTTTGGACCGATGGACATAAATGCCGTAACAATCGTAGGGGAGCCTTCATAAACATCGGGAATCCATGAATGAAACGGTACCATCCCAATCTTAAAGCCCAAACCGACCATCACCAGACCCAAGCCGACGGGCAACATCCAACCGCTCAAGTAAAGCCGTCGATGGGACATGAATCGAGTAATTTCCAGCAGATTGGTACTTCCCGTAGCGCCGTAAATCAAAGCAATACCATACAATAAAAAGCCGGTGGCAAAGGCTCCCAATAATAAATATTTCATGGCGGCTTCATTCGATTTGGGATTATCGCGAGTAATCGAAGCAAGGATATACAATGAGATGGACATTAATTCCAATCCCAAAAAGATAATCATCAAATCTGTCGTGCCCGCCATCAATATCATTCCTACAACAGCAAACAAAATCAAGGAATAATATTCTCCCGGATGCACGTCTTCCCGGTCTAAAAAAGGTATGGATAAGACAAGGATAAACGCGGTTGAAATATAGAATATTAGATTAAACACAATCGTGAGACCGTCAAGAGTCGCCATTTGATTGAAAGTGCTTGTCGAAAACATTGGATGGTGCAAAGAAACCACCATCGCTAAAAGAACTCCGGCAAGGCTGAGAATTGCCAACAACACATGTTGTCTGCGGGGAATGACCAATCCTGCCAACAAAACCAGTATTGCTGTGATACTTAATATCACCTGCGGGAATACAACGACAAAATCAATATGGGCAAGGGATGAATTCAAGGCCGGTTCTCCGTAATTTGGATAAGGGGTTCCACCGGATGGACTTTCTCAAGCACTTTATTCACAGAAGGTTCCATGCGGGATAAAAAGGGCTTTGGATATACGCCTATCCAAAAAATTAAAATAATAATCGGAATTAAAACAGCGATTTCACGCGCGGATAAATCTTTAAGAGTGCGATTTTCTTCATGGGTGATTTCACCGAACATCACCCTCTGGAACATCCAGAGCATGTAAACTGCCGCAAAAATAATTCCGAGAGTCGCAACAACTGCATAAGAAATTTTATATTGGAACGTACCCACCAGTATGGAAAATTCTCCAACAAATCCATTTAACCCCGGGAGTCCAATGGAAGACAAAGTCACAATCAAAAAGAAAACAAAAAAAACCGGCATGACTTTGGCGAGTCCGCCAAATTGAGATATCTCGCGGGTGTGTCTACGTTCATAAATCATCCCGACCAGAAGGAACAAAGCGCCGGTACTGAGTCCGTGATTAATCATTTGTAATAGCCCGCCGGTTAATCCTTGCATATTCAAAACAAAAATCCCAAGAACGACATAACCGAGATGGGCGACACTGGAATACGCCACCAATCGTTTTACATCCGGCTGTACCATCGCCACCCACGCGCCATAAATAATCCCGATTAATGCGAGTATACAAACCATCGGCACAAAATGCAAAGTGGCTTGCGGGAATAACGGCAGGCAAAACCGCACCAGACCATAGGTCCCCATTTTCAAGAGAACTCCTGCCAGAATCACACTGCCCGCGGTGGGCGCTTCGGTATGCGCGTCCGGTAACCACGTGTGAAATGGAAATATCGGAACTTTTATCGCAAAAGCCAAAAAGAATGCCAGGAATAACCAGTATTGCAAATTATAGGGGAGAGACATTTGGTACCATTTCAGTAAATCAAAGCTATATTGTTGGGTCATACTATGATATTGAAAATACATCACCAGGATGGCAACCAGCATCAGCGCGCTTCCGGTCATCGTGTATAGTATAAATTTAATCGCCGCGTATAACCGGCGTTCCCCACCCCACACGCCTATCAGAAAATACATCGGGATCAGCATCACTTCCCAGAAAAAGAAAAACAACACCATGTCCAGCGAACAAAAAACACCCAGCATTCCGGTCTCCAAAAGCAATAAACAAATCATGTATTCTTTGACACGTTTGGTGACTGCTGTGAACGAAGATAGGATGGCTATAGCAGAAAGAAAGGTCGTTAAAAGAATCAAAAATAAACTTATTCCGTCTATGCCTAGATGATAGGATATGCTGAAATCGGGTATCCAGGACCTTAATTCCACAAACTGCATTTCCGCACTGGCAGATTCAAAATTAGTCAAAAGTAATAACGAAACAAAAAAAGTGATAAGCGCAGTTAGAAAAGTAATTATCCGTAAGGCAGGATGGTTCTTCTTCGGAGTCAGTAATAAGACAATTACACCGACCAACGGCAGAAAGATAATGACTGATAAAATTGGAATTGTTGTTATATCCATATAATTTGTTCTATCTCACCAAATAAAATCCAATGACGGCAATAACTCCTAAGACAATGAGGGTTGCGTAGGTCCGCACATAACCGGATTGAAACCGTCGTAATAATTGGCCGATCCCGGACACTAAAGTTCCTGTTAGATTGACAATAAAATCAATGACACCCAAATCAAACCCTTTCCAAAGGGCCAAAGATAAGTTCTTAATCGTGCTCACAAATATCGCATCATAGAATTCATCTACGTAATATTTGTTGGTCAAGATACGGTGTAAAGTGGAATATTTTTCCGCCAATTTATTAGCCCATTGCAAATGTTTTAAATAAAATTGCCATGCTAGGAATATCCCCAACCCCGCTATCACAAGCGCTACGAGGATTAATAGAAATGAACCGCTGCTTTCCTCTGTTGTGGCATGTTCTCCAACATGGGTGAAAACAGGACTCAAAAATGAATCGAACCAGGATATGTTATGAAACTTAAAACCTATCCAGCCGACAAAGAAAGAAAAAAATCCGAGAATCATCAACGGAATGGTCATTACGGAAGGCGATTCATGGGCGTGATGCGCATGGGTGTCGTATCGTGGAGTCCCGCGGAAAGTTAAGAAATAAATCCGAAACATATAAAATGCGGTAAGAAACGCCGTGACCAGAGCAATCAAATAAACGGCATAATTTCCCGAATGAAAAGCCGCGCCTAAAATTTCTTCTTTGCTGAAAAATCCGGCAAAGGGAAATATTCCGGCGATTGCCAAACAGGCGATGAAAAATGTCCACCGGGTGGCTTTCATCTGGTCACCCAATCCGCCCATTTTCCACACATCGGTTTCATTCGCCATCGCATGCATTACACTTCCCGCGCCGAGAAATAATAAAGCTTTGAAAAAGGCGTGTGTAGCCAAATGAAAAATTCCAGCGGTGTAAGCGCCCAATCCCACGGCAACAAACATATATCCAAGCTGGCTGATGGTGGAATAGGCGAGTATTTTTTTAATATCCTTTTGTACCAGCGCAATGGTCGCCGCAAAAAAGGCAGTCAACGTTCCCATCCATACCACGATTGTTTGGGTGGTTGGTGCCAAATCAAATAAAGCATGACACCGCGCAATCATATACACACCAGCGGTCACCATGGTCGCCGCGTGAATCAACGCGGAAACCGGAGTTGGCCCTTCCATCGCGTCAGGCAACCAAACGTATAACGGAATTTGCGCGGATTTTCCCATCGCTCCCAGTAGTAGTAATAAAGTAATCGCAGTGACAGTCCCGGAACAAATGGTATTGGCTTTGCTGAAGACTTCAGTAAACTGCAATGTTCCGAGAGTGGTAAAAATCAACATGATTCCCAACCCGAAACCAAAGTCACCGACACGGTTGACGATAAACGCTTTTTTTCCGGCATCCGCGGCAGACTTTTTGGTAAACCAGAACCCAATTAAAAGGTACGAACATAAACCCACCGCTTCCCAGCCGACATAAAGTAATAAAAAGTTATTCGCTAACACCAACATGACCATGGAAAAGACAAAGAGATTCAAATAAACGAAAAACCGATTATACCCTTCGTCTCCGTGCATATACCCAATGGAGTAAATATGAATCAGGAAACTGACACCGGTGACTACCAAAAGCATAATCGCGGACAACGGATCTACCAACAACCCGATAGAGGTTTTGAAATGGCCGACGACAATCCAGTCAAAAAAATTATAATTTAACGTCTCCCCGTTCAGGACATGAAAAAAAGCAACCAGCGCCACCACGAAAGAAGCGCCCACCGCCAGACACGCAATCCAGTCTATGGCTTTACGCAAGACCCGGCCAAAAAATAAATTGATTAAAACTCCCGCAAGGGGAAATATCGGTATCAGCCAAATATAATTTTGCATCATGGAATCAAATTATCCTTGTAGACTATCCAGTTTATCCACATCCACTGTGGATTTATTTCGGAAGATGGCGATAATAATGGCCAACCCCACACTGACTTCCGCCGCTGCGACCGCCGTTACGAAAAACACAAACATCTGTCCATTTAACGAATGGAGATAGGCCGACATCGCCACAAACGTTAAATTGACAGCATTCATCATCAACTCAATACACATGAGCATGACCAAGGTATTGCGCCGGGTTAATATCCCGACAACCCCCAGAAAAAACAGAAACGCGGCAACGCTCAGATAATAGGATAACGGGATCATGTTTAATCAATCCTCTTCTTTCCGAGAATGATGGCGCCGATTAAGGCGACCAATAAAATCAATGAAATAATTTCAAAGGGATAGAGATATTGCGAAAACAGGACTTTTCCAACCACCTGGGTATGTCCCATCGCTTTGATTTTTTCGGCTGTCCATGGTCCTTGTTTTCCCGATAGGATTCCCATATTTACAACAATGACCAATTGGAAAAACAGGACATATCCCAACAACATAGCGATATATTTTCCAAGTTTTGCCGGATCTGATTCAATATGCGATTTATCCAAATCCATCAGCATGATGGTGAAAATAAACAACGTCATAATGGAACCCGCGTAAATAATCACTTGGACGGCTGCTAAAAATGGCGCGTTAAGCAATAAATAAAATCCGGCTACCGCGAGAAAGCACGCGATTAGACCCAACGCACAATACACCGGATTCCGGTGCGTCACGGTAACAATCGCACCGCTAATCGCGAAAATACTTAGTAAGGCAAATATAACAAGCTGTATATTCATTTTTGTTTATTGAGACATCCAATATTACGTCTCTCTATTCTCCCCTTTTTCAAGTTCATTCGTATCGGAATTCCAGGTTCCGCCATCCGTCCGGTAATAGGCTTTCACGTCTGTTTTGTCTTGCGGTGAATCCATTAATTTTTCTTTTTTATAAATAAAGTCTTCCCGTTTATACGCACCCATTTCATATTCTTTCCCCATGACCAGCGCATCGGTTGGACAGGCATCTACACAAAAACCACAAAAGATACACCGCAGATAATCAATCTGGTAAATTTTAGCGTACCGCTCGCCACCAGAATGTCTGTCCTGTTCCGTGTTTTCTTCCGCTTCTAAGAAAATGGCGTCCGCCGGGCATACCACCGCGCATAAATGACATCCGATACACAACTCCAAGCCCTCTTTATCCCGGCGGAGATGATGTCGCCCGCGGAACCGTTCTGGCATTACCTTTTTTTCTTCAGGATATTGCAAAGTGGTCGGCTTTCTTGCCAGGTGTTTCGCCGTAATAATCAATCCTTTTACAATTTCAAACATACTATCCAATTATCCTTTTGCGTAACAAATTAAAAGTCCCGTAATAAAAAGATTCAAAATTCCGAGTGGTAACAAAATCTTCCATCCAAATCTCATTAATTGGTCATAGCGGAATCTGGGCAAGGTTGCCCGCAGCCAAATATAGAAAAACAAAAAGGCGAATACTTTTACTACAAATTGAATTACTCCGACAATCACTCCCGGTTCAGCAATCGGCCAGCGCCATCCGCCTAAAAACAAAGTTGAAATGATGGCGGACATGGTAACCATATTGGCATATTCTGCCATAAAAAACATGGCGAATTTCATACTGGTATATTCCGTATGAAACCCGGCGACCAATTCAGTTTCCGCTTCCGGTAAATCGAACGGCGCACGGTTGGTTTCCGCAATCATGCAGACTAGAAAAATGATAAAACCTAACGGCTGGAGAATAATAAAGGGACATACTTTTTGAACGTCTACAATCGTTTTTAAACTCAAGGTTTGCGAAAGCATGATAACACCAATTAACGCCAGTCCCATGGATAATTCATAACTAATCATTTGCGCGGAAGACCGTAATCCGCCGAGCAGGGAATATTTACTGTTGGAGGCCCACCCGGCAAAGACAATCCCGTATACCGCCATGGATGAAACAGCCAAGACATACAGAATTCCAACATTAATATCCGCGACATAAAGCCCAACGGTGTGTCCCATGATCCGAACATCGGGTCCGAAAGGAATAATTGCCAAAGCAATCACGGCAGTAAATACCACAATCCCGGGCGCCAGGAAATATAGAAACTTATCCGCGTCTGATGGCGTAATATCTTCTTTCCACATCAATTTAATTGCGTCTGCTATTGGTTGAAACAAGCCGAACGGCCCGACCCGGTTGGGTCCCAAACGTTGTTGCATGAACGCTACAATCCGCCGTTCCAGATAAACCATACCCGGAACCGCCGCGCCCATCACAGCACCCAGCACAATACCAATTTTCACGAGACTCGCAATAATATAAAATTCTAAATCATTCATAATTTAAATTTTCTGTTTATTCGGTTTTTAATTTCACCTGGACGGACTCACTGTCTTTTCCAAACAAACTATTCACGTGTGCCTGGGTAAAGTTATTAGGCACGAAGATGGTTCCCCTGGCTTGATGTTTCGTGACTATCACTGGCAACGTCAAAACCCCTTTGTCCGATTCCACAGTTACGGTTTGCCCTTCTTTAATATTCAACCGTTTGGCATCGGTACGGGAAATCGAAACGAACGGATGATCCGATAAACTCTCTAGAACTTTGGCGTACCGCGTCATCGTCCCGGAATGAATCAACACATTCCCTGTCTGCAGATAAAAATCAGAATTGGATTCAGGTAAAGGAATCGAAGTTAAATCTGAAATCTGAAATCTGAAATCTGAAATTGGTTTATTCGGATAATCAATGTAAATTCCATCTCGTCCCAAGTCATCAAATTTTACTTTCTCGAATCCTTTGACCGTTTGACTGATTTCCACCAGTATCTGTTCAGCAAATTCATAGTTCCAGCATACACCCAATTGATTCGCAAGCTCAGTCAATATCCACCAATCCGGTTTCGCTTCTTCTCTGGGAGGAAATGCAATATTTACTTTCTGTACCAACCCATCCAAGGTAATATAGGTGCCGTCTTTTTCCGCGAAAGAAACCCCGGGCAATACCGCGTGGGCTAATTCCGCAGTTTCGGTCATAAATAAATCCTGCACTACCAGAAATTCCAATTTCTTTAAATTTTCTGTAATATAATTTTTGTCCTGTCCCCGCAATACCGGATTTTCACCGATAACCACCATCGCTTTGAGTTTTCCCGAGGACGCAGATTCCACCATCCCGTTGAACGTCAACCCGCTATTACTCGGCGACAACCCTATCTCCAGGGCCCCGCGGGAATTGTTATATTCCGGTAACCAGAGAACTTTGGTTATCCCTTTACCCAATGAATTTAAATGGTAAACCAGATTTTCAATCGCCTTTAAATAATCGTCTCTTTTCGGGTGAGATAAAACACTCGCACCGAACAAGAGAACCCGCCGCTCGGCATTTGCCAATAAATTTCCCGCTTCTGTGAATTCTTCTTTGGCAATCCCAGTATCCGCCGCAACCTGTTCGAGGTTTCCGCCTGATGCTCCCAATGCCAAAGGCAAGCCAAGTCCAACCGTGGCTATCTCCGCCCCGTATTTCGGTCTTAATTCATGGGCGATATATCCATGCAACCCCGTATCATGGGGATGAATCGTAATGAGTTGCGCGCCTTTTTGCGATACCGCTTTTACGATTTTCAACCGGGTAAAGGGATTGGTCGTTTCGATATTTGTACCAATCAACACAATCGCCTGCGCGTTCACAATATCTTCATGTTTCGCCGGATGGGAAATTAATTTATCAAAAGATTCATTTTTAAATGTTCCCTTGGGAGTTAATAAATGGTCGAGGTTATCCGTTTCCAATATTTCATGGGCAAATTTCGCTGTAATATATTGTTCTTCAGTGGTTGTTCGCACAGAGCCAAGTACACCGATGGCGCTACCGGTGTAGGTATCTTTTACTTTTTCCAATCCACTGGCAACAAATTCAATGGCTTCTTCCCAACCCACTTCCGTTAATTGTCCGTTTTTGCGAATTAAAGGATTTTTCAACCGTCCGGGATGGCTCACAAAGTCATGTCCAAAATGTCCTTTGACGCAGGGATGGTCGGTGCTCAGATATTCACCCGGGGTTAACCGCGCGCGGGAACGCAATATATTTTGATTACGTGTTTCCAATGTCAACCGGCACCCGTCCGCGCAATAGGTACAAACCGTGTTGGTGCGTTTTAATTCCCAAACCCGCGCCTTGAACCGGAATGGGATACTGGTCAACGCGCCCACGGGACAGGCTTCGATACAATCTCCGCAATAGGTGCATTTCGAATCGCCCCCGCTAAACATGGCAATTTCGGATTTATATCCCCGTTCAATAACTCCCAAGACACCCTGGCCTTCCAAATCTTCACACGTCCTCACGCATCTTCGGCACATAATACACCGGTTCATGTCGAGACGGATTAATTGGTTCAAATCTTTTTTGACGAAGCGCCGTTTGGTTTCAATGAATCGGCTTCCGCCGGGACCGTTGGCAAAAGTGTTATCTTGTAACTCGCACTCTCCGCCCTTGTCGCAGACTGGACAATCGAGAGGGTGATTAATCAGAAGAAATTCCAACATCCCCTTTTGCCCTTTGATGACTTTTTCATTATTGGTATGAACGACCATGCCTTCGGTCGCGACCGTGGCACAGGAAATTGCCAGTTTCGGCATTTTCTCGATTTCCACCAGACACATCCGGCACGCGCCAATCGGGTCTAATTCCCCGTGATAACAAAACACGGGTACGGGAACACTAATCTTTTTGGCAGCATTTAATACCGTCGTTCCCTGCGGAACCGTCACCTGTTTTCCATCTATGGTCAGTGTTACATCACTCATATTTGTCTGTATTTTATCCGGAGTTGCAATGAACGAGACTGATCTCGTTCATTGCAACTCCGCTTATCATTCCTATGAAATCGTGAACATGGGTTAAATGATTCGGAAATCCGAACCGACTAAACATTTCTTATTTTTAATATGAAATTCGTATTCTTCTCTAAATTTTTTGACTGTGCTAAGGGGCGGTGCAATTTCCGCGTCACCAAAGGGACAGAACGATTTCCCGGAGATATTGTCACAAATATCGGGTATTAAATCCAGGTCTTCCATGCGTCCCTGCCCGTGTTCAATGCGATGCAGTATTTGGGATAACCAGTACGACCCTTCCCGGCAGGGGGTGCATTTCCCGCAGGATTCGTCACGGTAAAATTCAATCAACCGCAAGGCAACCTGGACAATACACGTCCGGTCGTCAATGACGATAATTCCCGCGGAACCCAGCATGGTCCCGGCTTTGGCGAGTGAATCGAAATCCATTTTGACATCAATTTCATTGGCGGTCAAAATCGGAGTGGAAGATCCGCCGGGGATAACCGCTTTTAATTTACGTCCGTCTTTCATCCCCCCCGCATAATCGTAAATCAACTCCCGCAAGGTAACACCCATCGGCAGTTCGTATGGGCCGGGTTTATTGACATGCCCGCTCACCACGTAAATCCGAGTACCGGTATTTTTCTCCGTACCCATGGCGGAATACCATTCCGGGCCATGGGTAATAATTGAGGGTACATTCGACAAAGTTTCCACATTATTAATAATGGTCGGACAACCATATAACCCTTTGACCGCCGGAAATGGCGGGCGGAGGCGCGGTTCTCCGCGTTTGCCTTCCAAAGAATCTAAAAGCGCGGATTCTTCTCCGCACTCATAAGCGCCCGCGCCGGTATGGACGACAATATCCAAATCGTAATTTGAACCAAAAATATTTTTGCCGAGAAACCCATGTTGGCGGGCTTCTTCAACTGCTTTTTCTACGCGGACAATCGCATAGGGAAATTCACCACGAATATAAATAAAAGCTTTATTGGCACCGATAGCATAACTGCCGATAGCGACTCCTTCAATCAGCAAATGCGGGTCACGTTCGAGAATTTGGCGGTCTTTAAATGTTCCCGGTTCGGATTCATCAGCGTTGCAAACCATATATTTGGGTTTGGGAATATTTTTAGGAACGAAACCCCATTTCATGCCGGTAGAGAACCCGGCACCCCCGCGCCCGCGCAATCCCGACTTTTTCACGATTTCGGTTACTTCATCGGGTTTGTATTGCGCCAGTGTTTTTTTCCACGCTTCATACCCACCCTGTTGAATATAGGTTTGAATAGCGGCGGAACTGTTGAATCCGATAACTTTTTTTAACAAAACTTCTTTCCCGGTATCGGGAATATTTTGAATGGATTGCCCGTCATTCTTTTGGATTTCAAACCGGACGGTTTCCAATGTATCGCCGACTTTTAGTCGGTCAATAATCATATCTATTTTTTTAGGCGTCAGGTATTCAAATAATTCTTTATTAATCAACATGACAGGCCCGGAACCACAGGCCGCCAGACATTCTTCGTTTTTTAAAGTAAATAAATTATCAGGAGTCGTTTCGTTAATCGCGACACCCAATTTTTTCTTAAGATGTTCCATGACATAGTATGACCCGCAAAGTCCGCAGGAGATATTGGTACAAAGGGCGATGACATATTTCCCAACCGGTTTGCGATGAAACATAATGTAGTAACTGGCGGTCGAGTAAACTTCTGTGGGAGTCAAGTCCAACAAATCCGCAACGTACACGATAGCATCATCGGAAAGCTGTCCAAATTCCTCTTGTGCCATATAGAGGGCAGGCAATAGGGCAGAACGGGAATTGGGATATTTCTTCACCGTATTGTGAAATTTTTGCAAGGTCGTTTCGGAAAATTCCAAGGTAGTTGTACTCATCTGTCCACTTCACCTAATACAATATCTATACTACCAATAATAGCGACCACGTCCGCGATATATCGCCCCTTCACGAGTTTCGGCAAAGCTTGCAGATTCACAAAGGAAGGCCCGCGCCAGTGCATGCGATACGGTTTATTCGTCCCGTCACTCACGAGATAAACGCCGAGTTCCCCTTTGGGGGCTTCAATGGCATTATAAATTTCACCCTGGGGCGCTTTGAACCCTTCACTATATAAAATAAAATGATGAATCAATTGTTCCATGTCTTTTTTCGCTTCCTCTTTCGGAGGTGGGACAAATTTGGGGTCACGGGCAATGAAAGCGCCTTGGGGTAAATTCTCCACGGATTGTTTGACGATTCGCAACGATTCCAACATTTCCCGGATACGGACAAAATACCGGGCAAAGACATCCCCGGCGGTTTCTGTAGGAATATCGAATTCAAAATCCTGATAACTGGAATAGGGACGCGATTTGCGGAGATCCCATTTCACGCCGGATGCGCGTAAACTTGGCCCGCTCAATCCATAATTAATGGCATCTTCCGCGGAAATCACACCGATTCCTTTGACCCGGTTGATGAATATCGGATTTTTGGTTAACAACCCATCATATTCCGCCCAACGTTCGGGAAATACTTTAATAAAATTCCGAATTTTTTCAATGGTGGAATCGGGAATATCTTCACGCAATCCGCCAATCCGGAAATAGGATGCCATCATGCGGACACCGGAAATTTCCTCATACATATCCAAAATGGTTTCGCGTTCCCGGAAACAGTAAAGGAAAACGCTCATGGCACCCAAATCCATGGCATGAGTTCCCAACCAAACGAGATGACTCATGATTCGGGAAAGTTCGGTAAACATGACCCGGACATATTGCGCCCGTTTGGGAACTTCAATTTCACAAAGTTTTTCCACAGCGGAAATGTACGCGAGATTATTCGACATGGGAGCCAGGTAATCCAACCGGTCGGTCATGGGAATAACCTGGTGATAGGTTTTGTATTCCGCTTCTTTCTCAACACCCGTATGGAGATAACCGATATGCGGACGGCAATTGACGATTACTTCCCCATCCACTTCCATTTCCAGGCGCAAGACGCCGTGAGTACTGGGATGTTGGGGGCCCATGTTAAGGGTCATGGTTTTCAGCTTGGGGGTATCCGTAATCATAATTCGTTATCCTCCACATCTTCCTGTGTAGGAATCATGATAGGTTCGTTCTTCCCAACCAGCGGATAATCTTTTCGCAAAGGGTAATCTTCCCAATGATCCGGTGTCAGAATGCGTCGTAAGTCGGGATGATGGGAGAATTCGATGCCCATTAAATCATAGACTTCCCGTTCCAACCAGTTGGCAGTTGTCCAGACAGGGGTTGCCGATTCAATTTTTTCTCCGTCCTTCACGTGAGTTTTAATACGAATAAAAAAGTTATGGTTTAAGGAGCGTAGATGGTATACCACGTCAAATCGCGGAGTCCGTTGAAACCAATCTACGGAAGTTATATCGGCAAGAAAATTATATCCCAAATCCTTATCGTCGTGCATAAAACGCAGAATATCCAACACATTCTCCCGTTTCACGAGAACGGTTATTTCATTGCGAAATTCAGTAACTTCCTGAATGGCATCCGGAAATTTTTCTTTTAATTTCACAACTGTAGTATTGTCTATTTGATCCATGGAAAATTAAAGAATGTTTTAACCTACGACGATTGGCTCTCGAAAGGATTTGTCGCCCTTTTGGATTTTCTCCTGGAGCAGCATGATTCCTTGAATCAGCATTTCCGGTCTGGGCGGGCATCCGGGGACATACACATCCACCGGAAGAATTTGGTCAACACCCTGCACAATGGCATAATTATTAAAGATACCGCCGCAAGAAGCACAAGCGCCCATTGAGATAACCCATTTAGGTTCGGGCATTTGGTCGTAAATTCTTTTTACTACCGGCGCCATTTTTTTCGAGACCCGGCCTGACACAATCATTAAATCCGCCTGACGAGGGGAGGCGCGAAACACTTCCGATCCGAACCGCGCCAAATCAAACTTGGAAGCTCCGGCAGACATCATCTCAATGGCGCAACACGCCAAACCAAAAGTCGCAGGCCAAATCGAGTTTTTTCGTGACCATTGAACCAATTTATCCAGGTTGGTTGTAATGAAATTATCGTTCCCGAGTAATTCTTCTAGTCCCATTCAAATGCCCCTTTCTTCCAGGCATACAGATATCCAGCCAGAAGTACTGCAATGAAAACCATCATTTCAATAAACGCATAGAGTTTGGGTGACATATTCATAAAAACTACCGCCCATGGGTACAGGAAAATTACTTCAACATCAAATAGAATAAATAGCATTGCCACCATATAAAAACTGACGGAGAAATGCTGGCGGGCGTCACCTTTGGGGTCTACCCCGCATTCATAAGGCGCGTCTTTTCGATGGGTGGAACGGCTCGGTCCCAATAAATGGGATAATAATATCATGCCACCCGCCATCGCAAGGCCGATTACCATTATTAATATTATTGGGAGATATTCCATTATTTCCTGCTTATTTAGTTGATTTTACCGGTTTACAATCGCTCGCTTGTAACAACCACTTACAAGGTCTATTATATCGCTTGTGTTGTAGAAATACAAGCAAATGAATCGAGAATAGTAATAGGGGATGTCTGCTAAATCGAGAGAATCGGTGTATTTATGCATTGACCTTAACTTTCGATTTGCAGTAGGATGATTCTATAATGAAATGGTTTAGTGAATGGAAACATTGGAAGTATTGGAGATTGCGATACCGTATTCTCTTGGGAATTTTTATTATTGCCGTGGGGATTTTTCTGAGCGGCTTTTTACTCATGATCAATCCCGATTTCCAGAGATGGATTAAACTACAGATTATTTCTTCGGTCGAAAAAAGTCTGGATGCCCGGCTAACCATCCGGCGGATATCTGGCAATCCGTTTTCTAATCTCCGGCTTGAGGATATTGACATGCAAGGCCCTGACAAAACGGATATCCCGGAAAACCATCTCACTACCAAGGAAATCGTTGTGCGGTTCAGCCCTTGGCAATTATTGCGTGGTCAACTGGGGTTTTCTTCGGTTCGCATCCTTTCTCCGACCCTCTATCTAGACACCCGAACTTTTACCAAAAAGAGAATTCCTACAGAAATCAGCAAAGGTCCACACCGTCCATTCACTCTCAATTGGCTCGACTTGTCGGACGCCAATCTCACAATTGTTTATCTCGACAAAAAATATCTTGTTCAAAACGCTCAACTCCACGGTTCTTTTTCTATGGATACAGTAGTCACTAATATTCTGGTGCGAGATTTTTCCGGTATGGTTGAAAACCTTCATATTGATCAACTCCGTGGAAGGGTAACCATGTCGCCCGATCAAATCGTTGCTAAATCTCTTCATGTGATAGGTAACGAAATTGAATTAGATCTGGACGGTCAATTAAACCTTGCTTCCCGAATTCCTATGCCGTCCGGAAAAAACATGGGTGAGGGGCCTTCGTTGGATTTACATGTCAAATCCAATAAGTTACCAGTGGATAAACTATTTGGGTTTTTCCCGACCCTTCATACCGCGCCCATGACCGGGACCGGCCAATTTGCTCTGGATTTATCAGGACCTTTTGAACGAATTTCCGGTCGCGGCCAACTTTTCGCGCCTAAAGGAAAACTCGGTTCCGTACCTTATACCCAATTAAGTTTAAGATTCTCTTCCATCGCCAGCCATTTTAAATTGGAAGATTTTTCGATTAATATGTTGACCGGAAAAATCCATGCCTCCGGTGAAGGAAAATATATCCCGGCGATATCTGAACAAACAGTATCCACTGTTCCCTTTTCTCTGGCAATTAATTATCAACATCTGGATGTGACTCAAATCCCGACCATTGACAAAACCCTATTCGGAACACTGGACGGCCAACTAAATCTTAATGTCAATCTTCTTCAGGCTTCTTCTCTGAAAGGGACCGGTACACTCAACTGGTCAGAGGGCCAATATAAAGGGATCAACAATCTCTCCGGCAAGTCTAATATTGTCATTCAATCCAATAATCTCCATTTCATCAATACCCGGTTCAATGCCCCGGAAATAGAAGTCAAAGGTAATATTGACATTTCAAATATGGCTCAAAAAAATACTAAAATCGAATTTAATATGGACTGGGTCTCTACCAATCTCAACAAGGATAAATCCATCGTTCATATTACTGATTTGGACGGAACCGGGAAAGGACAAGTTCATGGGGTGAGTGAAAATTTAACTCCCTTGCTGATAGACGGGAAGTTCCAATTGGATTCTGGACATTATGGTGCCATTAAATTTACTCATGTGGACGGAACCATTTATCCCGACCGGCGTCTTGATTTAATCGGCACAAAACTGGTCTGGGGAAATGAATGGCCGGTAGAGAAGGCGTTTGTTCAATTTCAATTCGGAGATAAGAATAATCCTAAAACCCGGCTCATCCGGTTCCCACAAATTCTTTTAACCCAGGGAGAAACTCAGGCGGTAGCCAGTGGGTTTGTAGATTCTTCCACGCAACAAATCCAATTTGCGTTTAAATCCGACAAGGCAAGATTACAAGATATTTCGGCGGTACATAAACAAATTTCTATTCTGGACGGAACGTTTGCACTCTCTGGGAATATCACCGGGAAAACAGATTCTATTTTAGTGACCACCCAATTCTCTGGTCCAGCATTTCGGGTTTCCGATACCCCGGTTTCCAGCCCGATTGACGGAACCGTGGCCTTGCAGAACAAAGTATTGCAGTTCTCCGCCAAAGCCACGGGTTATACTTTACGTGGGGCGGTTGATTTTCATAAAGCTGATCCTTTAGTGGAAGTCAATGCTGATTTGCGAAACGCACAGATTATACTACCATCCGAAACTGCGGAAGTGAAGAATATACATGGAACTATAGATGGTTCTATACAAGTATCCGGCAGAAATTCCAATCTCCATTTTTCCGCCAACCTAACTTCTATCTCCGCCCAATCCGGGTCGGGTATTCCATTCCAGTTTTCCAATGTCGCAGTGTTCGGCCAATTACAAAACACACTACAAAACGGGCAGTTGACCACACTCATTGGTGATTTTCTTTCATCCCAACCCGCCCAATCTCATAAAACGCGATTCCAAAAGGCCAGCATGGACATCTCTTGGCAGAATAGAAAATCTCCTAATTTTAAATTAAACGTGCCGACAGGTCTAATTCAAGGTGTACCCATTTCTTCCCTTCAATCACAATTTTCCTCACACGATTCTTTGTTAGATATCAACTATTTAAGAATTCGTACACAAGCGGGCGATCTAAATCTCCAAGGTTCATTGGACTTATCCAAATCTTCACCACCGTTTAAATTGACAGTGAATGGAAATAGTCTACCCGCAGAACAAATATTTTCCTTTTTCTCACCCGATTCAATATCCTCCTTATCCGGGTGGGTGTCGGGACAAGTAAACTTATCCGGCAAATCCATGAAATTTGCCGATATCAACGGCGATGGAAAGATTACCGTAGACAAAGTGCGCTATCAAAAATTTTCTGCTGACAAACTTTCCAGTTCATTCCAGATAAAAGAAGGTCGGGTACAATTGTCCGATACCCAGCTGGATTTCTCAAAAACTTCCGTTAAAATCAATGGCTGGTTCGATTCTGAGCGGCATCTCCATTTACAATTTCGCGGGTTGCTGGATAACCTCGAACCGTTCCTTGAAAAAAGTTCCGGAAAAACTGATATTGATTTAACCATGTCCAACACGTGGGATCACCCCCGCTGGCAGGGAACTCTCCAAATTGATTCCGGTCAATACAATCTTTTTTCCTGGAATACGGCTCTACTGGAAATTAAATTAGACGATACCATGAAAGGCACGGTGAACTGTTCTTTTACCAATTTCCGTATTGGAACGGAAACTTTTGAAAAGGCAAAAGCGGAACTCGTTCTCCAGGACCCTCTCATTAAACTGGTGAATGCCACCATCATTCGAAAGAATTCTTCTTCTTTATTTTCCGGTCAGGCCAATACACAATCGGGTGAATTTTCCGGAGATATTACCGGAACCAATTTGCGGATATCCCGTTGGTTATCCCCGCGGGTCACAGATTGGCTGGTGGACAGTGAAATAAACCTTGAGGCGCAACTTCGTGGAAATTATAAATCTCATGTGGGTTCCATGACCGTATCCCAATTGGATGCCCGGAGTGGGAAATCCAGTCTCCAGTTACAAGACCCCGCCAAAATTGAGTGGACTTTGGATCGATGTATTTTTCATCCTTTTACTTTGATAAGTAGTACTCTTGTAAAACCGGCATCCAAAAATGAATCAACTTCTACTGTTTTGGAAAATGGCGGGTCGTTAAATGGTGAGGGAACGGTGACTCTCAAAGACCATCAACCGCAATATTACGATATTACGTTAACCGCACACAATTTTTCCTGGCCTATTGTGAAAGGAATCAATGCTATTTTCGATTCCCAACTAAAATATTACGGTTCCGCCGATAAACCTCAATTCAGCGGTGACCTAAAATTCTCCCGAATACAAATTACCGCGCCGGTTATACCCACACTTTCCAATCCCAATACCGGGACCGGACGGATCGTTTCCTTTCCCACTTTAAAAACCAAAATGAACGTTACTCTTTCTGCTGATTCCGCCATTTTCCTACAAACGGAATTATTGAATTTACAGGCACAAGGCTGGATCAAAGTCCAAACCGATTCTTCAGGTGAATTGGAAATTACTCACGATTTGAAAACCATAGATGGGTATGTCTTATATCAAAACAAGAAATTTCCCATCACGAAAGCACAGGTCCGTCATACTGATCCAAAAATATTTAACCCGTATATAGACGCCGTGGCGCAAACGAGAGTCCGCTCGATTGATATTTTCTTTCGGGTCTACGGGACATTAAACGATTACGATATTAATCTTTCCAGTGATCCGGCGTATTCCCAACCGGATATTTTCTCATTATTAGCCACCGGACGCACCAATGAAGAATTGCGTTTGCAAGGGAAAACCGATATTACATCCCAGGTCGCGACAGGATATGCATCCCAACAAATTCTCAACACATTGGGGAGTCCGGTCATGAAAGCCGTGGGGATTGATAACGTCTCCATGGAATACGATGAAGTGGATAATGAGAATAAATTAAAAGTTGAAAAAAATATCAAGAAAAATGTCACGGTATCGTATAGTGCGGGATTATCCAAAGAATCCAATTCTGGCGGTCAAATCGAATATAAGGTGAATAAACATATGTCCGTGGTTGGCGGGGTGGGTGTCAATTCTCTTACCGATGAAGCCAACGGTTCGGTAGATTTGGAATTTCATTTTCAAACCAAATGATGACCTATGCCCTTACCGAAAAAATTTGTCTGTGACGCGATGGTGGGGACTCTCGCGCGATGGTTACGGGCAATCGGATATGACACCATTTATCTCAAGGATATTCCCGACCGGGACGTTGTCGCGCACGCCCTGAAAGATAACCGGACCATCCTGACCCGCGACCATCATTTTGAAAAAATGAAATCTGTTAGATATTTGGTTTTGATCCAGAGCACAAAACTGGCAGACCAGTTCCGGCAGGTCGTTGAAACCCTGCATCTGGATATTGAAAAAAAATTATTTACCCGGTGTATGGAATGTAATCACCTTTTGACAACTATAAAAAAGGAATCGGTCAACGGTCTTGTTCCTCCCTATGTGTTTAAAACAAATACTAAATTCAGCCAATGTACAAATTGTGGTAGGATTTATTGGGCAGGGACGCACCTTTCCCAGATTCGTGATAAAATCCAAAAAATGTTAAATTCAATTCCCAATTCGTAACGGTTCAGGACTGGAGTTGCTATTTTCAATTCCAGTCCTGAACCGCTTGTACTGCAAGAGTGATTAATGATTTATATAATTGAGATTATTAGAGTTAAGAAGAAAAGGATGTACTTTTGATAGATTTAAACCAAAAAATTGATATGACCCGGATTTATCGGGCGGGAGTGTATCTACTTTTTGCTCTACTTCCGCTCATAGTTATACCTTGGGCGGACGATTCCTATATTATTCCGAAATTCGTAATTTTGGAACTGATCACTCTGTATCTTGCGACTGTTTTATTTTTTAAACAAGAAGAAGCCTCAGGAATTCCATTTTCAACCTGTATTCCTTTTTTGGGATTTGTACTCTGGTCGGCGGTTACTTTTTTTTATGCCGGAAGTAAAACCTTGGCGATTCATGAATTGACCAAATGGACATTTTTATTTTTGTTATATTTAGTGATTTTAAAAGTTTGCCGGAATGCTAAACAAATTTATTATTTGTGTACCGCGCTTTTGAGTGCCGCGGGCATTACTGCCCTTTGGACGGTGTTACAAGATTTTCATTTTTTTAGTGAAGGGCTTATTGCCAAATTACCTGATTGGCGCGGGTATTTGGTGGCAGGATTGGGGAACTCGGATTATGTCGCCGGGTTTTTAATAAGTCTTGTGCCCGTGGGTGTGGGACTTTTTTTTACGGTCACAAAGAATCTTTATCGCGGGTTACTATTACTCTTTTTAGTTCTCTGTTACGCGGCATTGATTGTAACGTGGTCAGTCGGGTCAAATGGGGGATTAATCCTTGGATTACTATTGATGTTATTTATCTATTTAAAACAAAGAAAAATTAATAATTCAAAATTAATAATTCGTAATTACACGTGGGCTTTATCGTTTTGTATCTTACTGGTTACTTTGTTTTACGTTGTCCCAAATCAATGGAACAACCGAGGGGAGTCTATTTTTCAGCAAGCGTTCGGGTCGCAGCGTTGGAAAGAAGGCGGGAATACACGAGTTGTTATCTGGTTGAATACTTTGGAAATTATTAAACGTCATCCGGTTTTCGGCGTGGGTACCGGAAATTTTACCTATCGGTATCTCGATACTGTTTCTCCAAAAGTATTGGCAAATCCTGAATATCGAATTTACGCCGGAGAATATACCAATGCGGCGCATAATGAGATTTTACAAACTTGGGCGGAGATAGGAATCCCGGGAGTCATTCTGTTGGTCTGGCTATTTTATTTGTTTTACAAAACAGGGTTTAATGGATTGAAAAAACAAATGGAACCGCAAAGCCGGGGGTTGTTATTAGGAAGTCTCGGTGGAATGACGGCGTTAGCGTTGTATGGAATGATGAGTTATCCATTTCATTTACCGGCAACATGTTTATCCTTTTTATTTTTATTAAGTGTGCCGATGATTTTACACCTCACCCCTGACTCCGCTTCTAGTCAAGGAGAGGGAAAATTAGGCGGAAAAGATACTCCCTCCTGGTTTCGGTGGGTGCGCTTGACGACTTTGATAACTTTACTGATTGTTTGCAGTATTTGGATAATATGTCCGTTGATGTCGGAGATTTATTTCCGGCAGGGCAAAATAGAGAAAATACTGGGAAATAGAAATGCAGCAATAGAAAACTTTGAAAAGGCATCCCGGTTAAGCGATCATGCCGATGCGGAATATAATTTGGGGGAATTATTGTATCGGGAGGGACGGTTAGATGATGCTTTAAAAGTATTTCAGCAATCCGCCCAACAGCGGAAAGATAAGAATATTTATAATGCGTTAGCCAATGTCTATTTTTTCAAAAAAGATTATCCAAAGGCGATAGAATACTGGAAAATATTAGCTGAACGTGATCCGCAAACCCCGGCTTACCAACATTATCTATGGATAACGTATTTACGCAGTGGAAATAATTCTTTGGCAAATCAGGCGCATGAGAAAGAAGAGCAATTGCAGAATGGAAAATAAAAAAACCAACTTTTTGATTACCAGTGAATGGTATCGCCGGGGATGTTGTGATTTATGGATTGGGTAACATTGAACGAAAATAGATTGTCCGGTTGGGTGAGGCGGACGATTTTTACTTCTTTGATGCGGTCAAGAGAAACCAATTGGTCACCCATACCGTTGGTACCGGGTTGGCTGGCCCAATACATGACTCGTTTTCCCATTTTTTTATCCTGAAACCATCCGAGAAAAACGACCGAGTGACCTCCTCCTTTTTTCCAGGAGATGTTCATGAAATCTCCGGGAAGGGCATCTTGCGGTTTAATTTCTTTTCCCATACCGGAATATTGCACCAACGCGAAATCACTGCCGAACCCGTCGGCGTTCCAATACCCCCAATATTTGATATTATCCTCGCGCCGCCCGCCGTCCGGTTCTTGCATCCGAAGGGCTTCATACCGGTCATCAGAGATTTTTCTCGCGCCATCGGGATAAATCAAATTTAACCCTTCGATAAAAGCCGTATAACTTGCTCCGCTGCAATAACTGGAAGTGCGGGGTGGTTTAAGAAGCGATTTGCCAAATAAGGATAATTCATATCCTATAGGCGATTCGGTAGGTACAGCTTTGATTCCGATAAAGTAACCACCCCCGTTCATGGCGTGAGACTGTGCTTTGTCAATTCCCTGAAGTATATATATGTTGTAGCCGGAGACATATTTCCCGAATATCTCCGCGTGGTGCATGTGATGCGACCCGGCGACGATATCCGCTGATTTCAAGAAAAACCATTTCCTATCGTCCTGTGTAGGTTGAAGGTTGGTTTTTGTGTCTTCGGTAAATGCTTGTTTTGATATGATGAAAAATAAAACCGTGGGAATTAATAATTTATAAACATATCTCATTTTATTCTCTGATAATCTCTTAAATAGCTTATACCCGACCTAGACACAAACACAGACCAAAATCATCCACTTTATCCTATGTTGGAAATAACCGAGACATGGCGTCCGTCTACAGACAAAGTAAGTTGTTTGCCAAAAATTGGACGAGAAATTAATTGGAATTTCCTACGGGCGTCATGAGTTGTTCTTGTTGAAAAGTTTTCAAGAAAAGATCCACGATAGTAGGGTCAAATTGTTTCCCTTTATTTCTCTTTAATTCCTCGATGGCTATTTCAACCGGAAGCGCCTTGCGATAAATTCTGTCCGAAGTCATAGCATGGAACGCATCGACTACTGCCAAAATCCTGGAGCCCAAGGGAATTTGCTCTCCTTTTAGACCCTGGGGATAACCGGTTCCGTCATACCATTCCTGATGGTGTAAAATCACCTTTGAAACCCCTCTCATTTGTTCCAGGGGTTGGAGAATTTTCATTCCCAGAGTAGCATGTTTTCTGACCTCTTCATATTCTTGATCTGTCAATCCGCCGGATTTTCCAAGAATCGCATCCGGTACACCGATTTTCCCGATATCATGCAAGAGCGCCGAGGCATACAAATCTTCAATTTCAGTATCCGATAAATTCAACCTATGTCCCAACGCCACCGCATATTTAGCAACTTTTTCGGAATGGTCAAAGGTATATTTATCTTTCATATCAATAGCCCCTGCCAAGGAATGAATGGTCTGCAAATATATCGCTTTTAATCCCTTTTGCAAATCGGCAATTTCGACAGTCATGGCAACCGCACTCCCAAGAATTACCAGAAGGGGTAAATCCGTTTCATCGAAAGGATGGGTCTTGGAAAAGGAAGAGGCGTTCAAAACACCAATAGGTTTTCCATGACTGATCAAAGGAATACAGATGGAGGAAACGGGTTTGTTATCAGGATTGGGCATTGACAAAGTATCCACTATATTCACAAAGTCCCGGCATACCAGAGGTTTGCTAGTCCGCATGACTTGTCCAATAATCCCTCTCCCGACGGGGTGTCTGGTAGTTCGTATAACCTCATCAGAAAGTCCTTTCGCCGCGATAATGCGCAAATATCCTTCCTCCTTCTCAACTTCTTCAATCAACAGCATAATGGAAAAAGTATCGATTGTTTTTGGTTGCAACAGGTTTTCAGCCGCTGTCAGAATTTGCTCGAACCAGACTTGCACATCTTTGGCTAATACAGGATTGGGCATGGTTTCGAGAATATGCGTAACTTTTTGATAGACTTGCTGTCTCCGCTTTTCGCGTTGGGACACATACCCCGCCGTAACACCGATAAAGACGAACAAAAATGACCGGATCATGGAATGGATGGATAGATAATTCGACCAGCGGTGTATTGAATCGGTCTGCCCGTATAATACTACCAAGGAAATCAGGCTCGCGGTGAGAGCATAAAACAATCCCCATCTCCAACCGAAAGCAATCGCAGAGATAATTACAGGAATGTAATAAAGTTCTATCATATAATGCTGGTAAGAGGGTTCTGTGGAACCCGTATAAAATGAACTTATAGAAATCAGCAGAAAGATTATTGCTATTGCGATATGATATTGTTGATAACGATGTTTTAGTATTCCCAATTCCTTGGCGCTTACAACTAAAACTGAGTCTCTAGATGATTCAGTCACTACCCTTCCTCCTTGATAGATATCTTGCGTAGTTATTTCGATTTACTTCAGACTTTTCCCATATTATAACCATCATTATATCACGAGTTTTCACAAGTGGTAAAAATTAGTGATATTAGGTTTTATGAGTTTTAGAGACAGTTGCTTATATGTCTCCGGAGCTGCTGTCTCGTTTTGTCTAGATTTATTATAAAGCAAAAGGGATTGGTATCAGAATATTTTTAAAACAATTGATTTAAATAAATGTACTCGTCAACTAGGTTTTCTTTTTTGCTTTTAATTTTTCCAATTGTTCCAGCAAATCGGCGTAATAAATCGCAGCTTGTTCCCGTCGTCGTCGCATGACGTCTTCATTAAAATCAGCTCGGCGTTCCCACCGTGCCAGCCAGTGGGCCACTACAAACCCCAGTAAAAGACAACCCAAACATGCCCAGAGAATAGGGCGGACTTGTTCCGGATGTTCCAACAAAAACTTTAACCCGCCAATGGAAAAGTACAGAATAACCCCCACTAAAATCAAGATAGCCAGGGTGACCAGGGTCCAAACGCGGTCTTTGTGTTTCATTCTCTGTACCGCATCTTCATATTCCTGAATGGACCGATCAAGTTCCTCTTTATAATCCAATAATTCAAACGTCAATTCTTCCAATGATTTTTCTTCACGTGGACGAGGCTTTTTTTTATTTAAAAATAATGGTTCCGGCATATATAACTATCTCTCAATTGGCAGATTATAGCATAACCTAAGAAATATGGTTTTGGTGAATGAAAAATTAGACGTTCAATGTCTTGATAGCATCCAAATTGTATGGAACTATTATTATCACTCAGGTGTTTCTTTACTATAGGTCTTTTTTACATTAAAAAGATTAACTTATTTTAACTAAAGGAGAAGTAGTGCCATGAAACACAAAACATTCAATTTTTGGTTTTTTGTAGTTCTATTATTCCTGTTGGGAATAATGGAATCCGCTTATACGACGACCATAACGATTAGTTCCGATACCGCCAATATTTACGATACGACCCTATATTCCGATAGCACTACCGATAATGTGGGAGCAAATTTGCTGAATTGGGTGGGACAAAATCAGGCTGGCTCAAAGCGCCGGCTATTGCTTCAATTTAATCTTTCTTCAATTCCTTCCGATGCTGTCATCAGTGCGGTTACCGTCACTCTTAACATGACAAGGGCGGCAGGCGGTCTCAGCGGAAATCAAGTGTTTTATCGTGTTTTAAATTCTTGGTCACAAGGGACGGGTCTCGGTCGGGGTAATGTCGCGGGTGGACAAGGGGGGCAACCGGTTCCTGGTGGTGCCTCCTGGGCATTCCGTCAAAATTTTTCGCTTCCTTGGACAACACCGGGCGGTGATTTTTCGTCGCTAACCAGCGCTCTTAACAATGTCGGCTCTACCGCAGGACTTAAAGCCTGGAGTGGCTCCGGTTTGGTATCGGATGTGCAAGCGTGGGTGAATGGTTCTCTACCCAATAACGGTTGGATTCTGATCGGCGATGAAGGTGCTTCCGGGAGTGCGCGAATTTATTCCGCTTCTGAAAACTTGGTCAATTCACCCAGTCTAACGGTCATGTATACGGAAACTTTAGGTGTAAATGAGTGGGAATTGTTCAACCGATAATCTGTTTTTTATAACCTATAAAGTTTCAACATCTTTGGCAATTTTAGTCCTCATGAACGGGGTTGGTTCTCCCAGCCGTTATGGGGATTTCTTTTCTGCCGCTTTTTTTTCTTCACGTGGGCGAGGTTTTTTTATTTAAAAGGGTTAGGCGGCGACTGAGAGGGGCATTTCATCATAAGTTTTGCCTTGGAGGAGACGGCCGTTTTTCTTTTTCTGCACCCCGCCCCATTGTTTGAAAAAGAAGGGGACTCTGGATTTTTTGCATTGGTTACGGATATCAATCACCCAGTCTTCTTGCATAGGTCGAGCACGAGGACCGGATTCCCCTCCGACAATCGCCCAATCAATTTCTCTGAGATTCAAATATGGTAACGGGCCTAACAGGGGTTCCAAGGACAAGAATTTAATTTGCGCGTGAGTTTTTCGCAAATGGTCAATGCGGTAGGTATATTTTTGATTTTCCACGCTGACACCCATCCAGATATTGGATTCCCAGGGAATCAAAGAGTCCAGTTCAAGAAGTCGTTCAGAACGTTTGGTGAGAATTTGAAAGCGATGCCAATGCGCTAATTGCATGGTCTTAAACACTTTTAAGATAAAGTCTGTAGGGATATCTTCATGGAACAAATCGCTCATGGAATTGACGAAAATGGTCTTGGGCTTTTTCCATTCCAACGGTAATTTCAATCGTTCCGGCCAGAGTTTTAAATCAAACCCTTGTTCAAAGGGATGTCCCTTCACCCCGCGAAACCGTTCCGCAAACGTCTCCGCGTAACAATGCCCACATCCTGGACTTATCTTGTCACAGCCGGTTATTGGATTCCAAGTCGAGTCGGTCCATTCGATGGTGGAGTTGGAAGACATATTTAGATTATAATCTGATAGACTAAAAAAAGGAAATTACCTATGAATGGAGATAATTCACAATTCCAGCTAATACCTACAGAAGAAATATTAAATGAAATTAAAAAGTACCATGATGAGCATGGCGAAGAAGTAATAACTTACTTATCCAAAAAGTATGATGGTAGTACTATCGCAAAGATACTATTTAATCTTTTCCCTACAGTAGGCCCAATAATCGGTGACTATCTCTCTGACAAGGCTATCTCAATAAAACTCAAACGAATATATGAGTTTATTAAATTATCAGACGAAGCACTTAAAAGTATTATAGATACTAAAATTGATAAAACTTTTCTCAATTCAGAAGAATTCTATTATATTTTTGAAAGAATCTTTGAAAGAGTGAGTAAAACTCACAGCTCTGAAAAAATAAATCGTTTTAGAAATGTTTTTGTTAATTGTTGTACACAAGAATTAGCTAAGTCAAAAATTAAAGACAATGTAATATCTGCTGTAGAAACCCTGACAGATGATGATGTTTGTGTATTGCAATATATCTATATCCAGTATGACAGGCCGCCGCTCACTAATCAAGATAAATTTAAAATTGACATACAAGGAATAATTAGCAATCTTAAAACTTACCAACCGTGGCAAGTCGAGTTATATTGCAATGATCTAATCAATACTGGGTTATTGTATGATTATAACAAAGAGATGAATACCATAGGCCAATTGATATATGGAATACGAGGCTTTGCATTAGAATTCAGAAAATTTATTTCTGACCCTACAAAATGAGGAAAGACATGGAAACACAGGCAAAAACCTTATATCCATTTGTTCCTTCGGGAGCGGATTTTTAGATGACGGTGGCGTTTTGGGGGGAGCTTGAGCAATGGGGGATGATTTAGGGTATCCATGGGATCATTTTTAGGGATTTTTGAGAGATATTTATAGCCTAAATCTAATCAATCCTAGCGAGGGTGCAATGAACGAGATCAGTCTCGTTCATTGCACGTTCGCTATTTTACCACCATTGGGTGAGTTCGGTACCGCGGTAATAATGTTGGAGGATTTGTTTGTAATCGTATCCGTGGGTGGACATGACGGCGGCACCGATTTGGCATAAGCCGACCCCGTGACCCCAACCGCCACCGCGCAATATAAACTTATCCGGCACGCTGTCTTTTCCGCCTTCCGTATCCACGACAAAACAAGCGCTGTAGAGATGGCTGGGAGAAAGAACCCGACGGATTTCCAATTGGTCGTCCACGTGGATATTACCGGTGGTGCCAATAAAGTCAATTGATAATAACCGACCGGAACGTCCTCTTTTTCCAGTTTTGATTTCTTTGAGCTGTCCCAATTTTCTCTGGGTTTTACTCTCAATCAATTTAGTAATTTCGTCTTGGGAGTAAATCACTTCCCAGCGGAAAAGGTCTTTGATTTCCCGATCATATTCGACCAGCAGGCGTTCGAGTTCCTGCGGGGTTGCATTGCAAAAAGAAGCGGGACGGAAGGTGACCCAGGTACGGACATTTTCTTCTTTGGTCAAATCCGGTACGGGAGAAATTTTATTTTCGGGCGCGTCTACAATGGTTTGGCAATAAGAAACTTTTTGAGGCGGCCAGCAATTTTCGAAATTCTCGGTAATCCCACCGCAACTTTTGGAATAGCGCGTGTCACAAATTTCACCCTGATACGTGAGGACTTCCCCGTGGGTATCCTTAACCGCATTTCCGGCAGATTTTGTCCATCGCCGCATTCCCTGATAGCGCTGGCAATGGTCATCATGACAAACCAAATAATTGACGTGCGGAGGGTTTTGCATTTGCGCGAGGAGCCAACTGCGGGCAATGACCGTGTGGGCGTGCAATAAGGCGGAGGGACAATCGCCCGACATTTCGGAAGAAATCACACTTTCGAGGTATCGTTCGACCGGCAATTCATTAATCGCCATAATTTTTTTAGCAGAGGATTTGCAGAATTCAAGAATATACGGATAATCGTCGTCTTCTTCCCGTTCCCAATGAAATTGAATCCCGATGGTCACATCATGCAGAACGGTTAAGGTATTTTTTAAATCTTCCGGTTCAATCCGGATAAAACCAGCTTCAGGATATGCATGTTTTTCATGAGTTGTCAGATTCTCACATACCAAACCCTCATTCGCAAAAATCCGCCACGTTTCTTTACCTTGAGGAGTTAATTTAATTTTCATCCCTTTTTCAGGGACGAGAGAAACCGATTTATCAATAGAAAACTTGGTATTTTCCCTGTCCTGAATCAATCCAACCCGGATCGTTGGTTCTTTGCCTTTTTCAATCATGATGAAGGCCTTAATTTGACCACCCCCTCGCCTCCTCCTTAATTAAGGAGGAGGAATAAAAGGGGTGGTCTTTATTTTACAAGCTCATGTTAGGCAAGGTGGATTCGATGTTGGCGATGATTTCTTCGGTAATGGGAACCTCTTGATTTTTCATGGCTAAAATAATGGCACCCACAACAGGTTCAAAACGCGGCAACTCAGCGGTGGCATTGGGGACAACCAATTTAAGTTTCTTGCGGAGCAAATCTACAAATTTAGGTTGATGTTTAAAATTACCGCCTGCCAATACTATTTTAAAAGGTTCATCCGTAATCGCCAAACCCTTGGCGACCGCTTGAACCATTTCGACAATTCCGTCTACCGCTTTTTCGAGAATCGCCTCTGCGACTTTGTCCCCTTCGTTGATGGAACCAAAAACCAGGGGAGCGAAGGCTGCGATATTGGGTTTTTGCATTCCCTCGGAGAGAGACCATTTGACCAGTTTCTCGGGAGATTCGAGATTCAGTTGCTTCAGGATTTTGTCAGTGAGTTTGGTAGGTGCGCCACGTCCATCGAATGATCGCATAACGGCTTTGAGGGCTTCCTGACCAAATTGGTAACCGGCGCCCTCATCCGCGAGAATATGGCCCCACCCGCCGGCGCGTTTAGTTTCGCCAAATTCATTCACACCAAAAACCACAGAGCCGGTACCAGAAATAATAATAACCCCTTGTTCTCCGAGGGTACCGCCTGCCAGAGCGATAGTAAAGTCAGGCACAATTTCCAATTGCGGGACACGTAACCCGGAGGACGTGAGAGCTTTCATGATGATGTCGCGGTCTTCCTGCCGACCGGCACCCGCCAATCCAAGTACGGCATAATCAAAGGTCAGGATATCAATGTTTTGGGATTCGCAGAGGTCGTTAATCATACCCAGTAGGTTTTCTTTGGCTTTATCAATACCGACTTGGAGGTAATTGCTGGTGTCGCGTTTTGTCGAAGCCAATAATTTGCCATTCTCATCAGCGATGAGCCCGTAGGTTTTAGTTCCTCCGCCGTCTATACCAATATAATAGGTGATACTCAAAATTGGTTCTCCTTCTCTATTGAAATCCCTTTATCGGATCCCCTACGACTTCAACAGTAAATCTCCACGGAGTCGGATATCCCGGGATGAAGAACCAATGCGTATCTCAAACTCGCCCGGGTCAGCCACCCATTGTTTGGAAGTCGGGTCAAAATAAGAAAACGCATCTTTCTCCAAAGTAAGTTCAATCGTTTTAGATTCACCGGGTTTTAGATAAACTTTTTTAAATCCTTTTAATTCTTTGACCGGTCTGGGGATGAGTGGGTTATATTCATGAACATATAACTGGGCTATTTCAGCACCTGCCCGATCGCCGGTATTTTTAATATTGAACTTCACTTTAAATTTACTCTGTCCTGATTTGGTTGCAGGAGTAATCTTTAAATTGCTATATCCAAATTGAGTATAGGATAATCCATAACCAAAACAAAATTGGGGTTCAATCTCTTTGGAATCGTATCCCCGATATCCGACAAATACACCTTCCGTATAGGGAACCGATTTTCCATCTTTGGTCATATAATAAGGATACGAAGGGTTGTCCTCCCACTTTTTTTCAAAAGTTGCCGGAAGTTTACCGGAAGGATTAATATCTCCAAACAGGATTGCAGCGAGCGCTGTCCCCCCTTCCTGACCGGGATACCATGCTTGTATCAAGGCCGGGATTTTATTTATCCAATCCTGCATGGCGACTCCTCCCCCGCTATTGAGGATAACCACGGTATGAGGATTGGCAGCCACAACTGCTTCCACCAGTGCTTTTTGACCCCAGGGAAGATCAAAAGTCCGGTCAAATCCTTCCCCTTCCTCCGAGCTGGTAAATCCAATACAAACCACGGCTACATCAGCTTTTCTGGCCATCTCGGCATCCGCAGCAAAAACCGGTTCTGTTACATCCCCCCAACCAAATTGAGTCACTGATGCCCGTCTTCGATTCCTGGACAACTCTACTTTCAGATCATAGGTCTTACCCGATTCCAGTGAAACTTTAGCCATGTGAACCCGGATGCCATGCCAATACCAGTCATTTAATATGACCGTATCATTCAAATAGATTTTTACAAAAGTATCCGACCGTAACACAAAGGTATACTCACCGGATTGGTCGGGTTTAATTTGTCCCGTCAACCGAACGGCAAACCGGTCTGTGGTAAACGCCGAGGGCCTATTTTTATTCCAATCATAGTTAACCGTGGGCACTACTGTTTTATAAACCGGATTGGCAAAAGTACTGTCATAACTCTGGACATCGAAATATTGCGCTTGCAGCCCCTCTTTGATGGATCCGTCTTCTGCAACATATTGGTATTTGGAAGAATTAAAAACCTTATCCAATTCTTTTTCCGGAGTAAAAGGGTTATAGGAAACTTTAATATTATTTTGAGCCCGGTCTTGAATCCCTTGCAAAATACTTACTGTACGATTGGGAGTTGTAAAAGCACTCCCTCCGCCTTCCGGAATACCGGGAGTGGCATTGGGTCCGAATATAGCAATCGATTTAATTTTTTTATCTACTAGAGGCAACAGATTTTTATCATTTTTTAAAAGAACAATTCCTTCTTTTGCCATAGCCAAAGCCGTTTGCCGGCTGGCGGGGTCATCGATAGGAATAGAACTGATTTGCTGGGGTCGATCCAGGAAACCCGCCCTGGTAATCACCCGGAGAATCCGGCGAACCTTATCATCCACCATTTCTTTGGAAATTTTACCCTCCTTTAGCAGGGAAAGCATGGTGGATGGATTCATGTATCTTGCAGAAGGCATTTCAAGATCTAATCCACCCAAGGCAGCACGCAATGCATTATGCGTCGCACCCCAGTCCGACATCAAGATACCGTCAAATTTCCATTCTTTTTTAAGGACTTGATTATTCAGGAAATCATTTTCAGTACACCACATCCCATTGACCATATTATAGGCATTCATAACACAGGCAGCTTTCCCTTCGGTGACAGCCGCTTTGAAGGTCGGTAAATAAATTTCCCGTAAAGTTCTTTCATCGATATCAGAGGTGGTGTAATTCCGACCGTATTCATTATTATTACAGGCATAATGTTTCACGGTAGCCAGGACTCCTTCTTTTTGAACATTTTGGACAATGGGTACCACCATTTTCCCCGCCAGGTAAGGGTCTTCACCCAAATATTCGAAATTCCGGCCACAAAGTGGTGACCGGAAAATATTCACTGCGGGAGCCAGCCAGATGTGAACACCCCTGGCACGTCCATCATGTCCAATTGAGGTGCCAAACCGGGCTGCCAATTCAGGATTCCAAGTGGCTGCCAGGGCAATTCCCCCGGGATAGGCAGTAGTCGGCCCATAATTTCTAACTCCAATCGGACCATCCGACATTTTAATTGCCGGTAGTTTTAACCGATCAATCGCTCGAATATAAAAATCTTCATACCCGCCAATATAATCCAATTTTTCCTCCAGGGTCATCTGTTGAAGAATTTTATCCACTCTTTGTTCCACTTGTGAGGGATTTGATTGTGTGGCAGGAATTGATATGGAAACTAATAATGAAATCCCTAGAAAAAGAAATAGGGGCTTTTGTATCACATTTTTCTTATACATAAATACACTTACTCCCTTTTAGAATTAATTAGATATTAAAGCATCGCGTATGCCCGGCAATCGGGTCAAATAACGCTCAGGAAAAAGTATATCAAAAAACTAATCTTTTCGATAATATTAACTCCAGAGATTATGTGATAAGAAGAAGCAAAAACAAACTTATATTTCCGGACGAAGTAATGGAAATAGGATCACTTCTCGAATCGAAGATTGGTTGGTGAGAATCATGGTGAGGCGGTCAATGCCGATACCCAAACCTGATGCCGGGGGCATACCATGTTCGAGAGCGCGGAGATAATCCTCGTCAATTTCTTTGGGGAGTTCCTCGTTTTTATCGGACTGTTTGACCTGGTCTTCAAAGGCTTGGCGCTGGAGAATGGGGTCGTTTTGCTCGGAGTAGGCGTTACCAATTTCCATGCCTGCAACATAAGGTTCAAAACGTTCGGCTATTTCGGGATGCGCGTCACTGGCTTTGGAAAGCGGGGACAAGGAAGATGGATAATCTTTGATGATGGTGGGTTGAATGAGATTTTTCTCGACACATTCTTCAAAGACAAACATAATGATTTCGTCCGCTGTTTTGAATTCAGAAGGGACTCCGCATAGTTTTTCTGCTTTGGTTTTGGCTGTTGCAAAGTCTTCGCCCCATTGGAAACTTGTTTTTGTGTAATGTTCAATTGATTCGAGGACGGTGAAACGAGTCCAATTTTTTCCAAAGTCTAGAGTATTCCCTTGAAATTCGACAGTGGTCGTACCCAAGGCTTTTTGGCAGATGAACCGAATCATGTCTTCGCACAAATCCATGCTCTGGTTGTAATCCCAATACGCAGTGTAGAGTTCCATCATGGTAAATTCGGGATTGTGTTTGGTGGAGATTCCTTCATTACGGAAGTTGCGATTGATTTCATAGATTTTCTCCAGACCGCCGACCACCACACGCTTGTGATAGAGTTCAGGGGCGACACGGAGATAGAGCGGAATTCCCAGCGCATTGTGATGGGTCTTGAAAGGGCGCGCGGTGGCACCTCCCGCCAATGGCTGCATCATGGGGGTCTCAATTTCCAAATAGCCATGAGAATCGAGATATTCCCTCATGGCGGAAATGATTTTGGAGCGTTTGATAAAAATGTCTTTGACTTCGGGATTGGAAATCAAGTCGAGATACCGCTGGCGGTAACGCAATTCCACGTCTTTCAATCCATGCCATTTTTCAGGAAGATTTCTCAGAGACTTGGAGAGCAGTTGAAATTCCATGACCCGAATGGTGATTTCCCCGGTTTTGGTCTTAAAGACCGGACCCGTGACCCCGATAATATCGCCCATGTCGAATTCATTGAACAGTTTGAATTTCTCTTCTCCTAAATCATTTTTCCCGGCATAAACTTGAATTTTTCCGTAGGTATCCTGGAGATGGGCGAACGTAATTTTACCCATCGCACGCATGGTCATAATTCGACCGGCAAAACGGACAGTTTCAGTTGACCCCTCATGACTGACTTCAGCAAACTGCGATTTGATTTGTTCTGAAGAATGAGAAATATCAAACCGATGCGGATAGGCGTCAACCCCCTGTTTCTGAAACGCTTCTAATTTTTGATACCCGGTTAAGTTTTCCATAAAATTAAAATGAAACGGCGATGCCCGATTTGGTCTTTTTAATAAGTGGCATTTATTATATCATTGAGAAGGATATTATGTTGAGTACGCGATTGTTTGTTTTTATTGAGGAGGATAAAAAGTGCCGAAATTAATTAAAGGTTCCACGGTTATACATGCCGCGGGAAACAAGCCCAAACGGATTGAAGAATATGTGGGACGGGTGAATACACAGACCGATGATGTCAGCGTTGCGCGAATGGTTAGCCCTCAAGGGTGGGTGGAACCCGGACAGACACCGGAGTTTGACGAATATACGGTGGTACTCAAAGGGACATTACACGTTACCACGCGCCAAGGGAATCAGGAAGTGAAAGCAGGTCAGGCGATTTTAGTTGAAAAAGGGGAATGGGTACAATATAGTTCTCCAGATGCCGGAGGCACGGAATATATTGCGGTGTGCTTGCCAGCCTTTTCACCGGATACGGTTCATAGGGATAGTTAACGGAGATTGAATCGGAGAGCGGGAAAGCCAATATTCGGATAAAATAATAAAAGCACACTAATCCCACAGATTTTTATGGTATACCTATCCATTCACTCTGTTTTAGCGATGTTTTCTTCCCAGCCGCGCTGTTTTTCTCCCTAATTCAAATATAAAAAGTGTTCTAATGAAGAAAAATGTGCTAAACTTTCGGTTGAGGCAACGGTTAAGAAACTGAAAGAGTAGAGAATTTAAAGCAGCCATGCGAACTGATGATTTTCGAATCAATGCAAAGGTACGGTCAATTCTAGTCCGCAAATGGGTAGATACGACAAAATGTACTATAGGCACCATCAAAGGGAAAGTATATCTTCGGGGCCGCATAAAACGGATTTTTGGGCGAGCAGGAAAATCCGAAGACACTGATGAAGAGCAGGAAGATCCAACAGTCGAAATGAGTGAATTGACACTAATTATGCAAATCGAAGATGAAATAAAACGTATTCCGGATGTAACTGGAATTCATTTTGATTTAGAATATTGGAAAAAGGAAAAAGGGGGGTGGAAACGGAGAATTATATAGTTTTCCGTCTTTAGAGTTATTGCTATGTCTCAAGTAGATTATCAAAACATCATACGTACCCTCCAGAGACAGGTCACGGAGAATCCACAGTATGCGGATTTCCGATATCAGCTGGCTTTGTTTGAGATGTATTGCGGGAATTATTCCAAGGCACTGGAAGAGGTCGCGCAAAGTTTAACATTAAATCCCAATTACAGCCAGGCACAAGAACTCGATAAAATCATCCGGACATTACAAGAACAAAAGATAACCGATCCCAGCCGGATGGTAAACCCGCCGTTTTGTATTAGCGAGGCACATCATTTGGCCGCGTTATATTTTGCGCAACAAGGTCGGATGGATTTGGCGGAAAAAGCGTTGCAAGAGGCGTTTGCGATCACCCATGATGAGTACCAGTATGAATTGCACTTTGGATATTTAGCGGAAGCGAAAGGAGATTTGGCCAAAGCGATAGAGCATTTAAAGAAAGCCCTGACGTTGAATCCACAATCTTGGAAACCCTATTTTGTGCTCAGCCAGATATACGCGGTCCAAGACAATATGACCGAAGTAGAGGCTATTTTAAGACAGGCCACGGAACGGTTTTCGACCTATGCCGATTTACAATATCAAATGGGGATATTGCTTTTTGGAAAAGGAGAATTTAAAGAAGCGGCAATTTATTTGGAAAGGGCGGTCCGGATAAATCCGAATTTCATTTTTGCACATTATCATTTGGGGAATGCCTATTTGCAATCTGGTAATTATCAAAAAGCTGAAGTGGAATACGCAAAAACCATTGAACTGGGATTTAAGGAAGCCAGTATTTATCTGGATTTGGCACGGGCCCAATTTCAAAATAAGAAATATGATGACGCGCTGAAATCAGCTCAATTAGCCTTGGAATTGGATGCTACTTATCTTGAAGCATACAATTTATTAGTAGATATTTATGAAAAATTAGGGAAATTAGAATTGCGAGACTTAGCCAGGCAAAATGCCCAAGCCTGCGTGAGTGAGAAATCTAATCCGGGGAATTGAACTATGTCAGTGAATCCAACAACCAGTGTCATTCCATCGGAAAACCAAGCCATTGCGGAAGAAAAACCATTCATCGGAAATTCCGTAAATTCCCCCAAAAAACTCCTGTCAAAATGGTTTCGGGTTCCCCCGGTGACGCTGGATTCACAGTTGTCCCCGGAATTACAATGGCTGGTCAATATCGAACGTACGGCTGTAATTCCATCCAAATGGATGTTACTGGCGCTAAGCATCGTATTATCGGTAATTGAAAGCGGGTTTATCCACCCACCCGCGCGGATTTTCACGGTATTGGCATTTTACGCCGCCAGCAATTTGGTTTTTTCTTATGTGTATTATTTCCACCGGTACGCGTCGAATCAAATTCGACAATTGGAATATTTATCCATTGCGATGGACATTACCGTGGTTACTTTATTAATCTTTTTGACCGGGCTGCTGGAAACCGGACGGGCGCTGCAAACGGATTATTATCTGCTTTATTTTTTAATCATCCTGCGTGGGATTGTTTTATTTCCCACCAAAGTTCATAGTGTCATCATGAATGGGATCATCAGTGTGCTCTATATTTTCACGGTCTTTGTAAGCCAGCAATCGTTGCGTTTTCTAACAACAAACGATTTTTTAGTCCGCCTGGTTCTCTTGTGGGGAGTCATGTTAATGAGCTGGTTTGTGTTGGAAATCGTGCGGATACAAAGAGAACGAATACAGGAGGATGTGGATCGGATTCGCCAGATGGAAGACCAGATTATCCGCAACGAACGGCTGGCCAGTATGGGTGAAATCGCCGCCAGCGTGGCCCATGAAATCAATAACCCCGTGGGCATAATCACCGCCTGCACGGATTACCTTTTACGAAAAACGAAACCGCAAGACCCGCAGTATGACAACCTTAAAATGATTGCCACGGAAGCAGAACGGTGCAAACGCATTGTCGCGGAATTACTGAATCTGGCATCCCCTTCAAAAATCAAAACAGAACCCTTATCCCTATCGCAATTAATTCAAGATACTGTTACAATAGTTCAGCCGCAAGCGGACCAACATCAGGTAATAATTCAAGTTGATTGTCAGGAAAAATTGCCGGATATTCAAGGGAATTCTACCTTGCTCCAACGCGCATTAGTTAATTTATATTCGAACGCGATTCAAGCCATGCCCACCGGGGGAATTCTCTCGATTCAGGCAGAATATGAACTGAAAGAAAATGATATTTCCATCCAGGTTGCAGATAACGGAGTTGGCATTCCACCGGAAGATATGGATAAAATATTTACGCCTTTTTTCACCACGCGTGCGGGCCGGTCGGGATTGGGATTGGCGATTACCGATCGGATTATCGATTGGCATAACGGCAAAATTTATGTGGAAAGCCAGCCGGATAAAGGAACGAAATTTGGAATTTTATTGCCGGTAAAAACAGATACCCATAACATTGTATAGGTTATAAAAATGTTGAAAAGCAAAAAAAGAGAAATTATATGCCCGCGCACAGATTGTTATTTTTATTCCTATGAGAACGCGGAAGTGGATGGAGAATGGGTACCGATTACGTTCTGTTCCCATCCCCAGAATGAATTGATTGTAAACGGAAAATCGTGCAATCTTTACCGTCTGGATTGGGTGAAACAAATGCAGAAAGTGAAACGGACTAATCCCGCTGACAGAGTCAAATTGGAACGCCAGGCCATGCTAAGACTGCTTCAATCAGGAATCGGAAATTTGTCTCCCGATGAACGGGATGCCGCGCTGGGTTTGGTGGAACAATTAAAACAACAAGAAGAACGATTGGACAAATTGTCGGAAGTTTTAAAAGATGTGGACGATGTATCCGACCTTGATCCCTTTGTGATTCCAAACCCTGAACCACCACCCGTGGAAATGTCCATGCCCGAACCGCCACCCGTGGAAACACCCGTGCCCGAATTTCCACCAGAACCGGTGATAGAAGAACCACCGGAACCGCCGGCCGCCACACGAGTTCCAGAACCGGAGCCTCAAGAACCAACACCCGAAGATTGTATCCGCTGTTTTATCGAATCGTGGAATCAGCAAAAATTTAACGACGAATATGATTGTCTGGCAGACCGACTCCGCGCGACTCCGCAGAAGGATTATGTTCGCGCCCGACATTATGCCTATGCCGATGCCATGAAACTGGGGAAAAATGGAACTTTGCCCACACAAGAACTTGGCCCAATTCATTCTGTGAAAATAGACGACGATACGGCCCGCGTGATTTGTGACAAAATTGAAAAATACGGACGGTTCCCAAAAACCTATCAACAGAAATATATATTGGTAAAGATAAATGGCACATGGAAGATTTCTAATGTCCAAACACGGGGAAAATAAAATCGTATTTTTTAAAGGACTACAACAATGAACTCCAAAGGCAGCATACTGGTCGTAGATGACGAACCCAATATGTGCCGGATTTTGGAAGAGATTCTCCAAGCGGAACACTTTGATGTTCGTTCAGCCAACGATGGGATAAAAGCCTTGCTGCTCCTCAAAAACGACCCGCCCGATATCGTTATCAGCGATTTGCGCATGCCCAAATTGGATGGCATGGAATTATTGCGGGAGGTGAAAACTTATTATCCGGGAACCGAAGTCATTTTAATGAGCGCGTACGCCACCGTGGAAAGTGCCGTCGAAGCCATGAAATTAGGTGCCTATGATTATGTCTTGAAACCCTTTCAGATAGATGAAATTTTAATGACCGTGGCCAAAGCCAGGGAACGCCAAGCCTTGGTTTCACGTAACCGGATTCTGGAAGCGGAGGTCGAAAATAAATATTCCTTTGATAAAATTGTCGGTAAATGTTCTGCTATTATCCATCTTTTTTCATTGATTGAAAAAGTAGCTCCCACGGACAGTACAGTCCTTATCACAGGCGAAAGCGGAACCGGAAAAGAACTAATCGCCAAAGCCATCCATTATCACAGTCTCCGTAAAGAAAAATCTTTTGTAACTATTAATTGCGCCGGGTTGCCTGAACCGCTTCTCGAGTCCGAACTGTTCGGCCATGAAAAAGGTTCCTTCACCGGTGCTATCAGCCGGAAATTCGGTCTTTTTGAAATGGCGCATGAAGGGACTTTCTTTATGGATGAAGTCGGTGAACTTTCTCCGGCTCTGCAAGTCAAACTATTGCGCGTTTTACAAGAAAGTGAATTTCGCCGGGTGGGTGGGTTGGATACCATCAAGGTTAATGTACGGGTTCTGGCCGCCACTAACAAGGATTTGCAGGTTGCCGTGCAAAACAAAGAATTCCGCGAAGATTTGTTTTTCCGATTAAATGTAATCCCCATTCATGTCCCACCATTGCGCGATCGCGCGGAAGATATTCCGTTATTAGTGGATAAATTCATTGACCGCATTTGTGAAAAGCGTAATATGAAAGAAAAACCCAAAATGATGCCGGAGACCATGAAACTTTTGACCCGTTACCACTGGCCGGGAAACGTCCGCGAATTGGAAAACTTGATTGAATTGCTCTTGACCATGATTGACCGGAACGAAATTCTACCGGATGATTTACCGGACCGGTTTCATACGAGAGCAAAATTTGATTCGATAGATTCTAAAAATTATCAGGAGGCCAAAATTTCTTTTGAGTCCCAATATTTCTCCAAATTATTATCTAAACACCGTTGGAACGTAACCCGTACTGCTGAAGAAGCCCAAATGTCCCGCCGCCATCTCCATGAAAAAATTCGTACCCTCGGTCTCAAACCGCCTTGGGAAGAAAAAGAACCTGCCGCATGAAAGACGATGATTTATTCTTGCTTAATGGGAAGATTTGCGATTTAAAAAGATTGGATGTGAACGTGCAAAACGAAAATCGGCTTTTCTCAGAAAAGGCCAATAATATTTGTCTATTGCATGATTGATAGTCAAACAATACGATCCCCATATCTCTATGCCTAGTGATAATCCAAAAAAACCAAGTATTCCAGTTGACAAACTCCAATTATCATGTAATAGGGTTAGACTTATAATGAAACAGCATAACGAAATAAACATAAGCCAAACGGAAAAGGTTCTCATCCAAGGAAACCATCTATACTCCTTATCAGAATATAAAAACAAAATCCATCTGGCAAAATTTCTCTTATTCCCAGGTTTTAACTTATATTTCCCAATAAGCCGAATATCTTTATCATAAACATGAATACATTCCGTATCTTCAATACCTATTTTAAAACCTAATATATCATCGTTAATTAATCGTATGATTTCTTGTACCCCAATATCTTTCGACTCTTTTGGAATACGTTTTTTGTATTCTTCATAATTAATAAGCCCTATAACAAAATGTCGCAAAGCTTGGGCTAGTTGTCTTCGGTCTGTTTTTTTAATCATACAATTAACTTAATTATAGTTGATTCATATCTTGCATACAAGGATTATTTTAATGAAATAGATTCCCCTTTTCGCCATTTTCAAAAGGCGGCTGATTGTTGCTGGTCAATAGCTTTGTGCATTTGCACAAAGTTTCCTATATACTTGATTCTATTAACGATATAAAACTTTCGGCAATTGCCGAAAGTTTTTCCACCATTTCTCTATAAACTAATTCTTTACCAAATATCGAATAATTAAACCCTTGATTTAATTGGAGATAAATTATTAACCCAAATTCGTCAATAGGGGCAATAGTTTCTAATGGCGGTCATTAGAGAAACAGATAGGTAACCTAAATAGATAGAGTGCTATAGACCTGGGCAAAGGGGGGTTAAAAAACGGGTCAAGGTGTGTAAGAATAAAGGACATTATGAAGAATCTAAAAATAGAATATACAGACAAAGAAATAACCCCCTGGGGTGGGATGAGTATCCTGAGGAAGATGCTGGAGCAAATCCAGATGGAGGAGACCCTGAAAGAAGCGCCACTCCCCCAACAAGGATCTAATCGAGGGTACCGTCCCAGTCAATTGATCCAGAACTTTTGGGTCGGGGTATGGTGTGGGGCGAATTGTTTTGAGCATTTGGAAGTGACGCGACAGGATGAAGTGGTCAAGGAGATCTTCGATTGGAAACGGATGGCGGGGAATAAAGCCTTTGCACGCTATTTCAATAAATTTACGCAAGCCACCAATCAACGGGTTTTCACGCATTTATATCAATGGTTTTTTCGGAATATACATTTTGACAACTATACCTTGGATTTTGATTCCACGGTCCTGACTCGTTATGGGGAACAGCAAGGGAGCAAGAAGGGCTATAATCCTAAGAAACGGGGGAGAAAATCGCATCATCCGTTGATGGCATTTATTCCCGATTGTCGGATGGTGGCTAATTTTTGGCTGCGGTCCGGAGACAGCCACACGACCAATAATTTTTTAGGTTTTTTGGAAGATACCCTAAACAAGCTTCAGGGGAAAAGTGTAGGGTTGATTCGAGCGGATAGTGGATTCTACAGCGATAGAATCATGGAGTATCTGGAAACCCATCGTCCGACGTCCTATATCCTGGCGGCCAAGTTTTATCCTCCTCTTCAAGCGGTGGTCCTCCGGCAGAAGGGATGGTTAAAACTGGACGAGGGATTGGAGATTGCCGAGACCTTCTATCAAGCCGATTCCTGGAAGGCTCCCCGACGTCTGATTATGGTTCGGCAGGAAATCGAAAAGCGTCCCAAGGCGGTGGGAAAACAATTACGTTTGTTTTCGGACGAAACCCTCTACCAGAAGTATCGCTACAGTTGTTTTGTGACCAATGTAGACTTGTCTCCCAAGATGGTGTATGACCTGTATCGCAATCGGGCCGATGCCGAAAACCGTATCAAAGAAGTAAAGTATGACTTTGGGGCAGACCGGTTTAATACCCATCACTTTTGGGCCACCGAGGCTACCTTAAATTTCGTGATGCTGGCGTATAATCTGATGAGTCTTTTTCGGCAAGCCCTTCTCGGAGGGACATCCAAGCCCTTTTTAAAAACCATTCGCTATAAGGTTTTTGCGGTAGGTGGCTATTTGATTCAGAAGGGAAATTCAAGGATCCTTAAATTGTCCCTTTCCATGAAAAGACGAACTTGGTTCTCGGGTCTTTGGTCCTCGGCAGACCTTATGAGCTGGCCTTTCATCCTTAAAACTTGATTCCTAATGACTATTTTGGGATTAACATTTGTTAATAATTATTTCATCATTCCCTATGAAATGGTAAGCAGGTCAAAATGGCACATGGGGTAATCGTACCCATTATTTATGCGGTTCACGAGCGGAATTGAAAATTTCAATTCCGCTTGCAAGACGGAAAGCGAAGGGTTCCATTGATTTCTTGAAAATCCATTTCCCATGATATATTGAATTTACTGATGACTCTACTCGAAAAAGTTCGTCAAACCATTGAAAAAGAGAAATTGTTAGAGTTCTCGTTACATACCAATACCCTTCTTGTCGGTGTTTCCGGCGGACCGGATTCGGTTTGCCTGTTGCATCTTTTCAGACAACTTTGCAAGGAATATTCCCTGAATTTGATTGTCGCTCATCTCAATCACCAATTGCGCGGAAAAGAATCCGACAAGGATGAGCAATTTGTTAAATCCCTTTGTAAAAAATGGAAGGTAAAATTCGTCTCTCAATCCGTGAGCATCCGCCAATTGAAAAAAGCCGGCAAAAGCTCCTTGGAAGAAATCGCCCGTGAAAAACGCTATGAATTCTTCGGAAAATTGGCCCAAAAATATTGGGCGACCAAAATTGTCCTGGGGCATCATGCCGACGACCAAATTGAAACGGTTTTGATGCATTTAATCAGGGGAGCGGGTTCCGAAGGATTGGCGGGTATCAAATATAAACGGTTTTTCGGGTATATCCACTTCGAGCAAGGTCACTCCGACCATCAGGAACCTGTCTCTATCATTCGCCCATTGCTGGAAGTTACCCGAGCTGAAATTTTTGATTATTTGAACGAGAACAAACTCTCTTATCGCACGGATTCGACCAATATGGATACGGCTTTTTTACGCAATAAAATCCGGCATAAACTCATTCCTTATTTGGAAAAAGAATACAATCCGCAAATCCGCAATTCGCTTCTGCGGACATCCCAAATATTGGCAGGAGACGATGAGTTTTTGGAAACATTTCTTTCCTCTCTTCTTAAGAATCTTGATATTCCTTTATACACCGACCGTTATCAATACCCGCTGGTTCATTTACGGAATTCGCCTGTCGCTTTGCAGCGGCGGTTGATTCGCTTTTTCCTGGAATACGTCCAAGGGCATTTACAGCAAATTGAGTTTTCTCATATCGATAAAATCCTGGATATGATCCGCCATCCCGAAAAAGAATCCACCATTCAACTCCCGGGAAAATATTCTGTCTCCGTGGAAAAAGAATTCCTCATCGTCAAACCCAAAACCATCCCCCTTAAAGAAATCAACAAAATCTATCGTCTCCAAATCCCTTCTACGACATATCTGAAAGAATGGAATATGAAAATTTGTGTAGAGACGTTGCATACAACGTCTTTACTTCTACAAAAGATCATGTCGGGAAAAATCTCTTCTAAAACCGTTTACCTGGATTTTGATAAAGTCACCAAGCCTTTAACCATCCGTAGCTGGCGGCCGGGGGATAGGTTTGTACCCTTGGGGATGAAAGGTCAAAAAAAATTACAAGATTTTTTCATGGACCGTAAAATCCCCATTGAAGACCGCCACCAAATTCCCATTCTCTGCGATAAATCCAAAATCCTTTGGATTGTGGGTCATCAACTCTCCGATTTAGTAAAAGTGGATAAATCCACCCGGTCTCTCTTATTGGTCGAAATGAGGTAACTCCCGCATAATACATATTTTAGTAAACTCAAACTTTATGATATTCTTAAATGCATCAATTTTAAATAAAATAATGGGGAATTATGTCTGAATTACGATGGAATCCGGTATTACAAGAATGGGTGGTGACAGCAACTCATCGCATGGATCGCCCGCAGATGCCCAAGGATTGGTGTCCTTTTTGTCCGGGGTCGGGTCGGGTGCCAGAAAAATATGATGTGTATTTGTATCCGAATGATTTTCCCACCTTTGCAGTCCCCCCTCCTCCGATGGATGTTACCAGTGAGGGGTTATTCAAAACCGCTCCGTCCGAAGGGTATTGCGATGTAGTTCTTTATAGTCCCGACCATAACACTTCACTAACCCTCTTACCAATTGATCATATTGTGACATTGATTCATCTTTGGCGTGACCGGTTTGCGGCCTTGGAAAAAGATAAAAAGATTCAATATGTTTTTATTTTTGAAAACAAAGGAGAGGTGATTGGAGTGACCATGCCTCATCCGCACGGTCAGATTTATTCTTTCAGTTATATCCCGCCAAAAATTCAAAAAGAATTGGATTCCGCCAAAGAATATTTTGAAAAAGAGAAATGTTGTCTCTTTTGTGATATTCTTAAACAAGAAAAAAGCGAGAAAAAACGCGTGGTTGGAGAAAATCAGAGTTTTACAGCTGTTATTCCTTTTTATGCACGCTGGCCTTATGAAATTCATATTACCAGTCAGCGGCATATTGGGAAAATTACAGAATTTACTGAATCGGAAATTCTGGATATGGCGAAAATATTGAAATTTGTATTGATGAAATATGACAACCTGTATGGTTTTTCTTTTCCCTATATGATGGTCATGCATCAAAGTCCGACGAGCGGAGGGAAATATCCCTATTATCACTGGCATATCGAATTTTATCCGCCCTATCGTAGCCGGACGAAATTGAAATACCTGGCGGGATGCGAATCCGGCACCGGGACGTTTATTAACGATAGTATTGCGGAAGAAAAGGCCGAGGAATTGCGCCAAATCACTCCCAAAAAAATCTCCGATGTCAAATAAAAATCTCCTAGAATTATTTTCTCAAAAGTTTTCTGTTAAAAGTAACCCGGTTATGGTTCGTGCTCCGGGACGGGTGAATTTAATTGGGGAACATACTGATTATAACGGGGGATTTGTTTTGCCGGTGGCGATTGACCGATGGATTACGATTATCGCACAGCCGCGAGAAGATGACATTATCAAAATATATTCGACGGATTTTGATGAGGACATCATCTTTTCTCTAAACAAGATTCACCGGGAATCTCCCCAGTGGGCAAATTACCCCAAGGGGGTTATCCATTTTCTGTCACAAAAGAAACTTATGTCCAAGGGGATTGATGCGGTTATTTCCGGCAACATTCCGCATGGTATCGGATTAAGTTCATCTGCGGCCATCGAACTGGCAACCGCATACATCTTACAAACTATTTTTCATTTCGATTTGCCGATGTTGGAAATGGTCAAACTTTGTCAGCGCGCGGAGAATGAGTTCGTAGGTGTCAATTGTGGCATCATGGATCAATTCATTTCCGGCTTCGGAAAGAAAGATATGGCTCTTTTTATTGATTGCCAGACTCTAAAATATCAGCACATCCCTTTCTCTTTGGGCGATTTGAGTTTAGTGGCTGTCAATAGCGGGGTTACACATCAATTGGTGAAATCGGAATATAATCAGCGCAGAAAAGAATGTGAAAAAGGGGTTAAACTTATTAATCAATTACACTCGGCCAAAACGGGAACTGCGGCATCTTTTGAGAATCTTCGAGGGATAGATATGCCGATATTCATGCAATATTCCAGTTCTCTTCCGCCGGTCATTGCCCAACGCTGCCGCCATGTGATTTCGGAAAATGAGCGGGTATTGAAAGCGGTTGAGGTATTAAAGAAAAATGATTTAAAGTCACTCGGACAATTGATGAATCAATCCCATCAAAGCATGAAAGAGGATTATGAAATAAGCTGTCCGGAAATAGATTGTTTGGTGGAATCGGCACAGAGTTTTCCCAATTGTCTGGGTTCCCGGATGACCGGCGGAGGATTCGGCGGATGTACCATTAATCTGGTCAACACCACTCAAATCCCCCAATTCCAAAACCATCTTTCTAACTCTTACAAAACACACTTTGCCCGCACCTGCCAATTTTTCGATTTTAAAATCGTTAATGGAGCGGAAGAATTTTCGATGACTTGAATAATTGTTCGGTGATTTTTTCGACAAGGGAAGAGAAATTTTCCGACTCCGAGACATCCATCCATTGAATTCTTTTATCCGCCCGGAACCAGGTCATCTGCCGTTTGGCATAGCGCCGGGTATCCCGTTGAGTCAATTGAATCATATCCTCTTTATTGCATTTTCCATCGAGATATTCATTAATATATTTGTATCCCAAACTTTGCATGGATTGTAGTCCCGGGGAATATCCCATTTTGCGTAACTTCTCGACTTCTTCTATCCATCCCCTTTCAAACATGTTGACCACGCGTGTATCAATCCGTGCATATAATTCTTTTCTCGGCAATTGCAATCCAATGATAACCGGTTCATACGGTGATTCATCTTTTTGTTGTTCCTGTTGGAGTTTGCTAATCAGAGTCCCCAGATATTCATAGACCTCCAACGCCCGCAAAATCCGTTTCCGGTCATTGGGATGAATTTTTTGCGCCGCGTCCGGGTCAACTTTTGCCAACTCCTCATGAATCAATGGGGTAGAAAATTTTGACCATTTGGTCATAATTTCTTCTCGGAACTCCTTGGGTATCTTGGGCTGTTCGAATAATCCGTCAATCAATGCACGCAAATAGAATCCCGTGCCTCCGACAATCAATGGGATACTACTCTGCGTCGGGAATGGTTGTTTCTTATCTTTCCCGACGCCCGCTAATTTCTCAATTATTGCGCTCGCTTGTTTTCGATATTCCGCCGCGTCAAACGGCTCATCTGGATTCACCACATTTATCAAATGGTGCCGTACCCGTTTCTGCTGTTCCAGTGTCGGCTTCGCTGTCCCGATATCCATGTGCCGGTAAATCTGCATGGAATCGCACGAGATAATCTCCGTCCCCAATTTCTCCGCCAGAGCAATACCAATCTCCGTCTTCCCGGCCCCCGTCGGACCCACCAAAGCAATAATTTTCATTTTTCCATGTTCCATAAATGATATTGTATTCTATTTGAAAAAGAGCTTATTTTAAAAGAAGGGAATCTTGAAGATTAGTTTTTTGCGCCAGCTTTTTCCAACAATTTAACAACCTCATCATGTTTCCAAAACTTGGCATAATGCAATGGTGTTAATCCAATCTCATTTTTTATTGTAAAGTCTGCCTTCTTTTCTAAAAGATACTTTACTATTTCCGAATTTCCTTGAAAAGCGGCTGCAAATAGCGGTGTTTTCCCCCAAGAACCTTGTTGATTGATTTTGGCTCCATGCTCTATAAGAAGTTTAACTATTTCCAGTTCATTTTCTACACTAGCCCGTATCAACGGAGAGTCTGACCCTGATTTGGGCGGATCAAGATTCACTTTTTTGGCCAATAACATTTTTACAATTTCAATATCATTCCATTTTATTGCGCATAGGATTGGATTTTCATTTCCTTTATCAATAATATTTGGATCGGCGCCATTGTCCAGTAGTACCTTGGCTGTTTGTCTCATATTATTCTCCATTTTACTTTTAAGAGGCCCAAAAAATGTCCCATGGTCACAAGCATATAATAAAGGAGTATACCCGTCATCCAAATGAGTATTGATATCAACCCCTTTTTTCAATAAATCCTCAACTAATTTATAATGTCCCAACCTGGTCGCACCTAACAATGCAAGATTTATATCACCTAAATATTCTTTGGCAGTAACTTGATGGAGGACATTGATGACATCTGTATGTCCATGAGCTTCTGCCGTCATTAAAGGTGTCTCGCCAATCTTGGTTACTGAATTTACATCTGCGCCTCTTTCAATAAGTAACTTCACGGTTTCAAGATTTCCATTATTACAAGCAAAATATAAAGGTGTATACCCTGTTTTATCCTGGTCATTGATTCTGGCACCGTGATCTAAAAGGATTTTCACCATTTCCGGTGTTCCCCTTGCCGCTGCATATTGAATTGCACCTCCAAAAACAGGATTGACAATATTGGGATCCGCTCCATACTCGAATAATTTCAAAACCGCCTCTTTGCTATTTTTCAATACTGCATATTTGAGTGCCGTGTTTTGATAGGCATTTTGTTCGTTGACTTTAGCACCGGAACTGATTAGCAAAGTTATCATATCCGGCAGATTCTCTTGGGCAGCAATCATCAATGCTGTAGATGCCCAGGGTGTGGTGTCTTTAGAATTGGGATCCATTCCGGCTTTCAAATCAATTTTTACACCCTCTAAATCGTTCACCTTCACTTTCTGCAAAAAATCTTCTACAGAGTCCTTAATTCCTTTGTCAGGGAACTGGCTTTTAGCATCACCGATTGTCTGAGAAAATGCTGGACAAATAAATAAAATGAAAGGGAAAATAAAAAGAACTTTTAAAATGATTTTCATAAATATCTCCTTCGGGAAAGAGAGTTTCAATCTTACATTGTCAATGTATCACTCTCATCCCACGAGAAGTATAGTCCTGTTTTAATAAAATGTCAAAAGTTTTGATATTATGTATGCAGCGGTATTATGGAACCAAGAAAACAGAATAAACTTCAATTGGAATTGACCACCTATCTTCAGGGAGAAGTATATGTTGATGAGGTGAGCCGGGGAATTTATTCCACCGATGCTAGCAATTACCAGATTGAACCTGTCGCTATCTGTGTTCCTAAAAATGAAGAAGACGTGAAAACGGCCGTCAAGATTGCCAATGGGAATGGAGTAAGTATTCTTCCCCGTGGAGGCGGGACCAGCTTGGCAGGTCAAACCGTGGGCGCATCCCTCATTCTGGATTTCTCCAAATACATGAATAAAGTTTTGGAAGTAAATCCTGCTGAAAAATGGGCGCGGGTTCAGCCAGGACTGGTGAGGGATGAATTCAATGCCGCCATTGCCCAGCACGGATTACAATTCGCACCTGACCCTGCCACCGGCAACCGCGCCAATATCGGCGGAATGATTGGAGCGAACTCGTCCGGTACCCGGAGTATCATTTACGGAAAAACCGTTGACCATGTTCTGGAAACCAAAATTCTTTTGGCGGACGGACAAGTTTTACAATTGAAAGAACTCTCTCCCGATGATTACAAAAACAAGATGTCGGGCGATAAGCGGGAAGCAGAAATCTATCGCCAATTCAAGCAAATTATTGACTCCAATAAAGACGAAATTGATAAACGTTATCCCAAAGTCATGCGACGGGTTGCTGGATATAACCTTGACGAATTTATCCACACTGACTGTTGGAATTTGTCGAAATTGATAGTTGGTAGTGAAGGCACGTTGGCGACTTTGCTTGAAGCCAAACTCAACCTCGTGCTTTTGCCAAAATATACTTCTCTCTGTGTCGCGCATTTTGCGAATTTATTGGAAGCCCTTCGCGCGACGCAACAAATCTTGGTTTTCAAACCTTCCGCTGTGGAAATTCTTGATAAGACACTACTTTCTTTAGCGAAAAAAAGCCGTACCACTTCACACCTCTGCGGGTTTCTGCAAGGTGACCCGGAAGCTATTTTGATTATCGAATTCTATGGCGATTCCCCGGAAGAAATTCTACACAGTCCCAAAGAAATGGTCTCGCATCTGCAAAATCAAAAACTCGGTTATGCCTATCCGGTAATCTCCGACAAATCCGAACAAACCAATATTTGGTCGGTCCGTAAAAGCGGGTTGGGTTTGCTTTTGGGAATGCGCGGAGACCGCAAACCTATTCCCTTTATCGAAGACACCTGCGTCCCCGTCGAGGTTCTCCCGGAATATATTGATCAAGTGATTAAGATTTGTAAAAGGCATGCGACAGAAGTCGTGTTGTATGCCCATGCCAGCGTCGGCGTTCTCCATGTCCGGCCTGTTTTAAATCTTAAACTTCAAGAAGATATTGACAAGATGAAATCCATCTCCGACCAAACTTTTGATCTCGTGAAAAAATACGGCGGGTCTTTTAGCAGCGAACATGGTGATGGTCTCCAGCGCAGCGCTTATTTGGAAAAGTATTACGGTACACAAATCTATAACGCCTTTAAAGAAATCAAAAAGATTTTTGACCCGCATAACCTGATGAACCCCGGCAAAATTGTAAACTCCCCGCCCGTAGACCAGAATCTTCGTTACGGGACATCGTACAAAATCCCCAAGATTGAAACTGAATTTCAGTTCCGTTATGACGGCGGATTCGCGGGTGCCGTGGAAATGTGTTCCGGTGTTGGCGCGTGCCGGAAAACTCAAATCGGAACCATGTGCCCAAGTTACATCGCCACCCGCAACGAGGAACACTCCACGCGTGGTCGCGCCAATGCCTTGCGTCTCGCCATCTCCGGACAATTCGGCGAAGACGGGTTGACCAGCCAACGGCTACATGATGTCCTCGACCTTTGTCTCTCCTGTAAAGCTTGCAAGTCCGAATGTCCCAGTAACGTAGACATGGCAAAACTCAAATCCGAATTTCTCCAGAAATATTATGATAAACAGGGTACGACACTCCGTGACAGAATGATCGCCAACTCCTCGAAAATGTCCTCCCGTTTCTCCGGTATACTTGCGCCGATGATAAATATGATCCAAAACATGGCGCTGTTTAAAGTAGTACAAGAGAAATTTATTGGAATTGACAAACGTCGTACACTCCCCAAATATACTTCTCAAACATTTCATCAATGGTTTGCCAACCGCCCCATACCGACCATCAAATTTGATAAGAAAGTCGTCCTCTTCGATGACACCTACCTCAATTATCACGAACCGCACATCGGTAAATCCGCTGTCGAGATACTTGAATCCTGTGGATATGAAGTCATCCTTGCACGAGCGGGATGTTGCCAACGTCCGAGAATTTCCCATGGTTTTCTGCGGGATGCCAGGCAGGATGGATTAAAGACCTTGCTAAACTTGGATAAATTTATTCACCAAGGGTTGAAAATAGTGGTTTGTGAACCGAGTTGCGCTTCGGCTCTGACAGACGATTTACCCGATTTAATCTCTGATGAAAATTTGGGAAAACGAATCTCAGACAATGTCATGATGATTGATGAGTTCTTGTATCAGGAAATTCAATCGGGTCGCCTAACCTGCCAATTTACTTCCCCATTTACTAAAATCTATATTCACGGCCATTGCCATCAAAAAGCGCTTTACGGCACCTCCTCCATGAAATCCGTATTGGCTAAAGTTCAGGGATTGGATGTAACCGAAATTAATTCCGGTTGTTGCGGGATGGCAGGCTCTTTCGGGTATGAAAAAGAACATTACGACCTCTCACTCAAAATCGGTGAAGACCGTCTCTTCCCCGCCCTCCGATCGATTCCGAAAGACGCCGCCGTCATCTCCTGTGGCTTCAGCTGCCGCCACCAAATCAAAGAGGTACTTGGAATCATTCCCATCCATTGGGTGGAATCCTTAAAAATTATTTTGAGATAGCATGAATATGGAATAATAGAGTATAATGTCAATTGTGGCTGAATATAAATTTATGCCGTATTTTGAAAGGGAAATTTTGCGTAAAAGACCCTACATCAAAAAAGAATGGTGCATTCGAGTGATTGAGAATCCTATGAAAGTGGAAATACAGGAAAATAATCGGATTCGTTTTGGGGGAAAAATAGAAGAATTGGAAGGTCGAATATTACGCGTGATTACTCTAGAAGATAGAATTACGATCCATAATGCGTTTCCCGATAGGAGATTTAAGTTATGAAAATCAATTATTATCCCGACACCGATTCCCTTTATATTGATTTGTCTTCCAGGACAAGTGTAAAAAGTGAAGAGGTTTCCGAAGGTATAGTATTGGATTACGATGTGGATGGAAACTTGGTGGGTATTGATATTGATAAAGCAGGACAGAAATTAGAACTCAAAGAGATCATATTAAGTAAACTACCTACAGGTCTTCAAACTATCTCTGCTTAACAGGCAAATTTCATCTTATTTATGATGTTTGTTAATCCCCCTGCCATCCGTGTACGAACATAGCCCCTCTCTCTTATTTTTGCTACGATTAACCGATGCATATTTTTATTACGTTATTGTTCAAGCTCATCCCTCTTTATCTCTTGATAATTTTAGGTTTATTATCGGGGAAATATTTGAAAGCACACAAGGAGACCCTCGCCGTGCTCCTGATTTACGTGATTGTCCCGGTGGTGGTTTTCAACGGTGTCTACAAGACGCATTTGAATCTCAGTAAACTCTCTCTGCCGATTTTGTTTTATATCGTATGTTGTTTCATGTGCCTATTGTTTTATCGGATTGCCAAACTGTTTTGGACGGATTCAACCAAAAATATTTTGGCGTTTGGCGCCGGTTCCGCTAATTCCGGATATTTGGGATTACCGGTGGCGATTGCACTTTTTGGAAATGAATCTGTCGGGCCGGTGGTCCTTTGTATCATGGGATTCACCCTGTATGAGAATACTCTCGGATTTTATATCACCGCCCGCAGCCATTTTAGTGTGCGTGACAGTATTCAAAGACTCATCAGACTTCCGACCGTCTATACGTTTTTTTTGGCGGTTATCCTCAATTTAGCCAAAGTCCCCTTGGGAGAAATATATGAAAATACGGCTGTTAATTTTCAAGCAACATATTCGATTCTTGGAATGATGATTATTGGGATGGGACTCGCGGGCGTGAATCATATGAATTTCGACGGTAAATATGTCGCGATGGCCTTTTTAGCGAAATTTATTGTCTGGCCCCTCATTATTGTGTCTATTATCATTCTAGACAGTATCTTTTTCCAGTTTTATGACCCGTTGACTTGCAAGGTCATGGTTTTGATGTCCATCGTTCCCATGGCCGCCAATACGGTTGCCTATGCCGCCCTTATGAAAGTCCATCCGGAAAAGGCCGCCGTGGCTGTTTTATTAAGCACCCTGGTGGCTCTCTTTACCATCCCGCTAATTGCCTATTTATACTTTCTGAAATAGAGTGAATTAATCTTTTGAAGTATAATACTTTATAACAGTATGAATATATTTATGACATACGTTGTAGGCATACCAGTAGGTTTAGCTTTTATCTTCTTCTCAACGTTGGGAATTTCATTTCTAATAGGAATGATCAGCGGTTTCTTCCCTGGGAGATCAAGAAAAATTGCCGTGATATTATCAGCAATTGCTTGGGGGATATTTTGTTTAAGTATTTTTTTTTCGGTTTTTGGAAAGTATTGAAATATACCCAAATGGTACCTTTTTACCAAGCTTTGTTTTGGTTTACTGGATTGCATTTTGGAAAAAAACTAACTGATTTCATTAGAAAATGTTATCATAGAAAAAGTTAAATTATTTTTTTAGTGATGAATTCTTTTAGGAACATCAATTAATCCAATATTTAGGAAAATATCTATTTAACATCCATTCCGATATCCATCCGGCATTGCATGTGTTCGAACTGGATTTGTGGGATAGCCTCATAGACTCTTTTTCGAGCAGTAGGAATATCTTTATCTACGGCAACTACATTTAGCACTCGTCCACCCATGGTAACAATTTTTCCATTGCGATAACCCGTCCCGGCATGGAAAACTAAAAGGGGATTTATATCGTTGGTATTCATGGGAAATTTCTCCAAACCAGTAATCGGATACCCTTTTTTGAATTCTCCGGGATATCCCCCAGAGGCCAGCACCACGCATACTGCCGCATTGTCCTCCCATTCGATTTTAATTTCATCCAACCTTTGCTCCACACACGCCAGTATGATTTCCAATAAATCGGTTTTTAATCGGGGTAAAATAACCTGCGTCTCCGGGTCACCAAACCGGCAATTGAATTCCAAAACATAAGGCTCGTTTCCCACCAGCATTAATCCCGCGTAAAGGACACCGATATATGTGATTTTGTCTCTCTGCAACCCTTCCAAGGTGGGATACATGACCTTTTTCATAATCTTATCCTGCAAGGCAGGGGTCATAATTGGAGAAGGTGAAATACATCCCATTCCCCCGGTATTAGGTCCTTGGTCATGGTCATAAGCCCGCTTATAATCTTGGGCACTAACCATCGGAACAATGGTTTTCCCGTCGGTGAATGCCAATAAGGACACCTCCCGACCTTCCAGACATTTCTCGATGACTACCTGCCGTCCGGCATCCCCAAAGACCTTCTCCACCATACATTGCTGCAGCGCCTTAATCCCCTCGTCGGCAGATTGGATGATAAATACCCCTTTTCCCGCTGCTAACCCATCCGCTTTAATAACCAGTTTCAAAGTTGCCACGGGCAACTTTGAATTTATACCCTCATACCGGTCTTTGACATGCTTCTCCGCTTCCGTATATTCCTTAAACACCCTATAGTCTGCCGTCGGAATCGTATGCCGTTTGAGAAAGTCTTTGCACCATACCTTGCTTCCTTCAAGTAAAGATGCTTGACAATTAGGCCCGAAAGCTTTTTTGCCATTTTGCTTAAGGCCATCTACCACTCCTTTTACTAGGGGTGCCTCCGGTCCGACCACTGTCAACTCAATATTATTGCGTTCTATATAGGTAACAAGCTCTCCAATCTGTGCCCAATGTGAATACGGATTTAATTCAGAAAATTCACCTATCCCACCATTCCCCGGCATACAATAAAGTTTATTTACTTTACTTAATTGCGAAAGTTTCCAGATAATAGTATGTTCCCTTCCTCCACCCCCAATTACCAAAACGTTCATTATTATGATTCCCCTTTCCAGTACACAATTGATTAGGAGTTGCAATGAACAAGACTGATCTCGTTCATTGCAAAACCGGATAAAACAGGATATTGTCATGTACAGCATATAACTTTACAGGGTGTTTTGGCAATAGTGTCCAGAGAAAATGTAACCCTTTTGTAACAACCGAATGAAGAGAATTATGTTAAAATTCATGCTTATGTCAAAGATACTGATTATTGAGGATGAGAAACCGATTACCGAATTATTAGATTATAATTTGAAACACAACGGATTTTTTGTTGATATCGCCCGGGATGGGGAATCGGGGTTAAAGAGAGTCTCGGAAGTCAAGCCGGATTTGGTGGTTCTAGACCTAATGTTGCCGAAATTGGATGGGTGGGAAATTTGTAAGAGGTTGAAATCAAACTCTCTTACGAGCCAGATTCCGATTCTTATGTTAACGGCGAAAACGGAAGAAATGGATCGGGTGGTCGGGCTGGAACTGGGTGCGGATGATTATGTGACCAAACCTTTTAGCGTCCGAGAATTGGTTTTGCGGATTAAAGCGATTCTAAAACGGTCGGAAACCAAATTACCGGAGGTCCCCAAAGTCGAATTACCGGATTTAACCGTGGACTCCGACAAACATTTGGTACTTGTCCAAAAAAAGGAAGTTATATTAACCCATCTGGAGTTTCATTTACTGACAGCGCTCATCCGGTCTAACGGCCGGGTATTGTCCCGTGATACACTATTAAACAAGGTATGGGGATACGATTATTACGGAGATACCCGGACAGTGGACGTGCATGTCCGCCGGTTAAGACAGAAACTGGGCCGCGCCGCCTATCATGTCGCGACCGTTCGAGGAACCGGATATAAATTTATTTCCGAGCTGTAGTACATGACTCGATCACTACGTTCGCGCTGGCTGGTCAGCTATCTTATTTTAATATTGGTTACGGCGGTCATCTTGGATGTCGTTGTCAGCCGATCTTTGCGTGGCTACCTAATCCGTCAGATACAAAATCATCTGCAAGACAATCTTGTTCTGATACAGGATTTGGTGAAAAACTCGCCGCTGGATTCGTCGCTGGATATGACGGCCAAACAAATTTCCCGAAAACTTAACGCGCGTGTTACGTTTATCAATTCGAACGGGGTGGTGTTAGGAGACAGCGATGTGCCGGAAGATAAAATATCCGAAATGGAAAATCACCGTACCCGTCCGGAAGTCATTACGGCATTCAGCGGAGCTACCGGCCAATCCATCCGCCATTCCGCCACCCTCAAAACCGATATGTTGTATGTCGCTATCCCGTGGCAAAAAGACGGAAAAATCCAAGGAGTCATACGCATGGCTCTGCCGCTTATTCATGTGGAAGAAATTTTAGGAGAAAATCGCAGATGGATTTATATCGGTTCATTGATTGCGGTGTTGGCCGCTGTGTTTATCGAGTTTTATTTTGCCAATACCATCACCCGACCCATCCGGCAGATGGTGATGGCCGCGCAGCAAATTGCGCAAGAGAAATTTTCCCAAAAAATAAAAATCGAGTCCTATGATGAATTAAAAACTCTGGCGGAGTCGCTCAATACCATGTCGACGAAATTAGAATCGCGGTTCCGCACGATTCAGGAAGAAAAGCAGCAATTGGAAACCATTTTATCCAGTATGACCGAAGGGGTGATGGTGCTGGATAATAAAGGGAAAATCACTTTGACGAATTCACCATTCAAGAAAATGCTGGATTTAACGGTAGATCCGATTGGGCGGTCTCCCATGGAACTCATCCGCAACCCGGAAATCACCGAGGCGTTAATGGGCGGTTTAAAAACGGGGAAACCTTTTCAAAAAGAGATTATCTTAGCGGGAAATGGGTCCAAGGTCATTCGGTTATACGCGGCGCCGTTGCAGCGGAACGGGGTGGTGGAGGGGTTGGTTACGGTGTTTCACGATATCAGCGACCTGCGGACATTGGAACAAATCCGGCGGGATTTTGTCGCGAATGTGTCTCATGAATTGAGAACCCCGCTGACCACAGTGCATGGGTTCGCAGAGACATTATTGGATGGCGCTTTACTGGATAAGGAAGTATCGCGGAAATTTGTAGAAAATATTTATTCCCAAACCCAACGGATGACAGAATTGGTGGAAGATTTGCTTTGTTTGTCACGGATTGAATCCGGAAAAGCGGAAATGAAATTTGAGTTCTATAACCTGATTGATTCCTTGGAATCGGCAATGGATATTCTTTCACCCAAAGCGAGTCGGCAGAAAATAGAGATTCAGACTTTGTTACCGCTGAAACCAGTGATGGTAATGGGAGACCGACGGTATATCGAACAAATGTTAACCAATTTATTGGATAATGCGGTGAAATTTTCCAATCCTCCCAATAAGGTATTAGCGGAAATTCGAGATATGGAACAAGAGGTTGAAATCAAAATATCAGATTCCGGTGTGGGGATTCCCTCCGAAGACCTTCCGCGAATTTTCGAGAGATTTTACCGGGTGGATAAATCCCGGTCGGTGGAAATTGAAGGGACGGGATTGGGATTGGCTATTGTTAAACATATTGTGGATGCCCACCGGGGAACCATCTGCGTTGAAAGTACTTTAGGCAAAGGAACGACTTTTATCGTAACCCTGCCGAAAACCAAAGTTTAAAGTTTAAAAACAAAAACTTTAAATTAACCTGCCTTTAATCGTTTCTTCATTTATCTGTAATTTGACCCATTTATAGTTGAAGAGTCAAATACGAGAAGGAGGTCAACGATGAATCACATCAAAGATTATATGGCAGGGGCCATACGACAGCAAATTTTGGAGTTACAGAAAATACTTTGCACTTTGGAAGATAACAGCCATTTGGATAAACATCAAAAGTTTGATATGGGATTATCCACTTTGCGCTCGGTGGAAATACGATTAAAGAATCTACGCCAGGATTTAAAAACTCATTTTCGGGATAATTAACAATGAAAAAAATTAATGTAAATGTAACGTTCGATTCATTTATTTGCAACAAAGAAATCCTACTATTGATAGTGCTGACGGAGAATCATCTATGGACAGAACCACGGTGAGCTGTCCATATTTCCGTCAGGTTCATACACATGGTACCTGTCGGGCATATCCTGATGGGTTAATGAATCCATCGGTTAATGAAACAAAAACACTGTGTCTCCATCACTTGCATATAAACTGTGTCTATTATCAATCGCGACAAAATGAAGAAGGTAATCCGGAACCGGCGATATCGTCCATCTATCCGTACAATCATTCATAAGGAGAGAAAACATGACTAAAAAATGTGCCTGTCCTTTTTTCCAGAACGGATTATGTCAGGCGTATCCTGACGGAGCCATAGAACCTACAATCGTTGAGAAAGGAAGATATTGTTTATCCGGAAAATTTCTACACTGCTATATACTGGGTGGATTAAATTATTCCACTCAGGCAGAATCCCCGATTAGTTCACGATTTACGGAAGTGAAAAGTGAACTTGAGAATATTCCGGTACTACCATGAACTGTTTTATTAGCCCCTCAACCAAGAAGGAGCACCCCCCTGCGCTCCTCTTTGAATAATACCAGGGCGGCCGTTCCCTCCGCTCTGGTATTCCCCTTTTCCCCTAGGTATTAATCTTTTTCATCCGAATTCAGTTCCACCAAGATCCCGGTTTAGTAGACAAAACGCCTCCGTTTAGTAAGCGTTTGTCCAAGGGAGTTAATACGGAGTAAGTACGGAGACAGTAGGGAGGCAAAGTATCCTAATTTAAACCTTGTCTACCAATCTAAAAGATTTTTGGTTATCGTATATTAATCCACAATCCCATTAGCCAAGGCAATATCTGACAACTAAAAAGTTTGACAAAATAATAAAAGCAGGAGTATTATAAGCGCAGTTGAAATAGGCATAATTGAATGAAAAAAACGAAATCCTTTTATTTCTATTTAAGTCCTATTATTCGCATCCTATGCTTATTCTGTCTCTATTCTTTCTCTCATTGTTATTCACTTAATTCTGTAAATGTGAATTTGCTAGGTCATACCGGTGGGGAATATTACGACGTTGCCATTCAAGGAAATTATGCATATATCGCAGAAGGCGCCGGTCTCAGTATCCAAGATATTAGTAATCCGAACTCGCCGCAACTTGTTGGAGTTGTCGCTCTACCGAGTATAGCAAATGCCGTTAAGGTAAATGGAAATTATGCGTATGTCGCCGATGGCAGTTCAGGTCTGCAGATTATAGATGTCAGTAATCCTGCCAATCCCACAATAACCGGTTATGTGAATACGCCCGATGTTGCCAATGGTTTAGCGGTAAGCGGAAATTATGTTTATGTCGCGGCTAATGGAGCGGGTTTGTGTATTTTTGATGTTAGCAATCCAAACCAACCGGTAGAAGTGGGTAATTTTAGTAATATATATCCATTTAGCTCTTTTGCTCCGATTCCTACTGAAATTTACAGTGATGCATACGGAGTGGTAGTTAAGGGAAATTATGCATATCTTCTAACCTGGTTTTACGAGTCCTCCGTGGATGGTGTTTATGAAGTAGGAATTATTTACATATTAGACGTTACAGATCCCACCAAACCTTACCAATCTGGTATAACTAATACTCCATATTTTGCTATAGCCGGGACTATAGAAGGCGATTACCTTTACGCATTAGATTTATATGGTGCTATTGATATTTTTGATATTTCTAACCCATACGAGGCATCTCAAGTTGGAAATGTTAATTTACCTGTAGGAGAGTTTGATATCGTTGCAAAAGATAGTATTGCTTACGTTGCAGGGGGATCTTCGGGATTAAGAATCGCAAATATAGACACGACAACACTCATTCATAAACTAAGTGAATATGTTGTTCCTGATTCCATAATTAATTTTAAAATAAATGGGAATTATGCGTATCTTGCCGACGGGACATCAGGGCTTCATATTCTGAATATTACCAATCCAAATTCTCCTGTAGAAATGGGCCATTGCAATACTCCCGGTGTTGCCAATAGTGTCGCTCTACAAGGCAATTACGCTTTTATTGCAGATGAGAGTTCCGGTTTACGAATTATCAATATAAGTTCCCCCTCCAATCCTTATGAAATAGCTTTTCTCGCTACTCCCGATGTGGCGTATGATGTTGCTGTGAATAGTACCTTTGCTTACGTGGCAGATGGAAATGCAGGATTGCGTGTCATTGATATTAGTAATATATCAAATCCGGTGGAAGTTAGTTCCTACACTGCCATCAATGCAGCGTATGGGTTGGCATTAAAAGATAACTTTGTATATCTTGGCGGAGGAAATTCAGGATTGGTCGTAATTGATATCAGTAATCCTGTTCTACCGAATAAATTGAGCTCCTATGCCTACGATCCCTATGAGAATACTTCAGGGGTATCAATTTATGAAAATTTTGCTTTTATTAGGGATAGTTATTATGGAGGATTATTCCAAATCATTGATATCAGTAATCCTACTACACTTACTTTAGTTACTTCCTCTGATTTATATGATGCTACCGAAGCTTCCGTGCAAGGAAATTTTATCTTTTGCACAGGTGCTTTTGGATTGGAGGCTTATGATATCAGCAGCGGTATTTTGAATCCTGTACTCGTTGGTTATTATGGAGAACCCTATAGCATAAATGGAGTTGAAGTAATCGGGAATTATGCCTATGTAGGAAATATCTATGGAGAATTTCAGGTTTTTGATATAAGCACAATGGCGCTTCCTTATGAAATCACTCATTACATTACTACCGGTTCTCCCACAGGTGTTGATGTAAAGGGAAATGATGTTTATGTAGCCAGTGGACTTGGAGGATTACGAACGATAGACGTGAGCACGATTTCAACTCCTTTTGAAGTGAGTCATTATACCAATCCTGATGCGATTCGGGATATAGTAGTCAACGGGAATTACCTCAATTTGGCAGATTCAAATTCAGGTTTGTGGGATATTAATATCAGTAATGTAAATAATCCTACGATTGCAGGTTCCTATTTTCCACCCGAAGGAATTTATGGGGTTGCAGTTAATGGAAATTATGCATATTTAGCCGACCAAACCTCGGGAATACAAATCGTAGATATTAGCAACCCTAATAATCCCACTGAAATAAGTAATGTAACAACTTCTTGGTTTGTTTATAAAATTAGTATTAATGGGAATAATCTATACGCCATTCCCAATAATACTTATATCTTAGGAATATGGGATATCAGTACGCCCAGCAGTCCGGCTTTTTTAGGAAGCTATACAAACTCAAGCAGCGGGCTTTTAGGAATGGCGGTGAGTGGACATTATGTCTATTTAGGAGATGGAACCAATGGATTTAGAATTGTTGATGTAAGTGATCCTCAAAATCCTATTGAAGTTGGATACTGCAATACTCCCGGTGAAGCGACAAGAATTGCCGTAAGCGGGAACTATGCCTATGTGGCTGATTGGGGATCAGGCCTACAAGTGATTGACATAAGTAGTGCAGCAAGTCCCCATGTAGCCGGTTCTTATTTGACTCAGGGTTATGCGTACGACATAGCTGTTAGTGGTAATAATGCGTATGTTTCTTCCCAGGATTATGGGTTGTTTGTGATTGATATCAGTGATCCTAAGAATCCTATTGAGATTGGTAATTTTCCTACGCCGGCAATTCCTCTGGCAGTTGCAGCGAATGGAAATATTGTTTACCTTGGAACAGATGTTGGTGGGTTATGGATATTTCAAGTAACTCCGATTTCCCCTAAGTTTTCTCAAATACCTTATTTAAAATTATTTACTAATCAATCCGTTACTCATGCCTTTGATTTGGATGATTACAATACAGGTAGTTTGGCAACTACTTATTCCATCCTTACTAATTTTCTTTTTTTGGGTTCTTTAGATAATAATTCAGTCAATCAAGGTGCGTATGGTTCTGCCACTGTGGGAACCAATACCTTTGTTATTAGTAATAGCATGGGTACCACTACCGCAAGTAATGAAGTCAAATATTCTACATTCAAAATATATAAACTTCCCCAAGTAGGGTTAACTCTTGGTTCTTCCTGGGACTTGAATATCTCTGGGTATACCTCTTCATCAACAGGTCTGGCTATTCCACCTTCCTTCGGCAATACAGATTCTCTCAATGTAAGTGATACAACCTTGGTCTCTGCTACGTGGTTGGGTAATACTGTCATTCGACTTACTTCCTTACAATCTTTCTATGGTGCCGTGAATGTAGATGTCATTGCGAGTACTAACTCCAATTCACCTTTTGGAATAGATATGGATAAAGAACGTATCCAAGTCTACACCAATCGTCTTGCGAACAGCACGTTCACTACTTCAAATGATACATCCATCTGGATGCCTCTTGAATTAGCTCCGGGACGTACTACTTTAGCTACTCAAAATTGGATAAGCTCTTACACCGATAGCGCAGGAAATCAAGCTAATGGTGTCTGGCAATTCACCTTTGCAGATGTTAACGGCGGTGTGAAATCCACCCCCGTTACTTCCAACTGGATTACTATCGTCAATGGACAATGGTACACCTTTAGAATTCGCTTGGTAGCGGATACGCCCAATAACAGTCATCAATCACTCTTATTTGGCTATACAAACTATCCGGGTACAGGAACCCAGACAGATATTGTTGGAAATGTGTTATTTGGAGTACCGACAGTGTGGACTTGGCAGGAAGCTCCTTTACTGGCACATGGTAGTAGTGCATTGGGTTATCCGCAATTCCAATTCAAAGCAGGGGGAGCGGGCAGTATCTACGTAGATGAGATACAAATTATCAATGCCACCCCTGCACTGATGCAAGCACGCAGCAACACCCATTCCCATTATCTCTATGGCCAATTTACTACGGGGAATGACACGATGGGCTGGGGACAGGAATTGTATCCTGGGTCGGTAAGCGCACCGAGTATCACGGTGAATAATGGGTTAGTCTTAAACTTTGCGGGAGCGGGTGTTGGGACAACGGCTCAGGAAGGGATTAAATGGACCGCAAACAATGGAGTACTAGGAGTCTATTCCTTCCCGGACAAGGTGAACCATCAAGTAGGTACCCAGTTGACGTTGAGTATCGTATCTGGCAACTTTAACACCTTGGGCATTGTCTTAGTAGCGGCCTATGGAACCGCGACCGCGGGGGATCAAGATATTGATAACCTAATAGCCGCGGCAGGGGTCGGGACATTAGTGAGTGGAAATTACTATGCCATTGGCGATGCGCTTTACCCGTATATTCAGGGTCAATTTGGATTACGCAGTGATGCGTCGGGTATTTTGGAAGTCAATAACGTGGATGTGAATGTGGATAATGACGATCCTAATTTCGGGGACCCAACCTTATTCCCGTAATTTATCCAAAAAGCAGATGTACACACAGAGTTGACAATAGATTAAAAATATTATATAATTACGCAAATTGATAATAATCTACATGGGGGTATTTCATGAACCACAGGATTTACCGAACCATTCAAATCTCTCTCTTATCTTTATTTTTAAACTTTTCTTATTGTTCCGCTCAAAATTCCTTGAATGTGAATCTAGTGAGTTCTTACGATACCGCAGGCGAGTTTGCCAACGGGGTTGCGGTGAGCGGGAATTATGCCTATGTGGTAAGAGGCAATGGTTGCTGCGCCGGCTTATTACAGATTATCGATATCAGCAATCCCGCCAATCTAACACTCGTGGGCGATTACGATGCTGGATACTACTCTGTCAGCGGAATTACGATGAGCGGGAATTACGCCTATCTGGCAAGTACCTATTCCGGGTTTGAGATTTGGGATATCAGTAATCCTGCCGCACCAATTTTTGAAGCAGACTATATTGCTCCAGGTTTTTATGCCAATGGAGTTGCAGTGAGCGGGAATTATGCTTATGTAGTGTTTGATGCTGATGGGTATTGGGGGTTACAGATTTTCAATATCAGTAATCCTACAAGTCCGAATACGGTAGGCACTTATAATGATCAGGACATACCCGTCGGAGTTACGGTGAGCGGGAATTATGCCTATTTAGCAGATGGGTGGTCCGGATTACAAATTGTCGATATCAGCAATCCTGCCAATCCTACTCTAGTTGGTTCTTGCGGAACACCAAGCGATGCAAAAGGAGTTTCGGTGAGCGGGAATTATGCCTATGTGGCAGATGATTATTCCGGGTTACAGATAATCAATATTAGCAATCCCGCCAATCCGACCCTCGTGGACTCTTGTGATACTTGTGGCTCTGCATATGGTGTTACGGTGAGCGGGAATTATGTCTATCTGGCAAGCGGCGGGTTACAGATTTTCGATATCAGTAATCCCGCCAATCCGACCCTCGTGGGTTATTATAATGCCCCGGGCTATGCCTACGGAGTTGCGGTGAGCGGGAATTATGTCTATCTGGCTGATTATGATGCCGGTTTCTGGATATTGCAGTTTACTCCACCCCCTTCTCCAAGTGCCGGATTTTATGCCTATCCGACCATAGGTGAAGGACCTATAACTGTCAATTTCTGGGATGAGTCAGCCAATAGTCCAACAAGTTGGTCTTGGGATTTTGGGGATGGAAGTACCAGTAATTTACAAAACCCTACACATGTCTATGGTAGTGTTACAACGTTTACCTCGTATACCGTGCAATTAATAGCCAGCAACGGTATGGGAACCAGTACAGCGATATATACAAATTACATAACTGTGAATCCTCCTTCTCCTCCGAATTATGCCAGCGGGTTGCCGAGTTTAAAATTATTTACCAATCAATCTTTCAACAATGCCTTCTTTTTGGAGCAATATAATACCGGTGATGTTGCAACATCATATTCTCTCTATAATAATTTTGCGAACTTGGCTACTTTGGATGGAAGTACCGTAAGCCAGGAAACGTATGGGTTTGCTACCGTTGGGATAAATACCTTTATTGCCAATAATGCTATCGGTTCCAGTACGGTGAATAATGAAGTAAAGTATTCCACCTATAAGATTAACAAACTCCCCCATGTCGGTTTAACTGCGGGTTCCTCCTGGGATGTGAATATGGCGAATTATACTTATGATTCCGAGGGATTAGCCATTCCTCCTTCTTTCGGTAATCCAGATGCACTTATTGTCAACGATACCACTAGTATCTCTGCTACGTGGTTGAGAAATACTGTCATTCATATCACTTCCTTACAATCTTTCTCCAATGCTGTCAATGTAGATGTCATTGCCTCTCCCAATGCTTCTGCACCCTTTGATTCAGACATAGATAAAGAAAGAATCCAAGTTTATACCAATCTACTGGCAAATAGCACTTTTAGCACCACCGATGACACTACCTCTTGGTCACCCTTGGAGATTCCTCCCGGGCGGACAGTGTTAGCCACCCAAAGCTGGATGAGCAGTTACACGGATTCCGCAGGCACTCAAGCCAATGGAGTCTGGCAATTTACCTTTACCGATACCAATGGAGGAGTCAAAGCCACTCCCGCCGTCTCCAATTGGATTAATATCTCCAATGGAAAATGGTACACCGTAAGAATGAGCCTTGTCTCCGACACTCCCAACAATGTCCATCAATCCCTCTTATTTGGTTATACAAATACTCCGGGTATAAGGACTCAAACGGATATAGTGGGAAATGTATTATTTGGTGTGCCTACAGTCTGGACATGGCAGGAAGCGCCTCTCTTGGCACATGGGAATACTACTAGTGGTTATTCTCAATTCCAATTCAAAGCCGGAGGAGCGGGAAGTATTTATGTGGATGAGATACAGATACTCAATGCTGCCCCTGCCTTACAATCCCCACGGAGTAGCCCCAATGCCCATTACCTCTATGGACAATTCACGTCTGCCAATGATCCCTTGGGCTGGGGACAGGAGACCTACTATGGCGCCGCCAATCAACCTAGCATATCTGTCAACAATGGATTGGTATTAAACTTTACTGGAGCCACGACAGAAGGCATCAAATGGACAGCAAACAATAATGTCCAAGGTTCAGGACATGCCTATTCCTTCCCGGACAACGTGGGTCATCAAGTAGGTACCCAGTTGACGTTGACTATAGAATCTGGCAATTTCAACACTTTGGGTATTGTCTTGGTAGCGGCGTATGGAACCGCGACGGCGGGGGATCAAGATATTGACAACTTAATTGCCGCGGCGGGGGTTGGGGTATTGGTGAGTGGAAATTACTATGCCATAGGCGAGGCGCTATACCCATATATTCAAGGCCAATTTGGGATACGCAGTGATGCGCCAGGGATTTTGGAAGTCAATAACGTGGATGTGAATGTGGATAATGACGATCCTAATTTCGGGGATCCAGCTTTATTCCCGTAATTTATCCAAAAAGCAGCATTATTGACAAGGTTCACGATTGGGCAGAAAATAAATAGTTCTTACGAAAGGAATCTTAATAATGAAAAAATGGATTATTGTTTTAACAATGATGGCGATACTGATTGGTTCGGTGAGTATGGTGGAAGCGAAAACCCATCATAAACATCACAAACACCATAAACATAGTCAGAATAACTCTCATAAAAAACATAAACATTCGTAAAGATTTATAGTCTTGTTTGGATTGATGCGCTGATTTTGAATATCGAATCAGACTCTAGGAAGGTCGCCGTTACCTTTGGTCGGGAGTTCGGAATATCCCATGAGATAAGTATCCACGTGGCGCGCGGCTTCGCGTCCTTCGGAGATAGCCCAGACCACAAGGGATTGGCCGCGCCGCATGTCTCCCGCAGAGAAAATTCCCGGGACACTGGTCATATAACTGGGATTACTTTTCACATTTCCCCGATCATCCAACTCAATCCCCAATTGGGCGATCATGCCATCCGGTTCCGGTCCTAAAAACCCCATCGCGATAAGCACGAGGTCGGCATTCCATTCTTTGCGTGATTCGGGTATTTCAACCATTTGAGGGCGTCCGCCATTTTGGGATTCAAATTTAATTTCAACGGTCACCAATTTTTCGACTTTGCCCTGAGAACCGATAAATTCTTTGGTCAGAATACTCCAAAATCGATTGCATCCTTCCTCATGCGACGTACTTGTACGTAATTTCATCGGCCAATACGGCCAAGGCTGATTTCCCGGCCTACCTTCCGGCGGTTGAGGTAGTAATTCAAACTGGGTAACGGATTTAGCTCTTTGACGGTTGGAAGTGCCCACGCAATCACTGCCAGTATCACCACCCCCGATGACAATAACATTTTTTCCTTGGGCGGAAAGATTAGGCAATTCCTGTTTCTCCAAGGAATCTCCCGCCACACGTTTATTTTGCAAAGGAAGAAAGTCCATGGCGAAATGAATTCCATTCAGATTTCTACCGGGGATGGGCAGGTCGCGGGCTTTGGTTGCTCCGCCGCATAACACGACGGCGTCAAATTGTTTTAATTTCTCAACTGGATAATTATTTCCGACATAGACATTGGTTTGGAAAATAATTCCTTCATCAACCAATTGTTGGAGCCGACGATCCAAGACTTTTTTTTCCAATTTAAAATCCGGAATACCGTAACGCAATAACCCACCGCTTCTATCCGCACGTTCCAGAACAGTAACGGTATGTCCCGCGCGATTTAATTGTTGCGCACAAGCAAGTCCCGCAGGACCAGAACCGACAACCGCCACTTTTTTCCCGGTTCTAATTTTTGGCGGTTCCGGTTTAATCCATCCTTCACGGAACGCATGTTCTATGATGGTATATTCGATTTGTTCAATGGTCACGGGGGGGGCATTGATACCTAGGACACAAGATTCTTCGCAAGGTGCCGGACAAACTCTACCGGTGAATTCCGGAAAATTATTGGTGGAATGAAGCACTTGAATGGCACGCTGCCAATGGTCGCGATAGACCAAATCGTTCCAGTCGGGGATAATATTTCCCAAGGGGCAACCAGTATGACAAAACGGGACACCGCAATCCATACATCGCGCCGCTTGTTTCTGAAGTTTCTCCTCGGGAAAATAAGTATAGATTTCCTTGTAGTCATGAATCCTCTCGTCTACCGGGCGTTTCTTCGGCATCTCTCGAGTAAAATCCATAAATCCTGTAACTTTGCCCATAAATTAAACTCCCGCGGTTTGCGTTTCCGATTCCTGTTCTTTGGCCAGTTGTTCCAGCGCACGTTTATATTCAACAGGCATCACCTTCACGAATTTGGGTAATATGTTATCCCAATTCTCCAGAACCCATTTAGCGCATGTACTTTGGGTATATTCAAGATGGTTTTCAATTAATCCTTTTAATTCAGAAATATCAATTGGACTTACCAATGGTTCCAAATCTACCATTCCTTTATTGCAACGGAATGTGCCAAAATCTCCGACTTCATCCAGAACATACGCAACCCCGCCGCTCATTCCGGCTGCAAAATTCCGACCGGTATGTCCGAGAATAACCGCGCGACCTCCGGTCATATATTCGCATCCGTGATCACCGATACCTTCCACGACTGCATAGGCGCCGGAATTGCGGACACAGAACCGTTCCCCCGCTTTCCCACGAATATACATCTGCCCACTGGTAGCGCCATAAAGCGCCACGTTACCAATCAAAATATTATCTTCCGGAACAAACGTCGCGGTGCGCGGCGGGAAGATAATTACTTTTGCGCCGGATAGTCCTTTTCCAAAATAATCGTTGGCATCGCCTTCCACTTCCATGGTCAACCCTTTGGCGCCGAAGGCACAGAAACTCTGACCGGCAGACCCTTTGCAATGGAATACAAGGGTATCTTCCGGCAACCCCTCTTCTCCATATCGTTTGGTGATTTCACAACTCAGCATTGTGCCGACAGTACGGTTAGTATTGTGGATTTCTATGGTATGTTCCACATGTTTTTTTCCTTCCAGTGTCGGTTTTGCCAGTTGAATCAAGTGATTATCCAACGCATTTTTCAAACCATGATCTTGTGTTTGAGAAGCATAGGTTCCAATATTGGAAGGAACATCCGGTTTTCGTAAAATGGGCGATAAGTCCAATCCCTGAGCTTTCCAATGTTCCACTGCTTTTTGTGGTTGCAGTTTATCCATGCGGCCAACCATTTCGTTGACGGTACGGAAACCTAATTTGGCCATGTATTGCCGCAATTCTTCTGCTACAAAATAGAAAAAGTTGATGACATATTCCGGTTTACCACTGAATTTTTTACGGAGTTCCGGATCTTGAGTCGCCACACCAACCGGGCAGGTATTTAAATGACATTTGCGCATCATGATACAGCCGGAGACGACCAGAGGAGCAGTCGAAAAACCAAACTCTTCCGCACCCAACAAACAAGCAATCGCTACATCCCGTCCGGTCATTAATTTGCCGTCGCACTCAACACGAATCCGGCTTCGCAGATCATTGAGAACCAAAGTCTGTTGTGTTTCCGCCAATCCCAACTCCCACGGCAAACCTGCATTTTTGATAGAAGTCTGCGGAGACGCGCCTGTTCCGCCGTCATGCCCACTAATGAGAACCACGTCGGCTTTCCCCTTACTGACTCCGGCGGCGACGGTACCCACGCCGACTTCGGCTACGAGTTTTACACTAATGCGCGCATTTCGGTTGGCATTTTTCAAATCGTGTATTAATTGTGCCAAATCTTCAATGGAATAGATATCGTGATGCGGCGGTGGAGAAATCAATCCAACGTAAGGAGTGGAATGCCGCACCTTGGCAATCCAGGGATATACTTTTTTAGCGGGTAATTGTCCGCCTTCTCCCGGTTTGGCGCCTTGTGCCATTTTAATTTGGATTTCGTCAGCGTTCACCAAATAATTCATCGTCACTCCGAACCGCCCGGACGCCACTTGTTTGATGGCGCTTCTCCGCCAATCTCCGTTCGGGTCTTTTTTATATCTTCGTGAATCTTCCCCACCCTCGCCGGTATTGCTTTTCCCGCCAAGACGATTCATGGCGATGGCGAGTGTTTCATGTGTTTCCTGACTGATGGAACCGTAGGACATGGCACCAGTCTTGAATCGTTTTACAATTTCAGTCCAAGGTTCAACTTCTTCCAGGGGAATCGGATTTTCCGCAAACTTGAATTCCAGTAAGGCGCGTAAAGTAAAATGATCTTTATTTTGCTCATTGACTAATTTGGAATATTCCTCATAAGTTTTGGGGTTTTTTGTCCTGGTTGCTTCCTGTAATTTAGCAATGGTCAAGGGATTGAAGAGATGCGGTTCCCCGCGCCGCCGCCATTGATATTGTCCGCCAACTTCTAAATCCAAATTTTCCGGAATATCGGTTGGCGGGAAGGCCGTGCGGTGACGAATTAAAGTTTCTTCCGCAATTTCTTTCAGTCCAATCCCTTCAATCCGGGACGCTGTCCAACAAAAATATTTGTCAATCACTTCCCTATTGAGTCCAACGGCTTCAAAGATTTGGGCACCGCGATAACTTTGTAAAGTCGAAATACCCATCTTGGACATGACTTTTAGAACGCCTTTCTTTATGGCTTTTATATAATTTTTGACAGCTGTCTTTTCATCTGTTGTCTCCAATAGATTTTTCCGATGAAGGTCTTGGACTGTCTCCAATGCCAGATAAGGGTTGATGGCGCCTGCACCATATCCAACCAGGAGAGAGAAATGATGCACTTCCCGCGGTTCTCCGGTCTCCAAAACCAAGCCGCAACGCGTCCTTTTGCCCTCTTTAATCAGGCGGTGATGCACACCGGAAACAGCCAACAGCGCCGGTATGGGCGCAAGATTCTGACTTGCACCCCTGTCTGATAAAATGAGAATGGCATATCCATCGTCCACGGCTTTGGAAGCACTAGCGCAAAGCTTTTCCATCGCACTTTTTAATCCATCGCTTCCTTGACCGGTTTCAAAGGTTATGGGCAGTGTAATCGCACGAATATTTCCCTTTTTGATTTCCCGGATTTTTTCCAACTCTTCATTAGTGAGAATTGGATTGGTTAATTTTAATTGATGACAATGATCCGGAGTCTCCTGAAAAAGATCATGTTCTGCACCGATGGTTGTAATCATGGACGTCACCAACTCTTCCCGAATCGCATCCAAGGGAGGATTGGTGACCTGCGCGAACAGTTGTTTAAAATATCTGTACAATAGTTGAGACTTCTCCGACAATACTGCCAAGGGGGTATCTTCTCCCATGGATCCCACGGGGTCCTCACCCTGAATCGCCATCGGAGTCAACAAGATTCGTAATTCTTCCAGTGTATATCCAAATATTTTTTGTCTCGTTAATAAAGTTTCAAAATCCGCACAAGGCGTTTTTTCCGTTTTGGGCAAGGAATCCAAATCTACCAGGCTCTGGTTCAACCAAACCCGATACGGTTGTCTACGATACATTTCACTTTTAATTTCTTCATCTTCGACAATGCGCCCCTGTTCCATATCCACCAAAAACATTTTCCCCGGCTGCAATCGGCCTTTGGAAAGAACATTTTCAGGAGCAATATTCAAGACCCCGGTTTCGGATGCCATGACAACAAATCCATCTTTGGTAACCGTATATCGCGAAGGGCGAAGACCGTTTCTGTCCAATACCGCGCCGATACATTTTCCGTCCGTGAATGGAATGGAAGCGGGTCCGTCCCAAGGTTCCATCAGGCAGGAATGATATTCATAAAATGCTTTTTTCTCATCGCTCATGGTTTCGTGATTCTGCCAGGCTTCGGGAATCAACATCATCATGGCGTGCGGCAGCGAACGTCCGGTGTGATATAACAATTCCAATGCATTATCCAAAATTGCGGAATCACTGGCACCCTGCGTCAGCACCGGGAATAGTTTGTGGATATCGTTACCAAATAAATCCGATTTAAACAAGGATTGGCGGGCGGTCATCCAATTGATATTTCCGCGCAGGGTATTGATTTCCCCATTATGGCACAAGAAACGAAAGGGATGAGCCAGGTCCCACGTTGGAAAAGTATTGGTACTATATCGTTGATGTACCATCGCCAATCTGCTCTTCATGCTGGAGTCCGCCAAATCCGGAAAATAGGTTTGAATCTGAGTCGCTAATAATAATCCTTTATACACAATAGTCCGGCACGAGAGACTGGGTATATAAAATGAAGCCTTCTCCGTCAGGTCGGAATTGCGAATGGCATTTTCCATTACTTTGCGAATAACATATAATTTGCGTTCAAACTGGTCGGTTGTTTTAATTTCTTTTCCCCTGCCAATAAAGATTTGCCGGATAACTGGCTCCACATGCTTGGCCGTTTCACCAATCGGTGTATTATCGGTGGGAACATCCCTCCACCCGAGAAAAACTTGGCCTTCCCGGCGGACCACATCTTCAAATAATTGGACACAAAAATTTCTTTGTTTGGGGTCACGCGGCGAGAAGACCATACCCACGCCGTATTCTTGAACATCAGGCAGGGCAATACTCAATTCTTCGGATTTTTTCTTAAAAAATTCATGTGGCAGTTGGAGTAACAGACCGGCCCCGTCTCCGGTATTGGGGTCACACCCGCACGCCCCACGATGTGTCAAATTGACCAGAATCTCTAATCCTTTTTCTATAATCGCGTGAGACTTTTCGCCTTTCATATTGCAGACAAATCCCGCGCCACAGGCATCATGTTCATAGAACGGATCGTATAATCCTTGTTTCATCGGTCTGGTAATGTTTCTCATAAAGATTACTTTACAGAGACCAGTTCATTCGCGCATTCGCGAGAATGTTCGGGTTCCCCCTTTTTTAATAATTCGACAAAGCTTTTCATGGCGGGAGTAAGTATTTTTTTTCGGCGGTGAATGATTCCCACAGAACGTTCCCAAGTGTCTCCGGTCAAGAAAACTTTGGCCAGAGAACCTTTCTCAACCTCCGATCGAACGGTTGGTTCCGGTAAAATGGATACGCCGGCGTTGACTTCCACACCCCGTTTGATGGCTTCAATATTATCGAATTCCATCACAATATTCACTTTAACTTTTTGCTGGCGGAGATAATTATCCAGATGTCGTCGAATGTCCAATTCGGAATTGAAGGTCACAAAATTTTCATGTTCGATCTGTATCGGATCAATTTGTGCCAAATTTGCAAACCGATGTATCGTTGAACAAACGAATACCATCGTTTCCAATCGCCAAGGAATCACTTCCAGAGTACGTAAACTCCGCGGAAACGAGATTAATCCCAAATCGGATTCATCCAACAACACACTGTCATACACTTCATTGGGATGCATATAATCAATACGAACTTTTCTTCCCGGAAAAAGAGCCTCGAATTTTTGGGTGTATTGATTCATGTCATACAAACTGACAGAATAAATCGAGGCGACTGTTATAGTTGAATTCTCTTCCTTGGGAAACGCATGAATTTGTGATTCTAAATCAGAATACCGGTCAACGATTTCGCGACACCCGTTATAATAAATCTGGCCTTCAGAAGTTAATGCCAAAGGTCTTTTAGATCGGTCAATTAGTAAAACATTTAACCGTTTCTCCATTTGCAATACAACTTGGCTGGCAGCAGATTGCGTGACATTATTCAATTGCGCCGCACGGGAAAAACTCTTTTTTCGTGCTACATCACAAAATATTTTCAAATTGTCCAATGACACAGACATAATTCCTCAAACAATATTAGGATATTTAATAATAACGACATATATTATTAAATATGGTTATGATAATGTCAAGTTATTTGAATAGTATACTGCCGTAATATGCACGTGACTGGAGATTATCCATTGGTTGTGTCACCCACGATTTTTCCTTCGATAAGGTGAATGCGACGGGTGGCGCGTTGGGCGATACTTTCATCATGAGTGACAATGATGAAAGTCTGGTTCTTGTTTTTTTGCAAATTCCAGATGATATCGAGGACTTGATTTCCGGTTTGGCGGTCGAGATTGCCTGTCGGTTCATCCGCCAATACGACCGCCGGGTTATTAACCAGAGCGCGCGCCAAGGCGACACGCTGTTGTTCCCCGCCGGATAATTCACCGGGGCGATGGTGACCCCTGTCGCCCAATCCCAATTGTTCCAATAATTCTTGGGCACGCTGATGGGCTTTTTCAACGGATTCACCCATCATCCTTCTGGGCAATCCGATATTTTCCACAGCGGTGAATTCAGGCAAAAGGTGATGAAATTGAAATAAGAAACCGATTTTCTGATTCCGGGTTTTCGCAAGATCAATATCCGAATAATTGACGATTTCTTCGCCTTCCAGCAGAACCTTGCCTTTGGTGGGCCTGTCCAACCCGCCTAATAAATGCAGTAGAGTGGATTTGCCCGCGCCGGAGGGACCGACAATCGCCACGATGGAACCCCGTTCGATGTCCACGGAGACGCCTTTGAGGACATCGAGCCAACCCGTCCCGGAACGGAATTGTTTCTCCAAGCCGAGAGCTTGAATGACGATAGGATTTGATGAAGTATTATCTGTCATTTGAGTAATTCATTCTGATGGGATTACCTTGAAAAATCAAGTTTTCATTAAATAATGTCTGGAAATCCGTAAAATACACTCCTTTCCCGACGCATTACAACTGGTTTAGGAGCGGAATTGAGAATAACAATTCCGCTCCTGGTACGTTAGAACTATTCATAACGGAGGGCTTCGACGGGGTCGAGACGTCCCGCCTGCCAGGCAGGGTAAACTGCAGCACCCAAGCATAACACCATGGCGCAGACGATGACCAATAGAACGGTCATGGGTTCGACATGGACGGGGAGTTTTTCGATATAGTAAATATCTTGCGGGAGGGTGATGAATTTGTATTTGTCCAACGCCCAACAGGAAACTAGACCGAGGGTTGTTCCCGAAAGAGTTCCAACCATTCCGATAATAAATCCTTCCAAAAGAAATATTTGGCGGACGGATTTCTGGGTAGCGCCCATAGCTTTGAGGATGGCAATATCCCGGCTTTTTTCCATAGTCATCATAATCAAAGTACTGATAATGTTGAAGGCGGCAACCACCACGATAAGAAATAAAATAATGAACATGACGGTTTTTTCCAATTGGAGGGCAGAAAATAATTCACGGTTATTCATGTCCCAGGAACGCGCCATAAAACGGTTCCCGAGAACGAGTTGGAGGGTATTAGCCATGTCATGGGCGTGGTCGGGGTCTTCCAGTTTGCAGGCGATACCAGTGACGGCGGTAGAATCCATGTCATAGAGCCGCTGAGCCGCTCCCAACGAAGTGTACGCGAGATTGGCATCGTATTCATACATTCCCGAATCAAAAATCCCAACAACTTTCGCAACGCTAGTTTTGGGAACCAGACCCATAGCGGTGCGGACGACTTTGGTGAGGACATATAATTGACCGCCGACACCGACGCCTAAATTGTAGGATAATTGTTTGCCAAGAACCAATTCATCAGCACCGGGATTGGGTAACCGACCCTGAATCAAATTCTTTTTGGCATTGGAGACGGTGGGTTCGAGGGCCGGGTCAATTCCCAGAAGAGCCACGCCTTGCAAATAATCATCGGATTGCAACATCCCTTGAGCAGTTACGTAGGGAGCACAGGCAACAATTCCAGGAGTCTTTTGGATTTTCGCCATAACGTCGGTATAGTTAGAGAAGCCCTGTTCGGTGCTGGCGGTGACATCGAGATGATGTTTCGTACCAAGGATTTTATTTTTTAAATCATGATCAAACCCGCTCATGGTGGAGATGACAATGATTAGGGCAGCCACACCGAGCGCCACACCCGCCACGGAAATCAGGGTGATTATCGAGATAAAAGTTTGTTTCCGTTTCGCCTTCAAATACCTAAGACTGATGAACCATTCGTAACTCATAATTGGAATTCCATTATAGAGGGATGTGTGGGAATGTCAAATCCCTGTACACAGATTATACTGATTATTAAGATACTACAAGATGCTACTGATATTTAATTATTTCACTTTTTATCCACAAATTTCCGAATTTGTTTCCGGTCGGGGTCAGGGAGGTCAAGGAATTGGAGGGCAAGTTGGCATTGGTCTTGAACGCGGATGAGTTCGGCGGAGGTTTTAATCGGAATTTTTTGATGGGGAAGAGAAAAATACAACCAAAGAAAATCTCCATGTAAGGGGAGCGGTGAGTCTTTGGGTAAATCTTTGAGAGTCGGAATATAGTTGGCAATTTCCAAGTCCCGTAATTGGACCAAGGCTCCCCCTTCGCTAATTTCGACAATATTTCCTTGAAAGAGGACTTGGGGATCTTGATTGGGACTAATATTGACCAAGGGAAGAAGTTTGACGGGAACACGAGTATATTTTCTGCGTTCTTTTTTAACAGTTTTTTCCATATCCGGTTAGTTTACCGCCAAGACAGGGTTTTGTCTATAGGCTAACAGTTTCAAGTTTCAGGTTTCTAGTTTCAAGTTAAAAAATCATGTGAAGAAATTTAGGAACGGCGGCGAATCCAAACAATGATTCCGCAAAGGACAATCAATCCCGGAATAAACAAAAGTGTGGTAAAAACAATCAAACGGGATTCAAAACCGACTAAAAGCATTTCATGGTTTTCCGGTTCTTTGGCGCGGATTCCCAAAAGTTGGGTATCTCCGGTGAGCCAGTTGATACAATTTAAGAATAAATCTCTATTTCCGCCTTGATTTAGAAAAGTATTGGCGGCGAAGTTAGCATTGCCAATGACAATCAAGCGGGTCTGAGGAATTGGTTGAGTTGTGTCTTTCGAATTGGCGGAAACGGCGGGCGCTTGATAAGAAATGCCCAATGTCAGAGGCCCTTTTATATCTTTCCGGGGATCGAACTGGGCGGATTTGGATTTCAAATCAGTTTTCCCCCAACTATTATCTCTGGTTTGCAGGAGGGTTTCGATGGTTACGGAAGGAGGGAGATTTGTATCCAGCGAGAGGGATCGTGAGTAGGGAAACACCATGGCAGAAAGTCCGCGCGTGATGTCGTTATAGGACTCTACCTGAATGACCGGTGCAAGAACATCTCCGCCAATCAATGAACTAACTGGGTCAACAATGATATCTGCGTCGGCATGGATGCCCCGGTCACCCATTAAATTGGATAACGAAGCGGAAGAGGGCGGATTTAATAGAATCAAGGCACGTCCTCCGGTATTTAAATAGTTTTTAAGAACTGTTACTTCCCCTGGAAAAAGTTCAGTCTTGGGTCCGGCAATCACAAGGACGGACATGTCCGGTGGTAAGGTCGTTTGGCTGGCAAGACTTAATTTGGAGACGACATGGTTTTCTTTTTCCAATTCAGTTTTGAGAGAGTCGTATCCTAACTGTTCGGTATTTTCGAGATCTGATTCCCCATGCCCCGTTAGGAAATAAATTTTCTTTGTTCCTTTATTCAACAATTTTAGAAGAGCGGTAGAGAAATCCTGTTCATCGAATCCGGTGACCGTTTCTTTCCGTCCCTGATATTCCAAGATGGAATTGCCGTCGTGTGCTTGATATTGCTGTGTCAACCCGGGACTGAGGTCAGGATCTACACCTTGTACTTTAATCTTATCGGACAGAGCGATATATTCTTGCAATAGTTCTTTGACAGTGCTGTAATTAGGATTGCTTTGCGCATAAAAATAATGAATCTGGAGCGGGTCTTTCAATTGCGCAATCAATTTACGTGTTTGGTCAGAGAGGGTGTATCGTCCGGATTTAGTTACATCAAACCGTTTGTGATGGCGTCCACCCAAATAATTCACGAGAACCAGAATCGCCAGAACAATAAGGATAAATACGGTGGTATTGGTTCCGCCCAAGGTTTGTTTGGAAAATACTGTCTTGCGGATTTCTTCCCAGTTATACCCGGCATACACCAAACAAAGAATCACTCCTAGACTCAGACTAATTTCTAACCAAGTTGGAAAAGAGCTCTGAATGAGATAAATCGCCAGGCTTATGACCAGTAGCATAAGCCCCACCAAACCAACTATAGAAATAATTTTGTTTTGTGAATTATTATTCATTATTAGCGCCATTTTTTATTGCGAATATTTAAAACAGAAAGAAATAACATGAACCCGATAAAACTAAAAAAGAAAATCAAATGCCGGGTATCAATCACCCCGCGGTCGAAATCCTGGAAATGTTCTTCAAAGGAAAAATATTTAAAGATTTCACCGAGGGCGCCGGAAACAGAATTGGAAAAAGCACTGAGTATCAATAAAATCAGGCAGAGTCCGAAGGTCATTACCGCCGCTACTATTTGATTTTTTGCAAAAGTGGAAGCCAAGACACCCATGGATAAATAACAAGAACCCAATAAAATCAAACCGAGATAGCCTGTCCAAAGAGGGCCTTTATCCGGCTGGCCAAAAAAAAGTAAAAAAAGCGGATAATGGGCGGTCAACGCCAACATTACGAGATATAAAATAACTGCCGCGGCGAATTTTCCGAGAACCGCTTCTGATTCCGTTACCGGACAGGTCAAGAGAATTTCCAAGGTTCCTTGTTTTCTTTCTTCGGTAAACAACCGCATAGTCATCAAGGGACTGAGAAATAAAATCAAGGTGCTCATAAATTGCACAACGAAGGACAAATCCGCCCGATGCGCCTGCAATAAGTAAAAAACATACGCCAGTCCGCTAATGAATACAAAAAATAAAATTAAAATATAGGCCATGGGAGAAGTAAAATAGGCTTTGGTTTCCCGTTCGGCAATGGCCAGAATATTTTTCATGTTATTCTTCCCCCTCCCGCGCAGTGAGTTCAACAAAGACATCTTCGAGAGTCATTCGTTCGGGTCTCAGTTCCAATAATCCATACCCCTTATTGACCACGAAAGAGGCTATGTCGTCGCGAATATCTTTCTCTTTCTGGCTTTCTACACGGAAAGTATTAGGTTTTTCTTTTTTGACTTGCAAAACACCGGGAATTCTCAGAAGTTGTTGTTCGATATCGTCGGATGATTTTTTGAGTTCCAGATAAATGGAGAATGCGCCTTTTAACTGGGCGGTCAGATTTTCTGGAGTATCTTCCGCGACGACCCGTCCCTTATGAATAATCACGACCCGTCCGCAGGTCATGCTGACTTCCGGTAAAATATGCGTACTGAGAATAATGGTATGTTTCCCGCCGAGGGATTTAATTAAATCGCGGGTTTCTTTAATAGCGACCGGATCAAGTCCAACGGTGGGTTCATCCAGAATCAAGACCTGCGGGTCATGCACCAAAGCTTGCGCCAATCCTACTCGCTGGCGATACCCTTTGGACAATTTGCCGATTAATTTATTTTTTACATCCTCAATAAAACATTTTTTTAGGACTTCTTCCACGCGCCCTTTACGTTCTTTACCGGGGACGCCTTTAACTTTCGCGTGAAAATTCAGATATCCTTTGACGGTCATGTCGGTATACAGGGGACAATTTTCCGGCAGGTAGCCTAATCGTTTGCGGACTTCAATGGATTGTTCTTGGACATCAAACCCAGCGATAGTTGCCGTACCCGAACTGGCGGGCATAATACCAGTCAGGATTCGCATGGTGGTGGTTTTTCCGGCGGCATTGGGACCCAAAAAACCCAGAATTTCGCCTTCTTTCACGGAAAAACTCACATCCCGCACCGCGGGATTGGCACCGTAATATCGCACTAAATTTTTGACTTCAATCATTCAATTTCCCCTGTATGTATTTCCAATAAGCGGAAGACTATTGTAACTACAAATATCGTTTGATTCAATCCTTATGGTATTTCTTTACAAGAAGAATTTCGTAAAAGGTTGACAAATTCGGAGATGAGATTTTACGTTTTCGTTATTTTCGGACAATCTCCCAACCAAATTAATTAGTCGTCCTTGAAAAAGGGAAATAGAACAATAAAGATGGGATAGAAATGATTTTCTCGCCATGTTAAAATCACCAGGTATATTGAAATAAATACAAATATCTGGAGGATTTAGAGTGATTCCATTGACCGATACGACACAAGAGAATTTATTTAGTGGAGAATTAAAAAGTCTGTGTAATCCCCGCCATCCGTTAATTCAACTGGCCCATCAGATGGAATGGGGAGAACTGGAGGCCGCCTTTGCGGGGTGTTATTGTCCGGATTTCGGACGTCCCTGCAAACCCATTCGATTACTGGTGGGGATCCATTATTTAAAGCATGCCTATCACTTGAGCGATGAGGAAGTCGTGGAGCGCTTGGCGGAAAATCCGTACTGGCAATACTTTTGTGGGTTTGAGTATTTTCAGAGGGAGCTTTTCCTGAATGCCAGCTTATTGAGTAAATGGCGTAAACGGATCCAGCAACAGAAGATGGAGAAGCTCTTAGAGGTGACCATTACCACAGGGTTGAAGACGGGTGCCTTGAAGCGGAGGCAGTTGGCCAAACTGAATGTGGATACGACGGTGCAGGAGAAAGCAATTACCTATCCCACGGATGCGAAACTGTACCTGAAGATGTTGCAACGCTTGGTGAATCTGTGCCACCAGGAAGGGATTGAACTGCGGCAGAGCTATACCCGCAAAGCCAAGAAGAGTTTATTTTTGTATCATCGGTATGCCCATGGGCGTAAGGGGAAGAAGGCGCAGAAGGAATGGAAGAAGTTAAAGGTGTACTTGGGACGGGTGAGTCGGGATGTAGGTCGGAAGGTCCTGAAGGCAAACCGGGAGGAACTCTGGGAGGTATTGGGACCGGAATTAGCCATGGCCCAGAGGTTGTTGGAGCAAAAGCGAGAGGATTCTCCGAAACTGTATAGTTTGCATGCCCCGGAGGTGGAATGTATCGCCAAAGGTAAAGCCCATAAGAAATATGAGTTTGGCTGCAAGGTGAGTGTGGTAGCGACTTCTCAAGATCCGTTCATTGTAGGCATGCAAGCGCTTCACGGGAATCCCTATGACGGACATACCTTAGAGCAGGCCTTGAAACAGGCCGAGCGGTTGGGACATTTTCAAGCTCAGGAGGTGTATGCGGATCAAGGGTATCGGGGACACGATTATGCGGGAGAGGCTACGATTCATCTCAGTCGGTGGAAGTTATCCGGACTCAAAGAATCGGTCATTCGATGGATTAAACGCCGGAGTGCGATTGAACCCGTGATCGGACATGCCAAAACCGATGGATGGTTAGGACGAAACTATCTGAAGGGAACCCACGGCGATCACATCAATGCGATCCTCTGCGGATGTGGGTACAATATCCGCAAGCTTCTAAGGAAGCTTCTTTTTGTCCTTTGGAAAATTCGGCTCGGGAGGTTCCTTTCTCTCTCCCAAAGTTCCCTCTTTGTGTCCTACAATCTAAAAAAGAAACTTTTTCAGGGACATCTAATTACCAAGGAAAGGTTTAGGATTTAGAAATAAAGTTTATGATTGAAATATCGCTCAATCTTAAAGGGGAGGGCGTCGGGAATAACGTTCTCATGTATCCATATTCTACGACACTTTAGTGTACGGTTCGCGGGTCTTTAGCCCATTAATCTGCAATGTCTTGGACTAAAGTCCGGTAACCCTCGGCTAAAGCCGGGTAGAAGAATAGGAAGGCAATGTTTCGTTTAATTTCCCGGTGGGTCTATGGGTTCGACTTGGACTGATTCTAGGTAAATGTTTGCGGGGTAGGTGTCGTTGTTCTTAAAGGTTAGTTGGGGATACATGGATGTCCCGCCATAGGATTGTTGGAAATCTCTTAAATAAAACAAGCCGGTGGTAATGGAATACAAGCCATGCCCACTAATATCCATCGGACCTGATGCACCATTGAAAAAGTTACCTACTCCGAATACTGTATTGGGATAGGTCGTGACATCGGAACATACCTGGGCTTTCATCTCATACCAATCGTCACTAATGGACCCAAACCAACCAGCTTGATAAAGAGTCAATTTAACTCCTTGATTAGGTTGGGTAAATTGAATCTGTAAGACTCCGGTGGTTGACCCGTTATAGGTGGATAACCAACTGATGGTCGGTTGGGTACTCGTCCCCGACACACTCTCATAGAACCATCGTCCGGTATCTTGAGAGGAGGCAAAACAAAAATCTTTTTGAGTCATCGTATCGCAGGTATATTCCGTAACCGTGCTAGAAGCTGATAAATCCCCTATTATATATAGATATGGCCAAGAGGCAAAAGCATTTTCCATTTCCCCAATATTAAGAAGTTGTCGAGAATCGGTTGTAAACGTACCAAATGTTCCTGTTAATGGATCAAAACTGGCTTTTAAAATACTTTCTCCAGTCCATATTAAATAAACCTGATTATCTGCTGTTACTATAATCGGAATATAGGCAGTAGGTCGTATTTCAGGTAAGGAGCAAGTCACTATTTCCCACGTGTTTAGCGTCCCATCGTTATTTTGCTGAGCACGTTCAAAATAATACGAACTGTCTCCATTATATGAATAACCAATTGTATAAATATATCCATTTGATGCAAAGCCGTTTTGGCTGTCATTACCTTCCAGTGTTAAAGGACTGGTATATTGCCATGCACTTAAACTACCATCAGAACTCACTTTGCTATATTCCACAGTGTTACTAAAAAACATATATAAATAATCGTTGCTATATACCATAGACAAGCCATCGGCTGCTACCAACAAACTAGGTTGTTCAACAAAAGAACTTAACAATCCGTTAGCTCCGATATGGGCTAGATAACAATTAGAGGAATAGGTCACCCCTATACCATTATTTTGGTATCCTCCGGCAACATAGACATTATTTCCTACCATAATTCCACCTTGTTCATAATAAGCCAAAGCAGGATCACCAGTAATGGTTGTCCATTGACCTAAAGTTCCATCACTATTAATTAGTGCATATTCATACATAGGGGTGTTTTGTTCTTCAACACTGCCTCCTAATGCATAGGCATATTGATTAGTAGCGAAAGTAATTGGTCCACCTAAATTCGTATTCGTAGGAGTCGTGGAGAGCCATGACGTGCTACAGTCTTGGGAATGGGATTGAAATACCAAAAAGGAAAAAAGTAAATCTGCTATTAAGAATTGTTGTATTGTTTTCATAATATTTGCCCTTTCAAAGTACAGATTTTAACATTATCTTCTACATAACAGTGTGTTTTTTTGGACAATTCCTTACAAAATCTTTTTATAATTTTATAAATCATTGAATAATAAAGGGTTAATGTAAGGATAGACAATACTGGATTCTCGATCCTCAATCAAGTTGAGAACTTTGAGAATGGCGGGGAGAGGAGGACAATTTGGCATAGCTAAATTTGCGATTTAAGGGGTTTAAAATGTTTCTGAATTGGGTATGAGTTGTCTCCGCTTTAACTCCGCTTTGTCTCCCAATGAAAAAAAGTAGGGATTTGGTTCGGGGGAGACTAGGCTTTGAGGTGGATTTGTTGTTTATACGTCAATTTTGACAGGTTTCTGATGATTTTAAAAATCAATGCAATACTTTTGAAAAAGAAAAGGAGATTTTCAGGGTCTTTTCTGACATATTCTCTTTGTCTTTTGATATTCAGCCAGTCTTCCTATAAGAAAATAAATGATATTGGAAATTTTATGATTTATTCAAACGAAGTCTTAGGGTCTGGCGCAAAGGCGGGATGACTAAACGCTTTAATTCGTATGACAAAGTGAATAGCGTTATCTGTCGGGGTATGGCTATAACGTATATAGGCTTCCCAACAATGCAGGTCGCGGTAGAGGGTCAGGTCTTGTTCATCGAGCGTCCCGGTATTCAAGCTAATGGAGGTGCTTCCATCCAATCGCCATTTTTTTCCGATGAAGGTTGAAAAGGAAGGATAAAGGGCTACCGTATTGGTATTTCCCGAGATATTCGCCGGGGTTTGGCTAGCCTGGAAATAACCGCTCAAAGAAACCCACCACCAATCTTTCGGCTGCACTTTAGCGCTGGCCCAGAGGGATTGCTCTTGTGAGAAATAAAGTCCATAGGTGGTATCGTTTTCCAGAGCACGAGCCGCCACACCGGCAATATTATATGAAATAATTTTTGTCGGATTCCAAGTTACATCCAGACGGGTATAGTATTGCCGCTGCCCCACGTTAAGTTCATCCTCGGGTAAAATATTATAGTCCCCCTGCCAGCGGATACGCATCGAACTGTTGGGTACTCGATAGGAAAGCCGGCCACCAAGATCATTCAAAGCCAGTGTGGCGGGAGCATATTCACTGTTATTCTCCGTTTGTTCTTCCGCAGTATAAATCAGATCGGCTTTCAAGTTTCGGGTAATCCGATCTTCCAGCCGCAATCGCTCTTGCAAAAATGTATCGAAATCATTTACATCGTTAAACTCAGAGGTTTTTTGCGCATAGTCGTTAATTACTCCAACGGAAGAGAAAAAGGTAATTTGTTTTGTCAGCGGCTTGGCATACGAGACATCTTGTTCCACATTCACATCCAATGACCGGTAGGTGGACTCATTAGTGGATGTCGTATAGCCGGTATAGTGTTCCATCTCCCCCACACTGCCGCTCGCCGTGTAATAAAAAGGCGTGGAAGAAATTTTCTGATATTTCAAAGTCCCTTCCAACTGCGGACTGGAACCCTGTTGCAGTTGATAACTGCCGGTGACATCCGAAAAACTGTTACTGCGGATTTTGGATGTATCATCAATCCATTCTTGAATCTGGCGGGCCATCAACCGGATTTGATAATTACTATCCCATTTATCCACTGACACATACTCTTCCCGCGTATCCATTTTGCCCATTATATGCGTATGGAGATAATCTTCATCCACCGCATTATCGCTGGCATAATTGGCATACAGAGAAACGGATATATCGTCGGTCAGATAAGTCCGATGTTTGAGAAAAATCCGATACCGGTCTTCTCCTGTATCGTTTTCATGAATGTAATAGGTTTGCAGCACACCTTGCGCTTCTTTGCCATAATCGTACTTCAGGTCCAATCCTTCTCCTGTACCCTCTTTTGAAAAATAATCCAAGCGGAGCCGTGCCACAATATCTTTCGTAATTGGAAACTGATAAGAGCTTTTCACAAAGGAACCGACTCTACTGCTTTTCCCCCCTTCAATATCGAAAAAAGCATCGTTGTTTTTGAGAGAGCGCCGGAGATAAGGGAAATACATAACGGGAACATTCCCTATATACATAACAATGTTATAGGCAATCAAAATATCATGGGGATAGATGGCGATTTTTTGGGCGGTAAAATGATAATGCGGGTGTTCCAGATTGCAGGTTGTAAAACTTCCGTCAAAGATGATTTGCTTTTTAGGATTCACTTGCTGCACTGTGGGAGCGCGGATAAACAAGGGAGGAACAAAGGTTCTCGACTGATAGACCGCACCCCTATCATTACCTCGATTATAAATCATCTCTTCACATTTCATGACCCGGTACGGTTCTTTGAGAGAAGGACGATAATAATAAACGACATGACCTTTGGCATGAAATGTACTATCCGAAGCCGTGTACCAAACCTCATCAGAATACAAAGTGGCGTCGCCATAGGTCATGACCACGTTCCCTTTTCCATAAACCATAACCGCACTATCAATATCAAATTGAATCCCATAATCCGCATGTTGAATATACAAGGGGTAACGTTGATCTCTTCCGGGAAAAGCAAATCCCCCGGTATCCTCCGACACCGTTTGCTGAATGCTAAAGGCAGATTGCAGACTTAATAAAAACAGTAAAATCAAAAAAATCTGGAATCTGAAATTGTAATAGATTGCCTTCATTGCCGACAGGTTCTCCAGGTGAAATAAGTTCCCAATGTTCCCAAAATTATATTGGGCAGCCAGACCGCTAATTCGGGCGGGACTTTTTCTTTCATGCCCAACTGTTCGCTCATGGTCAGAAATACCCAGTACACCACAATCGTACAAACTCCGGCAAAAAAACTGAGCGTTCGATTTTTGACTCTCCAGGAAACTCCCAGCGGAACTCCGATCAATACAAAAACAATGCACGCGAAAGGAAACGCAAATCTCCGTCCCAATTCCAGGCGATACTCCGCTGCCGAATTCCCGATTTTTCGTAACTGTTGGATTTTATCACGTAATCCCGCCATAGAATATTCCCGCGGTATTCCCGGTCCTTGTTCCGGCGCACCCAATAGTTTATCCAGTTCTGTCACGGACTGCCATCGCCCAAAAGTCCCGACATAATAATGTTCCGGGTCCTTGGAATCGGCTTTGAAAACTGCCCCATTGTTCAAAGTTAGCGTGGAAATCCCCTGGTTTATATCTATTTGAATCGAACCTTTTTCCGCGGTCAGGATTTGTGTGACATGGGCATTTTTGGAATAAAACAATGTCACGCCTTCGTACTGTCCAGATTGCGCGCCTTTTTTTTGAACGTAAATGACCAGTTGTTTCCCGAATTGATTAAACGATTGTTCGTTCAGGCTTTCCCCCAATGTGGCGGCAACTTGATAAATCGTTTTTCGAAACGCTGTATAGGTCCACGGAACGACCTCCGTCGTTAGGTACAACACCACACAACTGCATACCACACTAACGGTCAATAATGGCGTAATAATCCGCCAGGGACTCACGCCGCTGATTCGCAGAGCCAATATTTCCCGGTCATTATTCCACCGGCTGAACACTGTCAGACACGCAATCAAAAGACCCATTGGGAGGGTCATGGTTAATAGGAATGGCAGCAGCAATCCAATCATTTTAAATAACATATTCCAACTCACACCCGGTGCGCTGAAATAAATTACAAAATCATCCACTTTACGGGTGAGCATAACAAAAGTAAATATTAACAGGGCGAGTGCGGTTGGCCCGATAAATTCTTCCACAACATAGCGTTGAACAAGTTTCATGATTGGTTTAGGATTTTACCTTGCACTCAAGGCGAATGTAAAGGTAAAAAATTGTTTTATCCCACTTTCCACTTTGCAGGCACCACTTGACAAAATCCCCAAAACGAAATAGAGTTTTGTGTAAAACTTGAACTTCTATAGAAACCTATAACTGGAAATGCGCTATTGCGCTATAATACATTTTGAGAGTTGTGTCTCTAGAGAAACACTATAGTAGCGACAGGGACAAGTTCTCCCCTGTTTGATAAGGAGTAGATTATGATTCATGCGAAATTTCGCGATAAATATCTCTTGTTCTCCCATGTGATGGTTACAATAATCTTTTTTATTTTTTGTTTTTCTTTCAGTCCTGCATTGGAATTTATAACTGACCACAGTGATACCACCACCTGTATTGTGTCTCCTCTCGGAAGCTGGTCAGCCAGTACTTGGGGAACTTCTTTTGGGAAGGATAAACTTTTTGCCGTCAAAGGCGATGGGTCAAAAACCGTGACTTGGATTACCAGACTCGCCCCGGGACGGTATGATGTCAAAGCTTGGGTCAATTCGGCTCCTTATGCCGAAGACGCTCATTATATGATTGTACATAGCGGGATCACCACTGCCATCACCCGTAGTCAATATCTGACCACCGGGGATTGGAGCGTCGATTTGGGAATGTATGATTTTGATACTGTGGGTATTGTCATTTTATCGGATTCTTGGACCGGAACGGGAAATTATGTGATTGCGGATGCTGTAAAATATATTTCCACAACTTCAACAGGAATTTCCTGGACTACCTCTTCACCACTTGACGCCGTCACACTCGCGACTACCCAGGAGAAACCAGTTTTACTCTATTTTGCGTCGGATAAAAGTTTAGATTGCCAACGCTTATCCAAAGAAACGTTTACCGACCCAACTTTTATCAAATGGTCCGATAAATTCGTCACTGTTCAAATCCAAGTGGAAACTAATCCGGATTATATGCGGGATTTTAGAGTATATCAAGTCCCCACTCTTCTTTTCCTTGACCTGCAAGGAAAAGAAAGAAAACGACTCGTTGGATTTATTTCAGCACAGGATTTGATTCAAGAAATGAATACCCAGTTGGGTCTCATGGGTGAATAATAACGAAGGTAAGGTATAAGGATTATCTTTTGCCTGTAGTTTACCAAGTTTTCTTTTTATAGGTATCCACATACACCGGTTTGAGGTTTTCCAAATCATCCGATTCCGAAGGCAATTCTTCCCCTTCCAAAGGGTAAATCAATAAAACATGCCGGACATTCACTTCCAACAAACTCATCCGGTTAACTTCCGTTTTCCCATCCAATTGATAAACCCGCGCATCCGTCATCGGTATAAAATCTTTGACCCCGTTCACATAATCCGATAATCGTTGACCCGGATGCAGATGTACTTTTCCAGTCACGCGATATTGACTCAAGATAATAATTACTTTTACGGTAATTCGCGGTTGTTTCAATGCTGGCATATCCTTTTCTCCTAGAAAGTTTAATTATATCTTTCTATTTTCGGAAAGTCTAGAGGTAATTGTCGGCGAAATTGAAAATACAACTCTTTCCGGCAGGCGTTGCACACATCGAACTCGTATCGTACATACACTTCATCGTTCAATTGTTCCGGGTCCATCCGTTCCATCTGGCGGATTAATTGAGCCATTTCCTCGCGTAAATCCTTTTGCAAATCGGATTCACTGAAATATAAATTCTCTTTGGATGCAAACAATTGCATATGCAAAGAAAAGCGCGTTTGGGTCGGAGGGATTTCCTTCCCGCAACGGTCACAAAGATATTGAATCATAACAAACCTTGCATTCCATTTCTTCGACTCTACGTCAGTATATCTCTTTTCCCACACTTAGAGCAAGATGAAATATTTTTAAGTTCCATTTGCAGGACCAATGAATTATAGAATGAATGTTAACGAAAAGAGGAATTTTTGCTATACTATTCTTATACAAATATATACAAGAGTTATCTGTTCGATAGAATTCCCTGATGTGGGGTAAGAAAGGAGAAATTTGAATGGCCGCCAAAGTAATCATTGAAAAATGTGACGGATGCGGGACCTGTGTAGATTCCTGTCCGACCAATGTGATTTCGGTACAAGAAAATCATGCCGTCATTTCCGAAGAAGAATGTGTGGATTGCGCCGCGTGCGTAGATACCTGTCCGAATACTGCAATTATTTGTGAATAAGAACCGTTTGGTTCCCTTTGATGATTTCCCCAATGGTATAAACTTTTTCCCCTGCTAGGGTCAACTTGGTTTTTACAAATTTTGCATTGTTTTTAGAAACAATAAGAATCATTCCGATGCCCATATTGAAAACGCGATACATTTCCTTATCGGGGATGTTGCCATCTTTTTGAAGTAACTGGAAAATAGGAAGGATGGGCCAGGAATTTTTGTTGATTTTTACCGAAACATGCTTTGGTAGAATTCGCGGGATATTGTCATAAAATCCGCCGCCGGTCAGGTGGACCATACCTTTAAGAAGACGAGCTTTGCTTTTTCCGTCATTCAAAATAGGGAGAATGGACTCAGAATAACAACGGTGAGGGACAAGTAATTCTTCTCCCACTGTTTTGTTAAACGATTCCACGTAATCGTTTACTTTATATTTGTCTATTTCAAAAAGAATTTTCCGTGCGAGAGAATAACCATTGGTATGCAGACCGGAACTCGCCAGACCCAGTACAATGTCCCCCGGTTTGACGGATTTTCCATCAATGATTTTATTTTTATCCACGACTCCGACAATAAAACCAGCAAGGTCATATTCTCCAGCGGAATATAACCCCGGCATTTCCGCGGTCTCTCCGCCAACAAGTGCACATCCGGCATTTCGGCACCCTTTCGCCAACCCTTTCACAATATCCAGAATCACTTTGGGATGTAGTTTTCCCGTGGCAATATAATCCATGAAAAATAATGGGCGGGCGCTTGCACGAGAATATCATTGACACAATGGGAGACAATATCGTCTCCTACGGTATCGTGTTTATTCATGAGAAAAGCTATTTTAAGCTTGGTACCCACTCCATCAGCACTACTGACAAGAACCGGATGCTTGTATTGAGTAGAAATATTCTTAACTGAGAAAAGCGCGCCAAACAGTCCAATATCGCTTAACACTTCTGATGAGAAGGTTGATCGGGTGAGCGATTTAAGTTTTGCCAGTGTGGATGATTTGGCGTGAATATCCACACCGGCAGATTTATAAGTTGCTGATTTCATGGGTTTGATAGATATTATAACCTAACTGTAAAACCCCATTTCTGCAACCATATTCCTTATTTTTTTCCGGCCGTATCACCCGCGATACCGGGGAGAATTTTACGGGTGGTATCGCGCGCTACTGGCGGTTTGGAAAGACGCATCAAAGCGTTTTGAGCATATCGCACAGTTTTTGTTTTGGCAAAATCCGTTATAGCCTCTTTATAAAGGGACACCGCTTTGGTGGTATCCATTAAATGGTATTCATAAATTTCCCCCATACGGGTCATTGCCCAACAGGCTTTATCGGGAATCAACTTATCGGCGGTAATTTGAGCATAACTGTTCATGGCTTTTTGATAGGACTCGGCGGCTTTTTTAACTTGTTTTTCCTGGGTATAGATATCTCCGATTATCACATTGGACCAAATCGCAACTCCCTGAACATATTCATTTTTCGGATACATGGTTTGCAGGGATTTGTAGGTTTCGATCGCCTTGTCGGTTTTCCCTTGCCGGTACTCCACCATCGCTATCGCCTGAGTGGCATCCACTATTCCACGTTCATCCGCTTCTTTAGGATAACCCTTGGGCATTAATTTTACCGGCAGTGGGAACATTGCGATAATTTCCCGATATTCTTTCTCAGCCCCTGTCCAATTTTTTTGTATTTCATAATTTTTAGCAATATTAAATTTGGCCTGCACCCCGGATAACGGATGGGCGGTATCGATAGCGATAATCTCTTGATATTGTTTCTCGGCGCCCGTCCAATTTTTTTGTATTTCATAGGCTTTGGCAATATTAAACTTGGCTTCCACGGCGGACAACGGATGGGCAGTATCCATACTTAATTTAGTCCAAATTTCTTCCGCCTTATCAAATTTGCTTTGATTGACATAACAATTGGCTATGGCAAATTCCGCTTGCGTATCCGCATCACCGCTGGCGGGATATTTTTGAATAACTTTTTGAAATTCCTGAATGGCCAAATCAAACTGGCCAATTTTCATATGCAACGCACCAATTTCAAATTGCACTCTTACCGCACGCGGGTCATGGGGATAACGCTCCAGAAATTGTTCTAATTTAGTAATAGCAAGAGTGAAATCATACTGTTTGGCGGCCTCCTGCGCGTCGCTTAACAAGCGTTCCGGTGTTTTTCGTCCGCATCCAACAATGAGAACAGCGGATAATAAAAGAGCGGTAACTTTAAACTTGAAACTAGGAGACATCATGCAATGATAAACTCGAAACTTGTTTTTTTTATACATGGGCATCGCTTTCTTGTGGAATTTGTTTCATCGGACGGAGGGTTGAAGCTAACAACCCAAATCCTTCTCGTATGAGCGTACTGAATTCATAAAAAGTCTTCACTTGTGACAGTCGCAACCACATAAATTTCAATTGTAAATGATACGACCGAATGGCATAATTACGCAACTTCCAAACTTGTTCGGGGGTCATTTGCGCCGTACTTACCACGGGAAATGCCACGGAATTATCAAGGACATCTATGTCCGAATTGGTCCAACCTTTCTCGATCGCTTCCTTGCGGAATGGGGTTCCCATTTTGGGTGTGGCAATATTGAACGAGACAAAATCAGGTAATAATTCTTTGGCGAAATCTACAGTCTTATACGCGGAATCTACCGTTTCTCCGGGAAGTCCAATGATAAAATGTGCCAGCGTGCGTATCCCATTTTCCCGGCAGATACGGAAGATTTCTCTAACCTGGTCAGGCTTGACCCCTTTGTGATAATGCTTAAGTATTTCATCAGTAACAGACTCCACACCAAATTGGATGGTATGACAACCTGCCTTTCCCATCAATTTGAGAATGTCTTCATCAACGACATCCACACGGGAAAGGGCGACCCAGCTTAAATCCAAGTTTTTAGAGATGAGCAAATTCAGAAAATTAAGCGCATGTTTTTTATTCACCGCAAAGGTGAAGTCTTTAATCCAGAATTCCTTGATACCGAAGTTTTTGTTGAGATATTCGATTTCGGCAACGGCATTTTCCGGTTTGCGTAATTTCAAAGGCACAATACTACTGACGCAATAACTGCATTTGAAAGGGCAACCGAAATTGGTTAATGTACTGGCGAAAGGCATGTGTCGCCCGTGAGGAATGCGGTATTCTTTCCAAGGGAATAATTCCAGGCGTTGGAAAGGAACTTCAAATTCTTTTTCTTCGGTGTACCGTCGTCCTTCCAGAATCTGACCATTATAGCGATACGAAATATAATCTGTTTTCTCCCCTTGCAGTTCTCCGCGGATATACCGCAATAAGACATCACTTGTGAAATCCAACAACGCCGCTGTAATAAAGGGATATTTTTCAAGCATTTCGGTAGACCTACTGAGAAAGAAATCACCAGTGGAGAATACTTCTTTGATTTGTGGTTTTTCTTTAAGAAGAGATGTAACGAAATCGAAATCATTCCTCCAAGAAACTCCACCTGTCAGGAAAAACAGGGTGTCAATTTCCATATCTTTGATACGATCCAGCGCTTGCGCATTGGTCAAACCAAGAACGTTGGCATCGAGTGCTTGCACTTCATGTTCCTGTGCTAGAATTCCACTTTGAACTAATAAATCATACGGATGCCAGTAATAGCGCGCCTTGCTGGAATGGCTGCAATAATAATCTCGGAGATACAATTGATCTCCGGGAGGATTGAGTAATAATATTTTTCGTTTTGTGTTCATATTATTAAAAGTCACCAAACAAAATTTTTGTCATTCTGAGCGAAGCGAAGAATCCCTGTGTTCTACCTGATGTAAAGCGCCTTTAGGCAGAGATTCTTCGCTTCGCTCAGAATGACAGGGTATATTACTTTTCATATTTTTTATCACACTCATTTTGCCAAACCAGCTAATTGCTCCATACCAATTTTAATATAATTGCCGATTTCTTTGGGGGAACGGACTTGTTTCAAGGTATGGAAAATATAGGAGGGGCGTAACAGGAATTTCCGAACCGCTTTTTTCCGCAAATCCGCCAATTGTGCAATGCTCAAATGTAACGATGGGATGGCGGGGGCGTCATAGGCTTCTTCCGGCGATTCGCCTTCTTTCATCAGACCCAGTTTCACGACTTCATCATAATATTCCGTACCGGGGAAAGGGTAGACATAGAAAAATTCCACAAAATCGGGGTTGAGTTCCAAACCGAAATCAATAGATTGTTTATAAGTTTCTTCGGTCTCCCAAGGCGCGCCGAGTAACAGATAAATGCTGGTGCGTATCCCCACCTTTTTACATAATTGAATGGCCGTTCGTGCCTGGGCGACATTCGCGCCCTTCTTGAGTTTCTCTAACATTTCGTCACTGCCGGATTCCACACCGAAAGAAATTAACCAACATCCCGCTTTTTTCATGGCGCGAAGACGGTCTTCATCAATAGTATCCACCCTGCTGTTACAAGTCCATTTAATATCTAATCCGGATTCTACAATTTGATTACATAAATTAATCGTCCATTTTTTGTCCATGGTAAAGGTATCGGACCGGAACAAGAAATTCTTAATCCCATGTTTCTCGACACATTCTTTGAGTTCCCCCAGGATATTTTCCGGGGAGCGGGCACGTAATTTCAGTCCCGCGACCTGGCGGGAGAGACAATAAATGCATAAGAATGGACAACCTCGATTGGTGACGATATTGGTCTGAGCTTCCCCGGTATCCGGTCGGGAATACATCCGATTGTCTACCAAGTGCCGCGCAGGAAAGGGTATAGAATCCAGACTTTGGATATAACCACGGTCGGGATTCCGCTTGATGGTTCCATTGTTTCGATAAGTTATTCCGGGTATACCCGCCCAATCCTCCAATGTCATTAACTCCATCGGAGTAAACTCATATTCCCCCCTGAAACAAACATCCAATTGAGGATATTTTGCAAGGGTCACTTCATCCCGCTTATTAAAATGGGCGCCTTTGGCGGCGGTTATGATGGATGGTTTTATTTCCTTGGCAATCTTGCACCCTTCCAAATCATGCGGTAAAGAGGGTGTGGTAATACTCAATATCACCATATCGGGGTCATACGAAGTAATATCTTTGCGGAAATTATCCCAATTCTGGTTCAAAACCGGGTAATCCCTTATCTGACAATCAATACCCCGTTGTTCCAAGGCGGCAGCCATGTACATTAAATCCATCGGCGGTCGGGCAGATACCGTTTTGAGCTTATCAATTGGTGTCTGGCACCGGTCTTCCCTAATATAAAGTCCCGTCGGCGGGACAATTAATAACACACGTTTCATAAGACCAACACTCTCTCCAGAGTTAAACTATATATTTTAGCTTAGTATAGCACGCACGGGCAAGGGAACGAGTTAATCAGTAACGTACCCACCAGCCTTTCTCTTCCTTTTCTTCTTACCCGAATGTCTTTGACCGAACCTGCCTGCCTTACCCGAAGGTGTCTCACCGAGCCAGTCTACCTTACCCGAAGATGTCTCACCGAGCCAGTCTACCTTATCCGAAGGTGTCTCACCGAGGGAACAGCTAAACTATACCTTTAGTAAAGCGGTTTAGTAGACCTTGTCCAGCGAAGCAAAAGCGGAGCAGATACGGAGACAATACGGAGATAGTACGGAGTTATACCGAACGAGATCGCTCTCGTTCGGGTTGCCTTATAGATGATTCATTATATTGAAGTTATAAATATCAGGTGGGTTACTTACTAAAATCCCTAAAAACTACCCTAAATAGGGCATTTCATCACCAAACCAATTTCATTCATCATTAAATCCAAAACTAGTCTGCGTCGGGAATGAATGCTTTTCTCTTTCCCGATGCCTGTCTCTTTTATTTAACAATCATAATTCAAAATTGATTTGTATATATTATTATATATCCTTTTTTCTTCTTGTCAATCTTTTTTTTGATTTCGTGATTGCGAGCCTAAGGTGTAGCAATCTCGTTATTAATCTTGCCCATTCAATCAAACTTTGGTATATTTTTATTCAATGAATACACAAAAATATGCAGTAAATCAACATTTAATCGAGACGATTTTATCTTGGGTGAAATCGGGAGAGATTGCTATTCCAGAAATTCAACGGCCTTTTGTGTGGGATTCTACAAAAGTACGCGATCTAATGGATTCTTTATATCAAGGATTTCCAATAGGTTATTTAATCGTCTGGAGAAATCCTAATATTAGGTTGAAAGATGGTACCACTTCCGAGGGTAAAAAGATTTTAATCGATGGTCAACAAAGGGTATTAGCTTTGACAGCTGCAATTTTGGGTGGGTATGTTATTAATAAGGAATATCAAAGAGTAAGGATTCAAATTTCTTTTAATCCACTTCAAGATAAATTTGAAGTCTTTAATCCAGCGATTGCTAAAGATACTGCTTGGATTTCAGATATTTCACCTATTATGAAAGGTGATGTAAAAGTTAGAGATATTGTAAATGTATATTGTAAGAATAATGATGGAGCTAATATTGATCAGATAGATGATAAACTAGAAAATCTTAAAAATATCATACATAAACAAATCGGATTAATTGAATTGGACCATGATTTAGAAATAGAAACCGTAACAGAAATATTTATACGTATTAATTCAGCCGGTGCAGTTCTAGGTCAAGCAGATTTTGCAATGTCTAAGATTGCTTCAAGTGATACTTATAATGGTTCAACACTTCGAAAGTGTATTGACTATTTTTGTCATATGGCAGTTGTCCCAGATTTCTATACCACAATAGTTGATGTTGATAAAGAATTTGCCAAGACAGAGTATTTTCAAAAAATGGCTTGGCTAAAAAATGAAAATGATGATCTGTATGATCCTGACTATACAGATTTATTAAGAGTAGCTTTTACACCTGAATTCAATAGAGGAAGATTATCTGACTTGGTAAGTCTATTATCCGGTAGAAATTTTGAAACACGGACCTATGAAGAAGAAATTGCTAAAGAATCTTTTGCGAAATTAGAAAAGGGAATACTAAATTTTATAAATGAGTCTAATTTCAAACGGTTTGTAATGATTATTAAATCTGCAGGCTTTATTTCCCAAAGTCTCGTTCGTTCTCAGAATGCTTTAAATTTTGCATATATTGTTTATTTGAAATTACGTGCTCTGAATTATAATCAAGCAGAAATAGAATCTTATGTCCGTAGATGGTTTGTAATGTCTGTTCTGACTGGAAGATATTCTGGTTCTGCTGAATCTCAGTTTGACTTGGATATTCGTAATTTTGGAAATGATCCCAAAGAATACCTAAAGATAACTGAAACGGGTGAACTGTCCGATGCTTATTGGAATACAGCTTTAGTGCAAAGTTTAAATACTTCCGTTAGGAGTAGTCCCTATTTCAATGTTTTTTTAGCATCTCAGGTGAAAGCTAATGATAAAGGATTTCTATCTAAGGATATAACAATACAAGAGTTAATCACCCACATGGGGGATATACATCATGTATTTCCAAAAGATTACTTGAAAAACAATGGATTATCGAAAGGACAATATAATCAAATTGCCAATTATGTTTATATGCAATCGGAAATCAATATTAAAATTGGCAATAAGTCTCCCAAAGAATATTTTGAAGTACTTAAACAACAATGTAATGGTGGAGAGTTGAAATATGGTGGTATTAATGATTCTAATATTCTTAAAGATAATTTAAAAAGCAACTGTATCCCTGAATTAATTGGTACAATGGAATTTGCTAATTATGATGAATTTCTTAAACAAAGACGTGTATTAATAGCTAATAAAATTAAAAACTATTACTCAACGTTATAGTTTTTAATGCATAGGAAATTTGAGTGTTCTTTAAGCCATTCCCGACGCGTTCCAACCGAGTAATTCTCTTCTAAATCTTAAATCCATGTCCATGATTCCCAATGAATCGTGATAAACTCTGTGAGGAATAAAATCTTCCATTTAAAATCTCCGCCAACTACTAATCTCACCCTCGACCACCTAATTGACCAATTGGTCTATGAATTGTATGATTTAACAGAGTAAGAAATAGATATTGTAAAAAATGATTGAAAGGATGTTCCTACATGTCTTTAGAAAATAAAATTCTTAAGGATGTAAAAATATCAGATCTTCAAAATTTGATTAATAATGAATTTGAAGAATGTAAGATTATTGATTATAAGGAAAAACTTCCAGGTAAAAGTGAATCTGAACGAAAGGAGTTTTTGGCAGATGTTTCATCATTCGCCAATGCATTAGGCGGTCATTTAATTTACGGCATGAAAGAAGTAAATAGTATTCCTACTGAGATATGCGGCTTGGAAATTGATGACCCTGAATCTCCAACATTACGTTTTCAAGAAATGATATTAGATGGTATACGCCCTCGAATATTTGGTGTTGATATTAGATTTATTCCTTTTCAAAATAACACATATATAATTATTATTTATATTCCAAGAAGTTGGGCTTTACCTCATATGGTTACATTTAACAAAGACTTTAGATTTTATTCTAGGGGACCCAAAGGGAAATACATCTTAGAGGTTACAGAATTACGTAATCTTTTTTCATTGTCAGAAACCACAATTGAAAAGATAAGAAATTTTAGGCTGGAACGATTGAGTACAATAATAAGTGAGCAAACTCCTATACCATTATGTAAAAGTGGTATGTTTGTTCTTCATATGATACCAATAAATGCTTTTAGTCCTTCTGTGCAAATTGATATTACTGAACTTTTATCTCAAAGAAAAGAATTTTATCCATTGGGTTTAAGTTTTGGAGATTATAGTTATACATCTGATGGGTTTTTATCTTACGTTACAAGAACTCAGGTTGAGAATATAAACTCATATGCGCTTCTTTTCAGGAATGGAATAATTGAATCTACAAATACTTTAATCTTACATTATCCCCAAGGTGAGAAACTTATACCAAGTATTCGTTTTGAAAACGCAATAATTGAGGGAACAAAATCTTATCTGGATTTTATGAGGTTTTTAAAAGTTGAACCACCAATTTTAATAATGTTGTCAATGTTAAATGTTTTAGGTTATCGAATGAGTGCAGATGGTACTTACCATGTTCATGAAATTCAAAAGGATTCATTAATAATGCCAGAAGTACTACTGGAAAAGTTTGATGGCGATATTTCTAAAATTCTTAAGTCCGTTTTTGATGTCGTTTGGAATGCTTGTGGTTATTCTAGATCACAAAATTATGACGATAATGGAGAAAGAATAAATTACAATTAGTTTTCCCAACCCCTTCCAACGAAGTAATTCTCTTCTAAATCATAAATCCATGTCCTTGAGTCCCGATGTATCGGGATAAACTCCGAGAAGGATGAAATCTTCAATCTAGAATTCCTTCTTCCTACGGGAATAAATCCCTACACTACGCGTAGTGTAACCCTTTATGGGTGTATCACTCAAACGCCTATCAGAAAACACTGGCTTCCCCCTCGTTATCGGGAAAGACAAGCAAAGAGAAACCAAACCCAGATGACTCACAGAGTCGCCCCTACACAGATCTCTGTTTTTCCCTCTCCTTACCAAGGAGAGGGACTAAGGGTGAGGTAGAAGGGGGAATTAAAGTGGGTGGTCTTCATTCAACCTCTAACTCCTAATTCCTATCTCCTATATCCTGATATCATTTACCCTTTCTTTACCCACAACACCACATCCGTTGACCCGCCTTGCCAGAAGGTTTCACGGAATAAAAAATAGCGGATACGTTGGCGGAGGGAGGCTTCTTGAAACAAGTACCGGGTTGCTTGCCATAGTCCTGTATCTTTGGGAAGGCTGGGTTCGGGCCACCAAGCGCGTAAAGAGTATTTCTGATATTCATAATTTTCGCCTAGAATCTGCTGGTCGTTAACAAAATCCTCAGGGTCGGAGACAATCACGGTCATGCCGACATCCTGAAATTCAATTTGTTTCTCGAAATAAATTTTGGGAACGTCTCGAAAATACCAGCTTAACGGCCAGACGGATTCCCCTGTGAGCAGAAGAGTGAAATCCGCCGACTTTGCTTGAGTTTCCTTAATCTTTTGAACCATCCTGGGGATATCATAGGTAGATTGAACATATTCCATCAATTCGGCGTGTTCATAATCTTTTTCTTTCTGCGGGTCCAAGGCGGGATAGCGAAAATTCACCAGGCAGGTGGCATTCATGGTTAGCAATACAAGTGGGATAACCAAAATGAAAATCCAATATTTCTTGTCTTCTATCTTACGTCCAACATACCATCCGCTCAACAGAATTAAAGGTAGCACGATATGAACCAATAACCAAGGCACCTTTTCCCCGGCATAGGAATAAAGAAAGAAACTGGTGAGGAACCAATAGATTAAGAAATAAATGAGCGGGTTCTTAATGCGTTTACGGATGATGTAAAAGAAGGCACAGATACCCAATATGGTGGGTAAGAGCTCGTATAATCCCATGAAGGGAAGGTAATACCACCATTCCCCTCCAATCCGTTGAATTTGATGTTGGTGATACCAATACTTTAATCCCGTCGAGAACCCATTCCAATCTTCGGGATGATGGAAAAAGACGGTATAGAAGGGCAAATAGACAATCCAGAAAATAAAAAAGCAGGTGCATAACGGCTGCCAGTGTTGTCTTCCCTCCTTTTTTACCGTAGAGACGTAACATGTTACGTCTCTACAAAATAAAAATAGTAATACCCCAAAACTAATAAACGAAAACGCTACAAAATAGGCAACCTCTTTGGTACAAAATGCCAATGCAAACAACGCGCTGGCGATATACCAATAATAATATTTCTTGGTCTCGTTACACATTAATATCGCGAGCAATATCCCGACACAATACACGGCAATATAAATATCATTGCGGAGAAATCTTGAAAAATAAACCATCGTCGGGGAAATCGCCATAAAAAACGCCGTGCACAACGCTCCCGGTTTGCCGATATAGGGAGACAAACACAAACAAAGGTAAATCAACAAAACTCCAAAAACTGCAGGTAACAAGCGCGCGGTAAAATCCGAATCACCCAATATTCGGTATATCAATGCATTGGAATAAAACAGGAACGGTCCATGCAACATGGGGTTATAGCGATATTCCCCTTCGGTCTCGAAATAATAGGAATAATACGCATGGAGACTTTCGTCATGATGAAAAGGTCGCTCCTCCAAACGATAAAACCGCAACATCGTACCAAAAACAAGTATGCTGATTCCGATAATCCAAAATAATCGTTTGGGACTCACGGGATTACTTTACGAGGGATGCCATAAAATGTAAAGAGAAATAATTTATTTATGTTACAATGATTTCTCAAAAAAACTTTTGACAAACGTCAAAAGTTTTATCTTTAATAATATCAAAGGAATATAAAATTGCATGATTTAATCCATACATTCACACAGATTTATAATGTCCAGAAAGTGATTCTCTGGGGCGGGTTACCGTTAATGACCCTGATTATTTTTTCGGAAACGGGTCTAATGGTAGGATTTTTTCTGCCGGGGGATTCCTTACTGGTTACAGCGGGAATGTTGACCTATCGCGGGGACATCGGAAACAACATCTGGCTGGCTTGCGTGGTGTTATCCTGTGCCGCTATTTGCGGAAATAGTTTGGGATATTTTATCGGAACAAAAGCAGGGCCGTTATTATTCCACAAGGAAAAATCGTTGTTATTTAATCCAAAACATTTGGTTACCACTCATGAATTCTACGAAAAACACGGTGGGAAAGCTGTAATCCTCGCGCAATTTGTTCCAATCTTCCGAACTTTTACGCCAGTAGTGGCAGGTATCGGGAGTATGAACTATGGACGGTTTTTCTCCTTCAATATTATCGGCGCCCTCTGCTGGGTATGGGGGATGGTCTGGTTGGGATATTCTCTCGGATTGGCATTCCCCAATGTCATTAAACACATTGACATGGTGATTATTATCGTCATTATCGTCTCACTGGTACCCATGGGGATTCACTATCTCAACGAAAGACGAAAAAAACAAAAAGCATAATTTCCCGGGATTTCCAAGAAATTATGCTTTTAAAATTTTTATTTATCGAATTTATCTCTGGATATAACGTTCGAGTTTTTCCTGGCAATTGATGCACAAACGGGTGAAAGGAATCGCTTTTAATCGTTCTTTGGCGATTTCATTTCCACAATTGACACACATTCCGTAGGTTCCATCTTCAATCATTTCCATCGCCTGATCAATCTTCATCAAGACTTCTTCATTATTCCCATTGAGAATAATAGAGAGTTCCCGTTCATGGGACGCGGCAGCCAAGTCCACCCAGTCGGACAATTCCGAAGGCTCGATGACTTCATATTCCGTGCGCAGGCCCTGAGCAATCCGTTCCCGTTGTTTCAACAACCCGTCATAGAGCGGCTGTAATTCCTTTTTGATTTTTTTCTTATCCACGATTTTGCTTTTGCGTTCCGGCGCGGTTATTTTCTTTCTTGTTGCCATAGCAATCTCCTTTGCACCTTCGCCTTTTCCTAACATTTCAAGGCAGATTCTTATTAAAAGAAGAACAGCATTTCAACGGAATTCGTTCTTAAATGCTGTTGCCCTTTTTTTTATTAAGTCAACTATAATATACAAAACAAAAGTTTTTGTAAACAAGTTTCTTTTTATTTCTGTCAACGACCCGCGTAAAAGCGAAGACATATACTTTAACCTAAATAACTTAAAAATGCAAAATTAGTCTCTCCATCCAACACCCTCGTTTAACCTATATAATGTTAGGATATATTCTGCGGGAGTAAAGAACTTCCCGTATCTCTTTTGCTGGACAACTCAAAAGGACTGTGATAATCTAGCGTTACTTTTAGAAATTGTTCCACGTGAAACATGGGAAACGTATTTGTCATTGCAAATCAAAAAGGCGGAGTGGGAAAAACCACAACCGTGGTAAATGTGGCAGCGGGATTAGCGGCGGCAAAGAGGAAGACTCTTTTAATTGATTTAGATCCTCAAGGAAATGCCTCCAGCGGGATTGGAATTGACAAAACCCAATTGAATGGAACTATTTATGATGTATTACTCAATCAAACATCTATCGAATCGGTAATAAAAAACTCCTCTATTCCAAATTTAGATATTATCCCAGCTAATCAATCACTCATCGGTGCTCAAATTGAATTGGTAGAAACGGAAGATCGGGAATATCGGCTAAAAAAAGCGTTAGATCCATTAAAAGCGCAATACGACTATGTTTTTGTGGATACTCCTCCTTCTCTGGGTCTGTTAACCGTAAACGCTTTGGTCGCCGCGGACAAATTAATCGTTCCATTACAATGCGAATATTACGCCTTGGAAGGGCTTAGCCAATTGATGGAGACCATAAATTTGATTACCCAGTCTGTAAATCCTCAATTAGTACTTTCCGGAGTCGTTTTAACCATGTATGACGGGAGGACCAATTTGACAGCACAGGTGGAAGAAGAAGTACGGAAGTTTTTCCAGGACAAGGTGTATAAAACCGTGATTCCCAGAAGTGTCCGGTTAGCGGAAGCACCCAGTTTTGGAAAACCCATTTTTATCTACGACTACCGCTCATCCGGTTCTACCGCTTATATTCAATTAGTTCAAGAGATTATTGAGAAAGAGGAGAAAATATCATGAAAAAACAGGCTTTGGGCAAAGGATTGGGTGCTTTAATTTCAACGCCGGAACCAAAAGTAGTAGAAACTGGAGTAACGCAGATACCGATTGAATCCATCCGTCCCAATCAATACCAACCACGGAGAGAGTTCTCCGAGTCAGCTATTGAAGAATTGGCCAACTCCATAAAAGAAAAGGGTGTATTGACGCCTATACTTGTCAGGCGTGCCCTCCGGGGATATGAGTTAATTGCCGGGGAACGGAGATTACGGGCAGTCCTGAAATTAGGATTAAATACCATCCCGGCATTGGTTAAAGAAGTCACCGAGGAAGAAGCTTTGGAATTGGCTTTGATTGAAAATATCCAACGCGAAGACTTAAATCCGATTGAAGAAGCGCAGGCTTATCATATGCTGATGGATCGATTTGGGTTAACACACGAAGAATTGGCTCAACGGGTTGGTAAAGATCGGTCAACCATAACCAATATGTTACGCCTATTGGAATTACCGGATACTGTTCAAGACGATGTTTCACGTGGAACATTGACGATGGGACATGCCAGAACACTCCTAGGGTTGGCTACTCCCCAACAAATGGCAGAAGTCGCCAATCTCATCAAAGAAAAACAATATTCCGTCCGTCAAACGGAAGCTCTTGTGAACCGTTTAAAGGCAGGACTCGGTCGGCGTAAAACAAAACCTTCTGTAGATATTCATGTCCAAGAGTTGGAAGAAAAAATCCGGAAAGTACTCGGTACAAAAGTCAACGTGATTACCCGTGGCAATGGTGGGAAAATTATTATCGAATTTAATACCTTAGACGAATTAGATCGTCTATTATCCATATTTGGAGCGAATTAATACTATGATGAAACGTCGTAACTTATTTGTTCCCAATAAACGGGACTATGTACGGGGTAAACGACCACAAGTAGATTGTATCCTCTGTTCCATTCTGAAAGGGGAACCGGAAGTTGTGGAATTATTGGTACATCTTACTGATTTATTTGGAGTTACAGTAAATTTATATCCCTATAATGCCGGCCATTTAATGATCTTTCCCATCCGCCATATCATTGATCCAAGGGAATATAATGCTCAAGAAATATTGGAATTACACGAGTTACAGAAACTAACCTTGGATATTCTGCAAACGGTTTACGAGCCGATGGGTTTCAATATCGGTTATAATATTGGCAGGACAAGTGGCCAAAGTATCCCTCATGTTCATTTGCATGTAGTTCCCCGTTACCCCAATGAAGTTGGATTTATGGACATAATCGGAGGTACAAAAATTGTCGTAGAGGACCCTGTAGATTCCAAAAATAAATTAAAAAAAGCCTTCACGGAAGCCACCAAAAAAAGAACTAAATAACTGGAGCGGGAGACGGGATTTGAACCCGCGACATCCACCTTGGCAAGGTGGCGCTCTACCAACTGAGCTACTCCCGCAATTTATTTATTGCGATAATAAGGGGACTAAAAAAATACCATTTCCTGTGTCTCTTGTCAAGGGATGCAGTTGACAAATTTTCCCTCGGGATGTAAGGTAGATACTCATTTTAAATCGAAAGGATTACATTACCCATGCGTTTATCGAAGAAAAATATCAAGGTTATCGGTATTCTCGGCGTCACTATTCTTTGTTCTCTGGCGGTGTGGAAATTCGCCATTGGACAAACTAGTCCCAAAAGTCAATACGTATTTGATAGTCAAAAACCCGTTGTAGACTATAGCAAAGTCGTCGCCACAGTAAACGGATATAAAATCACCGAAGGCGAAGTTGCCGCCCATATCGCCAGTCTCCCGCAAGAATACAGAGCACAAATGAGCACTCCTGCCGGACGTAAAAAAATTATTGATCAAATGGTGGATGAAGTTTTAATGACCCAAGCTGCGGAAAAATCCGGTCTCGACAAAGACCCGCAGGTCGCTGGAGAACTCGCTGTTGCCAAACGACAAGTTCTAGTCAGTGCTCTCTCCCAAAAAGAAATCCGAGATGTCAAGGTGACCGATGAAGATGTAAAAAAATGGTATAGTGAACATTTGGCGGACCTCATGCAGCCGGAATCGGTTCATTTAAAACATATCCTGGTTAAGACGGAAAAAGACGCTCAAAAGGTGGAAGCCGACCTGAAGAAAAAAGGCGCTAATTTTGCCAAAATCGCCAGCGATGTATCTCTCGATCCCGGCTCACGCCGGTTGGGCGGTGACCTAGGTTTTGTGGTTCGTGGGCAAACCGTCCCGGAATTTGAACAGGTTGCTTTTAATACTCCGGTCGGACAAGTTAGCGCGCCCGTTAAAACTCAATTTGGCTGGCACATCATCAAAGTGGAAGATAAAAAAGCTGCCGGTCCCATACCCTTGGAACAAGTCCAAGAACAAATTATGCAACGGCTAAAATTTGAATTTTATATTAAACCTTTAAAAGATAAGGCCAAAATTGAAATTACCGAATCGTCTCCTGAAACCGGTGCGGTTCCTTCGGCAATAAAATAGCCCTAATGAGAACGGTATAATTAACTCTTTTTTTCAGTAAAACAAGTGTACTTGCAATGAACGAGATCAGTCTCGTTCATTGCAAGTCCCATGTTAAATAAGTTCTGAATGGGAAATATTTACCTTGATCCTAACCGTAACTGCCAATCCTCTTATTGACCGGACCCTGCATTTGCAATCCTTTCGCCTGGGTCAAGTCCATCGTACATCTCAAATCTCAGAAATTGCCGGTGGTAAAGGAATCAATGTCGCCCGGATGATTAAGACCCTCGGGGAACCCGTCCATGCCATTACGTTTATCGGTGGCGGCTATGGGAACCGCCTAAAGGAATTATTGGAACATGAAAGTATTCCCAATACCACTATTCAAACCATATCTCCCACACGTTTTCAAGTTAGTATACTTGACAATAGTAATGGAATTTATACCGACATTCTAGATCAAGGGACTTTCGTTTCAAATGCTGAATTAGATTGCCTACTTTATGAAACAGAAAACCTCTTAAAGAATAAAAAAGACATTCAATGGCTTATTTTATCCGGCAGTGCCCCTCACAGAAAGGCCGCCTTTCTCTACTATGAGCTCATTAAAATAGCCAATAAATACAACATTAAGTCTATTCTAGATAGTTATGGTGAAATGTTTAAACAAGGGGTTAAAGCAAAACCCTATTGTATTAAACAAAACCGCAAAGAAGCGGAATTATTCATCGGCAAACCCATCAAAAGTAAAGCAAAAGTACTTAACATTATAAAGAAACTATTAGACATTGGTATCCAGTTACCCATAATCAGTTTGGGAAAGGATGGAGTTATTGCCGGACATAACGGAAATTATTGGGAAGTCCGACCACCTACTATAAAAGTTGTCAATACGGTCGGGTCCGGGGATGCCCTTGTAGGCGCTTTGGCAGTTGCCTTAACCCAAGGACACTCTATCCCCGAATCTCTACGATGTGGAGTCGCCGCAGGCACCGCCAATGCCCAAGGTTCAATTCCCTGCGGATGTACCCAACCCCAAATCTCCAACATTCTTCCCAAAGTCCAGCTTCGTGAAATATCATAAAAATGATTTTCTCTCAGCCCCAAAACCGAGATAGGAATGTAAGGAATAAAAGAAAGCCTCGATGGTATAATGTTTTTGCGAAAAAACGATACTCACCCAACGGGTGAGAACCAAGGAGGCTTGAGAGAGATGATAGCACAAGAAAAAGTAGAATATAAACTGGGAGGGACACAGGAGAGTTTGACAGGACATGCGGGGTTAGGATTGTTTTATGAAACGGCCGTACGCTTAGGGATAGTGGAGAGTGTGCGGGAGCATTTTCCGGTACCGGGATCGAATCGAGGGTATGCGCCGGAACAGTATGTCTTTCCATTGGTCCTGATGTTCTGTGGAGGAGGAAAACATCTGGAGGATATTCGAGAGCTTCAGCGGGATGCGGGATTAGTGCATCTATGCGGGTGGAAACAAATCCCCACCTCGGATGCGATCCGTCTGTGGCTACGACGAGAGACATGGATACCCGCTTTAAAGGCGGTGAATGAGGCGTTAGCCGGGAAGGTCATTGCGAAGAGTTCCTGGAAAGAATTTACCTTGGATGTGGATGCCACCTTGATTCAAAGTGAGAAAGAGGGAACGCCGTGGACCTATGCGGGTTTTCCTGGATATTCAGCCCTGCTGGGCTATTTGGCGGAATTGGATCTATGTGTCACCGCCGATTACCGCCCAGGGAATACTTCCCCGGCAGTAGGGATTCTAGAACAGATTCAGAGAACCCGAACTTTATTGAAGCGCCGGAAGAAGAAGCTGGGGGCTTTCCGCAGTGACTCCGCCGCCTATCGCTCAGAGATTCTCAATTACTGTGAGACCGAACAGATTACTTTTAGTATTACCGCGGATTTGGATTCGGCGGTGCGAGCCACCCTTGCCGCCATTCCCGAGGAGGACTGGAAACCGCTCTTGAATGAACAAAACCAACCGACGGGTCGAGAGTATGCTGTCACGGTGCATTGCATGGAGAAGACGCCCCAGTCGTTTACTCTGGTGGTGCAACGTTGGGTCAATCCCCAACCGGAGTTATTTGATTCTTCCCGGTATCTCTACCATGCCCTTGCAACCAATCAAACCCAGCAGACCGGAGTGCAGATGATCGCCTTTCATCGTCAGCGGGGACAGTCGGAGAATTATCATAAAGAAATCAAGAATGGGTTTGGGATGGAGTATGTTCCCTGTCAGGATTTCACCGCCAATGCCGTCTTTTTTCATTTGGGGGTGTTGGCCTACAATCTCACCATCGCCATCAAGCGCTTGATTCTGGGGAAGGGCTGGTGGGGAAAAACCATTGCCACCTTGCGTTGGGAACTCCTAGGGATTGCCGGTAAGGTGGTACGGCATGCACGAGAAACCCTCCTCAAAATTCCCATTCCCTACTTACACTTGTTTCAACGATTCCGTCAACGCTTGCAATCGGTCTGAATAACCGACTAATTCGCTTTCACTATTCTCAATGACACTACCCCTCTGTCCCCAATTGCCCAAGAGTGATGTTTGAATCATCTTTTTATCCTCTCAGCGTGTTAAGGAAGAGAGAATAACCCGTTTTCTAACGGAGTTACACTCTTTAGAACAGTCCTTTCATGATTTCAATTCTCTATTTCGGTTTTTGGGCTCTCAGTACACCGCTTGACATTATCCCTTCACCTTCTGGTAACATATAGCATATGAAAATTAGAATCTTACTCTGCTATATTGTAGTTGCTTCGATATTTATAGTAGGATGCACTCATAATTATCAGTATTACTATAATAAAGACCCTTTAATCAAAACAGAAATTACGCAAGAATATGAAATGAAACGTAATATGTCGAAGGCTGAAGCAATACAGATATTAATGCCACATTTGCAGAAAAGTTATCCTTCACTTCCACTTTTCAACGTTATAAATAACTCTACAAATCCAAATTTACGTTATGTGGGTATTCCTGAAGCAGGTTCTAAAAAACAAGTATTTAACTCAATTGATGAAAATGGTTTAGAATTCGAGGTATATACCTGTGTTATAGATTATTCTTCCATAACACCTTACCACGAAGATGTGAATTATCATTACAATTATGAAAAAAATTTCTCTATTAAGTTTTCCGATGTAACTCGAATCAAGACATTTGCATACAAATCTAGTCAATTGACTGAAGCAACTATAGCTTTGTTTAGTGATACTTCTGTACCAGGTAATTTTACAGTTAAAGCTACCGATGGAACCAAAGCCGAAATCTCTGATTCATTGTCAGCCTTACTTTTCCTTTGCCCAAATGTAAAATAGAGCAGATTGCAAATTACAATTTTTTATACGCCGGGAATAGAATGAATCGTCCCACGGGCGAGGGAGGCGAAGATTCCCAGGATACAGGATAGGGTAAATACCAGGAAGGCCGTTTTTATACCTTGAAGGAGCAGTCCGTAATAAGGTGGTTGGATGGAATGGGTACCAAGAAAATGGCTGAAACAGAGGGTGGCGATTCCCATACTGACCAATTGTCCTGATAACCGCATGGTGGATTGAATTCCCGAGGCGATACCATAAAACCGTTTTTCTACGGAACTCATGATGGCGTTGATATTGGGTGAGGAAAAGAACGCAAATCCCAATCCAAATATTAGTAATCCTATGACTATATTTATCAGGGAAGTATCTGTCTTCAAGAAACAAAATAAACCCAACCCAACCGCCGTCAACCCCATTCCTATGGATGCCACTATTCTTGGTTCGATTCTATCCGAAAGTCGTCCGGCAACCGGTGAAAATAGCGCCATCATGACCGGTTGCGCCAATAACACCAACCCCGCGTTTTGGGGATTGAATCCTTTGTTATATTGCAAATACAAACTGACTAAAAAGGTCACGGCATAGGTGGCGCTATAATTAATCAAGGCGGCAATATTGGAAAAAGCAAAACTGGTGATTTTAAATAATCGCAAATCCATTATCGGATAATCAATTTTTCTTTCCCATCGCAAAAACAATAGGAATGCCAGCAACCCGCCCAGCATATAATAGTAACCCCGCTGGGTTGGGTAAATGGAAAATCCATACAGGGTCGCGATAAACATAATTCCATAAAGAATATTGCCGATCCAATCATAAGGTTCCCCTTTGGCCTCCGCCCAGTCTCCTTTTAATTTAAAAGTCACCAAATAAATCACCGTAACCCCTATGAGAATATTAACAAAGAAAATGCTCCGCCAGCCAAAATGTTGAGTTAAGAGTCCCCCGATTACAGGTCCAAGGGATAAACCCGAATAGACCGCCGCAACATTGATTCCCAACATCCGCCCCCGCTCCTCTTCTAAATACACCGTAGTCATAATCGCAATTCCGGTGCTGAAAATCATGGCCCCGCCCAACCCTTGAAACGCGCGAAGCATAATAAAGAACTTCCCCGAAGGGATTATTGTCGCCAAAAGGCAGGCGGTCACCTCAATCCAAATCCCGTACCGAAAAATCCTTTTCCGTCCTTTAATATCCGCCAATCTCCCAAAAGGTACCAAAAATAAGGTGGCGGATAACAAATAGGCGGTTGCGACCCAGGTTAATTCCACCGCATTAAATGAAAATTCTTTCCCAATTCCGGGAAGGGCTACATTCAAAGATGAAGCGAGAAAGGGCGTGAGAAAAGATGCCATCGAAGCGACCCATATCGCATATTTCCGATTTTCAGGACTTTCTGATGGCATTAATTATTATAGCGAATATCGCAGAATTGGTTTGGTGGGAAACATAATCTTTAGGTTTGGTTTTCTGAGAATATGGAGACAAACAGATTTCCCGTCGCAGATTCTTTCTCGCTATAGAGAAAAATTGGTAGAATGTGATACTATTTCTCAAAATGCTATGAAAGAGTGCGTGAGATAAAAATTCCTTTTGATATGGCAAAACACCCATTAGCTGAGGTATTCGGTTTTCCCACAAATAATCAAAGCCCGGAAGCGGTACGTTATAGGAAACACCGCTTGTGTCCTTTCGGTAATAAAGTCCCCAACTGTACCAAAGATAAAGCAAAAAATCCTTTAGGTGTTTGTAGCATTTTTGATGATGAGCAGACAGTGATTACCTGTCCAATCCGATTTCGGGAAGGATGGATAATTGCGGAAGATGCAGCAGATTTTTTCTTCCCTTCGGATGCAGAATGGACAACTTTGACAGAAGTAAGGCTGAACGATAAAAATGGTAAGTCAGCCGGAAATATTGATGTTGTCGTGGTGTCGTATGATGCACGAGGTCAGATAATTGATTTCGGTGCGTTGGAAGTTCAAGCGGTCTACATTTCTGGTAATGTGAGAAATCCTTTTGATTATTATATGGATAATCCTGCCAAAAACGCACTTATGGATTGGAAAAAACACGAAAACTATCCGCGACCCGATTATCTCTCTTCGTCTCGAAAACGTTTAGCTCCACAGTTGATATTTAAAGGTGGTATTCTAAATAAATGGAAGAAAAGAACAGCGGTCGCTCTTCACAAAGGTTTCTTTGATACACTTCCAATCCTTGAAGAAGTAAACAAAAAGGATGCCGATATTGCCTGGATGATATATGATTTAAAGAATAATACAAAAGAGAATAGGTATGTCTTGGAACGATATAAAATAATATATACGAAGTTTAATGAATCACTTCTAAAAATTACCACGTCGGAAGCCGGAGATATGAAGGAGTTTATAGGACACCTTCAGGAGAAGATTGATAAGAAGCTAGAGAACGAAAACCCTCCTGACACTGAAACGATAGAATCCCCTTTATAAAATTATGATTCAATTGCCTCTTTATAATGATAGTACGTTCAATACCGTAATAAATGTAGCCTCCGTGCCGCAACGAAGTCCCTTCCGCTATCCGGGTGGAAAAACTTGGTTAATTCCTCGTGTTCGTAAATGGTTTTCTAGTCTTTCATTTAAACCCGTTGAATTCATAGAGCCGTTTGCGGGAGGTGGAATTGTCGGTTTAACGGTGGCATTTGAACAATTGAGTGAAAAAGTTATCATGGTTGAACTAGACAATCAGGTCGCAGCTGTTTGGAAAACGATACTTGAAGGAGATGGGATTTGGCTTGCTGAAAAAATTGAACAATTTGATGTAACTATTGAAAATGTTCAATCGGCATTGGCGATTGGTAGTACTTCAACAAGAGCAAAGGCTTTTCGGACTCTCTTAAAAAACCGCGTCAATCATGGTGGAATTTTAGCTCCCGGAAGTGGGATGCTTAGGTATGGTGAAAATGGTAAAGGGATAAAGTCTCGCTGGTATCCTGCAACGTTAAGTAAACGTATTCGTAATATTGTTGCAATCAAAGAAAGAATTCGGTTTGTTGAAGATGATGGCATGAAAATCATAAGAGAAAACAAAAACAATCCAGACACGGTTTTCTTCGTTGATCCACCGTATACAGCGGGTGGTAAAAGGGCAGGAGAACGACTCTATACTCATTATTCAATTGACCATGAGGGACTTTTCAAATTGGCAGAGTCTATCCAAGGAGAGTTTTTAATGTCTTACGACAACTCAGAGACTGTATTAGAATTGGCCCAAAAGCATGGTTTCGATACCCAAGTTATTCCCATGAAAAACACTCATCATACCGAAATGACAGAACTTTTAATTAGTCGTAATTTAGATTGGATAAGATAGATCTTGGTTAAAATTCCTTATCTCTAACGAATTTATATTCCTATTACAGATTAACTAAGTGTAAAACTGGTTACACACTGTCTCCGTACTAACTACGCTTTATCTACGCTTGAAGCTGGTACGTCATTTTGGCATATTCTTTCTTTTTTCTGATGCTTTTTCAGGGTTTTTGCTGTCCTTTTAATTTTGGGCTTTTTATATCTCACGGAGTCTTCGTATAAATCAATGGATTTTAAATCTCCCAAGCCACCAGATAAAACAGTGTTATAATATACCTATTATATAGCTGTCACAGGAGGAAAAGTATGCATGCTAGTTTAAAAATAGCGATATTACTTTTTGATAATTACACCGCCTTGGATGTGATAGGTCCTTATGAGGTATTATCGAAAATACCCGATTCCAAGATCTATCTGGCAGCTGTAAAACCGGGTTTATATAAGGACGGGCGTGGGCTGCAAACCTCAGCAGAGTATTCATTAACAGAGATCCCCAATCCTGATATCTTGGTTATACCCGGTGGAATGGGTGTAGATTCTATCCTGGATAATCAAGAGGTTTTAAGTTGGATACAAAAAGCTCATGCGACCAGCCAATGGACTGTCTCAGTTTGTTCCGGTGCATTATTATTAGGTGCAGCAGGGTTGTTAAAAGGTTGTAAGGCAACTACTCATTGGGCCCGGATGGAACAGTTGAAACAATATGGTGCCATACTCCTCAAAGAGCGATATGTGAAAGATGGCAAGATAATTACTTCTGCGGGAGTATCTGCAGGAATTGATATGTCGTTATACCTGGCTAGTCTAGTTATGGATGAAGGATTTGCCAAGGTTGTCCAACTGAGTATTGAATATGATCCCCAACCTCCTTTTGATTCGGGAACACCGGAGAAAGCACCCAAAGATATCTTGGAGAGAGTAATGAAAGCTAGAAATCAAGCGGTTAATAAAAAATAAAATTAATAGCAAGAGGCTAATATCCATGCTGAGTACTAATATTGAGAATGTGAAAAAAGGGTATGACCTGGCAGCGGAAGAATATGCCAAAGCCTTGTTTAAAGAATTGGAAAATAAACCTTTGGACAGGGTATTGCTCAACCGGTTTGCAGGGGAGATGAAACATAAGGAGGGGATCTATGATTTTGGATGTGGTCCCGGCGAAACGACTTTTTATTTATACAACCAGGGATTAACAAATATTGTAGGGGTAGATATCTCGCCTGAAATGATTACCCAAGCGAAACAATTAAGTCCTCAAATCCGATATGAGACAGGCAATATGTTTAATACGAAATTGAAAGAAAATAGTCTTTCGGGGATTGTCGCTTTTTATGCCATTGTTAATTTCTCTATGGATGAAGTAAACGAGATATTAAAAGAGTTTTTCCGGATATTGAATAAGGACGGGAAACTATTTATTGCGTTTCATAGTTATTTTGAAGGGAAAGACCAAATTCAAACCGAAGACCTGTTTGGTAAAAAGATTAACCCATTGCTTTTTTATTTTTTCAAGACAGAAGAGATGGTATCGGCTTTGAAATCCACGGGGTTTGAGATGGAAGATATCATAATGAGATATCCCTATCCGGGAGTCGAATTTCAAAGTCAAAGAACCTATCTTTTTGCAATCAAAAAATAAACGCTCAAGAAAGGATGAAAGAAATGATTAAGGCGGGTATTTATGGCGGGTCGGGTTATATGGGGGGTGAAGTATTGCGGGTGTTATATGAGCATCCCGGGGTAGAGATTGCCTGGGTCACCAGCCGTGGGGATAAGCCGGTGGAATATTACCACAGGAATTTTTATGGTTGGGGTCTTCCTTTTATTAAACCGGAAGAGGTGACCCCTTGTGATGTAATTTTTTTTGCTGTACCGACAGGCCAAGTAATGAAACTGGCGTCGGATTTGTTGAAAACAGGTACCCGGCTCATTGATTTAGGGGCGGATTTTAGATTGAAAAATAAAACTGATTGGGAATTTAAATATAAAATGAGACATGCGTGCTGGGACTTGGTGGAAGAAGCTGTCTATGGCATCACTGAATTACATAGGGAAGAAATTAAAAAGGCTAGGATTGTCGCAAACCCGGGATGTTATGCTACAGCATCCATCTTAGGGATGGCACCCCTGGTAAAAAAAGGCCTGGTGGATATGACCAAAATTGTTATAGACGGATTATCAGGAACCACCGGTGCGGGTGCAGAGCCTGAACTCCCTTCTCATCACCCGGAGATAGCGAATAATATAGTTCCCTACAATGTTGTTGACCACCGGCATACTTATGAGATAGAACAGGAATTGGGGCTATTAGCCGGGAGCCGGGTGGTTGCCCATCTTACAACATCCTATATTCCCATAACCCGGGGGATCTTGGCCGTATGCCATTGTTTTCCGGAGAAGCCTATTACTCGAAAAGATATTGTTGAACTCTATCAGGATTTCTATAAGCAGGAACCTTTTATAAAAATATTTAATCTACCGAAAGAGGAGAAGGCCTCCTGGCAGTATTTACCCTATCCCTGGGTGGCTGCAGTCTCCGGGACAAATTATTGTCATATTGGGTTTGAGGTGGATGATAAAAGAAACCGGATCGTGGTATTCAGTGTCCTAGACAGTATTGGCAAGGGGGGCGCGTATGCCGGTGTCCAGAACATGAACCTAATGTTTAGTCAGCCTGAAGAAACCGGATTAACCCGAATAGGATTACATCCCTATTGAAACCCATGGAATCCAATTGATATGACTGGGTTTGATAATCCAGGTAATAATTCCAAATATTGGTGAAATACCCGAAGGTTTCTTTACACCCAGAAAAACAACTATACCGGGGCATGGGTTAATGATGTAAAACTTTGTACGTTCGTTCAAAGTTACCGGTTTATGACCGGTTCAAATAATCACTCTTTTTGCCCTGATGGCGAAGATGCCATTTCCCGTTTTCCTGTTCAAGGATGTTGTACGAAGTATTATCGAGCCGGTATTTCTGGCGATGTTCCCGGAATTCTTCTCCGGTCAACGCACAAGTCGCCGCAGCAATGGTCCCTTCATGCGCCACAATCGCAATCGTCTGATTGGGATGTTTTTTCGCAATCTCGAGTACCTTCTTTTTCACTCGTTCAAACATAATCCCGCGGGATTCCCCGCCCGGCCGTAGCCCGTGAATCGGGTCTTTCTTTAACCGTTCCACATCCTCCGGAAATTTCTCGTGGATTTCTTCAATCGTCAACCCTTCCCAATTCCCAAAATGTGTTTCCCGCAGCTCCCGCAATTTATAAATCGGAATAGACCGGCCTTCCGCGATGATTTTTGCCGTCTCATAGGCCCGCACCAAATCGCTGGAATAAATTGCTGCTATCGGCATCTTCTCCAACATCATCGCCAACTCTCGCGCCTGTTCCCGCCCTTGCTCATTAAGCGGAACATCCGTATGTCCTTGATACCGCCTTACCAAATTCCAATCGGTAATCCCATGGCGAATTAAAATAATTTTTAAAGACATAAGAAAAGTTTCAAGTTTCAGGTTGTTATTCTAGTACACTGATGACTCTGATTTCTTTGATATCACTGATTTTCTATCTGTGTTATCCGTTCTTATCTGTGAATATCAGTGTACTAATTTTTTTGTGTTTACGTGCTTTCTTTCGCGTGATGATGCAGTTGTTTCCAATAACAAAACCGCACCAAGACCGCCAAAAAAATAATGAGAAGGGTGACCATGAGTCCGGCAACTCCCACCGGATGCATCGTTTCATACAAGGTAATCAACAACCCGGATAACGAAAACCATCCCGCGTTATATAACATCGCCATCTCCCGCGATTTTAAATAACTCAAATATTTTTTAATCCCCACCCCTGCAAAAAATATCCCCACCGAGTACCAATACCAGACCGGTATTTTCGACCACGGGATGAAATGCTGATAGCGGTCATATATCGTTACACACACCAACGCAATGATCAAACTCAAAAACGCTGCGCGTGTTAAAAATCGTCCCACACTGTCTGTTGCCAGCCTGGTTCGCCGGATAATTCCCGCGGAAAATGGGCTGTAACCGATTAAACTCCCCACCACGACAAACACCAAAAGATTGCCGAGGTTAAGATAATGTCTTATGTTCACTCTTGACTTTTCCTCTGTTTCCCCTTAAATTGTGCCATATCATTTTATCATGGAATTCGACATTGACTGAAAATTTACATTCTTCTAAACATACTTATATTATCGCTCTGAGCCTGTTTCTGTTGACTTTGGTGATTCTACTCTGGACTCAATCGGATTATGGCCTGGCGTGGGATGAGCCCTTTAACTATTACCCCGCGACTTTTGCCTGGAGCTGGACCCAATTGGTTTTTACGAATCCTGCTTCCGCACTTTCCGATGAGCAAATTATCAAATCATGGTCGGAAATCCATGAACACCCTTCGGTTTCCAAATGGATCGCCTGTTTTTCTCATGGATTATTTCATGCTGCGCTGGGTGATTTACTCTCCTTTCGATTGGGTGAAATAGTTTTCTTTGCACTATTTCTGGCGATTTTTTATTTGATTCTGTCAGAATTATTCTCAAAAACGGTGGGTTTGTTTTCCGCCCTTGCCTTGTTTCTCATGCCGCGGATTTTTGCGCAAGCGCATTTCGCTACAACCGATATCCCCATGATGATTATGGGATTCTATACTGTGATCTGTTTTTACAAAGGACTCGATTCCCAAAAATGGAGCGTCCTTCTTGGAATCGTTTGGGGATTGGCCTTGGCGACTAAAATCAATGCCTTGTTCCTGCCTATCCCATTAATAGTTTGGGCGCATATTTATCATCGTCAGAAATGGGGAAGGAATATTTTTTGTATGTTTTTTATCTCCCCGATTATTTTTGTACTCTCTTGGCCTTGGCTTTGGCGTCACACCCTCGACCGGATTTTCGAATATCTCGAATTCTATGTCATCCACAAAACGGGCACGGTTTTTTATCTTGGAAAAATGTATTACAACGTTTCCGTGCCATGGCACTACACCTGGGTCTACTTATTTACCACCATTCCCATCGTTACACTCTTCCTAATTCTTTTCGGAATATTTCAAATTGTCCGACAAAACGGTTTGGCAATTTTTGTCAAATCCAACGACCAGCCTAGCCGACAAAATCTACGTTCTGTTGGTATATTATTTCTCTTCCTGGCCGGATTCCCCATTCTCCTTCAATCTCTACCCAACATCCCGCGCTATGACGGAATCCGCTTATTTCTAAACGCCTTCCCGTTCCTCGCCGCCTTGGCGGGAATCGGTCTGGTTGGTTTTCTTCGCTCTTTTGTTCACTCCGGATTCTGGGGGGAAAAATCTTGTTGGCATTATTTGATTATATTCGGTTTTCTTTTGTCCCCTCTCTACGACATTGCCGATACGCATCCCTATCAACTCTCCTACTACAATTATCTCATCGGAGGAATTAACGGGGCACATAAACAAGGTTTGGAATCCACCTATTGGTGCGAGGCCGTCAACAAAAATGTATTGGACTATATTAACCGCAACGCTCCTCCCAATAGCAAAATCCTTTTCATGTCTTTTGACGAAGAGGTCCTTTATTGGTACAAAGAACATGGCTATCTCCGACCCGATATTGACTATCTCCACAAAGATACACCCGATTATGCAGTCCTTTTGTGCCGCCAAGGTTTCTTTGGAAATAAAGAATGGTATTACTACAATCGGATCAAACCACTAAAATCCTTTCATTTACAGGGTGTTCCTTTGGTCAATATCTATCCCGGCTCTCTCGCTATCCCTTAAAAACCTTATCGCCTTTAATTTTATACATGCAAAATTCATTTATCTCATGGCTGGTAATACACCGTAACCGTTTGATACGGTTGCAGAATTAATTCTTGAGACATTTTATGGGGCGGGGAGATAATTTTGATTTCATGGTTCCCTTCCAGAACATGATAAAGAACATTATCTTTTTTCTTGTACCCATCCAATTGTAATACCGCGCCTGTCGGCATATTTTCAATTACGATAACCCCTTCCCCCCGGTGACCCAATTGAGCGTGATCTAAAATATAAGGAATCGTCACGTATAAAGAAATCACCGTGAGCACCAAAGTAATTTCTATCCCAAACCGTACCTTCGTCAAAAGGTACCCCGTCAACAATAAACTGGGGAACCCGAAAATACCGAACACCGTCCATACCGTTAAATCGCGGACCGTGTAGTGAAAAAAGTTGAGTACTCCTAATCCGAGGGTTGCGGTTAATAAAACTTGTACCAGCGGTTCTTTCCATATTTCAGGTTTCACAAAGAATGGCGCGAGCAGTAAACAGGGAATTGCGATAACCGCAATCCGATATTGAAACCAGGCGAATTCCCGTAGATGAACCGCGCTAAATAAGGTATACGGTTCGGGAGAATCCGGTTGGGGAGTGAACGTGACCCAATGAATATTTTCAAAAAAATCCCCATATCCAATACCCCAATACTTAATCGCAATAATCAATAAAAAACATGGCGCCAAGCCCCAAAGCCAAGGTTTCCATTCCGCACGTCTCTTCCCGTGTAGATACCACGCCAACGGAAGCACCGGAAAATAAAACCCCACCTGCAAATGAAATCCTGCAGCGAGAGAATAAAAAATAGCAGGGTAGAATGCTCCTTTACTGTTTTCAAAATATTCCAAAAGATAGTAAAAAAATACCGCACTGGCAGCAATAACCATCGAATACGTTTCAATAAATCCATAAAACAATGTAGACATTCCTGAACTCATTATCAAAACAAAAGGTATCCATCCCTGTTTCCAGCGGGCACAAATTTTATAAAGATAATAGACAAAGACACTCCCCGCCAAACAACTAATAAAACTAATCACCCACCGTGCGTCCCAATGAAATAGCGGGTTCATGATTTTATAGGTCAATTGATAAGCAAAAAAAGACAACATTCTCCGTTTTCGAAACCAAATCCCTGATTCAACATCCCTAATCCACAAATCTCCGCTCCCTTCAAACTTTTTGATTGACCGAAAATACCAAAATAATATGAAAAAGAAAAGAGAGAGTAAATAAGGAAAATATTTACGGTACGTGGAATTCATAGAGTTTTTGGTCGCCACTTTCAAAGATAAGTTTCAGATATCCTTTTTTAATCATTTTGGGAATTTCGAGCTTCGCCACAATTGGATGATTCTTTTCATTGGGAATAAAAAGATAATACCGGATTCCCATGTCGTACAATTGTTTCGCCTTTTTAGTAATATCGTTTTCCTGGTAAAGTGGTTGGATATCCCAATCATCCAAATGGCGGAGGGTGATGTCGTCATTGAAAACATGATACCGATTCTCGTGCGTCAAAATCTTCGTGTTGTGTAAATTCTTATTAATATAATTCCACATCTGCGATTCCACAGGAAACTTGATTTCATAAAACTTCTCTTTACTCAGCCCCGGATTCTGTAAAGCAATTAAATGCGGTTCCATAATATGCGGTCCCATGAGACTCATGCTTAATCCGGGCACCAGTGCCACCAGAAACACTAATCCGACCGTGGGATATTTCATCCATTTCACCCCGTTAATAGTGTCACAAATAGCGAACCCTCCCAGAATCGCCATTCCCGGTAGAATAAACACTATCTGATAAAGATATAGATTGGACACCACCAAATGATAAAACACACCCAGACCAAATAATGATAATGTTATCCAGCCAATTTGTCTTTGTACCTGTGATTCCGCTTTATTCCATATAAAAAATATCAAATAAATAATTCCGGGAACCGTGAACGCAAAGAGAACCGGTTCAACCTGCCAGATGAGGAAAAACCATCGTGGGGCGTTCACAAGATGAGAAAGTATCGTTGTCCCAGGAACTCCGATTCCATTGGCTGTCCACTCCTTATAACACGAAACGAGAACGTCCATATTAATATGCTTCCCGCCAAATATCTTCGGATAAAAAGCATAAACAGGATTTCCGGTCACCAGCCAATTACGGAGATACCAAGGTAAACCAAGAAGAAAAATAATCAGGGTCGGAAAGCCTGCATATCGGCGCAAGGGCGTTAATATTCCTCTCTTGTCATAAATCACCAACAAAAATACCGGTAGATATGTCCAGCCAAGATAATTTATATTCGGCAAGGTTCCGGTAATGATTGCCAACTGAATGAGATAAAATCTATGTCCGGTCTTTATATATTGCGCGGAGGAATACAAAAACGCTGCGGTAAACATCATAACTAATGAATAATCTGTGGCATAGGTAAAATAAATATTGGTATAGGGTATGGCACGAAATAACAAAGTCGCAAGAATAGCGGTTATTCTATCTTCAAAAGTAATTTTCCCTGTTTCGTAAATTAGGAATGTCGCAAGAAGTCCTGCAAAAGGACTTAAAAATTGGCCGTACATATCCGTGTAGTGCCCAAAGAGCGTCGCAAACACCGCACAGAGTAAATGATAGAGATGCGGGTAATTGGCGCCCAATCCCAATCCGACCTGCGCACAATAAAGCACTGGAAATCCGTGTTGTTGCCAAGTCATTTTCCCATAATGTAAATAGTAAATCAGTGAATCCCAATAAGTCTCTGGATAGAAGAGTGCATGATAAAAACTTAATCCGGTTATCATTCCGATCAAACCAAGTGCAAAATAAAAGATTCCTTTGTCTTTTTGTTGCTTCGTTGGTTTTTGTTCAACATTCACTATGTTCTTTCTTCCGGGATTCCATAAATAGAGCAATCCTAAAAATAGTCCCGCGAGTATAAGTATCACAATTCTATGCAAAAAAAAGAAAATTGATGGAAATAAAAAGAGAAAATAAACAAGGAGCATTCCATAAATCGGATATATACAACGGAAAGGCTTTCCCAGAATTTGATAATACCTTCCCATTTTATCTATAAAAACTTTTCCTAATATGGTGAAAAAGAATACACCGGTTAGGGATAAAAATAAATTAATAAAAAATTGGTTTTGAAAAGAGATATCTATTTCTTGATTTATAATTATTAGAATAAAAGTTTGTAGTACTTCTAAAAGATCTTTATGTCTCTCTATAAAGATCGTTATTGTAGATATGGCTATGCCAACGAAAACAATAAAAAATATTTTTCTTTTTATAAACATTTTTCTATCGCGTTATTATATCTTATGAATAAGTTGTCACCTAATCCACTTTTTTCTATTTATCTCAAATATTGGGTATAATATTGATATTGCTAAGTTTTTTTTAAGTCCCTCTCTTGTGGATAACTTTGTTGATATGTGGATAACTTAATGTTACATCTATATTAATTTTTTCCTTGAAATATCGTAATAAAGCGTATTTTTGGATTATGGTACACCTTTTGAATATTCTATAATTATAATAGATTCAGTTTTATATAGAGAAATCCACAACTATCGTATTATAAACGGTATTTTATGAATATCTCAAAAATAAATTTGGGGTATTGTGAGTATTTGTTTATAATAAACGGTATTGTAAATAAGATGATTTTTTTAAAATAAGGATATTGATTGGTTTCAATTTAGTTGTTCACATATACACAGGACATACTATAAGGTACTTAATACTGGAAATAAAAAAGAAAATACGCTATAACTAATTACATTATTGACGGGAGGAAAATGTATATGAACATCGTTTTGGGAAAAAATGATTTTCAAAAAATAATTTTAACAGTCTCTAACGCCGTGAGTACAAAAAGTACCATGCCGATTCTGGCTAATATTTTATTGGAGACAAAAGATAAAAAATTGCGGTGTGCGGCGACGGATTTAGAAGTGGGATTGGATTGTCTAATTCCTGCGACAGTGAATAAAGAAGGTGGAATTGCGTTACCCGCCCGGAAAATAAGCGAGATCGTTCGTGAATTACCGGACGCTCCCGTGAATATTACGACGGATAATAATGTAGCGAAAGTGTCTTGTGAAAAAACCAGTTTTACCTTATCAGGAATGCCAAAAGAAGATTTTCCTCCAATTCCTACTTTTCCTAAATCTGGAGGATTTGAAATTGCTCAGGCCTTATTAAAAAGGATGATTGATAAAACTAAATTTGCCGTTTCTACAGAAGAATTACGTTATGCTTTAAACGGTCTTTACTTTCAAACCAAGGATAATGAATTACGCTTGGTAGCGACCGATGGCCGTAGATTATCTTTAATTAAATCAATTTTAGAAACAAAATTAAAAGAAAAATTAGGTGTTATTATTCCTACCAAGGCAATTCAAGAGCTTACATCCATTTTACTGGAAGAGGGAAATGTGGAAATTGCCCATAACGAAAATCAGATTTTCTTTAAAACAGAGGATACCGTTCTTTCCTCCCGACTCATTGACGGCCAATTCCCTAATTATGAACAAGTCATTCCCGCCCAGTGCGATAAAAAAGCACTACTGAAAACATCCAGGTTTTTACAGGCTGTGCGGCGAGTCTCCATTCTCGCCAGCGAAAAAACCAATTCCGTCAAAATTGCGTTACAAAAAAATATGGCGACAGTGACCGCCAATACCCCCGAACTGGGAGAAGCTGTTGACGAATTCGATGTGGAGTATTCCGGAGAGGAATTGCAGGTCGCGTATAATGGAAAATATATTATGGACGTCTTAAAAAGCATTGATACGGAAAATACTTTATTGGAACTTAACCAACCGTTGAGTCCGGGTGTATTTAAACCGGCAGATGATGCTAACTATACCAATGTCATCATGCCGATGAAACTAACCTAACGAGTATACATGGGGCATGGATTGCAATCCCCCGAGTTTCCAGAAAAAACAACAAACCAATTTGCGAAATTTATTATTTTCGCAGTGTTTGTATTGTTTGCCGTAATTATTTTTTATAATTACTATTCCTACTACCAGATCACGGGACCTTATTTTTTAGAAAACTTCATTAAGATTCTAAAAGCGTTTTTTGCCCTTTTTATTTTTGCAGAAAGTTCTTATATTATTGGAATAGGGATTTGGAAATTGGCAGGAGGACTCACCGACCCGCCGGGTAAATTCTATATCGTTTTTGCCATAGGAGCGGCAACCATAAGTAGCATTGTTTTAGCCCTCGCCCTTCTGGGGTTATTTTACTCCTTGTTCTTCTGGGTGTTATCTTTTTTTTCTGTAATAGCATTCTGTTTCTATGCAAAAGAGCAGGTCGTTTTCCTTTCTGAAATTAAAAACTCTCTTCAAGAATGTCCTGTCCCTACCTTTTATGTTTTAATCATGCTGCTGATTTCTCTTTGTCTGGCTCTTTCACCCACCGTTGAATCGGATGCCTTGCGATATCATGTTGCCTTGCCGACACACATGATTCAGACCCACGGATTTTTTTATTATCCCTATAATGCGTTTTACCAATTTCCTGCCTTCGTTGAAACACAGTTTGCCCTTACACAATTTATTGGCGATACTCTTAGTCCTAAATTGGTTCATTGGCTCTATTTTACGTTCACAATAGGATTACTGATCAGTTTCTCGAAACGTTTTTTTTCTTCTATCAACTTTATAATCCCAGCCGTAATTTTTGTTTCCACGCCCTTTATTCCGATTATCAGCGGGTGGGCATATGTTGAAACCGCACAGACATTTTATGTTCTGATAGGCCTCTATTTGATTTTTCTTTTAAGGGAAGGAAAAGTTAATAAACAGATATTTGTCTTTCTTGGTATCATCTTGGGCGCCTTCCTCGGCATCAAATATCCTATGATGGCGATTGCTCCCATATATATTCTTTTTGCGGTAATGATTCTTTGGAAGAGGGATAAGAAATTTCTTATTCAAAGTCTTTGTATCTTATTACTGTCGCTACTATTTATTGCCCTTCCCTGGTTTATTAAAAATGTAGTATATACTGGAAACCCCGTTTATCCTTTTGCTTATTCTCATTTCGGAGGAGAGGACTGGAATGATCAAAACAATAAAGCATATATGAGTTTGGCGCAAGGGAAAGGAGATTTGTTCTATTCAAAAAGACAAGGCATATTCTATCAAGGGATTGAGTTTTTTCTACTTCCCATCAAAGCGACCATGAACCCACAAAGTTTTGAGCTTTACGAGGCTATGCATAATTCCTGGATTTATAAAAAAACAGGAAATCACCTGTTTTTGCCAGTAAACTTTAGTGATTGGCAGCTGGGGCCAATATATTTAATTTTTCTGCCGTTTCTATTCTTTTCACTTATAAAACTATATAAACAAAAAGAAAAGGATATCTTGTCTCCCGTCTCGTATCTCTTGTTTTTTATCCTTTGGAATTATCTCGTTTGGGCGGAGACTTATCGTGATAACCGGTTCTTGCTTCCTATACTTCCCCTAATGGCGATTTTGATCGGATATGGATTCCTGCAATACAAAAATATTGTCACGAAAATCGTACTTTGGATTTTACTCACGTATAATCTATTTTGGGTTGTTCAAACCGTCGTTTGGTTCCACAATCCGCTTCCTTTTATGGTTGGGGGACAGAAGGAAGATCAATACCTGTCACAAAAATTAGATTACTATCCGTCTTTTCAATATTTGAATCAAATGAATTTCCAGAGCAAACCTGTTTTATTAATAGGCGAATATCATTCTCTTTATTTAAATTCACCCAATTTTACTAATGATTATTATGATACACCGGTTATTTTGCGAGTTATCCGGGGAACAAATCAAATCAGCGAGATTTATGATCGGTTGGTGGAAATGCACGTGAATTACATCCTTTACAATGAAAATGAGTTGAGCAAATATTTGTACGATTTCTCTTTGCATTTTCAATCCTTGGAAGAAAAAGATATATATTTACAATTTCTCGCCAGCCTTTCATCAAAAACCGTGAAACGTTTCGATATTACACGCGATGTATCCCAGGAAGAAGCCGTTCAAATTCGACAGTTTATGAACGATCCCCAGCGAGACCCGCGTGCCATTTATATATTCAAAATATAGCAATTTTATTGGTTTTCCCAATAGTTCGTGGATGGCAAGAAATTATTTTTTAGGTTTTCCTTTTGATTCTCTTAAATAGGAAGGAAAACAAGATGCAAACACTACCATGACGCAGTTTTCTACTGTTACTAAAATATTAATGATCCGGTTACGTTATATCGGGGATGTTCTTTTGACGGTTCCGGCGATTCGTGCGGTCAAAGAACGATTTCCGGAAAGCAAAATTACTTATCTAGCTAATCCGGGAACGGAAACAGTTCTGGAAGAAAATCCCTTGGTGGATGAAATTATAACGTATGATTATAAACACAAAATTTCTTTTTTGATGCAACTCCGCAAGCAACGTTTTGATCTGGTGGTTGATATGGCGGGATATGACCGCAGCGCCATTGCTTGTTTTATAACAGGCGCGCGATATCGGATTGCTCCCGAATTACAAGGAGAAGGATTTTTTGGAAAAAAGTATTGTTATACCCATTTAGCAAAACCTCCCGATTCCATGAGACATAAAGCAGAACAATATTTAAGTGTGGTTCAAGAATTTGGCATGACAACCAAAGATTTGTCTATCCCTATTTTTCTGCGAGCCGAGGAAAAGGATTTTGTGGATAGATTGTTTCAACAAGAGAATATTAATTCCCAGAATATCGTTGTGCATTGCCATCCTGTAGCTCGTTATACTGAAAAGTTATGGGGGTTCGGCAAAATGGCGCAAACCATAGATTATCTCCAGGAAAAAGCAGGATGTCGGGTGATTGTGACATGCAGTTCCGCAGAAGAGGATATTCGACAAATTAACCAAATCCGGAAAGATATTAAAACACAACCCATATTTCTAATCGGAAAAACCACCGTTCGTCAAGCCGCGGCTATCTCCGGACGTTTGAATTTGTTTTTTGGTTTGGATTCCGGGATTATGCATATTGCCGCAGCAATGGGAACCCCGGTCGTGGCGCTTTTTGGTTCCTCTTCCGTAATTCATTGGCGACCTTGGGGGGAGAAACATACAGTAATCTCTGACCAACGGCTGGATCAGCCATACAAACATCCCCGGCCCACTCCTTCTGGATTAAATCCATTTTTAGAACAACTGCAAGTTCAAGAAGTAATTAATGTTCTTGATAAAAAACTTAATGAAATAAGAATAAGAAGAACTTAATTATTTCAAGGGACGTTTTTCGGGTATGCCAGCTTTACGGGGATATTTGAGGGGAGTTGCGGATATTTTTTCGATTACAGCAATAGAGCGTGAAGAGTCCGGCAGATTTTTCAATTGTTGTAATTCCCCCCCCAATTCTGAGAAGGCGATTTTAGAAGACTCTAATTGTTTTTTGGCATCGTCACCGAGCATGGCTAAATAGGCTCTATAGGGCTTAACGAAAGGAAGACAGAGTTCACAGGCCACCGGCAATTTCGCCAATGCCCGGCTTACGACTACATCAAAGGTTTCACGATATCGCGGGTTATGTGCCAGAGTTTCTGCCCGGTCTTTCAGGAGAGTGACCCCTTCTAATTTTAATTCGTGAACGAGAGCTTCCAAAAACTGTGCTTTTTTACCGACCGTTTCAATCAGATAGAGTTCCAAATCCGGTCGCAGAATTTTAATGGGGATTCCCGGAAACCCCGCGCCCGTTCCTATATCCAAAACTCGAATGTTTAACCAGAAAATCGGAACCCAAAGACAGGTCAAGGAATCAATGAAATGTTTTTCGACGATTTCATTGTCGTCCGTAATTGCTGTTAAATTAATCTTTTGATTCCAATCTTTCAATACGGAAAGATAGTTATTAAATTGATTCTTTTGGTGTCGTGACAACTCCACTTGAAATTGTTGTCGGCACCATTCGTTTAAAGTATCTTGCGCCACCGGTCACCCAACTCCTTATTTTCATTATCGCACAAATTTTTTTCTTGACCAACCCTAGTGTAAGTGATAGTATTAGCGTTTAAATATTTAACGATGCGGGAGGTGTAACAAATGTTTTGTAGGAATTGCGGTAAAGAAGTAGCACAAAATGCAGAAGTCTGTTTAGCCTGCGGTGTCCGTCCATCCAATGGTACCAAATTCTGTAATGGTTGCGGTGTGGAAACCAACGCCAACCAGGAAATCTGTATCAAATGCGGAGTCCGGTTGGCGGGAGCAAGCGGTGGGGGAATGTCTTCTGCCGATGAAGATAAAGTCATGTGTGTTCTCTCCTATTTAGGGATATTATGTTTGATTCCCTATTTAACAAAAAAGCAGAATCAAAATGTAATGTTTCATGCTAAACAGGGACTGATTCTGTTTATTATTGAAGCGATTATCTGGGCGTCCTTTTGGTTTATTTGGATGATTCCCTTTCTTGGTTGGATGCTCTATATGGTGACGCGTTTACTATTACTTGCGTGTGGGATACTTTCTATTATAGGTATCATCCAAGCGCTTCAAGGAAATAAATGGAAAATACCGGTTCTTGGAGATTTTGCGGAAAAGTTATAACAAACGTAAGAAACAAAGAAGGGTAATGTTTTTATGTTTTGTCGAAATTGCGGTAAGGAAGTAACACCACCCAACGCGGAAGTTTGTTTATCATGTGGCGTGAAACCGTTAAATGGAACTGCTTATTGCAACAATTGCGGGACTCAGACCAATCCCCAACAGGAAATTTGCATTAAATGCGGGGTAAAACTTTCCCGCGCTACAGGCACATCCTTTGGAGGCCCGGGAGAAAAATCAAAACTGGTTGCAGGACTTCTCGGAATATTCTTGGGCGGATTTGGTATACATCGGTTTTATTTGGGGTATACAGGTATTGGTATTATCCAAATCGTTGTGACGATTTGCACTTGTGGAATCGGTCATCTTTGGGGATTTATCGAAGGGATATTAATCCTTGTGGGAAATATTAACAAGGATGCCCAAGGAAATCCCTTAAAAGAATAATTCTCCCTTTAAAATTTGCAACTCTTTCTTCTGGCGAATCAATGTAACGATTGATTCGCCAGGTTTATTTCAATTCACGATTCTCAGTCTCTTGACGCTACTCGCGATTCGGTTTAGGATGGATAACTCAACCAAACGAAATTAGACTGTCGGTTTGTCTTTATCCTCAAGGAGGATATATTAATGTCGGAGACTTTAATTGTTATCGGAGAAAATATCAATGCCACCCGGAAAATCCGTGTTACCAGCCCGCGTATTGTAGAGATCGGCGGGGGTAAAAAAGGGATTAAATATAAAACCATTGATGGTCAGGATAAAGTTCTGGATTTAACGGAAATTTTGAAAAATGAAGCAGTACAACAATCCCAACAGGTTCCGCATATCGGTGCGGCGATTTTGAATCAGGATAAAGATTATTTGTGGGCGGCCGCGAAAGAGCAATTGGATGGGGGAGCGGATATCATTGATTTATGCGTGGATGAGGTCACACCCTATCCCGAAAAACGACATAAGTACATGCAGTGGTTGATTAAGATTATGCAGGAGAAAGTTCCAGCGAGGTATACCATTGATTCTTCCGACCCGGATACCATTGAAGAAGGGCTGAAGGTTTATGACCCATCTAAAGGCCGGGCGGTGTTAAATTCCACTAATTTAGAAGATAACCGGCAGAAGGTGATTGATTTGGCCAAACAGTACAATACCCAAATTATTGCCAATGCATCCGGTCAAGCAGGGATGCCACAAGACGACAAAGAACGGTTTGATAATTTGGTGGAGCTGATGAATCGCATGGAAAAAGCGAGAATTCCGGTGGAAGACCGGTTCCTGGATGCGTTGGTATTTCCCATTGGTGCCGGGTCGGAATTTGGCCGGCATTTTCTGGATGCCTGCAAACAACTGCGCGATAAATATGGAGATGGGGTACATATTTTTGGTGGATTCAGCAACGTATCTTTTGGATTACCGAACAGGCGGTTGATTAATGAAACCTTGTGTATTCTCGCTATGCTCCATGGCTGTGATACCATCATGGTAGACCCGCGACAGATTAATGTCAAGAAAATGATTGAATTTAAACTGGCCTCGGATGCCCTGCTCGGAAAAGACGAATTCTGCATGAAATTTATTGAATATAAGAGAGCGCAATAATTGCCCTCAAAATAAAAACCCTGTCTTGAACTGTACCACCGATGTCTCAATCAAAACAGAGTTTACAATACTTTAATAAAGCTTAATTGTTTTATATAAAAAATCAGCTCTAATACAACAAAAAATCAGAATACTCGGGATTTTTGTTAATGCGCCATACTAACATTGGCGGCTTGCTTGCCTTTAGGACCATCTACGACTTCAAATTCGACCGGCGAACCTTCGTTCAACGTCCGAAACCCCTCACTCGTGATAGCGGAATAATGGACAAATACATCCGGACCCCCGCCATCTTGACTGATGAAACCGTATCCCTTTTTTTCATTGAACCATTTTACGGTTCCTTTGACACGATCACCCACAGTGTTGATACTCCTTTCTATTAAAGATTTCTATCCCTCCGACAAAAACCGGAGAGGATATTCGACTCTTAAACTAAGGTAATCCTAAAAATAAAAATACCACGGAAGCCTAAATTTTGCCTTCGTGGTATCGCTTATTTAAACAAACTAAAACTTCCTTTAAATTCTTGTGAGAAGACTATATAAGAGATTTTTGTCCTTGTCAAGTTTTTTCTTGATAAAATTATAAGTTGCATTTAAGAAAACAATTCTGTTATAGTAATTGTCGAGTTTGTCGAGTGGCATCGACATCTTTTTTTGAGATTAAACGAATTAGCAGCAAGTCGGGAAAACGAAAAAGTATATCACGTTGTAACAGAGGTTATTTTTTTATTAATCTCGGTTGCGGTGTTTTATCAGCACACCAAAGAGAGCCCTCTACAGAATGCTCTGATTGAACTCTATTATATTCCTATCATTATTGCTTCCATAGCTTTTGGTTGGAGATGGGGTCTGTTTTACGGATTAATGTCCAGCCTATTGTCTGTTTTTGTTCTTCAAGGGATGCCTTTGTCAATGAGTGATTGGGTTCGGTGGATATCCTTATTGATATCCGTCCGTATCGGGATGTTTATCTTTATTGGCGCTGCGGCAGGGTATATGGCCCAACAAGGGAGAAATCGGGAAGAAGGGTATAGAAGATTAACCCAGACTATTGAAGCCATCCAAACCCCGTTGAAAACCCATGACGAACAAAATGGATTGGAACAGATTTTAGATGCGGCGGAAGCTCTTCTGAAACCCAAAGCGGTCAATCGAATCTCGATTATGTTATTGGATGAACACCGGGAATATTTACGGATAGTTGCCGCTCGTGGAATCCCGGTAGAGATTGTCCGTTCAACCCGGCAGCCGGTTACTAAAGGGATTGGGGGGTATGTGGTCCAGAGTGGAAAACCGTTTCTATGTCAGGATTTTGGAAAATTTTCGAGTACCATCGAATTGACGGATTATGAACAGGGGATCGTTTCTTCACTCTGTGTTCCTGTGATTTCCAAAGAGAATGTCGTGGGGGTATTGTGCGCCTCTACTCATTCGCGGACACAACCTCTCGATGATATGGACCTTTCCGCTTTTGTGATTTTAGGACATGCGGTGGCGGCTACAATCCAAAATTCTCAATTGTATCAAGGATTGAAAAATTCGTATCTTCCGACGATTCACGCCTTGGCGAAAGCGATTGATGTTAAAGACAAATACACGTTTGACCATTCTGAAAAAATCGCCAAATATGCCATGGCCGTCGCCGATTACTTCCGCTTGAGTGAAGGGGACAAACAGGATTTATATGCCGCTGCGCTTTTACATGATATAGGAAAAATTGGCGTACGGGATTTCGTTTTGTTTAAACCCGGGAAATTGACAAGTGAGGAATATGATGAAATTAAAAAGCATTCCGTGCTCGGTGTCAAAATTCTTGAACCATTGGAAGGTATGAAAGGTGTGGCAAAACTGGTTTTATATCACCAGGAAAAGTATGATGGTACAGGGTACCCTTATGGATTAAAAGGAGAAGAAATTCCTTTGGGGTCGCGGATTTTATCAGTAGTGGATGCGTTTCATGCCATGACTTCGGATCGAGTATACCGCAAAGCCATGTCCGTGGATTGGGCGAAAGAAGAATTGGAACGATTTAAAGGGATCCAATTTGACCCGAAAGTCGTCGAAGCATTTGAGAAGATTTATGATTCTGGTGTAATTTCAGGACAAACGTGATATGATTCTTTAAAGGAGGAAAAGGAACAAATGACAGATAAATGTCCCCGGTGTGCAACCGACATGATTCTACAAAAAGCCACGACAACCTCTTCCCGGCAGTCTTTGTTGTATTGTCAGAAATGTCAAACTACAATTTTCCTACATTCGGAGAAAGATCAGGATCAACCCTTGTCTCAGGACAACTCGGCACACAAACCGAAAATTCTGCTGGTGGATGATGATACGGACTTATTGCACGTTCTGGATTTGCAATTTACAACCGCCGGTTTTGATACTGTGCTGGCTTCCAGTGGAGAGGAAGCCTATACCAAACTCGTGGAGACAACGCCGGATCTTGTGATTACTGACATATTTCTTCCGAAGATAGACGGTTGGGAATTATCCACAAAAATCCGCAACAGCGTGGAATTGGGATATATTCCTATTATATTGATCACCGGGTTATATACCGGGCCGGAATATAAAGCCAAAGCATTGGAACATGGTGTAAACGCATTTGTTACCAAGCCCTATGATCAAGAAGCATTACTCAAAACTGCCAAGAGGTTGATTGAACAATTTTCCGGTGGCCGGTTGGAACCTACTGCTTTACCCTCATAACTCTATTCAATCCCCAAAGATTGGTTTCCTTTCGTTTTCCTGCTATATTTTCTTACGATGCCAACGGGAACCTTGTCCTCGAATATTCTTATCGAGGATTGACCATCAAAGACAGTTGGGTCTATAGTTGGGATACGGAGAGTTAGCATCGGGAAATCCACTGCGTTCCATTCCCGAGGCAGAAAAATTCCCATAGTAAAAAAAGGAGTTTTATATGTATAAAGTAATTACTTTACAAAGTAGAGTAAAAACATATCATATGGTGATCCCACTAATATTTTTTGTCGCTACCTTATCAAGTGGACAAAATTTACAATATAACAATGTAACAAGTTTACGCTATCAAAGTTTACGCTATCAGTTGAATATATCGTTATCCCTTATTGGAGATAAAAAGTATCAAGAAGCGCTTTCTCTTTGTGAGAACATTATAAATTTACCTCTATCTGAGGAAAATTGGCCTGAAATAGCGGATAGCTATGAATATAAATCTAGAATATATAGTGACCAAACAGACTTTAATAAAGCTAAACAAAGTCTTTTGGATAAGGTCGAAAGATTTAAAGATCAATATCAAATCAACCAATCCTACTATAATATTCCTATCCCATATGTTGTTTTACCTCAGACATATGATCATATGGCACGATTGTGTATGAAAAATAATGATTTCAATACAGCAAAAGAATATTATTTGAAATTAGAAGAATGGGGTCCCAAATATGCTGAGAAAATGATACAGACAAACAAACTAAGTCCATTAGATGTCAAAGAACTTCAATATGACACTAATATAGGAAATAGTATGGAAATTGGTGATTGTGAATATCAATTATCAAACTTTACCTCGGCTTTGAATTCCTATCTAAAAGCTGAAAAGTTCTTTGCTGAAAACAGTACAATATCCAATCCTGATAGAGAGCTTCGAAATAAATATTTAAGTTATAAATGTCATTTTGAACTACCTAAAAAAATTGCGGAATGTTATATGTCCTTAAATAATATTCCTAATGCAGAGAATTACTATCGTCAGGCGAAATCAAATTTAATACAATACAAAGATGATATACGTAAAAATTATCGGCCAATTTCTGATTTCGATAAATTAAACGATTTATTAGATAGCAAATTGCAAGAATGTTCAAAGAAAATGAAATAATAATATTTGATGAATAGGAAAAATTATGTCTTACGTTAATAAAAATAGTCTTATAGAAATTACTTTAGTTTTTTTTGCGTCGGGAATGAAATGTTCTTTATGGATTTCCCGACGCCTTCCTTCATCTAATTTTATTCGGGCGTAAACGCCTTCCTACGAATAACTGACACCCGCCCGCGTATATGATTAACGTATTCTTAGGATCAGAGTCGTCAAAGACGACTCTGAATAACTCTAATAAAATCAATATTTCTTAAAAGTCTACCATTCAAAGTTTAAAAACTCTGGACACTGTCCACACTTTTTCCTATTTTTTCGCCAGTTTCAAAGGTGTCCGTGCCACCTTTGAAAATATGTCGCTCTTGCCGACACTTTTCTCAGAAATTCGCGGAAAGAATGAAAAACTCTCCGCACTGCGGACACTTATTCCACCATCTCATAGGAATTTCAAGCGTGCCAATTTGGCATTTGGAATGGAGAACAAGCGGAATTGAAATTTTCAATTCCGCTCCCACATAACATCATATAAGTCGGATATGGGGAATTGGTTGATTTTTCCGAAAATCTATATAACTCTCTACCAATATATGGATAAACCAATTGGAATGTGTGCATTAAAAACCTGGAAACTGTTGAAACAGTTAAGGAAAGAAACACCCTGCTCCCCCCAACTGAAGTTGGGGGTTAATGGGAATCCCTTAACCCCTAGTTTTCAACTAGGGGATGGTTGCTTATCAATTAACCTCTAACTGTTTTAACAGTTTTAAGTTACTGGCTGGAGGAAGATACCTATTTTCTAATTGGTTTGTCTATAGTAGTATTATATATATCTGTCACAAGAGGAAGTTGAATGACACATCTTGCTGCCCTGTTACTTTTACTGGTTATTATTATTATTTCCGCGAAACTTTCCGGTGCTCTTCTTACCCGGCTTGGTCAACCAGCCGTTTTCGGTGAAATTCTGATTGGACTGATTCTGGGACCGACTGTCTTGAATATCTTACATTTAGGGATTTTCCAATCCAGTTCCCTGGAATTGCAATCCGACGTTCACACACTTTCCCAAATAGGTGTCATTTTATTAATGTTCGTTGCCGGGCTGGAAACCAATCTGCAAGAAATGAAACGGGTAGGGAATACAGCCTTCTGGTCGGCATTCGGTGGTGTAATTACGACTTTGGCCGGTACCCTTTTTTTAGCGCATCAATTTCATTACAACTGGTCAGAAAGTCTGTTTATCGGTGCCATCCTCACTGCCACTTCCGTCACTATCAGCGCCCGGACATTAATGGAACTCAAACAATTAAAATCCAAAGAAGGGTCAACAATTCTAGGCGCGGCGGTGATTGATGATGTCATAGGACTGATTGTTTTATCACTGGTGGTGGCGTTTGCGTTTCAAACCGGTACCAGCGGCGCACGGGATATTCTTATCATTTGTATCCAGATGACTTTGTTTTTCATCCTTGCCATCTGGCTGGGAAATCGCTTTCTTGAACCGGTCATGGAAATGCTTTCCAAACTGCCTGTCAGCCTGGCATTGATAGCGTTTGTGGTGGGCGTGGTATTTTTGTATGCCTGGGCGGCGGATTATTTGGGTCACCTTGCGGGAATTACCGGTTCCTATATCGCCGGAATATTATTCGCCAAAACCAGATTCAAAAAAGAAATTGACGCCGGGATTCTTCCGATTACCAGTTTCCTTTTTGTGCCGGTATTTTTTGTCAGTATCGGTCTGCAAGCCAATGCACGGGAAGTGGGGCACAACCTGAGTTTTCTCGGAATGATATTGCTAGTCGCTGTGGCGGCAAAAATCATTGGGTGCGGACTCGGTGCCCGCTTGACCGGGTTTACTAATCAGGAATCTCTTCGGGTGGGTGTGGGTATGATTTCACGCGGGGAAGTGGAATTGATTGTCGCGGGATATGGTCTGAATCACAGAATCATCAATCAAGAAATCTTTAGTGTCATGATTATTATGGTTTTGTTTACCACCATGATTACACCCCTGTTATTGCGCTTTGTATTTCCCAAGATTGTGGAAGTCCGGTCACCGGTAGTCTTTGAATCTGTCGCTCATATAGAAGATAAGGAGTCCGAGGACTTGTGATATAGGTAAATTCTATGCGCGTTCGAGACGTTCTGATTCTTTTATCTATCCCCGTATTACTTTTAATAGGGCTGTATTATTTGGAACAGGGACCGCAGGTTTACCATCCGAAGAATACCATTTTAAAAATGCACAGTGGAGTGAATTCAGTCATTGTCTTTTTCGGAGATTCGATTACTGCGGGGTATGGTGAAGACAGCAATTTCGTCTATCAGTTCCGCATAGGTTTAAAGAATACCACAGCGTTCGACCATACCCGGATATTCAATGTCGGTGTGCCGGGAAACACTATGGCGGACGGACTTGCGCGCGTGGATTCGGATGTGATCTCCCATAGTCCGGATTTGGTTTTTATTGAATTTGGCGCCAACGACCTGAAAGACCGTGTCCCTTTGTCGGAATTCGAAGATAATTTACGAACGACCATTCGCCGGATTCAAGTTACCACGCACGCGGAAATTATTCTAATGACCCTGCCTATATTTGATATCCCCTTGGTCAAGGGAGCGGAAGAACAATATAATGATGTTATCCGAAACGTTGCAAAAGATACCGGGGTCGGATGTTTGGATATTTATAAAGCGTACAAAAAAGAAATCGGTTGGAATGGCTCGGCGTCCCAATTTTTACAGGAAGATCACATACATCCCAATGAAAAAGGCCATGAAATTATTTTTAAACAGATTTGGCTGACCGTCGAGTAAACACTTTATATCAAGGAGAGAAAACATGAACTTGCTTTTCAGGTTCTTTTGTATCCTTGGTTTTATTGCTTGAAGTCATAAACTGCCATAAATCCACATTCACAGAACCCGAACCTTTTTGAATATTCGTAATTCCCAGACCAATAAGTTCTATCAGTGAACCTACCCTTATGGTTGTACTTGACCCCACAGTCAAGGATGTTCCTATATTATAAACGGTTACAAAATCCTGTCGGGTTAGTGCATTGACCAAGCAGGTATCACCCGCAGAGAGAGTCGAAGCGACTGCCATATTATAGGCAAATGTTCCCGGTAATATACGTACTTTCGTAGTGACACCGGAACATAGAGGATTAGTTGGGTGATATCCAAAATAATAACCGGCGCTATCCTGAGTAATTCCCTGGGTGACCTCTCCTTGGGTATATTGCACATAATTTCCCGCCGGTTCATATAAGGAAAGCTTGACGGAATCCGCGCTGGGACGGGTTACGGTCTCGACATCGTAGAACTGTTCGGTATAGAAAGAAACGGTTCGAGTGGCTCCATAAGGTACCGTACTAAAATGACTATAGTAATCCGAATCCAGTGCATAAGTACTGCCGTTCCATTTATACAATCTGGTGACAGGATGAATTTCAAGATGTAACTCCCCTGTACCGCTGCAATCATGTTCACTCCGAAAACGGATTATACCATCCCAACTGGTCATAGTGGTATGAATAGCCAGACTGTTAATATGGCTAACATCCCCGGATGTGGCATTCATAAGTTCTGGTAAAAATGGGGAATCACCGTAACATGTGATATTCCCTTCCGCACCGTTACTGGCGGTACAAATCTCCAGATGCATATCGCCATCGGTGTTAATGCTTCCATCCGTCGAAGTATAATTCCAAGTGCCGATTTGAGTTTGGGGATAAAAGTAGGTAACTATTGACTGTACAGCGCTATCCTGCGTATTCACCAAAAAGGAACTCTGCAAAAAGTTTAGTTGCGTCGTAGAAAAAGTGACCACCGTCAGCCCACCAAAGGACAGGGAGACGAGTGCTATAAAAATACAAAACAAAACACTGATTTTAAAACCACAAAGATGCGTGAGTAATACCATAATAGAAACTCCTTTTTTAATAAGTTTTGATTTTGACACGACCTCTTTAAACTATCTTTGGAAAAGAGAAATATTTAAGTATTATAGCATTTATTTTGGATTTTACAAACGAACGAGAATTGAGTTTTTAGATAAGCTATATTATAATTTATGCTTGGGAAGGCGAGAGTCGGGTTATGATTCAAGACAATAAAAACGGATTTACCTTAATTGAGCTATTAATTGTGGTCGCGATTATTGCGATCCTCGCCGCGATTGCTATTCCCAATTTCCTGGCGGCACAAATGCGCAGCAAGGTGGCACGAACGTATGCATCCTTGCAAACGATTGCCACCGCTCTGGAAAGTTATTGTGTGGACAATAACGTCTATCCTTTTTATACGGATGGTCCGCCAACAGCGATTGACCATGAGATACCAATATTAATATCCACTCCGGTTGCGTATATTACCTCGATTCCACTGGATATCTTTTCACAACAACCCGGGAATACAACTCTATTTCGAGGAGATAACTTTCATTATCTGACGGAAGATTACAACCCAGGATTGGTCGTGAGTACCTTATCCACCGATGGTGTGTCTGCTTACGATAACGCCAAATGGATGTCTTGGTCAAATGGCCCGGAAGGTCATGATGATCACGGCGGGAAAATGATTTATGATCCAACCAATGGTATCGTCAGCAATGGGAATTTAATTCGTTGGGGTCCTTAATAGTTGTTATCTACCTGTAACAGCATTAGTTACGGATACGGAGACTCCATAAAACGCCAAAGGTCAAAGTTAAGATGATAGCAAAACCTAAGAGACTAGAACCCCCTTCTTCTAAAAACCCTGAAAAGACTAAAAAAACACCGAAAAAAGTGCGTCAAATTGGCGTGGTGCTTATATGGGAGTTAAATGGGAGTTAATACGGAGACAGTGTGTAGCTAACCTTACATTTCTTTGCCTCACAATAGGAATGATTATTAATTTGAAATAATTTGAAATAATGTCTGTATTGACAAAATAGATTAAGGTTGTTATTATTTCTTTGCTTTAGATTTACGAGCAAGACTTCGCGCGTGTCTAAAGTATCTTCGAAAACATAAGTTCGACTCATCTTTAAGATTTTCAGAGTACACAAAATCTTCTTCCGAGATAGCAATCTCGGCTCATCTTTGAGGTTTTCAGAGTGAACAAAACCCCTTGTGATTTCTTTCTTATTTATTAATTGTAACTGAGAAAGGAGGTGAGTTAGATGATGAATAAACTAACGCTATATGTAATTATTGGCGTTTTAGTACAATTGTTATGTTCTTCGGTCTGGTCTCTTGTACCTGTGGTTCCATTAACTCAGCCAATTATTGATGTGAATCCCGCCGATGCCCCAACCTTTAACGCATCGAGTGTAATTACTTTACAACTCGTGCTCATTCACGATACCACTCAAGACACCAAGGCTCGATTCAGTTATTACGGTGTGGATACAGTTACCGGATACGGAATTGACATTTTTTACAACACCTCCGGATCGGAGACGACACTTATGCCTTATCCCCCGCCTGGACAGCGCACCGGGACATTGTTACAAGTTCAAGGGACCATTGCTGGATTTGATGGATTACTGGAAATTGAGCCATATCCCGCCAATTCAACGGCATTTCAGGTGATTGGCACGGGATATGGATTTCCCACATCCTTGGTTACGATTAGCCAGATAACAGGTTTCGACACAACTGCGCAAACTGGCGGTCAGTATTATGATGCGCGCTTGATTAGATTCAACAATGTTTCTCTAGCGACGACGGGTGTGACTTATTTATCAAGCGCCGCCAACGGTAATTATCCGATTACCGATCCCAGTGGAGCTACATGTTTGCTCTATATTGCCACGCCGTCCTTGGGCGCTCTAACAGCCAGCGGGTCTCCGATTCTATCCATTATAACATCAAAGGCATTTGATGTTATTGGATTGGAAACTCCATATACCGGTAATACAATGTATAATGCCTATGGGTATGAAATCAATGTGAGAGATGTCATCACAGACTTTATTTCTACCACAATTACTGTAACACCTGCGGTTGGACCTACACATCCGAATGGCAACCCGATTACTTTCACCGCCAGCGGGGGAATGGGACCGTACACATGGTCACTCAGTACAACCGGTTTTGGGACACTGACGACAATCTCAGGTAATGGTGTCTTCACTCCGGGATCAACCATCGGCTCAGTGATTGTATTGGCTACCGACTCCGTTGGTAGAATTGGTGGAGCGACGGCTTTGATTACCAGTACTTCAGCACCATTGGCACATGACGTAACAGTGGAATCCGTGCTTGATCCAAAGCAAACCGATGAGGCAATAATAAAACCACCGGAAAGTAAATAATTATATTGCGATTGAATCCTCAGCGGAAAATTCCGCTGAGGACTTCTTTTTAAAATAGAAAGGAGTTGGATGCGTATGAAATGCGAGAATTCAGAAAAAGGATTTACTCTGATTGAATTATTAATTGTCGTGGCGATTATTGCTATTCTAGCGGCTATCGCTATCCCAAACTTTCTTCAGGCGCAGATACGTGCAAAAGTCTCTAAGGCCAAGGCAGGTATGGAAACCGGGGCAACCGCTCTTGAAGCCTATTATGTGGACTATAATTCCTACCCCGGCACGTATGCACCTTCGGGCACAGTTGGCTGGAAGCAAAACACATGGGCGTTGCCTATTTTCCTAACGACCCCCATTGCATATATAACCACTATACCGATAGATCCATTTGACGTATTTAACGGGGAAGGGCCTGACCAAATCCCCATCAAATATCGTATCGCCGGTTGGGCATATAATAGCGGAACTCATACTCCAGCCGGACCTCCGGTTTTGGGTACTTTGGCTCAAACGGTGGAGTTTTACGTGAATGTGGGTTCGGGAAATCCTGATGATGATGTGGAATACACTGATAGGGAAGCGAATCAAACAAGTGTTCAGTATTGTCTTTTTAGCCCCGGTCCGGGGAATTCAATTACTAGCCAATACTTATCAGACAATAATAGCGATGATTATCCCCAACCCTATCGCCTCTGGTATGACCCGACCAATGGGACAGTCTCCTTGGGTTTTATTGTTAGGGAATCAAGTGGAATTGTATCCCCCTAATAATACTATGAAAATAGACAATAAGCAGAAATTTATTTAATATTACTATGGATACCAGGAGGTATTGAAAATGTCAAAAAATAGAAAAATCTTATGTACTATAGTAGGTACATTCATGTTATTACAGTCAGCTATAGTGTTTGGAAAAGATGCGCCAAACTCTCAATCTTCCACAAATTTCATTCTGACCGTGAGCGGAGACAGTATAAAGAACATTGAATTTACAGAACAAGATTTAAGCAAATTTCCCCATCAAAAAGTTAAAGCCAAAGACCATCATGGTAAGACTCATGCCTATGATGGGATACCGGTGTATGATATTCTTTCAACCGCCGGGGTAATGTTCGGTGAACAATTACGTGGAAAAATGCTGCGGAAGTATTTGGTTGTTGAAGCGTCGGATGGTTATAAAGTTGTATTTGCCTTACCGGAACTTGACCCCTTATTTACCAATAAGAAGATTCTTCTAGTAACCCGTGTGGACGGTAAACCTCTTGCTAAAAACGAAGGACCTTTGCAAATTGTAGTCCCGGATGAGAAGCGTTGGGCACGGTGGATACGCATGGTTACTTCTTTTAAGATTAATTCGGTGGCAGAATAGTTCCAATACGAAAAAATCGTTTTGCATTTAATTTATCGTATGTTTTCACTATAAAAAATTCAATTCCGCGTTAGGAAAAGTTATTCCTAAAATCTTGACATACGAGAATAATCTCCTTATTCTTAAGGAAACGTTATAGATACTCTTATTTTCCATTTTTGGAGGTTAACATGTTTTCTAAATTTAGAATTCTCTTGGTAATCGGTGCTTTATGTTGCATCACACCCGTTTTTTCTCAAGAAGGGTATCTTAATTCCACCACGGAAACAATACTTCCTCGCCAATGGACATTACGTCCCGCGGGAACCAGTACTAACTTGGGCGATAAACCTATGAGCATTGCCGTGTCGCCTGATAACCGCTACGCCGCTATTCTGCATTGCGGACTTTCAAGACGGCATGAAGTCAAGATTTTTGATCTCGCAACAGATATCCAGGTCCACCGGGTACTCCTGAATAATGCCTGGTACGGCATTGCGTTTGCGCCTGATGGAAAACATTTTTATGTCAGCGCGGGAGCCGATGATGCCATTGTGCAATATGATTTTAATAATGGAATCCTTGATCATCCAACAAGATTTTATCTGAGTAAAGATACTTCTACGCTGCTGTATCCCAGCGGGATCGCTATTGATAATAAAAATCAATATGCCTATATTGCCGAACAATATGGAAACAAACTTGTTTCTCTAGACTTGGTCAAACCGGAACATTCGGTCTCTGTAATCGCAGCCTTTGCCGACCCGCACGCATACCCCTATAAAGTGGTATTGCCTCCCAACGGCAAAACCGCCTATGTTTCTTTATGGGGCGGGAAAGCCGTAGCGGAAATTGACCTGGGGAAAAATATTGTTCATCAGATTCCCACGGATGCTCACCCTAATGAAATGGTGTTAACTAAAAATGGGGAGCGTCTCTTTGTCGCCTGTGCCAATTCCAACGATGTCAATGTTATTGATACAAAATCGCGCAAGGTAACAGAAAAACTCAATGGCGCACTTTATCCCAATATGCCGGAAGGTTCCACACCCAACGCACTGACACTAACTCCCGATGAAAAAACGCTGTATGTTGCCAACGCGGATAATGACGATTTGGCGGTATTCGATGTCTCTCAACCGCATCATGCCAAATCTCTGGGGTTTATTCCCACGGGATGGTATCCCACCGCCGTAATCGTTTCACCGAAAAAGGAAATTCTGGTCGCGAACGCCAAAGGAAATTCCAGTCTCCCGGATGTTGACGGGCCTAAACCTGGTATAGAAATCAAAAATGCACAGCATAATTCACAATATATCGGCAATTTACTCAAAGGTTCTTTATCGTTTATCCCGGAACCCAATGAGGCACAATTAAAAGAATACACCCGGCAAGCCTATCTTTGTTCCCCTCTACGACAGGATTTATTGCCGGTACACGCAGAAAAGAACAATCCAATTCCTGCCAAAGTTGGCGACCCCAGCCCTATTAAAGATGTTGTTTATATCATCAAAGAAAACCGTACCTATGACCAAATGTTTGGCGATATGCCCGAAGGCAACGGCGACACTTCCCTTTGCTTATTCGGTGAAAATGTCACACCGAACCTCCATAAAATTGCACGGGAATTCGTGTTGTTTGACAATCTCTATGCCGACGCTGAAATCAGTGCTACCGGCCATGAATGGTCTACTGGCGCCTATGTCACGGATTTTGTGGAAAAAAGTTGGCCTCCGCAATATGGAGGACACGATCATCCGGGAAAGAGACTTGGGTATAAAGCCGAAGGTTCCGATCCGGTAAACGATGGTGATGCGGGACATCTCTGGAATCGTGCTAAAGAAGCCGGGATTACCTATCGCAGCTATGGCGAATGGGTGGATGATGGCGGACCCCAAGGGAAAGGTCATACTAATGACCCCGTACTCAAGGGACATTTTGACCCGTACTATACCGGCTGGAATCTGGACACCAGTGACCTTGACCGGGTCACGCAATTTCAAAAGGAGTTTAAGGAATTTGAAAAAAATGGCGAATTACCGCGGCTGATTATTATCCGGTTGCCCAACGATCATACATCCGGCACTTCAAAAGGAAAATTAACCCCGACAGCCTATCAAGCGGTACATGATTTGGCGATGGCGGAGATTCTGGAACTGCTTTCTCATTCCCAGTTCTGGAAACAGATGGCAGTGTTCGCTATTGAAGACGATGCCCAGAATGGTTCCGACCATGTGGACGCTCATCGCACGGAAGGATTAATCGCCGGGCCTTTTGTAAAACGTAATTTTGTGGATCATCGCCTGTACTCGACCACCAGTTTTCTTCGCACGATGGAATTAATTCTAGGATTAAAACCCATGAGCCAATTCGACGCCGGAGCGCTCCCGCTCTATGCCAGTTTTACCAATGTTCCCAATGACAAGCCCTACGAAAAAGTAGCAGAACGGGTATCATTGACAGAAATCAACGAAGACAAAGCACCCATGCAGAAACAATCTTCTCTCTTAAATTTCAAAAAGGAAGATGCTAATCCCGATATTTTGTTCAATGAGATCATTTGGAAATCAGTCAAGGGTACCAACAGTGAAATGCCCCCGCCCGTCCACGCCGCCTTTATCCAACCCGCACCCAAACTGGTGGATAAGGACGAGGATTAATTCACATACACCAGGAATGGGTGATGGGTTTCCCGAGGCTTTCCTTTTGCACCTTCATTAAACCCACTATCCTAAAAGATTCCTGAAAGAGTACTGGAGACTACCCGGAGTTGCTAATAGCAATTCCGGGTACCCTCCGCTTCCTTTGAACTCCGAGTGTATCTTCAATCGTAAAAAACCTCTCCAAGAATCTCCATTTGTAGTACAATAGTTATTCAAATTTTTTTCTTAGAACAAGGTGAGTTATGTATAGCATAATGACCAATGAAGAGAATCGGGATATCTCCCACAAACTGGCAATCTTTTGTTTGGTTGTCATACTGGTACTTAGCGCGTTGGCACGGTTTTGGTGCTTAACCGACAACCCGCCGGTTACATATTTTGAAAAATTACACGCAGATTACGCCCGTAGTTTCGCTTCGGGAATATTCATCGTGGACGGAAAACCCTTGACTTTCTTTTCTCCCAAACTATTTTATCCGCCCCTGTTTCATAGTTTGGGCGCGCTGGTCTTTAAAACTCTCTCCAAAGCCACTATTTCTCTTCGCTTGATTGGCGGAGTTGCTGGCATTTTGACAACCTTCGCCCTCTATTTGATTGGTGCAGAAATCGCGAGCCGCCGCACGGGATTATTCAGTGCCTTGCTGTTTGCCATTTATCCCAGTGCCGTTCACTATAACCGATTTGTCATCCCGCAAAATCTGGCAATGCTCTGGTTGACTTTTGCCTTCCTCTTTTTAATGCGTGCTCGCAACCATAAAAGTATCCGCTATCTCTATTTCAGCGCGGTATTGATTGCCGTCTCCACGTTCACTGTCTATAGTTCCATCTTTTTTGTATTTTTACTTTATGTCGTTGCAGAAATTATTGACAAAAAATATACCAAACCGATTCTTTTAATTTCGCTACTGCCCCTCCTGCTCCTGTTCGTTATTATGCTATTCTTCCGGTTCAAATCAGTATTCTCCGATCTGGGTACCGCCGTTACCTTTGGCGTGACCGAGTCGGATCATCCACTCCCGGCATTTGCCTTTTTCAAGGGAATAGTCTCTTTTGTTTTTCATGATTGGTTTATTATTTTTGGAATTCTGGGAATTTTCTTTTACCAATCCCGTTATCCCTGGTATCTGTTTTTTGCGGTACTCGCCACTAGCTTAGGTGGATTCACCGGACAAGCGGGATATAACAATGGACTATATCCGGCACTCATCCTCTCTCTTCCTTTTGTCCTCTTGGGCAGCGGGCGTATGACCCAGGTCATCATGGATAATGTGACTTCTCTTATTAATACCCTGTTTCATTACACCGTACCCACCTATGGAAAAGAATTGACTCCCGGTAAAGTGGTTGCGTTAATCGGATTTTATATGATTATTATTCTGATTTTACATGACCTCATTCCTCAAGTGCGCCTTTCCTTTTTTACCTCCTAGTTCCGTTCTTCAATTTCCCCGAATATCTGTCATATAATCTCTAGATGACGCCAAACCGCAAAATCGGGCTCTTTTTGTTTTGTTTTTTCTTTTTTTGCTACAGTTGCGTCTGGCATAAACCTAATTGGAATGACTTGGGTCGGTATGATTTAATCATGGCCATCGCGGAACAGGGAACCGTGCATATTGATACTTATCAAGCCCATACGGGGGATAAAGCGATTTTTAATGGACATTATTATTCCGATAAAGCGCCCGGTCCTGCCTTTCTCGGAGTACCGATTTATTGGACCTTAGACCAAATCGAAAATTGGAACACGGATTCGGAAAACCGGGTGACCAGATTACTCTGGTGGGAATTTAAAATGCAGTTGGTAAGGATTTTGGTAATAGTTCTTCCCTCTGCCTTTCTCGGCGTATTATTATTCTTGTTTCTATCCTCCATCCCCCTCTCCCCATTCCGTTCTCTCTGGTTAACTCTGGGATTTTCATTGGGTACGATGGCGTTTCCCTATTCGACGCTCTTTTATGGGCATCAATTTGCCGCCGTTTGTATGTTCACAACCTTTGTCCTTTTATTCCGACAGAAACCCGATTCTCCTAATAAATTCCCATGGGTATGTTTTGCTGGATTTTTGGCTGGTTACGGCATATTAAGTGAATACCCTACTGCACTCCTGGCACTTGTATTAATTTTTTATTTGGTATTCAAAGAAAAAAATCTAAAAACCCTATTTTATTTCTTTTGCGGAATGGCTGTTCCCATTATTATTTTGCTATATTACAACTATCTCTGTTCCGGAAATATCTTTAAACTGGGTTATTTCCATGTAGCGGGTTTGCAATTTCGCCAGGAAATGAGTCAAGGGATTGCCGGAGTCACCTATCCCAAACTTTCTGCCCTTTGGGGAATTACTTTTAGCCTATATCGCGGACTTTTTCTCATTAATCCTTTTTTACTATTTGCCTTACCCGGATATTTTTATATGTACCACAATCCACGTTGGAGAAAAGAGTTTTGGGTGAGTTTATCTGCTGTTCTCTTTTTTCTTCTCTTTAATTCTTCTTATTACATGTGGTGGGGCGGGTGGGCCAACGGTCCGCGACATTTAATTCCCATTCTTCCATTTCTCATCCTACCTATCGCTTTCGTTCCCCCAAAATATTGGAATTATATTTCTATATTCATCTGCTTCTCTATGCTCTTTATGTGGTTGGGAAGCGTGATAGATCCGCAAGTTCCCGAATCTGCCCATAACCCCCTGTTCGATTATTCGTTTCAACAATTAATACTGGGTAAAGTCAGTCCCAATTTTGGGATTCTATTATTTTCAACTTTTTACCAAGGAGCCTTATTATTAGGTATGGTGATTGGCGTTACAAGTTGGCTTCTATTGAGAAAGGCAGACAAAACTATTCCCCAATAACTATTATATAATCTCTTTATGACAAAGACCCAAAAAACTAAAACATCTTTATTTTTCCTTCTTTTATTCAGTTATAGCTTTATGTGGCATCAACCCAATTGGAATGATTCCAGCCGGTATGATTTAATCAGAGCCATCGTCGAAAAAGGGACGGTCTCTATTGACGAGTTCTCCACTAATACCGGTGATCGGTCTATTTTTCGTGGACATTATTATTCCGATAAAGCGCCGGGAGTGGCATTCGCCGGTGTGCCGGTGTATTGGATTGCGAATCAACTGGTTCATTTCATGGGATGGGACCGAAGTAAAGAAGATCGATATATCTATATATTCTTACGGTTTAAGTTATGGGTTGTACTTGTTATAATCATTGCTTTTCCTTCATCCTTATTGGGAGTATTGCTGTTTGAATTTCTGACACGGATTCAGATTTCAGAACGCTTTTCTCTTTGGTTGACCCTGGGTTACAGTCTGGGCACTATAGTTTTTCCTTATTCCACGCTCTTTTATGGCCACCAGTTTGCCGGTGTCTGCATCTTTTCGGCATTTTATATTATAAATCGCCGATTCACCGATTCGCCTATTCACCCATTCCTTTTTTTATGGATTGCGGGATTTGTTTCGGGTTACGCGGTCATCACGGAATACCCCGTCATCTTGCTTCTCCCAATTGTAACGGGTTATCTTTGGCTGAAAGAAAAGAATTTTAAATCTTTGGGGGTTTTTATTTTGGGAATGGCGATTCCCGCGTTGATCCTTCTGTATTATAACTATCTTTGTTCCGGCAAACTCTTTAATGTGGGCTATTTTCATGAAGATATGAATCGCTTCAATTATGAAATGGGTCGCGGAATCGCCGGAGTTACCTATCCCACACTCCCTGCCCTGTGGGGAATTACTTTCAGTCTGTTTCGCGGTCTCTTTCCAATTAATCCCTTTCTTCTTTTCGCCATTCCCGGATATTTTTATATGTACCGTCAACCTGTTTGGCGCAAAGAATTCTGGGTCAGTCTATTATCCGTGATCCTCTTTTTTCTATTTAACTCATCTTATTACATGTGGTGGGGTGGATGGGCGCTTGGTCCAAGACACGTAATCCCAATCCTTCCTTTTTTGGTATTGCCCATCGCTTTTCTTCCCCGGAAATATTGGAAATATGTGTGCGTATTCATTGCTCTCTCCATAGTCTTTATGTGGGTGGGAGTGGTAGTTAACCCCCAAATCCCGGAATCTCAACATAATCCTTTATTTGGATATGCCGTTCACCAATTCATTCAAGGAATATTCAGTCAGAATCTTGGCAAATTGATCATGATCACTTACGTTCCGGTCTATGCTCCGGCTTGTGGAGACGATGGAATCTATCTGATGGGAATTATTATGATATTCTGGATTTGGTTCTTGATACGAAAAACTCCAAAAGAATCATTACAATCAACTTAATGTTTATAATTGTTATATAATTTCTCTGATGCCCAAAACCCGCAAAATAAAAATAGTCTTATTTTTTCTCCTTTTCTTCAGTTACACCTATATGCTGCATAAACTCAACGGGAACGAAACCAGCCGGTATGATCTAAGCATTGCCATTGTCGAACAACATACTGTTCAGATTGATTTATATCAAACCCTTACAGGGGATAAAGCTATTTTTAATGGTCATTATTATTCCGATAAATCTCCCGGAATTTCCTTTTTCGGTGTGCCGGTATATTGGTTTATCAAACAGATTTTCCATATCTTGGGCTTTGACAATGTAAATGATGCAGATATTAGAACTGTTATTTGGAGAATTACATTGTTATTTATCCGGGTTGTCGTCATTGATATCCCTTCCGCTTTTTTAAGCGTATGCTTATTTTCATTCCTGTCCCAATTACCGATTACTCAACGATATGCCATTTGGTTAACCTTGGGTTACGGTTTGGGCACCTTGGCGTTTCCTTATTCCACCGTTTTTTATGGACATCAGTTTGTCGCGGTATTTATGTTTGTAGTGTTTTATATCATATATAGTATTCGCCGATTCGCCGATTCGCCGATTCGCCCATTCCTTTTTTTATGGATTGCGGGGTTTCTTGCGGGATATGCCGTCATCAGTGAATACCCGGTCATTCTGCTCATTCCAATTATGATAGTTTATCTCTGGGCAAAAGAAAAAAACCTAAAATCAGTTGGGATCTTTGTTTCTGGAATGGTAATTCCTGCATTGATCCTTTTGTATTACAATCATCTCTGCACTGGGAGTTTTTTTAAATTGGGTTATTCCTATGAAACCTCGACCGAATTTCGTCAGGGGATGAGCGCGGGAATCGCCGGAGTCACTTATCCAAAACTTTCCGCGCTTTGGGGGATTACCTTGAGTCTCTATCGCGGTCTTTTCCTCCTCAACCCCTTTTTACTTTTCGCGATTCTCGGATATTTCTTTATGTACCGTAATCCAAATTGGCGCAAAGAATTCTGGGTGAGCCTGTTGGCTGTCATTCTTTTTTTTCTATTCAATTCCTCTTATTATATGTGGTGGGGCGGTTTCGCTTTAGGTCCCCGGCATTTAGTTCCGATTCTTCCGTTCATGGTTCTGCCTATCGCTTTTATTCCCCAAAAATATTGGAAATATGTTTGCGCTTTAATTATTATTTCCATAATTTTTATGTGGGTGGGAACAGTCGTTGACCCGCAGGTACCCGATTCTATCCAAAACCCGTTTTTCGGTTTTGCCTTCCAACAATTAATACACGGGAATGTGAGTCCGAACTTGGGCATGATTTTGGCGATTATCCTGATTCCCGGAGGGGTTTATTTATTGGGGTTGGTTATCCTATTGGGAAGTGGATGGCTATTGAAGAAAACCGGGGAAATTGAAAACACAATTTCATGAGTTATATTACATTTTTATGATGGGGAACAGAAAAATAAAAATATCCTTATTTTTTCTCCTATTGTTTAGTTACAGCTATATGTGGCATCGCCCCAAATGGAATGATTTGAGCCGGTATGACCTCATTATGGTTATGGTGGAAGAGGGAACAGTTCGAATTGATTCTTATCAAATGAATACGGAAGATAAAGCGGTTTTTCAAGGACATTATTATTCCGACAAAGCACCGGGACTGGCATTTTTGGGAGTTCCGGTATATTGGGTTCTCAACCATATTATTTCTTTAACCGGATTGGATCATAGTACTCAGGATTGGGTAATTAATTTACTCTGGCGAATTAAGTTGCTGGGTATACTTGTTTTGACGCTGGCGTTACCTTCTGCTTTGTTAGGAGTTCTGTTTTTTGATTTTTTAACTCGACTGCCGATTCCCCAACGGTTTGCACTCTGGTTGACTTTGGGTTACAGTCTCGGTACCCTGGCATTCCCCTATTCTACGGTATTCTACGGTCACCAATTTGCCGCAGTTTGCCTGTTCACAGCATTTTATATTATACGTTTTATCATTGCGAGGGAACGCAGCGACCGTGGCAATCTCGCACTTTTATGGTTGGCGGGATTCCTAATGGGATATGCGGTTATCACTGAATATCCTTGCGTCCTGCTTGTGCCGGTATTCATGGGATACCTTTGGGTGAAAAAGAAAAACTTTAAATCTATGAGTATCTTTACCCTCGGTATGATTATTCCCTTGGCAATTTTACTGTACTATAACTACATTTGTTCCGGAAACATTTTCAAAATTGGATATGCTGGCACGGTTTTTCAACAAGGCACGGGGCATGGAGTCACCGGACTTACGTTTCCCAATCTTTCCGCCTTGTGGGGAATTACCTTTAGTCTGTATCGGGGTTTATTTCTTATAAATCCCTTTTTATTATTTGCCTTTCCGGGATTTTGCTTTATGTATAAAAATGTAGAATGGCGCAAAGAGTTTTGGATTTGTATATCGGCAGTCATTTTATTTTTACTATTCAATTCCTCTTTTTATATGTGGTGGGGAGGATGGACATTGGGACCCAGACATTTAATCCCGATGCTGCCATTTTTACTTTTATCCATCGCTTTTGTTCCTAAAGAATATCAAAAATATGTCTGCGTATTAATTATTTTATCCATGATTTTTATGTGGATAGGCACTGTGGTAGACCCGCAAATTCCCGAAACAGAATGGAATCCCTTATTTGGATATGCCTTTTCCCAATTCATTCACGGGAACGTCAGCCTGAATCTTGGAACAGTTCTCTTCATCATCTATATTCCTGGCGGGGTTTATCTTATGGGAATCGTTATCACGTTATGGAGTTGGCTGTTGCTTAGAAAAACGGAAGGAACTTAATTCAAAAATCCTTAACGACGATCAAGCGATATTAATTGAGTTATAATGAAACAATAATAATGACATCCAATAAAACAAAGATAAAATCTAATCCCAACCTGAAACTATGGTATAAGAAACCTGCAGCAGACTGGACTTATGCACTTCCTATTGGTAATGGCCGGTTGGGAGCCATGGTCTTTGGCGGAGTCGAAGAGGAACTCCTCCAATTAAATGAATCTACTTTATGGACTGGGGGACCCGTTAATAATAATCCCAACCCGAAAGCCTATTCATATCTTTCACCTACACGGAAAGCTTTATTTTCCGGTGAGTATAAGAAAGCTACTCAATTGTGCCAACATATTCAAGGAGTCTTCAGCCAGTCTTATGCTCCTTTGGGTGATTTATCCATCCGGCAAATCATTAAAGGGAAAGTAATACAATATTATCGAGAATTGGATATAACCAATGCCATCACCACTACTCGATTCCAGATTGGAGGAGTCAAATATCTTCGGGAGAGGTTTGTCTCCGGACCGGATAATGTGATAGTCATTCATTTAAAGTCCAGCAAGAAAAATCAACTCAATATCAGTATTTCCCTCAACAGTCAACTGAGATATGCAGTATGTTTAGAGAAACAGATCCTGGTGATGAATGGGAAAGCCCCAGCCCATGCCGACCCGTCGTATTTAGGTACTCCGAATCCTATTATTTATGAAGACAAATCCAATCGCCGGGGGATGCGATTCCAAGTCCGACTAAAAGCATCCCAACAAGATGGGACTTTAGTGTGTGCTTCGACCGGGTTGACAATACAAAATGCTTCTGAAACCACAATACTGATAACTGCCGCCACCAGTTTTAATGGTTTTAACAAATCACCCATTAAGCAAGGCAAGGATGAAAACCTTATTGCCCAAACCTGCTTAAAGAAAGCATCTCGAAAAAGCTATTCACAACTAAAAGCAGCGCATATCCGGGATTATCAAACTTATTTCAACCGGGTTCATTTAAACCTTACCCCAAAAATCAAATCAGATAGTATTCCCACTGATCAGAGGTTGCTCCGGTATTCCAAAGGGACAGAAGATAATGGTTTGGAAACTTTATTATTCCAGTATGGCCGATATCTGTTAATATCCAGTTCCCGGACCGGGGGACCGGCAGCTAATTTACAGGGCATTTGGAATTATCATCTCCTCCCTCCCTGGAGTTGTAACTATACCACCAACATCAATGTCGAAATGAATTATTGGCTGGCGGAAGTCACTCGTTTACCGGAAATGCATGAACCGCTGATTCATCAAATTATCAATATGTCCAAAACAGGGGCGCATATTGCCACAAATTTTTATCATTGCAAAGGTTGGGTTGCTCATCATAATTCCGATATCTGGGCTCTTACCAATCCGGTCGGAAATCTCGGCGGAGGTAGCCCCTCTTGGGCTAACTGGCCTATGGGAGGCCCTTGGCTCTCTCTTCATATATGGGATAAATATAGTTTTAACCTTAACAAAAAATATCTTGCCGAAACTGCCTATCCCCTCATGAAAGGAGCAGCCCGGTTTTGTCTTGATTTCCTTATTAAAGATAAAGACGGATACTGGGTTACTGCCCCTTCTACCTCTCCAGAGAATTTTTACAAAACACAGGACGGGAAAAACCACTCTGTATCCATTGCCTCTACTTGTGATATGTCTCTTATCAGGGAACTATTCTCCAATCTGATTAAAGCGTCAGAAATCTTAAATATTGATAAAAAGTTCAGGGATGAATTGATAAAAAAGAAAAATCAACTCTATCCTTTTCAAATTGGGAAAAAAGGAAATCTGCAGGAATGGTTCCAAGATTTTGATGATGAAGACCCGCATCACCGGCATTGTTCTCATTTGGTCTGCTTGTATCCTGGTAGCCAAATCTCACCCTATGATACTCCTGATTTATTCCAGGCCTGTGTAAAATCTCTCGAAATGAGAGGAGATGGCGGAACCGGTTGGTCTAGGGCTTGGAAAGTCAGTTTCTGGGCTCGGTTATTAGACGGGAACCATGCTCATATCCTATTGAAAAATGCCTTTGAATATACTTCCGAGATGGGGTATTCTGAGCCCGGTGGAACCTATCCAAACCTTTTATGTGCCTGTCCTCCATTCCAGATTGATGGGAGTTTTGGAGTTGTTGCGGGTATGGCTGAAATGCTCCTCCAAAGCCATCTTAATGAAATCCACCTGTTACCCGCACTCCCTGATGTTTGGCATTCCGGCTCGGTCAATGGATTGAAAGCGAGAGGCGCTTTTGAAATTCAAATGAATTGGTTGAATAAAAAATTAACCAAATTGGTAATAACATCCCGGAAAAGTGGGATCTGTCGTATCCGGGTTCCCAACCCTATTCACGCTAGTAAATCAATTCACTTGAAACTTATTCAATACCCGGGAAAATTCAACCACTGGGTTTACCAATTTAATTCTAAAAAGGGATCTTCTTATACTTTTACTGCTGATTAATAAGAAAGGATATTTCCCTACAAATTTACAGTGGTTTTACTGAAAGATTTCCCAGTATTTCTTTTCCACGGATAATGGAAGAATCATGGCTTGTTCAATACTATTCATATCCCCATAGGCATCATTATATCCATCTACGGCATAAATGTAAGGATAATTAATCACGGCGGACATACCATTCCTTCCTATATTTAAAGAAGGTTCGTATTGCCAACTCCCAACACTCCCAATAGAATACAATTGAGCACTTTCTACAGGACCGGATGCTCCTGCATAGCTAGAATAACCACCACCAACAATATAAAGATATTGTCCATCAGTTACAGCATCAGTTTCTATATGTGAGGTTATCGTGGTATTGATATCCTGCCAAGCACCTAATTCACCATCGGGATATACCTGTGCTACTTCTGTAGGACCTATAACGGATGCTGTGGAATTAACCCCTCCGGCAACATAGATATGATTTTGAAAATAAACACCGGATAATATTTGTGTTGCCATAGTCAGATGTGCCGTTGAAAGTGTAAAAGCACCCAAGGTACCATCAGTATTAATGTCGGCATATTCCACTGTATTAAGTACCACTGAATTCTCATTATCTCCACCGATGGCATATATTCGATTGTTGGCTACTACTGCTACATGACCAAAACGTGGGCTATTCAAATGACTTGATAACACACTCCAAGAACTTAAAGTATTATCCGCATTGACTGTCGCTCGTTCAACTGTATTTAACAAGACAGGAGTTGGGTTAAAGGTATATGAATCACCACCAATCAGATAAATAGAATTATTAGCGGTAACGGCAGAAAAAAGAATTAATTGTGTTGTAGCGATCTGATTCACATATTGCCAAGGACCAAGGTTTCCATTTGTCAACAACTGCGCACGTTCGACACTATCGTTGGAGGCGTAATCACCACCTCCTATAGCATATATATATCCCTGTACAATAATTGCTTCAAAGTCCGAACGGTACTCGTTCATATAACTGATAATCTGCCAGTCAGAGAGAGTGTAAGTTGCATAAGCACTCTCTCTGACAAAGGTCCCTATGAGTAACAATAATAATATTCTTCTCAGCATATATTTAGTATAGCACTAGGATGAAGGTTTCACGATGACTACTAAATGTTTATCAAAACTGGTTCCTAAACATCTCTATGAATTAAAATTGATAAGAATAGGTCTAATAGAAATGGAAAGATATTTTAAAATGGGTCAATTCAGGGTAGAATGTTGGTGCAAGGGTATTGTATCGGAGAGACAAGAAATTAAAATTTCATATACGTCAAAGGGGAGTCATATGAATAAGTTAACTCTGCAGAAACAAATTCAAAAGAACCTATCCTTTTCAACCCTATTCACAATATTCGTATTGATGATGCTGGTGCTAATGAATACGATTCCTCCATTCGTACAAGCGCAGGACTACAGTCGGGGAATAGGAATTTATCCGGGGGATAAAAAGGAAGATTATTCGCCTGTGATGCAACCGGATACAACCCATTATAGGAATCTGGCATTACATCGTCCGGCATATCATTCCAGCAGTTATGATTATAACCTGACAGCGCAGTTGATTACCGATGGAATCAAAGAAACCCAGCTACCTGGCTGGCTGGTGGTCACCTGCAGTGATGGATTAGTGAGCAAAGACGAGCGGCAATATATATTAGACCGGCATCCTATGACCGGTAAAGGGTTCGAAGGGACAAAAGGTTGGATTCAGATAGAACTGAAAGGAAACAGTATTATCCCAAGTATCGATAGTATTAATTTGTTGGGCAGTATGATAGTCGATAGTTCTGATGCAAAACACTGGGATATCACCATGAGCGGTTCAGAGAATGGAACTCAATGGGTGACTTTGAGCACCTTGAGCGGGGACAGTTTACCCGGTGAGACAACCACTGGATTTCGACGAAGATTTTCTCCACCCAATCTAAGGATATTAAATTATCCTTTTAATTTAAGTACCACCGTCCGATACCATTATTATCGGCTGGGATTTGATTCTCCGAACGCTCTCCGATGGAATATCGCGGATTTGGAAATGTATTCGCGAGGCAAGGCGGCGATGATTGGAGGTCCATATCAATTTACCAGTGCTTGGATGAGTGAAGGAAAAAGCAATGAATGGGTGTATGTGGATTTGGGAAACGAATGTTCCTTTGACCGGATAGTTTTGTATTGGATAAGGAAAGCCCAGTCGGGTTCAGTCCAGATATCAAACGATGCTTTGCATTGGACGGATATAAGCACATTACCTCAGAGTCCTGAACCAACCGATGAAATTAAACTGGATAAAGCTGTAAAAGGGAGATATGTACGAATTCTCATGAGAAAGCCGATGTATCCCGAAGGATATATATTAAGTGAAATGGAAGTGTATGGGAGAGGGGGATTTGTGGCTGTTTCCCATGTTCAACCAGAGGGAACAGAGGATGGAAGATTAGATTTAGCCGGTGGCGCATGGAAAGTTCAAAGGGAATTACTGGCCAAAGCCTATGGAGAATCAATATCCAAACCCGGGTTTAATGACCGGGATTGGATAATAGCCACAGTACCCGGGACCGTGTTGGTGAGTTATTTGAATGCCGGTGCGATACCCGAGCCAAATTATGGAGACAACCAATTAATGATTTCGGATTCATTTTTTTATTCTAATTTTTGGTATCGGAATGAGTTTGTCGCTCCAATTAGTTATGCGGGGAAAAAGGTATTTCTGAATTTTGATGGAATCAACTGGAAAGCCGATATCTATTTAAATGGGCAAAAGCTTGGCCGGATGGAGGGAGCCTTTACTCGCGGGAAGTTTGATGTGACGGGGATATTGGTGCCGGGAGATAAAAATGCCTTGGCAGTGCATCTATTTAAGAATGATCACCCGGGATTTGTAACCGAACAAACGAAATATACGCCGGATGCTAATGGTGGAGAATTAGGCGCGGATAATCCGACTTTTCATGCCTCCGTAGGCTGGGATTGGATACCCACCATCCGGGGGCGGAACACCGGGATATGGAATAAGGTATATCTATCTGAAAGCGGACCGGTCACCATAGAAAACCCGTTTGTATCGGCTCATTTACCATTGCCGGATACCACGTCGGCGGATATAAAAGTGGAAGTGACCCTGTGTAATCATGGTTCGAAAAGTATATCCGGAACGTTGCGGGGAAAGATTGGTGAAGTGAGTTTTGAACAACCGGTGACCATAGCTGCGTCAAATACAATTAATGTCAAACTAAATCCGTCAACCAACCCATCGTTACGATTGAGCCATCCGAAATTATGGTGGCCAAACGGGTATGGTGAGCAAAACCTGTATACGGTGGAACTCCAATTTGTGACCGGGGATAATCAAGTCTCAGATATTAAAACCTTCCAAACAGGTCTTAGGGAGATGACTTATTCGGAAGAGAGTGGGGTATTGAAAATCTGGGTAAATGGAAAAAGGTTTATTGGCAGAGGAGGAAACTGGGGTTTTCCTGAAGAGCTACTCCGATACCGCAATCGGGAATATGATATCGCCGTCCGATACCACAAGGATATGAATTTCACTATGATTCGGAATTGGGTGGGACAGACGGGTGATGACGAGTTTTATGATGCCTGTGACCGGTACGGGATTATGGTATGGCAGGATTTCTGGCTGGCAAACCCGTTGGATGGGCCGAATCCCAATGACAATGATATGTTCTTAAAGAATGTGGAAGATTTTGTAAAACGGGTTCGTAATCATCCTTCGATAGGGTTATATTGTGGTCGGAATGAAGGCAATCCCCCGGAGGCAATCGATACCGGGATAAGAAAATTATTACCGGTTCTCCATCCGGATATCCATTATATTTCGAATTCAGCGTTCGGTGTCGTGAGCGGCGGCGGGCCGTATCGAGCCATGCCCGTGAAATTTTATTTTGAGCAAAGAGCAACCGAGAAACTGCACAGTGAATTAGGGATGCCGAACGTTATTTCCTATGAAAGTTTAAGACAAACGATGCCGGAGAGTTATTTATGGCCGCAGAGCCGGTTATGGGGAGTACATGACTTTTGCCAGTTTGGCGCGATGGGCGGGTCAACCTATAACCAGATGTTAGAAGACAGTTTCGGTCCGGTGGATAATTTAAAAGAATGGTTGGAATATGCCCAATGGATTAATTACCAGGGATATCGAGCGATGTTTGAAGCGCAAAGTAAGAACCGGATGGGGTTATTATTATGGATGAGTCATCCGGCATGGCCCTCGTTGGTCTGGCAGACCTATGATTATTATTTCGAGCCGACGGCGGCTTATTTTGGCAGTAAGAAGGCTAATGAGCCCTTGCATATTCAATGGAATGCCTTAACGAATGAAGTTGAAGTGGTCAATTATAGTGAACCAAAGGGTGATGGACTCACCGCGACCATGGAAATCTTTAATTTGGATGGAACGCTAAAATCTCAAAAAACGGTTGCCGTAACCTGTCCGGAAGACAGCACGGTAAGTTGTATCGCCGACTTTCAGTCGGTTCTTTGTTTTGAAGTGGAAACAACGTATGGGTTGAGCAGTGTATATTTTCTCCGGCTTTCTTTGAAAAGGGGAAAAGAGATTGTGTCGGAAAATTTCTATTGGCGAGGTATCGAAGAAAATAATTTTAAAGCCATCCGGAAACTCCCCAAGGTAAAACTGGATATGAATACTGTTCTCAAACAAGACCAGAATCGGTGGTATCTCACAGTCCAACTGGGGAATCATACCAATCATCCGGCTTTGATGGTGAAACTGAAAGCTATTGGTGAAAAGAGCAAAGAGCGGATTTTACCGGTGATGTATAGTGATAATTATGTTTCCCTAATGCCTCATGAGCAGAAAACCATTACGATTGAACTGCAAAAAGCCGATGCCCGGGGTGAAAAACCAGCCGTGGTACTGGAAGGGGTAAATATCGAATAATAAAAACGTACCCCCTAAGTAAACCAGTTTAGTAGATACACCTAACCCGAAAGAATCGGTTCGGGTACGGAACAGTACCTAGGTGGGTCTGACCCTCCTAGGTACTCCTCTACAGTATCCATCTTATAAAAACCAAATTTATGGCCTCCTCTTTTAAAACCTTCAGAAACCACTCAAAATTAACCTATAAACAACAAACCCACCTGAAAGAGTCTCAAATCCTGTCCCGAACCGATTCCTCACTTTTCTTCAATGGGAGATGGTACGGAGATGGTATGGAGATGGTACGGAGATAACTCATACCCAATTTTGTGATATTTTAACCCCCTTAAATCGCAAATTTAGCTATGCAATTTTGACATACTTTCAGATTCTCGTTTTTAATTTGAAACCTGAAACTTAAGACTTAAGACTATCAGAATTTGTCACCCTCGACCATCGAGCCTGAGTCTGCGAAGAATCTCTGAGTTCTACCTGTGATAAAGCGCCTTAGGCAGGGATTCTTCGTTACTCAGAATGACAGTTTATGGGGCATTTATGCTATATTTAAGAGCACTAGAAAGGATATTAAGATGAGATAAAAATGTAATTATTTTTTAGCACTCAGTGAATACAAAAAAGGAGATCTCATGAAAATTTTTCTATCACAATTAAGAAGAAGAGTGATCATTTACTTAATAATAATTTTATCGGTATATTTTAGTAATTCTCTAGCAACGGCAGTTAAATCAACAACGGGAGAAGAATTAAATGAGAAAGACTTTAATAAAGTCATTAATCACGTTTACAAAAAAGAATATGATCAGGCAAAAGCTGAATGTAACAAAATATTGATTCTCCATAAGGATAACTCAGAGACAAATCGTTGGTATCGTATATATACAAAGTGGATTCTAATAGGCATTTTATTAGAAGAAAAAAATGTTACGCAGATGGAAGATTTGTCCAAAGATATGAAAAATGAAATTAATGATAAACCAAATCCTATCGTTGATGGTTTCCCAGTAGGTTGGCAATATCAATTTGGAATTGAACAGATGTTAGCTGGTGTTTATTTCCGGTCTGGTAAGAAGTCCCAATATTTACAACAGGTTGATAATGCAGAGCAAATATTGAAAAAACAAAAATCAGAATTAATGAATAATAAAGAAAAGTATAAGAAACTAAATATAAAGGTAGATGATTATGTATCTTGGATTGATACACAATATGAGTTAATTGATGATGACATGAAAAATGAAGTTAAAAAGGAAATAGAAAATAAAAATCATTAAAGTAACCCTAAAACCTGCCGGTTATTTTAGGGGATAAAAAATAAGTTAAGAACTAATCCCTAGAGGGGGTGAGTGTGATTTTCCGGAGATTCATCAAAGCCATCAAGGGTTTTCGATTCGGTTGGACGGTAAAGAGAACTTCACCGGGTTTATCAATCTGCAAAGAGCCTAATGATTCGGTTATATATTTCTGCCATCCGGGAGTGGCTTTAACTATTCCGGTAATCGATTGGTTACCTGCTTTCAGTGTATATTCAGTCCCGGGAGTACTCGAATCACAGGCATAGATAATAGTCACATTGAATTTACCGGGTTTATTAACGTGTATTTGCCATTGGGCAATATCATTCACATCGGACCAATACCCGATATTAAATTCCTTTTCTCCTTCGACAGTAATGGTATTCCCTTTTAAGTCGGCATCTTCTGCCAATAATTGAATCGACCCATCGGGATTCTGAGATAGTATTTTATTTATCATAATCGGGTTGGGTTCACCGATTATTTTTAATACAACCACACTGGCAACGGTATCCGGCGCTAAAGTCGGGAGGACTATTTCCTGCCCATCTTTGGTGGAAATAAAAGGTAATTTCTCGTTTGGATCAGCCAATAAGTAAACTTGGGTTATCTTATTGGTCATGGGTACTACTATTTTCCCATCCTCCGGCCAGGTAAAAACATGGAGATAGAGAGTTTGCCCTTTCCGGGTGCAACGGCCAAAGGATAATTTTTTAAAAGGACTGGCAGTGGTACCATAAATTGCTTCGCTATTTGTTTTCATCCAATTCCCGATTTCCTGGAGCCGTTCAATACTGGGTTGGGGCATTAATCCTTCCGCCGTGGGACCGACATTGAGTAAATAATTTCCGCCTTTACTGGCAATATCAATCAAATTCCTGATTAAGGTCTTGGCAGATTTAAAATTATTATCATAAGACTTATATCCCCAAGTATCGTTCATCGTCATACAGGTTTCCCAATCCCGATTGGGAAATCCAGTCGGGGGAATGTATTGTTCCGGTGTTTGGGTATCCCCCGGTACATCTCCACCCAATCTGTCGTTAGTAATAATATCAGGTTGCAGTTTCAGCAAGGATGACAAATAATTAGCCCGTTCCTTGTTCATATCAGCCGGAGTATCCCACCATAATACCGCTACCTTGCCATAATTAGTTAATAGTTCTTTGACTTGGGGATAGGCAATATTTTTTAGGTAATCATCCATATTTCCATCCTGTGCTTTATCCCAATGTCCATCGTAGGTAGCACCACCCGGATGATGCCAATCCTGTGCTTCGGAATAATAAAATCCGAGTTTAATGCCCTGTTTTTTACATGCCGCTGCCAATTCTTTCAATGGGTCCCGATGAAACGGGGTTGCGTCATAAATATTATACGGGCTGGCATGGGTATGAAACATGGCAAACCCGTCATGATGTTTGGCGGTAATAACGATATATTTCATCCCGGCATTTTTAGCCAGGGTTACCCATGCATCCGCATTGAATTTTTCAGGATTGAATTGAGCGGTCAATCGGGCATAATCACTTACCGGGATTCGGGCATTATGCATAATCCATTCTCCGATTCCGTCAATTTGTTTCCCATTCCAAGTACCCGCCGGAACGGCATATAATCCCCAATGGATAAACATCCCGAAACGGGCTTCCCGCCACCATTTCATCCTTGCATCACGTTCTGTTTTGGATTCTTTATTGGAGCTCTCCTGTGCAATTGTACTTGTTAATAGGGTAATTATCCCTACTAAAACCAAAACTATTGTAAGAATATAAATGACTTTATTATTTCTGGGTATAAAATGAGTTTTCATAATAGAAAATAATAGTTTGAGACTTAGTTTGTTTCTATAAATTACTTTTGTAAAATCAAGACACCATTCCCCGGTACTTTCACTTTCCCTTTAATACTTTTTCCGGTAAGTAGGTTTTGTTGAATATCCGAACCTAGATTGATTTCTTTTAGACCAGGATTATGATTTAAGACAAAGGTAAAGGTTTTATTCCCTTTGATTCGTTGAGTGACTTCTACTTTCTCCGGTGTTTCCAGCAAAGATTGGATACCTTTTTCTTTACATATCAGGTGAATAAACTCATCCAGGAATTTCGGTTCGGGGTCGGAGGCGACATAATAGGCTTTCCCATTACCGAATTTATTTTCTGTCAAGACCGGTCGGCCTTTATAGAAATCTTTTCCATAGACGGCCAGGATTTTTGCCGATCCCGCATGGATCAAATCACAGAGCATTCCGCAGGTATAGGATTTCTTCAGATTTCCATATTTTTTCTTAAAGACGATGGAATTGGATTGTTCTGGGAATAAGGCATCGATTTCCTCAGACCAAATTCCCAACAGTGCTCTCAATTCACCGGGATACCCGCCCATGGTAACCAAATCATTCTCATTCACAATCCCGCTAAAGAAGGTGGTAATAAAAGTCCCGCCTTTTTTCACAAACTCTTCCAATCTTTTGGCAACACCGGGTTTGACCATATACATCAGTGGAGCCACGATTAAATCATACCGGGAGAAATCCCCTTCTTCCGGCAATAAATCCGCCGGGATGTTATGGTTGTAAAAAGCTTTATAATATTTCTCAACTTGTGGGACATACATCATATCCACACTGGGACCGCTGGATAATTCGACGGCCCACCAGTTCTCCCAATCAAACAGGATGCCGACACGGGATTTTACCTTGGAATCCAGAATCTCATTACCCAGGGAGGACAACTCATTCCCCAATTGTTTACACTCTTGAAACACACGGGTATTTTCATGACCGGCATGAGCGATGAGTGCACCATGATATTTTTCACAGTTGCCCCGGGACCGACGTAATTGGAAGAACATGACTGAATCGGACCCATGAGCTACAGACTGGTAACTCCATAATCGCATAATTCCCGGCTTCTTGAGGGAATTGTACCATTGCCAATTTTGCTGGCTGGGGGTTTGTTCCATCAACAAAAATGGCTGGTCCCCCTTTAAACTTCGCATTAAATCATGGCGCATCGCCACATGCCCGATATCATCTTTTGCCGAGGGATAATTATCCCAGGAAATCACATCCAAATGTTTTGCCCAATCAAAATAATTTAGATTCTTAAAAGTTCCCATCAGATTGGTAGTTACCGGGATATGGGGGGTAATTTGTTTCAGAATATTCCGTTCTCCTAAATAACAGGCTAGATTACTTTCTGACATAAATCGAAAATAGTCTAGGGAAATACTTTGGAAACAACTCATCCCTTTGGTGGCATAAGGAAATTCTTCCGATAGATGGGAAGGGAGTACTATTTCCTCCCAGTCATAAAGGGTATGTCCCCAGAAATTGGTATACCATCTTAGATTCAGTTCTTCGAGAGTTTTATATCTTTTTTGAACCCATTTCCGGAATTCTGCCGCACAGGTATCACAATAACAATTAGGACCATATTCATTGGAGACATGCCACAGGGCTAGCGCCGGATGGTCTTTATATCTTTCTGCTAATTTGCGAGCTATGGTTTGAGAAGCTTTTCGGAAATCCAGGCTGTTGGGACAATAGTTCATGCGTCCCCCATGCTTATGCTTCTTGCCATCCTTATCGACAGGGAGGATACTTGGATATTTTCTCGAAAGCCAGGCAGGCTGTGCGGCAGTCGAGGTTGCCAGACAAATGGAAACACCGTTCTTATACAACAAATCTATCACTTCATCCAGCCAACTAAAATTAAACTGGTCTTCTTTGGGCTGTAATGCCGCCCAACTAAAGATACCGACAGAGGCGATATTGATATTCGCCGACCGGAACATACGAACATCTTCCTGCCAGATATTTTTAGGCCATTGGTCAGGATTATAATCTCCCCCATAAAGAAATTTGGGAATCTTGGTAACGGTCATAATATTTTTCTCCTGTGTATAAATATTTATTTATAATTTAATTATTTTGCGAAGCTTTCTACCCACCTTTAGGTGAGGGTCTCTGGACTTTAGTCCAATCAGTCGTATAGACAAACCAATTAGAACTTGTGCAGGAATGTCGGACTCGGGGACGAGTCCGACTACTGTGTTATACGCACTACAAGTAGTCAGGGTCGTCCCTGACCCTGACATTCCGTCATTATTTTAGTTTAATCTTCTTCCCAGACTTATTTCTTGACTGGGTTCGGAATAAAATCTCCGCCACGGCAATATTTCAGATAATTTAAAGCATGCACTTGACCGGTCATTTCCAATTCGTCCCGATAGACCGGGTCATGCCATCCCTCAATATCAATAGTCCCTTGGTATTTGGCCTGGCGCATAATAGTAATAATATCAGTCCAATTAGTATCACCAAATCCGGGGGTACGGTGCCAGGCAAAGGGTCTCGATCCGCCGATACCATATTCTTTCACTATGTCCCAGGCAATGGTGCAGTCTTTTCCATGAAGATGAAATACCTTGTTGACCCATTTCCGAAGTTGCGGGATGGGGTCTATCAAATTCACCATTTGGTGGCAGGGTTCCCATTCCAATCCCATGTTATCGACTGGGACTGCGTTAAACATCATTTCCCAAGCGGTCGGGTTATGGGCAATATTCCAATCTCCACTTTTCCAATTTCCACCCATGTCACAATTCTCAAATGCCAGTTTGACTCCTTTATCGGCTGCCCGTTTGGCGAGTTTACCAAACACTTTTTTAAATTGGGGAATGGATTCATCGATTGGTTTCCCGGGAATCCTGCCGGTAAATCCGGTCACGATATTGGTGCCAAACAAATGGGCGTGGTCAATCAATCTCTCCCAACTGGCCACGGTATCTTTATTATTCCCTTCGCCGGTCAAGGGATTCCCATACACCGATACCGTGGAGATAATCACATCGGTACCGGCTAAAATGTCTTTCACTTTTTTGGCAGTTTCTTTCAAGTTTACTTTCCCGGTACTTTGCCAAAAAGTTAAACTGAAGGATTCAAACCCATGCGGGAGAATTTGGGGTATGGTATGGACAGCGTCACCGCCGCCTACTAATGTTCCGATACGTAATTTTTGCATAATAATTCCTTTCTTGTGAAATAATATGATTTTGAATTTGAGATGATTTAACTAGACATAAATTACAGACTATACTCTAGCAAAAAACCTGATATTTTGTTATAGCCACCTTGGGTTGGCTAATCCAAGTCATAATATCCCGTGAGAAAAACTGCCGGGGTGTTCCAATAGATAGCAATTTCATTGGTCGAAAAGCTACCGGTCTCGTCAATATAACATTTGGCAGGGGGCTGGCCTTCCAGTTTACTCCGGGCGATTCCGTCATTCAACCCACCATTAGGCCCACCGGACAATAATCCCGGTACTGGGTTGGCTGCAGGATTAGCACCCGATGGCCGGTGGTGCGGATGCATCACTGGGACAGAACCATACCCGGTTACATAACACTTGTTTAAGGCGTTGCATCCCAATAAATAATGCAGATGAGCCAGGGCGGAGTCTTGATATTCTTTTTTCTTGGTTAATTTGTTGGCGATAATCAATATCATGGCATGATTGGCTACAATCATATTACTCCCCCATTTGTATTCTGTTGTAAGGAGAGAAATTCCATATCCATCCTTGGCACATTGAGCTTGGATTTCATCTGCTTTGGTTAACACGGTTTGATACATGTCTTGATACACCTTTTTATCCTGTAAAACAGGGTCCATAAACAGGTAGGAGATAGTGGCAAATCCATCCATTTGTGCCCAACCCAATCCCATCTTATTCATTTCGGGATACTGTTTTTTAACGATGTCATGAAAGGATTGTTTCCCGGTGGTTTTATATAATTCCACAGCCGCCCAGAACCTTTCATCCGTATCATTCCGGTCACTATATCCACCGGTATTGATATCGGGCGGGTTTCTAAATCCAATCATCTCCGGATGGGCATCCAACCATGCCCAGGCCTTCTCAGCGGCTAATAAGGTTTTGGAAGAAAAGGTCTTGTCAAAAGGTTTATAAATCCGGGATGCCATCGCCATCACAGCGGCAAAATCTGCGGTGGCGGGTGAGGAGATGGGCGAAATATACAAATCAGCAGTATCCTGTTCCGGCATAATAAACCCGCAGAATAATTTGGTACCCACTTTATGATATACCCCGCCGGATTTAGCATCCTGCATTTTCATCATCCATTCCAATTCAAATCGGGTTTCATTCAGGATATCCGGTACCCCATTCCCACTCTCCGGGATATGGATAGTCTCCTTGAAGGATTGGGGAAATAATTCATAAGCTAACATTAAATCAGCTACGGCATGCGCGGCAGGAACAGTATATCGGCCATAATCTCCTGCATCGTGCCATCCTCCACACACATCCAGTTTGATTGTCGGATTTTCATATAGATAAGCCAGAGTGGTATGACAAGCGGCATGTTTCCATGGTCCGGCATACTTTTCATCCAGAGCTACACCGCACCGTTGGTAATATAACCCTTTTAACAATCCATCTTTAACCTGTTGATACACATGGCCCCCTATGGGGAAAGTATAAGACCTGCCGACATCTGGTATCGAGATATAATAATTCCCCGATTCTTTGATTTCACTAAAATCACCCCAATACACGGATTCCAATGTCGGGATATCATCGGCCCGAAATTTCAAAGGCCCCTCAAATATAATTTCATCATTGTCTGCATTTATCACTTGAAATGATTTATAATGCCCGGTAACTATCACCGTCTTGGTATCATTGAGCCTATATCCAAGTTGATTTATATGTATCACATCACAAGCCATTTTTACTTGAGTCTCCATCATAGGTGTTTTAGTCATCAAGGTATCAACAGGAGCACTGTTTGAATGAGTCGTATTAAATATCAAGGGTACTGCAAAAATCAACCATTTCTTATTCCAATTCATTTTTCCTTTTCCATTATCCCCAAGACAAAGAGAGCCTAATTGGATACTCACTTTGCACCGGCTATTTTTACCAATTCCTGATTGATGATATGACCCTCCTGATTCACGAGACCAAAATCCATCTGTTTATAAGTCCAGATAGCACGACCGATTTTAAATTCATTCAGCAGGTCAACCATATCTTTATGCCAGTTCAGTGAATCCCCCGTCGGTGCAATATCAATCACGCCATATTCTCCACAATATAATGGTCGTCCTGTTTGATTTATGAAATCTAACGCCTGTTGAAAAGCAGACCTTATAAATTGTTTGTCCATGCGGGCATTTACAAATCGTCCCAGTCTATTTTGGTAACTGGGATTTTGGTCCAAGAATTCTTTTAACCCCGGTATCTCTCCGGGATAGCCTAATGTCTTATTAAAGGAGTGGAGTCCTTCTACCCAAGGAGCTTTCTGGTGGGTAAACGGCAATGGGTCGTAATAATGAAAAGTATAAATCACTTTTGGATCATCAAACAGTTCAATCTCCTTAAGTTTACCGACGGCATTCCATTCATTCCCACCCATCATAATCCAATGTTTGGAATCAATTTTGCGAATCCTGTCATAGATTCGGTGTGCCAGCTTATTCCAAGGATCACTTTCTTGAATGGCGATTTCATTCAGTAATTCAAAAATGATGACCGGCTTCTTACGCCCGGCATAATAACGTGCCATGGCTTCCCATAAGGATATCAACCGATCCTGTGATGTAGAATTATGAAACAAGGAATTCGCACCGGTAGTATCAAAACTATACCCCGGTGCCCGATGGAGATCCAGCACTACATTAAGACCATACTTTTTACACCAGTCCAGACACTGGTCAATATAAGCAAAACCTGATTCTTTATATTCATAAGGGTTCTCATCGTCTTCCAGGATGGGATAATCCACAGGTAATCGAATATGGTCCATTCCCCAACTGGCAATAAGTTGAATATCTTTTTCGGTAATAAATGTCTTAAAATGGTGATGGTCATAAACCCGATATTGGGAAATCCATCCACCTAAATTTACACCTACTTGAAAACCCTCTGGTTTTAACATGGGATAACTCCATTATTAATATGAAAAATTTTGGTAGGAGAGATTCTGATGATACTACCTTTTTCTATTGTTTATCAAAGACCAAGGTAATATCTCTTTTTCCGCGGAAGGAATCCGAGAGTTGGTGAATAGAAAGGACTTTGCCATTATCGAGTAAACTCCAGTCTTCCGTAGTGATCATATCCGTGGGTTGGCCGCCTCGGTTGAAGGTAACTGTAGATTTAAAATTAAGCATATCGCCTTTCTCTGACCATTTAACCGTGGTAACCCGCGGGGAATTAAACAAGGTTGATTTTAATTCTTTCCCATCCAGGGTCATGTCTTCCTCAGCGACCCGGTCATCGGCATATTCGACAATAAAAGTCCTTTTGATTTTAAGGTCATTGCCATGGAGAGTAATTTCCATTTTATCGGGTTGATTATTAAATCCCCGATTATCGAGGATACTTTTATCTTCATTAAATACCCAGACACCGGAGAAATCAGGTTTGGTAATTGTGGGTTTTATTACTGCGACAGTAAGAGGAGGCAACCCACAAGCCGTTCGGAAAGGAGCAATCGCTTGAATATAAGCAGAGTCTTCCAAATTGAGATACCTTGGGTCATTCATGAGGATTTTATATTGTTTTTTGGGAGTATTTCTGACCATACCGGCCCAGGTCATGTAATAAGTCCAGTTGGGTTGTTTATCCAAGACCTCGGGAGGAGGTGGGTTCCCGACTTCCGCCAGAGCCATGGGTTTACCTTTCGCCAGTGCCATTAAATCGTCATAATATTTTTGACCAAAATCGTTGTTATAGACATCCAAGGCGATAACATCGACATATTGGCTGCCGGGGAAAAAGTTGGTAAATGCCATTTCCGGCTTATCCGCATTCGGCCGGTCCATGCTCCAGACCCAAATCAGGTTATTGAGGTGATGATAATTCACGAACCGGTTATAGAGTTGTTTATAGAGAGCAAGGGTACTATATTTACCTTGTCTGCCGCCCCACCAAAACCAATTTCCATTCATTTCATGATAAGGCCGCCATAATACCGGGACATGCGCCTCTTGCAGTTGTTTCAGGAATCCGGCAATGGCATCCACTTGTTTACACCAATGTTTATAAAGGGGAGTACCCGGTGTCAGGACATCCTTGAATTGTTGGTCGGTTAATTGTCCTTGAACACTGGCCAGCAATCCTGTCGTCGGACTTCCAAATGGGGGTCGGAAAACAACCGGTTCATTCGCGGTTGGGGGAACGGCATGCCAGCAAAAGGCAACGATTTCACCATTTTTATGGGCTTGAATCGCTTCTTGGACAATATCCGGTCGGGCCAGGTAGGAGTCGGTATCGCTATCTTTGGCAAAGCCCATATCGGTACCGAAGATGACCGGTGTTTTACCGATATATTTGGTAGCAAACTGAGTATTTCTGCCTTTTACATTAGGATAATTATGTTGGCCAGTCAGGGTATATTTTCCGGAGATGCTATATAAAAACTGGAGCAGAGCTTTGGCTTCCGGTGATGCATTGCGGCTGACAGGTTTTATCGCGTTATCCGCGGCAAAGGGCGATGAGATACCAATACAGACCAGTACTGAAAATAGCACGAAAGTTTTTCGATTTAACATGAGGGTTCTGCTCCTTTTTTAAAAAAGAAAGATTTTTTGCCTAATCAACCGATAAAAGAAGTATAGGCTGAAGAACTATGAAATGTCAAAAGTTATAAGTGGAAAACGTGCCGCAGAGTTAGCTTGAAAGATTTCAGGTCAATCATAAACCTGGCCAACGAGTTGAGGAAAAATTAAACCGGCATTGCTTCTCTTTGTATTTCCCTGATACGGGAGATCCCTTTAGAGTTTGGATTTTATAAATGAATTGAAAAGATGTCCCTTTTTATAATTCGGACATATACTTGGAACCGCAGCGGTAACATACAGCCAATGGTTTTTCCCGCCGGTATTCCCGAAAATGGTTTGCTTTGGTGCTGTTCCATATTTCTTGAATGGTGGATTCTTTAATATTCCCAATGACATAGTCGGGAAAATCCACACAAAAATTTGCCTCGCCATGGGGTTGAATATCTATCAACTTTTCAATATTACCGCAATGAGCTGAACCGATGGGACTTAGTACATCACTGAACCATGTTTTATAGTTGTCTTCCGACATTTCCATATAGGGATAACTGTAAATCTCCCCAAGATTGGCAGTGTACTTTTGTAATTCTTCTTTAAATACATTAAAATCGATTCCTGAATCTTCATGATGAAACCCGTGCCAGGAGAATGCAGAACAACCCAGCTTTTCTTTTAATTCTCTTTCATACTTTTTCCCGGTCTCTTCCGGGACATAATAGTAGGGGACAATAGAAATTGTTCCTATCGACAGGCTGCGGGCGACATCCGGCATTTTACCCAATCCTTTGTAAGAATATTTACTGATAGTGAAACAAATCGATTTACTGATTTTATGGCTGTTGTTTTTCTCAAGTTCATTAATCAATCTGATTCCCTCTTTAATTTTGGCAAAACAACCCTTCATTCCTCTCACCGAATCATGAATCTCTTCCGGTCCATCGACAGAGATGGTGAGATGAATATTCCCAATTCGGACAAGATCAGCGGCATAATGCGTCAGTTGCGTACCATTAGTATCGATGGAAATGAAAATCCCTTTGCTGTGGATATATTCCAGTAAATCCATGATGTCCGGAAAGAGAAAGGGTTCACCGCCCCGTAAAAGTATGGAAGGGATCTGATGTACTGCCAGTTCATCCACCATCTTTTTCCAATCAGCCAGGCCTAGTTCCTGTTTCAGAGTATCTTTTTTATCCTGCATATACCCTTCTGTACTCCATTGTCCGCACATCTGGCAGCAGAGATTGCATACATTGGTTAGGGTAAATGATATATATTTTGGGAAATCCAGCATTGTATGATTTGAGGGTTCCATAGATCCTTTCTTTAATGACAGTCCGGCTTATGGCTGGCATCTTATTGTCATATCCAAAATTATACCTTCTTCAACCATCCTCCGCAATCGGTACTGTTACTGTTATCAATAAATTATTGGAATTTTTTATTTTAAAATAGGATTCTAACCCAATAAATATATTATCCTTACTTACAATGACTAAATTTGACAAAAAGATTGAAAAGGGTGGATAATTACGCCGATAAACATAACTTTTAGGGAGGTTATTTTATGAACCGTATGATTCGACTTACTGGTGTATCCCGTTTCTTAAAATTATTTATTCCATGGTTCTTATTTAGTTTATTTTTAGGTGTCCATTTATATGCTTGGCAGACCAACGGAGTCCCGATTTGTACGGCTGCAAATGACCAATGGTATCCCGAGATTGTGAGTGACGGGTCGGGTGGGGCTATTATCACCTGGTTGGATGAACGCAACGGATCGGGTTACGATATTTATGCCCAACGGGTCAATTCCATGGGAAGCACTCTTTGGATCAGCAATGGAGTCCTGATTTACTCTGCCTTACTTTTCCAAAATATTCCCTCGATTGCGAGTGACGGGTCAGGCGGGGCCATTATTACTTGGGAGGATGGCGAGGTTTATGCCCAACGAGTTAATTCCACAGGTAGTACCCTCTGGACCAGTAATGGTGTGACCATTTGTAACCTCGATAGTGGCCAAGATATGCCCACGCTTGTGAGTGACGGGTCGGGTGGAGCGATAATTACTTGGCTAGATGACCGCAATGGGGCAGATTGGGATATCTATGCCCAGCGGGTCAATTCCACGGGAAACACCCTCTGGACTACCAATGGCGTGGCCATCGTTACCGTTGGAAATAATGACTACTCTCCAGTGATTGTGAGTGACGGGTTGGGCGGGGCAATTATCAGTGGGCAGGTGGGTGTACAGCGGGTCAATTCCACGGGAAGCACCCTCTGGACTACCAATGGCACACCCCTCGACTTAGTTGACGAAACGATGGTGAGTGATGGGTTGGGTGGGGCTATTATCACTTGGGGGATTGGTGATATCAATGCCCAGCGTGTTAATTCCACAGGAAGCACTCTCTGGACTGCCAATGGTGTACCTATCTGTACAGCTACCAATGTCCAAGAATCTCCCACGATGGTAAGTGACGGATTTGGCGGAGCTATCATTACCTGGCAGGATTACCGCAATGGATCGGATTGGGATATCTATACTCAACGGGTTGGTTCTACTGGAAGTACTCTTTGGAAAACTAATGGAGTGGCCATCTGTACTGCCATAAATAGACAATATAATCCAGATATAACAAGTGACGGGTCAGGTGGAGCCATTATCACATGGCAGGATTTACGCAACGGGTCAAGCTATAATATTTATGCCCAGCGGGTCAATTCCAACGGAAGCATTCTCTGGACTCTCAATGGCGAAGCCGTTTGTCCTATTGCTAATTTACAACAATATCCCACGATTGTAAGTGACGGGTCGGGCGGTGCCATTATCACATGGCAAGATGCCCGCAACGGATATTATGATATCTATGCTCAGCAGGTAGATACAAATGGCTCCATTGTGCCCTATGTCATTGCTAGATTTTTTGCAACTCCGACAGCGGGTGAAGGACCCTTAACCGTAAACTTTTGGGATGAGTCCTTGAATACTCCCACCAGTTGGTCTTGGGATTTCGGGGATGGGGGTACCAGTAATGTACAAAATCCTACTCATCTCTATACCAGTGTCACAACTCCCACTTCTTACACGGTTCAATTAATCGCTAGCAACAGCTTAGGAACAAGCACGGCGACCTATGCGAATTATATAACAGTAAATCCGCCCTCTCCACCAAGCTATGTAAATTTACCAAGTTTAAAATTATTCAGTAATCAATCTCTTAACAATGCTTTCTTTTTAGAGCAGTATAATACCGGTGATATGGTAACCTCTTATTCTATATTTAATAATTTTGGGGGATTGATTACCTTGAATGGGAGCACCATAAGCCAGGATTCGTATGGGTCTTCCACCGTGGGAACCAATACCTTTATTATGAGGAACAGTGTGGGTACCAGTACAGTGAATAATGAAGTCAAATACTCCACCTATAAGATTAATAAACTTCCCCATGTCGGATTAACGGTAGGTTCGTTCTGGGACGTGAATATGGCAAATTATACTTATGATTCAAGTGGATTGGCATTACCACCCAGTTTTGGGATTATGGATTCCTTAAGCACGGATAACCCAGCTATCACCGCAACCTGGTCGGATAACTCCACCGTTCAAATTACATTAGTCTCTACCCTTTCAGGAATGGCGAATGCGTATGTAACCGCCTCCCCGAATACGACAACTCCTTTTGGAGGGGATGTGGATGTGGAACGCATCCAAGTGTATCCCAATCTGCTTTCGAATGGGACATTCAATACTGCGGGTGACACCATCATCTGGTCCCCGATGGAATTAGCACCCGGTCGAACCACCATGGCAACCCAACAATGGATTCCCAGTTATACGGATGCAGCAGGGACCCAAGCCAACGGGGTCTGGCAATTTACTTTTGCGAATGCCAGTAGCGGAGTGAAAGCAACTCCGAGTACTTCCAACTGGATTAGTATAACCAATGGACAATGGTATACCTTTAGAATGCGGTTGGTGGCAGATACTCCCAATAACAGTCATCTTGCCTGCTTATATGGGTATACCAATTATCCGGGTAGTGGCACCCAGACGGATATCGTCGGGAACGTATTGTTTGGCGTACCGACGGTCTGGACCTGGCAGGAAGCCCCGTTACTGGCGCATGGCAGTAGTATCTATGGGTATCCGCAGTTCCAATTCAAAGCAGGCGGAGCGGGCAGTATCTATGTGGATGAGATACAAATTATCAATGCGGCCCCTGCATTGATGCAGGCACGCAGCAATACGCAATCCCATTATCTCTATGGACAATTTACGGTGGGGACTGACACGACGGGCTGGGGACAAGAATTGTATTATGGCGCGGTAAGTGCGCCGAGTATCACTGTGAATAATGGATTAGTATTGAACTTTGCGAGAGCCACCTCTGGGTCCTCTGGTCAGGAAGGGATTAAGTGGACAGCGAACAATGGAGTGCAGGGACCACTGCATGCGTATACCTTCCCGGTCCATCCTAATTACGATGTCAATGTGGGATTAACTTTAAGTGTTCAGCCGGGCAGCTTTAACACGTTAGGCATTGTGTTGGTAGCCGCCTATGGAGTTCAAACCGCCGGGGAACAAAGCTTCGATAATTTAATTGCCGCGGCGGGAGTCGGGATATTGAATAGTGGGCATTATTATGCGGAAGGCAATGCGGTGAACCCGTATTACCAAACTCAATTTGGTGTCCGCAGTGATCGACCGGGTATCTTGGTGGTTAGTGACGTGGATGTTAATGTTGATAACGACGACCCCAATTTCGGGGATGCCACCCTGTTCCCGTAGGTAACAAGATATCTAATTTTCTATCTGAATTATGCAACGGAAATCTTTTTTGTAAACTACTTTGAGTAGATAAGAGGATTGCTTGGCGAGGTGTAAGTTCTTCTACGTCAGGAATGAAACACTTTTTCTTTTTTTCCGGCATCGTGCTATTGTTTTTTTCTTGCCCTCTGATATTGTAAAATCCGGAATCAAAACGGGATAGTTATTTTGTCACCTTCCGTGGAAAAAGGCGACAGCCTTGGGGTGTGATAAAATGTCCAAGTGCATAGATTTTCTCTTTTCTTCATAACCTTTTGTTGGATTATTTTTCTCCTCTATTGGACCTATATGGCCAGGTCGGTTAAAAAAACGGCCTATAAAATTGCTTGGATAAAAAGGTTTATACATTCATTCACCTTAGGCATAGCTTTTTTCTTGTTGTTAAATCCGGATCTGACAAAAGATGTCTATCCTCTTAATATAAAGGTAAATTCATTTTCCATGGCTATTGGAATGGTTTGTGATATGTTTTGTTTCTTGGGTTTGCTGATTACCCTCTGGGCCAGATATACTTTGGCTGGGAACTGGAGTGGGACAGTGGTCTTTAAAGAAGGGCATGAACTCATCCAACAAGGTCCCTATCGGTATGTTCGGCATCCTATTTATACCGGATTTCTGATGATGTTTGCCAGTTTCGCGCCGGTCTTGGGTTATCTCAGCGGGTATCTGGCCTTGGTTCTTTGTTTTGGTAGTTACTGGTACAAACTCCGGCAGGAAGAAACCCTCCTTTTGAAATATTTTCCCAATGAATATCCTGCCTATATGGCTAATGTCAAAGCCCTTATCCCTTTTATCCTATAATTTCTTTTATATAATAAAAAAGTTGGGGACGCCTCTGGAAGCTAGACTACTGAACAGCAGGATATCAGGAGGAGAACCTAAGAGAGTCAGACCCTCCTGGGTTCTCCTCCGTACCTGAACTGGTTCTTCGGGTCAGGAAGGCAGCAAGTGGATGGCAATCAAGGGAGTTGCAGTACCGGGTAATCTCTATTCTTTCTCAATCCATATGAAACCATAGAAGTCTTGGAGCATAAAATTCCTGATAGAGATTTATGGGAAGGTAAAGCTATAATGATACGGTTGATAAAAATAGAAAGACGTGATAATGTCTACACTTATTGAATCGGAGGAAAAGTTATGTTTAACAAAAAAATGGTATGTTGTTTAGTCCTAACCGGATTGGTTTTATTGATTAGTTGTTCCCAGAAAAATTCCCAGACCAGTACCAAGCTCAAAATTGCCGGGATTGTGTTTCAAGACGACCAATTTTTTAAGTTAATCGAATTCGGGATGAAAGATGCCGCCACCAAGAATAATTGTGAATTGGATGTTGCCAATACCGCCAATGCACTTGACAAGGAAATTTCCTCGGTGGATACCTATATCACCCAAAAAGTCAATGCCATAGTCATCTCGCCATTAAGTACCAAAGGGTCAGTCGAAGCCTTAAAGCGTGCCAATGATGCCGGAATTAAAGTCGTTACTTACAACACCGCCATCGCTGCCGATTTTCCGGTGTGTGATATTGAAAGCGATCAGGTAGATTTAGGCGGGTCCACCGGCAAAGCTGCTGTGAAATATATCCAAGAGAAGTTAAATGGAAAAGCCAATATTGCCATGTTGGAATTCATGTCTCTTTCACCGGAACAATCCGGTGAACGGGTACGCGGGTTTAAAGATACAGTTTCCAAGTTACCGGGGGTCAAGATTGTTGCGGAACAGGATGCCTGGCTGGCACCCGATGCGGTCGATAAAGTCGAAAGTATTTTAACCGCCCATCCGGATGTGGATATTATTTGGGCGGCAAATGAAGGGGGAACCGTCGGTGCCGTGGGTGCGGTTCGAAATGCACATAAGGCGGGTAAAGTGGTAGTTTTCGGGACGGATATGAGTGAACAATTGGGTGATTTCCTATTAGCCGATGACAATGTCCTGCAAGCCGTGACCGGCCAGAAACCTTTTGATATCGGGTCTATGTCCGTGGAAATGGCAGTGAAAGCGTTGAATGGGCAACCCGTTGACAAAAAAATCTCATTACCGGGTTCTTTATTTACCCGGGATGAAGCTGAGGAAGTCAAAATCTATAAGAAACGACTGCAAGAACTTAGTAAATAAGAAATATAACAAGATATTGATTGGCTCATATAATTTCCATAGCTTATATAACACGATGACCTTGATATAAGTGAATCCTTATAAGTTACAAACCATTGATATCCAGAAAACTTATCCCGGCACGGCTGCATTAAAGAATATCTCGATTGGGTTTGAAGGCGGACAAGTCCATGCCTTGATTGGGAAAAATGGCGCGGGGAAATCCACCCTGGTTAAAATATTATCGGGAGCCGTATCCCCCTCTTCCGGGAAGATATTGTTGGATGGTAAGGAAATCCAGTTGGAATCACCGCGGGATGCTTTTCAAAAAGGAATTGCCATAGTATACCAGGAACTGAGTTTAATTCCCGAACTGACGGTGGGAGAAAACATTCTCTTTGGCCGTCTTCCCAAAAAACAGTTTATGGGAAGATTTATTATCGACTGGCCGGAAGTGTTTGCCAAAGCCAAATCCATCCTTGATGAATTGCATGTGGACCTGGATGTGACGCAAAAAGTCAACCAGTTGGGAGTGGCGCAACAACAAGTGATTGAAATTGCCAAAGCCTATTCCTATAATCCATCGGTTATCCTTTTGGATGAACCGACTTCCGCGTTGGCCCATCATGAAGTCCAAAGCCTGTTTGAATTGATTCGCAAGCTGGCAAAAAAGAATGTCGCGATTATTTATATCACCCACCGGCTTCAAGAACTACCGGATATTGCGGATAAAGTTTCCGTATTACGGGATGGGAATCTCATCGGGACAATCCCTATAAATGAAGCAAGACCACAAATCTTGGTGCAAATGATGTTTGGCCAGACTCTCCCCAAAGAAAGACCACAGGAACTTCAAACCGGACAGGAAACGGTTATGGCGGTGAACCATTTATATAGTAAAAACAAACTATTTGATATCAACCTGACTCTCCACCGGGGAGAGATATTGGGAATTGCAGGAATGGTAGGGTCGGGACGGACAGAATTATTAAGGGCGATTATGGGTGCTGATTCTTTTGATGGGGGGGAGATTATCGTTCATGGCCAATCCGTCAGAACTCCGACTCCATCCCGGATGATGGGATTGGGAGTAGGGTATACTCCGGAAAACCGAAAATCCGAAGGATTGGTTCAGGTGCTGAGTACCGGAGATAATATCACTTTGGCCAACTATCCCCGGATATCCAGAGTGGGGGTTATCCGGAAATCTCTGGAAAAGAATATGGTGGAAAAAACAGTGGCGAATTTACAAATTGCCATCACCAATATTCGACAATCCGTCTCTTCACTTAGTGGGGGGAACCAGCAAAAAGTTGTAGTGGGGAATTGGTTGAATACAAGGCCTAAAGTGATGTTGTTTGATGAACCCACCCGGGGAATAGATGTCCAGGCGAAACAACAAATATTCCAGATTATTTGGGATTTAAGCCGGCAGGGTATCAGTTCCATTTTCGTGTCCAGTGAATTGGAAGAATTGATTGAAGTCTGCCACCGGATACTGATATTGCATAAGGGACGGATGGTGGGAGAAGTCTCTCCCGAAGGATTACCGTTGGAAACATTATTTGAATATTGTATGGAAGGACATGCCGCATGACCGGTAATAATTTTAGACTGATTCTTTCCCGGTTTATGATGGAAATCATATTAATTATCTTATGTATTATTCTTGCATTCACCGCGCCGCATTTTTTCACGGCGGATAATTTATTAAATGTCTTGCGTTCGATTTCCTTACAGGGGTTGATAGCTTTTGGGATGACCATGGTCATTATCTCCGGAGAGATTGATTTAAGTGTAGGTTCAGCGGTTGCTTTTAGCGGATGTGTGGTGGCTTATCTGGTCAATGTAGGACTACCCATCTCCTTGGCGATATTATTAACCCTGATTTTAGGATTATGCATCGGAACATTTACCGGAGTGATGCGGACGCAATATAATGTCCCGACATTTATAACCACCTTGGCCTTGTTCACCGGATTGCAAGGCGGGGCACGATTGATTACCGGCGGTTTTCCCCTGACGCCATTTCCCCAATGGTATAGTTTTTTGGGTGGAGGATATATCTTGGGCGTGCCATTCCCGGCATTGTTTTTCCTGCTGACTTTTTTAGTAGTACATTTTTTAATGAACCATACCACTTTCGGGAGGTCGGTGTATGCCATTGGCGGGAATGCGGAAGCAGCCAGGTTAAACGGGATTAATGTTACCCGTATTCGGATTACGGTGATGGCAATCACTTCCATGCTGGCGGCACTCAGTGGAATTCTTTTATCGTCCAGGATAATGTCCGGGACACCGACCGTGGCTCAAGGCTGGGAACTGGATGTCATCGCCGCCGTCATTATAGGAGGCACCAGTTTTACGGGCGGAATCGGGACGGTCTGGGGAACTTTGATTGGAGTCATTTTTATCGGGGTCATTATCAATGGGATGACCATGTTAAATGTGCCCATTTATCTTCAATATGTCATCCGGGGGTTATTAATCCTGGTGGCGGTATTAATGAACCGGATTAAAAAATAAAGTCTTACTGGAATTCTATTTAAAATCAGATCCACTGTACTGAATCTCACGAGACTAAAATCTTATTTTCAGCCCCCGCAGTTTCTCTTTCGATTGAACAATCTGTTGGGAATGTACAGTTTCATTAATCTCAAGAGGTGGGCCTTCATATTGCAGTGTTGGGTGAAAATCCAGTTTGTAAATCAATTTTTGTTGGAGATTCTTAATTTCATTGGGAGTCAGATTATCGTAGAACTCATGAACTTTTTGGCAGGTTTGTTGTTCTTTTGGGCCTTTATATGCACACCTCTGTTCCAGCACGCATAACTGCCTGCCTTTATAGATAAAACTAAAACGACAGGTTGGCATTTTGACACTCTTTACTAAAGTATAAGCTTAATAAATTGGGTTGTCAATTGTCATATTGCAAATCAAGAGTGATGCAAGAATTCTGCATTCTTTAACTAAAGAAGAATTTATCATGCGCTCAGACATCCCGGAAGAAGCTAGGAGAGAATTTCTGATTGAAAGCTTTTGCCATATCTCCATTTTTCCAAATTAAATAGGTCGGCAATGGTAGCGGAGACATCGGCATAGGTTTCACGAGTTCCGAGATTGATATTTGGTTTGATTTTCTTTCCGTAGACTAATAACGGGACAAATTCACGGGAATGATCAGTGCTGGGAGTAGTCGGGTCACAACCGTGGTCTGCAGAAATAATAAGCAAGTCATCATCCCGCATGGAGTTTTGAATTTCTGGTAACCGGTTATCAAAGTCTATGAGTGCCTGATGGAATCCTGGACAATCATTGCGATGGCCATAAATCATGTCAGTGTCCACCAGGTTGGTGAAAATTAATCCTTTGGTATTGGCTTTAATGGCATCAATGGTTGCCTGGGTACACTTAGGATTTCCTTTAGTATGAATCGCCTCGGTCAATCCACATCCGGCAAAAATATCTTCAATTTTGCCAATTCCCACGACATCATATTGGGCTTCTTTTAATTTATCTAAGATGGTTGGCAAAAAGGGTTCCAGAGAAAAATCTTTTCGTCGTTCTGTCCGTTGGAAATTTCCCGGTGAGCCCAAAAAAGGGCGTGCGATTACTCTACCGACGGCATGTTTACCTGTTAGAATTTTCCTGGCAATCTCACACATCTTATAAAGTTCTTCAATGGGATAAACCTCTTCATGGCAGGCGATTTGGAAGACACTGTCGGCGGAGGTATAGACGATAGGCTTTTTGGTTTTCACATGTTCTTCCCCGAGTTGTTTAATTATCTCTGTGCCGGAGGCGGGAATATTTCCTAATACATCTCGTCCAATCGCTTTGCGGAAGGGTGCCAAGACTTCTTCCGGAAATCCGTGAGGGTATGTCGGGAACGGTTCTTTAGTAATCACGCCTGCGATTTCCCAATGTCCCGCGGTAGTATCTTTCCCACCGGATTGTTCCTGCATTTTGCCATAATCTCCAATCGCAGTGATTTTAGGATTGACACCAACCAACGGTTCAATTTTTCCCAATCCGAGTTTTTCCATGTTGGGGAGTTTTAATCCACCCACTGCTTTGGAAAGGTTACCCAGGGTGTTACTGCCCACATCCCCAAATTTAGCGGCATCTGGCGCCTCGCCGATTCCTACGGCATCCAGAACAATAATGATGACTCGATTAATTTTGTTTTTCATAATTTCTTCAAAATTCCTAGCAACAGTTTTGAAAACCGTCCGCCCATTTCTTTGGCGACACGTAATACTTCTTCATGAGTCAAGGCGTCAGGATGTCCCGGTTTAATAACATCGGTTATAGCGGAAAATCCCAATATCTTCAACCCCACTTGGCGGGCGACAATGACTTCTGGTATGGTTGACATGCCTACCGCGTCCGCTCCGAATTTGCGTAAATAATTCAATTCTGCAAATGTTTCATAACAAGGTCCGGAGACCGCCATATAAACACCTTGTTTGATTTTCAATTTTATTTCCTTGGCAGTTTTAATTGCAAATTTTCTTAATTCAGAGTCATAACAATTCAACATATCGGGAAACCGCGGGCCAAAAGAATTATCGTGAGGCCCGATTAACGGATTGGTGCCCATCATATTGATTTGGTCGGTAATCAACATGATTTCTCCCGGTTTCATGTCGCCACGTAATCCACCCGAAGCATTTGTGATTAATAAGATTTCCACTCCCAATTGTTTAATCACCCGAACATAAAAAGTGCATTGCTGCAAGGGAATTCCCTCATAATAATGCCATCGTCCTTGAAAGGCAATCAACGGCAGTTTTCCGATGGTTCCATAAACAAGTTGTCCGTGATGACCGGCGATGCTAGATTTTGGAAGATTAGGAATTTTGGAATATGGGATTACTTTTTTATTCTGGATTTCATCTACCACCCCGCCCAATCCAGAACCCAACATAATCGCTATTCTGGGTGTTTTGGGTAACGTTTTATTAAGAAAAACGGTGGTTTGTTGAATTTGCTTTTTGAATTTTGGTATAGGTATTAACATTATGTCTCCTGAGTCTATAATTTTTCTTTTACTTTTTCATGACTCATTCCTAGAATCTTAACAATTTTATATCGCGCTTGTTTTCCTGTTATAAACACAATATCCGATTTCGGTATATCTAGTTTGTTGGATAATAATTTCAAACACGCGCTATTCGCTTCCCCGTCTACCGGTGCTGCGGTTACGCGTAAATACAAAACATTTCCTTTAAACCCGATAATTTCATTTTTACTGGAGCGGGGTTGTACTTTAACTTCAATAATTGCATCGGGCATTTTAAAACAATCAATCCTGTTTAAAGGGTGGTTTGACGAGACCCTTGTCGGTAATCCAGCCGGTGATGAGTTCCGCGGGAGTGACATCGAAAGCCGGGGAATACACTTTAACGCCGTCCGGAGCGGTTTGTTTGCCAAACCCGTTGGTCACTTCTTCGGAAGCGCGTTCTTCGATGGGGATATGGCTCCCGTCCGGTATAGAGAAATCTATGGTGGAGGTGGGAGCGACAATATAAAAGGGGATGTTGTGATGTTTTGCCAGAATTGCCACGCCATAGGTACCGATTTTATTAGCGGCGTCTCCATTGGCGGCAATGCGGTCGGCTCCGACCATGACGCAATTAATTTTCCCCTGACGCATAACGGTGGCGGCCATGTTATCACAAATCAAGGTAACGTCTATGCCATTTTGCATTAATTCCCACGTGGTTAAGCGGGCGCCTTGCAAGAGCGGGCGGGTTTCGTCGGCAAAGACTTTAATTTTTTTGCCGTGTTCGATGGCGCGATAGATAGGCGCAAGAGCAGTACCGTAATCGCTAGTAGCAAGTCCGCCGGCATTACAATGGGTTAAAACTGTATCGCCATCTTTTAGAATCTTGGCACCGTGGTCACCCATTTTCCGACACATTTCACGGTCTTCTTCAAAAATCCTTTGGGCTTCGGCAATCAGTTTATTTTTAAGTTTATCAATGGGGAGGATTTTATTATCTTCGGAAGTTTTCACCATGCGGTCAATTGCCCACGCTAAATTGACGGCTGTGGGGCGACAGGATTTGAGATATTCCGCGACTTTCACCAATTCTTTTTTAAACGGCTCATAAGTAGTTGCAGTCGAATTTTGAATTCCCAAACAAACGCCATAGGCTCCTGCAATACCGATAGCCGGCGCTCCCCGAACCCGCAAGAGTTTAATGGCTTCCCAGACTTCTTCTGGCGTGGTGTAGTCTTTGTAAATAGTTTTTAACGGGAGTTCCGTTTGGTCAATAATACGAACTTTGTTGCCAATCCATTCAATGGTTTTTACCGGCATATTTCAATTACCCCTTATAAAATCGAACTTAATTTACTATTATACTATACCTTTTTTATCATGAATTTGTCTATAAAGGAAATTAATTTCTAAAGGATAAAATTGACATAGATGATTAAAGATGTTAGCCTTAAGCATAAGGTATCTCTTTATGGCAACTATTTTAATTGTTGATGATGATCCCAGCATAGTAAAAATGTTAGAAATTGAATTAAAAGGGATGGGTCATACGATTGATTCGGCTAATTCTGCAGAAGAAGCCATAATAAAAATCAATGCGAATCCTCCCGACCTAATTACTCTGGATATCCAAATGCCAGGGGATGGAGGATTGGCTGTTGCCAATGAACTGGATAATCGTAAACTACAAATTCCTTTTATTATATGTACGGGAACGGATATCAATGAACCCAACAAGGCATTTGAATTATTTATTGTACGCCATTTGTATGCCGGGAATTTGAAAAAGCCAATGAAGAATTCTGAAATTAAAACGGCTGTTGATAAAGCTTTGGAATTAGCTAAAAAACTAAAAACCAAATAAAGTTAATTCAACTTGGGAAAAGATTGTCTTTATCTTGAATCAATCAATATTGGTTTTTGGCAGGGTAAAGAAAAAAGTTGATCCTTTGTCCACCATACTTTCCGCCCAGATTCTACCCTTATGTCTTTGAATGACACTCTGGACGATGGAAAGCCCCACGCCTGTCCCTGTGAAATCTTTAGATGCATGAAACCGTTGGAAGGGCATGAACATTTTTTCAGAACGGGTACTATCAAATCCTGCCCCATTGTCTTTAATAAAATAAACGGTTTCATTGTCTTTTTGAAAGGAACCCATTTCAATCTGTGTCTCCACCTGTTTGGAAGTGAATTTCCAGGCGTTATTAATTAAATTCTCCAGTGCAATCCGTAATAGATTATTATCTCCCTGTACCAAGAGATTCCCAGCAAGGATGCATTCTACTTTTCGATTCGGATCGCGAGTCCGATTTTCTTCGATGATTACGTTTGCCATTTCTGTAAGATTCACCGTGGTCCAATTCATTTCCTTTCGATTAATCATTCCGAGATTTAGCATGTCTTGAATCAACTGATTCATCTTGTCTGTATTGGAAATAATACCCGTTACGAGTTCTTTTCCTTCCTCACCGATTTTCTCACCATAATTTTCATTGAGAATCCATGCAAAACCTCCAATTGCTGATAATGGATTTCGCAGGTCATGGGATAAGGAATAGGAAAATGCTTCCAGCCCTTTATTAGCAAGTTCCAATTCAGCACGTGCTTTTTCAAGTCCCTTTTCGATTTCTTTCCGTTCGGTAATATCTTCAATGGCTAGCAGGATGATGCGTTCTTTTCCCAATCCCCGTTGAATCTGTCGGGCATTTAGTAGCATGATACGTCTGCCAATGGTGGAGAAATCGTGTTCCACTTCATAGTTATCAAAGTTGGCTTTTTGAGGAAGGATGTCTTCCAAGAGTTCTCTGAGTTTAGGGATATCCCATTGATGATTACCCAAATCGTAAATCAGTTGTCCGACGGTTTCTTCCGGTTTCACTTTAAAGAATTCATAGAAGGAACGACTCCCAGAAACAACTTTTAAATCTCGATCCAGAATAAGTAAAGGTTCCCGCACTGTATTGAGGACACTTTCGTTATATTCATGCGCATCTTTCTCTTTTTGTTCAACCTGGATACGATAGAAATTCATATTTACAAGCATTTTCACCCGTGCAAGAATTTCATTCCGGTCAAAGGGTTTTGAAATAAAATCATCGCAACCTGCTTCAATCCCTTTGACCCTATCCTCCGTATCCGTCAATGCTGTCAAAAGAACCACCGGGGTAAACCGGGTTGATTCATTTTGTCGGATTCTGCGGGTAACTTCAAATCCATCCATACCCGGCATCATGATATCCAGAAGCACCAAGTCAATATGGATCGAGGTAATTTTTTCCAAAGCCTCCTGTCCGCTAAATGCTTCAATCACTTCATATCCCACCGGGGCAAGAATTGTCTTCAGCAGTTTTACACCCAGTGGCTCATTATCTACGGTTAAAATCCTTGTTTTTTCATTTGACATAATTATTTATTAATCCTTTATGGGTGGACCAATATATTTCTCAACCAATTCAATGACCTCATGAATATTGATAGGTTTGGAAAGATAGGCGTCGCATCCTGATTCACTGAGTATCCTCTCTTTATCGCCCCCCATTGCACTAGCCGTGACCATAATGACAGGAATTTTGGCTGTCTTCTCATCTGACTTGAGTAATTTTGAAGTTACGGCTCCATCCATTCCCGGTAAACGATAATCCATAAGAATCAGGTCTGGCAAGCACTTTCTAACTCCTACCAATGCTGTTTCCCCATCTATTTCTTCCAGAGTATTGTACCCATGGTTGTTTAATATAATTTTTAAAAGTTTACGATTCCTGGCATCATCATCCACAATCAGAATGGTTTTCCTCATAAGGAATGAACCTTTTTTACAGAGACAGACAATAGCGATTCAGATGGAATATTGACAGGAATAATAAAAGTAAACCGGCTTCCTTTATTTAAGCCGTCACTCTCCGCATAAATTCTTCCGGAATGAAGTTCAATAATATTTTTAGAGATTGCCAGACCCAAACCCGTCCCACCATATTTGCGCGTCAAGCCAGGATCAAGCTGTTCAAACTCACGAAAAAGCTTTCCCTTATTGTTTGGGTCAATTCCTATTCCCTTATCCCAAACGGTGACAATGATTTCATCCTTTAATTTTTTCGCTTCAACGCCAATTTGTCCCCCGTCTGGAGTAAATTTTACGGCATTGGAAAGGAGATTAAATACGACCTGTTTAATTCTCAACTCATCCGCGTTCACTCCGTTAATATTGTCCGGGATATCGGTAATAATCCGGATATTATGTTTTGCAGCCTTTTCCCGGATTAAAACAATGCAATGCTCGAGGAAATCTTTTACACTAAATCGAGCCAGTTTCAATTCCACTTTACCGGCTTCAATTTTTGACAAATCTAGAACGTCATTAATTAGAGAAAGCAAATGTTTACCGCTGGAGGAGATATCACCTATAAATTCCTTTTGTTGATCGTTAATAGGTCCGGCAATTTCTTCCGCAAGTACATCTGAAAATCCGATAATCGCGTTCAAAGGTGTACGCAATTCATGGCTCATATTCGCCAGGAATTCTGATTTAGCACGACTAGCGGCATCCGCAATTTCTTTGATTTTGCGCAGTCTTTCTTCGATTTCTTTCCGTTCGGTAATATCTTCAATGGCTAGCAGGATGATGCGTTCTTTTCCCAATCCCCGTTGAATCTGTCGGGCATTTAGCAGCATGATACGTCTGCCAATGGTGGAGAAATCGTGTTCCACTTCATAGTTATCAAAGCTGGCTTTTTGAGGAAGGATGTCTTCCAAGAGTTCTCTGAGTTTAGGGATATCCCATTGATGATTACCCAAATCGTAAATCAGTTGTCCGACGGTTTCTTCCGGTTTCACTTTAAAGAATTCATAGAAGGAACGACTGACGGTCACCACTCTTAAATCTTGATCCAGAGCAATTAAAGGTTCCCGAACGGTATTAATGATGCTTTCGGCATATTCCAGCGCATCATCAGTAGATTTTTTAATTACAACCAGTTCTTTTTCTATTCCTTTGCGTTCCGTGATATCTTCAATGGCAAGCAGGATGATCCGTTCTTTTCCAGACCCACGTTGAATCTGTCGGGCATTAAGTAGCATGATGCGCCTGCCGATGGTGGAGAAATCATGTTCCACTTCATAGTTATCGAAACTGGCTTTTTTGGGTAGGATGTCTTCCAAGAGTTCTCTCAATTTGGGGATATCCCACTGATGATTTCCCAAATCATAGATTAGTTGTCCAACGGTTTCTTCGGGTTTCACTTTAAAGAATTCATAGAAAGAACGGCTGACGGTCACCACTCTTAAATCTTGATCCAAAGCAATTAAAGGTTCCCGTACAGTGTTAATAATACTCTCGGCATACTCACGAGCATCATCGGTAGATATTTTAAGCATTTCTTCTTGTATCTTGAGGTTCATTTGAATGATATCCTCTTATGCAGGTTTTATATATTTTCCAATATCGGAGCGCTCTTAATTTCCTCCAATGAATTTCATATATATTTTGTCTCATTAAAGTAATTTGATTGGTTGGAAACAAATAGGGTAGTACTTAAGTATAGCATGTATGCTATTGACAATGAGAAAAATTGGGATATAATAAAAAGTACTGGAGATTTTAGCCAGTAGATTTTAGATTTAAAAAAGGGATTAAGCGCCTACCTAACTTCAATAAATCCAAACTTCCTTTAAAAAACGGATAAGACCAGCTCGGAGATGGTTGTATTCAGCTATGCTTTGTCTATGCTTCTACTATGCTTTAACTTTGCTTCACGACCAGTGGATGTTTGACTGTGCTTTGTTGTGTTTCCTGTAGGTGAAAGGAGGGGTTGCGAAGGAATTTGGGTATGATAGAATGAGCGGTACGAATATTAGAAAAAAGGGAGATAAATGCAGGACGAGAGTTGGACAAAGGCGCGCAAAGAGCAGAAGCTACAAGTGATGTCGTTGATATTGTTCGCGTTCGCGTTGCGGGTGGTGTTTTTGCAGTGGAACATGGGGGAGTATACCGACGGGATATTACAGATCACGCTGTTTACGACGGCATCTAAGAACACATTTTTCATGCCATTGTATACGATGGTGGCGACCGGGTTGGATTATGTTTTGCGGGATATGGAGATGAGCGCGAAACTGGTTTCGATGATTGCGGGGGTGTTGGGGATATTACCGATATATTGGTTGAGCAGGAGGTTGTTTAATCATAGGGCGGGTCTGTACGCTTCGATTTTGTTTGCGATATCGCCGGAAATCTGGCGGTGGCAAATCCGTGTGATGACGGATTCATTATTTTGCACATTATTTTTGTGGAGTGTGTATCATATTTATGTCGTGATGGAACATTCTGGCGAAGATTCCAAAGCGGATGGTGTCCACTCTGAAAATATACAGTTGCATTTGGGATTGGCGTGGCTGGCGGGCGGGTTGGCGACATTGACGCGGTATCAGGGATTGGGGTTGTTACCGTTGTTGTTGGTGGCGGGGTATTACGGGATTAAAAATATAAAATCAAAAGCTCCAGACACCAAATCCGTAGTGATACTTTTTCTGGTTTTCAGCGGTGTATTTTTGGTGTGGTTTGGGGTTCCGACGTGGTGGTTGATGCGAGGGGTGGGGCATGTCGGGCAATATACGGAACGGATGACAGGGGATTGGACGACAACACTGGGGGCTTATTTAATCATGGCGGAGGGGTTCACGGCGTTTTTGCCATACGTGGTGACGTATCCGGTATTTTTGTTCGCGGTGTATGGATTTTTCAAATCGTATCATCAAGGAAAAAGGTTTCATGTATTTTATGGGATCGTGCTTTATTTAGTTCTCATTTGGCTGGCGGCACACGCACCGTTTCAGTCTTTTCAATTTCGATATTTCATCCCGATTATCGGGTTATTATTAATACCCGCGGGATATGGGATGACGTATTTTGAATCGGGATTTAGTACGGGATTCTGGACGGGATTACGCAGACGGTGGGTGTGTTTCCTCGCGGTGAGTTTTTGTTTGGTTTTTTCAGCGTGTTCCCTGTTTTTGCAGAGGGGAACGTTTGGGGATATTAAAGAATCGGCGATTTATATGAGAGAGCATTTAGCGGGGAAAAAGATTTGGGACAATGAGGAGTATCGAGAAGGGGTGGATAACGTGAAGGTCAAGTATTGGTCGGGACTGCCGGTAAACTATTACAATATGGATGAGGTGCAACCGGGGGATTATGTGTGTTTGCATAATGTGCAGATTAATGTGAATCAGGAGTTGAGTCGTCTTAGCCAAAGATTTGTTATAATCCCGGAAAACAGATTTGTTGCCCAGACTATTCCGCTGTTACCCGATATTATGGTCAACCCGCCGGTTACCAGCCGGCCCGAAGCGTTACATTATAAATATTTTCCGCAGAATTTTGTGAGTGTTATAATCCGGGTGGAAATACGGAATCCACCGGTCTCTGGTTCCCCTTAAAGAGAAAAAGTGAAAATGTTAAGGAAAGTTTTCCAAACTATTCTTATACCGGTTATCCTGTGTTGGGGCGTGTATTCAGAAAGCAAACCAATTTGCACGAACCCAGACCCGGAAACGGATTTGGTCATAGGGAGATGGGATTTTCTGGCTGCTTCGGATACGTCCCGGTGGACTTATGAGAATTTGCCGCAGACCACGGGACAACCGGCGGTGAATTGGTTATCCAATTATGATGGGTCATCGGGAATCATCAAAGTACAATTTACCAATGCCAATCAGGGAATCAAAATAACTTTGTTAAAACCGGATTGGATGAGTTCGTCCAGTACCCAATGGTACCGGATACGGGTCCGAATAAGGAGCGAGGAGGGTCCGGGTAATCTGGTTTCTTTTATAGGATACCTGTACAACGGAATACCGCCGGGTCCGACGGATCTCACGGGAAACGGTATCACGCAGGTTCCCTCGTCATGGGTGACGTTGGAGTCGTATATGAATTCGGTCGGCGGGGAGACTAGTATGTATTGTCAATTTGTCATCCGCAATGAGAATAAGTTTCCCGCGGCAGTCTATATTGATTCGGTGGAAGTATCGGAAACACTGATGCCGGAAATGGTAGATATCAATTATAGCGGGGCCAATTTTAATACATCGAAAAATGTAAATGATTACTGGCAATATGAGAAACCACTTAAGACAGAGGGGGTGGAAAATTACAATATTTCTTCAGGCAAACTAAATATTTCATTTAGCGGTACCACGGTACAAGGTCTAAAAATGACCATGGGTACCCGCCCGGGTATAATCTTGACACATTCGGTTCATCCGGGAAAGCTGGTAGGCCAACGGGTACATGTCTTTTTTCAGGGAGAGAACAAGAATTCGGTTGTCTATGTAGCAAGTTTTGGTAGTGATAAAGTTGAGGGTATGGATTTTAAAGAGTTTGGGGCCATATCGAGGATCAATCGTCTAGTCAATGGTGATAATGAAATATATCAAGCCGTGTATATTGCCACTCAACCGTATAATTTTGGACAGGTGATTATAAAGAATGGGGCGCCGAGTCATTTTTATCTGGATGGGTTGTATCCTTTGGAAGAAAAATAATAGGTGTTAGGATAAACAGTTTCTAGTTTCTAGTTCCCAGTTTTGAGTTCGAATTTCCAGTTTCGAGTATTGAGTTCAGGTTAACATGTGACATGAGACTTGGGACTTTATTCATGGGTTTATAGATGATTGATAAATAAGGAATTAAAAAATTTTGTAAGGAATTGGTTTCGAGATCCCACTGTTATGGTAGAAGAAAACGAAAAAAGGAGACCAGAGCATACCTTATTGGACAGGGATTTGGTAACAAGAACCCTGAAAGGTGACAATACCGCATTTGCGGAATTGGTAAAGGCGTATTATAGAATTTTCTTTGCATTGGCGTTGGAATATGTACATGACGTCGGAAAAGCGGAAGATATCGTACAGGAAGGATGGATAGAAATATACAAGTCTTTACGGAATTTGCAAGACCGGGAAAAATTCGGTTCTTGGGCATATACCATCATACGGCGGAAATGCATGGAGGAGTGTCGTGATACAAGAAAGGAAGCCTATGCGATGACCGGGTATTCTAAAGAACAATATATCCAGGAGAAGATTTCGAAAGCGGTCAACCCGCAGCATGAGTTGATTTTGAAAGCCGTATCCCGGCTTCCGAAAGGATATCGAGAGGTCGCCGTACTGTATTTTTTCGATGAATTAGCAAGTTATGAAATTGCCAAACGACTAAAATTGTCCCTTTCAGGGGTTTATGTGACTCTTCACCGGGCAAAGAAAATGCTGAAAGAAATATTACAAGAGGAAATATGATATTTATCCATTTACGGCGGCAACGACTGATTGATGATTATTTGGCGGGAGGACTTTCTCAGGAAAAGAGAAAAGTACTGGAGAGTCATTTTGCAAAATGCGCCGAGTGCCGTGAACTGCTGGAAAAGGAAAAGTTATTCAATCAAAAAATAACCGAAGCGGGAGAATTTTTAAATCAAGCTGCGGAACGAATGACCTCGCAGGTGATGGAATTCACACCGTATACAGAAACACAACCGGAACCCGAGGTGCAAATTGAAGAGAAAGATGTTTTTAGACCCTTCCAGAATTCGCGATGGGTCTGGGTTACGGCAATCGTAGCTATTATTGTAGTAAACAGTCTGATTTGGTTTTATCATGCCCCTTACCATTTGACTCCAATCCAAGTGGCGCAATCGCTGGGGAAGGGGGTCTGGGTTCGCTCTTACGGTACTTCGCAATGGGTGAAAATGCCAACCGGGGAACTGAAACCCGGGGATCAAATCAAAACGGATGATTATTCCCAATTCTCATTAAAAATGGGGAACGCCGCGCAATGCTGGTTGCATCCCTCTTCACAGGCAATAATTGTGGGGAATTCATCATCCGCTTTTATCCTGGAGAAAGGGGAAGCGTATGTCTCAGTAAGCCATTTACACAATTCTTTTCGCGTGGGGACACTGGCGGGAATGATAGAAGTCCACGGGACGGAATTTCAGGTGGCGGTAGATTCGTCTCAGAGAACGGAAGTAAGTTGTATTCAAGATGCGGTTTATTTTGAGAACTCCAAAGGAAAAGTCGTTCTGGAAGAAGGATTTGAGTCCAATGCCCAACCCGGTATAGTACCCACTGCACCTACACGGGTGGATACCCGGCAGTTTATCGAATGGAAAAAGCAAATGGAACTTCTTGCGAAATTATCCTTGAACGAACGGCTGAAAGCGTATATTGAATACATCACCCGTGCAAACCAGTTCTATCATAAACAGCAATATGCGGAGGCGTTGGAGACGTATCGACTGGCGGCATCCCTGAACCCGGAAAGTTCCAGTTCGTATTACGGTGTTGGCAGGACGTATCGTGCAATGGGGGATTACGCACTGGCGACAGTGGCGTATGTCCATGCGCTTCAACAGAATCCCGAAGACGCCGTTTCTCGTTTACAATGGGCGCAATGTCTGGTTGAGTTAAAACAGTATTCAGAGGCGGAGAATATGTTGCACAAGCAAATTGAAAAACAGCCGGACGAACATGCCAATTGGGTGACGTTGGGCGATGCGTATTTATTGGGAGGGAATCTACCATCCGCGCAACAGGCGTATCAACGGGCGATTCAACTGGGTGCGGATACCTGTGAAATTTGTAATCCGGAGGTGTATGGGGGATTGGCGGAAATTGCCCGCCGGGAAAATAATCTTCATGCGGCGCAAAACGAAATCAGCAAAATAAATCCATCGTCTTCCTTATCCAGTTTGGTGTACGCGGAACAAGCCTGGCTGTATCATGACCTTGGAAATACGGCTCAAGAAACTATGGCATGGAACCGCTACCTTCAGATTGATCCTAAAGGGCCATTCACGGAGTATGCCCAAAGCCGCTTGTCTCAAAAAGCATCTTCCAACTAAGACCGGCTGACAGCCGCTTATACAAGATTGTTTTTTCATTTATCTTTTTTCATCTTTAAACTTGAAACCAGGAACTAGAAACTTGAAACTATCCCTTTCTCTTTTAAAACTTCCGCCAATCCACTTACGTTCACGTATATAGAATAATCTCATCCAAAAGAGTATCCAATCTTGCCCCGCACCGATTCCTCACTTTTCTTTAATGGGAGTTAGTACGGCGTTAATTAGGGACAGTACGGAGACAACTCATACCCATTTTTTAGATAAATTAACCCCCTTAAATCGCAAATTTAACTATGCCATTTTGGCATACTTTCAGATTTTCATTTTTAACTCTTATGTGCCATACCTAAATGATAGAGTTGTATCTTTTAGTGCTACTATATGCTAATATATCGGTATATGGTACAACGTGAATATTGGATAAAAAGGATAGAAGAGGGTTGGGAAAAACGGTCAGTTGTTTGGCTATCGGGCGTACGCCGGATCGGGAAAACGTACCTTACCCGGAGTTTACAAGAGATAGAATATTTTGATTGTGAATTACCCCGTGTTCGCAGAATGATGGAAGATTCACAATCGTTTCTCGAGGGATTAAAAGGAAAGAGAATTGTTTTGGATGAAATCCACCGCTTGGAAAATCCCTCGGAATTATTAAAAATCTCCGCGGACCATTATAAAGATATTCATATTCTAGCCACCGGTTCTTCCACTCTGGGAGCCACGAGAAAATTTAAGGACACATTAACAGGTCGAAAATTTGAGTTGTGGTTAACACCCCTCATGTCCAATGATTTGGAAGATTTTGGGAACACGTCATTACCCCATCGGTTTTTACATGGAGGACTCCCCCCTTTTTTTCTAGAAAACCAAATCCCCGAAAAGGAATATCAGGAATGGATGGATGCCTTTTGGGCAAAAGATATTCAGGAATTATTTCGTATTGAACGAAAATATCCATTCCAAAAGTTTTTTGAATTAATTATGGCGGGTAGTGGCGGGATTTTTGAAGCGACTCGCTATGCGGCCCCTTGTGAAGTCAGCCGATCCACCATATCTAATTATTTGCAAATATTGGAATCCACCTTTGTGGTGCATGTGATTCGTCCATTTAGTTCTCATAAAGTGACGGAAATTGTCTCCGCGCCGAAAGTCTATGGATTGGATACCGGATTTATTTGTTACCACCGGGGATGGGATACCTTGCGAAAGGAAGATTTAGGTTACCTCTGGGAACATTACGTCTTAAATGAACTCCAGGCACAATTGCAAACTCGGAAAATTAACTATTGGCGGGATAAACGGGGACACGAAATTGATTTTATTTGGTTGAAACGCGGGCATCAACCCATTACTATCGAATGTAAATGGTCGGCAGGACAATTTGACCCTGCCGGAGTCAAAGCCTTTCGGCATCAATATCCCCAAGGCGAGAATTTTCTTGTAGCACCGGATGTTGACCGACCCTATAGCAAACACTATGATGATATTCAACTTCAATGCGTCAATTTATCTGAATTGGTCAATAGACTTAAAAATATCTAAAATACTATGTAGGCGCGGGTCTGTGACCCGCTTTTATCCTATTTCCTTATTACTTGGGACTTGAAACTAGAAACTAGGAACTATTTTTAATTCCCGATATGCCTCCTTATTAACTTAAACTGTCGTTTAACCGAAATTCCTTTTTTCAATTCCGCTTCTTGGAATGAACGAGATCAGTCTCGTTCATTACAATGCCAATATGACCTGCCTGCCATTTCCTAAGAATGTTGGGAAAACTTTCTCCATTTGGAGAAGGTTTTTTATCTCCAATAATATCAATCATTTTAGAATTCTTCGCCATTTGGCGAAGAATTATTTTGAAGGATGTAAAAGGAAAATAAGAGTAATTCTGTGAGTCATCCGGGAAGTGTTCCTCTCATTGTCATTCATTTTCCCTAATCGTCTTTCCTGCGAAACATGGACGACTCACAGAGGCACCCCTACATTTATTTCCTTGTGCATCTCCCTCTCTTTTGGAGTATTGATAATAGCCTAGGTTTTAACCCTGGGAGACTAAAACCCCAAAAACCAAAAGAAATCGACAGGGATTTATTTCCCCCTAAAAAAGATTAAATGAACAAGGTAACATCGAAAAATTGAGTGTTCTTAGAGTTTATTTCGATGTTTCCTTGAATATCTAATCCAATCCACTTTTGACAATCATCCTATTATTCCTTAAAATGGCAATCTGATTATGTCCACGACTGAAATCAAGAAAGATGTTTTGTGTGTGCTCCTTCTGTTGATTTTGGTATTGATATTCTTCTGGCGAGTGGTACTACTGGGAGATTATTTTATCGGCGGGGATATTATCAATCAATTCTATCCCTGGAAACAATATCTCGTTGACCAAACTTGGAAAGACAGAATCCCTTTATGGAATCCCTACACCTTTGGAGGGAACCCATTCGCCGCTAATTATCAAGTGGGAATGTGGTATCCGCTGGATTATATTTTCTTTTTTATTCCCATAGGGGATGCGTTTCGCGTCAGCATTGTCCTGCATTTTTTCCTGGCGGCATTATTTATGTATATTCTCTCCCGCCATTTTCAGATTAACCGGGTTGGGAGTCTAATTAGTGCCATCATCTTTACCTTTGGCGGTTTCTTAATCACTCGTCTTTCATCTGGAAATTATACTTTGTTAACGACCTATCCTTGGATTCCAATTATCTTCTATTTCTTTGATAAATTATTACAGAGTAAGAAAATCCAATTTCTGGTTTTATTAGCGGTTGCGTTAGCTTGTCAAATATTGGGAGGACATCCACAACCTGCTTATTACACCCTGCTGATGCTATCCCTCTACGCTCTGTTTATCACATTTTGTAGATGGAAAGAAAAATCGGGTTTAAAACAAACTTTTACTCCGATTTTGTATTTTATTATCAGTGTTCTGCTGGCTTTCGGACTAAGCGCCATTCAATTATTACCCAGCAGAGAATTGTTCCAATATTCCGCCAGCCGGGCAGGAGGCGCTTCTTATAATTTTGCAACCTTTTCTTCCTATGGATTTCGTCATTTATTAATATTTTTTGCTCCCTTTTTTTATGGTACATCCTTGAGAGACACCTATTGGCTGGATCAGGTGGGATATGTCGAAATCTGCGGATATATCAGTATCGTAGGTTTATTATTGGCAGGTTTTGGCGCTTGGCAATACAAGTCCCGAACGGTCAAATATATTCTTTTATTAATTGGAGTCTCCTTTTTTCTCGCGTTAGGAAATAACAATCCTCTTTATCCATTATTTTTCCATATCATTCCCGGATTACGGATGTTTCGCTGTCCCGGACGATGGATGATGATGGTACAATTCGGTCTGGCTTTATTAGCAGGGTGGGGATTCCACGCCCTTTCGGAAACAGATACCCATATTCTACAAATCAAAAAATATATTTGGAAAATTAGCATTATTGGTGTCGTATTAATTCTTGGCTGGCTCTATATTCTTATCGGTCAGGATCAAATTATTCATTGGCTTTACGAGTCGCAAACTCGGGAGTATGTCAAAAACTATTCCGTGTCACTCCAGCAAGCCTATGACACGATTTCTTATGGTGCCATAAAAAATGTTCTTTATGCCGGGATTTTTCATCAATTCAGTATAGGACTGTTATTTTACCTGGTCGGCGGCGGGTTGCTCTTTTTTACTTATAAAAAGAAAATTTCCGATTCCTGGGTGAACATGTTATTTCCCGTCCTGCTTCTCATTGAATTATGGAATTTTGGGTTTTGGTTTATCGGAACCGATAACCAAAAAGAATTTTATAAGAATTTCCAACGGAGTGATGCTATTCAATTTTTGCAGAAGGAGAAAGACCCGTACCGGATTATTACTTTGGACAATGTCATTTCCTGGCAATATACCACTGACCAGTTTGAATATCGTCCCAATCGCCTGATGATTCATGGTATCCCTGAAACGAGAGGATATGATCCCACGGTTCTCCGGCATTATTCCGAATATCTGAATTTACTCCAGAATGTTCCGCCGGACCAGGATCCGGGAGGTATGGCACATATTCCCAATTCAGATACGTTTAATCCCACGCTGGTGAGTTTGCTCAATGTGAAATATATTAGTACCATGGTTCCGATTACCAGTCCCCAAACTTTTTCTTCGGTATTTGATGGACGGGTGAAACTATATCAAAATCAAAATTTTTATCCCCGTGCCTTTTTTGTCCCCAAAGCCAAAGTGATTCCTGATAAATCCGACCGGTTTCAGGAAATGAGGCAAGCCGCATTTAGCCCGAAAAATTATCTGATTCTAGAACAAAAACCATCTGAAATCCCGGAAGAAGTATTTCTCCAAAATACTACAGAAATTTTGGAGAATAGTATCATTCTTTCCGAACGTTATTCGGATTATTCCATTTGGAAAGTCAATCTGCTTCAAAACGGTTTTATCCTATTTAGTGAAATCTGGTATCCCGGCTGGCGAATCTTTGCCAATGGAAAGGAAATCCCTATTTACAGAGCTGACCATTGTTTCCGGGCGATTTATCTCCCGAAAGGGACCTATACTTTGGAAATGAAATTTCTCTCCGAATCGTATTATTGGGGTAGGAAAATATCGGAGTTATCCATAGTAATTAGTATGATTTTATTGGGATATGGGATAGTACAAATTTATCGTAATAAAAGAAGAATAAAGGATTAATTTCTTATCCCATGATCCATACAGGGACTTTGATAAATTCCACGTCTAAAAAGAGTTACACTCTAATAAAATTAATGTAATGAATTAATCGGTTAGACAGAGACGCCAGATAATTCCCTGGGTGCGGACTCAGAGTGTTTTGTGAGAATCTCTACAAGTTGCGCATAGGTGGTGAGTTGCATGAGTTGGGCGCGGAGGCGGGTGGCGTGGTGCCAGCCTTCGGTATAATATTGGGCATGGGAACGGAATAAACGACAGCTGTGGGTTTCGCCATAGAGACTGACCATAGCTGAGAGATGTTCTTTCATGATTTCCTTTTTTTGTTCGATGGAGGGTTCTAGCACATTGGATTCACCAGCCAACTTACGTTGCGCCAAATCAAACACCCAGGGATGACCGAGAGCGCCGCGGGCGATCATGGCACCGTCAATCGAGGTAGTGTCCAACATTTCTTTAACCTTATCGGCGTCATCCAACCCGCCACTGCCGATAACCGGTAAACCGATTTGTTCTTTGAGTTGTTTTAAGATTTCCCATTTGGGTTTGCTCTTAAAAGGGTCGGCCACCGTGCGGGGATGCACAGTGACTGCCGCTAATCCTGCGGACTTCAATTTCTCCACGATTTCAAATACATTAATATGTTCCTCGTCTTGTCCTGCGCGGAGTTTGACGGTCACGGGAATATCCACCGCCTCCGACATCGCTGATACAATGCGTGCCAATTTATCGGGATTTTTCATTAAAGCAGAACCTGCTTCCTGCTTGGTGACCTTTTTGACCGGGCATCCGCAATTCAAATCAATAATTTCCGCTCCTTCTTTTGCGGCAATTTTAGCGGCTTGCGCCAGTATTTTTGGGTCAGAACCAAAAAGTTGAATCCCCAAGGGTTTGTCCTCCGCAGATGAGCGCATCATTTCCATGGTCTTTTTGTTACCATGAATCATGCCAGCGGCGCTAATCATTTCGGTATACGCGAGCGCCGCGCCGAATTTCCGGCAGAGAGTACGGAACGGCAAATCCGTATGTCCTGCCATCGGGGCAAGGATGAGAGGATTTTTTAATAGGAGTTCTTTAATCTTTAAGGTTTTCATTTCAACCCTTTACCGTTTTTTAACGCTTTCTTCTTTTATTTATTACATTTTTATTAAACATCAGTTTCCGTGGAATCCTTATCTTCTAACATGTTGGCCATCTTTTCCGCTTGTTGTTTTAGTGATTCTACATCATCAAACAATTTTTTTAACATATCTTCAACTTTCTTTTTATTAACTCCCGGTTTACAAATGCCACAGGCATGCCGGCCACTCTCAATAGCTTCTTCGATAGATGCAAATATCACTCGTTTTCTTTCCTTGATTTCCCGGGCCAACCGGCAACTTGATTGATGATATATATCCGATGTGTTACTCGATACCAGTTCAATCTTGTTTTCTTTCACCGGTTTAGCAAATTCTTGCTTCGAGATTTTCTTATCCCTATTTCCTTCAGGCGGCCTGTCACCACCCTCTTTCCGGGATTTTTTTTCCGCGATATTCAAATGAATGATTCTTGATTTCCCCAAGGATTCCATAAATGGGTCTACTTGTGGCTTGTCCATTATCTGATTCATTTCATAATGTCTCTGTTCAACTATATTACTCTGTGGCTGTTCATGCATGGCTTTGGTAACGGGTTCCAACGCTTTGGGTTTTATGGATGTAGTGGTTGGCTTTTTTATCGCTGGTAAAAATCGAATTTTGACTTTCCCCAATTCAATGATATCGTTTTCATGAAGAGTATGCTCCTTGGTCGCTTTCCCATTGACGACGGTTCCATTCCATCCCAAATCCTGGATTTTAAACTCTTTCCCGGTATAGGTTACTTGAGCATGCCGCTTGGCACAGGTTATATCTCGTATCACAATATCGCACTCTTTATCCCTTCCCAGCACTACATGCGTCTTTTCTACTTTATACTTGTTACATAAAGTCGGGGGATGAATCACTTCCAAATAACAAAAGGTCATGTTTGTTCCGGATAATGAACTGGTTAATGAATTCATCGTTTCTGAGGGATTGATGGGTTCCGAGTCTAGCCGGTCATCCATAAAACACAGACTGCTGGTTCCTATCGAGAGAATATCCAGATTTTGAAGTAGCGTTGTTTTGATTATCTTTTTTCCGTTGACATAGGTACCATTGGTACTGTTTAAATCTTTCACTTGGAATTGGCCATTCTTGTTCTCTATCCGAAGATGATGACGCGATATCTTGATTTCATCGATGGCAATATCATTATCCATTGACCTACCAACCGTTGTTAACGATTTATCCACGGGGATTATCAGATCTTCTTCATTCAGCCGTTTTAAAATCAGTTGCGCCATAAGTCACTCATTTTTAATTTACGGCTATATAATACAGTGTTTTCAGGTAATTGAATAGACATTGTGTGGGGTTATTGATAGATATCTCTACATTTGAAGGAAGATCCCGGTCCCCCTGCTTACCAAGGAGAAAGAATCAAAGAATGAGGTCAAATCGGTATTGTAGCTACCGCATCCAAATCCCAGCCTGCGTAAGGATAACCCGCTTGGATTTGATAATATCCGACGGTCGCAATCATGGCAGCATTGTCTGTGCATAATCCAGGTTGGGGAATATATAATTTTGAACGTTGGTTTTTAAACTTTGAAGTTAATTGTTGCCGTAAGGCGGAATTAGCAGCCACACCTCCGCAGACAATGACGCTTTTAGCTTCTTTGTCTTCGGCGGCAGAATATGTCTTTTCTACCAACACATCTACAACCGCTTGTTGAAAACTGGCGGTAATGTTTTCCAAGGAGTTACCGTTCATATCAACAGGGTGCTTTTCCAGGTAACGGATAACGGCTGTTTTCAATCCGCTAAAACTAAAATCATAACTTCCCTTTTCCAGGTAGGAACGGGGGAATTGGATTGCATTGGAATTACCACTTTTCGCCAGCCGGTCAACATGCGGACCGGAAGGATAATCCAAGCCCAGGCGTTTACCTACTTTATCAAACGCCTCTCCTGCCGCATCATCAAACGTTGATCCAAGATGTACAAATTTCACATGTTCCGGCATATAGACGAGGGTTGTATGGCCACCCGATACGATCAGACAAACCAGGGGAAATTCAATATCTGGATTTTCTAAAAATGCTGCGTAAATATGACCATGAAGATGATTTACTGCCATGATAGGAATGTTCTGCAATAGCGCAATAGATTTCGCAGCGGTCACTCCCATCAATAACGCTCCCACCAGTCCCGGACCATACGTCACAGCAAGGGCATCCATGTCTTTGATCGTACATTCTGCCTTTGCTAATGATTCTTCCAGAACCGGGAGAAAGGTTTGTAGATGCGCACGGGAAGCTATTTCAGGAACTACGCCGCCGTATTTCTGATGCAAATTAATTTGTGACAGGACAATATTCGACAGAATAATCTTGCCATCATCAACAATGGCGACAGACGTTTCATCACAGGAAGTTTCAATGCCGAGAATTCGCATCCTTCAATTCTACTATACTTGCTTTAGAAGTAGAATTCTCGTCCTGGATCAAGACCTAAATTCTTTTTGACAAATCCTACGACAAAAAAGGAAAAGGTTATCAAACTGAATGGGAGAAGATAGGATCGGTTGTTTTTGCGAATGGTACGCGGACTTTCTATTGCCAACTGATACGCTTTTTCAAGATTATCAACCGTATTTTTCCAATTATATTTTTGTTCGGCTTGTTGTCTGGCTTTTAAAGAATATTCTTGGCGTAATGTCGGATTGGATAACAGGTTGATAATTTGCTGTGCCAATGCCTCCCAATTTCCTGGCTCTACTAATGCCCCGCACCCATCCACCATCGGTACGACTTCACCAACACGACTCGCGACAATCGCTTTTCCACTGGCTAGATACTCAGCGATTTTTAAAGGACTCTTACAACGGGTAACAGGCGTATCCTCGAAACAGGCGACCGCCACATCCGCCGTTGCAAGGTATTCTGGAATTTCATCATGAGGGAGGTATCCAGTGAAAACAATATTTTTTATATCCAATTCTTTGGCATGTTGTTGATGTTGCGCCAACGTATTTCCGCCGCCGACAATAATAAATGTAGTGTTGGGAACAGACGCGTTAATTTTAGGAATCCCCCGAATCAATAAATCCACATAATTTACACCATCCAATTGTCCTGAATAAACAACGACATTACCTTTAAGATTATGTTTCGCTTTCACTTTATCCACGTTAATCTGTGGATTAAAAAAATCCAAATCAGCGCCTACCGGTGCGGAGAATATTCGGTTTTCAGGCATACCCAGTTGAATGGCTTTTTCACGGAGTGCCTGGCTGGAAACAGAAAGGGTATCCACGATTTTCGGCAGGCGGTTTTCATACCAGGTAACATTAAATAATTCGAGTCCCCGAATTCCCATCTCTTTTGCGATTCCACTTTCATTATCGTCCCAGTCATAATGTAACGGTTTGTCTAATTCACTGGAAACAGCTACTGCCGGGAACGCAATACCGGAAGAACATTTCTGGAAATGAATCACATCAAATTTTTTTGCCAATTCCTGAATGGTTCTTTTATTTTCAAAAATTCGTCGGCGGGGCCAGCGAAGCCGAATTAGGGTTAGTTGGGCAGGAATATTTTTATGAATAATCCCGTCTCTATCAAGGCGTTTCTTGTCCATAATATAAGCCAGGGTCACGGAATGCCCGCGACGAATCAATTCTTCGGCAATCTTTATAGGACGAATCATCCATGGATGGACATAAACATCGTGTGGGTGAAGCATTAATATTTTCATACAGCCGATTTTCGTACTACACTTTCAAATAGAGGAATATAGTGCGTATCCACTATTTTACCCCAGGTATATTCTTCCACCGCGATTTTGCGGCCCGCTTGGCCCATTCGTCTACCTTCTTCAGGGTGTTTTAATAAATAATTAATTTTTTTCGCCAATTCAAGTTCATTTCCCATAGGAATTCGATACCCTGTAACCCCTTCCCGCACCGTGCCTTTGAATCCACCGACATCCGATGCAATCACCGGAATCCCCGACGCCATCGCTTCCACCGCTACTAACCCAAAGGGTTCATGCCAAACTACGGGCGCTACGCAAATATCCGATTCCCGGTATAGCTGTGCCAGTTCTTCACGACTTTTCCAGCCCGTAGATTCAATGATCCCATCTGTGTTTGTATGGGTATCCGTTATCAGGACGCGAAAATCCTGTCTTTCTTTTTCCAGTTGGCGCACGGCTTTTTTTAAAACTTCCAACCCTTTTCTCGGATCATAAACCCTGCCCGGCATAAACACGATTTTTTTTCGGTTTGTCTCCTGTCTATGGGGAGTGTCCGCCGGTCGAAAGATATCCGTGTTCACTCCGCCCGGGATTACGTTGATTTTGGAGTTATACGATGAAAACTGGTCTTTAGTCCATTGGTTATAAACTATAATTGCCGCAGCGGAACGCAATGCCTTTTTCACCGTATGTAAATAAGTTGGCAGAAAACCCAACCCCATAACAAACTCATGGATAAATTCATCCACACCGTGTTCACGATACCTGAGATTCATTTCGTTTACCGCGCATCGTGTACAAAAAATAGGGGTTTTCAAGTAATGGATATCGCATATTTTTCCGTTTTTCAAAAGCCCGATATAATTGGGACACATGATTTCATGGCCGAAAAACCGTTGAATAACCGGGTAATCCGGAAATATCAATCCCATATAAGGTTTCAAAGTATAGGCATCCGCGATATAAATGACATCCGGGTCATAGCGTATGATTTCTTCTCGAAACCTGCGAGGTGCGGTATAAAAATTAAAATGACGTCTTCGGAAAGGGATAGTCTGTACCGGAAAGGGTAAACGGTCTTTGATTTCTCCTCGCGGCACAATTCCCCATTGAAATCGCGGGGTAAACATAGTCACTTCATGACCACGGTTCTGCAACCGGGTCATGATTTCATATAAATCAATCCACGACCCACCGTTGGCAGGCCAATGGAAAGTTAAATCAATTACAGCAATTCGCATTGTATAGGAAATTTTACACTCGATACAGGCTTTGTGCAATTTTATAAACCGGAGAATCTAATAAATGTAGGTACATTTATTTTAGAAGTTGGAATACTATTTTAATCTGGCACGTAACATGAAGAAAAATATCATATCCGCATAGAATATCATGACGAAGTGACTGTCTTTAATTTTTCGAGGAAAGATGAATTTCCGGGTTCAAGAAAAAGATATTTTTCCCATACTCCAAATCCCATCCCAAGGCAGATTTTTTTAGAGATATCAAATGGGGAAAAACTATTTATCAGGGATTCTCGCAAAGACAAAGGAGGAATGATAAAATAGAACCAGAGGAGTTATTATATGAATTCGAAACTTGTGGAAGCGATTAAGAACAAACGAATTATCATTTTTAAGTACAAAGGGAAAGAGCGAATTGTCGAACCACATGCCTATGGCACGGGACATAATCATCAGGATGTTTTGAAGGGGTACCAGACCGCCGGGAAAAGCGATGGGGAAGTCCCGGGTTGGGAAACTTTTTCGGTCGCGGAAATCCAGGAATTGAAACTCACCAAAACAAATTTTGAGAATCCCCGTCCAGATTATGCCAAAGACGACAAAGCCTTTCATACTGTCTTTTGTGAACTTTAGAACATATCTTGCGCCGTGACTTTTTCCAGATATCTATAATTATATTTGGAAAGAGACTGTTTTACTCTTGGGTTGGAATCATCCATGAAAACACCAATGCCGATGATGTTCCCGCCGCATTTCTTAATTAATCGAACCGTTGTTTTTATAGTGGCGCCCGTTTCAACCCAATCATCAATAATTAATATTTTTTCTCCTGCCATTAAAGCGTCCCGATGCATTTCCAGGCTTTTTTCTTTACCGGAATAATCTACATACTTTAAAGAATAGATCTTGTTTTTCAATCCCCCTTTTCTCCGAATAGGGATTACTCCTGCATGAAGATGATAGGCAACCGCAGAACCTAAAATAAATCCTCTCCCTTCGATACAGGCGACTTTATTTATCTTTTGGTCAGAAAACAAATCCGATATATTTTTTATTAGTTGATGAAATGCATCGCCTTTTGATAACAGAGGGGTGATATCGGTTGCACCTTTGCCGGGACGAAGATAATTTTTAAAATTCATATAAGAATTGTATCATTTCCTATCCATGAAAAGGCAGAGAATACATTGTCCGCAGAAAAGGGCTATGATATAGTCGGATTTTATTATGATGGCAGAAAACTTCATTCGGATCATTATCATTTCCTGGAATAACGGGGTCACCTTGCAGAATTGTTTGGAGTCTATAAAAAAAGCGGATCCTGCGTTGTTACTGTCGGTGGTTTTGGTGGATAACCATTCCACGGACGGGAGTATCTCTTTTGTCAGAAAATCATTTCCTGAAATTTCAATCATCGAAAATTCCGAAAATCTGGGATTTGCCAAAGCAGTTAACCAGGGACTGCGAAAAACAAACGCAAACTATATTCTATTATTGAATCCGGATGCTCAGATTTTTCCCGATACGATTTCAAGATTAATCGAATTTATGGAAAAAAAACCGGAAGTGGGAATCGTCGGTCCCAAAGTGTTGGCACCAGACCAGACGTTGGAATTATCATTCGGTATGTTTCCAACTCTCTGGGCTGAATATATCCAAAGAAAACGGTATTATCAATTAGAAAGAAAAGAACCGGGAGTACTAAAATGGCTGGAGAAGCAGACCAAAATCCCGCGGGATGTGGATTGGGTCAGCGGAGTTTGTTTAGTAACCCGACGAGAAGTCATTGAAAAAATCGGTGTTCTAGACGACCACTTTTTTATGTATTTCGAGGATATAGATTTTTGTTACCGGGCAAAAGACGCGGGTTGGCGGGTTTGTTACGTTCCATCCCCACAAATTCTGCACGATCGGGGAACCAGCATGCGTCAAAACTTTGCGGGAATTAAGGCGGAATATCGGGAAAGCCAAACCTATTATTATCAAAAATATGGAACACTTTGGTCCCGGATGGTTATTTCAATCCGCCAGAAATTTTCGAAGTAGTAGCCGACGTATCGCCTACTGAAATGGAATTAATCATTTCGGCATACACTTTTTTAAATCGGTTAAGCAAAAACTTCAATTTTAATGCTGGAATCCAACCATAATGTTTGCGAATGTATAAGTACTGGCTTTTCGACCAGATTTTAAAACGCTTATCACCGGTTTTACCGGTACTAGCACCGGCATAATGGACAATAATTGCGGCAGGCACGGAATGGATTTCCCAACCCTTTTGTTTTGCTCGTAAACAGAAATCCGTTTCCTCACAATAAAGAAAAAAACGCTCATCAAACATGCCAATCTGTTTTACCATTTCTCCACGAATTAAAAAACACGCACCTACAGGATAATCAATTTCAAAAGGAATAGTGGAATTAAGATTGGTTGAATCTATCAGTTTTTCTCTTGGAATATAATCTAGATATCCCCACCGTACCAGTCGTTTCACCCATAATACTTCTTTTTCATCCCCAGGTTGCGGGAAATAATTTGGATTTAAATAATGGAGTGCTACAAATTGTTTCAAAGCAAATACTGTCGGGAACTTAAAGTAAGAATGTTGAGGTTTGCCGTCAGGATAAATTAGTTTTCCTCCGACAATTCCGGTGCGTGGGTTCTCATCCAAAAAATGAATTAAACGGTGAATGGAATCCTTTTGTACTTTGGTATCAGGATTCAAGAAGAGAATATATTTACCGGTGGCCCATTTCAATCCTTGATTATTGGCTTTTGCAAACCCGCCATTGAAGGAATTTTCCAGATAATTCACGCTGGGAAATAATTGTTTTGCCAGAGGAATGCTGTCATCCGAAGAATGGTTGTCCACTACGATAATCTGACTTTTCAAATTTTCGATTTCGTTGAACAATGCCATGAGGCAATCGGATAATAACTGGCCGGTATTCCAGTTCACGATAATAACGGATAAAGCAAACGATGTTTCCGGCATATTATCTATTTTCCTTGGGTTTGATTTTGAACACAAATTGATACCCGAATAATTTTGGAAAAAAACGGGACAGTCTTCCTTCAACCTTATTCATAAAATTCATGGTTGACCGATGTTTATATAAGGGTTTTGCCCAGAGAAAAGTGAAATCAAACCAATTATAATTGGAAACAGGTTCCCAACGATCTATCGAATAACCTTGTTCCTGAACGAGTTGTTTAAAACTATCCAGGGTATAGAAATGCAGATGTGTTTTGTCCATCAATCCGATATCCTGATATTGAAATTTTCCCATCAAAAGATTGCGCCTCACGCTCCAGTGTGCAATATTGGGAAGGGAAATCAAAAGGCATCCATTGGAAGAAAGGAGATTTTTTATTTTTGCTAAAATCTTCTCCGGAAACATCAAATGTTCCAAGACATCGGCAAAAATAATCACATCGTAAGATCCGATTAATTGTCCAAAAATATCTTCAGTTTCAATATCCCCTTCAATCATAAAATGACAAATACTTTTTGCTTCCAGAGCAGCTGCAGGGTCTATTTCAACTCCGGTAACCGTACAACCGTTGTCTTTCAAATGTTGGCTCAGAGCACCGGTATGACATCCGATTTCCAATACATTTTTTCCGTTACCCGTCCATCGGATTAATTTTGTATATGTTGTATTATCGTTGGCTAAATCAATACCGAAATCGTACTTACCCATGATTGGCCTCCGTGGATTTTTTCATCCGTTCACGGGTTAACGGTGTGTCCGGAAACAGGTATAGTTTATGGAGATACACATAAGGCCCGCCATTGATAGCGTCTTTCGGTGTGGAACTGGATAGCATTAATGTTAAAGATTCACTATTATTAATATGATCTAGAGTAAAAAAATGGAGTGTCCAATTTTTCGAAGAAACAAATACTGTTCCCACCTTTTGGTCCCGCCGGTTCTTTATTTCCAGTTGAACAGGGCCATTTTCAGATTCCATTTTGGCCCAGAGTGCTCCGATCATCGAGTTTCCATTATTTGGTACAAAAAAAGAAATGGGATTGGAATTCCAATCGGAAAGAATTTGCTGGCTAAACTGAAATAAATAAATGTTTTGAGTCTCCGTGCTATAGTCCGCCTTGGTCACAGGGATAAAGGATAATTTATTCACCGGGCAGGGAACGAAGTTCGGTTTGCTATCAGAAAACATATATGCCGAAAAAATCATTTGTGCGTCTTGTTGATTTGAATCCAAATGTACCCAATAATCCGTGGGCGAAATATCGGAAACATTTCCACGATAGACTCGACCCAGATAATGCCCATTCAATTTCATCCCAAAATAGAGATCGTATCTTTCTTTGAATTCGGGACGCAGGTCTGCATGAACAATATAATTTCCGGGCGGATTTTGCATTTTAAATGAAACAGCTTTGGTGGTTCTTGGAATCGTACCATCAAACGTAATTTCGCTTTCTCCTCCCGAATGATATACAGGGTGTATCTGTAGATGCGAAGGTTCAAAAGTAAATTTATTGATATATAATATCCGGTCACTGTCCAGTGAAGTATCTTTATAATAATTCAAAAAACTCATTTGGAATGAGGCGGGGGATAAATTATTTTCACCGATAAACGTATTTTGTACCCATTCCGTACTATCCACAATTTCCGATTGGCCGAAATCTTCCGGACCGATATTGACACGCACGAAAGGATATTGTCCATGAACCAAATTCGCTTTTGAGAGCAGAGTAATTTCTTCCAATCCCTTGGGAATCCGGCCATAGGAGGCAATAAATCCATTGGCGTTCATACTCAATCCAAAATTTTCTTCATTATTTTGAAAATTACTCAACACACTTTCCGGCGGGGGATAATAATAGCCCACATCGGTGCGAGTGATTTCGCTATCTTCCGGTTCAATGATGTGTAGCGGTATATAAATCGCCGCGTTGAGAACTAAAGAAATGACTCCGAGGCACAAAAAGGAAAAATAAAGTGGCTGAAAAACGGTTTGTTGATGTACTTTTTGCCCGCATGAATGAGCATAAATATAAATCAGTACAAGGATTATTGCTATTCCCATGACCGGAAAAATCATACAGGCTTCATTCCATCGCAAAAAACTGGGGAAAAAGCGCCCCAAGTCAGCATGAATCCGGTTGCCCATTTCAGTCAGAATTTGATTTTTCATACTATGATAAAGGCTTTCCCGCCAGGAAGGGAGGAGAACATAAATCCAGGAAATGATGCCGGAGAACAGTCCCAACAGTGCTGCGAAACAAATAAAAAAAGAGGAAATTTCCATGGAAAAAAATGCGGATAAAAAAATACCGGCAATAGGTAGAATACAAACCAAATATCTCGGAGCCGGTGATGCCCACCCAAATGCATTCACAAAATCACTAATGAAAACGATATAGGGGACACACATGGAAAGAGCCAGAAAAGCCTCCTTATGGGAACGCCGGTAAAAAGTTACAAATCCGAATATTGCGAGTAAATAAACAGGTGCGACGAAAAAAATCCCCCATTGTTGATCAAAAAATAATCCAATAAAGTTGAATAGAAAAGTCCTCCCGTTAACGAAATCTCCACTGAACAATTCCGTTAAAAAACTTTCTTGAAAGAATAGGTAATAACTTGTTAACGCGACAACTATACTGGTAATCGCTAGAGCAAAAATGATAAATCTCTTTCTCCCATGGTCACGCCATAACGAATAAAGCAGATAGGCAATAAAGGGTAATGCGGGAATTGCGTATCGCGGACCCAGCAATACCAGTAAAAGAATTGCAAAAGGCAGAATATACCATTGCTCTTTTTCTTTTGAGTAGGTTTGTCTTGCCTGATAAAGGAGCATCATTAATAACAGTGCGACGGGAATTTCTCGATAGGCCAACCCGGCATATACCACAAACGGAGAGGAAAACGCCACACAAAGGGTACCCAAAAGTGCGCCTTTGCGGGATTGTATCAATTGGCAGGACAATCGGTACAAGATAGCCATTATAAGAGCTGCCATTAGATTCATTTCCCAAATTACCCCCATGCGGCCTGCCATCGCATATCCGGGTATCAGTAAAGCGGGAAACATAGGAAAGTGGTGTGAGCGATAATAACCCGGACTCACGATATCATGCGGTTGAGGATCCATGTTATGAGAGATCAAAGGAGAAAACTTTAAATAATCTTTATGGATAAAGTTATTGTATAAATTTATATCATGGTCATACAACATGCTGTGGGTCAATAATAAAAAATAAGGTTCGTCCCCTTCCGGCGGGCTGACTTTATCCACCCAAGGGGAAATGAAAAAATAGAGAAAAAAAAGGATAATAAAAATATCCAGACTACGCGGAAACGGTTTGCCCGATTTGTCTTTTGGAGGCTTTCTATTATCCAGCCAGAATAACGTGACAATGACTAATTTGATTATCAGAATTGCAAAATAAGCAATGGCAAACCATAATTCAAATGGACCGATGTCCCGGTATCCTATAACCAAAAAGATGACGACCAGCCAACCTAGATACGTATACCCGTCACGCCGTTGAGCGGTTTTTAATGAACTGGTCTGGTCTTGCCGCCATTCCACAAAGAAATAGTAAACCGCAAACGCAATATATTGCAGGGGGAGCCAAAGCGCCAACAAACGAATGTGCGGTGCTGGTTCTGGTTGATGGGCGGATATCCAAACCGACTTTACGGTGAAACTGCCGATAAGGGATAGGATGATAGAAATCGCTAGACGAATATATTTAGTAGGGGATGAAAAACTCATTTCTCTAAAATCCATTTATGCGGAAGGCGGTATACACCAACATCTTTAATTATCGAATTCACGGTAATCGAGTAAAGTCGGTAATGGAAATCGTAATATGTCCCGGTGTCCGACTGGATCGCCAGATCAAACCAATATTTCCCTTCCACCAGATTTAATTTTTCAATTTCAATTTTCAATAGAGACTTTCCTTTAGGCAAAGACCCAAAATCAATTTTCTCCAATCCGGTATTGGTGCCGTAACAACACACTCCATCACTCCGGTAAATTCCTATGGCAAAAACCGGACGCGGAATTTCCACTTGTGCAAGAATATCAATCCCCAACATCAGGGATTCATCACTGTTAAAAAAATACCGTTCCTGAGATCTATTATCAAAGATTCGAAACCCGGTGATTTCCGCTTCTCGTGTTCCCCAACGCCGGGAGTCGTCCAAACGTGCCAGGGTTTCCATAGTCACGGAATGTTCCTTGTCGGCGGCGATTTTTCTTTGCTCATTAACTTTCTCGGTATATTCGCTGAGTACCGATTTGACGGGACCGTAGGCCATCAATTTCCCATAATGAAGCCAGGCGATCTGACCACAAAATTTTTCCACGGTTCCTAAATCATGACTGACAAAAATAATAGTTTTCTTATTTTTCTTAAACTCATCCATTTTCTCAAAACATTTCTTTTGAAAATAATAATCCCCGACCGCCAGAATTTCATCGATCAGCAAAATGTCGGGATTAATATTGACTGCGATCGAAAACCCCAACCGCATATACATCCCCGACGAATAGGTCTTAACCGGGTTGTCAATAAATTGTTCCAATTCGGCAAAGGTAATAATCGCATCCATTCTCCGGTTGATTTCCTTGCGGGATAAGCCCAGCATGACCCCGTTGATTAAAATATTTTCCCGTCCTGAGAAATCGGGATGAAATCCTGCGCCCAATTCCAACAACGCCGCCACTTGTCCGTTGACCGTCACTCGACCTTGTGTGGGCGTGAAAATTCTCGCGATGATTTTCAAGAGCGTACTTTTGCCGGAGCCGTTGGTGCCGATGATTCCCACGGTTTGTCCCGGCTCAATTGCGAAATTGACATCTTTCAATGCCCAAAATTCCTGTTTTTCAAGTTTTTGATTCCAAACCTTTTGGATAAACGCTTCTTTTAGCGATTTGGGTTTCAAATGCATAATTTGAAAATGTTTAGAAACCTTTTCTATGGTAATTGCCGGCATTTAGACTTCCTCCGGTAAGCGGGAACGCATTATATCAAAGACCGTATACCCAACCCAGAAAATGATGACACTCGCCGCAAATAAAATCCCCGTTGACGCTAGCGGAATTTGTGAAGACCCTTCATAGATAACTTTTTGATAACCCTGGACGAGCGTGATCATGGGATTGACACAGATAAACAAGGTCTGGAACCGTTCAGGGACCATACTAAACGGGTAAAAAATTGGCGTCATAAAAAACCATGCCGGGATAAACACGCTCAAAATATTTTGCACATCTCGGTAAAACACATGGAGTGGAGCTAGAATAAAGACAAACCCTGACAGCATCAGGCATTGCATAATGCAAAACAAAGGAATCCAAAAAAGTCCCCAATGCCATCCATATCCGAAAAAAGGAACCAGAATCAAAAGTAATCCCATGCCGAAAAGGAAATGAATCAGGTTCGCAAAGACCATGACAAGTGGAAGGATTTCGCTTGGGAAATAGATTTTATTGATTAAATTCGCGTTGAGAGTGATAGAAGTTGTGCCGGAAAAAAGAGCATTAGCGTGCCAAGTCCAAGGAAGTAATCCGCACAACAAGAAAATTGGATAATTTTTCAACCCACTCCCCCGATTGATAAAATGAAATACCACCACATATACCAACATCATGAACAATGGGTTCAAAATATTCCACACAAAACCCAACACTGATCCTTTGTACCGGGTCTTGAGTTCTTTTTGCACCAGGACAATCAGCATTTCCCGGTATTGAATTAATTTTTTGATATGATCCAACATAACTTGTTAAATTGATTAGGCATTTAGTATAAAGTAATTGCTTTTATTTGTCATTCAAAGAAGACATAAGGGAATATTGGGAAAGAGGGATATTTGGTTAAATTGCTGAAGATTTGTTAAACTACGAATCAAGGTCGGAGAGATAAAATTTAGAAATTGGAGAATCACCGGAGTGAATTCAATTTTTGTATTACTCGGGGGAATTGGTGCGGTATTTGTAATATATAAAATATTCGTCCGGCATGTAAATTCCAAAGTGATTATTGTCGATGATCGGTGTCCCGCTCTCGCAAGTCGCCACTTGGAAATGCAGAATGTTGTGAAAAGAAGATTGGACAAATGCGGTGTTTTTAACTATCAGAAAAACTACTCGACCGAATCTTTAGTTTTTCGCAGGCTTGTTGAGCGGCTTTTTGTTCAGCTTCTTTTTTATTTTTACCTTCACCGATGCCGTATACTTCCCGATTGACGGTGACATTCACAATAAACCGTTTATCATGATCCGGACCGGACTCGCTGACTGACTGATAAATGGGAACCATTGCAAAATTGGCCTGGACATATTCTTGGAGAATGGATTTGAAATCCTGGAAATAATCTTCTTTAGATAGGGATTGAAAATCAGATTCCAATTGTCGTAAAACAAACGGCTGAACCGATTCGATTCCTCCGTCGAGATAAATCGCGCCAATCACTGCTTCAAACGCATCGCCCAATATCGAAATTCGTTCCGCTCCACCGGATTTTTGTTCTCCCCGTCCCAATAGGAGATATTTACCCAATTGCAGTGACCTGCCTTTCTCGGATAACACCGGTTCACTGACAATCACAGCTTTTAACTTCGCCAACCGCCCCTCCGGTATGTTGGGGAACAAATGATAGAGATGGTTGGAAACGATAAAATTCAATACCGCATCTCCCAAAAATTCCAGACGTTCATTGTCCAGCACATCCGATGATTTGGCTTCATGGCGGTAAGAACTATGGGTCAGGGCACGGTCTAAATAAGAGATTTCTTTAAAAGAACAATTCAAAGAAGATTGTAATTCAGTTAACGATTGAAGGCGGGTCTCATCCACGACTCGTGCCTATGAATTTTTTCCATTGCTTTCGAATTTCTTGAGTAAAAGCGTGGCGTTATGTCCGCCGAAACCGAAAGAGTTGGATAGCACATAATTCACTCTTTGTTTCCTCGCGACATTGGGAACATAATCGAGATCACATTCCGGGTCGGGATTCTCGTAATTAATCGTGGGGTGAATGGTATCCGTGTACAAAGTCATGGCACTGGCGATACATTCAATTCCTCCGGCAGCCCCCAGTAAATGTCCCGTCATGGATTTGGTCGAACTTATAGGGACTTTATAGGCATGTTCTCCAAATACGATTTTAATCGCTTTGGTTTCATACTTATCATTCATATCGGTGGACGTCCCGTGCGCGTTAATGTAATCTACATCTTTGGGCTGTATTCCGGCATCCCGTATGGCGGTTTGCATCGCACGTACCGCACCAATTCCTTCGGGATCAGGCTGTGTAATATGAAACGCATCCGCCGTCATTCCATACCCTGTAACTTCCGCGTAAATCCGTGCGCCCCGTTTCATGGCATGGTCCAGCGTTTCCAGTGTAACCACTCCCGAACCTTCCCCCATGACAAACCCATCCCGTTTTGCGTCAAATGGCCGGGACGCTTTTTCCGGCTCCTCGTTATGCGTTGAGAGTGCCCGCATATTGGCAAATCCAGCGATCCCCAGCGGCGTCACTGCCGCTTCCGTTCCACCCGCCAACATAGCATCCGCATCCCCTCGTTGAAGAATTTTGAATGCGTCTCCAATGGCATTGGTTCCCGTGCAACACGCGGTAACCACCGCGCTATTGGGTCCCCGCAATCCCCAGCGCATCGAAATCATTCCACTGGCCATATTGATAATCAACATGGGGATTAAAAAAGGACTCACTCGTTTGGCGCCTTTTTCTACCATGATTGTGGACTGTTTTTCCATGGTATCAATCCCGCCAATTCCTGATCCTACCAATACACCGATCCGGGTTAAATCTTCTTTCTCCAGATTCAATCCTGAATCTTTCAACGCCAAATCCGCCGCAACAATCCCCAGACAGACAAAACGATCCGTCCGCCGTATTTCTTTCGGGTCCATGTAGTTGTCCAATGACAACCCGCGAATTTCCCCGCCAATCTTGACAGTAAAATCGGACGTATCAAAGGTTTTGATGAGTTTAATTCCACTTTTCCCGGAAATCAGCGCGTCCCAATATTCCTTCAAACCAAATCCATTGGGAGCGACAACACCCATTCCGGTGATGACGACACGGTTATTCATAAAACTACAGATTGGGAATTCGTGCAAATTTGTTTCAGACGAAATGTCCCAATTGGAAAGTTACTCCTTTTTCGGATTATGTGTCTCTACATACTTCATTGCATCGCCCACGGTAAGAATTTTTTCCGCTTCTTCATCCGGGATTTCGACACCAAATTGTTCTTCGAGTTCCATCACAAGTTCTACCGTATCGAGAGAATCCGCGCCTAAATCATCGACAAATTTGGCTTCCGGTTTCACTTGATCCGCGTTGACTCCGAGTTTATCCACGATAATCTTTTTTACTTTTTCATTAATCTCGTTCGTTGTTGCCATTGTGCTAAATCACCTCCTGATTCTGTCAAATTTTCAAATTCCTATTCTGTTACATTACCATTCCGCCGTCCACCCGGAAAACCTGTCCGGTGATATACGCGGCGTCGTCTGATACTAAAAAACTAATAATCTTGGCAATATCCTTCGGTTCACCCAATCGTCCCAAAGGGATATGGGCTAACAACTGTTTTTTCACGTCTTCCGATAATACATCCGTCATTCGTGTTTTGATAAACCCGGGCGCAATCGCATTGACCCGTACATTTCGGGAAGCCAATTCCTTTGCTACCGATTTTGTCAGTCCAATCACTCCTGCTTTACTGGCGGCATAATTTACCTGCCCGGCGTTCCCCATTTGGCCTACCACACTGGCCATATTGATTATAACACCAGACCGCTGTTTCATCATGACTTTGGCGGCGGCACGGGTACAATAAAAAATACCTTTTAAATTAATATCCAGAACCAAATCCCAATCCTCATTTTTCATGCGGATTAAAAGATTGTCCCGGGTAATTCCAGCATTATTGATAAGTATATCAATTCGTCCAAATTTATCCAACGTGGTATTTATCAAGGTTTCGCAAGATTCAGAATTGGATACATCGCATGGAATTCGCAGAGTGTTCGCGTCAGGCATTTCCTGTACCGTAATCATTTTATCCGCAAAAACGACCTTTGCGTCTTGTGATTTGAGTTCCTCCGCGATAGTTTGTCCAATACCTGCCGCGGCTCCGGTTACAATAGCCACTCTATCGGATAACATAAGATTCTCCGTTTAATTGCACTCGTCTGAAAAATTGAAAGTAATATTGTACCAAATTTCCACTTTCAAGACAATTTTGGCGGGATATATTGCCTAAAATGAATTTTATATTACAGAACGGTTTATTACCGGTGACTTAGAGTTCTTTCCAGGAAACAATTTTCCAGGAACCGTTACTTTTGCGTAATTCTGTAACGATAACCGTTTTCTGGATGTACCGGCTCTGTAGAAGAGCGATTCCGGTGACTCGTACTTGATAATTGGCGCTTGGGGAAGGATGTATTTCAATAGAAAACTTCCCATTAGAGAAACCTGTATTCTTTTCCCCTTGATAATTTCCGCTGGTTCTATTTAATTCATAAATCGCCTTTTGTATCCCGGCTTCCGCGATGTTTAAAGACTGATATTTTCGATACGATTGATTCCCCATAGAAAGTTCAGACAAATACCGCGTTATCACGACATTTGTCAGAATCATCAACAAAACCAAAATAACCAGCATCATTGCCAATACCGCTCCTTGTTGAGATTGTTTTCCCGGTTTCATCATTAAATCTCTTTTCTCATTTTCACAGTTAATTGATCTTGGTATAAGTGATTGGACGGAGAATTCTTGTCCAATGATATTAATTCTACCGATACCAAATTCTTTTCCACACCAAACCTGACTTTTTGCAAGTCTCGTAGGACTGTCATGGTCATCCCCTGCCCTTTGGAATCATACCGCGTCCGCAGCAATGTATCTGTATGAATTGTATCTTTTGCATATACCACCCAATTCCCATCCGACAATTTTAAAATCAGCGTTTCGGGAGATGATTTTATTGCATGATATTTTTTTCCCACGGAGTCTGCCTGTCGAATATCTTTTGCCATTTGATTCAATACTGTCCGTTGCCATCCTATTTTTCCGAAAGACGGGGCGCGTACTTGGCTACTATCGAGGCTAAAATCAAATAAGTGTATGATAATCAAATTGATAACCAGAAAACATGCCATTACAATCAACAGTTCTATCAATGTAAATCCTTTTTGTTTCATGGCTTCCCGCCTCCTAGGATCGTCGTCAATTCCACCGACTCTTTTCGGGCCCCTTCCATCCATTGGACATTGACCTGAACTTGTTTCAAGGGAGTATCCTTATAATTTGAAACTGTAATTCTGCCACTGCCTCCCGGTACGGATTTCGTCCATTCCTTAAATCGGTTGGAGAGAGAAATTGTATTGTTGGCATTTACATTGAAAGAGGATTGAGTTTTGAGTTGTTCCAATTCATTTTGCGCGATAATCACCGCCTGATTTTGCAATTCCAAATGTCGGGAACCCACCATAACCATACTAAAGGTATTGATAATCCCCACCGAAAGAATCGCCAAGATGGCAATGGCAATCAATACTTCAATCAAAGTAAACCCACTCTGATTTTTTGTCACTGTTTTGTCTTTGGAGGAATGAATATGCAATCTCCGCGGAAATACGTACTTTTTGAAATCGCTAAAGGACGGTATCCGATAAATTCCCATATTCGCAATCAGATTGGGAAATGTAAACGCCCAAAGAATAAACAATCGGGTAAACCGTAATTTATACAATAACCAGGGAAGAAACATAACTACCAATATCCATCCCAGCGTTCCGAAAAAGCCAAACAACCCGCTATCAAGACCCTTCAAAATGGCTGTAATGATTCCGACAAAACCAACAATACTCATGTAAAGGATTAAAAAACGACTGCTCTCCGGTCTGTTATTTTTTTTGGATAAAGGTATTAAATAAAATAATCCTAGGATGATTAGACTGACAGAAGTAAATCCACATATCATTATTGGAAAATCAGTAATCAATGGTAAATCAGATTCTATGGGTGCATTATTTTCGATAATAAAAAAGATTGTAACAACACCAAGCCCCAAAAGAAGAAAAGTTAATCCCATAAATTTTCGCTTTTTTGGATAATAGAAAAATCCTTGAATACTAAAGATTGCCCACACTAAAAGAAAAATCAGACTAAACATATTCGGATTGCTAATAAAATGAAGACTGAGTACTGCATACATCAACAGGAAGACAAAAAACATTCGAACGAGGATGGACTTCACTGAAAATGAACGCCTGAGAAAAATACAGGCAATGACGAAAAAGAACAAAGCGACGAGAAAAGATTTAGCCATCATCTGAGAATGCATGGAATGATAACCCGCGATTCCGCTGGCGATGGCAAGAACAATCGCAATAATCAGGAATATTAATCCAATTGATTTTTTTCTGGTTTTATTCATCTATTCATTTCCCATAGAAAACATATTATTCCCTGTATCATGCTCCATAGGTTCTTTTTCCAACACCCGGTACAGCTCCTCTTTAGTTGTAATCTTTTGAGCCACGCGGTTTAATCCATCCTCTAAAATTGTTCTCATTCCCAAATCTCTCGCCAATTGATCCAAAACTTGTGTAGAAGGGCGGGACAAAAGAATATCCCGAAATCTTGCGTTCATGGTCAATAATTCACCGATAGCCGTCCTGCCGAGATACCCGGTTTGGTGACAATCTTTACACCCTTTTCCCTTACACGCCAGACAAATTTTCCGTACCAATCGCTGTGCCAAAATTCCAGAAATAGACGAGGACAAAAGATACGGTTCAATCCCCATTTCCAAAAGCCGGGTAAAAACTCCGCCTGCACGTCCGCTATGTACTGTGCTGATGACCATGTGTCCGGTTAAACCCGCAGAAATGGTGATTTGACCGGTTTCCTTATCCCGTATTTCTCCCACTACAATCACTTCCGGGTCTTGCCGTAAAACCGAGCGTAATACTTCCGAAAATCCCATACCCGATTGCGGTTTCGCCTGGATTTGAGTCGCAAATCCCAAATCACATTCGACCGGGTCTTCAATGGTAACAATATGTAATGTCTGTTTGCGAAGTTTATAAATATATCGCAGAGCGGAATAAATCGTCGTGGTTTTCCCGCACCCCGCCGGACCGGTTAATAAAATCGTCCCATTGGGTCGGGATAATAATTCTTGAAACGGGACAAGCAGAGAATCAGAAAATCCCAAATCTTCCAATTCAAATATTTTTTGATTCTCATCGAATAACCGGATAACAACTTTCTCTCCATGAATGGTAGGAATAACTGAAACCCGCAAATCGTGATGAATCTCTTTCTCATTTTTCCAAAGGAACCGTCCGTCTTGCGGAATATCCCGGATATAAATGGGAAGATGCGAAACGATTTTTACTCTGGCAACAATTTTCTCGCCTATTTCCGTATCCATTCTCTTATGCTCATGCAGGATCCCATCCACGCGAAACAATAGACGGTATTCCCCCAAATGCGGTTCTATATGGATATCGCTGGCTTTTTGTAAAAATCCCTCGAAGACAATTTGATTCACCTGTTCGCTGGGTTTGTCATTTTCCTCGAATGAATTCGACACGATGAAATCTCCTGTTTATCGAATAACATTGATAATATTGAATAATGGTAAATATAACGCTGCCACAAAAAAGGTAACCACAATTCCCAAAATAATAATCACAATCGGTTCAAATACCGAAGTTGCCACCTGAATACTGGTCTCCACCTGAATATCATAAAAGTCTGCCAGATGGTCGAGCGTGCGAATGAGTTCGCCTTTTTCTTCTCCCTGCGAAATCAACCAGACCATCGTAGGCGGAAAAACTTGAATCTCTCCCATTTGTTTCCCCAAAGTTTCTCCCTCCACAACCCGGTCATGGACATCAAGGACTGCCTGCCTCACCGCTTCATTCCCCAAAGTATTCGCCGTTAACTTGAGTGCCTCTGGCAAAGGAATATTCCCGCGTAATAAACTGCCCAATGTCCGGCTGAAACGGGCGGCGGCAGCTTTTCTTGCCGTCATGCCAATCAACGGGAAATGCAAAATAAGTTTATCCCTCGTTATTTTCCCTTTTCCGGCACGCGCATATCCCGCGTAATAAAATAATCCCACCAACACTCCTATAAGTAAAAACACCACGCCCAACGAAAAGAAAAACCGGTCTCCGATAGTGAGGACAATCATGGTTATCGGGTTGAGTGTAGCGCCCATTTCTTGAAAGATCATTTTATATCTCGGGAAAATACCAATACTCCCGGCAACAAAAAGGTCGGCAATAATTAAAACCCCGACGATGGAAGGATATGCAAATGCCGCGCGAATCCGTTTATTTAATTGATAACTTGCCTCCACCTGATTCGCCAATTGTTCCATCACTTCTCCCAAAGTATTTCCCGCTTCCCCTGCTGCAACCATCCGACGGTAATATTCCGGGAACTCCTCGGGGTGAGAATCCAACGCACGGGACAAAGGCATTCCCTGTTCCACCTTGGCGGTAATATCTTTAATCATATTGGAAAACCTTGCGGTTCCCGCTTCCCGTGCCATAACCTGCAATGTTGACACCAATGGCAGTTTCATTCGCACCGTACTGGCAATATGACGTGTAAAACTAATTAAATCATCAGATATCGGTCTGGAAATTCGATTCATAAAATTATCCTCTTTCCGTAAAAAGATAAATAGTTAAGGACCAAAAACATAAATATCTCCCTTGCTGGTGGTGCCATTGGATGGGTCATAAATAAGAATTTTTGGCGGAGTCGTTGAATTATTGTAATCCAAAGTAAGGTCGGGTCCCGGACTCATGAGTGCAAACCAGGCCATCCCTCCCTTCGGTGAATACATAATGGGTTTTTTAGGATTCATTTGCAAATAGTTCACATACTCATAACCTTGTATCGCGGATAATCCTGTAACCTTTTGAGCAGAATATTGTTTCAACTCTGGATAATAATTTGCTCTAAATGGGTCTTGGGGCAAATGCGTGATATATACCGTCGGCGTGGTCAGGATGAGCAAATCAGTATCGGACGGTTGGCCCAATTTCGCGTTGAGCGGATACATCCCCTTGTCTACGTAATAACTTTGCAGGGCAATGAGCAAAGTTTCCTGCTCTCCTATGGCACGGGACACTTTCGCCCGGATTTGCGCTTGCATAAAATTGGGTATGGCAATCGCGGCGAGTATCCCGATGATGGCGGCAACAATCATCAGTTCAATAAATGTAAATCCCTGTTTTGTGAGTTTCATATTTTAGCGCTCCTCTTCTTAAAATCCATTCTTCCATACTCTATGACGTCCCGGACGGGAAAAAGGTTTAGTCTCGATTCCACAGATTGTAGGTCAATGTCAAAAAGATGTCAATTATGATAATGTAGTATTGAATAAAACGTTAGAAACAATCATCAAAAGGAGCTTATCTATCATGCAATTTAGGGTTCAATTAGGAGATATTTCCAAAATAAAGACGGATGCCATCATTGTCAATTTATTTGAAGGAGTCAAAAAACCGGAAGGTGCTACGGGAGCTATAGATAAAGCGTTAAATGGCGCGATTTCCAAATTAATTTCCTCCGGTGAAATCAAAGGAACGTTAAACGAAGTGACCTTGATTCATTCTCTGGGTAAAATTCCTGCCGAGCGAATTATTGTCGCAGGTCTTGGGAAAAAGGATGAATTCAATCAAGATAAAATCCGCCAAATCACCTCGGCATCTCTCCAAAAAGCCCGCTCTATCGGGGCGAAAAAAGTGGCGACGATTCTGCATGGCGCCGGGATTGGAAAACTGGATATCTCCGATTCTGTGCAAGGAATTACCGAAGGCGCGTTGCTGGGACTATACGAATTCAAAAAGTATTTCTCCAAGAATAAAGACAAATCGGGTATCACCGAATTAATTTTAGTGGAAAGAGAATCCTCAAAACTTGGCTCGGTGAAAAAGGGTGTGCAAAAGGGACAAATTATCGCCAATGCCGTTAATATGGCACGCGATTTAGTCAATGAACCACCCAATACCCTCACTCCAACCGAACTGGCGAACCGGGCCAAAACTCTCGCCAAGGAAGTGGGGTTGAAATGTAAGATTTTGGGTGTCAAAGAAATCAAGAAACTCAAAATGGGTGGACTATTAGGCGTGGCGAAAGGTAGCGTCGAAGAACCGCGTTTTATTATTTTGGAATACAAAGGCGTATCGTCCAAGGAAACTCCCATTGGTTTGGTCGGCAAAGGCGTGACCTTCGACTCCGGTGGAATCTCCATTAAACCTGCCGCGGATATGGATCACATGAAAGCCGACATGGCGGGTGCCGCCGCTGTGATTTCCGCTATGGGTGCCATCGCTCAACTCAAACCTAAAATCAATGTCACGGCTCTTGTTCCCACAACGGAAAATCTCCCCGGCGGAAAAGCTTTTAAACCTGCCGATATTTTGGTTAATATGGACGGGAAAACCATTGAAATTGTGAACACCGATGCCGAAGGGCGTCTCATTTTAGCCGATGCATTATCTTATGCCCTACGATTAAAATTGCAACCCGTGGTGGATGCAGCGACCTTGACCGGTGCGTGTGCCGTGGCCATCGGTCCATTTAGTGTAGGAGTATTCACCAATAAACAGGAAATTGCCGATGAAATTTTGCAAGCCGCGGGACAGGTCGGGGAACGGTTCTGGCAACTCCCCATGTTCCCGGAATATGCCGAACTTGATAAAAGTAAAATCGCCGACATCCGCAACACCGGAACCGGCCGGGAAGGCGGAGCCATCACCGCCGCCAAATTCCTCGAATTCTTTATTGAGGACACCCCCTGGGTTCACTTGGACATCGCGCCGACCTATTACGTCACATCCCCACGACCTTATCAGCCTTTCGGCGCAACTGGCACATCCGTCCGTACCTTTATCCAATTTGTCTTAAACCGTGCGAAGTAATCTCAGCTTATTATTAAAGCGTCGGGAAAACCTATTCGTTTCATTCCCGATATAGAGTAACCCCTTTGTTAAACATATTTAAAAACATCTAATCATGTTTTTATACGAGGAGGATGGAATATAAACTTACCCATCGCCAAGTAATCCTCTTAGGCTACTCGAAATATTTCCAACGAGACACCCCTGCAACATGATTTCCTGTAAACTGAAATATCCATAACCCGGAACCATAATCCGCAAGATAGACATAGTTTCCTCTTACTGCGACACCATAGGCATAGTCTGGCGTAGCATAGGATCCTGCCAGAGTCGGCGAAGAAGCAGTGCTGATATTGATAATCTGTAACCCGCCATCAGTTGCCCCGCCATCAGTTGCGACATAGGCATAGTCCCCGCTCACCGCGACACCATAGGCAAAGCCTGTGTTATATGACCCTACCAGAGTCGGGTACGCAGGATTGCTGATATTGATAATCTGTAACCCGGAATCTCCATCCGCCACATAGGCATAGTTCCCACTCACTGCGACACCATAGGCAACGTCCGGCGTAGCACACGACCCTGCCATAGTCGGTAAAGAAGCAGTGCTGATATTGATAATCTGTAACCCGTGAAAACCTACCACATAAGCATAGTTCCCATTCACTGCGATACCTTCGATATTAAGTAGCGGATCCGGAGAACCGTACCATCCCACGGACCCTGCTGCCAAAGTCGGTAAAGAAGGATTGCTAATATTGATGATCTGTAATCCATAAAAAAAATCCATTACATAGGCATAGTTTCCACTCACCGCGATACATTGGGCAACGCTTGGCATAGCATAGGACCCTACCAGAGTCGGTGAAGAAACAGTGCTGATATTAATAATCTCTAAATCCCCAGACGCCTCCTCTAAACTCCCAGCCGACACATAGGCGTAGTTTCCACTCACCGCGACACCTTGGAGATAGGCCGATGGAACATAGGATCCCGCTAGAGTCGGTGAAGAAGCAGTGCTGATATTGATAATCTGTAACCCGGAATAATATTCCACTACATAGGCATAGTTTCCATTCACTACGACACCAGTGGCATAACTAGGCGTAGCATAGGACCCTATTAATTCCACATTTTGTGCAGAACTAAAAGAGAATGTTAGAAAGAAAGATAAGAGAAACAATACTGTAGCAAGTCGAATCATTCGGTTCATAAAATAACCTCCCTAAAACTATTGTTATTCTTAACGGTAAAAGCATATACCCTTTTCATCCCTTTGTCAATTGTATTTTTCCAACTTATAACTTTTGACATTTCATAGTTCTTCAGCCTATACTTCTCTAATTGGTTTTAGAAGGATTGTCCTTTACAACTATTATTAATTCTGTCTCAAATCCTCATTATGCTGTCTAAGAAAATCATGTAAATTATATCTATTTACATCCATAATTGTTGTATGGTAACTTTAAAAGTGGTATTAATGAATGATAATTAATTTCTTGCATATAAAAGGGAAATATCGTTTATTATTTTTCATATTTCTATTGCATTATCTGGGATGGAATGCCTATTCCTCTACGATATCTGAAAATACCCAAAATTCAGAAGGGATTACGATGAAAAAGAAAACGCATTTTTTAAATGAATTTAATTATAAATCCTATCGCACCAACGGAAATCAGGTAATTATAAATACCAATGGTTCTCCTAAAATCAGGATTGACTTGTGTTATCCAGATGTCGCTAGAATATGGGTTGACCCTGTCGGGGTTTTCCAAAAAGAACCATCTTATGCCGTTGTACCGGAATCTTGGCCGGATGTGAATTATACAGTTTCAGACAAAAATACTTACCTTAGGATTCTCACCAGTGATTTATCCATCCGGGTATATAAATCTCCCCTGCATATAATGTTTTATACTCCTGATGATCAAACCCCCATTAGCGGTGAACGGGATACCGGGGGAATCGGCTGGAGTGAGGATGGTGGTGTATTCCTTTATCATCAAATGTCACCAGAGGAACATTTTTATGGGCTGGGTGAAGATAATCAAGCCATGTTAGGCACCTTGGACCGGCGTAGTACTTCCAGGGATATGGTTACCGGCCAACGCATGACTCGAGGTTGTGTGACGGCAGATATCCCGGTAACTTTCTTTATGAGTACCGGGAATCTAGGACATGGGTACGGGATGTTTGTGGATAATAGTTTCCGGATGGAATTCAATATGGGCAAAGAATCCAATGACTATTATTACTGGAAAGCCGAAGGCGGTGATTTGCTCTATTATTTCATGAACGGTCCTTCTTTGAAAAAAGTATTGAATAGGTACACCTTGCTGACCGGAAGACCTTCTCTACTCCCCTTATGGGCTTTAGGATATATTCAAAGCAAATGCACCTTCTATACCTGGGATGAATTGGATGATGTCATTAACAATCTTCGGAAAAGACAAATCCCCATGGATGCCATGGTTTTTGATGCTGACTGGCCTGAACATTTGCAGGACTTCCAATGGAATCAACGATGGCATGGCATGAGCCCCGAGAAAATAAGTCATTATAGGACTGAGGGAGTTAAATTTATTCTTTCTACTTCAGGTCCCATGATTAAAAAAGACAGTCCCAACTATAAGGATGGATTAAAAAAGGGGATATTCGCTACGGATGGAAAAGGGAACACGGTAACCTGTGGGTATTATGGGGGAGACTTGATGGATTTTACAAACCCCGCTATGAAACAATGGCTCTGGCCCCAATTAAAACCTTTATACGATGAAGGTATCCGGGGTTGGTGGCTGGATCTTACGGAACCGGAAGGCGACCCTCCGCAAACGGTTTATAAAGGAGGTCCCAGGGCTAAAATCCATAATGTATTCTCATTATTAAATTCCAAAGCGTATTACGAAATGCAAACGGAGTATGACCCCAATACCCGACCTTTTATTTTGACTCGAACAGGAACTGCTGGAATTCAAAAATATGGTGCGGTAATTTGGACAGGCGATATCTATAGCGATTATGAAACACTCCAGGCGCATTGTCCCGAGGCCCTGAATTCCACTCTGTCCGGGATTGCGGCTTGGACTAACGATTGCGGGGGATTTGTTTATGGACTTTATAAAAATGATATTCATTCCCATGGCCTGCTTTATGAAAGATGGATGCAATTCTCCTGTTTTACCCCCATAACCCGGGCTCACCATGTTGGGCCTGCGGCTCCTTACATGTTTGGTGATTTTGTTGAAGCCGGCTGTAAACACTATTTACAACTCCGCTATCGGTTATTACCCTATATCTATTCCTATGCCCGGGAAACTTATTTAACCGGGTCTCCCATTATGCAACCCTTGGTTTTTGAATATCAGGATGACCCCGCGGTCGTTAATCTGAAAGATGAATATTTGTTTGGCAGAGAATTGTTGGTCGGTCCTGTTTTTACTGAAGGGACTTATGTCAGAAAGATGTATTTCCCCAAAGGAAAATGGGTCGATTATGACTTTGGGTATGAATATGAAGGGAATCAATCCTATGTGGTGAGTGCACCTCAAAACCGGATACCGGTATTCGTTAAATCCGGTGCTATTATCCCCATGGCGCCCCTTATGCAATATACCGATGAAAAACCCTGGGACCCCATTACTTTTGATATTTATCCCGAGGGGAGTTCTAAATTCACCCTTTATCAGGATGATGGCAAAACGATGGATTTTTCCACTAAAAATAAGTTCACTCAAACCGATATTCAATGTGAAGCCAAACAAGACCAGAATATTGATGTCACAATATCTCAATCAAACAAATTGTTTGTACCTGATCAATATGCTTTTATCTTTCATCTACTTTCCAATCCGACCACCCTGCAAGTGGATGGGAAAACACTGCCCTATTTTTCTACTAAAACCCGGTTTGATGAAGGGAAAGAAGGTTGGTTTTGGGATGGGTCTTTTTTAAAACTATACGCTAAATTTAGCACCGGGCCCAAACTTTTTTATAACATCAATATTGAATTAGATGGAAAAAAACTATCCCGGCCTGCTCCCCCGCAATTATCTTTGGATTCATCCGAGAAATCATCCCCGATTGGGAAACAGAATTGATAGTGTAAAAAGAAGACCTTGTTTCGGGACAATGATGCCAGAGATTACCCGAACGTGTGAGTCCATGCTCAGATTATTTTCTAAAGCGTCGGAGAATCCATTAAGGTTGATTCGTCCGCGTTCGTTTTTGATCCTGCGCCGGAGCCAATTGTGATTTGAGACTGTAATATTTGGCTTTTTGGCTGACCGTCAATCCATTCATGAGCATGGATAAGGCCGCTTTTTCGTCTCCCTGGAATTTTGTATCCAAGTCCTGAATTTCTTGAATCTTAGCGGACATTTCTTCCTGAGACGCATTGTCTTTTTGCAGTTCATCCAATTCTTCCGTCAAAGTTTGTCGCGTCATCATAAAGATTTTCCGCATGGATTGCAATTTCCGCAAATGAGCGAGGAACTGAGTTTTTTGATTTCCCTGAAGTCCCAATTGTTCGACGACCCAGGCTTCCGATTGTTGCTGGAGTTTTTTGGGGTCTTGATTATCCGCCAAAGAATTTTCCTGGGTGTTGGTATCCGATTGCTCTTGATATTGACCTGCCGAACCGTCATTATCATAAGAATTCCCATTGGAATAACCCTGGGAATAATAGCCGTTATATCCGTTATCATAGTACGGATAGTAGTCCGGTGGGTAATCATAGTAATCGGGATAGTCATAGTAAACATACGTCGGCAAAGGCGCCGGATACCAGAACCAATATTGCGGTCCATAGTATGGCGAATAGAATGGAGCCGGGTAATTCGGTCCTGTGATAGGGTACGGACCCGGGAAATACGGGGGTCGCATAGGCGGTCTCATTCGGGAGGGTGGGAAACCCGGTCGTGGACCATGTTGAAAACCTTGTTGCCCTGGACCCATTGGCCCTCGAAAATCCGGTCGAGACGGCATCATCGGTGAACTACGAAATCCGTAACCAGCAGGCGCAGAATAATATCCATGACCGACTGATGGTGCCGCTGGATTGCCGTGACTGATAGGACCGCCAGAATTACCATGGCCACTCGGCGCTGCAGGGGTTCCATGACCCACATTGCCAACAGAGCCTTCTTCCGGGGCTGTCAAACCATAAACCAACAGGCTGGTTGCCAGAATCGCTGTCAAAGTAAATTGTTTAAGCATATAGTTTCCCTTCTTTCCAGGTAGGCTGTTTTGTGCAGTAGTTATAACCTTCATAACCAATTCCTTCTTCTCTATCTATTATACCACTTATTCAAATAATAGGGTGTACATTTTCCTTTGGAATGAAACGAATTTTTATCCAATTTGTTTTAACCGGGCGAAATAACGTAATTTTTATAAAAACCCATAAATTCTTTATAACTCCACTATTTCCAGCGATTCGTATAAAAATCATAACCGAACCTGTACTGGAGGTGGACTGGAGGTGAAATTTTCACCTCCAGTCCACCTCCGCTTCACTTTCGGTACTTATTTAGGTATGATTCAGGATTGATTTAGGGACCGCGGCGCCAGATGTCGCCTGAACTATAGATTCCATTCGAAGGGTCGTAGGTGAGAGGAGAGGCTTGAAGGTTAAATCCTAATGCTTCATCTGACCAAGCTTTCATGTAAGGCATTTTTGAACCGTCGGGAACTCCAGAATTGCCGTCTACTTTATCAGGACCATAACTCACAATGATATATCCTTTAACCGTGTCTACACCATAACCATAATACCCTTTTCCATCATGATTATATGGATCGTAAGGTAATGAATGAAGGTATGCCGCTGGAGTCGTCAAAGCATGTGGAACAATCGGTCTTCCTTTTGTGTCGTAATCAGGAGGAGGATATGAACCATGTGCAACATAATAATTTTCCACGGCTACCGCTGTCTCTTGTTGAGTTGTTCGAATTGAAGAAACTGCAATTCTGACACTATCAGATTTAACCGCTGGAATCACAACAAGAACATCCCATGTCGTTATCACCAGCATAACTAACCCTAAAATAACCCCTATGATTGCTGCACTTTTACCTTTATAAATACCCTCGCCTTTTTTAATTTTAATAAGCGCTATTATCCCGCAAATTACTGCCGTTAAAGTAATTAAGATACCGACACTAAAAAACAATGTGAAAATCCCGAGGATTGATAAGACTCGAGAAGTTCTTGCCATCCATAAAACTTTTAATCCAGCATCCCGGCATTTAGGGCAGATTTGTTCTCCTTCGAAAATTGGGGAACCACATTTTTTACATTGATTTTGCATAAACCTTCGGAAAGTATATTACTTGAGGTAGTAAGAGAACGTCAATTAATTTTGGGGTTGAGTGATACGACTTATCGACGGGGAGAGTTAATAAAATAATAGCTATCCCTTGATTATCCCACTCTAGCGACCAATAAAACAGCAAGGAACATGAGTATTGCCCAAAGGACTCCCCAAATCCAACCATTGTCTTCTGTCGCGTGATACTCTTTATTATGTGGCTTCAGAAAGTTGAACATATCCTGTTTCCTTCACACCTATTAGGATACTCCCATTAGTCCAAAAAAGCTAGCCCTTTTGATTCGTTCACTATAATCTCCACCCCTTTTCTGTTATACTATCTACACTTAATACATGACAGTCAACCCGACACCGAGCGAAGGCTTTACCAATTTAGGGATAGCGCCCAAGATTCTCGAAATATTACAGCGCCATAAATTTGTTACGCCCACGCCTATCCAACATCAGACGATTCCCTCCGCTATTCAGGGAAAAGATATTGTCGGAATTGCACAAACAGGAACCGGGAAAACCCTGGCTTTCGGTATTCCCATGATTCAGCGATTGGCGCAAACGCAGGGTAAAAGTAAAGGTCTGATTATTCTCCCCACCCGTGAACTCGCTCTACAAGTCAATGACCACTTAAAAAAAATCGGCGTTTCTCTGGGTATCAAAACCGCGATATTAATCGGTGGGGAAAACATGGGAAAACAGATTAAGGCACTCCAAACGAACCCGCATATTATTATTGCCACGCCCGGACGATTGATTGACCACATAGAAAACAGACGGGTATCCCTGGCGAATGTCAGTATCCTCGTTCTCGATGAAGCCGACCGTATGTTGGACATGGGATTCGCTCCGCAAATTAATCAAATCTTGCGGAAAGTCCCCAAGGCGCGGCAGACCATGCTCTTTTCCGCCACCATGCCTGATGAAATCATGCGCATCGCCCAAAACTATATGTCACTGCCTTTGCGCATTGAAATCGCAAGGCCGGGTACCGCTATTGAACTGGTCACTCATGAAGTCTTTTTTGTTCATAAAGAAAATAAAGCGGCTATGCTGCAAAATATTTTATATGAATATCACGGGAGCGTTCTGGTTTTCTCCCGTACCAAACATGGCGCTAGAAAAATTCTTCGTACCGTAAAAGAAGCAGGCCACACCGCCGCGGAAATTCATTCCAACCGTTCCCTCAACCAGCGTCTCGAAGCGCTGCAAGGGTTCAAAATCGGCAAATACCGTGTGCTCGTGGCGACCGATATCGCCGCCCGCGGGATTGACGTCATCGGGATTCAACTGGTGATCAACTATGACCTTCCCGACAATCCGGGAGACTATGTCCATCGCATCGGCAGAACCGGCAGGGCCGGAATGACCGGTCACGCCATCTCTTTCGCTACACCCGACCAGCGAAGCGATGTCAAAAATATTGAACGGTTGATTCGCATTGCCCTACCCGTCTCCAAGGCACCGGAAACTGTTCAATCTCAAGATTTACGCCATCCACCCGCTCCTCATCCCGATGCGAAACCACATACCCGTCACTTCGGAGGACGCAGGTTTGGCAGACGTTCCAGACGTCCCTTCTAAAAGTAACTTCGACGGTGTATTCCATGAATACCTTACATATCCGCCGCTATCAATCTTCCGACCATGATACGGTAGTTCACCTGCACAGACTGGCATTGGAACAGCTCGGAGCTTTCTTAAACAATCCCGCTTATCAACAGGACTTATTGGATATCGAAAAATCCTATCTTAACTCCGGTGGAGAATTTCTCGTCGGAGAACTGGATGGGGAAATCGTTGCCATGGGCGCTTTCCGAAAAATCACTCCTGAAAAAGCGGAAATCAAACGCATGCGGGTTCATCCTGACCACCAAAGAAAAGGGTTCGGCCAACTCATTTATAATCAACTGGAACAAACCGCCCGTCAAATGGGGTACAAAATATTAATTCTGGATACTTCCACCAAACAAATCCCCGCGCAAAAGTTCTATCTGAAAAACGGCTACCAGGAAATCCAAAGAATCAAAAAAGAATTGGAATTGATTATCTATGAGAAAATATTAACTTAATAAACTGTTATACGGGGTACACTAAGATATGAAAATAATTGTGGCAATCGGCGGTGGAAATCTCGAATCCAAAAGTACGCTGGCAATTGACCTGGAAATTATCCGGCTGACAGGAAAGAAACATCCGAGATTTCTTTTTATCCCAACCGCCAGCACGGATTCGGCGGATTATTGGAATCTGGTGAATCGAATGTATGGGAATGAGTATGGATGCAAAACAGATGTCCTTAATTTGATCACTGAAAAATATTCTCACCAAGAAATCCAAAAAAAGATTTTTTCCACGGATATTGTTTATGTCGGCGGTGGAAATACGTTGAGAATGATGCGCCGATGGCGGAGATTGGGTGTGGATAAATTATTGAAAACGGCATGGCAAAAGGGAATTGTATTATGCGGTGTAAGTGCCGGTGCAATTTGCTGGTTTGATTCCGGCCATAGCGATTCCCTGTCTTATTATAATCCGAAAAAGTGGAACTATATCAATGTAAAAGGATTGGGATTTATCAATGGAATCCATTGTCCCCATTACGACAGTGCGACTCTCGGTGTCAAACGAAGAAAAAGATTTCAAGAGATGATTCGGAAAATAGGCGGGTTTGGAATTGCCATTGAAGACAATTGTGCGATTGAGTTTATTGACAATAAATATCGTGTGATTAATTCAAAATCTAATGCTAAGTCGTTCAAGGTTTATAAACATAACGGACATGTCATTGAAAGAGAAATAGAGAAAATTGAAACATTTACTCCCCTAGAGCATTTATATTAAAAGTAATAGAACTATAAATAAACTAATTAGAACCTGTGCATAAGAGACTCAGAAACTGTTAAAACAGTTGAGGGGAAAAGTCAAACACCATTAACAAACCAAGGAAATTTATGTCACACCGCATCTTATACCAAAAATACGCACAATATTATGATCTTCTCCACAAAGATAAGGATTATGCAGGGGAAGTGCATGTATTGGAAAAGATTATCAAACGGTATAAGAAATCGGAGGGAAAGGATTTACTCGATATAGGCTGCGGGACGGGACATCATCTCTCCTATTTCAAAAAGAATTTCTCTTGCACGGGGATTGATTTCAATGACGGAATGTTAAAGGTGGCCCGCCGAAAGGTAAAAGGTGTTAAGTTCACACAGGGTGATATGACTACCTTTTCTCTGAACCAAAAGTTTGATGTTATCACCTGTCTCTATTCTTCGATTTCTTACACAAAAACCTTATCCAAACTTCGCAGGGCGATGGATAATTTTGTACGTCATCTAAAACCCGGGGGTGTGGTGATTATTGAACCTTATTTTACACCAAAGACCTTTCGACCCAACCGTCCGCATGTATCCATTACGGGAAATGACAATATAAAAATTGCGCGGGTTTCTATTTCCCAACGTAAAGGCAAACTTGCCTCGCGAGAAACGATTATGGTGATCGCCGAAAAGAATAAGAATCTTGTTTCAATTCAGGAGAACCGCGAGATTGGGTTGTTTGAAGTAGAAGAGATGCTCACTGTCATGAAAGAATCCGGATTAAGCGCAAAGTTATTGAAACAGGGATTGAATAAAGAATGGGGATTATATGTGGGTGTTTCTCGATGAAAGGAATTTAATTCCTAAATCCACCCCAAAGTTAATATATATCTATATTCAAGGTTATGAATATGACGCGTCCCAAACTGGAAATCTTGTGTTTGATATTAACCGGTGTCATCCACGTTGGACTGAAATTATTAATCCTTTCCGCCAACAGCCAGACTGAATTATTCGGCATACATTTTATCGGTAATATAGTATTCGTCCTCGGTTGGTCGGAATATGTTCTATACCGGGTTCTGCGAAATAAAGGGATTCTGCATGATTGGGGTTTTCGGTTGGATAATTTTAAACAAGCTGCCGTTCGTTGCCTTTGGTTCGCCATTATCAGTGTTCCGGTTTTGTTCTGCTATGGCTATTTTCTAAAAGGAATCCGCCCTTCTCTCCTATCCTTCTGTATCATCCTCTTGATTTATCCAATTTGGGGATTATTACAACAATTCGCTCTACAGGTATTTGCCAACCGTAATCTTCGGGAATTAGGATTATCCCTTGCTTTCCGTCTGCCTATTGTGGCGCTTATGTTCGGGTTATCCCATTTCCCCAATTATGCCTTAGTTCTTCTGGTTTTCATTTTAGGTTTCGTCACAACTTGGATTTATGAGAAATACCCCAATTTCTGGGCATTGGCTCTCTTGCACGGAGTTCTCGGCACATTCGCCTATTTCATGGTTTTAGGTCTCGACCCCGCCGCCGAAATACTCAAAAAGTTGTAACAAACCCCAAGCGATTCACCACCGAACCAACACTGGAGCTGAAGCGAAGGAGAAGCGAAGATGGTACGGAGATGAATAAGACCAACTCTGAGATGGTCTTATCCGGTTTTTATAGGAAGTCTGAATTTATTTAAGTTAGGTAGGTCACTCTTTCCAGTTTTTTCATTTAACTCGAAACCCGAAACTAGAAACTAGAAACTTGTTATTTATAATTATACCCCCGTTTTTTATTCTGTCAAGAATTGTTTTACCCTCGAAATTATTCCTCTTTCTTCTCCCCATCAATCATTTCAATCCGGCGCTGATGTCGTCCACCTTCAAAATCCGTCGTCATCCACGTATCCACAATAAATAACAGATCCTTCTCCTCAATCATAAGCTCACCCAGCGACAACACATTCGCGTTGTTATGCGCCCGCGCCAATCGCGCGGTTTCTATATTCCAACAAAGACTGCACCGCACGCCATGTACCCGGTTTGCAACCATCGCCTCTCCATTCCCCGACCCGCCCAAAACAATCCCCCGTTCACACTCCCCTTTGCTGACCGCTTCCGCTACCGGTCGGATAAATAGCGGATAATCCACCATCTCCGTCGAATCAGTCCCGTAATCCCGCACCTTATGTCCCTGCGCCGTCAAATGTTTCTTGATAATCTCCTTATACCGAAACCCCGCATGATCCGACCCTATCGCTATCTGCATCTTCACCGCCATACTCTCTCCAATCCCCCTTCTTCTTACCTCTTCCGATACTAAACCGCCTCACCCTAGATGTCAAGAAAAAAGTCTATAAATAAATATTTGACATAAATAATCGCCTGACCTAAACTATTCAAAATCTTTTACAAAGCTGTTATACTTACGTCGTTTAAGTGTTTATAAATTTTCAATGTAGATTAAAGGAGATAAGCAGATGGAGCCAACATTCAAGCTCGGACATAAGTCGAACCTTAAACCAGGCGCGTATTTGTTTAAGACTGGAGCTCTGCTTGAATCTCCTCCCGTTACCTCAAAAGTCCTAAGGTTTTTCGCTAAACTATTTTTTCTAGGCGACTTAGGCTTAGGGTATGGATTAATCAGATCTATGAATATGTTGGAAAGGTCGGGAGGACATTACTCTCTCGGAAATCTGTTTTTTCTGGCGTTTTTAGTGGCTTTCACAGCAATCGGTGGAAGCCTAGAGGGCTTGGCAAATGTTCTACAGCGAAGACAAACTCGCTTAATCGTCGAGCAGAACTTCGACATTATCGTATCCGATGTTCGGGCTGCGCTCACTAGTGGGACGGATAACGATCGTCTAACAGCATTTTCATTGATCGCGTCGTGCCGTATACCGACTCTTGGTGCGAGCCTACGGGAGGAGTTCCTAAAGAACCTAAGCAATAGTAACGAGACTATACGCTCTAAAGCGGCACTAGCATTATTAGAACTTTCATGGTTTCCAACTTCGCCGGAAGAGTCCCGCAACTTCATTCCTGCGGTATGGGCAGTGCGTGGCTTTCAAGCTACATTTAAAAAATTTGAATCGGAACGTCCAAACGTATGTGCAGCAGGATTGATAAGTCTTATGACGCCATTTGGACTACCCCAAAATATTTGTAAAAGTATCCGACGAATTGGCAAACCTGCGGTGCCTGTTTTGGTTCTAGCGCTAAATAATGCCAATCCATCACAGCAAAACTCCGTTATCAGCCTGCTATGCAGTATGAAAGAAGATGCCATTCCTGTGTTTGACGAAATGCTGGGTACGGAACAAATTCAATCGGCGAATGCGCTTAGTGTTATCGAAAAAGTTAAGCTAGGAAACCTTCCTACGTTCAGCGAAAATGTGTGGGAACGAAGTAAGATATTTATTAAATCTGAAGTTAGCATATTTTTGGGTTTTATCATTTTCTTTGTTATCGTAGGTGTTTCCCTCAGACTTTACGATAATAACGCGAAACTAGTAAATGAAAATGATGCGAAACCTGGCAAGGACTATTCTCTTAGCGAGGTTTCTGTAGACATCACGCCTGCGCAAGGCTATTCGGATGTCAAAGTCTTTATGGTTGGTGTAGTTGCAGCTACTGGTGGGGGAAATTTTAAGGTGACGGCGTCGGAGATTCCTAGTATCCCTGTCGGGATGGTGATTCCAGCCAAGGGAAACGATAAAATGTTTGACGAAGTTGAAGGCAAAAGATCTCCGCCTGAGGATGGAGGTCTCGGATTAGTCAGTTGTACAATTTCAATACCCGATGTTGAGGTTTCTCATAAGGGCGCAATCGATGGCTACTTTGAATTAGATGGATATGCTGCGGAGCCCGTGGGAGGCGGATTCAGAAAGATTCCGGGAATGCTAAAATCTAAATCAGTTCGCATTAATATTTATCCAAAATGAAATTAATGCTGATTATATTCATGAAGAAAACCTATGAAACATTTTATCATCGAAATTACCTATACCGTATCTTTTACTAAAATCGAAGAAGTCTTGCAGGAACACCGGAACTTTTTGCAGAAGGGATATGACGCAGGGATTCTGTTATGTTCCGGACCACAGGAACCTAAGACCGGCGGATTGATAGTCGCCCGTTCGCAATCCCTGGAGAATATCAAAGACTATTTTAAAAACGACCCGTTCCTTCAACACAATGTCGCCCAATACCGCTATATCGAATTCAATCCCGTGAAATTCCAACCTTTCTTAAAAGAGTGGATATAAACAATTGATCCTCTGCAAAAGTCGGTAAACCCTCACACGCTGTCATTCTGAGGAGCGAAGCGACGAAGAATCCCTGTGTTCTACCTGACACTACACGACTTTAGACCGAGATTCTTCGCTGCGCTCAGAATGACAAAGTTTTAACAATTACAAATACGCCATATTTACGTAATTCACTCTGTGGGTATCAAGTATTCCATTGAGTAGAATTCGCAGAGTGTGATAGATACTGAAATCCAAGCGATAATCGGTTGGAAGAGGCTCTTGTAGGATTTTCCATTTAATTAATTCATGGGTGGAATATTCAATCTCCGCTTCCACAAAATCATCTTGATAAGCCGCCTTGTCACTTGATGTATCCACTTCCAAATAATATTCCTTTTTTTTCATCCGCCCCCAGATACGGTCAATGCTATTTTCTCGTTCCACATAAAACCCGTCATGGTCGGCATGATGTTTCCAGGTCTCCAAAGAACCATAAAATCCCGGTTTCTGGATAAACGGTCTCCCATATTCCGGGCAATAGGTATCGCAATTCCCGCACTCATTACAAAAATCTTGATAACAGGCAATTTGGTGTTTCTTGTCAATTTTAAAAGCCCTTTGGTCAATAGGTTCCAAATTCCCCGTTAGAAATTGATAAATAGGATAGGAGAATTCCACCGGCTCGGTCTCATAATAGAAATTGGCATCATTAGGACACACGGGAATACATTTATCGCAATTGATACAATCATATAGGTGTAACTGCGAATCAATTTTCTTGGGCACCATAGTATTTTTTGCCTTGGTATAACGCGGATCACGTAAAGTCTCTTCCACAATCATTACAGTATTTCTCATTCCGGCTTTTACCACCGCATTGGTTTCCTCCGGGACAAGACGTTCACTGCGTAATTCCAAATCATCCACCAGTCCCTTGTTACCGGAGTATGCAAGGATAAACTCAGGAATGGTTTTCGCCCCCAGCCGTATCATATCCTTTTCCAGGTTTTCCATGTATTGATACAACCGTGCGTACCCGCCCGGTTTAAGTAAATCCGTGCAGGTGGTCACAGGACAAAGGTTGCATGCAACCGCTTTCGGGAAATTAAATTTATCTATCCCCGCGGAAAATGATACCAGCACGTCCGGTCCCATCTTCTCGCGGAACCTTTGTACCAACCGCATGGCAATAACATGCAGCGGTGCGCCGGACATATAGATGATTTCGTCTTTGGGAAAGACTCCCCTCTGGTTGATGACTTCCAAACTATTGGAAAACTTAACTCCCAATCCCCGGTTTTGCTTTTTGGCGACGGGTTGTAATCGCCGGACAATATCACATGCCTCTTCTAATGTAATCCCGACTACATAGGCTTTAGGATTCACTTCCAAATCGGTATATCCCAAGACCTCATGTAATACATGATTTAATTCCTCCTCGGGTAACTGGGTGGGATTGAGTTTGATGATGGTATGCAAATCCATTTCCGTCAACAGGAAATGGGCAATCTTCTCAATCTCTTCCTTGGGACAACCATGGAACGTGGATATCGTAGTGGTACTGATAATATCTGTCTTAAAATTCAAATCCCGGTATTTGGGGGGTAGTTTCATTCGGAGTTGATCAATTATCGGCTTGGCATTCTTGATGGCTTGAATCCAGGAGACAATTTCCTTACTGGAAATCCCTTTTAAATCATATCCGACTGACATGTCAAAGAGGGTATCCAACCGGTCATCAGGAATATCTTCACCCAGAACTTTTTCATATTTCAAAATATCAAGCAACATGGACGCGGAGACATATTCAATCATGGATTGTTTCAAGCGTAATTCCTGAGACCATTCAACATTAAATCCAATATTGGGGATATCAATGCAAGGACGGTTGATTTTAAGCTGGTCTAATATCTGGATAGTCTTTAATTCAATAATCCGTGACCCGCCCAACCAGGATAAGACAATATTTTGAATCATCTGGTTATGTGGCCCTGCAGTGGGTCCGAGAGGAGTACCGGCATGAATACCGTGAAACGAAACACCGGTATCTACCGCCAAGTTCGGGCGATAGAATTTCGATTTCGGCAAATCGAATATTGCCTCATTTTGTTGTAATTCATAAAACGCCCGCTTGACTAATTGTTCAAACGGTGCGGGATATAAATCGACCATGATATGCAAATTTTAGCATAGATGGGAAGAAGTTAGGAATAGAACGAAATCGCGGAAACACAGATTCTACGATTGCCTGTCAAGACATTCAAGAATGTAACCGAAGGAGAAGAAGAAGAGAGAGGAGGGAGGGAAGGGTTTTGGAAAGGGGTTTGGGGGAAACCTTTTTGAAAAGGTGTTCCCCTGCTGAGAGGAGGAGAAGTTTGTTTACTAGGGCTGTAGGATTTTACCGCCAAAGCGTAGATATTTTCTAATTTTCGGTCAATTTGTTGGGATAATTTAAAAGGATTCAGGGAAGCGAATTGTTTTTTAAGCTGGATGACTTTGCGGGGATCGGCTTGAGGAGATTCCAAGACCCGCTGAAAGGGAGTTTTGGGAGAATCATAGCGCCGAATCCAGCGAGAGCCTATCTGAATCTTAGTGAGTTGTTTAACCGAAGGCTGGAAGAAGTTATGCCAGCAGCGCAGTTCATTTCGATAGAGGTCATTGAACGCAGCTAATGCTTCGGGGGAGGCATAGCGGTCCCAGCCAAAGATTTTACGGACATGGGTCCAGTTCTTTTGCTCGATATGAGCGGAGTCTTTGGTTTCGTAAGGTCGTCCCCGGGTAAAGGTAATCGGGGGTCGGCTCTTCTGGCAATAGCGATAGAGATGATGGTTAATAAACTCTCCTCCATTGTCCGAATCAATCCCTTGAATCGGAAAAGGGAAAGACTGTTGCAACTGGGTAAAAGCGGTAAACACCGCGATTTCCCCTTTGCCCATGACGGCTCGGCGCTCTACCCAGGTGGTCTGGATGTCCACGCCGTCCAAGGTATAGAGAAACTCCCCGGCTAACGAGTTTCCACAATGGGCCACCGTGTCGATCTCCAAGTATCCCGCTTGGGTGATATCCCAATTCTTGGTGCGGATGGGAATCTGATGTTTCAGAAGCGTTCCAGGACGAGTGGTTCCATAAATTCGCTTTTTGACCTTGTGCTTCTTGCCCGCCAGTCGCCGATCGATTTGCCGGGCACTGATGCAGAGCAACTCCTGCTCGGTTTTTCGATCGGTTCCATACGCGGTGCGAAGGAAAGGAATCAACCAGGGAATCATGGCCTTGAATCGTTCACTCCAGGGATACCCCATCACCTCCCAGACCTTCTCTAGAATCGAAAGGGTGTGAGGAGAATAGACATAGCGTCGGTGGGGTGGATGGTTTCCCCGCTCTCGGTCTATCGGACTGTTCAATAACCGGATGGCATATTTCCGGTGATACCCACACACCCGGCAGAACTCCTGCAGAATGTGTCCCTTCTCTTTCTTCCCCGCTCTTTGGTAGTCTCCCCAGATCTTTTCCAAATACTTCATGCGTAACTCCCGTCTCATATAACCCCTTTCTTGGTCTCTTATTTTGGGTTACATTTTAGATGTCTTGACGTATCTTCCTAGAGTTACATTTTACGTGTCTTGATTCGGATTGTTGACATTAATATTGAGCTATACTAAAATTCACTCAGTTTTTAGGGTGTCAATTTTTGTAAATACTACTGTTTATTATCAAGTTATTTCATAATAAAAGATTGAGGTTCTTTGGATAGGTATCTATGCGTAATAATCATATAAAATTATTAAGTGATGTTGCGGATGAGATTGTTAAGCAAAAAGATAAATTAACTCCTAAAGATATTTTACGTATTATATCTGAGCCACTTTTTAATAATTTTTCCATCCTAAAAATAAGTTTTTTGCTTCTAGATAAAAGAGACTCAGTAGATAAGCAATTTACTTCTGGTTATGCAATTACAGTTGAAAAAAAAGAACCCAATATTCTTATGGACAGAAAAGTTACCAACCAAACAATATTAGGTAAATCCCCAATAGTTGAAAATAATCAATCACATTATATATCAGATATAAGTACACTAGGAATATCAACCAATGGTTCAGCTTTGGGGATATTTATTACGTCCATAAAATGTAATTTTTATTTTATTTTTTCAAAAGAGGAAAAAGATGGATTCACAAAATATGAACGTGAATATCTTGAGTTTTTAATTAAAACCCTATCTCCCTATATTCAATTAATAAGTTCATTAGAATCTCCATCATTAAATGAAGATAGAAGAATGTTTAGAGAGAAATTAATATTTGATGCAAGAGGTACGCCAGAAAACGTTCTTTCCATTTTGGCAAAAGCATGGAAGAGTTTATCTCATGCCAGATATGTGAAAATATGGCTTTATAATGAGCTTTCAGATGAATTTGTTTTGTCAGGCTGGAGTGAAGACTCGCCGAATCTCGAAACATGCATAATCAAAGGAGATGAAAAAGAGAAATTATGTTTAATAGAGAAAAAGGTAATCAGGCTTCCTATAATCAATCATGAATACAATGAATTGATATGTATCCCTCTAATTCATGAATCTGTAAAAGATGATAAAGCAATTTGTCTAGGGGTAGTGGACTTATTCATTGAATCAGAACAACATTTTTATCAAAGAAATGAACGTTTATATGATTTAGGCAAATACAGTTCACTTTTTTTGCAAGATTCATTTATATATCAAAAATTAGAGATTTTAGACAAGTTTAACTTATGGTTTCGTAATGCTTTTGGTGCTAGTCCTATCCAGTCTGTAAAGGAAAAATCTGAAAAATTCTATGATGGTGTTATTAAATTAATTAAAGAATATCTTAATGTTTATGGAGTCAGTATATTTGTAAGAACAGATGACGAAGAAAATATTAAATGTGTCGCTACAACGGGAATTGAAGGAAATCCACCATTAGAAACAGTAAAGTATCATAAAGGTGAGGGTACTACAGGTAATGTATTTTTAACTGGAATACCAACGCATAAGATGCTTGGTACAAAAGGAAAATATGTAGAAAAGAAAATTAATAAACTAGATAAGTATCCATTTTTATTTGTCCCAATTATATCTGGAAATAACGTAATCGGAGTTATTAGATGTGTAGAGAAACAAGCTGTTTTGGGTAAAGCAAATCTCGAATTTTTTCGATTTGATCTTGGGAATCTATCGTTCATAGCCGAACAACTTAGTCCCGTTCTCCAAATGATCGATGTCCAATTGAAAAGAGAAGAAGGATTGGCTATATCAGTTCATGATTTAAAATCTGCTGGAACCACAATTCGCGATGCTTCAAATAGTCTTAGTAAAAAGTTAAAAACTTTAGGTGTTTATGAGAAAATTAAATACCCAATCGACGATACTTATAATACATCTGAATTTCTTCTTGCACTTTTGAAACAAACAGGAAGAATCCCTGGCACTAATCTTCCGTGTAATCCAAAGTTAGTCAATTTAGAGGGAATTGTGGCTAGACTAAAAGCCATGTTTTATAATATTACTATTAATCACAAGTTACGGTTGTCCTTTTCAGGTTTTGATTCACTAGGTATGGTTTATATAGATCCAGATTTAGTGGAACAAGCTCTTTTTAATTTATTAATGAATGCAATTAAATATGCATATCAAAATACCGATATAGAGATTAAGGCATGGTTCAATCTTAGAATGGAATCTTTTTCTATTTCTGTACTTGATTATGGTCCGAAGATACCCACTTCAGAATTCAAAGATATCTTCTTGCCCTTTTATAGGGGAAGTGTAGGAATTGAATCGGGACATCCCGGTCAAGGATTGGGTTGCTATATTATTAAAAAAATTATGGACATTGTTAACGGACATATTGAACTTAAAAGTGAAGAAAATAAAACCGAATTTATATTAATATTTCCCTATAAGAAAGGAATAAAATAATGATTTTCTTTATTGACGATGAACCACAGGCTGTTCGCTACTATCTTGAGGAACTTCGTGAAAAATTCGGACAGGAATATGTTGTATATGTCGATGATCTTAAAGAAGCACAGAGAGTATTACAACAAAATATTCAAAATATAGAAATAATTATTCTTGATATTATGATGCCAATACCCAAAGATTGGGACAAAGAATTGGTTGGTTTGAATGCAGGAATTAAATTTCTAATAGATAATATTGAACGAGTTAATACACATAATATACCCGTAATGTTTCTTACCAATAGAGATTTGTCAAAAATTAGTGATGAAATTCAAAGAATAAGAGAAAAAATAACTGCCAGATTTGAAGTGCGTACAAAACTTGATACGCCGGCATGGAGGTTACCAGAGTATGTTACTGTTATTATTCGATAAAATTAATATTTACTTTGGGATTAATTTATAAATGAATAATGAAATGATAAAAAAAGATGAGGCTTTTACTGTTTTGTTTCATGATTTAAAATCAGCTGGAACCACAATTCGCGATGCTTCAAATAGTCTTAGTAAAAAGTTAAAAAAGTTAGGTGTTTATGAAAAAGTTAAATATCCGATCGACGATACTTATAATACATCTGAATTTCTTCTTATGTTATTGAAACAAACAGATTGGATTTGGAGTGCTGATCTTCCGACTAATCCAAGGTTAGTCAATTTAGAGGAAATTGTGACCAGAATAAAAGCCATATTTTATAATATAGCATCTAATTACAAGTTACGGTTATCCTTTTCAGATTTTGATTCACTGGGTAAGGTTTATATAGATCCAGATTTAGTGGAACAGGCTCTTTTTAATCTATTAATGAATGCGATTAAATATGCATATCGAAATACAGATATAGAGATTAAGGCATGGTTCAATCCGGGAAGGGAAACCTTTTCTATATCTGTACTTGATTATGGTCCTCAAATACCAGAATCTGAATTTAACGATATTTTCTTACCCTTTTATAGAGGAAGTGTGGGAATTGAATCAGGACATCCTGGTCAAGGATTAGGGCTTTATGTAGTAAAAAAAATAATGGACATTGTTAATGGGCATATTAAACTTAAAAGCAAAGTGAATATGACCGAATTCATATTATGTTTTCCACATAAAAAGGGAGTATAGTAAATAAAATAATAGGCAAATACTACTTAATATTCTCTAATAAATGCAATTGAAACAAAAAATTTTATAAATTATATGGATGCTTCTTTATTAATATTTTTAAAAGAGTTTGTAATCAAGTTATTCGTAGAAATATTATTTAAATATACTAAAATATTTAAAAAAAGCTATTGGCGCTTTTATAAACCTGATTGGTATGAATTGCCTGGTAAAAGAGTTTATAAAGATATATACACACATCTATATCATACAGAGCAACTATACAAAGCAGCGGTAGGATTATCATGTATATCCCATACTTTAAATTTGCAATATTTAAATGATGTATTAAATATTATCTGGAAGAATATATATGAATTGCGTAGAATAGCATATATTAAATTTATTGACTTGGCAGATAATGATGAACTAAAAGAGGCTCTTGGAATAATTTATAATGATGTTGACGCATGGAGTAGTAATTTAAAGGTCTTTCTCAAAGGACAAATAGATGGAATAATTCATCGTACAAATGATTATAATTTGAAAGAATTAGCAAAAAAAGTTAAAAAAAAGCTATAAGGATAGAAATATATGATTCTTTTTATTGATGATGAACCATTTGCTGTTCGTTATTATCTTGAGGAACTTCGTGAAGGATTCGGAAAGCAACGTGTTGTATATGTCAATAATCTTGAAGAAGCACAGAGAGTATTAAATCAAAATATCCAAAATATTGAAATAGTTATTCTTGATATTATTATGCCACCGTCAAGAGATTGGGACAAAGAACTGGTTGGTTTGGATGCTGGAATAAAGTTTCTGATGGATAATATTAATCAAGTTAACACGCATAATATACCTGTAATGCTTCTTACCAATAGAAGTTTGCCAATAATTAGTGATGAAATTCAAAGAATAAGAGAAAAGATAACTGCAAGATTTGAAGTGCGCACAAAACTTGATACACCAGCATGGCGGTTGCCGGATTATGTGACTATTATGATTCGATAAAATTAATATTATTTATAGAATATTCTCAGATAACCAAAATAAATTACTCGGCAAATCTTAATTATTTATAACCATAGCAATTTATATTACTATTTACTATTCACAAATAAATATTTATATTCTGTGTAAGTTGTCCATATTAATTGTTCTATTCCTTCTGCAGTATTTCCATAACCGTCTTCGCTACAATCCCATTTTCCGTTCTCATCAAAAGTAACTTCTTGTATCTTTCCATGCATCCGCACTTTAAACTTATTTTCCCCTATTGCAACGAAACCGCTATTCTCGTTGTCTTCAAAATCCGGCAAGTTCCAATACAGTGTGAATTTATCTTTATACGGTGCACTGGAATAAGGACAGAAAGATTCACAATTGCCACATTCATTACACATCCCATCCATGTGCAATATTTGATTTTTATCTTTCATGCCGGAAACCGTAATTTGCACGTTCGCCCGGTTGGGACATACTTCCGAGCAAATATTACACACATAGCTGCATTCCAGACAACGATCTTTTTCATCCACTCTTTTAAGGTCGCCTATTTTATTGTTAATTTCGGCGATTTGTTCTTTTGTGGCGGTAAATTCAGTGGATAAATCCAACGCGTTATTTAATTCTTTGAGTAATATGGCACGCGCCACTTTGGTTCCCTCTGCGATACTTTCAACAATGGTAGATGGTCCTAAATTAGCGTCTCCGGCAACATAAACCCCTTTAATAGAAGTTTCGTTCGTATCGGATATTACTATTTTCCCACGTTCATTTAAGCCGATTTTATTGGTGGTTAAATAATCGTTATCCACTTTTTCACCCACGGCTATGATTACATCATCCACTTTAATGTCAATAAATTCACCGTCTATCGCCACAGGACTTTGGCGACCGCTGGCATCCTTTGCTCCCAGTTTCATTTTTTGGCATTTCAATACTCCGCCAAGAAAGGTAACCGGTGCAACCAACTCTATAAATTTAACCCCGTTTAATTTGGCATTGTTGAATTCTTCTTTATCCGCCGGCATTAATTTAAGCGTCCGCCGATAAACAATATAAACCTCGTCTACCCCTTTTAACCGTTTGGCGGCTCTTGCAGCATCCATAGCGGTATTCCCGCCACCAATGATAGCCACACTTTTCCCAACTTTAATTTTATCCGGTGCCTTATTATAGGTTTCCAAAAATTCCAAGGCATTCATAAATTCTTTATCACATTTACTTAATTTCAGTGAGCCGGGTTTAGAAGCACCCATCGCCAGGACCACATAGTTAAAACCTTTTTTCTTATAATCTTCTATCGTTACATGGGTATCACAATTTAATATAAATTTAACACCCATCCGTTCCAACAATTTCACATCGTTATTTATCGCTTCCCGGGTAATTCTAAAATTGGGAATAATGTGTTCAATAATTCCGCCGATTTTGTCACGTTTTTCAAATAGGGTAACGTCTACTCCGTTTTGACCCAGGAAAAATCCGGCAGACATACCCGCAGGGCCGCCGCCAATAATCGCTACTTTGAATTTAGAATTTATCGCAGACTTGGGCAGTTTCTCAATTAATTTAGCAAACGCACTCTCTGCCGCTACCAGTTTGCATTGGCGAATTTGTACGGGTTCCTCATAGTCAAGCCGGGTACATTTTTCCATACATGGGTGAGCACAAAGCGTACCCGTGATGAAGGGCAGGGGATTTTTCTTGGTGATAAGTTCTAATGCTTCCAGGTGTTTGCCTTTAGACACGAATCGAACATATTCAGGAATATCTTGATTGATGGGGCAACCGACGGTACAGGGGGCAATAAAACAGTCGGTCAGGGGCGCCGTTAATTTGATTTTACGACTATCCACTTCTCTTTTATCTTTTACATGGAATTCATTGGTAATAGAACCCTCTGCAACCTTTTTAAGCTTTTCAACATTAATCGGCACAAATTTATCTGTGTAATAACATTTTTCTAATATTTTGGCGATTTGATTGAACCGTGCGTATCCGCCCGGTTTCAGTATCGTGGTTACGCAAGTGATTGGCATAATACCTGTTTCGTAAATATCTTTGACATTGAACACATCCGCTCCGCCGGAATAAGATAATTTAATGTCGCCTTTAAATGCTTTTGCCAGCTTGTAAGCAAGATTAATAGAAAGGGGATACAAGGCACGTCCGCTCATATACATTTCATTGCCCGGAAGCTCACCATGTTTAATTTCAACGGGGAATGTATTGGATATTTTCAAACCAAAGACAACATTATTTTCTTTTGCCAGTGCTTGTAATTTTTTAACCATGGGTATTGCATCACTAAATTGCAAATCATTCTTAAAGTGATGATCATCAAAGGAAAGGTATTCATAGCCCATTTTGTTCAGAGTATTACGAGTAAATTCATATCCCAATAAGGTTGGATTACATTTTACAAAGGTATTTAATTTTTTAGTAGATATTAAATAACTGGCAATTTTTTCAATTTCCCGGGGTGGGCAACCGTGTAAAGTAGATAACGTAATGGATTTACAAACTTTATCCGTTATTGAGTTTACATAACCTGCATCAATATTTTTAAATTTAGAAACATTATCTAATACATATTTTTTACATTCCGCCCATACGGGTGTTGTGGCAGCATTTTTTATTCCTTCGATAAAGTTATCAATTTTGGGTTGAGTAATTCCCGCAAAATCATAGCCAACACTCATGTTAAATATAAAACCGTCTTTGTCGCCGAAACCGTATTCTTTGGAAATAATTGAAAGAGCAAACCACGCTTTAATATATTCGTTTAACGCATCCGGCACGGTTAATTCTGTAGACCATTCGGTGTTATACCCTTCATCATTTGCCAAAATACAGGGCTTCCCTACGGGTAAATCTTCGCCATCTATGATTTGAACCGTTTTAAGCTCGAAAAATCTTGCACCGGCAATATACGATGCAATGATATTTTGGGAAAGTTGGGTGTGAGGACCGGCGGCAGGGCCAAAAGGAATTTCTAGGGTACCTTCAAAAATATGTATATTATTTTTATTTTCTTTTTTGAAAAACTTATTAGCGGTTACTCCAAATATCGCATTAGCATTTTTGTATTCAGCAGAAATCCATTCCATTAACTCGTCGAAGGGGATTAATCTCATTCGATCACTCATGTTATTGTCTCCGAAGGTTCATAAACGGCGCGGATATCTAAAACAACCATCATTAGCGAATTTTAACATAGAAGGTAAGAGTTAAGAAATGGCTAGAAAGAACAAGATAACATTAACCCGCGAGAATCTCCGTTGAAGTATGGTTGCAAAGAAATCTCATTCCTCTTTTTTTCATTCCGATGAACCACCGCCCTCCCAACAAAAGTACCGATGGCAGCACCCGCCAGAACATCCGAAGCATAATGGGCATTTTGTTCAATGCGTGCGTACCCTACCATGGAAGCGGTTCCATAAGATACGGCTTTAATCCAAAGAGCATCATTGTGTTCCGCGATCACGGAAGCTACCGCAAAAGCCTGTGTGGCATGGCCGGAAGGGAAGGAGGCGTTTCCACTGAAAGGCTGAAAGTTATAGGTCCCTTGATTTTGCGAAGGACGGCTCCGTCCTACTATTTCTTTCAAAATGGGAGTAATGATACCGGAAGCGATGAAACTGGCGGATATTCCATCCAAAGCGATGGTTTTGGCTTTGGTGTCATCAAACGCCATCCCGGCAACATAGTATGCGCCTAGAATCCCCAAAGAATATTCCGCGCCAAACGGCTCGAAAATATTGGCAATATTATCTGTCGTATTATTACGATTATTTTGTACCTGATCATGAATCGGTTTATCCAAATAAGCTGCGGTTCCCACTATGGCCAGGGACATCAGTGAAGCTTCTATCCATTCTTTTGTTTCCCAACGGAAAGGTGAAGTAAATACATATCGCGTATCATCCAGAACTGTCTTACCGTAATCTAAGGAAAACAATTTTTCAACTTTGGGAGAGAAGGAGACGGTTGTATCTGTATTTACCGGTAAAGTAGTAAACGTAGAGACGAGGGTTCGTTGGTCAACATAATAAAGAGTCAAATCGTTATTGTCAGCAAAAATAAAGGAAAAAAAAGCACTAAAAATAAATAGTAAGAAAAGCAACCTAATATATATTTTCTTAGGCATAGTTTATCCTATCTATTTTCTAAAAATCTGTAAAGAAAAATATTAAACTAAAGCTTACTTACCGGAAATACGCATTCAGGACATATTCCTGAACCATGCGGTTGGTGTTGAAGAAAGAGCCGTTGATGGCGATACAGTGGGTCATGATATCAATGAACTTATCGCGGTCTTTATAATATAAGGGAATAATCACCTTTTCCAATTTTTCATAAAGGATTTGCGCGTCCTTGGACCCATCGTATTCTTCATTCAGTTTGGGCACATAATTCCCAATAGACCAACCGGTGACCCCTTCGATATGTCCTTCAATCCACCACCCGTCGAGAATACTAAAACTGGGAATGCCATTGAGGGCTGCTTTCATTCCGCTGGTACCGGAGGCTTCGAGCGGGGGTTGGGGATTGTTCAGCCAGACATCCACGCCGGAAGTAATGAGTTTGCCAAGTTCCATGTTGTAATTTTCGAGATATACAATCTGAATATCTTTTTTGAGCGATTCTTTTGCTTCAAATATCCGGTGGATTAATTCCTTGCCAATGTAATCATGAGGGTGGGCCTTTCCGGCATAGACGATTTGAAACGCACCTGCTTTGGCGGCTATTTTTTTTAATTTTTCAATATCAGAAAATAATAAATCCGCTCGTTTATAAGCGGCCGCCCTCCGGGCAAATCCGATGGTAAAAATTTCTTTATCGAATTCCTTGTGGGTAGTTTGTTTCACATATTCCAACAAGGTGGCTTTCGCTTCCAGATGCGCCTGCCAAATATTCTGTTTGGGGATATTTAAAGCGTGGCGGAGAGACTGGGCATCTTTTCTCCAATCAGGCATATATTGATCAAACAACTTGCGAAAGGGTTCCGAGGTCCAGGTCGGCGCGTGAACGCCATTGGTGATGGACTCCACAGAATGTGTCGGGAACATTTCCCGGGATACTTCCCCGTGTTTCTTGGCGACCCCGTTCACATAGCGGCTTAAATTTAATGCCAGATGGGTCATATTGAGATGACCATTATTGCGGCAGACGTCCGTCATGTTAAAGATTTCATGCCGTCCCAACACACTTTCTACCAATTCAATGGGGAATTTGTCATGCCCGGCGGGAACAGGCGTATGCGTGGTAAAGACACAATGTTTGCGAATGGCTTCCAAGTCTTCAAAATGAATATCTTTTCTTCCGTCATTTTTGATTTTTTCATCCAGGAGTTCGATAGTTAATAGACTGGCGTGCCCTTCGTTCATGTGATAGCGGTCAATTTTGTCATATCCCAGAGCGTGGAGCATTTTGACTCCACCCATCCCGAGAACCACTTCCTGACATAACCGGTATTTCAAATCTCCACCATACAAATAATAGGTCAGCCCACGATCCCAATCCGAGTTTTGCGGAAGGTCGGTATCCAGGAAATATATCGGGATAATAAAACCATCCACTCCCACAACGTCATATTTCCAACAGCGAATGAGTACCGTCCGCCCTTCAATTTTTACAAAAGTTCTAGGTCCCATTTCTTCCAAGTGATCTTCGACTTTCCATTCCACCGGGTCTTCACTTTGCCACCCGTTGGAGTCTAATTTCTGATTAAAATATCCTTTGCGATGCAAGAGAGTCGCAGCGACCATCGGCACGCGTAAATCCGCCGCCGAGCGGATGGTATCCCCTGCTAAAATACCCAACCCGCCACTATAGGTTGGGACTTCTTGAGTAATCCCAATTTCCATTGATAAATAGGCAATCGTACGTTTGACTTCCACGAACGTTTTTTCTTCTTTTAAGGTCATTGTCATATTTTTCCTTTACTAATAAGTAGACCGTTCTACTTATTATTATATTACAATATTATATATATAACCAGTAAATTCTACAATAGGGGTAAAATGTTTTGATATTTTTATATGAATAATTCTTCTAATAATAATATTATCAATTATGTATAAGGTGGTTACTAATAACAAATACCAAGCCCAAGGGATTATTAAATATTGTTTAACAATGGAAAACAATGGTCATAATGTATCAAATGTTGCACATAACTATAATTCAATTCATTAGCTTGATTTGAGTGGGTATGTAAAAATAGGGGTTTTGTTTGTTGGTAAGTATTGACAAACCTATGGGATAAGACTAAAATTTCGGCAGATTATTTATTAGGTGATATCCAATTCTGTGCAATAGGGAGAAAAAAATGGATGAAATAAAGATTTTTAAATCGCAATATTGGGCTTCTTTGGAAATGTTTAAGGAGGCGGTGGATAAATGTCCGCAGGCTCTCTGGAATGACCTCCAGTACAAAAACAAGTTTTGGCATATTGCCTATCATACTTTGTTTTGTACGGACATGTATTTAAGCCCGGCGGAAAAAGATTTCAAACCCTGGTATAAACACCAGGATGAATCCAATTTTATGGGACCTTTGCCGTGGGAAGGAAATAGAGAACCGAAAAAATGTAATCCTTACAGCAAAGAAGATATTCTAGAATATTATCCGATATGTTATAAAAAAGTTGAAATAGAACTGGATAAAATAAATCTCAATGATGATTCCGGATTTCACTGGGTTCCACTCAACAAGTTCGAATTGCAAATTTATAATATTCGGCATATTCAACACCATACCGCTCAATTAGTCGAGCGATTGCGGCAAACGGCGAATATCCCAACAAAGTGGGTAGGATTCGTCCGATAAACAAGAATGGTTGGCAAATAACCACCGGACATTCCTTGACGAAACCCGCGTAACCTTTTATCATATCTATTCCTAAACCATTGCATGGTATCTCTTATCCATTGCATGAAATCTCTTACAAGGACATCAGAATGAGTTTAGCTGGAAAAACTGCAAATCAATTACATGAATTGTTAAAACGCGGGGAAACGACTGCGACGGCGATTATTGAATCGGTGTATCAACAAATCGAGAAGGTGGAACCGAAAGTTCATGCCTATGTTACACTCACCAAGGAATCAGCCTTCCAGAAAGCCGTGGAAATTGATAATGAAATCAAGAGCGGAAAACCAATTCAACCCTTAACTGGGATTCCCATTGCAGTGAAAGATGTGCTTTGCACGAAAGGGGTACAAACCACGTGCGGGTCGCATATACTCAAGGGATTTATCCCACCTTACACGGGGACTGCAGTCAAGAAATTGGAAGAACAAGGAACCGTAATGGTCGGTAAAGTCAACATGGACGAGTTTGCGATGGGGTCATCCACGGAAACTTCCTATTATGGAATCACACACAATCCCTGGAATTTAGACACTATCCCCGGTGGGTCAAGCGGTGGCTCGGCGGCAGCGATGGCGGCAGATGAAGGTATCATCGCGCTGGGTACAGATACCGGCGGGTCCATCCGACAACCGGCATCCTGTTGCGGGATTGTAGGATTAAAACCGACTTACGGGCGGGTATCGCGATTTGGCCTGGTGGCATACGCTTCATCCTTGGATTGTATCGGGCCCATGACCAAAGATATCACGGACGCGGCACTCATCATGAATGTAATTGCCGGACATGACAAGATGGATTCGACTTCGGCGAATGTGGAAGTACCGGATTATACCAAGTCACTGGTGAAAGATGTGAAAGGTATGAAATTAGGAATTCCCAAAGAATATTTTATCGGCGGGTTGGACGCGGGAGTGGAGAAGGCGGTTAAGGAAGCGATTAAGTTATTGGAATCGCTTGGCGCAACGACGGTGGATATTTCATTACCGCATACGGAATATGCCGTGGCGACGTATTATTTAGTAGCGACGGCGGAAGCCAGTTCCAATCTCGCCAGATATGACGGGGTGAAATACGGGTATCGCGCGAAAGAATATAACGACATGATTGATATGTACATGAAAACCCGCAGTGAAGGATTCGGGCGGGAAGTTAAACGACGTATTATGCTGGGGACGCACGTTCTGAGCGCGGGATATTATGAGGCGTATTATTTGAAAGCGCAAAAAGTGCGTACGTTAATCAAACAAGATTTTGATGAAGCGTTCAAGGAGTGCGATGTGATATTGACACCGACCGCACCCACACCGGCATTTAAGATTGGCGAAAAAATGGGAGACCCGTTGCAGATGTATTTGTCGGATATATTCACGATTTCGGTCAACCTCGGCGGGATACCCGCGATAAGTATGCCCTGCGGGTTCGCGGATGGATTGCCAATCGGATTACAAATCATGGCGAAACATTTTGATGAAGCCAGTATATTCCGCACGGCGTATACTTTGGAACAAAATACAGAGTATCATAAGAAGAAATCACCTTTAGGAGTGGTATAGTTTGTCATTCTGAGTCCTGCTCTTTAAGACGAAGAATCCCGGTCTGAAGTCGCAGAAACGTGAAATCGTATTATGTGTATATCATGTCGAGCGTGACAAGAAGAATATATGTTGGATTTACAAACGACTTGGAACGACGAGTATGGGAACATAAAAATAAAACAATAGAAGGTTTTACAAAAAAATACAATATGGGTAAATTAGTTTATTTTGAAGAAACTAACGATGTAGGTATCGCCATTGGTCGAGAGAAAGAAATTAAAGGATGGCTTAGAAAAAAGAAAATTCAATTGATCGAATCTATGAATCCAACATGGCTAGATTTAAGTGAAGGATGGTTCTAAATCTGTCATTCTGAGTCCTGCTCTTTAGGACGAAGAATCCCGGTAAAAGTCGCTTAACATCAGGTAGAACACTGGGATTCTTCCCCTTCGCAGGCTCAGGGTCAGAATGACAAATAAAGGAAAGAAATATTAACATGTCAAACAAATATGAATGTGTCATAGGGCTGGAAGTACATGCCCAGTTATTAACTAAATCAAAAATCTTTTGTTCCTGCGGGACGAAATTTGGCGAGGAACCGAATTCCCAGATTTGTCCCATTTGCACGGGGTATCCCGGCGTATTGCCGGTTCTCAACAAAGAAGCGCTGCGCATGATCATCAAAACCGCCCTGGCGTTGAATTGTGAGATTGCGCCGTACAGCCGATTCGCGCGTAAGAATTATTATTATCCCGACCTCCCCAAGAATTTCCAGATTTCCCAATATGAACAACCTTTATCTGTGAAGGGGCATATTGAAATTCCCGTGGAAAATGGAACCAAGCGGATTGGGATTACGCGGGTGCATATTGAAGAAGATGCCGGGAAATTGATTCATTCGGGACATGGAGAAAGTTATGTTGACTTGAACCGTACGGGCACACCGCTTATGGAAATCGTGAGTGAGCCTGATTTGCGCTCGCCGGAAGAAGCGAAGGAATATATGCAAATGCTGCGGGCGATTTTGCAATATATCGAAGTATGCGACGGGAATATGGAAGAAGGCAGTTTGCGATGCGATGCCAATATTTCAGTTCGTCCGGTGGGACAAAAAGAATTTGGCGTAAAGACGGAAGTCAAGAATATCAATTCCTTTCGATTTGTGGAAAAGGCCTTGGAATATGAATTGAAAAGGCAGATTGCAGTGTTGGACGAAGGCGGAAAGATTGTGCAGGAAACGCGGTTGTGGGATTCCACTGAGAACGTAACCCGTTCCATGCGGTCAAAGGAACAAGCCCATGATTACCGTTATTTCCCGGAACCGGATTTGGTGCCGTTGGAAATTCCGTTCTCCTTGATTGATGAAATTAAAAAGACCCTGACGGAATTGCCCACGGTACGCAGAAACCGATTTGTGAAACAATATGATTTGCCGTTGTATGACGCGGGCGTGTTGACCAGCAGCAAAGCCATCGCGGATTTTTTTGAGACGACGGCGATATTGCACAAGAACCCCAAAGCCATCAGCAATTGGATTATGGCGGAACTCATGCGGGAATTGTCAGGAAAAGAAACCAAGCTGGAAGAATTTCCGATTTCACCCACGCAACTGGCGGAATTGGTGAAATTGATTGACAACCAAACTATCAACGGGAAAACCGCCAAGAATGTATTTATGGATGTTCTCCGAACTACTACATCGCCGGAAGCTTACGTCAAAGAAAAGGGATTGGTGCAGATTACGGATACCGGCGCCATTGAAAAAATTGTGGATGAAGCCATCGCCAATAACCAGGCGGCGGTCAAAGAATTCAAAGGTGGAAAAGAGGGCGCTCTCAATTCCATCGTTGGCCAGGTCATGAAAGCCTCCAAAGGAAAAGCCAATCCTCAGATTGTGCGAGAATTGCTCTTAAAGAAACTAAGTTAATAAAGCCTTCCAGAATAATTTATTTTTTCTTTCAATTACTTATGATTTGTGCACTATGTTTAAAAGATAAAATACTCCGTAAATCTCACATAATAGCGGAATTTATGTATAAACCTTTATACGATAAACTACACAGATTCCATGTAATGTCTACTGATCCTAAACATAAACATTCATTTGGACAAAAAGGATCTCGAGAAAGGCTCCTATGCGAAGATTGCGAACAACTTTTGGGGGTTAATGAAAATTATGTACGACAAGTTTTTAAAGGAGGGACGGGAATAACTATACAAGCGAATCAAAATCCGATAATTATTGGAGATATTAATTACAAAAAGTTCAAACTATTTGAGTTGTCTCTTTTATGGCGCGCTTCAATATCTAAATTGGAATTTTTTAAAAATATTAAACTTTCATCTGGAGAAGAGGAAGATTTAAGAAAAGCAATATTAAATGGTGACCCACTTGAACCAGAAGACTATGGATGCATTATTAGTATAATTTTATATGATAAAAATCGTATTGCAGATGATATAATAATGGAACCGGATGTTAAAACTGTTAATAATTACAAATGTTATAGGTTTGTTCTAGGAGGATGCTTTTGGATATTTGTAAGTCAAATATTTATACTTGTAAACGAATTTCCTGGTAAGGAATTATTTCTTTCAAAAGAAGGCAAACAGGTTATAAGGCTAGAGACTTATAATAATATTCATTTATTCCAAGTTCTGTCCCAAAAACTTAGGAATAAACCAAAATAATCCTGTTTTATAGGAATGATTTTCTGATTGATATATAATAAACCTGTAACAGTGCATAAGGAGAAATATATTTTGGAAAACGCCATAAAAGATTCAACCCTCGACGAAATTCGTAATAGGATAGTAAATCTAATCCGTCCTGAAAAGATAGTCTTATTTGGAAGCAGGGGGCGCGGGGATAACCGGAAAGACAGTGATATTGATTTACTGGTCATTGCAGATTCCAAAGAGCCAAGGTATAAAAGGTCAATTCCCCTATACGGAATCTTGCGAGATATTCTGATACCCATGGATATTCTGGTATACAATCCCAAAGAAGTAAAGGAATGGAGCCGTATCCGGCAAGCCTTTGTGACCACAGCCCTTCGCGAAGGAAAAGTATTGTATGAAAAAAAAGGCTGATTTGGTCAAGGGATTGTTGAAGAAAGCGGAAAGTGATCTTACCAATGCCAGGATATGTTTGACCTCAGAGCAAGCCTTGGATACCGCCTGTTTCCATACACAACAAGCCGCAGAGAAATATATTAAAGCCTATTTAACCGCGAACGATATTGAATATCCCTTTATTCATAACCTGGAAAAGTTGATTCAGCTTTGTATTCAAAATGATCCTTCTTTTAAAAGCGTTAAAGTATTGGGAGAAGAATTAACTCCTTATGCAGTTGAACTGCGGTACGATGATGAATTTTGGCCTTCGATAGAAACAACACGCCAAGCGATTGATATTGCAGTCAAGATCAAGAAATTTATTATTAGTCGGCTACCACGAGATATTAAAAAAAGATAAAACCAATTCATAGATTGTGCGGCAGATGCTATTAGAGAAGTTGAAGTAATTTTATAAAATCTATTGGGTAGTTGACATCTTTTTAACAGGGGCTTAAAATAACAGCCATGTGGAATGGGGATAAAACTATGGCGGAAAAGAAAATCTTCTGGATTCAATTTATCGCTCTGGCAATGATTGTTTCCCAATCCTATGAAATTTTTAATGGTACTTGGACTTATTTAAATAGATGTGGGTTTACCATCAATTTAATCAATTATTTTAAAGACAAATTTTTTGTTAATATTGTTGATTTACTTTTTTTATATGTCCTCGTTAAAATTGCTATTGGATTGTACCAATTTAAAGAATTGGCAAGGGCGGCTGTTATCGTTATATCCTCTTTTATTCCTATAATGACCTTAATCTTTTTGCCTTATGAAATATACAACTTTTTTGCGCATCATGAACATTCTTATATACTTACTTATGATTTCGAATCTTATATCGGTATGATTCTCTTTTTTATGCTTATTTACACTTTAAAACGATTTCTATTTCAGAAATACCGTTTTCCTAAGTTTCTAGTCGTATTCGGTTTTGCCGCAGGGTTTCTCCTTTTTTTATTCGATATTCTAGGCAAATACATATTCGACCTTCTTTATCCAAAACCAATTGTCTTCCCCGGGTATACAGGTGAAATTATCTTTGATTGGATTCCTCGTTTACTAATGTCATTAATTTTTGTAGGAATCATTTATTTCCTATCCCGTCCTCAAGTGAAATGTTATTTTATCTCCTCCCCGTCCGAGGATAATTCTCATCCCGTTCAAACTCCGACGATGTCATTTACCCCTCAAATTTAATTTTTGTCCCAATGGTCAAAAACTAAACCATTGATTTTATTAAAGATAAATTATTGACATTTGTCAAAAGTTTTCAAAGGTGTCCTTGCCACCTTTGCTCATCTCCATGAAATGGTGAACAAAGTGGGCGTTGCCCACTTTGAAAATTGTCTACGATGAAGACAAATTTATTTTCAATGAAATCAATCTTCTAAAAAAGTGTCGCCACTGACGACACTTTTTCCCATCTATTCCCTCTTAAATCCTAATCCGTCTTTGGAGTGGAATTGAAAATTTCAATTCCACTCCAAAACCGGTTCGGGAAAAGATTTTATGGTAACTTCAATAAAGTGAAATATCCAACCAGATATTTCATGAATTATGCGTTTCAGAGTCGCACCGGACGACTTTGATATCTCCCTTAAAATCAACGGTTTATTAATGAGCATTTACTCATCTATAGAGTATTAATTCGGGTATGGGTTATAATTTGGTATGACGGATAGAAACCAACTATTACTGAAAATGACGGTATGGGGAATCATAGAAATTGTGCTGTTTGTTGGATTACTATTTCTCCCTGCCGGGCGGTGGGATTATTGGCAGGGATGGGGATTGATTGGCGGCTATGTGGGTGTTTTTATCATTTATATAATATTGTGCCTGGGGAATCCGGAAATGATAGATTTGACAAAAGAAAGAATGAAACCCGGAGGAAAAACGCGAGGATGGGACAAAGTAGGGATCGTGATTTTTATTCCGATGTATTTGATAACCTTTGTGGTTTGCAGTTTGGATGCCGGGCGATACGGTTGGACCAGACCTCTGCCTATGGTGCATTATTTATTTAGCTGGATTTTATTTTGTGTGGCCATGGGGATTGTGTTTTGGGCGATGGTAATCAACAAATTTTTTTCATCAGTAGTGCGAATCCAGACCGACCGGGGACACCATGTAATCCAGGAGGGACCCTATCAGTATGTACGCCATCCGGGGTATGTGGGGTTTAATATAAACATGTTGGCAACTCCGCTGGTTCTCGGTTCATTCTGGGGATTGATACCGGCAGGAATCATTATGATTTTTATAGTCCTCCGCACTTATTTGGAAGATAAAACCTTGCAAAAGGAATTACCGGGATACTTGGAATATACCCAAAAAGTAAAATACCGGTTATTGCCGGGGGTGTGGTGATTTACGTACTGAAATCTTCCGTTTTTCTTAGTAGGGGTATAATTGGGTGTGACTGATAGAAACCGTCAATCTCTGATATTGGGTGGAATACTATTTTTTTCCGTGATTTGTTTTAGCCACGCTGCCGGAACAGTTTTTTTGGCCAATGGAACGGGAAATGGTACGGTAACGGTTATCGCGGAGGCTACGGACGGGTCGGGTGTAAAAGCTCAGAAGAGGATTACTCTTACCCATCAACCGAATTTACCAAGACGGTATGCTCTTTGCGCCAGATTGGGACGGGGAGTCAATCTGGGAAACGCACTCGAAGCTCCGGTGGAAGGGACTTGGGGAGTAACACTCGAAGAAGAATATTTTAGATTGGCAAAGGAAATAGGGTTTGATTCCGTACGCATCCCTATCAACTGGTCAACCGACAACCGAACAGAAATTCAGCCTCCCTATACCATTTCTGAAAAGTTCTTTAAACGGATTGACTGGGTAATTGAGAATGCATTTAAAAATAATCTTTCTGTCATCCTCTGCATGCACCATTATAATGAATTGTACAAATCTCCAGAGAAACATAAACAACGATTTATGGCGATATGGAAACAGATTGCCGAACGGTATAAGGATTATCCCGATACACTTTATTTCGAGTTATTAAATGAACCCCATGACAACCTGAGAGCAGAACAATGGAATTCCCTGTTTGCCGAGACACTATCCATAGTCCGATTGACCAATCCCACCCGGATGGTGATTGTGGGACCGGATAATTACAATTCAATAGACAGACTTGATGAACTGGTTCTTCCCAAAGATGATAACCTAATTGCCACGGTGCATTATTATGAGCCAAACGAATTTGTGAATCAAGGCGCGGATTGGATGGATGGAATGGACCAGTGGCTTGGAACCACGTGGGATAACTTTGAAAACCAGCGTGATGCAATCACGGCAGCTTTTGAAAAAGTCAAAGAGTATTCCATCAAACATCAAATACCCGTTTATGTGGGAGAATTCGGGACGTTCAACAAAGGGGATATATATTCCAGAAAATTATGGACGAATTATGTTGCGAGGACTATTGAAAAGTATGGATTCAGTTGGGGATACTGGGAATTTTGCGACCGGTTTGGTATTTATGACAAAGTAAAAAAAGAATGGAGAACCGGTCTGGTCAATGCCTTATTATATGACCCGCTCTATCCGGCTGTTGTTCCGGAAAAGGGTACGTTAGTTTACCAAAGCGATTTCTCGAAGGGATTAATTCCGTGGGTCATTTATCTAAGAGATCCCGCGATGGCCAATATGGAAGCCCACGATGGGATATGCCATGTCAAAATTGAACGTGGAGGAAATCAACCGTATGATATTCAATTGACCTGTCCCGGATTAACAATCGAAACGGGAAAGATATATCAGTTCAGTTTTGACGCTTATGCAGCTCAACCCGTAGAAACCGTTGCCTATCTAGCCCAGAATGTTTCGCCCTGGACTATCTATAGTGGATATTCCACATTCTCGATTACCACAGAACGGAAAACATATTCGTCTCAGTTTACCATGATGAAGGAAACCGATCCCCATGCACGAATGTCATTTGACATGGGATTGGTTAAGTCCGATGTATTTATTAATAACGTGACGATTCAGGAACAAGTCATTAAAGTCGCGGAAATTGAACTTGAAGGGGAAAACGGCCTAACGGGGATTCATACCCAACGTGGTTCTCTCCAATTAACCGCCCGGGTATATCCATTAATCGCCACGAATAAGGATGTCTCCTGGAAAGTCGAAAACATCACCGGGAAGGCCGTCATAACACAAGACGGAAAACTTACAGCCATGGGTGGTTCTAAAAGCAATGGTATCGTGAGAGTTGTCGCAAAGGCTAACGATGGAAGCAATGTCGTCAGGAGTATGTTGGTTGAGATTACCCATCAATCGGAAACTCCATAGTGAAAATACTAGATTTGAAAAACATGGTGCCGGAGATCGGAATCGAACCGATACAGTGCTAAGCACCGAGGGATTTTAAGTCCCTTGCGTCTGCCAGTTCCGCCACTCCGGCATGATTGAAAAATGTGGAGTTATATTCTAGCATTTTGAATTGACTCGTTCAATGTCACTACTTCTGGCACTAGTATAGAGTTTTTTGACCAGTAACGATTATTTCAAGGTCTTCACTTCTAGGGTTGACATAACCTTTAAAATGAGTACCAATATTTTAAAATAAGGATATTATCCTGGTTGATTATCCCAACCGTTAATATTGGTGAAACGCATCGGAAACAAACTTCAAGACTTCAGGTAAAGAGGCCCGCCAATAAGTCCAGGTATGACCACCGTCTCGAACCCGGTATTCATGAGGAATTTCTTTTTTCTGCATAGCAATATGGAGGAGGCAATTAGCTTCAGAAAGAAAGTCCTTATCTCCGCAATCGATATACCATCGGACTGCTTTTTTCTGGTCATCGGGCATATTCTCCACTAGGTATAATACATTATATTTTTTGTAATATGCTTCCACTTCACTATCCGATACATTAGTGGTGTCGAGTTGATAGAAGTTTTTCAGTCGGTTTTTGACATCATCTATTGACCGGGGACCCGTGGCAGCACTTAAGGGGCAAGCCGAGGAGAAAAGTTCCGGGTGATGGATGGCATAGATTAAAGTTCCTTCCCCGCCCATGGATAACCCTGCAATAGCCCGAAATCTTTTTTCACTTTTAATCCGATATTTTTTTTCAATGTAAGGAATGAATTCTTGAAAGAAGAAATCCTCATATTGCCATTCCCCTTTAATACCATTCAAATAACCGATATGATCTGTATTGGCATCGGGCATAACTATAACCATGGGTGTGGCAGTCCCTTCACTAATGGCTTTATCAGTGATAAGTAATACTTCGCCAAATTGGACCCAGCCTGTCTGGTCATCACCATGGCCATGTAACAGATACAAGACCGGGTAGGACCGTTGAGAGGTTTCGTAATCGGGAGGCAGATACACAGCATATTTGCGGTCGCTCTTCAATATTTTACTGGGCATGGATAGATTGTCAAAAACTTTTCCGGTTTGAGCAAACATAACTGTAGGAAATAGTATAACAAAAACACCCGTCCAGAATAAATTTATTTTGAAAATGTACTTATCTATAGTCTTTAGCATATATTCTCCTTTGCACCATCAAATGAACTGGCATCCGCTATATAAGATAACTGGATATTTCTAAGGTTAGTTTATTATAAAAAGGAGCAGGAATCAAGCAAAATCTCCAAATTTCAAGAATAATTTCATCGTCAACTATTTTCGTCGGTGGACTCATTATTGCTCAACTTTATCGGGTGAATCAGGATGAGGAACAGGTAGAACAATAGAATATCAGGATAATCCATTTCTTCTCTGAATATAAAAAAACCGGCGTCTTGGTGACTAAACCAAGACGTCGGTGATTGTTAAGCATGAAAGCATGCTTTTAAGGGAAATGATGTAGTGAAAATTCTGGATCGGTTGAAGCAAAGTTCGGACAGACCACAGTATTTTGAATAACCACATCGCCGGTATAGGCGGACCCATTAGTCGGGCAGGTTGTCGCATTCGGGTTCAACAGATACACCGTCAGATTGGCAAACGGACTCACGGAATTCGAACCTGTCAATTTGAATTCCAAGGCATATTGGTCTTTGGCACCCGATACTTGTTTCAGGTTATTGACGCACGCCTTGGCATTAGATTGTATCCGCGCTCTGATAAAGTTCGGGATAGCAATAGCCGCCAAGATTCCGATGATCGCTACTACGATCATAATTTCCACCAAGGTAAAACCACGTTTATTTCTTAATGTTTTCATTAATTATTCCCCCCCTTTCTAATTTGGTTTATGTGTATTTTATTTTTCATTGTAGGTTATGATAACGCAAACCCCATGCCATTACCTTATTATTTTCAAAAAGTAATCATAACAATAATATAATCAATTATCTAATTGAACATTGGAGGAAATTATAATTCTTGATAATTTGCCAATATGTAAAGCTAGGGTTACAGTTATTTATTGTTATTATATTAAAAATGTAGGGATTAGTCGTTTTGTGTAGACAAACCAATTAAAACTTGTGGATTATAGTTGTGGCATCGATAAAAACCACTCTATGCGCCTACATCAAAGGACCCTTCCCGAAAAAGGAAGGAATCGAAAATGTTTACTCAATCACTTGATTCCATAGTTCTTTGGCTATTTGTGACTCCCAAATGTTTCCTAACCCATTCATTCTGTGAGAAAAATGCAGATTTCACATACATTTTACAGTACCTTCATTTAATTGCAATATATGGAGATTATCATAATAATAAAGAAAATAAAGGATCTCATGGGTAAATCAAAAGTAATGTATCCGTATTTCCTTCAGCTTAGAACTCATGAAGAGAAAATTATAGGTAAGAATTAATTTAAAATAACTTCATACAAACTGTAAGAGAAAGGAGAACCCACTGTTATGAAATTCGTTCCATGTAAAAGCCTCTATCTGTTATTATCCTTGTCGCTCGTATTCCCTTCCTACGCCAAAACCCAGAAAAATGCGAGAAATGAATTGGCACAAATGAAGATTAAATATACCGAAAAAGATTTTCTCTTCTGGACACAGGCAGGCAGAACTGACGCCGTAAAATTGTTTTTGGATGCAGGGATGAATCCAAATGTAAAAGACAACGGGGGTCAGACTGCCTTGATGTCCGCATCCTGGTTTGGCCAAACAGAGACCGTGCAAGCCTTATTGGCGAAAGGCGCGGAGGTTAATGCGAAAGACAGCACGGGTAGAACCGCCTTGATGTTTGCGGCACAGTATGGCCATACAGAGACCGTACAAGCCTTATTAGCGAAAGGCGCAGCAGTTAATACGAAAGCCGCTGTGGGTAACACCGCCTTAAAATTAGCAGCATCCAATAAATATCCCGACATCATAAAACTCCTAAAAAGCGCCGGTGCGCAAGAATAACAGCGGATTTATTTTTTCTACATCAGGAATAAATATTCTTCTTTTTCCCGATGCCTTCCATGACAGCGCTGTCTATTCCATTAAATATTTCCTCCGCAAGTAAAGGGAGCGAACCTTAACAGAGAAACCAGTACAATCTGGAAGACGCTTAAGACTGCCCAAACCCAGGGTTGAGTGTAAAAGTGATTTTTAGTTTATAATGAATATCTATACAGAACTAAAGGATATTGGTTATAAATCATGTCATCCGGTTCAAAATATAAACCTTCCTTGAAAGAAACTTTCCTTGGAATTGGGATTCTATTTTTATTATTTATTATTGCCAGCGTTATTTATTGGAAACAAAGTCACTACAACAAAGAGAAATTCAATCTGACAATACCCCCCACAGGAATTGTGGAGAAAGAAACGCCTTCTTCTGTTCAAGTCTCTACAACACCCACGGCCAATATCATACCTGTTGGATTTCAGACCATGGGAGATAAGGAAATATTCGATGAAAAGACTCTATCCGATAAGATTGACGGGAAAGCTGACCTTTATCTGGATTGCGGGTTTAAGAAACTGGAATGCCAGAAATATGTTTCTGCCAAAGACTCCAAAATATGGTATGAAGTGTACACCTATGATATGGGCAATTCCCGGAATGCCTTTGCGGTGTATAGCAATCAGCGCCGTCCTGGTTCAAAAGATATTTCTATCGCACAATTTGGATATAAGACTGAAAATGCCATCTTTTTCATTCAAGGAAAATATTATTTGGAAATAGTTGCCAGTCAGGCAAATCCCATCTTAGTCAATACTCTGCTGGATGCTGGAAAGCAGTTCATTTCCTTGAATGCAGGTGCTTCATTAGACCTTCCGGAAAACCGGTATTTTCCAAAGGAAAACTTGATGAAAGATACTTTTAAAGTCTATCTAAAAAATGGATTCAGTTTTGATAAATTGAACCAGGTGGTTGTCGTGAATTATAACATCTCAGGTACTACCACGATGGCATTTGTCGTTGTTCAGAACACTCCGGAAGAAGCTCAAACGTTAGCCAAAGAGTATTATGAATTCTTGCTGGGTTTGGGTAGTGATAAGACAGAACCGGGAGAAACCCCAATTCCAGGATTGAAAATGGTGGACTTACTGGGGGATACCGAAATGGTATTTGCGGAAGGAAAAGTACTGGCAGGAATCCACCAAGCGAAAAACCAGGCCGTTGGCAAGAAACTTGCGGATTCTTTATATCAAAACATAGCGAAACAAGAACATGGAAATAGCTCCGGTAGATGAAGAGAAAATCAACCGACGTAGATTTATCAGCCGGGTAGTCAAAGCTGGTGTGTCCATTGCGGCTGCCGGAGGACTCAGCTATTACCTCTATGATTCCAAGGGACCGGGAGTTTCACTTCACCAAGAAAAATCTATTCTTTTATCCGATTATTCCATACCCTCTTTAGGTCCCCGGATGGCTATTATCAAGGGAAAAAACCGGACTCAGACAATCACCAAAGCTTTTGAATCTTTAGGTGGGATTGAATCTTTTATTAAAAAGGGAGATAAAGTTTTAATCAAAGTAAATGCCGCTTTTGCTACTCCGCCAGATTTCTGTGCCACTACTCATCCGGATTTGGTGAAACAAGTAGTAAAACTTTGTTTAAAAGCGGGGGCTTCTGAGGTGCGGGTGACGGATAACCCCATCAATAATCCTGGCAGTTGTTTCCAATTAACCGGAATAGCGGAAGCGGCGGAAAATGCCGGGGGAAAATTGATTCTTCCACAGGATAATTATTTCCAGTCTTATACTTTGAAAAATGCAGTTTTGATTCGGGATTGGCCGCTGCTTTATAAACCCTTGGATGGTATTACCAAATTAATAGGAATCGCTCCTCTCAAAGACCATTACCGGAGCGGAGCTTCCATGACGATGAAAAATTGGTATGGCCTCCTGGGCGGGAGAAGAAATATTTTTCACCAGGATATTAATACCATTATTACGGAACTCTCCATGATGATAAAACCAACTTTGGTGATATTGGACGGGACGATGACGATGATGACCAATGGTCCAACAGGTGGCTCATTGTCCGATTTAAAAGAAACCAATACCATGATTGTCAGTACTGACCAGGTGGCAGCGGATGCGTTCGGATGCAGTTTATTGGAAAGAAAGATATCCGATTTGCCTTATATAACCCAGGCCGCTGAAAAAGGTTCCGGGACTATGGATTATCAGTCATTGAAACCCATCATTATTAATTTAGTATAGGAAACAATATCGTGAGAATAGTTACAGTTCGAAGAATAACCCAGGTATTTTTCATACTTCTGTTTTTCTGGTTTTGTATAGTCAGCACGTTTGGAATCCAGTGGTGGCAAATGCGGGGATGGCCTGTCAACTGGTTTTTGCAATTAGACCCTTTGGTGGCTATCGGTAACATTTTCACGACGCATACTTTGTATCAAGGATTACTCTGGGCTTTAGTTACCATCGTACTCACGATTCTTCTCGGGAGATTTTTTTGCGGTTGGGTCTGTCCGTTCGGAACCATGCACCAATTCTTTGGTTATTTGGGTAATTTGGGAAAAAAAGTTAAAAAGCGGATTGAGAATAATCATTACAGGAAAGCGCAAAATATTAAATATTTTATTTTGATTGCTTTTCTTGTCATGGCTCTTTTCCCATTGACTTCGACGGTTTCTCTTCAATCCGGATTACTTGACCCTATCCCCTTGGTACACAGGTCGGTAAATTTAATCCTATTACCTATCGTGGATCATTTCACAAAACAAATCTCAATCAGTCCCAGGTATTATGACGGTGCCTGGGTAGTCGGCGCAGTCTTTCTTACCTTTATCCTGTTAAATTTCCTCATTCCCAGATTCTATTGCCGGTTTATCTGTCCTCTAGGGGCTCTCTTTGGATTTCTTGGCGGGTTTGCCATCTGGAGGATTGGGAAAACTCAGGAGGAATGTACCGAGTGCGCGCTTTGTGAAGACCGCTGCGAAGGCGCTTGTGAACCTTTTGGAAAAATCCGGATTAGTGAATGTCTGCTTTGTTTTAATTGTATCGGTGCCTGTCGCCAGGGATATATAAATTATCAAACACAGGAATCATTGGAAGGCGAAATAACCAATCCAGATTTCGGGAGAAGAGGATTTATTCTTTCTCTGGCATCGGGAGTATTGGCAATCCCCATGATTCGGTTAACCGGGCAGATGGCCACTAATTGGTCACCTAGGATAGTACGGCCTCCCGGAACTTTGATGGAAGAAGATTTCCTAAAACGCTGTATCAAATGTGACCAATGTATGCGAGTTTGTCCTACGAATATTATTACCCCGGGCGGTTTGGATGGTGGAATAGAGAACCTTTGGACACCGGTGTTAAATTTTCGTGTGGGAACCAGCGGCTGCCAGCTAAATTGCACGGCTTGCGGGATGATTTGTCCCACTTCGGCCATTCGCCCAATCAGCCTGGATGAGAAACTGGGAAAAAATGAGTTTGCGGAAAAAGGCCCTATCCGGATTGGAACGGCATTTGTAGATAGAGGCCGCTGTCTACCCTGGGCCATGGATAAACCTTGTATCGTCTGCCAGGAAAATTGTCCGGTTACACCCAAAGCGATTTATGTTAAAATATCTTTTGCTACGATCCGCAACGGAGAGATGCAAGTGAAATCTATCAAAGATTCCACCCTTCAGGTTGAAACAAGTCCCCTGAAATCGGGAATATATTCATCAGGGGATTATTATATGGCTTATCAAGATACCCGATTAAGAATCACTGCCAATACTGAAAACCAATTTACTCTAGAATCCCCCAAAACAACTATCATTCCACTCAAGGAAGGAGACAAAATCGAATTGCAAGTCCGGCTTCAAGCACCTGTGGTAGATATTGAGAAATGTACTGGGTGCGGTGTTTGTGAACATGAATGTCCGGTCAGCGGCTTTCGTGCCATCCGGGTAACACCGGAAAATGAAACAAGAAGTATTAATAAATCACTTTTATTAAAGAGAGGATAAGTATATGTCCAAAGAAAAAAAACAATTAAGCCGAAGAGAGTTTATTAAACAAACTGGTATCACTGGCGTCACTTCTGCTCTCGCTATTAGCAGCCTGAGCGGTATTGTCATGGCACAAAATGAAAAAAAAGAATCAAACCCAACATCCGTCAAAGTCCCTACCCGGATTTTTGGAAAGACTAAAGTCTCGGTCTCCAGCCTTTGCCTGGGTGGAATTTTTGATATCACTGCCAATATGATTGTTTTAAAGAAAGCCTTGGATTGGGGAGTTAGTTATTGGGATACTGCCAATGGATATGTCGGCGGAAATAGTGAACTGGGGATAGGTATGTATTTTGAGAAATTCCCCAATGACCGAAAAAAAGTCTTCCTGGTTACCAAAGGAGGTGCCCGCGATCCGAATGGTTTAACGAAGATGTTGAACCTGTCACTGGAACGGATGAAAACCAATTATATTGATTTGTATTTCATGCATGGGATTAGAAGTATTGATGAAATGACCCCGGAAATCAAAGCTTGGGCGGAAGCGGCGAAAAAAGAAGGCAAGATTAAATTTATAGGATTTAGTACCCATTCTAATATGGCAGACTGTCTGGCAGGCGCCGCTAAGTTGGGTTGGGTTGATGGGCTTATGCCGGCGTATAACTATCGCATTATGCATGATGATAAGATGATAGCGGCGGTGGATGCCTGTCAAAAAGCCGGGATTGGTATAACGGCCATGAAAACCCAGGGTGGCGGTCAGGTAAAGACAGACTCGGAAGCGGAATTAAAAATGGCAGGTCATTTTATTCAAAAAGGATTTTCTCCCGAACAGGCAAAAATAAAAGCCATTTGGGAAAATCCGGCTATCGCCAGTATTTGTTCTCAAATGGATAACCTGGCCAAGCTGGCAGCCAATGTTGTTGCCGCAAATGATAAAACCAAATTGGAAGCGGCGGATTTTCAAGTTCTTCGGGAATATGCGGAAGCCAGTAATTCCGGTTATTGCAAAGGATGCCGTGAAATCTGTGAATCGGCTGTGACTCATGCCATCCCCATCGGAGATGTCATGCGCTATATGATGTATTGCCGCAGCTATGGTGACATGGAAAGAGCACGGATGCATTTCGCTCAATTGCCTATTTCAGTTCGCGGGAAATTAGCTTCTCTTGATTACTCTCATGCGGAGAGCCGTTGTCCTAATAAACTGGCAATTGGGAAAATCATGAAAGAAGCTTCAGAAGTATTGGGGTAAGTTGTTCCGGTCTCAACCTCAATCATTTGCTGACTTCCTGACCTGAAGAATTAGTTTAGATACGGAGTAGTACCCAGGAGTGTTTGACCCTCCTAGGTACTACTCCCAATATCCTCCCTATAAAAGCCGAAATTACACTTTACCCGTTTTTCAAATTACCCAACCCTGAAAAATTCTGTGAGACAAACACTTTCCACAACGTTCAAAACTTACAAAAAAACTCATTACGTGAAATAAAGAGTATAATAATCTGGATATTTTAGTTTTCCCAATGAGTCCCTGGCAGAATACAAATTAACCGAACCGCCAAATGTTCGTACCTAAACAGGTAATTTAGAGGCTATCGGTTGGAGCGGGAGACGGGGATCGAACCCGCGACATTCAGCTTGGGAAGCTGACGTTCTACCGCTGAACTACTCCCGCATAAAAAAATCAATAATCAAATTAATACTATATTCCCTTTCCCATAATCCGAAGAAGGACAGAGTATTTTAGCATATTCCTATTCCCTAATTATTTTGTTCCGCTCATTATGAGAATTTTCCCACTTCACAGAAGCCACAGGGTGAGTCTCCAGAATCCGTTTTTTATATCCCAATTATAGACCGCGCTCAAAACACTTTGGTGATTATGATTTTTTCTTGTAGCGATTCACAACCTTGAAATAGTGGTCAAAAAACCGAGCCGGGTTTACCTGAAGAGCGACTTCGTGAGGGCCGTCGGTTTTCGGTGTCCAATGAGTTTGTCCTGTAACACGGTCACTTTTCAGTTCCACATCCACGCATCCTCGTTCAAATTGGCATATCTTGTCATCAAACAATGTAGTGGCGGCGAGCGGGTCATGAAAGGTAAGCATATCGTTTTCTTGGAACCAGACTTTGGCAAAATCCAGCACCGGACGCAGGAGCACGGTTTGAAACCGCTGTTGGACTTCTTTTGCTTTCATCTTAACTTGCATAGTAACATCCAGCCCGATGGAACGATGAATCTTGACGCCGCTGTGATAGACAATCGCCGTGGCGTGCGGGTCCAGCATCGCGTTCCATTCCAAGGGACCCACACCAGACAATTGGTTGGTAAATACTCCACACATCATCACCAAACTTTTCAGCAAATGAGGAATCTCTTCATCCATGGCAAAAAGTGCGGCGATATTGGTCAATGGGCCGATGGTTAATAACACAACTTCTCCGGGATTCGCACGGATGGTTTCACGTAGAAAGTGTGCCGCTTCCCCTTTCCGGAAACCCGTATCGTGCGGCCATTGTTTCAGCGCGGCGGCTTGCGGAGCCTGGGGTTGGCGTTGGGGAAACAATAACGGTTCCTCCCGTCCGCAATAAATAGGGATATTCCGTCCCGCGACTTTGCACAACACACTGGTCAATTCGGCTCTTTTATCCGATTCTCCGCTGACCGTTGTGATTCCCAACAATTCACAATCCGGCTGTGCTAATAAATACGCCAACGCAACCGCATCATCAATATCCGACCCAATATCCGTATCCAATAATACCTTCATATTTCTATTCTACCATCCATCTTTTCTTATTACGAGAATCCCACATAAATAACTTTTACCTTTCGGTAAAGAATTCCTTGTTTTCGTGTAACTGCAAGAAAATCAATCAAAGAAAAAACCTTGTACGTTCGTACAAAGTTTACTACCAGCACCTTCCCGCATTTGCGGAAAGCTCCTTTTTTAATTCCACTTTATAGACAATTCATCCATAAATTGGTAATTTTCTCATAAATATTTGAAAAAGGTGATAGAATTTGATTAAGAGTTAAGATTGATAAAATTATGTTATATAGACGAAAAATTATATTAGCATTGATACAGACGTTTGATGGAAGTTTGGTTAAAACGGACTTTCAAAAACTTTTATTTTTAATCACTAGGTTACAGAAGTCACCTTCTTTTGATTTTGTTCCATATAAATTTGGATGTTTTTCATTTCAATCCTATTCAGATTTAAGTATTCTAAAAAATCAGAACCTTGTTAAAGAAATAAAAGGTGAGTTTAAAGGAAAATGGATCAAGTCTGATTCTATAAACTATTTTGAAATGTTAAAAGAGAATGATAGAACAATCTTTTTAGAAATAAAACGTCTTTACGGAAAATTTTCATCGAACGAATTAATAAAATATACGTATGAGAAATATCCCTATTATGCAATAAATAGCACTATAGCTGACGAAATATTGGATTCAAAAACTTTTGATATTGTGAAAGAACATAAACCGAATTCCAATGAGCTTGCATTGTTTACAATTGGTTATCAAGGTTTATCTTTGGAATCATATCTTAATAAATTAATTAAGTATGATATAAAAGTGTTGTGTGACGTAAGAAATAATCCATTCAGTATGAAATATTGCTTCTCTAAAAAACCCTTATATAATGCCTGTGAAAGTCTAAGCATAAAATATTTGCATTTTCCCGAATTAGGAATCAAAGCTGAATTACGGAAGAATTTAGATAACGTGTCCGATTATCAAAGACTGTTTGAGACTTATAGCAATTCCCTGGTTAATAAAGAAGAAGATATACAAAAGATCATTAACTTGCTTAAAAAATATAAAAGAATTGCTTTAACTTGTTTTGAATCAGATTATTGTCAATGCCATCGCAATACATTGGCTACTTATATTTTGGGGATGTCTAAAAGCGGTTTAAATCCTAGACATATTTAACTATGTCGAAAACCAAAGTGTTAATAACAGTCACTGCTTATCCACAAGCTTCAAGAAGTTATGACGATTTAGTATGCACAGCAGGGATATTGGAGGATTTTAGCTGGATTCGAATATATCCCGTACCTTTACAATTCTTAATTAAAACTGATGCACATAAATACCATTGGATAGAATTAGATTTGCAAAGGAGGACAAAAGATTTTCGTCCTGAAAGTTATTCACCTGTTAAACCAGATTTATCCGATTTAATAGTTCTAAAAAAAGTTGATACTACAGATAATTGGGCGGAACACAAAAAATTTTGTTTGGCGGAATTCTATACTAATCTGACGAAACTTATCAACGATTCGAAAGAACCTAATAATAAATCTTTGGCCACGTTTAAACCAGCAAGGATAATAGATTTTTTAGTTGAAAAAGATGAGAGAGAATGGAATCCAAAATGGTTGGAAAAACTAAAGCAATTAGAGTTTATTACAACGGGACAAAGAGATAAAGACAATATGAGAATTCCTATAAAGAAAGTCCCTTATAAATTTAAGTATCATTTTGAAGATGACGCAGGCAAGGAAAGTAAGTTAATGATTGAAGATTGGGAAATTGGTCAATTATTTTGGAATTGTTTGAAAAATACAGACGGAGATGAAGAAAAAGCATTAAATAAAGTACGGCAAAAATATTACGATGAGTTTGTTGAAAAGAAAGACTTATATCTATTTTTGGGAACCACATTTGATGGTCATCGAAGAAGATTTCCAAATCCTTTTGTGATTGTGGGAGTTTTTTATCCCCAAAAAGAAAGTCAGTTGAAATTATTTTAAGGGTAAATGATGAAGAGTTGTTAATCAAAAAATATATTGCCATAGAGAACTACTATTTATTGTTACAAATGGAACAGGTGGAATAGGTGGTGCATACGTCCGGTCCGGTATGCCAGGAAGTGGAGTCTTTATCCGTCCATTGCGCCATGGGGAAGCTTTCTATATCGCATACATTTTCGGGAAGTATTCGTTGATTGATAATATTGGTTAAGGTAATAGATTTATTTCCTTGCGGGTCGAGTTTATGCAAGAAGGCAATGTATTGCGTGAAAGTGGAATATTCGGAATAAGGACCAAATAGGCTATGGAATACCATTCCATAGACGCCGCTCGGCATTTGATTAAATACGACAAGGTTTTGGTCCAACCCGTTCGGGCTGTGAATCGCGTGGGAAATCCAGTGATGTTTTATATTATGTCTAAGACCTGAAATTACATAGTTATTGACCCCGCGTTGCGGTTCAATATCATCTTGTATCACCCCGAGGGCATCATGGTTTTGCCAGGGACCGGAGGTATCATAGAGAACTTTATCCGGTAAATCATTCAAATCAAATTTGGCACCCGAACAGCCTGAGTTTAAGGTGCCCCCGGCAGGATAGAGTTTTGAAGCCTTCTCCATAAAATTGACCATGTTTCCTTCGTACTGGTTCGTGACCGTGTCTACACTCCCCTGGAGTGCCAGTCGAACGGCATAGTCACATCCGATGGAATAATTGGAATACCCATCCCATACCCCTATATTATAGATACTGGAATGGAAAATCCCAATTTCATGACCTTGTTTTTTCCAAGTTTCCAAATCCATTAATTTGGTGGTATCCAAGGTGAGATAATCCGCCCAATCGGGAGCGAACATCGAGACTAATTTTATGTTATTTTGATTTGCCAGTAAAATCATTTGTTTTAATTGCGTATAAAACCCCTCAAATTCGGTGGAATCATCCGATGCAGAAATATGTAATTCGCAAGGCTCGTTATGAATCGCGATAAGATAATAGGGGACGGGCATATAAGTGATCCAATCCAAAAAACTGGCGGCATAGTTTTGACCATTATAAATCCCGCAGGGGAGATAGATATATTCATCCGTGGCGGACGTATACAATCCGCTAATCGTCACGGAATGGGTGGTTGTATTATCATTTTGCGCTATAGGGATGGAATTGCTGCTCGTTCCGTAAACTTGGGTCAAGACGGTAGACATGGCGGATTGGGTGCTCCAGGATATTTTAATATTATTGTTGGTTGTGTCTTTGGATAATTGAATATTTGAAAACGGTATTCCCTGTTGAGGTGCATCCGAAGAATAGATTTTTATATCGGCAATTTGAGCGGCATATTTTCCCGCAAAGAGAGGTCCTGCGCCAGGAGGAAATTGTTCCGCCTCCTGAACGACTACCGCGATATATCTGCCGATCACTGTGCCATCAGTATACGCCACATAACGCCCGCCCTCCGGTGGTCTGTAATTCGTTGCCATACAATAGGTGCTGGTATCGCTGTTGCCGGGATTGAAAGATCTGGGAATATAACTCCATTGTAATTGAACCGCTCCGGTGGTATCGAATACTTCTTTCACGATACTCAAAAAGAAAGTTTTTGGAAAGAAGGTATAGGTAGATTTTTGCGCCCAAGGAATATTGGAATAATCCGGGGCATCGAGCTCAATTTTTTGGATGGAATTATTTTCACCCAAATCCACCAGATACATTAACGAATAAAGTGACGGTTGTGAATCCATCACATCGGAACTCCACACGGTGGAGGATATTCCATCAATAGCATTTTCGGGGAGATGATTTGTATTATACGAATTGGAAGCCCAGACTCTCTGAGCGGGGATTAAATTTAAGTTTCCCGAATCGGCGGATAAAGGTGAAGCAGGATTGGAATGGGTAGGATAAAGGGGGACCGGGTTTTGTAGCAAAACAGAAACCAGATGATTGGAGGGATAAAGATTGGGAATTTTATCTTTTCCTGAATTCGAAAATGCCACACTCACAAGACTAATTAATGCGATATTCCATAGGCATAAATAAGAGATGTATTTTTGGAAGTAATTCATACTTAACCAGTATATAGCTAATTATAAATCAATCGTAGTAATATACAAAAAGTATTAATCAAAAAAAGTGTTGCCATCCCATTCTTGGGGTTTGGGGACGCCGAGGAGATGGAGGATGGAAGGGGCGACGTCAATGATGGCGGGGTTGGTACGGCTGAGTTTTTTATTGCTAAAGATAACACCGCTGGTGATGGTGGGGTCAATGGAACAATGGTCTGCCGACCATTTGCGTTTATTGAGTTCAATGACATCGGGGGGGCTTCCGCCGAGAGCGGTCTGCCAAGAAACCCGGTATCCGTCATAAAATCCGACGACCAAATCTCCGGCCTTTTCGACGTACGGTCCGGTATAAATTTCATCGCGTTTGTATACATTCATGACCACCGGTTCGTTATTCGCCAGAGGATTGCGGAGTTGTTTGAGTTTGGCAATAATTTCATTGCGTGTATCCTCATATTCTTTGCCCGGCGCAACGATCCCCTGTCCTTCCCTGCCGATTTCATTAATATAAATTTTGCCAAGACCGACACAGTACGCGCGGGTTTTCGTCCAGTCCACATTCTCGAAGAAATTTCCGTGACCAAATAATTTATCAAGACTTTCCTTGCCTTCTTCTTTCTCCGGTACCAAAGTCATAAACCCGTTTTTCACCAGCCAGGTGTTTAGGTTAACCGAATATCTCCAGGAATGAAACCCGTGATCTGAAATAACGATAATCGTGGTATTTGGGTCAACTTCCTTGCGCACTTTTCCAAGCATGGCATCGGCTCTCTGGTAAATATGCAAAATCGCATCGCCATATTTCTTGCGCCTTCCGCGGTGTACATGGGATGTTTCGGGTCAATATATCGCCAGAAGGTATGTTGCACCCGGTCGGTAGCTTCCGACACCATCATAAATAAATTCAAATCCTTGTATTTCTTCAGCATCATAAGAGTTTGTTTCTCATGTTCATCAAAAGTATAATTGACATCCTGCAAGAAAATATCTTCATTAATCCGGTCTTCGGTCAAAGCCCAGGTATCTTCTGTCCAACCCAGGGTTTGATAAATACCCATTTTCTTGACTAATTTCTTTCCAAAACTGGCGGGATAGGCAATCGGGAAAGGCGGGTTACGGGGATCGAAATTCACCGGTGAAAAATAAAGTTTGAATTCCGGTCCCATGTCAATAAAACAGAATCGCCCGATGCCGTGAATGTTCACAAAAGGCGCCAAATTGAAATTGATTGTGTACCAGTTGCTCCAATCACCGACTTTCAGAGTTTGCGTTTGACCCTGGATGGTAATGGCAATCGTTTTATCCTGACGATTTAAATGAATGACGACCGGTACATGGACAGAATCAATCGGTTGTTTTAAGAACCGGTCGCGTGGGCCGTAGATATAGGTATGAATGGTATCATCTTTTTCAATAGTCACCTTGATAATCTTTCCGCCGAATTCCGTATTGGCGTCATCCACTTGGTCGGAATAAAACGTAAACGTTCCCCAAGTTCCCCGCGTGTCCGGCACACCGAGACCCGATAACATTTCTCCAGCGAGTTCTTCAGCGGGAAACGTGTCCGGGACATGGAGCGCCATCGTATGGATATTATGTTCTTTGGTGACTTCCCAAATCGGTATTCCGTGGCGATTATTTACGGCTTGAGGTTTCTCAAGAGGGATTTTATATTTTCCAAAAGGGAAAAATTTCTTGGGAAAAACCGGAGTGACCAACGCCAAATCGGGCATATAGGTTTGCGGGTCGCGAGAAAGGAAATCGAAAATTCCATGTTTACCGGGATTGCTACCGGTGATAAAAGAGGCCCAGGAAACGGGTGATTCAGCAGGATTGGTGGTGGATAGGTGGCAATAGGTCCCTTCTTTAGCCAGTGCCGCGAGATTGGGTAATTTCCCTTCCGCCATAAATTTTTCAGTAAGCGTCGGGTCCATTCCGTCAAATCCCAAGACCACGATTTTTTGGTCAAGTTTCGTATAATGAGGATGGCTGAAACATTTATAAGCCCCCACCACAAGAACAACAAGTATTAAAAGGATAACAATTTTTCTTAGCATAATGAAAATAAAAATTGATGAACAGTATAGTAAATCTGTTCATCAGTATCTTTCTTTTAATCTTAACTCAAAAGAATAAATTCATCAAAAGATTCTGGTAATGTGTACAGACATATGGCGGGTTTTTTAGAATGAGGAGATGTCTATACGTATGGCAACGACGATTCAAGAGGAACGATTACGCTGGGTATTACCTATAATAAAGAAAGAGATACGGTTAAAGGAGGTGTGTAAGATTTGTCCACACAGCCAACGAAGTTTGGAGCGATGGGCGGCGGCGTATCGGAAAGGAGGAGAGAAGGCTTTGGAGCCGCAATCCACCCGACCCAAAACTTGTACAAAAGAAACCACTCTCCGAGTGAAAGAGAGAATTCTGGAAATCCGGAAGAAAACGAAAAAGTGCGCTCTAAAGATCCATTGGCACTTGGCCAAAGAAGGAGTGAGGATTCATGCACGGACTATCGGGAAGATCTTGAAGAAAGAAGGGTTGGTGAGGAAATATCGGGTGAAGAAAATGAAATACAAGTATTTGAAAGCACCACGATCGGTCGGTGAACTTCTAGAGATCGATGTGAAGTATGTTCCCGGAAAGGTAGCGGGACAACGCTATTATCAGTATACCGCCATTGATCTGGCGTCCCGCTGGAGACATTTGGCGGTCTATGACGAACAATCCAGTTTCCACTCTCTCCGGTTTTTAAAAGAGGTCCTGGATCGTTTCCCTCATAGAATACAAGCGATTAAAACTGACAACGGGGTGATCTTCACCAACTACTACACCGGCGTAAACAAACGCCGTGATCGAACCCTGAAAACCCTTCACCCGCTGGATGTCTTTTGCCAAGAAAGAAATATAGTGCATTATCTTATTGATCCGGGAAAGCCCGCGCAAAATGGAACCGTCGAACGAAGTCACCGGGAAGACCAGGAGAAATTTTATGACCAAAACACCTTCCAGAACTTCCAAGACTTGCAAAATAAATTGAAACGCTGGAATATAGAATACAATCATCTGGAACATTGCGGCTTACTGGGCAAATCACCCAATGAGTTCATGGCACAATACCAAAAACCTAAACCGCCAAATGTTCGTACCTAAAACATTCTATGAAGAGGTTGGAGAAAAGGTATTTTCGTTTTCTTTCCAAGGGATTTGGTATCCTAGAAATCCCAGTTCCAAAACAGCAGCGATGACCGTCAAAATTATCAATCCCATGAGATAGAGTGAAAAGGGATTCCGGGGATGTTCCCGGCAATTGACAAAACCGTTGCGCTGTAAATAATAGGAATGTTTTTCACGCAAATCCGTAATTGTCCCTTTCACGTAATTTTGGGGAATCAACGTTTTTTCTACAAAATCAGGGAATCCGAATTCCATATTTTCTTTTTTGTCTTGCGGGTGATCCCGGTTGTATTGGTCAACGGCATTTTGCAAAATCGTCATTTGTTTGCGGCATTGAAGTTCATCGGCAGAGGACAGAGTATAATTTCCAAACCACGCCAGGATGGTAATCACGACGAAGTTCGCAATCAACGTCACTATGAAAATTGTCCAGGATAATGGTTTTCGTTTCATCATGGAAAAGAGTATAACGCAGGTGTCTTAATTTCCGATAGCTCCAGACAACTTAAGTTTCTCGGCGATCTCTGGATGTTGATTCATTTCCGCGATTTGTACAGGGGTAAATCCCTGGTCGTCTTCCAAATGAACATCCGCGCCATGTTCAAGCAACATCTCTACAATTTCCGCGTACCCGTCCCTTGCCGCCAGCATCAGAGGGGTGAGGGAAAATTTGTTGATGGTGTTGATATCGGCGCCTGAGTTAAGTAATTGTTTGACTTTCTGAGCATCCCCATCCAGCGTTGCTTCTAATAGTTCCCCATTTAGATTTTCATCCATGAAATATTTTGCTCTCCTTGAATTTCCTAAAAATATCGGATATGCCTACTCCAAAAAAACAAATTATATATTCCCTCTAACCGAATCAAAAGTCAAGAAAAAGATTTAATTTAGGGTGAATTGGTTCCCCCTTGTTCCCGAACTATATAACCCAAAGAAACTGTACCATTGGTTGGATCATACCAATACCGGTACGGTTGGGGAATTGGGTAATATTCATTGTCGCTCTCGTTGTACCAATCCCCATAGGCATCTCCCTGCAATGAACCCGCATTTTCCATACTAATCGCCAAAGTTACCGCTGGACCTACGCTATATAGAACATATTCAATATTTACTGGATTGTTCTGTCTTGAATTAACCGCAATATCCGGAGCATTTCCATCATTTTGACCTGTATTCACGTACCAAGTGAGATCTTCGGGTTCGAGATAACAATTCCAACTGATTCTACCTAATCCTACACCATGTGACCGATGCGGATGTAAACTAAAGATATCAGTCGGAACGCTGGTGATATAAGTAATTGGGGTCGTCAAACTATTGGGTACCCAATATTGGTTGCCACCGCTTCCCGTAGCGCCGACAAAGTCCCATGGATAATCATTATTATCCACTTCGTATGCTTCCAGAGCTGTAGCTATAACCGCCATAGCTTCTTTGGTATCGGCAACTTTCGCACGGATTTGTGCCTGCAAATAATTCGTGATGGCGATCTCTGTCAGAATGACGATAATGGCAACAACAATTAATAATTCAATGAGGGTAAACCCCGTTTTTGAAAATTTTCTTTTCATTTGATTCTCTTTCATATCCTATTTTTATATATAAGAATGTATTCTTAACCACCTAAAAAGTCAAGAAACAATTTTCACTGCCTGCCATTCCTAGGATTGCGGGGACAGAGCCTTTCCCGTTCACGTGTCATGCTGGAATTACATCATCGGCAAGATGGGTGATGCACCGGTGACCGCGCGGTGCCGGAACCAGATTTATCTTGGAAAGGAGGATCGAACAATGGCAAAAGTGACATCACCGTTATTTAGTTTTAGCGCGAGTGGACAAGTCGGTAATGCGATTGTCTACTCCAGTTGGAAAGGAATCAATTACGTGCGTAGGTACGTGATTCCTGCCAATCCGGACACTGCGGCACAACAGGTAATCCGCGGGTATTTTACTGACGCGGTCAGTGCCTGGCATGCCGAAACCAGTACGGTCAGAACGGCTTGGACAGATTATGCCAAGACTCAAAGTTTACAAGAGTCCGGGTTTAATCTCTATGTCGGGGTCTATATCAAGTTCCTTGTCAATCATTCGGGAACTCCACCGACCGTCACCAATACTCCGCCCACTATGTCCTAGTCTGGGCGGGTGACTTTTTCAGCAAGGATTGTTTGGACAGGCCATCCGAACAATCCTACTGTTTTTTTAACCTACTCTTTTTTCTAAAATATGTTTTCCTATTTTTCTTGTTTCCGATTTTCTGGCTTATCCATATCAAAATTGTTTAAGAATGATCTGTTGGAGATAGCAGGTATATATTCTTCTCGATCAAAGAGTTCCCAGTGAATTTTTACATCAGTGGTGTTTTTCGGTGCAGTGGCAACAGAAGGTCGAAACACCCACGAATCATTTAGAGTAGTACTACCATTACTTCCCCCAAAGATCGTCATCCGATTATTGGTATTATCGTAGACCGCCGTATGACTTGATCGTGGCATGGGGTAACCAATTAAAGGGTCGGGATTCGGAGAAAGCTGTGTCCAAACGGGCGTTCCACCTAGACCATTGGCATTACTGAGTACCCAAACATCATTCTGCCAATCCCTGCCAGGCAATGATAAACGACGGTAGAAAACAGGCTGTGGCAAGGACACTCCATACCGTGGTAATCACTCCGAGTTGACCCATATGATTGACTGCAGGAATGGCAGTAATGGTGCGGACAAAAACAAACACCATTGCAAACGGGTAACTGCGAGTCATCCATTCGCGGTGTTGTTGGATATTGTGTGTTCGAATGCAATAAAGCCCGGTGCCGGTGGTCACTATCCAGCCGATAGACTGGATAATGGAAGCCATTAATAAGGTCGGTGTCCCAAGATAAAGGCTGACTAAAATTGAAACCGGTGCCGAGATTAACACACTCACAACATAGATGCGACCCATCACCCGATGCACCTGTAAATATCTCTTTCGAATCCGGTCTGAAAACTGGAAATAACCAAGGAATAAAGCCAATGCTCCCGGTATGCCATGAATCATCATCAACAAGGGAATCGGCGCATAACGTTGTCGCAGGAAGGAGTGGGGATCGAGTAACGTTAAATCCCGGGTGAGCAGGACATACAGGGTCATCAGTCCGAATATAATCAATACCACATGTTTCATCTTGAACGAGTTTCCGGCAGTTATGGGGGCACCCTCTTTGGATAGCATATATTCTATTCTCCTTGAGTAGATAGTGTGTGACTGGTCATGCATCACACTACTGAAATCATCAACAGGTATAACAGCTCTATCGATTACAAATACTGCTCTTCATACTACAAATTCATCAATTGGTTAGATACTCAAAACCGGAGAATAATCAATTAACCAGACTCTCTCCTCGCTTAAATTATGCTATATCAGTATTATGAACATTGTCAATAATACATATAATTGAATATTTTCCGAAACTCCTGGAATTATTATTTGACAGGAGAGTATAAATTCTGAATAATAATTGTCCTAATGTCATTAAATATTCTAGTTACCGGCGGTGCCGGATTTATCGGATCTCAAGTGGCCAAACGGTTTATAGCCGAGGGACACAAAGTTTCCATTGTAGATAATCTAGCCACCGGCAACGAAAAAAATATCCCCCCTCAGGCGGAGTTCCATAAATTGGATATCACGGACCCGGCGTTGGAATCCGTTTTCAAAAAGGGAAAATTCGATGTAATAGACCATCATGCCGCCCAGATTGATGTCCGCAAATCGGTGGAAGAACCGATCTATGACGCCCGGATTAATATCCTGGGTTCCCTGAACTTATTGGAAAATTGCCGCCAATATAAGGTAAAAAAAATTATTTACATTTCAACAGGAGGGGCGGTTTACGGGGAGCCGCAATACCTGCCTGCTGATGAAAACCATCCGATTCATCCCTTGGCGCCTTATGGAATTTCCAAACACACCGTGGAACATTATGTCGAGCTGTATGCGCATTTGTATAAGTTGAATTATGTGATTTTGCGCTATCCCAATGTCTATGGCCCTTTTCAGAATCCCTATGGAGAAGCGGGGGTTAATGCCATATTTATCGGTTACATGTTAACCGGCAAAACGCCTACCATCTATGGCAATGGCGAACAAACGAGGGATTATGTATTTATTGGGGATGTCGTGGAAGCCAATTTATTGGCATTAAAAACAGAAAAACAGGGAATCTTTAATCTCGGTTGGGGAAAACCAATTTCGGTCAATGAGATTTATGATACGCTCAAGAAAATTACCGGATTTCCCCATAATGCCAACTATGCTCCCGAACGGCCTGGCGAAGTAGATCAAATCTATCTCAAAGCCGATAAAATCAAAAAAGAACTCGGCTGGACTCCCAAGGTTGATTTTGAGGAAGGTCTACGCCGTACTGCTGACTGGTTTAAGCAGAACCCAAATTGGTACCAGAAAAAATAATATCCCCCCCATTTTTTCTTCCTAAAGCTTTCTATTTTAACAGAATGAAGTTAGAATATTGTTATGGAACAACGCGTACTTGGCAAAACCAATGAAAAGCTTTCCATATTGGGATTCGGCGGAATACTGGTTTCCAATGAAACCCAGAATCACGCCTACTCTTTGGTCTCGAAAGCGATTGATAGGGGAATCAATTATTTCGATGTCGCTCCAACCTACGGAAACGCCCAAGAACGTCTGGGTCCGGCATTGGATTCTTATCGCCAAAAGGTATTCCTTGCCTGTAAAACCACCCAACGTAATAAAGTGGAGGCGCAAAAAGAATTATACGAATCGTTGAGAAAACTCCGAACTGACCATTTTGATCTTTACCAAATTCATGGGTTGGCGAATCTGCAGGAGACCAAAGAAGCCTTAGGGTCCGGCGGAGCCATTGAGACCTTTATTCAAGCACGAAAAGATGGTTTGATTCGTTATATCGGCTTTTCAGTTCATGATATTGAATCTGCCTTATATGCCATTAACCAATTTGATTTTGATACGGTGTTATTTCCAGTAAATTTTGTGACCTACTATTCTGGTAATTTTGGTTCGCAAATCCGGGATGCCGCGCGCAAGAAAAATATGGGTCTATTGGCGCTCAAATCTATGGCAAAAACGAAATGGCCGGAAAATGTAAAGTCTCATCCTCATCCCAAATGCTGGTATGAACCCATAGACGAGCCGGTATTGGCAGAGCTGGCACTGCGATTTACTCTCTCCGAACCGGTCACCGCCCTGCTCCCTCCCGGGGATGAAAAATTGTTTAGAATGGCATTGGATATCTTGTGTAAAGGATTTACCCCTTTGACCGAAACCGAACGTTCTCAACTACAATCTAAAGCCAAATCTCTTATACCGATTTTCCAGTCCGCAGCATAAGTAATTTATGAATTATTAGAAGTTTGGTTTAAGTTTATTGAGTGCCTCAACAATTTGGTCCAGAGGGATTTCTTGCTGGTCGCCAGTGGACATGGTTTTCAGAAGAATTACATTTTTTGCAAGTTCATTTTCTCCCAATATCAAAACATGAGTCGAACCTAATTTATCCGCGAATTTAAGTTGGGATTTGAATGAGCCGAAACGGTGATCCAACTCAACGGGAATCCCATTTTGTCGGAGTTCTTCAGATAAGAGAAGGACTCTTTGAATGCAATTTACGCCTTGCGCCACGAGAGCTATCGGAGATTTTACTGATTGAGGAATTTTTATATTTTGTGCTTTGAGGGTCAATGCCAATCGTTCAATGCCTAATCCAAAACCCAATGCCGGGGTTGGTGCGCCGCCCAATTCTTCAACCAGATTATCGTACCGTCCGCCGCCCCCAATCGCATTTTGCGCGCCAAGAGTCGAAACCTGAAATTCAAAAAGTGTCCTTGTATAATAATCCAATCCGCGTACTAGCAAGGGGGCAAGAGTAAATTTGATATTTAAATCTTTGAGTGATTTTTGGATGGTATCAAAATGCGTTTTGCAATCGTCGCATAGGTAATCCAGCATGACCGGAGATTTTTGGACAATCACTTGGCAGGACTCGTTTTTACAGTCGAGGATTCGCAAGGGATTTTTCTCAAAGCGTTCATTGCAGTCTTTACACAGATTCGAAAGATTATCCTTGAAATAATTTTGTAGAGTGTCACGATATTTAGGACGACAATGAGTATCACCGAGACTGTTTAATAATAATGTGACATCTTTTAATCCCAAGGAGTTGACGAAGTTTTGGAACATGGCGATTACTTCCACATCCAATGTGGGTTGAGAAGACCCGATACACTCCGCACCGATTTGGGTGTGTTGGCGTAACCGACCGGCTTGAGGACGTTCATAGCGAAACATCGGGCCAACATAATACAATTTATTGATAGGATTTTGCGCGCCCAGGTTATGTTCCAGATAAGAACGGATAACTCCGGCGGTGCCCTCCGGTCGTAAAGACAAGGAACGTCCCTTTTTATCTAGAAAAGTATACATTTCTTTGGTGACGACATCCGTGGCTTCTCCGACTCCGCGAACAAATAATTCGGTATGTTCAAAAATCGGAGTCTGGATTTCCTTGTAGCCGTATAACCCAAAAACCCGGCGGGCGGTATCTACAATATATTGATATAAACCCGAATCCGGCGGTAAAACATCTTGTGTACCCCGTGGCGCATTATATTTTTGGCTCATAAGTTGGATTAACTATATCGAATTTCCTTCTCCCTGTAAATTTCTTCATCTTTCCAAACTATCTGGATTTGCAATGAACGAGACGGGTCTCGTTCATTGCAAATCCCCTAAAGGGGCAGTGTTTTGAGGTGTAAGAATGAGGTTGAATAAGGGAAATAGAGGGTATTTGACATATTATATGAAAATTCAATAACAACCGGTAAACCGGTCTAAAAAAAAGACTTGACAAGAGCGTTTTGACGTACTAAACTATGTTCAAACTTTATTAATGTAACAAGAGGTCATTTATCTTTATTGAAAAGGTAAGAAGAGTGTATAATATATCACTTATTTTCAAACGAAGGAGTCAACGGACCAGGTGGATTGGAATCAAACGCATAGCAAGGGGTTCACATTAATTGAGTTACTCATTGTAGTTGCGATTATAGCGATTCTGGCCGCCATTGCCATTCCAAACTTTTTAGCCGCACAAATAAGGGCGAAAGTATCGAGAGTGAAAAGCAATATGCAATCCGCAGCAACAGCCATAGAATCCTATTACGTGGATAATAATACCTATCCGGCTTCTTTTGTGGGCGATGTACCCTCTTTGTCTTATGAATACGGTCTGCCTATTGTCGTGACCACTCCTATTGCGTATATGACCAGCATACCGGATGATATTTTTAATTCATTTAACGGGGTGGGAGTCGGATTTACGCCTATCGGATATCGTGCACCGGGAGGAAATGGTTGGGGTGGAACGGGAGATTATTTTGTGCCGTCACCACGTACCTTTGATGTTCAACTTTATATGGACAATCCGAGCGACCCAGGAGATAGATCTGCGGATGTATATACCGATCAGGATAATACGGATATTGAAAATGTCCGGTATATCATATACAGTTTAGGTCCTGGAGTATTAATGGCACAAAATGAACAAACCAATGAATCCGGATTTTGGGACGAGAATTCGGGAGCGGTTTCTTCAGAAGCCCATGCTCCCGGCCCTTATCGGATGTGGTATGATCCGACCAATGGAACCGTTTCCATTGGAGAAATTGTCCGTTTATCCAGCGGTCCGGTTTCACCCTAGACACGATATTATAAACTCAGTAAAATATTTTTGTAATATAGATTTAACAAGCGTGTAATTTTAAAGTAATAAGTCCAACCTAAAGTTGATAGAGAAAGGTGGTGAAAACGATGAGAAATAATTTTCTAACTAAAAAAGGGTTTACCCTAATTGAATTATTAATTGTTGTGGCGATTATTGCCATTTTGGCGGCCATTGCCATCCCGAATTTTCTACAGGCACAAATCCGTGCGAAAGTTGCCAATGTGAAAGAAGGTTTGAGAACTGATGCTACGGCTCTTGAAGCCTACTATATAGATTACAATTCGTATCCTTTAGAAAATGCTAGCAATTACGGAGCAGGCAACAGCGATTGGGACATCCCCACTAATCTAACAACGCCCGTTGCATATATAACATCGACTCCCACCGATGTATTTGATATAGATCCAGCGGCTAGCAGTGGAAATTTTCCATTGAAATGGAATAAGCAAGGATATGAGTATGGTATAGCTGAGAATACAGCAGATGGCAATCCAGATACGGATGTGGCTTATGCAAAAATTACCGGCCCAAATGGAGCAGATGCACCATACCCTTATGTATTGTTTAGTGAAGGTCCAGCAGAAAGTTTAGCTTTATCAATGGGTTCGCAATTAGGCGGGGATGGGTATTTCTGGTACAACAACGGTGATTCATACGGTTACAATGAGGTCTGTCAACCCTATCGGTATTGGTATGATCCGACTAATGGGACGGTCTCTTTAGGGTATGTGGTAAGGTTACCAGGTGGAACCAATTCACCTTAGGAATAAAAGATAATTTAATTGGGCACTTTTGTTGCGTGGATTTTACAATTCTGTAATTTCCGGGTAACAAAGGTAGTTTAGAGTAATAAAAATGTTATTTAAAGTTTTGTTTTACAATTAAATGAGAGGAGGTGGATAAAATATGAAAAAAATATTTATATTGTTAGTTCTCTCCAGTGTACTGATGTTGCTGGTTTCCACTGGATGGTGCCAGATTACCCCAATAACCAGCGATGTTAGAATATTTTCGAGTGATCCATTAGATGGTGGCAATTGGGTTGGTAACGGCACGATAAACCAAAACTGGAATATCATCACCGTACAACTAATATTAGTAGAGGATACTACCCTTCAAACGTCCAATGCATTTTCGTATGATGGTATTGATCCTGTCACAGGTGTTGGAATGAGGATCTATCAGCAGGGTGGTGATTCCTTCTGGAGTGCAAACTTAGGGGGGGGATCTACTCCAGGACAAAAACAGGGAATCTTGGTACAAGTCCAAGGGTACGTTGACCAATATTTCCAAACCCTTGAATTTGTCCCGGCTCAAATTTCTGGTGTAGCTGACAGCGATGTCTTAGGTGATATCACGTGCCTAGGCACCGGTTATGCGATTCCCACCACGTTAATTTCAAGTTTAGCTTCTGTTACGTCGGTGGATATAACCGGACAGACCGGTGGACTGGCGTATTTAGACAAGTTAGTTCGGATAAATAATATTTCTCTGCTAACAACCGCCAGTAGGTACACTACTCAAATTACTCATGGTGTGTGGACAACGAGTGGTACCATACCCCTTATTGATGCGAGTATTGCAAACGTTACTACAGTGTATGAAGCGATATATCCAAGTTATTCAAGTTTGACCATTATCCAACTGGATTTACCGGCTAGTGAGGATTCTACGTTTAGGCACTCAACGGCAAGTAACCAATCAACGTTCTTTGCAATTGTTACTGCCGGGCCATTTAATCTCGTTGCCGTATTTGATCAAAATGCCTTCCCGGGATCAGCTTTGAACCAGGACGCATATTGGTTTTTTGGTCGTGGCGCCTCACTCGGTGCGGATGTCACGCCTTACATAGCGGTATCTCCCGCGAATATAGTTGTGCATCCGGGTGGAGCGAGTGTTCCGTTCACAGCGACGGGTGGATTCCTACCGTATACATGGTCATTGAGTAATCCTGCCGTGGGTAGTATTGATTCTATCAGTGGAGTGTTCAGTCCTTCTTCAACTGCAGGAACGACCAATGTTCTTGTTACGGATTCCAAGGGTTATACAGCGACAGTTGTTGGAGTCGTCACGAATACTGTGACTTCCGCACCGCTTGCACCGGATATTTCAATGGATTCTATGGCAGTTCCAAGAGTAACAGACTTTTCAATAATTAAACCTTCAGAAAGATAAAGTCTGACTTTTAATGGATATATAAATCCCCGGCGAGGCAACCCTCGCCGGGGATTTTTTTCTTTACAGTTTTTCATTGGAATAGTATAATTCTTCTCACTTGAAAAATAGCTGTTATTTTCATAAAAAAGTAAGGAGGGTTACTCATGAAATTATTATCCGTTAACATTTTAGTATCTATTGGTTTGTTGCTATTACTCATTTCTTATGGTTGGGCGGATGACGGTATCGATGTTCTCCCGCAAGGATTTATGTCCGATGGTAATACGGGATATGCCGTTCACTTTACAGTTTCCAGTTCTTTCTTTTCAGGCCTTTCTGTAGTGACGGCGAAAGTTCGTATTCTGCCGGCTTTATCCGGAGGAACGGCCAATAATTATACCTGGGCTACCACAGGGATATCTGGATGGCGTAATGACGAGGCTACCTTAGGAACCCTGCCGATTTTACAGGTTACGAATGATACAGTAAGCGGATGGTTGTTTGCCAAATCATTTAGCAAAGGTTATTTTGGGACAAGCACTTGCACAATTCGATTTTATAAAACGAGTCTTACTTATCTTAATGTGACCTCTGGTGTGTCTTTCTATGCCTGGAATTCCACGACCAACGCCGGTTGGTTGGTAGGGACATACAATGAAGGAGCCAATTTCATAGTCTTAGCGGAAGACAGCAACAATAATATTTTAGGTTCCTATATTACGGAATCCACCGGATTATCATATAATTATACGGGTGAAGCCGGTTATTTTAAATTAGCCGTTCCCGTGGGGACAGTGTCCAAAGTAGAAGTTCGGAACCTTAATAATCAAACTGTAGATTACATCAATGGTCCCTGGACAATTACAGCCAATACCATCACAACCATTCCCAAAGTCGCAATAATTCCTACTAAATATTGGATTAATAATTACTAACTTTCTTCTTAATCAGGGAAGAGTGGTTTGACAAGAAGGGTGGTTTCGCTGTACCCTATTACTCTTTAGATATTGTAATTAATTAAGGTAAAATCATGCGAATTTCCGATAAAAAGATTGACCGGATTACTAAAAAACTGTTGGAATTAATTAGTAAAGACAAGAATTTGAAGCAATTGGTGGATTCAACCACCATTGAAGCCCAAATTAAAGCGATTATTATTGAAGACCTGAAAGAAGAAGATTTAATAGAGGAAGAAGCCAAGAAAATTCTGGAACAACATGCCAATATAATCTCCGGCCAAAACATAGATTATTTAGCGCTTCTTAATAAAACCAAACGTCAAATCGCCCGACAGAAAGGATTTGTCCTTTAAAATCGTATGGCGGCAAAATTTACAGAAGAAAGAATCGAGAATATTTCCAAAAAAATTATTACCAAGCTGGCGGAAGAAGATATGATCCGATCTTCTGCGGTTTATCGCAAAGCTCTTGTGGCGCATGTCGGGCGTATCCTTTTCGAAGACCAGAAAATTGAAATGGAAATCGAGCAGGAAGCTATTAAAGTTCTTGAACCTTATGCCCAAAAGGTGGCACAAGGAACTCCGCAATGGGAAGCTATGTACATCCAGGCAAAAGAACGTATCGCCCAAAAGAGAAATTTTGATTTGTAAAACTTGAGCAACCTGTCATTCTGAGCGCAGCGAAGAATCTCAATTTAAGGTCGTATCGCCTTAATCAGAATACAGGGATTCTTCGCTGTGCTCAGAATGACAAACTAAAAAGGAAAGCGTTAGAGAGTATGAGCAAACACATTCTCGTCACCGGTGGTGCAGGATTTATCGGGTCCCATATTGTAGATGAACTTATCAAACGCGGGCATCAAGTCCGAGTCTTTGATTCTCTTTCTGAGCAGGTTCATGGACCGCACGCCCCAAAACCGGACTATCTCAATTCGAATGCTGAATTTGTTCAAGGAGATGTTCGTGATAGAGATACTCTCAAAAAAGCCCTTGCTGGAATTCAAATAGTGTTCCACAAAGCTGCCGCAGTCGGAGTTGGCCAATCTATGTATCAAATCCGCCATTACATGGATGTCAACGCAGTGGGCGGCGCGACACTTCTTGATATTCTGGCGAATGAAAAACATTCTGTTGAGAAATTAATCGTCGCTTCCTCCATGTCCTGTTACGGCGAAGGGAAATATCGATGTACATTGTGCGGTCACGTTTACCCCAAGCTCCGTTCTGATGAGCAATTGGCAAAAGGCGACTGGGATGTTCATTGTCCGAATTGTAATAAGCCGGTTGTGCCTTCGCCTACCGATGAAACCAAACCTTTCATGCCCATGTCTATTTATGCTATCGGAAAGCGCGACCATGAGGAAATGTTTTTGGCATTTGGTATCGCTTACGGAATCCCTGCCGTAGCATTACGATATTTCAACGTTTACGGTGATCGCCAGGCTCTCTCCAATCCTTATACTGGCGTTGCCGCAATATTCTCGTCCCGCATTTTGAATAATAACTCCCCGGTGATTTATGAAGATGGTCAACAAAGCCGTGACTTTATTCATGTCAGCGATATCGTGCAAGCCAATATGTTGGCGATGGAGAAAAAAGAAGCGAATAATGAAATGTTCAATGTCGGTTCGGGAAATCCGCAGCCGATTGCGTATGTTGCCGATGTGTTGATTGAGAAACTTGGTAAAAAAGGAAAAGTAAAATCCGAAATCGTCAGCAAATTCCGCAAGGGTGATATTCGCCATTGTTATGCGGATACTACCAAAATTAGAACCAAATTGGGCTGGACTCCCAAAGTAAAATTTGAAGACGGTATGGTAGCATTAACCAAATGGGTGGCTAAGCAAACCGCCCAAGACGGTTTTGAAAAAGCGAAAAAGGAACTGGAACAACGAGGATTAACAACGTAAGGATAATCATTTATGGCATTTTGGAAACGAACACATACCAACGGCGAACTGCGCAAATCGCATGTTAATCAAGAAGTCTTCCTGCTTGGTTGGGTGCAGCGTTCCCGTGACCACGGCGGGTTGACGTTTATTGATCTGCGTGACAGAAGTGGATTAGTACAAATTGTTTTTGACCCAGCGAATCAGGAAGTGCATGAACAGGCGCAGAAACTGCGCACGGAATTCGTGATTGCTGTCAAAGGGAAAGTTTCTGAGCGGCCTGAAGGCACAATTAACAAAAATCTTCCGACCGGCGAAATTGAAATCCGTGCCACGGGTTTGCAATTGCTTAATAAATCCGAAACCCCTCCTTTTTTGGTGGAAGACGATATTGATACGTCTGAAGATTTACGTTTGAAATATCGTTATTTGGATTTGCGCCGTCCCAAGATGCAGCGCAATTTCTTTCTCCGGCACAAAGTCATTAAATGTATCCGTGATTATTTCGATGAACAGGGATTCTTGGAAATTGAAACGCCGATTCTTTATAAAAGCACTCCCGAAACCGGCGCGCGCGAATATATCGTTCCCAGCCGGATTAATCCGGGACAATTTTATGCCTTACCGCAATCTCCGCAACAATTAAAACAGACTTTGATGATTTCAGGTTTTGAGAAATACTTCCAAATTGCACGCTGTTTCCGTGACGAAGACAATCGCGCTGATCGCCAACCGGAATTTACCCAACTCGATGTCGAAATCTCTTTCGCGGATGAAGAAACGATTTACAATACTATTGAACCCGTCGTTGTGCGCTTTATGAAATTGGCTCTGGACCTTGATGTTAAACGTCCTTTCCCACGTATGCCCTATGCCGAAGCCATGCTCAAATATGGCTCCGATAAACCCGATACCCGTTTTGGTTTGGAAATTCAAGATATTAGTGAGGATGTTAAAAATTCTGAATTCGGTGTGTTCAGCAAAGCCGTTGCTGGCAAAGGCGTCGTGCGTGGATTTTGCGCCCCCGGTTGTGCGGAATATACCCGCAATCAACTCGATAAATTGACGGATTCCGCCAAACAATTTGGCGCCAAAGGATTGGTCTGGTTGAAAGTGACCGACTCCGGTGTGGATTCCCCTGTTGCCAAATTCCTTAATGCTGAGACTATTGCATCGTTAAAAAAGAAATTTAATGCGAAAACCGGCGATCTATTATTATTTATCGCGGACAAGGAAGATATTGCGGCGGATGTACTTGGAAGACTCCGTTTACATTTTGGGGAAGAATTAAAACTCCGCACTCCCGGTGTCTATAATCTCCTCTGGGTGACCGACATGCCCCTCCTGGAATACCGCGAAGAAGAAAAAATGTTTAAAGCGCGCCATCATCCTTTCACGTCCCCCGTGGAAGAAGATGTTCCGTTACTCGATACCGATCCCGTTAAAGCCCGTGCGCGGGCCTATGATCTTGTGCTTAATGGCACGGAATTAGGCGGAGGAAGTATAAGAATCCATGATGCCGAACTCCAGCGCAAAATGTTTGAAATATTCGGTATTTCGCGCGAAGAAGCCAAATCCAAATTCGGTTTTTTTCTCGAAGCCTTACAATTCGGCGCACCTCCTCACGGCGGAATCGCTCTGGGTCTCGACCGTCTCATCATGCTTTTAACCGGCAACCAAAGTATTCGTGATGTCATCGCCTTCCCGAAAACCCAAAAGGCAGTGGATGTCATGGCGGGCGCACCCAGCGAAGCCAACCCCAAACTCCTCAAAGAACTTCACATCAAAGTCGTGGAGTAGTTCTATTCAAAGATCCTTTCCATGTTGACAGAGCTACAATAGAAGTGTAAATTGAAGAGTCTGACCGAATAGAGCATTATTGTCGAAATTGTACAAGGAGTTTGAGTAAAGTGAAAAAGATATTATTTATCTCCTACGCGATATTTAGTTGGGTGTTGGTTTCCTCCGGATTTTCTATCCCAAATTTTACTTTTGTGCAAATTAGCGATACCCATGCACCGTCTGAACAAACCCGACAAACCATCAACCAATTAAAGAATTTATGGAAAGTAGATTTAAAACCTTTCGGAATTCAGTCTTACGCACCGGCTTTTATTATCAATACGGGAGATATGACCGAATTTGGTGAAGAGGGATGGACAACCTATCAATCCTATTGGCAGGGGATTAATATTCCTTTATACAATGTGTTGGGAAATCATGATAATACCTGGGCGCCTCTGCGGGATAAATTGCGTGCTGAACACGGTTCTCCCTTTTATTCATTCGATACCGTTGGTTGTCATTTTATAATTTTGGAATCAGCGACCGTGCAAGACCCGTTACCCTCATTCTGTGAGGAAGAAATCAACTGGGTGAAAGATGATTTGAAAAAGATAAAAACCGATACGCCTATTTTCCTTTGTTTTCATCATCCACTGGACTCCACCGAATTTGCCAGCCCTTATGAACGATACCGGTTATTGGAACTGTTTCAACCGTATAATCTGGTTTGTATTTTGGTAGGTCACGGTCATTCCGACCGATACCATAATTTTGAAGGATGGGACGGTGTCGAAGGGGGAAGTTCCTTTGGAGGGAATCCCGGATTTAATCTGATTACCGTTTCCAATAATACTTTATACGTAGTGTATTATACCGCCAATGATTCTACGGCCAAAAAAGCCCTATTGCAAAAACCTATTTTGAAACAAAAAGAATACCCCAATATTGTCATTTCCCAACCTGCGGAATCCAAAGTGATAAAAGAAAAGAGTTTTGAAGTCCGCTCAGTAGTTTATAAATTCCCGGGAAATATCGGAAATGCACTCTATCAGATGGACGGCGGAAAATTCGGAACGTTATCCAATGCCGGGTCCTATTATGGGGCTACGATTTCGACGGATGGATTGGTCAACGGCGTCCACTATCTACGTTTGATTTTTAGCAACTCTCAAATTACAGCATTCCGCACACAAAAATTCATCTTTGAAAAATCGGGTGAGCCGTCAGCTAAATGGTGTGTCACTTTACAAAGTTCTTCCAAAACCAGTCCGGTGCTGGATCATGAGACTCTCTATGTAGGCGGTACGGATGGGAAATTGTATGCATTAGACCAGGTAACGGGAAAAACCAAATGGACCTATGGGACAGGCGGGGAAGTGATTTCTAAACCTGCCGTAGTTAACGGTATAATTTACTTTGGTTCAGGGGACGGGAATTTTTACGCGGTATCTTCAGATGGGAAAAACAAGTGGCAATATAAAGCCAATAGTCCGATTTATTCTTCACCTTGTGTACAGGACGGTACAGTATATTTTGGCTCAAGAAACGGAATATTGTATGCCCTACGTGCCGACAGTGGAGTGATGCAATGGAAATATAATCCGGGAGGAAGCTATTGTATCCAGGATCAGCCGGTGATCAAGGCCGGCTTGGTGTATTATGCCGCGTGGGATTCCTATGTATACGCAATTGATGCAAAGACAGGTAATCTGGCGTGGCGAGTACATAATGCCGGAAGCGAAATCCGTAAAGCGGCAAAAAAATATTATAGTGCCGCCGCATCCTCTCCCGTAATCACCAAATCCCTGGCCGATTTTTATATTACCGACCGGGATTGGTATCTCAACGCCATGAATCTCGAAACCGGCATATTATCCTGGTATACCACCAATTGCCTGGCGGTATCCGCTTCCGAAGACGGTGAATTTCTTTATGTTCGCACCTTACGAGGGGAATCACAATTGCAAAAATGGACTCTCGAGGGAAAGTTCGTTTGGGCTTGTCCCATTTGGTTAAATCAATTCGATGCCGCGCGCGCCCTGCGATATACCGTTGCTCCTGTTGAAAAAAATGGAAAGGTCTATGTCGTTTCTTGTTGGGGAACTCTGTATTGCGTGGATAGCAAAGACGGGAAAATTCTTTGGCAATATCAGATCACTCCTCAATTAGCCGTCATGTCCGCGCCCACCGTGGATGATTTTGGAACCGTGTATGTCACCGCAATGGATGGCACCGTCACCGCCATAGTGAATCCAAGCTAGATAAAAAGGGGTTATTATTGTGAAAATCAAAGACATTGGAGAATTTGAATTCATTGAACGTGTCGCGCGGATTCTATCTTTACCTGGCAAAAAGGTTGTGGTCGGGATTGGAGATGATTGCGCGGTCTATGATACTGGTGGTGACAAATATTCTCTCGTGACCACGGATATGCTGGTTGAGAATATTCATTTTTCGCGAGATTATGCCACAGGTTACCAAATCGGGTGGCGGGCGATGGCATGCAATATCAGTGATATCGCTTCGATGGGCGGGACACCGACGGTCGCTGTGATTTCTCTGGGTGTTTCCAAAGACACCGAAATCGAATGGCTCGAAGATATTTATAAAGGAATGCAGGCGATTACCGAAAAATATAAATTTGACATTGTCGGCGGGGACACGGTATCCGCGCCGCAAACGATTTTAAACATTGCCTTGCTGGGAGAAGTGTCCGTATCTCATTTGTGTTTGCGTTCCAATGCAAAAATTGGCGATGCAATTTTGGTGACAGGTGATTTTGGCGGTTCGGATGCCGGATTAAAAGTTTTGCAAAAAAAAATCCAAGTGGATGAGGAGACCCGGCGATATGTCACGGAAAGACATTTACTACCCGAACCCCGCTTGATTCTCGGAGAGATTATCGGGGCTCAACGGTATCACCGTGCCATGACCGATTCCAGTGACGGACTCGCGGCCGATTTGCGAAATCTCAGTGTCGCCAGCGATGTCGGAATGAAAGTAGGAATCGAAAACATCCCCATTCATGTAGCCACCCGGAAAGCCGCCGAAGTACTCCAACAACCTCTCCTTGATTTGGCTCTTTACGGCGGGGAAGATTATGAGTTAGTATTTACAGCACCAAAAGAAAACGTTGCCCAACTTCAAAAGCAGATTAAAATGGAAACAGGAATAGAGATTGCCCAAATTGGAGAAGTGGTATCGCGCGATAAAAAGATTCTTTTGGTTGATAAGGATGGAAAAGAAACCCAATTAACAAAATTTGGTTACGAACATTTTATTAAATAAGTCTTACCCCTTTCCTTTGACAATGAAAGGAAGCCGGGGATGAGGCTTTAAAAGGAGGGAATACAATCAATATGAAATGCAAAAAGCTTTTTGTGGTATTGACAAGTATAGCGTTGGTTGGATGTTGTGTGAATTATGGTTCCGCGGAAACGTTATCTGCCTTGGAAACGCAGGATGCCAATACCCTTCCCGGCGGACAGATAGATTGGAGTTTAAGTTTGGCGTATTACCATAATTATGTCCCTGAATTCTCTACCGGGAAGGACCATGGGGATTTTTATGAGCTTCCCCGCATTGGCGCCAATATCGGGGTAACGGATAATGTCGAAGTCCAAATTAATTGGGCGGCTGTCAAAATCAACAGTCCCGTGTATGGAGATAATTTTGGTCCTGGAGACGCAAGACTTTATACTAAAATTAATATTTTAAAAGAAAATGGGAATATCCCTGCTTTGGGTGTGCGGTTTGGATTGAAAGCACCGGATGCTGATGATAGCAAGGGACTGGGTGACAATCGAGTAGATATTTTTGCGGAAGCATTGGTTAGTAAGAAAATAGGACCGGTAGATGCACACTTAAATTTAGGTCTGGCATTATATGATAATGTCTCCACAGATTTTGGCCAGGATGATTTGTTCACGTACAATTTTGCCGTGGTGTATCCCGTGATGGAAAAACTGAAAGTCATGGGTGAAGTAGTTGGAACGGCGTGTTCCAAAGTGGAAAATACCACCTCCCTGGCAAGAATTGGTGTGCAATACGATATCTGCGACTTTACACTGGATGCCAATATCGGTGCAGGGTTGAGTAAGAATTCACCTAATTATGTGGTTGGTGCCGGGTTTGTCTATCACCTAAAAAATCTCTGGGGAAATAAAACAGATAAAACGTAAAGAATTACTCTCTGTATGTAGTGTAAGGCTTTAAGCCCGTACTGGAGCGCGGAGGGTAAATTGAGTAATTTCCGGTCTGACTCTGAATCTCACCGGCAGGGACATAAGCCCCAATCCCTTATTGACATACATCCGTGTTTTTCCATCTCGGAATAAACCGGACGCATAGCGCGATCCATATTTGGAAGGCACAATCAAGGGTCCGACAAATGGGAGAGATACCTGTCCCCCGTGGGTATGTCCGGAAAGAACCAAATCAATCCCATGCTGCACGGCTTCCATGAAGGTATCCGGGTTATGCATCAGCAGGATTCTCGGTTCATGGGAGGGAGTATTTGAGACGGTTTTATCGAGATTGAAATCCCCCGCCCATAAATCGTCCACGCCCAATATCCAAAGTCCATCCCCGTTCACCGGCAAAAAGATATTCTCGTTTTTCAAAACCCGTATTCCGGCATCCGTCAATGCCCGGTGTACGATGACTCCATTGGCCCAATAATCGTGATTTCCCAATACGGCAAAAACTCCATACGGTGCTTGTAACCGGGATAATTCTTCCGCGACCGGTTCGGCAAACCGCGCGCTGCTGGTCACGTAATCCCCCGTCAATAAAAACAAATCCGGTTTTAATTGATTGGCCAATGTCACGCAATACCGAATATACTTTCGGGAGACTACCCGGCTATGGTGCAAGTCTGACAACTGGACAATCCGAAACCCGTTGAGTGAATGGGGTAAATTCGCCATGGGTATGGTAATGGAATTAGTTTCCACCCAGGTGGGTTCATGAGTCGCCACATAGTGCGTCCCACCCAATCCCAAACTGCATCCCGCCAGTGTCATTCGTTTGACAAATTTTCGTTTGGTAGCTTTATTTTTTAAGACTACTTGCATAACTGATTGCTAAATCCGAAGACTCGCTTTTGTAGTTAATTAAGTATAACCCATTTCTAACTTGATTTATAGGGAAAAATTTATGTTACGATGGATAGCATGAGCCAGCGGGATTTAAAAGAGTTTTCGATTGAAGAATTAGGGACGTTTGTCACTGAACTGGGCGCAAAACCGTACCGGGCGAAACAGTTATTTTCCTGGTTATATCGTCACCGGGCAAAATCTTTTTCTGAAATGACGGATTTGGCGGTACCTTTTCGAGAACAATTGGAGAGTGCGGGGGAGGTCAGTTTTTTAAAACCTACATTACGGAAGGTTTCGACGGATCGGACGCGCAAATTCCTATTTTCATTAAAAGACGGTGAGACCATTGAATCGGTTATGATACCGGATGATGACCGGTTGACCGTGTGTATTTCGACCCAGGTCGGGTGCGCGATGGGATGCGTGTTTTGTTTGACCGGGACCATGGGTATGAAGAGAAATCTAACCAGCGGGGAAATCGTCAATCAAGTGTTGGCGGTGGAACAGGATTTATACGACGACCCGCCCAAAGACAAAGATGGTAATAAGCTGGAACCCCAGCAGAGCGGACCGCTCAAAAGATATTTGACGCATATTGTGATGATGGGAATGGGAGAACCGTTGGCGAATCTGAATCCGGTAGTAAAAGCAATTCAAGTCATCCGTTCTTCTGACGGATTTAATCTGGCTCCCCGCCGAATTACGGTTTCGACAGTTGGTTTGGTTCCGCAGATTGAGAAATTCGGCATGGCGGATACGGGAGCCAACCTGGCGATTTCCCTGACGGCGGCAACAGATGAAAAACGGGACATGCTATTGCCCATCAATAAACGGTTTCCCTTGTCTGAATTAATGCAGGTGGTGCGAAATTATCCATTGGCTTCCCGGCGCCGGATTACCTTTGAGTATGTTCTATTAAAAGGAATTAATGATACGGAACTAGACGCGCATCATCTCGTACGATTGTTAAAGGGGTTGCAATGCAAGGTGAATCTCCTTCCGCTGAACGAAATTCCCGATTCCAAATATAAAAGACCGGATTTGCAAGATGTACGAAAATTCCAGCAGATATTGTGGGACGCTGAAATAACAGCCACTATTCGGGAGTCACGGGGTCGGGATATTTTAGCAGCGTGCGGACAGTTAAAATCAAGTTTCTAGTTTCTAGTTCCTAGTTTCGAGTTTAAAATCAAAGAACAATTTAATTTTATAAAGGAGAGAACTACAATGGCAACGTTTCAACGATTTGAAGATATTGAAGCTTGGAAGAAAGCCAGTGAGCTAACAAAAGATGTTTACAAGATTATACATAATTCCAAATTCTCCAAAGACTACGGATTAAGAGATCAAATATGCCGGGCTTCCGTATCGGTGATGTCAAATATAGCCGATGGTTTTGAAAGAGATGGAACACGAGAATTCGTACAGTTTTTATCCGTAGCTAAAGGTTCTATCGGTGAGATAAAAAGTCAACTATACGTGGCATTGGATCAGGAATATATTGAAAAAATAGAATTTGAACGAATTTTCAATGAAGCTAAGGAAACAGGACGGATTATTGGTGGATTGATGCAATATTTGAAAAAAGTAAACATGAAAGGCATAAAGTACAGAGAAAACTAGGAACTAGGGACTAGAAACTAGGAACTGAATTTATGGATGAAAAAGAATTACTGAAATTTATCCAATCGAATTTCCCACGGCCTTTTTTGTTGCGAGAGCTGGCAAAACGATTACGGTTATCGGGAGATCATCGCATGGCGTTAAAAGAACAAGTCAAAAAGATGGTAGTGCAGGGTAAATTAATCCGCATTAAGGGGCAGAGGTTTGGATTGCCGACGGCCATGAATTTGGTAGTGGGTATACTGCAAGCGTCTTCCAAGGGATTCGGTTATGTGATTCCAGAAGATGTCCGGCAGGTGGATGTATTTGTCGAAGGGCGGGATTTCGGGACAGCGATGCATGATGACAAAGTCGTGGTTCGCGTCGAGGGGAAAAACCGGATGGGAAAACCCAAAGGTCGCATTATCCGAATTTTGGAACGCGCCCATGACCAGATTGTCGGTGTTTTCGATTACAACCGGAATTTTTGTTTCGTTGTTCCCGATGAAAAACGCTTGTTTCATGATATTTATATCAATCGCAAGAAAACCCTAGGCGCACAGAAGGGACAAAAAGTTGTCGTTAGTCTTTTAGAGTGGAAATCGGAACAGTTAAATCCCGAAGGGGAAATCCTTTCCGTTCTTGGGTATCCCGACGAACAGGGTGTGGATATTCAATCCATCATTGAAAAACATGAATTGCCTACGGTGTTTCCTATGCGGGTGTTGCGGGAAGCGGGCACTTTGGCGGAGCAGGTGATTGAATTGGACGGTCGGTTGGATTTACGGGATCAAATGATTGTTACCATAGACCCGGAAGATGCTAAAGATTTGGATGACGCGGTTTCTCTGGAAAAGACAGAAAATGGATTTCGGCTTGGAGTACATATTGCGGATGTCAGTCATTATGTAAAAGAGGGCAACGCGCTGGATCAGGAAGCGCGCTTGCGGGGAAATAGTGTGTATTTGGTTGACCGTGTTATTCCGATGCTGCCGCCGGAATTATCTAACGGGATTTGTAGTCTGCATCCGAATGTTGATCGGTTGACACTCAGTTGTATTATGGATTTTGATAAAAAGGGAAATATAATTCATTCAGAATTTGCCAATTCGGTGATTTGCACGCATACCCGGTTTAATTATGAACAAGTACAGGCGATTTTAGCAGGCGGAGACCGTTCCCTCAAAAAACAGCATGAAGAAGTTTTGCCCTTGCTGGAAAGAATGTCCGAGTTGGCAATGTTACTCCGCAATAAACGAAAACAGCAAGGGTCAATTGATTTCAATCTGCCGGAAACTAAAGTGATTCTCGATAAAAAAGGGAAACCGATTGAAATCCGCAAAGTGGAACATAACCTGTCCCATCAGATTATTGAAGAATTTATGCTGGCGGCAAATCGCACGGTTGCTACGCACATGCATACTCAGAAAATGCCATTTCTGTTTCGCGTCCACCCGTCGCCCGATATAGATAAACTTATGGAATTTGCCGGATTTATTCGACCTCTCGGATATAAACTGAAAGTGACAGACCCGCTTGAACCCAAGGAACTCCAACGATTACTCAATCATGTCTCCGGAAATCCTGAGGAGCATCTCATTAATCAAGTGCTGCTGCGCTCCATGAAAGAAGCGCGGTATTCTGTGGAAAATGTCGGTCATTTTGGTTTGGCAACGTCTTTTTATACCCATTTCACGTCTCCCATTCGGCGCTATCCCGATTTGGTGGTGCACCGGTTATTGCGTCGGATACTTCACCACCCCCTGTCCCCCTCCTTAATTAAGGAGGGGGAATCAACGGGGGTGGTGAATTCCGATGAACTATACCGCCGGTTGGAATCCATCTGTAAACATACCTCCACTACGGAACGGCAGGCGATGGAGGCCGAGCGGGAATCGCAATTGATTAAGAAAATCGAATTTCTCAAAGACCATGTCGGGAAAGAATATCCCGGCGTTATTACCGGTGTGGCGTCATATGGTTTTTTTGTGGAATTGCAGGATTTCCTGGTGGAAGGGTTGGTCCATGTGAGCGCTATGACCGATGATTATTATAAATTCGTAGAAGAAAAATATTCCCTGGAAGGAGAACATAACCGCCGCCAATTCCGATTGGGGGACAGGGTGCAAGTACGTATTATGAAAGTGGACTTGCAGAAAAAAGAAATTGATTTGCGTATTGTGGACGAATAGCCAATTTTCGATTGACTTTTCCTACTCAAAACACTACAATCTTTAGAGCTAAAAAAGTCGGAATAAAATACATATTTAAGGAGATTAGATCATGTCTATCAACAAAGTACTCGCTTTATTGACAGTTCTCGTACTAGTTACCAGCAGTTTTGTTTTTGCTCAAGACCCATTGGATGGGATAGTGGTACATTCTCCTATCCGTATTCTTAAGCCGATAAATCAAAGTATTAGTCCGGCAACGGGCCCCGTAGGATATGGTCCGTCTACCCTCCGTGCGGTTTATAGTCTCCCTTCTACCGGGGGAACGGGCACCATCGCAATTATTGATCCCTATGATAATACCAGTATTCAAAACGATTTTAATGTTTTTTCTATGCAGTACGGTTTACCCACGGCGACCGCATCGAATTTTGAAATCCATAAAATGAACGCTACCATTCAAAACGCGACTGTATATGGGTGGGACATGGAACAATGTTTGGATGTTGAATGGTCTCACGCGATCGCGCCCAATGCCAAAATATTGTTTGTCGAAGCTATCTCTGCTAACCTGAGCGATATTTTTAGTGCCGTGGATTATGCGAGAACCCGGTCGGACGTCGTTGCCATTTCCATGAGTTTGGGCGCCGGTGAATTTGCCGGTGATGCAAGTTATGATTCTCATTTTATCAGTCCCTATGGAGCCTCCTTTTTCGCTTCCGCGGGAGATGATAGTACCGAAGTTTTATATCCGGCAGCGTCTCCTAATGTTATAGCCGTCGGCGGAACTTTATTGAATTTAGGCGTAACGACTACGGAAACCGCTTGGAATAGTAGCGGTGGCGGGTTAAGTACTACAGAATTTGAACCAAGTTATCAAGTCGGTTATGGGGTTAAATCGACCAATGGGTTCCGCGGGGTTCCCGATGTGTCATACAATGGCGACCCCAATTCCGGAGTAGCGGTATATGACAGTTCAGGATACGGAGGATGGTCCCCTTATCTGATCGGTGGAACCAGTGCCGGTGCGCCGCAATGGGCTGCCATCCGGGCTTTAGGGGGAAGTAAAATAACCAATCCCTATTTTTATCAAGTGGCGGCTACCCCCGCAAGCTATGCTGCTAAATTCCGGGATATTACCAGTGGAAGCAACGGTCCGGCCAGTTATTATACTGAGGCTCATACGGGGTATGACTATATCACGGGACTCGGTAGCCCCATCGGTACGGGATTATTGACGACGGGTGTCGAGAACTGGGAAGAACAAAGATTCGACCTGGATTTTTCTCTCACAAAATAAAAGTACCCTACAATTATTTTTAATTGACGTTCTTTAGCGGAAGAACTACAATTAGAGAAAATTGATAGTATTCCCAAATATATTTCAAGAAGCGAGGATCATGTTTACCTGGAAATCTCTTTTTCTCTTTATAATTTTATTATTATCCACGATAGCTATGGTTTGTGCACAAACCATATCGAATAATCATTCCGTGCGACCACCGGTTCACCTCAATTCGGGCATTCATCCTGATTCGTTTACTGCAATTACTCCATCAATCATTCGTTCTGTCTATGGTCTCCCGTCTACCGGAGGAAACGGGACGATTGCGATCGTGGATGCCTACGATGATCCCAATATTCAAAATGATTTTAATGTCTTTTCTATGCAGTACGGTTTACCCACGGCGACCGCATCGAATTTTGAAATTCATAAAATGGGTGCCAATCTTCTATCCGCCAATATGAATAACTGGAATTTGGAAGAACCGCTCGATGTAGAATGGGCGCATGCAATTGCCCCGGACGCTAAAATATTATTTGTAGAAGCCACTTCAGATCAGGACAACGATATATTGGATGCTGTAGATTATGCCCGGAATAGGTCGGATGTAGTGGCTATCTCCATGAGCTGGGGTGAAAATGAAATATCCATGGACACCACAACCACACGGGATTATCATTTCATTAGTCCCTATGGCGCTGTCTTTTTCGCGTCATCGGGTGATGGAGGCACCGGTATCAGTTGGCCTGCCGTGTCCGGGAATGTCATTGCCGTTGGAGGAACCTCTTTGACTTTTGATGGTGAGGGTCAATTTGTGTCTGAATCAGCTTGGAGCGGTAGTGGTGGTGGATTGAGTATCACTGAATTTGAACCGAGTTATCAAATTAGTTATGGAGTCCTTTCGGCCAATGGTTTTCGGGCGGTGCCTGATGTCTCGTATAACGCCGATAATAATGTTTCGCCATTTTTAGTCTATATGAGTTTTGGGGTTTCACCCGGATTTCGGGAGGTCGGCGGAACCAGTGCCGGTGCCCCTCAATGGGCGGCTATCCGAGCTCTCGGCGGGAATAAGATAAATAATTCCCATTTTTATCAGAGAGCGTCTTCTCCGGCAAGTTATGCCGCTAATTTCCGGGATATTACCAGTGGAAGTAATAGCACACCTGGTTTTTATACTACAGCAACGACCGGTTATGATTACGTCACGGGACTCGGCAGTCCCCTCGGGACGGGATTATTAACAGGTGTCGAAAACTGGAAAGAACAGCATTTTGACCTGGATGATTCTTTTTCCAAATAATAAGACTATCAGTTGACATTTCTGATTATGAGACCTACACTGGTACATATTTAAATTATCAGGGGGAACGAAGATATATGAGTATCAAAAAAGGTCTCCTTTTCTTAATCTTATTATCAATAGCACATTTTATTTATGCGCAAAGTCCATTGGATGAGAGGACATTTCAACCACCGGTACATATTGTTCGTCCGCCTAGGGGTATTCAACCGTTCGCCGGACCTATATCGGGTGCTTTATCACCGTCGCAGATCCGTTCGGCGTATAACCTTCCTACTACAGGCGGGAACGGTACTATCGCGATTATTGATGCCTATGATGACCCCACCATTCAAAATGATTTCAATATCTTCAGCCAGCAATATGGGTTACCGACAGCAACAACCACCAATTTTGAAATACATAAGATGAAGACCACCATTCAAAACGCTACTATATCCGGTTGGGACTTTGAAGAATGTCTGGATGTCGAATGGGCTCACGCGATCGCGCCCAATGCTAAAATATTGTTTGTGGAAGCGGTATCAAATAGTAATAACCATTTATATGCGGCTGTGGATTATGCCCGTGGCAGGTCGGATGTAGTGGCGATTTCCATGAGTTGGGGTGGGTCAGAATCCAGTGCGGAATCCACGGAAGATTCTCATTTTATCAGTTCCTATGGAGCCGCCTTTTTTGCGTCTGCCGGAGACAGTGGAACCGGAGTGGAATATCCTGCGGCTTCACCCAATGTAACCGGTGTTGGGGGAACGAATCTGTATTTTAATTCCCTGGGTCAATTAACGGCGGAAATAGCTTGGAGCGGGAGCGGTGGCGGGTTAAGTCAGTATGAGACCGAACCGGGTTATCAAAGTACTTATGGTGTTGTTTCTGCCAATGGATTCCGGGCGGTTCCTGATGTTTCGTATAATTCAGGTTCTAATTCTATTGCCTATGTTTCGGTCTATGACATCTATCAAGGAGGTTGGAATGGTGCCTATGGAACCAGTGCCGGTGCACCGCAGTGGGCTGCCATTCATGCCTTGGACACCACCGCCATCAATTCCAATTTTTATACAGTAGCAGCTAATTCGGTAGCCTATTCCACAACATTCCGTGACATTACCTCCGGGACTAATGGGACTCCCGGTTTTTATACTACAGCAACAACCAAGTATGATTATGTCACGGGATTAGGCAGTCCTTTGACTACCCATTTTAGTCTTTCCGCAGTCCCTGTCGAACTCTCGAAATTTGAAACGGATTCCGACCTGCCCTAAAGAGTTTTAGTTGACAGTCCTAGTTTAGAGAGCTAAACTAATTGGCAATTAAGTTTATAATTTCAAAATAATTTTTTAAAGGAGTGTAAGTTATGATTAACAAAAGATTTCTTATCCTATCAACAGTTCTTTTATTCTCGACGGTTAGTTTGGTTAATGCGGGAAGTCCATTGGATAATATAAAGTGTAAACCTCCGATTATTGTTTTAAGGGGCATTCATCCCGATGTGAACTATTTTGCAGACCCCTCTACCATACGATCAATCTATGGTCTACCGACTACAGGTGGGACTGGAACGATTGCCATTATTGATGCCTATGCTAATCCCAGTATTCAAAATGATTTTAATACGTTTAGTTTGGCGTATGGATTACCTACCGCCACAGCAGGGAATTTTGAAATCCATCCAATAGGTCCAAACATTTCCTTGGCGACTGTAGGGGCAGATCCTTGGTATCCAGAAGAAGATTTGGACGTTGAATGGGCGCATGCCATTGCTCCTAATGCCAAAATCTTATTTGTGGAATGTTCCACCGATGGTGGCAACGATTTATCGGCTGGAGTAAGCTATGCCGCGGGTAGGTCGGATGTAGTAGCTATTTCTATGAGTTGGGGTTCTCCGGAATTTCTGGGTGAAAGTGCTTTTGATAGTCTCTTTACCAGTTCTTATAATGCCGCTTTTTTTGCGTCTTCCGGAGACAACGGTACCGGAGTCAGTTGGCCGGCAGTTTCCGTCAATGTTACCGCCGTCGGAGGAACTTCAGTGACTCTAAATGGTGGAGGTTCATTTGTTTCGGAAACCGCTTGGACCGGTAGTGGCGGGGGATTAAGCCAGTATGAACCGGAACCGAGTTATCAATCCGCGTACGGTATTCCTTCATCTCTTGGATTTCGTGGGGTTCCGGATGTCTCGTATAATGCGGATCCAGACAACACCGCTTTTACTGTTTATTTGGGTTTAGCTTCACCGGGTTGGTATGGGGTTGGTGGAACTAGTGCCGGTGCACCGCAATGGGCCGCCATTCATGCCCTGGACACTACCGCTATAAACTCCAATTTTTATACAGTGGCAGCTAATTCGATAGCCTATGCTACAACGTTTCGTGACATTACCACTGGAAGCAATGGGACCCCTGGATTTTATACTACAGCGACAACCAAGTATGATTATGTTACGGGATTAGGCAGTCCGTTGACCACCCATTTTAGTCTTTCTATATTAGCCATCGATCTATGGAAATATGAAGCGGATTCTGACCTGCGTTAAAGAGTAACTTTCGTTTTCTTTCTCTTTACGATAAAATCTCAGGGTATAAGTGTATTTTCTTTTCTGTAACCAATAAAGGAGTTTTCTATGAAATGGATTTCTGGAGGAGTAACCGCATCCCAAGGATTTAAAGCCGCCGGGGTTAACGCGGGAATTAAAAAGACACGAAAAGATATGACGCTGATTGTCTCGGAGATTCCGGGAGTCATTGCCGGAACCTTTACTACCAATCAAGTCAAAGCCGCACCGGTATTGCTCGATTTGCTACATATTAAATCCGGCAAAGGTCAGGCGTTTATCGTTAATAGCGGAAATGCCAATGCCTGTACCGGGAAAGCCGGTATGACTGATGCCCAACGAACTGCCGTAGAAGTCGGTAAGGTTTTGCATATCAATCCGAAACTTGTCTACGTTGGTTCTACAGGAGTTATCGGCCAGCGGTTGCCTATGCAAAAAATAATGAATGGGATTCATCTCGCTGCCAAAGAACTTACAGTTGACGGTGGAGCAAACGCTGCGCAGGCGATTATGACCACCGACCGGATTCCCAAAGAAGTTGCTGTCGAATTTACTCTCGGCGGAAAAACATGCCGGTTGGGCGGTATCACCAAAGGCGCGGGAATGATTGCCCCCAATATGACTCCATCAGGATTGCACGCGACCATGTTATGTTTTTTAACGACCGATGCGGCAGTGTCCCAAAAGGTTTTACAATCCGTGTTGGCGCACACTGTTGAAAATAGTTTTAATTGTGTCACGGTGGATAACGATTGCAGTACCAATGACACCGTTCTATTACTCGCTAATGGCCTTGCGGGAAATAAAACCGTGACCCCGTCCTCAATAAAAGATATTGCTGTTTTCAAAGAAGCAGTGCAGGCGGTCTGTTTAAAATTAGCCAAACTCATTGCCAAAGATGGGGAAGGCGCCACCAAATTAATAGAGGTTATGGTAAATCAGGGGAAATCAACCGATGCCTCAAGGCAAATCGCCTTGGCAGTCGCAAATTCACCATTGGTTAAAACCGCTGTCTTTGGAAGGGACGCCAATTGGGGAAGAATCCTTTGCGCTGTGGGCTATTCGGGAATTCCCATCCATCCCGATAAAATCACTATCGTTTTGGGTGGAAAAAAAGAAAATGACAAATCGTATAAAAAGGTGGTTTTGGTAAAAAATGGAATAGGTTCGGGATATGACGAATCCAAAGCCAAAGAGATTTTATCCCATCCCGAAATCTTGATTGAAATTAATCTCCATCAGGGGAAATCCAGTTCCACCATCTGGACTTGTGACTTCTCGTTGGATTATGTCAAAATTAACGCCAGTTACAGATCCTAAAAAATGCTTTGTCATTCTGAGCGCAGCGAAGAATCTCTATGTTCTACCTATATTTTATGGTAGAGACGTAACATGTTACGTCTCTACAGACTGGGATTTTTCGCTGCGCTCAGAATGACAGATTTGGAAAATATACTTATGCCAAAGCTTCGTATGAAAAAGATGTTTGTATTGCAAAATTGCGTTTCGATAGTTTTCCTTTGCTCTCTGGGTTTTGCACAGGATACTGCCAAAGCGCCCGCGCAACCCAACATATCCCCGGAAGTTCGCGCGAAAGTAGCGCAAGCCTATAGAAGAATGCCGATATCCTTCGTGGAAAATCACGGCCAAAAAGATACTACGGTGAGATTCTATATCGAGGGTGCGGGAGGAACCATGTTCTTCACGGATAAAGAAGTCGTTACGGAATTCGTCAAACGCGATAGCCCGGTCGAAAGGAAAGGCAAACCGTCACCTCTACCGGGTGCGGATAAATCCACCACCGCCGTCATGGAAGAGCGTTTGGTTCTGCGTAGACAATTTTTGAATACCGCTTCCACCGTTCAATTAATCGGTACCAAGCCTCTCCCTGGAAAAGTCAATGTCTTCCGAGGCAACGACCCCTCCAAATGGAAACAAAATATTTCCACCTATAGTGAAATTAAATACCACAACTTATATCCCGGGGTGGATGTCATCTATAGTGGAACCAACAGTATGTTAGAAACGAGCGTTCACATCGTTCCCAAAGCCGATATCAAACCCATTCAGTTTGCCATTGTAGGCGCGGACAAAGTGAAACTATCCCCGAATGGTGACTTGGTAATTGAAACCAAAATGGGAACCTCCACTGAACAAAAACCGGGTGCGTATCAGGTAGTGGATGGTAAAAAAATCCTTATCCCCGCCAAATTTGTCCTCAAAAAAAAGAATACCGTTGGGTTCGATATCGGCAAATACGACCCTGCTCTCCCACTGGTGATTGAGTAAATTCTCTTTTTCAAAGGTGTCCATGCCACCTCTGATCAGTGTCGCACCGGACGACTCTGATATCTCCAATCAAATCAATACTCTAAAAAGTGTCGCCACTGGCGACACTTTCCCCGTCATTAGTCCCCCTGTCTTTTTCATTGCTTGTGGGACTGGAATTGCTATTTTCAATTCCAGTCCTCCCCCGCTTATGATTTGCATGAAATGGTGGAAGATAGGATAGCGAAGATGGGCAAAGAGGGGTATACTATCGTTGGAAAATGAATAAATCCGGGTTATGAATTGTTATCCTTTATATAAACATATACTAAAAACTAAAAAGAAAAGGAGAAAGGTTATGTCGAGAAAAACGTTTATTATCAGTTTGGGGATTTTAGGGTTAAGTTTGTTCTCTCCCGGTTTTGCGGGAACGGAGATTGGGGAAAGGAAAAATGTCGAACTTACGGTCTATAATCAGGACTTTGCCCTGGTCAAGGAAGAACGGGTGATGGATTTAAAAAACGGTATCAATGAATTAATGTTACAGGATGTCGCGGCACAAATTGACCCGACTTCGGTGCATTTCAAATCCTTGACCGACCCCTTGGGCACCTATGTCATTGAACAAAATTATGACTATGATTTGGTCAATACGAATAAATTATTAGAAAAATACATCGGCAAAGACGTCCAATTGGAACAAGTGACCGATGGGAAAAGAGAAATCGTGGACGGGACATTGCTCTCTACCGGACAGACGAGAGTCCCCAGAAATCAATGGCAAAATTATGGATACAATAATCCGTATTACAGTTCCGGCGGGACAGTAGTCAAAATTAACGACAAAATTTATATCAATCCTTCCGGGACTTTTATTCTGCCGAAATTAAGCGAAGGGCTGATTCTCAAACCGACGTTAGATTGGACGGTATCCGCAAAAAAAGAAGGACAACATCAAACTGAATTATCCTATATTACCAACGGAATCAATTGGAATGCGGATTATGTAATAGTGACCGATAAAGACGATAAAACTCTCGACCTCACTGGGTGGGTCACCTTGGATAACCGCAGCGGCGTTGCGTATGCCAATGCCAAACTCAAACTCATGGCAGGGGATGTGCATCTGGTAAATCCTCCACAACCAATATATCTAGCAAATTATGCCTTGGGAGCAAGTAGGTCTGCTGAAGCGATTCAACCCCAATTCCAGGAAAAGAGATTTGCTGATTATCATTTGTATACCTTACAGAGACCCGCCACCATATTGGATAATCAAACCAAACAGATTGAATTGAATCATGGGGAAAATGTACCCTTTCAGAAAATTTATATGTATGACGGCGCACAGTTACAAGGGAATTGGTGGGAGTATAATCAATATAACCGCACAGCACCGGAATACGGGACACAGAGTAATAAAAAAGTGAATGTGATGGTGGAATTCAAGAATTCAGAAAAAAATAATCTGGGGATGCCGTTGCCTGCCGGGAAAATCCGGGTCTATAAAAAAGATGAAGACGGGTCGCAAGAATTTGTCGGCGAAGACCAGATCGAGCATACCCCCAAAGATGAAACGGTCAGAATATATACCGGGAATGCCTTTGATGTGGTCGGGGAACGCAAACAAACCTCTTTCAAAATGGTTGCCTCCAATCGTATCTATGACGAGTCTTTTGAAATCCGGTTGCGGAATCACAAAAATCAGGATGTGACCGTGCGTGTTCCCGAACATCTCTACCGCTGGTCGGATTGGGAGATTACACAAAAGTCGCAGGATTTTACCAAGAAGGATTCCAAGACCATAGAATTCAATGTCCCTGTCCCCAAAGACGGGGAAACCGTGATAACGTATACGGTAAGATATGCGTGGTAATTTCAAAAAAGATACTTAATTATTGTCATTCTGAGCGGAGTGCTTTTTACGGAGCGAAGAATCTCTATGTTCTACTTGATGTAAAACGACTTTAGGCAGGGATTCTTCGTCGCTTCGCTCCTCAGAATGACAAACTACGCGCTTTCAGAGATGACAGATGTTATTATTGTTCTAACTTTTACAAAGGTCTCAAACAATTAAAAGTAGGAGGAAAGAAACGATGAAACGAAAAATACGATGGGGAATTTTGGGTTGCGCGCGGATTGCGGAGCGAGCACTAATTCCCGCGATTACCGAAGCGTCTAACGCAACATTATATGGAATCGCCAGCCGGAATTTCCAGAAAGCCAAAGAGTGGAAAGAAAAGTTTCACTTTCAAAAAGTTTATTCCGATTATCAATCTCTGTTGGATGACCCGGACATTGACGCGATTTATAACCCTTTACCCAACCATCTGCATTGCGAATGGACCTGCAAAGCCGCGAAAGTCGGGAAACATATTTTATGCGAAAAACCGTTGGCGCTGGATATCAAAGAAGTCAAGAAAATGATACGCGAAACGGATAAATACGATGTTCATCTCATGGAAGCGTTCATGTATCGGTTTCATCCGCAACATACGAAAGTATTGGAGTTGATAGAAAAGGATACCATCGGAGACATTCGGACATTTCATGCCGCGTTTACTTTTCAATATTCCGGCGGGAAAGAAGATTACCGCTCTTTTCCCGAATGGGGCGGCGGCGCCTTGATGGATGTCGGTTGTTATACAATTAGCGCGGCACGCCTGATTCTGGGTTGTGAACCGGTATCGGTATATGCCAAAGTCCGTTGGGATTCCAAATGGAAGATTGATATGACGGATAACATTTTATTGGAATTTCCGCAAGGGCAAACCGCGTTATTGAGTTGTAGTTTTGAAACGCAGTTCCAGAACCAGTATGATGTTGTCGGCTCAAAAGGGAAAATCAGTCTCTTGCGTGCCTTCATTCCCAAATTAAATAATGGGATTATTGAAATCTATCAGGAAGACAAAGTTAAAACCATTACCATCCCCGCCATAAATCAATACACCTTGATGGTGGAACATTTTGATGAATGCATTTTGGAAAATAAACTGCCAAGATTCCCCGCAGACGATGCCCTCTATAACATGCGAACCATTAACGCAGCACAAGAATCTTCCAAGACCGGAAAAGTTGTGAAATTAAAACGGACAGAGCGAGTTGTAAAATATTAATATGAGTATATGACCGAGAGGGTCTGCTTTACAGCAAAGACAATTCTATTTATTATTCTTCAGTTAAGGTATAATTCTCTACCATTTTTAAATACTAAAGAGGCGGAATAATTAAATAAAAAAATTACTTCTCCTAGTAATTATTGTTTTAGCGTGTGCGATTTCTCAAGCGACACCCGTACTTAATCACATCATGGTGATTTGGGGTGAAAACACGGATTATGCCACGGCACTCGCTCAACCCTATCTGTATACCCTCGCAACCACCTATGGTTCCTATACCAATTATCAGGCATTAGCTCATCCTTCCCAACCTAATTATGTTGCTTTTGCCGGAGGGTCTACTTTTGTAACCAAGGATAACAGTACCTGCCTGTATATTCCCAATCAAAATCTGGTAGATCGGTTGGAGTCAGGGAGTGTTTCCTGGAAGGAATATGAAGAAGATTATCCGGGACCTTGTACGCAGACTTCGTTGTATGCCACGAAACATGATTTCTTTATCAATTTTTTGGATGTGAATTCCACAACGAACAGAACGAATAACATTGTAGCGTTTCAAGGAGGAGTTCCTTCCACGTATTCCGAATTGACCGGAGCAAACCCACCTTCCTTTGTTGCCGTCACACCCAATTTGATAGACGATGGGCACAATACCAGTGTGGCTTCCTATAATGCGTGGCTGCAAAGCACTTCGTTTTTTCAGGATATGTTGCAATCCAAATATTATACCGACAGAGCGATATTTATTACTTTTGATGAAAATGCAAATGATATATCCCCCAATCAAGTTTATTGTGTAGTCGTCTCGGCTCTGGCGAAACCTGGTTATCAAGCCGGTACAGCCTACACACATTACAGCCTTTTACGCACGATGGAAGATAACTGGGGATTACCTACCTTGACGGCCAATGATGCCGCTGCGAGTAATATGTTTGAAGCACTTGATGTTACGGTGGGAATTGATTTAAAAGACTTGCGGGTTTACGTTCCTGCGAAAGATTAGTTTGGGAAATTATTTTAGGCTATTTAGGTTTTCCTGTACCCCGTTGAAAAATTCTGTATAATCCTTTTCCCGAACCAAATCTGCGGGTTCCCATGTTCCCGGTCCAGTCTGCTTTTCGACGAGAATCGCTATTGTCACCTTCGTATGTGTCTCATCCAGCTGGGTAATCGTCGTCTTGATTTTCGATTGAAGTTTCCCGATAAATAGCCCGGCTAAAAAACTGGATTCCGGTTTCCATTCTGTCTCAATGATTCCTGATTCCGGATTCTGAATTTGAAATTGGAACTTTGCATCCTGTAGAGATTTGATCAGGGATTCATACGTTTTATTAAACGAGGCCGCAAAAACATGCTCTTTAAAATTCCCCGATGTAGGTTTCGGTGCTGTCGCACATCCGATAAGAAAAATCAAGAAAACTGCGTATGAAATAAATAGCGGACATTTTTTCATAATTTCTATTTCAATCAATATATCACAAGTATTTTGTTTTTTCTTATGATACTATTAGTATAGGTAAACGAATGTCAGAAAATCACGCGGGAAAAACTTCACTTAAGAAATTCAGAGTCACGGATGAAATTGTCAAATTGGCATTTGTGAGTACCTGGGTTCCCCGCCAGTGCGGGATAGCGACCTTCTGCTCAGATCTGGTGGGCGCCATCCGCGAGGAATCACCCAATATCCAATGTCAAATCTTTGCGGCAAATCGTCCTCAAGAACATTTCACCTACGATTCCAAGGTCGCTTTCGAACTCAATGACGATAAGGAAGAAGATTATCGCAGTGTGGCAGATTATATCAATATGAGTAATACAGCCTTGGTCTGCATTCAACATGAATTTGGCATTTTCGGCGGACAAGACGGCAGCTATTTGCTTTCACTCTTGGAAGAATTGAGGAAACCCGTGGTGGCGGTTCTTCACACGGTTTTAGAAGAACCCACTCTCAATCAACGGCGTGTAGCCAATAAACTTATTGAACGGTCTTTTGTACTGATTGTCATGACGAATCGTTCCAAACGTATTCTGGAAGAGGTTTATAAAGTACCTTCATCAAAAATACGAATTATCCCTCACGGCGTCCCGGATTTGCCTTTCGTGGATCCAAGTTTTTACAAAGATCAGTTTGCCTTGGAAGGAAGAAAAGTTTTGCTGACCTTTGGCCTGTTAAGTCCCAATAAGGGGGTTGAAGTTGTTTTGAAAGCTCTTCCACCTTTGATTAAAGAATTTCCAGCTATAACTTTTGTAGTTCTTGGGGCGACCCATCCAGACGTGAAACGCCAATCGGGGGAACAATACCGTGCCAGTTTGGAATTGCTTACCAAAAAACTGGGTTTGGAAAAACACGTGCTGTTTTATAACCGTTATCTCAAGAGCGAAGAACTTTATAATTTCCTTTCAGCGGCGGATATTTATCTAAGTCCCTATTTGACGCGTGAACAAGCCGTTAGCGGCACACTGGCATTTGCATTAGGCAGTGGGAAGGCGATAATCAGCACTCCTTATTGGTATGCCGAGGAAGTCTTGGCGGAAGAGCGGGGATTGTTATTTGATTTTCAGGATTCCAAGGCGTTAACTCAACAAATTCGAAGATACTTGGTTGATGACCTTTTTTATCAGCAATGTAGGAAACGTGCCTACTTATTTGCCCGGGATACCACCTGGCGGCAGGTAGCGCGCCGTTATCTGGAACTCTTTCAAGAAATTTATAATGATCCTGCGCAAACTGTAAATATACCACTTCAAAATATAGTTACCTCACCGATTACATTGCTTCAAATCAATTTGGGTCATTTACAATTGCTGACAGATGATACAGGGATTTTTCAACATGCAACTTCCTTTACGCCTCGGCGCAAGGATGGCTATACCACGGATGATAACGCGCGTGCCTTTCTGTTAATTCTTAAAAACTTTGAGGTTTCTCGTGTCAATGAAGTTCTCCCTTTGGCACATAACTATCTTTCTTTCCTCGACTATGCGCAGCTTCCCGATGGGCGATTCCATAATTTTATGGATTATGACCGAAAATGGTTGGATAAGGAAGGCAGTGATGATTCCTTGGGGCGCAGTGTTTGGGCATTAGGTTATGCCGTTTCTCGTGCCCCTCAAGAGCAGATTCGACGGCTTTCCCGCCAACTTTTTGAACATGCCTTGCCGGCTCTGGAAAACCTCCCTTCTCCGCGAGCTGTAGCGTATAGTATGTTGGGATTGTATTATTATCTGGAACATTATGCCGGTGCCACCGGGATTCGCCGACAATTGGAAACCCTGGCAGTGAAAATGTCGCAATGGTATAAAAATTCTGTCACTCCGGATTGGCGTTGGTTTGAAAATGTTATTTCTTATGCGAATGCCAAATTACCGCAAGCTATGCTGATGGCAGGGAAAGCGTTGGAACGAAAAGACTTGATTAATATTGGATTGGAATCTCTCGATTTCCTGACGAAACTTTATTGGAAAGAAGATCATTTCTCTCTGGTCGGTAATCAAGGATGGTATCGCAAGGGTGAAACCATTCCACGTTTTGCTCAACAGCCGATTGATGCCGCTGACTTGGTAGAATGTTATGGATGGGCTTATCGTGTTACAGGGGATTTAGATTATCTGAATAAGATGCAAAGTGCCTACGAATGGTTTTTAGGCAATAATGATTTAAACTTGCCGCTCTGTGATTTTCGTTCAGGAGGATGTGCTGATGGATTGGAAGCCACGGAAGTCAGCCAAAATTTTGGGTCTGAATCCACTATCAGCTTCCTTTTGGCGTTACATGAAATGTATCAGATTAGAGCGGAAACTGAAATAAAACAACTTCCGGCGGATATACAAAAAGAATCACTAGAGAACCAACAGTCTATATAAAAAAGCGTGGAATCTCAAAGCTAATACTGATTTTTATCTTTATCACAATTCCCGGGGGTTTCCAACCATTTCAAAATTGATTTAATACTGCCGGAAGCCAATCCGATGCAGGAATCGGCACAGCCGTAATAAAGATGAATCGTGTCCCCGTCAGAGAGTATTGTGTATCCGCAGGGAAAAACCACATTTCCGACATCCCCAAATCGTTCATAATTCTCTTCCGGACCAAAAATCCATTTATCACCACGGTGAAGACAATGTTCCGGTTTTTCTAAATCAAAAAGAGCAAGCCCCAGCCGGTAGAGACATCCACCCGCCGTCTGACGGACTCCGTGATAAAGCATTAACCAACCTTTGGGTGTTTCAATGAGCGGCGGAGAAAGACCGATTTTATTGGCATCCCACCATGCACCCCGGCGGGCTTCCAGCATTAATTTATGACTTCCCCAGTGACGCAAATCGGGAGAATAGGATATCCATATATGGGCACCAAGACCTGTCATTGGCCGATGGATCAATGCCCAGTAATCACCAAATCGTCTGGGTAACAATGCCGCATCTTTATCTTCCGGTGTCATTATGACACCAATCCGCTCAAAACTCTTGAAATCCTCCGTCATTGCCAGAGAAACGCCCGGTCCCCCTCTTGAGTAGGAAGTATAAGCAATCGCATATTTTTTAAGTTCCGGTACAAAAGTAATTCGTGGGTCTTCGATCCCCCAGATTTCTTCCGGATAGTTATTTGGATCCGGCAAGAGAGTGGGTTTCGAATCAATCTGCCAGTTATCTATACCATTGGTTGAACGCGCGGCGCATAAATGAGATCGGCCGCTTCGGTCCTCCACACGACAAAGCAAAAGTGTGGTTCCATCGGAAAGTAATGTAGCCCCTGCATTCATTACGCTATTAATTGGATAAGGCCAATCACGCGGAGTTAAAATTGGATTTCCGCGGTGCCGTTGAAAAAGAATATCATGAAAATTATTTCCTTTTTCTATCATTCAATCTCCTTAAAATAAAACGATGGATTTAAATACGATTTTCAAATCCACCCTTGTTTGATTGTACATCAATGCGGGAATAATAGATATCATGATGCTGGTTGGCTGGATGGAATAATATTGGTGCGCCCGGCGCGAATTGAACGCACAACCTTTAGCTCCGGAGGCTAACGCTCTATCCAATTGAGCTACGGGCGCATGAATTTACGGAATGGTGTTATTTTATCAGAGTTATCCAATCGGGGAAAGGACAAGTTCGAAAAACATAACGCAAACAATGTGCGATAAGATGGTTTCTAGTTAGGATGAACCAGTTTGATCTCTACGAAACGATTCTGTTTTTGAGTCTTGGTTGAGGCCGGCGGTTTTTCATTCCCGGAACTGCGAACCGTCATGGTACTTTCAGGAACTTTTTGGTTGGCAAGATAGGTTTTGACAGCGTTCGCGCGTTGTAACGCCAGCTTTTTATTGGACTCTAGTGAATCGGTGGAATCAATGTACCCGGTAATCAAAATAGCGGGATACCCGCCATCATGCAATGTCTTGGCAATTTTCGACAAATCCTCTTTATCAGAGGATTTGAGTGTCGTTTTCCCAATATCAAAGAAAATGCGCGATTTTTCCAGTGTGACTTTTTTGGCGGGTGGAAACACTAACGATTTTCTAATGGGTTCATAGGATGTCTCCACATTAATTCTTGCTGGTGGTTTCGGCAAGGGAATTACCTTCCAATGCATCGGATCGGTTTTGTCGAAAAATCCCTCTTCCAAAGGTGGTGATGGACGCTCGAATTTAACGGCTTTGGTATTGGAATTGAAAATTACAAAATCAGTAAAATCCGCTTTTACCGCGTTAATATGCGGGAAACCGTGATAACTTAACGCTCCGTACACGACCACATATCTATTGGGACTAAGCGGGTTGGGCGCGATAAAAATAGCGCCTTCATCCCAGGAGATGTATTTCCGCTCTCCGACAATAATCGCTTCATCGGTGATTCGAATGGGTAAATCTTTGCCAATCCGCTGGAGAATTTTATTTGAATGTTCGTTTCCATAAAGGAGCAAATTATATTTTTGAATGTCCTCATCGGTTACGTCCACATCCTTTTTAATGGGCACCACTTCTCCTCGCAAAACTTTCCATTTATCCACCACATCTTGTGTAGTCTTTTGAAGTACTTCATTTTCAAACGGGTTCGGACTTATGGATCCATACACATAAAGAAAAGGTGTCTGGTAGGCATCTATAATCCGCCCATTCAGATAGGCGTGCACGCTAACAGCCATGGACAGAACCAAAATGGCCAATAGGCTTACTTTATACATATTTCTCTTCATTTATCGTAACACTCCTGATGGATACATAAACGTATACCTGAAATAGTCTGGGATAGTTTACATCACATTGAGGATATTACTATAAAGAAACTCCGCATTTTTCGTCAACTGGTTGGAATATTGGATTTTACCTTTTCATGAATCAATGGATGAAACTCATGATTCCAATGCTGTTGATGATTCTCTTCCTCAATGACCAGATTTTCGGGATGCAATCGCAGACGGTAATACCCCATATTGTCATTATCAATAACCGGTTCTTTCACGTCAATTAAGAACGGCATCAGCGCGCACCGTAACCGTGAAATATTCCGCCATTGGTCGGATGAATCCAACTCATCCCGGTGAATCCAGCCGGATTGGGGAATTTCATTACGTTGGTTTTGGAGTGCCCGTGCTAATTTCAATAACACCAGATACGAACTATTGATTAATTCCAATTCTTTTCCATTCATGACCACCACTGTGCGCCGTTTCACCGCTTTCCCCGTCAAACAAATCCGGTCTCGTGTGTAATCCTGAATTATGGGCTTTGGTATTTGTATTTCGGGCATATTCTCATTTAGTTGGCTTAATATCTTTTCCGCCAATGTTTCAGGGATGATTCTTGACAATTCCAGCAAAGGCATCTCTTTCAACACCTCCGGTTTCTCAAATCCCGCGCGGACTAAAGCGTGGATATGATTCCTACCCAATCCACAAATCGGTAATCGAGCGAACACCAACCCCGATTCCGTCACACCATAATTTAATTTTTCTGCTAATAGTTCCAGATTTTTTACCTGCTCTTCTGTCCATCCCTTGTTGGAGACACACGTCATAAATACCCGCAGCAGCCATACCATATCTCCTGCCAATAACCGGATCATTCCCGCGTGCAAATTATATTTTCGCTCCAAGTCCACCGTCTCCATTTCCGTGATCCAATCCTGCAACACCAAGGTTTTCTTAATCGCCCCCGTCTTTTCCTTGGGCAAGGGCACCGACTCTTTCAACAACGGCTCTATTAATTTTCGTGAATCCATATTTCTGTCATGAACCCTTTTCAATAATTGTGACCGGTAATAATTCGACCGCACTTCCCCCTCCCGGATGGGAATCCGAAATCGCATCGCGTCCTCCGTGAACGCCAGCATCAAGAGCAACTCCAACAGCTCGATCGAACTCCCGTCAAAATATGAAATCCATTTTTTAATCCACTCCATTGTCTGAATCCGCACCCCGCTCGATGCGCAAATCTGACCCCATTCCGTTACCGTCAAATTCCCCTCCGGTGATTGCGAAAGAAAATCCGCATTCTCTAACGTTTCCAGATTCTGTTTGATTTTATCCGCTAAAGTTTTCCCTGTCGCCACCGCCTGCAATGGGAACAACGGTGCACTCAATGTCTTCTCGAAAAATTGGTTAATTTCCATTTCTGTCTTACACCATCCCGATGATACCAATCGCAAAACCTGCGTTTCCCAACTCGTCCCCGCCAATGCCGGGTGCAACAACTCGAAATGTTGCGCCAGTCCCTTCCCGTTATTTTCGGGGGATCGTCCGTTGATATACTGCGCCCACAACATGGTCTTTTCATGTTCCGATTCCGCGATTAAAATCATCCGCCCGAATTCCGCCGAATATCCATATCGTCCTGCTCTCCCCCCTTGATTTTCCAACTGGGACGGCGGAATCGCATACGTCAATAACCCTCCGCTCTTCACCGAATATTTATAAATTTCCGGCACGATGACGGTATTCTGTGCTGCGAAATTTAACCCCTGTCCCAACGTGCTGGTGGCGAATAATATTTTGATTTCTCCGCTTTGAAATCCTCTCTCTATTACTTCTCGTATCTCCATCGGCAAATCCGCGTTGTGATATCCCATCCCGCGATCTAACGTTTTCAATAACACTTCCCTCGCCGCGCTCTCCTCATACTCCCGTAACGATTCCATCACGGATTTCGCGGGTGCCAATTTGGATTTCTCGGACAATTTCTCCGCCCATTGCCGTGCCAACGCCTTGGTTGGGACAAAGACAATGCTCGATTCGTTTTTTTCTTCTGCTAAAAACCGCACGGTTTCTAAAATCAATTCAGAATGATACGGGTCTACCTCACCCCCGCCCCCTCTCCTTGATAAGGAGAGGGGTGAAGAGCGATGGAGAAAAAATTCCTGCCCCACCGTCCCCGTATTATGTTCCCGGTATTGATACACTCCATCGCACAATACCCCTTTGCGCAATTCCACCGGTCTGGCATAATGCACCAGCAATTGCGCCTTCAACCATCGCGCGATTTCTTCCGGGTTATTCAGCACGGCAGATAATCCAATGATTTGTAGGGGCGACTGGCGGGTCGCCTCTATCATCATGGTCAACAATAATTCCAAATCCGCACCCCGGTCTTCATCGCCCAGCATTTGCAATTCATCAATCACCACCAACCGCGTCTCCCGCAATAAATCGGGATTGCGGATGAGTAACCCGTGCAGTTTTTCATACACCACAATGGCGATTTCAAAATGTCCTTGCTCAATGGCATAATCGAATTCTCTGCGGTCCCGGTGAGAAACCGCCACCCGTATCCCGAAATCCCCGTACATCTTCCGAAACTGCCGGAACTTTTCCTCCGCCAACGATTTTAACGACACCGCGTAAATCACCTTCTCCCTGGCGCACGCCCGTTTCGCGCTCGCCATCTCCGCGATAAATGTCTTCCCCGATGAAGTCGCCCCCAACACCACCAAACTTTTCCCGTCCAAGACCCCGTACTCTTTCACCGCCCTCTCCTGAATTGGCAATAACTCACTCCCATACCCCTTTTCCCATAAATCAATGATTTCAGGCAATACCCCGAACGCTTCCAAATACCGTATTTGCATACTTTCCTCCTTTTTCCATATTATCCTATATTACGTTAGGTATAATAGACCAATCCCAACCTCTTGTCAAGTGAAATCCCCCAACCGGATGCGAAGTAAATCCGGAACCAGATATTTGTCTTTTAACGGGTTTTAAGCGGAATTGTTATTTTCAATTCCGCTTGCAAGAGCGAACAAGGTTGATTTTTGGCTGGCATTTCAAGGGAATGCGGGAAAACTTTCTCCAAACGGAGAAGGTTTTTTATCCTCAATAAAATCAATCATTTGGAACAATTATACATTTGTATAATTATTATCCCAAATTCGTCAATAGGGGCAATAGTTTCTAATGGCGGTCATTAGAGAAACAGATAGGTAACCTAAATAGATAGAGTGCTATAGACCTGGGCAAAGGGGGGTTAAAAAACGGGTCAAGGTGTGTAAGAATAAAGGACATTATGAAGAATCTAAAAATAGAATATACAGACAAAGAAATAACCCCCTGGGGTGGGATGAGTATCCTGAGGAAGATGCTGGAGCAAATCCAGATGGAGGAGACCCTGAAAGAAGCGCCACTCCCCCAACAAGGATCTAATCGAGGGTACCGTCCCAGTCAATTGATCCAGAACTTTTGGGTCGGGGTATGGTGTGGGGCGAATTGTTTTGAGCATTTGGAAGTGACGCGACAGGATGAAGTGGTCAAGGAGATCTTCGATTGGAAACGGATGGCGGGGAATAAAGCCTTTGCACGCTATTTCAATAAATTTACGCAAGCCACCAATCAACGGGTTTTCACGCATTTATATCAATGGTTTTTTCGGAATATACATTTTGACAACTATACCTTGGATTTTGATTCCACGGTCCTGACTCGTTATGGGGAACAGCAAGGGAGCAAGAAGGGCTATAATCCTAAGAAACGGGGGAGAAAATCGCATCATCCGTTGATGGCATTTATTCCCGATTGTCGGATGGTGGCTAATTTTTGGCTGCGGTCCGGAGACAGCCACACGACCAATAATTTTTTAGGTTTTTTGGAAGATACCCTAAACAAGCTTCAGGGGAAAAGTGTAGGGTTGATTCGAGCGGATAGTGGATTCTACAGCGATAGAATCATGGAGTATCTGGAAACCCATCGTCCGACGTCCTATATCCTGGCGGCCAAGTTTTATCCTCCTCTTCAAGCGGTGGTCCTCCGGCAGAAGGGATGGTTAAAACTGGACGAGGGATTGGAGATTGCCGAGACCTTCTATCAAGCCGATTCCTGGAAGGCTCCCCGACGTCTGATTATGGTTCGGCAGGAAATCGAAAAGCGTCCCAAGGCGGTGGGAAAACAATTACGTTTGTTTTCGGACGAAACCCTCTACCAGAAGTATCGCTACAGTTGTTTTGTGACCAATGTAGACTTGTCTCCCAAGATGGTGTATGACCTGTATCGCAATCGGGCCGATGCCGAAAACCGTATCAAAGAAGTAAAGTATGACTTTGGGGCAGACCGGTTTAATACCCATCACTTTTGGGCCACCGAGGCTACCTTAAATTTCGTGATGCTGGCGTATAATCTGATGAGTCTTTTTCGGCAAGCCCTTCTCGGAGGGACATCCAAGCCCTTTTTAAAAACCATTCGCTATAAGGTTTTTGCGGTAGGTGGCTATTTGATTCAGAAGGGAAATTCAAGGATCCTTAAATTGTCCCTTTCCATGAAAAGACGAACTTGGTTCTCGGGTCTTTGGTCCTCGGCAGACCTTATGAGCTGGCCTTTCATCCTTAAAACTTGATTCCTAATGACTATTTTGGGATTATTTTTGCACCTATTGGTACTTTTCCGTCTATTAAAGAACTTTACACGATTGTGGAAAGTTTTATCTACAATAAAATTAAATATTTATAGTTTTTAACGTTCGAGACCTCTGAAAAAGTACCAAATTTTATAGAAATTAACTTTCTGCAAACGTATAAAGTTTTCTAACCCATTGATTCTACAAGAGATAAAAATTTATGAATTTTACCATAAGTTTTTTAATCCACTTTTTCAGAGATCTCATTTGGTAAAGAGTAGTGTTTTCTTTTTTCCTTGACATCTTAATTTTCCTCGCCTATAACTAATTATTTGAAATTATGCTACCAACCACCAAAATTGACCAACTGGCTTATGAGTTGTATGATTTAGAGGTAAAATTAATTAATATTGTAGAGGATTATTGGGAAGGAAATTAATCTGTGCCGCTTCTATTAACAGATATTGAGATACAAAGATTAATTGAGGAGCAAAAACCTTTACCCGATGATTTTGAGAGTCGTATAATCTTAAAACCTAAAAGAGGTCATAGTGAAAAAGAATTGGATATTATTGGAGTGGAGGAAAATCAATTTCGAATTATATTAAGGCAAAGTTTAATTAATCCTTTGGATTTTTCTGTGATATTAGCGTATTTACCAAAACAAACCAATCAAGTATTCCTACTGAGAAGATATAACGGGAAAAGTCACGAACATACCAATAAAATCGAAAGACATTTACCTTTTTATGATTTTCATATTCACACAGCTACGGAGCGGTATCAAAGGGCGGGGTTCAAGGAAGAGTGGTATGCAGAAACAACTAATAGGTATAATATATTTGAGGAAGCAGTTCGTTGCATGTTTCAGGATTGTGGTTTGTTATTGCCGCCAAATCCTCAAATGGATTTTTTATATCCAGGTAGGAGTTAAGTATGGATATCCAAACCATAGTAAAAGATTTTAAGAAAAAGGTATGTGATGAAATCCGGTTGATGGAAGAAGGGAAAAATAGATTTCGTGTTTTTACTCCATTCATGTTGGAAGATGGCGACCATTTATGCATTTTATTAAAAAAAGGAATTAATGGTTGGTTATTATCCGATGAGGGTCATACTTACATGCATTTAACCTATGATATGGATCAATCTGACCTTGAAAAGGGTACCCGTCGAAAAATTATTGATACTTCCTTAAATATGTTTGGTATTGAAGATAATGATGGTGAATTAGTTTCCAAGATTGAAGAAGATAAGTATGGAGATGCCTTATATAGTTTTGTACAGGGGTTGCTCCGAGTAACTGATGTTAGTTATCTGAGTCGAGAACGTGTTAAATCAACTTTTATGGAAGATTTTCGGATTTATATGACTAAAACAGTTCCTGAAGAAAAAAGAGTGTTTAACTATAGTGATCCAATTAAAGACCCTGAAAAAAAGTACATTGTTGATTGCAAGATCAACGGTACACAAAGACCTTTGTTTGTTTTTGCAATACCTAACGATGATAAGTGTAATACTGTTACAATTACAATTTTACAATATGAACGTATGAAAATACCTTTTCAATCTTTATCAATTTTTGAAGACCAAGAAGTGATAAATCGAAAGGTTTTGTCACGATTTACAGACGTTGCTGAGCGACAATTTTCTAGTCTACATAGTAATGAGGATAGAATTCAAAGATTATTAAGTGAATTTATATAGAAAATTTTATGCATCGGTAATGGAGCGAAGCAGATTCTACGACTTCTTCCTAATACCCTGTAACATTCTTCTGTTTAACTCCTTTAACATTTTCCCAAACATGCTAGACTATCTTTCAAGGTAGAGTATGGCTTGGTTTTCTAAAAAAGATTCGGATGAAAAGAAAAAGAGAGATGAAAACACCCCGCCGGTTATTCAATATTACAATCAGGAAACAGAACGATTGTTTTATTATCACGAACGGACCAAACATACCTATCAATCTGTCAATTTCAACAGCCATTATCTGGATTGGGATAATCAGCCCAACCCGTTTAGGATTTATTCGAGAGTTCCTGTAATTCCCTTGCCGCGCAAACCGGATTTTCCGGAGGAGGGGACGTTAAAAGCTTTGGAAGGTCTCAATGAAATTCCTAACGGGTATCGTCAACCTCTATTAACCCTTTTAACCCTAAGCCAATTGCTCTATTACAGCATGGCGATTAGCGCGTGGAAACAGGTACGCGATTCTGATTTTAAATATTCTTTGCGAGTGAATCCTTCCTCGGGTAATTTGCATCCGACAGAAACCCATTTGGCGATTAAAGGGATTCAGGAAATTCCCGACGGATTGTACCATTATCGCGTGAATGAACATGCTCTGGAACAAAGGGGTCTGGGAGAATTTGTCCGTCCTTTGGCATTGCTGGGGAATGCGCCTTGGGCGGTGGAATCGCCAATCCTAATCGTCTTCACTTCTATTTTTTGGCGGGAGTCCTGGAAATATCAAGACAGGGCGTATCGTTATTGTTTGCACGACTTGGGTCATGCGAGTTGTTCCCTTTTAACTTCGGCAAAAGTTTTGGGATTACCCGGTTTTTGTCTCGGTCATTTTCCCGATAATGCCGTTGCAAAAACATTGGGACTTCTCGAAAGTGATGAACAGCCCCTGATGATGATTCCTTTGGGGGTTCTCCCGAAAGAAAATATGGAATTGAATAAATTAATTGTGAATGACATCCTTTCTCTTGTTCCTCAGACTTCTGGTGAACCTAATCAATTATCCAATGAAGAAGTGCCTTATTATGCCTTGGAAAATATGCATATCGCAACTCGGTTACCCGATGAGATTACCTCACCCCCGACCCCTCTCCTTGGTAAGGAGAAGGGAGAAAAAAATATCGTCCGGCTTTCTAAATCGGATACGGTGGATAAACCTTTGCGAATAGTTTCTCGAACCCGCCGTTCTGCATTGGAATTTAATAATGAAATAAGTATGTCTTTGGAAAATTTTGGCTCTCTAATGTACTATGCCACCCGCGGGTTTTGTGCTGATTTTCGCAATAATCTTTTTGGTGGAAGAGGGGCGGATTTCATTACGCTCTATCTCTATATCCATCGAGTCGAAGGAATCGAACCGGGGGTTTATCAATACAATCCTGAATCCCATTCTTTAAAAAAAGTAAAAGACGGCGACCAGCGTTCCTGGGCGGCAGGACTTAGTCTTGGACAATCCATCGCGGCAAATTGTATTGTCGCTTTTTCCATGATAGCCGATTTGAAATCCGCTGCGCAAATATTCGGGAATCGGGGATACCGGTATGTCCATTGCGAAGCAGGATTTATTGGTCAGGGATTATATCTGGCAGCCGAAGCGCTTGGATTGAATGCCACAGGAATCGGCGCTTTCTTCGATGACGATGTGCATAAATATCTTGCTATCCCGCCAGACCAGGGACATGTCATTTATCATTTCACAGTCGGGAAAGCCGTTCTCGATGATCGCCTGATTCAAATTGGGGATGACCCGCTCGATTTGTTTACTACAAAACAAGAAAAAGTGTAAGATTTAATATTCAAATCATCTCTAATATAACAAAAGATAAAAATGCAGATAAATAAACGAACCATCCTATATTTCATTTTAATTTTTCTTTTTGTAACTCTGACCGGTGTTCTTTTGAGAAATAAGCTGGGAGACGATGAATATATTATTTTTCAATATGTCAAAAATATTTCTACCGGTCATGGCTGGACATTCAATCAGGGAATGACGATTAACGGATGCACGTCGGTTCTTTATCCTCTCCTGTTAGCTTGTTTTGCTTTACTGGGTTTTAATATCGTATCAACCGCGCTTTGGTTGAGCCTTTTCTTTCTCGCCGGTTGTGGGATAGTTGTTTATTTTCTTTTGAAACAAAATGGCTACCCCAAAGCGGCTTATCTGGCGCCATTTTTAATTATTGTTCGTGTAATTTCACTCTGGAGCCTGGGTCTGGAAACAACCATGGCCTTATGCCTCTCGTTTCTCTCAATTTATTTTTATTTTCAAAAACGATACACGCTAACCACCGCCTTGTTGGCACTCACCGTGCTCACCCGTCCGGATACGATGTTATTGGCAGGCGTTCTTTTTTTTCATTTTCTTTTTACTACTCGAAAAATACCCTGGCAGCAACTATTACTATTTATCCTTCTATTGCTTCCGTGGGGTATATTTTCATGGGTCACATTTAAATCACTTTTTCCAAATACCTTGTATTCAAAAATCATACAGGGTTTACTAGAGAATCTGCCACTCTGGCAGAGGATTAGCCTGCGAGTCCTTGATCCCATGCCGGTGGGGTTTATAGAACCATTACATTTTAAACAATTCTTTATAGGGGTTTTTATTTTGCTTGTGCTCGGAGGTTTGCTTAAAATCTTTTTTGAAAAAAGGGATGTTTTATCAGGCAACAATAAATACAAATTATTGGTCATTCTTCTGCTATGGGGTGTTTTGCATATGGCGCTTTATATTTATTTTAGAATTCCTGTTGGGTATTGCTGGCACATGGCACCGGTCGCTGGAATTTATTGTATTTTAGCCGCGATGAGCATAGAATCTCTGACTTCTTTTCTTAAAAATCCGTTCCGAGTTTTCGTTATAATCCTATTATTTGGACTTTTCTGTATTCCTGAAATAATCGTTTATACGACTTTTGTGACCCACGATTGGAAACATAGGAATCGTACGACTTTCTATCTTGAAGCGGGGAATTGGTTCAGAGAGAATACTCCTCCTTCCACAACTATTGGTGCCTATGAAGTGGGTGTTCTGGGTTATTTTTCTAATAGAACCATTATTGATATGGCTGGGTTGGTCACCCCCGGTGTCAGCCGGCATGTTTTTTTAAACGACCCGTATTGGCCTATACGGTATTATCGCCCGGATTACTTTATACGTTTTTCGCCTCCAATCAGAGGATATGATTTTGCAATACCCGATACCTGGCAGGAACAGGCATACCGTCCCGAAAAAGCAATTCGTTTTTCTGATACCACCGTAACTCTTGTCATCTATAAAAAAATTAATGATTCGGTTATACCCCAAGCCGATGATTATCGGCTGGCTTTAATGTCCTCCATCGAGAAAAGTGAATATGATAAAGTGAAATCCTTATTGGAAATCGGTGCGGACGTCAATTGTGTTTATCCCAATGGGACTACACCCCTTTTTCAGGCCACCCGAAAAGGAGATTTGAAAATGGTCCAACTTTTGTTGAATAAAGGGGTACAGGTTAATCAGAAAAATGACGTTGGGTCAACTGCTTTGATAGATGCGGCAAACAATGGTTATCGGAAAATTGTGGGAATTTTATTAGCCAATGGCGCGGATGTCAATGCGAAAACCAATTCAGGTTGGACAGCATTACTGGGTGCGGTATTAAATGGAAATTCTGAAACTGTAAAATTATTACTGAATAAAGGCGCGGATCCGAACGCTGCGAATAATGATGGAAATTCCCCCTTGGGTGTGGCAGCATTTAATGGATATACGGAAATTGTCAAACAATTATTAACTCATGGCGCCGATATTAATGTCAAAAATAAAGGCGGCGGAACACCGTTACGAAGTGCCATCTGGAAAGGCCATTCCGATATCGTGCAAATACTTAAACAAGCTGGTGAGAAAGAATAACCTATGCTACTTGCTATTTTTTGGGTTATTCAATATAATGTACAGTTCGAAGGAAAGATGGTTTTTATAGATGGACTGGCTGCTCTTGGTTGAGGGCTTGACAGGTGTACATAAGTTATTATAGGATTATCGTTCCTGTGTTTTAGGTAGGGGTAGCGCCCTCGATAGACAACCTGCAAGAAATTGTTAGGTTCCTTAGTTTAGTCTAAGAATATTAATCAGAAAATACATTAATGTATAGAGGAGTCTCGAGTCATGCCTACGATTAACCAACTGGTGCGTGGGGCAAGAGAAAAAGTAAGGTATAAATCGAAATCACCGGCCTTGACGGAATGTCCGCAACGGCGCGGGGTTTGCGTGCGTGTTTATACTACAACTCCTAAAAAACCGAATTCGGCATTGCGAAAAGTAGCGCGGGTACGATTAACCAATGGATTTGAAGTGACAACTTATATCCCCGGGGTGGGACATAACCTGCAGGAACATAGTATCGTGATGATTCGCGGAGGCCGTGTCAAAGATTTGCCGGGTGTACGGTACCACATCATCCGCGGGACTTTGGATACCGTCGGTGTGGAAGGTCGAAATCAAGGTAGATCAAAATACGGGACAAAACGCCCGAAGAAATAGCATAGATTAAATACAATTACGAGTTTCAGTCTGAGGATGGCTGAAACTCGTAATTGTGTCTATAGAAATAGAGAAAGAGTAAAAAAGTATGCCAAGACGAAAAGTAGTGTTAAGAAAAGTAGAAACCAAGCCGGATTATGTGTATAGCAGTCCGGTGGTAACGAAATTCATCCATTGCATGATGTACGGCGGCAAAAAAAGCACCGCGGAACAGGTTTTTTATGAGGCTTTGACTATTGTTGAGGAAAAAGCCAAAGAACCGGGTATCAAGGTTTTTAAACAAGCCGTGGAAAATTGTAAACCGTTGGTAGAAGTGCGGTCACGGCGGGTTGGCGGTGCCAATTATCAGGTACCCATTGAAGTTCGTCCGGAACGACGGCAAGCACTCGCGTTTCGCTGGCTGATATTATATGCCCGCGAACGAAAAGGTAAACCGATGGCTGAAAAATTAGCTGAAGAATTAATGGAAGCCTATAAAAATACAGGCGGGGCAATCAAGAAAAAAGAAGATGTTCATAAAATGGCGGAAGCCAATAAGGCTTTTGCTCACTTTAGATGGTAATCAATTATGGCTAGACAAATAGAATTAGGTAGAGTTCGCAATATCGGTATCATGGCGCACATAGATGCGGGAAAAACCACGACTACCGAGCGGATTCTCTTTTATACCGGCAAAATCCATAAGATGGGCGAAGTCCATGACGGCGCCACCGAAATGGATTGGATGGTACAGGAAAAAGAACGGGGAATCACGATTACTTCCGCCACCACCAAGTGTATGTGGAAGGATTATCAAATTAATATTATTGATACCCCCGGCCATGTGGATTTTACAGTGGAAGTCGAACGGAGCATCCGGGTGTTGGATGGTTCCGTCGCATTATTTTGCGCGGTTGGCGGTGTGGAACCACAATCCGAAACGGTCTGGCGGCAGGCGGATAAATATCATGTTCCGCGAATTGCTTTTGTTAATAAGATGGACCGTGTAGGTGCAGACTTTTTCCTTTGCGTGGAGATGATGAAGAAACGATTGGGAGCCAATGCGGTTATTCTTCAAATCCCCATAGGAGCCGAAGAAAAATTTCAGGGCGTTGTAGACTTGGTTGCCATGAAAGCCATTATTTGGCAAAATGAAGAGCTGGGTGCTATATTTGAAACCGTAGATATTCCCGCCGATTTAAAAGATCAAGCCAAACAATATCACGATAAATTAGTGGAACAATTAGCCGATACTGATGAAACTATTATGCATAAATATTTAGAAGCGCAGCCGGTGACTGAAGAAGAGTTGAAAACTGCGATTCGTAAAGCAACCTTGACCGCTAAAATTACTCCAGTCATGTTGGGTTCCTCTTTCAAGAATAAAGGCGTACAACCTTTATTGGATGCTGTGATTGCTTATTTACCTTCCCCGTTAGATGTCCCCTTAATTAGTGGAGTCAATCCGCGGAATGATGAGCGGGAAACACGGCGTGCGGAAGATTCAGAACCGTTTGCGGCATTAGCTTTTAAAGTTATGACAGATCCTTTTGTTGGCAAATTAACCTATTTCCGGGTATATTCCGGTGTGCTCAAGGCCGGGTCCTATGTTTTTAATGCAACCGATCAAAAAAAAGAACGGATTGGGCGACTTCTCCAGATGCATGCCAATAAACGGCAGGATATTGATGAAGTCTATACCGGGGATATTGCGGCGGCGGTTGGTTTAAAACATACCAGTACCGGTGACACCATGTGTGATGAAGATCATCCGATTATTCTCGAAGCGATGACCTTCCCGGAACCGGTTATTCAAATTGCGATTGAACCGAAGACCAAAGCAGACCAGGATAAATTGGGACAGTCATTAGCACGGTTGTCAGATGAAGATCCGACTTTTAGAGTATCATCCGATGAAGAAACAGGTCAAACATTAATTGCCGGAATGGGTGAACTCCACTTGGAAATTATCGTAGATCGGTTGACCCGTGAGTTTGGCGTAGATGCCAATGTGGGGAAACCGCAGGTAGCGTATCGTGAAACGATTAAAAAAGGTATTGAGCAAGAAGGTAAATTTATCCGGCAGTCCGGTGGACGCGGGCAATACGGGCATGTGGAATTGCGTATTGAACCGATGGAACCTGGATTTGGATTTGAATTTGTGAATGACATTGTCGGAGGTGTAGTTCCCCGGGAATATATTCCTGCTGTTGAAAAAGGTGTGATTGAAGCCATGAAATCCGGTGTCTTGGCAGGTTATCCTGTGGTGGATATTCGGATTGCCTTGATTGATGGGTCGTACCATGAAGTGGATTCATCGGAAATGGCGTTCAAAATTGCCGCTTCGATGGCATTTCAAGCAGGCGCGAAAAAATGTCACCCGATTCTTTTGGAACCGATTATGTCGGTAGAAGTAGTTACCCCGGAAGAATTTATGGGTGATGTGATTGGAAATTTAAGTTCCCGGCGTGGACGGATTCAAGGTATTGACAAGCGGGGTACGGCACAAGCGGTTAAAGCGCTGGTTCCCTTGTCGGATATGTTTGGATATGCCACAGCAGTACGGTCGCTAACACAGGGTCGTGCTAACTATACAATGGAATTTTCTCATTATGAAGAAGTACCGAAAAATATAGCAGAACAAGTTGTTTTGGCATCAGGGAGTCCTGAGAGAAAATAATTTTCTAGAAAGTTTAAAGGGAGAGAATTATGGCAAAGGCGAAATTTGAGCGAACGAAACCACACGTAAACGTGGGGACGATCGGACATATAGATCACGGGAAGACGACGTTAACGGCGGCGATCACCAAGGTGTTGAGCACCAAAGGGTTGGCGGAAGCCAAAGGGTACGATGATGTAGCCAAAGCGGATGCCAAGACGTTCCGTCGGGATGCGACGAAGATATTGACGGTAGCTTTAGCGCACGTGGAATATAACAGCGATAAACGGCATTATGCGCACGTAGACTGTCCTGGTCATGCGGATTATATCAAGAACATGATAACCGGAGCGGCGCAGATGGATGGAAGTATCCTGGTAGTTTCTGCCGCCGACGGCCCGATGCCCCAGACCCGGGAACATATCTTGTTGGCGCGTCAGGTGAACGTACCGGCGATAGTGGTGTTCTTGAACAAATGTGATTTAGTGGATGACCCTGATTTATTAGACTTGGTAGAACTGGAAACGAGAGAACTGTTAAGCAAATATAATTTCCCCGGAGATAAGGTACCAGTAATCCGCGGGAGTGCAACCAAAGCCTTGGCCGACCCCAGTGGAGCAGACGCCAAACCCATCTGGGACTTGGTGGCCGCAGTAGATAGTTTTGTACCGGACCCGGTGCGGGAGACGGATAAGCCGTTCTTGATGAGTGTGGAAGACGTATTCAGTATTACCGGACGTGGCACGGTGGTAACCGGTAGGGTGGAACGGGGGAAGGTAAAAGTAGGGGATGAAATCGAGATGGTCGGTTTACGGGATACCAAGAAGAGCGTAGTGACCGGAGTGGAGATGTTCCGCAAGCTATTGGATCAGGCGGAAGCGGGAGATAATATCGGAGCGTTATTGCGTGGAGTGGGGAAAGAGGAAGTGGAACGTGGAATGGTGTTAGCCAAACCCGGTTCGATTACCCCGCATACGCGGTTCAAAGGGGAAGTGTACGTATTGACGAAAGAAGAAGGGGGACGTCATACGCCGTTCTTTACCGGATATCGCCCACAGTTTTACTTTCGAACCACAGACGTGACGGGGGTTGCCAATCTGCCGGAAGGGCGGGAGATGGTAATGCCTGGAGATAACGTGGTGATGGACATTGAGTTAATCAGCCCAATAGCGATGGAGCAAGGGTTACGGTTTGCCATCCGAGAAGGCGGACATACCGTGGGTGCGGGTGTCGTGACTGAGATTATTAAATAAAAAAATTGGAATTATAAAATTATATGCAAACATTAAATCAAAGAATACGACTTCGGCTAAAGGCATACGATCACCGGTTATTGGATCAATCAACTCGACAAATCGTAGCAACGGTATTACAGACCGGGGCGTCTATTTCCGGACCAGTACCTTTACCAACCCGCATTAGCCGGTATACCGTATTACGCTCCCCGCACGTGGATAAGAAATCGCGGGAACAATTTGAAATTAAAACACATTCGAGATTGTTGGATATATTAAACCCGACGCAGAAAACATTGGATGCTCTTACTCAATTGGATTTACCGGCGGGGATTCATGTGGAAATTAAATTATAAATAAGGAATTATAGAGTCTATGTTATCCGGTTTATTAGGACGAAAATTAGGAATGACGCAAATCTTCACCCCAGAAGGTGAAGTGGTTCCGGTTACAGTATTGGAAGTTGGACCGGGATATGTCGTTCAGAAAAAAAATGTCGAAAAGGAAGGCTATGAAGCGGTCCAGTTGGGTTTTCTTTTTACCAAACCGAACGTGAAACCGAAATTAAATTCGCCGACCAAAGGGAAATTGAAAAAAGCCGGATTGGAAAATGAGATTTTAACTCATTTCAAAGAATTTAAAGTAGTAAAAGGTGCGGAATATCAAGTCGGACAAAAAGTGTTGTGCGATGTCTTCAAAGAAGGTGAAAAAGTGGATGTATCAGGAATTACCAAAGGACGCGGATTTGCGGGTGGTATGAAACGGCATAATTGGAGTGGACAACCGAAGACTCATGGTTCCATGATGCATCGCCGACCGGGGGGTACGGGTGCGAGTGCGGATCCGTCAAGGATTCTCAAAGGCAAAACCCTGCCAGGACAATATGGCGCAACTCAGATTACCATTCAAAATCTGATTGTTCGAAAAGTGGATACGGAAAAAAACCTGGTTTTAGTTGAAGGTGCGGTTCCGGGATTTGGTTCTGGAGTAGTGACCATTAAAAAAGCGGTTAAAATCAGAATACGAGTTAAAAAATAAATTATTATGATAAAGATTTCATTACATAGTATGGCTGGAATAGAAGCTGGTGAATTGGAATTGCAAGACGCAGTGTTTGCGGTTGAACCCAATAGTGCCGTAGTTCAAGAAGTCGTGGTGGCCCAGTTGGCCAATCGGCGGCGTGGAACGGCTTCCACTAAACGACGCGATGAAGTCCGCGGCGGTGGAATCAAGCCATGGAAACAGAAAGGCACTGGTCGGGCGCGCGTGGGTTCTATTCGATCCCCGTTATGGGTTGGCGGTGGTAGTATTTTCGGGCCGAAACCGCGTAAATACACCCAACATACTACCAAAAAAAAGACGCAATTAGCCTTGAAAACGGTTTTGTCGGAAAGGTTGCGCGATGGCGGAATTGTGGTACTGGATAAAATCGAGACCAATGAAATTAAAACCAAACCAGTGGCGGAATTATTACGGAGGTTGAATGTGGAAGGAATTTCTTTGGTAGTACTGAATAAAGCGGATGAAAAGTTTGAGAAGTCTGTACGGAATTTATCAGATGTGAAAATTTGCACAGTGGATAACGTATGTGTTTATGATCTATTACGGTCCAACAAAATTATTTTTGACAAATCATCAATTACCAAAGTCGAACAATCTTTATTGGGTAACGGATAATTTATTATGGCAGCAGGATTAAATCAAGTAATTGTAAAACCGTATCAGACGGAAGCAAGTCTCGGTCTGTCGGAAAAAAACAATCAATATACTTTTGTTGTCCGTCTTCACGCCAATAAGATTGAAATCCGTAAAGCCGTGGAAGCGATGTTTAAAGTAAATGTGCTCAAGGTAAACACTATTATTGTGAAAGGGAAAACACGCCGGATGCGGGGACGGGTAGGGAAAGAACCTACCTATAAAAAAGCAATTGTCACGATTAAAAAAGGTGAAAAAATAGAACTTATATAAAACGGAATAATTATGATTAAACGATATAATCCAACAACACCGGGAATTCGATGGCGAACCACGCTGGTATTTCGTAAATCGGGTGAGGGTGAACCGTCATCCAATTTGCTTAAACCGTATCGCAAAACAGGTGGTCGAAATAATCAGGGTACAATTACCACCCGACATATTGGCGGCGGACATAAACGACAGTACCGGGTGATTGATTTTCGACGTGATAAAGATGGAATTCCAGCAAAGGTTATTGCCATTGATTATGACCCGAACAGGGGTGTTCGCATTGCCTTATTGGCGTATGCGGATGGTGAGAAACGATATATCCTGGCACCGGAAGGATTGCATTTACATAATAAAGTAATCTCAGGATCGGGAGTCGATATTGCTCCAGGGAATTGTCTCCCGCTACGCAATATTCCACCGGGTACCACCATTCATAATGTGGAGTTGCGACCGGGAAAAGGCGGGCAGATTGCTCGTGGTGCCGGAGTGGCTGTTTCGCTGGTGGCAAAAGAAAACGACTATGCGACATTAAAACTACCTTCGGGAGAACTTCGCTTGATTCATCTAGATTGCCGGGCGACAATTGGTCAACTGGGTAATATGGATCATATTAATATCTCTATTGGAAAAGCAGGACGGTCCCGCTGGATGGGGATTTATCCCAGTGTTCGCGGTGTTGCACAAAATCCGGTAGATCATCCAATGGGTGGAGGAGAAGGAAAAACGTCTGGTGGACGGCATCCCACATCCCCGTGGGGTTGGAAAACAAAAGGATTAAAGACACGACGCAATAAACGTACAACGAAATGGATTGTAAAACGAATTAATTAAATCAGGTGAAAAATTATGGGACGTTCTCTTAAAAAAGGTCCGTATGTTGATGAAAAGTTAGTTAAGAAACTGGAAAAGTTGGATCGTTCCGGTGAAAAAGTACCCGTGAAAACATGGGCGCGCCGGTGTACCATTACGCCAAGAATGGTGGGGTATACGTTTGCTGTTCATAATGGCAAAAAATTTATTGCGGTCTATGTCACAGAAAATATGGTGGGACATAAATTAGGTGAATTTTCACCCACTCGGACATTCCGTGCGCATGGTCATCATACGGAGAAAACAACAGCTCTAAAATAAAAGTATTTGGATTTTAAATTATGTTTGAAGCAAGCGCAAAATATATAAGATTATCATCGCAGAAAGCTGCACGGGTCATTGATATCGTGCAGAAAAAAACGGTGGATGATGCTTTGAACGCGCTGGCATTTACACCGAATAAAAGTGCGCGAATCATTGAAAAGATTATTAAATCGGCAATCGCCAACGCACAGCAGCAGGATAAAAACATTGATATTAATAATTTATATGTCAAAGAATTACGCATTGGCAAAGGTCCCTATCTTCGCCGATTTCGGCCAAAAGCGATGGGGCGCGCCGGACGGATTAGAAAACCATTAAGCCATATCACGGTCGTTCTCGACGTGGAAGAGGAATAAAGGAGACGCATGGGTCAAAAAGTTCATCCAATTGGATTCCGATTAGGAGTCGTGGAAACATGGAGTTCACGATGGTACGCCAAAAAGGAATATGCCAATTTTCTACATGAAGATTTGGCAATCCGGAAATACATTAAAGAAAAATTGTACCAGAGTGGCGTATCAAAAATTGAAATTGAACGGACTCCGAACCGTGCAAGAATTAGTATCCATGCGGCGAGACCGGGAATTATCATCGGTCGAAAAGGAAGCGAAATTGAGAAACTGCGTAAAGACATGGAAACCAAAACAGGGCATAGAGTCTTTATTAATATTGTGGAAGTAAAAAAACCGGAATTAGATTCCCAGTTGGTGGCGGAAAGCGTGGCGGCGGCAATGGAAAAGCGTGTTGGATTCCGTCGGGCTTTGAAAAAAGCGGTGACGACGGCTATGCGATTGGATGCCAAAGGAATCAAGATTGCCTGTTCTGGCCGGTTGGACGGCGCGGAAATGGCGCGTTATGAATGGTATCGCGAAGGCCGGGTACCTCTTCAGACTTTACGAGCAAAAATTGATTATGGTTTCGCGCAAGCGTATACCACATACGGTGTAGTCGGTATTAAAGTATGGATTTTTAAAGGTGAAGTAATTGGAAAAGTAGAACTGCCCAGCGCGCCGCCGGCACAAACGACACGGAATTTATAATAAGGATAAGGACCAGGATTAGGAAATGTTATTACCCAAACGAGTTAAATTTCGCAAAAAACAAAAAGGACGAATGCGTGGAGTCGCTTCTCGTGGTTCGTCATTGAGTTTCGGAACTTTCGGAATACAGGCAACCGAATGCGGTTGGTTGTATAACTATCAAATCGAAGCAACGCGTGTCACCCTAACTCGATTTATTAAACGGGGCGGAAAATTATGGATTCGGGTGTTTCCCGACAAACCGTTAACTGTGAAACCTGCGGAAACACGTATGGGAAAAGGAAAAGGAAATCCTGAACACTGGGTAGCGGTGATTAAGCCGGGCCGGATTTTGTATGAAATTGAAGGAATTACCGAAGAACAAGCGAAAGAAGCGACCCGGTTGGCAAGTCATAAAGTGCCGTTCGGGATAAAACTGATTTCAGGAAGAATCTAGACATTATGAAACGCAAAGACGTGCAGCTGTTAAGCGATGCAGAATTGGATAAACTTCGGCATGATACCGTCGAAGAATTAGGTAAATTACCTTTCCAAAAGGCTACCGGTCAATTGGAAAATGTACATTTGATCCGAAATAAAAGGAAATTATTGGCGCGAGTGTTGACCATTCAAAAAGAACGGACAAAAACTGCTGTCGTAAAAAAATAAAAGGAATCTAAGAAACCTATGACGATAAAACCGCAGGCAAAACGTGAAACTGGAACGGTCTTGAGTAAAAAACAGGACAAGACGGCTATTATATCTGTTGAAAAATTTCAAACGCATTCATTATATAAAAAGCGGATTCGACGGGCAAAAAAAGTATATGCCCATGATGAGAGAAATGAAGTACAAGCCGGTGACACGGTTTTGATTTCAGAAACCCGGCCCTTATCGAAAACCAAACGGTGGCGGGTAGTGAAAGTCTTGGAACGCAGTAAAGTCAGTCAGGATAAATTACAACCGATTGAATGAAAGGGTTAAGGATTTAACAAGTGATTCCTGTAGGAACAAATCTAGATTGCGCGGATAATAGCGGTGCCCGTAAAATTCGGTGTATCCGAATTCTCGGCCATTCTCGGATTCGGTATGCCCGGGTGGGGGATATTATTGTTGTGGCAGTGAAAGACGCGATTCCCGAGGGATTGGTAAAGAAGGGGGAAGTCGCCAAAGCCGTGGTCGTCCGTGTCACCAAAGAATATAAACGGAGTGACGGGTCATGGATTCGGTTTGACCGGAATTCTGCCGTCATTATCACAGACCAAAATGAACCCAAAGGAACCCGCATTTTTGGGCCGGTTGCTCGGGAGTTGCGGGATAAGAAATTTATGAAAATTATTTCTCTAGCACCGGAAGTATTGTAAAAGGAACCATGAATGAATAAACAAATTGAAAGAACAAAATTACGGTTGCACAAAGGTGATTTTGTTGTTGTATTAACTGGAAAAGACCGGGGGAAAAAAGGAAAAGTTCTTCGGGTTTATCCGGAAAAGAAAAAAGTCATCGTGGAACGGGTGAACTTTGTAAAAAAACATAGTCGCCCGACACAGAATAATCCCAAAGGCGGTATTCTGGAACACGAGTCTCCGATTGATGTATCAAACTTGTCGTTGTTTTGCGCCAAATGTAATGCGCCCCGACGGAACCGAAGACTGGTTTTGGAAGATGGTAAAAAGACCCGGATTTGTATCAAATGCGGGGAAACGTTGGGCATTGAATTATCCTAAAATGATCAGGTAAATTATGAGCGAAAAAGAAATTAAAGATAAAAAACCAAAAAAAGAAAAAAAAGAGAAAGCAGCGGAAACAGCCGACGGAAAATCGGTAATGCCTCCGGGGTATGTTCCCCGCTTACGGAAAATTTACAATGACCAGGTGGTTCCGGAAATGATGAAAAAATATAGTTATAGAAATCGGATGCAGGTCCCCCGGTTGGAGAAAATTGTGATTAACATGGGAGTTGGCGAAGGGTCCAGAGATATTAAAGTACTGGATGCAGCGGTTCGAGAGTTGGGCCAAATTACCGGGCAAAAAGCGGTTATCACGCGGGCGAAAAAATCCATTGCCAATTTTAAAATCCGGGCGGCGATGCCCATCGGCTGTATGGTGACTTTGCGGGGAGCAAAGATGTACGAATTTTTTGATCGATTGGTCAATATTGCCATTCCACGTATCAAAGATTTTCGCGGGTTATCCCCCAGGTCCTTTGACGGGTCTGGCAATTATACCTTTGGTATCAAAGAACAAATGATGTTCCCTGAAATTCATTATGACCAAATCGTTCGGACTCAAGGAATGAACGTGACAGTAACGACTACCGGAAGTTCAGATGATGAATCGAGAGAATTATTACGTCAATTAGGATTTCCATTCTCTGCATAAGAATGGAAATACACAGGAGTTAATGTGGCTAAAAAATCGCAAGTTTACAAAGCCTTAAAAACAGAACCGAAATTCAAAGTTCGGCGGTATAACCGTTGCCCTTTATGTGGACGGCGGCGTGCATTTCTTAGACGGTTCCGCATGTGCCGGATTTGTTTCAGAAAATTGGCGCGACAAGGCGATATTCCCGGCGTGGTCAAAGCCAGTTGGTAACTTAAAAAATTATTGGAGAGACAGGTAGAATAAAATTATGGCAGTTACAGATCCTATAGCCGATATGCTAACCCGGATTCGCAATGCGAACCAGGCCTATCATGAAAAAGTAGATGTTCCGAGTTCCCGAGTGAAACTCGAACTCGCCCGGATTTTACGGGATCAAGGGTTTATTAAAAATTATAAAGTTGTAAAAAACCGGAAACAAGGTTTGATTCGAATCTATATGAAGTACGGTACTCAAAAGGAACGGATTATCGAAGGATTGGAACGGATAAGTAAGCCTTCGTTGAGGATTTATTCTTCTTCCAATCGGTTGCCTAAAATTCTGAATGGGATGGGGATTTGCATCATCTCAACCTCCAAAGGGGTTATGACGGATCAACAAGCCCGGCTCCATAAAGTCGGCGGCGAAATTTTATGTAAGATTTGGTAAAGGGTTAAATTAAAGGACTGAAGATATGTCACGAATTGGACGATTACCGGTTACGATTCCGGAAAAAGTAAAAGTGCAGATTCAAGGAGCCAGTATTCAGGTCTCCGGACCTCTGGGAAATCTGACAATCAATCTACATCCGGCGATTTCTGCCAAAACTGAAGGGAAGGAAGTCATTGTTTCCCGGTCTTCGGATGAACGTGCAGTGCGCAGTTTGCACGGATTAAGCCGGAGTTTGCTTTCGAACATGGTTCGCGGGGTTACGGAAGGATATAAGAAGAGTTTGGATATTATTGGGACAGGATATCGCGCGGCATTGGAAGGAAAAAATATTTCCATTCAAGCAGGATATTCTCATTCAATTCTTTTCCCGATTCCTGATGGAATTAAAATTGAGTTGGAAACCACTGCGGAGAAGCAAACCCGTGTAAAAATATCCGGCGCGGATAAACAATTGGTGGGTGAAGTCGCCGCGAAAATCCGCAGAATCCGGTTGCCGGAACCTTATAAGGGTAAAGGAATCCGGTATACGGGCGAATATGTCCGCCGGAAAGTCGGCAAGACCACCGTCTAGTTAGAAAAGGATAAGGTTAAAAATAGTTTATGCCAATACAAAAGTCATCGGGACGAAAACGAAGGCAATTGCGGATTCGCAGCCATATTACCGGAACAGCGGAGCGGCCAAGGCTGTGTATTTTTATTAGTAATCTGCATATCTACGCGCAGATTGTTAATGACTTGGAAGGAAATACCCTGGTGTTTGCCAGTTCATTGTCCAAAGAACTTCGCGGGTTAAAACCCAACAAAAAAACCGCCGCGGAGGTTGGTAAAAAAGTTGCGGAAATAGCCAAAGAAAGAAATATTACTCAAGTAGTTTTTGACCGAGCCGGATACCGATATACCGGGAAAATTAAATCATTAGCTGATGCCGCACATGAGGCAGGGCTCAAATTTTAGGATGGATATGGAATCACCCAGAAATCAAAATAGAGACAGAAGAGACAATCGAGATAATAAGAGAAAATCCGATGCGAACGTAGATGATTTGCGAATGCGCGAACGGGTTGTACATGTGAACCGTGTGGCGAAAGTCGTTAAAGGTGGACGCCGATTTAGTTTTACTGCGTTGGTCGTGATTGGAGATGGACAGGGTCAGGTCGGTGTGGGGTATGGCAAGGCCAAGGAAGTTTCTGAAGCGATTCGTAAAGGAACGGACGATGCCAAAAAGCACATGATTAAAATTTCTCTTAAGGGCACCACCATCTCGCATGAGATTATCGGAAAACACGGAGCCGCGCGGGTTCTCTTGAAACCGTCTGGTGAAGGAACCGGAATTCGGGCGGGATTAAGTATACGGGCGGTTGCGGAAGCCGTTGGGATTCGCGATATTTTAGGGAAATCTTTAGGATCGGATAACGCCAATAATGTGGTCGCTGCTACGATTAACGCCTTGAAAGGATTAAAAGATCCAGGTGCGGTTGCTGCTGCTCGTGCCGCCGTATAGGAGACAGTAAAGCATATTATGAAATTACATGAATTGAAATTCGCAGAAGGTGCACGAAAACGTCGCAAACGCGTAGGTCGCGGTCCCGGCAGCGGACATGGAATGACCTCTACTCGCGGTGGAAAAGGGTTGACGGCACGGTCCGGTGCGCATAACCGTCCGGGGTATGAAGGCGGTCAAATGCCCTTGATGCGTCGTATTCCCAAACGGGGATTTCACAATACCGATTTTCAAAAAGCTCCCTTTGTTATCGTTAAAATTGGAGATTTAGCCAAAATTGAAGGCGTGGATAAAATAGATTCGGATATCTTATTTACCCAGGGTCTAATAAAGCATAAATCCGACAAAGTAAAAGTATTGGGGGATGGTGACCTGACTAAAAAAATTATCGTAATTGCCGATGCCTATTCGGAATCTGCCAAACAAAAAATTCTTGCGCAAGGCGGAGTTGCCGCTCTTCGCGGGGAGAATACCTAACCTATAAATAACCAAGCTATTTTATGATTCAAGCGTTTCAAAGCATCTTTAATATTCCCGACCTGCGCAAGCGGATTGGATTTACCGTTCTCATGTTAATGGTCACCCGGTTGGCAGCGCATGTGCCTGTCCCGGGTATTGATGTTGCAGCTATCCAACGGATGGCTGCGTCCGGAGGTAGTGATATATTTAATATGATTGATATGTTCTCCGGCGGCGCGTTTAAACAATTAACTGTAGTAGCTCTGGGAATCATGCCTTATATTTCCGCTTCAATTATTTTGCAATTATTAACCGTTGTCGTTCCGTACTTGGAACGGTTGGCAAAAGAAGGGGAGGAAGGGCGAAAAAAAATTACCCAATATACCCGCTATGGGACAGTCGGATTAACAGCTTTTCAAGCCTTCGGATTATCGCTTTGGGCGGAATATCAGCATCTTGTTATAAATCCCGGTTGGGGATTTCGGATTATGTTTATGGTTTCCGTTTCTGCAGGCACGGCGTTTTTAATGTGGTTGGGTGAACAAATTACCGAACGGGGAATCGGAAATGGAATTTCCCTGATTATTTTCGCGGGAATCGTTGCCCGGATGCCCACTGCTATTCAAATTGCTATTGAACAAATTCGGTTGGGTCAAATGAGTATTTTTTCAATTGTGGTGATAATCGCCATGTTTGTAGGAGTCACCATGGCAGTGGTCATATTGACTCAGGGACAACGCAAATTACCAATTCAGCACGCCCAACGAGTCGTTGGTCGGCGGATGGTCGGCGGAACATCTACGTATTTGCCGTTAAAGATCAATCATGCCGGTGTTATCCCGATAATTTTCGCTTCCTCCCTATTAATATTTCCGAGTACTGTCGGAGAATTTTTATTCAAAAATTCTCCCGGGTTTGCAAATTTTATTAGAGCTTTCTTTAGTCCTTATGAACCGCGCTATACCTTATGGAATTTAATTGTACCGGATAATATGCAGTCTGTTAACGTCTTATTTTTCTTGAAAATATTTAATCCTTACAACGTAATGTATATTGTTTTGATTGTCTTTTTCTGCTATTTTTACACGGCAGTTACTTTCAATCCGGTGGATGTATCAGATAATTTGAAAAAATACGGTGCGTTTGTTCCCGGGGTTCGTCCGGGGAAATCAACCTCTGATCTGATTGACCGGATTTTAACACGTATTACCTTACCGGGGGCGATTGCCTTGGCGTTGGTCGCCATAGTTCCGGAAGGGGTAACGATTATCATGGGAGTCCCCTATACGATTTCCAGTTTTCTAGGTGGAACCGGGCTGATTATTGTAGTCGGTGTTGCCCTTGATACTATGAAACAAATTGAGTCGCATCTCATCATGCGGCATTATGAAGGATTTATCCCCAAACGTCCCCTCAAAGGTCGCGGAAGCTGGTAGAAGTTTCTGAAAATGACAGGTCTTGTAATGAACGAGACTGCTCTCGTTCATAGCAAAGATGGATAAATTACAAAGTTACAACGAAGGTTATGTAAAGGAAAGCATATTTGCAATTAATACTGTTAGGACCTCCAGGATCAGGAAAAGGTGCGCAGGGCGATTTGATTGTCACACGATATAAACTCGCTCATGTGTCCACCGGCAATATATTACGGCAAAACGTTGAAGAAAAAACGGTGTTGGGAAAAGAAGCTCTAAGTTATATGGAAAAAGGGTTACTGGTTCCCGATAGTGTGATTCTCAAAATACTTGAATCGGAATTGGATAGTCCGCGATGTAAGAGTGGATTTGTGTTGGACGGTGTTCCCCGAACAATTCCTCAGGCAGAATCACTGGAAAAAAGTATGGAACTGAGAAAACGCCCAATTGACCGTGTGATTTATCTGAGTGTAGAGGAAGAAACGCTAGTAAAACGGTTAACCAACCGGCGGACCTGTGAAAAATGCGGGCGGGTCTATAATGTATTGAATCAACCGCCGAAAAAGGAGAATAAATGCGATGCCTGCGGCGGGAATTTGGTTCAACGGGTGGATGACCGGGAAGACACGGTCAGAAAAAGGTTTCAGGTCTATGATACACAGACCAAACCATTGTTGGATTTTTATAAAGAACGGAACAAATTAGCAACATTTAACGGTGACCGGACAATGACGACCGTTTTCGCGGATATCTGTGCGGAATTAGATAAAATCAAGGTTTCATGATATAATGATAGTCTTTAAATCGCTCAAGGAAATCGAACAAATCCGTCAGAGTGGAATTGTGGTTGCGGAAGTCATGACGGAACTTAAAAAAAAATTGCGCCGGGCGTAACCACTCTAGAAATTGACAGGTGGGCCGCGGAATTAATACGCGAACGCAGCGCCAAATCGGCAGATCTTGGATATCGCGGGTATCCCGCGAATATGTGTGTTTCCGTGAATGAAGAAGTGGTTCACGGGATCCCCTCAGACCGGAAATTGAAAGAGGGGGACATCGTTAGTCTCGATGTAACGGTGGTGAAAAACGGATTTTATGCCGATGCCGCCGAGACCGTAATTCTGGAAAGCAAATCGCGGAATACAGAAAACGAAGTCTTGGTTCAGGTTACGGAAGAGTCCCTGTACAAGGGGATTTCCAAAGCGGTTGTTGGAAATCGTGTAGGGGATATCTCCTATACGATTCAGGAATACGTCGAAAAACACGGATTCTCTGTCATCCGGGACTTTATCGGACACGGTATAGGACTAGCGATGCATGAAGAACCGGCGGTGCCGAATTTTGGCGATGCCGGGACAGGTGTCCGGTTGAAAGATGGAATGGTTTTGGCGATTGAACCGATGGTCGGCATGGGTCGGCCCGAAGTAGACATCCAGAAAGACGGATGGACGGTCGTCATGCGGGACAAAAAGCCCGCGGCACATTTTGAACATACTGTCGCCATTACGAAACAAGGACCGAAGATATTAACAAAAGTGTAAGGTGAAAAGTTAGAAAAAAAGTTAACAAATTTAACTATAGGAGATTATGCCTAAAGAGGAAGCGATTGAGGTTGAGGGGACGGTGATTGAACCATTACCGAATGCAACTTTTCGAGTAGAACTCGATAATGGGCACAAGGTTCTGGCATATGTATCCGGTAAAATGCGGATGCATTTCATTCGCATTCTTCCAGGCGATAAAGTCAAAGTCGAGTTATCCCCATACGATTTAACGCGGGGACGAATTACATATCGCAATAAATAATCAGGTGAATAATATGAAAGTTCGATCATCAGTCAAAAAAATTTGTGAAAAATGCCGGATTATCAAACGGCGTGGTGTGGTGCGCGTCATTTGCACCAATCCCCGGCATAAACAAAGACAAGGATAGGCGAAATTATGGCGCGTATTGCAGGAATTGATATTCCAAGAGAAAAACGGGTAGATGTTTCTCTAACTTATATTTATGGGATCGGGAAAACCTTATCTGTGAAAGTTTTGAAACTTGCCAATGTGGAACCCAGTACCCGGGTGAAAGATTTATCCGATGAACAAGTTAACCGGATTAATGCTATTATCTCCCGCGATTATGAAGTGGAGGGGGATTTACGGCGCGAGGTATCCATGAATATCAAACGCTATATGGATATCGGGTGTTGGCAGGGACTGCGGCATCGCAAAGGGTTGCCGGTTCGCGGACAACGTACCCATACTAACGCGCGAACCCGCAAAGGACCCCGTAAGACTGTGGGTATCATGAGAAAGAAAGAAGAATAAACCAAGCGAGGTAAATTATGGAAAAGAAAGCGCGTAAAAAAGGTGCCGTAGGAATTACTAGAGGGATTGCACATGTGCAAGCCACTTTTAATAATACTATAGTGACCATAACCGATCCGAAAGGGAATACCCTGGCATGGGCCTCTGCGGGAACTCAAGGGTTTAAAGGGTCACGTAAAAGTACCCCGTTCGCGGCGCAGGTCACAGCGGAAGCGGCGGCCAGAAAAGCATTGGAATTAGGTTTGAAACAAGTAGAAGTTTTTGTGAAAGGTCCGGGTTCCGGGCGGGAATCAGCGATACGCGCGATTCAAGCCGCCGGGCTGGATATTAATATGATAAAAGATGTTACCCCGATTCCGCATAACGGGTGTCGTCCACCCAAACGGAGAAGGGTGTAGCAGGTGATGGGAGGAAATAAGTGGCAAAGTTAACAGGACCAATGTGTCGGTTGTGCCGTAGGGAAGGTGTTAAATTATTCCTAAAAGGGGCACGATGTTATGGAGAAAAATGTGCGATATCTCGCCGGAGTTACGCTCCCGGACAACATGGCCGGGGACGTGTGAAACCGTCGGAATACCGGTTACATTTACGGGAAAAACAGAAATTAAAAGTAATGTACGGCATCATGGAACAGCAATTTCGCCGGTATTTTGGAATTGCCAACCGGTTGCGTGGAGTGACAGGTACCAATTTATTAGTCATTCTTGAAAGACGACTGGATAATTTGGCGTACCGTCTGGGTTTTGCGACATCCCGTGCGGAAGCCCGTCAATTGGTTCTTCATGGACATGTTTTGGTCAATGGGAAAAAAGTGGACATCCCATCCTATTTAGTTAAACCCGGTGCGGTGATTTCGCTTAAAGAGAAGAGCAAACAATTAGTGCCGGTGGTGAGGGCATGGGAATTTTCCCAGACTCAGGAATTACCCGTTTGGTTATCCAGAGACGTTGAAAAATTGCAGGGAACTTTTGTAAGTATACCATCGCGAGATGCAATTCCGACCCAGGTTCTAGAACAACTGGTCGTTGAATTATACTCCAAATAGGTGTTTCGCCGAATAACGTAATCTCCATCAATGCCGGGGATGCGGTTCGGTGATAACACGACACTAAAGGAGAAAAAAATATATGGCATTAAATGATTTTCTTACTCCCAGCAAATTAAGTTGGGATGAAAAAACACTTACCAAAGAATACGGAAAAGTATTCTTGGAACCCTTGGAACGCGGATACGGGGTGACGATTGGAAATTCGCTCCGGCGGGTTTTGCTGTCGTCTATTCAAGGAGATGCAGTAACTACCGTCAAGATAGATGGTGTGCTCCATGAAACCTCCGTGATTCAAGGTGTAGCGGAAGATGTGTTGGATATTATTATGAATATGAAAGCACTGGTGGTGAAAACTGTGACCGGTGAACCGCAAACCATATATCTTGATGTGGAACGGGAAGGGATTGTAACAGCCAAGGATTTTCAAGCCAATAGCGCAGTGGAAATTTTTAATCCAGATTTGCCGATTGCCACCTTAAGTGCCGGTGCACATTTGCAAATGGAAGTGAATATCGGACGGGGACGTGGATATGTTCCAGCAGAAGCCAATAAAAAGCCGCATCACCCGATTGGCGTGATTCCAGTAGATTCGATTTATTCTCCGGTTCAACGGGTCAAATATGAAGTGGTCAATACCCGTGTGGGACAAATTACCGATTATGAAAAATTAACTCTCGAAATCTGGACTAATGGTAGTGTGACCCCCCAGGATGCGATTTCTACCGCGTCACAAATTATCATCAACCATTTCAATGTATTTTTAAAGGTAGAAGATAAAGAAGAAGAAAAAGTTGGGAAGGGAGCCGACGAAAAAACGGATTCTTCGACTCCGGCCTTTGATAAAGATTTAGACCGCAGTGTGGAAGAACTGGAGTTATCGGTTCGGGCGTATAATTGTTTGAAGGCAGCCAATATTAAGACCATCCGAGAATTAGTTTCCTACAATGAAGAGTCATTATTAAAACACCGAAATTTTGGAAAAAAATCCTTAACGGAAATCGTTGAAATATTGGAAAAATTGGGGTATAGTCTGGCTCCAATCCCCCAGGATATATCCGACGACGAGGATATGGAATTCAAAGATACAGGGAAAAAGAAATCCCGAGACAAATAGTTGAACAAGAAGAGGTTTAAAAAGTTTTATGCGACACGGAATGTCAGGAAAAAAATTAGGACGAAAAACAGCGCATCGTAAAGCCTTGTTTTCGAACATGGTCACGGCGTTATTTGAACACGACAGTATATTAACTACGGAATCTAAAGCCAAAGCGTTGCGGCCCATTGCAGAAAAATTGGTGACTCACGCCAAAGCCAAAAATTTGCATCACCGCCAGTTGGTGTCCAGGACGGTAAAAAATAAAACGGTCTTAAAAAGATTGTTTGATACCATCGCTCCCCGTTGTGCCGACCGGGCCGGTGGATATACTCGGATTATCAAACTGGCGCGCCGTCCGGGAGATGCCGCGTTTATGGCGCGTTTGGAATTGGTGGATGCACCGCAAAAAGAAGAGGTGAAACCCAGTGGAAAACAAGCCGCTGTCTCAGACCGCCGGTAATTCACCGGTTTCAGATATTGAAAAAAAGATATTTTTGAAAAAGGTTCTTTTTACGGCCGGATTGGTAGCTATCGCGGTTGGATTTTTTCTGTTAACCCTGGTAGACCCCTCCGGTCAAAATTGGGCTTCGATTGCATCACCGTTTTCGATTATAGGTGGATATATCGCCATCATCATTGCGTTGCTATTGAAGGCATAGTACTACCGTCCAATTCAATCTCAGGAATAATTCTTCGATTTAAAAACAAGGGGAGAATTATATCAACATTTTTGCTTCTTCCACGAGCTTATTGAAATAGTGAATCACCGTTTGTTTAATAAGCAGGTAAATCAAGTAAGCTCCGCCAATTACACTGACATAAATGGACCAGAGATTTTTTAAAATTTCCAGAACAGGCGTTCCCGTTATCCAATGTCCGAAAAAAGTCAAGATGATGATAAACAAGGCAGGGAATAGAATCGCAAACGCACGCAGGGGATTGGGATTTAAAATAATTTGAATCTCCGTCACATCCTCTTGCATTTTTTTAAATTCAATAACTCCTTTGGAAAGACTGCCTAGGGGATGCCGGGCCATAAGAATATGTTCCAAAGGACGAAATTCAATTGTGGAAGTATCCGTTTCAATGATCCGTACTTTGGTCTTTCCCAGATAAATGAGAAAATGAGCACGCACCAAATTCTCCGGCAGGACGATACTATATTTCAGTTGCCAATTCATAAGAATAAAATCCGCTAATTTGTTTTTGGGGGGCTGTGGATGGATTGATGGTGGATATCATGGAGCGCCTCAATAATCACTTCCGAGAATGTCGGATGGGCATGCATGGCGTGACTCCATTGCGTGGTAGTGAGATCATTTTCCATCGCCACGACAGCTTCTTGAATCAATTCCGTAGAGCGTGTGCCAAGAATATGAACTCCCAGGATTTTGTCCGATTTTTCATCGGCGATAATTTTGACCATGCCGTCCAATTCTCCGCTCACTTGCGCGGCGCCTAGCGCACGATATGAAAACCGTCCAACCTTGATTTTCCGTTTTTCTTGAATACATTGTTCTTCCGTCAATCCCACATGAGATACGGATGGATGCGTAAACGTGTTCCAGGGAATCGAATGATAATTCATCGTTTGGTTTTTGCCGCACATATTATTAATAGCGACAATCGCTTGGGCGGATGCTACATGAGCCAGCATCATTTTTCCCGTCACATCACCCGCCGCATGGATAAAAGGCACAGAGGTTTCCATTTTTTCATTAACGAGGATTTCGTTTTTGGTTCCCAATTTAACACCGATTTCTTCCAATCCAATATGTTTTGAATTTAAGATTCGACCGACACTCACCAGCAATTTCTCGGCATGGAGCGGTTCGCCTTTGAATAAATGTGCCGTGATGCGGGTCTCATCGGTCAAATCTACGGAAGCGATTTTGGTTTGAGTCAATAAACGGATTTTACGTTTGCGGAATTGCCGCTCTAATAATTCCGATATTTCCGTGTCTTCCGCCGGCAGGGCATGCGACAGCATTTCCACCACGGTCACTTCGGAACCCAACTCCGCAAACATAAAAGCGAATTCGCATCCGGATGCGCCCGCGCCTAGAATCAACAACGATTTGGGAATTTCCGTTACCCGCAAAATATCGGTCGTGGATAAAATCCGTTTTCCGTCAAAGGAAAATCCGGGAATATTCGCGGGATGAGAACCAGTTGCAATTAGTAGATTATCTGCGGATATTAAAATGGTTTTTCCCAGTACCGGAGTGACTTCAATGGTTTTGGCATTTTTAAAATGTCCCGATCCGTAATAGGTGGGGATTTGATAACTCTTGAACAGACTTTTGATTCCGTTTACGAGGGTGGTCACAATATGATTTTTATGTTGGATGATTTTGGGATAATCCGGTTTAATCGTTCCTTCGAGGATTAACCCCAATTCCGCTGTATGTTGAATTTTATAGAGCAATTCCGACGTAGACAAGATGGTTTTGGTCGGTATACACCCGTGCAATAAGCACGTACCCCCGACTTCTTCCTTTTCAATCACGCAAACTTTTTTACCCAATTGAGCCGCGCGAATCGCACCGACATAACCCGCCGGTCCCCCGCCTAAAATCGCAATCTCATAATGTTCTACAGTTTGATCCATGATTTTTCTTCCAAAACAGGAATTCTATTGTAGGACACCCCCCTTGGTAGAGCAAGTATTCCATTTATAAAATCTTTTATCATTGATTTTATTGAAATTAAACTCTTCTACATTTGTAGAAGAGTGCCCATCTTCTCTATGGAATGGCAGGCATGCCATTTTGACCCGGTAGCGGAACAGGAGTGGAATTGAAATTAACAATTCCACTCCAAGCACAGTAGTAAAGGGAATGTAAATGGGAAATTACGGGTGGGTGGTGGAGGATAGTAAAGTAGACATTACAGTTATTGTTTGACGATAAACACCGTAACTCTCAATGGCACTTTTTTTAACCTCTTTGGCAGTCATTTTCAATGCCTTTTCCGCTGCTTCCCGGACACTACTATCCTTGTCATTCTTTTGAATGTATTTTAGGATTTCTTCGATATAAAATCTTTGCTGTGTATTATAGGGGATACCAATGATTTCATCTTGAGTTAAAAACCGATCATATCCTAACCAGTATATAGCCAATCCACGGTAACTGCTGGATTCATCAAACAACGCCATCTCAATTAATGCGTCCAGTTTGGTGGTAACTATCGTGATGGGTTTATTGAGTCCGGTATATTCATATAAAGAAAGAAAGCTATGTGATGCAAAATTTTGTGATTGCATTGCGATGTCCCGTTTCTCATAATACTGATGTAATATATCTTCACACTCTTTATTATAAGCTTGGAATATGTTTGCTTTTTCTTTGTTTCCAATGCTTGTGTAATAATTCATAAGTGAGTCGGAAGCCCTTTTGGATATCATGAGTCCAGAGCCATAAGAAAAATTTGTTTCTGAAGAGGCATTCTGTAATCGTTCGCCCAGAAGTAAAACTGCTGCATAACATTTTAGACCATTTTCTGTTTGATGATTTTGTATATATTTGTCTCCTTTGGCAAGTAATGCCCAACTCATGCCTTGTAATGTCCAGAGTGCGTGAGTTGTTATGAAAGAATAAAGATTACAGGACTTATATTCTGCAGCCTTTAAGAGATAATTGAGTTCTGGAACTTCCGTATTGTAGATAACCTTAGCTTTGTTTTGGCTCACAACTAGCTGATTAATATCATGAATTTTTATTGCATTCTGATATTCCACGACAGCATCTCCATCCAAAGTTGGCGGATATTTGAGGAGAGGAAGAATATCAATCGAATGTTTCAAAAGTTTGGTATCCACCAACCCACGCGGTTTGATTTGGGAAATCCGGATAAAAATGGTTTTTTTAGATTTCTCAGAACACCCCAGAATCAGAGCTAAAATTTCCAATAAACAAATAATGGCTAAAAACCATTTACGCATGGGTTAGAGTTCTCCGATATCTTCATTCCAGAGAGTAGGATTTTTTTGAATGAAATCGCGCATAAGTTGTTTACATTCATCGAGATTGAGATTGATGACATGGACATTGTGAGATACCATGAATTCGACAGCCCCCTGGAAAGTTTCCGATTCTCCGACAATGACTTTCTTGATACCAAATTGAACGACTGCACCGGCACAAAGGTAACATGGCATGAGGGTGGAGTAAAGAATGGTGTCTCTGTAACTTCCGATTCTGCCAGCATTGCGGAGACAATCAATTTCCGCGTGAGTGACGGGGTCTTTGTCCTGAACCCGTTTATTATGTCCGCGCCCAACAATTTGATTATTTTTTACCAAGACCGAGCCAATAGGAATCCCGCCTTCCCGAAATCCCAGTTTAGCTTCCTCAATCGCGGCTTTCATGAATTTATCCATCATAATTCTCCCTCGTGATTTGTGACTAACAAGGTGCCATGTTTGGAGAAAATTGTCAAGGAGAGGGTGTGGAAATTTGCTTGAATGGGAAATATTTCTTATAATGCAATCTATAAAATGGATATACTATCATTCATTAATTTAATTGGCGGGTCGTGTCTGCTCTACTATGGCGTGGAGCTTATCAGTGCCCAATTGCAATCGTTGAGCGGGGATAAATTCCATCTTCTTCTTTCCAAATTTACTTCCAACCCGGTGAAAGGATTATTGGCAGGGATACTCGTAACGGCTGTCGTGCAAAGCAGTACAATCACTTCTCTGGTTATGGTGACATTGGTGAATGCGGGAGTAATGACATTTCAACAAACCATTTCCGTTCTACTGGGCGCTGGGATTGGCGGTACGGTGATTATGCAATTGATTGCCTTTCGGGTTTTCGACTATGCCATGCTGCTGATTGCCATTGGTTTATTGATTAAATTTTTCGCCAAAACAAAATTGTTTCGATGCCTTGGAGATGTAATCTTGGGATTTGGATTTGTCTTTTTTTCGATTCAATTGATGACGCTGGCAGTGAAACCGCTGGGGGATAATTTGTTATTCAAGGAAATTATGAGCCTATTGGCTAAATCGCCTGTTTCCGGAATTCTCCTTTCCACACTATTTACCGCATTGGTACAAAACAGTTCTGTGACGATTGGAATCACTATCGCGCTGGCCATGCAAAATTTGATAGATTTGCAAGACGCCATTCCTTTGATTTACGGTGCGAATATCGGGGTTTGTGTGACCACCATGATTTCGGCCATCGGTGACAAACCGGACGCCAAACGAGTCGCCGGAATCCAGACGTTATTCAAATGTTTAGGGGTTCTTCTATTTCTTCCATTCCTTCATCCTTTCGTTAATCTTGTCCAATATACGACGGGCGATTTGGCGCGGCAGATTGCCAATGCCCATACGTTATTTAATGTCATTATTGGTATCGTCTTTTTGCCCTTTGGAAAATTCTTCACCCGCTTGGGGATACTTTTAGTCCCCGATCAAAAAGGAGTCCCCGATCCATCGGAACCTAAATATTTGAATGAAAATATTCTGAGTAATCCTTCTCTGGCATTGGGTGAATCGGCCAGGGAATTGCTGCGGGTGGCGGATATTGCGACGGATATGTATAACTCCGTGATCCCTGCATTTTCCACCTTGGACGAAAATCAAATCCATGATATTTCCAAGAAAGATGATCAGATAGACAAACTGGAATACGCCATCAAAATTTATATTACAAAATTATCTCAATATACATTGAGTCCCGAACAATCCAAACGACAGATGAGTATATTGTCCGCAATTGCTAATTTGGAAAATATCGGTGATGTGATTGATATCAATCTTATGGAATTGGCTCTCAAAAAGATTTCATTAGGTGTTCATTTTTCCGAACCCGGTTGGCAAGACATTCAGCAATTATATGCCCGTGTCAAAGAGAATTTGGAAATGGTGATTACCGCCTACGCGGCATGGGATCCTGAACTGGCGAATAAAGTGCTGGAAAACAAAACGGAGATTTCCCAAATGGAGCGGACACTGCGAGAATCACATATTGACCGGCTGAAAAAGGGATTAAAAGAGTCTATTGATACCAGTGAAATTCATCTGGATGTGCTGACCAATCTAAAACGGATTGACAGTCATGTCTCGGCGATCGCCCACGCGGTGTTGGAAAGTTAGCTACACTAAGGCTGAAGTTCTATCGTTGAATTTAATGTCCCTTTGGCGGTTAGGGAGAAAGCCGTTATCGGTAGTTGCGATACTGGAACCTGCATAGCAAGTTCTATATTAACATTTTGGTCGCCGGAGCATTTTATTAATTTCCCAGAATTTACGCCCATCACGATTTCACCATTGGCATTAATTTTTCCAACTTTGAATTTGGTTTCTATTTTACCCATTCCGCTGGCCATAGGGAAATTCGAGGTATCCATTGATATGGAAATTCCCGTAAAATCATTATTTGAACCGGTTTTTAAGACCAAACAATTTTCCCCGTCAATCATCTTGAACGTGTCTACAGTAAAAGAGTTGATGACCTGAAAAGGTTTGGAAAGAACAAAGATATTGGCTGGAAATTCAATTTTGGTAGTGGATTCCCAATGGTCTCCGGCAGCCAGTGGTTTGTCAGGTAAAAAAGGTTGGGCCATACTTTTCCAATAATCAAAATTAAATGTGGTTGCCTGGGAAGATTTTTTCAATTCATCCAATTCAGGGGATTTCATATCCAGTAATTTACCCCGCTTGTCGAATGTGAATGTAATGGATTTATCCATAACCGATGGTTGTCCGGCACTGTCCATGCTTTGTTCCGTTAAGAGTTGACCATTGTTATAAATTTGCACTTTATGGGTATCCATGGCAAAACGAAATTGTTGGCCGGGGATTCCACCGGAGAGGTCAATTTTTCCGATTCTCATATCGAAGGTGCCGTTCCCTTCGGAAGATATAGACAGGGTTGACGCTGTCACGTAGGCTTCAAAAGACAGGTTTACTTGGAATGTGGAATTGACCCCGTATGCATTCATCGAGGTGTCTATAGAGGATAACAGCAATGTGCCGTTTCCACTGCCGGATATTTTGTACTTGGAAATTTCACCCGGATGGAATTTAAATGTGACTACTGTCCCTGATGGTTGCGCCGTGACTATCGAGAGAACCGAAAAAAACAGAACTATTAAACCAGAAATTTTCTTAATCATAATACCTCTCCTTATTTCCTTATTTTAAACTGGTAGTTATCATAGCAAAGAACGTAGTGACATTAAAGGAAAAAGCATATTAGAGGTTTTTATTCCCCCCAAACTCCTATCCCCTCACTTGACGAAATAGCCGTATCGTTTGTATAGTGTATCCTTAAACAAATACCCCGAAAGTGAGTGAATAACCATTTTATGGTGTCTCTTAGAATTGTTATTGGTTCTGACCATGCCGGTTTTGAATTAAAAGAAGTGATTCGTCCTGTGCTTGCTGAATTGGGACATGAAGTCAAAGATTTTGGGACTTATGATACTCAACCTGTGGACTGGCCGGATATTGCGTTTCTTGTCGCCTCTGCTGTGGCAGAACGCAAATTTGATCGGGGGATATTGATTGACGGCGCGGGTACTGCCATGGGGATAGTTGCCAATAAACTACCGGGCGTGCGCGCGGTGACCTGTTGGGATGCGTTTACCGTCCAAATGGCGCGAGAACATGGAGATGCCAATATTCTCGTACTCGGCGGACTCAATACCGGTAAAGGTACCGTCAAAAATCTTGTCAAACAATGGCTCACAACCGATTTCCTTGGCGGACGGTATCAAGCACGAATTAAGAAAGTTGAATTGATTGAAAAGCAATTATTCAAAAAATAATGTGATGAGGAGAAATAAATTGGCTAAGAAAAAAATGATAATAACGAAAAAGCAAGAGCCCGTGAAAATCGCAATCATAGGTGGTAGCGGGCTCTATGAAATGGATGGATTAACCAATATTCGGGAAGTCAAAGTCAAAACACCTTTCGGAAATCCATCGGATGCACTGATTATCGGAAAACTCAATAACCGACCGATTGCGTTTTTACCCCGCCATGGCAGGGGACACCGCTTTTTACCCACAGAAGTAAATTCTCATGCTAATATCTGGGCGTTGAAAAGTATCGGTGTGGAACGCATTATCGCCGTGAGCGCGGTCGGTTCCTTGCGGGAAGACTTTAAACCCCTCGACTTGGTAATTCCTGACCAAATCGTGGATCGTACGCGACTCCGAAAAAACACCTATTTTGGTAATGGGATAGTGGGACATGTCACCTTTGCCGACCCCTTTTGCGCGGAATTGCGGAAATATGTCAGCAATGTCTCGGAAAAAGTGGGAATCAAAGTTCACCATCATGGAAATTTCGTCTGCATGGAAGGTCCCGCGTTCTCTACTTTGGCGGAATCTAATCTCTATCGTTCCTGGGGTATGGATATTATCGGCATGACCGTATTGCCTGAAGCAAAATTAGCACGTGAAGCCGAGATTTGTTATACCACTCTTGCGTTCGTTACCGATTATGACTGCTGGCATGAGGAACATGAATCCGTTTCCGTGGAAATGGTTATTGCGAATCTTATGCATAACGTGGATACGGCCAAGAAAATTATTGCCAGGTTGATTCCCGTTATTCCTGACACGGAGAGAACCTGTCATTGTTCACGTGCTTTGAAAAATGCCATAATGACCAATCCGAAAGTATTCCCAACGGAGACAAAGAGGAAATTGAAAATATTTTTAGACAAATATTTTAAATAAACAAAACCTGTCATTCTGAGCGTAGCGAAGAATCTCTGCTTAAAGTCGCTTTACATCAGGTAGAACACCGGGATTCTTCGCTACGCTCAGAATGACAAAATAAAATATTAGAGATGGCAAGACATATATGAATAAATTGAGTTAAAATGTTATATGGATAATGTAGACCAAATTGTAGACGCGGTCGCTAGGGCGGTTATCAATCGGTTACAAACCGAAGATGGGATTGATTGTGCCGTGGGCATCTCACAACAGTTATCCTGTAAAACAGTTTGTGTGAACGATCCTCGTTCCTGTGATACCTGCGGTCATTGTTTGGATTCCCGGGATAAAGAGTGCCGCGAATTAATTTCTATTGGTGCCTCGCGTATTGCTTCCGCGCCCAATCCCCCGCGAGTCCCCGCAGACATCGCTCCTTTTATTGATCACACCTTGTTGAAAGCCGATGCTAAACCCGAAGAAGTGATTAAGTTATGCCAGGAAGCCAGACAATATAAATTTGCCAGCGTATGTATCAATCCCTCTTATGTCGCATTATCCAAGAGAGAATTAATGGGGTCGGGGGTCAAAGTTTGTACGGTTGTTGGTTTCCCCCTGGGTGCGACGTCAACCGATGCCAAAGTCTGTGAAACGAGTAACGCCATCCGGGATGGTGCCGATGAAATTGACATGGTGATTAATGTCGGTTGGCTCAAAGGTGGAGAATTGCACGCAGTCGAAGAAGATATCCGGCAGATTAAATTGGCATGCGGTGATAAGGTATTGAAAGTTATTATTGAAACAGCTTTATTGAGTGATGAGGAAAAAGTGGTTGCCTGTGTTCTGGCAAAAGCCGCCGGTGCTGATTTTGTGAAAACCTCCACGGGGTTTGCTGCCAAAGGAGCGACCAGTCATGATGTCGCTTTAATGCGCAAAACCGTTGGTCCATACATGGGTGTCAAAGCCGCGGGCGGTATCCGTGATACCGAAACTGCCAGAGCAATGATAGAAGCCGGCGCGACTCGCATCGGCGCCAGTGCCAGTGTCGCCATTATTAAAGATAGCCCGAAAGAAAAACCCAAAGGGTATTAGAAATTATATGTTATTAGCATTAACGGAACTCGCACAAAAAATTGTAACCCAGGATGCGCGGGATGTTGCTCTCCGCTTGGGACATTTCCATATTGGCACGGAACATATTCTGCTGGCATTGTTGGAGAATCCGGACAATAATGCACTAGAAGCCATTAAACGGTTCCAGGTCAGTCCTGAAATATTACATAAGGAAATATTAGACCTTGCCAACACCGCACATTCCAATGATGAGCGTGTGGCGCCGGCAGAATCACGCTTTTCCCGGCAAGGGCTAAAAGTCGTTGAAGGCGCCCGGGAAGAAGCGCATACCATGGGACATTCCTATGTCGGGCCGGAACATATTTTCTTGGGAGTGATTCGGGAAGGGGAAGGGATTGCCTACCAGGTTTTAAACAAAAATGGTCTCGCTTTAACTCGTGCACGGAAAGAAGTCTGGATGGTGTTAAACGCATCTACCTCTACCGCCCCGAATACCAGTGGTACCGCAAAACCCATTCTAGGGCCTTTTGCCGATGAAGCAGGTGGACGGATTTCCGAACAGGAACGACGTACCATTCATTCTGATATCCGCGACATTTTGATTAATGAACAACAAATCCAAAAACGCGTCCGCGATTTGGGAAAGTTGATTTCACGGGATTATGCCCATAAAAAACCTCTGCTCATTTCCGTCTTGAAAGGGTCTATATTATTTCTCTCGGATTTATTACGGGAGATTACCGTACCTTGCCGGTTTGATTTAATGACCGTCAGCAGTTATGGAGACAAAACTGTCTCCTCCGGTAACGTTAAACTGGTCATGGATTTAAAACAGGAAGTCAAAGGGCAGGATATTATCATCGTCGAAGATATTTTTGATACCGGTAGAACCTTGCATTACATCATGGAACATATTAAAGACCGCGAACCGGCGTCTACAAAAATTTGCGTACTCTTAAGTAAAAAACGGGAGCATGAAGTGGACGTGGTTCCGGATTATGTGGGATTCGAAATACCGGAAGAATTTGTCGTCGGGTATGGGCTGGATTACGCGGAATGGTACCGCCATTTACCCTATATCGCCGTACTGAAACCTGAAATCTACACCAAGAAATAACTTGTCCAAAGAAATTATAATACACGTCACTCCCAACGATTCTCCCGCCCGGTTGGATATATTTCTTGTTCAAAAACTTCCCGCGGTATCCCGTAACTATATTCAACATTTGATTGACCAAAAAAAAGTTTTCTTGAATGGCAAACCGGTTAAACCCAGTCATAAAATTGGTCAGGGAAATGTAATTCAAGTCACCTTGCCCGACCCGGAACCCTTGGACACGGAACCGGAAAATATTGCGCTGGATGTTGTGTATGAAGACGAACAGCTTTTGGTGATTAATAAACCCGCGGGGATGGTGATTCACCCTGCGGGTGGAGTATCTCATGGAACCTTGGTGAATGCCTTGCTCTACCATTGCAAAGAGTTATCGGGAATCGGCGGAGTCCAACGTCCGGGTATCGTTCACCGGCTCGATAAAGGAACCTCAGGATTAATCATGGCGGCGAAAACCGACCTGGCACATCGGTCTCTGTCCAATCAATTAAAAGAGCGCACCATCGAGCGGAAATATCTGGCTTTGGTGTATGGTCGTGTAAAACAAAATGAAGGGTTCATTGAAACCCTGATTGGACGGCATCGGATTGAACGAAAAAAAATGGCAGTGCTCAAAGAAGGCGGACGTAGGGCAGGCACATTTTACAAAGTTCTCCAACGTTTTCCGTTGAATATGTCATTCCCGCACAAGCGGGAATCCAGCTTTTCTTTAATTGAATGTAAGTTAACGACAGGACGGACTCATCAAATTCGGGTTCATCTGTCGTATCTCGGTCATCCGGTGGTCGGGGATATGACCTATGGCAAAGGGAAAACGGTTGGGTTAGGTAAAGAAATTAAAAACCTAATCGCCGGACTCAATGGGTTTGCGTTACACGCCAAAGTCCTTGGATTTCATCATCCCGTTACAAACAAATATCTTGAATTTTCTGTTGACCCGCCGGATGCTTTTGGCAACTTAATCGCCTATCTCAGTAAACCGTAACGACTTGTCTCATTTGTTCAAACTTTTTGGGACCAATACCTTTGATATGCCGCAGGTCTTCGATTTGTTCAAACCGGCCATGATAGGTTCGGTAATCTAAAATTGCTTGTGCTGTTGCCGGTCCCACGCCGGGAATTTCTTCCAATTCCTCCAGCCCGGCGGTATTGATATTAATTTTACTGCCATAACCGGCTTTTGATTTTGATCCCGATTTCCCTTTAGTTCCGCTAATTACGATTTGCGAAGGTGCCGGCTTGGATACTAAATTATTCCCTGAACCGGTGGTGCCATTATCCGGTACGGGTAGAAAAGGAATGGTGATTTTCTCTCCGTCATGCAACGGTTCCGCATAATTGATTTGGGAAATATCGGCATCCACCGTGGTATCCCCGGCAATTTGAACAGCGTTTAGAACACGGCTTCCATGAGGCAGGTCATACACCCCCGGTTTTTTCACGGCGCCCGCGATATGAATCACCAAAACACTCGTGGAATCAGACAGGGAATTTTGAGTAACGGTATTTCGGAATGGCGAATTGGGGACAAAGACTTTTTGATTTTCCGTCTGCATTACAACCGGAGAACTTGGGTGGCTGGAGCGATACAATTTCACACCGACCCCAATCAGTATCACCGCCAGAATGAATAAAATCACATTTCGTTCTTGCGGGGTTAAATTAAACATGCTTTATTACCGTACCATCGCTCTTACAACCTTGACCACTAATTGTAAAAGGTTATCATCCATTTCTTTGGATAATTGTTTCAATACAATAAGTAACTCTTTTTTATTTACGTGATGTTCAAAATCAAACATTTCCCAAAGTTCTACTTCCAGTGTACGGGCTAATTTCACTAGTAAATCCAAAGAAGGGCTTTGCCTTCCACGTTCAATACCACTTAAATAGTTTGGAGTAATATCGAGTTTTTCCGCCAACGTTTCTTGTGTCAAATGCCTTTTCTTTCGTAATTGTTGAATCCGGGCACCTAGCAATTGTTTAATATTCTTCATGTATTCGTCCCCTTCTTTTACCCCATTATCATGCCCAGTTTTTCTTAGAGAAGTTAATGGGTTAAAAGTTTAAGAATACTTGACAAACTATCTTTATAAGTGATAGTATGGCTTGTTTTTCATAATAGAGAGTTTTAAAATAGCGATATAAGAGGGAAGGGAGTTTTAGGAATATGTCGTTCATTCAATAAAAATCGCAACAATAACTGTAATGGTAACCCTTTATTTTTCAATGATTTACAAAATTGTAAAAATATTTTGTAAGATTTTGACTTCGAGATGACACTGTTATAGTAGATAATAAAATTTAAAACAAGAAAGAGAGGATCATATTATGGGATATAGGAGATTCAAAGATTACCGCACCTTTTGTTTTTTTACACTGATATTCTTTTGTTCTATCTTTCTGTATGCCGGCATTCCACAGCAGATTAATATCCAAGGACAATTGACTAACTGGAACGGATCTCCGATAACGAATGGAAACTATACATGTACCTTTAATCTTTACTACTCAACTACGGGTGGCTCAACCATATTTTCAGAGACCACTTACACTCTCACCGTGAATAATGGGATATTCAATTATCTTTTGGGAACCAACACCCCACTTTCGCTGGCTTTTGGTACTACGTACTGGTTAGGAATAAACGTTAATGGGGATGGAGAAATGACTCCGCGCCAACCAATTGTCTCCGTCGGGAATGCCTTCAAGGCATGGAATTCGGACTCTGCGAATTCTGCAACATTCGCCAATACCGCGAGTACGGCAACTACTTTAACTTCGGCGGCGAACATTAATTGGGGAACCTTGGCGGATGCACGGCTTTCAACAAATGTCCCTCTATTAAATGCGAATAATACCTTTAGTGACGGTGTTAATATCAGCAGTAACTGGAGTCCGTCACAACAGACTTCTTTAGTAGTGCAAGGTTCCTCGTCTGGTCCTGGTTATACGGGAATGATGAGTATTGGTGGAAATGGACAAGCTGCAGTTACAGGGGGAGGTACTGGTGCGGGATTATTTGGTGGTATCGGTTCCAATAGTGGTGGATATCATTCTTATTCTGCCGGTGCGGGAGGTGCGGGAGCTTATATATCTGGTGGTCAAGCAGGAAATTTAAATGGCGGTACTGGCGGCAATGGGGGGATAGGGTTAATTGTACTTGGTGGATATGATTCCAGTACATCTACTCGTTCGAATGCGATCCAAGCAACCGGAAATATCACCTTGGGAACAGGGTATACGGTAGACGGAGTAGATGTCAGCCAGCAAAATGCCACACCTGGGTAGGCAGTAATACTACCCAAAATTTAACTGCTGCCACCTACTATGATGTCATAACTTCAGTAAATTATACCTATGGAGGAGTTACTGTTACTTGGTCAGCGCCATTTATTCAACGACCGAGTGTCAGTACAGATATTCAACTAGACACCGCCTCGTTTAGTTCTACGACCTATTATACGGTTCAGTGGACTACTTTTGCGGAGAATACAGGTGTTTTTTCAGGAGTTTTTAGAGTCATCAAAAATGTCAATGGAACCATCAGTGAAGCATCTACCAATGATGTGTATGTCATGATTCATGCTATCGGCAATTAAAAAGGAGAATCTATGAAAAAGTTCTTACTACTGTTTATCTTATTCCCCTGCTTGTCATGGGCGCAGGTAACCTATAGCGGAGTGAGTGTACTTTCTATAATGACTACAGGAGATTTCCCACCTGAGATTACCGTCAGCGCGGGATGTCTGTTTAGTGGTGTTTCTTCCGATCAAGCCAATCAATTAGGGTTAATGAGTGTTGGTCAAGACTCGTCCACCGGGTCAATAGTCACAACCTATAACGGGTATAATCCGCAAACTTTACAAGCGTTTGTTTTGATTCCACCTCAAACCTTTACTCTGCCCAATGATGGATTAACAGCGGATCAATACGTTACAGAAATTCAAAATTATGTAGCGAGAAAATATCAAATATATGCCAACCAGATTACGAGTAATTATTTCACAGTCCCGAAAGCAACATCCTCTATGAATTTGAATGCATCTTTTATTACACCTCCATAAGGATATGATAAGGAAGTACCTTTGTGCTGATAGGATACAAATATAGAGGTTTGATTAAAATGAAATTATATCCACTATGGATAGGGATAATACTTGTATACTTTTTTTCAACCTTCTCTTGTTTATCCTTTGGACAGACTACTTATCAAAATCCCATTACGATACCGGATGAAGGTGGAGGGTACTCTGCTAGTCCGCACTATCAAACGTCTTTAGCTATTGGACAAGCCGTTGTAGGCGTATCCTCCAGTGCCCATTACCAAATGAATTGGGGAGTCATACCTTTTGCGGTGACTAGTTCATTACTTACTAATCCCTGTTTCACAGACCCCGTTCATGAACAGGATTTGACGTATTTATTACCTTGGTACGGCACTTTCCCAAATGGTACAATGGGTTGGAGTCCTTCATCTACAAGGAGCGGAGTTGTTAATTCATACACAGGAGCCGGTCAAAGTTGGGTAGGATTATCTGTAGGTTCTAGCGGAGGATCTGCCTCTTTGGGAACTTATAACGGTTCCACCTCTTCGTATATAGACCTATCTGGTAATAATATTTTCATGGATGAGCTTTATGTGTGTATGTATGTCCGAGTCAGTGCGGTTTTGGCAGGTACATTTGGGGTAACCCTCTATGGTACCAATACGGCACAACCTCTAACACTGGAGGCTACCTTGGGTTCGGATACAGGAGATGCCAATAGCCTGATTCAAGGTTCCAATTTTGAGCGTTTGAGTTTTTTATTATCTCCCATTACCCAGGATTATCTTCAAATCACAAATCTGGAACTTAGTTATTCCGTTTCATCAGGTGCAACCAATCAAACGACTGAAATAGATATTGAACAAGTGTATCTTACGGCGTACAAGGTGGTTCCATGAAAAGAAATCTAAAAATAATTTTAATGATCGGTTGCTTATTTGGGAGTTTTTTATCCGGGTATGGCTATGTCGTGAATACGACCAATGAAACCCCATTGATTTATAACAATAGTTTTAATTCCGGTCTATCCGGTTGGACTATGTTGAATACGGCTGGACTGACAACTGTGGTCACCGGAACATCCAGCGATGGAAGATCGGTCATCAAACTGAGGTCGTTATATAGCAGTACGACTATATCAAAGGTGGCAGGGGTTCAAACATGGGATGGAACCGGATTATCGAGTAATTATCATGTGATTGATTTCACGACGACCTATACAGTGCTTAGCAATGGAACTGTCTATGCGGTGTTAAGTAATATGACTGTGGTTCGGGATGGAATTATTATTAAGGTCTGGGCGAAGGGCTCGGAAGATGCCGCCTATGGCAATGGCACAGTTACCGGAACCTTTGCGATTCTCTTACAAAGCGCTGTGGCTTTACCCTCCGATACTACTATTTTGAATTACGATATCACGACTTTTCAATCGGAAGGATTTAAGGCGATTAGCCCTGATATTGTTTTTGGAAGGATGACCACTTGGAATGTTTTTACCTTTAACTTTATCCCCTCCGGGCAATGTGACTGGTGGCAAATCCGTAATCTGCAATTATCCTATACAGCTAATCAAAATCAAGCCACACCTACGGAATTATGGATTGACCGCATTGAATTATGGGTGATTCGCATTGATGCTCAATAAAAGGAGAAACCAAAGATGAAATGGTCTATACTTATAATAAGTAGTATTTGCCTCTGTTTAAGGAGTTTTACGATGGCGAGTGAAGATACTGTGGATATCAGTTATATCTTACCAGCGTATGGTACATTCACCGCGGATACCGGATTGTGGACTCTCGAGTGGGACCCAAACGGTACTTCCACAGCTTTTTTCTGTGTAAATTGTACCGGAAATGGGGAATCTTATGCAGATTTAAGGATTATAGCACCTAACCAGACTGTTGGGGATGCCAAATTGGAAGTTAAAAGTAATGCTACTTCAACTTTAGATATATCCACCGTGAAATGGCAACAAATTATTATGAATATAATCGCTCGGGGAAATCCCAATCCAACCTATGGCGGGGGAACAATTTTTGGGTATCTGCAAGGGAGCATTTATAGTGCCTATTGGGGGAACGGTGGTACCCTTCGGACTCCAGGGGTCTCCCCCGGTTATTTTGAAGCTACTGGATTTAAACCCTTAACCATATTGAGTTATGATACATTAACGACTGATTTAAAAAAAACCTCTACTTATGCTATTTATGCCATAACTACGACGTGGACAAACTATACATTGCGGTTTATTCCTATTCATCAGAATTGGTTTAAAATCGGGTTTATCCAACTCCAGAATGCAGGTGACCCTTGGCCAGTTACACCACCTACGCAACTTTTATTTACCACCGATATTCAGATTAAGCAAATTATTTTGCAAGCCATTCGAGTTCATTAAAATCTAGAAAGGAGATAAGATTATGAAAAAAACAATGAAAGAAAAATTAACAATATCTATGATCACCTTGGCGTTGGTATGCATTATTTATCCGATGGCGTATGCTTCGGTTTTAGGTGAAGGGTGGGTACTTTCAACTAGTACGGAAGCCTTTTGGTCTTATTTAGATACAGGAATCGCCCGAAATGGATATATATATGCATTTTTGTACCCAACTTGGTATGAATGGGCACCAGTTCAATCAAATGGTACCTTAGGCAGTTTTACGGCAACTACTTTTATTAACTCTATCAATAACGCTGACAGTGATGGAATGAGTGTTACTACCAGTACCAGTCTGATTTACGGTTCGGGAGGTTCTAGTGGATATTCAGGAGATCCGATTTATTCAGGAGTTTGGTTTGCTAGCTTTAATGCGGATGGGAGCCTCACACCCGTTACATCCGCAGGAACTATGCTCATCGGTCGGAGAAATCATGGGTCTCTGGTGATTAATGGTTATTACTATGCTTTCGGGGGTTATAATAATTCAGCACCTGCATATCCATTAAGCAGTGTGGAATATGCGCCCATCAATACTGATGGAACTTTAAGTACCTTTCACTATACCAGTTCTTTCAGTACGATTAATGGTCCGGTAAATTTGGCTTGGTATAGCGGAACGACGGTCTATTGCGCTGGAGAAGTGGGAAATTTTTTTCCATCAACCACCTATATTGAGAGGTCAATTATTCAACCCGATGGCAGTTTGAGTGCTTGGACAACCCTTGCGGGACCGTATCCGGTTGGAGGGTTAACGGTATTAACGGGACGAACCACTCTTTTTGTTGTCCAACAGAGTTCAGGATTAGGCCAAGCAAATAAAATGGAACAGTTTAATCCACTTTTATTGAGTAGTCGGAGTTTTCAATTGGCACCTAACACCTTACATCCACGCGCTGCCCCTACGATTGCAACGTGGAGTCGGTTTGTTTATCTACTAGGAGGATTTAATGCTCAAACGAATGCAACAGATGTCACTGTGGAGATTTATGACCCGGATTTGGCAGGAACAGAGTTATTTCCTGATACCGATACATTTCTAAAATCTTCAAGTACTATGGACATTAAGGAAATTCGATTGGATACAGAGTAGAAACATGGGAAAATTAACAATATTTACGATTACCTTAGCTTTGCTATGCGTTATTTATCCTATGACGTATGCTTCGGTTTTAGGTGAAGGATGGGTATTATCGTCAAGTACTGAAGTCTTTTGGAGTCGGGGTGATGCAGGAATCGTTCATAATGGGTATATATATGCGTTTGAGTACCCATCTGGGTATGAATGGGCACCAATTCAAGCAAACGGTACTTTGGGGAATTTTACACAAGTATATTTTATTAACTCTATCAATAACGCTGACAATTATGGAATGAGTGTTGCCACCAGTACCAGTCTGATTTACGGTTCGGGGGGAGGGGATGGATATGATGGGGATCCTAGTTATCAAGGAATTTGGATTGCTGGCTTTAATGCGGATGGGAGCCTCACACCTGTTAGTTCCGCAGGAACTATGCTGACGCCCAGGTGTTATCACAGCTCTTTAGTTATTAATGGCCGATTCTATGCTTTTGGGGGATATGTCGCAAACGCCCCTTTAGGTCCCCAAGCAACAGTGGAATATGCGCCCATCAATACCGATGGAACACTGAGTACATTTCAGTATACTAATTCCTTTAGTACTATTAGTGGCGCAGTCTATCTGGCTTGGTATAACGGAAGTTCAGTCTATTGTATTGGATCTGGAAATGTTCAGCAAACCACCATGTTTATCGAGCGTTCAATTGTTCAACCGGATGGGAGCTTGAGTGCTTGGACGACTATTACAGGACCTTATCCTTTTACAGGTCTAACTGTATTGACAGGACGAACTACGCTCTTTGTTGTGCAACAAAATGCGGCAGGTGCGTCAATTATTACCACCGCTTTTGGTCATGCGAACAAGATAGTACAATTTAATCCTTTATTAAATCTAATTTTTCAATCGGCACCAAATACCCTACACCCGCGCGCTAATCCTACGATTGCAACTTGGAGTCGGTTCGTTTACCTTATGGGAGGATTCAATACTCAAACAAATTCAGTAGATTTCTCAGTGGAAGTTTATGACCCAGACTTGGCAGGAACAGAGTTATTTCCTGATTCCGATACATTCCTGAAATCTTCCAGTCCTATGGACGTTAAAGAAATACGATTGGATACAGAGTAGAAACATGGAAAAATTAACAATATTTACGATTATCTTAGCCTTGTTATGCGTTATTTATCCGATGGCGTATGCTTCGGTTTTGGGTGAAGGGTGGGTACTTTCCACCAATACAGAGGTGGGTTGGACTCTAGGTGATGCAGGAATTGTTCGTAATGGGTATGTGTATGTGTTTACATATCCATCTCAATATCAATGGGCACCCATTCAATCAAACGGGACCTTGGGGAGTTTTACTATAATATCTTTTATTAATTCGAGTGATAACACTGGTGATGTTGGAATGAGTGTTGCCACCAGTACCAGTCTGATTTACGGTTCGGGGGGATCAAGTGGATATGGAGGGGATCCTGGTTTGTCAGGTGTTTTTAGTGCAGGATTTAATACAGATGGTAGCCTTACACCTGTTAGTTCCGCAGGAACTATGCTTATAGGTCGAAGAAATCATGGGTCTCTGGTTATTAACGGACGATTCTATGCTTTCGGGGGGTATAATAATGCAGTACCAGTAAGTCCGTTAAGTAGTGTGGAATATGCGCCCATCAATTCCGATGGCACTTTAAGCACCTTTCAATATGCCAATTCTTTTAGCACCATTAGCGGTCCGGTCAATCTGGCTTGGTATAGCGGGACGACTATCTATTGTGCAGGGTGTGTGGGAAATTGGTTACCAACAACTACGTATATTGAGATGTCAATTATTCAATCGGACGGTAGTTTGAGTGCTTGGACAACCCTTGCGGGACCTTATCCGGTTGGTGGGTTAACGGTATTAACTGGACGAACCACACTCTTTGTGGTTCAACAAAGTGCATCGGTAACCACTGTTTTTGGTCATGCGAACAAGATGGTACAGTATAATCCTTTGGTGAGTGGACGAAGTTTTCAATCTGCTCCCAATACCTTACATCCTCGTTCTTATCCTACGATTGCAACTTGGAGTCGGTTTGTTTATCTTCTAGGTGGATTCAATACTCAAACCAATGGAGTAGATTTCTCAGTGGAAGTTTATGACCCAGACTTGGCAGGAACAGAGTTATTTCCTGATGGTGATACATTTCTAAAATCTTCAAGTACTATGGACATTAAGGAAATTCGATTGGATATGGAGTAATCCTATGCGAAAAATTAAAATTTTGCTTGGTGTGTTCTTAATTTTATTAAGCATGATTTTTTTAGTGTCTAGAGTTGAGTCCGGCTATGCTCCAGATAAAGAATGTTATATTGGAAACTATCCAAATTTTGTTTTATTTGATCAGAGTTATCGGTTACCAAGTAATGGTCAATTTGATGGAGGGACAAGCGGTTGGACTGCAACTACTACCGCTGGAGCTACGGTAAATTCCTATACTACTCAGGGTTGGGTTGGGTTGCAATGTACTGCAGGAAGTACCGCTTCGATTGAGTGCGGACCGATTTCTGTTAGTATGTCTACTTCAACCACAGGACCACAACCCTCTTATGACTGGGATCAGATTTTTATGTGTATTCATTTTCGCGGAAGTACAACCTATAACAGTCAGATGGCAGGTAGATTTCAGGTGGAATTTTACGATGCGGCGAGTAGTCAGGTCTATACGGCTTTAGCCTATGATGCCAGTTCATCAGCACTAAATGGATATTTTCCTCAAGTAGGATTAAATAGGTACGGAGTTGCAGATGACTCCACCTGGTCGGATCTTTTATGGAGCTTCACCCCACCCCATCAGAATTGGTATCGGATATCGCAAGTAAAGATTTCCTATTCCGTGCCAACCAGTGGTGCATATAGCATTCCCACTACTGAAGTACAAATTGATCAGTTATATATTGATACCGCTTGGATGGATAAGACAACCCATTGGACTCAATATTAATCAATCCCGTTTACGAAACCTTATCTTTTTCCTTAGCAAATAGTATGTTTTTATCTAATACAACAGCATGATATTTTATAATTCTTAATGTTATATCTGAAAAGAATCTTCCTCTGAATACTTATGGTTTAAAGTTTCGATCCTTGATTTCTTGAGGACATGGTTTTGGGTTAAGAATGAGAATTAGATGGTGTGCCAATTTGGCATAGTTAAATTTGCGATTTAAGGGGCTTAAAATGACTCAAAATTGAGTTCAGGTTATCACCGTACCAAGTCCGTACCATCTCCCAATGAAAAAAAGTGAGGATTTGGTTCGAGACCAGATTTGAGGTTCTTTTAGGTGGGTTTGTTGTTTATACGTCAATTTTGAGAGATTTATGAAGGTTTTAAAAGAGGAGCCGGTAATTTTGGCTTTTTAAGATGGATGAAGTGGAGGAGTACCTAGGAGGGTCTGACCCTCTTAGGTATCCCTCCGTACCCGAACCGGTTCTTATTGTTTTCTAAACTTATTGGGAGGACATTTAAAAGTCATTTTAAATAAGTGATAGAAATGGCTTAAGTTGGAAAATCCGGCATCCAAATAAATATCGTTCACACTCTTATCAGTGGTTTTTAGAAGATACGCCGCATAATTTAGGCGGTTTTCATTAATAATTTCAGTCGGGGTTATCCCGACATGCTTTTTACAAACCCGTGCCAGGTGTTCCTGGGAACAATGTGCCAATTCAATCATTCTGGGCAATCCGACCAAAAAATTACTGACATGCTGCATATCGCTTAATACATCATTCAACCAATCCGGGATGGCGTTTTGTTCCTCCTGGACAGGCCGGTATTCAGATATGAAATATTTAAAAATGAGTTCGACCAAGAAAGTTCTGAAACAGTACTTGACCCGGGTCTTGTCCCCCGCATTTAATAACAAACCAATTCCCTTGATTTTGTTTTCGAGATCCCGGGTATCATATTCATTAATATGGAGAATGGGGGAAATTCGGGTCTTACTAATCTTGTCAAAAACCGCATGATTATCAAAATAAGCCCGAACGGCTTGATAAGACTTTTTGGGAAAGGCGATATTGACAAATTCAAAATCATAGCTTTTATAGAAATCATAACAATGGATATCTGATGGTCTTATCCAAACCAGGGAACCGCGTTCGAGCTTTTGAATGAAATTATTTACGATATGGATGGCACGGCCATTGATGACCAGAAATATCTCATGAAATTCATGGGTATGAAGGGGGGCTGTCTCTCCGACACTTTTTTGATGGAGATAATTGGCCTCCGCCTCGATATCCAATATATCTTCGCTATATTTGATGGGTTTCATTTTTTGGTGAATATATCAATATAGCACAAAAATGATGTCAAAACAGGACAAGACAGGCCAATCTTCCATCATTATAATAGTATTATAAGATTTATGCATGTCCAAATATTTGAAATCAAACAAGACCGGAGAAAGATTGGAATTAAGTCTCCGATTAATCAATTTTTGAGGATAGACCATCATGGATAAACAAAAAGCAATCGATGAACTAAAGTATGCTCTAGAATTCACCAAGACCTATAGGTCTCAATCTGATAAAGCCATCCGGGAAGCCCATTGTTTAAAACTGCAGGTCCCTCATATCCTGGTACCCATAGCAGAGGATGATTTAATCGCTGGGAGAATGAATCATGGATTTGTCGGTTTTAGCCCACAATATGGTGGATTGTATACTTACTATTTCCATCATCAACAAGTGGCGGAAGCTTTGAACCTGGTATCCAAAGAAGTGGAAACCCAATTCATTGATGAAGTGAAAGAAATGATGGAGTTCTGGAAAACAGAAGCCACTCTGGAAAGATTGAATTCAAGATTTCAGGATAAATTTGGATACCGCATGCCATCCAATTTCCATCAACCGGGGTTTGCCAACTGTGACGGCAGAATCGCAGGGACGACTGTGGATATGGATAAATTCATCCGACTAGGAATTCCGGGAATGAGAGATGAAATCCATCATTATAAAAACCAGTCCGGTGATACAAATTTTTATGAAGGGCTGGAATTGGCACTGGATACCATCGCGGATGCTTGCAGGCATTATGAAATCCAAGCACTTTCTCTTTTGGACACTCTCAGCACTCATCAACCCTCTGCCGTTCAAAGAAAAAAGGAACTTCAGGAATTGGTTTCTATCCTTCAACATCTTCAGACCAACAAACCCCACACTTTTAAAGAAGGACTGCAATTATTTTGGATATATGCAGTAGTCTCAGATTTAATGAATTATGGCCGGATGGATGTTTACCTGGGAGACCTTTATGCATGGGATTTGGAGAAAGGAATTTTAACCGAAGAAGAAGCCATCTTGTATCTTGAATCCCTTTATCGGCACTTGATTCGGATTGGTAAAATCCATGATTCCAGAATTATTATCGGAGGGAAAGGGCGGAGAAATGAAAAAAATGCCGACCTGTTGGCTTTGGTGATTATGGAAACATCCCGAAGGGTGAAAGATGTCGTTCCACAGCTGACTTTTAGGTATTACCATGGGATAAACGAAGCACTATTCAAGAAAGCACTGGAAATCAATGCCGAAGGATGCACCTTCCCAATTATCTATAGTGATGAGACCAATATCCCAGCGGTGATGAAGGCCTATGAAGTATCCCGAGAAGAGGCGGAACACTATTTGCCATTTGGATGTGGCGAATATGTCCTGGAAGGATTAAGCACAGGAACCCCGAACAATGGCATTAATTTACTAAAAGCCCTCGAATTGGCTCTACATAACGGGTATGATCCGGTTTACAAAATGCAACTGGGGTCCAAGACGGGCGAGGCAAGAGATTTCCATACTTTTGAAGATGTCTGGAATGCCTATTGTGAGCAACTGGAACCGGAAATAATAAAATTAGCCTGGCATAAACGATTGAATTATACAGTTGCCAATGAACAGGCTTCCTACCTTCATATGAGCCTCTTGATGGATGACTGTATTTCCCGGGGGAAGGCATTGCTGGACGGCGGGGTACGATATCTAAATGCTTCCTCAGAAATATTTGGGATTATGAGTACAGCGGATAGTTTTACGGCAATTAAAAAATGTGTTTATGATGATAAAGTATTCACCTTTCCTGAATTGGTGAATATGCTGGATGCCAACTTTGAAGGGTATGAAAAACAAAGAAAAATGTTGTTCAATGCTCCCAAATATGGGAATGATGACGACTATGCCGACACGATGGCTCAAAAGGTATTTCATCATATTGCTCAAAAAACTATAGAAGCCGGCAAAGTTGTGGGACTTCATAAATATCTCATGGTCAGTGTCAATAACAGCATGAGCGCCGAATGGGGTAAATATTGCGCGGCATCCCCCTGTGGTAGAAAAAAGGGAGACCCTATGGCAAATGGAAATGGGGCTTCCATCGGGGCGGATAAAAATGGTATTACCGCGCTTTTAAATTCCATGTCCAAAATCGATCCCTCCGAGCATGTCGGGGTTATTCATAATATCCGGTTTACCAAAGAAATGTTTAAATCTTCTTTTGATAAAATTAAACTTCTCTTGATGACGTTTTATGAACATAATGGAGTGCAAACCAATATTACCGCTGTGGGGAAAGAAGATTTGGAACAGGCTATGTTGCATCCGGAAAAATATCAAAATCTTCTGGTCCGAATCGGTGGATTTAGCGCAAGGTTTGTTGAACTCAATCCTATTGTTCAAAACGAGATTTTACTGCGGACTACGTACGATAATTGAGGAATCAGATGCAGGGAATCATCTTTGATATTCAAAGGTTCAGCCTTTTCGATGGTCCGGGTATTCGAACTACCGTATTTTTAAAAGGTTGTATGATGCGGTGTATTTGGTGCCATAACCCGGAATCTTTCACCCAGGATATCCAACTTTCCTATGACGCCAATAAATGTACAGGGTGCAGGAATTGTGAAGTGGTCTGCACCTCCGGGGTTCATCGTTTTATCAACGAGACTCATTATGTGAAGCATAATCAATGTACCCATTGTGGAAAATGTACGGCAGAATGCCCGGGAAATGCCCTAAAACTTTTAGGCCAATCCATGACAGCCGATGAAATCATCAACGAAGTCATGAAAGATAAAAAATATTTTGAACATTGTTCCGGCGGGGTAACCTTTTCCGGTGGGGAACCCTCGTTGCAGTTTGATTTCCTTGTTGAAATGTTGCAATTAGCCAAACAACAGAATCTTCATGTCTGTATGGACACGAACGGTGTCATGGATAAAAACCGGCTGGAATTATTGATGAAATATGTTGATTTATTCCTGTTTGACTATAAAATCACCGATCCGGAACAACATAAGTCACTCACCAGTGTTCCCAAGGATATCATATTGGACAATCTAAAATTCTTGGGAGAGAAAAACCGTCCTGTTATCTTGAGATGTCCCATTATCCCCGGGATTAATGACCGGGATGACCACTTTCAAGCCATCCACACCCTCAAACACCATTATAAAAATATTCAAAAAGTTGAATTAATGCCTTATCACAATATCGGTAGACAAAAATGGGATCAATTGGGTTATGATTTTACTCTGAATTCCCTGCCAAGTTCTACCCCGCAACAATGGTCATCCAAAGAAATATTTATTAATACCCATTGAACACGTTGGGAATCCAGTCTTTTAATTGACTAATAAACATTTTTGTGTTATATTACAGACATGTTTGAAAAGTACAAATTCTAAAGGGGGATTAAAATGTTTTCCAAATATCAAACTTGTCATTACGAGCGAAGCGAAATAATCTCTTTTTTAATCCTCATTTCAATCTTTTTTCTCTCGTTAACCAACTTTACCCAGGCACAAACTCCTGCTTGGACACAACTCTCTCCGACAGGGAGTACCCCGACAACGCGATGGTATCATACAGCCGTTTACGATACTACTAATCGGATGATTATCTTTGGTGGTATTTCTACCGGTACTTCTTATTTTAATGATGTCTGGGTCCTCAGCCACGCGAATGGTCTGGGTGGAACGCCCGCTTGGATACAACTCTCTCCCACCGGGAGCAACTCTACGATAGCGCGATATGATCATACCGCCGTCTATGATTCTGCCAATAATCGGATGACCATCTTTGGAGGCAGTCATGGAATTAGTTATTATTATCTGAATGATGTGTGGGTACTCAGTACGGCTAATGGAGTGGGAGGAACTCCTGCTTGGACACAACTCTCTCCGACTGGGAGTGTCCCGACGACTCGAGACGGGCATACTGCCGTCTACGATTCAGCCAATAACCTCATGATAATCTTTGGAGGTGATAATTGGAACCCAATAAGTCAGGTGGGTCCTTCGCTGAATGATACGTGGGTGCTCAGCCATGCCAATGGACTGGGGGGAACCCCCGCTTGGACACAACTCTCTCCCACAGGGGGGCCTCCGGAAACGCGATGTCAGCATACTGCGGTCTACGATACCACCAATAATCGGATGATTATTTTTGGGGGGAATAATGGTTTGCTGAATGATGTCTGGGTGCTTAGTAATGCCAATGGACAGGGAGAAACCCCTGTTTGGACACAACTTAATCCTAGTCCTGACCCTGTATATGGTCTGCCGACAACACGATCCCAGCATACGGCCGTTTACGATGCTACCAATAATTTAATGACGATCTTTGGGGGATATGGTGATAATACGACTATTTTAAATGATGTGTGGGTATTGAGTTATGCCAATGGACTAGGTGGAACACCCACTTGGAAAAAACTTTCTCCGACTGGGAGCGGTGATTCGACGATGCGCGAGGGACATTCAGCGGTGTACGATGCCGCCAATAATCGAATGACTATTTTTGGCGGGCTTACTCCGTTTGGTCTTCTGAATGATGTATGGGTCCTCAATAATGCGGATTCTGTGCCTGTAGAGGATTGGATGTTATATGCCAGTCCTCCGATTCACAAACCGGAATAAAAAATATTTTGCATTTAAAATGACGAAGGTAGGGGCGTTGCATGCAACGCCCCTACAAATATCTGCTGTTAACCGTACTTTTTGACCGCCGCCTCAATGGCACCGCTCGCCTTGGCTAAATCTTCCGGTACCATCACCGGATGGCATTCAATACTCGCATTCAACGCGAGAAACCACGGTTCGGCAATCGCGGGGATTTGGGAGGCGTCCTTCATATCAAAGAAAAGAAAACCCGTCCGTTGCCCCTTGTCGGCTGCGAAATAAGCGGCTTCAGGTTTTAGTTCCGCCAATATGGACTGAATGGTTGACCCGAGTTTTCCGGCTTTCGCCGCCTTGTTCCCAGCTTCAACAGGGATGTTCACTTTTAACAGAAATCGCATCGTACTCACCTTCTTTCTCGCTCAGGAGGATTGGGAAAATTATCTTAAACTTTTATCGGATACCTGTCAAGAAAACGAAATAAGAGGCGAAGGGCTAAATCGTGTGATTTGGAAAATTAAATATTAAATATATGAATATTTGGAATTTTATGGTGTATATGATAAATTAAGGGGGTCTTTAGGTGGTTGAGAAATATTGTGTCTCAGGAGAATCATTCATGACCATAGCTATTTCAATGAAGTTAAACGATGGAATTGTTTTGGCTAGTGATAGTGCTTCCTCTGTTTTTACTGGAACGAATGTTCTTAACGTATACGATAATGCCAACAAAATATTTAATTTAGTAAAAAATAAACGGATTGGTTGCATAACTTGGGGATTAGGCAATATTGGCAATGCTTCAATAGAAACTATTATCAAGGACTATAGAGAGAAACTCTTAAAAGATATTGAAAAAAAAGATACGCTTGCGGAAATAGCAAACGACTTTTCCATATACATTTATGATTTATACAATAAGGTTTTTAACATTACTCCAATTCCAGAGATAAACAGACCAATATTGGGATTTATGATAGTAGGATATTCAAAGGATGCTCCGCATGCGGAAGAATTCACGATTCAGATAATTCGTGGAAAGTTGGAGGGCCCAGTATTAATAAGACAACAAGAGCAAACTGGTATGACTTGGAACGGAGAAGCCGAACCACTTACACGACTTTGTCTCGGTTATAGTAATTTTTTGCAGCCTATGTTACAGCAGGCTTTTGGTATAACAAAAGAACAATGGAGTAATTTTATGCTTACAGCTCAAAATAATTTGGCCATTCCCTTTGTTATACCTTCCATGCCTATTCAAGATGCTATTCATCTTGCTGAGTTTCTAGTAGATTTTGTAGTTAAATTTTCAAAATTTAGACCCGGACCCAATACCGTAGGGGGAGCCATTGAAATTGCGGTAATAACAAAGCATGAAGGTTTTAAATGGGTCAAACGAAAACATTATTACGAAGAAAAGTATAATCCGACTTGCAAGGAGGAGAAAGAAAATGAACAATGATAGTGTTGTCAGTGTAAATTATACTGAGGAAATAGCAATAGCAATAATTGATAAATTGAAAAATAGCACTACATTTCAAGAATGTACCCAGGACCTGCTTTCAAGTGTCAGTTCAATGTATATTGATGTTCCTTTAGTTGATATAGAAGAAAAGGAAAAACAATGGCAAAGATTTGCCACGGAACAATTTTTAAATGGATATGACTTGGGCGATGCTATTTATGATAAATTATCAAAAGGGCGACGTAGTAATACTTGAATTTACATATTCAGACGGGGTAACTACAAAAACTAGACCAGCGTTAGTATTACTAGATACAGGTGATGCGGATATAGTGGTAGCAAGAATTACTACTACACTTTACGATACGCCCTATGATGTAACTATAGAAAAATGGAATGAATCTGGGTTGTTTCTACCATCAGTGGCAAGATTACATAAATTAAACACTTCCTTAAAATCATTGGTTACACTAACTCTTGGGAAATTAATGATAGAGGATTATAAAAAAATCTCTGAAGTTCTTAAAACTTCTTATGGTAATTGGTAAGAATCCGCATATATTTTTTACTTTCTGTGTCGGGAATGGATTGAAGCGGATTTCCATACTCCTTCCTTTGTGAAAAGTTTTAATAAATACTTTCCCCCAATTCCTTCAATTAAACTCATTATAGGAAAAACTTTATACGAACGTAAAAAGTTTATCCTCAATGAAATCAATCAACCAATAATTCTTGCGCAATTGCACAAGAATTCCAATTAACTAAAATCTACCACCTTTCTGCGACCGCAGAAAGCTAGGATAATGAGCAAAAAATTATGGCATCAGTTGACCGATAAGTTGGGGATATGTCATAGTGAATAAACTTATCTGATTACATTCAAGGAGTTTTTATTTATGGAAAAAAGGAAAATACAATTAGGCCATAGTCCCGACCCGGATGACGCGTTCATGTTTTACGCGATTTCCCAAGGATATATTGAAACAGAGGATTTGGAATTTGAAGATATATTGCAGGATATTCAAACGTTGAACGAATGGGCAAAAACCGGGAAATTGGAAATCACTGCTCTATCAGTTTACGGTTACGGTATGGTTTCAGACCGTTACGCCCTCCTACCTTACGGTGCCAGTGTCGGGAATAAATACGGTCCCATTATTGTGTCGCGGCAACCTTTGAAAGTGGATCAATTGAAATCCAAAAAGATAGCCATTCCCGGAACTTTGACCACCGCCTATTTGACCTTGCGGTTAATGCTTGGTGATTTTGAATATGACGTCGTCCCCTTTCAAGAAATCATCAGTAAAGTCGCCGAAGGCAAATATGACGCGGGATTAATCATCCACGAAGGCCAGTTAACTTTCGGTGAAGCGGGACTGGAAAAAGTCGTTGACCTGGGTGAATGGTGGTTCAGCCAAACTCAATTACCGTTGCCGTTAGGCGTCAATACCGTCCGCAAAGATTTGGGCGACGAGACCATGAAAAAAGTAGGGCGTATACTAAAGAAAAGTATTGATTATGCCTTATCGCATCGGGAGATCGCTATGTTCCACGCCTTAAATTACGCGGATTTAATGGATATCGGTCTGGTAGATAAATTTGTCGGAATGTATGTCAACGACGATTCCCTGGGATTTAATGACAAAACCCGAAAGGGAGTTGAACTCCTCTTCCAAAAAGCCAAAGAAAAGGGATATCTTCCGGGTTCGGCTACCATAGACGTTGTCGAAGTATAGACGGCGGATGTATAATAGATAGGTCGGTCTTTTTTATTCTCAAAATGAAAGGGGGAATGTGTATATGAAAAAATCAACGATATTAATTCTCGCTATGGTATGTGTCATCAGTTGGGTATTCGCGGATCAAACCGCTACCTCCCAAGGATACGACCTCGGGAGTAAGGTGGCAAACTTTACCTTGACCTCGGTGGACGGAAAACAAATATCTCTCGATTCCTATAAAGGAAACGACATTGTTGTGCTGGATTTTTGGTCCTGCCAGTGTCCCGTCTCCGCGAAATATGAAGACTATATGAAAAAACTGAGTAGTGATTATGCTCCTAAAAAAGTAGTTTTCCTGGCGCTCGATGCCAATGTTCCCGAATCCACGGATTGGATTACCAAAGTGGCCAAAGAGCGGGATGTGACTTTCCCGATTCTTTTGGATAAAGGCCATGTGTTGGCGGATAAATTCAACGCCCAGCATACACCGGAACTCTTTATCCTGGATAAGAACGGTGTGGTGCAATATCACGGCGCGCCCGATAACCAAAAGACATCCGCAGACGCGAACTATAAAGACTATGCCCGTCAGGCGATTGATTCTCTCTTGGCTGGAAAAGATGTCTCTACCAAAGAGACCAAAGCCTTCGGTTGTTCCATTAAACGGGGTAATTAAAGCCCTTCAATAAAAATAGTAAAGAGGAGTTGCCAAAACAACTCCTCTTTTTTTATTGTTCACTTTTACGCTAGAATAATTCATGCCTCGAATCTTTTCGACTCAAATCCGCGTGGAATCCTTTGACTTGGATTCTTTTGGTCATGTGAACAACTCGGTGTATCTGCAATATCTGGAATCGGCGCGTTGTGATTATATGCGCCAAGTTGGGTTAAGTTTCAATGATTTCCACAAATGGAACGCTCTCCCCGTGGTCGTGGAAGTTTATTTACGATATTATTATTCGCTCACCGCCGATGATTTGATTCAAATCCAGGGCACTTTCAATGAATGGCAAAGATCCAGTTTTCAAATGGAATATGAAATCTTCAAAGAAAAGGAAACCCGCGTGATGGATGCCCGCCTGAAATTTATGTTTGTCAATAAAACGGGCAAACCCATCCGGATACCGGACGTGTTTCAAAAAGCTTTAACTTGATATTATTCATAAGTCTCAATTCTCAAAGCGCACTTTTTTAGAGAGTACTTTAGGGTTATTTGTGGTTTTTCTTGACATTGTAAATAACCCGCACAGATTATGAGTTATTTATTTACACTGCCTATGGAGAAAAACCATATAACTCTTTTATTTTCAATTGGTTCACTAATAGTTCTGATGGCATAAACTTTGCGGCATTTCTTCTGGAAAACTTCTACAAAAGTAGCTAACTATGGAAATAATCAATATTATTCTTGCGGGTGTCGGTGGACAGGGGATAATTCTCGCCAGTAAAATCATCGCTCAATGTGCCTTCCAGGAAGGATATGATGTTAAAGAAAATGAATTACATGGCATGGCGCAGCGAGAAGGTAGCGTAATAAGTCATGTCCGGTTCGGTCCAGTCATTCACTCTCCCTTGATTCCTCAACAAAAAGCGGACTTTTTGGTAGCTTTGGAAGAATTGGAGGGGTTGAGACATATCCATTACCTCAAACCACAAGGCCGGGTGATTCTGAGTAAACGAAAAAAAGAACCGTCCACGGTTAAATTAAATAATATTCCCTATCCGGAAAATATTAAAGAACAATTAGATGCGCTGGGTTTTCAAGTAGAACTGGTGAATGCAATGGAAATTGCCAGAATAGCAGGAAGTCCAAAAGTGGAGAATATGGTTTTATTGGGAACTTTATCCAACTACCTGCCCTTTTCCGTATCTATGTGGGAAGAGGTCATTAAAAAATCCGTGCCTGCCAAAACCATCGCCATGAATTTAAAAGCATTTCATCAAGGGAAAACATTACCTGCAGAAGTACCTGTGTCAACGTAAGAATTATCTGTAAATAATTAATTAAAAATATCAGTTTTGCAGGAGAAAAGGGATAATATGTATTGGCAAAAAGAGATCGAAACCATCGGTCATAAAAGTCTGGTTAAACTCCAACTCAAACGATTACAAGAAACCATCCATCATGTCTATAAAAATGTTCCCTTTTATCATCAAAAACTCGACGAACATGGGATTAAGCCTTCGAATATTCAATCCTTAAGAGATATTCAAAAATTACCATTTACCACCAACGATGACCTCCGTTCCAATTATCCGTTTGGTATGTTGGCTGTTTCACAAGAAGATATTATCCGACTTCATACGTCCAGCGGTACGACCGGCAAACCCAAAGCCATCTTCTTTACGAAAAAAGATATTGATCAAGCTGCGGAATTGATTGCACGTTCTTTGATGATGACCGGAGTTAGAAAAAACGATGTGCTGCAAAATATGATGACCTATGGGTTATTCACCGGCGCTTTAATCATGCATTACGGCGCGGAAAAGGTCGGGGTCATGGTGATTCCCGCAGGTCCCGGAAATACGGATAGACAGGTTTCCTTAATGCAGGATTTTAAAACCACGGTATTGCATATTACGCCCAGTTATTGCTTATACCTGGCGGATTATTTGGAAAAGAATAATATTGACCGGAAAAGCCTGTCTCTTCAACGGGCTTGCGTGGGCGCGGAACCCTACTCGGAAGAGACCCGCAAAAAGATTGAAAAAGCCTTGGATATCCAAGTCTTTAACTCCTATGGGTTATCTGAAATGAACGGGCCGGGGGTTGCCTTTGAATGTGAAGAAAAAAACGGAATGCATCTCTGGGAAGATAACTATTTAATTGAAATCATTGACCCGAAAACCGACGAAAATTTACCGGAAGGGAAAGTGGGAGAGTTGGTTCTAACGACCTTGAATCGAGAAGGAATGCCATTAATTCGTTATCGGACACGAGACATTACATCTGTAATGGATGGAAAATGTAATTGCGGAAGAACGCATCGTCGGATTACCCGCATTAAAGGCCGGACAGATGATATGTTTATCGTTCGAGGTGTCAATATTTTCCCACAACAGGTTGAACGTGTCCTTATGCGGATTCAAGAAGTCGCCAAGAACTATCAGATTGTTTTAGAATCCTATGACCTGATGACCGTGAGAGCGGAAATCAATAAAGATGTGTTTGACGGAAATATTGAGCATCTTGTTAAATTGCAAAATCATATTGTGGATGAGTTACGTTCTGAAATCCTGGTTCGGCCCAAAGTCGAACTGGTGGAACCGGGAACCTTGCCGGTTTTTGAAGGAAAAGGAAAAAGAGTCATTGATAAACGTAAACTTTAAATTATCAGAATAATCTACGGGGAGACGGGCTATTTTTACACTTACTGTCTCACAGAAAGGAAGGGTTTTATGACTGTTAAACAAATATCCATCTTCGCGCAAAATAAACCGGGCAAGATTGAACGGATTACCAAAGTCCTGGCTGAATCCAAAGCCAATATCCTGGCGATATCCATTTCCAGTTCCAATGGGTTTGGGGTTATCAAACTGGTGGTGGATAAAAGTGAATTGGCATATCGCAATTTAAAAGAAAACGGGCTTACTGTCTCGCTCAATGAGGTTATTGGAATTGCGATGAAAGATAAACCGGGTGGGTTGTATGATGTGGCAAAAATTCTGAATAAAAATAAAATTAATGTAGATAACGCCTATGTTTTCGTCAAACAATCCCGGGAAACCGCTTATTTGGTTATTGAAGTCAAAGAGATTGAGAAAAGTATCGAGATTCTTAAAAAAGAAAAATTGCATTTATTGCAAGAAAAAGAATTAACCGCAGAATAAGGGATATGATCATGATCTGGAATCAGGAAATGGAATGTATGCCGGAGGGTAAACGGCAAGAATTACAGCTAAAACGGCTGCAAGAAACTGTTAAACGAGCTTATGAAAATGTCCCCTATTATCACAAACGATTGGCGGAGAAAAAAGTCAAACCTGGGGATATTAAAACTTTAAAAGATATTGAGAAATTACCGTTTACCACCAAAGACGATTTACGGGAAGTGTATCCTTTTGGGATGTTTGCGGTAGACCAGAAAGACATTGTGGAAATTCATACTTCTTCCGGGACAACCGGTAAACCGGTGGTTGCAGGATATACCAGAAAAGATATTGACCTTTGGGGGGAAGTGATGGCACGCGCGTTGACCATGGCAGGGACCACGCCGGAGGATATTGTACAAAACGGATATGGCTATGGGCTTTTTACCGGGGGGCTGGGCGTCCATTACGGAGCGCAGAAAATCGGTGCCATTGTTATTCCGATCTCCGCCGGGAATACCAAACGTCAATTGCAAATTATGCAGGATTTTGGTTCCACCATTCTGACCTGCACTCCATCGTATACCTTGTATGTCGCAGAAGTGGCGGAAGAAGAAGGGTTTGACCTCAAGAAAATGAAATTGAAAGCCGGTTGTTTTGGCGCGGAAATCTGGACAGAACGGATGCGTGAAGAAATCGAAAAACGATATGATATTGATGCATTGAATATCTACGGGCTAACCGAAATCATTGGTCCCGGTGTCTCCCAGGAATGTACCGAAAAATCGGGACTGCACATCAGTGAAGACCATTTCTATCCGGAGATTATTTCTCCCGACCATCATCATAATTTGGACGAAGGGGAAAAAGGGGAACTGGTTCTCACGACCTTGACCCGTGAAGGAATGCCCATGATTCGATTCCGTACCAAAGACTTGACTTCTCTCCATCGGGGTCAGTGTCTCTGCGGTCGGACGACTATCAAAATGGATCGCATTACCGGCCGGACGGATGATATGTTGAAAATCCGCGGGGTTATTGTCTTTCCCTCCCAGATTGAAAAAGCTTTGCTGGAAATTAAAGGGGTTGAACCCCATTATCAAATTATCGTTACCCGTCCACACCAACTGGACGAAGTGGAAGTGCAGGTGGAAATTTCCAAGAAGTTATTTTCTGACGAGATTAAACATATCGAAGAAATGAGAAACGCTATCGAAAACCATATTGATAAAGCCATTGGATTACGGATAAAAGTATCCCTGGTTGAGCCCAAATCCATTCCACGCAGCGAAGGGAAAGCCAAACGCGTCATTGATAAACGCACTCTGTAAAATCGGGAGGCATTATGAAAATCAAACAAATTTCCATTTTTCTGGAAAATCGCAAGGGACGGTTGTATGAAGCTTTGAATGTAATCGCCCATGCGAAGATAAATATTCGGGCATTGTCTATCGCCGATACTCTTGAATTTGGTATTTTGCGCTTGATTGTCAACGACCCGGATAAGGCAAAGAAAATATTGGAGAAAAATAATTTTATAGTTCGGGAAAATGAAGTAATTGCGGTTGGAGTCATGGATACTCCCGGTGGGTTGGCGGGAGTTCTCGAAGCATTGCAGAAAGCCGACCTTAATGTGGAATATATTTATGCGTTTGTAGAAAAATCCGGAGAAAAGGCGGTGGTGGTCTTGCGCACGGAAGATATTGACGCGGGTATCAAGGCATTGCAATCCGCGGGTATCGAAGTTTTAAAGTCCAAAGAAGTTTATAAACTATAGAAAGGTGGCTATTCGAGTATGAAAAAAGGTGATTTGTTATGGGCGGCGGGATTATTGGCCGTTATTCTATTTTTGGTATATCCCGATACCAATAAAATATTTATTACTATGACCAAAGGGTATCCTTATTGCATGGGATTTATTAAGTTCTTTATTTTAGCCAGCATGGGAGAACTCATGGCAATTCGTATCGTTACCGGAGATTATAAAAAACCGGTGGGATTTATCTGGCGTGCGATTATTTGGGGATTATTCGGTGTAACCTTTGCGGTTGTGTTCCCCTTATTCCGCGGTGGGGTTATGTTTTGTTCCAAACAAGGATTCTTACCTGCCATTATCTGGCAAGCGTCCGAAAAAGGATTCTTTACCCCCGATGTGGCTTTCTTCGGGAAAATATTTGCGGCATTTATTACCAGTTGTTTCATTAACCTGATTTTTGCACCGACGTTCATGGGTCTGCATCGCATCACCGATACCACCATTGATATGATGGGCGGAAAAATCCGTAACCTTGGAACTGTCAAAATGTCGGATGTGCTCGCTAAAATTGACTGGAAAGGTTTTGTCGGTTTTGTCGTCTACATGACCATTCCCTTCTTCTGGATACCGGCACATACCATCACTTTCTCGCTTCCTCCTGAATACCAGATTTTGATGGCAGCGTTTCTCGGAATCGCTCTCGGTGGTATTCTTGCTTTCGCGAAACGCAAAGCGATTTCTGCCAAATAATTTACGGGTCTTTCTTTTAAGAGATTCAAAAAATGCATCGGGAATTTATATTTTATCTATTCCCGATGCATCTAAACCCAACTTACTTCTTTTTCGATTTTTGTATATATATATCCTGAATAAGCTTGGGAATTATTTTCTCTTTCATATCTTTCAAATCAGGATATTTGTCTAAAGATAACTCATTGAGAATTTGTTGGCAGGTAGCTAATGCTTTATCATAGTCCGCTTTATCATAACAATAATAATGTGCCAAACGATGTAAAGCGTAGAATTTCACCTTATGCTTTGAATATTTTTGAATGATTCCCAACAACATGTTTTCGGTCTCATTTTCTATTTTTAGTTCTCGGTAACAAGCTCCCATCCCGCTTCCTAATGCCAAAAAGCAATTTTTTGAATCACTATATTTATCAATTACTTTCATAAATTGGGTTGTGGCATCACCATATTGTTTTAAACCCAAATAACTACAACCCAATAAATAGATATCACTTGAAATTAAAATCTTTTCTGAATTATTTAATTCTGATTCATGATCAATAACATATTGAAATGCCGGAAGAGCAGATGTCCAATCTTTAAGACCGCTATCAGCAAAACCAAGATAGAAATGTCCATATATTTGCATCTCTGGATTATTCGGGAAATTAGATAATATTTTTTCAATCTCCTGTTTTGCTGCCGTATAATTATGCTCCGCCTCAAAAGTTGAATACTGAGAAAAAAGGTTTGAATGATAAGGATTTTCTGCATACAAATTACTAAAGAAATTGAACCCCATAATCATTCCTAGTATAAAATATTTAAGAAGATGATCATTTATTATATTTTTATACCCCATAATCTTTCCTCCTTTTGCTATATTCTAAACCTTATAAAACGGTGCGTCAATTAAAAGGAAGATATAATGTCAAGATTATTTTTAACAATCAGATGGGGGAGTCTAAAATAACATTGGGAATACAGTAAAGAGCACTCAAATCCTCTTCCCCCTCCTTGGAGAAGGAGGGGGGAATTCTAGAGGATTATCGTTCAAATTAGAACGAATAAACCATTTTCAACCAAGTCGAAACACCTTGTGGTAAATTATGGGCATCCATTTCAAAATCCGGTTGTAAGATGCAGATAAATTTACCTTTTTGAAATTTGACCTGGGGTCCTATCCCAAACACCTCTTGCATGGTACCCGGGAGTTCCGTCCCGTACTGCGAATCATTTTGCAGTTCTTTCCACCAATATCCACCAATACCTGCTGACCAATTGTCGTTAAAATTATAAGCCATATTGTAATCCACGTGGAATATATCTCCGGTCTGATATTGTATAGCGGCATTGATAAGATGCACATCATACATAAATTTGGCACTGGCCGAAAATCCTTGTTTGGTAATCGCACTAATCGCAAAGACGGGTTCAAAAGTCCACCGGTTGGCACCGATATTGACTAAATCTCCGACACGATAGTCTCCGGTCGGAGCGATAGCATCCATTCCGGCTACCCAGTGAAATATTTCACTATGCCATCCGAGATAAATCGGGGACATATAAATATCGCCTAATCCGGTTTTGGATTGAGAGGCACCTCCCACTTCCAAATGTTCATGGACGATGGGAATGACCAATTGCCAGGCAGGATTGGCGCCCAGAACTTTCACATCCGCTACGTATAAGGGACGAATCACTTCGGCTTCTGCATTTAAGCTGAAGGTCGTCGGAACTTTATTTCCATGATTATCTTTTAATTCGTCCGCATAATAAAGATTGATATAATCCAATAAGTGGAATCCGGGCGGTGGCAAAGCTCCGCAATAAAAGCTTTCCGCACCGTTAACTTGTGCCTTGCTTATGGAAGGACAAAGGATAATCATGACGATAAACAATAGCGTATAGATTGTATAGATCTTATTCATTTTTATTTCCCCCCTTTCTATTTTGGGATTCTATTGAGAATAAATAATAATTCCGTTCCCTGGATTTCATTCTAATTGATAATCCAATAGCGGAATCCTTTGGCGGGGCATTATCTTGATTCTAAACTACTATCAAGAAAATCCTTCTACACTATTTGCTACTATAACGGACGATATACTTTCGGGGTCTTATCCGGAGGCCATGGTCACTCTGGAAAAGCCTTCTTTTGTCCATCACAATACTACGCTTTAATAACCTTGTCAAGAGAAAGGTTTTCTAATTAATAATGATTCCTAATTTCCTCACGCTTTATTTTTTAATAAAATGTCCCAATCATCTGACAAACAAACAGGGACCGGAAGAAATAATGACGTTCACTCCGGGTGTGTCTAGTTTTTCTTTGATGATTTTGGATGCCTCTTCAACTTTATAAGCATTGACGGAGATGACTGAATTCACTCCACAAGCCCGGCATAAATCTTCTATGTTAACCCGGGTTGTCACTTCTCCTTTAGCATTTTCTCCAGTGGTCGCCGTGGGTTGATGACCCGTCATGGCGGTCGTGTAATTATCCAGTATCATGACCAGGATATTTGCCTTATTGTAAACCGCATTGATTAATGCAGGAACTCCGGAATGGATGAAAGTAGAATCTCCAATGACAGCAACTACTTTTCCAACCCCTTGATTGGCAATTCCTACGGCTTGACTGATACTGGCGCCCATGCAAAGACAGGTGTCCAATGCGTTTAATGGCGCATTAGCGCCTAATGTATAACAACCGATGTCCCCCGTTGTGAAGGTTGGATGAGCGGATTTTAACGCTTTATAGATTTCTGTATGGGGACAACCGGAACATAAAACTGGTGGCCGCGGGGGAAGATTCTCAGGAACGACCAAATCAAATCCTTGTTTCCAGCCGGGAATATATTCTGCCAACACATCAGGTCCCAATTCCCCTTCGCGTGAAATATGACCGGAAAGTTTCCCTTTGACCCGGTTCGGTGCATACCATCGGGCAATTTCTTCCACCATGGGTTCCCCTTCTTCGAGTACCCATATTTCTTCTAATCCTTCCACAAAATTCTTGATTAATTCATCGGAAAAGGGATAATAGGAAATCTTTAATAGCGCAAAATCCGGTCCATATTCTTTCGCATAAGCCGAACCGATTCCACAACCTATTATTCCTTTTTTTTGGCCATTTTTATAGATTTTATTAGAGTCAACATCCCGTTCGAAAAGGACTAGTTCATCCTGTTTCTTGTTCAAGTGTTTATGCAGCCGGCCAACGTTACTGGGCACGGCAATCATATTCTTTGGATCTTTTTCCAGGGATACCGGATTTTCTTTTCTTATAGTGCTAATTCTCACAGGAGAAGAGGTATGAGATATGCGAGTCACGCTGCGAATCATCACCGGTAGACCGATACTTTCCGATAAGTTAAAACCGATAAGAGTCAGGTCTTTTGCTTCTTGAGCATCAGCAGGTTCCAAGCAGGGGATTTTGGCAAACTTGGCATAATATCGGGAGTCTTGTTCATTCTGGGATGAAAACGCTCCGGGGTCATCCGCCACTACTAATACCAATCCACCTTTGATACCGAGATAGGAAGAGGTCATCAAGGGGTCGGAGGCAACGTTCAATCCCACATGTTTCATGGAACAAAGTGCCCGTTTTCCCGTATAGGAAGCGCCAACCGCTGTTTCGTAGGCGACTTTCTCGTTCACCGCCCATTCCGCTTTCCCTGTATAATGTTGGGCAAGATACTCCAATATCTCCGTGGCGGGGGTTCCCGGGTAACTCACGGCTAATGAAATCCCGGCTTCCATTGCCCCTCGAGCTATCGCTTCGTTCCCGGAAAGTAGTTCTTTATTTTCAGTCGTTTCCATTTATTTGAATTTCTTCAGTAAATATTCATAAACTTACCCGCAAATTATATACCAAGAACCACTCAGTTTTCTAAAATGTGTCTATAGATTACAATCAGGTAACATTAATGAATTCAATTATCAAATCTCTTTTCAGAAACATATCCAATTTATTGTACATTTATCGTATGTATGAAATGTGGATACTGTTCACAGAAAATACAAATGGTAATTTATCCAAATATCGGCTCAAAAGAATCCTTAATTTGATATAATTATATAAGCGAGGTGTTTTATTTTCTGAGTTCTTATACATCAGGCGGTCATTATGTCACAAGAATCTAAATCGAATAGCGGATTCAGATTATTACCCATTTCAGTCCTATCTGTTTTGATAGGTATTGGCGCTGGATTTGTCGCCTATATCCTCTATCATCTTATCGGCTTCTTTACCAACCTGTTTTTCTTTCATCGCATTTCTTTTACTTTTGTCAGTATCCAATCTAATCCTCTGGGACTTTGGGTCATAGTCGTTCCTGTGATAGGTGGATTAATTGTCGGTGTCATGGCGAAATACGGTTCTTCCAAAATTAAAGGTCATGGAATACCGGAAGCCATGGAAGCTGTATTAGTTAATCGTAGTAAAATTCATCCCAAGGTTGCCATCTTGAAACCTATTTCGGCGGCTATCGCCATCGGCACAGGTGGTCCCTTCGGCGCGGAAGGACCTATCATCCAAACAGGTGGTGCGTTGGGTTCTCTTTTGGGACAAACATTCCATACTACCGCCGTGGAACGTAAAGTATTGCTTGCGTGCGGAGCTGCCGCTGGTATGTCCGCAACTTTTGGTACTCCTATCGCCGCCGTGATTCTGGCAATCGAACTCTTACTCTTTGAATTCAAAACCCGTTCTTTTATTCCTTTGGTCATCGCCAGTTCCCTTGCCGCCACCATGCATTATCAACTAATGGGTTCCGGTCCTATGTTTCAATTGACCGGTTTAAATTTCGGTATGCCGTTTGGTTTACCATTTTACTTAATCTTGGGTCTGCTATGCGGGTTTGCCGCTGTAGCCTTCACGAAAGCCTTATATTGGGTGGAAGATCAATTTGAACATTTACCGGTAGATGAATTATGGTGGCCTGCCATTGGAGCGTTGGGTTTGGGAATCATCGGTTATTTTGTTCCCCGTGTACTGGGTGTCGGGTATGACACCATTACCGATATTTTGGATAACCGCCTAACCTTGTTTCTCTTGCTATCCATATTTGTTTTCAAATCTCTGGCATTACTAATCTCTCTGGGCTCTGGAACTTCCGGCGGTCTTCTCGCTCCCATGTTCATGGTATCCGCCGCTCTCGGTGCCGTTTTTGCAATTGCCGTTAATCACATTTTTCCCGGGGCGAATCTCTCCCCTGGTGCTTTCGCTCTGGTAGCGATGGGTGCGGTCTTTGGCGCGGCGTCCCGTGCTGCCTTTGCGTTTATTATCTTCGCTTTTGAAATTACCCGGGACTATAATTCTGTTTTGCCCTTGATGTTGGTGGGCGTCATTGCTGATGGAATAGCCATTTACTATATGCCTCACAGTTCTATCATGACGGAAAAATTGGCGCGCAGAGGGCTGAAAGTTCATCAGGAATATGAAGCCGACATTCTGCAACAAGTCTCTGTCGGAGAAGTCATGGATTTCTCTGTCCCGGTTATCCCCGCGGATATGAAAATCTCAGAATTGGCAGATAAAATCGCCCGCCATGACCCCGCTTTGAAACATCATCACGCCCTCCCTATTGTCAATAAGGAAGGTAAACTGGCAGGGATTATTACTCGTAAAGATGTACTTTCCGCTTTGAAAGAAATCCCCGACGGCAATGTATCCGTACTGGATGCCGGGAATGACGACCTCACGGTTGCCTATCCCGACGAATCCATCCATGATGCCCTCGTGAAAATGTTCCAGGAAGATATCGGACGGCTACCCGTGGTCAGCCGGAATAATCCTAACCGACTTGTCGGTTATCTTGACCGAGCGGGTGTCCTCGCCGCCCGCTTGCATAAATTGAAAGAAGAACATCTCCGCGAACCCGGCTGGCTCACCCGCCCAGTAACTTAGTATTTGTCCCTATTTCAACAGAACTTACATGGATGCGCATACGGAGTAGAAGCGGAGCAGGGATGAAGGAGATCGATCTCCTTCATCCCTGCCCCCCTATATATTTGGTTTAATTAGCGTGGTAAACTTGTCCTCAAATGTTCTTATATCGAGGAAACCAAGTGGAATTTCTTACTTTTTTCTCTTTTTCATTCAAGATCCTGCCCTCGAGCGCAGAACAGAATCAACATTCATAATTTATAATTGCCCTTTTTGCCTGTCACTTTTGACCCTGACAGGGGACAAGGTTCTCGTTACAACTCAGTTTCTTGATAGCTTTATGTGATTATTGCTACAATAGAATATAAGAATATTCAATCTTGACGAGTCTGGTTAGGTGTTTTTCTCCAATACAATGTTGCAAGGATTAACTATTATGGCTGAAACAGAAAAAATAACCAAAGAAGAACGTATTAAAAAGGAATTAAATCCCTTTGATATATGGGATCGCATTATCAAATATTCCCAAGAGGGGTATAAGGCGATTGAGCCCACGGATTTCATGCGGATGCGTTGGTTTGGGTTATACCAGCACCGCCAGAAAGACGGGAATTTCATGTTGCGAATTAAGATTCCCGGCGGGCATTTGACCTCCGCGCAACTTCGGGGAATTTCCGAAATCACCCGCGATTACGCGCATGGGTTTGGAGATATTACCACCCGGCAGGATATTCAATTGCATTATATCCATATCACTAAAGCTGTGGAAGTGCTGACCAAACTCAAAACCCTGGGTGTAACCACCCTCAATGCGTGCGGAGATACGACTCGTAACGTGGTCGGGTGCGCAGTGGCAGGCGTGGACAAGAATGAATTGTTTGACGCGTCACCGATTATTGAGGAAGTCACCCGGTTCTATCTGGGGAATAAAGAGTTTTCAGACTTGCCTAGAAAATATAAAATTTGTATTACCGCTTGTACCAGTTCCTGTACCCAACCGGAGATTAACGATGTGGGGTTGGCGGGAGCGTTGAAACAAATCAATGGAATCGCACAACCGGGTTTCAATATCCGGATAGGCGGCGGGTTGTCCACAATTCCGCATTATTCCGAATGGATTAATGTCTGGGTACCGCTGGATAAAACGATTCCAGTAGTCAAAGCCATTACCACGATTTTCCGGGATCACGGCTATCGCAAGAGCAGGGCACATGCACGTTTGAAATTCTTGATGATGGATTGGGGTCCGGCAAAATTCCGGGAGGTATTGCAAACCTTATGCGATTGGCCATTGGAACCGGCAATGCCGATGGGTGAGTTTGACGATGAGTTTATTGACCATATCGGTGTGAATCCACAGAAACAACCCGGCTTATATTATGTGGGGGTGACCATTCTTGGCGGACGGATTACAGCGGAGGAAATGAGACTTATCGCTGACCTCGCGGAAAAGTATGGAAGCGGTGTGACGCGCAATACCATTCGCCAAAATATTGTGATTTTAGGAGTACCAGAAAAGAATCTTGATGCGGTAAGAACGGAACTGGATAAAGCCAATTTGAAATATGAGGGTTCGAGTTTTTGGCGGGGGATGGTCACCTGCACGGGAAAAGAATTTTGTGCTTTAGCTATCACGGAAACAAAAGAGAAATCCAAGGAAATTGTCCGATGGCTGGATGCTCATGCTCAATTTGATGAACCTATCCGTATCCATATCAACGGCTGTCCCAATTCCTGCGCCCAACATCATATCGCGGATATCGGGTTACAGGGCGCGCTTACCAAAGTGGACGGGAAAGTGGTGGAAGCTTATGAATTTGCCGTGGGTGGCGGTATGGGAAAAGACCAGGGATTCGCTCGCGTGGTTGCACGTAAAATTCCCATTAGTGTCGTGCCAGAACGAATTAAACTTCTTCTAGAATATTATAAGGCTAATAAAAAGAATGGTGAAGACTTCCGTCAATTTGTACGTTCCCGTCCTGATGACGAACTTCGTCAAGTCATCTGGCCATCCAGCGAAAAGCCTGAAACAACCTCCCAAAATTAAATCAATGGGTTAAATAATTAAGGGAAGAACATCCATTGGTCGTTTTTAATGCTTGTTGGTGTAGTGATACATGCCTCATTAGAGTAGGAGGATATTCCTGCACCATTCCACGCATAGACTCTAAAACAATATTGTCGTGTATTAAATAAATTTGAATATGTATAAGTCGTCGAATTGGCGCCTACAAAATCCAGCACCTGCCAAGCGCTGGTACCTATACTAAAATCAATTCCAAATCCATTTTCATCTGTGGAAGTGTCCGTCCATGTTAATTTGACTTGATTATAGGAGATAAGATTTGCTATTAATTCGCTTGGAGCAGTAGGAGGAATATAATTTCCGTCAGCATCTATTAAGGCGGCTTGAATATGTATATACGGATATGGATATCCCTGGTTATTAGCCCATGTGAGAAGAGTTCCACCTGACCCATCAGGGATTTGTTGTGGATATAAAGGTTCTTCCCCGAAAAAATTAAGCCATAAGGTAGATCCAACACTATTGACTCGTTCGACAATTAGTGCAAAAGAAGGTGTCGGAACGAATTCAGATAATGGACTTTCTACAAACCAGCTGATAATTGCTCCACCAGTGCTGTCAGACACAAGATTAAGATTGGAAGATAAATATAAATAGACTGATGCAATCAAAGCACCATTTAGATCCCATAAAGGAAGTCCACGATTATTAATTCTTTGGGCATAAATGCTTCCTGTACTATCTCGTTCATCAAACCATGTAATCACTGCGCCTCCTGTTCCATCAGATACGGAAATCGGATTATATTGTCCTCCGGAATATAGGCATATCGGTACGCCATTATTAATCCAAAGCTTGTTTCCTGTACCGTTGAGCCTTTGAGCATAAATATGTGTTGCAGATGTATCTCGACCATCTTCCCATGTAATGATACATCCATCTGCACCATCTGAAACGATATGAGGATTGGTTTGCTGATTGGCTGAAGTAGAAATGACTATTCCATTTAAGAGCCAAAGAGTTGAACCGGAACTATTTACATGCTGTGCGTAAATATCACTGTTTGTTAGAGATCCATTATCATTGCGGTAATCAACCCATACAATAATAGCTCCACCCAACCCATCAGAAATGGCACTAAGATTTGATTGGTCATTATTCGCAGTACATATAGCGATACCATTTGGATACCACAATGTGGCGCCATTGCTGTTTACTCGTTGGGCATAGATATCGGCGTTTCCATCACGTGAGTCTTGCCATAGAATGATTGAACCGCCTGAATCATCAGAAACTAATATTTGTGAAGACTGCGTGAAAAGCGCTGTACAAACGACAATGCCACTGGATGCCCATAATGTTGAACCTGAACTATTGACTTTCTGCGCGTAGATATTCGAAGTCGTATCTGTAGTATTACGATAGTCCATCCATGCGATAATAGCTCCTCCTTGTCCATCAGAAACTAATTGGGGATTCATAGAAAAGTACCTAAAAGCAGAATTGGTACCTATGGATACATAAATACCATTCCCATCCCATAGAACCTGACCCACATGACTGACTCGTTGAACATAGATTCCGGGATTCACACCTTTTTCATCCTGCCATGTAATAATAGCTCCACCCTGTCCATCAGAAACCAATTGAGGATAGTACTGCTCGTACGATGCTGAACAAATATTAAAAGGCGACCAACTATAAGAAGAGGAGTTTAATGTATAAAGTGATAACCCCAAAACCCATAGACGAAAAAGATAAAATTTTAAATCCATACAATCCCCAATGAACAGAGTATAGCACAGGGAATTCCCATGTCAATTGTTGTGGATAAAATTAGTAGGGATTTACTTTGAAAAATTATTCAGGAAGGGAAACCATTCAGTGGCTTTGCTGGTGATAAGGGTGAACTTGTTAAACATGATGAGGAAACCTATAAAGACAAGAAGAATACCGCTGGCTATTTCAATAGCATGAAAATACTTCTTGATGCGGTTGAAGAATTTGAAGAATTGATTGATAAATAATGCAGTAACCAGAAACGGAACACCCAACCCCAGAGAATAAATCGCCAATAACAAGATACCTTTCCAAACCGTTTCCTGCGTGCTGGCATACGCGAGAATGGCTCCGAGAATTGGACCAATACAAGGTGTCCAACCGAACGCGAACGCCAGTCCCAATAAAAAAGCACCGACAAAATTAACCGCTTTCTGTGGACCTTGAAAGCGTTTTTCTTTATAAAGCCAGGAGATTTTGAATACACCCGCGAGATGAAGACCAAAAATAATAATTAAAATACCAGCGATTTTTGTAAACAGAGGCAGTTTGGTTAATAAGGCATTTCCCAACCAGGTAGCGGAAGCGCCCAGTAAAACAAAAACAACCGTAAATCCCAGTACAAAAAATAAAGAACTCAGAAAAGTTTTCCAAACCAATCCTGAGGATTGATCTTCCTTGCGTAACTCTTCTAATGATATCCCCGTTACAAAAGAAATGTACGCCGGTACCAATGGCAGAACACAGGGCGATAGAAAAGATATAATCCCCGCAATAAATGCCGCAAATATGGATACCTGCTCGTTCATGGAGATACTATTTTAACAGATTACAAAAGAATAGATAATGAGTTTACTTATTATTTCTTCCTTGAGAAGTTTGCCAGCAACTCGCACGCTTTGTCTTGAATATCCTCTGCCTTTTTTGTAGAGACCGTATAATTATTGGCCATGAATGAAAAGACCAGTGTCTCATTATCCGCCGTCGTGACATATCCTGAGAGACACCGGACATCGCCGATATATCCAGTTTTTGCATGTATTTTACCCATTGTTATAGAATTTTTCATGCGCCCGGAGATCGTACCATCCACCCCGCCGATGGGCAAGGAATCAAAATAGACTTTTCCATATTTTTGCAATTTCATATATCGCAGTAACTCGACCGTTTGGTGCGGTTGAACCATATCCAACCGGGATAACCCCGACCCGTCCACCATCTCGAATTGGTCTGTATGAATCCCCACGTCTCGCAAAAACTCTTTCACAGCCTCGATCCCTTTACGAGTTGACCCTTCCCCCTTTGCTTCCTTGCCGATGGTTTTCAATAATTGCTCGGCATAGAAATTCTGACTGTATTTATTCATGATTCGCACAATGGTTGATAGGGGAGGAGATTGATAGGATGAAAAAATATCATGACTCTTGCGATACAATTCATTCTTTTGGTCCGGCGCATACTCGCTAATCAATCTCGGCTGACCGGTAACTTGAATTCCATTTTTTTGCAATAATTCATCTAACACAGTTGCCATATATAACGCCGGATTATTCACCGAACCCCATTCCCGTGAGGTAGAACTCCCCAACGCTATCTGACCCGATACATAAATTTCATTGGTATTCCATTCCCGTCCCATATCAATGTCGGTTCGGGTATCTTTGGCACTGGTTGTTACGTCACTATGAATATGCAGATAATTGGTTGGCAAACCCAGCCAAGACTTGGCGGTCTCCCCTACCTTTTCTCCTGGCAGAAAATATAAGTCGTAACTATTATCGTTAAAACTTAACCCGTCAATCTGCGCGGAGAACGCACTGGGAGTATATCCCCATGTCCATGACCAAATCAGATTTATATTGTCAAAGACACTGTTATCGGCAATGATATTTCCTTGAACGACTTTGACACCCTGTTTCTTAAGATTATCCACCCAAATTTGCAGAATTTGTTCACTGGTCAGGGAACCACGGGTATAGCGCCCTGAAATCGTGGGGTCCCCACTGCCTTGAATAATAATATCTCCATTCATGACTCCCTCAGGACTAATATTGGCATTTCCAAAAACCTTGGTGGTATATCGGTAGTCAGGGCCAAGATAATGTAATGCAGCGGCGGATGTATAAAGTTTCATATTGGATGCTGGCATTAGGTTTTTTTCTGCGTTACGCTGGTACAAAATCAGGTTGTCGTCGGCAGAGCGTATTTCCACACCCCAAAAAGCATTAGAGAAATCGTTGCTGTCGAACAGGTTATCCAATTCTTTCTGGAGTCTGACGATGGGTCTTGTTTCATGTTGAACCGAAGATTGATTTGTGGCACACCCTACAATAAAAATCGCTATTAAGAATATGAAAAAAAGACATTTCAATTGTTTCGAATTCTTGGACATACTGGGATTCATCTTATCTTAATCACTTGTCTGGGACAAGTGATTAAATTTAGTTTGATTGCGTGTTGGAGAATGATTAGGGATAATACTAGTCATGCAAATACAGAAATTACTGGATAACCAGATTGAATTACCCTCCTCCGTGCGCAGAGCTTGGTTGGGATTTTTGTTAATGATTTATCTGTGTTTGGCAATTCCCAGCATTCTCACCAATTCGACAACCATTGATGAATTTACTCATATCCCGGTGGGATATGCCCAGGCGCAATACGGATTATTTCAATTGGAATCCGCCAATCCACCTTTGATTCGTATGATTTTTGGATACCCAATCGGTTTTTATTCTCCCATTATGTATTGGGGAGATCAAATCTCAACCATCCACTATCATCCTTACTGTAATTATTTCATGGAAAATAATATGGTACTTTATCATCTTATGGTTATGACCAGCCGGTTTGTCGTTCTGGCAATATCTCTTTTCTTGGCGTACCTGGTCTATCGTTGGGCGCGCGAAGAATATGGTGTGATGGCAGGTTTATTTGCATTAGTTCTTTGCTTGTTTAATCCCAATATGTTGGCGCACGGAACGCTGGCTACCTTGGATACCGGTCTTACTTTCCTGTGGATTGTGACACTCTACAGTGTTAAAAAATATATGGATAAGCCTTCATGGACTCGCACGATTTTACTGGGTATCCTTTTGGGTCTGGTGGAATGTTCAAAATTTACTTCTCTTTTATTGTTTATGCTTATTCCATTTATTTTTCTTATGGATTCAGGATTCCGCGTGACTCTTATGAAGAAAAGAACTCTGTTGCAAGGACTCATTATTCTCCTGTTGTGTTTCCTGGTAATTAATGCCGTTTATGGATTTCAAAACTCTTTTACTCCTCTTGGGCAATTCGAGTTTAAATCCTCTTTTTGTAAAAGCATGGTCTCTCTTCTTCCCCCTACCACCCCCGTTCCGGTGCCTTATTATTTCTTATCCGGGTTTGATCTCCAACTTTCCAATGCTCAATCCTTTTCCAATTACCTCAACGGTCAATTCTCTGATTCCGGATTCTGGTATTATTACCTGGAAGGGTTCTTTATTAAAAATCCAATTCCCTTTTTGATATTTCTCATTTGGGCATTTATCCTAATTTTTAAAAAGAAACAAATCCTTTCCCGCTCCGAACAAATATGGATTCTTTCCGCCTTTTTTGTAATTTTATTTTTTTCTCTTTCCAAAACTAAAAATATTGGTCTCAGGTATATTCTTCCCGCGTTCCCATTTCTTTTTCTACTTTGCGGAAAAATCATTACTCCCGCTCTATCGCGCCGGCAAATTATTTTTTCAGGTTTCCTGGTTTTCTGGTATTTGGGTTCCGCATTTTACATCTGTCCCCAATTTTTGCCCTATTATAACGAACTGATTGGCGGACCGCTCAACGGCCATAAATATATGATTGATTCCAACACCGACTGGGGGCAGGATTCCATCCGCTTGAAAGTCTGGATGAACCGTCATAACCTCCACGAGATTTATTACAATCCTGACGGCCCGGTTGACCCGCTGGTTTATGGAATCAATTTTCAGCGTATCCCAACAACTCCTGTTACTGGGTATATTGCCATATCTGTGAATGATTATTATGGTGTATCCGCACCCGCCCCCTCCCTACGCGATCGTTATCAATGGCTTGAAAAGTATACACCTATCGCCCACGTTGGTTACTCTATCTTTGTCTATTATATTCCTCCCCAAGTATAATATTGGGGATTTTTGGTGATAGAATGTAGAGACATAACAAGTTACGTCTCTACCATAAAAATGGAGTATAAATGAGATTTTTGTTCGGCAGTTTGCAAGTCAAAATCATTCTTCTAATCGGGGTTGTGGTCAGCATCATATTAGTCCTATTCTCATCATTTACGTTGCAGCTTCTGGAAAAACATACAATGGACAGTATTACCGAGAGCAGGGAACTTCTGGGTCGCGGCATGGATGCCTCTATTGAAACGAAAAAACGATTATATGACCCGGAATTATTAAAACGTGAAGTCAATGTTATTGTGCAAAGCCAAATTGGGGTGGATGAGATTCAAGTCTTCTTGTTTAATTTCAAGAAGAAAGAAGAGCCTTTGGTGGAGACTCCTCGTGAAAAAAAAGCTCCGCTAAAAAGTACCCCTTCAAAAAATAGGGAACAACCTGATTATGATAGTATCCGGCTATTGATTGATAGTAATCCCGCAACTCCTTTCTCTTTGAGTAAAGAAGCCGGTCTAGCATTAATCCATGACACTACCTACCAACTTATTGAAGGGACTCTTCCGGGACCCCGCTATTTAAATCTTTTTGTTCCAATGCACCTGTCGAAAACAGTAATCGGGGGAATTGCCGTCCGGTCTTCCTTGGAAAATCTGGATGATATATTAGCCAACCGCAGAAAATATTTCACAGAAACCACTTTGGCGACTATGGCGATATTGATTATTGTAATTAGTTTAATCATGCAATGGATGGTGACCCGGCCGGTGAAACGGTTGGTGGATGGTATGCATAAAGTCGAATCCGGTGATTTAAGCGGAAAAGTAATTTCCCGCCGGAAAGATGAACTAGGACGGTTGACTGCCCAGTTCAATCGAATGGTTGGCCGTCTGGCGCAAACCTCCCAACGTAATGTCCAACTTCTGGGACAAATTGAATCGTTTAACAAAGAATTACAAACCAAAATTGAAGAAACAACTGCGGAATTAAAACTACGCAACCAAGAGTTATCCGATGCCAATGAACGGTTGATTACCATGCAGCGCCGGTTATGGGAAACTGAACGGTTGGCTACTCTGGGCCAAGTTGCCGCAACTATAGCTCATGAAATCGGGACTCCCCTGGGTGCCGTTTCAGGGCATATCCAGTTGTTGAAGACCAACGAATCTGTTAATCCCGAAACCCAACGCCGATTGGAATTAATTGATAAACAAATTAGCCGGGTCGTCAATACCGTGCAACAGATGTTGGATTCCGTACGGGCGCGAACTCCGGAGAAAAAACCCGTTCATGTGAAAGAAGTTTTGGATAATGTTTTGTATTTACTGGCACCGCAATTCACTGACGGAAAAGTTCATGTCAAGGTGAATATTTCAAAAGAATTACCGCCAGTTCTCATGAATACGGATGCGCTCCACCAGTTATTTCTAAACCTGTTTATCAATTCGGTGGATGCCATGCCGAATGGAGGAGAATTGTCCGTGACCGCCGATACCATTACTACAACGGAAACTTTTTTCCCGAATAAGGTCGAAATTTGTGTTGCGGATACCGGAGAGGGAATATCCCCGGAAGTTCTCAGCAAAATCTTCGACCCATTTTTTACTACCAAGCCTCCCGGGAAAGGAACTGGCTTGGGACTTGCGGTATGTAAAGACATCGTGGAACGATATAATGGTACTATGACTGTTCAATCTGAACCGGGAAAGGGAACAACCTTTTCCCTAAAATTTCCTGTTTAGACTTTTTATCGAACGAGAAATGCTATGTCTAAAAAATACAATATACTCATCGTGGATGATGACGCCGAAATGGTGAATCTCCTGGAAGAAATCCTGGAAAAAGAGGGTTATTCCGTCACCAAAGCCTTTCAAGGAAAAGAAGCCTTACAAACCATCAAGGATGAAATTTTTGATATGGTTATTACGGATATTCGTATGCCGGAAATTGGGGGTTTGGATATTCTCCGCGCGGTCAAGAAGATTCATCTAGAGACGATTGTATTGTTAGTGACCGCGTTTGGGACTATTGAAACTGCTATATCTGCCATGCGGGAAGGGGCCTATGACTATATCGCCAAACCTTTTCGGATTGATGAAATTCGTATTCTAGTAAAACGGGCGCTGGACCAGCAACGGCTTATGAAAGAATATGCCTATCTTCAAGCGGGATTGAAAGAAAAATATCGGTTGGAAAATATTGTAGGCAGCAGTAACGAAATGTTGGAAGTTTACAAAACCGTGGCCAAAGTTTCCGACAGTCGGTCTACCGTCCTGATTACCGGTGAAAGCGGCACCGGCAAAGAATTAATTGCCCGTGCGGTACATCATAATAGTTCCCGGGCAGACAGGCCCTTTGTAGCGATTCATTGCGCCGCCTTGCCAGAACAACTCATCGAATCCGAATTGTTTGGCTATGTAAAAGGGGCGTTTACCGGCGCCAATACCGCCAAACGCGGAATGTTCGAGGAGGCCGATACAGGCACTTGTTTTCTGGATGAAATCGGGGATATTCCGTTAAGCACGCAAGTTAAATTACTGCGGGTTTTACAGGAAAAAGAAATCCGCAGAATTGGCGCGGAACAAACCATTAAAGTAGATGTGCGCATCATTGCCGCCACAAACGCAAATCTTGAAAAATTGATTGCCGAAGGCAAATTCCGTGAGGATTTATACTACCGCCTGAGCGTGGTGAGTATTCACCTTCCCCCGTTACGGGAGCGTAAGGAAGATATAGAACCTTTGGCACAGCATTTTTTACGCAAATATAGCCAGGAATCCGGTGCATCACCGAAAGCCATTTATCCGGGTGCGATGGAATTGCTCTTGAAATATTCCTGGCCGGGAAATGTCCGGGAATTGGAAAATGTGCTGGAACGAGCTGTTAATTTGGCACAGCATGAATTGATTATGTCAGAAGATTTACCGGATAAATTGCGAGAACAACAACCTGCAATACAAGCGTCCCTGCTCACGCAAAAGTTAACCATGCGAGATCTTGAAAAACAATACTTGCTACAAATCCTACGGGAAACAGAATGGAATTATACTCTGTCTGCGGATCGTCTCGGTATTTCCGTTAGAACCATCCAGCGGATGGTTCTACGCTACAAACTCAATCCTCCAAGCGAACCCCCCATTTCCTAATATATTCTATTAAAAGACCTAAATTTTGGAAGAGTTTACCACGACAAAATGTCGTGGTTTTGACAAAATGTCTAAAAATAAGGACGGTTTTAAGGTTTATGATAAATCTGCTGAGTATATTTATATTATTGATATTGTTATAGTTAAAATATATTTATTAATTCTCAAATGCTGGCATTAGTTTTGCGGTATTACATTATGTAGAAATTGGGTTTTATAAATATTTTATGAAGGGAGGTGCAATCTCAATGAAGAAATTAAGTTTAATCTTGTTAGGTAGTGCAATTAGTTTTGCCATGGTTACCGGTGTATTTGCTCAATCAGCCGATACAACGGCTGCCAAAACTACTGCCAAACCAGCCGCAAAAGCCAAAAAAGCTACCACCATGTATGTAACTGGTACAGTAACTGCAGTTGACGCAGCTGCTAATACCCTTACTGTGGAAAAGAAAGTCAAGAAAGAAACAAAATCTTATACCTTTACCGCAGGCAGCAAAGTGAAATTGGCGGACATCGCGAAAGACAGCAAAGTGACTGTTGCTTATACCAAAGATGGCGATAAATTGACAGCAAGTTCTGTGAAAGCTGTAGTTGCCAAGAAAGCCAAAGCAGCCGCAACAACCGCTGCTCCATCCAAAGATACAACCAAAATGTAATTCAAAAATAATTTTTATGGGACGGGGATTTAAAATTCTCGTCCCATTTTTTTTCTTGACATTATGAATAATATTAATTCTCAAAATGGAAATATATTTTTTAGAAGACCTGTTATTTTTATTTTATTTCTGCTTTTGCCCATTTTTTCATTCGGCATATTGAGCAAAAAGCATAACAAACCGGGATTGGAATATTGGCACGGAGATAACGATCAAAAAAAAGTAGCGTTGACTTTTGATGACGGACCCAATGATGTGTATACTCGCCAAATTCTAGATATTTTAAAACAAAACGACATCCGTGCCACGTTTTTTATGGTCGGTAAAAATGTAGAACGGTATCCCGATGTTGCCAAAGAAGTGGCAGAATCGGGAGAGGTCATCGGAAATCACAGTTATACCCATCGCAATTTAATCTTTGATATCAATCCGTTTGTCCGAAAACAAATTACCAGAACACAAAACGTGATTTTCGACCATACTGGTATCATACCGTATTTATTCCGGCCACCCTTCGGCGGAGATGACCCGTTTACTCTTCATCAAACCAAAAAATTGGGGTATGTGATGGTGAAATGGTCGGTCAGTTCCAAAGATTGGGAAAAACCGGGAGTGGATAAAATTGTCAATAATGTTGTAAAAAACACGCGGAACGGGTCTATCATTTTGATGCATGATGGTGATGAATTACGTCAGAATATTGACCGGAGCCAGACCGTGGAGGCACTGCCGATTATCATTTCCGATTTACGCAAACAAGGATATGAATTTGTGACCGTGCCCGAATTATTGGGCTTGAATAGATAAGGAATTTGAAGTGGATTTGGCGAGGGTTGCATCAAATAATATCCCTGCCTGCGCGGAATTATACCAAAATGCGTTTTCAGAAATAATTACTATCCTTTTTGACAAACCTCATCTTGACCCAAGGATTGTACAGGATGGGTTAAGCGTTATTCAACGGTACGAGCCAAACGGATTTTCGGTTTCATTAGACAACCAGCGAGTGGTCGGTTTTGTAATGGTAATTAGTGACATAAACAAATTTTACTGGTACGTTATTATGCGAGGTTATCCCATTCGGTTTTTGTTTCGATGGTTGACAGGAAAATACCAGGGGATTCAGTTTATTCTTCTCAAACGGTTATGGCGGGTGTACCGGGAATATCATCATTCCGAACAACCCCCTCCGGCATTACCGATGGGACAAATTTTGTCCATTGTGGTAGATCCATCTCATCAAGGCCGCGGGATAGGAACTGAATTATTTAAAAAAGCGATAGATTATCTTCAAACTACAGCCTGTAAGGTGGTGCGGTTGGAAGTGGACGCGGAGAATGAAAACGCAATTCGTATGTATCGTAAATTTGGATTTGATGAACAAACCCGGTTTATGTCTCCGCGAGGAGAAGCATTGGCGATGATAAAAATTTTAAAAGGAGAGGCACATGTTCATATTTAGAAAAATTCTATTTTGTTTAATATTTTGTTTATCCGTTTGTGTATTGGCGGATGAACCGTTGGATGAATACAAAGAAACCAGCCCTTTGAGTTTCGATTCTATCATTGATCAGACATTGATCGAGGGTCTCACCAAAGGAATTAACACACGGGTAATTTGGGAAGGAGACAAGAATACCAAAGAGATTGCCCTCACCTTTGACGACGGGCCAAACGCCAAATATACCCCGCAAGTCCTTGCCATTCTTGCCAAAGAAAAAATCCATGCGACGTTTTTTCTTATCGGGAAAAACGCGGAAAAAAATCCCAACCTGGTGAAACAAATTTATCAGGAAGGAAACGTAATTGGGAACCATACGTATTCTCACCCGCGATTAACCAAAATTTCCTCTGGGAAAATTAAAGGAGAAGTGGAAAAAACACGCGATATCGTTAAAGAAATTACGGGTCAGCCGACAGTGCTGTTCCGTCCGCCCTATGGACTTTTCGACAGTCGCATTTTAGCGGAACTGGCGATTCGGAAATTTGATGTAGCGATGTGGTCCATTGATTCCCGTGACTGGGCAAAACCGGGAGCAAAAGTGATTGAGAAAAATATTCTAAATAAAGTTCGGAGCGGTTCGATAATTCTCTGTCACGACAGCCATGATCAAATCGTACAAGCCCTTCCGGAAATTATCGAGAAACTAAAGGCACAGGGATACAAATTTGTTACTGTTACCGAAATGATTAAACAGAACATGGATTAAGTTGATATTATTACAAGATTATTTAGGCTAACTCTGCCAATTTTTCTTTTAATTTAGCGAGTTCAATTTTAAGTTGTTCGGCACGGGTGCGTTCTTTTTCCACAACTTGTGCGGGTGCCTTGTCACGAAATTGGGGATTATTAAGTTTGTTGAGGACAAAGTCAATTTCCTTCTCAAGTTTGGGGATTTCTTTTTGCAATCTTGTTTTTTCTGCGTCCATGATTTCGGCGGGCAAGGGGATATGAATTTCAATATCTCCAACCACAGCGGTAGAAGAATATTTTCCGAAATTCACCGTTTCCGCGATTTGTAATTGGGAAATCGGAATTAAAGAATGAAAATATTCCGCGTGAGCACGCAATAAACGTAATTTATCGGAAGAAATGGTCTTTAACAATACTTGGGATTTCATACCCGGCGGGATGTGCATTTCCCCGCGGATATTACGGATACTGTCCACCAATTGCATAATCAGATTCATTTCTTGTTCCGCGTCCGCGTCTGTAAAAGAAGAATCAAATTTTGGGTATGTAGAAATCATAATGCTATCGGTTGTGCTCTTCTTGGGTAATTGTTGCCAAATTTCTTCGGTGATAAACGGCATCATGGGATGAAGCAGCCGAAGAACCTTTTCGAGAACTTCCGTTGCTACCGTCAAAGGCGGAATTTTTTGTTGTAAATCCCCGCGCAATTGCGGTTTGATAATTTCCACATACCAATCACAATATTCGTGCCAGAGGAATTGATAAATCGTGCTGGCCGCTTTGTCAAACTCAAAATTTTCCAACGCCAGATTAGTTTCTTGAATCACCTGATTGGCACGGGAACGAATCCAGCGGTCAGCGAGAGAATATTCGAAATCTGGGTGCGGTGTTTCAGTTTCGACCACGGTTTCCCAATTCATTAACACAAACCGCGCGGCGTTCCATATTTTATTGCAGAAATTGCGATACCCTTCTATGCGTTTGGGATCAAGATTCATATTCCTGCCTTGCCCTGCTAAGGCACACAGAGTAAACCGCATGGCATCCGTCCCGTACTGGTCTATTGTTTCTAATGGATCAATCCCATTACCCAATGATTTGCTCATTTTTCTTCCTTGGGAGTCGCGGACTATCGCATGGAAATAAACATGATGGAAGGGTATATCTTTCTCAAACCGTAATCCCATCATGATCATCCGTGCAACCCATAAAAAAATAATTTCATGTCCTGTAGAAAGTACCGTGGTTGGATAAAATTTCTCCAGATCTTTTGTTTTATCCGGCCAACCCAATGTCGAAAAGGGCCAGAGTGCAGAAGAAAACCAGGTATCTAAAACATCCGGGTCTTGTTCAATCTTGGGGGATTTACAATGTTCACATTGTGTCGGGTCTGTGATGGAGACGGTTTCTTTGTTACAATCCGCACAGTACCACACGGGTATCCGGTGACCCAGCCAGAGTTGACGGGAAATACACCAATCACGGATATTTTCCATCCAACTGAAATAAGTATTTTCCCAAGATTGGGGATGGAATTGGACTTGGCACTCTTTCACCACTTGCATGGCAGGTTCCGCCAAGGGCTGCATTTTTACAAACCATTGCAGGGATAAATACGGCTCGATAACCGTGGAACAGCGGTAACAATGGCGCACGGCGTGTTCATAATCTTCCACTTTCACAAGCAAGTTTTGTTTCTTTAATTCTTCCACCACATCATGCCGTGCGACAAACCGTTCTTTACCTTTATATTCTCCGCCATTTTCGTTGATATGCCCGTCGGGTGTCAGGACATTAATTTGCGGGAGATTATGTTTTAACCCAATTTGATAATCATTGGGATCATGTGCCGGAGTGATTTTTAAACAACCTGTCCCGAATTTCGGGTCAACATAATTATCAGCAATCACAGGGATCACACGGTTCATCAAAGGAAGGATAACTTTTTTTCCGATTATATTTTTGTACCGTGGGTCGTTAGGATGAACCGCAACGGCGGTATCCCCCAACATGGTTTCGGGACGAGTAGTGGCAACAATCACAAACTCATTTGAGTCTTCAATGGGATACCGGATGTGATAAAGATGACCGTTGGTATCAACTGATTCGGTTTCATCATCCGAGAGAGTGGAATGGCATCGGGGACACCAATTGACGATATAGGTACCACGGTATATCAATTTGTCCTGATGCAATTTTACAAATGCTTCCCGCACCGCACGGGATAATCCCTCGTCCATGGTGAACCGTTCGCGCTGCCAATCGCAGGAAGAACCCATTTTCTTCAATTGGCGAATAATGGTTCCGCCGTATTCTTTTTTCCATTCCCAAAACCGTTCAATGAAGTTTTCCCGCCCGATGTCGAGACGTGTTTTACCTTCTTTTTTTAACTCTTTTTCGATAACAAATTGGGTAGCAATAGCCGCGTGATCCGTTCCGGGAATCCAGCAGGCGTTATAACCCTGCATGCGTTTCCAACGGATTAGAATATCCTGCAAGGTATTATTCAGCGCATGGCCGATATGCAAAATACCGGTAATATTGGGTGGAGGAATGACAATGACAAACGGCTCTTTGTCGGAATTCTCGTCGGCATGGAAATAGTTTTTTTCCAACCAACAGGCGTACCATTTTTCTTCCACTTGTTTCGGATCGTATTTACTGTCTAAACTCATATTCATCTTTTCATCTGGAGATTACAATCGTAGATTGATATTATACGAGGATAAGCGCCTATCGTCAAAACAAACCATGAGTAAACAACACTTGAATCCCTAATTTGTCAAAAACGCTTGCTCTTTCTTCTTTCTTGTTATATGGTAGTAATAAAAAACATGGGGGAGTCTATAATCGTTGTGGAAGTGAAAGATAAAATTTTAGAGCGACTCACTCAGCAAACAAAGGAACTCACCCTAGAGAGTCTCTGGGAGATCTTTAAAGACGAAGATTTTGACACCACGCTTTACCCTGCGATGATCCAGTTGGAATTCGAAGGGAAAATTGTCCTGGTGCGTAACCAAGACGGTGGTATTCTATCCCTCCATCTCCCCTTGCCAACTTCTCCCGTGAGCCCCAAAAAGTTAGACTTGGAGAGACGGGATGAGAAACAATATCATGTTGCGATTGGGACAATCTTTCTTCTCATTTCTTTTGGTGCGTTTTATTTAGGCTCCACAGAACCTTCATTTCAACTTTTTATAATTGAACTTTACTATATCCCAGTGATCATTGCGGCGATTGCGTTCGGCTGGAAATGGGGATTATTCTATGCGCTCGCCGCGAGTATTGCATCATTGATGGCACTTTACGGATTAGAACCTTACACTTTTCGTTGGTTGAACTATCTATCTTTTGCTACCCTGAGCCGTTCGGCATTGTTCATTTTTATCGGCGTGACCACGGGATATTTATCCAAACGTGAAAAACAAAGACAACAGATCTATCAAAAAATATCTCAAACCATTGAAATAATGCCCAACCCGGTATTCGCCAAAAGCGCACAAGAATGGTTCGATCAAGTTCTGGAGGCGGTTGATGCAATGTTGCACCCGAAAACAATCGACATTTTTTCTGTCATGCTCTTGGCGGAGGATGGAGACTATTTGCGTATTCGGGCCGCCAGAGGACTATCGGACGAGGTTTTACGAACGACTCGGCACCCCGTCGGAAAAGGATTTGTAGGACGGGTCATGAAGAGTGGCAAACCCCTATTATGCCGGGATCTTGCAGACATCTCCCTTACGCAAGAACTGTCCGGTCTGGACCATAAAGTGGTCTCCGCACTTTGTGTGCCTGTCATCAGTGAAGGAAAAACCCTCGGGGTGATAATGGCCGCTTCATATTCGAAAACCCACCCATTTGATGAAATGGATTTAACTCTGTTGGCGATACTCACGCGCGCCGTGGCTGCAAATATAGCCATTGCGGATTTACAAAAGGGATTAAAAGAAATCTATCTGCAGACCATTCATTCCTTGTCCGGAACCATTAATATCAAAGATAGCTATACCCATGACCATTCCGAAAAAATTGCCCAATACGCCTTGGCGATAGCTACGCGGCTTAATTTTACGAATGCGGAAAAGCAGGATTTGTATGTGGCGGCGCTCTTGCATGATATTGGGAAAATAGGTATTTCGGATGCCATTCTGTTGAAAAGGGACCGGTTGACACCCCAGGAATATGAGGAAGTTAAAAAACATCCTGTTTTGGGGATGAGAATCCTCGAGGGCTTGGAACAAATGAAAGGAGTTGCGAAACTGGTTTTGTATCATCACGAAAAGTTTGATGGAACAGGTTATCCCGACGGATTAAAAGAACTTCAAATCCCCATGGGGTCACGGATATTATCTGTGGTAGATGCCTATGATGCCATGACCTCTGACCGGGTATATCGGAAGGCCATGTCTGTTGAACAAGCCATTGAAGAATTGGAGCGAAACAAGGGGAAACAATTTGACCCAAATATTATTGACATTTTCTTGGAAATTATTAAAAACCAAAAGCCCCTTGCATCAAGGATTTGAATCCCTTTTACAATATTCCCATTACCACATATCCCCTAAATTCAAAAAAATCTATCAGGAATTTTACTTTTTCTTTTTACGTTTTTGTTCGTCGGTTAAGAGCTTGTATTCGACGGAATCTACCAACGCCTGCCAGGATGCTTCGATAATATTCGCATGGACACCAACTGTACCCCACTCCTTCGTTCCATCTGTAGATTCAATGAGAACTCGAACTTTTGCTGCCGTGCCGGATTTAGAATCAATGATACGGACCTTATAATCCATTAGCCGAATATCTTTCAATCCTGGATAAAACGGTATGAGGGCTTTTCGCAATGCGGAATCCAGCGCATTGACCGGTCCATCTCCTTCCGCGGCGGTATGTTCCGATTTGCCGTCTACTTTCACTTTAATGGTTGCTTCAGAAAACATCTGATTATCTTCCCGTTTTTCGACAATAACGCGGAATCCGCTAAGTTGAAAAAAGGGACGATGTTTGCCGAGAACTTTTTGAATGATTAAATCAAAAGACCCGTCCGCGGCTTCATATTCATACCCGGCATGTTCTAATTCTTTGACACGTGTCACTATTTCTTTGGCGAGAGGATCGTCTTTTTCTAATTCAATACCGAATTCCTTGGCTTTGAACAGGACATTGGATTTTCCCGCCTGGTCGGAGACCAAAACCCGTCGGACATTCCCGACTTGTTCCGGTTCAATGTGTTCATAGGTCGCGGGATTGCGTTCCACGGCGCTGACGTGAATTCCGCCTTTATGTGCGAACGCACTCGCTCCGACATACGGTTGTTTTTCATTGGGTACCAGATTATTGGTTTCAGAAACAAACCGGGAAACCGCGGTTAAATATTTGAGTTGGGAATCCGTAATGCAATTAATTCCATATTTCAATTTCAAGTTGGCGATAATCGGAATCAAATCGGCATTCCCGACCCGTTCTCCGATTCCATTAATCGTCCCTTGCACATGACATGCGCCGTTTTCAATGGCAACCAGCGCGTTGGCAACACCCACCCCGCAATCGTTATGCGTATGAATCCCGATGGGTGTTTTGACGGCGGATTTCACTTTGTTCATCGCTTCCAGAATCCAAAACGGCATACTTCCACCGTTCGTATCGCAAAGCACAATCACATCTGCGCCCGCATCCGCCGCCGCTTTTACAGTTTTAAGAGCATAGTCGGGGTTATTTTTGAACCCATCAAAGAAATGTTCTGCGTCATAAACAACTTCCCGCCCGCTTTTCTTTAAACACGATACGGAATCCTCTATCATTGCCAGGTTCTCCTCCAGCGATACACGCAACGCGTCACGGACATGAAGGTCCCAAGTTTTACCAAAAATCGTGACCACCGGGGTTTCCGCTTTCAGCAAGGTTTGAATATTGTAATCCTGCGCCGCTGATGTTTTCGCGCGGCGGGTACTGCCAAACGCCGCCACTTTAATATTTTTCAAAGACAACTGTTTGACTTTTTCAAAATAAGAAATATCCTTGGGATTGGAACCCGGCCATCCGCCTTCAACATAAGGAATTCCCAGTTCATCGAGTTTTTGCGTGATGCGAAGTTTATCTTCAACGGAATACGTGATTCCTTCCGCCTGCTGGCCGTCCCGCAGGGTGGTATCATAGATTTTTACAGTTCTAGGCATAATATAACTCCTTACTTACTTTTCTCTGTTGCCTTTTTTGCCAACTTCTTTTCATCCGATTTACTTAATAAAGTTTGCAATTCATTTAAGAACTCATCGGTATCTTTGAATTGGCGGTAGACCGACGCAAACCGGACATAGGCAACTTTATCCAATTTCCGCAATTCCCCCATGACCAGTTCGCCAATTTCAGAGCTGGGGACTTCCCGTTCCCATTGGGTCAATAACGTCCGCATGCTCTCATTGACTACATGGTCCAATTGTTCCGTTGTAACAGACGTTTTTTCGCACGCCGTCTCGATTCCATTTAATAATTTCTCCCTGGAAAACGGTTCTCTCCGTCCGTCCTTTTTTACCACCACCAATTCGATTTCTTCCAATTTTTCGTAGGTGGTAAACCGCTTCTCACATTTCAGACATTCCCGTCTGCGCCGGATCGAATCGCCTTCTTTCGACTCCCGCGAATCTATCACCTTATCTTCCGGATGACCGCAATAGGGACAACGCATGAGAACACCTGTATGGACTAAAAATGAGCCAAATTACGAATTTGGTTTAGCTTTATAGGATACTATAAAATCAGGTCGGACTCAAGAAAAATAGGCGACTCCAATAATATTTCAAATGAATACCCTGAAAATTCTCCTGATACCAGATACACTTTTTTACATTTTTGTCGGTTTCTAAAATCAAGGATAGGTTCATTCCTTTGCCACTGTAAACGGAGGTGAAAATAACACCTCCGTTTCTCTCCCAGCATAATCGTAATTCCCAATATAGTAAAAACCACAACTTCAAATGACAAAAACGGAAATCAGATTCAATTGGCTAGGATTTTTACCATGGGGTGATTATTAAACAGGTTGGTAATATTCGGGATAGGGAATCTACTATCAGATTTATCGTTTGGTTATTAATACCTGAATATAGGATTTAATGGAACTAATAATTTAATATCAAACAAACTTTGTCTAGACAAAACTTGACGCACCGGATAAATGGAAATTAACTTCGGTTACCCCATCAATACGTGTTAATTCTTTTTTGAAATTTTCTATTTCAGGCCCATTAAGAGTCTGGTGAGTAATTCGTTTCATAAGTACTCCGGTAAGAGTGACATGCCCGTGCACAACAATAATATCAATTTTAGCAGGTTCCAACCCCTCTTTTTCGACTTTTCGCTCAATTGTACGAAAAAGACCGACATCTGTTGTTGCCATGTTCCATCCCCCCTTTCCAACGTATCTGAAAACAGGGTTCTTAAGTAAGTCTAACTATAGGACGATATGAAAGGAAAGTCAATCAGATAACTATTGTACAGGTTGAGTAATATCCGGGGTAGAAGATTCCGTCATCAGATTCTGGGGGAGTTGGTATTTAGAGATATAGATTTCCCCAAAGAGAGAAGGTTGGCGGACGGAGAGATGTTTTAATCGGCAAAGTTCCAGCATGGCAAGAACGGTAACAACCAGCTCAATTTTATCTTTCATTTCTTTTCTCAGGGAACTAAAATGTACCAGACTTTGCGTTTTCACCAATTCCGTCAACAATTCAATTTTCTGTTCCACGGTGACTTCATCATGCGCTACTTCGCGAATACTTGGCGGGTTCATGAACCTGGCGATATTACGATACGCCAAAACCAAATCCGTTAACGTTACATTCATGGGAACATTGGCCGGGTCGGCAACATCGGGTAATGGCTCATTGCGCCCATACAACAATTGTCGTTGTTCCGCCATTTGCCAGATACGTCCGCCCAGTTCTTTAAATTTCTGATATTCCTGCAACCGGGCAAGTAATTCCGCTTCCGTTTGTTCCAATTCTTCATCCGGTTCCGCGTCGGGAGCCTGCGGGAGTAACCGTTGGGATTTGATATAAATTAAGGTTGCCGCGATAACCAGAAATTCTCCCGCAACGTCCAAATCCATGTGCTGCATGGCCTGGATATATTCCAGATATTGCGAGGTGATTTCGGACAGCGAAACGGTATAAATATCCATTTCGTTTTTTCGGATGAGATAAAGCAGGAGATCAAAAGGTCCTTCAAAAACATCAACTTTTACTTGATATGGCATAAATTATATTTATAATTTCATTGCTTTGCGGACTTCCGTCATGGTCTTTTCAGAGGATTCCTGAGCTTTGACCTTGCCTTCTTGTAATGTGTTTTCTACAATCTCAGGTTTCTTCAATAGTTCCGCTCTTTTCTCATGATGCGGTGCGAGAAAATCCACCAATTCATTCGCCAAATTCTTTTTGCAATCCACACAACCAATCGCAGCCGTGGTACATTCCTTTCGGACTTGTTCTGTGACCTGTGGCGCGAAGACTTTATGATACTGAAATACCGGACAGACATCGGGATGGCCGGGATCAGAACGCTTGACACGTGCCGGGTCGGTCACCATGGTTTTTACTTTGTCCTTAATAGTTTTGGCATCGTCGGAAAGATAAATGGAATTGCCGTAACTCTTACTCATCTTTCGCCCGTCCAATCCCGGCAATTTGGGAACCTCGGTTAAAAGCGATTCCGGTTCTGGAAAAATCTCTCCATAAAATCCATTAAACCTACGGGCGATTTCACGAGTCAATTCCACATGCGGTACCTGATCCACACCGACAGGTACGGCATGCGCTTTATAAATTAAAATATCCGCCGCCTGCAAAAGAGGGTATCCTAAAAATCCAAATGTAGATAAGTCTTTCGTAGACAATTCCTGCTGTTGTTCCTTGTACGTCGGGACTCGTTCCAGCCAGGGAATTGGCGTCAACATCCCCAAAAGTAGTGCCAATTCCGCGTGCTCTTTGACATCCGATTGGACAAATAATACGCTTTTACTCGTATCAATTCCTGCCGCCAGCATATCAATGACATTATCCCGTGTGTATTCTTTAATAGGGCCAATATCCTCGTAGGACGTGGTCAGCGCGTGCCAATCCGCAATCATAAAAAAACACTGATAGTCTTTCTGCAATCTCACCCAATTATTCAACGCCCCCACCAAATGGCCGAGATGTAATTGCCCGGTGGGACGCATTCCACTTAATACTCTTTTTTTGTTTGGCATAATGTCCTTTGGTTAATAAATTTTATATGCTTGTCGCGGCATGAATGATAAAATCTGTCCATCCCAATGTCAAATGAAACATCCAGTTCAAAGCTTGGAATTGCACTAACAATAAAACAATGAGAAATCCAAAAGGTTCTATTCGCGAGTATTGTACCGCCATATTGTAAGGCAATAATCCGGCAACAATTCTTGACCCGTCTAAGGGCGGAATCGGAATCATGTTGAATGCTGCCAATAGGACGTTGATTAAAATAAAAGTCGTCGCTAACGAAATAACGATATCCCCAAAAGGAATATGCGCGATTGATTTTAACCAGGTAATGGTTGCGATAACTCCAACTGCGATTCCCGCCATGATAATATTTGAAATGGGCCCTGCCGCCGCCACCCAAATCATATCTTTCCTGGGATGGCGAAAATTAAAGGGATTCACCGGTACCGGTTTCGCCCAACCGAAGATAGGTCCACCCATAAATTTCATGAGAAGCGGTAAAATAATCGTTCCAATCGGGTCTATATGTTTAATGGGATTTAACGTAATTCGTCCCAACATCTTTGCCGTCGGGTCGCCGCACTTTCCTGCTACCCATCCATGTGCGCATTCATGTACAATGACCGCAAAGAAAAACAGTACCAATTCAATCAGAAATTCTGCTATATGGGGAATAGAAATATTCATGACCTACGATTTTACCTTATTTTAGTATCTTTGTGCGATTAATATTTTATCCGATAAGCGGTTTTTTTGTCGGGCTTCCTAAGATGGGTTTTCATCTCTGTCACATTGTTCACTGACAAAGCTTCTTTCAACAAATCCCACTTATTCTCACTCTCGAAATTAATCATAGAGAAAATCATAACACCGTCGGTTCCTTCCAGCGCCATTTTTACGGCTTTCTTGAACGTCTCGGGTGGTGTAATATTAGGATAGTATAAACTCGCAAAAACTTTTGTGGAATTCCCAACCACTTTATCTATTAACTGGATTCCGCCTTCTAAACTTTCGTACTCTTTTTTCCCTGTTGCCAGTGCGTCTGCAACAGTTAATTCGGGATAATAAAGTCCCGGACAAAGAAAATCCAATGATTCCGCGTATCCTGTTCCTCGATACCCCGGAGTCGCCCACTCATATTCCCGACTGGGATCATATTTCGAGGACGCCCAATTGACACCGACCTCATAATAACTCGGATACCATGCCCCCACATAATCGCCAAATTGCAGTTTGGGTTTGATGTCTTTGACATTCTCTTTTACCTGGTCAATAAAATCTTTAATCACCGATGCCCGCCAGTAGATCCATTCAGGATAATATTTTCCTGGAACCGTCTCAATTCCTTTGTGACCCTGTGTCATTTGATAAATATCTTCCGGCCACCTTGCTACTGTCTCCCCGATAAATTGTTCAAATTGCCGGCGCGATAAATTGCTGAAGTCCACACTGAAATTATCATATCGCACCCGGTCCAACACAATCCCGTCCACATTATAATTCTTGACCACTTCTTCAAGAATGGATAATTCACGTTCCTGAACATCCGGGTTTGCCGGATTCACATACACCAACGTCCCCTCCTGCATTTGCGTCTCAGGAGTCAACCGGCTTCGTGTCCCCCGGATAATCATGGAATCTTCTTGTAATTCTGCTTCCGCCCAGGTACGTGATTTCCCATCGGCAGAAATCAAATATCCGTCTTTGGGGATTTCTAATCCTTCCGGACCGATATGATTCTCTGCCACAATATTCGTTACAGTATTTTTACTAATTACATAAAATGTGCTGGGAGTTCCCCGACCAAAAACCGAATCCGCCGTAGCTTGTGCATCGGAAGTTAGGTTTATCATGGAAGTACCTCCTTGTACGCTATACACGCCGATTTCCATCAAACGGGCGGTGGAATCAACCCCCGCGTCGTCTACAAAAAACCGGATTTGTTTACTGCTCAACGGAAGAAAGGAATGAATCGGATTGGCTTCCCGATTATTTTCCACCTTGACCAAGTCAATCCATGTTCCATTTGCGTTGGATTGAATACGGTATTTCGGAATAATATACCCCTTTACAAAAGATAATTTCACCGTATCAATTTTATTGGGAGTTGGCCATTCCAACGCCAGCCAGTGGGGTCCCGGCGTACTATCCGATACCCATTTGGAGGACGGGGATAACGTGTTCCCGTCAATGGTGTTTCCCGGCATATTGCGTGGATAAACTTTGTCCCCATATTCGGGTGTATACATGACCAACGTATTATCGGACGTGCGTTGATTGACTTCCGCGATGGTTTGTTCGTCTCCGCTCGGGGCTTTGAGGAGATAAGAAATGGTATAGGCGACCGTTTCCCAATCAGGATGGGCAAACACCGGACCTTCTTTTTCGGCTTTCAATCCCTCGGAAAATATATTCAGTGCGGCGTGAATTGCCAATCCCCGCTTGTGTCCTTCCGTAATAACGGTTTTTAGTAAATCAAATTTCTCAGGATAGGGTTTTCCTTTAAACGATGTCATCTTGGGTGCGATTTTACTGTCATATAAAACAAACCCGGAAAATGGCTTGATATCCAACGCAATCGTGTTAATACCCGCCGCGGTACATTTATCCAAAATCGCCTGAACCGCCGTCTTGGTGGACATCAAAAAAACATCCTGTTCCGCGTCAATCCATAACATTTTGGTTTTGACAGGTTTGACATTTTCCAGAGGAGTCGCTTGAACCCATAAACTCCCCGCGAGTAGAATAACCAAAAATAAACCAACCGAGAAGATACGTCGGGATAAACTCAATCTTAAATCTGTTTTTATAGACACGTCCCTTGGCTCCAAGTAGGGTTATTAAATTAGAATGGGTATCGTAGAATCATGTCTGCACTATGACTCTACTGAAATCGGGTTTCTTGCGAGAAGGGTTACACGATTTTACCTTTTTAACATTATTTAGTTTATCATTCCTGACCGTTATCGTCAATTAAATCGTGAATTTACTCTTTTGTCCTTTTTGCATAAATTTCTTTCTCTCTTTGGATTAAGTAATGTTACAATAGATAACTTGGAAAAGTAAGGGTTGGGTTTCCCAACCTGTCGGATTTTTGCCCCTATTTTTTATAAGGAAAGGAGAACCTGGTTTATGACAGAAAAAACCATCAAAATCCTCGGTTTGGCAGGGATTATAATCGTGTCTGTTATGGGATTATCCCTTGCGGATGAAATGCCCCAAGGAGCGCCGATTACCGGCAAAGTTACTCGGATTAATACCGACACCCATACTATTATCGTGGAAGTGGGACGTGGAAAAAAGTCCAATACTGTCGGAGTCAAAGTCGGCGAAGATGCACCAGTCGAAACCATCATCCATCCAGAGAACACTCAAAGTGCCGATACAACACCCAGTCTCAAACGACGGTATCCGAACCGTGCTCTTAAGTATGAACTAATTAAACTGTCCGATCTCAAAGTCGGGGATACCGTCCGGGTATTTGTTACCAAAGTGGAAGCCGCGGAGGTCGTTAAAATACCCGAAGATATGGTCAAACAAGCCGAACAACGCGCTAGAAATGCAAAAGTTCAACAATAATTATGACAATATTGTCACTTTTTAGTGAATTTCTCAACTCCGAATCTTAGCCTTTCTTCCTCCGGATTTCAATGGGAGACAATACGGAGTTAAAGCGAAGTTAGTACGGAGTAATCCTATAGCCTACCCTCTCAAAAATACCTGATTTTATGACATTATTGTCACTTTTTTCACATCACCACGACATTTTGTCATATCTTACGTACTTATACTTCTGGTCTTCAACTTTGGACTTTCAATATGAATATCTATGCTGTTTAGTCTTGATTGTCTAGCGTAACACCTAACCACTTTGCCATATCTCTAAGATATTTTTCTTCATCACCATTATATGTTGTCGCAATAATTTCGCATGGATCCTTATCACTTTCAGTCTTATTTGTATCGATCGCATCATAGATTCTTTGTTTTTCTAATAATGTTAACGGTTTGTTAGTCATGAAGAGATCTCCTATTATATAATTTAAAGACCCGTATCATTTTGTGCATAATTTCATCAAACCTTACAAACAATTTTGGTTTTGATAGGGAATTGCGTGTTTTAATTTAATCATACAATCTAATATTTATCTGATTTAATTAATATGTTCTTGTAAACCATTATACCCAATTAAACATTTTTTCCCATACTTATAATGAATTAAGCTTTTTAAAAAGGCAATAACAGGTGAAAGTTCTTCCCCAATTTCTGACAGTATAATACTTTTGGGTTTTAAACATTCAATTGTATTTATTAATCCATGTATGCATAGATGTTTATCGTAATACTTTGGTTTACCTTCTAAATATGTAAGTATTTCAGTGGGAAAAATAGTGCTTACATGAGCGACAAGAATACAATTATTAAAAATATTTTTTTTCTTATAAACACGTCCCAATTCTTCACTCCATCCTGTATCACCGGTTATAAATAGTTGGATTTTCTTATGCTTTAATGTGATTAATATGCCAACACTACTATTCTTAACTAGTGTTGAATGCTTCGCTGGTAATGCTTCTAAAAATATTCCATCTTGTATTTTTATAGGTGTCTTTTTATTGTTTTCGTAATATTTGAGTTTAATTATTTTCCTGAATCGACTTGAGTTATTGAATAGTTTGTAGAAATTATTATAGGTTTCTATATCCAGAAATAAATCGTATTTTTTATTTCTTAATCTATCATATTTTTTGCTTTGATGAATAAGAGATAATAATGCTGGTAACTCTGCATAATGATCATCATGAAAATGAGTTACTAGTATTCCATCAATATCTTCAAAACTTCTATGGTTTTTATAAAAATTATCGAGATAATGATGCCCTGGATCTACAACCAAACCATAATTATTTAAGCATATAAAATATCCTCCTCCTACACTTTCGTTTACGGTGGATTGTAAAAGAGGGGTATAAGAAGAATATTTCTTTAAGAATTCGATGAAATATAATTCTGTTGCAATTGTTCTCCCACGAGTGAGGGATTTTTCAATTTTTTTCTTCTCGTTATATACTATCTCTGAAAATGTAAAATCATGTTTTGCACCTCCTAAATAAAAGGCTTTAAGAATATCTGAAGATTCTTTTGTAAATACTTCAAATTGTTTATTCATAAGTTGATGAGATTCTGGATCCGTTATAGTAAGTATACTATCTAAAAGGTCAACAAGTTTTTTTCGATCGTTAAAATTCTTAATAAAATATTCCTGTTGATAAAAAAATAATTCATATAATAGAGACAATGCTTTATCGTTTTTACCTGTCTCGTAATAAGCAGTAGCTAGCAGCAAATCTCTTTGGGGATTTGCTGCCATTTTTATTAACATTTCAATGGCTTGATTATAATGTTTGCTATAAATAATATTTTCAAGTTTTTTAAGGTTCATCTTTGTAATTATTTATTCTCCAAGATTTTAATTGCAATTTGAATATCACTCATTTCAGGGACAACAAGTTTTACCGAATCGAAATGCTTTTTGTATTCGTTTAATCTTTCATGAATAATATTCTGACAAGATGAGATATTCTTATACTTCAATTCTGAATCAATAACCAAAGCGGTTAAAACTCTGGATGATCTTTGAATCTCCTTGGTGACATCCAAGCCATGATAAGAATAAATATCGGTGGAATCTATAATAGGTTTAATATTTTGGTCAGGATTATCAGACAAGTGTTCGAGCAATATTTTGCGACAGATTTTATTAGTCAATTCATAACCATATTTAGGCATTCTTAACCCGCATAAGATATATTCCCATCCAATTTTCAAATAAACCTTATGGGGATTTCTTATGTCATTTTCTGATGGCTCATTCGTTGGGTTTTCAAAGTCAATATTCCAACAAAATATTGGTGGATCATAAACACTATGTTTATCTTTCCAAATATCCTTGGAAAGTAATAATGCCTTTATTTGAGATAAGGTTTCCGCTAAGTAGGTGGGCTGATATTGATCAGATGTTGGGAAATCATCTGAATAATTTCCAGATAACAGTCGAAAGGTAAGTAAATATTCAGATTTTAAAAGCATGGTAGGAGGTTCGATATCATTATCCTGCCTATCTCCGATCATAGCAAACTTAAAGGGGATGTGGTTAGGTTTTTTATCAATGAGTTCAGAGAAGTTTTTTAAAGATTTAAGAGGATCTGTAGGATTATTTAATATTGCTCTTATAACTAATGCATAGAAAGAAACACCTCCCTTAAATGCCAACCGATGCAAAACCTTTGTAACAAATTCGATTACTTTCAATCTTAGTCTATATTCCGCTATATCTTTTTCAAACACAGCTCTCTTGACCTGACCCCCGAAAACTAGCCCACCTGAAATGTTAGTATATCTTCACAAAAGAAGGAGATATACCCATGCAAAAGAAACGGCATAAAGTGGAAGAGATTTTTCGGATACTAAGAGAAGTGGAAGGAGGGCAGACCATTGCCCAAGTTTGTCAGGTTCATAATATTACGGAACAGACCTACTACCGGTGGAAGCAGAAGTATGGAGGGATGACTTTGTCGGAAGCGCAACAGTTAAAAGCCTTGGAAGAGGAGAACAACCGGTTAAAGAAGAAAGTCGCAGACTTATTGTTGGAGAATGATTTAATCAAGGAGATTAACTCAAAAAAGTGGTAGGCCCGTCCCCGAAGAGGAAGATGATCCAAGTGTTGGTGGAAGAGAAAGGGTGTTCGGTACGTCGGGCCTGTCAGGTGATGCAGTTTGGGAGAAGTAGTTATCGGTATAAAGTCCTGGAGAATAAAATAGAGGGACGGCTTAAGAAACGGATAGAAACCTTGTCCCGTCGGTATCCTCGGTATGGATATCGGCGGATCACGGCAGTACTGCAGAAGGCAGGATGGAAGATCAATAAAAAAAGAGTTCAACGATTAATGCGAATCATGGGTTTACAAGTCAAGCAGAAAGCTAGAAAACGGCGGAGAGTAGGCTTATCCACGGGGGTTCGCCGAAAAGCGGAATATCCGAATCATGTCTGGAGTTGGGATATGATTCAAGACCAGACCGCAGATGGACGTATGTTGAAGTGTTTAACCCTCTTGGATGAATATACTCGGGAAAGCTTACGGATTCGAGTGGGTCGGTATCTCACTTCCGGGGAGGTGTTGAGGGAACTGCAAGAGGTCATCAAGGAATATGGAGTCCCTGAACATATTCGTAGTGACAACGGACCGGAGTTTATCGCTAATGCCATTCAAGTCTGGTTACAAAAAAAACAGATTACCACTCTGTATATTTCTCCTGGAGAACCTTGGGAAAATCCGTATATCGAAAGTTTTCACGGAAAGTTCCGAGATGAATGTTTAAATCGAGAATTATTTACCAGTCTGTTGGAAGCTCAAATCATCATTGAAGATTGGAGAAAGGAGTACAATCAAACCCGACCCCATAGTTCCTTGGCTTATTTGACACCCAAGGAATTTAAAGAAATCTGTGGCAACTCTTCGGTCGCTACGCTCCCTACGAGTTGCCACAATCATCATAACTTGGAGTATACTAACATTACGAGTGGTACAGTAATCGGGGGCT
>CAVYHJ010000027.1:0-177302 GCA_963768165.1 uncultured bacterium | reverse complement strand
TCTTCTGTTTCTTGTAAATCTTCATCTTCTTCTTTTGCGACCCCGACCAATCCGGTTTCCAGGAAATGTAATTCCAACCTGTCGGGAATTTTTCCATGCATTTGTTGATACGCTAACGCGTAAACCGAAAGCTGTATACTTTCTTTGGCTTTTTTATCAGCGGTCTTCGGATCATCCACCTCTGACGATTTGAAATCTATGATGGCGACTTCGCCATTTTCTTTGATGTCCACCCTGTCCCAACGTCCCTTAACGCGCGTGTTATCAATCATAAAATTAAAATCTTTTTCCACATAAGTCGGCATGACTCCCGATTCTTCCTGCTCATTAAAAAATCTCCGTAACGTCTGCCTTCCCGCTTCCATCCGTTGTTCCTCATGTTCTCTTGTCAAAAATCCCTCGTTGACCCAGGCCAATTCAAATACCTTGATGACTTCTTCGATGGTGACTGGTAATTTTCTTTCTTTCGTTGATGATAAAACCGAATGGCTTCATGTAATGCCGCACCATATACAACAGCATGATGTTGCAAAATCGGTACACGCAATACATGGATAAATTTATATTTCAGAGGACAGGTTTGATAATCGTCAATTTGATAGGGACTGACGCTAATCATTTCGCTCTCAGGGATTGTTGAGTCGGTCAAAGGTATGTCAGGAGGGGGGGAGCTTCCCGTTCAATGACGACCTGCGCGGAGGCTTTGGTAATGGCAACATCTGTTTTCGGCAAATCCAACGCTTCCCTCACGAATTGGCTGATTTTCCGGGTGCGTTTTCCGCCGTAATCTTCTGCTGTGGTCAAATACAATTCATTTTTCGCACGGGTCATTCCCACATAAAATAATCGCCGTTCTTCCTGTAAATGAAAATCGCCCGATGTCAAAACATCTTTGATGAGTGAGTCTGGAACGGGCAATGGCTCCGTTCGATTTCGCACAGGGAATTTTTGAGATACCAAACTCACCATGAAGACCACCGGAAATTCCAACCCTTTGGCTTTGTGAATTGTCAATACATTCACCGCATCCACGTCCGGGTCTGCTTCCGCAACCGCCGGATCGTCTCCTGCGTTTATCAAGGTATCCAAGTATTCCACAAATAAAGGGACAAGGTCATGTACCAAAACTTGTCCGATATGGCGGACGGTCTCAAAAAACTTGGCAATGTTTTTGACTTTGACTTCATTGACTAAATTCGGAAAGGCTGTCAAGTGTTTTATATAACCCGACCGGTTGAGAAATTCATACAATACTTGTCCGGTGGGTAACTTGGTGGATAACTCGATATAGGATTTTATATCCTCAATCACTTTTTTAATGGTCGCCAGGCTGTCCGTTCCGATATCGTTCAATTCCTCGAATTCTTCCAAATGTTGAAAGACATAATAGAGCGTATGATGTTTACGGCTGGCGTAATTCATACAGAGTGTCACGTCAGGACTTAATTGATAAATCTCAGAAACGCATAAATAATACAGGCTGATACTGTCATGGAGAGTCGAGATACTTCGCAGAAAGGAAATCAATAAACGAATCTCTTCCCGTGAATAAAGTCCTTGATTCCCTGTAAAATGCCAGGGGATGTTTTGCATATTCAAAGAGCGCAGGAAAACATCGGCATCATTGTTACTTCTTACCAGTATTGCAAAATCACGATAGGCGTTTTCACCTTTATCTACTTTTTCTCTGATGATACGTGCAACGGTGTCCCCTTCTGTAAATAACGTATCAAAGTGAAGATGTTGAACGGGTAATCCTGTTGGCGTTTTTGAAATTAATTTCTTATTGATATTATTTTTCGTTTCCAATCTATCCGGGTTATTGTATTTCACCAAACGATAGGCGGAATCTAAAATCGGCTGCGTTGAGCGATAATTTTGTGTTAGCACCACCTGTTTGGCGTTGAGATACGCATCCATGAATCCAAGGATATTACTAATCGCCGCGCCGCGGAATTTGTAAATGCTCTGGTCATCGTCACCCACGACAGTAATATTTTTATATGTTTTCGCTAATGTCTTTACCAATTCAAACTGAGCGTAATTGGTATCTTGAAATTCATCCACCAGAATATATCTAAATCTGTCTTGAAACCTTTTCAGAATTGTCGGACGTTCCCTGAATAATTTTAGAGCCAGTGAAACCTGGTCACCAAAATCCGCCATGCCATATTTCGCCATCAATTCCTGATATTTCTGATAACTTAACGCCAATTCCATTTGGCGAGTAGATTCATCCGCCAATTCAACATTGTCGGATTCTGTCATTGATTTTTCTTTTAACTCATTGGCATAACGCAAATACTCTTCCGGCGTGATATCTTCATCTTTACACCGGCTGATGAGTTTTGAAATGGCGGATAAATATTTGGTCGGGTCTCCTAGTGGACGAAAATATTTCATAGGGAAATCAAAGATGTGATCTCTTAGGAAAATGATTTGTTCCGGTACGGTCAAGACTCTGAAATCGGGAGTGAGTCCCAATTCCAAGGCATAATCCCGCAGTAACCTGTCTCCGAAGGCGTGAAAGGTGCTGATTAAAACATCGGTATAGCCATAAGGGACGAGCATGTCCACGCGCTCTTCCATTTCCGCGGAGGCTTTATCGGTAAACGTCAACGCCAATATTTCTTCCGGTTTGGCAATTTTAGAGGTGATGAGATAGGCGATGCGATGAGTGATGACGGTTGTTTTTCCCGTCCCCGCGCCCGCCACAATCAATAACGGCCCTTCCCCATAAATCACCGCTTCCCGCTGATGCGGGTCGAGGGGTTCCAATATTTTCTCTACGGGTGTAAGTGGTTCCGGTGTATCAAATAGATCCATAAAAAGGATTATAGCATGGTTGACAATTTATAAAATAAGCACTAGATTAATATTTACATTTCTTTTAGATTTTACTTGAGCGAGGAATGAATAATGAGCAAACGCGATCGGAAAATATCTATTTTATTAATGGGGATAGGATTATCCTTATTGGTCTTGCCGGCGGGTGCCTTGCCCACCTACTCTATCAGCACTCTACCTCCCCCTGCGGGAAATGTAGGAAGTGCCGCCTTCGGTATTAACGACTCCGGTCAAGCAATAGGATATTATGATTTTTATTCAAAACTGACGAATAAAGCCCTGCTCTGGAGTGGTGGAACGGCTCAGGATTTGGGTGCATTGTCGGGAGAAACAGTGTGCCTTGGCGAGAGTATCAATAATTCCGGTGAAGCGGTCGGCTATTCATTTTATTCAACTGAGAATTATCACGCCGTGCTTTGGAGTCAAGGAACTATTCAAGATTTGGGAATACTGCCAGGAGGGATAGGGAGCGAGGCTTTCGGGATAAATAGTTCCGGTCAAGTGGTCGGCTACGCCATTGATTCATCCGGTGTTGAATATGCAGTGCTCTGGAGCGGCGGGACCATTCAAGAATTGGGAACTCTGCCGGGAGGGGTCCAGAATGCTGCTTTGGCAATTAATAATTTCGGACTAGTGGTAGGCTATGCCTACGATTCAATAGGTCATTTTCAAGCCGTGTCTTGGAGCGGAACAACTATCCATCTTTTGGGAAATCTGCCAGGAGGAGTAGAGAGTCAGGCGAATGGAATTAACGATTCCAATCAAATAGTCGGTTTAGCCTTTGACTCATTATTTCATTATAATGCTGTGGCCTGGAGCGGTGGAACCATCCAAACCTTGGGAAACCTACCGGGAGGGATAAGGAGCGAGGCTTTCGGGATAAATAGTTCCGGTGAAGCGGTCGGTTACGCCATTGATTCATTAGGTAATGAAAATGCGGTGCTCTGGAGCGGCGGGACTATCCTAAACCTGGGTACCCTGCCGGGAGAGATTGAGAGTTCGGCGAAAGGTATTAATAACTCTGGTCAAGTGGTCGGATTTTCACTGAATACATCGCTCAGTTCTACTGCTGTTCTCTGGAGTACAGCAGTTCCCGTGGAAGATTGGATGAACTACTCGAATTCTCTCAACAACACTCCCGATGAAATGGATTTACCTCATCATGGGGAGCAATCCACATTTAAATAACTTATGAAGATAAAGCGATAACAGGTGGGAAAAGAAAATGTAAGGACGATGTGGTTTTTAGGTATGATTATTTTTAAAGAATATCTGCTGGAAAATATTATTTAAGTGTTTTTCTTTGTTTTTAAAATTAGTGCGTCTAATTTATCTTTTTTTCTGCTGGTGGATTGTTTATTCTTAAGGAGATGGGCTTTTGAAATAAAAGGTGCTTTGACATTTTAAATTTTAATCATCTTTTTTGTTTTGTAGGCGTCTTTGAAAGCAACACCATCAATATGCGTAATAATATCAATGCGCCTTGGAGCTATGCCGATTTGGAATATAATCCCTTTTTCTGCAAAGGTATTTTTTGTAATTTCAGAAAGGGGTGCGCCAAATTCTGCAAGAGATTGATATATCTTTTCTGAATTTTTGAGAGAGGATTCCACCCAAATATCAAAATCCCCTGTGGCGCGGGGATAACCGTAGGCTCCCATCGCATAAGCGCCTACTATCATAAATTTTACCTTATTGTTTAATAAGCTTTGTAATATTTCTACATAATCTTCGTTTAACATAAGGTGATTTTTTGAGAGACCATATCTCTACAGTCAACTCCCACATAAAAGAGACGTTCTCTGACGGAGACATTTTTGAAAACCCCGTGTCATTTCCTGGCGATTTTCCGATATAGCTTTTATTCCGGTCTAGCTTCATAGGGAAATTATATCACAACACACTTGAGTGTTGTTTTGGATATGGAAGATACTCTATTAACGGATGGAAAAAGAAAATGTAAGGATGATGTGGTCTTTCGGTATGATTATTCTTTGATAAAAAATCTTTGTATTTATTGAAATATGCGTCGGGGAATGCCGTAAAAAGCACTCAATTTCCCGACTCATAGAATTCATTCATTACTGTGACCGCTTTTCAAATTTACAAAATACTCGATATGAAGTCAGCCACAATTCTATCTATTTTTTCTTTTAACTCGTTAAATCCTACCGTACCTATTACATGCCACATACCGCGTTGGGGCGAAAGATTAACTATAATAGATGCTTGTCTTGTCATTGGTGAAGGATTTAAGGTCATTGATGGACCATCCCACTGACCACCAAATTGGTTTTTTCCTTTAATGATGTTTACAACTTGAGGATCATTTATCGTTAGTTGGATTTTTTCTTTTATAACAGTGCTCTTTATTTTTCTTTTCTCGCCAAGATAGTTAACTGCTTTGTCGAAACATGGAATAATTACGTTTGTGCAGATTCCTTGCCATTCTTCTGTATTTTCTTTGTTCTCATCATTAAGCTTTTGCTGTGCCGCTTTTTTGGCATTTGCTGATTGTTCTTCTTTTTGAAAATGTGCATCTAACAGGGAATCAAGATCGCTATTCATTTTGTTACTCCTTTCAAATAATATAACAGTCTATTATAACACGAGCTGAAAGAAAAAAGGTGATCACTTTCTGAGTTTTTCAGTTTATTCCAAATCCTAGTAAAAGTCCATAAAGTTGAACAGTATCTATAATATATTCTCTTGCGATCTGTACCGATTCTAAAAAGTCAGGATTTATAGTCGCAAAACACATAGATTCTGTTAATTTATCCACATATTCAGGACAGTCTTTAACAACCTTTTCTATAAGCATATCTTTTTTCCAGTTTTGTTCGTAATTTTTACCTTCGTTCTGTAAAATAGAAATTACCTCATCTTTTGTCAATTTCTTTAATGGAATATATGGGTCTTTATGTTTTATCACCAGCCCAGCGTTAACCAATATATACAACGATTCCTTTTCAACTAATCCACGTTTTCTTGTTTCAAAAAATGACATTTCCTCAGCTGTTTTCGTGCCAGTTTTTTGTCCATAGTCGGTACGAACACATATATCAAAGAAATGGCTTCTTGAATTAAGGGGAATTTCTCTTAGTATACCCCGCAATTTTTCGATATTACTGTTTGTTGTTAATTTCGGTATTTTGAGATTTTCAAATTTAAAGAGAGGAACGCTTTTCCAATAATCTACATCTTTTCTCATCTCTCTAATAAATTTGTTTGCTTCCTTTACTAGGATTTCCACATTAAGAAAATTTACATCCCATGGAAACAAAATGTATGATAAATACTGTTGCGCGTGAGAAGTCATAATAAAGGCGCCATCTATAGATATTAAGAATAAGGCTGTCCTTAAATCAAGCAAAGTTTCTGCAATCGCGACTTCAACATATTTTTCTACTTGGGCATCCATAATTAAATCAACAAATTGTTGCCAAGAAGGTTTGAACGAATCCCCTGCAACCGAGCCGGGATTCGCCTTTACTAATTCCCATAGTAATATTCTCAGTGGTTCACGATCATTATTCTTTATCTTTTGTTTTATCCAAGGAGAAAAATCTACAGCGGGAACTCTACTACCCGGAGAATATAAAGGACTTAGACAAAAAAATTCTTTATGACCACGTCCTTTTACGAAAGAATTGAGATCATTTAATACTTTGAGTTCTAACGCATCTAATTTTGATTCAGAAACTGTTCTATCCACATTATCTGGAGTTGATGATTGTGTAGTGGCTTTTTTGGCAATGTTTTCTTTGAGTAAAAGAGATTTTAAAAAATTAAACATTTCAAAAAGTACCCTATAAAAAGGTCGTGTTTTATAATATGGTCATTGTTTGCACTATAGCTATTTGGTCTGTTTTTAGCAACTGTTGCTTTAGGCATATATGGCTATATTAGGGGGAATGGGAGCTCACTGTCAATCGCTATTTAATGGTGGGTCAGTTTTGGTATAGTTCAGGGATACACCAGCTATGCTTTAGTTATGTTTCTGCTTTGTTGGACATTGTCTACTAAACCGGTTTCATTAGTATAATGTACCTTTTGGTACACTGGAGATGGTGTGGACATGGTATGGAGAAGGTGTGGTAGGTTTTGGTTATGCCTCGACTGTCACATCTTCGAGCACCCGCGCCTGGCAGAGGAGGATGATATTGTTTCGGCGGTCCGGGATGGGCGTAACCCTCTATGTCTTCTTCTGGTAATGATAGTAACCAGACTTGAAACTGCGATTGTTTCAGTTCTTTAATGAGGGTTTTGATAGTTTGTTCTTTGGTCTGCTTTTTAGTAACCTTTGCTGTAGCCATATACCGCTATAATATGGGGAAAGGAAGTTCACTGTCAACCGCTATTTTTCAGAAGATATAATATTAGCAATGATTCCTATTATGTGGTTAATTTGTGATGTATTAACTCCCTATTGTCTCCCTTTCAACTCCGTACTTACTCTCATTGAACCCCACTTGGACTTTTCCGGTGTTTTTTCTATCATCAATTTATGAAATACATTATTTTTTAATCTTTTAGGGCTTTCCCGATAGTGTGTTACATAGAATAATTTCAGATTAGCGATTGGCAAAACTGAAAAAACACTGGACAGTGTCCAGAGTTTCCACCATCCCCGACAAGAACATTCGGGGACAAGTTTCTTGAATAACCACTGCAAGAATAGATTATTTATTTTAAAGGGGATAGCAGAGTCGTCCTGTGCGACTCTGAAAATCACAAATCGTGAAATATCTGCATAGACAACTTATTTTAATAAGGTTACGTTAACTTTTCCTATTGAACCGGTTCTTGAGCGGAATTGAAATTTTCAATTCCGCTTCCAAGAGCGAAGAAGTAAGAGATTTTTTGTGTTATGCCTCTATTGTGACATCTTCCAGAACCCGTGCCTGGCAGAGGAGGATGATATTGTTTTGGCGGTCGTTATTGTCGAGGGCATCCTGAGTTTCCATTTGGACGGAGCCTGAAACCATGGTGCATTTACACCGTCCGCAGATACCGGAACGGCACTCGGAGTCCCACTCAATCCCCAACTGGTCGGCTAACGCCAGAATGGGTTGATTATTGAGGATTTTGGCGGTTTTGTTGGACTTTGCAAAGGTCACGGTGAATTCGGTAGTATTCAATGAGGATGCGGTTTCATTGGCGGGTGCGGCGGGTTTGGAACCGAAGGATTCCGTGTGAATGAGGGAGTCTGCGATTCCCAATTGGTGGAGGAGTTCTTGTGTTGCTTTGAGCATATCTGGGGGACCGCACAGATAGAAGGGTATGCCGGTCACATTGGGGATTACACGCGTCAGGAGTTTGGCATCAATTCTTCCCTTATTACCATCCCAGTTTGTACCATCGGTCTGGGTCAGTGTCAGGGTGAGATGCAAATTGGAGAACCGGCTCTGGAGTTCTTTAATCTCCTCATGGAAGATGATGTCCTGCACCGTTTTATTGCAATAGAGCAAATAGATTTGCCCGTTCCAGTTCATATCAGTCAGATAGCGCAAGATGGACATCAACGGAGTGATTCCGACTCCCGCGGCGAGGAGGGCGATATTGTTAGAGTCTTTGCCGGTAAATGTGAATTTTCCTGAGGGTGCGGAAACAGTGAGTAGGTGACCTTCTTTAATGGTGTCATGCATGTGCCGTGAAACCAGCCCTTTTTCTTCCCGTTTTATGGTGACTTCGCAATAGCCCTGTCTGGAGGGTGTGGAGGCGATGGTGTAGGAACGTTTCACGGTTTTGCCGTCAATTTGCAGAGTGAAGGTCAGGAATTGACCGGGTAGGTAGGAGAATGGGAATGCCCCGCCATTTACCGGAACCAGGTGAAAGGTTTTGACGTTCGGGGTTTCCCGGACTATACGTTCGACCCGCAGTTGCCCGCTCCAGCGCCCGCCTTCGCGTGTTGCATCCAACGGAAAATCTTTCGTTTCCAATTTTGGTTTCTTTGAGCGCGCGATAAGGTATGTCACAAGCCGATACCCCAGCAGAATTCCAATGACGATACCGAACGCGACCGGCAGACGGATATCCGATTTGACCTGCATGTAGAAATGCACGACTCCGGCGATGGCCGCGACATACGCCAGACGGTGCAGAGCCTGCCACCGTTTTGGCCCCATGCGTTTAATCATGTAATTGGTGGAGGTAAGAGCCAATGGAAGCATCGAAAAAAGTCCTATGGAGCCGACAATCAAATATTTTCGTTTGAGCATTTCAGTGAACAGGCTATGGACACTCAACGCGCGATCAAAGATGAAGAAAATCGAGAAATGCGTCAGGGCGTAGAAGAAGGCAAACAAACCGAGCGTCCGCCGGAAATGAAACAGCCAGCTAAATCCTGTAATCTTGCGAAGGGGTGTCACGAGCAACGTCAACGAAAGGAATATTAAGGTGAGGAGTCCTGTTGTCAAGATGGCATAATTCACAGGGTTCGCACCGGCATGGCCGTGGTAAACATCCCATAGTAAGATGGTTCCGGGTACCAGCCCGTTAATCAGTAGAACGAATTTGGCGAAACGCAAGTCTTTCATGATGGCTCAGTTGTTTAGTGATTTAGAAATATTTTCGCAAATCCATGCCAGCGTAAAGTCTGCCGACCTGCTCTTCATACCCGTTGAACATTAAGGTTTTGCGTCGTCCGCTCTCGCCAATGCGTTGTTCCGTCGCCTGACTCCAGCGAGGGTGATCCACGGTCGGATTGACGTTGGCATAGAAACCGTATTCATTGGGAGCGGTGGAACTCCAGGTGGTCGGGGGTTGCTCTTCTACGAGGGTGATTTTCACGATGGACTTGACCCCTTTAAACCCGTATTTCCAAGGTACGACCAAGCGTATAGGCGCGCCATCCTGCGGTGGCAAAGCGTGACCATAGATACCCGATGCCAGGATTGCGAGAGGATGCATCGCTTCATCCATCCGCAAACCTTCCACATAGGGCCAGGACAATACGGACGTTTTTTGTCCGGGCATTTTCTGCGGGTCGAGCAAGGTTTGCATCGCGACATACTTGGCGCTACTCAAAGGTTCAACACGTTCCAGTAGTTTTGATAAGGAATAACCGTCCCACGGGATGACCATTGACCATCCTTCGACACAGCGCATGCGGTAGATTCGCTCTTCCGCACTTGCAATCTTGAGCAGGTCATCCAAGTCGAATACTTTAGGTTTGTTTACCAATCCACCGACTTCAATTTTCCAATTGGAGGTATTAAATTTCGCGGCGGCTTCGGCGACAGCGTCTTTATTTGTGGAGAATTCGTAAAAGTTATTATAGTGCGTGATACTCTGGAGAGAGGTTTTTGTTTCATTCACAGTGAATCCTGAACTTGCGGGTGCGGTAGATTTCACGACATCAATTAGTGCAGTATTCACGGCTTTATTCGATGGTGCATTCAACTTACGGTACACCCAACCCGTCGCGACAGTGGTGGCTACAAGCACACCGGCTTTTATGAAATTACGCCGATTTAGGTAGACACTTTCCGGTGTGATTTCACTGCTAGGCGGGTCGGATGGTGTTTTCATATCATTCTCGATCTTTTGTTTTCAAAGTCTCTCACTCAACTTAAATTTTATCATAAAAAAGGTGCTCCCATAGAAGACAACCGCCTCTGAGATAAAAAATTTTCAACTACTAAATAGGGCGGAAGAGAGGTGTTATATGGTAAACTATAATGGATTTTTGAAGGTATTATTAATGTTACATGGTACGGAAGGATAATGACGATAAGAAAAAATAAAAAATATTATTTGGTTATTGTGTTACTTACCGTTAGTTTACTCACCTCGTTTTGTCTTGCAAAAACCACGCATCATGTCAGTTCCAATTCACCGAAGATTGTAGAAATCACATATTGGACCGGAGCGGAATCGTCACAAATTGCTTTTTATACACAAGGCGGAGCCAATTATAATTTAACGAATTTACCCAATAAAATGGGATTTGTTTTCTATACCACGAATGCCCCGCTCGGTGGAGGGAACCAATCATATACCGTGCGCGATGGAGTGATTGACCGGATTGAGGCACAAAATACCAAAGATGCCTGCCGAATCACCGTCACCTTTATGGTACCGACCGATTACACATTGAGCCCGGGAAATATGGATAGACACTATCCGGTGATTGAAATCATGCGTCCTATGAATTTGCGTCCTTCCCGGCCTACTCCTCAACAAATTGCCGAACTAAAAAAAGATCATAAGATTATATTGATTGATCCGGGACATGGCGGATGGCATTTCGGCGCGGGCGGGAACGGGTTGTTGGAAAAAGATATTACTATGCAGATTGGCTTGAAATTGCAGGATAAAATCAACCGGATGCCGGGATATATCGCGTTCATCACGCGGGATACCGCATTTAACGGCGGGGATTATTATGTGTCTTTGGAACGGCGCTGTCAAATGGCGATTGAATATGGTGCTGATTTATTTATCAGTATTCATTTGAATTCGCCAGGCAACGACAAAAAGAAGGATGTTCACGGAACGGAAATCTATTATATGGCGTATGGAGAAGCGTCGGACGCGGAAGCGCAGAAATTAGCGGATTTGGAAAACTCAGCGGATCTCGACGTCAGTGCAAGCACATCCAATGGAGATGTTGTCAATCAGGTTTTGCAGGATGAGCGGTTAATTGCGCTCAATAATCAAAACAGCTTATGGGCGGGGCTGGTCATGAATCAGGTGTTGCAAGATACCGGGTTAACCAGCCGGGGCATTAAAAACGCGCGGTTCGCGGTTTTGAAAAATCCCATTCCTTCGATTCTAATAGAAGTCGTTTTTGTAACCAATCCGCGGGAAGCCCGATTGGTCAGTGACCCGGTTTTCCAACTGGACCTATCCCAGAAAATCAGCACGGCCATCACCCAATATTTTGCCATTAACCATGGACGACCCGCGCAAAATGGAATCAGCACAGACAGCACTTCTACGACCCTTTCGGATGTTCTTCCCGCTCCCGCCAATTAATTTTTCCTGACCACTTTTTCTTGACAAAGCCATTGTACTGACCTATACTGTTTTCACCCTGATTAAATAGTTGTAATTTCATTATTAGCAAAGTTATGGAATTATAAACGGAGGCGTTAGTTATGAGGGGTAAGGTTCCAAAAAAAAGTTTCCACATTCTACTTGCAAATTCTCTTTTTCTTATTATTATTCTCTGCAATATTTCTCACGCCCAAACTACTTACAATATTAGCGGATATTGTTATTCGTTCCCTACAGTTGTCAGTCAATGCTATTGTACAGGAAATCCGTCATTGGAGATTCAAAATGGATACCTTTTTGATGCAGACAGTTGGGGTTATTTTGAAATTATTGATATCCATGATCCCACCAACATATCTGAAGTAACAAGTTATAATCTTCCAAGTCTTGCAGCAGGTATTGCCGTGAACGGGAATTATGCGTATGTTGCTGGCGGTAGTTCAGGGTTACAAATATTTGATATAAGTAACTTTTCAAATCTCACTATAATCGGAGCATATAATGCACATGATGGGGTTTATGGTGTTGCGTTACAGGATAATTATGCTTATGTCGCAGTAGATACATCGGGTTTAGAGATAGTTGATATCAGTGACCCTACTAATCCCGTTGAAGTTGGATCTTATGCTACACCTGGTGTCGCTACTAAAGTAGTTCTCAATGGAAATTATGCGTATGTGGGTGCCCAATATGCAGGATTACGTATTATTGATATAAGTAATGTGTCCAATCCAGTAGAAGTGGGTCATTATACCTTGAATTCAAATGGTGTATATGATTTTTCTATAAAGGGTAATTATGTATATATAGCTTATGGAAATTCAGGATTAAGAATCCTTGATATAAGTAATCCGACCAACCCAATAGAAGTAGATAACGATCCAATATATTTTGTTGAATATATTAGAATCAATGAAAATTATGCTTATATAACTGGCACAGACAATTCAAATTATGAGGCTTTTTTAATTATCATGGATATTAGTAATCCTACAGCACCTCAAAAAGTTGCTTTTTATTTTGGTCCTAGTGAATTATATAGTTTAGCAATAAATGACCGAAATGCTTTTCTTAGTTATCCTGGTCAATTACAAGTGTTAAATATAAATGTTCCATTGACTGGTGTCACCATGAATCTATCTGGAGCCACGACTTTAACTGTGCCTGTAGATTCCACAGGCTATTATGAATTTACAAATTTAACTGGCGGAAATTATTCTATAACTCCCAGTAAAGCAAATTATACCTTTGCTCCAATTAGTAAAAGCTATACCCAGATAACCGCAGATCAGACTGAACAAGATTTTTATGGACAACCCATCTACACAATCAGCGGATATTGTTATGCTACAACCTCAACAGCAATAAGCAATGTCTCTATCACTTTATCAGGTGATACTAATATAAATGCAATGACGGATACAACTGGATATTATGAATTTTCTAATTTGATAAATGGGAATTATGCGGTAACGCCTAGTAAAACGGATTATTTCTTTACACCGAATCAGTATACTTATTCCGGGCTTACCGTAGACCAACTCAATCAAGATTTTATTAGTATTTTCACAACCTATCAGATCAGCGGATATTGTTATATTTCCACCGCTGTCGTTGGTTCATTAAGCATACCCGCAAATTTATATATTATCACCTTAGATGGGAATTATGCGTTAGTAGGGTGTGGTAATATTTTGAATTTTATAGATATCAGCAATCCTTACGCTCCCTATATTTTCAGTGCCTATACCACACCCGGATATATTGAAGGAATTACAATTAATGGGAATTATGCCTATATTGCGGATGGAAATTCCGGATTAAGAATCTTGGACATTAGCAATCCCTCAGCAACTTATGAAATCGGTTCTGATACTAGTATCGGAAATGCTTCTAGTGTATCACTTCAAGGGAATTACGCCTATATAGCAGATTATGATTCAGGATTAAAAATAATTGATATTAGCAATCCGACGACACTTTTTGAGGTAGGCTCCTTTCAGGTATCTGGAAATGCAGTAATGGTTCAAGTCAATGGGAATTATGCCTATCTCGTGGGAAGAAATACAGATTTCGATATTATTGATATTTCCAATCCATCGAGTCCTTTTGGAATTGGCTCTACCGGATATCCTTACTATTCATACAATTTCGAAATAAGGGGCAATTATGCATATATTGCGGATGAAAATGGCTTTATAATTGTAGATATTAGCAATCCATTTAGTCCTTATTTTGTAAATCAGATTAATAATATTGGATATGTACAAGACATTATCTTGGAAGGCAATATTGCTTATGTTGTGAGTGATACAAATGGCTTTTCAGAGATTGACATTCAGAACCCGTTAAGCCCCAGCATAATTTATACTCTTAGTCTTCCTGACCCTGATACATTTGGTATTGTAATCAACGGGAATTATGCTTATGTAGTAGGAAGTTATACAGGCACCACAATGAGCCCGAATTTTTATGTAGTGAATAAAAATAATTTTATGACTGGGGTGCAAATCAACTTATCCGGGGATACCAATAATGTTTATTATAGCGATACCACCGGGTATTATGCGTTTGACGGATTGTTGGAAGGGAATTATTTTGTAACCGCCGTAGAGAATAGTTATTCATTTTCTCCTAGTAGTTATAGTTTTTTAGACTTAACGACCAATCCGTCAGATCAGAACTTTTTAGGCAGTTTCTATGTCGGAATCTCTAATTGGATGCAGTATGGAACAGACCCAACAAACATTTTAAAGAAATAAGGAAATTAAAAAATGTGTTTAAGACATAACAAAAATGTAAAATTTAGAATATTCCCAAGTACCGGAATTCTTCTTTTACTTTTGATTTTTCATTGCAAGAATTCTTTAGGTTCAATAGGGAATTCAACCTCTATTTCTTCTACGTATCAAGTCAGCGGATATTGTTGGAGCGCTTATAATGCAATCGGCTATTGTGCTACACCGGGATATGCATATCAAGTTGTAGTGAATGGAAATTATGCGTATGTGGCGGATTATTATTCCGGCTTGCAAATTATTGATATCACCAATCCGGCAGTTCCCGTGGAAGTCGGCTCTTTTGATTCCACCGGTTCCGCCAGGGATTTACAGGTGATTGGGAATTATGCGTATATCGCGAATGGGGAATCCGGATTACAGATTCTTGATATCAGCAATTATTCCAATCCGACAGAAGTCGGGAGTTTCAGCATCTCCGGCTATGCACAAGGCATTCAAGTACAGGGGAATTATGCTTATATTGCAGAATTTTCGGATACTACATCCGGATTATGGATTATTAATATTAGTAATCCATTTTCACCAACACTCGTAGGTTTTTCCAACAGTACGGTTCCGGTATATGATGTGTTTATAAACGGTAACTATGCCTATGTAGCGGCAGGTGAAGCGGGATTCCAAATTATTGATATTAGCAACCCGTCCAATCCTATTGAAATAAGTCAAACCAGTTTGCCCGGATTTGCTTCCCGTATGGTGGTAAGTGGAAATTATGCCTATGTTGCCGATGGATATTATGGATTGTTCATCATAGATATTACCAATCCTGCGAGTCCTGTTGAAGTAAGCCAATGGGCGACTCCCGATGAGGCGGTAGGCGTAACTTTAGACGGGAATTATGCCTATGTGGCGGATTATTATTCCGGATTTCAAATCATTGATATAAGTGATCCATTCATTCCCTATGAATTTAGTTATTATGTGACACCTGAGAGAGCGTGGGATGTTACCATAAGTGGAGCCTATGCGTATATCGCCGATGATGATCAGGGACTACTCGTTATTGGAAAACTTCCCAGCCCTGCTGTTGCAACCCAAGTAACATTGTCCGGAGATTCCAACCTTGTAACAGGCATTGACTCTACCGGTTACTATCAATTTCAAAATCTAAGTTTTGGAAATTATACAGTTGTTGCTTCCAATGACCATTATATTTTTTCACCAACGAGTTATACTTATTCAGGATTATCATCCGATGAAAATCTACAAAATTTTATCGGGCAGCCAGCGAATATCATAACCTTTTTAAGCAATCCAACCGGGTTGTTGGTGAATACTGACAATGGGACATTCCAGACGCCGTATAGTTATAGCACTGTGACCGGATCTATCATCAATATTGGGACACCCAATCCTCAAAATGTGGATTCCAGACAACAATTAGTATTTGATTCCTGGAGTGACGGCGGTCCACAAGGTCATGCTCTACAGATTATTTGCGATACAACTTTGACGGTCAGTTTTGATACTCAATATTATTTAACAACATATGTCAATCCGAGTGGGGTGGGAAATATTTATGCGAATACTGGATATGGTTATGTTGGCTCACCAAATCAATATTGGACTGCATATTCCTTTGTTACGGTTTACGCGGAGGCATCCACCAATCTCATTCCTTTTGATCATTGGAGTGGAGATTTGGGAGGAAATTCCACTCTTACCACCATCCTTATGGATGGACCGAAATCTATTACAGCGAATTTCAATTATAGCCTAGTGACTACCCCTCCTTATACTATTAGCGGGTTTTGTTACGGATTTCAAACCGCTGGACCTTATTCCTTAATTGGTTCATATTATGATAATGGCTATGTGAGTTATGGAATTGCCAAACAGGGAAATTATGTGTACATGAAGACTTATGGTCCAGATTATTATGATGGTGGGTTGGCGGTGTTTGATATATCTACTCCCTCGAATCCTGTACAGGTTAATTCCTTTGTATTGCCAAATTCATACTCTCTTTGTTATTGGTTAAGTGTTAATGGCAATTATCTTTATGTACCAGATCAAAATTTTTTCTACATCTACGATATTAGTACTCCCTCCGATCCTAATTTAGTGGGGACATATAATACCGGTACGTATTTATATGAAGTGAAGGATGCTTCTATCGTGGGGAATTACGCATTCTTAGGAGAATCAGGTCGTTTTGAAATTCTGGATATTAGTACTCCTTCCAATCTCCAAGTGATAGGTTCATGTCCTCTTTCAAGTTGCATCAAAGTGGATGTAGAAGGAAATTATGCCTATGTCGCAAACTATCGTAGTGGTTTGTCAATCATTGATATTACTTCTTATTCCAATCCTACAATTGTTGGACAGTTTAATACTATAGGTTTTTCATACGATGTTAAAGTTAGGGGAAATTATGCCTATCTTGCCAATGCAAATCTGGGGTTATTCATTATAGATATTAGTAATCCGACTGCACCTCAAGAAGTGGGAGAATTTGATACATTTGCAGGTTGCCTTAGTGTAACTTTGGACGGAGATTATGCCTATCTTACTGATTTTAATAAAGAAGTAATGATTATTGACATTAAAAATCCTCAATTGCCTATAGAGGTTACAAGTTTTAGTGGTGGATTTCCATTTGAAGCGATGACTGATGGAAATTACATATATACTTCGGATTATGGATTGAAAATCTATACTATACCCCAGCCTCTTACTAATGTAACTGTCTCCCTATCTGGTGATACGACTCAAACCTCATCTACTGACTCTACCGGGTATTATGAATTTGATAATTTGACTTATGGGAATTATACGGTTCGGGCGTCAATGATTAGCACAGCGTTTACGCCTGTTTATTATACTTATGCGGGGTTGAGCACCAATGAGCCGAACCAAAACTTTTATGGAGGCATGACTATCTCCATAACACTGGCTAGTAATCCTACAGGTAGATACGTAACACTCAATAATACCAGTTACTTGACACCGTTTACGTTTATGACAATAACGGGATATTATTTTACGATAGGTGTAAATTCCACTCAGTCTGCCGGTACTGGGATACAAAATGTATATGACTCGTGGAGTGACGGCGGTGCCATAATTCACACAATCTTTCCAATTTCAGATACGACCTATACTGTGAGTCTGGATACCCAATATTATTTGACAGAACAAGCCAGTCCGTCTGCCGGAGGGAGCGTGACGCCGGGAAGCGGATGGTACAATCCCGAGAGTATCGTTAACTGTCAAGTCAATACTAATTTTGGTTACAAGTTTGTAGATTGGAGCGGGGATTTGAGCGGCACTACAAATTCTCAATCTGTGATCATGGACGCACCCATAACCGTGACTGCCAACTTTAGCCTTCTCACGGCATGGGATAACGTGGAAGGGGATTTTGATGTAGCCAGTGACACGGGTTATTGGGGATTTGAAACTCCGCTAGACATTCCTTATCAAGCGTATATTAATTGGGTATCCTCTCTCCAGGGAGAATCAGGTTTGTTGATGTTTCAATTCTATGATTCTGACCAAGAAATCAAGATGACTAGTAAAATGCGGTTTACACCGGATTTATCGAATCCCTGGTATACCGTTCGGATTACGTATTACCTACAATCGCTGAACGGGTATATGAATTTGATTCCCAGCATATTAACTTATGCCGATAATACTTCTTTGCAAATTGAGGAAATTGGGGTCGGTTATTGTGGAGAACCATTTGAATATTTATGGTCTACGATAGATGTGCCGTTATACTGTCGCACTAGTTCCGGTCAGATTCAATTAATCGTAAAGAATAATAATTGTTTAGGGAATCTCTATATTGATTCCATTGAATTATTGAATCAACCACCTTCGGCAGTGACGAGTTCCGTGAATGTCAATGTTCCTTATGGAGATTTTTCCGTGGCTAGTGACACAACACAATGGGCGTTTGAAATCCCACCGGGTTCTTTGAATTCCAATGGAATTGCCGCTATCGGTTGGATAACGGCATTGGCGGAACAGACCGGAGTTCTAACGTTAGGATTTGACACCTCGTATCAAGGAGCCAAAATAACGTCATTAGATACTTTTAATGTTCCAGCGAATCACAGCAGTATAATGTCTTTTAAAGTATATTCTTCCCTTTCCGACCCAACAGAGATTCAAATTATTGGAATATTGTTTAGTTTCAATAATGAGACCACGGGAATATGGGATATTGGCGGTTATGCCAATATCGGAGCGTTTGCCGGTGATTCTTGGAATACAGTCTATGTACCCTTAACCGCTCCCTTGAATAATACAGACCGTATACAACTGATTGTTAAAAACACCTCTCAATTCCCCGCCACAATCTATATTAATGATATTCAATTGTATTACGACCCAAACTATGCAAATCAATCTATTCCCACATTTAAACCAACACAAAATATTGAAGCGGAACTCATACAATAAAATAATTTATCATTCCCGTATTTAAAAGAATTTTTATATAGCCTTGTAGTATAATCCCTTTAGAAAAAATCCAATCTGATATAATATCTATCTTTATAATTATGGATGTCAAACAACAAATCGATGCAGCCTTAACTAAAATCATCGAATCCCTAAAAAAGGAAAATAGGATTGATGGGGGTAAGACGATTTCGTTTAATGTGGATATTCCCAGAAATCGGGATCATGGGGATTTTGCAACCAATTTACCGTTTGTTCTTGCCAAAGAATTAAGAACCAAACCGGCGGAAATAGGTCAGCTCATCAAAGACAGATTTGATTTTCAACTAGCGCCCGACATAGACCGAATCGAAACGGCAGGAGCGGGTTATTTAAACTTTTTTGTCAAAGGAAGTTTGTTGGTTACTATTGTCAAGGAAATTGAAACGATAAATGAGGATTTCGGAAAATCCAATATCGGCAAGGGACAAAAAGTTTTGATTGAATTTGTCTCAGCAAACCCAACCGGACCATTAAATGTGGTAAGCGCCCGTGCGGCATCCGTGGGGGATGCGTTGGCGAATGTGCTGAAACAGACCGGGTATCAAGTGTATCGGGAATATTATGTCAATGATGGCGGAATGCAGGCGCAGTTATTTGGAGAATCTTTAAAAACACGATACTTGGAATTATTGGGAAAGCCGGCAGCAATCCCTGAAAATGGGTATCACGGTGAATATGTCATCGAATTGGCACAACAGATTTACGATAATAAAACATTTTCAAATTATAAAGACCCGGAGGAAATCCCGTTCTCCGAATTTTCTGTAATCGGGTTGGATGCCATGCTCGACAAGCAAAAAACAGATTTAGAACAATTTGACGTCCGGTTTGATAAATGGTTTCGAGAAACCGAATTGCAAAAGGAAAACAAGCCCAAAAGAATACTGGAATTGTTAAAACAAGGCGAACATGTTTTTGAATCCGAAAATGCAGTCTGGTTACGGACAACAACCTTCGGCGATGATAAAGACCGGGTATTGGTAAAATCGGATGGTAATTTTACGTACTTCTTGAAAGATATTGCCTATCATCAGAATAAATTTGAGCGCGGGTTTGAGAAACTCATTGATTTATGGGGACCGGATCATCATGGATATATTTTACGTTTGAAAGCCGCCATGCAAGCCTTGGGACATAAACCGGACGATCTTGAAATTCTGATTGTTCAACAAGTCAACTTATTGCGTGACGGCGTGCGAATTAAAATGTCCAAGCGGGCGGGACAAATTGAAACGATGGAAGATTTAATCAATGAAGTGGGCGTGGATGCCGCGCGATTTTTCTTTTTGATGCGGGGATCGGACAGCCATTTAGATTTTGATTTGGAAGTAGCGAAACATCAAACCAATGATAATCCGGTGTTTTATGTGCAATACGCCCACGCGCGGGTATGCAGTATTTTTCAGCAGGCGGCACAAAAGAATATTTTGATTCCACTGGCAAAAGATGTAGATTTATCGAAATTACAATTGCCGGAAGAAGGGGAAATTATCAAAATCCTGGCAGAATATCCCAATATCATGGTGGAATCTGCCGAGTCATTGGAACCCCAAAGGGTGGTACGTTATTTAATGGATTTGTCTACCAAACTTCATCAATATTACAACCAACATCGCGTGATTTCAGAGGATGAGAAACTCACGCAAGCCAGGTTGGTATTGATGAAAGTGATTCAAATTGTGGTCCGAAACGGTTTACGGATTATGGGTGTCTCCGCGCCCGAACGGATGTAACTGACTCATTTTTTCTTGACAATAAACAGCGTTCGGTGTATAAACATGGGAGAGGTCAGACAGGTTTTGAATACAAATTTTAAGTAATACTGGTGTATGGGAAGAATCCCGGGTGAAAATGATGACAGGAAAAAAGATCATCAAACGTGTTAAGAAAGACACTGCGAAACCCAAAAAATCACCCAAACCTAACATGGCCACTTCCGTCAGCGACGCGGAGAAATATCGTGACTTGTTTAATCGTGCCTCCGCCGGGATTCTTATTGTAGACCCACATAAATGGATTATCGTAGAGGGCAATAGCCGGTTTTACGATATCCTGGATTATTCCTCCCATCCTAAACATCCTTTTCCTATAGAAAAATTAAAACAGAAAATGAATCCGGATGTCATTAAAGATGTCTGCCGGAGAGTATTGCAAGTGAACGTTACCCGGATGACGGATCTTCCAATTCAACGTCGTCCCGATGACCGCCGATATTGTACCGTGGACGCGGCGATTGTTATGGATGGAAAGAAAAAAGTTGTCCAGATTATTATCAGGGATACCACGGAAAGAAAAAAATTAATTGATGAACTCAATTTGGCTACCCAGGAATTAGAACGCCAGTATTTCCGGCTGGAAGAAATGAACGAGAACCAGAATGAATTTTTATCCAATTTCTCGAATGAAAGCCGTTCCTATTTGGATTCCATTATCGGTTTCGCGGATGTCTTGTTGGACGAAGGGCGGGATTCGTTCAAACCGGAACATCTAATGCAAATTGAAGCCATCCAGAGAAGCGGTACCTCTCTTTTGAAATTAATTGATGATGTCATGGATTGGACAGGAATTCTGCATGGAAAACTGGTCTTGCAAAAAGACCGGGTACTGTTGGTTTCTCTCATCAATGATGTTAAAGAAACGGTGCGTCCTTTACTTCATGGAAAAAATGTTGAATTGAGATCAAAGATTTCCGATACGCTCCCGGTATTGACTGCAGATGCCAACAGAATACGGCAGATATTGCTGAATTTGGTGGATAATGCGTTAAAGTTTACAGAAAAGGGACATGTAGAAATCCATGCCATATCAAAAAATGATAAATATATAGAGATTAGAGTGGAAGATACCGGAATTGGGATTCATCCCGACTATCTTGGGACAATTTTCGAACCCTTCCGGCAGATTTCCTTGGTAAATGATCCTGCTTTGCGAAAAGGGGTGGGATTGGGTTTAAGCATTACGAAACGGCTTGTTGAACTGCATCAAGGAGAAATCAAAGTACAGAGCCAGGTGGGTGAGGGAACAAAATTTATCATTCGGTTTCCCATCGAATAACCGAAAGCTAAATCATAAGGAGGCAAAGTTAATGAGTACAAAATATAGGATATTATCTGTGGATGATGATACAGATATTCTCACGTTTTTTGAAATGGTACTTACCGACAAATACGAAGTCGTTACATCCTCCAAGGGGAAGGAAGCGTTGACGAAATGCAAGGAATGCGAACCGGATTTGGTAATGCTGGATGTGATGATGCCGGATATGAGCGGGTTTGAAGTTTGCCAGGAGATTCGCAGAATGCCGGGATTGGAAAACCTGCCGATTATCATGCTCTCCGGGTTGGCTAGTCCCAAAGATCAAAAATCCGGATATAAAGAAGGCGCCAGTTATTATATGACGAAACCTGTCACACCGGAACGATTGCTACGAAACATTGAACTGCAATTAAAATCCTCCGGTCCTGTCCGTGCAAAGAAATTATCCCTAGAGCAAATTAAATCCAGGAAACATTGGGAAGATCCCAATGTTGCTGCCAAGAGTAAACCAGCGCCTACTCTCGCGGCTTCCAAACCAGTGTCCCAAGGAATACCGCGTCCCCGCATACTAATGGTAGACGATGACCCGGATATTTTACGAATGCTGGAATTGATTTTTCAAAATGAGTATGAATTGGTCACGTCCAACAATGGCATGGATGCATTACAGAAAGTGACCGCCTATGACCCGGATATTCTGATTCTGGATATAATGATTCCAAAAATTAACGGCTTTCAAGTATGCTCTGCTGTTCGAAAGCTGGATCGATTAGCCGGTCTGCCCATAATCTTTCTAACCGGAAAAGATGATCCCAAATTAAAAGAATTAAGCCGCCAGTTAAACACGGTTTATCTGATGAAACCGATTGAACCGCATGTGTTAACAAAAGAAGTCAAGGCGGCTGTCAACCGGTCACCTTTTTTGAATCAACCCAAAAGGATTTCATTTGCCGAGATACAGGCCATTGAATCTCCGGAGGAACAAGCTAGGTGATAAATTGTATTCCCTTTTAAGGTAATGTTTGCAAGGGACGATGCCGCAGCCAGCGTCGAAAAACTTCTGTCATCACCACCATAATAATGATGACGATGGCTTGCAAAATTTCCACTAATTCTTTGGGAACGATAGTATTTATCGCCAATCCACCCTGGCTTAAGGTCCCGAATAATAGTGCCGCCAAAATAATTCCAATGGGATGGTTTCGACCGACTAATGCCACAGCAATTCCCATGAACCCGGCCCCTGTGGCGAATCCATCTTCATAATAATATTTATATCCCTGAACAAAATTTATCCCCACCAGTCCGGCTAGTCCACCGGATAAAAACATAGTCAAAATAATAATCCAACCGACATGAATTCCCGCGTATTCTGCGGCTCTTGGATTTAATCCGACCGCGCGTAATTCATACCCAAGACGCATTCGCCAAAGTAAAATATATACCAACAAGGCACAAAGTAAGGATAAAAAAATACTGACATTCACCGGAGATCCGTGAAATAATCCAAACATAGAATCGAACCGGGGGATTTTTGCCGTATCGCCGATAGGTGGTGTATGCACGGTTTCCCGCACAGAATAAACTTCGATTACTAAATAGTTCGTCAAACCATAAGCAATAAAATTCATCATAATGGTATTGATGACTTCATGAACTCCCAGTTTTGCTTTTAATATGCCTGGAATTAATCCCCAAATTCCCCCGCCAATAAATCCTGCGATCATACATAACGGAATAACGATCAAAGAAGGCAATCCCGGGAAATGGGCAGGAACCCAACCCCCCACCAAAGCCGTGCAAAACGCTCCGATATATAATTGGCCATCAGCACCGATGTTAAATAATCCCGCGCGAAATCCCAATGCCACAGCCAACCCGGTCAAAATGAGAGGGGTTGCTTTATACAAAACCTGACCGATACTATAAGAGTCTCCAAAAGTTCCTTGAAAAAGCTGACCATAGACAAACAGGGGATTTCGACCAATGGCTAGAATAAAGAATGCACCGATTAAGAGAGAGACAGAAATTGCAGCGAGAGGGACACCTACATTTTCCAAAAGCGCTTGAGAAGAGAAACGCGATTTCATTAAACATTAAACCCGAAGAATTGTAAAATAACATCAAAATGCCGGAAGATGGCATCCCATCCATAGACCACCGCCCAACAACCCATTAAACTCCCAATCGCGATGAAAAGAAAACTGCGGCGATTGTCTAATCGTAAAATATGCGCGAAAAGCACCGCCGTCCATATTCCACCACCAAAGGTGGGTAACATGGAAATAAATATTACTCCCACACTTCCAAAATTTTGCGCGATTTTACCCAACCTGCTTTTTTGGAACTTTTCCTGAGTTGGCAATTTGGCAAACAATATTTTAAGATATTTAATTTTGGGGAATCCTTTATTATAAATATAATAAAACAGGGGAATCTGTAATAAATCGAGACCCAACACCATTACAAACACAATAAAACGGGGAAAATGTAATTTTAAGGCTACTGGAACCGACCATATTCTACTACCGATAATATAAGTAGCTAGAAAACCGAGAAATTTGAATGTCCATTTTAATATAATGTGCATCATAAACTTTAATTTACTTTCGTACCCGTCATCATGAGTCCGAGTTGCCGTTCGTCAGTTTTATCGGCATCCACGATTCCCATAATCTGTCCTTCATACATGACGGCTATCCGGTCGGATAACGACATAACCTCGGATAAATCCGCAGATATTAATAGTACCGCGACACCCCGGTCCCGCGCTTCCACAATTCGCCTATGGATAAATTCAATGGCACCAATGTCAACTCCACGAGTCGGCTGAGCAGCAATCAGGCATATCGGATTTCGCGCCAGTTCCCGCGCGACAATCACCTTTTGCTGATTTCCGCCTGATAATTGGCGCGCAAATAAGGCAGAATTGGGTGGACGAATATCGAATTCGGGAATTAACCGTTCGGCTTCTTGATGAATAGCTTTTGATTTCTGAAACCATCGTCCGGTAAACTGAGAATTGCGATGACGGCCCAGGATTAAATTTTCTTCCAGGGTGTATTCGGTAATCAATCCCCGTCGCAAGCGGTCTTCGGGAATATGCGCCAGGCCAACGGAAAAAATATCTCGCGCTGGTTTGTTTACAATGGATTGATTCGAGAGTTGGACATCCCCGCCTGTCGCGTGTCGTAAACCGGTAATCACTTCAATCAATTCGGATTGCCCATTTCCTTCCACGCCTGCAATTCCGACAATTTCTCCTGAATTAATCGTCAAAGAAATTTTCTTTACGGCAGGTAATTTCTTATCGTTTGCCGCCTTTAAATTTTGAATTTCTAAAATCGGTTGTCCTGGTTTGGCGACTTTTTTATCCACTCGTAATAGGACATCCCGTCCCACCATTAACCGCGCGATTTCCTCCTTACTGGTTTTTGTGGTAATCAATCCACCGACGACTTTCCCCGCGCGCATCACGGTAATCCTGTCCGATATGGCCAGCACTTCGTTTAATTTATGACTGATAAAAATAATGGTCTTGCCTTCTTTTTTAAAAGTTCTCAGGATAGAAAAAAGTTCATCGGTTTCCTGCGGAGTTAGCACGGCCGTCGGTTCATCCAAGATTAGTATGGAAGCGTCCCGGTAAAGAATTTTGACGATTTCAACGCATTGTTGAATTCCGACACTCAAGGATTCCACCCGTGTATCCGGGTTCATTTGGAATCCATATTTTGCCGCAAGTTCATGAACCGATTGTTTGGCTTTTTGATAATTTAAAAAAGGGCGGATACTAATAGGCTCAGATCCAAGAATTACATTTTCTGTCACCGTAAACGGAGGAACCAACATGAAATGCTGATGTACCATACCGATACCATGAGAAATAGCGACAGAAGGAGAAGTGCATTTGACAGGGTTTCCTTGAATACGAATTTCACCGTTATCGGGTTGGAGTAACCCGTAGAGGATATTCATCAAGGTGGTTTTTCCGGCACCGTTTTCCCCGACCAACGCCAAAATTTCACCTTGCTCAACCGTTAAATTGACCTGGTCGTTTGCAAGGTTACTGCCGAATCGTTTGGTAATGCCACATAGTTCAATTGCCGACATTTTGAAGTGTTTATTGTTTAAGGTTTAATATTGAAGGCAGGTTTCTTAACATTAAACATTAAACTTTCAACTTTAAACTATTTCTTTACGGTGTGCTGGGGACTTTAATTTCGCCGCTGATTATCTTGGCGCGAATGTCTTCCACCTTTTTGTGAATATCGTCCGTTATCCATTTCTTGTTATTATCATCATAGACATAATCAATTCCTTTGGATGCCAAATCAAAAGTCCGGGTTCCATTTTTAAATTGATTATCCTTGACCGCCTTGATTTCCTGGAAGATGGATTCATCCACTTTTTTCACCATGCTGGTGAGAATATGCCCCGTCGCTTGATCATACTGGTCTGCATCTACGCCGATGGCCAGTTTGTTTTTATCAATTGCCGCTTCAAAAACTCCCAATCCCGTTGAACCGGAGGCGTGATAAATAATATCTGCGCCTTTGTCATACATGGATAAACCTAATTCTTTTCCTTTGGTGGGATTCTTAAAGGCATCGGGTGTGACCCCGGCATAATTGGCATAAATTTCACATTTGGGGTTGACATATTTCACTCCAGCTTTATATCCCGCTTCAAATTTCTTGATTAAGGGACTTTCCATTCCGCCGACAAAACCGACTTTATTAGTTTTGGTCACCAGTCCGGCAATTGCACCGACTAAAAAACTACCTTCTTCTTCTTTGAACTTTAATCCCACAACATTCGGAAGATAGTCCGATTCTTTTTCAGGCGGCACATAATCCACACACGCGAATTTCACATTGGGGAATTCCTTGGCGACCCGGTTCACATCATCGCTGAAAATAAATCCAATAGCGAAAATAATATCCTTTTTTTTATCTACTAATTTTCGCAAAGCATTTTCCCGGTCGGGGGCTTCCGTCGGTTCAATATATTCAATATCTTTTCCCATTTCCAAACCGAATTCTTTGGAGGCGCGCTCCAGTCCGGCATAGGCTGAATCATTAAACGATTTATCTCCCCGACCCCCAATATCAAATACCAATCCCACCTGCACTTTCTTTTCACTACTGGACGATGCATTGCTCGCTTTTTCAGGTGCCGGAGTGCTTTCCTGTTTAGCACATCCCGCCAAGCCAATGATTAATGTGATTCCCACCAAAGGGGTAACTAATTTTCTGAACATATAGTCCTCCTTATTTTTAAAATACTTAGAATGACCCGCTAAACGGGGATATATTAATGTCCCTTAAATTATCAGAGTCATGGAGTTATGTCAATCATACAGCAGGGAGTTATTTTCCCGGAATCCAGCGGGAAACCGTTTTGCAATAGTTACGATAAGAATCCCCAAACTTTTGGGTTAAATGGGGTTCTTCATAAAAGATTACAAAACATTGAAAACATACACCAACAATAATCGTATAAACAAGAAGATCCCTGGATTGAAAGAAAATGGTTTCACCTAAAAGGACTGTCACCGCGCCCATGTACATGGGATTCCGGACATAACGATATAACCCGTGGGAGACAAATAACTTTGGGGAATCATAAAACGCGGGGGTCCCTTTTCCCCGTGTCGCAAATTCCCAAACGCACCCAATATAAATCAGAACTCCCAAAATGATGGGGAGAATTCCGATATATTTCCACGCGCCGATTTCCGCAAATTCCCTTTGGGGATTGGATGTCAATAAATACCAGGGTATCCAACCCCACACGGAACAGGGTATCAATAGAGTAAAAATAAATGTCCGAAATAGAATCATAGGTTATGAAAACATTACTCTATGTCTTATATTAAATCACCTAAGATTAGATGTCAAAAGAGCATCGGGAATACAATAGAAAACATTCAATCTCCTGATTGTCACAGTAGCCAATCCCAAAAGGATTAGTTACAATTCATGGCATAGTCTATGATACAAAAATTATTACAAAAATGGGATATTGATTCCTATCAATTGAAAATTCTTTTCCGAATGGGATTGAAACTGGATTTCCAAAGTATTGGCACCCGTTCCCAGCAATTTGAGTCCAAAGCCGGGAAATATGTTTTTTTCTATACCTTGTTTGCCTATGCGGTGATGAGTTTGGTTTTATGTACGCTCTTGTTTCGGATTGAAGATATGTACACCTTTTTCTATATCGTTCTAAGTTATTCCATGACGATGACCAGTATGGCGGTATTGATTGAATTTTATTCCGTGGTGATTCATCCTGATGATTTTGAGATTCTAGGCCATCGTCCCATCAGCAGCAGTACTTATTTTGCCGCAAAATTATTGAACCTGGCTTTTTATATTGGCTTGATTTCGACCTCGTTGACTATACTCCCGATTGGCGGTGCAGTGTTTAGAGTCAAATCCATGATTATTATGTTCCCCTTGGTTTATCTAGTGTGTCTGAGTGCGGGACTGACCGCCGCTTTTTTTGTCATTTATCTTTATGCATGGCTGATGTCAAAAATCCACCATGAAAAATTACAAACCATTCTCGGTTATCTCCAAATGGTTTTTAGTTTCGTGATTTTTGGGGGGTATCAATTTATAGGATTTTTTTTCCGAGACAAAATGCTGAAGGGATTTACCTTTAGCGGAATGGCATGGTTGTGGATTACACCCATGTCCTGGTATGCCGGATTCTGCGACCTATTGTATGGGCATATCACGCCGGTTACTCTTTGTTTGAGCGTGACGGCGATTATCGTTACCCTTGTCTTGGCCAATCTGGGAATCCGTCGGATTTCCAAAACCTACTCCAAGGCAGTTAGCGCCCAACAGGCGAATATTAATGTGGTCCTGACGGCTTCAGAACGCAAATCCTGGTCTCATCAACTGGCGAATTTCATCTCCGACCCGGACATGCGTGTTGGATTTACCCTGGTTTCTCTGTATCTCAAACGGGATAAAAAATTGCGCATGGCGATTTTGCCGATGTTCGGCATGATTGTGTTTTACTATTTTTATCCATATTTAATGAACCGGGGACATACCGGGATGATGGATATATTCACTGTTACTTCTTTCGGGGAGATTTCGAGCAGTATGTTATTTTTTATGTTTGTCCCGGTTTTTACGGGTTCGGCACTTGCCATCATCCGCTATTCGACCGAATGGCAAGCATCCTGGATTTATCACAGCGCACCGGTGAACCCCGTGAGACTCTATGCCGGCGCATACTTATCCGTGATTCTCTGGATACTGGTACCCATGTGGTTGGTCACGATTATTCTATTCTCCTGGAGTATGCCGGTACTTCATGCCTTAGCGCAAACGTTGGTCTTTTTCCTACTAGCGGATTATTATGCCCTTTCCAGTCATTTACTCCTGCCGCATCTGCCCCTTTCCGCCCCTTTTGTGACGTATGGCCGTCAGGCACGGGTTGTTATTACCATGTTCATGGGCATGTTTTTGACGGTGGGTTGTCTTTTCGTGGAATATTTTTTATTCAAATATATTATTGGGATTCTGCTATTCTATGCGATTCTTGTTGGGGTTTCTATTCTATTACATCTTTGGGAAAATATGCGGTTACGGCATTCCTATGCCAAATTCGAATTTTCTGAACAATCTACGTAACCTGGGAACCAGGCAAAAATTACCCTATCTGACCAACCAGAGAGTATAGTTATAAGCCGCCAAGGTGGTTTCGACCACTGGCTTGGTCAGAGAAATTGATTGTTCTGCATTTCGCAAGTTTTTCAGTAATCGCTTATTTTCAAGTGGGCTTCCTGTTAAATCAATATTGACCTGGCGCGACTGGTCGGAGAAATTTACAGCCACCAGGATGGTCTGATTTTTGTCCCAACGTAAAAAAGTGAGCACGGAATTATCTTTGTCATTGGGAAGAAACACGATGTTATCCGACCGGAGGGCGGAATAGTTTTGGCGTAAGTCAATGAGCGTTTTATAAAAATCCCAATAATCCTGTCCCCTGTCTGTCGTTTCATCCGACCATTGAATGGGATTTTTCTCAAACAAAAACGAGTCATGGAAGAGTGTCGTTTCACCAATCTCCTGACTGTTATATAACAAGGGAACACCGGGAGAGAGAAAGGCACAGCCGGCTGCAGGTTTCCATTTTTCTTCTCCAAACTCCAAAGGAGCACGGTTCTTGTCATGATTATCAATAAAGTTCATCATGAGCGATCCTTGTGGAAATTTCTCCCGTTCCTGTAAGATTGTTGAGCCAATAGAATACGCCGGGACTTTCCCTTGTGTGGCTTTGAGTAAGGCGTTATATAACGGCCAGGAATAACTTAAATCAAATGCTTTGACATGATGTTCCGGTTTATACGCCTCCGCCAACATCATAATTTCCGGTTTGATTTTTTCCAGTTCAAGTCTCACCGATTCCCAAAAACCCGTCGGAACTCCATTCGCATAATCGCACCGGTATCCGTCAATATCATACTTTTCAATCCAATATTTCATAATATTTATCATTTCTGTTCTGAGCGCCGGATTGGAATAATCCAACCAAGCAACGTCCGACCAATGATTTGGAGAAATGATTTTGCCTGTGGAATCGTGATGATAATAATCCGGGTGAGTGGTTATCCAGGAATAATCCCACGCCGTATGATTGGCTACCATATCAAGAACAACTTTCATTTTAGAGCGGTGGGCAGTTTGCACCAGAGAACGCAAATCATCTTCCGTCCCGTAATCCGGAGTAATCTTCAGATAATCTTGAATTGAATAAGGGCTACCCCATGTCCCTAAACGTTTCACTTTGCCAATCGGTTGAATGGGCATCAGCCAAAGCACGGTCACTCCGAGTTGTTTTAATTCAGGGATTCGCGCTTCCACTTCTTTGAAGGTTCCCTGCGGGCCGAAATCCCGGGTGAAGACTTCATAGATAACAGCATTTTTCACCCAGTCCGCACTAGGTCGGGCGGTATCCTGTGAAGAAAACAAATTGGTACCTGTGTACACAATCAACAAAAGAAATAAAAGAGAGACTTTTATACAATTTTTCATATCTGCAATCTGCAATCTAAAATCTGAAACTCTCATAAGTCCATTTCCCGGGTTGGTTTTGACCCGTCATCTTCTTGTTTGGCTTTTTCAACAGATTCTTTAAACAAACTATCGAGTTTAGATTTGCGTTCCCGTTCTTTTTCCTTGGCTTTCTGAAAAAGGATATCCGCTTCATCTTCCCGTTTTTTGGCTTTTACAAACGCATCTTTCAACCGGTCTCCGGTGGTTTCCTCAATGATAGGCTTACGCGTTTCGATTATTTTCCCTTCCTTCGGATCAATAATTAAAATGGTTTTACAGTCCGGACAAGTCACTTTAATAGGTTCTTTTGGCATGGGCATAGTATAATTTGTTTGCGATAAGTTTGCAACATTTTACTTGGAATTTTACGGGTTCTATATTAGATTAGTAAGGGTCTTATGAATCGGGAACAAAGCATAAAACAGGTGCAAGAATCAGGAATTGTGGGCGCGGGCGGCGCGGGATTCCCTGCGCATGTCAAAATCAATGCCAAGGTGGAGTACGTGATTGCCAACGGCGCGGAATGTGAACCACTCTTATATAAAGACAAGGAATTGATGCGTTTGGAACCGGAAGCCGTAGTCGAAGGCATCGCCAAAGTTATGGAAATCACCGGCGCTACCCAAGGGGTTGTGGCACTCAAAAAGAAAAATGAGGAAGCCATTCCCAAATATGAGCTTATCCTAAAAAAGACCAAAGGGATTGAGTTATTTATCCTCGGCGATTTCTATCCATCGGGTGATGAAGTGATTCTGGTGGTGGATGTCACCGGACGAAATGTCCCGCCCGGCGGGTTGCCGCTGAATGTCGGATGCGTGGTCAGCAATGTCGAAACATTGATGAATATTACCTATGCCTTGAATGACAATACACCGGTAACTGATAAATATGTCACCATGTGCGGTGCCGTAAAAAATCCTTTAACGTTGAAAGTTCCCATTGGAATAAGTCTGCGGGAATTGATAGATTTATCCGGTGGACTCACAGAACCGGATTGTATTTTCCTCAAAGGCGGTGCCATGATGGGTACCGCAGTGACCAATCTCGATGACCCGATTACGAAAACCACTGCCGGATATATCGCCCTGAATAAAGATCATCAATTGGCAAAACGCAAAACAATTTCGTACCATTCGATGGAACGCATTGGGAAATCGGCCTGTGACCAATGTTCCTATTGCACAGAATTTTGTCCAAGGTATCTGGTGGGACATCCCATTCAACCGCATCGCGTTATGCGCTCTCTACAATTTTCCGGTCCGACTTTTGAAAATGAATCCCACTGGGCGATCGCCTGTATCGCCTGCGGGATTTGCGGATTGTACGCCTGTCCGGAAGATTTATCTCCACATGAAATCTGCGATCAGGTCAAAAAGGAATTGGGTAAAAAAGGAATCCGGGTACAACCTCCACCTGTCCCTGTGAAATCTCATCCCATGCAGGAATATCGCAGAGTTCCAACCAGTAAATTAATGCATAAATTACATTTGACACCTTATGACCATCCAGCACATTTTGAGGATTTAAAATATCAACCCAATCAAGTGACTTTACCGTTAAAACAACATGCCGGAGTACCCGCGGAATCTTTGGTTAAGGTCGGTCAGTCGGTCAAAAAAGGTCAAATGATTGCCAATGTCCCGGAAGGGAAACTTGGTGTGCCAATTCACGCCTCCATTTCCGGTCAGGTGATTGCAGTAAATGGAAACATTGTAATAGAAAAATAAATTATCAAATATGCCGTTAAAACAAATATGTCATTCTGAGCGCAGCGAAGAATCCCTATTTAAAGTCGCTTTATATCAGGTAGAACACAGGGATTCTTCGGTCGCTTCGCTCCCTCAGAATGACAAATTATAAGAGGAGAATAATTTATGGTCTCAGCCATCGGAATGATTGAATTATCCAGCATCGCATCGGGAATGTTGGTCGCGGATACAATGCTAAAAGCCGGGAATGTGGAACTCTTACTCTCCCGTTCCATCTGTTCGGGTAAATATATGGTGCTGGTGGGGGGAGAGGTGGCGGGCGTGAAATCCGCTGTGGAAGCCGGACGGGATGCCGCCGCACACGCCTTGATTGACGATTTCTTGATACCCAATGTCCATCCCCAAATTATCCCTGCCATTCGCGGAATGTCTGATGTGAAAGCTACGGATGCTCTCGGTATCTTGGAAAGTTTTTCGGTTGCTTCATTGGTGGAAGGGGCGGATGCCGCCATCAAAGCCGCCAATGTACAGTTTATTGAAATCCGGTTGGCAATGGCACTCGGTGGGAAAGCGTTTGTCACCATGACTGGAACGGTTGAAGATGTTAATGCCGCACTGGATGCCGGTGCGCAAGTGATTGCTCAAAAAGGTCTCCTAGTCAATAAAGTCTGCATCCCCAGACCTAGAGAAGAAGTGTATCGGGAGATTATTTAATTTGACAATGGAATTGAATAATCCTATATTAAGCCCTTAAGTAAGGAGGATGAATTATGAAATGGTTTCGCACCAAACCGGAAGATAAATTGTGGAAGGAAATTGATGAGAAGGGTAAAAGAGGATATGTATTTTTTTATTTAATTATTTATTTAATTGTTTGTGTTTTAGGTGAATTAGCTGTTAGGAATAGTGATATACATGATATAAAAGCAATTCCGTTTATTGTTGCGCCTTTTTTAGCTGCTTTAATTGGTACGATTTGGTATTTACAACGTATAATAAAAGAAGTTTGTCGGAGAATCCAGAAACAAGAAGAAACGATGGATAAATTCAAGCAAATATTGGGGATAACGGATCCATCGAAAGAAATCACCGTAAAAGATAAAGAAAAACTAATTAACTCTTTGATAACTATGCTGGATAACACTGATAAGGAGACCCGTCGGTTTACGGCTCAAATCTTAGGTGAACTTGGCAATCCTCGTGCCTTATCAGCATTATCCAATTTATTAATGGATTCAGATAAGACGGTTGTTTCCGCCGCCATGCGTTCCATCGAAAAACTCACCCTCAAAGCCTAATATATTTATTCATGGAGAATTTGATATACTATAACTAGAGGAGGTATATCATGGATTTATTGAAAGAAGCGACCATAGAGTCAATAAAACAGTTGCCGGACGGATGCTCATTGGAAGATATCATGTACAAAATCAATTTTGTGGCTCAGGTTCTCCAAGGACTTCAAGACGCGGAATCTGGAAAGGTATTAACTACCGAAGAACTACTTAAGAAAGTGGATCAATGGGCAAAATAAAATGGACTTATAAAGCAAGCCATTTATGAGTACATTGCCAAAGATTCAAAAATCTACGCTGGAAATTTTATAAAGTCCCTAATCCAAGCAACTCAAAAACTTGAAACCTTTCCCAAATGCGGACGTATAGTCCCCGAGCTTGAAAATTATGACTTTCGAGAAGTTCTTTATCGTAAGTACCGCATTGTCTACCGAATTAAAGAAAATACCAAGGACATTGAAATCCTCGCTGTGATTCATGGTGCTCGTGATATGCCAAATGCCTTTCACGAAGATTGGGATTTGTAGGAGCTTTCCGCATTTACGGAAAAATGCATAATATTGTTGCCGAATACCTTTAACCCTTAACCAGCTTCAGATATATCTTTTTTCCGTGTATAGGTATTGGTGGCATACCCGAAATAGGCTTCCGCGGATTCCATGAGAGTTTCAGACAAGGTGGGATGAGGATGAACGGATTCTGCCAGGTCTTTAACGGTCGCGCCCATTTCAATCGCCAGTACCCCTTCACTAATGAGTTCCCCGGCGCCATGACCGCAAATTCCCACTCCGAGAATTCGCTCACTCTCCGGTTCAATGATAAGTTTGGTCAATCCATCGGGCCGGTCGAAAGTCAACGCCCTACCAGAGGCGCCCCACGGGAACCGGGCTACTTTAATTTCGAGTCCTTTATGTTTGGCCTCGGATTCTGTCAACCCGCACCAGGCGAGTTCCGGGTCGGTAAATACCACCGCCGGAATGATGATATTTCGAAAAACACTGTGTTCTCCGATAATTACTTCCACTGCTACGCGCGCTTCTTTGACCGCTTTATGCGCCAATAACATACCGCCGACCACATCACCAATGGCGTAAATTTTGGAGTCTGCGGTTTGTTGTTTCTCATTCGCTTTGATAAATCCTTTTTCGTCCCGTTCAACTTTAGTATTTTCCAATCCCAAATCTTTGCAATTGGGCACGCGTCCGACAGAGACCAGTACCCGGTCATAAAGCTCTTCGATTTTTTTACCATTGGTTTCCATGGTCACGGCAATTTGTTTTCCCTTGGTCGCCATTTGGAGAACTTTGGTATTGAGTCGAATTTCTTTGAATGCCTTTTCCGCATAGCGAGCGACAGGTCGTGTAAGGTCCGGGTCCGCGCCTGCCAGAATGGAATCGTTTGCTTCCACCACCACTACCGTACTTCCCAATTTGGCATACACTGTCCCCAACTCCATCCCGATATATCCACCGCCTACGATTAATAAATCTTTGGGGACTTCTTCCACTTCCAATGCCTCGGTACTCGTCATAATGCGCTTATTGCCCAAATCAAACGCCGCCGGCATCGCCGAAAGAGAACCTACAGCTATGATGGCTTTGTCATATTTAATAAATTTTTGACCCTCTTCTGTTTCCACACGCAAGGTGTCTGAATCTTCAAAATATCCCCGACCTTGCAGAACCGTGACTCCGCGCATATCCGCCAGGGTTTTGACACCGGAAGATAATTTATCCAAAATCGTCTCTTTCCAGGCACGCATTTTATCCAAATCAATGGTGGGGCTGCCAAAAGTCACGCCGCGATGTTCCGATTCTTTCGCCTCGGAAATCATTTCCGTCGCGTAAAGCAGTGCTTTGGATGGGATACACCCTCGAATCAAACAAACCCCGCCCAAGCGTTTTTCTTTTTCCACCATAATCACTTTTTTCCCTTTGTCCGCCGCGTAAAATGCCGCCGCGTATCCGCCGGGTCCCGCGCCCACTACCACAATATCTGTATTAATGGTTTCCATAGTTCCCTTTCAAACCGGTTTGATGTTAATTATAATTTAATTTCTTTTTCTTGAAAATCTTGCAATGCCTGTATGATGTCCAATAGAAAACGTACCGCATTCGCACCGTCAACCAAACGGTGATCATAGGACAACGCTACCGGTAATATCATCCGTGATTCAATTTTCTTTTCCCGGACAACCGGTTTCCATGTTCCCCGTCCCACGCCCAAGATCGCCACTTCCGGTGTATTAACAATGGGTGTAAAATGTCCGCCACCGATTCCCCCTTGATTGGAAATGGTAAATGTCCCGCCTTTTAATTCGTCCAACGAAACTTTCCGATCTTTGGCTTTTTTCGCCAACGCGTCTAATTCCTTGGACAACTGCAATAAATTTTTCTTGTCTACATCCCGGATGACCGGCACCATTAATCCCGCTTCCGTATCTACGGCAATCCCCAGATGATAATATTCCTTAAAAATAATTTCTCCGGCCGATTCATCCAGACTGGCGTTAAAATTCGGATGTTTCTTTAATGCTGTCACACACGCTTTCATCACCAACGGAGTCAGAGTTAAATGTGTACCTTGTTTCTTATATTGCTCGGCATATTTTTTTCTCAATTCCATTATGGCAGTAATATCCGCTTCATCAAACTGGGTAACACGCGGAACGGCTGACCATGACTCCGACATTCTCTGCACGATAGTTTTGCGCAATGCTGTCAACGGTTTTTTGGTAACTGGTCCCCATTTGGAGAAATCTATTGATTCAGACGCGGGTTTCAGTTCCGCTTTTCCCGGAGCAGCTTTGGGTGCAATCGCATTTTGCTGCAATCGTTGAATGTACGCGCGCAAATCATCCAACAATATTCTGCCACCGCGTTGGCTCCCTTTAACTTTGGTCAAATCAATTCCCAATTCCCTCGCCATTTTCCGCACGGACGGTGAGGCGGGCGGGGGTACTCCCGGAATAACAGGAATGGAAGTTTCTCGGGTGGGTTCTTCTTTGGTTTCCGGTAGTTCTAGCTCTTGAATTTTCTGTTCGACTTTTTTCTGTGTCTTCTCAGCTAGAGCAGCATCCACCTCGGTCAACGACAAAATTAATTGGCCAACCGAAACTTTATCCCCTTCTTTGACATATAATTTCGTAACTTTACCGGCAGACGGCGTTGGAATACTGGCTACGGCTTTCTCCGATTCAAGTTCCAAAACCACCTGGTCTTTTTTAACCGTATCCCCTTCTTTCACGAAGATACCAACTACATTTCCTGAATCCGCACCTTCACCCAACGGCGGTAATTTAACATCCATATCTATTCCTCTTTAAGAAAGTCCCGTAATTTTTATACAATAAACGGAAATGTTTTTTCCGGATTTACATTCAAATCTTTCATGGCTTTTTGCACAATCTTCTTATCCAGTAACTTCTTTTCTGCAAGCGCGTATAAGGTCGCAATCACTATGGATTCCGCGTCAATCTCGAAAAATCGCCGCAGATTTTCCCGCGTATCGCTCCGCCCAAACCCATCGGTTCCTAACGTCGTCAATCCACCCGGTACCCAGGGTGCGATTTGATCCGGCACTATCTTCATATAATCCGACACCGCGACAAACACGCCTTTTTCTTTTTCCAATAAAGTCTCCAAATACGATTTTTTCGGTGTCGCTGTCGGATGCAGCATGTTCCACCGCTTCGCTTTTAACGCGTCATTCCGCAATAATTTATAACTGGTTGCGCTCCACACATCCGCTGATACGTGATACTCCATTTCCAATATTTCCTGCGCCACGAGCGCCTCGTTGAGAATCGGTCCGCTCCCGAATATTTGCGCTTTATATCTCTTATTTTCCGCGCCCTTTCTGAATTTGTACAACCCTTTCAATATCCCTTTTTCCACGCCTTCGGGCATCGCCGGCATCAAATAATTTTCATTGTATAATGTCAAATAATAAAATATTTCTTCTTTCTCCTGATACATTCGTTTCAACCCGTCCGCAATAATTACCGCAACCTCATACGCGTATGCCGGGTCATATGCCATCAAGGTGGGTACCGTACTCGCCATCACATGGCTGTGCCCATCCTGGTGCTGTAATCCTTCCCCATTCAATGTTGTCCGGCCTGCTGTCGCGCCCAACATAAACCCTCTGGCTTTGCAATCCGCCGCCGCCCAAATTAAATCCCCGATTCTCTGAAATCCAAACATGGAATAATAAATAAAAAACGGAATGCTGTTGATTCCATGATTCGCGTAGGCCGTGCCCGCCGCGATAAACGAAGATATCGAACCCGATTCCGTAATCCCCTCTTCCAAAATCTGTCCGTCTTTCGCTTCGTGATAATACAATAACGATTCCCGGTCTACCGGGTCATACAATTGACCCTTGGAAGAATAAATCCCTATTTCTCGAAATAACGGGTCCATGCCGAACGTCCGTGCTTCGTCGGGAATAATCGGCACGATTAAATTTCCGATTTCCTTGTGACGCAGGAGATTACTGACCAAACGCACGAATGCCATGGTCGTGGACACTTCAAACCGTCCTGCCCCTTTCATGAATTCTTTGTAATACGCCATGTCGGGTACGTTGACCGCCGGTGCTTTCACTTTCCGTTTCGGCAGAAAACTTCCCAATTTTTTTCGGCATTTCAACAAATATTTCATTTCCGGACTATTCGCCGGCGGACGGTAGAACGGCGCTTCCGCCACTTCCTCATCCGGTATCGGAATCTTAAATCGTGTCCGAAATTCCCGTAATTCTTTCTCATTCAATTTCTTCTGCTGGTGTGTAATATTGCGTCCTTCACCGGCTTCGCCCAACCCGTATCCTTTGACCGTTTTGGCGAGAATCACCGTCGGCTGTCCCTTGTGTTCAAACGCAGACTTGTACGCGGCATATACTTTTAAAGGGTCATGTCCCCCGCGTAACAATTTCTGAATTTGGTCATCCGAAAGATGATTCACCAGTTCCAATAACTCAGGATATTTTCCAAAGAAATGTTTTCGCGTGTAACTTCCCGGCGCCACGGAATATTTTTGGTAATCTCCGTCCACCGCCTCTTCCATTCGTTTCAGTAAAAGCCCTTTGGAATCTGCTTTCAATAATGGGTCCCATTGGGAACCCCAAATTACTTTCAATGTATTCCAACCGGCACCCCGGAATAACGATTCCAATTCTTGTATAATTTTTCCATTCCCGCGTACCGGCCCATCCAACCGTTGTAAATTACAATTAATGACCCAAATTAGATTGTCCAAATTTTCCCGTGCCGCCAGCGTAATCGCGCCCAATGTTTCGGGTTCATCGCTCTCCCCGTCTCCGACAAAACACCACACCTTCGGCTCTTCACCTTTGATAAATCCCCGCGCTTTCAAATACCGGTTGAACCGTGCCTGGTAAATAGACATAATCGGCGCCAATCCCATCGAGACTGTCGGGAATTGCCAAAATTCCGGCATTAAATAAGGATGCGGATAAGACGAAAGTCCCCCGCCTTCTGCCAACTCCTGCCGGAAATTATGCAATAGTTTCGCGGATAATCTTCCTTCCAAATACGCGCGGGAATAAACTCCGGGTGACGAATGACCTTGAAAATAAACCAAGTCCGCTGGTGTGTCCTCTGTTCCGCCTCGGAAGAAATGATTAAAACCTACTTCATATAATGTTGCACAGGAGGCGTAAGTAGAAATATGTCCCCCGATTCCGCTATGGTCCCGATTGGACTTCACCACCATCGCCATCGCGTTCCACCGGATATAACTTTTGATTTGTCTCTCGATTTCCCTCTCTCCGGGATACTCCGGCTGCTCTTCCACAGGTATCGTATTCATATACGGCGTGCTCACCGAAGACGGAACTTTCACACCCGATTCCTGCAGCCGTTGGGTCAATTTGTTGTACAGCAAACTCACCCGCTCCGTGCTGTTCCCTTTCAACCCGTATTCCAACACCGTCTCAATGGAATCGAGCCATTTTTGTGTTTCCACGTCAGCCGTAACCTGTGCAGGAACTACGGCATCTTTTCTCCCGTTGCCGGACGCAGAACTAATATGTTCTTCTTTTAATTCGGATTTCATGATAATAAACTCGACTTGCTATATAATTTTAACACATTAGAAATAATCACCCAAAATTATGCAATATCTCGACTTGACATATCCCACTCCGGCGGAGAATTTGGCGTGTGACGAAGCCCTCTTGGAATTCGTCGAAAATAATCCCGACTCCTCTATTCTCCGCTTCTGGCAACCCCGCGATTATTTCATTGTCCTCGGCTACTCCAATAAGATCAAAGAGGAAATAATTCGTGACAAATGCCATGACCAACCCGGTAGCCGGACTCGTCCCCGAGTCCGGCTTTCTATCCCCATTTTTCGCCGTATCAGTGGAGGGGGTACGGTTCTGCAAGGTCCCGGTTGTCTCAATTACTCCCTGATTCTCCCTTTCGCCTCCTACCCGTCTCTCAAATTTATCACCAGTACCAATTCTTTCCTCCTGAACTCCCACAAAAAAGCCCTGCAACCCCTCCTGGACCAGGAAATTCAAACTCAGGGACATACCGATCTCACCATCCACAACCGTAAATTCTCAGGCAATTCCCAAAAACGGAAAAAAAACGCCCTCTTGTTTCACGGGACTTTTTTACTGGATTTTGATATCTCCCTGCTCGACAAAGTCCTCCCCATCCCTGCCAAACAACCTCTCTATCGCAAGAACCGTCCCCATTCCGATTTCCTCACCAACCTCCATCTCCCCGCTTCTTCAATAAAATCAACTCTCCGCGATTTCTGGAAAGCCACCAACCCCTTCCCATTCACTCTCACCGATACCTTTTACCATTTGGTAAAAACTAAATACTCCGCCCACAACTGGAACTATAAACTATAACCTAACATTAATAATATCAATCGTAATTCATAAAATCTTAACCATAAATTAGACGAACACTCTACGAACCGGAAGCGGAGCAGAAGCGAACCTGAAACGAAGCTAATTCGGAGCAGGGATGAAGGAGATCGATCTCCTTCATCCCAACCCTTAGGGTTATCTAATTTAATTAGTCGTCCTTGAAAAAGGGAAATAGAACAATAAAGATGGGATAGAAATGATTTTCTCGCCATGTTAAAATCACCAGGTATATTGAAATAAATACAAATATCTGGAGGATTTAGAGTGATTCCATTGACCGATACGACACAAGAGAATTTATTTAGTGGAGAATTAAAAAGTCTGTGTAATCCCCGCCATCCGTTAATTCAACTGGCCCATCAGATGGAATGGGGAGAACTGGAGGCCGCCTTTGCGGGGTGTTATTGTCCGGATTTCGGACGTCCCTGCAAACCCATTCGATTACTGGTGGGGATCCATTATTTAAAGCATGCCTATCACTTGAGCGATGAGGAAGTCGTGGAGCGCTTGGCGGAAAATCCGTACTGGCAATACTTTTGTGGGTTTGAGTATTTTCAGAGGGAGCTTTTCCTGAATGCCAGCTTATTGAGTAAATGGCGTAAACGGATCCAGCAACAGAAGATGGAGAAGCTCTTAGAGGTGACCATTACCACAGGGTTGAAGACGGGTGCCTTGAAGCGGAGGCAGTTGGCCAAACTGAATGTGGATACGACGGTGCAGGAGAAAGCAATTACCTATCCCACGGATGCGAAACTGTACCTGAAGATGTTGCAACGCTTGGTGAATCTGTGCCACCAGGAAGGGATTGAACTGCGGCAGAGCTATACCCGCAAAGCCAAGAAGAGTTTATTTTTGTATCATCGGTATGCCCATGGGCGTAAGGGGAAGAAGGCGCAGAAGGAATGGAAGAAGTTAAAGGTGTACTTGGGACGGGTGAGTCGGGATGTAGGTCGGAAGGTCCTGAAGGCAAACCGGGAGGAACTCTGGGAGGTATTGGGACCGGAATTAGCCATGGCCCAGAGGTTGTTGGAGCAAAAGCGAGAGGATTCTCCGAAACTGTATAGTTTGCATGCCCCGGAGGTGGAATGTATCGCCAAAGGTAAAGCCCATAAGAAATATGAGTTTGGCTGCAAGGTGAGTGTGGTAGCGACTTCTCAAGATCCGTTCATTGTAGGCATGCAAGCGCTTCACGGGAATCCCTATGACGGACATACCTTAGAGCAGGCCTTGAAACAGGCCGAGCGGTTGGGACATTTTCAAGCTCAGGAGGTGTATGCGGATCAAGGGTATCGGGGACACGATTATGCGGGAGAGGCTACGATTCATCTCAGTCGGTGGAAGTTATCCGGACTCAAAGAATCGGTCATTCGATGGATTAAACGCCGGAGTGCGATTGAACCCGTGATCGGACATGCCAAAACCGATGGATGGTTAGGACGAAACTATCTGAAGGGAACCCACGGCGATCACATCAATGCGATCCTCTGCGGATGTGGGTACAATATCCGCAAGCTTCTAAGGAAGCTTCTTTTTGTCCTTTGGAAAATTCGGCTCGGGAGGTTCCTTTCTCTCTCCCAAAGTTCCCTCTTTGTGTCCTACAATCTAAAAAAGAAACTTTTTCAGGGACATCTAATTAGAGTTGTAAACCTGCCCTCAAAAGCCCTATCGAGGATATATATGTGGTGAGTTTTACTACTTATTTCTATCTTTTTTAACTTTAAACCTTAAACGTTAAACTTGTTTTTTATTTATTATATCCCATTTCCCCAATTTATCAATCCCTAAATCCAAACAAAAAAACTATTCCGGCTTTTGAATCGGCGGGCTGGCATACAACATCCAATCCTCCACAGGAACCAAACCATTCCCATTCACAAAATTAACGACCCTCGGCGATGTATATAGAAGACTATTGGAAAATTTTGCAGACAATGCAATAGTACGGTAAACTAATTAAAAAGTCGGGAAAGGTATAATCTCTCCCAATCGATGTAAAAGAATAGGATAATAATTTTATGAAGCAAGTAAGAGATGAAATATTTGATTCGATACATACTCAGAGTCCTAAATTACCTCCCACCATGTTATACAATGAAGGCTGGTTATTAAGATTGGTGCTTCATTGGTTTGATAAAAACAGAAATAATGATTATGAACTTAGCTTTTTAGAAAATGCAACATGGTATTCAGAAGCCCCAAAACCGAGATAGGAATGTAAGGAATAAAAGAAAGCCTCGATGGTATAATGTTTTTGCGAAAAAACGATACTCACCCAACGGGTGAGAACCAAGGAGGCTTGAGAGAGATGATAGCACAAGAAAAAGTAGAATATAAACTGGGAGGGACACAGGAGAGTTTGACAGGACATGCGGGGTTAGGATTGTTTTATGAAACGGCCGTACGCTTAGGGATAGTGGAGAGTGTGCGGGAGCATTTTCCGGTACCGGGATCGAATCGAGGGTATGCGCCGGAACAGTATGTCTTTCCATTGGTCCTGATGTTCTGTGGAGGAGGAAAACATCTGGAGGATATTCGAGAGCTTCAGCGGGATGCGGGATTAGTGCATCTATGCGGGTGGAAACAAATCCCCACCTCGGATGCGATCCGTCTGTGGCTACGACGAGAGACATGGATACCCGCTTTAAAGGCGGTGAATGAGGCGTTAGCCGGGAAGGTCATTGCGAAGAGTTCCTGGAAAGAATTTACCTTGGATGTGGATGCCACCTTGATTCAAAGTGAGAAAGAGGGAACGCCGTGGACCTATGCGGGTTTTCCTGGATATTCAGCCCTGCTGGGCTATTTGGCGGAATTGGATCTATGTGTCACCGCCGATTACCGCCCAGGGAATACTTCCCCGGCAGTAGGGATTCTAGAACAGATTCAGAGAACCCGAACTTTATTGAAGCGCCGGAAGAAGAAGCTGGGGGCTTTCCGCAGTGACTCCGCCGCCTATCGCTCAGAGATTCTCAATTACTGTGAGACCGAACAGATTACTTTTAGTATTACCGCGGATTTGGATTCGGCGGTGCGAGCCACCCTTGCCGCCATTCCCGAGGAGGACTGGAAACCGCTCTTGAATGAACAAAACCAACCGACGGGTCGAGAGTATGCTGTCACGGTGCATTGCATGGAGAAGACGCCCCAGTCGTTTACTCTGGTGGTGCAACGTTGGGTCAATCCCCAACCGGAGTTATTTGATTCTTCCCGGTATCTCTACCATGCCCTTGCAACCAATCAAACCCAGCAGACCGGAGTGCAGATGATCGCCTTTCATCGTCAGCGGGGACAGTCGGAGAATTATCATAAAGAAATCAAGAATGGGTTTGGGATGGAGTATGTTCCCTGTCAGGATTTCACCGCCAATGCCGTCTTTTTTCATTTGGGGGTGTTGGCCTACAATCTCACCATCGCCATCAAGCGCTTGATTCTGGGGAAGGGCTGGTGGGGAAAAACCATTGCCACCTTGCGTTGGGAACTCCTAGGGATTGCCGGTAAGGTGGTACGGCATGCACGAGAAACCCTCCTCAAAATTCCCATTCCCTACTTACACTTGTTTCAACGATTCCGTCAACGCTTGCAATCGGTCTGAATAACCGACTAATTCGCTTTCACTATTCTCAATGACACTACCCCTCTGTCCCCAATTGCCCAAGAGTGATGTTTGAATCATCTTTTTATCCTCTCAGCGTGTTAAGGAAGAGAGAATAACCCGTTTTCTAACGGAGTTACACTCTTTAGAACAGTCCTTTCATGATTTCAATTCTCTATTTCGGTTTTTGGGTCAGAAGCACTCTTATCCTCTCCTTTTCTACCTGGCTATCGTGGTGATAATTTGTCAGAATCTTATACTCATGCCGATGGAGTTATTGGTCATTTCACAATTGGAAATTCAGGAAATGGTGATCTTAAGTTAGATGGTTCCTGTAGACAATTTGTAATTTTAGAAGCCAAAATATTCAGTAAACTATCAGAAGGAACCAGAAATGCAAAACATTACAATCAAGTATCCAGAAATATGTCCTGTATGAGTCATATTATATCTAAGAATCAGTTGAAGCTTGATAATATTCAACAATTATCCTTTTTAGTTCTTGCACCAGAATCACAGCTCAAACATGAAAAAAGTTTTCAAGAATATACAAACTTGGATTATATACTCAAAAATGTTGGTGAACGAGTTCGCTCCTATGAGGGAAGAAAAGATTATCAGGATAAAGATACCTGGTTCAATAATTGTTTTAAACCGTTTTCTCAAAAAGTAAAAGTTAGACTCATATCATGGGAACAAATCATAGATATTATGGCTTTAGATAAAGAGTATTTCAGAAAAATCCAAGATTTTTATGATAATTGTAAAAAATTCAATAAAAAATCTAATACTTTTTAAAACCTCTGTAATCTCTAAACTTCTGCCTCAAAAAACTCCAAGAGAATATTTTCTATCGAATTATTCTTTCATAGTCATCGTGAGCACCTATCCAGAACCATAAAATCCCATGTTCTATTTCTACCGCTATAGCGCGATGCTTTTTGCCAACTCTCGCTGACCAATACCGTCCGATTTTCTTGAGATGTAAAGATGGATGTTGCGGATTTTCTTTGAGAAGAATAAAGTTTTTATCGGCCAAGTCCTGAATACTTTTGGGGAGTTTTTCATAACATTCCCAAAACGATGGACTGGTATAACATTTCACAACTCTTTACATTTGCCTTTCTTATAATCGGCAATAGCTTTCTCCGACAGGGCATCCAATCTGCCGGACTTTACATCTTCTTCAAATTGCTTATCCCACCTTTTCCAATCCATTTCAAGGAGCCATCGCCGAATCCGCACATAATCACTTTTGGGAAGTTTCCGAATCGCTTGTTTTATTTCTTTGACCTGTGTCATGAAGATTTTCCTTATACTCCTAGTGGTTATTATACCTTATTATTAATCTTTTCTGTCAAATCCTTTAGACCGATTTCCACTAACAACGGGATGACTGTGATATTGTCATAAAAAGAATTGTTGCTATAACTTCCAATACGAAATAATTCTATTTCTTAAACAATTTCTGCCGCAGCCTCTCCCAAACCGTACTCCAATATTCATCAGGCGGGCGGTGATGGTCTTCCAGTTCGGCGACGATTTGCTGAGTCTTGCGCAAAGCGTAGGCATGTCCCATACAGGACGGGCATTTTGCCAAGTGCAATTCCACCGCCAGTTTCTTATCGGTCGGTAAACTGCCTTCGTAATAATCAATTAGTTTTCTGCGAACAAACCAGCACCGAAAAAACATGGAGTTCCTTTTGCCCTATCTTTTTGTTTTTATGTGTTCAGAAACCTTTTGTTCTGTTTTAGCTTTTATTTTCGAATCGCTCTTGGGAGAAGGGATGGGAGCCGCTGCTTCACCCAATGCCTCGATTAATATCGGTTGAAATTTCTGGCGCAATTTTTTATGTGCCGTAAATAAAGCTGCTTTAACCGTACCTTCCGCCTTTTCCAGAATAACGGCAATTTCGCGTACGGTCAATCCCTGCAAATCATGGAGAATAACAATGGTGCGTTGTTGTACCGGCAATTCATCAATCACCTGACGAATCAATCGGCGGCGTTCCAAGGTAATGAGTTCTTCACGGGCATTGGGTGTCGTCTTATCCGCAATAGGAATATTGTCCGATTCCAAATTCTTTTGCATGGTATCCAGAGACTGTGCCATACGGCGTTTCTCATAACGCATTTTGTCTATGGACAGGTTAACGGCAACACGATACAACCAGCCCGGCAGATGGTCTATATGTTTATGCGTCTGAATCGCCTCATAAAACCGGATCATGGTTTCCTGCAAAATATCATCGGCATCGGCGTGATTATGCGTTAAGTGATAGGAAGCGTAATAGATGTGTTTTTGATATTTATTGACGAGCGACTCGAATGCCTGCTGGTTTCCCGCGCGGGTTTCTTCCATCCATTGCAGATCTTCCGGTTCAATCATGACCCGCTTATATTATTAAGAATCGGAGTAGATGTCAAAAGGGGAAAGAAATAAATCACTACAATTCGGTATACAAAATTATTCACCATGAATCCTAATCCGGCTTTCTTCTACAATCCATAATCGGTGTTCCAAGGTTTCTTTATTTAACAAATCGATAATTCTCTGGACGGTTTCAAGAATATGATTCTTATCCTGCCGTATGATTCGAAGTACAACGATTCCGGGCATTTTCTCTGGCGGATAACTTAATATATCCGCAAAATCCAAATCTAATGTAATTAAAATACGATTTTCTCTAATGCAGACTCCTGTGAGGATGGAGTCGGGTGAGCCATGTAATTGCTCCTCAAATACGGAGGTGGAATCATGTTCCTGACTTCGTAATAATCCTGAGATTTCGACAGGCAGATTCTCATCAATCTTGAATTTCATGTGCGCTTTAGCCAGCCACTAGAATTTGTCTTTCACGGGCAAGTTCTGCCGCATACGTAATTGCCGCTTTAATATCTTCCGGCTTCAAAGAAGGGTAACTTTTCAAAATGTCTTGAGGGGAAACATCCGCCGCTAAATTATCAAGAATCACAGAAACCATAATCCGGGTACCCCTTATACAGGCTTTCCCATGACAAATCCGAGGGTCAGATGATATGAAATCGCTTAGGTTCATAATAAGTCCATTATATCTCACTTGGGCTTGGCATAATAGATATATATCTATTACTCTTTACGATTATTGAACCATTTGGAACTGGAAGTATTAAAAAATTTAAGTAAATGTAACGAATGAATCCAATACGTTTCTAACCGTCTCATTACAAGTCTTTTTTGGTAAAAATCAGGTTGGCTAATATAAGATAAAAAATAATAAGACCAATCCCATAGAGAATAATAAAAAACAAAAAATGAAAAGGAATAACGCGTACCCCGCTCACCACGGCCTCACGAATATTAAAATTCTCTAAATTGGGCGGGAAAACCGGATTTTTTATTACCTGCACAATAAATTTAACTATGGGGAAATTAAACTGTGCGGCAGCATAGTCGCCGTAGGAATATTTAACATGCCCTAAAAGATAAATCAAAATGGTGGAAGTGACATTCGCTGCGGTGGAGAAAAAAGTGGAAAATAATAGACAGATGGATGCCATAATCGCGCATTCCAAAGCAATCAGCAAAATTGCCTGGGCAATCACCATATCGAAAGCTCGTTCCTGCCGGTAGAGTAATCCCAGAAAAATAATTCCCAGAAGAAGAATGTTTAAATAAATGATATAAATGGCGCCGGTGAATTTACCTGCCAGTACCTGCCAACGATTAACCGGTTTTGCTAACAGTGGATAAATCGTCCGCTGTTCAATTTCATTGGATAATTGTCCGGCAGTGGTGGTAACCGTGATCAACAGACCGATGAAAGAGATAAAAAATAAGGCATAATCTTTCAGAAATTTAATTTGAACTCCCAGATCAAAGACATTAAACGTGCTCAACCATACCAATAACAACAGAGCAATGATAAAAAAGACATGGATAATCTTTTTTCGAAAATTTTCACGAAATACAATTCCGGCAATAACCAATATAGAATCCATATTATTTTCCCTTTACTGTTTCAACGAATACATCTTCGAGTGTCCCGCGGGGACGAAATACTGATTCAAACTTCAATTTTTCCTGTTCCATGATTCGCAATACCGGATAAATGGAATCTTCCTTGTCTAAAACAATCAGGGTTTGATTGTCTTCCGTCCCAAAAGAAACAGTGGAACTTATATCCAATAATAGTTGGGTTTTGATTTTCTGTAACAATGTATTTTGCGCTTCGGACGAGAGAAAACATGTCAATTTGATATTCATTTTCTGGAGAGGCGGGAGTAATTCTTTGGGCCGGCCTTCACGAACGAGTTTCCCTTTATTCAGAATACCGACACGCGTGGAAATGAGTTCAACCGCTGATAATTCATGGGACGAAAAGAAAATGGTGACTCCCTTTTTATGCAGATCCAAAATAATTTCCCGAATTTCCCTGCGTCCAATCGGGTCAAGTCCCGATGTTGGCTCATCCAGAATCAATAATTGGGGATCGTTGAGCAGCGCCTGTGCCAGGGATAATCGCTGCAACATCCCCTTGGAAAACTCGCGAAGATAGGTTTTTTCCTGTCCTTGGAGACCGACCTTTTCCAATAAAGATTGGATTTTAATACGCCGTTGGCTGGTATCAATATGAAACAACCGGCCATACGCATCCAATAATTCCCCGGCTTTGAGAAATTTGTAAAAGTAAGAGATTTCCGGTAGAAATCCGATTTTTTGGCGGACACTCACCGTTGAGACAGGTTCTCCCATGATGGTTATCGCCCCTTGATCGGGATGAATGAACCCCAGCAATAATTTTATCGTGGTAGTTTTCCCGGCACCGTTGGGTCCTAAAAATCCATAAATTTCTCCCTCTTCAACATTTAAACAAAGGTTGTTAAGTGAGAACGTCTCCTGTACTATGGATTTCTTACGATAAGACTTGGTTAGGTTTTCAGTGACAATAACGGAAGCCATAGCGTATTATTAAATCTTACTCCCCATAGCGATTTGTGGCGGTTTTGTTTTATCATCCGGCGGTTGCAACACGGGTTCTTTTTTATTTTGAAAATAAGTAGCTATCATATTCCCGGCTAACGGTGCGGCGGCAACTCCACCAAATCCACCTTCTTCCACCATGGCTAACACCACAATTTCCGGTTTATCAAAAGGGGCATACCCGCAAAACCAAGCCAGGTCTTTTTCTCCCTGTTTTTGAGCCGTTCCGGTTTTCCCCGCGACTTCAATATCCGGCAATTTTGCCATGGTTCCTGTCCCTCCGGCATTTACTACACTCCACATTCCTTTTCGAACAACATTGAGCGTTTCTTCTGAAAGTTCTATCTTATTTACCACACTCGGATTCATTTGTCGAATTATTTTACCACTTCCGTCTTCAATTTGCTTAACTACATAGGGGCGGTACACAGTTCCGCCATTGGCAATCGTCCCAACCACATTTACCATTTGAATGGGAGTCACCAACAAAGTACCCTGCCCGATTCCTTCCTGAATGGTTTCACTTAAATACCAACCTTCTTTGCGTGCCTTATTAATTAAATTTACTTTAGGCAAATATCCTTTTTGTTCATTCAATAAATCAATCCCGGTAGGTTGTCCAATCCCAAACTCACTGGCCAAATTATCCAGGTTTTCCAATCCAACCAGCATCGCGGTATGAAAAAAATATACATTGCACGAATAGGCTATGCCGGAAATTAAATTTAAGTTACCGTGCCCTTCTTTCTTATCGCAGTGAAATGCCTTGCTCCCCAAATAAAAATATCCGGGACAATTAAATACGGTGTTCGGTGTGATTTTTTTATTTTCCAGCGCCGCCAACGCGGTAATGAGTTTAAACACCGAACCAGGAGGATATCTATCCATTATGGCGCGGTTTTGCATGGGATGGTCAGGATCGTTTTGTAATCGGCTCCATTCATTGCCGGTGACATATCCGCTCAAGGCATTCGGATCAAAACTAGGCTCACTGACCATAGCCATTATGCCGCCGGTATTAGGATCTATCGCAACAATCGTCCCGCGTTTCCCCGCCAGCAACTCATAGGCTCTCTGCTGTAATCGCGCATCTATGTTGGTGACAAGTGTGTTCCCGGGAATGGAAGCTACGGTTCCAATATCTCTTCGTTTTCGTCCTTTCGCATCCACTTCAATCATCCATCCCCCGGCTTCTCCACGTAAATCCTGTTCATACTCTTTCTCCAGAGCATCCCGCCCAATCATCTCATCCATTTCATAATTTTCAAATTGGGGTTGAAGGAGTTCATTATCGGTAATTCCACGTAAATATCCCAAAAGGTGTGCGGCGGCTTTCCCGAGTGGATAGGATCGAATAAATTCATCTTTCACATATACTCCGGGTAAATCGATAGATTGTTCCCGGATTGCCGCAACCGTCGCAAAATCTACATCTTCTGCCAATTTCTGGGGTTTGAATTCGTCGGGCATGACACCCTGGCGTTTTAGTGTTTCCGTGAATTCCGTTTTGTGTTCCACAAGAAGATTCACCAGACGCGCGTAAGAATCTTCTTTTTCTTTGCTATTCGAACCCATCGGATCAAAAAAAATGGAAAAGACACGACGGTTCGATGCCAGCGGTATCCCATTGCGGTCATAAATCGTTCCCCGCGGAGTCCGGGTTCGGATCAATCGAATACGGTTATTTTCTGCCATGGACTGGTAATCGGATCCATGAATAATTTGAAGAAAAAATAACCGCAGAATAATAATGAAAACGATACCTGCGATAATTCGATTAAGCCACCGAATCCGTGTTTCCGTGGCTATATCTTGTTGGGGCGATTCGATATACATATCTTAAGGATAGCACGGAAAAAGGGAAAGAAAAATAGGGATCGGAAAATTAGGACTTAGCTAATTCTTATTCATTCTCCGGTTTACGATTTTCGGCAGGCCGGCGCGGTTCAAAAAATATCCCGTACAGATAAAATAAAACCAGTGCGTAAAAAACCCAAATAATCAATATCGTAATAATATTGGTAAGGTCAATATTCGCTTCCCCGCTATTTCCCAGCAGCCAACTGTTAAATTCATTACTTTTGGTGGCAACCAGCGCGATAATTCCAAAAGGTAAAATCAAAAGTAATATAAAGATTGAAAATTGGAAAAAATCTCGGGTTTTGGAAATTGGGGGTCCGGCAACCGCTGCCGTTCCATCTTCTGAGGGATATTGTGCCAGTCCGAATTCTATATCTTTGGGACTGCAGACCATTGCGCGGACATTATATCCCGTTAATAACTTGATTTCATCAATAGCCAGAACATCCTGCGGATTTTCCATGGCGACCGTTAAGACATTACCCGATAACGAAATGGGAATAGCGTGATGTTCGGCGGCATATCGTTTGGAAAGTAGTTTTAAAACATTTTCGTCCAGCCGGAGTTCCCCAACTTTGATGTGTTCTATACCCATGGCTTTGGCTTGCAGCTCGGACAGGACACCCGGCGTGACTAATTTTAAATCCAGTAGAACCTGGGGAAACGACTTGCGCGTTTTCTCCTGTTCGGAAAGGGCATCTTTCACCTGACGTTTGTTGATTAATTTTTCTTCCAACAACAACGCGATTAATCTATTTTGATCAATCGTACCTTCCATACTTCCTCCGAAAATGGATTCATTTTCGCGCGTTTCTTAAAGTAAGCATTATACATGGAATTTCCTAAATAGGGAATATCTAAATTATATTTGGTGGAGGTGCCGGGAATTGAACCCGGGTCCAAATCAAACCTCGGAGAGGACGCTACAGGCTTAGCCGAATGGTTGTTTCTCGCCGCCACGGCATCATTCGGCAACACCGCTTTGGCCAGTTTACCTGGTTTTTAACGCAATCCCGATAAACAGAGAACTGACGCGATCCGATCCAAATGGCGCGTAGTAACAGCCGGTCGGCAAACCATAGTACGCGTGCTGCTTATTTAATTAAGCAGCAAGTGCTAATTCGTTATTCGCAGTTATCTGCTTCGCTTGTTTAAAGAGTCAGCGCACCTCTGCCTGCTTCCTAGTCCTATTTTGACCTGTCGAACCCATTCACCCCCTATGATTTTTCTTTCGGTTACATCCTTTCTGCGCGTAAATCACGTTCAATAGCTTTTTTCTTAAGTTCCGCGCGCTTATCGTATAATTTTTTACCTTTTGCCAGGGCTAATTCCACTTTTACCAGCCCTTTCTTAAGATACACCTTAACGGGAATCAAAGTCAAGCCTCCGGCATTCAATTTTCCGATAATCCGGTCAATTTCATTACGATGTAACAGGAGTTTCCGGTCTCGCCGCGGGTCATGGTTAAACTGGTTCGCCATCTCATAAGGTGCGATATGCGAGTTCATTAATACCAATTCATTCCCTTTGACAATGGCGTAACTGTCCGCCAGACTCATCTGACCCATCCGACAAGATTTTACTTCGCTCCCCTGCAAGGCGATTCCCGCTTCCCAAAATTCCAAAAAAAAGTAATCGTGCCGGGCTTTCCGGTTATCGGCGACGTTTTTTTCAATAGTCGGATCAGTTTTTTTTGGCATTTGAATTTTTTCCTTTTGAGTAATTCGTATTTTATCATACCCCATGACCTTATTCTCAAAATCACCTGTTTGCAGTATGATTATGGAATCGTTTCATCTAACTTGTCATTGCGAGTATAGCGAAGCAATCTCGCTTTAATAATTTGTAGGAGGTTATTAAATAATGAACCATAAAATTCGTATCGCCATTCTCGGTGCCGGGGGATTGGGTCATGCCATGGCACGGATATTGGAACAAAAAAAATCCGCTCTATTAGTGGGAGCCTGTGACAAACAGGGTGCTATCTTTAATCCCCAAGGGGTCTCCACGGATATTTTCGATTCGGAAATATTCAAACAAACCATTACCAATTCCCCGCACGGCACAAAAACCAATGATCCGTTCGGTGAAATCCTCCAACATAAGAATGAAATTGACGGAATCTTTGTCGCTCTCCCCAATCTCCCGAATGAATTTATCCCCAATGTCGTCTCCCGTTTTGCTGATGAAGGATATTCCGGGGTCATGGTGGATGCCCTGAAACGTTCCCGCGCCGTCGAACTCATGATGAAAATGAATGACAAAATTGCGAAAGCTAAAATGACGTATGTCACAGGATGCGGTGCCACTCCCGGTCTTCTCACCGCCGCCGCCAATCTCGCCGCCATGTCTTTTGTCGAAATCAAAAAAGTGGAAATTTATTTCGGGGTGGGAATCTCCAACTGGTCTGCTTACCGCGCCACCATCCGGGAAGATATCGGTCATCTGCCGGGATTCTCGGTCGAGAAAGCCGCCAAAATGTCCGATGCGGAAGTCGAAAAAGAATTGGATTTCCGTAAAGGGATTCTCGAACTCACGGGAATGGAACATGCCGATGATGTCATTCTTGAGTTTGCAGGAATTTGTGACCGTTCCAAAGTCACCGTCGGCGGAATCGTAGATACCAAGAACCCCAAAAAACCTGTCTCCACCAATGTCAAAATCACCGGCATCACCTTTGAAGGAAAACAATCCACCCACACCTTTACTCTCGGCGATGAAACCAGCATGGCAGCCAACGTCTGCGGTCCCGCCCTCGGTTATCTCAACGCGGGTTTCCAACTCAATAAACAAGGGATTTATGGGGTACAGACGAGTGCTACAGTGATGCCGAGGTTTTTGAGGTAAATCTTTAGATAAGTCAATTATTTGTCATGATATTAAATAAAAGATGAATATTTGAAAAAGAAATGAGGTTAGTACAATGTCGGTACCTAGAGTGTTTATAAGTTCCACATGCTACGATTTAAAGTATATAAGAGAGAATCTTAAGTATTTCATTCGACGACTCGGATATGATCCTGTTCTAAGTGAGGAGGGTAGTGTGTTTTTTGATCCTACTCTAGATACGCAGGATGCATGTTTAGCAGAAGTCCCCAATTGTCAGATGTTTGTACTCATTATTGGCGGTCGCTTTGGTTCCCAATTTAAATTGGCCGGACACTCGATAACAAATGCAGAATACAAGAAAGCCTCGGAACTGAAAATACCCGTTTTTGCACTGGTCGAACAAGCAGTATATAACGATTCCTTTGTTTATGCTCAGAACAGGGATAATAAAGGTATTGATGCAACTCTTATTAAATACCCGTCAGTAGATAGTGCCAAAATCTTTGATTTCATCGAGGAAGTCAAGACTCAGGCATTAAACAACGCCATCGTGCCATTTCGTGATTTCTCCGACATCGAATCATATCTCTTGCAACAATGGGCAGCCATGGTAGCTGCATTCTTAAGCCGTCAGAACGAACAAGCACGGGTAGCGAACACTTTGGAGATGATGCGAGAAATGAGCGAACGAATTGAAATGCTATCACGCCAGATCCTCCGATCCGTTGGTACGGAAGAAGCCAGAGTGACCGCAGATCTTTATGATTTGATGCTATCTCACGAAGTCGTACGCGATCTATCGTGGATGAAAGCTCGTCTCACACCACAGGTGATTTTACGCAACAGTGATTTAGATAAATGTCTAAAGTATATCGGCTTAGAAATCAAGATCGAAAATAAAAAAGAGTACAGCATAAGTTCAGGAACCATGTCACGACCAAGATACGAACAAAATGCCAAAGATTACCCTGAACTACGAAAGCAAATGTTGGAAACATTAAGTAAACACCACTGGAAAATTGAGGATTACTTAGAAAGATCAAAAATTTCCGAAAAATCAGAGGCGCCTTATTCAAAACCTGTACTAAAGAATTCCTAAGAGTGATTTTAAAAGCTTATCAATGTCTGGAAGAAATAATATTGGGTTTCTCGATAGTTAATAACGACAGAGGTCTTAGGATTCTCGCCTGTTATGACTTGACAACGAATATACAAATTTTGTATATTACATAAAGAAGGAGTAGAAATAAATGAGCATTGTTACGGTCAACATTTCATTTCAAGATACGTTACTGGCGGAGATTGATTCGGAAGCAAAACGGGAGTCGCGTTCGCGTTCAGAGTTGTTGAGGGAAGCTGTGCGACTGTATATCCGCCGGCAAAAACAGTGGGAGGATGTATTTGCCTGGGGTGACCGCAAGACCCAACGCTTGGGTTTGAAGGAGTCGGATATAAATAAGGAAATTCGTGCGGTACGTAAAAGAAAGACAGCATGAAAATCGTCTGTGACACCAATGTGCTGGTGTCCGGTATTCTCTTTCAACAAGGATATCCTAGACAAATTCTTATTCTTATATCCAATGGAACGATAGCCAATTTTACCTCTCCCGCCCTTTTGACAGAGATAGAAGAAGTATTATGTCGTCCAAAATTTCAATCCAAAATAAAGGAAGTCGCTTCCGTGATTTCACTATTCCGAGACACCTTTGAATTAATTTATCCATCTCAAACTTTCCATGTGGTCATGGAAGACCCGGATGATAATAAAGTTCTGGATGCTGCCTATGCCGCTTCGGTGGACTTCATTGTCTCTGGAGACAAACATCTTCTTTCATTAAAACAATGGGAAAATATTTCCATTTTGTCTCCCGCTCAATTTGTAAAGTACGTCAGTCAGCATGTGTAAGATTTTAGAATTGGTCATATAATGCCAAATATAAAAGACAAAGGTCTTAGGATCCTTGCTGGATAGGTGTAAGTCTCAGAAAACTGTTGAAACAGTTACGAAAAAGAACTTAGGTACTCTCCCCCAACTGAAGTTGGGGGTTAATGGGAAATCCCATTAACCCCTAGTTTTAACCAGGGGAGTGGAACTCATCAAATAAAGCGTCAACTGTTTTCACTGTTTTTAACAGACTGGCTGAAGAAAACACATATTTATGAGCACAATAAAACCAACCTCCGGTAGATTCACAGGCGTGATACCGATGTTAGTATGTCGGGACGCGGTTGCAGAAATTGAGTTTTGTAAGTCTGCGTTTGGTGCTGTGGAAGTAACACGTCGAGCAAGTCAAGAGGGGATTGTAATCCATGCCTTACTAACCATCGCCGGGGCGATGATTATGGTTCATGGAGAATTTCCTAACCTAGCGAGTCGTGCTCCGCAACCGGATGGCAGTTCACCAGTGGTGATTTATCTTTACGTTGAAAATGTGGATAAGGTCATAGAACAGGCGATTGGTGTCGGGGCGAAAATCTTAATTCCAATAGAGAACACGTTTTGGGGAGATCGGGTAGGGCGAATTATTGACCCAGCGGGACACGTGTGGAATATCTCCACCCGCATTGAAAAAGTGTAAAGATGGCTACACACTGTCTCCGTACCATCTCCGTACTAACTCCGTATTATCTCCCATTTATCTTGCCATGTCATTTTGACGTACTTCTTCTAATTTTTGGTACTTTTTCAGGGCTTTCTGGAAAGAGGGGCGGAGATTTTTTTTAGGGTATTTGCTGTCATCTTAACTTTGGGCTTTTTGCACTTCGTCTCTTCTCTCTTGGTTTTGTCTCTTGGAAGAATACACCCTTTCCTCTCTTCTCTCCGTTACACAATTTAGTTTACGCTACCAGTCCCCGATACATATTTTTAAAATCCATCATAAGTGGTATCATATAATAAGTAGGCAAGCTAATGATTATTGAGATAAGTCCTTCCTTTAAAAACCGAAAACAAGTTAGTGCAGTGTCTAGAGAAACTAGATCCTGCCAATGTATCAGAACTTATTAAATCCTAGAATACTTGTTGGATAGTAAGCCCCTAAAGTAAGTATGAAAAATATTATTGAAGTAAAAGACCTAACCAAACAATTTGACCATTTTACGGCGGTTAACCGTATCAATTTTACAGTAAATAAGGGTGAGACCTTTGCTTTCTTGGGTCCTAATGGAGCTGGTAAATCAACCACCATTAAGATGCTCATCACCCTGCTGAAACCCACCAGCGGTAGTGGTATGATTGCTGGACATGATATTGTCCATAATTCCGCGGAAGTGCGGAAAGTAATTGGATATGTGCCCCAGATGATATCCGTGGATGGCTCGCTTACCGCCTATGAAAATCTAATATTGATGGCCCGGCTCTATGATATTCCTTCAGATCAACGAGAAGAACGAGTTCAGAAAACTCTCTCTTTTCTGGAAATGGAAAACCAAAAAAATTCCCTGGTCAGAACCTTTTCCGGCGGGATGGTCCGTAAATTGGAAATAGGACAGGCGATTCTCCATCGTCCGCAGGTCTTATTTTTGGATGAGCCGACTTCAGGACTGGACCCGATAGTCAAGCAGAGTGTTTGGAAACATTTGCTGGAACTGCGGGATTCTTTCGGCACAACAATTTTTTTCACCACGCACCAAATGGATGAAGCCGAAGAAATGAGCAACCGGGTTGCCATTATGCATAACGGTAAAATAGCCACCCTGGGTACCGTTCCGGAACTGAAAGAAAAAACAGGAATCAAGGATGCAACCCTGGAAGATGCCTTTATATTTTTTTCAGGTGCCAGTCTTCAAGAAACAGGGAATCTTCAAGACATACGACGGTCCCGAGATACAAACCAAAAGTTGGGGTAGGATATGTTTAAGTATATTTCACAAATTATTATTAAATCCAATGTGATAGCGGAAATGGAGGTACGAAAACTACTCCATGATCCAACCGAACTTATCACCCGTGCCGTGCAACCCATATTATGGCTGGGGATTTTTGGGGAAGCGATGAGTAAAATTCGCGCCATAAACACACCGGGACTCACCTATTTGCAATTTATAACCCCCGGTATCCTTACTCAATCGGTCACGTTTATTGCGATTTTCTACGGACTGTCCATCATCTGGGAAAGGGACATGGGTCTTTTGCAAAAATTTCTAGTTACGCCGACACCCCGTCTGGCATTGGTATATGGGAAAATGATCTCAGCGGGGATTCGGGGATTAAGCCAAGCAGTAATTATTTTTATTTTTGCTGTCATTCTTCAAATTCATCTGCGTCTGACAATAGTGTCCATCGTGGGAGTGATTGTTATTGTCATGCTGGGAGCCGGTGTCTTTGCTGGATTATCCATGATTATCGCGTCCATTGTGAAAACTCGTGAACGGTTTATGGGAATCGGACAAGTGATTACCCTGCCCCTCTTTTTTGCTTCCAATGCCATTTATCCAATTAACATTATGCCTGGGTGGCTTCAAGTGGTTGCCAATATCAATCCTTTGAGTTATATGGTGGACGGTCTCCGGGCGCTTCTTGTTACCGGCAACCTAACACAACTTCCGTTTGATATTATGGTGCTAATCATAGTCACCTTTTTGATATCCATTCTCAGCGCTTATATGTATCCCAAAGTGGTTATCTAAGCGGTGACGGCAATAGGGGGTAGGATATTAAAAAAGTAGCTGTAGTTCTAGTCAATTAGATAATTTATTCTAATTTAGGAAGAATTATAAGTTACCAGTCTTAATTGCATACCAAATTCCAAATAAACTAACCAGAATAAAAAATACCCCTAAAATGTAATTACAGTAAATTAAGAAAGTCTTACCCGACCGTTTATCTATGAATGAGATAGAATAAACCAACCAAATTATCCAATTACCCGCGGGAGGTTCTACCAACCATTTCCATCGTTTTATCGTTCCAAAGATTAATATAATCCCAATTAAAAAAGGAAAAAAAGGCAAAAGTATATATGGATTCATATATAATATTCTTTTTTGTGTTATCAAAGGCTCTTATCGTTTATAATAATCGTAGAACCCTTTTATTGTCAACATAACGAATAAGTTATATCAAAATGTACCAAGAAAATAGTGTAATTAATTTTATGCAAAAGGTGTATGGCTGGATGTTTATCGGTCTTTTGCTAACCGCCATTACCGCATATTTTGTCTCCGTAACTCCTGCAATATTGAAAATAATAGTTGGTAATAGTTTTATTTTTTATGGGTTGCTCATTTTAGAACTTGTTCTGGTATTTTTTTTATCCGCCACGGTGCAAAGGATTTCAGCTTCAGCAGCAACTTTGATTTTTCTGTTATATTCAATTCTCAACGGCATAACCTTCTCGATTGTTTTACTTGCTTTTACAGAAAGTTCTATTGCTTTGGCATTTTTCGTCACCGCCGGAGTATTTGGCGTGATGAGTCTATATGGGTATATCACTAAAAAAGATTTAACAACATTAGGAAGTTTTGCCATAATGACATTATTTGGAATAATCATTGCTTCTCTGGTTAATTTATTTTTTCATAACTCAATAATATATTGGGTAACCACATTCATTGGAGTTTTAGTTTTCATTGCCCTAACGGCTTACGATACGCAAAAAATTAAAAACCTTTACGCAGACAGTCAGACATGGGGAGGAGAGGAAAAAGAATCTATTATCGGAGCCTTAACTTTATATCTTGATTTCATCAACTTATTTTTAGATTTTCTTAGAATATTTGGTAAACGCAGGGAATAATTATATTTCTTGTTTCACACGTGACCGCTCGCCCTGCCTCACCTAAAATTCCTCGTAACTGCAATGTTGTTCAAACCCGAAAGGGCGGTAATATTTCTATTTTTTCGAATTGATGTCACCGGACTTTTTGATAGCACGCAGTAAGCGCCAACCAAGATAAATCGCTATTAGGTAACCGGCACAACCAAAAACTGAAACGCCCGCGATTAAAGGCGGTGCTTTCATGCTCCAGAGGAGAGCAGAGCTGATAAACAGTGCAGCGGTCATCACCCCGAGCACCAAGCGGTTGATTACCGGGTCTATATGACGGATGTCAAAATGGACGGAGAAGGTGCCATCGCGAACACGCTTGAGAACGTCGCTTAAGTCGCGCGGCAAAGTCTGTACCAGCCGCTCCCAATCACGGTAAGTATGCTGGAACCTGCCAAGGATACCCCGGATCGAAAGACGACGGTGGACCATCGTAGTATAAAACGGTTGGAACACTTCAGCAAGACTAAATTCCGGACTCAAACGTTGAGCGGTTCCCTCCAACTCGACCAGCGTACGCAGAAGCAGCGAAAGGGCAGGTGGTAAGGTAATGTTATATCGCCGGATGATTTCAAACAGGCTGCTCAATGCACTGGCTAGATTCAGGTCTTGGATGGATTGGCCCACGTAGTCGGCGATGAAATCAGTAAGGTCTGCACGCAATTGGTCGCGGGGTATGCCGGGCGGTGCAGATTCAAGGCGAAGAATAATTTCCCCCAAGTCCACCGAGTTGTGGTTCACGATAGCTATAAGCAATTCATCTAAACCTTCCGCTAATTCTTCATCGAGCCGGCCAACCATACCACAGTCGAGAACCCCGACCACACCACCGTCCAAGAGCATCAGGTTGCCGGGATGCGGGTCGGCATGGTAGAACGCATCGCGGAAAATCATCCGAAGATACATATTGGCACCGCAGCGCGCAAATTCATTGAGATCAACACCTGATGCGGCGAGCGCCTCGGATTCAGTGCCAAGGATGCCCACCAGCCGTTCCATGGTCAGAACACGGCGCGTCGAGAACTGTGCGTAGGCGTAAGGGAAATGGACGGTGTCGTCCTGAGCGAAATGTTCCGCGAATTCCTCAAGATTGCGGCGTTCAAAAGTGAAATCCAGTTCGCGCAGGAGGGTGCGGCGAAACTGCCGTACGATCGCAATAGGCTGATAGCGACGAATCTGGGAAGCGTGCTTTTCCGCCAACTCGGCCAAGTCGGCGAGGATATCGAGATCGGGCAGGACCTTGTCCGCAATGCCGGCGTGCTGGACTTTGACGACGATTTGCTCGCCAGAGTGGAGCCGGGCAAGATGTACTTGGGCGATGGAGGCTGAGGCTAATGGCACATCTTCAAATTGAGCAAACAACACATTTAGCGGTTTGCTAAACTCAGCTTCAATCGTAGCCCGAACCATGTCTGGAGGATCCGCCGGAGCGGCGGTTTGCAGGTGAGCCAGTTCCTGGGCAATTTCAGGACCAACGAGATCGGGCCGCGTGCCCAATACTTGACCAAGCTTGATGAAGGTGGTGCCGAGTTCGGTGAATGCCAGGCGCACGCGCTCTTCGATTTTAAGGTTGGGGATATGCTGTCCGTCAATACTTTGTATTCGATCCTGAATCCACGAGTAATTCAGACCCTTGACCCAATCGGCCAGACCATACTTTGCCAGTACATTGATGATTTCACCTGACCGGTGAACATTGCGCTCCAACCTTACCAATGCGTTATATTTCATGGGTGATTGAATTTTAACATATATTTTCGCGTCTAGCGAAAAGCCATGTGAACCTGATAATGTACAGAAACATGAAGAACGGTTTTAATGGGTATGCAATCATCAATCGCGTCTATAGCAGCCTTTACAGGCGTTCTAGCTTCAATCCTTCATACATCCAGCATATTGCATCATCAAGCCCCAACCAATGTCTCTATGGCTAATCATTCCCAGTACCTTATGGTTTCGGACAACCGGTAATTGCTTTAAATGGTGGGCAGTCATTGTTGCCCCAGCCTTGAGCGCCTCAAGATCGGGGGATACGGTGATGACATTTCTAATCATAACCTCGTCAACTGGAACACTGGTGATGTTTCTAAAGCGATCTTCCATCAACTGAGGAGTTGTAATGTACTCTTCATTTTCCATTAAATCTTTCTGAGTTGGGAGCAATTTGCGACTTAGATCAGAATAGGTGACAATACCTGCAAGTCTCTGCTCACTGTCTACGATCAGAATATCATTCAGATTATAGCGGAGCATAAGCTGTAAAATTTCGCGTAGCGGTGTTTTGATCCCGACGGTGATAACCTTGGGGTTCATTAATTCAAGGACTGTCATAAGTGTAGTCCCCACCTATTGTCGACAATATCTATTTCGCCGAAGCTGTCTGTTTCCTTACAAATGTCCATCATCATATTTTTTGGTCCGTTCATAATCTCGATACTATGTCTCCTGACTAATACCTACCATGAAAGTAATAAGTGGCGATAGAATAAAATAGCACTTGACCCTTTAGAAGTCAAACGACAAAGGCAAAATTATTCAATGTTGCATAATTCAATATGGGAACTTGACAACCTATTTATAAATTCATATCATGCTAGTGAAAGTAGAATATATGTATAATAAATATTTAGCAGAGTAGAATGATGCGCATTCCTCCAAAATTAGTTGCGGGCGATGAGATTCGGGTGCTAGCACTCTCCCGGTCTATCGGAGGCGTAACACAACCCGGTGGTTTTACTCAGCAGGATATTGAGTTTGCAACGGGTAGGCTGGAGTCGCTGGGATTGAGAGTCAGTTTCGGACGGCATGTGAACGAGTGCAATGCGCATCTGACCGCCTCACCCCAACACCGGTTGGAGGATTTCCACGAAGCCCTAACCAATCCCTCGGTAAAAGCGATTTTGGCCGTTGTGGGCGGAATTGGAGCCATCCAAATACTAGACGGCTTAGATTACGACCTCATAACCCGGCATCCCAAGATTATCTGCGGTTACTCGGACATCTCTTATCTATGCAATGCAATTTATGCCCGTGCCGGTGTCACGACGTATTATGGACCGAATTTCACCAGTTTCATGATGCGTACAGGGGCAGAGTACACAATACAGAATTTTCGGAACTGTCTTTTTGGAAACTCCCCTATTGACCTGCAGCCGGCAGACAGGTGGAGTGATGATGCCTGGCAAAAAGATCAGGTAAACCGCACCTTTTATCTCAATGAAGGCTTTTGGCCGATTCAACCGGGAGAGGCAGAAGGCACGATTGTTGGAGGGAGTTATTGGTGCTTGAATATGCTGCAAGGGTCAGCCTATTTTCCCCCTTTAGACGAGTCCATCCTTTTTTTGGAGCACCCAGCCGAAGGCAAGCCCACTTTGATGGGATTGGATAGTGGTCTACGCGCACTCTCCTATCAGCCGGGTTTCGGAAAAGTTAGAGGTATTGTTATTGGTCGTTTTGGTCGGAGTGGAGGCGTGACTCCTAAAAAACTCACCGAGTTGATCAGTGAGATCCCTGTGTTAAATCATCTGCCAGTAGTCGCCAACTGTGACTTCGGTCACACGACGCCCATTCTCACCTTGCCGATTGGAGGGCGGTGCAGGTTACAGGTGAATAATAGTAAGGTGTCTATCATGCTTAAGAATTACTAATGAAACTAATGACGCTGACCAATGCAGCATTAACTTAATAAAAACTATTTTCTTGAACCACTTTCCTCTATCTCGAACCTATTATGAATAAAATCTCACCTAAGGATTCGTATATCAAAACAGCTTGACAATCTATTTATAAATTCATATCATGACAGTGAAAGTAGAATGTATAAATAAATGTTAATTAAAAATGAAAGGATGAAACAAATGGAATCAACAATCAAATGCGGAAAACACCTCGCTGAGAATGCAGACATTTCAGGCTCCAAGTTTCACAATGTGAATCTATCCGGAGCTGATTTCGACGATGTGAACCTGAGTAAAACAAGATTTCATAACATTAATCTTAGCGACATACAGGTTTCGGCGGTCCAGATAGGTGGCGCGACGTTCAAGCATATCGGCCCACCCCCGGACAAAAACGGCAATCAAGCACGCCAGAGACCTGTTATATTTGAGGAAGCCATGCTGTGCGAAAGCACCTTCATCAAGGTAGATATGTCGAATGTCAAGATCATCGATTGCAACATCCAAGGAATGACCATTGATGGTGTTTTGATTACCGATTTACTGAATGAGTATAAGAAAAGAAACGGCAACAATACGCTCTAGCAAACGGTACTCCAGATTGTTGTTGGACGGCTCTAAATTGGAATTGAGTTACTGGAAATAGTTATGCCAAAGCTTCTCTTGATAACCGCTTCATCACCAGAAATACGGAGAGTGAGGCGGGCACGAGTGCTCAATTTTCAGCAGATTACCATGCCTTATTTGGCCGCGCAAATTCCTATGGGTTGGGATGTGGTTCACGTGGATGAAGAAGCCGAAGTAATTGATTGGGACATAGATGCCGATGTGGTGGGAATTACGTTTCATACGCCCAGTGCGTATCATGCTTATGACATAGCCAAGCAATTTAGGTCACGGGGAATATGTGTCGTGATGGGCGGCCCGCATGTCACTTTGTTGCCTGAAGAAGCCGCTCAAAATGCGGATGTGATATTTATCGGAGAAGCAGAAGGGTTATGGAAGAGTTTTTGAAAAGTTTTGAAGCGGGGACTTATCAACGGATTTATCAACAAACAGAAGTGCCGACTCTAAAGGATGTTCCAATGGCGCGCAAAGAGTTCTATCATCGAAACGACCATACTGCAGGGGTCCTTTTTGCGACCCGGGGTTGTCCAAGCCAATGTGACTTCTGTACGGTTGCTGTGATGTATCGCCATAAATTTCGTAAGCGGCCAATCGAGGAAGTTGCGACAGAATATGCCTCTTTCAAAGGGAAAGTCATTATCTTTTGGGATGACAACATAGCCGGGGATATGGAGTATGCTAAGGGATTATTTCGCGCCATCGCTCCCTATCAGAAATGGTGGAGCAGTCAGGCGAGTATTCATGCGGGTCGGGATGACGAATTCTTGGAGGTGGCAGCACAAAGCGGATGCAAGCAGTTGTTTTTGGGGTTGGAGTCAATCTCCCAGCAAAGCATGGCAGAAGTGAACAAGGGATTTAATCGGGTGGAGGAGTATTCCGAGATTATTGAACGCATCCATTCGCATGGGATTGCCGTACAAGCTGGGATTGTTTTTGGATTTGATCATGATACGCCGGAAATATTTAAGGGCACTCTTGATTTTTTAGAGCAAGCAGGAGTTCAGAATGCCACCTTCAATATTCTGACACCCTTTCCCGGCACGCCGTTGTTTCGGAGGCTGGACACTGAAGGACGAATATTATCACGAGATTGGCGGCAATATAATAGTCGTGACCATGTAGTTTTTCAACCCAAACAAATGAGCGAGACGGAATTATTAGCGGGATTTCGTTATGCGAATAAACGTTTTTATTCTCTTTCAAGTATAGCAAAAAGGTTATTCCGGTCATCGGTTCAATTATGGTGGACGTTACCGCTGAATATAGCCTATGGTTATCAATGGCGAAAGACGGAATATGACACTGTCCAACTCAACAAACAAGGCATCTTTGGTATTCAAACCAGCGCTTCCATCATGCCAAGATTTATAAAATGAAATGCTTGACAACATTCCAATAAAGTTATATCCTGTCGGTAAATACATATAATAAATCGTCAGGAGGTTATACTATGGATGCCATTGTAAATTCTAGAGAGTTGGCAATTGCACTCCCGGTGTTGGTTGTATGGATTGTGGGTTTGGTCTTTGCTATTGTACGATGGCGCAACCACCCACAGGTTTCGAGGATGGTTGTGATTGCCTGTGCCGTAGGTCTGTTCATCCCATTTCTCACACCTGTGGCGATGAGTGTTGCAAGCAAAATTCACCACGCCTTCTTTCCCCCCCTTATATCCCTTATCCATATCTGTCTAACCGCATTTTCTATCGGACTGTTATTGAATGCAGCATTCCTGGGTCGGAGAGAAAAAGTTTCGGAAAATGTTAAAAAAGCTGACGAGATTGTACCGACGGTACCTCGCGGCGTTCTTGGGATAGCACTTGGAATTCTCGCCGGTATCGCTCGCTGGGCTTGGCGGCTTATGAGCGTCGCAGCGATGCTCTTCGCCGGGACCTTCATTTTGGGTGGTCCCTCCCAGGGGATTTTGGATCTGGGTCTGATGGTTATCTGGGTGATCATATTCGCACTCTTGATATGGGTTATGCGATGTGAGGGAATGCTAAGTCTCATTCTCCTTGTGGTTGTTGGAATTCCCACGGTGATAGACATGATCACCAATTTGATCAAAAGCGGGAGGATTGGTCAAGATGCACCCGGCTACTTCGTCCTGATAATGTCAATGTTAGTTGTTGTCTCTTGGGCGCTCCACGCGCTAAATAACATCTCGACTTCACCCGGGAAGCGCCGACTCGCGCTCATCACCGCGCCTGTGCTTGCGGTCGCAATTGTTGTCTGTGTAGTGGCCATGCGCCATGCGCCTTTCAATCCTTGATACGACTATAGATTCGTAAAGCGCTTAAAAGGAAAAAAGTACATAGGGCTAATAAGGCGTTAAAACTATGGGCAAATGGGTTTCAGCTATTTCGTTTAGTCTCTGAAGAATACCTTATTGAGTTTGCTTGACAATTTTCATAAACCTGTTGTAATTTGAATATTGCGAGGAAAAAATCCAGATAAGAAAGGATTTCTATGTCATTACGACCGGTCAAACGACTCATCAAAGCAAAACCGACTCTTGAAGGCGCAGGAGTACATCTACGCCGGGCATTTGGATTTGGGAATACATCCGATTTTGATCCATTTCTTTTATTGGATGATTTTCGTAACGATTTTCCCGAAGATTATCTACCCGGTTTTCCATGGCACCCCCATCGGGGTATTGAGACGATTACTTATGTTCTTGCTGGAACTGTGGAACACGGCGACAGCATGGGTAACCACGGCGCTATTTCATCCGGCGATATTCAATGGATGACAGCGGGACGCGGCATTATTCATCAGGAAATGCCCAAGGGCGACAAGCTAGGTCGAATGCACGGGTTCCAATTATGGGCAAACCTTCCGGCAGCACTTAAGATGACAGAGCCGCGTTATCAAGAAGTAAAATCTGCTGATATACCGGAGACCACGGAAGACGACGGAACGAAAGCCCGCATTATCTGCGGAAAATTTTGGGGAAAGAAGGGTCACGTAGAAGGGATTGCCGCCGACCCTGTTTATATTGATGTTTCGGTGCCGCCGGGCATGAGAAAAACTCTGCCGGTTGAAACCAAAAGTCATGCCTTTGCATATGTATTCGCTGGCTCAGGAAAATTCTGCAATGCATCTAAACCTCTCGCCGTACCGACCGAGAGTGTCGGATGGTTGGATATGAATCCACCCGTTGAAGCGGACAATCGTTCTCTCATTCTTTTTGATACAGGTGACGAGGTTTCCGTGCAAGCGGGAGAAGAGGGAATTCGGTTTCTTCTTGTGTCGGGGAGACCTCTGAAAGAACCAGTAGCATGGTACGGTCCGATTGTGATGAATACACAAGAGCAACTCCAGCATGCGTTTGAAGAATTACAGCAAGGGACTTTTTTGAGTCCGAAGGCGAAACCTTAACTAGCCAAATTGGATAGAGATTTAGACACTTTCCATAGTCGCTATTTGACGCAAATTCGTGATGTCGCGTAAGGGCGAATTGCCAAACAGACGGCTGTACTCACGGCTGAATTGGGAAGGGCTTTCATAGCCGACCTTAAACGCAGAGGTTGTTGCATCCATACGTTCGGTGAGCATCAACCTCCGAGCTTCATTCAGACGCAACCATTTTTGGTATTGTAGCGGGCTCATGGCCGTCAGCGATCGGAAATGATGGTGGAAAGTTGATTTACTCATATGCACTTGAGCCGCGAGGTTGTCGATACGAAGAGGTTGGGAGTAGTTGCCTTTCAACCAATCAATTGCCCGTGCTATCAGGTGACTCTGACTTCCCGCCGATGCCATCTGTCGCAGACGTGCACCTTGATCACCCACCAGTAAACGGTACAATATTTCACGTTGGATAATCGGCGCAAGGATCGGGATATCTTTTGGCTCATCAAGCAAGTCGATCAACCGTTGAAAGGTGGTGAGCAGTGGCAACGTGACTTCACCAATCGCCATTCCACGGCTTGATTGCTGTGCGCGCGGTGGGGGAAGATTACTGTCTATCATGAGCTGTGAAATCTCGCGCTGGTCAAGTTTCAATCGTAGACTCAAATAAGGCTTCTCCCGGCTCGCTTTAATAATCTGCACCACCGTGGGAAGGTTCAAGGATGCAATCAAAAAATGGCGCGCGTCAAACACATACGTGTCGTCTCCGAGCAGCACGTGTTTGGTTCCTTGTGCTATCAAGCAAATAATGGGCTCATACATGTGGCTGATCGGTTGGGAAGGTTCGTCCCGCCGGGAAAGTGACAATCCCGGGATAGCGGTCATGGGCTGGTCGCCTTTCTCAGTCCATCGGGCAATGCTTTTTTTCAATGCTTTGAGCGCAAATTCCATGCTGCTGTCTTCAAATATCTTTTTATTTGAATGTTTACGCATTGATTTCTCCTATCTAGTATTACCAAACACTATATCACAGAGCAACCCATTTATCGGAGATAGCGGACGATTAGGCAAGAAATGAATAGGATTGGTCTATCATCCTTTGTTCTTCCAGGAGTACAATAGAATTATCGAAATTGATAAATGAGCGAAAGGAGAAACAAATGCAAAAACGTAAATTAGGAAAAAGTGGCTTGGAAGTATCGGCTCTCGGATTGGGTTGTATGGGTATGAGTTATGCGTATGGGGAAATACCCGAAAAAAAAGAGATGGTCTCTTTGCTTCATGCCGCTGTGGAACGCGGTGTTACATTTTTTGATACCGCAGAAATGTATGGTCCCTATACGAATGAAGAATTGCTGGGCGAGGCTTTGGCGCCTTACCGTAACCAAGTGGTGATTGCCACCAAATTCGGTATTAAAATACAGGATGGAAAACAGGTGCAGGATAGCCACCCAGAGCAGATTCGGAAATCTGTAGAAGGTTCGCTGAAACGTCTGAAGACAGACGTCATAGATTTGTATTATCAACATCGTGTAGACACCAATGTTATGATCGAGGATGTAGCCGGTACTATAAAAGAATTGATTCGGGAAGGTAAAATCAAACATTGGGGACTTTCGGAAGCAGGGGTTAAGACTATTCGCCGTGCGCACGTTGTACAGCCGGTTACCGCTGTGGAAAGTGAATATTCTCTCTGGTGGAGGCGGCCTGAAGAAGAATTGTTGCCCACACTTGAAGAACTTGGCATAGGGTTTGTGCCGTTCAGCCCTTTGGGGAAAGGTTTTCTTACGGGAAGCTTTAACAAGGAATCTAAATTCAGCAAGTCGGATTTCCGCAGCATCGTTCCTCGCTTTACTCCAAAAGCGCTCGAAGCGAATGAGGCTTTAGTGGATTTACTTAAAAAAGTAGCGGAACAAAAAAATGCTACACCTGCCAAAATTGCCATTGCATGGATTCTCGCTCAGAAACCGTGGATCGTGCCCATTCCGGGCACTACCAAACTGAACCGTCTGGAAGAAAACATTGGTGCTGCTAATATTACCCTGACTACCCGGGAATTAAGCGATATTAACTCCGCACTTGATAAAATTAAAGTAGTCGGTGACCGCTATCCGGAAGAATTAGAAAAAAGAACGGGACTTTAAGAAAGAGAGTAATTATGAATGTATTAGAAAACCAGAACACGATTTTTCCCAAAGGTGAAAAAGTTTCGCCGGACTATTTTACCGGCACAGCATGGTTGACTATTTTAGTTCCGCAGGATGAAACGGGAAACTATGCAGTAGGTAATGTCATATTTGAGCCGGGTTGCAGAAACCACTGGCATAAACATCCGGCTGGACAAATCCTGCTCGTTACCGGTGGCAAAGGCTATTATCAGGAAAAAGGTAAGCCCGCTAGACTAATTACTAAAGGTGATGTAGTAATTATCCCGTCTCATGTCGAACACTGGCATGGCGCTGCGCAAGACTGCAGTTTAACCCATATCGCTATTACCAATAATACGAAGCAAGGGGCTGTGGAATGGTTATCGCCGGTAACCGATGAAGAATATTTCAGTTGTCAACCTGCAAATCCAAAGCCCAAGAAAGTAAATCTGACCGAAGCGGCTATCAGAAACCACGAAGAACTGTTTCCCAATTATAAATCAACCCTTCAAATCACAGACCCCGAGCTTATCGAAGTATTTGACAACTTTGCCTTTGATGAAGTAATTGGTTATGGAAATTTGAATACCAAAACAAGGGTAATGACGATCGTGGCATCCACCATTGCAAGTCAGGCGTTAAGCGAATACAAAGTTATGCTAGGCGGAGCGCTTAATGTGGGTGTAACCCCTATTGAAATTAAGGAAATCCTTTACCAGTCAGTACCGTATGTCGGGATTGCAAAGGTTCTGGATTTTATCCATGCCACCAATGAAATATTGCAAAACAGAGGAATAAAAGTGCCACTAGACCCTCAATCCACAACAACACCTGAAACACGCTATGAAAAGGGATTAAAAGTGCAAAAAGAAATCTTCGGAGAAATGATTGATAAAATGTATAAAGATTCCCCCGAGGATCAAATTCACATTCAGAAATACTTGTCAGCCAATTGTTTTGGTGATTTCTATACCAGAAAAGGACTGGATATAAAAACGAGAGAACTCTTAACGCTTTCCATGCTAATCGCATTGGGTGGAACGGAACCTCAAATTAAAGGTCATATTCAGGGCAATGTGAATGTTGGCAACGATAGAAAAACATTACTGAGTGTTATGACACAATTGTTGCCTTATGTGGGATACCCAAGAACATTGAATGCAATCAGATGTTTAAATGAAGTTATACTGGAGTAAAATATAAAATGAAAAATGTATTAATATTAGGCGCAAGCGGAAGTATTGCCCAAATAGTTATTGATCTTTTGCAGAAAGAAAATAATATAAATCTGACATTATTCCTGCGTACTACACGCAGATTAAGAAACAAGGATGTTTCCAAATGTCGCATTGTAGAAGGTGATGTTTTGGATATGAATACGTTGAAAGAGGCAATGAAAGGTCAGGATATTGTGTATGCGAATCTTGCGGGAGACCTGAAACAAATGGCAAAAAACATTGTCAAAGCTATGGAAGAAACAGGGGTTAAAAAACTCGTCTTTATCACTTCAATCGGTATCTATGACGTTCCTTTAAAACCCGTTTTAAAGCCTTACCGGAAAGCGGCTGACGTAATCGAAGCATCAGACCTGGAATACACAATTTTAAGACCCACATGGTACACCAATACAGATGAAGTGGATTATGAAATAACCAGAAAAGGCGAACCGGAGAAAGGCTCGGTGATTTCCCGTAAAAGCCTGGCAACATTGATTACTAAAATTATCGAATCTCCTGAAAAGTATATCCGTGAAAATCTAGGAGTGAACAAACCCGATTCATATGTTCTTTCAGAAGTATAATAGAATTACCAACAAAGTAATAAATAGGTGAAAGGAGAAACAATGCAAAAGCGTAAATTAGGAAAAAGCGGTTTGGAAGTTTCGGCTCTCGGGTTGGGCTGTATGGGAATGAGTTTTTCTTATGGTCCACCCAAAGATAAGCAGGAGATGACCGCGCTTATTCGGTCAGCCGTGGAACGTGGTATAACATTTTTCGATACAGCAGAGGTCTATGGTCCGTTTACGAACGAAAAACTCGTTGGCGAAGCCCTCGCTCCGTTTCGTGGGAAAGTGGTGATCGCCACCAAATTCGGGTTCGACCTCAGTGGTAGCGATAAACGACCGGGTGCGGCGGGGCTGAACAGTCAGCCAGAACACATAAAGCAGGCTGTCGAAGGATCGCTCAAACGGCTCAAAGTCGAGACAATTGACTTGCTCTATCAGCATCGCGTTGACCTCAACGTGCCCATCGAAGACGTGGCAGGAGCCGTGAAAAGCCTGATTCAAGAAGGCAAGGTGAAACATTTCGGACTTTCTGAAGCGGCAGCAAAGACGATTCGTCGCGCACATGCTGTACAACCGGTCACCGCAGTTCAAAGTGAATATTCGCTATGGTGGAGAAAACCCGAAGCGGAAGTCATACCGATACTCGAAGAACTCGGAATTGGATTTGTTCCATATAGCCCTCTGGGCAAGGGTTTTCTCACGGGCAAGATTGACGAAAACGTAAAGTTCGACAGTTCTGATTTTCGCAGCACTCTCCCGCGTTTCACGCCGGAGGCGCTCAAAGCGAATCAGGCACTGATTGATCTGCTTGGCAAGATCGCAGAACAGAAGAAAGCGACACCTTCTCAGATAGCGCTCGCTTGGTTGCTCGCGCAGAAGCCGTGGATTATTCCAATCCCAGGCACAACGAAATTGCACCGTCTGGACGAGAATATTGGTGCCGTTGAAGTCGAACTCACACCCAATGACCTTCAGAATATTGAAAGCGCCGCCTCAAAGATTACCGTGCAGGGTGCCCGGTATCCGGAAAAGCTGGAGCAATTGACCGGCCGCTGAACAGCAAAACCGGATGACACACTTGAGTGAGAATAAAATTCATTAATCAAGAAAGGAGTAAACGATGACAATGAATATACTTGGTTATGCAACACAGTCCGCCAAGGACGATTTAGCTCCGCATCGCTTTGTGCGTCGCGAACCGCGTGCGAATGATGTGGTTATTCAAATTCTCTTTTGTGGTGTATGCCACTCGGATTTACATCAGGCACGCAATGACTGGGGTAACAGTATTTACCCGATGGTGCCCGGACATGAAATAATCGGACGCGTGGTAAGCGTTGGAAAGGATGTCACACGATTCAAAACAGGAGACCCTGTTGGTGTCGGTTGTATGGTTGATTCCTGTCAGCATTGTGCGGCTTGCAAGAAAGGACTGGAACAGTATTGCGAGGAACATTCGACACTGACCTACAACGATACTGATCGTCATGACCAAATGCCCACCTACGGCGGTTATTCAGAGAAAATCGTGGTTTCGGATAAATTTGTATTGAAAATACCTGATGGGTTGGATCTCAAAGGAGCTGCGCCGTTACTGTGCGCCGGAATTACTACCTGGTCACCACTGCGTCATTGGAAAGTAGGGAAAGGCAGTAATGTAGCGGTTATTGGTCTGGGGGGTCTAGGTCATATGGCGCTGAAACTGGCGAAAGCGCTGGACGCTAATGTCACATTATTTACTCGATCATCGGGCAAAGTGTAGGATGCGCGTCGTCTGGGCGCTGACAACATAGTATTCTCCACCGACAAAAAGCACATGGAAGCTGTAAAAGGTAAATTTGAGCTGATTATTGATACGGTACCCAATATCCATGACCTCAATCCGTATTTGCCGACGTTATCGCTCAACGGCACACTGGTGCTGGTCGGATTTCTTGGTGGTTTGGAGCCGGTATTGAACACCGTTCCATTAATTTTGGGACGTAAATCCGTGGCAGGCTCTGTCATTGGTGGCATTGCCGAAACCCAGGAAATGCTTGATTTCTGTGGTAAGCATGGTATCATTTCAGATATCGAAGTGATTAACATTCAGTATATCAATGAAGCCTATGAACGAATGCTGAAAAGTGATGTGAAATATCGTTTTGTGATTGATATGGCATCGCTGAAGGTATGATAGCGAAGGAGATTAATTGATGACATGACAGCATTCAACGGATGGGAAAACTTCTACGTAATCGTCGGCTCATCTGCCGGTGCCCTGATTGGACTGCAGTTCGTCGTTGTAACACTCATTGCCGAAAGACCTCCTCTGCGTGCGGCAGAAGCTAGTGCCGCCTTTACGACGCCAACGATCGTTCATTTCGGAGTCGTAATGTTGCTGTCAGCGATTGTAAGCGCTCCATGGAACGGAATCACCACTCCCGCAATCCTTTTGGGCTTGGTGGGTCTCTGTGGAGTAGCGTACATGGTAATTGTAGCTCGGCGCATGAGAGTGCAAATCACGTATAAACCAGAATTCGAGGATTGGTTGTTTCATGTTGTGATGCCTTTAGTGGCGTATGCAATGCTTACAGTCTCGGTATTCACCGCTTCCTCCCATACGCATTTTACACTTTTTGTCGTTGGATCTGCAGTACTAATGCTGCTCTTCATTGGCATTCACAATGCCTGGGATGCTGTCACGTATCACGTTTTTGTCAACAAACGGGAATAATGCGAGGTTGAGCGGCATTAGTGATAAAGTTGATATAATTACAATCTAAGAACGGTTATCGGAGAAAATAATGAAAGGTCTTATATTTCGGAACATAGGCTCATTGGATAACCTGAAAGTTGAAGAATTACCCATGCCCGTTCCAAAAACAGATGAGGTTCTTTTAAAAGTTTATGCCGCCGCCATCAATCCCATTGATGTGAAGAATGTCCTCGGAATAAGGCAAGGAACCAAACCGCCACGGATTCCAGGTCGCGATTTTGCCGGACGCGTGGTCTCCGAGGATTCTCCCTGGTATAATAAATCTGTCTTTGGAACCGGAGGAGACCTCGGTTTTGGAAGAGACGGAAGCCATGCCGAATTTATGACAGTTCCTGTGGAAGGACTCGTGGAAATGCCACCGGAGCTTGGCTACGAACAAGCGACTTCCATGGGTCTGGTTTATTTCACCGCCTTCGCTGCCATCGTCAAGAGGGGCGCGGTGCAGAGCGGAGAAATTGTCTTGGTGACAGGGACAACGGGAGCTGTTGGGTCTGCCGCCGCAAAAATCGCCGCATGGAAGGGAGCGCGGGTTTTAGGGACTGTACGGTCACAAAAAGACTTAGAAACGCGAAACGATCTTACATTTGTGGAATGGATTAATCTTGAATCTGGCTCTCTGCCGGATTCAGTGAAGAAATTGACCGGCGGCAAAGGCGCGAACCTCATCTTGGATGTCGTGGGGGGAGAGTTGTTTGATGCTTGTCTTCAATCTCTCGCCCAGCGTGGCAGACAAATCGCCATCGCCTCTTCTGGCAATCCTCGCGTGACTTTTAACCTGGCGGATTTTTACCACAAAGAAGGGCATCTCATGGGTTTGGATACTTTAGAATTCTCTCTCAGTGAATCGGCGGAAATATTAAAGGGTCTTCTCCCCGGTTTCAAACAAAGAATCTTTTCTCCCTCACCCGTGGAGATAGTTTCAATCAATGAGGCACTCAGTGCTTATCGTGCAATTGCGGATGGAAGTTCCAGGAAGAAATTTGTTATCCGCTTTTTTGAAATGTAAAGGTTTCCCAAGTATCAGTCTAATACCCTATCTTCCACAATTTATAGTTTGCCTGTAAAATAGATATATTATCTTATCCAACTCTGGGAGTAAATTATGCCTAAACGTTTACTAATCATTGGCGGGGTTGCCGGAGGTGCCTCCTGTGCCGCCCGTGCCCGCCGTTTATCCGAAGAAATTGAAATCATCATCTTTGACCGGGGACCCTATGTTTCCTTTGCCAATTGCGGATTACCCTATTATGTGGGAAATGTGATTCAAGACGAATCCAAATTATTGGTTGCGACCACTGAACTATTTAAACAACGTTTCAACATCGAAGTGCGTGTAGAATCTGATGTCCTAACGATTGACCGTAACAATCAAGAAATTGAAATCAAAGATTTGAAAACCGGCAATGTGTATAAAGAAAAATACGATGCTCTGGTTCTTTCTCCGGGAGCCTCCCCTATCCGGCCTCCTCTTCCGGGAATAGATTTACCGGGTATTTTTGTCCTCCGTACTATCCCTGATTCCCGACATATACGCAATTGGATTGAAGAAAAAAAGGTGAAAACTGCCGTTATTATCGGCGGTGGATTTATCGGAATGGAAATGGCCGAAAATTTGGTGGAGAGAGGAATTAAGGTTTCTATCGTGGAGATGCAACCCCAGCTTTTGCCGAATATGGATTTCGAAATGATGACTCAGGTTCACGAGTATTTGAATTCTAAAGGTATCACGCTTCATTTAAATAATACGGTTACAGGATTTGAAAAAAACAAGAATGGAAACTTGTCTGTTCAATTAAAATCCGGTAAATCTTTGGACACCGATTTGGTGATTTTGTGTATTGGAGTGCGTCCGGAATCCTCGTTGGCAAAATCTGCGGGTTTGGAACTCGGCTCTTTTGGTGGAATCCGCGTCGATGAATATATGCAATCCAGCGATCCCGGTATCTGGGCAATTGGCGATGTCGTGGAAGTAAAAGATTATATCACCGGAAACTGGACATTGATTCCGCTGGCAGGTCCCGCTAATCGGCAGGGTAGAATATCAGCCGCAAGTATTGTTCAGAGATCAACAGGAATGAAATCAACAACACCATCACCCACTTTCCGCGGGACACAAGGTACTGCCGTGGTGAAAATATTCGATAAGACGATTGCAACTACCGGTGCCACTGAAAAAAATCTCAAGCGGTCAGGCGTCACCGATTACGACAAAATATATCTGCATCCCGGACATCATGCCAATTATTATCCCGGCGCCAAACCGATTGATTTAAAACTTATTTTCTCTCTCAAAGATGGAAAAATTCTAGGCGCGCAAGCCGTGGGTGAGAAAGGAATCGAAAAACGGATTGATATAATCGCTATGGCGATTCAAAAAAACTCCACCGTCTTTGATTTGGAAGAAGCAGAGTTGTGTTATGCACCCCAATTTGGCGCCGCCAAAGACCCTGTCAATGTCGCTGGAATGATCGCTGCCAATGTCTTGAGAGGAGATGTTGCCCTTGCCCATTGGGAAGATATTGCCCAGCCAGATAAATTCGTTTTGGATGTACGTGATCCGGCAGAATACAATTCCGGTCACTTGGAGAGTGCTATCAATATTCCCCTGCATGAACTTCGTGAACGGTTAAACGAACTCCCCAAAGACAAAGAAATCTGGATCCATTGCGGTGTTGGCCAGCGGTCCTATTATGCCACCCGGACACTTCAACAAAACGGGTTTCGGGTCAAAAATTTATCCGGTGGGCTTATGACCTACCGGAATTTCCAACCCGGTTTGCAAAAATAATTGTTAATTTGTCAACGGGAGATTCTTAAAACTGGTATAATCTCAACCATAATCTCCGTTTACTTTTGGAGAATTACGAAAAGGAGGAAAGGGACTATGTTCAATTTTAATCTTCCCAAAAGTATTTCTGTTTTTTTCATTTTTAGTTTAATTCAAATCTTTATCTTTTCATGGGTTCAAGGGGAAGTGAAAGAGCAATACCCGGTTATCAAGACCAAGACCCATTCCGTGGCTCTTTTTAAAAATGGTCTTGGTTTTTTTGTTAAATCCGGTGAAGTGAATCCCCAAAATGGTTGGGAAGTTGTCGAAGATGTTCCACATGCAAGTCTCGGTTCACTTTGGCTGGGTTCATTGGAAGGAGATTATCCTGTTGATGATGTGATTGGATATAAAGAAGATTCTCTTACGGAGACTCCGGCGGTTTCTTTGGACGAATTATTGAAAGGAAATATTGGGAAAGATATTGGTATTGTATATAGTGGTACAACCATTTCAGGTATACTCAAAGATGTACCTGAAGATCGGGAACAAAAAACAGATGGAGTAACTTCTCCTTATGATTACAGGTACCCTGCGAATATCAATCCTTTGGCCGCCTCGGTGGTGTTGCTCGACTCTCAGGGTTCCATTGTCGCCCTAAACAAAAACCTGATTCAACAGGTCTGGTTCCCCAAGGGTTATTTATCCACTTTTCTCATGAAGGAAAAAACCCGCAAACTTAAATTAAAATTGAACGCTCGCAAAAAGGCCGGTCAAATCAGCCTTTCCTATTTACAAAAGGGAATCAGTTGGATACCCAGTTATCTAGTGGATATTAATGATTCGGGGAAAGCTCGCATTTCTCTCAAAGCAGAGGTTATCAATGACGCGGAAGATGTGGAAAACGCGGAATTTTATTTTGTGGTTGGATTCCCTAATTTCAAATACGCGGATATTCTTTCTCCCATGTCTATGGATCAAACCTTGACCCAGTTCATCTCGGCATTAAACAATCCCAATCAGCCCAATTATGGCGCTAATTTTTCAAATGTAATGCAGCAAAGTTTAAATTATTCTTATGCAGGTGAAATGAGTTCTCCTTCAGGTGTTGGATATTCCAGCATGGTGAATCTGCAAGGTACGGCGGAAGAAGACCTTTTCCTTTATCAAAAGAAGGAAGTCAGTCTCAAAAAAGGGGAAAGGGCTTATTATCCTGTCTTCTCAGACACTGTCAATTACCAACATATCTATGAATGGAACATCTCTGATACTTTGCAAGAAGAAACTCCACGCTATAACTCTTCCGTACGGGAGAACCCGGAAAAAGATCAAATCTGGCATTCTATTAAATTGACCAATTCCACCAATTACCCATGGACCACCGCCCCGGCATTCACGGTAAACGGGACAAAACCTCTCGCACAGGACGAACTGGCGTATACTCCCAAAGGCGCTAAAATCAATTTAAAACTTACCGTGGCAACGGATATTAAATCCGACCATAAGGAAGTTGAAATTGACCGTCAGCGTAATATCTCCATTTATGGCCGCAATTATGATTTGGTAACCATTCAAGGGGAATTGTATTTAAAGAATTACAAAACCAAAGAGGCGGAAGTGGAAATCAAAAAAAAGGTCACAGGAGACGTACTCGATGTCATTAACGATGCCAAAGTAACTACGGTTGCCGAAGGTTTGAAATCAGTAAATAAAAATTCCAAAATAAATTGGGATATAACTCTGAGTCCCAGTCAAGAGACCACCTTGCTTTATAAATACAAAACTTATATTGCTCGATAGATTCTGCTAAGATAGATTGTCAGAGGAGAGGTCTTAATCTATGTCGAAAAAAATATTTTATTTTTTACTCGGAGGAATTTTATTAATTATGTCTGCTAACGCAACACCAATATCCAAACTAATTCCCAGAAATATTCTGTTCGGAAATCCCGTCAAGGCTACTCCACGAATTTCACCCGATGGCAAACGGTTGGCCTATCTGGCTCCCGTCAATAACGTGCTCAATGTCTGGGTGAAAACCATCGGCAAAGACGATGACAAGCCCGTCACCAAAGATACCAATCGCGGAATCCGCCGTTATTTCTGGGCGGAGGATAATGTCCATCTTATGTATCTGCAAGACTTGGGCGGAAATGAAAATTGGCGGTTGTATTGGGTCGATTTGCAAACCGGCGATATCAAAGACCTGACACCGTATAACGATGTGCAGGTGCAGATTGTGGATCAGGACAAACATTTTCCCAACGACCTGCTCATTGCCATGAACAAGGAAAATCCCAAAGTGCATGATGTATATCATATGGATTTGAAAACCGGAGATTTGGAATTAATCGCCAAGAATCCTGGTAATATCGCCGATTGGGTCACGGACACAAAATTAAAAGTTCGCGGTTGTCTCGTTGCCACCGAAGACGGCGGATACGATTTCATGATTCGGGATAACGATACAACGGAATGGAAGAAAATTGTCACCTGGGGTCCGGAAGATAATCTGGTCAGCGGCCCGGTCAGTTTTTCGGAAGATGGAAAATACATTTACATGAAAGACTCCCGCAATTACAATACCGGCAGATTGGTGAAGATGAATATCGCCACAGGAAAGCTTGAGATGATTGCCGAAGATTCAACCTATGATGTCAGCGGAATAATGATTAATCCGGATACCTATGAAATTGAAGCCGTCTCCTTTTACCGTGCCCGCAATGAATGGACCGCGTTCGACGATAAAGTAAAAAAAGATTTTGCGGCAATTCGCAAATTGCACGAGGGAGATTTTAGTATTGTTGACCGGGATGATGCCGATAATACCTGGCTGGTTGGATTCACGCTGGATAAAGGGCCGGTCTCTTATTATTCCTATGACCGCAAAACCCAAAAAGGAACGTTTCTATTCTTTAACCAACCGGACCTGGCGAATTATACTCTCGCACCAATTGAGCCCATTTCTTTTACATCACGCGACGGGATGACGATTCATGGATATATTACTTTTCCTCCGGGAAAAGAACATAAAAATCTGCCGATGGTACTCAATGTGCACGGCGGTCCCTGGGCGCGTGACGACTGGGGATATAATCCGGAAGCGCAATGGCTGGCGAATCGCGGGTATGTCTGTTTGGAAGTGAATTATCGTGGGTCCACGGGATATGGCAAGAATTTTGTCAATGCCGGTGACCGCGAATGGGCGGGGAAAATGCATAACGATTTGGTGGATGCTGTTCAATGGGCAGTTCAACAAGGTTATGCTGATCCTAAGAAAGTCGCCATCTATGGCGGTTCCTATGGTGGATATGCTGCACTGGTGGGTGCGACCTTTACACCTGATTTATTCTGTTGCGCGGTAGACATCGTTGGGCCAAGCAATTTGATTACACTGATAAAATCCATTCCACCCTACTGGTCAACGTTCCTCGCTAATTTTCAAAAACGTGTCGGGAACCCCGATACCGAAGCCGATTTCTTGAAGTCCCGTTCCCCGTTATTCAAAGTAGACAATATCAAGATCCCCATGCTTATTGCCCAAGGTGCCAATGACCCCCGCGTGAAACAAGCCGAAGCCGAGCAAATCGTAGATGCTATGAAGAAAAAGGGAATTCAATACGAATATATGTTATTCCCTGACGAAGGGCATGGTTTCGCAAAACCTGAAAACCGTATTAAATTTTACACCCACGCCGAAAAATTCCTCGCCCAACATCTCGGCGGGAGATATGAAAAATAACGGTCTCTTTATCACCGGCACGGACACGAATGTCGGGAAAACTTATGTGGTGTGTGGATTAGCAAAGGCATTGGTTAAACAGGGTATTAATGTCGGTGTCATGAAACCCGTAGCGACCGGGGAAAGAAAATTTTCTGCGGATGCAGAAAGTTTAATAGAAGCCACACAAGTCATTGATAATAAAGCAATTATCAATCCATACTGTTTCTCCGTCCCCGCCGCTCCCCTATTATCCGCCCGGTGTGCCAAAATCACAATTTCATTTACGAAAATCCTTTCCGCTTATCGAAAATTAAGAAAGTCCCATAATTTTCTGTTAGTGGAAGGTGCGGGTGGTCTACTGGTTCCCATTACAACTAAAGTCACCATGGCGGATTTGGCTCAAAAAATGAATCTCCCGTTACTCATTGTCGCTCGCGGTTCACTCGGCACTATCAATCATACTCTCTTAACCGTATTTCATGCCCAACGGTGTCATATCCCCGTCTTTGGTATAATAATCAATCACACTGAGCCGGGTCGTACAGTTGCGCAAAAAACAGTCGCGGAAATCATTCAACAATTTACCGCTATTCCGGTTCTCGGTGAAATTCCTTATTCCAAAAAGAAAGTATGCCGAATACCGGAAAAAATTATAAATCAAATCTTGGTTTCACTTTAATCGAACTCCTTATTGTCGTTGCCATCATAGCCATTCTTGCGGCGATTGCCATCCCCAATTTTCTCGAAGCTCAAATTCGTTCCAAAGTCTCCCGTGCCAAAGCGGATATGAAAGCAATTGCCACCGCCATCGAATCCTATGCCGTGGATTATAACGTCTATCCCCTTAATGATTACCAGTCTTCACCCAATCACGAAGGCTATTTGATAACTCCAATTACCTTGACCACCCCTATTAGTTATCTCGGTACCAACCGGATTCCTGACCCGTTCGCCACCAATCTACCGGAGGCGCAAGGTGTCTTTCCTCCCTATCCCAATCTCCCCGGTGAACAACAATATTACACTTATCAAAACATGGACAACATTCTTCAAGACACTACCTTTCTACAATTGTATCCACAGGTTCCTTGGGCCAATTATCAAGGATATTTCGGCTCCTGGCGCCAAGCCTCCGTAGGTCCTGACCAGGATTATTTCAACGGCGGATACGGCGATTATATTTTCTATGACCCTTCCAACGGCACAGTCTCTTTCGGCAATATCTGGCTCAGTCAAAAGGTCAACTACAACGACAGCCAATACGACCCCAATGCCATCTACACAAAGTAATTACTTGAAATACCGCAATCTTCGCACTATACTAAACTGTGGTAAGAGAGGATTGTTACTGTGTTGGAAATGGAATTATACGAAATTCGGATTGACGAATCGCATTGGCACCAACCGCAAATTATTGTCTTGAAAGAAAAAAGCGGGGAACGGACATTGCCGATTGTCATTGGTCTATTTGAAGCTCATGCGATTTATACCAAAGTCAACAACCTACCGAATCCCCGGCCTTTCTCCCATGACCTGATGATGGATATTGTGACCCACCTGGGGGGCAGTCTGGAACGGGTGCTGGTGGATGAATTACGTTCCGACACCTTCTATGCTAAACTTTTTGTCAAAACTGCGGACGGAAAAGAATTAATCGTGGATTCACGACCAAGCGATGCGATTGCACTGGCGCTGCGGAGTCGTTGTCCTATCTTTGTGAATGAAGAAGTACTCGAAAAAATTGATACGGAGGAACAATAACTAACCAATTTTTATGTCTCAATCACCGCGTACAATCCACTGCAATTTGACAGATTGTTATTATTATAAGAATTATCCGGAGAAAGCTACTCAGCCCAATTCCGGTGGATTATGTCTTTGTACTCAGCCTAACAATGACTTAATCGTGGAATACTCTGCCTGTCAATATTACCGCATGGATTGGTCCAAAAAATTGAAAGGTGTTCCCAAAAAAACCATGCCCGGCCAGGGACAAAAATAATTTATTATTTTCATCCCTTTGGAACTGATAACGGTCATTTTCTCATCGGTTTTTCTTGTTGATTTATTTTCCCCCGTCGGAACGGGCATTCCGGACAATAAATATATACGAATTTTAACTAAAGGTTCGACATGAAAATGTTTTACTCAGGCCAATTCTTGTTTGTCAATGAAAAATGAATATGATAGGATGACCTTAAATCTTTTTTTATTTTAAAGGACTCTTTCAGATATGCTCGTTGGTTATAAATGGTTGCAGGATTATGTAGATTTTTCCTGGTCTGCCAAAACCTTGGCTAAAAAATTGACCGATACCGGATTGGAAGTCAAATCTATCGAAAGTAATCCAAGGGATTCCGGGGATGCGATTCTGGAAATTGAAGTAACACCCAATCGCCCGGATTGTTTAAGTATCATTGGGATTGCTAGAGAAATCGCCGTCATCGCAGACCAACCGCTAAAGTTTCCTGAGGTGAAAATCCATGAAGAAGATGAGTTGGCCTTGAATCTCGCATCTATCAAAATTGAAGCGCCGGATTTATGTCCGCGGTATTCCGCGCGGGTTATCCGGGGAGTGAAGATTTCTCCATCCCCCGAATGGTTGGTGAATCGGCTGGAGTCCGTGGGTATCAGAGCCATTAATAACGTGGTGGATATTACCAATTATGTTTTGATGGAATACGGACATCCCTTACATGCGTTTGACCTGACACGTCTGGATGGCAGACAAATTATTGTACGGCGCGCAGTCTCCAGTGAAACCATGTTTACTTTGGATAATCAAAAAAGAGTTTTGGACCCGGAACGTCTTGTTATCGCTGATGCGAGAAAACCAGTAGCGCTGGCGGGTGTGATGGGTGGCGCTAATAGCGAAGTATCGTTAAGCTCCACGGATTTGTTGATTGAATCCGCTTATTTTAATCCCGTATCTGTTCGTAAAACTTCCAAGAAATTGGGTTTGCGAACGGAAGCCTCCTACCGGTTTGAGCGGGGGACTGACCCGGAAAATGCGGTACTGGCGCTAGAACGTGCGACCCAATTGATTGCCGAACTGGCAGGTGGAAAAGTCGCTAAAGGTATTGTTGACGTTTACCCCTCACCGGAACAATCCCGCACACTTACCCTGCGAACCAGTCGGGTGAATCAATTTTTAGGAATTAAACTCCGGCAAAAAAGTTTAGCAGGGATATTGGGAAAATTAGGTTGTCAGACGAAATCTAATTCCTCTGAAATATTGGAAGTGCAAGTCCCAAGTTTCCGTCGGGACTTGGAACGGGAAATTGATTTAATAGAAGAAATTGCGCGGATTCATGGATATGATAATGTCGAGAATACCGCTCCCGCTATCTCCGTGCAACCGACCTTGCTCTATCCGGACTTACGCATTGAACGGACGATTCGGGAAACCCTTGGGCAATTGGGATTTTGGGAAGTGATGAATTATAGCCTGGTCAATTCGGAAGAATGGGCAGGGTATGGATTTAATCGGTCAGACATGGTGGAAATGCGAAACCCGTTAAGCGCGGAACAGAATGTTTTGCGCGTTTCTCTCTTACCGTCCGTTTGTCAAAATATTTCCAGTAATCTGCGTCTGGGACAAACAACCGTTCGTGTCTTTGAAATTGCCCGGATTATGAAAAAAACCAATGAGACGAACAAATTCATTGAACAAACGCAATTAGCTGTTGCCGCCAGTGGAAAAACTGTCGGTGCGGTCTGGGAAGAAAAAGGGTTAACATTAGATTTCTATGGCTTTAAAGGTGTCGTGGAAAATTTATTCCATCGTCTGGAATTACCTGCGCCCAGGTTTATTCCAACAAGTGCCTTTTATCTTAAACCTGGTGCTTCCGCCGAAATACAAATCAACGGGGAATCCGTCGGTTCCCTGGGTCAAATTCATCAGGACTTGACCGACAAATGGGGATTGGAAAAAGATTGTTGTTATTTTGATTTGACGTTGGATAAATTGGTTACGCTTCCCAAGTCAACAATGTCTTTTGCCCCATTGCCCAAATATCCCGCCATCCTTAGAGATATTTCAGTATTAGTACCCTCAGGAATTACTTCAGAACAAATTACTCGGTTTATTCAGACAGATAAAAATAAACTCATCGAATCCGCCGTCTTGTTTGATTTATATACTGGTAACAAAATTCCCGCGGGCTATCGCTCCATGTCCTTTCGGATTACCTACCGTCATCCGGAACGAACCTTGCAGGATAGTGAAGTGGATTCTTTGCATAAAACAATCATTGAACAATTAACGGAAAAGTATCAAGTTAAATTACGAACCTAAACAAGACGCTACATTTCCGACATAGAGAAATTATCTTTCTGCTTCCTTAAACTTTTCATACCATTTCCAAAGTCTAGGAAAATTCAAATCTTTTGGTATTGAGTTTTTATCAATATTTTTTACTTCCATAAATACATTCCAATATGCTTCGACTGTTCTACGCGGGTGATGAGCAATCCATGAATTATAAAAATTATTATGTACACAGTAATGATGAGTATGGATGAATTGATCCCATTTTTTACGCACACAAACCTTCTTCTGTTTTGTAATAAATTCCGTTTGTTCTAATTTTCTTTTATCTTTATCACCCCAAGCACCTTTCATGGCTTCAAATGCTTCTTGATCTGTCTGTGGAGCGCTATAACCAAAAATAGTTATCATAGACGCATGCTTTAATCCCCTTTTTAATTTTTCCCATGCATTAGTTATATATGGGTTTTTTGCATAATCTTTCTTTTTAATAGGATAAAGTAAGGGTATATTTTTAAATAACATGTCACATTGCTTGCATCGTTCTTCTACTAACCCTAATATTTTATCTTTTTCACAATATCCGATTCGTATATTGCCATGGAGAAAGACTATCTCCGGCAAACTCAATCCAGCACTACGATTTCTCAAATATGCTTGTATGAGTAAGGGATCCCAGTTGAATGTTGCAATTAAATCTTTTTTTCTAAGAGATAAAACAAGATGATCATATATTGTCGGTTTGTCTGGCAACGCTATCTTACTAAAATATTTCTTTATAAGATCTTGTATTTTTGTAATTTTTCTTTTTTGGTTTCTGTCATCAATATCGCTATAAATTTCTTCAAAATTCTCGTTAGGATTTATATTCCATTTTTCTAGCAAGTATCTTAACCCTACGATATCTACAAAATCTTTCATTAATGGTAACTTTATTCCATTTTTATCACCCTTTGGACAAGTAGCTCTGCTTGCTCCCGCACCTAAAATAACGACATGAGGAGTCTTAAACTTTATTTGATTAACTTCTTCTTCAACTGTTAAATCATAATCCATTAATTTACCTCCACAAATTCCTATTTGTTTCTATAGAAAGATATGTGGGAAGACACCAATGTGTGGTCATCATTATAGAATGAAAATCTTTGAGATTCCAGTGAAGTTGTTTCAGACATAGCGTTGGGAAACATGTAAAATACACTTCCTGTGGGAAGGAAAATATACTTAATTAAAATTTAAATATTATGTTTGATAAGATACCAGCACCTTCTAATGAACCCCCTAGACTTTCATTAATAATATTCTCACTAAGTTTACTTTGTTCAAAATAGTTAGTCAAAGTATCCTATTTAATTCTGGAATATGGTCTTTTCAAAACAGAACATTGACTTTCAATTCTTAGTTGCAGTATTATCATCTTGCCAAAGAAGAAACAATTTATGGAAAATGGATTAAATGAAGAAAGAGAGAAATTAACCAGGAAAAGAAAAATAATCACTTCCCTCACTGCTATTTGTATTATTATAATTTTAGCAATAATAGGTAACTGCTCTCAAAAAACTTCGGATACCTCAATAACCCCAACTGAGGTAAAAATTCCAGAAGATAAAATAATAACTCTCGAAGCTGAGACAAATACCAGTGAAGATGCGTCCATTGATAAGTATGGGAAAATCATGTCAAAATTAATTAAAGACAATCCTGATAAGATAAAATATATTCTTACTTGGAAGGAAATTTATGCAGGTGATACGCATATATTCACTTTATCGTATGATTCTAGCGAAAAAGTTTTTAAACATGAGTTATTTATGCCAGACTACTGGAGACCAGTGGGGAATACTCTTGTTTTTAACCCGGAGAATACAGTAGTAAGTGTATGGCAGGATTGGGATAAGAATAAAGTTTTGCAGGTATTGGACAATTATGAAGCACTTTTTGAGCCGGGCAATAAAGATTGGGACAAAGGCAGCCATTCTTAAGCACACGTGCATAGTAGTCGAACTCGGGGACGAGTCCTACTACGAGGGTGTACCCCTATCCTGTAGTAAGGGTTGACCACGACCTTTACATCGGAGGTTATACCCAGATTTTATATGATTTCTCTATAGGAGAGAGATTGCTGTGTCTAGGGTGTTGATAAAAGAAAGGACAAAATTTAAAGAACTGACTGAGAGTAGGCGGTACTAAAATAAAAAAGATTGACAATGACAAAATTTGGGGTAAAATAATAGTATAAGTCAATTTTGAATGATAAATTTTGAGTTTTGAATTGAATAAAGTACGAAATTGGTTTAGTGATGAAATACCTTGTTTAGGGTAGGTTTAGAGGTGTTTTTCGGGATTGGGGTGGGAAAGACACCTGATATTTATAACTTCAGTTTAATCAATCGTTTATAAGGCAACACGAACGAGAGCGATTGCGTTCGGTCTAACTCCATACTATCTCCCAACCAACTCCTATGGTTCTTTTACGTTCTCACGTCTATTCTACGTTGGGACTTCGGCTAAGTTCCAAGCGTTGAAGCAAGGGAGATTTTTTCAGGGTCTTGGTTGCCATAATCTGATTGACCTTTTGGTATCTTATGGAGTCTTCGTATATAATAATAAAAACGAAATTAAGGAGAATATATTGTGGATATGGATAACCTAGCGATATTGGAAGAAAAGATTAATTTATTATTAACGACGACCAAACGGTTGCGGCAGCAATTGGCGCAGGTAACGCAGGATAAACAGGAATTGCAGCAACAACTGGAAGAACAGAAATCTGTCTCCGCGGAAGTTTCTGAATTAAAAGAACAACTGGGGAAACTCGAAGAAGAAAATAAAATATTGTTGGAAGAGCGCAATACGGTCAAGACACGGATTGAGAATTTGATTACGGAATTGGATTCCATTGATTTATCGGAATCTGCCAATGAATTGTTTATCGAAAAACAATAGAGAAAAAATATGATTTCTGAATTAACCTCTGTAACCGTACGCATATATGGATGGGATTACACCTTAAAAGTAGAACCGTCCGAGGTGGAACGTGCGAAAGCATTGGCGGAATATCTGGATCAACGAATGCAGTTGATTGCCAAAAAAAGCGGGACAGCGGATACATTAAAAATAGCCATCCGGTCGGCCATAACGATTATTGATGATTTATTTACAACCCGGGCGGAATTGGAAAAACTTCAACAGATTTCACAACAGCCTTCCCAATCTCAAGTCACTCCTGAATGGGAAGAAAAATTGCACGAATTATCCAACAGGATTGAAAGAGAATTGCAGACGCTTTAATTCGACCCTGAAGGGTCTCCTACGTTAGATTAAGATTTTTCTTTAGTTCCGAATAGCCTGTCTCCCGCGTCCCCAAGTCCCGGCAAGATATATCCCTTATCATTGAGACGTTCATCCACGGCAGCGCAGTACACTGTAACATCGGGATGTAATTTTTCAAAAGCTTCCATCCCTTCTGGTGCGGCCAGAATACACATAGCCCGCAGAGAGTGCGGTTTATGTTTCTTGATCATATCACAGGCGGCAATCAGGGAACCGCCGGTGGCAAACATGGGGTCCACGATAATAACATGGCGTTCGCTGATATCATCGGGAAGTTTGTTATAGTAAACAATGGGTTGCAAGGTCTCATGATCCCGATAAATTCCCAAATGACCGACGATGGCATTGGGAATCAATCGTAAAATTCCATCCACCATTCCCAATCCCGCGCGGAGTATGGGAATAATCGCAGGACTTTTTCCTACCAACATGCGCACTTTGGCATTCATATTCAGGGGAGTGCGGACTTCCCGTTCCACGGTTTGCAAATCCCGTGTCGCCTCATACGCCAGCAGATTGGATACCTCGATGACCAGATGTCGAAAAGTTTCGGAAGGGGTTTTCTCATCCCTCATTCGGGCTAATTTATCCTGCAGAAGGGGGTGTTCGATTATATTGATGGACATAGCATGACTCCTTTTGACTAACAAGTTAGATACTATAGCAAATTTAGATAATTCTGTCTGTAATTCCCAATCATGAATTTTCTGTTTATATCAAGGTAGTGTAAAAAAATAACTCTTCTACAAATGCAGAAGAGTTTGGACGATTGATTTTATTAAAGATAAATTATTAACATTTGTTAATAATTATTTCATCTTCTCCATGAAATGGTGAGCGTATCAAAATGGCATATAGAGCGAAGAAACTCAGCCTTGTTCGCTCTTGGGAGTGGAATTGAGAATAACAATTCCACTCCTGAACCGGAAAAGATGGGGTGGAAAGTTAATTTTTGGGGGATTCGGATTCGATATGGAGGGAGAGGTGTTCTTTCCACATATAGTATAATCCGAGGAAAATAATCGGTAGAAACCAGGCAAGATGCACAAAAATAGAGTAGGACACGGCAACACTGGGGGGATGAAAGAACGGTTTGGACGTTTCCCGACAAAAATATTCAAAGGTTCCGATTCCCCCGGGGGATGATGGAATCATCAAGGCCAGATTGACAATGGCTAAAATCACGGGACTTGCGTAAAGAGGGAGTTGCGTGCCTAGCGCCGCGGCAATAATATAATACATCACGGCTTCAATTAACCAGGAGACCAGGGAAAAGAAAAAAGCCAGTAATACCAGTTTGTGATTTCGCAGGGTATCCAACCCATCGAGAAACCCATGGATAACCAAATGCAACCGTTTTTCCCATTTTTCTGAGGAATGAGAGAGAAACCAGTTAATCAGTTTATTCGCCAGATTCCGGTACCAAATAATCGTCCAAAGACATACTACTGCGCCAAATAATAAGATGGAGGCAGATTGAAACAGGCGTTTTTCCCACGAGGGGAATTGGGAACTTAAAATCCACGCCGCCACTCCGAGAAACGTTAGAACTGCCAGAGCATCAAATACTTTATCTACGAAGATGGAAGCCAGGGCGCTGCTTTTATTAATATTTTCCCGTTTTCCCAGAATATACGCGCGATACACATCGCCCATTCGAAGAGGCAATATATTATTGGCGAAACAACCCATAATATATATGGGAAAAAGCTTTTTAGTGGATAATTTGACACCGGGAGGGAGTAAAAATGACCAGCGATATGTACGTACCCATAGTGCCAAAAGGTACACTATTAGCCCAGGTAGTACATAAATGTACCTGGCTTTTTTGAGTGCCAAAATGGCATTTCCCCAATCAATTCCCCGGAGAGCCAAATAGAGGAACGCCAGACTAATGATAAGTCCAATAATGACACGGATTTGGCGTAATTTCATAAGATTTTACAGTTTAACTTGTATACTATAAAATTGTAATGGAACTTTTGGGTATAAGATTTGCATTATGTAAAGTGAGATATAATAAAAAAACACTTGTGGAATTATACATGGATTACTAAAATAATCCAATAGTAATTTCAACAAAAGGAGGAGTTAATATGATAAGAAAGATTGTTATCGCAATATCCACTTTGGCAGTATTGACTTTAGGAGTACAGTTGGTCAATGCACAACCCGCACCGGGTGGAGGACCAAGAATTGGAGGGGGAGGATTTTCTGGCGGACCCGGATTTCGTGGGCCAGGTGCTGGTTACTCTAATTTTCGGGGGGCTTATACAGGACCACGGGCGCCTTATTTCGGTTCACGGTTTACACCCCCGCCGGCATGGGGTCCTAGATTTGCACCTCCCGGACCATATTGGGGTCCGCGGTATTGGTTCTGGATAACATGGAGTCCTGCACCATGGCCGATTTATGATTATTATTACCCGGCACCTTATCCTTATTACTATTATTACCCGTATCCGTATTATGACTATGATTATAATAAATATTATGATCGTAGTACGGCTGGATATAAATATGGGAACGATAATGCCAATCCCGGACCGGAAAATGAATATCAACAACCTTCCGGTAAATCAAATGAAGAATCCATGCAACAAGAGAATGTAGACCCCAAAAAATACCAGCATGAATATGAGACGTGGATTGTGGGGCAATTGGGAATCTCCGGTAAAGAAAAACAACAGTTCTTAACCCAATTGAAAAAATTACAGTCGTTACGTGAAAGTTTCATGAAAAAGCGCGGCGCACTGACAGATGAATTGGCGAATTTACAACAAAAGGGCACTCCAGACACTGAGCTAAGCAGCAAGATGACACAGATTGAAGAACTGGATAAGAAATTCCAAAAGGATGAACAGGCAACACTATCCAAGTTGATGAGTTCTCTGACAGTTGAACAACGGGCAAAATACTATAGTCTGCAGTCACAGTACGGTCAACCGCAACAAGGGCAGGCACAAGAACAAGAAGAAGAACCGCAACCCTAAAGAGACATTTAATAAACAAAAAGAAAGGCGAATAATCATCATCATTCGCCTTTCTTTTTTTGTTGTATAATTTAAAGGTAGGTTATCCGGTTTTCACCGCATTAATTTTCCAAGAATCATTTTCCTGAATCAGAATATAACTTTCTTTTGATATTCGGGATTTACTTCCTTCCGTATCCAGTCGTACAATATCCACTTGCGCGTTATTTCCACTAACTTTTGAAGACACCACTCTTTGAACTGATTGTTTATGCGGTTCATGACCATTGGTCTCCGCGTAATATGAGCGCCTCCGCTGAACATATTCCCCTTGACTGGTATATGCCAAACGAGAGGATAAACATTGATATTCCTGTTCAAATCGTTGTGTATTCCACGATTCGATGAAAGTCTTTACGACTTCTTCCGGAGTTTTCGGGGTTTTTTCTGCAACTGATACACTTGGAGATTCTACAGGAGCGGGTGTCATGGATTTCACAGAGATTGAACCGGTTCCGCCCACCGTGCTGTTTAACATTCCATCATGTTGTGTATCCAACCAGCCTTCCCTTTTTTTTCGCAACAGATTTTCGACACGAGCAACCAAATCTTTCGGTTCAAAGGGTTTGGTAATATAATCATCCACATTCATTCCATGCTGCCAAAACTCATCGGATTTATCGGAACCTTTACTGATTCCACTCACCATCAAAATAGGAATTCCCGCAAAAATCTCGTCCTTTTTGAGTTCTTTGACCAAAGCAAACCCGGACATCTTGGGCATCATTACATCCAAGATTAATAAATCTGGCAATATATCCGGTATTGCCTTTAGGGCTTCTTCACCATTGGGACAAACTGTGACCTTATGCCCCTTGGATTCCAAGAGAAACTTAACGATTTGTGCGATATCCGGTTCATCTTCAGCTATCAGGATTTTACCCGGTTGAATCGTCGTGTTATCTGCCATTACCTAACTCCTATATTCTTGCGTCATATAGTATAGCCCAATTTGATTAATACTACAGTATTATCCTACAATCTCCGTACCAATTCCTTCATCGGTATATATCTCCAAAAGCAAAGCATGCGGTATTCTCCCGTCAATAATATGGGTTTTTTCAACTCCGGATTCTAACGCTCGTAGACATGCTTCTACTTTGGGTATCATTCCCCCGCAAATAATTTTTTGGTCTATCATTTGGTCAATTTCATCCATTTCCAATGTATGGTACATGGACAACGGGTCTTCCGGATCTTTTAAAATACCCGGTGAATCCGTCAGTAATATCAATTTAGAAGCAACCAATGCTCCAGCCACAGCACCCGCTACTAAATCAGCATTGATGTTATAACTTTGACCTTTTTCGTCCATCCCCACGGGAGAGACTACAGGAATGAATCCCTGGCTGGTCAGCGCCTGAATCAATGTAGGATTAACCCGTTCAATGTCTCCCACAAACCCCAAATCTTCCGGTGGGTTCTCATCACTTTCATGTCCCGTGAATTTCCGTGCCAGAATTAACCCGGAATCTTTTCCACTAATACCGGTTGCTTTCCCCCCATGCTGGTTAATGGCTGTAACAATCTCAGGATTGGTTTTCCCCGTCAAAACCATCTCAACTATGTCCATGGTGGCTTCATCGGTATACCGTTGGCCGTTCACAAAACGCGGTTCCAGTCCCAGGCGATTCATCATACTGGTAATATCCGGACCTCCCCCATGAACCACTACAGGATTCATCCCGCAATACCGCATTAAAACAATGTCTTCCATCGTGGCGCGTTTTAACTCATCATTCACCATTGCCGCGCCGCCATATTTTACAACAATTGTTTTTCCGTAAAATTGTTTAATATACGGCAACGCCTCAATCAGCGTATTGGCTTTATCCATTAATTTTTGCGATGGTTTCAACATATTATTTTACATCACGATTGTCAAATAATATAACATAAATAGTTAAAAATGATTAGTATATATCACCCATGATTTTAATACGGAACAAAAAACCTTCGCAAAAATATATTGGAAATCTTACCCAAAGTTCACCGACTGAAGTGGAACACATAAACGGAAAAGGGTTTTCTTGTTATAATATATTCATGACCCGATTTGAACATGATGACCTGCATGAGGAGTGTGGTGTTTTTGGGGCATTTGGATATCCTGAATCCTCAAAAATCACGTATTTGGGGCTCTACGCGCTGCAGCATCGCGGACAGGAATCGGCAGGAATTGTCACCAGCGATTTTAACCAGCATCGGTCGCATCACGGAATGGGATTAGTGGCGGATGTATTCAATGAAACGGTTTTGAACGGCTTGACGGGACCGTTATCTATCGGCCATGTACGCTATTCGACGACCGGTTCGAGCCATTTAAAAAACGCCCAGCCGATTTGCGTAACGTGTGTGTATGGCGAGATTGCCTTAGCGCATAACGGAAATCTGGTGAATTCCGATTTTATTCGACGTGAATTAGAATCAAAAGGTTCAATTTTTAACGGGACAACCGATACTGAAGTCATTGCCCATCTCATGGCGAGATCTCAAAAAACGAATCTGGAAGATATTGTATTGGACGCGCTATCAAAGGTGAAAGGCGCGTATTCCCTGCTACTTCTCAGTAAAGATACGTTAATCGGGATTCGTGATCCGCTGGGATTTCGCCCGTTATGTTTGGGGCAATTGAATGGAGCCTGGTTATTGGCATCGGAGTCATGCGCCTTTGATATTATCAACGCGAAATATATCCGGGAGGTGAAACCCGGTGAAATGATTATCATTGACAAACAAAACGGGTTGCGCTCTATTCAAGCGTTTGCGACAAACGAGAATCCGTTGCGGCAGTGTATTTTTGAATTAATTTATTTTTCGCGACCGGATTCCATGGTATTTGGCGAAAATGTATATAGCGTGCGGAAGGATTTAGGAAAACAATTGGCTAAGGAATACCCGGTGAACGCAGATGTAGTGATTTCGATTCCTGATTCCGCGAATATTCATGCTTTGGGTTACGCGGAACAATCTGGAATACATTACGATGTGGGATTAATCCGGAATCATTATGTGGGGCGGACGTTTATTGAACCGCGACAGTCTATTCGGGATTTCGGTGTAAAGATAAAACATAATCCTGTCCGGGATGTGCTAAAAGGAAAACGCGTGGTGGTGGTGGAAGATTCCATTGTACGTGGAACTACCAGCCGCAAGATTATGAAAATGCTGCGGGAGGGAGGCGCCCAGGAAATTCATTTGCGGGTTGCCAGTCCACCGTATATTTCTCCGTGTTATTATGGGATAGACACACCCCATAAAGAAAATTTAATTGCCGCGAATATGTCTATTGAAGAAATAAAGAATTATGTGGGTGTGGATTCTCTCGGTTATTTGAGTATCGAAGGAATGTTAAAAGTGATGGGGGATCACAAAATTCATTTTTGCCGGTCTTGCTTCGATGGGAAATATCCTGTCACCGTCCAAGTCCTGCCGGAATATGAGCAGGTTGTGGGTAAGTAAGATAAGAAATTCTTTATTAAAAGGAGTTTTATTATGTGTGCACGAACTGCAGATATGGTTCCACCAACTGCCAAAGTGAAATCGCGGTCCAAGCAATTAACAAGAACGTACATTGAAGAACAAATGGAAAAGATACTGGAAATATTTTTTGAATCCAGTGATAAATCCCAAGGCGCGGGACCGTGTCCCTTTTGTGAAAAAGGACAACTGGCGGCAATGCGATTAACCGACCCGCAAAACCTGAATCGTGGCGGGGTCTGGTGTACTAAATGTAATTTTCGAGTAATGCTTTAATTAGTTTCAAGTTTAAGGTTAAAATTTTAAACACGAATATTTTATCTTTTAAACTTAAATAACCCGCACCAGGCCAAAGTAAGGCAGGAAGACGGAAAGAGCGATAAACAAGACTACGCCGCCAACCACCAAAGCCATCACGGGTTCAATAATCGAAGTAATACCTCTAACGGTTACATCAATTTCCTCATCCAGGGTATCGGCGATCCGTTTAAGAACTTCTTCCAGCGCACCAGCCTGCTCGCCAATGGAAATAATATCCACCGATAAAGGTGGGATAAAAGGTGATTCACGCAAAGTTTCTTCCAACGTACCGCCCTGTTGCAGTACATCGTGAGCTTTGTCAACGACCTTGGCCATATTTACACTGCCGACAACATGCCGGACTAACTTGAGTGTTTCCAGCAAAGGGATTCCGGAATGCAGTAAAATAGAGGTCGTCCGGGAAAACCGTTCCATCATCATTTTTGTATAGAGAGATCCAATTAGGGGTAAACGCAGCCTAATCCGGTCATAGAAAAAGCGCCCGTTGGTGGTTTTTCCATAAAGAATTAGGAAGATAATAACACCCAGCAATACCGGAAGATAAAGATACCAATACGTGGTCAAGAACTCGGAAACGCTGATAATAATCTGTGTTGGAATGGGCATGGGAACATTTCGTTCGGGATCATTGTACAATGGGATAAATACAGGAATTACCCGAACCAGTAAAAAAATAATAACCCCCAACGATGCCAGCAAAGCGATCACAGGATAGGCAAAAGCCGATTGAACTTTTTGTTTCAAGGCAATCTGTTTTTCCAATAAATCGGCGATTCGGTGAAGTGCTTGATCCAGAGTACCGCTGGTTTCTCCCACGCGAATCAGGCTCACGACAAGGGGACTGAAAAATTTGGGATATTTGGCGAAAGCCCCGGACACTGTTCCCCCGTTTTCGACAGATATGGATATCTCCGAAACGATTTTACGTAACCGAATCTTGCTCGTTCGTTCGCTCAAGATTTTAAGACTGCGTAACACGGGCATTCCAGTCTCAATTAATATTGAGAATGACCGGCAAAAAGTAGCAATATCCCGGGATGTCACCGGTAACGGGATTTCTCGTCGTATGAGCCTGCGTTTTTTAACTGGGGTAGCCATAATTCAAATCTCCTATACTATAAAATGTTAGATATACATGACACGGATTAATTCATCAACCGTAGTAATACCGTTTAATACTTTTTGAACAGCGCTCATTTTCAATGTTCGCATACCCTGTTGGATAGCAGTTTCACGAAGGGTTGCCTCAGGGGTATTTTCCACAATGAGTCCGCGTAAGCGTTCATCCAAACGAAGAACTTCGAAAATCCCTGACCGGCCCAAAAATCCCGTTCGGAAACAAGCCTCACAGCCTGCCCCTTTGTAAATTGTCGCCTTATCTTTTCCCGACAGTCCCAGTTCCGACCTTTCCGCCAAATCCGGTGAATAGGGTTGTTTGCAATGAGGACATATCGTCCGGATAAGCCGTTGCGCAATGACACCGATGAGTCCACTGGCGGCCAAAAAAGGTTGAATACCAAAATGTTGCAAAGTGGTAATGGCTCCGACAGAATCATTGGTATGGAGAGTAGAAAATAATAAATGTCCCGTCATCGCCGCCCGAACGGCAATGGAAGCCGTTTCCGCGTCGCGGATTTCACCCACCATCATTACATTTACGTCTTGTCTCATAATTGCACGAAGGCCTGTCGCAAAAGTTAAATCAATTTTCGGGTCCACATTAACTTGATTAATCCCCGGCATTTGGTATTCGATGGGGTCTTCAATGGTGACAATATTGGATGTCATTACGTTAATTTCATTCATCGCGGAATAGAGTGTAGTCGTTTTTCCACTACCGATGGGTCCCGTGACCAGCACCATTCCGTAAGGTCGTTTACACATTTCTTTGACGGTTTGCAGTTCATCCGGTTCAAATCCCAGTTGGGACAATCCTTTAAGCACCGTGGCCTCATCCAACAACCGCATAACCAATTTCTCTCCGATATTCGTGGGTAACGTGGCCACGCGGATATCATAGGTTTTCCCTTCAAAGCTAAAACCAAGATGACCGTCTTGCGGACGGCGTCGTTCGGTAATATCCATATTCGCCAATACTTTCACACGGGAAATCACCGGTAATTCCTGATCTGTGTTCAGAGTCATCACATCGTATAACATCCCATCAATTCGATACCGTATACGCATTTTGGGAATTTGCGGTTCAATATGAATATCCGTGGCGCGGGAGCGCAGTGCTGTAGAGATAATGGAATTGACCAAATTGACGGTGGTGGTGCTGCCCACCAATCCTTCCAATCCTTGGATTTGCGCCCGGTCCCGGTGTAGGGTTTGCGGAGTCACAAGGGTCTCTTCGGCTTTTTCTTTCCCGGTTTGTTTAGTAATTTCTATATTTTCAGGTTTCGATTCAGGAATCTGGGGTGCCACAAAGCGTATCTCCTCCTTGGGAAAACAACGTTCTATCATTGCGATTAAAGCAGATTCATCCACCAACACCGGTAATATTTTACATCCGGTCAACAAAGCCACATCGTCCAATACCGACTGATCGAGCGGGTCTAACGTCGCCAGATGCAATTCTCTTGATTCTTTCTTGATAGGTAAAATATTCTTTTCGCGGACGAGGGTTTCCGGTAGAAGTTTTACAGCGTCCGGATCAATTTCATATTTGGTTAAGTCGACATAAGGAATTTCTAAAAATTTATCGAATGCCTCTTGCACCTGTTGGGCGGTTAAATATTTTTCTTCCACCAGAATCAGCCCCAACGGTTGCTTTTTTAAAATGCGCTTTTTTAAGGCTTCTTTAAATTTTTGTTCCGACAATAACCCCTGTCGCACCAGCAATCTCCCAATCAACTGTTCCTGTCCCAACTGCTGTTGATATTTCACAATATCACTAATGGTTTTAGGTGTAATATATTTCAAATTAATCAAGACTCGCGCCAGTGGAAGTTGGGTTATTTCCATCTGCGCCCGGGCTTCAGCAAATTGGTCGGGTGTTATAAACCCCGCCTGGATTAAACTCTCTCCCAAATCTACTTCTTTGGGTTTATACTCAACCAAAAGTTGTTCTAATTCCTCTTCTGTAAATATCCCTTCTTTAATCAATTCATCGCGGATTTCGTTCGATTCCTTCTTTCCCCCCGGTAACGGAATCTCATAAAATAATAATTCTTTAAAGGTCTTCAGGCTGACTTGTTGAAACAAAATATCGGTAAATGCAGTCTCCGATTTTTGATATTCCTGTTCCACCCGCCGCCGTTGGTCTTCGGTCAAAAGACCGGCATCCAATAATAATTTTCCCAACCGGGTCTGCTTCTTTTTCACCATTATTTGTTATCCTTATGAGTAGTGATTTGCATTGGCAACTCGGTCAGAGTATAAATTTTTTGGGTCACCGGGTCTGCGATGACTTGCACCGTTCGTTCGCCAAGAATCCTTGATTTTGTTTCCACAATCCCGTGCGAAGTAATTTCAATGGCATTCCCACTTGAAACAATCGAGAGATTCGTTGATGCGGGCTTCCAGGAAACCAAGGTTTTAATTTGACCCGGAGAAGTCGTTGGTTGACTGAAATAGTTTAACTGGATTTCCATTTCTCCCTGCGACCCTTTGGTTGAAGCCGTTTGGAGAACATTGGCGATTCCCGCTTTGGCGGCATAATACGCCTGCATGGAATCACGCACGGAAGCGGTTCGCTGTAATCCATATAAGGTAAATCCCGCGAACGCCATCCCGATGACCAGCAGAACCGATATAATGGAGATAACAACAACCAATATGTAACCGGATTGTTGATGGTGTATCATAGTCCACCCAGCTGAATCGTTCGCGTAAGTTCAATCCGGTTATCCGGAATTTTTTCATTTTCCAATTCCAATGTTAAAGTAATTTGAACCAATCGAGGGAGTGTTTTTTGTTCTGTCCAATCGGACACCCATGAATTACCCGAAGTGGAATTGTCCATATCCCAGCATTTTGCACTTAAAGTATAGGAGGTATTTTCCAAGCCAATCCCTATGGGATGGCTGTCCACGGAGATATTGGCAGGTTGCGCTGGACGCGGACTATTTTTACCTTTTTTTGTTTTCACAGGATCAATTTTAATTGAGGCCGATGGGTCTCTATCAATAACAACAGCCCGGTTAATCCGGTTCATTTTCCCAAGCGGATACATGATTTCTTCCAATTTTGAGCCTGTGGTTTCCGAACTCAAGGAGATCCGCACAAATCGTATAAATTTCTTTTGTTTTCCAGTGGTATCATTTCCGGTTAATTGGAAATTGATATTCCCTTCCGCATTGGCTACCGGCACCGCGGAATGTAAATCCCGGGCAATCTGTTCCAGAACCAATTGGGCTTCTTCCAATTGTTCTACCCGTTGAATCCCAGACTTGCTCATTCGCATGGTCACCGTATAGGCCTGGACAACCAGGGCAATCAAACCCACCGCAATCACCATTCCTACCACCAGTTCCATAAGCGACAATCCTTTGGGGGATGTAAATGGTTTCATGGATTGACCGTTCCTTGCGTCACCAGTTTGGTTTCATGTTTCCCATCCGGTTCTTTCCATTGGATTGTCACTTCGATTTGCTGTAAGGAACTTCCGGTTTCTACAGGTTGAATTTTCCGAGTCCAGGTATAAGCAACGCCATTGACTTTTTCTAAATTGGAGGTATCCAAAGAAATGGTTTTGGCAGGATAAACAGAGATTTCTTCGATTTTAGATTCCGCGAGATATAAGGCCTGAGTATAATTCCGCGACCGGAGATACGCGTTATGTCCCGAGCTAAATATAAGGGTCAAGCCCATTACCGAAAATCCGATAAATGCCAGACCTACCACAGCCTCAATCAGGATTAGCCCTTGTGACCGGCTCTGTCTTTTCTTGTCTCTAATCAGACCCATAATTTTCCCTGGAGGTGCTACTTACACACCGAATTTACATGAAAAACTTTCTTCTGTCAAGTGAGTGACTGTGAGTGAGAGATCATTCCATGGACCCTTTCTTTCTAATACGTCTCGGTGCCTACTATGACAAATAACGTATATAGGATTCTTCCTGACGTATGTAACTCAATTTCTATTTAAGGAATGAATTGTTTTCAAAATTAGACTTTGGATTATGTTCACTCTTCGATCGTTATTCGTTCGCTATGTCCAGCATGCATTTGTTTACTACAAGTTCCGAAGGTCAAATTGGATATTCTTTGAGTACATCTCGTAGAATCTGTGCAAATTTTAAAGGATTTACGAAGTTTTAAGAACGAAGGAATAATGTCTGATTTTAGATTGAAATTTGGATAAAGCAACTCAGATATCAATCTATATTTGTTAAAGGTTTTGAAAGGTATTGGAGCTCTTAACGGACAGAATCTTCCTGTAGTTACATTTGTATTTTCACGATTCCATAAAGATCTATTCGGTCTACAGTCATTTTTAGGTGAGTATTTTCCCAGAGGTAATGGAGAAACTTCCTCCCGGGTTCTAGAATCACCGATTGAGGTTTAGTGGGACAATGAAAATCTAATTGAATATGTCTGGCAGGTGCCTGCCGTGCAAGCCCATGCATGGAAGAATCACGCCGGTCAATATTCATATTGAGAATGTGAATAAAAATTTCGGTTCCGCGTTTGGTAATAGAAGTTTCGACCGCCGATTCCGTATCCACTTTGAGGAGAGGTTGTTTATCTCGCCGCACCAGTTGGAGAAGGAATTTTGCCAGATGAGCCAATGACGCATCGGAAGTTGCCGCATAAGTCCGGAAAAACGAGAAAGCGGCGTAAACTGCGATTCCTTTTCCAAAGCGGTTCAATGTCACGGCAGGGAAATCGGTTTCTTTCCCCGGCGGCGCGAACCCACAGACGGTATAAAAATTTCCTTTGCTTTCCTCGATGGGATGAATTAATCGGGCGGCGATTTCAGCTGTTGTAGTAATTACATGATAACTGGGGGAAGTAATTTGATATTGAATGGGAGACTCCTGCCAGAACACATTACGAAACGGGCAGGATTCGTGGAAAGAGACACCGAGGACGTCACGCAAACCTAAATCAGGTTTGAGTTTGCCGTCTTTATCATAGCGGCTGGTTTCGCCGGTGGCGATTAAGGAACCGCCATTTTTTACATAATCCCGGATGGCGGATTCCGTGGCAGGCAACAAAATATTCTGGTCTGCCAGAACGAGGATTTCAAATTCGTTCAACCGGTTTCGCCACTGGATTTCATTGAGGGCGGTGACCTGCTCGCCGCGGAGGGTGAATGCCAGAGCCGCACCTTCCACATCCATGCGCGCGCCATGCAGTCCCAAGTCTTGATATTTTTGAAAAAAGGAATTGGTCTCATGGAGCACGGCAATATCCGCCACCGGTCGAGTTCCTATACAGAACTCTTCCCGTTCTTTGACAAAATCGAAAACTTCTTTCATTAAAGGAATCACGCCGGATTGAAGATTCCCGGAAGGGAGGGGTTGATCTGCGAAATAAACCGCGCCGTTATGCGCAAGGATACTTGCTGATTCCAATTTCAACTCATGCGGTTCGCGGATAGACCAGTGACCCCAGCATTGGCCAAACCGTTCGACCATGAAATTGCGGGGAACGCCTTGATTTTCGTCATAGCGGTTGGCAAAAATCAAATGCCGGGGATCGGCATTGGGGTCAGTGGAAATCATATCCACATTAGCTACGAAGTTTTCCGGATTAGCATAGGTAGAGAGAGTATTAGATGCAAGAATTAAACCGGGGCGAATGTTGTCCAGTCGTTCCCGAATAACTCTGTGATAGTCCGCAAGGCGTTCACGTTTCCAGTTCCAATACGTCATCCAGAGATTGGAATTCTGCTTTCGAGGAATCATTTTCCCTGAAATTTGTTTAAATCCTTTTGAGCAGTGAGGACAATAACAGGGTTCATACGCCTGCCAGGAGACCATATCGAGCCAGAAACCGTCAATCGGATAATTGATCACCAATTCTTCCAATTGTGGGAGCACCCTTTTTTCGGTATAGGGCGAGTTGAAACAAAGTTCAGTTCCCGGTTTATTCATCCACCCGCCAGAGCGCGGTTCATTAGGTGCTTTCATAGACAGGCAATCCGGAAATTCTTTAGCGCCGGCGGCATCGTAGACCGCACTGTAATACGTAATGACAGGAACATTTTCTTTTTTGAGAGCCTGTGTCATGAGACCGACATAATCGAGTTTTAGATTCGGGTGCATGGTACTGTATTGAGAAGGATAAAAACAGTGACCGTAAACATCTTTAGCGAAAACAGAAACGAGTTGGGTGCCAGCGTCTTTCAAATCTTTGGCGGTCTTTTTTGGATCGAATCCGGCACAGACATTTTGCACCCAGTCATTGAGATGGAAATCGAGATGAACCATGCGGCGAATGGAATGAAGATCTATGTTTTGGGGAGAGGACATGATCCTAATAAAATAATTTCATTCTTTTTTCTGTTGGCTGATTTTATATTCTTTGGCTTTGACGAGACGAGTGAGAAGGTCATTATAGGGAACGGAAATATTTTCCTGTTTGGCAAATTGGACAATGGCGCCGTTGAGTGCGTCAATTTCCACAGGTCTGCCGGATTCAATGGCTTGTAACATGGAGGAACGGTGCGCTGCGGTGGATGGGACTTCTTGATTAAAGAATTTTTTAAAGTATCCTTCGGGTTGATCCCAAAATAATTTTACTTTTTGGGCATCTGCCACTTTAAAGATCTCACGGATAACCTCTTCCATGATTTGATGCGTGAAGGGATTATCCGCCAGTTCACCATAGGTTGCCGATAAGAGCGCGGATAAGGGATTCAATGCCGAATTGTAAAGCACTTTTGCCCAAAGAAATTTTTCGATATCCATCGTAGCCTTGGTTGGTATTCCGGATTTTGTCATCTCCTCCGCTAACGTTTTCATCCTGTTATAAATCATATTTCTTGATTCATTATCCGCATTTTGTATGGGACCCAACATAACTTCTTCGGCATAGACCGTAACCGCGACATGTCCCGGTTCAACTTTTTTGGCTCCAAAAATAACCCGACCACCAACGGTTTTATCAGGACCAACGGTGTCGGCAATCTTTTCGATATTCCCCAAACCATTTTGCAGAGAAATCACCAGCGTATTATCCCCAACTAGAGGAGCGATTTGGCGTAACGCACTTGTCGTATCATAGGCACGGACTGAAAAGAAAATAATATCGAATTGACGATTGGTCAGTCCTTTTAAATCGGAGTAACAGGAAAGATTCTGAATCCGATGGTCACCCCAGATTCCGCTGATATGCAAGCCCTCTTTTTTGATGGCATCCATGTGTGGTTTGCGGCCAAAAAGAGTCACTTTTTGACTGGACTGAGCGAGAAATCCGCCGACAACCGAACCAATGGCACCGGCCCCAAACACAAGGAAATTATTTATGATTGCACTATTTCGATTAATCATTTACTGTTGTGGTAGATTGTAATGTAGTGTGGAGTGCGAAACTTTTGATTGGTTCGGTATTTACGATAACGTTTCCTGTTGTTTTCTTGATTTCGAGTTTAGTGATTTCTTTCAGTTTGGTTCCATAAACCTGGATTTTTCCACCATCACTGGCCCCGTTGGCGTAGAAATTCAAAGTTTTAATTTTGCTATTAGGATCTTTTTCAAAGGTATTAAATTCAGCTTTAAGAAACCTGACACCCTGAGGCAGGTCATGTGTACGGGCAAACTTCGGAACCACTCTCAGGTCTTCTATCATAGACGGATCGGGAATAATACGATATTGATTTTTTTCCAAATCAAATAACACTTGGATTTGTACCCGGTGAATTACGGCTAAATTTTGTGCGGTTCGTAGAACCGTGGCAACCGTTCGCGTGGCATCTTGTTGAACGGTTTGGTTGTAAAAGCTTCGCATGGTGGGCGCAGCAGCGGCAGCTAGAATGGCAATAATAACCACTACAATGGTAATTTCTAAAAGAGTAAATCCAGAAGATTTGCAGCTAAACACCAGGAACTTGAAATTTGTAACCTGAAACGTATAACGCATTATCGGGATACGCCTAAATTAATAGTAAAGACCGGTAACAACATACTTAAGGCGATGAATCCGACGACCACACCCATAAATAGAATAATTGCCGGTTCAAACAGGGAAGTCACTGTTTTGATGGAACGGTCAACATCATTTTCAAATGAGGTGGCTATTTTCATTAATACAGTTTCCAATTGACCGGATTCTTCGCCCACAGCAATCATATTGACGACCACCGGCGGAAAAATAACACTATTTTTCAATGGGTCGGAAAAACGTTCCCCTTCACTGATATTAGTACGAATTTTCCCGATTTCTTCCGCCATTACTTGATTATTCATAATCTCCGAAGAAATCTGCAGCGCTTGTAAAATGTTAACTCCATTTTGAAGCAGCTCACCAAAGGTCCTGGCAAACCGGGCTATTTCCCGTTTCATAATCAGATCACCCAACAAGGGTAATTTTAATTCCCAGCGGTGTAATAACCGTTTTCCGTCCGTTGTTTTAAAAACCCGTTGAATACTGGTTCCGATAATAGCGATTCCGGTCAGGATGATCCACCAATAATTCTGCAAAAAATCGCTGATAGAAATGAGAATTAGGGTCGGTAACGGCAAGGTAACATCCATTTCATTGAACATGTTGACAAATTTGGGAATGACATACGTCATCAACAGAATTATTGCGCCAGTTCCCACTACAATCATGACAATCGGATATGCCATCGCCGCCAGAATTTTACCCCTTTGTTCATCTTCTTTTTCCTGGAAATCCGCCAACCGCATGAGAACCGTTTCCAGGAGTCCACCAATTTCACCCGCTCGGATCATGCTGATGAATAGTTTGGAAAATGCTTTGGGGTGTTTTGCCAGAGCGTCCGCCAGAGTCCCGCCCCCTTGTACATCATTGCGTACTGATCGAATAATTTCTTTGAGTTTAAGATTTTCCGTTTGATTCACTAGAACACCCAGCGCGTTGGATAGAGTTAATCCAGCCATTAACAAATCGGATAATTGTCGTGTAAAGGTGGTGAGATCGCGGGTTTTAATCCGACCTCCAAAACTGAAATGTGTTTGGGGTTTGCGAACAATTTGGGTAACTAAAGAGGCTCCGCCGACCCGGCCATTTTCCGAAATTGAGAGAGGGAACAAACCCATTCCTTGCAGCCTGGTAATCACCTGGTCTTGGGAAGGTGCTTCCAAACTTCCGTCCGACAATTTTCCGTTTTTATCGCGTGCTTGATATACGTAGTGAGGCATAAAGTTAGTCTATGATCTCTTCTTCCTGAGTAACCCGGAGCACCTCATCCACGGTAGTTTTTCCATTAATCGCCCTGACCCACCCGTCCATACGCAGCGTCCGCATGCCGACGGACAACGCCGCCTGTTTAATTTGTCCCGCATCTGCCCGCTGCATAACCAGACTTTTGATTTTTTCCGATAATAAAATAATTTCATAAATGGCGGTACGTCCACGGTATCCGGTGTACCGGCAGGATTCACATCCTACCCCGCGATATAATTTCAATTCACTGGGTTTCACCGGCGTGATATCTCCGATTCCACTACAAACCATTTCCGCCAATTTCGGGTCTGGGGTATATTCTTTTTTACAATTTTCACAAATTAACCGTACGAGACGCTGGGCAATCATCCCTTCAACAGAAGAGGCGATTAGAAAAGGTTCGATTCCCATATCCTGTAATCGGGTAACCGCCCCCGCCGCATCGTTGGTGTGCAATGTCGAAAAAACTAAATGGCCTGTCAATGCGGTTTGAATGGCAATTTCCGCAGTTTCATGGTCCCGGATTTCACCTACCAGAATGATATTGGGGTCGTGCCGTAAAATCGCGCGGAGACATCGTGCAAAAGTCAATTCAATCCGTTCCTGCACTTGAATCTGGTTGACTCCATAAAGTTCATATTCAATGGGATCTTCAATAGAAATAATCATTCTATCCATCGAATTGATTTTGTTTAAACAAGCATAAAGCGTCGTTGTTTTCCCGCTACCCGTCGGTCCGGTAACGAGGATAATCCCGTGAGGCTTTTTAAGTAATATATTAAATTTCTGTAATCCATCTTCACCCAGACCCAATTGTTCCAGTGAAAGCAACACGCTGCTCCGGTCGAGAATACGAATACTGATAGATTCTCCGTAGGCCGTGGGTATGGTCGAAACACGCAAATCATACGATTGGCCGGTCATACGCAATTCAATACGACCATCTTGCGGCAGCCGCCGTTCGGCGATATTCAGGTTCGACATGATTTTTACGCGGGAGGTAATCGCTGCTTGAAACCGCTTTATTGCCGCTGGTACGGGCGCTTCATAGAGCAGACCGTCAATTCTATACCGTACCCGTAAATCCTTTTCAAACGGTTCGATATGAATATCCGTGGCGCGCATACCGAACGCTTCCGCGAAAATTTGGTTCACGAAAGTAATCACGGACGCATCTTCGGCCATATCCCCAATCCGGTCGAGATCGGTATGTTCTCCGCCAATCATTTCCACATCTTTTGTTTCTGTTTTATTATCATTCATCTGCTGCATGGTTGCCGCGCCGATTCCGTAATATTTTTTAATGGCTTCGGAAATATCATCGTTGGTGGCGATAACCGGCTCTATTTCCTGACCCACCAGCATTCGAATATCGTCGAGAGTATGAATATCCAGCGGGTCGCTGGTGGCGATCTGGAGATATTTTTTCTCCTCTTTGACAGGAATGGACTTATAATGAAGAACGAATTTTGCGGGAATTTTAGCAACGATTTCCGGCGCGATTTGAAGGTTTTTAATTTTCAGAAAGGGAATACCCAATTGATCAGAAAGGGTGATTAACACCTCTTCCTCTGTAACATACCCCAGTTTGACAAGAGCTTCTCCAATTCTTTCCCCGGATTGTTTGGCATTCCGCAACCCTTCTTCTAACTGGTCTTCTTGTATAATTCCTTTGGCGATCAGCATTTCACCGATCAATTTTTTACCTTTTCGTACCATAAAAATCCTATTTTCTTTAAAAATTGTAGGATAGGTATATCGCAATCCCACATACGGTAATATATGTTTCTCTATCCCATTATACCATTTTCCATCACTTCGGGTTTACTGTCCCTTTCCCAATACCCTATTATTTATCCTTTTCACCTCTTTTATACCTTTCAACTTGAAGGAATTGCTCTTTAACGGTATACTTATTGTCTCTTAATTTCATTGAGACAAAACTCCATATGGAGTATGTCCCGATAGGAATCGAGAAGGTCATGGGTAATGCCATGATGAAGGTAAAAATGGGGACGTAGTTCAGTTGGGAGAACGCCAGGCTGGCAGTCTGGAGGTCACGGGTTCGACCCCCGTCGTCTCCACCATTTCTTTGTAACTTATGATAAATCAAGTATCTTACTTGGCTATCGCAAAATCTGTACACTCCCTATACACTAACCGTATATCATCCAGCTTATTTACAGCCTCACGGATAGATCCCTGTATGAGATGTCCATAGACTTTGTTTTCAGCCTCATCTTGTATTGAATGAGACTAGGCGTTGCATGCAACGTTCCTACATGAGAGAATAAATCATGTTGTTAACCAATGCATTTATTATAACTTTGGATAATAGAAAAACTATTTTAGAAAAAGGGGCCATTTATTACCAGGATGGCCCATTGCATGGGGTCTCTTATATTCAAGAGATTGGGGATTCGGCTAAATTAATTAAGAAATATCCAAAAGAAAAACAATGGGATGCGCAGGGAAAATTCGTTATTCCGGGCCTGATTAACGCGCATACTCATTTTTATTCCGGGTTGGCGCGTGGGATTTCCTTGAAAGACCCACCGCCGGAAAACTTTATTCAAATTCTCCAGCGGTTATGGTGGCGGTTGGACCGGGCGCTCGATAAAGAATCGGTGTATTATTCGGCGATGGTGGAATTGATGGATTGTATCCGGCATGGGACAACCACATTTATTGACCATCACGCCAGTCCCAATATCTGCGCGGGGTCACTGGATATTTTGGAAAAGGCAGTAAATGAATTTGGCGTTCGTGCTTGTTTGTGTTACGAAGTCTCTGACCGTGACGGCGCGAAGAAATTTCAACAAGGGGTCGAGGAGAATATTCGGTTTATCAAAAAAAACAAATCGAAACCCAGTCCTCGTATATCCACTTTATTTGGTTTACACGCTTCCTTTACCTTGTCCGATAAGTCTTTGCAAATTTGCGCGGACGCTGCAAGAGATTTGGATAGCGGGTGCCATATTCATGTCTGTGAAGACCGGTATGATTTAGAAGACGCCAGAGCCCGCGGGTATCAGTCAGCCATAGTACGCTTGAATAAGCTTGGGATTCTCGGCAATAAAACCATTGTGGGACATTGCATTTATCTCGACCCGATGGATTATGACATTCTGAAAGAGACCGGGACAACGGTGATTCACAATCCCCATTCCAATTCCAATAACGCTGTAGGAATCGCGCCTATCCGTCAATTATTAGGACATGGAATTCCAGTCGGACTGGGGTCTGACGGGTGGACGGATGGGATGTTTAACGAGTTGCGGTTGGCGATTCTTCTCCCGCGGATTCATTCTCTGAAACCACAGGAAGGATTTTCGGACGCAGTGCAAATGGCATTCGAGAATAATTCCAATATCGTCGGTAAAATCTTCCAACAAAAAATCGGCAAGATTGAAAAAGGCGGTGCCGCGGATTTTCTACTATTGGACTATATCCCTCCGACACCGATCACTAAAGCCAATTGGCTGGGTCATTTGGTCTACGGCTTGTCTGGAGCCAAAGTCCATTCCGTAGTTTCTTCCGGTAAAACTATTCTCAAAAATGGCAAATTCACCACGATTGATGAAGAGAAAGTCCTCGCCAAATCCAGAGAATCCGCTAAAAAATTATGGAAAAGGTTCTAAACTTCAGACCTTAGACATTAAACTTTAGACATTATTTAATAACGATTTCGGTTTTAGGACTTTCATTGGCAAGGCGGGTTAGGGAAGTCACGGCGTAGGAAATACCCATTGCATGGTATCTCTCATCTTTATTTGTACCGGAATAATCATCCTGAAAAGACGTTTGAGAAAGTGGTAAAACACTGACCAATTGCCAATCGGTGGATTCAGTTCTTTTATATACCGCCCAGTGCCAAATAGTTGAATCTTCCGCTGGAGTCCATTTCAATTGGACTTTGGTTTGATGAATTATTTGGGCGGATACATCTATCGGCGCTTTAGGTATTGTTTTGTCGAGCCAGGGCATGGCGGGAACAAGGGCTGGATTGGGATAACAATTCTTTAATAATAACTCCCGGAACCTGTGTGGGTTTTCCATGAGAACTTTCATACTGAAAAAAATATTTCCCAAGGCACCTTGTTCTCGGGTAACATGAACTTGATCCACGATTTCAGAAAGAGGCCAAGCCTTTTTACTTCTGAATCCTAAATTACTTATATTATTTCCAGGATAAACATGCCGTCCTTTGGTGTTTTGCTGCAACCACCATTCGAGTAATTTAGGATAACTTTGTTTGGGAGGTGCTATTTTCCAATAGAGTTGCGGAGTTAAATAATCCACCCACCCATTTTGAAGCCATTTGCGGGAATCGCTATAGAGCTCGTTATAAGAATTCAAACCTACAATTCCCGGCGGATATCCCGGCTGCCAAATGCCAAAAGGGGCAATCCCGAACTTCACCCAGGATTTTTCCTTTTTAATACTATCGTACACATCCTGAACCATAGAATTGATATTATCCCTGCGCCAATCGTTCAGGCTTAGGGTTCCGCCTCTGGCTCTATATTTTCGATACACGGCATTGTCCGGGAAAGGATTCTTTGGAGCAATATCATAGGGATAAAAATAATCATCGAAATGAACCCCGTCAATATCGTACCGTTTGACCACGTCCATGATGACATCCACGGTATGTTGTTTGACTTGCGGGTCACCCGGTTCCATCCATACTAATTTGCCAAAGGGATGGACCAAATCAGGATGAACATTAGAAATATGCAGCGAAGAATGTTCAGTCTTTTGAGTGATACTGGCACGGTACGGATTAAACCATGCGTGAATTTCCAAACATCGTTTGTGACATTCTTCCACGGCAAACTGCAATGGGTCGTAATATGGGTCTGGCGGTTGTCCTTCAGTTCCGGAAAGGTATCGAGACCAAGGTTCCAGTTTGGAATCGTAAATCGCATCGCCCTCCGGCCGGACTTGTAATATCACAGCATTCAAATGGAGGGCGGTTGCCGTGTCCAGCATTTGGAGTAATTCTTTTTTTTGTTTCTCGACCGGCAGTCCTTTTTCAGAAGGCCAATCCGTATTTTCTACCGTGGCTATCCAGACAGCACGAAACTCACGTTGGGGAGATTTTGAATCGGCAACGACAACGGTCTTTACAATGAATAGCAAAAGGAACGAAAATAAAAAAAAACCGCGTCGGGAATAGATAAAACAAAAGTTCCCACCGCATTTTTTACTATATTTTTGAATTCTCAAAGTTATTCTACAATAACCCAATTTTTTTGATATTTATCCAATTGTTCCTTGGTATAGGAATCCATGGGATGTTCCCGTTCCGGGACTTCTACATGTTTGACTTCCCCGCATAAGGCTGTGGAGAAATAACGCTGGCCGGTATCATTAATCAGCGTGACAATATTCTTTGCTTCGGGATACTTTTTAGCTAATTTAATGGCTGCAGCGATATTACATCCGCTGGAGATACCGCAGAAGATACCTTCTTTCAACGCCAGACTGTTCGCTGTCTCAATGGCTTCATGGGATGTCGTAGTCACAATTCCAGTTAACATGCTGACATCAAGATTTCTCGGGACAAACCCATCGCCGATTCCTTCAATGGCATGCTCGCCCCATTGCCTTTTGGAAAGGAGCGGACATTCGGCAGGTTCCACGGCGAATAACTTGACTTGCGGATTCTGTTCCCGCAAAAACCGTCCGACACCGGTTAATGTTCCACCGGTACCTTGCGAGACGACAAAAATATCCACTTTACCCCGCGATTGTTTCCAAATTTCCGGACCGGTGGTTTTATAATGTGCGGAGATATTATCGGGGTTTTCAAACTGTGCCGGTTCCCAATATTTACTAGGCTCCTTGGCTTTGAATTCTCTTAATTTTTGAATGGATAAATCCACATCCGATTCTCCGCCCGGGGTTTCGATAATCGTCGCGCCATAAGAACGAATAATTTTTTTGCGTTCCTCACTCATACCGGCGGGCATTACAATAATTACTTTATATCCTTTCAAAGCACCGACAAAAGAACAGGCAATTCCCGCGTTTCCCGTTGAACATTCCAGAATTGTCATCCCCTTTTTTAAGTCCCCGCGCTCTTCTGCACGGGTAATCATTTCAAAATAAATCCGGTCTTTGAGTGATCCCGTGGGGCTGAAATATTCCACCTTGCATAAAACTTTTGGTTTTAACCCCCGTGTAACTTTACGTAATCTGACCAGTGGTGTTTTTCCAATGGCATATAACATATTTCGAGCAACTGGCATTTTGGCCTCCTAAAAACGGGTCGGGATACCCAACCCCTACAAGATTAAATTTTAAAGCAAGTCTTTAAGTATAGAAAATTTGCAGAAAAAGAGCAAATTGTTAGACTTTTCTATTGTAAAATATGATACTCTTAAATTGGGCTAAAATCCTGAGAACCGTTCACGAAAGCGTTGTAGAAAAAAGATATTATTATTTTCTTTGAATAGAGTATTTTTCTCCTGTGACAGATTTATATCTCTAATAAGCAAAAAGCAAAACGTATTCCCTCGGTTAACCACTTTGGGAGAAATTCCTGACCCGAAAGAGCCGGTTCGGGTACGGAGGGTAACCTAAGAGGCTCAGACCCTCCTAGGTACTCCTCCACCTCATCCATCTTATAAAAACCAAATTTACCACCTCCTCTTTTAAAACCTTCAAAAACCTCTCAAAATTGACCTATAAACAATAAACTCATGTGAAAGAGTCTTAAATATAGTCCCGAACCAAATCCTCACTCTTTTTCAATGGGAGACAATACGGAGATAATACGGAGAAAATAGGGAGATAACTCAGACCCAATTTTGAGACATTTTAAGCCCCTTAAATCGCAAATTTAACTATGCCAAATTGGCACACCCCACTTTGTCTTCCTCGACCTGAGCCCTCAACCCCGATTGAGGAGAATCCAGTTTTTATGTGGGATGGTTGAGACGGGACTCCCATCGCAACCCTATTTTTCAGAGAGTTGTATCCGTAATAAATTAATGTTGTCATACGATGAATGGAGTATAATATAACTGAGGAAAAAAGATGAAAAAACGAAATGTGACATTCCTAATGATAGCCATTTTTCTGGTAGGCATGACATCCTTGTGTCATGCCTACGTGGCATATTATAGTTTGTTTGTGGTCGTGGGGGAAGAGAATCCTGAAAAAATTTACCAATTAAAAATCTTATCCAATGGACAAATCATAGATCCCAATGTTCAATATACTACAGGAGGACAGGGTTTTGACACCGGGTCTCTAGCTATTTCAACAGATTATCGGTTTCTCTTTGCTGCGAGTGATGCCATTTACCGGTATCAAATCCAACCCGATGGGAGTTTGGTTTCCATTGGATCAACCACTCCCAGTAGTTTCATTGCTTTTACACCCAACAACCAATTGGTGATTACATCTTGGAATATCTATTCCTTAACCTCCACCGGAGATATGATTAATGGAACCAGTAGTCCTACAATTGATCATCCTTACATAGACTCCTTAGGTCGGGGGGTTTTAGGTGTATCCTCTTTCAGTACTTTTAGCGCATACACGATTAATTATGAGGATAAGACGTTAAGCTTGACTACGACCTATCCTCTTGAAGTAAGTTCGCCTTTTTATTTTGCTTTTACACCCAACGGAAAACTAGGATTCTTTTATAGTTGGGGTTGGGATGGCTTGGGGGTTCTCACCATTGACAGCGTCTTTAATGTTTCGACATCACAAATTTTAAATATTAGTGAGGAATCTATTGACGACTTGGTAGTTTCTTCAAATAATAAATTTGTTTGGGCAACACTATTTGGTGGGGGAATCGCTTTGTTTAATATTGATACTTTGGGAAATGTGACTGATACTGGTCAAAGATATACTAATGGTGGAGGTATACGGTGGTTACGGATTACTCCTGACCAACAATTGGCGATTATATCTTATGAAGACCCACAGCTTCCTCCTCCTGGGGGAGCAATTGCAACCGCTTTTATTAATGGCGATGGTTCTCTGAGTTGGACGGGATATACCTTTGCGTTTGATTCGGTGCATCCGACAGGTAGTACAGAAGTTGACATTGCGATTATCCCCGTGTATGCCACAGGAATTCCGGAAGAATTATGGAAAGACTCTCCGCCAGAAATAATTATCCATGATTCCCAAAAGATTCTTAACTGATTTCTCGCAAAAGGACGCGGTGCGGCGGTAGATCAAGGTGCCGTGAAAACGACGACACTCACGGGTGGAACCACCTATCGTTATTCCATCTTCGCCTCCTTGGGCAATACCAATACCAACGGGACAGCGGATAATAGTTCGACCTATCGTCTTATCCCTGCAACTTTGAGTACCAGTACCATTGACCCGATTGGACGCTTGGATGTTGGATACCACTACAACGGTTCTGTGGTCTATACGACAGATGTATTTGGGGATATATCCTTTGTGTACAGTGGTGAGACGGTTTTTATGAGGGAATCTAACACTAATTTTATCGGGAACGATGTGGTATCTGGGACATGGAATTCCAATACCCTGATAGATCAATCCATGGTGCTTTATGGCAATGCTAGTAGTTATCATTATAACAATAGCACTACTAATTACAATGGATGCGGGTATCATGTGCCGAATACACCCATTAATAATCAGCTTGTAACAGGGATGGTTTATGGTTTGCCGGTAACTAAGTCTTATCCATGTATTGCATCGTTAGCGGTATCTCCCTTTGACAATACCATTGTCGGGGGTGTGGTGTATACAGACCAGGATAGCACTAGTGCTTATTACACCAGTCATTTGCGAATTTATAAGTACGTAAGCGATACCGGCGGGTGGGCGTTATTGGGACTTTATGATATTATCTCGACCCAAACCGGTATGCAAGACCTTTCGCTTTCTGTCGGACAGGACAGCAATGTCTGGGTGACGTGGGAATTGTCGGTCCAATCTGCCAACGAACTCTGCGCAACACGGCTTTCCCTGAGTACCAGTAATGTCACTTTGAGCGACAGTAATGTCCTTATTTCCAATTGGAATTATTCTGGCGGGGAGGGACATATCATCAGTATGACTTATGACCCGCAAGCCGTGAATACCTCACAGGGAATTTATGGAGTACGACTGGCGTTTCTCAATAATCCCAGTACAGGTACGACGAGTTTGTGGGAAAGTCCATTGGTAGTAAATCCATCTGGTGTAATCAGTTTATCCATCTCGGGTGGTAGGAAAGTCACGGAATCGGGACACAATGCGGGAGCCAATATACGGTTGGTGTATAATCCAAATTACACGGGAAGTGCCCCGGCATTTCAAGATTTTTCTTCGGCTTTGGAAACGGGGGGATTTAATTTTCTGCGGGCATATGATTTAAGTACTCCGTCCAGCGATATCTGGACCCCGGATAATACCTATGGACCCACCAGCGTCAATGTGAATGCGGGTCAATTTGATCTGACGTATAGGAGTACGGGTCAGAAACTGGTGGTATGGCAACCGACTTCGGGAACCACCGAACTGACTTCCAATGAGGGGAATATAACGCTGCTCTATGGGAATCCTGAAACTGAACCTATAGGAACTCCGCGGATTACAACCAATGCGGTCAATCGCCGTGACCCTGTGATCTTATGGAATGACTATTATGATTTGGAAGGGGACGGGACTCCCATTTCCACCCTATTTTTCAGAGAGTTGTATCCGTAATATTAAATGTTGTCACACGATGAATGGAGTATAATATAACTGAGAAAAGAAGATGAAAAAGCGAAATATGCCACTCCTTTTGATGACTGTTATTCTGGTAGGCATGACCTCCCTATGTCATGCCTACGTGGCGTATTACAGTTTGTTTGTGGTCTCGGCAGAAGATAATCCTGGTAGGATTTACCAGTTAAAAATTCTTCCCAATGGGCAAATTCTCGATACTTATATCCAGTATACTACTGGTGAGAATAATGAATTTCTTGATGGCTCGTTGGCGGTTTCCCCGGATAATCGATTTCTTTTTGCTTCGGGGGATGTGATTTACCGTTATCAAATCCAATCGAATGGGAGTTTGGTTTCCATTGGGTCAACCACTCCCAGTAGTTTTATTGCTTTTACACCCAACGACCAATTGGTGATTACATCGTGGAATATCTATTCCTTAACCTCAACAGGAGATTTAGTGAATGGAACCAGTGGTCCTACCATTAGTGAACCTCAGATAGACCCTTTAGGTCGAGGACTTTTGGCAGTATCTTCTTATAGTACGTTTAGCGCCTATACCATCAACTACAATACAAGGACTTTGACGATGACGACGACCTATCCTACGCCACCAGGTTCGTTTTTTTATTTTGCTTTTACACCCAACGGAAAGCTGGGATTTTATTATAGTTCGGGTTGGGATGGCTTGGGGGTTCTTACTTTTGACAGCATCTTTAATGTTTCGACAACTCAAGTTTTAAATATTAGTGGAGAATCCATTTTTGATTTAGCCGTATCGAAAGATAATAAATACCTTTGGGCACCTACTAATAATTACATTGAGTTATTTTCTATTGACACACTGGAAAATGTGACCGATACGGGACAGAAATATTACGTGTTGAATGACCCCGGGGGAACATTGGCACGGTATCAGCGCAATACGCCGGATGGAAGTCTGGCGATTGTGGAATATGTTGATTTGAATTCAAATTCAAGCGGGGGTAGTTTTGCCACGGCTTTTATTAATGGGAATGGAAATTTGACATGGACGGGATATAGTTTTGCCTTTGACTCCGCCCATCCTACTGAGGGAACAGTAGTGGACTTTGCTATAGTACCCGTATATGCCACAGGAATCCCGGAAGAATTATGGAAAGACTCTCCTCCGGAAATAACCATCCATGACTCTCAAGAGATTGTTAGGAACCCCTGAAAATAGTTGTCACGGAACCGGGACAAAGTGCGCAAGCCAATGTACGGTTGGTGTATAACCCGAATAACACGGGAAATGCTCCTGCCTTTCAAGATTTTTCTGCTGCTCTGGAACAGAGCTATCTGCGGGCGTATGATTTAAGTACCCCGTCCAGCGATATCTGGACTCCCGATAATACCTATGGATACTCCAGTGTAACGTCAGGTGCCGGTGAAACAGATTTAACCTATAGAAGTACCGGAGAGAAACTGACTGTGTGGCAAACGTCGGGGTCGGGGATCCTGACCACCAGTCAAGGGGGTGCAGTGACATTATTTGAGACGAGCAATATGGGTCATCCGCGCATTACGACCAATGCGGTCAATCTCCGAGACCCGGTGCTGGTGTGGGACGATAGGTATTCCGGGTTTCCTCTTCCACTCCTGTTTGTAAAAGAGTTGTATCCGTAATAATTTAATGTGTTCGCAAGATGAATGGAGTATAATATCTAAGAGGAAAGAAGATGAATAAACGGAATGTAACACTTCTTGCGATAGCCATTATTCTAGTAGGCATGACATCTTTGTGTCATGCCTACGTGGCGTATTATAGTTTATTTGTAGTCGTTGGAGGGGGTAATAATATTTATCAATTAAAAGTCCTGCCGTATGGTCAAATTCTCGATACTTATATTCAGTATACTAATGGAGGGAATGGTGGATTTGGTAGTGGCTCATTGGCAGTTTCCCCGGATGATCGGTTTCTTTTTGCTGCGAGTGGTGCTACTTACCGATATCAAATCCAAGCGGATGGGAGTTTGGTTTCTATTGGGTCAACTAATCCTGGGGGTGTTGCCTTTACACCCAACAAACAATTAGTCATCGGAGAAAATATTATCTATTCTCTCACCTCCACTGGAGATTTGGTTAATGGGACCAGTAGTCCTACTATTGATTATCCTTACATAGACCCCTTAGGTCGGGGGGTTTTGGGTGTATCTTCTTTTAGTACTTTTAGTGCATACACGATTAATTATGAGGATAAGACGTTAAGCTTGACTACGACTTATCCTCTTGAAGTAAGTTCGCCTTTTTATTTTGCTTTTACACCCAACGGAAAGCTAGGATTCTTTTATAGTTGGGTTTGGGATAGCTTGGGGGTTCTCACCATTGACAGCATCTTTAATGTTTCAACTTCCCAAATTTTAAATATTAGTGGAGAAGCTATTGACGACTTGGCTGTTTCTTCAAATAATAGGTTTGTTTGGGCAACGCTATTTGGTGGGGGCATCGCTTTGTTTAATATTGATACTTTGGGAAATGTGACTGATACAGGTCAAAGATATACTAATGGTGGAGGTATACGGTGGTTACGTATTACTCCTGACCAACAATTGGCAATTATATCTTATGAAGACCCACAGCTTCCTTCTCCTGGGGGAGCAATTGCAACCGCTTTTATTAATGGCGATGGTTCACTGAGTTGGACGGGATACACCTTTGCTTTTGATTCTGCGCATCCTACTGAGGAAACAGTAGTTGATTATGCCATTATTCCTGTGTATGCCACAGGAATCCCGGAAGAGTTATGGAAAACCCCTCCTCCGGAAATAACCATCCATGATTCCCAAAAGATTCTTAACTGATTTCTCGCAAAAGGACGCGGTGCGGCGGTAGATCAAGGTGCCGTGAAAACGACGACACTCACGGGTGGAACCACCTATCGTTATTCCATCTTCGCCTCCTTGGGCAATACCAATACCAATGGGACATCGGATAATAGTTCGACCTATCGTATTATCCCTGCGACCTTAAGCGCCAGTACCATTGACCCGATTGGACGCTTGGATGTTGGGTATCATTATAACGGGAATGTGGTATATACTACAGATGTATTTGGGAATATATCCACCGTGTACAGCGGTGAGACGGTTCTGATGATGGAAGCTAACACTAATTATATCGGGAACGATGTGGTGTCCGGGACATGGAATTCCAACAACTTGGTAGATCAATCCATGGTACTTTACAGCAATGGGTGTCATACCAGCTCCCTCTATTTAGCTGGAGGCGGGTATCATGTGCCGAATACACCTATTAACAATCAGCTTGTGATGGGGGCTGGCTCTCCGTCGGCACCCTTTCCGGGGATTGCATCGTTAGCCGTATCTCCCTTTGATAATACCATTGTCGGGGGCGTGGTGTATAACGACCTAAACTCTCATTTACGAATTTATAAGTATCTAAGCGACACCAGCGGGTGGACGTTGTTGGGTCTTTTAGATATTGCCTCGACCTATCCGAGCTATATAGCAGACCTTTCGCTTTCCGTCGGGCAGGACAGCGATGTCTGGGTAACGTGGGATTGGAATGTCCAAAATGCAAACATACTCTACGCAACGCGGGTTTCCCTGAGTGCCAGTGGCGCCACTTTGAATAATAATGTTCTTATTTCCAATTGGAATGGTCTTGGCGAAGGACATTCCATCAGTATGACCTATGACCCACAAGGTGGTGGGACGAGTATCCGCTTGGTTTTCTTGAACGAAACGACCGGGGGTACGACACAATTGTTTTCGAGTCCATTAGTTATTTCTCAAGGACAAGTTGCTTTGCTATATGGTGGACTTGTTCCTGGAAAGCCAGTAACAGAATCCGGAGGTATCGCCACCAATAATGCGCGGATTGTGTACAATCCTTGGTCAACCAATACAGTACCCGCCTATCAGGATTTTGCGGGAGCGTATGATGGTTATGTACGCGCCTATGACTTAGTTACGGCTTCGTACCCCTATGAGACGTGGGGAGTGGACAGTAATTTTGGACCGAAAGGTATAAGTATTGGTTCCGCACAGATGGATTTAACCTATGAAGTGACCGGAAGTAAATTCGTGACCTGGGCAACCAGTAATACCTTAACTTCCAATCGCGGGAATATCGCGACCTTCTTTAAGACGGCTTCTCTCGCGGGGTATCCGCGCATCACGACCAATACCCGCAACCAACGGGACTTGCTGGTAAGCTGGACTGACGGCTATGATTTAGATAACAGCGGAAGTGCGGAACAAGCCTTGTTTGTGCAGGAACTGTATCCGTAAGGTAAATTAGTGAAAAGAATAATTCTACAGATGGTAATGGTTCTACTAAGCTGGGGGATGACCTCTCCCGGCTTGGCTCATCTTGCCTATTACAATCTGTTTATTGTGGAGGGGGAAACCCCTACATTGTATCAGTTACAAGTTTTACCCAATGGACAGGTTGTAGACCCGCATCTGAACTATCCTCTTGCCCCCGGAGGTTTTTTTTTAGCGGGTTCTTTAGGCGTAACTACAGATTATCAATTTCTCTTAATAGCAGGTGGAGGAGGAATTGACCGTTTTAAGATTCAATCCAATGGGAATTTACTTCCTTTGGGAATTACCACATCCTCCAACTTGGGCAGTATTGCTATTACTCTTGATAAGCAACTTGCCATTGTCGCCACAATGAGCGGACCCTCCATGATCTATTCTTTTACTTCCAGTGGAGATCTAGTTAATGAAACTTCAGGTCCTCCCATTGCGAATCCAAGAATGGATCCACTAGGACGTGGAATTCTAGCGAGAGATTATGGAGATTCATTTAGTTCCTTTACTATTAATTATGTTTTGCAATCTTTAGATTCCACTACAACTTTTCTTACGGGAACGAACGTATCCGGTTTTCAATTTACCCATAATGGGAAACTAGGATTTATCTATGGCGTAGATGCTACACCGGAAGGATTTCCTTTAGGCGTGATGAAAATTGGACCTAATTTTACGATCAGTACCACCCAAATTTTTAATCGGCCTGTTGGTGTTTTTGATGTAGAGGTTTCTTGGGATAATAAATATTTCTGGACCATAGATGGAATATGTTATTGCATTCGGCTTTTTTCCATTGACACCTTAGGTGTTGTAACCGATACTGGAATAGGATTTTCTGTACCCAGTGTGGTAACCATGGGAGGAACAATACCCGATTATATTCGACTCACGCCGGAAGGACAATTGATGATAGTCTATTATGATGATGGGAGTTTAAACCCGCAAGGAGGAAGTTTTGCCACCGCTTGGATTAATGAAGATGGTACTCTCACTTGGACAGGTTTTTCTTTTCCCTTTGATACTTATTATTTTGGCAATGTATCGGTCACCGATTTTGTTATTGTGCCTGTTTATACTACCGATGTCCCCGAAGAGTTGTGGGGAAAGTTAGATGAGAATTAATAATGTGCGGCTGGTGTATAACCCAAATTATACGGGGAGTGCCCCGGCATTTCAAGATTTTTCTTCGGCTTTGGATGAATCTAATTATCTGCGGGCGTATGATTTAAGTACTCCGTCCAGCGATAGTTGGACTCCGGATAATACCTATGGTCCCTCCAGCGTAAGTACGGGTGGTACGGGTTCCGGTGAAACGGATTTAACCTATAGAAGTACCGGAGAGAAACTGACAGTGTGGCAAACAGGGGAGGTGGGGGGGGCATACTACCTAACCACTAATCAAGGGAATGCGGTAACCCTGTTTGGGACGAGCAATATAGGTCATCCACGGATTACAACTAATGCGTTCAATCGCCGAGACACGGCATTGGTGTGGGACGACAGTTATGACTTGGAACAAGACGGGACTCCCATCGCAGCCCTGTTTTTCAAAGAGTTGTATCCATAATAATAAAATGGTAAGACATGATGAACGTAGTATAATATATCTAAGGAAAGAAGATGAAAGATGAAAACGCGAAATGTGACATTCCTAATGATAGCCATTATTCTAGTAGGCATGACATCTTTGTGTCATGCCTACGTGGCGTATTATAGTTTGTTTGTAGTTTCAGGAGAAGATCACCCGGGGAGGATTTACCAGTTAAAAATTCTTCCCAATGGGCAAATTCTCGATACTTATATCCAGTATACTACTGGTGAGAATAATGAATTTCTTGATGGCTCGTTGGCGGTTTCCCCGGATAATCGATTTCTTTTTGCTTCGGGGGATGTGATTTACCGGTATCAAATCCAAGCGGATGGGAGTTTGTTTTCCATTGGGTCAACCAATCCTGGTGGTGTTGTCTTTACACCCAACAAACAATTAGTTATCGGGACAAACATTATTTATTCCCTTACCTCCACCGGAGATTTGATTAACGGAACCAGTAGTCCTACTATTGATTATCCTTACATAGACCCCTTGGGTCGGGGACTTTTGGGAGTATCTTCTTTTAGTACATTCAGTGCTTATACCATCAACTATAATACCCGTACATTGACTCAAACGACTACATTCCCATATGGGAATGGGCTACTTTTTGGAATTAATTTTACTCCCAATGGGAAATTAGGATTTCTATATGGTTTTAATCTCTCCCCCAGTAATACAGGAGACTTATGGGTATGGAAGATTGACAGTACTTTCAATATTACTACCAGTCAACTTCTAAGTGTGTCGCAAGGAATGATTGACGATTTGGTAATTTCAAATGATAGCCGTTATCTTTGGGCTGATACGGGGTATTACATTGAATTATTTTCCATTGATACATTAGGAAATGTTACAGATACGGGAAAACAATATTATGCATTGAATGTCATGCATCGGACAGGGGTAAACTTTCAACGCAATACGCCGGATGGCAACTTAGCGATTGTGGAATATGATGATGACGATTTAGCTCCAGAAGCAGGATGTTTTGCCACGGCTTTTATTAATGGGGATGGAAGTCTAACTTGGACGGGATATACCTTTGCGTTTGATTCGGCGCATCCTACTGGGGGAACAGTAGTCTCTTATACCATTGTGCCGGTGTATGCCACAGGAATCCCGGAAGAATTATGGAAAGACCCTCCACCGGAAATATTAATCCATGATTCTCAAGAGATTTTTATGAACCCCTGAGCTCTGTCTTAACTTTGACCTGGGATACTGTGTCTCCTAAGAGATAACATGCAATGTTAAATCTTAATCCAACGTTGTTGTTTGGATGATCGTTCAATGGCATCCATTACCATCTGACATTTTACACCATCTTCAAAATTGGGAGACGGCATTTTATTTTTTGCCAAACAATCCAGAAAATACGCAATGGCATTCACGAAAATATTCTGGTATCCAAGAATATGACCCGGAGGCCACCATCCAGCCATATGCGGGTGCAACGATTCGGTTACCAGTATTCGTTTAAACCCTTGTTGGTCTTGCGCTTCCGTTCGGTCATAGTAATACAGTTCATTCATGGATTCAAAGTTAAATGCCAGAGAACCTTTGCTGCCATTGATTTCAAAACCATGAAAATTTTTCCGACCCGTGGCAAATCGTGTCGCCTCAAAAGAACCGACCGCGCCGTTTTTAAATTTGGCGATAAATGTCGCTGCATCATCAACTGTGACTTTTCCTAAGAGACGGCATGAAATGTCTCCCTTTTTTCCTTTCGCGGACAACCCACTTTCCGCTGCCAGTAAGGGTCGTTTATGAATAAATGTTTCCAAATTCCCGACTACTTTATCGAATTCTCCAATTAAGAATCGTGCCATGTCAATGGAATGTGCGGCAATATCTCCCAAGGCGCCCGACCCCGCTCTTTCTTTTTGTAGCCGCCAAACCAATGGGAAATTGGGGTCTACAATCCAATCCTGTAAATAATATCCGCGATAATGATAAATCGTTCCCAACTCGCCTGCCGCAATCATTTGTTTGGCAAAACTGACCGCGGGAATAAAACGGTAATTGAACATAATCATGTGTTTGACTTTGGCTTTCTGCACGGCAGCCAACATTTCTTTCGCTTCTTTTAAAGTATTTGCTAAAGGTTTCTCGCAAAGGATATCTTTTCCCGCTTTGGCAAAAGCAATGGCCTGTTCTTTATGAACATCCCCCGGCGTGGAAATATCAATCACATCAATATCTTTACGCGCTACCAAATCCCGCCAATTGGTGTCATAGGACTCCCAGCCAAATTGCTCCATTGCCTTTTTGACACCCTCCTTATCCCGTCCACAAATTACCCGCATCACCGGAGTAATCTCTGGATTGAAAAACAATTTCACATCCTTATAGGCCTGGCTATGCGCCTTGCCCATGAATTTATAACCTAGTAGACCGATTCGTGCGATTTTCATAACATCCTCCAATTTTGATGATAAAATTTGATAATTTTTTTAGCATAAATCCATCCTAAAAATGTATTAATAAAACGGTATAGTACGAAAGAATGGCGAAAGGTGATACCTTTTGAAAACAGTACTTTCATGGTTTTATTCAAATAAATAATTAGTTTAGGACCTGTAAATAGTGTTGTTAACCAGGATAAGCCTAAAGGAATAGACATATAATCTTTAAAACCAATTCCATTTAATTTTCCATACCCTAATATACCAATTGTTAGAAAAAAAGAAGTACTGGATAATGAATTTATATAAGTATAGATTTCCAATTTACTGATATAAATTTCCAGTTCATCTTCACGGGCATAATCACTTAGTTTTGTTTCCACCCGAATAGTTTTTTCTTTATCAAATATACTATGAAACAAGTAAACAATTCCAACAGCCCATAGAATCCACCAACCTATGAATGAAATGAATGTAAAAGAATTATAAAAGATTGGCAGGGATTTAGACAATCCATCTCCAAAAAGCGCACCCAATACAAAATCATTGCCAATTGACCAAATGCCCAGAAGGATATAAGCAATTCCAATTTTTGCAATGTGAAATTTTGAGAATTCTCCTTTTCGTAATATTTGAGGGACAAGAAAGGGGGTAATTTTATTATGAGGGAATATTTTATGAAATATAAACGCAATTACAGGCAAGCTAATATAAGCAATTAAAGCGAGTATTTTTTCAAATAATGCCATAGCAATAAGAGTTTATTTCCACGCATGAAAGACGGCACGTCCTTGATTGAATGTTGGAGAAAAAGGAATACCATTTTTTATTTTATGATAACCTGCTCGTAGAGTTCTTGAAAGTGAGGAATTATTGGAAAGCACAGCATTTCTCGATGTCGAAGTATAACAAGCAATCATTTCCACTTTACTAAATCCAACTGTTTTCAACATTGCCTCAACCGCCTGTGGATTAGGCCCAAACCAATTGGAGGCATCCTTATTGAGTTCCTCTCCCGGATAAAAAGCCAAAGCCGGTCGATTGCATCCCAGCATATCCACCGCTGTTTCTACAATCAGTAGTTTTTGAGTAACGCTATACATTTTCTCCAAGGACAACAAAGGATGCCGCATATGGTAGAGAATACCGAGAAATAAAACCAAATCAAAAGTTCCAACTGTTTCCGGCGATATTTCCAGCACTTCCAACATTTTATCTTCCACTTTGGAGTTTAAAACTTTCCGCGCCAGATTAAACCCGGCATTGGTGTCCCCACTGCCCCATAAAGATGAATCTACCGCCAGCACCCGTTTTGCGCCACGTTTTTCAGCTTCAAAAGAAAAGAACCCATCATAGGCGCCGATATCCAAGACTGACCATCCATCCAATTTCTCTGGAAAATTCAATGTTTTTAATTTTTCGGGCGTATTATCCCGTCCGGGGGTGACAACCCCATTTCCCAAATCAATAGTATGAAACCAACGGATTTTAGATACTTGTGACTTTATTTCATCAGGTGTCATAGTTTTCAATTCAGAGATTATAACCCAATACTTTTCTTGGTTTTGGATGATTCAAAGAAGGCATCTATGATTTGCATGGTTTTATGGACTGTATTAGGGTCAACGGCTAAGTTCCCCTTACCAAGAATTTTTTTAACGAAAGTTTTGTAAATGATACTTGGGTCTCCTTGGACAAGGGGGAGATGGGTTTCGGTATTTTCTTTGGGATTAAAGATTTTTAATTGGTTCCAATCATGGAGTTCGGAAATTAGAGTTGCTTTTTCTCCGATGACTCTCCAGCGGGGGAGATTATATTTGGTCATATAGTTGACTTCAACGATTCCGCAAGTCCCGTTTTTAAAATCAATGGTTCCCAACGCATAATCGTCACAATCTTTAGCGAATACACCGGTTTGGAGATTGGCATATACGGATCGAACCGGTGAATCAACCAATTGGAGCATTTGGTCAATCAAATGGGAACCCCAATCGTATAACCCGCCGCCGCCCCATTGTTTTTCGTTGCGCCAATTTTGATAAAAGGTGGGTATTCCGAATCCTGCCGCCGACCCCCAACAGTTGTTGCGAGATTCAATCGCCAGGATTCTACCCAATTGACCGGACCGGATGGCTTTTTTAACCGTTAGAAAATCCGAATCGTATCGCCGATTGTGAAAGACTGTCAGAAGACGATGATTTTTTTTCGCCGTATCAATCATTTCCTTGGCTTGGCGCGCAGTCAATGCCATTGGTTTTTCAACAATGACATGTTTCCCTGCTTTCAGCACTTTGACCACAATATCCCGATGGCTGTTGGATGGAGTGACTACGGCAACCGCATCAAGTCCCGGATGTTTCAAGAATTTGGGGATAGAGTCATAGGCGGAATATCCCTTTTTTTCCGCTTCTCTGCGGCGGAGTGGTGTAGAATCGCAAATCGCAGTAACTTGAGCATTGGATAGAGAATTGATAAATTTTTCATGAACCAATTCGGCCATTCGGCCATATCCAATAATTCCGAAAGATATTTTCATAAGAACTCCTTTGTGAAAAAAATGATAATATAGTGTATCCGATGTTTTGAAATATGCCAATTTTATACAACTCTTTCATTCCCTTCTTGGACAAGAAAGGAAGAAATTTAGAGAGTGGGCTTGGACTTGGCATATAACCTGCTTTCATGCTATAATTTTTCTATTGACAAAGACATAATGAGTATAGTATAGTAATTGTTTGCCTAAATGTCAGGAAAAGTCTTCATTCCTAAATAAATACTGGAGGTAAACCCACGCATGACGACTACACGTACGGGTGTCTTACGACCCCGGGTTCGACAAAGTTTTGCCAAGTTAACAGATGCAGTCGAAATCCCCTATTTAATCGAAACGCAACAAAAGTCTTATGAGGACTTTTTACAATCCTCAGTCCAGCCCAATAGACGACAAGAAACCGGACTCCAAGCCGCGTTCTTGTCTATTTTTCCCATAACCAGCACAACCGCCAGCGGAGATTCCACGACGTTGGAATTTGTGGAATACGGTTTGGGGAAACCCAAATACACAGTCAATGAATGTATTGACCGGAGCATGACTTATGCGGCGCCTTTGAAAGTTAAATTTCAATTGATTGTCCGGGAAGTGGATAAGCAAACCGGTGCCAAGCATGTCAAAGATATCAAAGAACAAGAAATTTATCTGGGAGAAATCCCCTTAATGACCGACCGGGGAACTTTTGTGATTAACGGGGCGGAACGGGTTATCGTCAGCCAGTTGCACCGTTCACCCGGCGTAACGTTCTCGGAAGAACGACATTCCAGTGGACGACCCATGTTTTATGCCCGAGTGATACCGACGCGGGGTGCTTGGCTGGAATTTGAAGTGGATGCCAATGATTTAATGTATGTCTCGATAGACCGGCGGCGGAAATTTTATGCCACCACTTTATTACGAGCTTTTGGTTCACAGACCGATGAAGAAATTTTAGCGCAATTTTATCCATCGAAAGAAATCAGTGTGACACGGGTGGAGAGCCAGGGTGTCAAGGTAGATATCGACAATTTGGAAGGGTCTGTCGGACAGATTTTGGGAAAAGAAGTGGCGGATCCGGATACCGGGAAAGCTATTGCAGATGCCGGAGAGAAAATTACCAAGAAATTTATCGCAGAAGCGCGGGAAGCCGGAGTCAAATCGGTAACCGTGGAAGCAACCACAGAAGTACATCCGCTGTTGGGACAAATATTGGCGACGGATTTGGTGGACACAGAAACCGGGGAAGTGATCGCGGAAAGCAAGGAACGAATTACCAGCGTGCTGTTGCACCGGATTCGGGAATTAAATATAACCAAAATCGTGGTCTTGCAATTTGATCCCCAGCATAATAGTCCGATTTTATTGAATACTTTGTTGAAAGATACGTTTAAGAGCCAAGAAGAAGCATTGGTGGAATTTTACCGGAGAATTCGTCCGGGGAATCCGCCCACTGCCAAAGCCGGAAAAATATTGTTAGAAACTTTATTTTACACGGAAAAACGATACAATCTGGGCCGGGTTGGCCGCTATCGGATGAACCGGAAACTGAGTCTTGATAAATCTCTCGAAGACCGGTTATTGAAATTGGATGACTTAGTAGGGATCGTTCGATATCTAATCTCGTTGCGCGAAGGAAAAGGTGTGGTTGACGATATAGATCATCTTGGAAACCGTCGTGTCCGGTCGGTTGGTGAATTATTGGAAAATCAAATTCGGATTGGGTTGGCAGCGATGGAACGAGGAATCCGGGAACGCATGGGATTACTCGATATTGAAAATGTGATGCCGCATAATTTAATTAATGCGCGACCCATGTTCAGCGCGGTGCGGGATTTCTTTGGCCGTAGCCAATTATCACAATTCATGGATCAAACCAATCCGTTGTCAGAATTAACACATAAACGGCGGTTATCTGCCCTTGGACCCGGCGGGTTAAATAGAGATCGTGCCGGATTTGAAGTCCGTGACGTGCATTATACACATTATGGCCGGGTTTGTCCTGTGGAAACACCGGAAGGACCAAATATCGGATTGATTTCGTCACTCGCAACTTTTGCCAGAATCAATGAATTCGGGTTTTTGGAATCGCCATATCGGAAAGTCGTGAATGGAAAGGTGACTGATGAGATTGTGTATCTTTCCGCTGATGAAGAAGATAAATATACCATTGCACAAGCAAATGAAGAAATAGACGAAAAAGGTCATTTCAAAAATCCGCCACTGCTGGCGAGACAAAAAGGTGATTTCCCGAGAGTACAACCTGAGGCAATAAATTTTATGGACGTGTCACCGAAACAATTGGTGTCGGTATCCGCGGCGTTGGTTCCATTCCTGGAACATGATGATGCGAACCGTGCCTTGATGGGCTCTAACATGCAACGGCAGGCGGTACCGTTGGTGCGAACCGATGCGCCATTAGTGGGAACTGGAATAGAGAAAAAAGCGGCAATAGATTCGGGACTTGTGGTCTTGGCGGAGAAACCCGGAGTCGTGACACATGTGAGTGGAGATACCATTATTGTACGAGAGAGTTTGGAAGATCAGGCGGATTATTTACCCGCGAAAGAACATTCGTATGAATTATGGAAATATGCCCGAAGCAATCAGAGCACATGCATGAATCAGAAACCAATTGTGCGGGTGGGAGACCGAGTAAAAAAAGGCCAGCCGATTGCAGACGGGCCGAGTACGGACCATGGTGAATTGGCATTAGGACGCAATGTGTTGTGCGCGTTTATGCCGTGGGGCGGATATAACTTTGAAGACGCAATTTTGATTTCAGAGAAGGTTGTGAAAGAAGATATGTTCACATCCATTCATATTGAAGAATTTGAGATGGAGGCACGGGATACGAAACTTGGCAGGGAAGAAATCACGCGGGATATTCCGAATTTAAGTGAAGAAGCGTTGCGGAATTTGGATGAAATGGGGATCGTGCGGGTGGGCGCTGAAGTACATCCGAATGATATTTTGGTTGGGAAAATTACACCCAAAGGTGAAACCGAACTGTCCAGTGAAGAAAAATTATTACGCGCCATTTTTGGTGAAAAAGCCGGTGATGTTCTGGATACTTCCCTACGATTACCTCCCGGTGTGGAAGGGATAGTGGTCGGAGCAAAAACTTTTGCCCGCAAAGATCACGGGACGACCGCAGATCGAGCCCTGGAACTCAAACAAATTGACGAGGCGAAAAAAGCGCGAGAAACCAAATTGCGCCGGGTGCGCGGTGAAACCAAAACGCGGATTGAACTTTTATTAAATCAAAAAGCAAAATCACCAATTTATGCTGACGATTCCCGGAAAGCCCTTTACAAACCCGGTGATACGGTAGACGCGAAATTAGTGGATTTGTTGAGAAATAAGCTAAATGCAGGTAATTTGGATGTTACACCGACAGTGAAGGAAGCCTTGCAATTGAATTTTGAATATGAGGATCAACAAATTGCGCTCTTGGATGAGACTTTGGAAAAAGATATTGAACACATTAAAACCGGCGATGAATTACCTCCCGGTGTTGTCAAAACGGTCAAAGTATATGTTGCGCAAAAACGCAAATTAGCAGTTGGTGACAAACTCGCCGGACGGCACGGAAATAAAGGGGTGGTCGCTAAAATTATGGCGGAAGAAGATATGCCGTTTTTAGCGGATGGAACTCCTGTCGAAGTTGTTTTAAATCCATTAGGTGTGCCTTCCCGTATGAACGTAGGTCAGATTTTGGAAACCCATTTGGGTTGGGCGGCAAGATCGTTGGGGATACATATCGCGACACCGATTTTCGATGGCGCCACGGAAGAAGAAATCCGGGCAAAATTGAAAGAAGCAGGATTGCCTGAATCGGGCACTACAACGGTGTACGATGGTCGGACGGGAATGCCATTCGATCGTCAGGTGACGGTCGGTTGTATCTATATTCTCAAACTGGCCCACATGGTGGATGATAAAATTCACGCACGTTCCATTGGACCCTATTCTCTGGTTACGCAACAACCCTTGGGCGGTAAAGCCCAGTTTGGTGGCCAGCGATTTGGAGAAATGGAAGTTTGGGCTCTTGAAGCCTATGGTTGTGCCTATACACTCCAAGAATTATTGACTGTCAAATCCGATGACGTGTCAGGCCGTACTAAATCCTACGAAGCCATCGTAAAAGGCGAGAACTCTCTCTCTCCAGGCATTCCGGAATCATTTAATGTGCTTGTTAAAGAATTGCAGTCGCTCGCGTTGAATATCGAAATTTTATTCTCTTCCCGCTTATTACCGGATGAATTAACGCATACCGATGTCTCGGGACAAGTGGAAGAAACATCAGCGAAAAGTTTTTAGTATTCTAAATAGAAGCGACCGTCTGGTTGTCTCTATATCATAAAATAATAAAGGAGAGGTCATGGCTAAAACAATGCATGAAAAATCAATGCGAGATGAGGAAAGTCGGGGTTTGTTCAAACAAACGGATAGTATCAATGAGCTACCGGGTGCCTTGAATATTAACAATATTGATGCCCTCAAAATTAGTATTGCATCGCCGGACCAAATATTAAAATGGATACGGAGTCAATACAAACAGAGTGAAAAAGAGAACGTATTGACTGTAGGGAAAATGAAGACTAGTGGGTTGGAATATCCGAGTATAGGGGAAATCAAAAAACCGGAGACGATCAATTATCGTACATTTAAACCGGAGAGGGATGGGTTATTTTGTGAGCGGATATTTGGTCCCGTAAAAGATTGGGAATGTTCATGTGGCAAGTATAAGCGAATTAAGTATAGGGGGGTCGTGTGTGATCGATGCGGAGTCGAGGTAACGAAATCAAGTGTTCGGCGGCAGCGGTTGGGATATATCAAGTTAGCGGCGCCTGCAAGTCATATATGGTTTTTTAAAGGGACTCCGAGCCGAATTGGGAATTTATTAGATTTAACGATGGCGGCATTATCACGAATACTTTATTTTCAGGAATACATCGTAATAAACCCAGGGGATACGAAATTAACCGAGAAAGAATTGTTATCTGAAGAGAAGTACCGGGAAGCGAGAGAGACGTGGGGCGATAAGTTTGTAGCCAAGATGGGTGCGGAGGCCGTTAAAGAATTATTATTAAAGATTGATTGTACGAAATTAGCGGAAGAACTGCATAAGGAAATGAAAACGACTGCAAGTTTGCAGAAGCGGAAAAAAATAATCAAACGATTGAGGGTCGTAGAAGCATTTCGGGATTCCGGAAATAAACCGGAATGGATGATTATGGAAGTGATTCCGGTATTACCTCCCGATTTGAGACCGTTGGTACCGTTGGACGGTGGCCGATTTGCGACGAGTGATTTAAATGATTTATACCGGCGTGTAATAAACCGGAACAACCGGTTGCGGAGACTGATGGATATCAACGCGCCAGAAGTAATATTGCGGAATGAAAAACGGATGTTACAAGAAGCGGTGGATGCGTTATTTGATAACGGACGGCGGGGAAAACCGATACGAGGGCAGAACAATGTACCTTTAAAAAGTTTATCGGATATATTGAAAGGAAAGCAGGGACGATTTCGGCAGAATTTGTTAGGGAAGCGAGTAGATTATAGTGGGCGGTCAGTGATAGTGGTAGGACCCGAATTAAAGTTCAATGAATGCGGGTTGCCGAAGAAGATGGCGTTGGAATTATTTGAGCCTTTTATTATAAGGAAGTTAGAGCAGAGGGGGTTAGCGAATACGATTAAATCCGCCAAACGGATGATCGAACGGGAAGAAAAGGAAGTGTTCGATGTATTGGAAGAAGTTACAAGGTCCCATCCTGTTCTATTAAACCGCGCGCCTACTTTACACCGGTTGGGGGTTCAGGCCTTTATGCCGGTATTAGTGGAAGGGAAAGCGATCCGGTTGCACCCGATGGTGTGTACGGCATTTAATGCCGATTTTGACGGTGACCAGATGGCCGTGCATGTACCGTTGTCGGGGGAAGCGATATGGGAAGCGAAAGAAATCATGTTAAGTACGAATAATATACTGCTACCGTCATCGGGAAAACCAGTTGCGGGACCAACGCAGGACGCAGTGTTGGGATGTTATTATTTGACAAAAGAAAAGAATGGCGCACGCGGTGAAGGGAAAAAATTTGGGTCGTTGGTAGAAGCGAGTATGGCATATGACGCGGGTGAGATTGAATTACACGCGAAAATACATGTACGAATAAAGTCGGGGGATTTTGGACTAAAGCCCGGTGGTAGTGATAGATGGGCGGAGACGACAGCGGGAAGAGTATTATTGCATTTGGAACTTCCATCGGATGTATCATTTTTCGAAGAGGGTGCTGCCTGGAGCAATTGTGTATTGGACAAAAAGCGCTTAAGCCAGATGGTGTCGGCTTATCATAAAAAATGGGGAAATGAGAAGACGACAGAGCTATTGGATTGTTTAAAGAGAGTTGGATTTACGTACGCAATGCGGGGCGGGATTAGTATTTCAATGGGAGATTTGCGAATCCCCGGAAAGAAGAAGGAAATTGTTTCAGCGAGCGAGAAGGAAGTGTCGAAGGTAACGAAAGATTATCAACGGGGTGTGATTACCAATAGTGAACGGTATAACAAAATTATTGATATTTGGACTCATACCACCGATGAAGTCGCCAATGAAATGATGGCAGAAATGGCCAAAGATCAAAACGGATTTAATCCGATTTATATCATGGCGGACAGCGGAGCGCGTGGTTCACAATTACAGATTCGGCAGTTGGCAGGAATGCGCGGATTGATGGCAAAACCAATGAAACGGTTAACGGGTGGAATTGGAGAAATTATAGAGTCGCCAATCGCCTCGAATTTCCGCGAAGGGTTGACGGTATTGGAATATTTTATTTCGACGCACGGTGCGCGGAAAGGATTGGCGGATACGGCGTTAAAGACAGCGGATGCAGGATACCTGACGCGGCGGTTGGTAGACGTGGCTCAAGATATGATCGTGGCGGAAGAAGATTGTGGAACGATTAAAGGAATTGATATTCGGGCGATTCGAGAAGTCACGCCCAAAGGGGAACGTACCTTGGAATCGCTGGGAGACCGAGTTCAAGGTCGTGTGGTTTTGGAAGACGTTGTTGACCCGCAAACGGGCGAAACGATTATTGCCGCCAACCAATTGGTGGATGATGATGCCGCGCGGCGTATTGAGGAAGCGGGAATCGAAGAAGTAAAAATTCGTTCGGTGTTGACTTGTGAAACACGGCGGGGGTTATGTTCGCGGTGTTACGGTGCAGACTTGTCTACCGGCCAGTTGGTGGAATTGGGAGAAGCAGTCGGAGTCATTGCCGCTCAATCCATCGGTGAACCAGGGACCCAATTAACGTTGCGGACATTCCATATCGGTGGTGCCGCCGCGCGAAAATTGGAAGGGTGGTATCAGGCCAAAGAAGACGGTACGGTACGATATCATGAGTTACGCACGGTCAAAAATCGTGAAGGAAAATATGTCGTCTTGAATCGCGGCGGGTCTATTACGATTCACGACGGGAATAATAAGGAAATACAGCGATTCCCAAATATTACCTATGGTGCAATTGTTGCGGTTGGGGACGGGGAAAAAATCCGTGCCAACGAACGCGTCGTGGCATGGGATCCGCATAATATATTGATTTTATCGGAACAGGATGGAACTTTGAAATTCGTGGATATCGTGGAAGGCGTCACGATGAAACGGGAGTTGGATGAAGTTTCCGGTGTTCTCCATCGGGTAATTATGGAACACAAAGCCCAGTGGCATCCACAAATTCAGGTACTCGACGCGAAAAACAATATTTTGGGTTCTTATGCATTGCCGTCGTCCTGCCATGTTTCACAAGAAATTGAAGAAGGCAGGAAAAGTTATGCGGGAGATATTCTCGCGCGGATTCCCAAAGAGAAATCGGTATCCCGGGATATTACCGGTGGTCTGCCTCGGGTGGCAGAATTATTCGAAGCACGCCGACCCAAAGAAGTCGCACTCACTGCGGAAATAGACGGAACGGTTCAGTTGGCCGGGATTACCAAGGGGATGCGGCGAGTTATTATTAAACCGGATTTCGGTGAAGAACGGCAATATGCCATTCCGTTACACCGCCATTTACATGTTCGTTCTGGCGACCGTGTTATGGCGGGTGAACAATTAACCGACGGTGCCGTGGACCCGCATGATGTGCTTCGAATTAAAGGACAAAAAGAAGTTCAAAAATTCTTGTTAAACGAAATTCAAGAAGTATACCGATTGCAGGGTGTCGGTATCAATGACAAACATATCGAAGTCATTGTTCGACAAATGATGCGGAAGGTAACTGTGAAAGAAATTGGCGATACCGCATTCCTTTTCGACCAGCAGGTAGATAGATTTACCTTTGATGAAGAGAACGATCGTGTAGCCAAACATGGGGGACAACTGGCCCAGGCGGATCCCAAATTATTGGGTATTACCAAAGCTTCACTGGAAACCGAATCATTTGTTTCAGCGGCCAGCTTCCAGGAAACCACGCGGGTTCTGACGGAAGCCGCGGTACAAGGCAAGACGGATAGTCTGCGCGGGCTCAAGGAAAATGTAATTATGGGCCGCTTAGTTCCTGCGGGAACCGGGATGCCCAATACACCCAAAGCGCTGACCTTGGCTAGGATTGTTGCACAAGAACGTAAAGAAGCACAGGAAGCCCGGCAAAAAGCTGCGGTAGCCGCCTTTGCCTCGATTAAGTCTGACGAAGAATTAAGAGCGGAAGAATCGGAAGCAATTTTACCGCATCTACAAGATTCTGACAAGGAAAAAGAATCCTAAACTTCTGTAGGATAGCTTTCTTGTAGGGGTGTTGCATACAACACCCCTACAAGAACCTAAATACTGGTGAATGTTATGATCAAGTTTCATAAAAATGGACATAAATCTGTGTCGGGAATAACATATTTTTTATGGATTTTCCAACATCTATTCCCTTGTTTGTTTTTCTTTTTTTGTTTTTCTTTTCTCTATGCGGAAGATTCTCTAAAGATAGTGAATACATCCCCAGTCTCCATTACCTTACCCCGGATACCCATTGTTGAGAAAAATCAATTAGCGGAAAAATGGATTAAAGAGTATCGTGAACCAGCAAAAATTTATGCCCAAAATATTTTAAAATCAATGGATAAAAAAGCGGTATTATTGGTGTTGGAAGACATACCAACCCTATCTCTCTGGATGTTGAAAAAGGAGAATCAACTTCCACCATCTCTAACGGTGTATGATTTTGACGGTGTCTTTTTCCAATCATTACCGATTTCCCAGAGAGGAACTCTGCTAGATTATAGTACCAGTCATTCAATCGAGGAGATATTTCAAATCAGACAATCGGCAGAATTAGGAACTATCACAGGTTCCCAGGTTCCTGTGTATAGCTCCTCCAAAAGAGATACTGGTGATTTACCTGGGTATACCCTAATTCCTTCAGGGATGGTTTATATGTTTTGGAAAGAGGGCATCGCGAAACCGGATTATAAAAAACTGATTTATGAAATTACTCCCTTGGACGAATATATAGAAAAATATCCTTCTTCTGAAGTGCGCAGTATGTCCTCGGTGACGCATTACATGCTGGGTGTCAATTATCTACAATTAAAAGACCGATGGGCACGGGATAGTGCGAAAATGGAATTTCAAAAATCTGCTGCACTAGCGGATGAAATGAAGGGGATTCATATCATGCTGGCGGACAATTTTCTGGAATTACACGACTTTGAAGACGCTTTTACCAGCGCCCAAACCGCTATCCAAAAAAGACCCAATTCTGCCAAAAGTTATTTTATCATCGGAAATTGTTATGAGGAGAAAAAAGATTTTCAGAAAGCCATTCAATCTTTTAATTCAGTATTGCAATTGGATCCCAAATTTGCCGATTCGGTGAAAGTGAAAGAACGGATTGAAGCATTAAAAAAGAAAATTCATTAATTTTCCTTTTGACAACCTCACCTCTCTTTGTTACGCTACATTACTAAACTCTTTTCTGTCAGGTGAATAAATTTATGGCTCTTAAACTATTCAATACATTAACTCGACAATTGGAAGAATTCAAACCTTTGGATTCTTCGCATGTAAAAATTTATGCATGTGGTCCCACCGTTTATAACTATTTTCATATCGGTAACGGTAGAGCATTTCTCGTGTATGACATGATACGGCGGTATCTGGAATATAAGGGGTATCTAGTCACTTATGTTCAGAACTTGACGGATATCGAGGACAAAATTATCAATCGCGCTAAAGAGGAAAACATCTCAACAGAAGTCGTTTCAAATAAGTATACACGTGCTTTTTTTGAAGACAGTATTGCACTTGGAATATTGCCTGCGGATATTTATCCTCGCGCCACCGATCATATTCCTGAGATGATTGCCTTGATTCAAGAATTAATTGAGAAAGACCATGCTTATGTAGTAGACGGTGATGTTTATTACTCGGTTCGTAATTTCGCTGATTACGGGAAATTATCTCATCGCAATATCGAAGATTTAAAATCTGGAGCCCGAGTCGAAGTAGATGAGCGCAAAAAAGATCCGCTCGATTTCGCTTTATGGAAAAAAGCCAAACCCGGTGAACCCTTCTGGCAGAGTCCCTGGGGAGAAGGCCGCCCTGGTTGGCATATCGAATGTTCCGCTATGTCCATCCGTTATCTCGGACATACCTTTGATATCCATTGCGGAGGAGAAGATTTGGTATTTCCCCATCATGAAAATGAAATCGCTCAATCGGAAGGAGCAACTGGCCAGCCCTTTGCCAAATATTGGCTGCATGTAGCTTTCCTGCGGATGGAAGGTGAAAAAATGTCCAAGTCTCTCGGCAATTTTGTTACAGTACGCGACGCTTTACAAAAATATTCCGCGGAAACGATACGCTATTTCATGTTGAGCGCCCATTATCGCAGTCCGCTTGATTTTAGTGATACCAGTTTGATGGAATCCAGTGCGGCACTCCAACGCGTTTATAATTGTTTGGAAAATGTAAAAACAAAAATCGGAGCCAATGAAACCAAACCAACTTTACTTGAGAATATCAAAGATTCTTTTGAAAAAGCCATGGATAATGATTTCAATACCCCACGTGCTTTTGCATCAATATTTGAATTAATTGGAGAATTAAATCAACGGTTGGCCAAAGATAAATTGTCTTCGGAAGATATTAATTATTTGAGTTTCGGTGCATATACCATTCGTTCTCTTGGTGGAGTCTTGGGTTTATTCCAAGGCAATGTTACCGGAGCGGATAACAATACTCTCGATGGCATCATGCAATTGATGATTAAACTCCGTCACGATGCCCGGCATCGCAAAGATTACGCCACCTCTGACACCATTCGTAGTGAACTGAACATACTGGGTATTTCTCTTGAAGATAGTCCAAGCGGAACAACTTGGAAACGTGTTTTGAAATAAGTTGAAAGCACATCATGCCGTTCTTAACAAATCAAACTCCCCGTTGGGTTGACTACAGTGGTTTACCCCAGAAAATAAATCGGGAAAATTCACCTCTGGCATGGTCTGTTTTAAAACGATTGATGGAATTGGATGCGCTTGTCAATTCCGAACCGGATGTGTTTTCAGAACCCCTTGACCGATTATCTCAAACGCTGGGTTTGCAAACGGAAGAAATTCGTGTTACGTTAATCTTATTGAAGGAGCGAGGGTATATCGAATGTTATTTGCCGGAAACAGAATTGGAACCTGCGTTTTTCAGAATTATCGTACCATTAACCACGCCTGTTTCTCCCTTGAATATTCCCCTCGAAGAAGGCGGGTTGCAGGGTTCCACCGAACCGATTCGATTACGTTATTACACAATTCCACAAATAGAAGGGAACGAAAACAAGTTTAAGCAAATTTTGCATTTCTATTTTGACTTATGTGGGTTAAAATTGAATTCATTGATTCTCGACGACCTGAAAGAATTGGAACAACAATTTGATTTGGATAAAATTAAATCGGCTTTTGAAAAAGCTAAAAAAAATAAAGCGCGTTCCCTAAGACCGGTATTTGCGATTCTCTATGGAAAAGAAATTCGGGAAGTAAAAAAGAAAAAATCGGCATAATGCGCTAAAATTATTTATGGTAACAAATCTAGTGAATCAACTGGAAATTCCCAAAATCGGGTGTGATAAATGTGACGGATTTGGGAATATCATCACCCCGCAGGGTCTCCGTACTTGCGATTGTAAAATCCGCGCGGTCACCGTTACTCACTTGGTAGCGGCAGAAATTCCTCCAATGTACGCCAAAAAGAGCTTCAAAACTTTTGATAGTGATTTCCCAGAAACAGATGTTTATGACAAGTGTGTCAAGTATGTTCTTAAGTATTATAAAGGGGAAAAGGGATTATTATTGCATGGTAAATGTGGAACAGGGAAAACACATCTAGCGATTGCTATACTTCGGGAATTAATTCAGAAAGGTTATACTGGTTTATTTTACAATGTTATCTCCTTATTAGATGATTTGCGTTCAACCTATGCGCTTGATAATACCCTAACCCAATGGCCGATTTTAGAAAAGGTTTGTAGGGTAGATATTCTGGTTCTGGATGACTTGGGTGCGGAAAAAACCAGCGGGTGGGTAAACGACCGGCTTTATGCTATCATCAATCAACGATACGAACAAGAAAAAGCAACCATAGTTACAACTAACAAAAATGATAAAGAGTTAGAAGAACAAGTTGGAACTCGAATTGAATCTCGATTAAAAGAAATGTGTCAGTGGCTTAGAATTGAAGGAAATGATTATCGGATTCAAATGATGAAATCAGGTAAGGGGTAAGTGTATAATATTTATGTAAGAAAGGATTTTCGTTATGCGTAAAGGGATTACAGGTTCCAAAAAACAAAAGGTGAAAACCAAATTCGCAGACCGGCAAATAGCATCACATTTGCAGGAAAGATATTATTACACTTATGATATAAAAAATATAATCGTTCCAGAGGGAAAATTATTCATTATTGACCGTCAAATGCGCGTCGTACGGTTGAAACCTTGGAACGATAAATCCCCACTTGAAAAGAAATCCATCAATCTGCGCAAGAAAATTTATAAATCTACTGTTTCTCAAAATTTGAAAAAGGAGACCGCACGAAATGAAAAAAATTGAATGTATCATCAAACCGTTTAAACTGGAAGATGTGAAGGATGCTCTGTCGGAAATTGGGATTCAGGGAATGACCGCCACCGAAGTCAAAGGATTTGGCCGGCAAAAGGGACATACAGAACTATATCGTGGATCCGAATACACTGTGGATTTCCTTCCCAAAGTTAAATTGGATATCATTATTAAAGACGAAGATACGGATAAAGTTATTGAAGCCATCATGCAGGCTGCTCGCACCGGTCGCATTGGTGACGGGAAAATCTTTGTTACACCAGTCGAAAAAGTTGTCCGCATCCGTACTGGCGAAGTAGACGCCCAAGCTATTTAATTACGGGGACAAACCCCTACACTACACAAAATAAATGCAGAACAATTGTGTAGTGTAGCTATTTATGGTTGTATTGAAACACGAGTAATATAATCTTGCCAACCTGACCTGTTTGCGTTAGACTATCACGAATGAGACAATTTTGTACACTTTCTTACGTTTTTCAAACTCATCAATGGTGAGTTTTGTCCAAAGTAAGCTAATAGATTTATCTTTTTACATTTGTCAAAAGTATTTCAATTAATTGATTTTATTAAAGATATGATAAATAATTTGCTTTAAAAAAGAAATTAGTGTAACAAATAAGAGAGCGAACAATGTCATCAAAAATTCAGGAAATAACTACTTTATATCAAATCAGCCGTATTCTTCTCGCACAAACAGATTTGAAGACCGCCGGACAAATGGTTATGGACATTCTGGCAAAATCCTTTGGCATGACCCGTGGGACATTATCGCTCTTTGATGATCAGACCGGGGAACTGGCAATTGAAGTTGCCCTTGATATGACACCTGATGAGATCCGCCGGGGTCGGTACAAAATCGGGGAAGGAGTGACCGGAAAAGTGTTTGAAACAGGTGAAGCTATCGCGATTCCTAATATCTCCAAGGAAACCCGGTTTTTAGATAAAACCCGATCTCGCGGTGACCTGGGCCGAAAAAATATAGCCTTTCTTTGTGTGCCGGTAAAAATTCACAAGGATACGATCGGTGTGTTAAGTGTGGATCACTTTTCTGAAGGAGACGAAACCAAGTTGGAAGAAGAAATCAGTATTCTAAAAGAAGTCGCGGATTTAATTGGGCTGGCGGCAAAAGCCGCGCGCGCGGAAACTGAAACCAAACGCAATCTCATGGAAACCAACCTCTATCTCCATCGGGAATTAAAACACCGGTTCCAATTAAAAAATGTGGTTGGAATCAGTAAACAAATGCAGGAAGTATTCGCTCTGGCCGAACAAGTTTCCTTGAGTAAAGCCACCGTATTGGTTCGCGGAGAATCCGGTACCGGTAAAGAATTAATCGCTCATGCCATTCATTTCAAATCGCCTCGCGCTGAACAACCTTTTATCAAGTTTTCTTGCGCGGCAGTTCCGGAAACTTTGCTCGAATCGGAATTATTCGGCCATGAAAAAGGCGCCTTTACAGGAGCTATTCGCACCAAACCCGGCCGGTTTGAACTGGCCCATGGTGGGACTTTATTTCTTGACGAGATCGGAGATATCTCCCTGGCAATTCAAACAAAATTATTACGGGTAATTCAAGAACGAAAATTTGAACGGGTCGGCGGAACTCGTACGTTTTCAGCGGATATTCGTATCATTGCCGCAACCAACAAAAATCTCGAACAAGCGGTTAAAGAAAAATCTTTCCGCGAGGATTTGTATTATCGCCTCAATGTTATTCCGATTCAAATTGCTCCTTTACGGGAAAGAAAAGAAGATATTCTCCCCTTGGTAGAACATTTTCTTGCCAAATTTAACGTCGAAAATGGAAAAGATATCAAGATATCCCCATCGGCATTAAGTGTCTTTCAACAATATGATTGGCCGGGCAATGTTCGCGAACTCGAAAATGTTGTTGAACGGTTGGTTGTTATGACACGCAAGGAAATCATCTATCCGGAAGAAATTCATATCCCGGTTTCAGCAGTATCTTCTCCGGTGATTCCTGGAATGTCACCTATAGTTCCCCAAAGCAAAACCGGTTCCCTCGCCAAAACCGTCGGGGAAATCGAAAAGGATCAAATCCAAGAGGCTCTCCGACGCACAGGTTGGGTTCAAGCTCGGGCTGCCCGTCTGCTCGGGCTATCTACCCGGCAAATCCGCTATAAAATGCAAAAGTACAATATTATTGTCGAAACTCTGGTTTAATCCTATTTCCCTTGGGAGACATTTTTTCATCAGAGACTGCCGTCTCTCCGTAGAGCGATGAAAAAATGTCCATTTCTTGATACGAAGACTCCCTGAGATACAAAAAGCCAAAGTTAAGATGATAGCCTAAAAACCCTGAAAGAGAATAAAATCAGAATAGAAAAAGTGACGGAGCAAGTACGGCGTTGGTACGGAGACAGTGTGTAGCTAACTTTACACTTATTTAACCTATAATAGGAATGATTATTAATAAATGTGAAAATACTTTCAAATAATCTTGGCGTACAGACAGTCAAAAAAGGGAATAAACAGTTTGAAGAATTGCCTTAAGGTACGTGAGATATAATGCTGTCTCTTAACTTTGACCTTTGGTACTGCGTCTCCTATAATACCCTTTATCATGACAATATTGTCACTTGTACGATATCCATTCTTGAAGCAAATGCATCTTTATTGTCATCGTAAATTTCGGATTTATTCTTTTTAGTGTATTTATTAGTAGGATATATGTTCTTTTAAATTCATTTGCCAATTAATAAATAAATAGATTTAGTTGGTGAAAATTCATATTAGTCAAGTAAAATATGTGTATATTCAATCTCTTTTCCCATTCTTCATCCTTTTTAATGTTATCGTCACAATGTTGTAAGATAACTTCTAGCAAACTGATCCCCTTTGGCATAATTGTTGCGGAAATTGAGCGTAGTTGGAAATTTCTAACTAATTTGAACCATAAATATGGAATCAATAACTTCACTATTATTGATATTGGTAATTATCATTATCTGTGCCAAATTGGCGGGAGGTATTTCTACCCGTTTGGGACAACCTTCAGTCTTTGGTGAAATTCTTATCGGGCTTATTCTGGGCCCTACCTTCTTTAACATTCTCCAAGTGGGATTTTTTAAATCCGATTCCATGATCCTTAATAAAAGTATTCATGACCTCGCTGAAATCGGGGTCATTCTGTTAATGTTTGTTGCGGGTTTGGAAACAGACCTGAAACAAATGAAAGAAGTCGGCAAAGTGGCTTTCTGGGCGGCTTTTGGTGGAGTAGTTGCTCCTTTAGTGGCAGCTTTATATCTGGCTCAAAAATTTAACTATTCATGGTCCGAAAGTTTGTTCATTGGTGCCATCCTCACGGCCACCTCCGTCAGTATTAGTGCGCAAACCTTGATGGAACTTAAACAATTAAAATCTAAAGAAGGGTCTACAATTCTTGGTGCGGCTGTCATTGATGATGTCATGGGGCTGATAGTATTGTCTCTTGTGGTTGCCTTTACCGTGAAAACAGGGTCCAATGGCAAATGGGATATTGCTTGGGTTTGCTTGGATATGACCCTTTTCTTTGTCATTTCTATTTGGCTGGGGGATAAATTCCTTGAGAAAATAACTGAAATAGTTACCCGGTTGCCCGCTAGCCAAGTCTTAATAGCTTTCGTGGTTGCCGTAGCCTTCTTTTATGCTTGGGCGGCCGAGTATTTGGGTCATATCGCTGCGATTACGGGGTCCTATATCGCAGGCGTCTTGTTTGCTCAAACTAAATTTAAAAAACAAATTGATGCGGGAATTCACCCCATTACCTATTCCTTTTTTGTTCCGGTATTCTTTATTAGTATCGGGTTGCGTACTAATGCTCGTGAACTGGGGCATGACCTCGGTTTCCTTGCAATGATATTATTGGTGGCCGTCCTGGCGAAAATTATTGGGTGTGGTATTGGTTCCCGTTTGACGGGTTTTAATAACTTTGAATCTCTGCGAGTCGGGGTCGGTATGATCTCTCGCGGTGAAGTCGGGTTGATTGTCGCAGGGTATGGGTTGAATCATGGAATCATCAATCAAGAAGTCTTCAGTGTCATGATTATCATGGTCTTGTTTACGACTATGATTACTCCTCTCTTATTACGGTTTGTTTTCCCTAAAACCGAAGTTATTAGACCAATTGTATTCGAATCTGTTGCGCACCTCGAAGATAAAGAATCTGAAAATTTATAATTTACTTCGGATTTACCTAAACTTCACTAAAAGATTTTATCACTCCCCTCTCTCTATTCTTTGATACTTAGTCGTCCTTGAAAAAGGGAAATAGAACAATAAAGATGGGATAGAAATGATTTTCTCGCCATGTTAAAATCACCAGGTATATTGAAATAAATACAAATATCTGGAGGATTTAGAGTGATTCCATTGACCGATACGACACAAGAGAATTTATTTAGTGGAGAATTAAAAAGTCTGTGTAATCCCCGCCATCCGTTAATTCAACTGGCCCATCAGATGGAATGGGGAGAACTGGAGGCCGCCTTTGCGGGGTGTTATTGTCCGGATTTCGGACGTCCCTGCAAACCCATTCGATTACTGGTGGGGATCCATTATTTAAAGCATGCCTATCACTTGAGCGATGAGGAAGTCGTGGAGCGCTTGGCGGAAAATCCGTACTGGCAATACTTTTGTGGGTTTGAGTATTTTCAGAGGGAGCTTTTCCTGAATGCCAGCTTATTGAGTAAATGGCGTAAACGGATCCAGCAACAGAAGATGGAGAAGCTCTTAGAGGTGACCATTACCACAGGGTTGAAGACGGGTGCCTTGAAGCGGAGGCAGTTGGCCAAACCGAATGTGGATACGACGGTGCAGGAGAAAGCAATTACCTATCCCACGGATGCGAAACTGTACCTGAAGATGTTGCAACGCTTGGTGAATCTGTGCCACCAGGAAGGGATTGAACTGCGGCAGAGCTATACCCGCAAAGCCAAGAAGAGTTTATTTTTGTATCATCGGTATGCCCATGGGCGTAAGGGGAAGAAGGCGCAGAAGGAATGGAAGAAGTTAAAGGTGTACTTGGGACGGGTGAGTCGGGATGTAGGTCGGAAGGTCCTGAAGGCAAACCGGGAGGAACTCTGGGAGGTATTGGGACCGGAATTAGCCATGGCCCAGAGGTTGTTGGAGCAAAAGCGAGAGGATTCTCCGAAACTGTATAGTTTGCATGCCCCGGAGGTGGAATGTATCGCCAAAGGTAAAGCCCATAAGAAATATGAGTTTGGCTGCAAGGTGAGTGTGGTAGCGACTTCTCAAGATCCGTTCATTGTAGGCATGCAAGCGCTTCACGGGAATCCCTATGACGGACATACCTTAGAGCAGGCCTTGAAACAGGCCGAGCGGTTGGGACATTTTCAAGCTCAGGAGGTGTATGCGGATCAAGGGTATCGGGGACACGATTATGCGGGAGAGGCTACGATTCATCTCAGTCGGTGGAAGTTATCCGGACTCAAAGAATCGGTCATTCGATGGATTAAACGCCGGAGTGCGATTGAACCCGTGATCGGACATGCCAAAACCGATGGATGGTTAGGACGAAACTATCTGAAGGGAACCCACGGCGATCACATCAATGCGATCCTCTGCGGATGTGGGTACAATATCCGCAAGCTTCTAAGGAAGCTTCTTTTTGTCCTTTGGAAAATTCGGCTCGGGAGGTTCCTTTCTCTCTCCCAAAGTTCCCTCTTTGTGTCCTACAATCTAAAAAAGAAACTTTTTCAGGGACATCTACTTAAATTTCTTACAAACAAAACAATATTGTTTCTTACATGACAATAAAGTTGTTGTTGTACATTTTTGATACTTCACTATTTCTATTGCATTTAAAATAAATGTTTCTTAAGTATTTTAATATCAATTATTTATAATAATTAATATGTCTTGGCATATACTTTGCCTCTTATTACCCGCATGTGAGATATACCAGAGTGAGGTCGGTCTCTATCTTAGGTATACCACTTAAACTAAATCTAAATTTCGAGACAGCATTTGGTGGCAGAAAGAGGACAAGGTAATGAAAAAGATACTAAGGAACATTGCAATTAGTACTTGTTTAGTGATAGTAGGTGCGGTAGGTATGGTCAATAATGCATTTAGTGAAGAAGGTTCTTCTACAACCTCAACAGCGACTACGGCATCGACGGATACCTCTAGTGCTTCAAACTTACAAGGGCAACTGGAGAAATGGTATCCCGGATTGGCATTCCTAAAGAAAGTGACGATTAGCGGTTCTCTCGACTTAACCTATGAATATAATTTCGATGCTCCCAAATCCGGTAGCAATAACTATCGTGTTTTCGATACGGAAGCGAATAGTGCAGCGGTGCGCATGTTTCAATTGATGTTTGAAGAACAAACAAATAATCCCGGCGATGTGGGATTCAGAGTTAAACTGGATTTTGGCGAAGATTCCAAAGTGATAACCCCTTATGGATTTAGTCCCAATGATTTCGATTTGGAAGAAGCCTACGTTACTTATAAAGCTCCGGTTGGCAAAGGGTTGGATTTGACCTTTGGGAAGTGGGTTACCCCGGCTGGCGCGGAAGTGATTGAATCCAAAGATGATTACAATATATCGCGGTCGTTCATGTTCGGATATGCGATTCCCTTTACTCACACTGGTTTGAAAGCCGGATATACCTTTAACGATAAAGTTTCAGCCATGCTCGGTGCCGTTAATGGATGGGACGACGTCGAAGATAACAATTCTGGCAAAACGGGCATTGCCAATGTGACCGTGACACCAATTACGCCGCTTAGCCTTGCGTTTACAGGAATGTATGGATCGGAAGAAATTGGGGATAACCATGACAACCGGAGTTTATTGGATTTTGTGGGCACCTATAAGCCCATTGATAAACTGACACTAGTTACTAATTATGACTATGGATATGAAGATCATGCTGGATTGGGTGGTGTGGATGGACGATGGCAGGGGTTGGCAGGTTATGTGAATTATGTCTTTACACCGAAAATCAATGCTACCGCTCGTGCAGAATGGTTTACGGACCCGGAGGGTGCCCGGACGGGGACAGCTCAGGATTTGGTAGAAGGGACCCTGACCGGGGAATATAAATTAACTGATAATTTCAAGTTCCGGGCGGAGTATCGGCACGACCATTCCAATGCCGCCTCATTTGAAAATAGCAGCGGCGGATTTGGTACAGACGATAATACTGTGGCTCTTGAAACAATTTTTACCTTCTAATGGAAAAGGAAAATATCATGTTGGACGTATCCTATTACGAGTTATATAGAAACTATACGACCCGCACGATCCAGAATCGGATTACCGATTTGCAAGACATATTAAGTTCCCTGGAAAACAGGGGTTCTATGAACATGAAACCTAAACGTCGGATAAATATAGTCCGAATTGAAGAGGTATGCATAAGCTTGAATATCTTGCGGAATAAATTGGTGAATTACAAACAGAATGGTAAAAAGAAGTTTAAAACTTATCCTGTATCCTAGCGGATGCGGGGTAAATAAAGGATGGTAAGGTGAAACATTCCTTACCTTCTAACGGAAAGAAAATGTGACGTAGTGATTAGAACTTTGATGGTAGTTGTGAAAGAAAGGAGTTCAATATGAGTCACGTGAAAGATTATATGGCGAGTGTCTTACGCCAGCAGGTTGTTGAATTGCAGAGTTTGCTTAAAGCTCTGGAAGATAACAGTCATGTCAAACAGGACTACGAATTCGGTCTGGAGATATTAAGCGATATCGAGTCACAATTAAAAACCTTGCGACAGGAATTAAAAAAACAATTCAAAATGAACTGATCAAGAAAAGGAGAATACAATGATAGGAACCTATTACAAACTGCATAGAGATCAAATGACATGTTTGATCCGTGACCAGATTTCCGATTTACAGGAAGCACTAAGTTCATTGGAAAATGACGATTCCATCAAGTTGCAAGCTCATCGAGCTAGTTTTTTGCGAATGCAAAAAGTGCAGGGAGGTTTGCGGTTTTTACGGAACAAGCTCAACCAACATAAATTGAATAAAGGAGTTTGCGAATCTAAAGCAGCGTAAAGATTTGAAAGATTATCCTGTGTCTTTGCGGATGCGGGGTAAACGCGGGGTCAAATTCTCGCCACCGAATTTGGCTCCGCCATTTTATCTAAAGAAAGGAGAACGATAACAATATGCCTGTTAAGGAAAAAGTTAAAACTAATGGAAATTCTATAAAAGTAAAAAGAACCACAACGAAAAAAGTCAAAAGTTATGGTTCTACAAATGAATTTCCAATAGAAAGTTACCGGGAATCCATTGAGAAATTGGCGTATGAAATCTGGGAAAAAGGAGGAAAACAACCCAGTGATGGCGTAGCCGAATGGATTGAAGCAGAAAAAATTTTTAAAGAAAAAATTAGCTCAAATTAAAAAAAGGAGGAATTACCCTCATGGGTAGTCTACTAACACAATTCAATAAAATAAAATGGACCGTCGCGATGCTTCTCTTAATGATGATGCTCACGATGACAACGTTATGTATCGCAGATGAAGCGACTACGGCGACTACGGCGACTGCGACTACGGCGACTGCGACTGCTGCGACTACAGCAACTGCAGCGGCACCTGCACCTGCGCCTGATCCAACGGGTACTGTTGATGGTAACGCAAGTGATATTCCTGCAAAAGTAGCGGGGAAGCCAACCTTGGACGAACAATTGGCTGCTATTGGACATAATAAGATCGCGATCAATATTATTTGGACATTGATTACCGGTTACTTGGTTATGTTCATGCAAGCCGGGTTTGCCATGGTGGAAACCGGGTTTACCAGGGCGAAAAATGTTGCCCATACCATGTCGATGAATTTTATGGTTTACGGTCTCGGGATGTTGGGTTTCTGGGTATGTGGATTCGCCTTTATGTACGGTAATTGTGCCGGTGCAACTACTTTAGGCGGTGGTACAGCCGTGTTAAATAGTGGTATAACCTGGCATATATTTGGAAAAGATTTTGGCATTCTTGGTTGGAAAGGTTTCTTCCTTGGACCGAGTGTTTATGATGTCGGAATTTTCACCTTGTTCCTGTTTGAAATGGTATTTATGGATACCACAGCAACCATTCCAACTGGTGCTATGGCGGAAAGATGGAAATTCTTATCCTTTGTTATCTATGGTTTTATCGTGGGGGCGGTTATCTATCCTGTGTTTGGATGCTGGGTCTGGGGTGGCGGCTGGTTATCTCAACTCGGTACGAACTTTGGATTGGGACACGGACATGTGGACTTTGCCGGTTCATCTGTAGTTCATATGTGCGGGGGAGTGATTGCTTTAGTGGGTGCTTGGGTATTGGGACCCCGTATTGGAAAATATAATAAAGATGGTTCTGCCAATGCGATTCCCGGTCACCATATTCCCATGGCAATTATTGGCACCTTTATACTTGCTTTCGGTTGGTTTGGATTTAATCCTGGATCTACACTGTCGGGAACCGACCTTCGGGTTGGTGTTATTGCAACCAATACGATGTTAGCCAGTGCATCCGGTGCTTTTGTAGCAATGCTCATTATGTGGCTAAAATTTGGTAAGCCGGATCCTTCCATGATGTGTAATGGTATGTTGGCAGGATTGGTAGCAATTACTGCACCGTGTGCTTTTGTTAACTCGATGGGTGCCGTTCTAATTGGAGCGATTGCTGGTGCTTTAGTTGTTGGCTCTGTGTTCTTTGTTGAACGGGTTTTAAAAGTTGATGATCCTGTAGGTGCTGTCTCTGTCCACGGTACTTGTGGTGCTTGGGGTGTACTCAGTATAGGGTTATTTGCGGATGGTGCCTATGGCGATGGTTGGAACAATGTCCCGGGAACTGTAAAAGGTTTATTCTACGGTGCTGGTTTTTCTCAATTGATTGCCGAAGCGATTGGTGTTTTGACATGTTTTGTTGCTGTGGGGCTTATGGCTTACATAACATTCAAATTGACTGATTTAATTGTTGGAAATCGGGTTACTGCCGAAACCGAAGTGGAAGGTCTCGATGTCCCGGAAATGGGCTGTTTAGGTTATCCCGATTTCAATTTGGTGGAAGAAATTACTACCCATCATGATATTGGAGTTAAAACTAATTAAATTACTTTTGTGCTGGGGCAAACCAACGGGTTGCCCCAGCATATGAAAAGAGGATCAATATGATGAAAAAGTTAGAATGTATTGTCAAACCCTTTAAACTCGATGATATCAAAGAAGCTCTCGCTAAAATCGGTATCCAAGGGATGACGATTACGGAAGTCAAAGGATTCGGTCGTCAGAAAGGGCATACGGAACTTTATCGCGGGTCGGAATATACGGTAGACTTCTTGCCGAAGATTAAAATCGAAATTGTTGTTCCTGACGAAGTTTCCGAAAAGACCGTGGAAGCAATTCAATCGGCGGCACGAACCGGACGGATTGGCGATGGCAAGATATTCGTTTCCAATGCTGAACAGGTTATTCGTATCCGTACTGGTGAACGCGGCGTTGAAGCGATTTAATGAATTTACTCTTGATTGTTAAAAGAAAGAGCGTTTTATATAAAACGCTCTTTCTTTCTTTGAATTGACAATTTTGTCACTTTTATTGTCATAATCATGGACATAAATGTCTAATTAGTTTGATTCATTTCCTGCCAAAAAATTAGATTCTTATCTTATTGTATGATTATATCTTCCTGATTTACTTCATGTTAGATTACTTGTATCAGGAAAAAACATTATAAAATAATATTGGAATACTAATTGCGTTATTTTACCCGTTTAGTTATAAAATAAAAACTTAATCAATTTAAAGTATGAGGTGGCCATGCTTAGGAAAAAATGCTTTTTTACTGTTACGTCCGTCTTTTTTACAATAGTTTGTTTACTCCCTACACTCACCCTTGCTCAAGTACCCGGGAAAATTGATTCAGGAGATACTGCCTGGGTTTTAGTCTCGGCGGCGCTGGTTATGTTAATGACACCCGGTCTGGCTTTGTTTTATGGAGGTATGGTCCGAACAAAAAATGTTCTCTCCACCATGATGCAGAGTTTTATCCTGATTGCTTTGGTCAGTATCCAATGGGTTTTATTTGGATATAGCCTGGCATTCGGTCCGGACATCGGTCATTTTATTGGTGGTTTAAATTGGGTTGGGCTTCATGGAGTAGGTGCAACCCCCAATCCCGATTATGCGGCTACAATTCCTCATCAAGTCTTCATGATGTTTCAACTCATGTTTGCTGTGATTACCCCGGCTTTGATTTCAGGTGCCTTTGCGGAAAGAAAAAAATTCAGTTCCTTCCTGGTCTTTTCCTTGCTTTGGATTACCTTGGTTTATGATCCCATTGCCCACTGGGTTTGGGGCGCAGGGGGCTGGTTGCGTAATTTAAATGCGTTAGATTTTGCCGGCGGGACAGTGGTTCATATTAGTTCAGGCATCGCCGCATTATCCGCGGCTCTGATTATGGGAAAACGACGGGGATTTGGGACAGAACCTATGCCCCCGCATAATTTAACTATGACTTTATTAGGGGCTGGATTACTTTGGTTCGGTTGGTTTGGATTTAATGCCGGGAGTGCTTTGGCAGCTAACGGATTGGCGGCAAATGCATTTGTTGTTACCAATACGGCAGCCGCGGCAGCTGCATTAACCTGGATGTTCTTTGATTGGATTAAACGAGACAAACCTACTGTATTGGGGGCAGCCTCAGGTGCGGTTGCCGGATTGGTTGGCATTACTCCGGCTTCTGGCTTTGTCAGTCCAATATCTGCTATTTTTATTGGTATTGGTGCCAGCTTGCTTTGCAATATGGTCATCATCTGGAGAACTCACAAAGGAATCGATGACTCTTTGGACGCTTTTGGTGTTCATGGCGTCGGCGGAACTTGGGGAGCTATCGCTACCGGACTTTTTTCTGAAAAAGCCATCAATTCTGCTGGAGCTAATGGTCTCTTATTTGGAGACGGCGGCCTCCATACCTTACTAATACAACTACTGGCTGTCTCCGTGACCATCGTCTACTCCTTTACTGTGACGTGGGTCCTCTTAAAACTGGTGGATAAATTAATGGGGTTACGCGTCAGTGAAGAAAATGAAGCTGATGGATTGGACTATACCCAACATGGTGAATCTGGTTATACGATGGAAGTCCCATAATTATAAGAAAGGATTTCTCAATGAAAAAAATAGAAAGTATTGTCAAACCATTTAAACTCGATGATATCAAAGAGGCACTTGCTAAAATCGGTATCCAGGGGATGACTATTACGGAAGTCAAAGGATTCGGTCGTCAGAAAGGGCATACGGAGCTTTATCGCGGATCGGAGTATACGGTAGACTTCTTGCCAAAGATTAAAATCGAAGTAGTTGTCCCAGACGATATTTCTGAAAAAGTGGTAGAAGCGATTCAATCGGCGGCGCGAACCGGACGGATTGGCGATGGCAAGATATTTGTCTCCGATGCCGAACAAGTCATTCGTATCCGTACGGGTGAACGCGGCGTTGAAGCGATTTAACGAATTTTCTTTGGAAGACATTTTTACTCTTTTATTGTCATAATAATGGACACTTGAACATAAATATATTTTTGTGTTTAATTCTTTCCCTGCTAAAAACTTAAATTCTTATCTCATTGTTTGATTATAACTTCCTGATTTATTTCACGTTAGAATACTTGTATCAGAAAAAAACATTATAAAACAATATTGGAATATTAATTGCTTTATTTTACCCCTTTAGCAATAAAATCTATTCTCAACAGCGATTGAGAATCAAAAATTTAATCAATTTAAAGTATGAGGTGGCCATGCTTAGGAAAAAAATCTTCGTTACAGTTATGTCTATCTTTTTCGCAATAGTTTGTTTACTCCCTACAATCACTTTCGCTCAAACACCTGATAAAATAAATCCTGCAGATACTGCCTGGGTCTTAATCTCGGCAGCTCTGGTTATGTTAATGACACCCGGTCTGGCTTTGTTTTATGGAGGTATGGTCCGAACAAAAAACGTTCTGGCTACCATGATGCAGAGTTTTATTCTGATTGCTTTAATCAGTGTTCAATGGGTTTTATTTGGATATAGCCTCGCTTTTGGACCCGATATCGGCCATTTTATTGGTGGATTAAATTGGATTGGATTAAAAGGTGTTGGGTTAGACCCGAATCCTGATTATGCAGCCACTATTCCTCATCAAACTTTTATGATTTTTCAGCTTATGTTTGCCATTATTACTCCGGCATTAATTGCTGGTGCTTATGCCGAAAGAAAAAAATTCAGTTCTTTCTTGGTCTTTTCCCTTCTGTGGGCTACCTTGGTTTATGACCCGATTACTCATTGGATTTGGGGTGCTGGAGGTTGGCTCAGAAATTTGGGTGCATTGGATTTTGCCGGTGGTGCTGTTGTGCATATCAGCTCGGGAATCGCCGCCTTGGCAGCCGCTTTGGTTATGGGGAAACGACAAGGATTTGGGACAGAACCTATGCCCCCGCATAATTTAACCATGACTTTATTGGGAGCTGGGTTACTTTGGTTCGGTTGGTTTGGGTTTAATGCCGGAAGTGCTTTGGCAGCTAATAGATTGGCTACCAGCGCTTTTGTGGCAACCAATACTGCCGGCGCCACGGCTGCTTTGACTTGGATGGTCTTTGATTGGATGAAACGAGATAAGCCGACAGTACTCGGTGCAGCAACAGGTGCAATCGCCGGATTGGCCGCCATTACTCCGGCTGCCGGGTTCGTTAGTCCGATTTCAGCTATCCTCATTGGAATTGGCGCCAGTTTATTATGTAACATGGTCATTATCTGGCGCTCAAAAAAAGGAATCGATGATTCTCTGGATGCTTTTGGTGTTCATGGAGTGAGTGGAATTTGGGGGATGCTGGCCACCGGTCTTCTTGCTGAAAAAGCTATCAATTCTGCTGGAGCCAATGGCTTCCTGATCAGTAGCAGTGGTCTACATACTTTATGGATTCAAATAGTAACCATTACCGCCACCATTGTATATTCCTTTACCATCAGTTGGGTTCTCTTAAAGTTGGTGGATAAATTTATGGGGTTACGCGTCAGTGAAGAAAATGAAGCTGATGGATTGGACTATACCCAACATGGTGAATCTGGTTATACGATGGAAGTCCCATAATTATAAGAAAGGATTTCTCAATGAAAAAAATAGAAAGTATTGTCAAACCATTTAAACTCGATGATATCAAAGAGGCACTTGCTAAAATCGGTATCCAGGGGATGACTATTACGGAAGTCAAAGGATTCGGTCGTCAGAAAGGGCATACGGAGCTTTATCGCGGATCGGAGTATACGGTAGACTTCTTGCCAAAGATTAAAATCGAAGTAGTTGTCCCAGACGATATTTCTGAAAAAGTGGTAGAAGCGATTCAATCGGCAGCGCGAACCGGACGGATTGGTGATGGCAAGATATTTGTCTCCGATGCCGAACAAGTCATTCGTATCCGTACGGGTGAACGCGGTATAGAGGCTATCTAACTGAATCTCTTGTACTTATTCGGATTAAATCCCATGCCTTCCTAAATCGCATATCCCTTGAACTCGTAACGAACTATCAACGAATCTCAAGCGAATAATAGACGAAGGAATACTGGAGTTAGTACGGAGTTGAAACGGAGTTGAATAAGACCAACTCTGAGATGGTCTTATCCGGTTTTTACAGGAACTCTGAATTTATTTAACTTAGGTAGATACTTTTTCCCGTTTCTTCTTTTAACTCTAAACCTGTTCATTTCCCCTCTCGTAGTCGGACTCGTCCTCGAGTCCGACATCATAACGCATAGTCATTCAAAATGTCTCTATCCGTCTCCCATTTGGCGTTTACACTGCAATAAGGATAATCTTCAGGCTGGGTTAACTAAATTACGCTTAACTGGATTTTGAAAAATATACTCCACTTTAGTTTCATAATCCTTTACATCTCTAATCTGATGGTCATAGTACCCTTCTATCCAGACTTTTCTCCCTTCCTGATTTTCTGCTTTATTTATTAACCTTGCACTGCCCTTTTTGAGTTCCTGCATAATGAAAGGGATGGATTTCTCTCCGGACATGAGTAATAAATGGAGATGCTCCGGCATGACGACAAACTCCAACAAATACATCGCTTTTCTTTTCCTTAAATTATACAGAATCTGGATCACCATTTCCGCATTCTCGGGTCGGGCAAAATAGGGGCGGTAAGCAAAGACCGTGGTGGTAAGAAAATAAATAAAACCTTCTTCAAAATAATGCTTTAATTTCCCCATGATTTTATTTTACTATATAATCAGGCTCGGAGACGAGCTTGATTACGGCTCTCCCCCGTAGTTGGACTTCATCCAGACTACGAAAAGAACCCTCTCCTCCCGTAGTCGGACTCGTCCCCGAGTCCGACAAAAAGGTAGTTGGTTTCAAAAGGTCAAACCAGAGTACTTTCGTAAACTTTTCCTGACAAGTTTCAAGAGTCGCTTTCTGTCTGGGTCGGGGACGACCCAGACTACGGACCCCCCACTTGTAGTCGGACACAACTTTACCTACTGCAAAAAGCTCCTTTCGTAGTCGGATTTTTCTCAGACTACCGTTTAGAGAGCGACTGTCTTCACCCCGTAGTCGGACTGACCTTTGTAGTCGCACTTGACCTAGACTCCAGAAAGTCCTCCCGTAGTCATTCTCTACCCCGACTATGGCAAAAAGCTTCCAACCGTAATCAGACGACTCCTGCCAAACTACCTGTTAGAGATCTCCCCCCACCCGTAGTCGGACTGACCTTTGTAGTCGCACTTAACCTAGACTCCAGAAAGTCCCACCGTAGTCGGACTCGTCCCCGAGTCCGACTAGAAGGCAGTTGGTGCCAAAAGGATGTTTTAAAAGCACTTTGGGTCTGAGTCGGGGACAACCCAGACTACAGAATTTCTACGGGACTTTAGTCCATGGTCATTAGGTTTTAACCTAAAGGTTAGTAACCCTCGGCTAAAGCCCAATGTCATTAAGTTAAGAGAAGAGAATTTATTTTAACGGACAATGCTCGTAAGGAAGGTAATCCAAAAACCTTTGGAATACGTCTTTGTGTGATTTTCTAGAAAGAGGCTACACCAAAATTCTCAGAATCTTCTCCGAAGACCTGTTTTTTCGGATACCCTTCTTGTGGGATTTTCTTCCTCTGTGTTTCTGTCACGATTCTAGAGAATAGAGCAGATTATACCGCCCGGCGATAATTGGTTTGAGTTTGATATTTTCCAGTTAAACGTCGATGTTTCTCCTTGGAGCGGGGAAAGCTTCGCCCAGGACGGACCGGTTCCAAATGTTGGCTAAATTCCTGTTGAAGCTGTTGAAGAATCTCCTCTGGTTGAGCGCTTAAAAAAAGTTCTACCAGACGATCTTTCATCAAACCTAAACTCACATTCCGATTGATTTGATAAGTATACTTTCTACGCGGATTGACCTTTTTTAATTCTTCCTCCCCCGCGCTACATAACAGGCTCTGGAGATTGGCCACAAACATCATCGCATAAAAGTCTTGCGGGATGGTTTCCGGTCGATGTCCGCTGAATATTTCTACCTGCAATTTATTCTTCAAACGATCTGCAAAGGTCTCGGTCCCCCACCGCAAGGCATACAAATTTCCAAAGGTTTGAGTCGGATAACGTCGCTCATCGTATAACGATGTAGCGAGAATCTCTAGGGCTCCGGTGGGTAACCTCACCTTCACGAGGCGTACTCGAATTCGGGTTTCAGGCGCGAGGTTCTTCCCTTGCCCGGACAGGTATCGTCGCGCCTTCCAATTCGCGTTCCATTCCACCAAGGCACTTTCTTGATCGGAGTCCACAAAGGCTTCTACGGCCTTATTCCACTTCAAGGGACAACGCACCACAAAATGCTTTCCCAGACGTACACTCTCATACAATAAGGCAAACCAGGGGAATCCTCGATCATAGAGACTCACAATATCTTCTGCCGTATCTTTTAGATGCTGGATCGCCACCGGGGTTTCCGACGTCGCATAAGCATTTAACTCGCTCCATAACACCAGCTCATTTAAGGGATCATACCCCCATACGATCCGTCCCATGGGAACTTCCGTCTTCTGGTTATTATGTACCCCATAAAACTCCCGTACGGCCGGGGTATCCACTAAATACAAGGTGGATCCATCCACCACTTGCAGGCGAAATCCTTCCCATCGTTTCACCCGCTCGTCATTCCCGGTATAATACTCCTGTATCAAGACCCCATTCCAATCTTGAAAAAACTTCCCTTCCAATTTCTGACGCGATTGGCTGAAGGCACTTTTACTACATCCACTCCCTACTTTCTTCCCCAAAAGTTGAAAATAGTGACTTAATTCCACCCCTAAACTCTTCTTCGACAAATTGATTAAAAACAAGACCAACCCCTGAAAACTCAATTTCCTCTCCCGCGTGAAGTCTTCCGGTCGTCGTCGGTACAAGGGGGGCTGCCGGGAGACTTCTTCTAAAAATTTCTTCAATTCCTCCACAATCGTTACATTGCTCTTACGCATCGGGACACCTCTGCTTTCTCCCGCCATCACCGGGTGTCCCGGCTTCTTTTCACGACCCCCTATTATACTCCTCCATCCTCGTACATAACCAACTTTTGGGTCTATACGAAGTACGCATCCTTTTCCTTAACTTAATGACATTGGACTTTAGTCGAGGGTAACCGGACTTCAGTCCAAACATTGCGAGAAACAATGGGCTAAAGCCCTGAGAACCGTACACTAAAGTGTCGTAGAAGAATGACAAATTGCGGACTATCCGTCACCCATAAATTTGTTGAATTATCCCCAATACTGGTATGATGGATGCTTTATGAAAAGAGTCATTATATCGGCAGATGACTTTGGATATTCCGAATCGGTCAACCAGGCGATTATCCTGGCGCACCAGGACGGGATATTGACCAGCGCGGGGTTGATGGTCACCGGAGAGGCGTGCGACTCGGCGGTTCAATTGGCGAAGGAAAATCCCAAATTGGCGGTGGGTCTGCATGTGGTTTTGATTTGCGGGAAATCGGTACTGCCCCATTCCGAAATTCCTGATTTGGTGAATGAGGATAGAAATTTTTCCAATTCTCCATCTCTTGCGGGTCTGCAATATTATTTTGATGGGAAAAGCCGGAAACAATTGGAAAAAGAAATCCGCGCGCAATTTCTAAAATTCCAGGAGACCGGATTATCCTGTTCTCATGTGGATTCCCATCTGCACCAACATATCAATCCTGCCGTGTTTGACATCCTTTTGAAAGTCGCCAAGGAATTTGGCATCAATACGATTCGTATTCCCGAAGACGATATTTCCCTGTCTTTAGAGGTTGATAAATCCCATTATTTTCGCAAGCGGACCCATCATTTTATTTTTCGCCGATTGTCCAGGCACGCCAAAGAGAAAGCCAAAAGACACGGTGTGAAATTTGTGAACCGGGTGTATGGTCTATTCCAAACCGGAGACATGAACTGGGAATACACCGAACATCTCATCCGGAATTTGCCGGAAGGGATTTCAGAAATTTATTATCACCCGGATTTTGAATCATGGTATGATTCTAATCAAGATCATCGGGTATTGGCTGGTGTCGCGAGTTTCAAATTCAACCAGGAATTAGAAACATTACTGAATCACAAAATCCGAGAATTAATCTCTCAAGATGGGATTAAACTAACAAACTTTAAAGACCTATGATAAAAACCATTATCATATTACTAGTGGCGGTGTTGGTCGGAACAACAGGCGATTTAATGTTGTCCCGGGGGATGCGCGCGCTCAACGAAGATATTCATTTTAATGCTTGGAATGTCATCCCTTTTTTTATGCGAACTTTTCAATCGGGTACGGTCTGGCTGGGGATTGTCTGCATGGCTGGATTCTTTCTTCTCTACCTGGTCGCGTTATCCCGCGCGGAAGTAAGTCTGGTATTGCCCCTAACGGCGTGCAGTTATATTCTGACGGCGATTTTCGCCCGGTATTTCCTTCATGAAAACGTCAATTGGATTCGAATTACCGGCACCGTCCTGATATTTACGGGAGTGGTGCTGGTGGCGCTCTCCCATAAAACCACCGTGCCGCACCCAGAACCCGACAAAACCAATGTTGTTGTGAATTCGTCTTCTCCGCCGCATGCCGACTAAAAAAATTTCAATTATTATTCCCGCGTATAATGAAGAGCACTACCTCCCCGCGCTATTCGATTCTTTAGTCATTGCTAAAAATTTCCTGATATCTAAAAGAAGTTATGAAATCGAGACTATTCTGGTGGACAATAATTCGACCGACCGAACGGCTCAAATCGCTAAAGAATACGGGGTCACGGTTATTCCTGAGGTCAAACGATTGATTGCACGGGTTCGTAATACCGGCGCGAAAAACGCGACGGGAGATATTCTTTGTTTTGTGGATTCCGACAACCGTGTTTCTGAAAACGCCTTGTTTTTAGTCACGGAAGCCATTGAATCGGGAAAATATCCCTGCGGTGGATTTAAAATTATACCCGACCAAAATAATTTTACAACCCGGTTTCTCTTTTGGATATTTATTGAAATTATTTTTCTCATGCACGGGACGAGCGGGGGAATTATTTTTTGCACCCGGGAAATGTTTGATAGGGCGGGCGGATTTGACGAACGGTATTTCGCTTCAGAGGACGCCTGGCTGGTTCGCACCATGAAAAAATTGGCGGAACAAGACGGAAAACGATTCGCGAATATCAAAGAGGGTTATATCATTACCTCCTCCCGCAAATTTCAGGGGAAAAATGCTTACAAATGTTTTCTCTTCGTTCTCAAAGTCATGTTGATCCCGGGAGCTTTGCGGAAATATTCGACTACAGCACCGATGTATTATGAAGTACGTGATTCAAAATAGGACGTTTTGTAAGGTTTAATTATCGATTTTCCCCTACCCTTTTCTCACATGCACCACGGTTTCCACATGAAAGGTTTGCGGGAAGAGGTCGAAAGGCTGTACAGAGAGAGGTTTATAACCGAGGGAAAGAAGTCCGCTTAAATCGCGTGCTAATGTTGCCGGATGACAAGAGACGAGAATAATATCTTTGGGTTGGATTTCACCTAGGCGTTTAATGACTTTGGGATGGCAACCGGCGCGGGGCGGGTCAAGAATGACCGTAGTGATTTTTCGATTTCCTAATTTCTCTAACGCCTCAGATGCCAAACTTTCTACACTGGGTCGTAACGGTTTTGGATTGGTCACCAATGGATTGGCAAAAATCCTCAAAGCGTGTTCTACAGGTGCCGCAAGAAAATGAATATTGGTAATCCCCATCTCTCGTGCGGAGGATTGGGCGGAAGAAATGGCATTGTTATCCGTATCAATTCCAATCACATGCTGAAACCGATTGGCCATTGCTAAACCCAACAATCCGATTCCACAATATCCATCGATTAAAACCTCGGAAACTGGATTTCCGCTTTCGCGGGAATGACGGGATAAAGCAATCGGCAAACTCAAAATATGTTCATATAACTTTTCCGCCATACAAGAATTGGTTTGCAGAAAGGTCGTCGGTTGCGCATGGCCCACTACATTTTTAAAAGGGATTTCAAAAGTCGTTTGACCGGAAATATATTTTGGGGGACGGGTTCCCCAATCGTATTCATTAATATCGGGGCTTTCATAAACCACAGTCGTTGCCCAACCCGAAAGGGTTGACCAATGCTTGTCCAATTGTTTTACTTTTTCTTCCTGATATTCCCGCATGACCAATATCAAGATGAGTTTCCTGGCAAAGGATCTTAAGCTGAGAAAGCGTAAATTACCGGTTTGCACATCAAAATTATAAACATCGTTGGGAGTAAAGATTTCATTCATTTTTTCAATCGCAGACTGCAACATTTCCTGCATAGGGGTTTCCAATAACATACAATTCCCTAACGGCGTTAATTTGTTATACGAATTGCGGGGATGTAAACTGGCGGTGATTTTATTTTCATGGACCGTGATAGGAAATGTCATTTTATTACGATAGGCATAGGGTTCCCCGCCCATCACAGAATTGGGTTGGATATCCAAATTCCCGATATGCCGCAGGGCATCCTGCACTGTCTGCTGTTTATATTCGAGTTGTTTTTCATAGGTATAATGCTGAAACTGGCACCCGCCACAATCGGCGTAATGAGGACAGGGGGGAATAATTCGATAGGGAGACGGTTCCAAAATTTCCGTCACTACCGCTCGTGCCATTTTCCGGCCATTATGGACCGCGCGAATCTTACACCGTTCTCCCGGCAATGCCCCTTCGACAAATATCACTTTCCCGTCATACCGTCCGACACCTTCCGCATGAGAAGATAGACCGGTAATCGTTAATTCAAAAGGTTCTTTAGGTAATTCCATTTTTCGGGTCATACAGTTATTGTAACAACAATGCTCGTTCAGGTAGAATAGTATAAATTATCTTTTCAAAACAGGAGAAAATGAATATTATGGATATCCGCGCCAAAAAATTTTTTCTTCCCATCGGTCTGGTCATCTATTGCAATTGTTTTGGAATTGCCGAAACAACAATTCCCAAAATAAATATCGGTGATTGGAACAAAGTCAAAACCCTTCCCCCCAGGATATTCCCTGTGACATTACAATACAAACCGGTCGTATCCGCGGAGAAAGTTTACGTGGCGGGTTCGTTCAATGGTTGGTCACCCAGCGCGACCTTGATGACCGGCCCGGATGAACATGGAACTTGGAAAATCACCTTGAATCTGAGGGAAAATACCTATCTATATAAATTTGTGGTTAATGGCGAGCAATGGATTCCGGATCCCAATAACCCCAATAAAGTAGACGACGGGCACCAGGGATTTAATTCCGTTCTGATAGCGGAAAAATTAGCAGGTGTTTCCACGACCTGCATTCCTGGAGACGGGAAAATCTATACCGAAGCAATTGACCATTATCCCAAATTCCCGGATTTGGAACGCATTGATAAAGACCACATTAAAATTGCCATGCGCACCTGGAAGAATGATGTCCAGAGAGTGACTCTCATTTTGATGACCGATATTCAAAAACGAATTGTGAAAGAATATCCCATGTCGCTGCTCTTTGCCGACAACCGGTTTGATACTTATCAGGTTGTCCTACCCGTCTCCTCGGTAACCGCGGCTTATTATTTTAAATTGGAAGATGGAAATAAGATTCTCTATGCGGGATTCGATGAAGTTACTCCGCAATTAGATAAAATCACCGCCTATCCCCTGGTCATCTCGGAGTTACCCAACGTGTCTTCACCGGAATGGGCAAAAAATGCGGTGTGGTATCAGATTTTCCCGGAAAGATTTCGGAATGGGGATACCGCCAATGATGTATTAGGACCGCATACTCCGCCGTGGACTTCCGATTGGTTCGAACCATTGCCCTGGGAAAAGGGTGGTTTTTATAGCAATGTGTATAATCGGTTTTACGGCGGGGATATGCAGGGTATTATTCAAAAATTGCCTTATTTAAAAAAACTGGGCGTGACGGCTATTTATTTGAATCCTGTGTTTATGTCTCCTTCCATACACGGATATGACACGATGGATTACCGACATATCAATCCGCATTTCGGATATTTGGAAGATACCGTCACACCTCCGGGTGAAACTCTGGATCCCAAGACTTGGAAATTTACCAAGACAGATAAATTATTTTTACAATTAATTCAGGAATGTCATAAGAATGGGATTAAAGTCATTATTGACGGTGTTTTCAATCATACCGGAGACCAATTTTGGGCTTTTAAAGATTTGATGAAAAATGGCAAAGAGTCACCTTATAAAGATTGGTACAAGGTATTGGATTTTGGTCCTCCGGTAAAATATCACGGGTGGTATGATAATCGTTCATTACCGGAATTGAATCAAGATACCAATGGGTTGGTACACGGTCCCCGGGAACATATTTTTGATATAACCAAACGCTGGATGGACCCGTATAATAATGGAGACATATCCGCAGGAGTTGATGGATGGCGATTGGACGTGGCGGAATTGGTCGCCAAACCTTTTTGGAAGGAATGGTGTGCCCTAGTCCGTAAGATTAATCCCAATGCCTATATTACGGGAGAGATTTGGGGTCGGGCATCGGATTGGACAAATGGAGAATTGTTTGATGCCGTGATGAATTATCAATTTATGAAAAGAGTTTATGCTTTCTTTCGGTCTGCCCTTCCGAAAGAAAAGTATTCGGCATCGCAATTTGATCAATCGCTGCATGAATTATTATCCTGGTATCCTTATGATGTGAACTATGCCATGCAAAATCTGCTGGACTCCCACGATACGGACAGAGTGTCCTCGGCTCTCATGAATCCTGAGATGGAATGGAAAAATGGTTACGACCAAGAAAATCGATTACAAAACCCCGGTGGCAGAGACTATAATTGGCATAAACCCACACAGGAGGCCTACCAGAAATTAAAATTAATAGTTATTTTTCAAATGACTTTTGTGGGTGCTCCCATGATCTGGAACGGGGATGAAGTCGGAATGTGGGGCGCAAATGATCCCTCTACCCGGAAACCCATGTTATGGAAAGATTTGGAACCCTATCAAAATCCTGAGAATAAAGTGAATGAAGATTTATTGACGCATTATCAAAAATTAATTGCAATCCGCAATCAACATGAGACCTTACAAACAGGTGAGTTCCAGACATTCCATATAGATAATAAAAATAATATCTATGCCTTTCGCAGAAAAGGGAAAGAAAGTATTGTGGTTATCCTAAATAATAGTCCGGAGGCCAGGGATATTACTCTGGAAATATCACCGAACAAATATCTCTATGGTTCTCCAACATCACCATTATCAAATCAAATTCACCTCCCCGCCTGGGATGGTGCGATTATTTTGGAGAAATGACATAGTTAATGGAAGGCGTGTGTATCTATTAGAAAATGCTCTCCTTACTTACACCCGGTAAGGCGTCTAATGGGAATATCTATTTATTGTGACAGTTACAGTCCTTCTTGTATAATACTTTAAGTAAAGATTCTGATGTAAAGTTATGTTAATTATGATTAAACGGTATTTTCTATTCGTTAGTTTGACCATTCTTTGCAATTGTTTTATTTTTGCGGAAACCACCATTCCGAAAATCCCTATTGGTGATTGGAGCAAGGTCAAGACTCTTCCCTCCCGAACTTTTCCGGTAACGTTACAATATACACCTTCAACACCTGCTGAAAAAGTTTCTATTGTCGGTTCGTTTAATGGTTGGTCGCTGCCCGGGACATTGATGAAGGAGTCGGATGTAAACGGAGTTTGGAAAGTGACTTTGAATCTGCCGGAAGATACCTACCAGTATAAATTTGTGGTGAATGGAAACCAATGGTTTCAAGACCCGAATAATCCGAATAAAGAAGATGATGGGCATCAGGGGTTTAATTCTGTGTTGGTGGTTGGGAAATTAACCGGAATCACGACAACCTGTTTTCGAGGGGATGGAAAAATCTATGCCGAGGCGGTGGATCATTATCCCCTGTTTCCGGATTTAGAACGTATTGATAAAAACAAAATCAAATTTTCCTTGCGGACATGGAAAAATGATGTAGAAAAAGTGAACTTAATGTTGGTTACAGACGTGCAATCAGGAACCCTAAAAGAATACTCCATGCCTTTGCTCTATTCCGGCAACCGGTTTGATCATTATCAAGTTATTGTACCGGTATCCAGTTTGACAGAAGCGTATTATTTCAAATTACAAGATGGAAACGACGTTGTGTATGAGGGATTGGAAGGGACATCTTCCCAATTTGAAAAAACGGTGGCCTATCCGATTGTCCTATCTGATTTGCCAAATGTGTCTCCGCCGGAGTGGGCGAAACATGCGGTTTGGTATCAGATTTTCCCTGAAAGATTTAGAAATGGAAATACGGCAAATGATATTCTTGGATCCCACACACCTCCCTGGACATCCGATTGGTTTAAACTCTTGCCCTGGGAGCATGGAAACTTTTATGCCAACGTCTATAACCGGTTTTACGGGGGGGATATACAGGGAATTATGGAGAAATTGTCCTATCTAAAAAAATTGGGAATTACGGCAATTTATTTAAATCCAATATTCATGGCACCTTCTATTCATGGGTACGACACGATGGATTATCGTCATATTAACCCGCATTTCGGATACTTGGAAGATACCGTAACCCCACCCGGTGAAACACTCGATCCCAAAACCTGGAAATTAACCAAAACTGATAAATTATTTTTGCAGATGATACAGGAATGTCACAAAAATGGCATTAAAGTCATTGTAGATGGTGTCTTTAATCATACGGGTGACCAATTTTGGGCGTTTAACGATTTATTGAAAAACGGGAAAAACTCGCCGTACAAGGATTGGTACAAGGTATTGGATTTTGGACCGCCTGTGAATTATCAGGGATGGTGGGGCTCCCATCAATTGCCGGAAATTAAACAGGATGCCAACGGGTTGGTGCATGGACCGCGAGAACATATTTTTGATATTACCCGGCATTGGATGGACCCATATGGGAACGGGGATGTGTCCAAAGGTGTGGATGGATGGCGGTTGGATGTGGCAGATTTGATTGCCAAACCATTTTGGAAAGAATGGTGCGCTTATGTCCGAAAAATTAATCCGGAAGCATATATCACAGGTGAAATATGGAGTCGTGCATCGGACTGGACGAATGGAGATATGTTTAACGCAGTCATGAATTATCCATTTGCCAAACGGGTGTATGAATTTTTCATTGATGCCCGTCCGAAAGAAAAATTCACTGTATCCAAATTTGACCAATCCTTGCATGAATTATTATCCTGGTACCCATATGGAGTTAATTATGTTATGCAAAATTTGTTGGATTCCCATGACACGGATAGAATTGTCTCCGCCATCATCAATCCCAACCGAGGATTCGATGAAAATAACCGTTTACAGGATGCTGGAAATACATTCAACTGGCATAAGCCTGATGCCGGCGCTTACAAAAAGCTCAAGTTAATCGTCCTTTTCCAAATGACCTTTGTGGGAGCACCAATGGTATGGTATGGTGACGAAGTCGGGATGTGGGGAGCGGATGATCCGTCTAATCGGAAACCCATGTTATGGAAAGATTTAGAACCTTACCAGAATCCTGAAGATTCTGTTAACGAAGATTTATTAGCGCATTACCAAAAATTAATTGCCATTCGCAATCAACACGAGACACTGCAAACCGGAGAGTTTCAGACACTTTTAACCGATGACAAAAATAACATCTATGCTTTTCGCAGAAAAGGAAAAGAAAGTATTCTAGTTATCCTTAACAATAGTCCAAAACCGCAAGTCATTACATTACAAACCTTCCCTAAACAATTTCTTTACGGTCAGCCATGGGGTAAATATGGTGATTACAAGCTTAATCATTTGACACCTTATTCTAATTTTCATGTCCCACCTTGGGATGGTGTGATTATTTTAGAGAAATAGAGTAATGCGACAATTATTGGGTGACATCTATCAACTGGAGAATGCCCCATTGCCTTATGGTCGGGAAGGGGTATATTGGGTGGATGGGGAAGTACGCGTGTTGGTGGGAGTGCCGGAAAACCTTAATGATATATTGGATTTGATAGAGGAGGAAGAAATAGACCTTACCTTTATTTCTCATGTCCATGATATCGGTCCCGCACAAGAATTACAAGAACGGGCGGGGTGTGAAATAATCATTCATAAATCGGATGGTGAATCCATAAAACATATCCCAAAGGTTCGCCTGGTAAAAGATAGTGATATTATTGCACCGGGATACATGGTTCTTCATTGTCCCGGACATACTGCCGGAAGTGCATTTCTTAAGTATGAATATGCACCCGGAGAATTCTGTTTATTTACAGGAGATACCATTGCCGGTTATGACGGAAGAATTTCTTTTGCACCGGACATCTATAGTCAAAATGTTGAACAAATGAAAAAATCAGTTCTAAAAATTGCAAAAGAATATGAATTCAATGCTATATTTCCTTCCTGGGGAGAACCAATATTAATGGGTGCCCGAGATCTTATTCTAGGAGCTTATAAATATCTAAAATAAAACGCCATAGGTGTGGGATGAGCACCTATGGCGCCCAACTTGTCTCCGAAGAGTCAAGTTGTGGTCGCCTGCTGGAGGGCTTTGCAGGCATCGCCTCTGCGAGGATGCAGAGGGTGGGGTAAACTCGTAATATTTATGATTATAATTTAAATTCTGTTTAATCCTAACTTTTTATTTTTTAACATCCTCTTTTTTATTGTCTGATAGACAAACGCTAAAAATACTTTTTAGTTGAATCATCCTCAGAATAAATCATGCCACAGTTAATTTCTATTGGCAAGTATTTTTCATCTCATTCCCCTTAAAAAATACTATATATACCCTAGCTCAAATTTTAGGAATTGTCAATCAGGAAATTCTTAAATTCTATCCTTAGATTAATGTTAACCTACCTCACTCTACTACAAATTATCCGCAAAAAGAATACCATAAACATAACTTGTTTATTTTCAGATATTTAGTCATTTGCCTTGCTCTTCCAAATGTACCATTACGGAAATCTGCGTACCTTTTCGTAATATTTTTGCGTTAAAGTTCATCAAAATTAATCTATTTTGTCGGACTTAACTCTTACGGATCTGGTTTAAAATTGTGCGGCGTTATCAATAAAATCAAATCTACATTCTGATATTGAATCTTTTTTGGATTGCCTTCTTCCGCTGTCGGAATAGCACGAACATCTTCAGTAATCGAAGTCATGCCGTCGGGTATTTGAGCGTTATTCACATTAAGTCCATAGGCAACTGTAGAACCGCTCTGGGGTAAAACACCGTCCACACTAAACGACACAATCAACGCACTTTTTCCGGATTTTGCATCCAATGGTTTGGCCAAAAACCGGTAGGTAAACCCATAATCTTCCCCTTGAGGAATAGCCTTATAGATTGTCCCGCCAAGCGTATCCATACTCACGGAAGGTTTTTCCACCGTTTGATAACGAATCCCTTCCCGAACTCGTGTTTCTTCGTTAGGCATAACGGTTACACGTTTTCGGGATAATAACTCCGCGGAACCAAAATTCTTTAACCAATCCAATAGTTTCTCATACTCCATATTTTCCAATAAGATCGCCGAGGAAATATCTGATTTGCCGGCAAAAGGACATTTAGACCAATCAATCCCAGTATTATGCTTGTCGTCCAATATCACTTTTATAATACTACAATCCAATCCGGTTTGAGGTTTGTTGGTATAGGAAGATTCCATCTGTTCTACCAGGGTTTTGACCTGATCAATTTTGGTAGGAATATCAGTAATAAGAAGATTACTCGTTTTCGGATCCACATTTATTTTTAATCGCGGATTGGCACTTATTAATTCCCGTGCCACATCTTGCACGTCGGCAAATTTAACAGGAATAATCGCTGTTTCAAGAGGAATATCCACCGACTCGATTAAATCCTCTATCTTTTTAATAGCACTGGCTACATCCACCACAATCAGTAAATTCGTCCGAGGATCGCTGGTAATCCTGCCAGTCGGACTTAATAACGATTGAGCCATCGGTTGCACATCCGCTACCGTGGTATATTTAATTTGAAATGTTTTGGTTTGTTTCTCAACCGGTACTATGGATTCGGAAGACTCACTGACACTGGTACTCGTAATCGCCGGCTGCGGTCCCTGATTGCTTACTTCCATAACGCCTTGTGCCTGTAAATGATTTCCAACTATTACCAAAAAAATTAATAAACAAAATCCCATATAAATCACGGCACCCGATTTATTTTTTACCACACGCATCCTACTTGAAAAAGTTGACATGAAGTCCTCCCATTGATCTCAATTACCTCTCCATCCTCCGTTAAAGGAAAAGAGGTCTACTTCGTTTTTCTAATCCGACACACTCACCTGTCGGATTGTCGGACTGGCATTATTATATTCATTAAATGTAGGTGCCAGTTCCTGATGTATTTTCTGGATTTGTTCATCCACATTATCTTTGGCGTTCCATAACCCCGGTGTATCTGCTTTTAATTCCGACGGATCACTCGCCGGGAATACCGGCGCCAATTTCACTGGCGTACTGGCGAGATAGACGACCTGTTGCGGTTTTTCAACGACTTTTTCTCGAAATTGAGGTTGCACGATTTTCTTTTCCATATATTCGACAACGGGAACCTCTTTCACCTGGTGTTCCACCTTCACAACCTGTTGAAATATTTGACCGGATGGGGCAAGATACATTCCCCCAAACACGATCCCTAACACAAACAATCCCAACGAAAAGGAAGCGCGTAAGGTCAAGGATTGTGGAGAAAAAAACCGCATCGCAAAAGTATCCAATAACACGACTATCTCCCGGTACCAGGATAATTTCGGTGCCGCAATCTGCACTTCAATCGTTTTCCAAGTTTCCCGCCATTGTTCTTCATTGGGCAACCGGATGCGCTCTTTGCGGAAGAGTTCGCTAATCTGTTTTAATGCCTGATACTCTTCCCGGCAGGAAAGGCACGATTCCAAATGATCTTCCACCTGGCAGGAATATTTTTCTTTTAAATCTCCATCGAGATAATCTTGCAATTGTTCGAGAATTTCTTTGCAGGTCATGATAGATTCACCAACCTTTTTTTTCTTGAATTTTATCTTTTAATAACGTGCGTAAGGCAAATCGCGCCCGGTGTAAATGGGTTTTCACGGTTCCTTCAGTACAACCCAATGTCTCCGCGACTTCCCGGACTTTCATATCTTCGATTTCAAACAACGTAAAACAAATCCTTTGCTGGTCGGGCAATTTCTGAATGGCTTGATGGATTTCATCGCCCAACTGGTTCCGTTCGATCTTTTTGTCTGCCGGTTCGTTCTTTAAGTCCGGGATGATTTCCAACAAGTCCCGTTCTTCCTCATTGGCGGTTTCCAACGGTTCATGCTGTCGTTTATTCCGTTTCCCTAGATAGGTCTGGGACTCGTTGGTGACAATAGTTCGCAACCAAGGGTAAAAAGGATATTTTGTGTCAAACCGGTGGATATATTTGAACGCCCGGATAAACGCATTCTGCAATATATCTTCCGCGTCCGCATGATTCCGGCTAAACCGATATGCCAGTTGGTAAACCTGTGTCCGGTACCGCCTGAATAACTCATTAAAGGCATTGGTATCCCCATTTTGGCACTTGCGTACCATGTCCCGCTCTTCATTATCCACCAGCGCACGGGATTCCGCATCTATAGAGGTATATACTAAACTTCCATCAAACGTTGACATAGTTGCTGTACCTACAGCATTATATTCTAGCACTTCTACCTCCATTTAACCCGAAAATATGCAAAATCTAGATCTCCTGATTTTACTACTTTTATTCACAAGAAATGGTTGACAATCCCAATTTTGGTAGGGAATAGGGGTAAAATTGTTATTTCCAATTCTGCACTTTAGGGCGAAAAAGATTGATTTCCTTCGCTATCAATCAGAACGGAATTTCATAGGAATTGCTATACATAGAATAACTTATCTTCAATAAAATCAAAGGGTTGTTGTAACTGATGGAAAAAATTGCATTATTACATAGGGCGGGACGAAACATCAATGGAATTCTCAAATCATTCGGTCGGATTATCCGGGTGACGATTTCCGCAATTACCAAGCAGAAAATCACCGAACTCATAAGTAATAAGACATTTACTAAGAGTCGTTTCACACGACTTGTAAACATTCAACAGCCCTCAAAAAAAGTAAGCTATATTTTTTATCACTTATTTTTACGGACATCAAATATTAAGTGAGATAGTTTCAAGTTCCTAGTTTTTACTTCGGCTGATGGGAACGAGATGATGGATGGTAAGGTAACCAAACAAGGATTCGGTAGCCAACTGATTCCCTTGGGGACTCCAATGTCCTTCATAAGGATTATATAGGGGTCTTACAGGACTGGCGCGGAAGGTGGATAACATATCTAAATTGAGGATATTATTTTGGGAGGCAAAATCAGAAAATAGAGAACTCATTTTGACCATATTGACATTATAAACTTTATCGGTGAATACCGCGGCCAATTCTTTATTGGCTTTATCTATCGGTTCTACTTGAAATTCATAGGGGAGAATGGCCAATACAAAAGGGGCTTGATTCTTAAGGCAGAATTGGTTGGAATCGAAAATATATTTCTTGGTTCTCTCCAAGGCACGGGTAAATTCCGGAGAGTAATGGTCCTGGGCAATGAGGGGTAATAACATTTTCCCCTTTTTTGCATTCCTGGCACAAGTTATCAAGATATATTTGCTATGTAGATAGGTATACAAGTAACAGAGTTGTCTAATCTTTGTACCCCGCCTAAGATAATCTACGCCGTTCATTACGTCCTCGACATCATTCATGGGGAATAATCCCATAATAACCAAATCCGGCTGGTATTTCATAGACTGATTCCGCAAAATGGAATCATATTGAATCGGCCCATAGAGAAAAACTCCTGTGTTAACGACTTCGTATTTCAACCCTGTCTCGGAAGAAAGTTTTTCATTTAAGAGTTTCTCCAATTGCTTGGGGTAAGACTGTTCACCGGACACTGCCCATCCGAATGTAAAAGAATCACCCAAAGCCACGATCCGAAATACGTTGGACGGTTTCGGGATGGTAAATTCGCGATCCCGCAGACCTTGGGAATTGGTTTGTATCTCAAATTTGTAGTTTGCTACGCGCAGTTTCACATGGCGATTGGGTTTCAACCGAAACCCCAACTTTGAGTCAGCAGCCTCAATGGAAATAAACCGCATTGCCATAGGTTGAATAATACGAATGAGAACTTCTCCCAGCGCCAGACATAGAAGCAGTGAACCCAAAAAAACCAATAGGTTCAGTAGATACTGTTTTCGTCGTGAAATAGTCATGCGATACTTCAGAACAAGTACTAGAGTACTACCATTTAATCTTGGCGTATCGTCAAATGAATATGCCAATCACTGAATTTATAATTGAATATTAATGATACAAGAATCAATTTTGAATCGCAACGATTGGAGACGCAGTACCAAAGGTCATTTAAAAGAAAAGTCTCTGGTTTCTCGTTTCAAGTTCCAAGTTCCGGGGCTAGAGTTTCAATCCTCAATTACTCAAGAACAAGGTTTCAGGTTTAGGATTTTATGCTATACCTGATACGGTTAAAGAATCGTACAGTATAACTATCATGGAAATAGCTCATCAGGAAATAAGGAAGTCGCGGTAGGCAATGGGCTGCTTAGTCCAGTATTTTGATTATCATGTTGAAATTTAGGCCATGCTGAATTAGCTAAGCCAGTGCTACTGCAATATAGTGCATACAAATATCCATTCCATCCACCGATGTATAAGGTTCCATCGGAACCTATTGCAGGACTGGAAGAAATGAAATCTCCAGTATCATATTTCCAGCGTAGGATACCGTCAGGATTAAGAGCATAAACATAGTCATCATAGCTGCCAAAATAAATGACTCCATCATTTCCAATGGTGGGAGTTCCGTCAATTATATTGCCCGTTTGGTATTTCCACTTTAAAGACCCATTCGGATTTAAGGCATATAAATTTCCATCCTGCGACCCAAAATAAATGGTTCCATCCTCACCTAATACTGGCTCACCCACTTCTCCACTTGTTGTATATATCCATTTAAGAGTCCCCCAAGGAGTAAAACAGTAAAGATTTCCATCTTCGTTCCCCACATAAAGATTTCCCATATAATCAGGAGCAATACCTGTAAAGAAAGCTAGATGATATACCTTCCAAGCTATTGTGCCATTAGGATTTATTGCATACACTGCGGAAGTATAATAGGAATAAGATGTCGCATAAATTGTCCCATTATAAGGATTTGCCGCGCATACACCTGCAAATTCAAGCAATTTTAGAGTCCATTTTTGATTTCCTGATGAATCAAACGCACGGAGCGTCGTATCTGCTCCCGACATATAAATAGTTCCATCCGCTCCCAAAACAATATTATTTCCCAGTGCTTCAGAATATGAATAAACGGAGGTTGACCATTTTACAGTTCCATTGGGGCTAAAAGCTGCCAGACTATAACCGACATCTTCGTACATTGTGCCGTCGGGAGCTATAACCGGAGACGTTAAAAAAGCAGTGCCAGAAGTATCTTTGTACCAATTCACAGTCCCATTGGGATATAATGCATAAAAATCATCATTTGTGAAATAAACACAGCTATCAATACCGATAGCAGGTGCACTCATAATGGCACCTCCCGTGAAATATTTCCATTTTAAAGTCCCCTCTTGGGCAAAGACTAACTGCGTACCCAAGAGGGTCATAATAAAGAGGATTTTTATTATTATTTTCATAAATTTTCTTAAGTAGGGGTTCAACATATTAAACCCCTACTTAAAACTTTCCTTTCTTAATCCGGTTTATTCCACCACATAGTCCAAAATTAATTAAGGATAAAACTCATCGGAAAATAAGCGTGCGGTGGTTGGGAGAGGACTACTCAATCCGGTATTCTGGTTGTCATGTCTTGCCTTTGGCCAAGGGGAATTGGCTAAACCGGTACTGCTGCAATACAGGGCATAGAAATATCCATTCCAGCAACCAATATACAACGTACCATCAGAGCCAATGGCGGGACTGGAAGAAATGACATCTCCAAGATCATATCTCCAGCGTAAGGTTCCATTCGGGTTTAAAGCATACACATAGTCATCATAACTCCCAAAATAAATCACTCCATCGTTACCAACAGCAGGGGATCCATCAATTTCAGAACCTGTTAAATACTTCCACTTAAAAGTTCCGTCAGGATTTAAAGCATATAAATTCCCATCCTTTGATCCGAAATAAATGGTTCCATCGGCACCAAAAATGGGATATGCAATCACTTCTCCACCGGTAATATAGGTCCATTTGAGAGTTCCCCAAGGAGTAAAACAATAAAGATTCCCATTCGTACTTCCTATATAGATATTTCCAGATTCGTCTAACGATATTCCATATCCAAATGGGTAAAAAGCACCAACTTTCCAAGCTATTGTTCCATTGGGATTTATAGCATAAAGAAAAACTGTGTAATAAGAATATGAGGATACATAAATGGTTCCATTACTATTATTCACAGTAAGTCCAATGTTATCTTCTAATAATTTTAAGGTCCATTTCTGATTACCTTGAATATCAAACGCACGGAGAGTCGTGTCGGTACCACTCATATAAATTGTACCATCCGCCCCCAAAGCAACTTGATCTCCAGACTGTTCTAATGGATATGAATAAACAAAGGTGGCCCATTTTAAAGTTCCATTGGGGTTATAGGCTGACAGAGTATTACTGTCATTGATATAAATTGTGCTATCTGGAGCTACAACTGGAGACGTTAAAAAAACAGCGTCAGAAGTGATTATTGACCAATTTACAGTTCCATTGGAATATAATGCATAAAATTCACCATTTGAGAAATAAATAGTGCTATCATTACCGATAGCAGGGTCATTTATAATATAGCCTCCACCTGTGGAATATTTCCATTTCAAAGTGCCCTCTTGGGCATAAATTAATTGCGTACCCAAGAGGGTCATGATAAAGAGGATTTTGATTATTATTTTCATAAATTTTTTATTAAGTAGGGGTTCAACAACTTGAACCCCTACTAATAAGATGTTCCTTTCTTAATCTGGTTTATTCCACCACAATCCATTAAATGCACCCCAGTAGCTATCTTTTCTTGTAAGGTATGTTGAATTGACTTTTCCAACAAAAGGGTTACTTGGATTATTAGGTTGTTTACTGATGAAGTAAAGAGTCCCAACTTCAGTAGTCGGGTCTTCATAACTCGCTAAAAGCTGATAGGGGCTATTTCCCGTCCAGCGAGGGTCTGGTATAGGCCATGCCCAGTAACCGGAATAAGATTGATTGTTTACATCTAGCAGATTCGTGAATTCCGAAAAAGTCCCATTACGAAAATTACAAGATGTTATCGGAGTCGGTGAAAGAGTATTCGGTGCTCCCGCATAAGGACCATATTGTTCCCAGTAACATTTCTCCATGCCCCATTCCCACATTTGAGGATTGATCTCTGCACCAGCAGCAGACCAACCAAAACCATTTTGGACATAGGTTAAATTGCAGCTTGCCCAGGAATAATCATGCTGTCCTAAACCGTTCATCAACCATTCATCGTAGACATCCATCCAGATACCGGTTCCTAATTCGTTAATCGTATCCAAGCTGGTTCCGTTGGAAGTGTATTGGTAATGCATATGATTGATATAACTACCATCCGGGGAAATAATTGGTCCCGAAAAAGGAGGCGCGTCGTATACCGGTTGGTTGACGGTCATTATCGGTGAATAAATCCCGTATCCTGAGTCCGGCAGGGTTAATCGTCCAATACTGGTGGATTGCGACATATACGCAAATCCATCCACTCCAATAGACTCCAATTCTTGAAAGTATGCGTCGTTATAGCAGGTTGAACTCCCTGTCGTGATGGCATCCCATATCAGATGCATATTACTCCCATCACAACTACTCATGGCAAAAGCTGATCCACCCCATGTCGGAGCAGTGTTGGGAGTTGCCAGTTGATAGACAATACGATCTCCAAAAGGTGTGGGAATACCATATCCGCCATAGATTGAATAATTGGTCACCCAAGGTGTAGTTGAGGTCAACGCACTAACAGTACTATCTGCCATGATTATAGTCCCGGTATCATCGCCAACCGTAGTCGGATTTACATACGCCTCATTATTGGTATAACTCGATCCATTTACCTGCCAATACAAAATCTCCCATTGTCCCTGCACCTGCACATCCAAGCGTTCATAGTAAAAGTAGGCGGCATCGTAATTGGCACGAAATCCTACTCCTCCAATGGGGATGGTGGAAGTGGTGTCTACGGTCATATTGATAATCGGGGTGGTGGCGGTACTGAGATAGACTTGAATGTTATTTCCCGAAATGTCATAATGCACATAGAACCATTCAAAGGGATTAATCGCGGTCATATTGGATAAAGAGGTGGTAATCGTAAAGTTGACCGAAGTCAGGTTGGTGTAATTGCTGGCGACGATTTCATACAACTTCACTTTCCCGTTGTTAATCCCGCCGGAGGTGGAGGCGCAAATGTTCAACGCATAGCCGTATTCCTTCCCAGCGGTATCTAGATTGAACCGCACGAGCGCTCCCGATATGTTGCCGGGGGTAGGGACGCGAGTGTAATATTGTAAACTGTAATTCGCCAAACGGGTCACATGGTAATATAACACTTCCTGAGTCGTACCATAGGAAGCCACTACCAGACAGGTATTGATGGAAGGATACACAGCTGTATCCGTATTATGGGTTAAGAAAATTGTACTGTTGGTCGCATTGCTGCTTAAACAAAAAGGGAGCAAGGGACAGCCTATCGTGGAAGAGCTATACAAAGCCGTATAATCTGAAAAGTCATCCAAATACACCGTCCAGGAATTCATGGAAATAACTCATCGGGGAAAAGAGGAGTGGCGGCAATGATAGGACTACTTAATCCTGTATTTTGATTATCATGCAATACTCTTGGCCAAGGCGAGTTCGCTAATCCTGTGCTACTACAATAAAAGGCATAAAAGGCACTATTCCCGCTACCAATATACAAAGTACCTGAGGAATCAATAACGGGACATGCCTCTATTGCCGGAGTCAATCCAGAAGCCTGAAATGACCAACGTAATGTACTATCTGGATTTAAAGCATAAAGATACCCGCTATAATCACCAAAATAAATAACACTATCATTTCCGATAGTAGCCCCGCCTATAATCATATTGTTTGCTTGAAATTTCCATTTCAAAGTGCCATTAGGATTTACAGCATACAGGTAGTGGTCATGGGAACCAACATAAATTGTCCCATCTACTCCCAGAACTGCCGGAGATAGTACTGTCGTACTAATGGAAGAAGACCATTTTAGAATTCCATTAGGATAATAACAAAATAGAGTCCCTCCACTGTGGGGAATATATAGTAAACCTTGTGCATCAATAGCACTAATACTAAACACCCCTGAAGTACTGATTTTCCATGCTATAGAACTGTCTGGATTTATGGCATAAAAAGTGGTGGAACTCAAGGGGTAAGTAAAATAAGTATAACCTATTACATAGCATGTCCCATATTTTCGATTTACAGAAGGATCACTAACATTCATTTGATCTAATTTAATCCCCCATTTTTGTACTCCTCTGGGTGTAAATGCACGAAAAGTACTATCATGTCCCCCAACATAAACGGTATTATCTGCACCAAGACCAATAGCGTTAGACCAATTAAATTCACTAGAATAAGCGGTTGTAGACCATTGGAGAGTTCCATTTGGATAATAAGAGAATATATTATACGTAAATCCAAAGTAAATGGAGCTGTCACTCCCTACGACTGGAACGGTTTGTGCTCCCGGTAAAAGAGACCAATAGGATGTCCCATTGGAATGATACGCATAGAAATTTTGTGAAATATCTGTAAAATAAATATTTCCATCCAATCCCAAGGCAGGGAATTCTGCAAGTACTTCATCATGCGTGCCCACACTCCACTTAATAGTTCCTTCCTGTGCATAGCACAGGAAGGAACTTAAAACAAAGTACACAAACAAACTTATCTTGAAAAATATTTTCATAGTCTAATCCGGTTTATTCCAGAACACCGCACCCCACGGGTCTCCATTGTCTCCAATTTCACCTGTAATTTTATTTTGGTTGACCTTCTGCGTACTTTTATCAATCCAGTAAATGGAGTTATGCCAGTAACCAGTTATTCCTGTGGATTCATTACTCATATAACTCGCCATAAATTGGTTGGGATAAGCCCAACGTGGGTCAGGTGATGGACAATCCCAATAAATAGAATTACTCAAATTCATGGATATAGCTCATCAGGAAACAAGGGCGTGGAGGTGAGGGGCAGACTACTTAAACATGTATTTTGATTATCGTGTCCATATTTT
>CAVYHJ010000026.1:0-990254 GCA_963768165.1 uncultured bacterium | reverse complement strand
CAAATCCATCCACTCCAATAGACTCCAATTCTTGAAAGTATGCGTCGTTATAGCAGGTTGAACTCCCTGTCGTGATGGCATCCCATATCAGATGCATATTACTCCCATCACAACTACTCATGGCAAAGGCTGTTGACCCATAAGTTGGAGCAGTTGTAGGAGTGGAAAGTGCGTACACGATGTGGTCTCCAAAAGGTGTGGGAATACCATATCCGCCATAGATTGAATAATTGGTCACCCAAGGTGTAGTTGAGGTCAACGCACTAACAGTACTATCTGCCATGATTATAGTCCCGGTATCATCGCCAACCGTAGTCGGATTTACATACGCCTCATTATTGGTATAACTCGATCCATTTACCTGCCAATACAAAATCTCCCATTGTCCCTGCACCTGCACATCCAAGCGTTCATAGTAAAAGTAGGCGGCATCGTAATTGGCACGAAATCCTACTCCTCCAATGGGGATGGTGGAAGTGGTGTCTACGGTCATATTGATAATCGGGGTGGTGGCGGTACTGAGATAGACTTGAATGTTATTTCCCGAAATGTCATAATGCACATAGAACCATTCAAAGGGATTAATCGCGGTCATATTGGATAAAGAGGTGGTAATCGTAAAGTTGACCGAAGTCAGGTTGGTGTAATTGCTGGCGACGATTTCATACAACTTCACTTTCCCGTTGTTAATCCCGCCGGAGGTGGAGGCGCAAATGTTCAAAGCATAGCCGTATTCCTTCCCCGCGGTATCTAGATGTCCCTGAAAAAGTTTCTTTTTTAGATTGTAGGACACAAAGAGGGAACTTTGGGAGAGAGAAAGGAACCTCCCGAGCCGAATTTTCCAAAGGACAAAAAGAAGCTTCCTTAGAAGCTTGCGGATATTGTACCCACATCCGCAGAGGATCGCATTGATGTGATCGCCGTGGGTTCCCTTCAGATAGTTTCGTCCTAACCATCCATCGGTTTTGGCATGTCCGATCACGGGTTCAATCGCACTCCGGCGTTTAATCCATCGAATGACCGATTCTTTGAGTCCGGATAACTTCCACCGACTGAGATGAATCGTAGCCTCTCCCGCATAATCGTGTCCCCGATACCCTTGATCCGCATACACCTCCTGAGCTTGAAAATGTCCCAACCGCTCGGCCTGTTTCAAGGCCTGCTCTAAGGTATGTCCGTCATAGGGATTCCCGTGAAGCGCTTGCATGCCTACAATGAACGGATCTTGAGAAGTCGCTACCACACTCACCTTGCAGCCAAACTCATATTTCTTATGGGCTTTACCTTTGGCGATACATTCCACCTCCGGGGCATGCAAACTATACAGTTTCGGAGAATCCTCTCGCTTTTGCTCCAACAACCTCTGGGCCATGGCTAATTCCGGTCCCAATACCTCCCAGAGTTCCTCCCGGTTTGCCTTCAGGACCTTCCGACCTACATCCCGACTCACCCGTCCCAAGTACACCTTTAACTTCTTCCATTCCTTCTGCGCCTTCTTCCCCTTACGCCCATGGGCATACCGATGATACAAAAATAAACTCTTCTTGGCTTTGCGGGTATAGCTCTGCCGCAGTTCAATCCCTTCCTGGTGGCACAGATTCACCAAGCGTTGCAACATCTTCAGGTACAGTTTCGCATCCGTGGGATAGGTAATTGCTTTCTCCTGCACCGTCGTATCCACATTCGGTTTGGCCAACTGCCTCCGCTTCAAGGCACCCGTCTTCAACCCTGTGGTAATGGTCACCTCTAAGAGCTTCTCCATCTTCTGTTGCTGGATCCGTTTACGCCATTTACTCAATAAGCTGGCATTCAGGAAAAGCTCCCTCTGAAAATACTCAAACCCACAAAAGTATTGCCAGTACGGATTTTCCGCCAAGCGCTCCACGACTTCCTCATCGCTCAAGTGATAGGCATGCTTTAAATAATGGATCCCCACCAGTAATCGAATGGGTTTGCAGGGACGTCCGAAATCCGGACAATAACACCCCGCAAAGGCGGCCTCCAGTTCTCCCCATTCCATCTGATGGGCCAGTTGAATTAACGGATGGCGGGGATTACACAGACTTTTTAATTCTCCACTAAATAAATTCTCTTGTGTCGTATCGGTCAATGGAATCACTCTAAATCCTCCAGATATTTGTATTTATTTCAATATACCTGGTGATTTTAACATGGCGAGAAAATCATTTCTATCCCATCTTTATTGTTCTATTTCCCTTTTTCAAGGACGACTATTTATAGAGAATAGAATTTATCTTGGACAGCAGTGATTGAGGATAAAAACTTTTACCTTTCGTTAAAAGTTTTTTCCAACATAGGTTTGATTGAGGAGATGAGTAAAATTGGAAATATTTGAATTAAACTCTCTAGACCAATCTCTATTTTGAAAGTTTTTCAAATTTCAAGTGTTCAATGTTTTCTATGAATTCTGAAAATTTAGGTATTACAATTTCGTGTACTTTATGAATACCTTTGGTCATTTCTTTTACATAATAACTATCAGGAGTTGGATATTCAATATGAATGTCTTGGTGCGCAATTTTACTAAAGAATAACCCTACTGTTTGCATCTTGCTTCCTGTGACAGCGCATATAATTCTTTCATAAGTGCCGTATTGTTTATATATATTATTCATAGTATTCAAAGTATCCCTATAATCAAGAGTACTTGTGGATCGATCTAATTGATTTTCCGTGTTTTTTGGATTGTCTTGAGAGTATTCATCAATAAGTCGCTTATGAATTTCTTGTGTTGCTGTTTCTCTCCAAGCATATTCTTTTCTTGAACGATGTCCATTTATTAATAATAATCTATGTGGATTCATTGTTCCTAACATATGCCGAACAAGTTGTTCATTAAAAGATGTAAATGCCACCAATATTACTGGTTGACCTTGCATACGAATACTACTAAGGCATTTCATTCGAATTATTGATTCAATTCCATGACTAGGATACTTGGCGATTAAAGTCATATCGTTTTTTGATTTTTCATATTCTTCTTTGGTCGGTGAATAATTCTCAGCTTCAGTATAAACAATTCTGATAGTTCCTTGAAAATCTTTCAATTTAAGTAATGATACTAAAATGAGTAATTTAGTCATAGCTGATACATCAATAATTATTTCTTCTGTCTTCATTAGAATATTTTTTAATTTACTATCAATAATATCTTCAATATTGTGCGGTGTCCGAACATTATATTGAACATCTATGGGTTTATTAACTCCAATTTTACGAAGCGATTTTCTTAATTTAATAATGCGGTTTGTTCCTTTGGAATGATAGTATTTAAAAATCATAGCATGATTAAGGATAAGTCCTTGTTCTTTCTGGAAATCTACCCAACCTAATGAGCGATCCTCAAATCCGTATGACCCTATATAGACTCTCTTGATAGAGTGTTGCAATTTTAATGCTGATGAAACAGGAGGAAACATTTCAATATGACCTTATATTATTTAAAAGGAAGTTCATCTTCATCATTCCCTTTGTATTTTCGTTTCTTATGCCAAAATTCAATAAATTTGTTTGGATTATCAAGTAAATTTATAAGTTCTTGATTTGTTAATTGAATATGATCATGACTTGAGAAAGTAAGATAACTATAAGGAATTAATACTCTATTTAAATAAAGTCTAGGGGTAATCATTCCACGCACGCTTTTACCACGCCAATCTTGAAAGAAAACATGCCATCTTATCAGTCCATCAAAATAATCAATAACATTACTCGGAAGACTAAATTTATCAATAATTTCTAAGCGAAATGCTTGTTTTGGGTATTTCCTACCTTGGTTAGAAACATATTTTCCCTTAGTTAATTCATATCTTGAAATCGTCACAAATGCTTCTGCAATATCCCTTAAATGTTTACCAAACGGTTCATTAGTTCTTCGATAATTTTGACTTTTTTCCCATAATGAAGGGTTGTTTAACGATTCTGTAAATATAAGAAATTCTCCACCTGTAGTTCTATAGCAATTATTCTGTATCGTTGGTTCAATAAGAATTGAACCTGTTTTGATAGTTCCATTTGCTTCACGTAGCATATCAGAAAACATTTGAATCATTGTTCGGATATCACTAGACCACATACCAACGAAGCTATTAATACCATGATAATTAATCCTTTTTAAGGATTTATTATCTTCTGCATTTGCACGAATTTGAATAGCAAGGTCATTATTTGATAGAGGAGTTTTGCCCAAAATTTCTCCCAACCCTAGGTTTTTCCCTTTAAATATTTGATGTCGATTGATTCTTGGTCTAAAAATCTTGTCTAGTAATAACTCTTTAGATTTATAATCCTGATGCAAAGTTTCAGTTGATAAATCTATTAACTCAAAATCTTGGTTAAGTTCTAAAGTTTTTCCTCGCAATCCCTCTCTGTCGAAACTGTTAGATGCTTCTGTGGAGATTTTGAAAAATATTTTACTGCGTCTTTTAAAAATTATCGGATTTAGAAGGCGTTGTACTGCTCGAGTTATTGTTGGTATTGTGTAGTCATCTAAGAAAAGATATAAAGGTTTTTCTCCAATCCATGAGACATGTTTTGTCAAAAGTATTTGAACATTATCAAGAAAATCAGGTCTTGCTAATGGCCAATTTGTTAACCCCGCATATTTACCTAAATTAGATAATCTACATCTCTCTTTTTCATTTTCTATAAATGTTCGTACGTGAGATAAAACATCTGCTCCGAGCGGTAAAGAATTATATTTTCCGCTAAACATTCCTGTCAAATAACCATCTAACCAATCAAAATTATTATTTTGTTCAACATCATATAAGGCCAGGGTATTGCATATCTCATTCAACCAAGCGAGGTGGAAATAATGAATTATTTGGTCATTCATTGCTTTATTTAATCTCACTGGTAACCAAGGAAATGCTTCGACTAAATCCCGACAATTCAGATAAAATCCGATAAATTGATCCGACCCTGGAACTCCTGATGGTTTTTCTACAACTTTATCCATAAAGGCAGTTAATCTTCTGAAAGCCATGGTTTTACCACAACCTCTTGCACCTGTGAGTATCGTAATATTTCGGTTTAGTAAGTCTTGAGCAGCGAGGAATTCAGGGACAAATAAGGATTGCCATTCATCACGATGATATCCTAAAGTTTCAGCAGAAAGGTAGTCTCCAACTCCTTGAATTATTTCACCTGTTGAAGCAGCCGCAGACTCTCGTTCAGCTATTGTAGCCAGTCCAATAAATTCTTTCAAAAGGACTACAGGATTTCCTACAAAATCACCTTGGGTAGGATCAACTTCAAGCGCTTTCTTTTCTAAAAATGCTGAAATCTTTTCTCGCATTACTCTATCCCTAGGATTAAGATTGGAAGGATTTAATTTATGAACTAAACTGGAAATTATAGCGAAAAATTGTCTATAATCATTTTTAGGTTCTAATTTATTATGTGATCCACCATAACCAAAATCAGTTATCCATATCGTCCTGGGATTATCAGGTAAACGTTGATCTGGTTTAGATATCATTATGTTACCTTCATGAAGATCTCCATGAACAATACCACAGGAGCGGCATGCATGAAGTACTTGTAAAATTATTTTAGCAATTGTTTCAATAAATGCCATATCTAAAGGCCAAGGTGGTTCTAATATGTATTGTTTAAGATTTATTCCATCGATAAAGTCAAATGTAACAAATGTAAACATTCTGTGATTGTGATCTTGTGCTGTGCCACTCCAATGATAAGGTACTATATTAGGAACTCCTTTTAACTGAGAAATCTTTTCCAGTTCCCTTTCCCACCCAACCTTGAGTCTTCCTTCAGGTATAATTTTGCAAGCAAAAATATCAGTTGGATTCGATGGTCTTATTGCTTTGTATACAAAACCAATTTGACCTTCTCCGACTTTTTCAGATATTTTCAAGTCGGGCATCGGCTGAATTTCTATATATGGATCATTAGTGAATTCGTTCATAATGGAACTCGTTTTATTGTTTTTGAAAAACCAAAATTGTTTCAGTTAAGCTACCTCTATGATTTCTCCGAACTCTCCTATCATCTGGAATTGGATCTGTATAAGACCCAATCATTAAATAACCACCGATTTCTTTTGTTGCGATATGAGTAACTGCTGCAGGAAGATTTGATTTATATGTTTTACTTTTTGTGTCACCTACAACTAATATGCACAATCCTTTTTCAGTTAGCACCTCATGCCACAACTTAAAACAATTCCGCATAAGACTAATAAAAAACGACTCGTTTGGTGAAATATCTTCATCCAAAGCTTTCCAATCATTTGTTCCAAGTAACCATAATCGCAAACGATTATCTCTAGCGTAATCTAGCTGCCGCATATATGGAGGACTGGTTATTATTGCACCAATAGGATATTGTGGTTCAAATGTACTAGCATCTTCCATAGAACATTCTCTGTTTAAGGAAAAATCTAAAGGTGAAACTCTTTTTAGCATTCTTGTTACTTTTTTAATTAATCTTTCTTTAACTGGTCGGTAATCATACAATTCTGGATATGTATTTATAGGAAATCTCTTTTTTCTTAAATAGGGCACTGTATGACTACTTGGATATGAGAGGAATCCCGGTCGTTGGTGATGAAGTATCCCCAATAAACAAGCAAATAAAAAATATGAATCTCTTTTCCTTAATTCATCCGACCAACAAATAACCTCCCTTAATGTATCATGATGGAAAAAACATCTTACCCATTTTGGAACTTTTCTTAAATCCACCTTTGACTTTCTGTTCATAACTTGTTTGGAAATTGATTCGATTTCTAAAAGTGTATCATCAATATCGTGACATGGATTAAGTTTTGCAGAGGTAAGTATAAATGCATAAGGGCTTAAATCATTGGCAATGACGTTACGCCCTAAAATCCAACCTTCCAATGCGATTGTTCCTGATCCCGAAAAAGGATCATAGATAATGTCATCTTTTTTTGTGAAAGATGTTATCAGCTTTCTTGCTAATGCTGATTTTATTTTCCCAATATATGGCGAAATTTGATGTAATGTACATTCCTCACCAAGAACACTTCCTTTCCAATCACATTTTATCTTAATTTGAGGGAAATTATGCAAGAATGGTGGAATAGATCTATTGTGAGTTGTAATCTGAGTAATCATATCTGATTTTAAAATTCTTTTAAGAGATTATTTAATTCCCTTGGTATGTTTATCAAATTTTCAACTCTATAAGTTTACAGTTTCTGTACCATATTGGCAAATCCTCAATACAAGAAATGCAACTTATAGATTTGTGCAGGGAATGACAAAGCCGTAAGTGACTGGGAATTATGATAACCAATAAAATAAAGAGTTGGATGGGTAACTCGTTAGGTTATTGATTGGCTTGTGGTGCTGCTGGTGCTGTTTGAGCCTGATGTCCCCATTTGGGAGTGCCGGTATCATCACGCAAAGTCCAGGTTTTGTCGCCTTTGGTAATTTCCGCCGAGATGATCATGGTATTGCCATTTCTTTCCATCTTGGACCCTTTCACTTTCAATGTGTCTTTGGGACTGATGGTAATTTTTTGTTCCGCGAGATAGGTTACCGGTCCGATCATAACGCGTATCGTTTGCGAATCCACACTCAAGGTCAAGCGGATATTCTCGTTACCGCCATTACGACCCGCGGCTGTTTCCACACTAACGACTGTGCCGGAGATGGTGGTCACGGTTGTGGGGTCATAGAATCCCCTTTGTCCTCTACCTTGATTTCCTCCCGTGGTACTTTGAGATTGTGCCATAGCACTGATGGTTAAAACGAGTGATAAAGCAAGTATTAATTCGAACGTTCTTACAATTTGTTTCATTTGGTTCTCCTTTCGTAAAAATAGAGTTACCCATCCGGGGTACATTATGTTAGACGATGGGAACACACGGATTGTTCATTTGGTGACTTGGGTAGAGAAATTTTGAATTAGTGAATATTCTTAAAAGTACAGTTATCATCCATTGAATCAGTGGTTTGAATCCTGTCAGTTCCTATTGATAATGGAGGGGTGGTAAGATTTAACATTATATCGTTATCCGATTTCTGTTGTGTTACACTTTAATTTATGATTCCTAAAGATATTTTTAGGAAAATGTTGTGTATTTATTATCTCGGTTTGCTAACCGTTACAAGTCTATTTGCCGTTACTCCGCCGAATAATTGGCAATCCATCGGAATCGGGGGCGGAGGGGCGACTTTCGCGCCGAGTTTCAGTCCGTTTAATTCCAACGAAGTGTATGCGTCCTGCGATATGAGCGAATTGTTTCACAGCCTGGATTTGGGAACGACATGGACAACAGTTAATTTCGCTAATATTCAAGGGGGACGGCTTGCCAAGGTGAACTTCACCAGTAACCCTTCGATACTCTATAACATTGACTACTCCGACGATTCACAAACTCCCGTCAAAAGCACGGATGGCGGACAAACCTGGACACCTCTTTCGGGTGATTCAACATATGGAGGAGCGTTTAGTTTATTTGCCGATCCCGGCACAACCAATCGGGTGGAAATTTCTGATTACGATACTCTTTATTTTTCAACCGACGGCGGGAACACATTTTCATCCAAACTTTATTTTCCAAATGGCGGGAACGGGTGTTATGTAGCGGGAGCGTTTTATGATGGGAATAATATTTATTTTGGAACGAGCAGTTGTCTTCTCGTTTCTCAAAACAACGGCAGCACATTCAATGCTTCAACCGCAACCGGGATTCCTTCTTCCGAATCCATGATCTCATTTGCCGGTGCCAAAGAAAATGGTACGACTCGATTCTATGCGATTACTTGTCCCAATGCGGATATTTATCCGGGAATTACTATTGAAGATTTGTTCAGTGAATCCAATCCTCTTAAAGTGTACAAAATGGATTGGGGAATTTCCAATTGGACACAGATACAAACGGGGATTGATTCTACTCATCGAGTGGTTTTTGTCGCCGCCGCATTGAATGATATTAACAATGCCTATTTGGCGGGCGGGTATTATAACCAGGACTGGCCGGTGGTTTACAAAACCGCCAACGGCGGCGGTAATTGGCAACAAGTTTTATTGACCTCCACCAACCAAAATATTTATACCGGTTGGGAAGGGAACGGCGGAGACCGCGATTGGTCGTATGGCGGGGGAATTGTCGGATTTAACGTGGCGCCCAACGATTCCAACAAGGTTGCTTTTACGGATTATGGATTCATTCATATTTCCACCACCGGCGGGGCGTTTTGGCAGCAAGCCTACGTCAATCCATTGGATGAAAACCCGCCCGATACATTAATTCCCGCGGGAAAACCCTATCAAGGGATTGGTTTGGAAAATACCTCCTGCTGGCACGTGACATGGTATGACGCATCGAATATTTGGGGATGTTTTACGGATATTCGCGGAATTCGGAGTGTGGATGCGGGCACCAGTTGGTCGTTTAATTACACGGGGGATAGCTATAATACTTCGTATCAATGCATTAAGCATCCCACCAATGGAATCATTTATTTGGCAACATCCAGTATCCATGATATCTATGAAAGCACGCATTTGACGGACGCTTCGATTGACGGTGGAAATGGCGCCGTCTTGTATTCTACCAATACCGGAAAAACGTGGCAGGTGCTACATAATTTCAACCATCCGGTGATTGATTTGGCGATTGACCCTAATAATACCAATACCGTGTATGCCAGTGTGATTAACAGTACAAACGGAGGAATTTATGTTAGCTACAACATCAGTAGCGGTGCATCGTCTACCTGGGCAAAATTACCCAACCCTCCGCGCACGCAGGGACATCCATTCAATGTCCATGTACTTAATGACGGTTCGGTGGTTTGCACGTATTCAGGCAGATACGCAGGCAGTACATTTACGGATAGCGCGGGAGTTTTTGTATTGAATTCGGGGAGTACCACCTGGATTGACAGGACGGGAACCTATATGCATTATTGGACTAAAGATTTGGTTGTTGACCCGTTCGATACAACGCAAAACACCTGGTATGTCGGTGTCTATAGCGGATGGGGCGGTCCTTATGCAACCAATAATCTGGCAGGCGGTTTATACGAAACACAGAATCGTGGAGGCACATGGTCATTGCTCACGGGAATTTATCGTGTCGGTTCCTGCGCCGTTAATCCCAATAATTCCAATGAACTTTACCTGACTACAGAAACCAACGGGCTTTGGTACACGTCCAATTTGCGAAGTGGAACTCCAACCTTTAGCGTGGTCACCGGCTATCCCTTCCGCCAACCGGAACGGGTCTATTATAATCCATATAATTCCAACGAAATCTGGGTAACCAGTTTTGGCGACGGTATCCGGGTCGGAAATACCTCCAGTGTCTTCATTCAGGATTGGAAAAAATATTGAATCTCTCGGTATTTTCTTACAATAGACAACCGCTAAAAATATGATTTTAATCTTTATAAAGGAGACGAGTGATTGTTAGGCTTGTGAGAATCCTTTGAGAATCCTAGCTGGCAGTGTCACAATGGCCCATAGTAATTTCAGCAGCCCTTCCACCATAATTCCTACGACCCTGAAAGGAAGAAGAATTAGCCATAGGATGGGATAGAGAATTAGTACTGCTATAGCTAATGGCCAGCATAAGACCAATAAAATACACCACAATAAAAATGTCGTCATATATTTTATTATACCTTTCTTTTAAAAATTGTCAAATTAAATTATTGATTTTTGATAAACTATATTTAAAGGGATAAGTTTTTACAAAATTAAAAGAATGCCAAGAACCCACAAACGATTACGACCGAAACGCTTCCCCAAAATGCGATTTTGTCAAACTTACTAAGTACGTGATCCCCCATCAACTCTTTCTTTTGAGCCAATATGCCAAGGGCTATCACAGGTCCTATCAAAACAAAGACAAGGGCAACCATAAGACCTAGTATAAGGCCAATCAGGTTTACAAAAAACAAGGGCAATATTACGGCGGGAAGACTTTCAAGAATGTAAATCTTGAACCACATGTCGCCTTTCATTCCAAGTGATTCCACCACGCCCCATGCGCTTGCCAGAGAGATTACAACCAGGGCAAGGAAAGCTGCAGCTGCCAGTCCTATGGAGAACATGATTGGAGTATAAGTTCCGCCCAGACTCATGATAGCATTGGCGAGGTCATGATTCGTGTTGATGGCCAGGTTATGGGGAAGTCCAACACTTACGATGACGACGGCAACCATTAAAATCTCGCTGAAAATAGCACCTACAAAGGTTTCTATCTTAGTTGCCTGCACCGAATAAAAATCCTTTTGAGCGGTTGCCGATGTTTGATAGAAAAGCATGAACGGCATGATTACCGCGCCAACATTGGCGGCGATAAGAAATAGAAAATCCTTGTTTAAACTCTCAGGAATCAAAGGATATTTAGTTTCACTCTTGCCCATGAAAATCAGATATGGTATTAGCATCACCAAAGAAACTGCAAGGAGATATTTTTCCGCAGTTGTATACTTCTTATTAAAAACAATCACTATGTGGATTAAATACGCCAATGGAAGCGTAATAAACGGAGATATTCCAACGATGGTGCTTGCCACGGCGATGGCCGCGTATTCTGCAACATAACTGAGAAAATCGGATATCGCCATAGGGAAGCTTAATGCGATGGATATCTTTTTTGAGAAATTCTCCCTGATAAGCTCACCGAGACCTTTTTTTGTTACAGAACCAATCCTGCCGGCGACCTCGCATATAAAATACAAGGGAATGATGAGTAGTAAGAGAATTAAAATAAATTGGTATTTGAATTCCGCGCCTGATTGCATCGCGGTGATTATGCTGGCGGCATCCACATCCGCCATCATGACAAGCCAAGCCGGGCCAAAGACCTTCCGAATATCTCCTAATTTAAATTTATTTTCTTTCATTATGTATCTTCACTCACTAATAAACAATCTCAATTGAAAGGCGTATTTTCATCTCTTGTAGAAGAAATGGGAACTAAAGGGGATAACAATTATACACCAAATGAACAAGGATTACGTAACCAAAGTGGTCCCAAGGATACGGCAGATAATTGCCACGTAATATTCCACCCGAATTAAATCGCCGGTAGGGATGGTTCCCAAGCCTGGATTGTAAGGAAAACTTTTCATCCATTTTCAATACCGGTTTTATGTTTGGCCAAAAAATAAGAACCCAATACCAATATTGCCGCCAATAATTGTGCCGCCAAAGTTTCCCGGGTAGGAAAGACTGAAAACCATAATCCCATCCAAGGGGGAATCGAGGTAAATAGACCTCCCAGGGAAGTGGTCGGAATCCAATGAGCCAGTTGCATTTCTTGCGCCTGTTCTCCGACCATAATTAAAAATACAACTCCGAGCAGGATACCCGTCAGGATTAACATTCTACGGTAGGGTAAATGACTGTGGGCGACAAATGTTAGAACGGCTACAATACCGGTGAAAAACAGCCCCAGGAGTGCTCCCCATAGAATGACCCATCCTCCCATTTTTAAATAATAACTTTGGAGAAAAAGAACGACTTCAAATCCTTCCCGGTAGAGAGATGCAAAACCCAATAATCCCAATCCCCAGTACAAACGTGCTTTAGTGATTTCTGTTTCGCCGGCACTTTTCAACAACTGTTTTTTTTTGCGGTTGTGCAGGGTAATCCATCCGCGCCAGTATATTTTGTGGAAGAACCAGTTCATTACCACCATCAGAACGACCACCGCCAATAAACCTGTCGCCGCTTGCAGGTCCAGAGCCGGAATACTCTGCATTAAATCGTGAAGAAAACTCGTTGCGATAAACCAGGTGATGATCGTAGCGACGAAAGCAATCGCGGCTCCCACGCCAACCGGTCGCCGGTGAAACTGATGGTTGCCAGTCATGCTTGCAGTGAGAGCCATGAGCACTAAAATACATTCCAAGCCTTCACGAAAAACCAGCACGCCAATGTCGAGTATCGCCACCGTCTGGCTGGTGTTCGGAATCGTCGGATCGGGAGAGCCTCCTGCTGTGATGCCCTGCCAAACCAGGACACCAAGGACAATCACAGCCCCCAAAATCAATAGGACAAGGAGTGTATTGTGCAGTAGTTTTGCTGGTTGAATTTGTCTAGCTTTCGCTACTTGTTCTTGAATCATCGTATATTTATCCTTTTCTTAAGGTCCCACTCGAATTAAATCGCCAGGACCGACGGTTCCATTGGTGGGATCGTAGAGTAATTCGCCCTCTTGGTCTATATGATCCGGTCCGATACTCCACAAAATCCAGGCGACACTGGGATTATAGATTCCTGCCAGTTGCGCTTTTCCTTGGGCAAGTCCAGGAGAAAAATCTTCCGTGAGATAATGTAATGGAGCGCTATGTGCCGCGGGATCATCTTCATCTATTTCCGGTAAAAACACATCCAACTGGAGACTGGTCAAATACGCCACAGGCGTAGTCAGAAAAAGCGGTGAATGGTGATCGTCCGAGTCAACGGGATTGTTATAATATGGATAGACATCATTATCCACATAATAACTTTCCAATGCAGTTGCCGTTACTTGCATATCATTCAACATATCAGAAACTTTAGTACGGGTTTGTGCCAGCAAATAATTGGGTATGGCAATTGCCGCCAGTATGGCGATGATGGCTACAACAATTAATAATTCAATCAAGGTAAATCCTTTTTTTGTATTTGACTCAATATTCATTCTTATGTTAAACATTAATAAGCTCCTTTAATAGGGGTTGCACAAGGGAATTTCGGTTAGGTCTGCCGATCTTTACGAAATTCCTTTGTGATTTTTAAATTTCATATTTACAAACTTTATATATAACCGATTAATAGCTAAATTCATTCTCACCTACTTTTTTTATTTTGTTTTCAATCTACTTTACCCAATATATTTAACCATGTCAAGTAAATTGTTTAGCCAAGTTAACCATATTAAGAATGATTCCTATTATTGGTGTTATAGAAATTATACGTTTTTGAAAAATGTCTAGATAAAACTTTCTGCAAATGTAGAAAGTTTTTCCAATATGATACAATTTGTAGGTAAAATTATGAATAGGATAATTTCCCGGATCGTAGAAGGTCTTATACATTTTCTCATATTGTATTTTTCATTATGTTTGCTCTCGATGATTATTACCTGGACAGGATATACGCCCATCGGCATTCTCAAACGCGGGGTTTGGATTATTGAATTTGTCTATGATTTTGGCCACACAATATTTTATTTGCTTGAGAAACTGGTTTCCCATATGTATGATAATATTCTAAACCATTTTCATCTGAAGTATAGGATTGATTTTATGACGTATTGGATTATTACATTCTTGCGAATATTCATTTCTTTGAGTGTAATTTATTATATTGGAAAGATAGTTCTTGATACGGCGTCCAATGCGGTGAGTAATTATCCAATGATATTTTGGATATTTTTTGTGCTGATGTTTTTTTCCATCGGTATCACATCGTCACCGGCGATAGGCGGGACGTTTCATGTCAGCCGGAATCACGCATTATCCACTCCGTGGGTAGAATATCGCCTGCTTTATGTTTTGTTGGATGCCTTTGTCAGGTTTATTCTGGGGACGTATCTTATATCTTTACTTTGTTTGATTCCCTATGATGTCCATGAAAAACAAAGGTAATATTTCCAATATTGTTATATAATATTAATAGCAAGGTCTGGTGATTAAAATATGCGTAAATTACTAATAATTGCGCTGTTGACTATAATCGCGCTTAGTTTGGGATATCTTGTCCAAAACATTATCACAACCAAGCAGGGGATGCGAATGATCGAGAAATTTCACTCCATTCGAAGAAGCGATGATAAACAATTGGATGAATTGGTTGCAGACTTCTCACCGAAATATTATCCGGTGCTTTACCAATCGGTGAGAAGCCCCGATCCACGCGAACGGTTATTCTCCGCTTATATCCTTGCGCGCCGGGGCAAAAAGGATTATGTCGGTGTGTTGGAACTGGGTTTGAAATCTTCTGATGAGCGTGAGGCGCAGATGGCTACCGACTTACTTTGGAGCCTATGGTTTAGTGAAGCGGGAATTAATTCCAGAGAAATTCTTTATAATTGCAAGGCATTGATGAGTCAACGGAGATACGATGAAGCGATTAGTAAACTCACTAAGTTAATCCTGCGAAAACCGAATTTCGCGGAAGCGTATAATCAACTGGCATTGGCATATTTCCTGAAAGGGGATTATGAACGATCTATCATAGATTGCCGGCAGGTACTGGATCTTAATCCTATCCATTTTGGTGCACAGAGCGGAATGGGAGAATGTTATCTCCATTTGAACCGATATTCGGAAGCTAAGGATGCCTTTGAAGCTGCTCTCAAAATTACCCCACACGCCATCGGTACTAAAAGCCTTCTGGAACAAGTCAACGATGTTCTTCAACGTCGTAACAAGCAATTCGCAATGCACCTTTTCACACATTTTTCTGCATAGAACTTTTTTATTTGAGAATGGAGTTTAAAATAGCGATTCTGTTTTAAGCGTGGATACTTATTTTAAAGAAATTGAGATTTAAGATTGATTTAATTATAGTTAATAGGAATTTGGGTAAAAATCTCTGTATAAAAAACTTGACAGAAATTGCGGAGATTCCTATAATGGAAAAACTAAATTTTAGCTTTAATCCAGGGATTAAGTTAAAAATTTAGGCGAATTGGCAAAAAGGACGAGTGTTTATGAAACTGGATTTATCAACCCTGGAGAACGGTTTGACAGAGTTTGGATTTGCCATACCGACATCTAGTTTTACCAGCGATATGGATATCCCGGAAATAAGCCAGCCAGTGAAATGCGTAGTGAACGTATTTCGTTCCGGGGATAAGGTTCTGATCACCGGTCAATTCGAAGCAATTCTGAGAATCAATTGCAGCCGTTGTTTGGAATTGGCGGAGTACACCTTAAACGCCCAATTTACGAGTGATTTCCGACAAACGCAGGAAAACCCATTGGTTGCTGGAAAGATTGAATTGACCCCGGATGAGTTGGATATCGTCTGGTATAATGGAAATGAAATTGATTTAACCGAGCAGGTTCGGCAACAAATGGTTGTCAACCTGCCAATGCAAGTGTTATGTAAAGAGAATTGCCGCGGGTTATGTGTGAAATGTGGCGCGAACTTGAATATCCACCCGTGTCAATGTCCCACTGAGGACGATGAAAATCCGTTCCGCAGTCTATCTGGAATACGGTTATCATAAGCCAAGGTGGAGTAAGTTAAACTTTATTACGGAGGTGTCTAATGCCAGTTCCAAAGAGAAGAATATTTCGATCACGACGAAGAAATCGCCGGGCGCACGATAAAATTGACGCGCGGGGATTATCGGTTTGTCCAAAATGTCATGAACCGAAATTGCCTCACCGGGCCTGTACCCATTGCGGGGAATATAATGGCCGCAAGGTTATTGACGTAAAGGCCTAACGAATCTATGCGTATTGCCGTAGACGCCATGGGTGGGGATCATGCTCCAAGTGCCGTTATTGAAGGAGCCCTGATTGCCGCAGAACGGTATAAGACCGATATTCTACTGGTCGGTCGTGAGGATGTTGTGCGTCCGTGCTTGGAGAGATTGGGTGGTACCAATCACTCGTGCATTGAGATTGTGCATGCCGAACAAACGGTGGATATGCAGGAATCTCCCGCAATAGCCCTTAAACAGAAAAAAGAGTCTTCCATCAATGTGGGTACCCAACTGGTAAAACAGGAACAAGCGCAGGCTTTTGTTTCTGCCGGAAACACCGGTGCCGTGATGGCATCGGCATTCTTTGTTTTAGGCCGACTTCCGGGTGTCAGCCGACCGGCGATAGCCACCACTATCCCGACATTCAAGTCTCCGTGTATTGTACTGGACGTAGGTGCCAATGTAGATTGCCGTCCTCAGCATTTAGTACATTTCGCGGTCATGGGGAAAGTGTATGCCGAACGGATTCATGGACGTGTCAATGCAAAAATCGGCTTGTTGAATATCGGCGAAGAAAAGACCAAGGGGAACGATTTAACCACCAAGACCTACGAACTTTTGGAGAAGATGCCAATTAACTTTATTGGCAATGTCGAAGGGCGGGAGATTGCCAAAGGGGATGTGGATGTGGTGGTATGTGACGGGTTTGTGGGGAATGCCATATTGAAATTTGGCGAGGGTTTGGCAATGATGATATTAAGTACGTTGAAATCAGAAATGGGATTAGTGAGGAAAAAAGGGAAAGAATTTAAAGAGGTTCAAGAAGCATTTAAGCGTTTTCGGAAGAAAGTGGACTACTCGGAATATGGCGGAGCGCAACTGTTAGGAACCAATGGAATATGCGTCATCAGCCATGGGAGTTCCTCTTCCAAAGCGATTGCGAATGCCATTCGTGTCGCGACGGAATTCGTACAACATGATGTGAATACACATATCGCCGAGCAATTAAAAGACATCGCTCCAGAATCTCCATCCTCGTAACTCTGCTAGAAATCCAAAATTGGAGTATAATACATTACCTTTTTGTTATGATTGACAACACAAGAAAAATATTATTAAATGGCGGAATCGCCATAGTGGGAACGGGTTCATATCTCCCTGAAAAAATATTAACCAACCAAGAACTGGAGAAGATGGTGGAGACGTCCGATGAATGGATTTTCTCTCGAACAGGAATTAAAGAACGGCGTATCGCCGCACCCGGCGAAACCACCTCCGACCTTGGAACGGAAGCCGCGAAACGCGCGTTGGAAGCCGCAAACCTTACGGCGGAAGAGATAGAACTAATAGTCGTTGCCACCATCACACCGGATGTCGTCTTTCCCTCGACGGCATGTTATATCCAGAGCAAACTGGGCGCAAAAAAAGCAGCAGCCTTGGATATTGGAGCGGCATGTACCGGCTTTGTGTACGCGTTATCTGTAGCCAGGAACTTAATGTTAGGGAATGGATATAAGAACGCGCTGGTCATTGGCACGGAAATCATGTCGCGGTATATAAACTGGACAGACCGCAACACCTGTATATTATTCGGCGATGGCGCAGGTGCCGCAGTTCTCCAGAACGGGCATGATGGTCGGGGAATACTCTATGATTATTTAGCCAGTGACGGGAATGCGGCGGATTTGCTATATGTTCCCGCAGGAGGAACCCGTCAACCACTGACTCCCCAGGCGATGGAACAAAAACTCAATTGCATGTATATGGATGGGAAGGAAGTATATAAATTTGCCGTACGCGTGATGGGGGAATCTCTGGAACATACCTTGAAGGTGTGCAACATTCAACCGGATGAATTGACACTGATGATTCCACATCAAGCTAATATTCGCATTATCAAAGCGTCAGCGGATAAGTTTAAAATCCCCATGGAGAAAGTTTATGTAAATATTGACAAGTATGGGAATACGTCCGGTGCGTCTATTGGGATTGCCTTGGATGAAGTGGTGCGAAGCGGCAGAATCAAAACCGGGGATGTTGTGATACTGGTGGCATTCGGAGCGGGATTGACCTGGGGAACCAGTGTTATCCGTTGGTAGATAAAACCAATGTTTAATGTGATAGATGACCGGCTGAAAGCCAGTGATACGGTGTAAGGTTTAACGTTTAAAGTTAAAGATATTAAATATAGGGAAGGTGAATATGAACGCATTTGTATTTCCGGGGCAGGGGTCTCAAGGGGTCGGGATGGGGAAGTCTTTGTATGACACTTATCCTACTGCAAAGAATATTTTAGACAAGGCCAACGAGGTATTGGGATATTCCTTGACGGAGTTGTGTTTCAATGGTCCGGAGGAAACGTTAAAGCAGACCCAGCATGCCCAACCGGCATTATTCTCAGTCAGTATTGCCACATATCAAGTTTTGAAAGAGAAAGGATTGGAACCGAAGTTTGTCGCGGGACATTCCTTGGGGGAATATTCGGCACTGGTAGCGGCGGGTGTGCTGGATTTTGAAGCGGGATTAAAACTGGTAGCGACCCGGGGAAGACTGATGGCGGAAGCGGGGAAGACAGCACCGGGGACAATGGCGGCGGTATTGGGAATGAGTGATGAGGAAATTCGAGTGGTGTGTGAGGAAATAAGCAAGACGGTTGGAGTCGTAGTAGTCGCCAATTACAATTGCCCCGGACAACTGGTCATATCGGGAAGTATTGAAGGAGTAGGCGCAACGGTCGCCAAACTCAAGGAGATGAGGAAAAAGGCTATCCCTTTACCGGTGAGCGGGGCGTTTCATTCACCCTTGTTAAAGGATGCAGGAGAACAATTTTCCAAAGTACTAGATAGTGTGGAGTTTCATCCGGCTTCCATTCCAGTGGTATCGAATGTGACGGCGGAACCCAGCACAGATGCGAGTGTGTTGAAATCTGCTCTTGCCAGACAAATGACATCTTCGGTGCTGTGGGAATCCTCTGTCAAGAAGATGGTGGAACAGGGTGTGAAGACATTTGTGGAAGTAGGGACAGGGAGTGTCTTGAGTGGCTTGATAAAGAAAATCAATAAGGAAATTGTAACCTATCAAACTACGGATGCGACTGTGTTGGAAGCGACGGTAACTGCTTTAAAGTCCTGAGACATATTTCTGAATGATGTTGCGGACAATGGGTTCTTGGGCGAGGGCTTGGGACGCTGATTTATAACTAAACTTACCAGTTGCCAGGAGCATAGCTTTTGGCACAACTTTATGTTTACCTGTCGAAGCGGAAATGTGGTCGGACACTTTCTTTTTCAAAAGTGCGGGTGTGACTCTGTCTGTTTCGTAAATAGCTTTGAGCATACAGCGCAATGCCGTTTTCTCGTCCACTTTCATAATACTTGAGATAATCTGCAGAGTGCGGAAGTACAGTTTATTGTTGCTAATCTTTAAGTCAATCATCCTATTCTGGTAGACCTTGCCGATATGGACGTGTGCTCCGGTGGTCAGCGCGTTAACGATTAACTTTATGGCGTATTCTTTGAATGGAGTAGAGTAGGGGATAACACAGTTTAGAGTCTCTAGTTTAGAGTTTCGAGTTAACCAGAAATTCGGAGCGGGTTTGGATTGAATCAATATGACTGCTATATTGGCGCCTTTTTGTTTGGCTTGGCGTAATATATCGAGATAAGAGGGAGTGCCCTGTCCGAGTTCAATGACCAAGTCATGTTTGCGTAAGTGCGGGAGTTTGGATTGGATAAACTCCTCCAAGCCGATGCGATAGAGCGGGCCAACGTGACTTATGTCCTTGCCTTTGCCGAGGAGAGCATCCCAGCCGCCGTCTAGGAACCCGCGCACATCTTCAAAGTCCGCGCCGTAAGTGGGCGGACATTCGGAAGCATCTATCAAGCCGAGGATGCCGTAAGGGGCTTTACCCAAATAATAAATATGACGGTTATGGCGAAGGGCTTGCGCGCCAAGTTCGATTAAGCGTGCCAAGTTTTCTTCCTGTTCATACACGGCAATGCGAGTGGATTCATAATTTAAGATTGCAGATTGCAGATTGTAGATTGAAGTACCCTTATGCTGTAACGCTTGGTGAAGAATAATTTCCAGACAAAGTTTGGTGGCGGAGCCGGACTTCATGCGTGTGGAACCGGTAATAGGTTCGGGTCCTACGACGGGATTAAGGATAATGCCTTGTTTATGTTTTTCGACTTTCTTGGCTACTTCTAGAAAGGTCTTGTTCCAATTTTCAATCGGGGTATTGCGGGCACGGTCAACGGGATTGAACCCGTGCAAACAGGCGAACCCCTTGAGAAGTTTCCGGTCAAATTGCTCAAGCAGGTAATCCAATTGCCCTGCCACATAAGGAGCAGAGAGACCACAGGTCACTCCAAAATACCCCACCGTTTTGGCATCGCCAATGATTTGTTTCAAATCTCTGACGCCTTGGTAGGGGTCGTCTTCGGAACCTTCTTGAGCAGCGATCAGGGCTTTGTCGCCACCGGCGATGAGATAAACCAGTTTCGAGTTTAGAGTTTCGAGTTTAGAGTTCCTCTTGAATTTCCTAGCCAGGAACATGGCAAGACGCCCGCTCGTACCCGCGCCGGAAATAACGATTACTTTTTTCCCCCTGGCAGAGAGGATTTTGCTAGTCTGCTCAATGCAATTCTGGAGTTTATCGAGAATCTCCCGGTCGCAAAGTCCGGGGTAGGTGAGATACCCGTTATAGATTTGTGAATCAGTCTGGCGTAATAGACGGACGATGCCGAGTGGCTCCGCGCAATCTATCTCCCGTGTCAGCTCATTGGGTGTTTCCGTTATCGAAATCGCCATGGCAACTTATCATAACATAAGGGAATAGAAACCGTTTCAAGTTTCAGGTTTCAAGTTCCAAGTTAGAGAAAGAAAAAGGCACACTGTATAAAAAACTACCTAACAAAACCGGTAGGTGACCCTCTCCGTATCCTCTCCACTTCCTCTCCGTACCCTCTCCCATGCACCAACAGGAACACTACCTAACAGATTTGAAAGAAAGTTTAAGGTTTAAGGTTTCAAGTTTAAAGTTAAAAAGTAGGGACACAAGGTTAGTTTTGGGGTTGCCAGATGTATTTGCCGGATTTGTCAATGTAGCCGACCTTATGGGGAAAGCCAATACTAACTTGTGCAATGCCATCTTTAAAATCCCAGGGTACAACAAACTGAGGTGGAATGACTACGTTTCCGCTCTTATCAATACAACCACATTTTGAATTGATTTGTACCCATGCCAATCCTTCTGAAAAACGCAATGTCCATTGAAATTGAGCGGGGATGACTATTTTCCCTGTTTTGTCAATATATCCCCATTTTCCATCAGATGTTACAACGGCTGCCAATCCTTCAGAAAATTCTCGTGCTCCCTGAAACTGTGGGAGAATAACAAAGTGTCCGGTTGTATCAATATACCCGCATTTATCATTTATTAATACATCCACCAATCCCTCTTTAAAAGGACCGGCGTAATCAAATTGAGGAGTAATTACGATGGTTCCTGTAGAGTTAATATAACCCCATCTTTTATTCTTTTCAATGGATGCCATCCCCTCAGAAAAACTATACGCAATATCAAACTGAGGAGGAATAACCATCTTGCCAGTTTTATTTATATAACCCCATTTATCACCCACTTTGATCGCTGCCAGTCCATTTAAAAAATAACTTGCAAAATCAAATTGGGGTTGGATAACTATCTTCCCAGTTCTATCAATAAATCCCCACTTATTGCCATTCTCTACGCTTGCTAAACCTTCGGAGAATAACATTACTTCATCAAAGCTTTGGGTCGGCAAAATTTTTCCTGTACTATCCATAAAATACGTCTTTGGCCAAAAACCGAACCAAGTATAAATTTCAACTGTCCAAAAATCTTTCTGCCCTAAGGGGTAAAATACAAAATCAAATTTAGGTGGAATGACCAAAATTCCGGCTTTATCAATAAAGCCATATTTGCCTTTTATTAGAACGGGATATATTTGTCCTTTGGGAACTGTAGTAGGTTGATTATTTTTACAGCCAGAGTAGAAGATTCCCAAGATGACAAAACAGATTAGTATGATAGAGGTTATTTTCATACAATGCCATAATGATAAATCAAGCGGGGGATGGGGTCAATGAGAGAAAGAACGAAACGGAGAATTGGCGAGTGGGCGAATCGGGGAAGGGAGAATTTTGAATTAGGAATGATGTATTATGAATTAAGAGAAAATGCGAAGGATTCAGAGGACTGAATGGGGGAATGGGCGAATCGGCGAGGGGGCGAAAAGGAATTTAGAATTTTGTATCATTGGAGCGTCGGGAAAGAGAAAAATCTTATTCTTTGGCCCCGACGTCCTTTAGGAGTTTTACGATATCGGGATGGTTATTATATACCGCCACTATCAAAAAAGTTACTTTATTTCCGAAATAGAGAATACTTTCTCAAAAGGTTCGGAGGCGAGTTTCTGAGAAATACTCTCCAAGTCATCATTGAGGGTGAGTGTTTTCAGATACTCATATAATGCCGTATTCAAAGAAAGGTGAAAGGATTTATGTGATTCTTTGTTCAAGAATACAGCGTTAACCTCGTTGCTTTGTTCAATACGAATGTTTGCTTTTCCATAGGTCGCACCTGTCGAAAGCTGAATACCGTCTACAAAACAACGTTCCGGCGGTTCCGCAGGACAATGGATGGTCACCTCAATTCCAAAATACTTTTTTGCCTTTAAGTTTTCCATAGCCAGTTCCCCGGCACGTAATCCAAGAACCAGAAAAGGTCCCAAGTGACCGTGAAATTCTGCTGCTTTTTTCAAATCCATAATAATTTCCTTTCTAAGCGTTTGCCATATTGGAAGGACCGCTATGCGATTCAATCCATTTTGCGATAACAGGAACGAGCACTAATGCCAAAAGACTGCCGGGCAATCCATGTAGGACGGAGTGCCAAGTAAACATACCATGATAATTCGGCATAAGGTATCCGGCTATAAGTACATAACACAGTAATTCAATTTTACCCAGGATAATTCCTGCCAGTAAACTGACATAGCGCGACCATTTATAATGATGATAACAAAACGAAATTACAAAACCATACATTACTGCTTCTCCAGCCACCAGCCAGACAATGGGCGGAGTAAAGGGCGGTTCTCCGGTAATTAAAGCGGATAAAACTGGCAATAGAAATCCCACCAAGAGAGCGATTACCGGTTCCACCAAAAAACTGGCGATACCAAGGGGAATAAATAACGGCGTGAACCGGTCTCCCACGCCAAAATAATGGAATGGGAAACCAAGAAACCAACCAAATCCGACAATGCCGACTACCCAGAGCAAACGTTTGGATAAAGGAATTGCCAGTACATCAACTTTTGCGGACATGAACAACTCTCTTTCTTTATTGTGGAGGTGGAACATTATCCGCGCGAAGCTGGCAGCGGACGATGGCACCGCTACTGACCGTACCATTGCTCGGATCATAGGTGATGTTATTCTTAATTGCGCTGGCTCCATCTCCCAACGGACCCAACGAGGACATCCGCCAATCTCCCCAATCTGGTATTATTTGCAGGACAAAAGGCGGTGGAGTCGGACCGAAAGTTGCGACGTGTTGTACTAGATTCAGATAATCATATTCCTTGATGTAAGGCAAAGGGTTGGAATCGCCTGAAGCGAAAGGGTCTTGAGGAATACTGGTGATATAAGCGATGGGTGTGGTAATTGTCGGACCAATAAATTCCGTTATGTCTGTCTGCGCGGCGGATGTTGCAGGGTATTCAATTGTGAGTAAACTTTCTACATGACCATAAAGAGGATACCAACTATTATCTACACAATAAGCTTCGACAGCGGTCGCCATGCTTTGCATATCCGCTTGCGTTCGGGATACTTTGGCACGCACTTGTGCTTGCAGAAAATTTGGGATGGCAATCGCAGCTAAAATAGCGATAATGGCGACGACTATTAATAATTCAATTAATGTAAAACCATTTCTATTCTGTTGCATCATTTCTCCTCTTGAATACGATTTTAAAATTCGTGCTACTATGGGGCAAAAAAATATTACAACTGTGTTCCAATACTGGTCACGGTGAGTTTTCCATGTTTTACTCCTTTCATTCCGATAAGAGCATCTGCAAATTGTTTCATACGGCTACCCGGCCCTTTCAAGGCAATCACTTCCATGCAATTTTCTTCGGGCAGGTGGACATGCAGAGTGGAAATAATCAAATCCGCGTAGTCATGCTGAAAGTGGGTAATTTTGTGAGTCAAATCATGGACTTCGTGATTATAAATGATAGTGACCGTTCCGACGACAGGCAAATCACTGAGAAATTCCTTTTGGACAAGTGAATCGCGGATTAAATCCCGTATCGCCTCCGAGCGATTGGAATATCCCTTTAGTGCAATTAATTTATCAAACTGTTCCAGAAGTTTGGGTTCGATAGAAACGCCAAAACGGGATAACAAGGTATCTGAATCTTTAGTGGATGACACAATTATAATAATCGTAATACAATTGGGGAATCCTTGTCAAGAGAACTTTATGAAACAGAATAACAAAATCAATACGCATATTATGAAAAAAGAAGAAATTTTTAGTTGACGCTTTGGGATCACAGCTCCTCTTTGTAAAACCAATTTATTTCCGGTAGAACACAGAGATTCTTCCCCTTCGCAGACTCAGGGTCAGAATGACAATAGTGGGGTATCGGATTGGGTTGTAGCGAGAGATTCTTCCCCTTCGCAAGCTCAGGGTCAGAATGACAAAGGGAGAGAAGATGGGAATCGGGAATAGGTGAAGCAAAAATTCCCGATGCATTTTTAAAACCAAATCCTCTGTTACTATTTCGCCCCGGCACCTTTGAGGGCATTTATAATATCGGTAAGTTTATTATCCACCGCCATCTTCAAAGCGGTCTGATTATCGTTATCTTTTGCATTGATTTCGATACCTTTGACCAACAACGCCTGCACCGTATCGAGATTGCCGCTGTCAACCCCCCGCATTAAAGCGGTCTCCCCACGAGTATTTTTCAAATTGACGTTGGCGCCTTTCGCTATCAATGCTTTGACACTATCCACATGTCCGTGATTCGCCGCCATCATTAACGCCGTCCAACCATCATTGTTTTTCGCATTGACATCCGCCCCTTTGCCTAATAACATTTGCACGACATCCGTATGGTTATTAATTGCCGCTCTCATCAAAGCGGTTCCCCCATCGTTTGCTTTGGCATTGACATCGGCACTTTTCCCCAATAACGCCTGTACAATATCCCCCAGCCCGCCGTCAGCGGCAATCATCAATGCGGTTTGACCATCGTTATCTTTCGCATTAATTTCAATCTCTTTCGTCAATAACGCCTGTATGGTATCGAGGTTGCCGCTGTCTACCCCCCGTATTAAAGCAGTTTCTCCTCGTGTATTTTTCAAATTGACATCGGCGCCTTTCGCTAATAGGGCTTTGACACTATCCACATGTCCGTGATTTGCCGCCATCATCAATGGCGTCCATTCATCTTTGTTTTTCGCATTGACATCCACGCCTTTGCCTAATAAGGTTTGCACGACATCCGTATGGTTATTATTTGCCGCCAGCATTAAAGCGGTTCCACCATCGTTGTTTTTCAAATTGACGTCGGCACTTTTCCCCAATAGCGCTTGGAGAATATCCCCAAGTCCGCCATCGGATGCCATCATCAAAGCGGTCTGGCCATCATTATCTTTTGCATTGACATCAATCTCTTTGGTTAATAAGGCTTGTAAGGTATCGAGATTGCCACTGTCTACCGCCCGCATTAAAGCGGTTTCACCCCGGTTATTTTTCAGATTGACATCGGCGCTTTTGGCTACCAAGGCTCTGACAGTATCCGCATGACCGTGGTTCGCCGCTGCCATCAGTGCTGTCCATCCGTCATTATTTTTCACATTGGGATTGGTTCCTTTATCCAAAGCTTGTTTGACGAGGTCGGTCTTCCCGTCCCCCGCGTTGGTGATAAACTCGTCTGTGGCTGAGGCAGATTCCGGTTTTGTAGGTGCATTAGAGGCATTTTGCTTAGCCTTGGAACAGCCCTGGAGTACAATCAATACAGATACTACTACAACGAGACTTCGAAACAAATCGAATTTCTTCATAAATGGTTCTCCTTTTTCCAGTGAATTGAGTTGAAGTACGACCGCTCACAATATAGCATCATTAAGAATCCAACGTCAAGAAAAAGGTACACTATTGAAATAATAGAACTTCTCTACATCGGGAATGAACGCTCTTTTCTTTCCCGATGTTCCTCTTCTTAGCCTGAGACTTTAAACTTTAAACTTTAGACTTTCTTTTTTTATTCTTTCGCCCCGGCACTTTTTAGGAGTTTTACGATATCGTCATAATTACCATTTTCTGCAATCTTCAAGGCGGTATTACCAGAGCCGTCTTTCACATTGACGTCCGCGCCTTTGGCTAAAAGGGCTTGCACGATATCCGTGTGACCCAAATATGCCGCATCTATCAAGGCGGTATCCCCATTGTTATCTTTGGCATTGACCTCCGCACCTTTGGCTAATAAGGCTTGTATAATACCTGTATGGCTATTCGTTACTGCATACATCAAGGCGGTACAACCAGTGATATTTTTCGCATTAACCTCCGCCCCTTTCGTCAATAAGGCTTGCATGGTTTCCATATCGCTTTTACCTGCCGCTCCCAACAAAGCAGTTATGCCGTTGTTGTCTTTCGCATTGATTTCCGCGCCTTTGGCTAATAGGACTTTTACGGTATTCGCATGGCTATTCGCTGCCGCATCCATCAAAGCGGTCTGACCTTTATTGTCTCTTGCATTAATCTGTACGCCGTTATCTAATAAAGCTTGAACGATATCTGTATAGCCACCAAATGCCGCCATCAGTAAAGCGGTTCCACCATCGTTTGCTTTCGCACTGACGTCCGCGCCTTTCGCCAATAAGGCTTGCACGGTATCCGTATGACCCTTGGATGCCGCAAACATCAAGGCGGTTCCATTATCGTTTGCTCTCACATTAACCTCCGCGCCTTTTGCCAATAAGGCTTGCACGGTCTCCGTATGACCCATCGTTGCCGCCTCTATCAAGGCAGTTCCACCCGTGCTGGCTTTCGCATTGACCGCTGCGCCTTTTGCCAATAAAGCTTGTACGGTGTCCGTATGTCCCATTGTTGCCGCCATCATCAAAGCGGTTCCCCCATCGTTAGCTTTTGCATTGATCTCCGCCCCTTTCGTCAATAAGGCTTGCACGGTCTCCGTATGCCCATTATTTGCGGCATACATCAAGGCGGTTCCACCCCGACTGTCTTTCACATTCGGATTCATTCCTGCATCTAATAACAATTTTACAGCGTCGGTATTGCCATCCAAGGCGCAAACAAAAAATTCCTCCTGGCTATATTCGATATCTTGTTGCGCCAATTCAATTTTCGCTTCTTCCGGCGTTTTGGCATAGGATGGGAACACCCATAACAAAGATAATACAAGAAAGAAACTTATAAATAGATTAAATTTCATAATCATTAGTTCTCCTTTATTCTTTCGAATGTGCGGCGTCGTGAATGGTAGGGGCGGGGTTTTCCCGTCCGTACTTATCTATTTCCCGTCTCACTGAATAATAAAACAAATAGGGGATTTGGTCAATATTTTGGCGGGATGAGTTCATGGATACAATCCAGCAAGGCGGTTTGGGATTCGATACGGATGGTACCGTTGCTGGGGAGTCGGGAAGAGATGGTGAAATTATTACGGGCGAAGGCGTAGCAGGCGTTTCTGTCCCAACCTTGTGTCCCTTCTTTGGCGTAGGTGTAATATCTCATCCCAATGGTGTAGTAGTGAGATGCCCATTGTTTTTGGTCGTCTTCTTTAGGCAGAGCAAACGCGTGTTGCAAAATACGTTGAACTTCCTGTTCCGTGCAGGCGACAGGGTAAATGCTATTGTCCCCTTCGATAATGATTTGTTTACCGGATATTTTTAGGTCTTTGGGAAGCGGGTAGTTGCCATTCATTAAAGAAACTCGTTCTTCTTGAGGGGGCGGCTGGTACGTGAACCACCAATAAATCCCAAGGGCGGCACCGCAGAAACAAACAGTAACAATGATTCGACTGATCCATTTTCCAAGTGGGGTGTCTTCGGCAATCCGACCATCTCCGCCCATGCCCGATGCTCCGCCTGTGATAGCTTCACTGAAACGGGTGGAAATCCAATGGGTCACCAGGAAAGCGCCTATGCCAACTCCTGCCAAAATCCAAATAGCGTTGGGACCCAAGTCCACCCCAAAATTCAAAATCAGGATGATGACCATCGTAACGAGGATTTCGATAAACATGATTAATAACTTATATTACTTCACACCTCCTCTCTCCTCTCCTTAGTAACGAGCAGTAATGGGGGTGAGGTGTTCTTTAGTAAGTAATTTGAATCTTTGCCGACTCTCCGGCGTTAGTGACCATGCCGAGTGCTTTGACCATATCCTTGATTTGAAATTGGTGGCCGAGGACAGGTTCGGTGATTACTTTTTTCTGCTGTAATAAACGAATCGCGGGAACGAAAGTGCGGTTCAGCGCAAAAGAACCGTAGATGTGCAAATCCCGGCGGTACACGTCGTATGGGCTGATGGTGATTTTCGCGTGAGGAGAACAGACTCCGAAAAATAAGATTTTTCCACCGGAGCGCGCGTAGGGGAACATGCCCTCAACGACATTGGAATTGCCGGACGCATCTACCACGATATCGTATCCGAGAGGGGACAGGTCTTTCAATTTTTGCGGTTGTTTCTCGTCTGCAAGAATCGTAGCAGTGGCGCCAAGCTGTTCGGCTCTTTTCAATCGCCAGGCGATGCGGTCGGTGATGATAACTTTCGATGCACCCGCTTGTTTGAGTCCTTGCAAAAGTAACATGCCGATGGGGCCGGCGCCGAAAATTAGGACTTCATCTCCCGGTTGAACTTGTATTCTGTCCAAACCGTACACGACACAGGACAATGGTTCGACGAAAGCGGCGACGTCGTAAGATAAATCGCCAATTGAGTAGACACATTCCTGTGGCACGGCGGCATATTCTCCGAATCCACCGTTACGGGTGATGCCGATGCCATTCCAATTGAAACAGTGATTTTGCCGGTTAATTTTGCAATAAAAACATTTCCCGCAAGGGACATGAGGGTCAACGGTGACACGGTCACCTACTTTAAATGTGTCCACGCCCTCGCCGATTTCCACGATTTCACCGGTCATTTCATGCCCACCGACGACAGGATATTTCGCCAGAAATTCGCCATCATAAATATGGACATCCGTGGCGCAAATTCCACAATTGTGAGTTTTGACAATGACTTCGCCGGCTTTGGGCTTCGGCTCTTTAATATTTTTTACCTGCAAATTTTTGATAGCTTCAAAGACAGCGGCTTGCATAATGATTTCCCCTTAGAGTTTGCTTTTGGTACCTGTTAAAACGACAATCTTAACTTTTTTAATACGATTGGAGGCAACGTCAACAACGGTAAAAATTTGGTCATCGTGGCGAACGGTTTCCCCACCGGTGGGGATTTTTCCCAGGCGCGACAGGAGAAACCCGCTGACGGATTCAAATTCCTCAGTTTCAGGAAACTTAATGCCGTGGTAGCGTGTCAGGTCATGGATGCTCATGGTTCCATCCACAACCAGCGAGCCATCTTTCAATTTTTGAACCCGCTCTTCTTCCGTGTCATACTCGTCCTGAATTTCACCGACAATTTCTTCAAGGACATCTTCCATCGTGACGAGACCCGTGGTAACGCCATACTCATCTACGACAATCGCCATGTGATATTTGCGCCTTTGGAGTTCTCGTAACAACTGACCGACTTTCATGGTCTCCGGAATAAAATAAGCGGTGCGCAGAATATCGGTAAGATGAATTAGGGACCGGTGTTCTTCCATCGCCAGAAAATCTTTGATGTAAACGACGCCGACAATTTTATCGAGAGTTCCGTCATAGACCGGCATTCGTGAATAAGCGCTCTCAAAGGCGATTTCTAAAATCGTATCGGCTTTGGCGTGTATGTCCAAACCCACCATATTGGTTTTGGGAACCATGATGTCTTTTACGGTGCGGGTGGTGAAAGTGAGCACGCGCTGCATGAGTTGAGCGCCAACTGTGGATAGTTGCCCGCTGTCCCTGGATTCATTTACAATCATGCGTAATTCTTCGGGGGAATGAGCCATCTCGGAATCTGTCGCGGGAGGGAGATTTAACAGTTTCAAAATATAGCCGGATGCCAAATTTAAAACATGGATTGCCGGATAAAAGACGTAATAAAACGCTTTTAACGGAATGGAGAGCCATAACGCGGCGCCTTCCGTGCGTTGAATCGCCAAAGATTTGGGAACAAGTTCACCGATGACGATATGCAAGGAAGTAATAATCACGAACCCGGTAGTGACGGCGATTCCGGCGATCACTTTCGGAGAAGTAATATCCACGGCTTGCAAGGCAGGGGTTAGCAAATTGGCGACCAGAGGTTCTCCCAGCCAACCCAGACCAAGACTCGCAATCGTAATTCCCAATTGTGTCGCGGGAAGATAGGCACTCAGATTTTTAACAATAGATTGAGCGATGCGGGCGCGAATATCACCTTTTTCGGCAAGAGTATCAATTTTTGTTTCCCGGACTTTGACAAGAGCAAACTCACAGGCGACAAAAAAGCCGTTTAAAAGTACCAGCGCCAATATCGCTGCAATTTTAAGTAGCACCATTCCAAATTCTTGAAGCATTGAATCTTATGCTATCAAAAAATCCCCGGACGGGCAATTCAAACGGACTGAAGGGAGACTGATTTTTGATGAAATAACATGAGGAAAGGGGGCTAACTCTTGTGAAATCGCCTCAAATGACGCCATCGGGGCTTGGGAACTCTTTCCCGGAAATTATGTTTTACAAATAGGGCAAGAAAATGATTGCCTTTTTAGGATATTCTCTGTATTATATCGTGGAAAACATTATATTATAAGGTGAGAAGTTGATGAAGATGTTGATTGTATTGGGCATTGTAGGTACGCTGATAAGTATACCGATATCCGGCTGGGGAGACGACGTCCCATCTCAAGATACAACTCTTGCGTCTTCTACTCCCATCAAATATTCCGGTACCTTAAATTTCCAATATCAAGGGAGATTTCAAGGGGGCCAATCTGCCAACGATTTATCCCAGAATCTTTACTTAAATGTGGATGGATTGTTTGACGGAAAAGTATCTGTGGCTCTTGCTATGAAATTTTATGAAGAATTGAACGGATACGATACTTACCAACGAAATTCAACTTATTATTCATTTGAAGGTATTTCGGATACCTATAGCCAGCGAAATAAAGGTGACCTTTATTATTTATATACCGATATCAAAGATGTGTTAGGTCCTACAGACCTTCGGTTGGGACGGCAGTATCTTTATCAATTAAATTTTGTACATTTTGACGGAGCCAGTTTTAAATGGGATGACCTGGGTGATTTTGATTTGGAAACATTTATCGGGAAACCGGTGGATTATTATACTTCGGACGGGAACCTGACTTGGGGTGGTAGTCTGGATTGGCATCCGTGGAGATATGGCAGTTTCGGATTGGCATTTATGAATTTCAGCCAGGACAGTTATAGTGATAATTATTTAGGATTCAATGCCAAACAGTATTTTGGGGATTATTTGAGTTTCAATGAGAATTATACGTTCCTTAATAACGACCCTCGCGATTTAGAATTGGAAGGAACGTACACTTTGCCTGCTTTAGGTTTAAATTTTAATGCCACGTATTACCGTCAGATTAACGAATTATTGGATTATTCCGACCAATTCTCCGCTTATTATCAAGCGATTGGGGATTACCAACCGTTTAATATGGTAACCTTTGGAACGTATAAAGAACTGGGTGAGCATTTTACATTAAATGCCGGATATACCCATCGAGATTTGAATAATTCTGATTATGAAGACGAGTTTAACCGTCAGTATAATTTGTATTTTGGCGGTGTAACATTTCGGAATATTGTCGTAAAAGATTTAGACTTATCGGTAACGTTTGAACGATGGGAAACCCATGCATATACGACTAGCAGTACTGCTGAACTGAATGGCAATCCGCGTGCCGTGGATAACACAGGTCCTAATCAAGCCACCGTATATTACAACGTCCCGGGTGACCATTTTGATACTCTTGGCGCGGAATTAGCGTATCGCTGGAGCAAGAAGAATCGTATTCAAATAGGAACGGACTTTCAAAAGTATAAGTATAACTATGACACCAATGAAGAGATGGTAAATGTTCGTACCTACTATTTGAAATGGAAATGGCAGATAAATGAAAGCTGGCAATTTTATACTAAAGTACAAGATGAACAAGAAACAGGCAATGACCCATATTACGAGGTTGTAACGTCATTATCCTATAGTTTTTAAAAATAATGGAATACAAGAATGAATAGAATAATCAATCTATATGTAACGGATGGAATTCGTTTAGTGAAACGATTTGTGGTTGCCTATTCTCCAATAGTATTGGTCATTATGATGTTTTTATCAATATTTTTTATTAACGGATGTAAGGAAGAAAGTGCCAGTGGAATCAAGTTTTCTCACAAGAAACATTTGGATAGAGGATTATCCTGCGATATGTGTCATGCTACAGCGGATACCGGACTAAAAGCTGGGATGCCTAATCATGATGCCTGTATCAATTGTCATGCCATTACAATGGAAAAACCGGACAGGGAATGTTTAAAATGCCATGTTCAAACCAAAGGAAAAACCAACTTTGAGGGTCGCCCAATAATATCTCCTATTCCTCCTATATTTTCGAAAATTGTATTTTCCCATGCGACGCATGTCAAAGCAGGATTGGATTGTGAAGCCTGTCACCCGAGAATTGATAGCAGTGATACCATTGACGGGACATCCTATCCTGCAATGGAGACCTGTCTTAAATGCCATCAAATGAAAAAAGCTACAATGGCATGCCAATCCTGTCACCCGACATGGGATAAGGATCATCCGCCGGTGTGGCATTCAGGCAACTGGAACAAGATTCACGGGGATATGTCACTCAAGAAAAATACTCGATGTATCATGTGTCATACACAGGATGCCTGTGTAAAATGTCACCAGGTGGAAGAGCCTGAGAATCATACGGTATTTTGGAAAAAGCGTGGTCATGCTTTAACCGTAAAATGGGAACGCAAAAAATGTATAACCTGTCACAAGGTGGATTTTTGCGTGAAATGCCACGAGAATACTCCCCCCTCCAGCCATACCGCCGGATGGGTACAGTTCCATTGTGTCGTATGTCATTTGCCGAAAAAAGATACGGATTGTATTATCTGCCATCAAAATCCACAACATTCCGCAACAACCAATGTAACTCAAAATCTGCCACCCAATGCGTCAGTTCCCTGGCAATACATGGCGACCCATAATTGTATGAATTGCCATTATCATCCAAATACGGGTGCGACTATGCCTCCTCATCCACCGAAATTCCCATGTACCTCCTGTCATTTCTTCAATTAAAATGAAAACAAGAAACAGCGGTTACGCGAAGAAATCACAAGGATTGGACTGAAGTGATTTTTTAGAGCGGGTCAGGAAAAATCCCGCAGCTTCTGAAGATATTGCGCGCCTTTTTCCGTGAGTTCCATACACTGGACGATGGCTTTGCCAACTTGTTTACGAAGACGGATAATCTCCATACTTTCCAATTGTTGGAGTAATTTTTTACCCCCCAGAGCGAGGGCAACCTTGCTTCCTTTTGTGGATTCTAAAAAATGGCGATGGACTTCCAACGCGGTGAGAGGCTGTTTATCCACCTGCTTTTGAAGAATAAAATCAAGCAGTCGAATCAATCCTTCTCTATCCACATCATTCATGAGTGGAGTCATTGAGTCTGAAGGATTTTTGGAACCGGATCGAAATTCATTATTCACAGACCTACCTCCTCCTACCGCCCTTTTTTGAACTATGAATTAGTATAACATATCCTGCTTTGTAGTCTCCCAAAAATGTAAGAGGATATATACAGACACGGTCGAAATGAAGTAAACTATTCTTACACAACTTTATGGAAAAATCCCCTTTTGAAAAATTAGTTTGGTTAATGAACCGGTTGCGTGACCCGGGCGGATGTCCTTGGGATAGGGAACAAACGGCGGAGTCGCTCAAACCCTTTGTATTAGAGGAAGCCTACGAAGTGGTGGAAGCAATTGATGACCCCAACCCGGTGAATCTAAAAGAAGAATTGGGAGATTTACTATATCAGGTTTTATTCCTTTCCAAAATCGCCAGTGAAAAAAAACAATTTAACATTGACGATGTGCTGTCCTATTCCTACGAAAAATTATATAACCGCCATCCCCACGTTTTTGGTGAAGAAAAACTGAATACAGCGAATGAAGTGATTAAAAATTGGGAGAAAAACAAGGCTATTGAAAAGGGAGAAACCCGCAAATCCATTTTGGACGGTTTACCGGCAACACTCCCCGCATTGCTGAAAGCGCAACGGATTCAGGAACGGGCATCGCGTGTCGGATTCGATTGGCATGAAGTCGCGCCCGCTTTTGATAAAGTTAAAGAGGAATTGGCGGAGTTTACTAAAGCTATCGAGAGTAAAAACCGGGATAAAATCGAAGATGAGTTGGGAGATTTATTGTTCGCGTTGGTTAACGTATCCCGTTTTTTGAATGTCAGTCCGGAAATCGCTTTACAGCGAACATTGGAAAAGTTTTCCTCCCGTTTTTCCAGTATGGAAGAACAGGCGAAACAAGCGGGAAGAAAATTGGAAGATATGAAGTTGGAGGAATTGGACCAACTTTGGAATCATGCAAAACGTAAAGAAAGGCAATTATTAATTTAGGAGAGTTTTATGAAAGTTCATTATCAAATTTGCGAAATGCATACCGTCGTTCCCTTTGGGATTGCCCGAGGGACGACCAGCAAAGTCAATAATCTTTTTTTGGAAATAGATGATGGAATTGGGGAAGCCGCATCCACAAGATATTTCCAGGATACATTGGATACGACTTTGGGTGAGATTGCCAATGTCATTGGGGCGTTGGGGGACGACCCGTTTCAAATTGACGATATTTTACGGCGAGTTTCCGCTCATTCCGATAGCCGGATATTGAAAGCCGCGGTGGATATTGCGTTACATGATTTGGTCGCCAAACGATTGAATATTCCCTTGTATCAATTATTCGGATTATCGGCTCTGCGTGCACCGCAAACCTCATTTACCATTGGAATTGCCGAAACGCCAGAAATGGTGAGGAAAGCAATAGAGGCAAAACATTACCCAATTCTCAAAATCAAACTTGGCGGGCAGGACGATATGAATGTCATGCGAAAAATTAGGGAGGCTCTTCCCCATCACACCTTGCGGGTGGATTGTAATTGTAGATGGAAAATTAAAGATGCAATTAAGTATATTGATGAGTTAGTGGAATTAAAAGTTGAATTTATCGAACAACCTTTACCGCCGGAAGATACCGATGGATTGAAAAAGATTTTTAAAGATTCCAAGCTTCCGGTCTTTCTTGATGAGAGTGTGCGGGAGTCTTGTGACGTACCGAAAGTCGCTGGATTTTGCCATGGGGTAAATATTAAAATCATGAAAACCGGTGGATTACGGGAAGCGATTCGGACGATTCACACGGCACGGGCACATGGTCTGCAAACCATGCTGGGATGTATGCTGGAAAGTTCTGTGGCGATTACCGCGGCGGCGCATATCAGTCCGCTCGTCAATTACGCCGATTTGGACGGGCATCTCTTATTGGCGGACGACCCCTATACTGGAATGACTCTGGATCACGGTTGGATTCATCTCCCCGATGGCCCCGGTCTCGGCGTCACCCCTAAACAACCCCTCAAGGAAACCAAAGGCGTCGTGGTTGAAGTAACAGAGTAAAACAGAATAATTAATTTTTTTATTAGGTCTTAGCTCCTTTTTGATTTATTAATGTAGGATTACAATTTACAAAATAATTAGCAATGATATTATTCATTTAGTTAACCAGTCATGAAACTCATCGAATCCATTTCTGAAATGCAAAGTTGGTCAAAGAAGGCCAAATTGGACGGGAAAACAATTGGTTTTGTTCCGACTATGGGATTTCTGCATGAAGGTCATGCCAGTCTGCTACGTACTTCCAAAAAAGAAAACGATTTGACGGTTCTTTCCATTTATGTGAACCCGACACAATTTGGACCGAGTGAGGATTTCAACAAATATCCGCGGGATATGGAAAATGATTTGGAAGTGGCGGAGAATGTTGGCGTGGATGTAGTTTTTGCACCCTCGGACAAACAAATGTATCCCGACGGTTACCAGACGTTTGTGAGCGTGGATAAATTAGCTGAGAAATTGGAAGGGAAATTCCGTCCCGGACATTTCAAAGGCGTGTGTACGATTGTGTTGAAATTTTTAAATCTCGTCCAACCGGATATATTATATTTGGGGCAGAAAGATGCGCAACAATGTGTAATTCTTTCGCGTATGGTAAAAGAACTCAATCTACCCGTAAGTGTCAATGTCCAATCGACGGTTCGCGAAGCGGATGGATTGGCGATGAGTTCACGCAATACGTATTTAAACTCCGAAGAAAGAAAATCCGCTACGATTTTGTATTCCTCTTTGAAATTGGCTGAATCATTGATTAACAAGGGCAAGGTCAATGCAGAGGAAATTATCAAAATAATGCAGGAAGAAATTGCCTTGGAAAAAGTGGCAAAGATTGATTATATCGCCATTGTTGACCCGCAGACATTAAACAATATGCCGAAGATACACGCCCCCGTTTTAATTTGCCTGGCAGTCCATATCGGCAAAACCCGCCTTATTGACAATTTCTGGCTCTCTACTCTCTAATTTCCACCCTATTTTGATATGGACTACAAGCGGAATTGAAATTTTCAATTCCGCTCCAATACCGTAACGAACTTATTAATTCTATAGCGCTTTAAAATTTATCAATAACTGGTTTTATGAGAGATAAGTAGTATTTGTTAGAATTAGGTTAAAGACGGTTAATTTTGATGTCGGAATTGGCCGGAGATTTGGATGGAACCGTCGAATTGGAGCGTCGATTTAGAATCCGATTTTTTGGATGCCAGGGGAGAATCCTGTGGAACTGAAACTGTCTCAGAAGGGCCATCACCCATAGATACGGATGAATGGTTTTCAATGATATCTTCTTTAGAGAAGATTTCCCATTGATTGGCACTGGCGGGAATCGGTAATACGATAATGACCCCGTAATAGGATTTTCCGTGACTTTTAATATAGAAGGAAGCAGTCCCTTCGGCGAAATCTGTAAAAGGACGGGAAGTCTCTCCCGAATCTAAAGTTCCGATATCCAAGTTACCGCGGAGAGTTTTATTATCGGAAAGTACCGTATTGGAACTACCGCAGGTATTTTTCCAATAGATGGTATCTTTGGAATGAATGAAAATCGTGTCTGGACTGAAATGACACATACCTGTATTCACTACAATTTCGATAGTATAACAGGAATAATTGTTATATACGCTGGCGATGAGAATTTTAGACAAGCACGCTGACTGTCCCATGCTATGGGCGGATAAAACCGTAAACGTTAATAGAATTGTAATAAAGCTTGCGCAGTTCAACTTTTTTGGTTTAAAACGACGGTACGATTTCACGCTTATAGTTTACTACAAAAAGGGCATTACGACAAAACAATGTTTGTTATAATGCCCTGATTTTTATTGTGACGAACCGACCGGAGAAACGGTTGTACTACTTACTTTTATAGCATCTTTATTTTGCTGAACGGCATTTATGGCTATAGATTTTGTTGCAGCAGAGTCATTCGGAGGAACAAAAATCAACCCAAAAGCATTTTTAATCGGGTGTACCTCTAAAGCTTTTTCTTTATCCGCTGAAGACATTTTCTCCCAATCTTCAACCGATACTGTTTTTTTGATAATCCCACCATACATGGAAGGGTACCCATGAACCACACAATAATAGCCGGTTGTTCCAAGAGCGAAACTACTGGCACCAAATCGTGCCGAAAATGCAGAACCGGATACTGTACCCGTACTCCACATTCCACAAGGACTGCCACTACCACAAGTTGCTGTATGATGGAAGGTATCAGCATTGTGCCAAATAACCGAATCGGCGGAACTCGTTAAAGTAATAGTATCCGGACTATAAGCATTGGAACCTTTACCAGCGGCACCAGAAACAATAGTTATGGTAAATGTGGTAAAGGTCATGGAATTGGCGACCATTAACCCATTGAGAGGGAAAGCTTGAGTCAAAACAGGAGTACCCAAAATTATTATACTGAGAACCGTTTTGGCAACAGATTTAAAAAGCTTTTTCATAAAGTTTTTTTCTCCCCTTTCATAGGAAAAGAGAAAGTTACAATGGTTAGATTGTAACGTTCTTGCACTTTATTGTACCATACCGACCTGAGAATTGGCTGCATTGGTTACTTTGAAATCCTCTTTGTTTTGCTGTACAGCATTTGTGGATACAGCTTTTGTTGAAGCAGAATCATTGGGAGGAACAAAAATCAACCCAAAAGCACTTTTAATCGGGTTTGACTCTGAAGCTTTTTCTCTTTCCGCCAGAGACATTTTGTCCCAATTTTCGACCGCTGTTAGAGTTTTAATGACCCCACCATACATGGCAGGATACCCATGAACCTTACAATAATAGCCGGTTGTTCCCAAAGCGAAACTACTGGCACCAAATGTCGCTGAAAATCCAGAACCGGTGAATTGACCTGTATCCCACATTCCACAAGGACTACCACTTCCACAAGTTGCTGAATGAGGGATACCGGTATCAATATTGTGCCATATAACCGAATCGTTGGAATTGGCCAAAGTAATGGTGTCAGGACTATAGGCACCAGCACCCATTCCAGCAGCGCCGGAAACAATAGTTACCGTGAATGTGGTAAATGTCATGGAATTGGCAACCATCAAACCGCTAATAGGAAATGCCTGAACACAGACGGGAATGGCTAAAATCATGACCAGAGATAGCAAGAGAAGACTTTTAAACATATTATATTTCACCCCTTTCTAATTAAAAATTCTAAAAAAATGAGTTACAAAACTGACCTTCAATATTTTAACAAAGTCATATTAAATAAAGTTCCCAAGGCTGACAAAATATATCCGCTGAGATTGACCCTTCCTCTCCAACTGGGGTATATTAGCCCGTGTGAACCAAAAAACATCCATCGATAACAAGCCGGCATCTTCGCAGACGGCGCTATTTTCTAAAAAATTATCTCCAATACGGATAATTTTTTTAGTTGCGTTACTTGTGCGATTAATCTATTTATTGGAACAATCCCATACACCCTTTTTTGACATTCCTTATTTGGATGAGCAATACCATGTGGAATGGGCGAAATATTTTTCTTTGGGAAATGAATCGAGTTTTGTGGATAGCGGGGTCTATTATAAAGGGCCTATGTATCCCTGGTTTTTAGGGGTGCAGTATTTTTTATTCGGCGACCGCCCTCCAATCTTTAAATTAATCCAAATGATTTTGGGGGCATTTTCTTGTGTATTACTTTATTGGATAGGGGAAAGGATATTTAACCCACGGGTTGGGTTACTGGCAGGCTTGGTGATGGCATTTTACCCGGTGTTGATTTATTACAATGGGGAACTGTTGATTGAAAGTTTCTTCGTTTTTGTGACGTTATCGGCCTTTTTCTTGTTATTCAAAACCGTTAGAGAACAAAAAGGAATTGGGAGACATTTCATCGTTGGAGTAGCTTTCGGATTGGCAGCGATTACCCGTCCCAATATTCTTTTATTCATGCCGGTTCTATTTTTTCTTTATCTTTTTGATTTACGGAACTATTGGGAATTTAAAAAGAGAATCCTTTGCGGATTAGTTCTTGCCTTGGGGACGTTGATGCCGATTCTGCCGGTGACCGCGATAAACGCAATTCGGGGACACGATTTTGTTTTGATTTCATATGAAGGCGGAATTAATTTTTATATGGGGAATAAACCAAGTGCGGACGGCCATTCGGCGAAAACCGATAAACGATACGATTATACGGGACATTACCGGGATTCGGTGGAATATTATTCCCAGCGGAAAATGCAGGATGAAACTGCTCGAAAAGAAATAAAACCATCTGAAATTTCCAGCTATTGGTATCGGAAATCGTGGGATTGGATAAAATCAAACCCGATGGATTGGATCTATCTCTTATTAAAGAAAACAGTTTTATTTTTTGACGGGTATGAGATTCAGGATAATAAAAATATTTATTTTATGGCGGAACAAAGTTGGGTTTTGAGGATTGGATTATTATTTTTGAATTTTTATATCCTGTTGCCGTTGGGATTGATAGGATTTGTTGCTTTGAGTAAATCGAGAGAGGGGAGGGTGATACTTGCGTATACTATTTGTTATTCATTATCGGTGATATTCTTTTTTGTGGGGTCGCGGTATCGTGTTCCTATTTTACCGTTTTTCATTTTAAGTGCGGTGGGTGGAATATACTATACATTTCAATCCCGGTACAAATGGATATTTGCCTTTTCTTTTGTCTTATTATTTATGTTCGGATTTATGGATTGGTATCATGTCAAACAGGATTTTAATCCGGCGGAAGACGATTGGGGATACGGGAGTACTTATTTGAGTAGAGTTACGCAACAAGTCGAGGCGACGGGAAAATATGATCACCAGGATTTGGATAAGGCACAATTTCATTTTTGCAAAGCATTGGAGAAATATCCTCCCGGTTCGCAAGATTTCTATATTCTGCAGCAAATTTACCTGGATTATGGAAAATCTTTTTATGTTGATAGCCGGTATGATAAAGCGCGAGAAGAATGGGAAAAGATGTTAAGTGCTTATGAAATGCTCAAAAGTAAACCTATAAAAGTAGATTATTCTTTGTTGAAAGCCGCGCATAAGAATCTGGCGGTATATTATCAGGATAAGGCAGGGAGAGCATCGAATGAAAAGGAAAAAGAAGAAGAGTTACGTGATGCTCAGAGTCATTTGGGTGCAATGGAACAAATCCCGGATTGACGATCGACGGGAGACTGTAAGGAAAATATTTTATTTCTGATAAGAGAATTGGTCTATTTGTTTTCCGTCCACGTCGTAAGCCGTGACTGTCACTTTTGGCCCAGCTACATCAATGATAGTAAAGTTGTATACTTCGGCGTAAGCGAATTGATTCCTTTCGTCAATTTTTTTTGCCTCTCTTTTGGTATAGATCGGCGCGCCGCAAGTCCCATTTTTGACCTGATAGAGGGTGTGATGCAAAATGGGATTTAATTTACTGTCCAAGTTTTTACGGTCATAATTATGTTCATGTCCACAGAACAGGATATCCACGTTATATTGATCACAAATTTGTAAAAATTTGTCCCGGTCTTGGGGATGTTGATCCAAGGAACCGTCGATATGAACACCGCTGGGATAGGCGGGATCATGCAGACAAATAAACCGATGCAATTGATGGGTGGATGCCAAATCTTTTTCCAACCATTCCAGTTGTTCCGGGCTAAAGCGGTTGTTGTATTTAAAATTGTCGGATCGGTCATTGGAATCCAGCGAAATAAAATGACTGTTACCATAATCAAACGAGTATGCCACACCTTTATACGATTTCGGGCCGTTTTGAGGAACACAAAATTCTTCTGCGAAGACTTTTTCTCCGTATTGTCTGCCATCTACTTTGACACTGTTTTCGTGATTCCCGACACCGGGATAAACAGGGGCGGATTGCCAATAAGGTTGAAGGACTTTTTTCCATTGGTCATATTGAATTAACGCCTGGGGGATTTCACAAACTCCGTTAATTAAATCTCCTTCAAAAACAATAAGTTTTGGATTTGTAGCAGATACTTTCTCTATGATTTTGGATAAGACTTTTACATTCACCCCATTTTCATTTCCGCGGCAATCCGACAAAGAAGCAAAACGAAAGGAAGTATTTTGTTTTACCGCAGTGGAAAAAGAAATCCATTCACTTCTAAACCAGCCCGAAGAGCAATCAGAGATCACTGTATAGCCGTACTGCATTTCCGGTAATAAATTTTTTATCGTCACTTGATGTTTCAAGGAAGGTTTTGATTGATTTTCTTTGGTCAGTGAGATAATTTTTCCATATCTATCGGTCAATTCAATACTTCCCGATGCCGGTTCTGCAGTTCGCCAGACAATAGTAACGGAATCTGGTGTGACAAGGTTAATGGAAGGCCCTTGAGTGGGTATTTGCCCAAAACATAAAACAGGTAAAAAAAATACAAGGCAACAAATTCCCATGGACATCAAAAGACATGGAATGATTGGATTGAGAAGCTTTTTCATAAAAGTATTCTTATGGAAAATTTTATTTGTTACGTACGGGCACCTGCATGAAATGTTTTGGCGATTTCATTAAAAAATCCCGAATCTTTACCATATTGTACTAGGTAATAACCGATTAATATCACAACCGCTAGTTTCAAAATTGTAAAAGCTACCTGGGCATATCCCCCTTGACGGATGTCTCCTTTTAACCTGGCCCACACCCCCCAAACGATTCCCATACAAATGAGGGCAATGACAATATAGAAAAACCTGACAATATTCTGGGCAAATTCAGAGACTTGTTCTCCAAATTCGGGTATTGGTGCCGCCATAAGGTCTCCTTTTTTAAGTAGATTATCAGAGGATACATCTACTGTCAACGACTATTTTCGATAAAATTTTCGGATTTTCTTGCTCACGATGTCAATATGCGATTCCGGCATTTCCGGATACATAGGTAACGATAATACCTCTTTTGCGGCGAATTGGCTATAGGGGAAATCGCTGGACTTGTATCCCAGAAGGGAAAATGCTTTCTGAGTATGTAAAGGAGAAGGGTAATGGACCCCTGTACCAATCCCTTCCTTTTGCAGAAATTCCCTCAGTTTATCGCGCTTTTTCGCGCGAATCGTAAAGAGATGGTAAGCGTGTTGAGTACCGGACATTTCAATAGGACAGATAATTTCGGAAATATTTTTTAAATTAGCAATATATAACTTAGCAAGGTTTCTGCGTTTATTAATCCATTGGTCCAGATGGTGAAATTTAATTCGCAAGACCGTCGCTTGAATCTCATCCAACCGGCTGTTATAACCCAATTGATCGAAACGATATTTACTGGATTGGCCGTGATCCCGCAATTGACGGAGATTTTTTTCGATTTTGGAGTTTGACGTAATGACCATCCCACCGTCGCCTGCTCCACCGAGAGTTTTAGTGGGATAAAAACTGAAACATGCAGTTTTTCCAAACGTACCGGCTTTTTTCCCGTGATATTCCGCACCGGTGGCTTGAGCAACGTCTTCAATGAGTATCAGATTTTTCCTTTTACATAACTGGAGAATCGGATTCATATCGACCATTTGTCCATAGAGATGAACCACAATGACGGCTTTGGTTTTCTTCGTGAGAGCGGATTCAATCGTATCGGCTGTCAGAGTAAATGTTACTGGATTAATGTCCGCAAAAACCGGTTTTGCTCCTGCATAACAGACCATGCTGGCAGTCGAGATAAAAGTAAATGCAGGGACGATGACTTCGTCTCCCGGTCCGATTCCACAGGCGCGTAGAGAAAGTAAAATCGCGTCTGTTCCCGATGCCAGACCGACAGCATATTTTGTCCGGTGATAGCGGACGAATTCATTTTCCAGCCCGCGGACATGAGTACCCAAAACATACTGCCCGCTGGAAACGACTTGAAGAATGGCGCTGTCAATCTCTCGTTTTAATTTGTGATATTGCGAAGATAAATCAATAAATGAAATTTTCATAATATATCAATCCAGAAAACGGTATTTAATGAGTGAGAAGACGGATTCAAATCCATCCCGCCACCGTATTTTTTTCCCTTCCTCCCGTCCCCGGGGAATATAAGTTATGGGAATTTCGGTCACAGGGTATTTTTTCTTTAATAATTTCACTGTTAACTCAATTGTAAAATTAAATTCATCACCATTAATTATAATATCTTTCAAAGCCTCTTTGGGAAAAACTTGATAACAAGTTTCCACATCGGTCAAGTTCGACCGGTATAAAAAATTTACCAGGGAGGTAAGAAATTTATTTCCGGCTCTTTGCAGGAAACTCATATACGCATCGGATTTGCCAAGAAACCGGGAACCGAAAACCACCGTTGCTTTCCCATCTTGAATCGGTTGGATGAGAGCGGGATAATCGGCGGGGTCAAGTTCCAAATCCGCGTCCTGAAAAATAATAATATCTCCTTTTACATTCTCAATCCCGATTTTTAATGCCAATCCCCGCCCGCAGCGATGAGGCATATAAATAACACGTGTATCGGGTCTGCATTCTTCTTCTTTTAGAATTTCCCGCGTCCCGTCAATGGACATTCCGTCCACCACGATGATTTCTTTGGGAATCGGAACATTACGAACCTTTTCCAAAATTAGACGGATGGTACGCTTTTCATTATATACCGGGACGATGACGGATAATTTCATGTTACCTTAGAGATACTAAATCATCCCATGCCTTGCGGTCAAACACGATATAATATAATGCAGGAGAAAATTTGTAAAAAATAAACTTTTTTAAAGTTATCTTTTAAAATATTTAATGAATACTTTATAATTCTCTCGAAGGAACCTATGGTGAAAAAAGCTTTGTAAGAAGGTTAAAATCTACCATGTGAAGAGTCCGATAAAAAAGGCAGTATCCCTTCAGCTTAAAACTTCCTCTTGTACTTTAAAGCACTCAATACCTAGGCACAGACGGATCCACCTGCACCGACCAGGCGTCAATCCCGCCACGTAAATTCTTTAATTTCTGAAATCCCCTTTTATTGAGAAATTGCAGGGCCTTCATACTGCGTGACCCGTGATGACAATGAAGGATAATGTCGTCCGCGGTATCTAATTCAGACATTTGTTGGGGGAGTGTACTCAAGGGGATTAATTTGGCACTAGGAATTCGACAAATATCCCATTCCTCTTTTTCCCGAACATCTATCAGAACAACATTTTTACCGTTCGTCATTGCTTCTTTTAATTCTTGTGGCGTAATATCCCATTGGGTTGAGGCGGCTTGATGCTCTTCTTGACCGAGTCCCAATCCACAAAATTCTTGATAATTAATCAACTTTGTGACTGTCGGGTTATCTCCGCATACCGGACAATTTTTTTGTCGGCGCAATCGAACTTCTCGGAAAGACATTTCCAGTGCATTGAAAATTAGTAACCGTCCTACCAGTGATTTCCCCTGTCCAATAATCAGCTTGATACATTCAGTTGCTTGAATTAATCCCACGATTCCCGGCAAAATTCCCAACACACCGCCTTCCGCGCAACTGGGTACTTCCCCCGGAGGTGGTGGTTCAGGATACAAACAGCGATAGCAAGGTCCCTGACCCGGATGAAATACGGTTGCTTGTCCTTCAAACCGGAATATCGAACCGTAAATATTCGGCTTTTTTGTAAACACGCATGCATCATTGACCAAATATCGTGTTGGGAAATTATCCGTCCCGTCAATCACAACATCGTAATCTTTGATAATATCCATGATATTTTCAGAAGTTAACGCCGTTGGATAAGTATCCACTTTCACATTAGGATTAATGGAAGCGATCCGTTGTTTTGCCGATTCCACTTTCAGCATCCCTACATTTTCCGTTCCATGAATCACCTGTCTGTGCAGATTAGTGTGGTCTACTTTGTCAAAATCTACCAGCCCTAAATGCCCTATACCTGCTGCGGAAAGATACATTGCCAAGGGCGAACCCAATCCACCGGCACCAATTAATAAAACGTTGGCATTCACTAATTTTTCCTGTCCGGTCAACCCAACTTCCGGCATAATTAAATGTCGGCTGTAGCGTAATATTTGTTCATTGGTTAATGGCATAAAATACTCCTTACTGAAATAAATCTTTCAATTCCAGAATCGAATCCACCAGATAATCGGGTGTAAATTCTCTCAACTCACGCTGATTCCCGATTCCGTAAAGACAACCCACCGTCACCATTCCCGCTCGTTTCCCGGCTTCCACATCCGTAATCCAATCCCCGACCATGCAACTGGTTTCCGGTTTCCCGCCCAATTTTTCCATCACATAAAGTAATGGTGCCGGGTCCGGCTTTCTCTTGGGATAAGATTCTTCCCCTAAAATCAGTTTGAAATAAAAATCGAGTTTCTTTTTTCTTAGTATTTTTTTGGTAAAAGGGGATGGTTTATTACTGACCACTGCCATTGCTTTGGACTCAAAATATTTTAACACATCCGCGATGCCGTCGTAGACCGTGGTCTCATCCACGCAATGTCCTTCATAATATTTTTTAAATATTTCCAATGCTTTGGCTAATTCTTTCGGTTCCAATTCCGGAAATGATTTGGCGATCAAATTCTTTGCCCCATACCCAATATGGCTGACCACTGTCATCAAATCCAACTCGTCCATCTGATATTGTTTCCGGGTATGGTTCACCGCATTCGCTAAATCCTTCCGCGAATCTATCAGCGTTCCATCCAAATCAAATATAAATAAATCTATTTTCTTTTTCATAAAAATAATTCTTCTACATTTGCAGAAGAATTCCCAATCCATTCTATTTATTAGAGTTGTAAAAAACTATAGTAAAGTAGTAGTATTTTAATAATTCTTTTGCATTATAGCGTAATAAAAAATATACGGGTCATCATTTTTCTCATGCGAATCAATCAATTTGAAATTTGGGAAGGCCTCTTTCAATTCCTTTTTTGTAAAAAAATGGTCATAATGAAAATGTCCACCAATATCGCCCTTATGTACCACATAATTATGTTTCGCGCTTTGGAGATGCGGACTTTTCTTGCTAAAAACCACGACTAAAAAATATCCGCCATCTTTTAAAACTTTATTAATATTTCTCCGATATTTCGCCCAGTCCCGTTTCACAATATGGTGAAAACATCCTCGGTCAATAACTCCATCAAACGAATCTTTTTCAAAAGGTAAATTCAACGCATCTGCTTTTTGAAAATGCACATTTCCATCTAACTTTTCCTTCCGCGCTGATTTTTTTGCCTCATTCAGCGCCTTGGGAACCAAATCTACTCCCCTTACTTCAAATCCGAGTTTGGCAAGCAAAATTGAATTTCGGCCTCTCCCGCATCCTAAATCCAATACCTTCCCTTGCGGATTATCTTTCTTAATTAATTTCCCCACTTGCTTTACAATCGGGTCATCCTTAAACTCCGTCCACAAATCCTTATCCAAAGCATACGCTCTCTCAAAAAATTTATACTGTGATTGATATATTTTGGTTTGCATCTTTTAACCAGAGACTAGGAACTTGAGATCGGAGACTTTCGTTATCCTCCCAAACTATCAAGGACATCCTTCAACTCTTTCTTGATACATGAGAAAATCGGCGTATCCCGTTTGGTATACCGGCTGGTTTGCGCATGGCGTAAATCCATCACCAAATCCTGAAAATCACCCGGATAATCCGTCTCAAACGCCACCACAAACTCTTGATCGTCCAACCCATAGGAATATGTGGTATTCAATTTCACACTCGGATATTTATGCCCGACTTCAATATGTTCTGTCATCATCCCCTGCCGAGCAGGTTTGGTAAGCGTGTACCAGTCTGAATTTTTCACAAACGGATAAATAAATAAATATTTTGCCTTCCCCGGATCCACGGTAAGTCTTGTTCCTTCTTGTCCAGGATGCTTGTGTTTATCCACATACATAGATTTTCGTGTCATCGCCAAAAACGAGTAAGGAGTCGTTAACCATTTTCCCAATCCTGTTGCCAACAATGCTGTGCCCATCGCTTGGAAATTATCTAAATCATCCGTCACCCGCCATAACAAAATATCCGTTTCAGAACGAAGACCAACCAATGTATAAGATGTTGTACTTACTTTATTATCGAACTTTTCAACAACTTGATGAAATTCTTCTTTTCCTTTTTTTCGTTCCTGTTCCGGCAATCGCCGCCACGCCGGGTCCACCTTATAAAAAAGAAAACTCACAAATTTTCGCGTCTCCGGTTGTCTTTCTTGCACTTCCTGCTTTTCTTCCGACATACGATTTCCTTTCTATAGTATTAGTGGTCTGAACAATCTTCCCGATACCCGCAATTCGGACAAATGTATTTGCAGTGTAGTTCATACATTTCCGCCCCACAGAGTATACAAATTATGACATCTGTAGATGGCGACGACTCTTTTTCTTTTTTATTTTTGTTTTGGGAATCTTTCGACATTGAATCCGTAAAGGTTTGATTTCTCAAACCCAGTTACATCAAAGATATTACTTCGCCACCGCTGGCATCGTTTGGTTATTTGCTTTCGTCCACCATTGATGCAATTCCGGCGTAAAATATTTCAATCGAATTTTCTTATATTCTTTTGTGCTGTATAAATATTGATGCTCAAACTTCCCGACTTTCGACTCCATATCAGTTACCACTATTTCGCAATCCTTGGCGGTTTTTCCATGTATCATGGTGTAAACATTGAATTTGAAATCCGGATAAATCGGACGTTGATAACAATGGCTCACCTGCATATAAGATGCTAATTTCGGTGCGACTTCTTTTAATTTTTCTTCCGGTATCTGCCACACCACCATCGCATTGGCGACAAATCCCGCTTTCCGGTGATGCAAAATTCCGGCGTATCGTCTCACTAATCCCGACTCCATCCATTGCTTTGCCATGCTCATCAATTCTTCTTCTGAGAACCCGCTCGATTCTGCAATCCGTTGGTACGGGTGTAAATCCAATGGAAAATCTTCCTGGAATGCGTTAATAAACGCCAGCTCTTTCTCGGTAAATTGCTTCTCCCCCACCTTCTGCTTCTCTCCCGTATACATTTCGCCTTCTTCTTCGCCTTTTAATCCTTCGCCCGTCATGTCTAACTTCACACCGATTTTAAAAAGTTTCAATGTTGGGAGAATCAGCGTGTTTTCTGTCCTTCCCAATTCCGCCAGTTTATAAATATGCTCTTCCAAGCTTTCATTGGGCGGAACCGCGATTGTAAACCACATATTGTAATCATGTGACCGCCGGTAATTATGGCTCACTCCCGGATGGGAATTAATGATTTCAGCCGCTTCCTCCAACCTCTCCACGGGAAATTTCATTGCTACCAGCGTAGACTTATATCCCAAACTGCGCGTGTCAAATATCGCGCTGATTTGACGGATGACCTCTTCCTCTTTTAATCGTTTCACGCGCTGGAGTGCTTCCTCCGCCGTAGTCCCGATTTTTTTACCTAGAATTTCATAGGGTTCATGAGCCAACGGAAATTCTCTCTGTAATTCCGTTAACAGCTTTTTATCCACATTATCCATTTGTACCGACACACTTACCTCGCTTCCAACTCCCTGTAAGGAATGCATTTTTAGAGGGCGTTGTTTTTTTACGTATTTTCTTTAATCTCTATTTTAATCTATCCTTTCCCCAGAGTATAGCGTATTTGTTTTTAAAAGTGGGTGATAAGAGTATTCATTAATAGTTTTTAGATGGATATTTATACAAAAGGACGAGAATTGTTTTTAGGGAAACAATAAAAAAATTATATTAACGGACACTTACCTCGACAATTTTCCAATTCCTGTTTTGTTTTTCAAACCGGACATAATTGGTTAGTTTGGAGGACATGGTTTTGTTGTCGGAAAGTTTTTTTAGATTCATAGTCCAGATAATGACAATCTCCGCCTGGTTATTATTAATCGTGAGTGGTTGGTCTGGAGAAATAACATATTGGATGTCTTGAATCTTATACGTTTTCCAAAAATCATCTAGTGCTTCCAGCTTTTGTTTTAAATCCTGTACATCAGGAGAAAAGGCTGAGAGATATAAAGCTGTATTCTTGGATAGTGTGGATTCACGAACATTATTGAGTACTTGCAAAATAGCATCGGAATCATTCGGAACAGAAGGAATTGGTGCAATGAGGTTCAAAACCGGTTTTGTCTGTGAAATAGTTTGTACTGGTTTCGGAGGATTTTGGGAATATTTCCAGAAATAGATCGTTAGAAATATACCCACAAGAATCACAATACCAGTTAATCCAAGAATTGCAACGGACGACCATACAGAGTTGGGATGTTTCTGTTCTTTATGCTGTGTTGTAGATGTAACCGCGTCCGGTTTTTCAGAGTTTATCTTAGGAGTGTTGGAAATTATGGGTACTGGAGTAACCGGTACGGATGAAAGATTATCTAAAGATTTTTTTGGTGGAGGGATAGTGGATGGTTGAGGATTGGGAGTTACCGGAGATTCCGGAACTGTAATAGGTTTTTCTATTTCAATGGGTTCCGGCTTTAGAGGAGTATTACAATGCCGGCAGTGTCCGGTATCTACACGGGTCGTTTTATGACAGATGGGACATTCCATTGTTTCCCAAACAATCTCGGGTTCAATTTGCTTTTGTTCCTCTTCAGGAACAGAGACAGATTCTGCTGTAACAATAATATTTTGTTTTCCATTTTCAGAAGGAGACGCTACAGAAGGAGTTGATACATTCGATGAATCAATAGATTGTAATTTGGTTCCGCAAAGAGGACAGTTTTCGAAATCTGCCAGAACTAAATTACTACATTTGGGACATTGTAAAGTTTCAATAGGGGATTTTTTAGCTGTCTGTGAATCAGCTGAGCGGGATGTTTTCTTTTTCTTTCTTTTGGGTTTTGCTTTGGGAATTTCTTTTGTGGTTTCTTGCAGGGAAGCAGATTGGGAAAGATCCAAAGTTTCTGCGCTTAACGGCCTGTCACAAAATTGACATTTACCAGAATCTATCTGAGTCATTTCGCCACAGGTAGGACATTTCATCTGATTCTCATCCTGGGAATTAGATGGAATAAAGGATAAATGGGTCTTACATCTTGTACAATAACGAGTCCCCGGGGGATAGATAGTGTTGCATAAGGAACAATAAACCATAGAGTGTTATTTCCTCAGCATTATTTCTTTATTTCATTTCCTTTATCATTTTTCTCTAAAAGAAGAAGATATCCAACCTATTTTTCCTTCGGGCGTTTTTATCTTCATCCATGTCCCTTGAATGCTTAATAATTCCAATTTTGTCCCGGAAGCTACCTTGGAAACCACCTGAGATTTGTTGCTAGGTTTACTAAAAACATCAATTTTTGAAGCTCCTAAAATTCCGGTCGGAGCGTTAATAATTACATACTTGGGAACGGGTCTTTTAACAAGTTTTGGTTTTTCAACAGGAACCGGTGTTGGTTCAGGTGGGGGAATAAGCGTTGTTGTGGCCAGTGTAACTGTAGGAGTGGGTGTTGGGGTAGGGGATGGTGTCGGTGTTGGAGGAGTAGTAGCCACGGGTGGCGGAGGAACCCTTTCTGCCGTATGAGTGGTCTCATTACAACCATAAAACAAAAAAAATAAAAACAATAAAATGAAAGATCCGATAATAATGACAAAAATTTTTTTCATTTTCGTACCCTCTATTGGGTTCAATGAACCATAAAATTTATCTTATAAAAATCTATCACGGAGGATATTTCCAGTCAATTTTATAAAAAAATTGAAAGGCATCCTTGACATTTCTGCTCAATTCTCCGTAAAGTAATTGAGTGCTTTTTAATGGTTCTTTGAAATAGTATTCTCGATCGGGCGCTTAGCTCAGGTGGCTAGAGTGCTTCCTTGACATGGAAGAGGTCACAGGTTCAAGTCCTGTAGCGCCCACCATTTTTTGTTTAAGATGGAGTGTTTTATATCTTGAACCTCGATTTCTCAAACTTGTTTTTATTTTCAATTTATGTTACATTTTTTTCGTTGGAGTTGATATGCCGCAAACAAATACAACTGAACAAAGACATATTGGGAGAGTAGAAATAGCAGTTCATAATACAGCGGTCGTCCATCCCAAAGCCCAACTTGGTAAAGGGGCGGTGGTAGGTCCCTATTGTGTTGTCGGTGAACATGTTACTCTTGGGGAACATACCATACTCGATAGTCATGTGATTGTAGATGGATGGACAACCATTGGAGACCGTTGTCGAATTCACAGCCATTCCGTTGTCGGGGGAGAACCTCAAGATCTGAAATTCCGTGGGGGTGAAAGTTATGTGGATATTGGTGCGGATACCGTTATTCGTGAATTTGTAACGATTAACCGGGGAACCAAAGAAGGTGAGCGAACTACGATTGGGAATAGTAATCTATTGATGGCATACGTTCATGTTGCGCACAATTGTATTATTCAAAATAGAGTTGTGCTTGCCAATGCCGCAACTTTGGCAGGGCATGTGCTTATCGAAGATCAAGCGATTATCGGAGGATTATCCGGAATTCATCAATTTGTCCGAGTTGGGACTTTTTCGTTAATTGGCGGTTGTTCCAAAGTGACACAAGATGTACCTCCCTATATAAAAGCCGATGGCCATCCGGTAGCTCCGCATGGACTTAATTCCGTGGGTTTAAAAAGACATCGGTTTCCACAGGAAGTCATCGCTGATTTAAAACATGCTTACAAGATTCTCTATCGTGCCCACCTTCCGCTCAAAGATTCTCTGGCACGTATTGAAAAAGAATGTGGTAACTCTGCGGAAGTTAAACATTTTGCAGAATTTGTTCACGCTTCTGAAACCAGTCTACACCACCGCGGTATATGCCGCTAAACTTTAAACTGGAATTTCGGGGATGAGCGATCAACCCAATCAATATCCTGCGAAAATCGGTCTTATTGCAGGCAGTAGTGAATATCCCATCCTTTTAGCCGGTGAGGCTTTAAAATATGGAACGGAAATTATCTCAATTGGATTCCCCGGTATTACTTCACCCAATATTGCAGAGGTTCTTCCAAATATAAATTGGATTCCGTTTGGTCAATTTGAATCAGTCGTTAAAACTTTTTTAAGTGCCGGGGTAAAACAAGCAATCTTTGCCGGCAAAGTTCCCCAAATCATCATTTTCCAGTCTCAACAATTCGATTTAGCGGCGAAATCTCTTTTAAATAAATTACCCAATCAACAAACGGATTCTTTAATCGGTGCGGCGGCCAAAGCGTTTGAAGTCTTTGGAGTAACATTTATAGATGCGCGTACTTTTTTGGAATCCCAGTTGGCGGATAAAGGCACGATGACAAAACGTGCTCCAGCCGAAAGTGAATTGCGGGATATTCAATATGGACATCGCATTGCCAAACATATCGCCGCAGAAGATATCGGACAAACCGTGGTCGTGAAACAACGCGCGGTACTGGCAATTGAAGCGATTGAAGGTACCGATGAAGCGGTGAAACGTGCGTCAAAATTGGGTGGTGAAGGAATTGTAATCGTAAAGGTTAGCAAACCGCAACAGGATTTTCGGTTTGATGTGCCCATTATCGGCATGGATACGCTAGAGGTAATGTTTCAGGTCAAGGCGGGTGTTCTTGCCGTGGATGCGGGGAAAACGTTGATTCTCAAAAAATCAGAATTTATTCAACGGGCGGATGAATTAAGTATATGTGTTTATGGGGTACATGAAAATTGAGCGACAAACCCATACGAGTCGGTGTGATTGGAGTTGGCCATCTTGGTCAACATCACGCGCGTATTTTATCCACTTTGTTGGATGTTCAGTTGGTGGGAATTGCGGATACCAATGAATCGCGCTCCCAGGAAATTGCGGAAGCCTATCACACTCAATCCTACAAGGATTATCATGAATTAATCGGCAAAGTAGACGGGATTACAGTCGTCGTACCCACCAGCGCGCATTATGATGTTGGCAAAGATTTTCTTCAAAAAGGTATTCATACACTCATCGAAAAACCTATTACAGATTCATTAAATGAAGCGGCGGAATTAGTAAGCATGGCACGCGAACACAACGCAATTTTGCAAATCGGTCATGTCGAACGGTTCAATGCCGCCGTTTTAAAACTGCGTGAGTTATTGAAAGAACCTCGCTTTATCGAATCGCACCGTCTGTCACCTTTTGACCCGCGAGTCCGCGATGTCGGAGTGGTTTTGGATTTGATGATCCATGACATTGACATCCTGTTGACCGTCGTACAATCGGAGATTGAACGGATTGAAGCGGTGGGAGTTTCCGTACTGACAAAATACGAGGATATTGCTAATGCGAGAATTGTTTTCAAAAATGGTTGTATCGCCAACCTGACGGCCAGCCGGATTGCCAAAGATAAAATGCGGAAAATTCGTCTTTTCCAGGACGATGCTTATTTTTCTCTTGATTACGCCAAACCGGAATTGGAAGTTTACCAAAAAGTTCTTCAGGAGGGGCAGATTAAAATTACTCACGCAACGGTTGGCACAGGTTCCCATGAACCACTGAAATTGGAATTGGAATCCTTTATCCAAAGTATCCGGCAGGGAATTCCGCCGGTTGTTTCCGGGGAACACGGGCACGATGCTCTGGAAGTTGCCTTGGAAATAACACGGCAGATTAAGAAATAATATGAAAATATTTATTGTTGCGGGAGAAGAATCCAGCGATTTACATGCCGCCAACCTGATTCGCGAATTAACCGTCTTGCGTCCTGAAATCCAGATGTATGGTTTGGGCGGGGAACGCATGAAACAAGCCGGAGCGCACCTGTTGTGTGATTTAGTAGAACACGCCGTCATTGGGTTTTGGGAAGTTATAAAAAATTATTCGTTTTTTAATAAAGTAATGCATGATTCGGTCTCGTGGATTAAAGAAAATCATCCCGATGCCATTATTCTGGTGGATTATCCCGGTTTCAATCTCCGCCTTGCCCAAAGGATTCATTTCCTGCATATTCCGATTATTTATTACATTAGTCCCCAGGTCTGGGCTTGGGGGAAAAAAAGAATTCCCCAAATTGCCAAACTAATTTCTCTCATGTTGTTAATTCTTCCCTTTGAAACAGAAACCTACGCAGGAACATTCTTGAAAACCGAATTTATTGGACATCCGCTTTTGGATGTAATTAAAATTTATAAATCGCGAGAAACCATGTGTTTTGAAAACAAATTGGATAATCATTCGCCAATTATTACCCTTTTACCGGGAAGTCGGTTGCAGGAAATTCGTAATCATCTGCCAGTTATGTTGGAATCGGGAGTACGGATTCGCAAGGAAATTCCCAGCGCGCAATTTATTCTTCTATTGGTGCATAACAATTATCGTTCTCTTGTGGAAAATTTGATTGCACGATCGCATTTGCCGGTGACTATCGTTACTCATGAAAAATATGACTGGCGGGCGGCATCTGATTTATCTCTGGTTGCCTCCGGCACTGCCACTTTGGAAGGAGCGATTATCGGTACTCCCATGATTATCGTGTATCAGGTGGCCTTCTTAACCTACTTTTTTGCCCAATGGATGATTCGGTTACCATATATTGGATTGGCTAATTTAGTGGCAGGTAAAAAGGTTGTACCTGAATTGGTTCAATATGACTTGACCCCGGACAATCTTGCCAAACAAGCGTTGGAACTCTTAAATAATAAACAGCTTTTAGCAGACACGCGAATCGAATTGATGAAAGCTAAAGAAAAACTCGGTGAACCTGGCGCCTCCAGACGTGCCGCACAGGCTATTTTGGATTTCCTTAAACTGCCATAATTTTTGCTAGGAGACTTTAAAGAATATCTTTTTCCTTTAAACTCTAAACCAGGAACTGATTTATATATTCTACTATCTACTATGGTCAAAATAGGAAATTCTTGATATGTTTGTAGGTTATTGTGAATGATAATAAAAACAAACAATCCACTTACTTCAAAGGATAACCTTATGAAAAACATAATAAAAATAATACTTCCGGCTATTTTGGTGATGAATTGTAGTATTTTGGCCAGTCCCGCAGTGTATCAGTATCCATGGCAGGACCCCAACCTACCAGTGGAGAAAAGAATTGATAACCTGTTGAGTATCATGACCTTGGATGAGAAGATCGATTGCCTGAATAGTTTCAATAGTGTAAGCAGTTTAAACATTCGGGGTACCGGCCATGTGGAAGGATTGCATGGGGTAGCCCGGGGCGGACCCTCTAATTGGGGTCGGTTTGGCCGACTCTCTACCACTATTTTTCCGCAGGCAATCGGGATGGGAGAAACTTGGGACCCGGAAATTGTTCGGCAAATGGGAACTGTGGAAGGATATGAAGCCCGGTATATTTATAATAACCCCACCAAATACCGTCGAGGTTCAGTGATTGTGCGAGCACCGAATGCTGATATTGGACGGGACCCGCGCTGGGGTAGGACTGAAGAATGTTTTGGTGAAGACCCTTATTTTAACGGGACGATGGTGGTCGCCATGGTTCATGGGTTGCAGGGCAATGACCCGAAATATTGGATGACTGCCTCCTTAATGAAACATTTTCTGGCTAATAGTAATGAGAACCACCGAGAGAGTACTTCATCAAATTTTGATGAAAGATTATTCCGGGAATATTACTCTGTCCCTTTCCGGATGGGGATAGAGGAAGGACATAGTAACGCATTTATGGCCGCCTATAATGCAGTGAATGGGATACCTTGTACTGTCCAACCGATATTAAAAGATGTCGCTGAAAAAGAATGGGGGCTAAATGGAATTATTTGTACTGATGGCGGGTCAATCCGGTTATTAGTTTCTGACCATAAATATTATCCGGATTTAGCCCATGCAGCAACTGGTGCAGTGAAAGCCGGGATATCCCAATTTCTAGACAGGGTTCGACCGGCAGTCCCCGATGCTTTGGATAAGAAGTTGTTAACCGAATCAGATATCGATGCTGTGATTCGAGGTAATTTCCGGGTATTCATCAAGTTAGGATTATTGGATCCGCCGGAGATGGTTCCCTATAGCCGGATGACCGAACCAGAAGAACCCTGGTTGTCGGAAAAACATCAATCCATCGCCCGTCTAGCTACCCAAAAATCTATTGTATTATTAAAAAACTCCAGTAATTTATTACCGTTAAATGTAAGCAACGTATCCACCATCGCCGTGATAGGTCCACGTGCTGATGAAGTTTTATTGGATTGGTATAGTGGGACACCTCCTTATCGAATCACCCCGCTGCAGGGCATTAAAAACAAGGTGGGTAAAGATGCCGTAGTGACCTATGCTGTGGATAACATAGATGGGGAAGCAGTATATAATGCCAAGAAGTCCCAAGTTGCCATCGTCTGTGTTGGCAACCAGCCGGTTGGGAATGGGGAATGGGGGGATGTCTCCCAGCCCAGTTATGGTAGAGAAGGAGTGGACCGGGAATCTCTTACTCTCGAACAGGAAGAATTAATTAAACAAGTTTATGCTGCCAATACCAATACCATTGTAGTCTTAATATCCAGTTTCCCTTATGCCATTAACTGGACGCAGAAGAATGTCCCGGCTATATTGCATATGACTCATTGCAGTGAAGAGACAGGGAATGCCCTGGCAGATGTGATTTTTGGTGATTATAATCCAGCGGGTAGATTGGTAGAGACCTGGCCGAAGTCATTGGAACAGCTTCCTCCCATGATGGATTACAATATCCGGGATGGGAAAACGTATATGTATTTCCGGGGAGATCCGTTATATCCCTTTGGTTATGGATTAAGTTATACCAAGTTTTCCTATTCCAATTTAAAAGTCAGTTCCAGTACTTTGAAATCAGATGGTGAAATCAATATAAGTATCGATGTGACCAATACCGGTACTCGGTTGGGAGAAGAAGTGGTGCAGATGTATGTCAAACATTTTGGTTCATCCGTAGTCCGCCCCAGTAAAGAACTGAAATGGTTTAAGAGAGTCTCTATCGAACCGGGAGAAAATAAGACCATAACTTTCCCATTAAAAGCTGAGCAATTAGCTTATTGGGATAGTAAACAGCAAAAATTTATTGTTGAGAAAGATAAAATTCAACTGATGATAGGCAGTTCTTCTGCAGATATAAAAGCCAATGCATTGGTGGATGTTGTGGACTAAAAAAACTTACCATAGTAATGGAATAATGTATATTGCTTTTTAAAATAATTAAGGATTTATTAACAAAATCATAAACAAGGGTGGTTAACACTATGAAAAGGTTTTATAATTCTATACTTATGTTATTAGTACCGATCATCGGATTTAGCAGCAATTTAAATGCTGTAAATTTTATTCCCGCGAATAATCCGAATATACAATATTATGGCCGGTGGGATTTCAGTGATCCACTGCATGCTAAACATTCCTGGCCCGGGACTTTTATTGTTGCCAAGTTTACCGGGAGCAGCATCGGAGTAAGGACAGATGATAATGTCTGTTATTATAATGTGTATATTGACGGGAAATTTATCAATGTGTTTCATGGGGATAAACAGGGGGAGTCGGATTATACCCTGGCCACCAGCCTGAGTAATACCCCGCATATTCTCAAGTTCAGCAAACGGAACTTTTCTTTCAACAGCACTATTTATTCATTTTCAGGGTTACTATTAGACAGCAAAGGGAAGTTGCTTTCTCCTTCGGCTAAGCCAAACCGGAAGATTGAGTTTCTGGGAGATTCTTATACTGCCTCGGAAGGAAATGAAGTGACCCATCCCGGATTAAAATGGGAAGAGAAATTTCCATTGACCAATATGGATAAAGGATTTTCAGTCCTGGTTGCCAACCATTATAATGCGGATTATCATACGATTTGCCGATCAGGGAGCGGGCTGGTTTGTGACTGGCAGGCCAATTATGACCTGACCATTCCTAAGAGATGGGACCGGACTTTAATGGAAGCCGAGGAACCGAAATGGGATTTCAAACAATGGCAGCCGGACTTGGTGGTTATTTTACTGGGGTTAAACGATTCTTCCGGATTGAAAGGAAAAGATGGCCAGATACCTGATGAGAACTCATTAAAGTTCCGGAATGGGTATAAGGATTTCCTGGCAACTCTTCGGAAAGATTATCCCAAAGCTAAAATCATGGCCAATGGCGGTTACCCGGAATGGATGCGCACTAATGTGAAACAAGTGGTGGATGAAGAAAAAGCCGCTGGGTTTAAAGATATCTATTATTCCCAATATGATAAAGTGGATGCGTTATATATAGATGGTCATCCGACAGTAGAAGGGGACCAGACTATAGCCGACCAGCTTATCCAGGCAATTGATTCCTGTAAAATATTTACTGAGAAATAAAAACCTGACATAGAGTACACTTCATTGGAAACAGTCATTTGGGCCAGTCATTTATGAAGGGATTAAAATATTTTCTCCCTGTTGTCCTCTGGGGTTTAATACTTTCTTCTGGCTATTCGAAAGAGGTGAAGAGCATAATGCCTACCAAAGAAAAAATTGATTTAACCGGGGAATGGCAGTATCAAACAGATACTGACAATATCGGACTACAGGAAAACTGGCAGGAGAAAACATTTAAGGACAAGATACGTTTACCGGGAACACTCAATCAATTATTCACCTATGTAGGAACAGCCTGGTATAAACGGGATATTGATATTCCGGCATCTTTTATCGGCAAGCACTTGAAGCTGGTAATGGAACGGACAAAAGTCACCGAACTCTGGATAGACCGCCAGAGAATAGGGTCCAATAAATTACTTTCCTCAGCACAGGTTTATGATGTAACCGGGAAACTTAATCCGGGAAGACATGTACTCACCTTGATGGTGGATAATACCCATAAATCAGTGCCGACCGGTGGGTCACATATTTTAGGATATGACGACCAAAATAACTTTAATGGGATTTTAGGCAAGTTTTATTTGGAAGCCACACCACTCACCCGGATAGAGAAGGTAACAATCTATCCCGATATTCATAAAAAGGAAATCCTGGTTAATGTAGAAATACAGAATGAGGTTGTGAATATCGGTAAAACATCAGTTGTAATGAAAGCTCATTCATGGAACTATGGGAATCCGCAACAGGTGCCGGAATTAACCACTCCTGTAAACCTAATTAAAGGAGATAACAATATTGTCATTAAATACGCATTAGGTAAAAGTGCAAGGTTATGGAGTGAGTTTACTCCCGCCCTATATCAACTGGAAGTAAAATTATCAGGGGATAACGGGGTGCTCGATTGTCAATCAGTGGATTTTGGATTAAGGGAATTTAAAACACAAGAAACACAATTCACCATTAATGGAAAAAAGACATTTCTGCGGGGGAAACATGATGGCTGTGTGTTTCCATTGACAGCGCATACCCCGATGGAGTTAAACGATTGGATAAGATATTACAAAATTCTGAAAGAGTATGGAATCAACCATGTCCGATTTCATTCCTGGTGTCCGCCGGAGGCAGCATTTCAAGCCGCCGATATGGAAGGGGTCTACCTGCAGCCCGAATTACCCTACTGGGGTAGTTATGATGAAAAAAACACCACCCTTATCAATTTTATGAGGAATGAAGGGAATCATATATTAAGTGATTATGGGAATCATCCGTCCTTTGTGCTAATCACCCTGGGGAATGAATTGGGGGGCAGCCGGGAGGTGATGGATGATATGGTTTTATATTTAAAAGCCCGGGATAACCGGCATTTATATGCTATCGGAACCAATCCCTTTTATTGGGATCCCAAACCGGGTGTTCATGATGATTTTTTTGATATTGCCTGGACTAAAGGGTATCAACCGACCCGGAAATATCATGTCCGGTCATCTTTTGCAACGGCAGAAGATCCTGGCAGCGGTTTGATTAATTCCGAGTATCCGTCAACGTTAAGAAATTATGAAGGAGCCATCGAGGGAATCAATATGCCGGTAATCGGGCATGAAGTCGGACAATATCAGGTTTATCCGGATTATAAAGAAATCCCTGAATATGCCGGGGTGGTGAAAGCAGACCATTTAATAGAATATCGTAGCCGGTTGGAAAAGGCTGGAATGCTGGATCAGGCTAATGACTTTTTTAAATCCTCCGGGCAATCTGCATTGATTGAATATAAGGAAGAAATAGAAACAGCCCTTCGCACCAAAGGATTCGGTGGGTTTCAATTATTGGATTTGCAGGATTATCCGGGTCAGGGAACTGCTTTGGTGGGGATGTTGAATGCGTTTTTGAAAAGTAAAGGAATAGTGGCTCCCACAGAGTTCCGGGAATTTTGCAACAGGGTGGTTCCTCTATTGGTCATGCAAAAATATTGTTGGATGAATAAAGAAACATTCCATGGCAAGATAGAGATAGCCAATTATGGTCCGAAAGATATAGTTGATAAAACAGTATCTTGGAAATTGGTTTCTACTGAGAGTAATGTACTTATTGGGGAAGGGAGTAAAAAAATAAAGGATATCGCCCAGGGGGAACTGACTGAAATTGCTGAGATTAAAATTCCATTGGGTAACATCAAGCAAGCTCAAAAAACAATTCTCACCCTGACTATAGATGGAACTCCCTACCGCAATCATTATCCGGTATGGGTCTATCCATCAGACATCAATATCAATGTCCCGACTCAAATTAAAATAGTCAACACTCTGGATCAGCCAACCTTGGACCAACTGAATCAGGGTGGTACTGTTTTATTCATCCCCAACCCGGAGGATATCAAAGACAAATCCCTGGGACCCCAGTTTATCAATGAGTTTTGGAACTGGTTGATGTTTAAGAATATTTGTGAACAAAATAATAAACCGGTATCCCCGGGGACTCTGGGAATCCTGGTAAATCCCCAACATCCACTATTCAAAGGGTTTCCTACCGAGTCGCATAATGACTGGCAGTGGTGGACTATATGTAAAAATTCCCGGCCTTTTATTTTGGATATGATCCCGAAAGAATACCGGCCAATCGTGCAGGTGATTGATAATATCGACCGAAATCATAAATTGGGAACTGTGTTTGAGTTTAAAGTTGGCTCCGGGAAATTATTGGTCAGTACCGTGAATTTGTCGGCGATTACCGATACCCCGGAAGGTCGGCAGTTCTATTCCAGTATCCTGCAATACATGACTTCGTCTCAGTTTAATCCGGGATATAAGTTATCGGTGGATGATTTGAAAAGTATGTTTTAAGTGTGGAACCCTCACCCTTCCGATTCCGAAATATATACACCTCGCCCGCACCGGTATCTCCCCCATCTTCTTTGTCCAATCAATCGGCATATAGTTTATTACACCGTACTCATTTGTTTTCTCTGCGTCGGGAATGAACGTCTTCTCTTTCCCGACGCCTTCAGTACCCTATTTTCTGTTAGTCTATTATTTGGTATAATAAAATGTGGATATTGTGGGGAAGGAATATATTTACTTTAGAAGGAGGCACATATGCCAGGACATAAATATCAACGACCTAAAGATAAAGTTATCAAAGTATTTCAAGGAAAAGAGTTGGAGATAGTTTTGCAATCCGCTCTCCAATCCATATTTTCATCGGACGGGGTACATGTCACCCCAGCCAAAACCCGCCGGGTGTTGGACTCTCTCCCTCATTCAGTTCTCGGTGGGAATGTTGTCGTAATCATCGAACAATTCCCCTTGGACTCCATGACAGCGCATGGGAAATTTAAGGACTTAATTTACGCCCGTATCGGAAAAACCGGGAATCAATATGCCAAAAAAGATACCAAACCCAGGAACCCCCGCACCCCTGCCCAAGAAGCACAAAGAGCAAAGATGGCACCTGCACAAGCGGCATGGCATTCCCTTTCTCCCGCTCAAAAAGCCGTTTGGGAAAAGAAAGCGAAAGGCTTACCCAAGAACGGTTCTAATCTCTTTATTTCCAACTATCTACTTACCCACTAATCCATTTTTAGTACCGAATCTGCACTGGAGGGGGACTGGAATTGCTAATAGCAACTCCAGTCCCCCTCCGCTTCTGGTTCGGTGTATGTTTGCTGGTGGTTCGGTTGGGGTTCGGTTTTGAGAGGGTAGAGAATAAAGCAAGAAATAGACTAATTCCGATACAGTAAAGAAAGCTAACTAGAAGACCAAAATCACGTAATCTGTCATTCTGAGCGCAGCGAAGAATCTCTGTCAAAAGTCGTTTTACATCAGGTAGAACACAGGGATTCTTCGCTGCGCTCAGAATGACAAAGAGGGACTGTTATTTAGAAATGCCGAATATCTTGAGTAATGGTAACGGACCAGGATTTGCCGGGGGATAGTTCCAGATACCAATTGGGGAGGATGACGGAACTCTGGTAGATTTTTTCAAAACCGCCTTCGGATTGGGACACGGTTTCGATGGGGAATCGCCAGAGTCGGGCAGGGGAGGACGTTTTGAGATTACAATCCACTTTCAACCAGTGGTCTTTGAGTCCCACTTCCGAAACGTTTTGGTTTTCACCAATGCTGGCTAACCTTTTATCCGCGAGAGTAACTCCGGGAATATAATAATAGCGATCATCGGCATTTCCCGCCAGGAGCGCATAATTAAATTCCACACCAAAAATCGCCTTGATGTGAGATTGAGACATATTGGTAATTTTGTATTCTGCTTTATAGGAATTGGAATCTTTGGATAGGGTAATCTTTTTGACAATCTCAACGGGGTCATTGTTCCCGTTATACCAAAGATGTCCCTTACGTGAAAAAGTTAATACCGCCGTGCCGCCGCGTTTCTGAATTTCCACGGTATAGGGTTGATTGATGAAATCACCCAGTTCTTTATACTTTACTTTGGAAAAGGAATCAAGGCTGGTTTCGAGAGTCATAAAATGATCCTGCAAGGCGTACCGTTGATGCCAGTCATAATTCAAATGGTTTTCCAGACCGGGTTCTTTGGCGAGTACCAAATCATGGATGGAGACTGCTGCGCCATCAGTCGAAGGGGGCATTTGACCGACAATAACTTTCCCATGCTTTAATTTTTCATGGTATGCTTCCGGTTTGCGGGATAACGTATCCAATAAATTAAAATGTTTCTCTTTGACATCCAGTTCAAAAAGACATCCCCCGTACGCCGGTTTAAAATAGAGATTGAGTTTATCCGTATTGACGAGAATATCCGTTTCCCCGTCACAATCGAAATCTTTTTCTTCGATATCCAAGTATGGTTCATCTTGATGGATGAATTGTTCCACTTGCGTTTGCGCGGTAATCAGATTCCTATAAAGGGCAAAGCGCAGATAGTTCAGATACAGTCCACCGAAAACCCCGTGCCAGTAGGCGCAGTTAGTTTGTCCTGCATATACTCCCTCTTGAGCTTGGTTAATAAGTTCCGCTGGGGCTTTCTTTTTCAGTTTTCCATTGGAAATCCCCTGAACTTTATTGCTCACATAGACCATTTTTTTGTGCAGGTTATTCGATTCCGGGTATTTGACCTGAAAATTACGCCAAAACCCTCCGCGTACAAAAGGTTTGTTCCCGTCGTACTTGCCTTCTTTTTGAAGATAATGTACCAAGTCTTCATATTTTAAAATAGCGGGAGTCGGCATCGCCCATTCCATCATTTCCGCGTAAGAGGCGGTAGGCAAATAAATCCGTCCCAACGGTTTCACAGTCTGTAAGCCTTTTGAAAAAGTTATCGGTTTAATCCAATCCAGATTCTTTTCCAATGCCATAAAAAAGTTTTCCAGCCAGCCATGGGTGTAACATAAATCATGCGTTCCCGGCCAAATCCCAAATTTCTCTCCGTCGTCCGCCATCGTCACCATGGGAGTACCGCCGCGCTCCGCTACACTTCGCAGAAATTCTATAGATTTTTCCGGTTTTTCAAAGGGGATTAAATAACGCATTCGTTCGCTAATCGGGAAAATCGCTAGGGTTTTCCCGGCATCTTCTGTCAAGTAATATCCCCAGGTTTGTTCTTCCTGTAATCCTGCAGACCGGAAATGGGAATCGTCTGTGACGGTATATTGAATTCCGGCGTCTACCAAATGGGATGCCAGTTGCGGTTCCCAAACTCGTTCCGCCAACCATAATCCTTTGGCATCATAACCGACTTTATCTTTGATATAGGAGGTTAATTTTCGAATTTGTCCTTGTTTATCAGTATCTGGAATAACGGATAGAATCGGTTCGTAAAATCCTCCGGTCATCATTTCAATCTGACCACGCCTGACCATCTCTTTGAGTTTGTCATTTAATGCGGGATGATGTTCCACAAGCCAACGATACAGAATACCCGTATAATGCAAAGTGACCTTGATATTCGGATGGCGTTCCAGTACTTCTAGAAAGGGCCAATAGGCTTTTTGAAACCCTTCTTCAAATACAAAATCAAAATTTCCCACCGGTTGATGGGAATGAAACCCAAGAATTAAATGAACCTGATTTGACATAGGTAAATACCTTTATTCTTATAAAAATTTGCCAATATCCAATGGAGGATCTGTTGGTACAGCACGCCCTTCGAGGATTATATGTTCTTTTTGTAATTCCCGAAACGCCGCTAAATCTTCCTCATTTACGGATATCGTTTGGGCGATTTGCTTCTTTCCCGGCTCAAACCGCATTCCTCCAACATTCACCGATTTGACCGGTCCACCAGCTTGAAAATAGCATACCACATCTTGGGGTTTAGAGAATAGTACTATGGTACGGAAAGTATCCAGAGATTGGTGTTGGAGCATTTGGGCGGCTTCCCGAACGGGAAGAATAGAAACTTTCATATCAGGCGGGACTACCATTTCGTAAAGCATTTTTTGAGTTGCGTCCCCAGCGACTTTATCATCAGCGACTATAATTTGGTTGGCTTCCAAATAGTGTGACCAGCCGACCACTACCTGGCCGTGAATTAATCTATCATCTATACGAATAAGGACAATGGGCATAATTTTATATTTTATAATGAAAGTTGTTATGAGGTTGCAGAGTTTAATTTCTGGCGAAGTAATTTGCTGGCATAAACAATCCCGCGTTTTCCTCCTGATTCCGCGCGGGCTGCCAATTCTTTTAAAACCAACCGGTCTTGATAACAGAGCACTTCTAAAAGCATACTTAAATTAAGTCCTGTTACAATTTCACAATGGCTTTCTTTTAAAAAGTTTAAACATAAATTCGAGGGGCTCCCGCCAAATCCATCTGTTAAGAGGAGAACGCCGTCGCCAGTATCCGCTTTGCTGAAAGTTTCTTTGAGTTTTTCCATGACAATGGATTTCCCTTCATCCGGTAATATTGCCACGGCATAGACTTGTTTGAGCGCTCCATAAATTTTACCGCTGACTTTGATAAATTCGTCACCCAAATTACCATGAGTAATTAAAATGATTCCAACCATATGTTTTTTTATAATATCCTTTCAAAAGATAAAGAAAGTATTATAATGGATAATTCAAAATATGAATATCCCGGATAGAAAATAAAGTTTAAATATGTCGAAATGGAAAAATATTTTTTTCAATCTCTTTGTGTTTATTATCGGACTGGCGTTATTTGGCGTGGCAGGGGAAGTCGTAATACGAATTATTTATCCCAAAGGGATACCGGAAGTGTATCCCGCCATGTTTGAAAACGATCCCAATACCGGCTACCGCTTGAAAGCCAATTATACAGGGATTCATCAGCACCGAGATTTTGTTGTGACCTATGCTACGAATTCATCCGGTTTTCGGGATGTCAATCATTCCGTTAAAAAAGAACCAGGAGTTTATCGCATTCTGGTTTTGGGGGATTCCATGACCTTTGGTGTGGGTACTCCGATGGAGGAAACCTATCCCAAAGTGCTGGAAAAATTTTTGAATAGCCGGGAAGAGGGAAAACGTTATGAAGTGATTAACACTGCCGTTCCGGGGTATAGCACCAGTCAGGAATACAATTTCTTGATGCACGCAGGAATGGCTTATCAACCGGATATGGTAATTGAGGGATTTTTTGGGATGAAAGATGTGGATAGAGTGGAAATCGGCTGGCAGAATTTTTCAGCGCCTAATGGTTATTTAGTCCAAAAAGGTGCGGGGAATTTATCCTCCATTCATAACAGTTTCAAAGAATGGATTTTGAAACATTCCAAACTTGCCTTGATAATAGTTTATAAGATGATAAAATTGATACAAGCGTATCAGAGACATGGAAATCTCCGGGAGATTCCTTATCAGATTTATCATGATTCCTATACGCCCTCTTTTACCCGGGCGATTCATCAATCCGAACAAAATCTTTCTGAGATGAATCGATTATCTCAATCCAAACATGTTCGATTCATCCTAGCGTTAATTCCTTTTGAAATGGAAGTTAATAAGAAAAACTGGATTAAATATCAATTGGAAGATGCGTATTCAGATAAAGTTTTTAATGAGAATCTATTAAAATCTTCCATGATATTCAGCCAATTTGGCAGAGAAAATCACATCCCCACTCTGGATTTAGCACCGATTTTTAGGGCAGACCACCCGGAAACGTGCTATTTTACCTGGGAAGCTCACATAAACAGTAATGGGCATAGGTTGGTAGCACAATCCCTTTACAGTTTTATTACCACGAATCATTTGTTACCTGTATCCGAGATAAATAAATCTGTAACTTATTGAAGTACAATAAGTTATACGGATTATATAAAAATCTTAAAAAAAAGTTGACAAATGATACTAGTGGGTATAAGCTATACATATCGTTTGATATGTTACATAAAAGTAAATTGTGAGAAAAAGACTTGACAAACGGATTTTGGTGGTATATATTAAATGTCAGCAAAGGGTTAAGAGCCCAATCCAAATAGCTCTAATGAGGTAACCAACCGGCAAAAAACCGATAGTGTGTTCGGGACTGTGACAGTAAGAAAAAGTAAAACGCGGTCCAAAAGATATTGAATCTCGCAACCTTGGGTTACGAACACAGCAGAAAAGCGCTGGCTTTTCAGAAGAGGAGTTTTTTGCATGGCAACATCTTCAAGTAATCTAAAAGAATCTTCTTTGTTCCAACATCTTTCAAATAGAAGGGAGGGATATTATATGAAAAAATCTTTATCGCTTTTAGCGATAGTGTGTTTATTATTATCAATGGGTCTTGTGAGTCAGGTTCTAGCCAATGCCCCAGTTTATCCAGAAGTTCCGAGTGTTAAATTGTTTACTAATAATGTTGGGCTGACACCAGCCTTTGATTTAGCATGGTTCAATAATGCACCGGATGGATTTGCAGGAGATGCGGCGACAGCCTATTCAATTACTGCGAATTTCTTGGGTAATGTCTCACTCAGTTCCAGTACCTTCAGTAATTTAAATAGTGACGTGAATGAAGGTGGATACTCCGCAGCAACCGATGGAGTTAATACGTTCTCCATGGCGAATGCCGGTGGTTCCGTAGCCGTGAGCAACAAAGCCAAATATTCGACTTATATCCTTGATGAATTACCGAAAGTTGGGTTGAATCCTGGTGAGTCTGTTACCATACCGCTGTCTTCTTATAATTCAGCAGGTGCGGCCGCAGCGCCGTCATTTGGTAATGCGAATGCGTTGATTGTCAGTGATGCTACTCAGGTTGCAGCAGCGTGGGCAAACGGCAATACAGCTGTTACAATTACCGCCTCAGCAACAGCAACTGAACCGTCGTGGGTGGATGTTATTGCATCCCCAGTCGCCACAGGTGCTATCGGTGTTGATCAAGATAAAGAACGCGTCTATGTTTATCTGAACTTGTTAGCGAATGGTACATTCAATACATCGAGTGATACAGCTGCTTGGGGTCTTGAAAATGCCGCGGGAGCTCAATGGGCTAACATGGCATCACAAACATGGGTAGCGAGTACTACAGATGGCGCAGGCAATGTAGCTAACGGTGTCTGGGTCTTTAGTGCTACTAATAACAGTTATGGTGTTAAGGCTACTCCGTTCGGGAATTACATTCCGATGGCAGCAGGCAATTGGTATATTGCTCGTATGAATGTTGCCGATCCTACTCCAGGTAATACCGACCAGACTGACCTGTACGCATTCAGTACAGCAGCCAGTGCCGGTGCTACAGCGGATATTTCTGCCGACATCTTTGTCGTGAGTACTCCGACAACGTGGACTTGGATGGAAGCTCCGTTCTATGTTCATGCGAATAATACCGGATTCCCGCAGTTTGAATTCAAAGCAGGTGGAGCCGGGAGTTTGTTCATTGATGAAATTCAGGTGATCAAAGCAACTCCGAAGATACTTGATGGTAACCGTGGTAATGTCAGATCTTTTGTATCAGGTGGTCTGTTTACCAATGCGGCAAGTACCGCGAAGTGGGGTGCAGAGATTTATAGTGACTCTAACGCCACGCTGCCTCCAGTTATCGAGACGGACGATACGTTAATTGGATCGGCCATAAGTGTTAACTTCGCAGGTGCTGCACCGGGTGCAGGTAACTACAAAGGATTTAAGTGGACCTATAGTAGTGGTGGTACACTTAATAATCCGGCAGTTACAGTGGGTCGTGAAGGTGGCGCAACCATGCAAATGGACGTCGTCAGTGGATTGTCAGGCCCGAGTGAATTGAATCAAGCTCTAATCGCTGCTTATGGTACAGGTTCCAATAGTGATGCTGCCATAGAACATCTTGATGCAGCAGCCATAGTCGGTTCGATGATTGCCGGTGAGAATACTCTTCAAACCGTTGGTGTTCAAGTGTATCCATATACACAGCTCCAATTCGGATTCCGTGCTGATGGAACAGGCGTTGTGAATTTTGCCAATGTGGACGTAATTAATGATAATAATGATCCGAACTTCGGTAACGAAGCGTTGTTCCCTTAATTCGATAATCATTACTATCTAGATATGTCTTATGGACTTGCAGTGAAGCAATTCACTGCAAGTCTTTTTTTTATTGGTTAAAACCTTATACAAAGGGCTCTTACCGAGCGATTATGAATATTACAATCGCTACTTTTTGCGGGCGAAGACGTCAATTTCTCCGGTGGGGAAGGGGAACGGTTTATGTTTCCAAAAATTATTACCGGAAATCCATTGGGCAATTTTCGGGAGATGAGAATTATAATGAAAGGCACGATTAATCATAAACTCAATATCCACAATCTTGTGGCATTGTTGGACATGGATATTATCAAATCCAGCCTTCTTTAGGAATTGGGTTATGCTGCTACTGGAAAAAAAGTAATTATGTTCCAAAGGTTTAAAATGAAACCAGTGTTTTCCCATAAGCTTTCGTAAGAGTCCTGATTCATTAGGCGTGGTCATGACTAAAAGCCCTTGCGGCATTAGAATTCGATGGATTTGACACAGAGCATCCTCTGGATTGCTGACATGCTCAATGACATCAAATAAAGTTACTGCTTGGAAAAAGTTATCGGGATACGAATTCTCCTCCAAAGTTCCCAATTGAATATTTAGACCAAATGTCTTCTTGGCATAATCTACGGCGTATGATGATCGCTCCAATCCATGTATATCCCATCCTTTTTCCTGTGCTTGCATCAGAAAATATCCAAAAGCGCATCCAATATCCAATAACTTTCCTTTTTGAGGAGACAAGCGGTTAATTTGTTGCAGAATTCTTTGAAACCATAAATCCGATAACCGTCTGGTCTGCGCGTAATTACCGTACCCAAATTTCTGGACAAATTGCGTGTTGAAATAGTCCGGAGAACCGTATCTTTTGGCAAGCGCTTCCGGACTCTCTTGTGGAGAAACAAAACATAAATGACATTGGCGGCACTTAACGATATTTAATCCATCCTGCATAAAAAGAAGACGAATATTATTACTTCCGCATAATTCACAAACTGGAGAATTCAAGCATTGTACTCCCGCATCTTTAAATTGACAAATTATTAATCATAGGGGAATCTGCCGGACTTGTAAAGAATTATTGTCACAAAAAATTATTATATTTTACATTATATTGTATAATTAAAAGCTTTACTCATAGAAAACAAATCCGTTTATGTGGTTGAAAAAATATAGGGCTGACATCGGTTGGATACTGCTTTTGCAGGGCATCATCCTGTTATTGTTTTGGAAAGCAGTGACCCTGCAGGGCATTTTCTATTCGGGCGATATCCGGCAGGTAGATTTGCCGTTCCGATGGTATACAGCTTATGCGGTCAAGCAGGGAATTTCCTTGTACTGGAACCCGTTGATATTTTGCGGTTATCCCTATGCTTCGGATTTTCTGGCGGGTGCATTTTATCCTTTCACCTATTTATTTTTCTGTTTTCTCCCGCCACATGCAGCGATCAATTATTTTATAATCTTTCATTATATGCTTTGTGGATTGGGGATGTTTCTGTATACCCGGACGTTGGGAATTTCCTCATTAGCAAGTTTTTGCTCCGCGTTCCTGTTCACGTTCTGTGGATTTAATTTGGGACATTTTGGGCATATCAATGTAATGAGTGTAGTGATCTATCTGCCCTTTATCCTGCTATGTCTAGAGCTAGATTTACAGCGCGGAAAATGGATTTATTGTATTATTGCCGGGCTTATTAACGGAATGAACTTCTTATCCGGTCACTCCCAATTTGTAATGTTTGCAAGTCTATTTTCTTGCTTATATTATTTCCTCAGTCCCACTACCCTTCATAACTCCCAAGTGTTTCTAAGCAGGAAAATTCGCCTATCGCGGATTTTTTTATTCGCTATTGTCAGTATGGGATTTGCGGCTCCCCTGATATTTCCTATGCGGGATATCATGTCCCGTTCCTGGCGGGCGAACGGGCTCCCCTTGGAAAATATGATTCAAATGTCCGTTCCACCTATCCATCAATTTCGGCTCCTTTTTCCTTTTGTTTTGGGCCTGCCCTCCGATATAAAAAGTGTGAATTTAAATTTTGCTGAAACCTGTGGATATATCGGAATTTTTTCACTCTGGATGGTCTTGTACGCCGGTCTGTTTTATAAAAAATCGCGACATCAAATCTTTTTTCTCTGGGTAGGTCTCATCGGATTTATCATTACTTTTGGAAAATACATTCCCTTCTTTGGATTGGCACACAATATCCCTATCCTGAATTATACCCGTAGTCCGGGTAGGCTTTATCTCTATTTCGATCTTTCACTGGCGATTCTGACCGGTTTTTCCTTGGACAGGATTTTAACAAATGGAAAGTCATTTACGGAAACGGCACTTTATAAGGGATTCAGAGAAATTCTTGGATTGCTATCTTTGATAATTATTATTTTCGCGATTTTCTTCTTCCTCAATTACAACAGCAAATCTGCCTACTTATTCGCCAACCCGCGGATCGCAGATAACCTTCTGCGCGGTGTTCTTATCGGCGTCAGCACAGGCTGGATTTGGTTGTGGATGAAGGGGAAATTAACCCCCGGGCAATTTCGCGGATTTGCCGTAGCCTTGATTGTCGTGGATATGTTTTCTTTTGGGCAGGTACTCAATCTCGACGCGAATAAGGCCTATCCCTTGGAGGTTTTTTATCATAAGCCCGACACTCTCCAAGTCCTTCAAAACGATACCAGTATCTATCGCATTTATTCCTATTTTAGTGAAATGGGGGAAGCGTCGAATTATATTCCCGTGGATAATGAAACTTTGCATTATAATATAGGACTCTATTATGGCATTTCCAGTTTCCAAAATTGCAATGTCAGCGGTACTTGGCGATTTTTTCAAATTATGGGGCCGGTGGAGGAACCATGGACAACGATGCCCAAAAAAGAAAGAGAGGAAGAATTGCAAAAGAGAATTCCGGTGTTGGCGATGACCAATGTCAAATATATCCTTACCGCTGATTATTTGGATATCCCTGAATTGAAATTGATTTATGATAAAAAAGTCCGTATATACGAAATTCCCTCCGTGTTGCCACGGGCCTATTTCGTGACCCGCTGGATAAACACTCAAAATCAAGACACTGCTGTAAAATTATTTCTTAACCCGCAATTCGACCCGCGTAAATACGCCATTATGGAAAACTATTCCGGACCCGCACCCGGCAATTTGCTTACTGAAAGCAGTGCCCAAATTACTTTCCAGGAATATTCTCCGACAAAAGTTTTAATAAATTGCAAGACCCATTCGCCAGGTCTTTTCATTCTTGCGGATTATAATTATCCGGGTTGGCAGGCGAAATTGGACGGTCAGACAACTCCTGTTTATCGCGCCAATTTTTTATTCCGCGGGATTTATTTGACTCCCGGTTCCCATGCCATCGAATTTCAATATTATCCCGTAACTTATCAAATTGGCTACGCCGTCGCGGCTATAACCCTCTTGGCGATTCTTATAGGAATTCTTCAGGCTGTCCGCAGAAATGGATTTGAAAGGCTATTTCGATGACCGTGAAAAAGGATATCTATATTGGATTGTTTCTCGTAACTCTGGCCACACTTACATTCGAGATTTTACTCACTCGAATTTTCAGTGTGACTATGTGGTACCATATGGCATTTATGGCTGTTTCCATTGCCATGTTCGGTATGACCGTCGGTTCTCTCTGGGTCTATTTACACCCGAGTCGTTATGTTCCTGAACAGGTCCAACGCCAACTCGCTGTAAATTCTTTTTATTTCTCCATTTCCATTATTTTCAGTTTTCTGACACACTTGGAATGTCCCGTCATCTATAAATTATCCTTCATGGGAATCTATTCCCTTACCCTGACCTATCTGGTGATTTCCATTCCTTTTATTTTCAGCGGCATTTGCGTCTGTCTTGCGCTCACTAAATTTCCCGGACACATTGGCAAATTATACGCCGCGGATTTAACGGGAGCAGCATTGGGTTGTATTGCTTTAATTTATTTGTTGCGCATTTTCGATGGTCCTTCCGCTGTGCTTGTTGTATCAGTAATTGCAGCTTTTGCTGCTTTATTCTTTTCCGCCAGACTTCCCTCCAAGAAACTTTATAAATTGGTTTTTCTATGGATGTTGCTCATATCCATTGTAGCGGGTACGAATACCGTTATGGCAGGCGATGAATCTCAGTTTATTCGCTTGATTTGGGTGAAAGGAATTTTAGAAAGCGACAAAGATTATATTCCTCTGTATCAAAAATGGAATTCGTATTCTCGCATTGCCGTGTATGGTAATCCTGCGGTACCAGGAAAACCCTTCGGCTGGGGACTCAGTTCCACGTTGCCTTCCAACACGAAAAGCTTGAGCTTGATGTTGAATATTGACGAAAACGCCGGCACACCTATCACATATTTCAATGGAAACGTAAAAGGTTTATATTATTTAAAATATGATATTATCAACTTGGCGCATTATATCCGGCAGGACGCCAATGTGCTGGTGGTGGGTGCGGGTGGTGGCAGAGATATCCTTTCGGCCTTGGCATTTGGACAAAAATCGGTGACGGCCGTGGAGATTAATAAAGATATTCTCAACACAGTCAATAAACATTATGGCAGTTATTCGGGGCATCTGGATAGTATTCCTAATGTCCATTTTGTTAATGATGAAGCCCGCAGTTTTATCGCTCGCACCAAAGACAAATTCGATTTAATTCAGGTTTCCTTCATTGACACGTGGGCGGCTACCGCTGCCGGAGCGTTTGTTCTTACGGAAAATTCGTTGTATACCGTGGAAGCGTGGAATACTTTTTTTACACATCTGACTCCTCATGGAGTGTTAACTTTTTCGCGCTGGTATTCGCAGAAAACTCCCGATGAAATTTATCGTCTTACGACCCTGGCCTGCGCCATGTTGAAACAACAGGGGGTTACGGATCCCCGCAGCCATATCGTCATTGTCAAAAAAATGAATAATGCGGAGAAAGGAGTGGGGACGATGATTATCACCAAAGAGCCTTTCTCAGAAAAAGAACTGGACACCCTCGACGATACGATGGATATGTTACAGTTTGAACCCTTGCTCACACCACGCTACGCCGCTAATTCCACGTTCGCCCTTCTCGCCTCCGGCAAAAATACCGATGACTTTTTGGTGAAGTTTCCCATCAATATTACTCCTCCCACCGACGACAGCCCCTTTTTCTTTAACATGGTTCGTTTGAAAGATTTCTTCCGTGGGAAATTTAATGATTTGGGCGCCCTTCCGATTAATGCCGAAGCCATCGCAGTATTGGGCGTTCTCTTGATTGTTGTTCTGATACTCACGATTCTCTGTATCATTGTCCCGCTAATTCTGACCACCGATAAATCCCTCCTTCATGGTGTCCTACCTCTGTTTCTCTTTTTTAGTTTTATTGGGCTGGGATTTATGTTTATCGAAATTTCTCAAATGCAGAGGTTAATCATTTTCTTGGGACATCCGGTCTATGGCCTGTCAGTCGTTCTCTTTGGTCTATTAATCTCCAGCGGTTTCGGCAGTTTTCTTACCAATTTCTTTTCTCCCCGATTCGCCGATTCGCCGATTCGCCGATTCGGTCTCTTTATTATCCCTATTATTCTTATTCTTATCGGACTATTGACACCCTATTCGGTTAAATTATTTCAAACCTCGACCACCCCTATTCGCATAGTTGTTTCCACCCTCATGCTATTCCCCTTGGGATTATTCATGGGTATGGCATTTCCCCTCGGTATGAAATTAGCTTCCATGCGGTCTCGAGACCTGACTCCCTGGCTGTGGGGACTTAACGGAGCCACCTCTGTCTGCGCTTCCGTCCTCGCCATCGTTATTTCCCTTAATGCAGGCATTTCCACCACCTATTGGACCGGTGTCGCCTGCTACTTCATTGCCACAGTCTCCTATCTCCGTGCCAGTCGAATATAACTCCTATTTGGGCTAATTTTCAAAGTCGCACTGTAAGACTTTGAAGCAACTTTCACAAAATCAATTACCTATAATAAGTGTCCACATTCAAGACACTTATTCCAAATCTTTGGTTTAAGTGGAATTCCTATTGTCATTTCCGCTCTTTGGAATGAACGAGATCACTCTCGTTCATTCCAATACCTACATGACCCGCCTATCGTTTCATGTAAATCAGGGAAAACTTTTTACAAACGAGACCTCTGAATAAATAGCTATAAAAAATTAGTAACAAATGTTGCAAATTTTATCTTCAATAAAATCAACCATTTAGAATTATTGACCATCGGGCCAATAATTATTTTTCTCCACTATGGGGACTTTTCAAAGGTCTCAAACGTTAAATGTTTTATCTTCAATAAAATCAATCAATTAAAAATATTTTGCAAGATTTTTCCTTCGTGATGACACTGCTATAGTGGAGAATAACGATTGGCAGTATAATCTAAACATAACAGGAGGATGTAAAATGTTTTTCAAACATATAAGTTCGGTTTCAATAAGCTATCTTCTCTTTCTTTCATTAACCATTTTCACACAGGCACAAAGCTGGACACAACTTTTTCCGACTGGGAGCATCCCGACAACACGAGTTTTTTATAAAGCCATCTACGATACTGCAAATAATCGGATGACCATCTTTGGTGGTGTTGATAGTACAAATATTAATCTGAATAATGTGAGGGTGCTCAACCATGCAAATGACATTCCCACTTCCGTCCCCAAAGGAATTTGGAAAATATTTGATAAATAAGGTTAAAGATTGCCTGAGGCGGGTGACGTAACCTAAAAGAACTTTAAACCTTAAATTGTTTCTAATATTTAACTTGACAGAATTAGTCGGTTATCAGAAAATGAATTACTGGAATATAATAAGGAATCAAGGAATAATTCCGCTTGGTTGGAAAGTAAAACATGGTTAAAGGTATATTTAATCCCGTAAAATTAAGAAATCGGTACCGCCTGGTAAAGAACTATATCCAGCGGAAAACCGTTCTAGATTCCATGCCCGTGGAAATCACTGCTGAAACCACCAATTATTGCAATGCTACCTGTGTGCATTGTCCCCAGATGCACGCAACACGCGGGTTCGGGTTTATGGAAATGGATACTTTGAAAAAAATCGTAGATCAGTCCAAAGACTTCGTGGAATTATTCTACCTGCATTTAGGCGGAGAACCATTGATGCACCCCAAGTTGTTCGAAATTATTGAATATACCAAAAAGAATGATGTCTGCATGGGATTATCTACCAATGGCGCGCTTTTGAATGAGAAAATGGCCAAAGGATTACTGGATGCCGGTTTGGATTATCTCATTGTATCTATAGATGCTTTTTCTGCCAAGGTCTATGAGGAAGTCAAAGGACGCAGCGATTTTAGCAACGTCAATAAAAATGTGGAACAATTTTTGAAAATGCGCAAAGAATACAAACACCAGCCATTCACCGCCTTACAAATTGTCGAGATGGATTGTAACCGCGCTGATATTCCCGGTTTTGTTAATCACTGGCGCAATGCGGGAGTTGATACTGTGCGGGTAAAACCCTTTTTAAATTGGGGCGGACAGGTGGCGGAATTGAGCAAAGACCGAAAATTGAAAGCTATCCGTCAGGGTAAACCACCGTGTATTCTTCTCTGGCGAACAATGACCTTTACTTGGAATGGCGATTTTATCTTCTGCTGTTTTGATATTGTGGAAGGAAAATCCTTGGGCAATATCCATCAAGCTAGTTTACGCGAATTATGGAACGCGCAAGGCATGGTAGACTTACGCGACCTTCACGCCAAAGGCAAACAAGAATTAGTGCGGCTGTGTTCTACATGTAATGCGCCGGAGATGAATCCCGGATTTTTGCTTGGTCAGATATTTGCCGACGGGTTTACCTCTAAACTTACCCTCATCCGCTACGAACGGTTGAAACGCATCTTCTCACCCGCCTTCACCAGTTATTAGTAGTTTAACCGCTGAGCTTGCCAAATAGAACCTCCTTAATCACTCGATAAGTATAGTCGTTACCCTTACGCCAAATTCCTTCTTTTGCTAAACTATAGCCCATGCCTGAAAATCTGGATAAAACGGAATTAATCACCCATGCCGGAAAAGAACACAGTCAACTGGTGACCCATCCGGACAAGGCGCGTAAGCTTTCCTGGATCCAACATCCCTATATTATTCGTTATATTAATACTCAAATATCGGGAAATGCCGAAATAGATTGGTTGAGTTGGTTCAAACAACAATTTGCCAAAGTACCTTTTAAACATGGTTTAAGTCTTGGTTGTGGTACGGGATTGGTGGAGAGAGAAGCACTGCAAAAACAAATTTGTAAGGAATTCGATGGGATTGATATTACCCAAGAATCCATTGATATGGCTGTTCAATTGGCGAAAGTAAATCATCTGGAAAATCAATTGCATTATTCTATTCAAGATTTGAATAAGGTAAAGTTGGCATCACAAAAATATGGCTTTATTTTAATTTCTCATGCCCTGCATCATGTTGAGAAACTGGAAAATGTGTTAAAGGAAATGAAAAAAGCGTTACAGCCTGATGGATTAATTTTAATGAGTGAATATATCGGTCCGTCACAATTCCAATTCACGGAAGAACAGTTACAAAATATGAATGAGTTTCTGGAAACTCTCCCCGAAGAATACAAGCGGGACTTGAGTAAGGAAGATGAAATTGCCTACAAGGGACCAGTCATTCGACCTACACGAGAATTTATGAATCAAGCAGACCCGTCGGAGTCTATCCGGTCGGATGAAATTGTTCCCTTGCTCAAAAAGAATTTTGAGATTGTTGCCAAAAAAAACTATGGAGGGACATTGATGCAATTTGTTCTTGCGAATATCGCTGGAAATTTTGATGAATCTAAACAGAAGGATAAGGAAATTCTCGATAGACTCTGTTCCCTCGAATCCAAATTGATTCAAGAAGGTAAATTGCAGAGTGATTTCGCCATCATCGTTGCTAAATACAAATCACCGCCAACCGGTATCCGAAGACTCGTTGCTAAATTGGGAATGGGGCAATCTTGAAAAAAAGTTTTAGCATAATTGTTTCCATGGGTATACTTATTACAATATTAAATACTCTGGGTTGTACCCAAAAGTATAGGGACTATGTCATGTATAGTATGACCGCAGAACCCTCCATCAAAGTTTATAAAAAGCAGTCAGGACATCTGATCGAAACCAATCAATTTATTCCCATGGATGAGATAGAAGTGTATTTTACTCCACCTATCTATGAGCCTCCGACAGTTGTGCAAAATGTCGGTTATCGGGTTATTAATGAGAAGGGCAAAGTGTCTCTTGCCGGTGGTGCTACAGGAGCAGAATTTAATAATGGACATTTTTCTTTTTATGCCGGAGGAAATTTAGGAAAGGAGAAACTCCTATTGATTTTTGGTTCGGCGAACGGGTATGAGGGATCCATCTCCACATATATTACCATTACCGCTGAAACAAAAATTGTTACTGGCAATGAAACATGGGATTCTTTTTATCCTCTTATGAAACAAGTTATTTTGAAAAACCGCCGGACACTGAAAGTTGGATTATTTAAGAATATTACCGGATACCGTTCCCCAGACACGACACCTATCTTCCTCCGTGACCATACTTATCAAATGAAAGGGTTCAAATATTTTGAAAAGGAAATGAAATCAGCGATGGATTATTTTTTCAGTCAGCAAAAACCCAATGGAGAATATCTTGAGTTGGTCTGGGAGAATCCCTCCACCCATAGAATAGAAACCCTACGGAATGATGTAGATGCCGACCCGGAATATCTCGCGGTACTGGATGCATATCAAGTCTGGCAGGCAACAGGTGATGATAAGTGGATTCAAAGTAAACTTCCTCAACTGGAAAAAGGATTAAATTATTCTATGACCGACCCTTTCCGTTGGTCAAAAGGATATCAACTGGTAAAACGACCTTTTACCATTGACACATGGGATTTCCAATACCGCAGCCGCTTTTGGCCCTTTGATCCCTCCAATGTAAAGATGTGCATTTTTCATGGAGACAACAGCGGAATGTACGACGCCTGTAGCAAATTAGCACTGCTTTATTCCAATTTTAGTAATCAAGACAAAGCCGAAGAATGGAACAAGAAAGCCGAGCATTTTAAAATCCAAATGAATAAAATTTGTTGGAACGGGAAATTTTATACTCATCAAGTGCATATTGACCCGGTCAAAGTCGAAGGCGTGGATGAAAAGAAAATTCTGAGTTTGAGTAACCCCTATGATATAAATAGGGGAGTGACTGACCATTCGCAAGCTGTGAGTATTATCCGCGAATACCAAAACCAAAAAAAATCTCTTAATCCCGCACCCTTTGCAGAATGGTTCAGTCTCCAACCTTGTTTTCCTACGGGAGGGTTTGAGACCACGCGAGATGCTTGGGCGTTAAAAGCCGGTCAATATGTCAATGGTGGAATTATGCCCTTAGTTGGAGGAGAACTTGCCGACGCATCTTTCAATCATGGATTTGAGAATTATGGAGTCTCGATTTTGAACCAGTATTACAACCTGGTGAATTCAACCGATCAGGCGTATTTATGGTATTATGAGGATGGCAAACCCGGTATCTCCGACCCTGCGACATTTTCTTCGGACGGTTGGGGAGCCGCGGCAATGCTCAATGCGTTTATGGAAGGACTGGCGGGTATTCACGATAACTCTAAATTATTTAATGATGTCAATTGCACTCCCCGTTGGACGTCCGCCAATGTCACCACAGCAACCGTTGTCGCCAAATACGGCGCCTCCGATGGTTACTTTGCGTACAACTATTTGTACGACGAGAAAAAAGGTGAGATGACTTTGAACTTTACTGGAAGTGGGGAAAAAGTGCATTTTGCGATTCTTCTACCAGCTCATCGTTCTATAAGCCGTGTTTTTTCTGGACGTGCTAATGGAATGAATCAGCCTTTACCATATCACTTAACAAAAGTTGAATCCAGTGAATATCTGGAATTAGATGAGGACTTTGAATTCCCGCAAATAAAGGTATTTTTTAAATAATGAATAACACACACCGATTTTGGAAAGATGAATGGGCACTATTTATTATTGTGGGACTGGTTTTTGGTTTTCTCGCCGGGAGATACTACACTCATTGGTCGAATTGGTTAAAGGGAAATCCAAATGAAAATAAAACTTCTCCCATACAGACAAAAAATGATCGGTCTCTTATTCTACAATTATCTCACGCGCAAATCTTAACACAAGCGCAAAAGAATACCAATAAAATTTGTATCATTGGAATAGACGGCGCCACTTGGAATGTCATGTTGCCAATGATTAATTCCGGGAAATTGCCGAATATCTCCAAATTAATGGATAGCGGGACGTATGGCAATTTGCGCTCGTTTGAAGTTTCTCTGTCGCCTGTGGTTTGGACCAGTATCGCCACGGGCAAAGTACCTGATAAACATGGGATTCATGGGTTTATAGAGAAAATGTCCAATGGATACGAACACATTCCTGTCACCAGCGACATGCGCCGGGTCAAAGCCATCTGGAATATCCTCAGCGAATTCGAAAAAAAAGTGGGAATCATTTCATGGTGGGTGACCCGACCACCGGAAAAAGTTAATGGGTTCATGATTTCGGATGGATATCAGATGCACCACTTTACATATCCCGATGAGATCTACAAGGACTATGAGCATAAGCTGGAGCCTGCCGAATCCTGGTTTGCCAAACAATCCGGGTTTTATACCTCCTATAAGTATGACATCCATTATAAAAAGAAATACGAATTGGATTCACTCGATTACTTTTATCAGACTTTCATGCAATATCTGCATGATTATGCTTTAAGAGATTATTATTCCATGACGGCGTTTGAAACTTTATTCCCCAAAGAAAAACCGGATTTTTTAGGAATTTATTTTCCATCCGTGGATGTGATGAGCCATTTTACCTGGAAATACATGGAACCCAAATCCGTGAATGAGAATTTTGATGTTACCCCCAAAGAACAGCAATTATTTGGACAAATAATTCCAAAAACCTACGAAAAGGTAGACCAGTATATTGGTGAAATTGTCAAAATGCTTCCCCCGGATACGATAGTCATGGTTGTGTCGGATCACGGTTTTGAGGCGCGCTCTGCGTCGTTATACTTTCATTGGATGAATTTAAATAAATTATTACAAGAATTACATCTCTTAGCCTACACGCCGAATCATGACCTAGATTGGTCAAGGACCAAGGTCTATGAATTGGAAGATTTAACTCGGCAGGAACGGGTTTTATTTTTGAATATGAAAGGTAGGGAACCTGCGGGCATTGTAGACCCGAAGGAATATGAGAAAACACGCCAATCCATTCGGGAGCAATTACTGGAATTAAAAACTCCCAATAATGTGCCAATTTTTAAGGAAATCATAGTCCCTCCGGCTTCTCACCAATACATTGATTCGACTTCTTTCAAATATATGAGCGATTACTATTATGGTGGCGTGTCGAAATATACCGGAGACCTTTACGCCGTAATTAATCCGGATTTGACGAAACAGGATTCGTTTGCCATTGAGAATAAAACGCTTTCTCTTTCACAGTTTATGATTCCACATCCACAAACCGGCGACCACGCGATGAACGGGATTGTCGTCCTCTCCGGCGGACCGTTTCGGAAAAAGCAGGTTATTAAGGACGTCAGTGTCTTGGATGTGACCCCGACGATTCTCTATCTCATGGGATTACCTGTTGCACAGGATATGGATGGCCAAGTTATGGAATCTGCAATCCTGTCGCAGTATCTGACCGACCATCCCATTTTGAGAATTCCAACCTACGAGACTGAACCTCGACAAACAAAACTTACAAGTTCCATGAGTCCCGAAGAAAGAAAAGATTATCTTGAAAAAATGGGTGGAATTGGTTATCTCAACGGTTCCGGTTCTATACAACAAGATACTACAGTGAAAAAGAAATAATCCCAAAATAATTTAACAAGTTTTACGATCGAAAGGATTCTGAGATTCTAGCAGATACCTTAGATTGGATTGAAGTGGATAATCCGGAAACCGCGTTACGTATGATAACTTCGTCGACTCCCAATCTTTTATTTAAGACAATCGTTGAAAATATGCCAAAAACATATGAACCGATGAAAGTGATATTAACCACAGACGTGGGATTGAATTTGAATATCAATCCCGCTCACTTTAGACAGATAATTGGTTTACGCCATTCACTTGTATCGGGTTTGTTATTTGGGTGATAGTCATTGGTTTGAAAGAAGGATGGAAACAAAATTGGCAAATATCAAATTGATATTTGCCAAGAGAATATGTATAATTAAGAAAAAAAACCTACTCATTCTAATATTACTGGTGATATATGGAGGTTCCTACAGATTTACTAGGTTTTACAACTCATTCTTTAAAATATCTTATCCATTTACCATTCATACATCTCTCTTATCATACCGGCAAAGCCTATGTTCCTCCTTATTCCGTATCGATCCTTGTTAATACGCAATGTAATTTAACGTGTACCCATTGCTTTTTCGATACGCATCACAGTTTTACGGATCCAATGTCTACGGAAGAAATATATAAATTAATTGATCAAATTTATGACATCGGTGTTCGACAGATTTCGCTATGTGGGGGAGAACCTCTTCTTTACAAGAAATTGTTTGATCTGATTCGTTATATAAGGAAGAAAAACATATTAGTCGGATTTTCTACCAATGGCACTTTAATGACGGATGATATTATGAAGGAGATTTTTGATTCCGGCTTGGAACGTATTTCTTTTTCGATTGATGGGACGGAGGCAATACATGATTCGATTAGGGGGAAAGGAACTTTCGCTAAAACCAGAGACAACCTTGACCGGTTGCTTGATGAAAATACCCGCCGCCATCAATTAACTATTCGTATAAATTCTGTTATTTCCAATATCAATCTGGAGTGTCTTCATGATTTATTTAATTTTGCGAAGGAACGCCATTTGAAATGGTTATTTAATCCTTTCATAATCTGGAATGGAGAATTTGCCAATCAACACAGGCTTCAGAATCCTAATGCTTATCAGAATATTATCATCCCCCCGGAAAGACTCCCTTTGTTGAATAAAACGCTGAATGAATTAAAAAAAAGAAAGATCAAGGAAGGTGTGCTTTTTGCTCCCGACAGGTTTATAGAAAAGACCAAAGAATACTACGCTCATTTTACTTGTGATTCCCGGAAATGCAAGGTCGGTGCTTATTCTTTTTTTATCCAAGGAAACGGCAAACTATTTTTATGTGACCAAAACATTACCGGTGTTCCCGGTAATGTTCGGGAGAAGTCTCTGAGAGAAATATGGTATTCCAAAGAATTTATTGCTACCAGAAAAAAGATGGCTGAATGTCATAGTTGTATGTCAAACTGCATTTACACACCAACTGTTTGGGAGATGGTTAAGGATTTTATGGTTTATCCAGCTCTACGCATGACGGGTATTGCACGTTTCGTATAATAAACATAACTTGTTGAAATAAGAGAAAATAATATACGAATACTTTTCCCGCTTAACTTCAAGAATGAGAAAAACCCGGTCCAAGAAAACTATTGTCAGAAGTCGCTATTCGTGGTAAATTTCTTATAAATTAAACCCCACTCCTGTATCCCCCTTCTTAAATGATAGAGGGGCAAATCGGTAGGTGCGATATATGAAAAATATAAAAGTAAAAGCACTAGATAATTTTTCATTATAATGTAAAATATTCTGGGGAGGGGTACAAATACATGGCAGATTCTGTAAGACTGAGAAATATAATCAAGGACGTTATTTATCTTCTCCCCTTGGAATTTCTCCTTTTGATTCTATTTTGGAAAGCTATTACCTTACAAGGAATCTTCTTTCCTGGAGAGGTGCGTTCCATAATTATTCCATTTCGTCTTTGGGCAGTTAATAATGTCTTAACAGATGTATCTGTAACATGGAATCCTCATATTTTTGCAGGTTATCCATTTTCTGCCGATTACGTTGCCGGAGTATTCTACCCCTTTACTTATTTCTTTTTTGGACTATTCAAACCTCATGTGGCTATGAACTACTACATCGTCTTTCACTATATGGTTTGTACGATTAGTTTTTATTATTATTGTCGAATACTAGGATTACATAGAGCCTCTAGCATGCTGGGTAGTCTCACTTTTACTTTCAGTGGGTTCATGATTATGGGCTTATGCCATCCTACGATCATGGATATTATTTCATTTTTTCCTTTTATCTTAATTCTTCTGGAAATAGCGTTTCGGTATAGACGTTGGATTTACAGTGCAATCGCGGGTTTTCTGGCGGGAGTTTTATTCCTGGGAGGACACCCCCAAACGGCAGTATACCTGTTTCTATTTGGATTCATTTACCTAATTATGATCCCCTTTTTAAACACGAAATCTTCAAATCGACCGAATGGGTTGTTTACGTTTTATTGCAGTGTCCTATATTCGCTTTTATTTATTGGGACAAGTATGATAATGATTCTACCCTTGATGGAATTAATCTCATATTCCTATCGTTATCAAGGAGTACCATGGGATAGTATGACCTATGGTTCGGTGCCATTTAATCATTATATCCGTTTTATATTTCCTTTTATCTTTGGTCAACCTTATCAGTATAACTATCCAGATATGAATTATGTCGAAACGTGCGGTTATATCGGTATCCCAATTCTTTTGATTTTCCTCCTCGGCGTATTCTTTTCGCGGAAAAATCGGTACCATCTATTTTATTCTTGTATCTTTGTAATTGCGCTACTGTTGGCATTGGGAAAACATTCTCCATTCTATTCCATAATGCTTCATCTACCTTTTCTGAAATATGGTCGTTCGCCGGGAAGATTTCTTCTCTTTTCCACCCTTTCCGGAGCTATATTGGCGGCGATAACATTTGACCGATTACCTGAATTCCCTCTAATAAAATTATCCCAAGATTTCCTTTATGAGATTTATTTAATGATTATGTCTTTAGTTTTTATTATCCTTCTTTGCATCCCAATTTCTCATTCCAAATTTCTTGATATTCATTCAGTCATTGGTTTGGATAATCTATTTCGACTTTTTGTTCTTCTGTTGGGAGCACTTCTTCTATGGCTTTGGCTGAAGCAAAAACTGAATACATCAATCCTGAAAAAATTATTGATTCTATTAACCTTCCTTGATTTAATGGTCTTTGGTTTGGTTTTAAATCTAGATGCTAATAAAGTATTCCCATTAACCGATTTTTACCGGAACCCGGAGTCGGTAAAATTTTTAAAACAAGATACAACACAATATCGCATCTATACCTTGACGAATAAACTATGGGATTTCCCCGAGGACCGAGATATCCAATTCAACACGTTACATCGGGATATTGGTTTGTTGTATGGAATTGAGTCGTTTAATTTATATGGGAACGCCGGCGTGAATCGTTTTTATGAAATCATGGGGGAATTAGAACAAGCTTATTGGAATATCCCCGTCTCTGCTCAATTATATACCCTTCGAAACCGGCTCCCTTTTCTTTCAAAAGCCAATGTTAAATATATATTAACCCCCGAGGTTGTGGATATACCCGGGTTGGAACTTGTGTTCAACCGCGACAGCACAAGAATTTATAAATTATCGCAAACTTCCCCCCGAGCTTATTTTGTATCCAATTGGCTGAATGCTGACAACCCACAAACTGCCTTGAGTTTGATGACATCGGATGATCCCAGCATTGCGGGGAAAACGATTATTGAAAACTACTCCAAGCCATCTGCAATTATAGGACAGGATGAATCCTTACCTCTACAGATTCAATATAAAGGATCGACAAAAGTGATACTAACTTGTACTTCTGCCCAAAATGGTCTTGTTATTCTCAGTGATTATTATTATCCCGGATGGTCAGCCAAAGTTGACAACTATCCTGTGCTCATTTATCGAGCCAATTATTTATTTCGAGCGGTTCCTGTTAAAAAAGGGAATCATCAAATTGTTTTCACATACCATGCCAATTCTTTAATAAAAGGGACAATGTTCGCCAGTGTTGTTTTAATTGGATTTATGATATGGATTATAAGCCTTCTCATAATGAAAGGGGAAAATGCGCTTTTCTAATCCCTTTTTAAAAAGGGTATAATATTTACTCATGTCTTTTTATTTACCACCTAAAAAAAACATAATCCGGACAAGTAACGGTGATCCGGTTCTATTTTATTATTGGCCATTTCCGTTAGCTCCCCTTTTCCGCCATAGGGTTGACTATATTTTACAATTAATGGGAGATGAAAAATTTACTACGTTGTTGGATGTGGGATATGGTAGTGGTTTATTATTTCCCGAGTTGGCCCGTCGAACCATGGGTATGCTTTATGGGGCGGATATCCATGGTAAATTAGACGCGGTTTATCACATGCTTGAAAAAGAAGGTATTCGGAATAGAATCAAACTATATCAATCCTCGGTTACCAATTTGCCATTTGAGGATAATATGTTCGACTGTACAGTGGGAATCAGTGTTTTGGAACATGTCGAAGATGTAAATACTGCTGTAAAAGAACTAAAAAGAGTCACTAAGCTGAATGGAAAAATATATCTAGGGTTTCCTGTGGAAAATATACTTCTAAAATTATTGTTTATTGCTATATTGCTTCCCAATTATCATAAATATCACCCTTCCAACCATACCAAAATTCTTGATGTTCTTAAAAAAGAACTGGTTATCGATAAGATAGTAACCTATCCTTTTAGTTTTCCCGTGAAGCATGCATGGTATATTGGGACACTCTGCCATAAAGAATCTTAGCCATTAAAATAAATCTGTGAATCCCTTCTTCCTCGCAAAATAGGCATTCCCAATGAAAGTAGCTACTTAAAACATCCGTGAAAATTATTAATTTTACTATTGATTTACAGGGGCATATATAAGTCTTTGTTTGTTAAACAAGAGACGCAGTACCAAAGGTCAAAGTTAAGATGACAGCGTGATATGTTGTGTTCTTCAAAAATGCTCATAATCCGGCAACGGAATTTTAGCCATCTTCTCGAGAGTATTCTTGTACTCCTTGTATGTCTGTACCCCGACTTTAAGCCGAGGGTCTGAATATTTGATAAAAACTCCTCTAAAAACATCCATAGTTTTCGATACACGTGAGACGCTTTCGCCTGCCACTCATACGTAAAGCTCCTCATTTCTTTTGGTTCCATTTACTTCGCGTTGGTAACGCGGGTAAAAGAACGATTCTCCTATTCGGGCTCCAAGGCACCATAACTTTAACGTCGACCCGCAAGGCTCAGTCTTCTTTAGAGGAGTTAAACTCTTAAGGAATGAATCGAGCTCGCTGTCAGTTTTTTTCCCAACAGAATGTTGGGTAATTCAAACCAACGCATATAGTATAAAAAAAATGAATTGTCAAGGGGTAATTTAAATAATTAGTCGTCCTTGAAAAAGGGAAATAGAACAATAAAGATGGGATAGAAATGATTTTCTCGCCATGTTAAAATCACCAGGTATATTGAAATAAATACAAATATCTGGAGGATTTAGAGTGATTCCATTGACCGATACGACACAAGAGAATTTATTTAGTGGAGAATTAAAAAGTCTGTGTAATCCCCGCCATCCGTTAATTCAACTGGCCCATCAGATGGAATGGGGAGAACTGGAGGCCGCCTTTGCGGGGTGTTATTGTCCGGATTTCGGACGTCCCTGCAAACCCATTCGATTACTGGTGGGGATCCATTATTTAAAGCATGCCTATCACTTGAGCGATGAGGAAGTCGTGGAGCGCTTGGCGGAAAATCCGTACTGGCAATACTTTTGTGGGTTTGAGTATTTTCAGAGGGAGCTTTTCCTGAATGCCAGCTTATTGAGTAAATGGCGTAAACGGATCCAGCAACAGAAGATGGAGAAGCTCTTAGAGGTGACCATTACCACAGGGTTGAAGACGGGTGCCTTGAAGCGGAGGCAGTTGGCCAAACTGAATGTGGATACGACGGTGCAGGAGAAAGCAATTACCTATCCCACGGATGCGAAACTGTACCTGAAGATGTTGCAACGCTTGGTGAATCTGTGCCACCAGGAAGGGATTGAACTGCGGCAGAGCTATACCCGCAAAGCCAAGAAGAGTTTATTTTTGTATCATCGGTATGCCCATGGGCGTAAGGGGAAGAAGGCGCAGAAGGAATGGAAGAAGTTAAAGGTGTACTTGGGACGGGTGAGTCGGGATGTAGGTCGGAAGGTCCTGAAGGCAAACCGGGAGGAACTCTGGGAGGTATTGGGACCGGAATTAGCCATGGCCCAGAGGTTGTTGGAGCAAAAGCGAGAGGATTCTCCGAAACTGTATAGTTTGCATGCCCCGGAGGTGGAATGTATCGCCAAAGGTAAAGCCCATAAGAAATATGAGTTTGGCTGCAAGGTGAGTGTGGTAGCGACTTCTCAAGATCCGTTCATTGTAGGCATGCAAGCGCTTCACGGGAATCCCTATGACGGACATACCTTAGAGCAGGCCTTGAAACAGGCCGAGCGGTTGGGACATTTTCAAGCTCAGGAGGTGTATGCGGATCAAGGGTATCGGGGACACGATTATGCGGGAGAGGCTACGATTCATCTCAGTCGGTGGAAGTTATCCGGACTCAAAGAATCGGTCATTCGATGGATTAAACGCCGGAGTGCGATTGAACCCGTGATCGGACATGCCAAAACCGATGGATGGTTAGGACGAAACTATCTGAAGGGAACCCACGGCGATCACATCAATGCGATCCTCTGCGGATGTGGGTACAATATCCGCAAGCTTCTAAGGAAGCTTCTTTTTGTCCTTTGGAAAATTCGGCTCGGGAGGTTCCTTTCTCTCTCCCAAAGTTCCCTCTTTGTGTCCTACAATCTAAAAAAGAAACTTTTTCAGGGACATCTAATTATTCATCTTAATAACCGTTACTAATATGAGGTTAAAATATGTAAAGCTGACTACACACTGTCTCCGTATCGAGGCCGTATTTGCACCGTCACTTTTTCACTACTCCTTTTAATATCTTTCAGGTCTTTTTCAGGGTTTTTAGGCTGTCATCTTAACTTGGGCTTTTTGCGTTCAAGGAGTCTTCGTATCAAGAAATGGGCATAAATCACCTGTTCTCCTATCGGAGTCTGCTTTTTAGACGGAGATTAAAGGTGATTTATGCTTATACCCAAACCACTAGATAAAACAATGACATAAGAATATAATACTATAGCTGTCATAGGAGGAAATTTATTAATTTGCTTTTCCAAAAGATGTGTCAAAGTTAGTTGAAATTCTCGCGGCTCAATTGATTTTACTCGCGAGATTTTAATCAATCTCTTTCAATGCGGCGATGACAGGTTTTCGAGCAGCGGAGATAGCGGGCAGGAGTCCGCCAATTGTGCCAATGATGACCGAAAATAGGAGACCTTCCAACATTAGATGGGGAGTTACCCGGAATTGAAATGCCACTTCACTAAAAGTTTTCCAATTGGCCGTATGAGTCGATGTGCCGTTTTTGATTAAAGAAAGAGCGCATCCAATAATTCCACCGACCAAAGAAAGCAGAACAGATTCAATTACAAAGGACAGGAGAATATTTTTTGGGGTAAATCCCAAAACTCGCAACGTTCCAATTTCCCTTGTGCGGTTGGCGACCGAGGTATACATGGTATTAATAGCTGCGAAAATGGAACCGATGGACATAATAATGGCGAGAAAAAAGCCCAATACTTGTAGCGGTAAGGCTGCAGATGTCTGTAATTTGTAATAATCAATTTCTCCCAGCGCTTTCAAATTCAATTGCGGATCGTCGGAAATCTTTTTGACTAGATAATTCAAAGAATCCTGATTTTCTGAGCGAATAATCACGGATGAAAAGCTCTCCCTGTCAAAATCCGGACTGACTTCCAGCACATCGCACCATATTTCCGAATCGAACGCAGTGCGGTTGGCATCAAAATGTCCCACGACTGTCCATAACCCCTTTCCAATATGAATTTTATCGCCAATTTGCGTATTCTGAAACCGTCGTGTCAGTGATTTGCTGACAATGACTTCCCGCAAACCCGGCGTAAACATTCGCCCTTCGACAATTCGTACCCGCGAATGAATAATGAATGATTCAGGGGAGACTCCACGGATAATGACATTTGAGACTTTATCCTCTCCAATGACCGGAACAGCCATTAATACGGTTAATTCGCCGGCTGCCAGGGGTTCACCCGTCGGTGATTTTTTAATCCCTTTGAGATATTTGATAATGCGATAGGCATCCCTGGAAACAAAACTGGTCGTTTCCGCGGTAGACCCTTGTCGAAGAACCAAGACATTTAACGGTTCACCCGTCGTCACAAAAGCATTTTTTAATCCCTGTGACAGCGACATGATGATAATGAATACCGCCACCACCAACCCGATACTGAGCGCGGTCATGACCGTACTTTTCCAGCGGATCAGCAAATTTCGTATATTATATGAAATAGGAATTGCAGCCATAGTTTATCCGATATGTTTCAACCCCTGTGTTACGGGAATACGCACGGCATTATAGGCAGGGAATGCCGCGCTGATAATGCCCAATGCGATAGAGACAGCTATTCCCATTAAAATGGTATTCGGCACGACATCAAAATGCGGCATCATGATCATGCTCGCGATATCGAACGTCTGATATAAGAATTTCGCGCCGAAACAACCGATAATTCCCCCCAGTAAAGTAATAGTTATCCCTTCCGAAATAATCAGGAAAAAAATAGTATGGCGTTGAAATCCCAGGGTTTTTAATACTGCAATTTCTTTGATTTGTTCCCGTATGGACATGCTCATGGTCGTAGCGCAGACCAGTAGAATAGTAAAAACTACCACAAGAGAAATATTCGTGATAAGTCCTTTAACATTCCCCAACATGGATACAAAATCCAGATTAAATTGTTTTTCCGTCTCGGTTTTTGTTTCCGCGGATGTATTCTTAAACAGGTTGTCAATACCAGCAATGACGGAAGGTACATTATCGGGATCGTCCGCTTTGAGCCAAATCGACCCGACCCACCCTTTCCAGTCGAGCGCTTCTTCAAAATAATCCCGCCGGAAGAAAAATACGGTTTCATCCGGTCCTTGATAGGTTCCCCGGATAATAAAATCCAAATCCACCGGGAACACTTCACCCTTCAAAGTAACTTTGTCTCCGATTTTCCAGCCATACCGTTTCATTAATTTCGTACCGACAATGGCGGCAACCCGTTCATGCCGGAAAATCTCAATGGTATGACTGTCCACGGTGATATCCGAAAACACATCGAAAAATGTATTCGGGTCGGTCGCAAAATTAGCGAAAAAATTCTTCTCTTCCAGATAATATCCGCCGAACCAGGTGAATTCTGTGACGTATTTTACATGAGGAATATGGCGAATTTTTTCCATATAGGATTCCGGCAAAGGATCGGCAATGGAAGTAGACCGGCGAACCACCAATCGTAAATGGGTGGTGTCATGGTTGGAGGCTCGGTCGAATTCCGTCAGAACCGTTTGCAGGGTAGTCAACAGAAACAAAGAAAAAGCGATACTCGCCACTGTCAAAGTCGTCCGGCGCTTATTCCGAAACGCGCTCTTATAAATAATTTGTGTATACGTCATGAGGAATAGGATTCCATTGATTCATAAATTATATCCAGTTTAGCAAAACTCAAGCCCGTCTGGACAGGATTTTGAATTGGTTGAAATTCATCACTGGGTATCTTTACAGTTGGTAAAAAAGATTGATTTTCAATTCCCCAAAACCGAGATAGGAATGTAAGGAATAAAAGAAAGCCTCGATGGTATAATGTTTTTGCGAAAAAACGATACTCACCCAACGGGTGAGAACCAAGGAGGCTTGAGAGAGATGATAGCACAAGAAAAAGTAGAATATAAACTGGGAGGGACACAGGAGAGTTTGACAGGACATGCGGGGTTAGGATTGTTTTATGAAACGGCCGTACGCTTAGGGATAGTGGAGAGTGTGCGGGAGCATTTTCCGGTACCGGGATCGAATCGAGGGTATGCGCCGGAACAGTATGTCTTTCCATTGGTCCTGATGTTCTGTGGAGGAGGAAAACATCTGGAGGATATTCGAGAGCTTCAGCGGGATGCGGGATTAGTGCATCTATGCGGGTGGAAACAAATCCCCACCTCGGATGCGATCCGTCTGTGGCTACGACGAGAGACATGGATACCCGCTTTAAAGGCGGTGAATGAGGCGTTAGCCGGGAAGGTCATTGCGAAGAGTTCCTGGAAAGAATTTACCTTGGATGTGGATGCCACCTTGATTCAAAGTGAGAAAGAGGGAACGCCGTGGACCTATGCGGGTTTTCCTGGATATTCAGCCCTGCTGGGCTATTTGGCGGAATTGGATCTATGTGTCACCGCCGATTACCGCCCAGGGAATACTTCCCCGGCAGTAGGGATTCTAGAACAGATTCAGAGAACCCGAACTTTATTGAAGCGCCGGAAGAAGAAGCTGGGGGCTTTCCGCAGTGACTCCGCCGCCTATCGCTCAGAGATTCTCAATTACTGTGAGACCGAACAGATTACTTTTAGTATTACCGCGGATTTGGATTCGGCGGTGCGAGCCACCCTTGCCGCCATTCCCGAGGAGGACTGGAAACCGCTCTTGAATGAACAAAACCAACCGACGGGTCGAGAGTATGCTGTCACGGTGCATTGCATGGAGAAGACGCCCCAGTCGTTTACTCTGGTGGTGCAACGTTGGGTCAATCCCCAACCGGAGTTATTTGATTCTTCCCGGTATCTCTACCATGCCCTTGCAACCAATCAAACCCAGCAGACCGGAGTGCAGATGATCGCCTTTCATCGTCAGCGGGGACAGTCGGAGAATTATCATAAAGAAATCAAGAATGGGTTTGGGATGGAGTATGTTCCCTGTCAGGATTTCACCGCCAATGCCGTCTTTTTTCATTTGGGGGTGTTGGCCTACAATCTCACCATCGCCATCAAGCGCTTGATTCTGGGGAAGGGCTGGTGGGGAAAAACCATTGCCACCTTGCGTTGGGAACTCCTAGGGATTGCCGGTAAGGTGGTACGGCATGCACGAGAAACCCTCCTCAAAATTCCCATTCCCTACTTACACTTGTTTCAACGATTCCGTCAACGCTTGCAATCGGTCTGAATAACCGACTAATTCGCTTTCACTATTCTCAATGACACTACCCCTCTGTCCCCAATTGCCCAAGAGTGATGTTTGAATCATCTTTTTATCCTCTCAGCGTGTTAAGGAAGAGAGAATAACCCGTTTTCTAACGGAGTTACACTCTTTAGAACAGTCCTTTCATGATTTCAATTCTCTATTTCGGTTTTTGGGTTCAATTAAAAAAGCTTGACAAATGGGTAAAGGTGGTTTCATAATAGGTATAATTTTTAGGCGAGACAACTGAAGGGGAAAGGGGAAACAGGACAATGCTTTTTGAAAAGAAAAGCGATTTCAAGCAAAAATTGAAAAGCCAACCTGTAGTTAAATTTCTCAAATCAGTAGGGAAAAAAGACAGAGGTCATAAGGGATTGCATAGCTGGGATCCTTATGAATATATGTCTCTGGCGATTGGGGTTATCTTGGTTTGTGTCATTGCGGGATGGTGGATAGGGGACAATCTGCTAGCGCCGTCAAAAACGGATAATCAATATGCCGGTTCAGAACCAATGGATGCGGATGGTAGCAACAGTAATCTTCATATCTCCCCGTTGACCATGGATCAATTGTCTCAACAAAACAGTGCCAATATACCGAATTCTAACAAGGTTCAGGTGTCTTCTTATGTAGTTGAGTCCGGAGAGACTCTGAAATCCATTGCTCAGAAGAATAGTATTACTTTCGATACATTAGCCGCTGCCAATCCACAATATTCCCAATCCAAATTAAAAGTGGGTATAACGTTACGAGTCCCGTCCCAAGACGGAGTTTTCTATAAAGTGGGTTCGGGAAAAACCGTTGAACGGATTGCTAAACAGTTTTCCGTGAAGGCTGATAAAATTCGAGAAGCCAACGGACTTGATGAAAATCAGTCCCTGGCAAAAAATCAGGAAATTTTTATTCCTGATGCCAAGCCGAATAAATCTTTGTTAGCCAGTCAAAGCGGATTTGGTTGGCCGGTCAACGGTCATGTCACTTCGGGTTTTGGTTACCGGCAGCATCCGATGGGTGGCGGTACGCGGTTCCATCGTGGCGTTGACATTGCGGCTGAACTGGGGACACCGATTTACGCGGCACAAAGCGGGCACGTGGAACATGCTGATTGGTATGGTCTCATGGGCAAGTGCGTTATCATTAAACATGCGAATGATTATTCTACCTATTATGCACATTGTTCACGAATTGTGGCGGAGTCAGGACAATGGGTGAAACGGGGTCAATTAATTGCTTATGTAGGCAGTACCGGACTTTCCACGGGACCTCATGTCCATTTTGAAATCCGACGGAATGATGTTCCCTTGAACCCGATGCGTTTCTTGCGCTAGTTCTTATCCAAGGTTTTCCAATACCAGCAATAATCCCGTAAAACACAGGGTGAACAAACCGGTCTTTTTTTGCATTGATTTTTCCCAAACATCACAATTAACGCATGATATTCGTTATATAAAGTTGCCTTAGACTCCAAGCAGTTCATAAATATTTTACGTACTTCTTGATAAGAAATTTTTTTCCTGATTATACCCAACCGGTAGAACACCCGCTTGGTGTAGGCGTCTACCACAAAGCTCGGTTGATCTGCTGCATAGAGAACAATCGAATCCGCTGTCTCTTCACCAATCCCATAAACCGACAACAGTTCTTCTCTTAATTTTGGCCAGGGTTGTCCGAGAAGTATTTTAAGATTACCGTTATATTTTTCATAAAGAAAATGGATAAATGCTTTCAGTTTTTTGGCTTTGACATTGAAATAACCGGAAGAACGAATTAATTGGGCTAAATGTTTTTCGTTAACCTCAAGGAGCGCTTTGGGTGTGAGCAACTTTTCTCTTTTAAGATTTTCAATAGCTTTTTCTACATTAGTCCAAGCTGTAGATTGAGTCAATATAGCTCCGACGATGACTTCAAAATCGGTGTCTCCAGGCCACCAGTCTTGTGGGCCATATTTTTGAAAGAGTCGGTGGTAGATAGTGAATAACAATTTCCGGGATACTTTGCGTGATTTAAATCCGGATGAAGGAAATGACATGTGAAGAACTATAGGATAGCCTTGATTCCTTTGACTGCTTGCCGTATTCGTTTTTCATTTTCCACGAGTGCAAAGCGGACGTAATTATCACCAAACTCACCGAATCCAATTCCCGGAGACGCAGCGACATTACTGCGAGTAATCAAAAATTTGGAAAATTCCAAAGAGCCCATAGATTGATATTGTTCCGGTATTTTCGCCCAGACAAACATGGTGCCTTTGGGTTTGGGAATTGTCCAACCGATTTTATTAAGTCCGTCCACCAAAACATCCCGCCGGTTTTTATAAATTGCATTAATTTCTTTGACACATTGCTGGGGACCGTCCAGAGCAACAATACTGGCGATTTGTATGGGAGTAAAGGTTCCGTAATCCAGATAACTTTTAATACGTGTCAAGGCGTTTATTAGTTCACGATTCCCCACGCAAAACCCGACCCGCCAACCGGGCATACTGTAACTTTTGGATAATGTATACATTTCCACCGCAACCTCCCGTGCACCTGGAACTTCAAATATACTCGGCGCGCGGTATCCATCAAACACCAAATCCGCATAGGCAAAATCATGGATAATGAAAATATCGTTTTCTCTGGCGAAGGCGACCACTTTTTCAAAAAAAGATAAATCTACTGTGTAGGTCGTCGGATTATGTGGAAAACTCAATAAGATTATTTTTGGTTTAATCCATGTTTGACGGAAAGTATTTTCCAGGTTTTCCAGAAAATTGGATTCCGGTGTCAGAGGAATATTGACGACATTTCCTCCAGCGATGATCACACTATAAATATGAATCGGGTAGGTGGGATTAGGCACAAATACCGTATCCCCGCGATTGATTATGGCCAGGATTAAATGAGAGAGACCCTCTTTTGATCCAATTGTGACAATAGCTTCCCCTTCCGGGTCAAATTCCACATTATAATTCCGCTTGTACCAATTGCAAATGGCCAAGCGTAATTTATAAATCCCACGGGAAACGGAATAGCGGTGATTTTTAGCTTTGGTAACGGCCTCACAAAGTTTTTTTACAATATGCGGAGGAGTCGCCAAATCGGGATTCCCCATTCCCAAATCTATAATGTCATCCCCTTTTTTTCGTGCTTCAATCTTTAATTGATTCACGATATTAAAAACATAAGGAGGTAGTCGTTCGATTCGTTCAAATCTGTGCATGGGTAAAAATTATCTCATCTTTCAGGAGATTCTGTCCAGTAACCTTGTTGAATCAGAAGATCAAAGTAACCCGAATAACCTTCTTGCTAAGTCCGAATAGTTTGATTTCTATAGTGTCCTGGTTTGTTCGCCATCCCGTATCGGAGTTTTCCCATTGCTCTTTTTGATTTCGTAAGGAGATTGGTTTCCCATTACAGACCACTTTCTTGGGTGTAAAGGTTTTATGGAAATGTAAATAATAGTTTAAATTGGAAGGACTGATTTTAAACGTGATCCCGTTTGTATTATTATCCCCCGAAAATTTGATTTCCTGCCGGTCATCGATCAGTGTAAATTGAGCATGACTTTTCAAAAATATTTCCAGGGATATTGGATTCCATTCTTTTTCATCCACATAATTCATCAATGGCCCCAAAGGAATAATTGAATCCTGTTTTATAAATAAAGGGAGTCGGGATAAAGGTGCTTTATACGAAATATGCTGGTTCCCTTGCAGTCTTTTTTTAGACACAAAATCAATCCATTCTCCTTCCGGAAGATAGATATCCCGTTGATTCGTTTCATCGAGTATTGGAGCAACAAGAATTGAATCTCCCAACAAGTATTCCAAATCTTGATGATACACATTGGGATCATTTTGATATTCTAAAACCAACGGTCGGATAACCGGTAAACCAGTTCTGTGAGCGATATGAGCGTGAGTATAAATATAAGGCAACAATTGATATCGTAGATTCGCATAAAACCTAAAAATATTCTCCGCTTTCTTTCCAAATTCCCAAGGTTCTCTCGGGGCCGACCCATGACAACGAGCGTGGGAAATGAAAAGGCCAAATTGTGCCCAGCGAATATAAAGTTCAGGGCTGGGTTTTCCGATAAACCCACCGATATCACAACTCCAGAAAGCTAATCCCGATAACCCCGCACTCAATCCGGAACGAAGATTACAGGCTAAATCCGGGAAAGTGGAGTTTGAATCTCCCGACCATTGGATGGGGTAACGTTGTGAACCCGCTGTCCCGGCCCTGCCCCAAACGAGGGCATATTCTTTAGAATGGGAAGCGCTGATTTCATACACTTTTTTGTTATAAAGCAGAGAATAAAGATTATGTACTAGCTTTCCGGATTGGCCGTTATGGAAATATCCATCTTCCGGAACACCTTCACTCATATCCGTCTTAAAAGCGGAAACACCCATTTCTAAAAGTTCTTTATGTTTTGTTTGATACCATTTGACAGCTTCCGGATTGGTAAAATCCACCACGCCTAATCCCGATTTTTGAAAGTCATGAAATGAATAGACTTTGCCATCCTTGGTTTTCATGAAATATCCACGCTTCTTTCCCTCTTGATACATTTGCGTATTTTTGGGAACATAAGGCTGTTCCCATAAGGATACCTTGAATCCCTTTTTCTTCAATTCTTTTAGCATCTCTTCCGGCTTCGGGAATTTATTGATATCCCATTCAAAATCACAAAAATTCTTATCTTTCATCCACCACGGATCAATATGTAAAACATCGCAAGGGATTTTTTTCTTTCGCAAGGTTGCTCCAATATCTTCCAACTGTTTTCGGCTCATATACGAGCATCGGGACATCCATAGCCCGAATGACCATTTTGGCGGAACCGGCGGTTTCCCGGTCAATTCGGTATAGCGGTTCAAGATTTCTTTGAACGAGGGTCCGTAGATAAAATAATAATCTAACTGTTCATCCTCCACACGGAAGCTTGCAGAAATATAAGACTCACTTCCCAATTGGTAAATGATTTTGGCCGTACTATTGATAAACAACCCATATCCATAGGTGCTGAATAATAAAGGGATATTTTTGTAGGCCCGTCCGGTAACGGTTGTTGCCGTATCCACATTCCAGGATACATATTGTTTACCGCGCTTGTTCAATTCGTCATATTTCTCGCCTAATCCATACAACTGTTCATCCGGCCGGAGAACAAACGATTCATAAAAACTTGTTTCCTTTTCTGAATTAACTCCATAGCCCGGTGGATAAGAAAGAAATTGCTGTAAACCGGAGATATCTTTGATTTGTTCCTGGAAAATAATTTTTCCATTCTTATTATTAACCGTCACCTGCCAGGGATTTTTTTGGACATTAATAATCATTGATTGCGTTTCAATAGCAATATTTTCTTTATTCTCTTTTAAATGATAGTGAACTTTTTTCCATTCGGTCTTCGCCACCATAGCCGTATTATAGGAAAAGAATTTATTGACTTTGGACATTCTTAACCGGAATAATTCCGGCGTGCAGAGTTCCAAGCAGACATAGATTTTTTTCTTCTCATGGGTCAGACATTGGAATTGAAAAATATTTTCTTTTCTTTTCCGTAGAACGATTTTCTCAATATAAGAAAAGGTATTGAGTTTTCGGTTAAATAGATGAGGATAGCAATCTTCATAGGGTTGCATGTAATCTTCAAGATTTTTCATCGGCATAGTAATAGTATCCTTTCAAAGAAATTTTGGTTGCGAAAATATAATCTAACATATATTGAAAGTTCACCCAAGGTATATCCGGGATCTTGACTTCGGGAAAAGTAACAGGTACTATCATGAAGAAATTTTGAGGGGTTAAGATGTATCAGGTGTCAGACGTTATTATTCTCACGGAAGACCTTCCCGGACAATATTTGTTTAAAGGGCGGAAGGGAACGATTGTGGAAATATTGGAGGAAGGATTATATGACGTGGAATTTTTAGCAGAGGATGGAAATATTTATTGTGTGATTCCTTTGGAAAGTTCAAAATTCACGAAAGCCACCGTATCTTAACCTTTTATTTTTCGATGTTTCAATAAGGGCAATGAAATTAAGAAAGCGATGAACATAATCCCACCGCCGGAAAAATAAGGCGAACCTTTGCCGAAATATTGATAGAATACTCCCCCAAAGATCGGTCCGAGAATACGCCCCAAACTGGACATAGATTGGGTGATTCCCTGTATCCCCCCTGTTCGGAAGGGTCAGCAATCCGGGAAATTAAACTAATAATAGACGGATTAGTCAACCCGGTGGCTATCGCGGAAATTACACCTACTATCACCAATCCGGATAATACATTAGGAATCGGAATTAATCCCAAACCAAAGATTAAAAGAAAAGCACCGCTTACAACTAAAAACTGTTCCCCATATTTTTTAGCCATCCTTCCCACCAATCCCCCCTGCACGAAGGCGGAAATGAGTCCTATAAATCCAAAGAAATAACCCATGTGGGCGGCATCCATTTGAAATTTGTCCTTGCCAAAAATAGGAAGTGTCGTTTCCAGAATGGAAAAGGAAAAGGTGATAATAAAGTAAAGGAATATCAAGATTCTTAATTGAGAATTTTCCCAGGCATGTGAAATGGTATTGGTATCGAAATGCCGAAACCCTTTGGTGGGATGAGTGGACACCTTGAGAGATTCCGGTAATAGAAAATACGCCAGGAATAAATCAAGCAATGCCAAACCTGCCGCGAAAAAGAAGGCGTAATGAATATTAAAGAACCCGGTGATTAAACCGCCAATGGCTGGTCCAATGACAAACCCCATACCAATGGAAGCACCCACCAGTCCCATATATTTGGCTCTTTCTTCGGGTTCGGTCATATCGGCAATATAGGCTTGAGTCGTGGAGACATTGGCGGCCATGATACCTGCCAATCCACGGGCGGCGAATAATATCCATAACGACCCGGCAAATCCCGTCCAGAGATTGGCAATGCACGACCCTAGGACGCTTAACATAATAATGGGTCTTCGCCCGATTTTGTCAGAGATACCGCCCCAAACCGGTGAGAAAATTAGTTGGGTGAAAGAATACATGGCGAAAATAATTCCGATTTGTCCACTGGTAGCGTGAAATTCTCGAGCGTAATAGGGAAGGAGGGGAAGAATAATTCCGAATCCCAGGAAGTCAATAAAGACAGTTAATAAGGCGATAAATGCAGATGATTTTTTCATAAATATTGAGGGTTTATTTTGACATAAATAGAAATTTTCGGCTAGGAGACCAGATACTACGCACTCTTTAATTAAGAGGGGGGAGGGATTGGTTGGTTTTTTTAATCTCCCTTTTGTTATTTCCCTACAAGGGGAACCCCAGTTTCTTTTAATCCATCGTAGAGGCTTGATTCATCAAGTTCTCCATAGGTATCCGATGAAAAAATGTTTCATGGGCGCTTTTTGAAAAAAGAAAAAGATTCGTCTACTTGACCCACCTATGGAGAAAGCAGTACAATCTGTTAAAAATTAAAGACTATTCAAACCACGGGTAAAGTATATAATAGTTTTAGCAAGGTTATCCAATTGACACCAAAGATATATAGCTAAACAAATCCTTCAAAATTATTTATATATAAAAAGAAGAGTATTGATTAAAATCTTCCAGACTGGCGAGAAAGATGATGGAAAAAGATAAGACGAATGAGAAGAGTCTTCCGGATTCATCGGAGAGCCATCCATTAATTCGAGATCCATTGACCGGAGCTTATTCCCGGGAGTTGCTGGAATCGTTATTTAAACAAGAGGTGGATCGCGCCCAGCGATATGGGATGATTCTGTCGATTTGTTTTATTGACCTGGATTATTTTAAAAGTATCAACGATGCCTATGGCCATACGCGGGGTGATCAGGTTTTGCGTGAGATGACGGATCGAATCTATGACATGATTCGCATTTCGGATTTCCTGTTCCGTTATGGAGGCGATGAGTTTTTGCTGTTATTACCCAATACCCAACCCCAAGAAGCGCTTCATATTGCCCAACGGATTCTCGAAAAGATGCGAGACGCCCCATTTTCTGGAGACCCACCCCTGACTTTATCTCTGAGCATAGGTCTGGCAAGTTACCCACACGATGCTCTCAATACAGAAGACCTGTTTATGGTTTCCGACCGGAGGACGTCGATTGCCAAACGGCGGGGACGCAGCCAGATCGTGATTCATGATGAGACCTTACCTTCTAGTTTGTTTTCGGGAGATGAAGAAACACGATTAATTGAACATGAGAAAGAGATTGAAACCCTGCAACGATTTTTTAAACAATTACCAAAAGCCAACCGGGGAGTATTATGCGTGGAGGGAGAATCGGGTATGGGCCGCACCCGTTTTTTAACCCAAGTGGTCAACACAGCACGTCTGCTGGGATATGGGGTAATTCATTTGAGTGACTATCGTATCCTGCAATCCCGTCCTTACGGGACTTTATCAACAGCGCAAGGATTGGGACCAATTATTCCACCGGTGGATTTAACCGCTTTGGAGAAGGCCATCCAAACAGGGCTCTCCGATCTGAAATATTCCGGAGTGCTGATTACAATAGACAACCTGCCAAGGATTGATTACCCGACTTTTGACTTATTGCGGCAGTGGCTGGCATTTGGAACGTTTTCATGCCAGGCTATTGCATACAGTACCGAACCCCGGCAGGCCCGAACCTTACTGCATCGTGATCTTCCCTTGCGGGAAGTCATTGAATTAAAACCTTTAACTCTTGATGGAGTGCGCATTTTTTTACGCAATTTACTGCGTTGGGAATCCCCGGATGAATTTATCCATTGGCTTCAGGAGCAAACCCAGGGTCGGCCCAGTGCGATTCAATATGTTTTAAAAGAATTGGTTTCTCAGGGGAAGTTGCAGCAAAACGGTTCTCAGGGATGGACCATCGACCCGACTTATGCCGCAGTAAAGTTGAAAGGACATGAAAAAAATATACCCAATAATCTACCGGCTGCGGTGACCGAGTTTATCGGTAGGGAGATTGAATTACACCAAGCCAATGCCCGATTAGACCGGGGTCGATTATTGTCTATTATTGGACCGGGCGGAATTGGTAAGACCCGGTTGGCTTTAGAGATTGCCACTTTGCGGTTGGGTGAGTTTGAGGATGGGGTTTATTTGATTCCCCTGGCGACTGTAATGGAACCCCAGTTGGTGCCAGCGACCATTGTCCAGAACTTAGGGATTAAAGAAACCATTGGCAAGACTCTTTTGGAATCCCTCAAGGAATATCTCCGGGACCGCCATATGCTCCTGGTGATTGATAGTTTTGAACAAGTCATTACTGCGGTACCGATTCTTAGTGAGTTATTGAACGGGGCACCCAGATTGAAGTTGGTAGTCACCAGCCGGGAAGTGCTGCGAATAACCGGGGAAAGTGTCTACCAGTTACCGGTGCTGTCCCAGAATGCCGCGATTGATTTATTTGTAACCTGTGCGCAAGCTGTTCAATTCGATTATTTTTTAACCGATGAAAACAGGGACAAGGTGGTTCAGTTATGTGAGAAACTGGATGGGTTGCCATTGGCCATTGAATTGGCTGCGGCACGTATTCGGGAGTTCACGCCCCAGCAAATGCTGGACCAGGTCAGCCGGCTGGCTTTTCTCAGTGTTGGTCCACGGAATGCGACCACCCGCCAACGGACGTTGCGAGGGACCATTGAGTGGGGATACCAGTTATTATCCAAAAATGAACAAGAATTATTCATGCACCTGGGAGTTTTCATCGGGGGAGCCACCTTGGATGCCATTAGTGCGGTATGCATCGTCGGTGAGGAGAGAAAATCAAGTTTACAGGACCAGCTTCAATCCTTGGTAGACAAGAGTTTGTTAAGTAAACAGGAACTGCGGTTTATGATGTTGGCTACCATTCGTGAGTATGCCTTGGAGCAATTGGCGATGAGTGGGAAGGAAGACGAATGTTATCTTCGGCATGCGGAGTATTATCTGGCTTTAGCGGAACAGGCGGAATCAGAATTGAACGGTCCCCGGCAGAAGGAGTGGTTGGACCGGCTGGAACAGGAGCATTTAAATTTGCGAGCGGTATTAAACTGGGCACAAAAATCCGGGCATGTTGACATAGGTCGGAGATTGGGAGCGGCATTGGGATCTTTTTGGGAAATCCGGGGACATTGGGAGGAAGGCCGAACCTGGTTGGAAACTTTCCTCGTTGATCAACAGGAGACAGACTCACTCTCGTCACAACAGATTAAACTCTCCCGTTGGGCAGCACGATTAGCCTGGCAACAGGGTGATAGAGAATGGGCTATTTCTTTATTGCAAGAAATATTTAAACATTGTCAGAAACAAAATGATAAAGAAAAAATAGCCAACCTTAAACTGGATTTGGGACATATGTTTATAGGCCAGGGAGATCTAGAGCAAGGTTCTGTATGGCTGGAAGAAAGCTTAATCTTGCAACGAGAATTGGGTAATAAGCTCGGGATAGCCACCATTTTACAAGATTTGGGGTGGATAGCATCTTATATTCGGGGAGACTATGAAAATGCTTGGGCACTTTGTGAGGAAAGTTTGACGATATGTCAGGAAATAGGGAATAAGAGAGTTATGGCTAGAGCCCTTCATCATTTAGCACAGATTGCCCGATTCCGAGGTGAATTTAGCCAAACCAATACTTTACTTGAAGAAGAATTAAAACTCACCAAGGAATTGGATGATAAAGATGGAATTGCTCGGTCTATTTTCAGTTTGGCAGAATATGCACGCTCTCAACAGGATTACCAACGAGCTACAAATCTATATAAGGAACACCTGACCTTTTGTCGAAAACTAGGATATAAAAATGGAATTATCCGTTCCTTAAACGATTTGGGCGAATTGGCCCGATACCAGGGTGATTATGAACGTGCCGCAGATTATTATCATCAGAGTTTCATTTTGTCTCGAGAGATTGGTGACACCGGGAATACGGTCTGGTTATTGCGCAATCAAGCCGAAGTTGCCTTATATTACAAGGATTACGCGAATGCCCGTTCATTTTTTGTAAGAAGTTTGGTACTCCATCGAGGACAACAAACAATGATTCTCATTGCACTTTGTCTGGAAGGGTTGGGTGCAGTAGCTTTAGGAGAAGGGCAATTAATTCGAGCCACCCGGCTACTCGGTGCTGCCGAATCTTTATTTAAAAAGTGTGTGGCAATGTTGGCAGTAGAGGATCGCACAGATTATGATCGACGGGTAGCAGCCGTCCGCTCACAACTGGATGAGGCTGTTTTTCATAGTGCCTGGGAAGAAGGACTTAACTTATCGGAAGAGCAAGCCATCGATTATGCTCTAGAATCCACCTTCTCCAAGAATGATAATCATCTCTAAAACCTGCCGGAAAATCCTATAAATATCCTGAAGTAAAAAGCTAATCTGACTCCCAATACTTCAACCAAGTTCAGTACCATGATTTTAAAAATCAAATCTTTTGTAAATCCCAAAAAAGTGATAAGGTAGCGAAAAAATTCCAAAGAGAGGGTAAGGATAATAAAATACTCCTTTTAAGGAATTGGGACCACTCACCAAAAGGGAGCACAAGAAAATAAAAAACAAAAAGAGAATTGCAAAGCATTAAAAGTAAATCAAGTGTGACGTATAGGTACGTATGTTTAAAACGCTCGGTTATATTGTTTTGGAATGGAAATCTCTTGTCCCAATTGGCGTGCGGCATGAATCGGCCAATAGGGTTGACGCAATAACTCCCGTGCCAAAAATACCATGTCCGCCTGTCCATTTCTTATGATTTGGTCTGCCTGTTCTGGTTCTGTAATCATTCCAACCGCCGCTGTAAGGATGCCGGATTCTTTACGAACCTTTTCCGCAAAGGGAACCTGGTATCCATGCCCCACCGGGATTTTTACATGAGGAAGATTCCCGCCGGAGGAACAATCCATCATATCCACTCCCAAAGGTTTTATCTGTTTTGCCAGTGCTATAGAATCCTCAATAGTCCAACCGCCTTCCACCCAATCGGATGCTGAAATTCGCACGAACAATGGATATTTTTCCGGCCAAACACGGCGAACTGATTTTACCGCCTCGCACAGGATTCGTATTCTGTTTTCAAATACACCGCCGTAGGAATCATTCCGATGATTGGTTAATGGGGAAAGGAATTCATGTAACAAATAGCCATGTGCGGCATGGATTTCCACAATCTTTCCACCCGCTTCCAGTACTCTTCGTGCGGCACTGACGAAGGCTTCTAAAATACGCTGGACACCTTTTTCATCGAGTTCTACTGGAACTTGATATTTTTCTGCAAAGGGGATGGCACTGGGTGCGAAAATAGGTTTCCATCCCCCTTCAGTCTCATCAATCGATCCGTCGCCGTTCCAAGGTGCGCTGGTGCTGGCTTTACGTCCGGCATGGGCCAATTGCATTCCGGGTACGGCACCATGTTTTTCGATAAATCGAAATATGCGCACTAGCATTTCAATATGCCCATCACTCCATATTCCCAAATCTTCCGGACTGATGCGGCCTTCAGGTAATACGGCGGACGCTTCCGTCAGCACCGCGCCGGCGCCACCAATTGCCCGACTCCCTAAATGTACCAGGTGCCAATCGTTGGCATAGCCATCCACACTGGAATACTGGCACATGGGTGAGACCATAATTCGGTTACGGAATTGAATATCCCGCAATTTTAATGGTGAAAATAAATGGTTCATTTGAATGTATTCCTTTCACGAATCATCAAACTACAAAATCCTTTTACTGATATTAACATATATTCGGAATCAAAAAAGGAGTCATGCGAAAGAACGAGTTTAACTACATGCGATAATATACTCAATGTTTTTGGTGGAAAGAAAACTAAATATAAGATATTATACCCCATGACTAAAAAAGAATTCCTGAATTCCATAACCAATGGCAAAGTGGATGTTCTTCAACTATTGCTGGATTTATTGGGTGAACTGAAAATTGATTATTGCATTATCGGTGGTCTGGCGGTCAATGCCTATGTGGAACCGGTGGTCAGTTTGGATTTGGATATCGTGCTGGTTACCGACCGGTTGGATAGTTTTCTTGAAAAAGCAAAAGCAATATTTACCATTGAACAATTTCCTCACAGTATTAATCTAAGCCATCCTGACTCGGATTTACGCATTCAAATACAAACCGATTCCGCCTATCAGGACTTCATCCCGCGCTCTTCTCTAAAAAATGTCATGGGATATGATATGAAAGTGGCGGAAATAAAAGATGTATTGCAAGGAGAAATAAAGACCTTTACGAATGACCAAAGACAACCAAGCAAACGCAAAAAAGATTTAGCAGACATCTTCCGCCTAACTGAAAAATATCCTGAATTGCAAACCCTATTACCAGAATCTATTAGGAATATTGAGATATTAACTGATGAAGCTAATAAAATAATTAATTCAAGAATAACATTTATTAAACGTTATTATCCTACTGTGCGTGACGCATATAAGAACCGATATGACTGGCCAGAGTTAGACCCGTTAAGACATGAAATTTGTCTTTGTATTATTTTTGGATTTTGTCAGGCTGCTATTACACTAACCAATCATTTTCTTGAAAGTTTACTTAAGAATGCTTTGATAATTAATGATTCTGATAAAGAAAAAATTGATCAAGTGCAGCAAGAGGGAATAATAACTTCTGTTAAGAAAAAATATAAGCCAGGTTTAGAATCATACGGAGATAAAAATTTAAATAAGACAATTGATCATGCATGTACTTTGGGATTGATAACAAAGGAACAGAAAAAGAAGTTACATGAGTTTAGAGAAAAGTTTCGAAATGCATATAGCCATTCAGATAAAAAGAAAACTTTCGGTGATAGTAGAATACCTGTAACAGGTATTAAGTTGGAAAACAATGAATTTAAGATTGATGAAATTGGTGATCCCAAAATATCTGATTTGATTATTGGTCAAGGAATAATTCAGGTTATAATGGCAGCGAATGACGCTCCAGAATACTTTCTCTATATTGATTCTTTAGCACGCGAAATTAGAAAAAAAGTATTTAATACAACCACCAATCCCTGACCGGCACTTCGGAGGGACTGAATAGGATATTGAAGGAAAAAGTATTGGAGCCGAAGATTTCGATTTCTTCGGTCAAGGCGATATTACGATTTTGGTAACCGGAATACAACGGTGTTGGGTTATAGGTTGCTCCCCCATTTAATGTGACATACACTGCTCCGCCCTGGGAATTCTTCACACCATAATAATGTGCTGTCGAATCGTCCGAGAGATGGGTTCTTCCGTTTAATATCAAATCCAAATTATTAGGTGATGCACCCACACGGACATACAGAGACCCGCTGAGACTTTGGTTATAGGTCACGTTGAACATATCCGCTCCATTTGCCAGATTAACGGTCTTGCTAATTTTTCCATCTATGGATGTAAGAATCAAGGATGTAGACGCGGTAGATACCGTGTACGTGGTGTCTGCGTAATATCCATTATTCATATCTTTAAGCGCGGAACATCGGTTGGCCGCCGTTCCCGTATATTCCTCTTCTCCTGGCGCGGAGGGATCGGATGCGGGTGAACCAATGACTGAAATCGCATCCTGTGTTGAGGAATCATAGATAAACGCATTCACCATCCTGCCGCCATATTTCTCGAAACACGCGTACACATGATTATTCTTCATGACATATTGATTCTGCCCCTCTTGATTCAAATCTTCAAAAATAATCTGCGTAGTGGAACTCTGACTTCCCAAGTTACAATCATTGACCCAATTGGCAGCGTCTACCAATACACCGACATTCCGCACGTGATTGGCCAGTTGCAGTTCCCAGGTATTCACGCCATCCCAGGTCACATCCGGGTCGGGGAATGGGTTTTGATAAGTGGTGTTGGAATAATTCCCATTATCTTCTTCATGCCACGCCGTTTCGTAAATCATCGCCATATATTCATATTCCGCCAATTTCTTGAGACTATTTTCCGGTGCCGCCGTTAACTCCGCCCACGTATCATGGAATAAAGTATTGGGTGAATTCAAATCTCCGATGGTTTTTCCGCTGGGAATAGACGGTCCATCATAGAGTGACGGAGACGAAGGATTTCCGCCTATCCCTCGATTCCAATAATTTCCCTGGGGACCTAAAACCACGGGAACCAGGCCATAAAAATTCTGTTCATTTCCGGTAACCCCCGCGTTACTGTCGTAAAACCAGTTGTGAAAAGATTCCTCGGAGGCATGCTTCAACCACTCATAGGTTTGAATCGAAAGAGTCGTGGATGTCCCGTGGTCAATAATCCACGTGGGATTATATTGCGGATTAGTGGAATCCAGCGCTCTCGATAAAATATCTTTCAGATTTACTACTTCAATCCACGGGTGATTGGCAATCCACCGCAAGGTTTCTTGGTACTGCATCTGGTTGTTGTTTTCCGATGACTGTCCGGAAATCGGGTCAAAGGATTTCCCCGCATACGCTTCCCAATCATCAAACACCAGGGTTAATTGCGCCTGATCCGATTGCATTGCCTTATTCAGCAAAGTATATCGCGTATCCAAATTTAATCCGTTATCATAGGGACCAAATTTCTCCTGGTCTTCCCTATCATTGATCATGAAACAATACACACCATTTATCTTATGAATCTTGTGCTGATAAGTGGTATCGAAATTTCCCTGATATCCCGACCAGCCGTATACCGATTCCCCGGCGTAGAACCACCAATGTAAATGACTCACTTCATCCAAATAGGTGGCTTGAAACCCACCAGCGGTTATATCCGCGAAGGTAAATCCGGTCAACGGGCTTAGCCCCGTGGGATAACTCCGTATCACCCGTTCCGGCACATGCATGACACTCATATTGGATATACTCTGTCCCAGAATATTTTGGGAAACTTCATTAAATAGAGCCATGGACGTGGTATTCGCCGCACCCTCGAAATAGGGCATGATTTGTTCCGCGAATACTCCTCCAATGATGGATCCTGCCGGAGTTGTTTGCGCGGGATTAATAAATTGTTTAATATTGTTTAGGAAGGTCGGTCCGTCCGAGGGGTCGGACGAACCCACGGATGACTTCGCCCAATTGCACGCTACCAGAAACGACCCGCTGGGATGAATATTCAAGGGTTGCTTAAAAATTTCGAATGTATCCAATGTGCGGATGTAACCGGTTTTATTCACCGTGGTAGGGTCCCAAATTTGTGTTTGAATCCCGCTGGCTTGATTAATAGATTGATTCCCGTGGGCAATGGCGGCATACTTTGCCCGTCCTGTTGAGGCATTTGACGCAAACGCTCCATGTAAAGCGTGTGGCGCGGAAAAGCCCCGGTCATCGTCCCCAATCGCATCGGTTATATAGTATGGATTAGTTTCATCCTTGGCGCTTAACACCTGGAAGTAAAGGGTATCAGTTCCGTTCCATCCTGCCATGGCAAGAGCGGTGGTACTGATACCAAATTCAACGGCGTCTAATTGGTTATTAAAGTAGGAACCTAAATAGGTTGAATTAATAGTGGAACTCGGACTTAAGAAAACGGCATAATTGACCGAGTCATAAACCGCCACCGCCAAATTCCAGGGATGATCTGTCGTGACCACACTCCCGCTTGAACCCGCCAGGCTATTCGGTAACTGGCTGGTCCCGCCGGGTTTAAAATTGATTAAGACATATAAATCCAGATACCCGTTTTCAGCGCTGGAAGTTAGGTCATAAAGGTCAACCCGGAAATAATAATTGGCACCTTCCTGACGGGAATAAAAGGCGATAATATCCCGTGAATTATCATATCCGTCATAATACAAGTACATATCCGACGGTCCATTTTGATCTAACGCGCGTAAGTCTCCATAATTCCAATCTTGAAATTCCTCATAATAAGTATTTCCCGCATGGTCTGTTCCAATCACCGGCCCATGGCCTATGGTTATCAAACCATGGGAACGTGAATAGAGTATTAAAAAGGAGATGAATAGTACAATATTATATTTTCGTAAATTCATTCTGTAAACCGGTCTCATTCCGTGCTTTCCAATGTAGAATACTTGCCTGTTTCTGTCAACTGTAAAGTAGGGTACAATAGTGGACACGTTTTAAAATAAATGGATTAAAAATTTTATTATGAGTTCAGAAAAAGGAATAGTTAATTTTCTAGGCTTGCGGCGGGGGATTGTCGGCATTCTGTCCATGGTCATTCTCGTGGAAATGGGCGAGAGGATGGCGGAACAATTCCTACCTATTTACCTAATCGCAGTCGGCGGCGGGTTTATCACGATTGGCGTTTTAAACGGCATGGACAATCTGCTCTCCGCCTTGTATTCCTTTCCCGGCGGGTATCTCTCCGATAAACTGGGAACCAAGCGGGCGCTCTTTTTCTTTAATATCATGGCGATTATCGGTTTTTCTATCGTGGTGATTTTCCCGGAGTGGTGGGCACTGTTAGTCGGTGCGATATTCTATGTCGCGTGGTCTGCCATATCTCTTCCCGCAACGATGGATGTCGTCTCCAAAGTTCTCCCGAAACATAAACGCACCATGGGGGTCACCATGCACTCTATCGTCCGGCGGTTTCCGATGGCAATTGGTCCATTAATCGGCGGATTCTGTGTTGACCATTATGGGAAAATTAATGGTGTGCGCTATGCTTTTATGCTCGCCATCGCCATGACATTTATCGCCATTGTTTTCCAGCAACGTTTGTTGGCGGACGACCATCACGAGAGAAAGGATGAATTACACAAGAATCCTTTTAAGCTGTTCAAAGAAATGTCCCCCTCCCTCCGCAACCTACTGGTGTCCGATATCCTGATTCGCTTCTGTGAGCAGATTCCCTATGCCTTCGTGGTGGTCTGGGCGATGAAATCCATTACTCACCCAGTATCCGGCGAACAGTTTGGAGTCTTGCGTACCGTGGAAATGGCAACCGCCGTTCTAATTTATATCCCTGTCGCGTACTTCGCCGACAAGAGCGGTAAGAAAATATTCGTGACCATTACCTTTATCAACTTTACTTTATTCCCCTTGGTTTTAATGTACTGCCATTCTTTCGTGCCTTTGATTTTGGCATTTATTCTACGGGGGTTGAAAGAGTTTGGCGAACCTACCCGTAAAGCGCTCATCATGGATTTGGCTCCCGAAAATAAAAAAGCTGCCATGTTCGGTCTCTATTATTTATTCCGGGATACGGTCGTCTCCATAGCCGCCTTCGCCAGCGGTTTTCTCTGGATCATCTCCCCACAAACCAACCTCCTAACCGCCTTCGGTTTCGGTGTCCTAGGAACGATTTGGTTTGCTATGCGAGGAACCGATTTAACACTCTCACATCACTCGTAAACATAGGGACATAATTTTTACCATAATTAATTAACCAAAAGGAGTTTTGATGCTTGCATTCTTTCTCTAACCTCTGGTATCATAACTGCCATGATGTGCAAGACAAGAAATAAATGCATCCAGAACGTCACATCCTTAAATCAATTCCAAGTATTAATAAAATAAGTGATACCTTTATGAGCGATCAAACAAGCTTTAGAGAGGCGATGGATTTCTTCGTTCCTGTGGGAATTTTCTTTGCGATTATCTTATCATTAGCTTGGTATTTTGGCATGCACCAGGATAACATTGCCAAAAGTGCTGCAAGCAATACAATTGATTCATTAATACAAAGTAGCGGGTCGGAACAGCCTTCTAAATACTTCGAGCAATTAAGCAAATTGGGGTATGAAATTTGCAAAATAGTAAATATAGAACCTGGTAAACTATATGTTGACACGACAGGAAATGGAAGGTTTGTCCTCACCATGGTAGCAGAATTGGGGAAAGAAAACTATGAAGATCTTGGAATTGTAGGTAGAAGAAAATCTATTGAATACATTTCAGGAATCGTCTGGGCTTGTGGAAATCAGATCAAAAATGTTGACAAAATATGCGTCACTCTTTGTACCGTGGATGTAAATAATGGTGCAGGCTATGACGTAGAACTTATACCCGATATCTCATTTTCAAGGGAGTGGGAAACGTTTAATGATTCAAGTTTGATAAATCTTGTAACCAAAAATATGTCAGTAGTTCACGATACTGCGTCGGGTAAACAGTGGCAATACAAGAAGCCCTAGTGGCTGGCACAGACAATTGTAAAATAACTAATTTTCTCTTCTCCGACGCCTTCAGTATCCTATTTTCTGTTAGTCTATTCTGAGATATAATAAATTGTGGGAATGGTGGGGAAGGAATATATTTAGAATAGAAGGAGGCGCGTATGCCAGGACATAAATATCAACGACCCAAAGAAATGGTTATTAAAGTATTTCAGGGAAAAGAGTTGGAGACGGTGTTGCAATCCGCTCTCCAATCCGCATTTTTACCGGACGGGGTGCATGTCACCCATTATTCGCTAATCCACTAAGACCACTCCCTTCCCGCAACTTAACCAAGGAAAGGGACACAGAGGATGGTAATTTCTACGCATCATAACCCTTTAAATACCGAATCTATACTGGAGGGGGACTGGAGGTGAAATTTTCACCTCCAGTCCCCCTCCGCTCCTCCTTCGGTGCATGTTCGCTGGTGATTCGCTTGGTGTCCACTCACCCAAAGTTATAAATTTTAAACTTGAAACTATTTTTATTTTCGCAGAGAGTTGACAAAGTCTGGTGAATCTAGTTATTGTTACACTACATATTTGAAAGAGAAAGTAGAAGGTTTACTGTTTTTTTGCAGAGAAATATTCATAAAAAAGGATTTACCTTGATTGAATTACTCATTGTCGTGGCGATTATTGCGATTTTAGCGGCGATAGCGATTCCTAATTTTCTGGCAGCGCAAACTCGTGCCAAAGTCAGCCGGGCAAAAGCGGAAATGCAAACCTTGGCGACTGCTCTGGAATCCTATGAAATAGACAATGACCGGTATCCTGAAGTGTTTCATCCCTCCACCGGGTTGAGCGCGACTGGTTGGGGAACGCCTGATTTTGAACCGTGGTACTTGATTAGGATATTGCAATTGAGTTCACCAATAGCGTATATATCCACCATTCCACTGGACGGATTTAATCCCGGTTCAGATGTCTGGAGTGTGGAACATCAGAATACATATGTTTATTTTACTTCCAACCCGGCGGATGTCGATTTTATTGGTTTTGGCGGTATGTTCCCTTACTTACCCAACTGGATAACGGAGTTTCCAAATGAAGCATGGCGGTTAGCAAGTTATGGACCCAGTCTAACAAGGAATGGTACGTTGGAAGGACAAGTCGGTATTACGGAGAATGATTACGATCCAACCAACGGTACGGTCAGTCCCGGATTTATCGTTCGCTTTGGACCGTAATTGTTTATTTGTCGTAGACTAACGGTGTGACGTTTTTCTCAAACTCATCCTGAATTTCTTTTCTCAAATTCTCATCGTAAAATATATCCAGAGTCGTCATTGCCATCGCTTTAGCCGCATCCAATAATCCCTTATGACCCATTTCCGAAACTGCCGCCTGGCAAAATTCCGGGGTATGGCCTGCCACATCCGATTCCGCAATTTTTACATAGGGGTGAATCGCTGCCGTTTCATGGCTGACGTTCCCCATGTCCGAAGAGCCCATTCCCCGTTTTGGATCTCGCTCTTGCACAGGCAATCCTAATTTCCGAAAATTATTGCCAAAGGCGTTAGCCAGTGCCTGATTGGTCTGCATGGTTGCGTAACGCGCTTCATTAAAATCAAATTTGACGGTACATCCGGTGGCAGAAGCCGCCGCTTTGAAAATAGTGAGAACTCTTTCTTGAAGTTGGTCCATGTAATTGTCGTCGGTGGAACGGATGGTAAATTCCCCTTTGGTATAATTGGGAACGATGTTCGATGCTTCACCGCCATGAGTGATGATTCCATGAATCCGCACGTCCGGTTTTACATGCTGGCGTAAGGCATTAATCATATTGAAACTGGCAATCATGGCGTCCAGTGCATTAATTCCATTTTCCGGCGCCGCCGCGGCGTGTGCCGATTTCCCGAAAAACTCTACACGAAATGTCTGGCATGCGATGGACTTGTAATTAACTTCATAAGTATTTGACGGATGGACAATCATAGCGGCATCGAGATTTTTGAAAACACCTTTTTTCGCCAATAGAACTTTTCCACCACCATTTTCTTCCGCGGGTGTTCCGATGACAATAATCGTGCCGGGCAATTCTGACAACGCTAATTTTACGGCAATCGCCGCCCCCGGTCCCGCCGTCGCCATAATATTATGTCCACATGCATGTCCCAAACCGGGTAGGGCGTCATATTCTGCTAATAGCGCAACGGCAGGTCTTGTATTTTTTCCCTTGGCAACAGCACGAAAAGCCGTCGGTAAATTTCCAATCCCCTTTTCTGTTTGAAACCCGTATTTGGTGAGGAATTCCGTCAGCCACATGGCTGCTTTTTCTTCTTTGAAAGCCAATTCGGGATTTTGATGAATTTTGATACTCAGTGATTTTAATTCTTCGGCAAGCTCATCCACTTTTTTAACAACGATATCCTTCAATGAATCCAACTCAGCCATCATTTTATTTCCTTGGTTTGGATTCGTGGAAATAAGGGTTCACCTCTCCGGGTTTTTAATCCAGGCGTCAGCCCACCCCATATTTTGATGGAGTCATACCCGCGCTCTGCAATCTTTTCATCTATTCCCAATTGATACCAGATTTTTTGCGCGGTTTCCGGCATGACGGGAGATAGCAATACAGCAACAATGCGTATCGTTTCAAGAGTGGTGTACAAAATCGCACCAACTCTTTCCAGATTTCCTTGCTTAAAATGAGTCCAGGGAGCGGACTGGTCAACATATTTATTTCCTTGTTTCACAGGGTCCCAGATTCGTGAGAGCGCCGCATTGAATGCCAAATTATTGAAATGATTTTTAACATCATTAATGACTTCTTGAATTGGTATTTCCGGTTCACCCTTCGGTTTTTCAGGGATTGCCGCATTGCAATATTTTTCCAGCATATTTAATGTACGGTTTAATAGATTCCCCAAATCATTTGCCAAATCACTATCAAATCGTCCAATTAAAGCCTTTTCACTATAGTCCCCGTCCACTCCAAAGGGTATTTCACGTAAGAGAAAATAACGTATCGCATCAATCCCATATTTTTCGCAGAGCGCAAAAGGGTCAATCACATTGCCGGTAGACTTACTGATTTTCTGTCCATTGGCTGTCCACCAACCATGTCCAAATACTTTACTGGGTTTTCGTAATCCTGCGGACTCCAGCATGGAATACCAAATGAGAGAATGAAATCGAAAGATCTCTTTCCCAACTACATGAACAATTTCCGTCTCCGGATTCCCCCACCATTCTTTGAATCTTTTTTCGTCTGTGCCATAACCTACGGCGGAAAGATAATTAATCAATGCGTCAAACCACACATAGAAAACATGATTCGGTTCATTGGGAACGGGAATCCCCCATTTGATGGAAGAACGTGTAATGGATAAATCACGTAATTCCCCTTTTACAAATTGTACGACTTCATTTTTCCGTGATTCCGGTTGAAAGACGGAAGGATTTTCTTGAACATATTTTAAAAACCAGTCTTTGTATTGTGAAAGTTTGAAGAAAATAGTTTCTTCTTTCAGTTTCTCAACGGGACGGCCACATACCGGACAGGTTTTATTTGGACCTAATTGTGGTTCGGGGAAAAAAGTTTCATCGGGGACGCAATACCATCCTTCGTAATCTCCCTTATAGACATCGCCTTTTTCAGAACTCTTATTATAAAGTGTCTGAACCCCTTTACGATGCCTCTCTTCCGTTGTCCGAATAAAATCATCATTGGTCAGATTCAATTTTTGTTTCATTTCCTTGAATCGGAGAGATAACCGATCTACAAATTCCTGGGGTGTGATTCCTTCTTCGCGTGCTGCCAGTTCAACTTTTTGCCCGTGTTCGTCTACACCAGTCAGAAAGAAAACGTCATACCCATCTAACCGCTTATGCCTTGCCATCGCATCGCAGGCTATACTGGTATAGGCGTGTCCAATATGTGGATCGGCATTTACATAAAAGATAGGTGTTGTGATATAAAATTTTGGTTTTGACATAAACTTAGGAAGTTTTTACCATTTGGCAAAAACTTTTCCTTCCTTTGATTTTATTAAAGTTATCCGATTTATCCAATAGAATGGATTTTAATCCAATACATTAAACCAAGGGCAATTGTATACAATACTAATGTATTGGCAAAGCGTAGATAGGCATCCGGTGTGATTCCAAATGCCCACGGCGCACCACCTTGCTTTGTCCCATATCCTAAAAACCGGGTAATCATACTCAAAAATAACATAATGATTGACAGAATAAAACACACTTTTGCCATAGTAAATAGCATTCTTACCTCCTATAAATTAAGAATTTTAGACTATCTGTTATAGCAGATTTTAAATTTATGTCAATCCATTCTATCACTTTTGACATAGAATTGGGATGAAGAAAATCGTTTTTCATCATTCCAAACCGTATAAAGAATCACCAATTAGTGTAATTTTAAAGAATTTAGTTAAAAAAATAAGTTCTAACCACAATAAATTGCGGTTTCTTTCTACTTGAACCACAACAGATTGTAGTCATCATAGTTAACCAAAAATAATTTCTTAAAAAAATTATATTTTTCGCTTGACAAGTAGAAAAATAGCTATTATACTCACTTGGTAGTAAAAAGTGGATAATAGTGGGAAATAAAAAGTAATAAAAGGGGAAATGAGCAAGTGATAAACAATTTTCGTGGTGAGTTTTATTACAGCATAGACCACAAAGGTCGTTTAAGTATCCCCAAAAAATTTGCGACCCGGATTATTCAGGAAGAAGAAGGCCAGGTCGTTGTTACACGTGGAACAGATAATTGCTTATGGGTCTATCCACTTTCTAGTTTTGAACTAATTACTAACAAGCTCGCCCCTATCTCTCCTTTTGAGCCGGACTTTCAAACATTCCAAAATACCTTTTACAGCAGCGGACATGATGATACCTTGGATAAACTGGGTCGAATTTTAATCCCGAAACATTTATTACAAGAGCATGCCCAAATCAATAAAGATGTTGTTATCGTGGGAGCCATGTACCGGATTCAATTATGGTCTCCTGAAAATTGGCAGAGGCAAATGGAAAAGTCAAGAACGAATGTAAATGAGATCGCCCGTTCCATGGCACCTCACTTTTCTGGAACCATGGCACCGGAGAAAGGGACCGAATGAGCGATATACAAATTCTCAATTTAGACCGAGTTTTAAATGAATATACAATTCGCGCGGTGGAAAACCGGGTGATGAATTTATTGTCCCAGGGTCACTCGCAAATCGTTTTACAAGCGGAAGCCGTAGATAAAGTGGATTGGCCAGCCGTGGGCAAAATTCTTGGTCTTAAACGAGTATTGCGCCAATTTCAAGGCGATATTAAGTTGGCAGGACTACCGTCAAATGTCAAAGAACCCTTTAAGCGATTTGGTGCCAACCAGGTGTTGGAAATGTATCCAAGTTTATATGAAGCCATGAAGAGTTTTACGAAATATCCCGATGATTCCTTGTGCTAGAAAAAATAAATTCTTATTGGTGAGGTTAGCCTTTATGCAGGGGACAACGCGTCCCGCTCACAAACCCGTTCTGCTTCGTGAAATGTTGCAGGAATTATTTCCGAAAGGAGGGGATTTGTATGTCGATGCCACTCTCGGGTTGGGCGGGGCTGCGTTGTCCGTAGTTGAACAAATTCAACCATCGGGGGTCTTCATAGGGTTGGATAAAGACGCGGAATCCCTGGAAATCGCCAAAACCAATTTACAAGACACACCGTCGAAAAAAGAATTCATACATAGTGATTTTCGCCATTTAAAAACTGTATTAAAAGAAGTCGGTTATCCGAAAGTCGACAAGATATTTTTGGATTTGGGTATATCGAGTTATCAACTTGCCCTCCATATCCGGGGGTTCGCCTTCATGGGAACTCCCGGCTTCCTAGATATGCGGATGGACCAAAGCCGCGGAATTACGGCGGCAGATATTGTCAACCAATGGAGTGAAGAAGATTTGGCAAATACGATTTATCAATATGGAGAAGAAAGATATTCACGTCGAATTGCCAAAAGAATTGTGGAAACCCGGAAACTGAATCGGATTGAGACAACGCAACAATTAGTGGAAGTTATTGAAGACGCGGTCCGTGGGACAGGGTATCGAACGAAAAATAAAATTCATCCTGCCACTAGAACTTTTCAAGCATTGCGTATTGCCGTGAATCAAGAACTGGAAAGTTTAGAATTATTCTTAAACGATGTAGTGGATTGTCTCAAGCCCGGTGGCAGGGTGGGAATTATCAGTTTTCATTCCTTGGAAGATCGTTTGGTCAAAACGGCATTTCGTAAATTGGCGGGTGAATGTGTTTGCGGACGTGTACCGGAATTATGTATTTGCCCCCGTGTACCGAAATTGAAATTGATTACCCGCAAACCAATTTGCGCAAAAGAAGATGAGATTAAGGATAATCCGCGTTCGCGTAGCGCGAAATTTCGTGTTGCTGAAAAAAATTAAACACACATCACAATCAGGAGGTGATTAAATGTCACGAGCCATAATTTATAACGATTTAGAAAGGATTCAACGGGGTCGCGCGTCTCGAATGCCCGCGCGAGTGGATGGAGCCAAAGTTAGGAAATCAGTAGAAATTTTGGGACTTATTTTTTTATATGCATTAATTTATCTCCAGATTCAAACCAAGATGACCCAAACATCTAGTGATTTGGCTGTGGCGCAAAGGGATTATTTACATTTGCAAAATGTGCAGAGAGATTTAGTCCAGCAGGTCGCTGGACTAGAAGAACCGGCAAGGATACAGCGGTTAGCGTTGGCAATGGGAATGATTTCACCCCAAGACAAACAGTTGGCGCAGGTCTATTCAGCCCCATGGGCCGCAGAAGTAAAACCGGTTGCTGATGTGAAACAAGCAAATGCGTCCAGCGGCAACGAGAAATTATCCTTGTGGACAAAACTCTTTGCCTTCGGTTCACAGGCGGAAGCAAAAGCAACAATTCAATAATTGGCAGAGGATGGTGAGAGGTGGATTGAATAAAAATTGTGGGGAATACAGTATTCCTATTTAATGATTGTAACAGGAGGAATTCCATTGTTTGAAAAAGAAAAGGCATAAGGCATGAACGAACGTTCAACAACTTCTGTACACCAAACAACAACAAAACACCGTGTCAGAATAACCATTTTTTTCGGGTTATTTTTGTGCTTTTTAGGGATTGTGGAGTTGCGTCTTTATAGTCTTCAATGCGTGTCGTATGAAAAATTTCAAAAAGAAGCCACGGATCAGCATATCCGTAAAGAAGTCATTGAACCCAAACGCGGTTGGATCTATGACCGGAATGGAAACCCTTTGGCAACCAGTGTGGATTTCTTTGCTTTAATTGCTTCTCCCAAAGATATTGCATTACAGAAAATATCCGCTGAAAAAATAAAAAAGTCGATTAAAAAAGATTTAGATGTCATTTTAGCGAATGAATTGTCTTCCCTTTTAAATATGTCTTCTAAGACACTATTGGATACTTTGACACAAGATACAAACAAATCCTGGCTGGTTTTAAATAAGGAAATCAGTGTGGAACAATCCGAACAGATTGCTCAAATACAAAAGAAGTATAATCTCCGCAATGAATTATCGTTAGAACCTGTATCTAAGCGGATATACCCTAATCATGAATTGGCATGTCACGTGCTGGGTCCGGTAGGGTTAGGTTATCCGAATAGGATGCTTGAGTCCACCGGTTGGGGAGCGGACAAAGCTCTTGGCGGATCGGAGTTTATGCATCAGGAACAGGTTGGCGGGAACTTTGGATATGCGTCGAGTTTGCAGGATCGTTCCGGTCATCCGCTCACTCCGATAGATGACAATGTGTTTTTATCTACTGTGGGGGACCAATTATATTTGACCCTGGATGAAACCATTCAACATGTTGCAGAGTCTGAGTTGGCGGAGACCATTGACAAATATAAAGCAAAAAATGGATTTGTTATTGTGATGGACCCAAGGACCGGAGAAATATTAGCTTTAGCGAGTTACCCCAAATATGATCCAGATAATTTTCAGCATGTGCCCAAGGATGAATGGAAAAATGTAGCCGTTAACCGGGCGGTCGAATCAGCGGTTGAACCAGGGTCCACCTTTAAAATTTTTACAGCCGCCGCGGCACTGGAAGAAAATGTGGTGAAGTTGACGGATACTTTTGATGGGCATAACGGTAAAATTTCGTTCGCCGGGAAAGTTTTACGGGATTCCCATCCTTACGGAATGTTAACCTTCCCGCAAATTATAGAAGTATCCAGCAATATCGGTATCCACCAAGTCGCACAGAGAATGAATCCTCGAGTTCTATATGACTATACCAAAAAATTCGGTTTTGGGAGTACGACAGGAATTGAATTACCTGGAGAAACACCGGGATTGGTAGCTCCTATATCCTCTTGGACGCCGCTATTAACGTCACGGGTATCCTTTGGACAAAGTATATCGGTGAGTGCAATTCAAATGGCCTCTGCGGTCAGTGTAATTGCCAATGGCGGAGTTCTAATGAAACCACATATCGTAAAAGCGGTTTATAATTCACAAAATAAATTGGTGAAGGAATATAAACCTGAGGAAATCCGACGAGTCATCAGTTATACGACGGCCACAACAATGGCGGAAATTATGGAAGGGGTCGTCTTGCGGGGAACGGGGAAAGCAGCGGCTATACCGAACTATCGAGTGGCCGGCAAAACCGGAACTGCACAAGTTCCCATTGAAGGAGGACGGGGATATATTAAGGGGAAATATTTATCTTCTTTTATTGGATTTTTACCTGTGGAGTCACCGCGGTTGGTTATTGGCGTGTTTATTAGCCAGCCAAGCCAGGGTGGATATTATGGCGCAACTGTTGCGGCTCCGGCATTTCGCAATATTGCGGAAGCGTCATTAAGTCAACTGAAGATATATCCTAAAATGCCGGAACTGATGCCAATCGCACAAGCATTACCGAATACTGGATCGGCGATATCTAATGTCAATGAAATCCATACAGTGGTTTATAAAGATAATAAAGAAACAAAACCGGAAGTTCCTACAATAGATTTAAATTCTATGCCGGATTTAAAGGGATTGAGTAAACGAGCAGCAATGGTTTTATTGTCTCAAAGAGAACTAAATATATCCTATAAAGGCAGTGGTGTGGTTGTAGAGCAAAATCCAAAAGCGGGAAGTAAAATCGCACCGGGTGATAATTGTCAAATTGTGTTAGGTTCAACAATATATACCCCTTCATTACCATTAAATTCCAAAACGGCGGCGGATTAAAAGTGGTTAAAAAATTATCTGATTTGACAAAAGAATTGTCGGATTTAAAACGTATTGGAGATACCTACGATCCTGTAATCACGGGTATTTCTCATGATACCCGCGTTATTCAACCGGGCAATTTATTTATTTGCATCTCGGGATTTAAGCAGGATGGTCACGATTTTGCGGAGAAAGCCGTTCAGTCCGGCGCGGTTGCCTTGGTGGTGCAGCGACCATTAGATAAATTGGGCAAAATTCCACAAATCATAGTTTCTAATGCGCGTAAAACAGAAGCAATTCTTACTACATCCTTTTATGATCATCCTTCTCGTAAAATGAAAGTAATCGGAATTACAGGCACAAATGGGAAAACGACAACCACATATATGATTGAGTCCATTTTGAAATCTGCGGGTTGCTATCCAGGAGTTGTGGGGACTGTAAATTATAGATATGCAGGCAATGTAATAGATGCGCGTAATACGACTCCCTCTTCTTTGGAATTGAATGAGCTAATGTCACAGATGGTTAAGTTCGGTTGCAGTCATCTCGTAATGGAAGTGTCATCCCACGCATTGGCTCAGGGGCGTGTTGACACTGTTGATTTTGATTATGCTATTTTTACACATATCACGCGGGATCATTTGGACTTTCACGAAACAATGGAAAAATATTTGGAAGCAAAATGTCTGTTGTTTTCCAAAATTGGACATGATTTTGATAAAGGGTTTCCTAAGAAATCAATTATTAATATGGATGATGCCCATTTTGAAACAGTGATGAAGGCGTCCACTGTACCCGTAGTCACTTATGGAATGAATGCCAAAGCGGAAGTGCGTGCGGAAACTGTTGATGCCGGTTCGCAAGGATTACAATTTATGTTATGGACTCCCAAAGGGAATATAATCATCTCCTTAAAATTAGCAGGAGTCTTTAATGTGTATAATGCTCTTGCGGCTGTCGCCGTCAGTCTTGCAATGGATATTTCTTTAGAAAAAATAAAAGAAGGACTGGAAACTTTAGAATCAGTACCCGGTAGATTCCAGTCCATCTATCGGGGTCAGGGTTTTATGGTTATTGTGGATTACGCGCATACTGATGATGCTTTAATTAATTTATTAAAAGGGGCGCGTCAAATATCGAAAGGAAAAATCATTGTAGTATTTGGTGCGGGAGGAGACCGGGACCGGGGAAAGAGACCGTTAATGGGAGAGGCGGCGGCGAAATTGGCGGATGAATTAATTATCACTTCCGATAATCCCCGCAGCGAAGATCCAACATTGATTGCACTGGATATTGAAATTGGCGTAAAGCGTGTCCCTCAAGTAGAAAATCGTTACAAGATCATTTTGGATCGGGGGGAAGCGATCAAAGTAGCGATTCAATCTGCACAAGCGGGAGATACGGTAGTTATTGCTGGAAAAGGTCATGAAAATTATCAAGTTTTTGCAGACCGGACAATTCATTTTGATGATACTGAAACCGCAGCGAAATACATAGATGAAATTGTAGGAAATACAAAAATTGGAACCACTACAAATTAGAGAAATTTGTGAAATGACAAAAGGAAAATTGATGTCAGGAAATCCCAATACAATGATTTCTGGAATTAGCACAGATAGCCGAAAAATCAATGCAGGTGAGTTTTTTGTTCCGATCAAAGGGGAGAATTTTGATGGCCATGACTTTATACAAAATGCTTTGGATCGAGGAGCCGTAGGTTCTTTTGTAGAATCTGGTAAAGCTGAAAAAGTTAAAAATCAAAATAAGGCGGCTATCATTGAAGTGGAAAATGCAAAATATGCCATGGGTGAATTGGCAAAATATTACCGACAACGTTTCCATCTGCCAGTGATTGCGATTACCGGAAGTAATGGAAAAACATCCACCAAAGAAATGACGGCATCCATACTTGGTACAAAATATAATGTATTAAAAAGTGAAGGCAGTTTTAATAATGATATCGGATTACCTTTGACATTATTTAAATTGAACAAAGGACATCAAGCCACAGTATTAGAAATGGGAATGAATAATTATGGTGAAATTCGCAGGATGGTATCCATTATACCGCCGGATATTGGTGTGGTAACCAATGTAGCAGAAGCACATATCGAATTTTTCGGTTCTTTGGAGAATATCGCCAAAGCGAAATATGAACTTGTTGAATCAATGACGGATATGAACACGGCTGTTTTAAATGCGGATGATTCGAGAGTCCGTGAGTTTGCCCATCGAACCAAAGCAAAACCGGTTTTCTTTGGATTGAAATCCTCCAGAGCTGATTTTTCTGCCAGCGATATTCAATTTGTTACCAATCCCTATGGATTGGAATTTACTTTAACAACACCAAAGGGAAAAGAAAAAGTTCATTTGCCGGTTTTGGGTGAACATCAAATATCGAATGCCTTAGCTTCCGTCGCTGCCGTGTGGCAGATAGATCAAGATATCACAATGATTAAAGAGGGATTAAAGAAAGTAAAGCTTGAAAAAATGAGAATGCAAATTATTTCAATTGGCGGGGTTATGGTAATTAATGATGCCTATAATGCCAATCCCAAATCCATGTGTGCAGCCTTGGATACATTACAGAAATTACCGAGCAAAGGGAAAAAAATCGCCGTTTTAGCAGATATGTTGGAATTGGGAGAGTCAAGTATTAGGATGCATCGGAATATTGGGAAAATCGCAGCCGATTGCGGATTAAGTCATCTTATAACGATTGGGAATATGGCGAAATATATTGCCCAGGAAGCCAAGCAGAATGGCTTTAATAGCAAAAATATTTATGCGTGTGACGAAAATAACGAAGTACAGGATATTTTAAATAAGGTGATTCAATCGGGAGATTTGGTGTTGTTTAAGGGATCACGAAAAATGAAACTAGAAACTATTGTTGAATCACTTGGCAAACAATTTGGAAATACTATAGGTTAAGAAATATATATGGTTTATTTGTTGGTTACAAAATATCTGATGAAAATGTATCATTTTCCTGGATTCAACTTATTTCGGTATATAACCTTTCGAGCGACGATCGGTGCATTTATCGCCTTATTGATTGGTATTATTCTTGGGCCTAAAGTGATTGAACGGTTGCGCCAATTGAAGATTGGACAATATATCCGCAAAATCGATCCATCAAAGGGGCCGGATTTGAGCCAAATGCACAGTGGAAAATCCGGGACACCGACCATGGGTGGAATATTAATATTGATCTCTTTTCTAATCCCTGTCTTGCTCCTTGCAGATTTAACGAATCGGTTGGTTGTTCTTACCATCATTGTGACTCTTTGGTTGGGTATGGTGGGATTTATTGATGATTATATTAAATTAGCCATGCGGCGCTCGGAAGGATTAACCGCCGCTACCAAATTTGCCGGTCAGCTACTTTTAGGTTTGGCAGTTGGGGTTTATCTTCATTATTATCCTATTTTGCCACATAATTCAGAGGAAGTATTTTTCCCTTTTTTCAAAAAGCTTCATCCGGATTTAGGCTGGTTTTATATTCCATTTGTAATGCTCGTTATTGTGGGGACTTCAAACGCTGTGAATTTAACCGATGGATTGGATGGATTAGCCATCGGCTGTGTAACAACCAGTGCACTAGCATACGTTGTTATGACCTATATTGTGGGTCGAGTGGATTATACCGCCTATTTAGATATTCCTTATGTCTCTGGTGCAGGTGAGTTGACTGTGATAATCGCCGCTTTGGTAGGCGCGGCATTGGGTTTTCTTTGGTTTAATTCTCATCCCGCACAGGTTTTCATGGGGGATACAGGTTCGTTGGCATTGGGTGGAATTTTAGGAGTCATCGCACTCCTAATTAAACAGGAAATGTCATTGGTGATTGTGGGAGGAGTATTTGTTATGGAAGCATTTTCTGTAATTATCCAGGTAACATCCTTTAAATTACGCGGGAAACGAGTCTTTCTCATGTCCCCTTTACACCATCATTTTGAAAGAGCCGGGTTACATGAATCGAAAATCATCATTCGATTTTGGATAGTGTCGGCAATTTTGGCCATGTTGGGTTTGGGAACATTAAAAGTACGGTGAGACGATGTTAAATGTTAAAAATAAGAAAATTACAGTACTCGGTTTGGCACGAAGCGGAGTTGCGTCAGCGAACCTTCTTTATGGCTTAGGTGCAAAAGTGAGGATAAGCGACGTTAAACCCAAAGAAAAACTGAATGATTTTATTAATCAATTGGTTAGCCGGGATATTGAAGTATCCACCTCGTCGGACCAGATCAAAGATATTCATGATGCGGATATGGTGATTCTCAGTCCAGGAATTCCATCCGATATTCCTGCAATGGTTGAAGCAAAAAAAGAGAATATTCCGGTTATTGGAGAAGTTGAATTAGCGTATCAGGTCTGCAAGGCGCCAATCGTTGCCATTACCGGGTCAAATGGAAAAACAACGACCACCAGTCTGGTTGGAGATATTCTCAAGTCAACATGGAACGGGCCGGTGATAGTCGCCGGGAATATTGGTTATCCATTATGTACCGCGGTTAAAGATATTCCCAAAGACGGGATTGTTGTGGCAGAAATCAGCAGTTTTCAATTGGAAACTGTAGAAACTTTCCGACCGAAAGTAGCCGCCATTTTGAATATTACTCCCAATCACCTGGATCGATACAAGAATATGGACGACTATGTGAACGCAAAATTGCGGATTTTCAAGTTTCAAAGTGTCGATGATTTTACAGTTTTAAATGAAGATGATTTGGAATCAACGAAGCGTATCCATCATTTAAATTCAAAGGCTATCTATTTTTCAAGAAAAAGTGAAGTACAAACTGGAGCGATGGTAAAAGATAATTCAATTGTATTCCGGCATGACGGGAAAGATGCTGTCGTATGTGGTGCACAGGATTTAAAATTGCCCGGTCAACATAATTTAGAAAATGCGTTGGCCGCAACAGCCATTGTTGCTTGTTGCGGGATTGAACCGGCTAAAATGAAAAAGGCGATGACTGCATTTCCCGGCGTGGAACATCGGTTGGAATTTGTACGTGAATTGGACGGAGTGAAATATTTCAATGATTCTAAAGCGACGACAGTGACAGCTGTTCAAACGGCATTAACATCCATGGTTTCTCCGATTATTTTAATAGCCGGCGGAAAAGATAAAGGCAGCGATTACGTTCCACTACAACCACTGATAAAAGAAAAAGTTAAACAATTAATTTTGATTGGTAAGGCAAAAGAAAAAATCAGAAACGCATTGAATGGATCATGCAAAATTACAGATGCAATTTCAATGGAAGATGCCGTGCGTTTGGCAAGGGAAATTGGTCAAAAAGGAGATACCATCCTCTTGTCACCGGCTTGTTCCAGTTACGATATGTTTACCGATTTTGAAGAGAGAGGACGAATGTTTAAAAAGGCGGTAAATAAATTAGTATGATTCAATTAAAAACCCGCAGTCAAGCCTATATCTTTTTTGCCATTATGGTTCTTTTGATTTTTGGACTGGTGATGGTGATGAGTTCATCCATGTATTATGCTGGACAAAAATATGGGAATGCCTATTATTTTTTAATCCGGCAGGCGATATGGATGGCGATTGGTTTACTGGGGATGTTATGGATTATGCAGAAGGATTACCAAAGTTTGCGCAGGAATAGCAAACTTCTTTTATTTATTGCCGCATGTTTATTAATTTGTGTTTTTATCCCGCATATCGGGAAAGTAAAAAATGGTGCGGCTCGTTGGATTGGATTTTCCTCCATCCAATTCCAGCCCTCGGAATTCGCAAAAATTGTATTATTAATTTACATGGCAGATGTGTTAAGCCGAAAACCGGAAAAACAGATTACCAATTTCAAAACGGGTTTTTTACCGATTATTTGTGTCATGGTAACCATTTCTGCATTGGTAGTGAAAGAACCGGATTTAGGCACAGCTGTCTTATTGGTAATGTTGGGTTGGATGCTCTGTTTGGTTGCCGGGATGCGAAAAGTGCATTTATTTTCAATTATTCCACTAACAATTCCAGTTGCGATTTATGAAATTATCAAACATAATCATCAGTTGGTTAGGATTTTGGTGTTTTTGCATCCGGAACAAAACCAGTTAGGTGATGGATATCAAATCCGCGAATCGCTCATTGCTATTGGCTCTGGCGGATTATGGGGACGCGGGTTGGGTCAGGGTTTGCAGAAATTTGGCTTTTTGCCGGATGGACATACGGACTTCATTTTTTCGAATCTCAACGAAGAAATGGGATTTGTTGGGGCGACTATCTTATTGCTTTTATTTGTGTTTTTAATCTGGCAGGGTGTTCGTGTTGCCGTGCGTTCAACCGATTTGTTTGCGACATTATTGGCAACGGGCATAACGGCTATGATTGCCTGTCAGGTGGCGATCAATACGGGGATGACACTAAGTTTATTACCGACCAAAGGAATGCCCTTGCCGTTTATCAGTTATGGCGGTTCTTCCCTGGTCTTTACGCTATTTGCAATGGGCATATTACTAAATGTAGCTCAATATGCTACAGAAACTTATAAAGAGAAGAACAAAAATTGAGGATATCTTGAGTGATACAGACAAAGAAAAAACAATTCTTATTTCAGGAGGAGGAACCGGTGGACATATTTATCCAGCAATCGCCATTGCGCAAGAATATCTCCGGAGACACCCAGCCGGGTCAGTCGTATATATTGGAAAAACAGGTGGTCGGGAAGAACAAGTGGTGGCTAAAACGAATTTTCCGATTCAGTTCCACGGGATTTCTGCGCAAGGATTCCCCCGAAAAATATCACCGGCACTTTTTACGGCGATATATCGAACGATGGTAGGTTTTATGCAAGCGTTACGCATAGTGAGAAAAATAAATCCGAGTGTTGTGATTGGAACGGGGGGATATGTTTCTGCATCCGCCGTTCTCTCTGCCCAGCTGAATGGAATACCGACGTTAATTCATGAACAAAATGCGTTTCCTGGATTGACGAACCGGATTCTGGGAAAAAGAGCGAAAATCATCGCTACTTCCTATAAAGAACTCGAACAATTTTTTCCCAAAAGTAAAATCAGGATAACCGGAAATCCTGTGCGAAGAGAGTTCCTTCATTTGAACAGGGAAGAAGGATTAAAAGAATTTGGATTTTCATCAAATGTACCCACTCTTTTGGTGTTTGGGGGAAGCCAGGGTGCCATGGCGATTAATCAAGCGGTTCTTGGGGCATTGGATATTTTGAACCGAAAAGAAAGCAAATTACAGGTGATTTTGCAGACCGGAGAAAAAGGGTATGATGAAATTGAACCACGAATGCGTAATCTGCAGGGAATAAAAGCAGTTGTCCAACCTTATTTATTTAAAATACAGGATGCGTTTGCCGTGTCTGATTTGGTAATATCCCGTTCAGGGGCTATTTCGTTATCGGAAATTGCTATTGCAGGTTTGCCTTCGATTTTAATTCCATATCCCTATGCGACGGCTAATCATCAAGAAAAGAATGCGCGAGCGTTTGAAAAAGCAGGCGCGGCTAAAGTGATTCTGGAGAAAGAGTTGACCCCCGATAAGTTGGCTCAGGAAATTCAAAGTATTTTAAGTAATGATAAATTAAGAAAAGATATGTCTTCCCAAAGCAAATTAATGGCAAAGCCGGATGCTGCCAAGGACCTTTGTGATTTGATTGAATCATTAATGGATTAAAGTCTATGTTAAAAAATATTAAAAGAATACATTTTATTGGAATCGGCGGATCAGGAATGAGTGGATTGGCACAAGTATATGCCCAATTAGGTTATCAGATAACCGGGTCTGATATTTCTTTCAATGAAATGACCCGGCGTTTAGCGCAAATGGGAGTAACTATTTTTCCCAGCCATGAATCGAAAAATGTAGAGAAGGTGGATTTGGTAGTGGTTTCCAGTGCTATCAATCCTAGAAATCCGGAGATTCTGGAAGCTCAAAAACGCTCGATACCCATCTGGCATAGATCGCAACTTCTGGTTGATTTAATGAGTACGCGCGATGTTATTGCCGTCGCCGGCACTCACGGAAAAACGACGACTAGTTCCATGATATTTTCCATGATATTAAACGCGGGTTTGCAACCCACCGCGATTATCGGCGGGAAAGTCAAAGAGATATCCAGCGGTGCCACACTCGGGGAAGGGTCATGGCTGGTGGCGGAAGCCGATGAAAGTGACAAGTCCTTTTTACAATACTCTCCGCGGATTGCCGTGATAAATAATATTGAAGCCGATCATTTGGAAAATTATGAAGGCAAAGTTGAAAACATAATCAGTGCTTTTAAAGAATTTATTCAACATGTCCCTTCGAATGGATGGGTTATCTTTGGAATTGATGACCCCAATACTTTGGTCTTACAAAAGGAATGTCAAAAGAAAAATTTGACTTTTGGATTGTGCAAAGAAGCACAATTACGGGTGGAAAATATTGAATTGCAGAATTTCTGCAGTATGAGCGAAGTCTATTATGAAAATAAGAAATTGGGCAATCTTGAATTGCATTTGCCCGGTCTTCATAATATTCAAAATGCGCTGGCCTCTATTGCCGTGGGTATAGCTGTGGGATTACCCTACGAGAAAATCCGTCCGGGATTGGAAACATTTGGGGGGGTAGACCGAAGATTCCAGAAAAAGGGTGAAGTTAGCGGAATCACGGTAGTTGACGATTACGCGCATAATCCGGCGAAAGTGACCGCTGCCATATCTGCTGCGAAAACCGGTAATGCCCAGCGGGTCATTGCAGTATTCCAACCACACCGTTTTAGCCGAACAAAATATTTGGGAGAGGCTTTTGGACCGAGTTTTGATTTGGCAGATATGACAATCTTAACAGAAATTTATCCGGCGGGGGAATCCCCAATGGAAGGCGTCTCTTCGCAAAATATTTATGAAGCAGCCAGGAAACATGGAAATGAAAAAATGGTTTATATCCCACAAAGAGAAAAAATCAACGATTATTTGGTGCCGCTGGTTAAATCAGGGGATTTAGTTTTGTTTATGGGCGCGGGAGATATCTGGAAAATTGCTGAGGATTTGGTTAAACGGTTGGAAGATAAATCTCCGGAAACAAATCATCAAAATAACGGTCTGCATATCCATGGTTCTGTGCAAACGCATGTACCCATGAAGAAACATACCTATATACGCGTGGGTGGAGAAGCCGATATCTTTGTAACTGCGGAAAGCGTTGAAGATTTAAAAGAAATAAGTCGTTATACTCAAAAAAAGAAACTAAAATTATTCCCCGTAGGCGCAGGTTCAAATTTACTCGTTTTAGATGACGGAATTGAAGGGATTGTTGTTAAATTGGGGAAAGGGTTCGCGTACCGGGAACGTGTCGGGGAAACCAAATTACGTTGCGGGGGAGCGGTGTTATTACCCAATCTAGCACGTTACGCAGCGGAAAATGGGTTGTCCGGATTGGAAGAATTGGTAGGAATTCCCGCCAGTGTCGGCGGTGCGGTAGTGATGAATGCGGGCGCGCATAGTCGAGCGATAGCCGATGTGGTAGAAACAGTTAGCGTAATGACATTCGATGGAGAAATAAAAGTCTTAAAGAAACAGGAAATTGAATTCGGGTATCATACGAGTAATCTCAATAATGTCATCGTATTTGAAGTCTTATTTAATCTGACACCTGCTCCCGTTGAAGAAATCAAAAACAAAATCCAACATTATCTGGAAATACGAAATACTACCCAACCGGTCAATTTACCCAGTGCCGGTTGTATATTCCGAAATCCCCATGTAGATGGGGCAGGGAAATTAATAGATCGCGCGGGATTGAAAGAGACGCAAATTGGCGGGGCCATGATTTCTCCCAAACATGCCAATTTTTTTGTGAATACAGGAAATGCCACAGCCAAAGATTTTTTAGGATTAATTGAGCGGACGCAGAAAGAAGTGAAAAGAAAGTTTAATGTAGACCTGAATTTGGAAGTAAAAATCGTTGGGAGAGAAAGCAAGAAAAGTGAGGTAAAGAAATAATCATGAAAATGGCCTATTCACCAAATATTTCCGAAACGCAGCAGAATGTTAAACCGCGTCGAAGAGACAAGTCTCAAGAGCGCGGTTGGAAAGAAAAAGTATTACTTTATTTTAAAAGAGCCGTCCTTTTGACGATAGCCGTTCTTTTTTCAATAATCGGCTGGTCAGTGTTTAAGTTTGCCTGGAAGTCACCCTATTTTGCGATGGAAAATATGGATGTTGCCAGTACGGAACATATTTCTAAAGACGAGGTTGTCATGGAAGCGGGCGTGTTACCCCGTACCAACCTGTCACGCATATCCACCCGGGATATTGCCAATCGCATCCATCAGAATATTTGGGTCAAATCCGTATCCATGATTAAGCAATATCCTTCAACATTAAAGATTCGCATAACAGAACGAAAACCTGTCGCGCTAGTCGTTGGGAATGGGACTTGGGGAATTGATGACCAATGTCGGGTATTGCCGGGATTACATGCGAGCGCCGCCACTCAATATCCCTTAATTACGGTGAATGAGAAATTGAATTTAGCCGATTCCGACAAGATAGACAGCGAAATAATGAAACAAACGCTTTATATCCTGACGAAAATCAAACATGACAAGCCGGATTTATTATCTCAAATTTCAGAAATTAATATAACCAATCCGGATGATATTGTGTTGTATACCCAGCCGGATGGAACAGAAGTTCGTTTGGGGAAAGAAAATCTGGATGAACGGTTATCCAAGTTCTATAAGATATGGAAGGTCGCGGAGGACCGAAAATTAGTCCACGAATATATTGATTTACGATTTGATGAACAAGGAATAATAACCAAACCTAGAATTGTGCGAAACCCAAAGAATTCCAAATCACCGTCAACATAAGAAAGAGAAATTATGGCCAAGAAAAATAATAATATCATTGCTGCACTGGATATCGGAACCACTAAAATTTGCGCGTTAATCGCTGAGACCAACGAGCAAAATGAATTAAAAATTATCGGAGAAGGGATGGTTCCTTCCGAAGGGTTGAAAGGCGGAATGGTGGTTGACCTCGGCGCTACAACCCGAGCCATCGAAGAAGCCGTCAGCAAGGCGGAAAGCACCGCCAATGTTCAGGTGGATAAAATCGTGATTAGTATGGCGGGAAAACACGTGCAATGCCAAAACAGCCGGGCGGAAATCAACGTGTCCAATCCTTTGCGGGGGATTACCGAAGATGATGTAAAAAATGTGATAGACAAGGCGAAAGCCGTGGTGATTCCCGAAGAGCGTGAGTTATTACATGTACTCATTCAAGAATTTTTCGTGGATGACCAGGGCGGAATACGTAATCCCATAGGGATCGCCGGTTCACGTTTGGCCGTCGAGGTGCATATTATCACCGGTGCTGTAGCCACGGCGCAAAATATTTATAAATGTGTTAATGAAGCCGGATGGAAGGTGGATAATGTGGTGTTACAGCCCTTGGCATCCGCCATGTCCACGTTAACGGAGGACGAGAAAAATTTGGGAGTTATTTTGGCGGATATGGGCGGTGGGACGATTGATATGGCGGTATATTCGCGTGGTGGACTGCGGCATACGCAAGTAATACCGATGGGTGGTGATTATATTACATCGGATATTGCCTACGGATTGCGGGTCTCCAAGACAGACGCGGAAATGTTAAAACGGAAATATGGATGTGCCGCGATTTCTTTGATAGATCGGTCAGAACAGTTGGAAATCCGGGGTGTAGTTGCGGGGATAACAGAACTTATTCCACGCCAGCGCCTGGTGGAAATTATCGCGCCGCGCATTGCGGAAATGCTGACCTTGGTGAAGGAAGAAATAGGCCAAATCCAATACAAATATCGTAATCCTGCGGGGATTGTATTAACCGGTGGTGTGACCCTGATGCCGGGAGTGAAAGAAGTAGCGGAAAAAATCTTCATGCTCCCCGTCCGTGTCGCCTCGCCAATCGGATTTCATGGATTTACCGACGTCATCAATAATCCAACCTACTCGACTGTTGTCGGGCTGGTTCAATTCCAACTGGCGGAACGGGCAGGGGCATCGGATATGAAAAAAAATTTTATGGTAGGCATTTATGGTGGAATACGCGATTTCATGGACAAATATTTGTAAACCAAAATTATAAATAATTCTCGAAAGGAGACAAGAGTATGGTGTTAGAGTTTGATGATGAACAACAAAGTCCGGCGATTATCAAAGTAATCGGGTTGGGCGGTGCAGGATGTAACGCGGTAGACAGCATGATGCGCAACGGTCTGCAGCATGTGGAATTTATTGTTGCCAATACGGACAAACAAGCATTGGCACATTCCATGACGCCGTTCCGTATTCAATTGGGCGAGGAAATCACCCAGGGATTGGGAACGGGCGCCAAACCGGAAATCGGGGAATTGTCCGCGCAGGAAGCCAAGGATGAAATCCGGGAATCCCTGCGGGGGGCTGATATGATTTTCATTGCCGCGGGATTGGGTGGCGGCACAGGCACAGGTTCCGCACCGGTAGTGGCGGAAATCGCCAAAGAACTGGGCGCGTTGACGGTTGCCATTGTGACCAAGCCGTTCAAGTTTGAAGGCAAGGAACGCATGAAGATAGCCGAAGCCGGAGCACTGCGATTAAAAAATAAAGTAGATGCGCTGATGGTGATTCCCAATGACCATTTATTACAGGTGGCGGGGGAACGCACTCCGATGACGGAAGCGTTTGAGATTGCCAATCGGGTGTTATTACAAGCGGTCAGTAGTATAACGGATTTAATCAATGTCCCCGGTCTTATTAATGTAGATTTCGCGGATATTCGCACGATAATCGGAAATACCGGCGGTGCGGTGATGGGAATTGGAATCGGGAAAGGCGATGACCGCGCGGAACAAGCAGTGCGAAAAGCCGGTGCCAGCCCATTGATGGAAAAGGTGGAAATTCAAGGGGCACGCCGGATTCTTTTAAACGTGACCGGCGGGAAAGATATTGCCTTGGCGGAAGTTTCCATGATTGCCGATATGATTTATAAATCCGCTCATCCAGACGCGGAGGTGATATTCGGGTCGGTGGTGGATCCTAAAATGAGCGATGAAATCCGCGTAACGGTTATCGCGACAGGTTTTGAAAACAATGGTTTAATGGGTGAATCTCATGCGGTTCAATCTTCGGTGATGTCTCAGTCAAAGCCGGTTTCAACCCAGAAATTCCAGCCAACTTTGAAAGCTGACTTGGATGGGAAGAAAAACGCTATGCCGGAATTTGAACCCGATGGGCAGATGAGTTTATTGGCTGCCGCCGCACAGAAAACCAAGGAAGAGGAAGAGACCAAGTCATTCTCGTATAACAATGATTGGGACATCCCGGCTTTCCTGCGTCTGCCAAATGGGAGAACACTATAAAAATATTTTAGATATAAGATTGCAGATTGTAGATTGAAAAATCTCAAATCTTAAATCTGCAATCTAAAATTAATTTGCCTCTTTTCAATCTTCCAAATGTGGGCCGGTTGACTTCAACCCTCCGACCCACCCTCCATTTTTTTCCCATCCCTGAATGCACACCCTTTGTCATTCTGAGTCCTGTTCTTTACCCCATTAGACCTTTTCGGTATATCTATGTATATTATTTTTATTTAAAATAGGTCTAACGGGGTTTAGGACGAAGAATCTCTCGCCATGCTCTGCAAAAACATATCACCATCCATAATGGCAAACTTTTAAGGGAATTCGAAATGCTTTACGATGCAATCCATATCGCCGGATATTACCGCGGGCTTATTTATGATGTCAACATGGTCAAAGACGCCTTCAAAGCCGTTTAGGGGTTTATTGAAAAGTTGGAAAAAGTAAAGTAGGTGCTCATTCTTGTCATTCTGTCCGCCTTCACTCAAAGGTGACAAAAACGAGGCGTCGGGAAATACACTGCGTTTCATTACCGATACAGGAAAATTTAACTTTTTTTTAACCCAGGACGATATCGAGATTCCTTTTTTACTACTTCCCACTCATTCTTTAGTAATAGCTGCGTTTGTTCAGTTAATTCCTTTATTGCTTCCATCAGTTCCTTTGGAGGAAGCCCCCATGTCTTGTCTAATAACTCTATAATCTTTTTTTCAATTTTGCCTTCGGGGTTCAATTGTAATTTAATATTTGTTCTTAATATATCAATTCTTCTTATTTCTTCCTTTTTCAGTCTTAAATCATACCATTGATTAATAGCACCGCAGTACTCAGAAATATTTTCTCTAACTTTGCCAATCCATTTAACCCTTTCGGATGTCACAGTATTAATATATGTGGTTTTTCTGTTGAAGCGATAAGTAACCCATCCAGTAAATGCTATATTAACGATACCTAATATCCAAGGAATAAAATCTATAAAGTGGCTCATCTATACTCTCCTCTTAATCCTCAATAATATCGCATACTAAATAAATCATTTTCATATATTGTAACCCTATAGCATTTCACTTTAACTCAGGAAACGTTTTATTGAACTCATCTTCTTTTTCTTTCAGTTCTTTTTTAGTCAAAAACTGTTCTGGTGTCACATCAATTATATTATCGTTGGCGATATTTTGATAATAGCATTCCACTTTAACCCATGCGTCAATAACTTTTCTCGGTGTGGTATTTCTTGACTTCGCGACTTGTTGAGCTGCCATAGTTTCATATTTCTTTGGGCTTGGGTTGTTTTTCCAATTACCATCGCCAAAGTATAATTTGTCCTCTAAAAAGCTATATTCCCTTGATAACTGAATATCTTCATCAGTTAAGTTTATTTTGGTGTTAAATACATGATAATTCTGATTTTTCTCAATATATAGTTTTTCGTTGTAGTCATATATAGATAATGTCACGTGTAATCTATAACAATTGCTTAATGTTGGACCTATAGGTCTATATCCCATTTCCTCATAGGTCTTGTCTAAAACAAAAACACGAAAATCTACATGATCTTTTCGAGTAGTTTCTTCCCTATTCTTGGATATAAGATACTTACACAAATCAATCACTTCATCGTCAGTATATTTTTTATCAACAGAAATTGATATGGATGTTTTATCGTTCTCATCTTCATCAAATACATTATATGGGGGATACGAAGATGCATCTCCACTTATTGTTTTTCCAGATGATTCACTCGATCCACTTCGGTCAGAAAAATAAACAAAAATCCATACAACAGCAAAACATAAAACAAAGAATATAGCTACAAACGCTAATAAACCAAAAATCCCCAAATGTGGTATCGTTTCATTTTTCGTTTCTTCACGAAGTTTTGAACCACATTTAATGCAAATTTCTTGAATTTCAATGGTTTGTGCTCCACAATTATAGCAGTATTTAGTCCCATTAAATTTACGAACTCCACAAGAAAGACATATTTGTGTATTTGGGAGTACTTCCTTTCCACAATTTCGGCAAAACATTCTAAATCCTACCTTTTAAATCAAACAGTATATATCACTTTCTCCATTTTACAAAGTCAGAATTTCCTCGATGGCGGATACCAGACCATCCGATACCGTGGCTTCCAGACCCAGCGGATTGCCAATGACAATAACCCGTTCTCCTTCGGTCGGTGATGTCGTAGAAATATTCAGAAAAGAGAATTTGTGGTTGGTCGTATCCACTTGCACTTTCACCAAATCCCATTGTGTATCTTCCGCCAGAATTCCCAAAATCGGTAACGTCTCACCCGAATAGGTCTGCACAGTAGCAGAATGAGCACCCAGCATGACATGACGATTAGTAACCAGTGTGCCGTTGGCATTAATAAAAAATCCCGTTCCCTGCGCCGAAGCGCTTCCTTCCGTGTCGAATGTGGTAATCAGGACAATGGCAGGTTTACATTTCTTGACCAGTTCAGGAATATTTTCTTGGGCGGATAATAGGGGACAAGCCAGACCAAAAACCAGTACCCATAATCCAATAGGCAATAGAGAATAACGCCTGCTATTTTTCATGAGAGGTATTTTACGTCAAACGAAGGTTTTATTCCAATATAATAATTATGTACCACAGTACATAATATTTCGCCAAATGGCGAAATACTTAGACCATTGATATCATTGCAGATAAAGTCTTCGACATTTGGCGAAGAGTGTTTATTGTCTCTCTGAAACGACAGGCAGGTCATGGAGGTATTGCAATGAACGAGACGGGTCTCGTTCATTGCAAGAAGCGGAGTAAAAAATTTCAATTCCGCTTAAAAGAGGAATAAAAAGGAACAGGATTTCAAGATTTTCTGGGTTATTTCTTTCTCACCAATACTCCCGGTTTACCAAAGATTTCTTTGGTATTCTTTTTAACAAAGTTTTGGAGTTCGAGGGGGGAGGCGGTGAGGATAACATTATTATCCTTGTCCTGTTCATGTTTAACAGTCAGTGTTTTAGCTTCACTCATTTTTTTGAAGACATCCGGGTCCATGGCTGCCATGAGCATCGTATCTCCGCTCAAAGTGATTTTGAGGAGTGTATGGGTCGGGATGAGGTGCATTTTGTAGTACCCATTCATTTGATCAGCTATTTCTTTGGGGATTTCCTGCGGGTATATGTCCAGATAAAGTTGGTTGCCCAATTTGAAGAAATGACCGTCAAATTTTCCGGGTGTACTATCTTCGGTATAGGTGATGATGTAGGATGTATCGTTGGATTTTACAAAATCCCAAGTATTATTTGGATTCTCTGTATCCATCCAATTTCCCACGAGGGCGGGTTGAAAGAGTAAATCTTTATCGGTGTAAAAGGGGTGCAGTGACGGGACACAACCCATCAACAAAACTAACGCTCCGAACCATAACAATTTGTGGTAACTTTTCATAAAAAACTCCTCCTTTAGATTTGAGTATAAGTCTACCCTAATCGTTTATTTTGTGCAAACGAAAACTTTGCCGGTAAAAAGTGAAAAGAAGAAACCGAAAAATAAAGTGAGGTGAAATATTTCTATTTTATCTCTTCCAGAATAATTTTATCGTTGGTGTAGATACAAATTTGGGAAGCGATCTCGAGAGATTTTTTTGCGATATCAGAAGCGTCCAGTTGGGAAAATTGGAGAAGGGCGCGAGCCGCAGCGAGGGCGTAGGGTCCACCGGAACCGATGGCGGCGATACCGTCATCCGGTTCAATGATTTCACCCGTACCGGAGATAATCAAAAGTTCGGATTTATCTGCTACCGCCAATAACGCTTCCAATCTTCTGAGAATCCTATCCGTACGCCAGTCCTTGGCAAGTTCCACGGCGGAACGGCGCAGGTTGCCATTGAATTTATTAATCTTTTCTTCAAATCGTTCAACGAGAGTCATGGCATCCGCGGCGGCACCGGCAAATCCGACGAGAACCTTCCCATCGTATAATTTCTGCAATTTGCGAGCGTGGTGTTTCATAACGGTTTGTCCCAGACTCACTTGCCCGTCGGCAGCCATAGCGACTTTCCCATCGCGCAAAACCGCAATGACCGTCGTGCTTCGGAATTCTGAATGGGAATTGAAAGAATTCTTTTTCATGAGGTCACGGCCACGGCAGGCTCATCGGATTCAACAGTTCGCTTATATTTACATTTTTTATTGGGACATTTGATGGTGACTTTTTTATCCTTGCCAATTTTTTCAACAAGATAAAGTGAATCGCAATTGGGACATTTCTCAGGAATAGGTTTATCCCAGGACGCAAACTTGCATTTGGGATACCGGTTACAACTATAAAATATTTTCCCGCGCTTGGAACGGCGCACCACGATTTCCCCTTCCCCGCCATCTTCGGGACATCGCACACCGGTGGTGTCCTGTTTGATATATTCGCACGTGGGGTAATTGGAACAGGCGATAAAATGGCCATAACGCCCGTTCTTGACCACCAAATCAGACCCGCATTTCGGACATTTGCCCAATTCTACGTCCGAAGGAATTACATTTTTTTGATAAGCCTTATCCTTTTGCGATTGAATATTCTTGGTGGTTTTACATTCGGGGTACTTTGAACATGCCAGAAAAGACCCAAACCTGCCGAACCGCAGAACCATCGGAGAACCGCATTTTTCACATTTTTCATCAGTTGCTGTAATCAACGATTGTTTTTTACTGAGAATGACTTCCGGTGCGGTTTCCAAAGCCTTTTTGAAGGGCCCGTAAAACTCTTTAAGCGCATCCACCCAATCCATTTTTCCATCTTCGATTTCATCCAAATCGTCTTCCATATGCGCCGTAAATTTCACATCCAGAATCACCGGAAAACTTTCAATCAATAATTTTGTGACCACTTTACCGAGATCCGTAGGATGAAACCGTCCTTTTACTTTTTCGGCATATTTACGCTTGGTAATGGTTTGAACAATGGTTGCGTAGGTACTCGGACGACCGATTCCCTTTTCTTCCAATTCCTTGACCAAAGTCGCTTCCGTATATCGCGGGGGAGGCTCGGTGAAATGTTGTTTAGGTTCTAATTTTTCCAATTGCACCGCCTGATTTTCTTTCAAATCCGGCAACAGTCCTTCCGTTTCACCTTCATGTTCCTCTGCGCGATCATCGTCTTTCCCTTCCAGATAAACCTGCATGAAACCGGGGAATTTCACAATCGAACCCGTTGCCCGAAATAAGAATTGATTTGCTTTTATATCCACGGTCGTCACATCCAGCACGGCAGATTTCATCTGGCAGGCAACAAACCGTTCCCAGATTAATTTATATAATCTGTATTGATCCTTGGATAAATATTTTTTGATACTCTCCGGTTCCCGATCAAAACCGGAAGGTCGGATGGCTTCATGGGCATCTTGCACGTTACCTTTTTTAGAGGCATAAAATCGCGGAGAATCGGGAACAAATTCCTTGCCATATTTTTCTGCAATATACGGCTGTACCTGTGTTATGGCTTCATTGGAAATCCGTGTTGAATCGGTTCTCATATATGTAATGAGACCGACAGCGCCTTCCGTACCGATTTCCACACCTTCATATAATTCCTGTGCGGTCCGCATAGTCCAACTGGCAGAAAATCCCAATTTTCGTGACGCTTCCTGCTGCAACGTACTGGTAATAAAAGGCGCGTATGGATTGCGCAATTGCTGTTTTTTGGTGACGGACTCGACTACGTATTGCGCGTTTGTTAAATCCTTTAATATCTGATCCGCCTCCGCTTGATTAGAAATTATATTGGCATTTTTATCAAGCGGGGAACCAATTCTTTTATCATCCGCCTTAATCAATTTCGCATCAAACTTTTTCCCGTCCGCCATCAAATGAGCAATGAGAGACCAGTATTCTTCGGCTTTGAATGCTTGAATTAGTTCTTCGCGTTCGCAGATTAACCGGACTGCAACGGATTGAACACGCCCTGCAGAAAGTCCTCTTGTTACTGTTTTCCACAGAATTGGACTGATTTGAAAACCGACCAATCTATCGAGAATACGGCGTGCCTGTTGGGCATTATATTTCTTCTCATCCAATTCTCGTGGATGTTGGATGGCTTCCAGTACAGCAGAACGGGTGATTTCATTAAAGGTCACCCGATGAATAAGTTTCCCATCTTCTTGTAATTCTTCAGCGATATGCCAGCCTATGGCTTCCCCTTCTCGGTCAGGATCTGTAGCAATATAAATCGCCTCAACTTTTTTCGCTTCAGCCTTTAAGTTGGAAAGATTTTTTTTCTGTTTTGCAATAGTGACATAGTGGGGTTTAAAATTATTTTCAATATCAACACCCATCTCTTTTTTGGACAAATCCTTGACATGTCCCATCGAGGATTTGACGATAAAATCCGTTCCCAGAAATTTATTAATCGTTTTTTCTTTCGTTGGTGATTCAACAATAACCAATGATTTTGCCATATTTTATTACACCTCAATAATTACGTGCTCAGCTTACAGTGTGTCACAAATACAATTATTTTTCCACTTGATTTCAAATTCCATTATACACGCGGTTAATAAAGTAAAAAACTGGAAAGATTATAGAATATTGAATAAAAAGGAGTTACAAGGACTTGACATACCTTTTCCCAGAAAGTTGAGTAATATGTCCAAGAAGTTCTAAATTAAGAAGATGCTGGGGAAGCTCAATTGTTGTGAATCCGGTATTTTGGGCGATCATATCCACGTGCATGGGTTCTCCACTGAGAACCGACATTATTTTTCTCTCCGGATCGGATAAATTGGATTCCACTGTCTTCGGTAAAACAATCGGTTCGACAGTTTTCTTCATTTCCACCCCTGGCAATATTTCTTCCAAAATATCTTCCACTGCAACAACCAGTTTGGCTCCTTGTTTAATCAGACGATTGGTTCCCCGACTGGTTTCAGCGGTTACATTTCCCGGCACCGCAAAAACTTCTCTACCCTGCTGAAGCGCGTAATCCGCCGTGATTAAAGCGCCACTCTTTTCGTTTGCTTCCACGATAATGACTCCCAATGACAACCCGCTAATGATCCTGTTGCGTATTGGGAAATTCTCCGCTTGCGGAGGTGTTTTTAGGGGAAATTCCGATACCACCGCTCCATTAGTAGATATTTTTTCCATCAAATCTTTATTTTCAGAGGGATAACAAATATCAATCCCATTTCCCAGTACGGCAATCGTCCGACCGTTCATCTCCAGGGCTCCGCGGTGCGATGCGCTGTCCACGCCCCGCGCCATTCCACTAATTACCGTGATTCCCCGTGATGCTAAATCTTCCGCTAATTTTTTCGCTACCAAAATTCCATAGGTGGTTGCTTTGCGCGATCCAACAATCCCCACCGCCAGTTTATCCTGCTCATGTAATTTTCCTTTGACGTAAAGTAATGGTGGAAAGCTATGGATATTTTTAAGATTCGCCGGATAATCTTGATCTTTAAAGGTCACAAGATCAATTTTATTATCCATCAGAAATTGCAAATCTCCGGAGGATTGTTCGCGGGCCTTATCGTGATTTTCCAAAATGTTTTGAGCGGTACGTTTATCAATCCCTTTGACTTCCGTCAGTTCATGAGTAGACGCACGAAAAATATCCTTAGGATCCTTAAACTGTTCGATTAGATATTGAAATCGAAGAGACCCAATGCCGGGTATTCTGCTTAAGGACAGCCAATCGAGTATATCGGAGCGCATTTTTATTATCCGGTAAAGTTAAAATCCCGATACTATATCCTGTATAATATTAAATTGCCATAAAACAGCAACGACAATGCCCAGGAGAATCACAATAAAAATTAATTTCACGATGGGCGAGACCCCTTTTTTTCTTTCGGAACGGCCTCGATAAGGAGAAGACATTCCCTGATCCCCAACACTTTTTTTCTGAGAGCCGTGGAATAATGTACTAATAGATTTTTCTTCCAACTGGTATTCCAATAATCCGATTGTTTCCTGTACCAATAAATAGGCACTATTCCACTCATCTTCGAGGAGTTTGCGTGTTGTAGGAGTTAATAGTTCCCCTCCTCGGGGTGAATTAATTCGACCCAGACTTTCGAGCATGGTTTGTGCAATTTCTATATCAAATCCCAAGATGGATAATAGCCTTCGATGCCGGGATGTAATATCCGACTTAATCTGGTTAAATTCGGATTCCATCGTTGGAGTTATATTTTCAGGATTGAAATATTTACGGAAATTTACCCATTGTTTGGATAGAATATCCATCTCAGCAATGGATTCACGGAGCTGACTTTTTGTCATTCAATATCGCCCTATCCAGATTATTTGCTTACCGCGCTCACCATTCCAAAGATCGGTAGATACATACAAATTACGATCCCTCCGATCACAACGCCCATAAAAACTATCAAGATGGGTTCAATTATAGAAGTTAATGCGGCAACCGCAGCGTCCACTTGGTCTTCATAGAAAAGCGCTATTTTTTGAAGCATTTCCTCTAATGCTCCGGTACGCTCGCCTACGGAAATCATGCGGGTTACCATCGGTGGAAAAACACCGGTTTGAGTCAAAGGTCCAGATATGCTTTCACCCTCTTGAATACTCATTTTTGTCTTTATTACTGCCTGTTCAATGACAACATTTCCCGATGTTTTTGCGACGATTTCCAATGCTTGGATGATGTTTACCCCGGACCGTACCAACGTACTTAACGTACGGGTAAATTTCGCCACGGCTACTTTCCTGAATATTTCTCCAAAAACCGGCAGGTTGAGTTTAAAATTGTCAAACCACAAGCGGCCCATTTTCGTTTTAATATACCAGTTAAACGCCCATCCGCCACCAATCAATAAGATTATCCATATATAAAAATAATGCACTAACAAATTACTAATACCCAACAGGACAAGAGTAGGGAAAGGCAATTCCGCATGCAAACTTGAATAAATAACTTTGAATTTTGGAATAATGAAAACCATGATGAAGAGAGTAATCAAAGTAGCCAGGCTACTGACTACCGCCGGATAAATCATTGCGCCTTTGACTTTTCTCTGTAATGCGCCGCTTTTTTCCAGATAAATGGCCAACTGGGTCAAAATCCCGTCCAACATACCGCTAGCTTCTCCCGCTTTCACCATACTGACAAAAAGTTCGCTAAATACTTTTGGATATTTATCAATAGCTGATGTCAGAGTACTCCCTCCTTCTACATCCCTCTGTACATTGTTAACAACACTTTTAAGTACCGGATTTTCCATTTGTTGACCAAGTACGTCCAGACTTTCAATCAAAGGCAATCCCGCACCCACCATGGTTGCCAACTGCCGGCTAAACACAATCAAATCATCCAATTTTACTTTCTGACCCCACGACTTCCATGAAGCACCCTTTGCCTTCTCCATACCCGAAGAAGATATCGAAGTTATCAATAAGCCCTGTGCTCGTAAAGACCGTACCATGGCCTCCTGGTTTGCAGATTCCATACTACCTTGAACAATTTTCCCTTGCGCATTACGTGCTGTATATTTAAATAAAGCCATAAAATTCCCTTTCTCTATGTTGTTTGTCTTAGGTTAATCTGCTTTTTCATCTGCAATAGTCACACTAATAATTTCTTCCACGGTTGTGACACCTTCCAACACTTTCAGAATTCCTGATTGCCGGAGGCTACGCATTCCTTGTTCTTTCGCCAGCCGGCGAATTTCCATAATACTCGCTCCATCTACAACTGATTGACGAATTCTATCATTTACCACCAAAATTTCATAGAGGGAGACCCTCCCGCGGTAACCTGTCTTGTTACAAAAGTCGCATCCGGCACCCCTATAAAACTTTAACCCTTCAGAATGTTGGTGCGATTCCAATCCCAGGGCTTTAATCATTTCCGGCGTCGGGACAAAGGCTTCTTTACAACGCGGGCAAATCCGACGGGTCAATCGTTGCGCTACAATCATAATTACAGAAGCTGTTACTAAAAAGGGTTCCACCCCCATATCCGTCATACGGGTAATCGTACTGGGTGCGTCATTCGTATGAATTGTACTAAATACTAAATGGCCGGTCATGGCTGCTTTAATAGCAATTTCCGCGGTTTCCAAGTCCCGGATTTCGCCTACCAAAATAACATCCGGATCTTGACGCAGAAAAGAACGTAGACCCGCTGCAAAAGTCAAACCAATTTCCGGTTTGGCCTGTGTCTGGTTCACTCCATGAATCTGATATTCGACGGGATCTTCAATGGTTAAGATATTCTGGTCCGGACTGTTAATGGTGCTTAAGGCTGAATAGAGAGTTGTAGTTTTCCCACTTCCCGTGGGTCCGCTGACCAGTATCATTCCATAGGGTTTACGAATCATCTCGTCAAATACATGCAGGTCTTCTCCCTCAAAACCCAATTTGGTTAAATCCAACACCAGGCTCGAACGGTCCAATATACGCATAACCACTTTTTCACCGAATACCGTTGGAATTACAGAAACACGCAAATCTACTACTTTATCTTCAATCTTCACTTTAAAACGCCCGTCCTGTGGTAACCGACGTTCCGCGATATCCAGTTCGGATAATATTTTGATACGCGACACTAAGGCCGCATGACTCCGTTTCGGGGGTGGCGGCACTTCATGCAAAACTCCGTCCACACGATAACGGATTCGTAACGAGTCTTCATAGGGTTCGATATGGACGTCACTCGCACGATCTTTAATCGCTTGCGCCAATAAAATATTTACCAATTTGATAATCGGTGCTTCCTGTGCCATATCTTTCATTTGTGCCAAGTCCAACTCTTTTTCCTCCGAAATCAATTGCATATCAGCATCTTCAATATCTTTCAGGACTTGTTCCATATCCCCGGTCTTTCGATAATATTGATCAATGGCGCGGTTAATATCCGATTCATAACTAATCAATGGAATAATTTCACATTTGGTTAGAATTTTTAATTCGTCAAGAATGAAAATGTTCGCCGGATCGGAGAGTGCCACCGTTAACGAATTCCCCATTCGATCTACTGGAATTATTTTATATTTCCGTACAATATCTTCTGGAATAGTCTTGATAATTGAAGGGTCAATCTCATAATGGGATAAGGTAATATACGGAATTCCCAACTGGCGACCCAAAGCTGCCGCAATGGCTTCTTCTGAAACATATCCCAGCCCAACCAGATTATCCCCAATCCGTTTCCCATTTTTCTTTTGTAACGCAAGGGCTTCTTGTAATTGCTTCTGGTCAATCAACTTTTCAGCAATTAACATCTCTCCTAAACGAACTTTTCTGGCTACTGCCATTTATCCAATCACCTATGTACTAAAATATTACCTTCCGTTTTATATTGGTTTTTATAAAGCTCAAATTTCAGGAGATACTGGAGCACAGATTCTGGAACCCAATATCGCACCGGTTGGCCTGTTCGTACCCGTTCTCGTACGGTTCGTGATGCAATCTCAATGATCGGCATAGCAATCAATTTTACCCTATTTTTTATTCGCTCATCCAGTCTATCCCAGCCATACCCCCGGCGGGGTGCTCCCAGAAAACAGATTAAGTCTATCAGATTTTTTGCGTCTTTCCAAGTAAAAATTTCTGCCAGCGAATCCATTCCAACGATTAAATTTAATTCCACTTTGTCCGGATAAATCATTAAAAATTTTTTTACAGTTTCTATTGTATAAGATTTCCCCTTGCGTTTTAGTTCCATATCCGAAGTCTCAAACTTTGGGTTTCCCTCAATAGCCAGTTCCACCATACGATACCGATGATATGGCTCAATAAGTTCCCGGGCGTCTTTATGCGGAGGATTCGCCGCCGGGATAAAAATTACCTTATCCAATTGATATTGCACCAACGCCTCCTGCGCCAATATCAAATGTCCTGTATGTATCGGGTTAAACGACCCGCCAAATAATGCTATCTTTTTCATAATTAATTAACCCATTCTACTCGGTGGACACCTTTGTATAAGCAAGTTAGCAAACTTATGCGAAAGTGTCTCACCGAGCAACTCAATACAACCTCACGTTCTCACCTGTCCGTCTCCAAAAACAATAAATTTCAATGTTGTCAATTCTTCCAAACCCATCGGTCCGCGGGCGTGCAATTTATCCGTGCTGATACCAATCTCCGCGCCCAAACCGAATTCATACCCATCATTAAATCGCGTACTGGCATTCACAAACACCGCTGACGAATCCACTTCCCGGATAAACTGCCGGGCTTTCTGATAATTCCGGGTCACAATCGCGTCGGAATGAGCCGACCCGTATTGGGCAATAAAATCCATCGCCTCTTCCATATCCTTAACCACTTTCACCGAAAGGATTTTATCCAGGTATTCTGTCGACCAATCCTCTTCCGTCGCCTTTTTCGCCTTAGGAAACAATGTACAAACCGTTTCATCCCCGCGGATTTCCACGCCTTCTTGATCCAATTTATCGAGAATATCTTTCAAATATGTTTTCGCTACTTTGTTATGCACAATCAAGTTCTCGATCGCGTTGCACACGCTGGGTTTTTGCACTTTCGCGTTCACAGTAATGGTTTCCGCCATCTTGGGGTCTGCTTCCTCGTCAATATAAACACTACACACACCTTTGTAATGCTTGATAACAGGAATCGTAGACTGTTCCGCCACCGCGCGAATCAACGCCTCCCCCCCACGGGGTATAATCACATCAATGTATTGATCCAATTTCAATAACTCGGTCACCGCCTGCCTGTCCGTCACAGGAACATATTGCACTGCATCCACGGATACTTTATTTTTCTTTAGCGCCCTTTGTAAAATCTCTACCAATATCAGGTTCGACTTTAATACCTCCGACCCGCCCCGCAGAATAATCGCATTCCCCGATTTTAAGGTCAAGCTCGCGGCATCTATGGTCACGTTAGGTCGGGATTCATAAATAAATCCAATTACGCCTAAAGGTACCCTCATCTTCCCGACTTGTAACCCATTAGGACGTCGCCACATCTTCACGATTTCTCCTACAGGATCAGGCAGGGCAACGACTTCTTTTAACCCGTCTACCATCGTCCGTATCCGTTTTTCGGTTAATGTCAGCCTGTCTATCATAGCGGATTGCAATTTTGCCTTCCTGGCGGATTCTACATCTTCCTGATTGATTTTAATAATCTTATCCCGCTCATTGACCAATAACTCTGCCGTATCCTTCAATATCTGATTCTTGACCGAGGACGACACCTTTGCCAATTCTCGCGACGCTTTCTTCGCCTTTTTCGCCAAATTTACTATTTCTTCTTTTAAATTCATTTTTTCCCCTTTACTGCTTTATATAATGGCTTTATAAAAATACCCCTAACCCGATCTCCTGTCAAGCAAAACCTGCCCTAAAAACGTAATATATATTATTATATCCTCTTAAGGGGATTATTGCAGAAAATAAATAAATTAGGTAAATTCTAATAAGATTCTTATGTGTATTACTGTGAATTAATGGTAAAATAACCTGTTCTCACGAATGTTATGGAAAAACTAGAGGTCAAAAAATATCATGCAATTATTGTCGGCGCGGGTCATGCGGGAATCGAGGCGGGATTGGCGTGTTCCCGGATGGGGTTGGAGACTTTGGTCATAACAGGAAATTTTGAAACGGTGGGGCAAATGCCGTGTAATCCAGCAATTGGCGGATTGGCGAAGGGACATTTGGTACGGGAAATTGATGCTTTGGGCGGGGAAATGGGGAAGGCCACGGATGCAACTGGGATACAATTTCGGATGTTAAACAAGTCCAAAGGCCCTGCCGTCTGGGCTCCGCGCGCACAAGCGGATAAAAAAGAATATGCAAATTATATATTGAAGGTTTTACAGTCAACACCACGATTGACGTTGAAACAAGATATGGTGGAAGGTTTGCTGACAGAGGAAAAGGTAAACAGGCGAGCGGGCGAATCAACGAAGAAGAAAATTATCGGAGTGAGAACACAGACTAGACAGGAATATTTGGGAGATGCGGTGATTGTCACTACAGGGACATTCTTACACGGATTAATTCATGTCGGGTTGACCCATAAACCGGCTGGGAGATTTGGGGAACCTCCGGCCATAGGATTGTCGGAATGTTTTCGAGAATTAGGTTTTGAATTGGGGCGATTGAAAACTGGTACTCCCTCCCGCTTGGACCCCAAGACGATTAATTGGGATATACTGGCAATACAACCGGGGGATGAGCCACCTCCGGCATTTTCGCATTTTACCGAGAAATTGGATCTGGCACAGGAAGTTTGTCATCTTACGCATACCAATGAAAAGACCCATGAGATTATTTTAAAAAATCTGGACAAATCGCCGATGTATGCCGGGGTGATTAAAGGACGCGGGCCGAGATATTGTCCTTCGGTGGAAGACAAGGTGGTCAAATTTAAAGATAAGAATCAACATCAAATTTTCTTGGAACCAGAAACAAGAGAACGTTCGTCCATTTATCCCAATGGAATCTCCACCAGTTTACCGGAAGAAGTGCAAGTAGAATTTATTCATACGATAGTCGGATTGGAAGAAGCGAAATTGTTGAGGCCCGGATATGCGGTGGAATATGATTTTATCCCACCTCATCAGTGTTATCCGACTTTGGAGACCAAGCGGGTGGAGGGACTTTATTTTGCGGGACAAATTTGTGGAACCAGCGGGTATGAGGAGGCAGCAGCGCAGGGATTTGTGGCGGGCGTGAACGCGTCATTGAAGATTAAAGGGGAACCACCATTTATTTTAGAACGGTCACAAGGATATATCGGTGTATTGATCGACGATTTGGTAACCAAAGAACATACAGAACCGTATAGGATGTTTACCTCCATGGCAGAATATCGATTATTATTGCGTCAAGACAATGCCGATTTACGTTTGATGGATTATGGGTATCGGTTTGGATTAATACCCAAAGATTTCTATAAAGGATTTTCCAAATATCGTGCCGGGATTTCTCTGGAACAGGAACGGTTAAAGAAACATAGGATTAAAGTCCCTTCCGATAATCATAAAGAATCTCCTTTTGAAGTAGTGACTTTGGAACAATATTTGAAACGGCCTGAGGTGACTTATGAGAAATTGATAAAAGATAATCCTGAATCTCAAGAAGTGCCTGAAAAAATCCAAGATCAAGTTACCATTATTACTAAATATCAAGGTTATATTGACCGGCAGATTGAACAAGTGAACAGATTCCATGAATTGGAGACCAAGCCTATTCCTGACCAATTTGATTATCTTGCTTTGACCGGACTTAGCAAAGAAGCGCGGGAAAAACTGAATCGTATTCGCCCCATTTCTCTGGGACAAGCCGCGCGCATTGCCGGAATTTCTCCCAGCGATATCTCTATTTTGCTGATTCATCTTCAACACAAAACTAGCAATTGATATCCCGCCTATTTATCAATTCCATCCACCCGACTTTTTTTTACTTGACAAAGTAAGTTATCGGAGTATAATACCCTTAGAGATTTATATGGCTATTAAAAGACTGGATATTGGGAAAAAATTGGGAAGAATACTATTTTTAGAAAAAGCAATGAATAACACCCCTTTTTTATTTTTATAAAACATTGAAAATAAATAGGTTATAGACAAAATGAAAAATTATAAAAAATTTTTGTAAGAAAATGGCTTCGAGATGACACTGCTATAGTAGGAGATTAGATACGAATCTGACTCTTTTAACAAAAATTTTATAAAAAAAGGCAATGCCTTGAAGGAGGAAAAAATGAAAAACAGTAAAACAAGGTTATTGATCATGATAAGTGTGTGTGTACTTTTATTCTTGTTCAATTGCTTCGCTGTGTATGGAGATACGACCGGCGCAGGGAGTGCGTTAAATTTCAATGGGAATGATAATTTTGTCATAGTACCCGATAGCCCAAGTTTATCGTTTGTAACGACATTGACTGTAGAAGCATGGATTAATCCGATAACCATTTCGAATTTACATGGAATTATTGTCAACAAAGATGATTTTTATGGAACGAGTAGAGAATTTGATTTGGATGTAACAGCTAATTTACAATTTGAAATATTTTCATCGCCTTCCGCTTATGATTATGCGCGGGATGGCGATCCCTCTCTTAGTACCTGGTCTCATGTCGCAGGAGTATACGACGGTACATCCATTCACCTGTATTTAAACGGCACGGAGGTGGCATCTGCGCCGTTCACAGGTTCTATCCCAATGACCAATGTCCCAATCTCGATAGGTAATTCTTATACACAAGATCGTCCCTTTGACGGGACAATTGACGAGGTTCGAGTTTGGAATATAGCACGGAGTCAAGCACAGATACAATCCACGATGAATTGTCCGTTAACCGGGAATGAAACAGGCTTAGCAGGGTATTGGCGGTTTGACGAAGGATCAGGGTTAATCGCCTATGATGCCAGTGGACACGGGAATAATGGACAATTGGGTGGGTCAACCACAGTAACCAATGCCGATGACCCAACATGGGTGGTTTCGGATGCACCGTTAAATTGTAATAGCACGACTACGACCCAGCCTCCGCCTCCACCACCTACCGGGGCAGGGAATGCATTGAATTTCTATGGACCCGCGGATTCGGGACCGGGAGGTGTGGTAGAGGTTCCAAGTTCTCCAAGTTTATCCTTTAGTTCAACGATTACTGTGGAATGCTGGATTAACCCGAATCGAATTTATGATTCGTCAGTCTTTGTATCCAAAGATGATGGTAATACTAACCGAGAGTTTATCTTGCAGCAAGAACTCTATAGCTCCGATCTCCAATTCCAAATATTGTCCAGTCCTTCCATAACTAATTATGTGCGAGGAGGATTAATTAATACTGGAGTTTGGCAACATGTGGCAGGAGTCTATGATGGGTCATCCATTTATGTATATCTTGATGGAGTGCTTACAGCGTCGAGTCCTTTTACAGGGTCTATTGCCCAGACGAGTGTCCCGTTGACTATAGGAAATTGGGGTAATTTACAGCGATCCTTTGATGGGACAATTGACGAAGTACGAATCTGGAATATCGCACGAACTCAAAGTCAGATCCAATCTACGATGTATTGTCCGTTAACAGGGAATGAAGCAGGACTAGTGGGATATTGGCGGTTTGACGAGGGGTCAGGACTAATTGCGTATGATGCCAGTGGGAATGGGAATAACGGAGAATTAGGTGGTTCCTCTACTCCCAATGCCGATGACCCAACTTGGGTGGTATCCAGTGCGCCGTTAACCTGTAACAGTACGACCACCACGTCTCAAATACTATTTATTGATTTTCTAGTAGCGTTGGATACGGGACGATTTATCTATCAAATTCCACCGCCATTAGCAAGTGCAGGTCAACCGATCATCGGTTGGTTACCCACCTATAATGGGGCCACAGGTGTGTTGGAGATAATCTTTACGGGTCCGAATCAAGGTGTGAACATGACATTGGAGAAATCGGAATGGTTTAATTCGGAGATTGGCCAATGGTATTTATTGAAAGCACAGGTGGAATCAAATATTCCCGTTTCCAATACCGTCAGTGTGGGCGGGGTATTGTATAGCGGTGTTCCTCCGGGAGAAACGGATATGAACGCGGATGTGTTAATTTCCGTGAAACCGAATTGGGCGATATTACGGAGTGACCAAGAATCTTTTGAGAACAATTCGATGTATCCGCAATTGATGATACGGAACAACAATTATTACCCGGCGACCGTTTATATTGATTATATCCAGGTGAAAGAAATCCCTGCCCCTACCGATTAAGTGATTTTATAACCGACGGTTCCCCTTATAAGGGAACCGTCAGTTTTTATATTTAAGAATATTCAAAGGGAGAGAAGATCGGTAATCCATGTCAATTATAGAAAAATATAAATGTAAAAAAGTTTAAAGTTTTCTACCCAATAATGTATATTCTCTTACAAACCACTTATTTCTCAAAATCTTATCATTAACGAACATAACTAATTTTTGAACAAGTGGAAGATTGTCCTGCACCTCATCTATTTTGCCAAAATCATTCGGGGATATCCCCTCATAAATTATCTTTCTATCAATAACAGAAAAATTATTTTGAATCAATCCTTCCAAAGATTTCATCGTATAAGTATGAGGATGACCTACATTTCTCAAAACTTTGATACCTTCTCCGAAATTTTTTACAAAAGAAATAAACGGATTATAGATATAACAGGCCAAAAGAAAATATCCTCCTGGTTTTAAAACCCTTTGAATTTCTAAAATCACTTTTTGGGGGTCATGGGTATGGTCAATAACATTTCGACAAATAATAAGATCAAAATACTCCTTATCAAAAGGCATGTTTTCACCCATCCCTTGATATATTTTTACATTAGGTACTGCATCTTGGATTTTAAGAGCATCTGCCAATGGTTCAACACCGATGTGGTTGCCTTTCTTTATCATTCGCGATATGCAGGTAAGATTGCACCCAACATCCAGAATATTCCATTTTTCAGTTACTTTTAGATTATTCTCCAATTCAGTAAAGTAGGTATTGTATTTTCTATAAGCCTCATCCCATTCTTTTTTAACAATATCTTTTTGTTCCTTCCAATCATGAAGCTCGAAATCTTGTGCTTCTTCCCATCGGGATTTTGGTATTTTCATAAAAAATATTTTCCTTTAATAGATAATATAATTGTTATTGAACAAGAAATGTATATATTACCATAAATATTAATATTAGATGCATGAGTCACCAATACTTTACTGCGATAGAGATCTACGATAAACTAGTACCGTTTTATTTGAGGATATCAAATTGGACGATAATAAGTCTTTATTTAGGCATGGTTTCTTTCTATTTATTGTAAGTAATATTGGCAACATTAGTAATTATGTTTATCATTTTTTCATGCTGAAATATTTAAGTAAAGCGCAATATGGAACTTTGTATACGTTAATTGCATTAATGAATGTATTAGGGGTTGCATCTACTGCAATTCAGATGGTCACTGCTCAGAAAATATCCGCCTCTCTTATACATGGAGAAATAATTGAATCAAGGAAGATCTTTAGGTTTATTTTAGCTAGAACGATATTGTCGGGTATGGCTATATGCATAATTTATACACTATTGATTCCCTTCTTGCAAATTTATTTACAAATTAATTCCTCGATATTGTTTTATATTGTTGGGGCAACTCTGTTTTTGTCCTTCATATATCCGGTAGTGATCGGAACACTACAAGGAGTACAAAACTTTATAGGATTCGGTCTTAATGGAATAATAAGTTCTTTTGGACGTCTGGTTATTGGAATATCCTTGGTATTTTTAGCCTATGGAGAAATAGGCGCACTACTATCTTTCCCTGGATTCTTTATTATTTCCATTATATTGGGTTTATTTATGTTGAAGGATATAGTAGAGAAAAAAGAAGTAGACCTAACCGACATTAAAACAAAGAATATTTTTGGTCATATAATCTCCACTATTGCCGCACTGCTACTCTATTCAATAATATGTAATTTTGATACTTTTATTGTAAAGCATTATTTTTCAAAAAGTGATACGGGTCTTTACTCAGCAGTATCATTGTTTGGTAAAGCGTTTCTATTTATACCTGTAGCATTTACCCAAGTAATGTTTCCAAAAGTGTCAGGAGAACATGTTGCTGAAAGGAATACAAAGCATTTATTAGACAAAACAGTTCTTTATGGGTTATTAATGTGTCTATTGGGTAGTGTGATTTGCTTTACAATGCCTGAATTTATTTTAGGCGTTGTAGGTAAGCAAAAGTATATTGAGGGAGTTGCTTTGTTAAAGTACTTTCCATTGGCTATTACACCGCTCGCTTTATCCAATATTTTTCTCAATTATCAACTTGCTAGATTAAAAATTAAGTTTATTTTATCTTTTCTTATAGTGACGGTTCTTCATATGGTTTTATTACTGATATTCCACAATACTTTTTATCAAATTATTTTTGTTATAGGATTTAGTGGAAGTTTGATTTTTATATGGAACTATTATATGGCGATAAAAGAGGTTAAAAGGTAAAAATGGAATTATTTATAACCGGTGTAGCCGGATTTATTGGAAGCAATTTAGTGGATAGACTGGTGGAATCTGGTCATTCGGTGACGGGATATGATAATTTGAGTTCCGGAAAGAAAGAATTTTTAAACCAGCATATCGGAAAATCCTGTTTTACCTTGATCGAAGAAGATTTATTGGATTTGGAGAAACTAAAATCTGCCATGAAAGGGCATGATGCCGTATTTCATCTCGCCGCCAATCCGGATATACGATATGGAATTGCCAATACGGACGTAGATTTAAAACAAGGTACTCTGGTCACTTATAATGTTCTTGAATCTATGCGAGTCAATGGAATCAAGAAAATAGCATTTTCTTCCAGTTCTGTTGTTTACGGTGAACCGACAAAAATGCCCACCCCGGAAGACTATGGTCCCCTTTTCCCAATATCTTTATATGGTGCCAGTAAATTGGCCTGTGAGGGGTTAATTACCAGTTTTTGTCATACCTTTGGTATGCAGGGATGGATTTATCGTTTTGCCAACATTGTTGGAAAACGAAGTACACACGGGATTTTGTTTGACTTTCGTGAAAAACTGAAAAAAACACCCCATGAATTAGAAGTTTTGGGAAATGGAAAACAAAGAAAATCCTATCTTTTGGTGGAAGATTGTGTAGATGCCATGATCTATGTTTTTGAACATTCTAATGACTGGATTAATGTCTATAATCTGGGTGGGGATGATCAAATTACTGTGTCCCACATTGCGGAGTTATTTTTGTTTGAACAGAATTTGAAGGATGTAAAAATAAAATATACAGGTGGTGAGCGCGGATGGCCCGGAGATGTGAAAACTATGTGGTTGGATGTGGCAAAGTTGAATACCTTGGGTTGGAAATCGAAATATACATCCGTGGATATCATTCGAAAGGCGATTCACGACCTTATAAGCAAAAAATAGAGAAAGCGAAGGTGCAATGAACGAGATCAGTCTCGTTCATTGCAACAAGCTTAAAAAAGAGGTCATAATAGAAGATATTTGGGGTTTTGAGTGCTAGAACAGACAGTGATATTAGCGGGAGGAAAAGGGACGCGGCTTCGACCTTTAACGTATGAAATTCCCAAACCCATGGCTCCAGTCAAGGGAAAACCTTTTTTGGAATACCAGTTACGACTATTAGAAAAAAATGGATTTACCCGATTTTTATTATGTACCGGTTATTTGTCGAAAGTTATCGAAGATTATTTCGGTAATGGCCAAAAATGGGGTTGGAAGATTAACTATTCTGTTGAAAAGGAAGCTTTGGGTACTGGAGGGGGACTTAAATTGGCAGAATCAAAATTGGCAGATGAATTTATTCTCTTGAATGGCGATACCCTTCTTTTTATTGATTACCAAGATTTAGCGAAGAAATTTGACGCAGATAAAGTTACGGGGTATATTGTAGTGTATTCTAATGAATTGCAAATTGTGCCCAATAATATTAGTGTGGATGATTCCAATTTTGTGACAGACTATAGTAAAGAAAATATGCAAGAAAAACAGTTCGTGGATGCCGGAGCACAGGTATTTAGGAAAGAAATTCTAAAAAAAATACCCCATGGGAAAAGGATTTCTTTGGAATCGGAGATCTTCCCGAAATTAATTCAGGAGAGAAATCTTAAAGCTTATATCTCCCGTGAAAGGTTTTATGATATGGGAACGCCGGAAAGATTAGCATTATTGGAAAAGGTATTACAATGATTATTTCTCGAACACCCTTACGAATCAGTTTTGCCGGAGGCGGCACTGACCTGAAGAGTTTTTACTCTTTAGAAGCCGGTGCGGTGTTAAGTACAGCTATAAATAAGTACATCTATGTCACGGTAAATAAAAAGTTCGATCACCATATCCGGTTAAGTTATTCCAAAACAGAAATTGTCGAATCCGTGGATCAAATTGAACATGACTTGGTACGGGAGTGCATGAAATTAACCGGAGTGACATCAGGTATTGAAATTACCTCCATCGCTGATATTCCGTCAAAAGGAACGGGGTTGGGTTCTTCCAGCAGTTTTACCGTGGGATTGTTAAATGCGTTGTATGCCTATAAAGGTGTTTTTGCTTCCGCGGAGCGCTTGGCCAGAGAAGCGTGTAAGATTGAAATTGAGATTGTAGGAGAACCCATCGGTAAACAGGACCAATATATAGCCGCTTATGGCGGGTTGCAATTCATCGAATTTATGCCGGATGAAAATGTGTATGTAGACCCGGTTATTTGTAAACGGGAAATCAAGGAAAAATTGCGGGAGCATCTCCTTTTACTATATACCGGTATTACCCGTCGCGCGAATTCGATTTTGACGGAACAAAAAAGGAATACTGTTTCAAAACAGGAAACGTTGTCTGCGATGAGGAAATTGGCCGATGAGATGCAAATTGTTTTGCAAGAAGGAAAAAATCTGAATAGGGTAGGGGAACTTTTGAATGAAAACTGGAATTTGAAAAAGCAAATGGCATCGGGGATTTCCAGTTTGGAGATTGATGAGTTGTATGAAAAGGCTTTGAGAAAAGGAGCGTTGGGTGGTAAAATATTAGGAGCTGGAGGAGGCGGATTTTTATTATTGTTCTGTCCGCTGAATAAAAGAAGTATTATACGAAAGACCTTTCCTGAGTTACAGGAGACTCCAATTCGGTTCGAACCGCAAGGGAGTAAAATAATATATGTTGAAGAATAATCATGAAATTACAAGTTGTGTGTCTGGATACTTGGATGAATTAAAGAAAACCATAGATGCATTACCAATGGACCGTATTACTTCAATTATTTCAATGCTCCAGGACGCCTATATGAATGGTAGGAAAATTTTTATTCTGGGCAATGGCGGAAGTGCCTCTACCGCTTCACATATAGTGAATGATCTGGCAAAGGGAACTATTATCAAGGGGGAAAAGCGGTTCCGTGCCATCAGTTTATGTGACAATTTGCCTTTAATGACGGCTTGGGCAAATGATGACGGATATGAAAATATGTATGTCGAACAATTGGCAAATTTACTGGAAAAAGACGATGTGGTGATTGCCATTAGCGGTAGCGGAAACTCTCCGAATGTTCTCAAGGCTGTAGAATATGCAAATTCTCATCATGCGGTGACTATTGGATTGACAGGTTTCCAAGGTGGTAAATTGAAGTCTATGGTTAAAGAATGTTTGGTTGTGCCCAGCAACAGTATGCAGCGCATTGAGGATATTCATCTAGTTATGGGACATTTATTGATGTGTTATTTTCGTGAAGCCATACAGAAAGAAACCAATTAAAATCAGACTTCCAATTGGATTTTATATTCTAATCCAATTTTCTCGTTTTATTTCTTCTAAGGGGTTATGATAATCTAAATTACGTCTAATTTATGGCATTTTATCCTTCTGTTAGCATTATCATTCCGGTCTATAACTCAGAGAAAAGTATTGCACTCTGTCTGGATGGAGTTCGGAAACAAAATTATCCCAAGGAAAAGATAGAGACTATTATTGTGGATGCCGGGTCTACGGATAAAACGATTGAAATTATAAAAAAATACGAAGTAACTCAAATTCTCTCCAATCCTCTGAAAACGGGTGAAGCAGGTAAGTCCGTAGGTGTGGAAAACGCTCATAATGAAATAGTGGCGCTCATCGATAGCGACAATATAATAGATGAACCTAATTGGTTGGAACGTATGGTACAACCGTTTGCAGATTCGGAAATCGGCGGTTCGGAACCATGGATATATACTTATCGTTCCACCGATCCGTTGATTACAAGGTATTGTGCGTTACTGGGAATGAATGACCCGTTATGTTTTTATTTGGGCAATTATGACAGGGTATCTCAAGTTAACGGGAGATGGACGGATTTGCAAATTCCTACTGAGGACAAGGGAGAATATTTGAAAGTAAATTTAGAAAATCAAATCATTTATCCGACAATCGGGGCGAATGGATTTTTGGTACGGCGGGCATTGTTATTGAAAACTCATTTTACCCCCTACTTATTTGATATTGATATTGTGAGTGAACTGGTTCCTTTGGGATATACGAAATATGCCAAAGTAAAGAATGGGATTGTGCACTTATATGCCAAAAACTTGCGTGATTTTGCCAGAAAACAAAAACGACGGGTAAAAGATTTTTTATACTATCAAGATAAAAAACAACGATATTATCCTTGGGATAAAATATCGAAAATGAAAATTGTGAAATTTGTAATTTATACAGTTCTTGTTGTGCCTTTAGTGATTGATATAATTAGAGGGTATTTACGAATCTCCGATCGTGCATGGTGGTTTCATATCCCTGCGTGCTGGACTACCCTTTTGGTTTATGGGACAACTCGAATCCTAGCATTGTTTACCGAATCGAAGCAAATCGAGGATAGAAAAGGATGGAACCGTTCATGACTATCCTGTTACTATCTCCCTTTTTTAGCCCGAACGTAGGTGGTGTAGAAACACATTTAAACAAATTAATTGCCTACTTACATGAACGTAATCATAAAGTCATCGTGATAACCTATCAACCCTTGACCACACCAGTCAAAGCACCCAAACTGGAAACAAAGGAGGGATTAGAAATTCATCGGGTTTCCTGGTTTGGTATAGGTTGGTTTCACAAACTTGAACCATATGCGGCATTAGAGCTACTCTATTTATTTCCAGGATTATTTTTTGCTGTATTGTTCTTCTTGATAAAGCGGAAAGAGGAAATCGATGTTATTCATGCGCATGGATTTGTTTGCTCCTTAATCACTCGACTTCTAATGCCAATTCACCATAAACGTTCTGTAATGAGCACTCATGCGATTTATCATTTGGAAGACCGAAAAATGATGAGAGCTTTCATAAAATGGATGTTATTTCCATACGACAAAATTCTGGCGGTAGGTACCCCTTCCAAGAAAGAATTGATTGCCATTGGCTTGCCTGCCTCCAAAATAGAGATTCATCCCAATTGGGTGGATACCACTTATTTTAAACCTTATGATAGAATCCTTGCACGAAAAGAATTAAAGCTACCAAATGATTTTTTAGTATTATTTCTAAGCCGTCTTATTGATAAAAAAGGAGTTAGCGTGTTATTGGGAACAACAGGTCTAGTACCGAAGACAGTTAAATTCATTTTTGTCGGTGATGGGCCAATGGCAGAAACAATCAAAGAAAAATCCACGAAATTAAGGAATATAATCTTTATTGGTAGAATTCCACAAGGGGAATCTGATAAAATACCACTGTTCTATAGTGCGGCCGATTTATTTGTTTTACCGTCCCAATATGAAGAAGGTTTTGCCGCGGCACCGTTGGAGGCATTAGCCTGCGGTACACCGGTCTTGGGTACTACCAAAGGTTGTTTTCCGACAGATATTTTGGATAGTACTGTTGGGGTCATGGTAGAACCTACGGTTGAAAATGTAACACGAGAGATTAAGTGGTTATATGAGAATCCGGATGAATTAAACCGGCTTAAGACCAATTGTCGAGAATATGCTTTACGAAAATTCAGCGAGAAAAACGCAGAAATTATTGTTCGAAGTTATTTGAATGACAGCAACAATTGAGCAGAAAAAAATATTGGGTAGTATTTTGTCGAATGTGGGCGATATGGGATTCAAGCACCGTATTTTGACGATTTTGGACTATCTGGATGTGCAACCCGGAGATCACGTTCTTGATTGTGGTTGTGGAGAAGGGTTTTATACTATGGTCTTATCAGAATTATATGACTGTAAAATTACGGCATTAGATTCGGACGAACCTTTGTTAAAAATTGCCCGTGAGAGAGTTGGAAACAAGCTAAGTATTGAATTTAAAGTGGGAGATGCGACTCGAATCCCGTATTCCGACAATACATTTGATAAAATTATATTGACAGAAGTATTAGAGCACGTCCCAAATGATTTACAAGCCTTGCTGGAGGTCAAACGAGTTATGAAACCAGGGGGTGTATTAGCGATTACAGTTCCTAACCATAATTATCCTTTTTTCTGGGATCCTGTGAATAAAACCTTGGAAGCGGTGCATCTTGGGCATGTGAAAAAGGGGCTATTTGCAGGAATTTGGGACTTGCATATTCGATTATATTATCCCGATGAAATAAAGTCGGTCGTTGAAAAAGCAGGATTCAAAATTGAAGACTTTCGAGGAATTCTTCATTATTGTCTGCCATTTAACCAAAATATTTTACGGTTTTTTAAATTATTTTATACGAATGTTCCTCTTCCTCAAAGTGTGTATCACTCCATGGAGAAATTCTCTTGGAAAGAAGAAAAGAAAAAAAAATCCCTGTTTAATCCAATCCCCTGGTGCAAAAAAATTATAGAATGGGTAGATAAACCAAATGACAAGTTTGAGAGTACTGAGAAATCAGCCATGTGTGTTGCTATTAAAGCAAAGAAATAACTATTATGGATTACGCTAAAGAAATATATACAGATAAATACTTTGGGGGAAGTATATCTCCGGTTTTTGGTCGCTTGAAGGATTTATATAAAGATAAAAGAGTTCTGGATTTGGCCTGTGGTGACGGTGAATATCTTTCAAACTTTTCGAAGTCTTCAGTTGGAGTTGATATTTCAGAAAAGAATATAGATTATTGTAAAAAACGTGGACTTAATGTTTTATATGCAAATCTCAATAAAGAGTTACCCTTTTTCGATAATTCATTTGATGTTATATACGCATCGAATATTATTGAACATGTTGAATCACCATTCAATTTTTTGAGAGAATGCCGCAGAATTGTTAAAAGCGATGGCTATATAATTTTGTGTATTCCTAATGAACAAAGTTTGATCCATTTAATTTATCCATACTTTGATAAAGAAGGAAAACACTTGTATGCGTTCACATTAAACAACATACGAGCATTGTTACGCGCTGCCAAACTAAATGAATATAGCATTGTAGCGGACTGTCATTCCATGAAAACAAATAAACTTCATTTGACATGGATGCTGAATCAAGTAGGACGTTTTCCTCTGAAGTGTATTTCTCGGCTTATTGTCTTTTATTGGGTTATCGCACAGAAAATCTAAAATATTCAAATAAATCGTGAGATACTATCATATCCGAAGATAAAGAAAGTAATATGTTTGTATTCTAAAACTGTGAATTGATATGAAAGATTAGAAAATATATTTATAATCCATTAAGCCTAGATTGAAGTTGCATGAAGATACTGGTTTTAGCGAATGCCTTGTTAAACAGAGAGATAGCAAGCGGTGGAGATATTCTATCACAAGAATTATTAAAAAGAATTGATACAGTACCAAAGGATATTATTTTTATGGTTCCTGAAATATCAGAAGAATACTTTAAGCGGACGTTCCCTGAATCTAGGATTGTTTGTATATATTCATCATTTATAGATAACGAGAAGAATTATTCTAAATATTTATTTTTGATTTTTCCGGTATATATGATTCGTGCAGTAATAGCTTGTTTACTAATTCGAAATATTGAAACTGATATAATTATCACTACGGGTGATTTTTTTTGTAATTCGTTGCCGGCTTTTTTCAAAAAGGGTATGAACAAAAAGGTTAAATGGATAAGCCATTTGTATCACGTTAATCCTTCTCCATTTATACGCAAGGGGAACTCAATATTGATGAGTATTGCATCATATATGCTCCAACGCTTTAGTTTTAAGCTTATTAAGAAAAAAGCTGATCGTGTAATTCTTTTGAATCGAGAGGTGGAATCTCAACTTGAGACATTGGGGTTCGATAAAACTAAATTATTTATAATGGGTGGAGGAATTAACTATAAGAAAATTCAAGAGGTACCATCTTCTAAAATGGAATGTTATGATTTATGTTCTCTGGGTCGTATTAATCCGACAAAGGGAGTTTTTGATTTGCCTGAAATCATGAGACAAGTAGTGGATAAAAAAAGGGATACAAAATTATTGATAATGGGATCCGGAACGGATAATTGGATGAATAAATTAAAAGAAAAATTTGAGAAATATTCTTTATCTAATAACATCATTATAAAAGGATACGTCCCTACTGATGAAATGTATGGTTTAATGAAATCCTGTAAAATATTTGTTTCTCCAAGCTACGAAGAAGGGTGGGGTATCGCAGTTTGTGAAGGAATAGCATGTGGGTTGCCTGTTGTAGCTTATGATTTACCTGTATATCGAGAGTATTTTGAAAAAGTTATGAAATTAGTTGGTGTTGGCGATAAAAATAAATTCGCAGAAGCTATATTGTGTTTACTTAATAATTCGAACGAACGAAAGAAATTAGGTAAAGATGCAATTGATATTGCGTCTCAATATGATTGGGATACCGTCGCGAAAAAGTATATGGAACAGATTCGGTTGATATATGCATGACTATTATTTATAGCCATTGATTTTGGACGGTTTTAGATAGAAGATATATATAGAGAGAATAGATAATAATATTTGAAAAGAGAGTTTTCCGTGGCTAAACAAAAGGAAAAGCATAAAAAAAATCAAGAAGAGCCTATAAAACGACATGGTTTTATAAATGATTTTGCGAATATCGCTCTATTTTTTCTATTTACAATGATACTATTCCGTGGAATATTTTCCGCAACAGATATGATTCAAAGCTCGGACTATTCTCCTTGGATTCCTAAAATGTATAAAGAAGAATTACTATCTGGCCATTGGCAAAAATGGATTTCATTCGTTTTTGCGGGTCAAGATTTCCAAGCATTATTTCTCTATCCAAGTTTGGTTTACTTAATCACCTTACCGGTACATTTTTTTATAGGTTGGGACTATGCTTTTGATATATTTTTGGCCGGAACTTTTACCTATTCTTTTTTCCGGTATCTGAAAATTGACCGTTTCCCAGCTTTTTTGAGTGCGTTGGGTTTTATGTTTTCCACTCACCTTGTGAGCGAAGTTTATCCAGGTCACATGGGTAAATTGGATTTATTTTGCTGGACACCATTGGTTTTTCTTTTTTATACCAAGGGATTTCGTGAAAATAAATGGTATTGTTTCGTTTTAGCAGGCGTCTTTTATGGATTGCAATTTCTAGCCGGTGAAGTCCAAATTGCCTATTATATTGGGCTTTGTTTGGCTATCCATACAATTTTCCTACTTGTAGAAAAAGTAAAAATAGTTGGGAGAGATTATAAAAAAATTGGATTTGTATTGTGTGGTAGTGTTATCACAGTCTTAATAACGATCCTCTTATCTGCACAAGTATTCCAGTTTTTCTTGGGACTTGCTGCACCGGGAGAAGGTGAACCGGCGGGTGCGACCGATACTGCCAGCCAATACGAATTTGCTACTTCTTGGTCATTTCCTCCAGAGGAAATTATTACATTATTTATGGAACGTCCCTTTGGAAATATAACAGGAGACGGGTATTGGGGCAGAATTGGCAGCAAGCAAATGACATTGAAGTTAAACGACGATTATATTGGGGTAATTCCATTTTTATTTGTTCTAATTGGTTTGGTTTTTGTCGAACGCAAAAAAACTCTCTATTGGCTCGTTATTGCTATAGCTACTATTATTTTAGCCTTTGGGGGATATACGCCGCTCTATAAGTGGGTCTATCATTTTCCGGCTATGAGTAGTTTCCGCGCACCTACTAAATGGACATTCATTTGCGTGTTTTGTGTAAGTATCCTTGCTGGTTATGGCGCAGGATATCTGTATAGTCGAGAGAAAACTCCCCAGAATTCATTAAAAGAAAAATGGTTTTTGGCTGGTCTGGCATGTTTGTGTATTCTCTCACTGGTTCTCGCTATTTTGGGTGAATTTCTTTCCAATTCAATCGTCAGCCAAGTCACATCGTATCTTCAGAACGAGCAATCAGCGATTGATTACTCTACAGCTTATATACGGTATGAAATGATTTTAAAAAGTTTATGGAGAATGAATGTTTTTCTTTGGTTATCATCCGCCTTAATTTTTGCCTCTTTCAAAGTGAAAGAATGGAATAAAACGAGAAATTATGTTTTTAGCGTTTTAGGTCTCATTCTCATCGTTGACCTGTGGTCATCCGGGTCATATTTTATCCAATATTATCCCTATCAACAATATTACGAGGCACATCCTGTTACACAATTTCTTCTGAATGATCCCGAATATCCACGCATTAAATTAGGACCACAGAATGGATTATTAAATAATCTGTCCAGTATGCAATTTAAATATTATCAAATTCTATGTTGGGATAATCCTGCATCACGGTTACCCGTGCATTATAAGAGATTTACTGAAGAAGTAATAAAGAGGGACTTCATGAAGTTTCTTGATGTTGTCAGTATCAAGTATCTTTTATCCGCACAACTGTTTCGAGACCCAAATTTTCAACCAGTGTTTAATAATTCCGGGGTATACGTGTATCAATATGTAAATTATGTTCCGCACGTGTATGGAATCGGGAAATTCATTTATTCCCAAAACGACGATACGACTTTGCAGGTATTAGCTTCTCCGCAATTTAATGTTCGGGATACTTTGTTACTTAGCGATGCACCGGAATCCGGAATAGTGAGTTCGACCCAACCGGAATATACAACTCAGGGATTCAAATTTACAGATTATACCAATGACGAAGTGGATATTTCTTCGCAGACGGATAAAGATTTATTTCTGGTATTGACAGATTATCATTTTCCAAATTGGCATGCGTATATTGATGATAAAGAAACGAAAATATATCGGGCTAATTATTTAGTGAGAGCCATTTGGCTGCCCAAAGGGGAACATCGTGTAAAATTCACTTATAATCCTCCGATGCCGGGATTGTATATTACCCTCGCCATGTGGATCATTATTTTAATTTCGATCATTGTGTATGGAATCCGATGGTTTAAATTAAGGAAGAAAACTGCATGAAAGCTATGGTGGTGATTCCAACCTATAACGAGAAGACCAATTTGAAGTCGCTCATTTTACAAATTCTTCCCCTCGCTCCTCCTTTCGCGGTTTTGATTGTAGATGATAATTCACCTGACGGTACTGGACAGTTGGCTGATGATCTGGCAAAAAAATATATGGATCGTATTCATGTCATGCATAGATCTGGAAAAATGGGATTGGGTTCTGCGTATCGTCAAGGGTTTCGCTATGCGCTGGATTGGGGAGCCGATTATATTTTTGAAATGGATGCCGATTTTTCGCATGACCCACAATATCTTCCAAAATTTATTGATATGATTAAGGACTATGATGTGGTTATCGGTTCTCGTTATAAAAATGGAATCAGTGTTGTTAATTGGCCCTTAACTCGGCTTATATTAAGTCTGGCCGCATCGAAATATGTCCGACTGATAACAGGATTGAAATTGTCCGATTGCACCGCTGGTTTTAAATGTTTTTCGCGAAAAGCCTTGGAGGCGTTGAACCTTGATGCAATCGTATCCAACGGGTATTCTTTTCAAATTGAGTTGAATTATAAGCTTCATAAATTAGGATTTAAAATCGGTGAACTTCCCATTATCTTCGTTGACCGACATTCTGGTTCCTCCAAAATGTCGGGACATATTGTCCGAGAAGCTCTCTATGTCGTCTGGAAACTTCGCCTTGGTTTTGGAAACAGAACACCGAAAAAGAAATAGTTTTACTGTGTTATCTGTGTACATTCTACAAAGCTTCATCGGATATCTCTTCATTCTCTCCTCTCTTAATGTTTTGATTCTCTGGTCGAATTAACACATTCCATCTAAAAGAAAGCATTGCATGGGAAAGGGATGATATGATGTAATATGGAATAAATTATGGATTTACGGGAAAGATTGGACAGATTAAATCTTGTAGATAAGAAGTCTAGAGCGAAACCTCCGCGAAGTTATGATATTCCCTATCAAAAAGTGACTGATTTGCTCCAAGGCGAAGTTTTGAAGGGATCAGAGGGAATAACCTTGGTTAAGCGGTCAAATCATCCCTTACCGCATTATAACGGATATTCTCGACTATCCTTGGAAGAATTCACACCGGCGGGATTGACTCGTTTGATACATAATAAAGACATCAAGAACGATTTATCCCCGCAAAATATGGTATTTTTGGATACGGAGACGACTGGATTGGCTGGTGGGACGGGAACTTACATATTCCTGCTTGGTTTAGGTTATTTTCAAGAAGATTCGTTCATAATAGACCAATATTTCTTACTGGATTATGGTGAAGAACTGGAATTTTTAGCCGTTATTAATAAATTTCTGAAAAATTATCTTTATGTGGTTACCTATAACGGAAAAACTTTTGACCTGCCGTTGTTAAATACTCGTTTAAAATTTAATCGTATTGCTACTGAATTTGAGTTCGAGGAACATCTGGATTTGTTGCATATCGCTCGTAAATTCTGGAAACGTAGATTGGAATCGTGTTCCTTGGGTCGGGTGGAACAGGCGATTTTGGGAACTTCACGCAAAGAAGATATCTCCGGTGAATTTATTCCACAGATTTATTTTGATTATGTGACCCGCGGTGACATGGATTATCTGCCAATTGTGTTTGAGCATAATCGTATGGATATTCTGTCTCTGGCTTGTTTGGCAGGGTATATGAGCCAATACGTTGAATCTCCGTTGAATGGGCACTTATCGCACGGTGTAGATTTCTACAGTTTGGGACGGTTTTATAGTATTCAGGGAGATTCAGAGACGGCTATTGCTTGTTTTCAAAGGGCGTTGGAATATCCTTTATCGAATCCTGTGCGTTTTGATACAATGAAAGAGTTGGCGTTGATTTATAAACGGCAGGGAAACTGGGAACAAAGTGTTCAGATTTGGACACAGATGTCCGCCGAAAATTCCCTGAACCCGCAATATGTCATGGAAGAAATGGCAAAATATTATGAACACAGGCTACGGGATTATCGGACCGCGCGGGAGTTGGTGGAAAATTATGTATCTGATACGGAACAGAAGATGATACTCAATCGTGTGTTGGGTAGGGAAAACGCAATGCTCGATGAGTCCTTAATGAAACGCTTGAACCGGCTTAAACAGAAAGAATGTAAACAAAAATAAAATTCGTCAGAACAGCGATTATCGCAACCATGAAAGAAATTTATGAAGAGATTATTAAAGTAATCGCGGAAGGTAAATCTGCCGCGTTGGCGACTGTAGTTTCGACCAAAGGTTCTGTCCCCCGCCATCCGGGTGCGCGGATGATTGTGTTTCCCAATAAGCAAATCGTAGGAACCATTGGGGGGGGGACATTGGAAGCGGAAGTCATAATTAACGCCTTGGAAGTTATCAAATCCAATAAATCTAGGTTACAATCGTATGGTCTCATTCCTAAAGATAAAAAGGGAATTGGTATGACATGCGGAGGAACTGCGACTGTGTTTATTGAACCGTTAATGGGGCCGGATCGTTTGTTAATCGTTGGAGCGGGACATATTGCCGTACCCTTGGCTGATTTTGCCAAACGGGTGGGATTTTATGTAACCGTGACGGAAGACCGGGAGGAGTTTCTGACCAAAGAAAGATTCCCTTCTGCGGATGCTATTGAGTATAGCCCTGTGAAAAAAATAGAAAGTTTTATTAAGAATCAGAAATTACAATATGTCGCATTAATAAATCGAAACTCGGCGTGTGATGCTGATTGGTTGGAAGCAATCCTCCAGAAGCAAGAGGCGGTTTATGTTGGATGTATCGGGAGCCGGATGCGGTTAAAAACAGTGGGAGAACAATTAAAGAACAGGGGAGTGAAAGAATCGCTTATCAAAACAATTCACGGGCCTATTGGTATCGAAATTGGCGCGGAAACTCCCGAAGAAATTGCAATTAGTATTTTGGCAGAAATTATTGCTATTAGAAGAAAAGATAATTTTGTAAATAGAACAAAGTAAATTATCTTTGATAGCACCCGCTGGTTCGCCGGTGATTTTTCCTGATTCCCGGTTTACCAATAAAGTTTTTTGGCTCACGGAACGGCAGGTCGCCTTCAATTTCAATTTTAAACCGCGGTTCGGTCTTGAATATTTCCAAACGATTGAGACTATGCTCTTTTAGATAAGGTGCGGTATCAATAAAATCGATTACGATAGCTTCAGTTTTTTCTTCCGAAGGGCGTAACGCACGGCCCACGCGCTGTAATGCCCGGGTTTCGGATTTACCGCCGCCGGCCAAAATCACGGCTCCAAGGGTCGGGACATCCAAACCTTCATCGGCGAGGGTTGTGGCAATAAGTATTTTAAGTTTCTTTTCTTTGAATTCTTTTAATACACGGTTTCGTTTAATGGTGGTGTCAGTACCGTGGATAAATTCCGCTTCCGGAACCAACTTGTGCAATTCGTTTCCATGCTTGACTTGTTGCACGAGGATCAATGTGGTCAAACCGATTTTAGTGAATTCACGGCTTCGTTCGACAATGATTCTATTTCTTTCAGGGTTGGTCACAATGTAGGCTTGATAGATTTTATTGTAATCGGCTAAAGGAGGCTTTCCATTTTCTTTGAGTGCCAGGTAATGGATCCGCGGGGCCACCAAATATTTTTCATCAATCAAAACCGACGCATTGACACGTACGATTTTTTGGCCTAATGCGGCTTCGATTAGCATATCCTGACGGTCCGCGCGATAAGGTGTCGCGCTTAGTCCATAGCGATAAAATGCCCCTTTGGTTTTCATGGCAACTGTAAAACAGGTATCCGCGGGCAAATGGTGGCATTCATCAAAAAATACCACAGGCGCTGTTTCTACCAACTTTATGATTTCTTCTTTTTGTTTGCTGATATCCGTCAGGTCATCTTCATCTTCTTCATCCAACCGGTGGTATTTCCCACCTACAGCACGAATGATCGTTTGTATTGTGGCTACGGTGATGGGATGGATGACTACCGAACCGTCGCCGACCTGACCGATCTCCATATTCAATGATTCTTTCAAAAATTCTTTGGCTTGGTAAAGCAGTTCACGGGTATGCACGAAAAAAATTGCCGGTTGGTTCAATCTGGATATGATATGGGCAGCAACCAGAGTTTTTCCGGAACCAGTGGCCATTTCCAGGATACCGCGTTTTTTATCCAATGCTTTTTCCACCGCGTCTTTTTGATATTCTCTCAGTCGGGTAGGAGGTGTTCTTAGTTTTAAGCAGGGTTTTTCATGACAGCGGGCATCATGTAAAGTGTATGGAAAATTTTGTTCCTTCAAGACGCATAGGACTTTAGGTAATAGTCCCGAAGGGAAACAATGATCGCGTTTGTTGAAGAGATGCTTTCTCCCGTCCCAGGTGCCTTCATTGTATTTCGGGTTATATTCGGAACCGGGTAGCCAAAAAGAGGTAATCTCGTCAATCTTTTCCACCGGAATAGAAGTGCCGGAGAGATAGGTATAATGGTTTTCCACGCGCACGGTAAAAGCGGTGGAAATCCACCCTTTTTGATAAAGGTCGAGAATTTGTTTATCAATTTCATTGGGGTGGAGATAAAATATTTTCATGATGTCAGGGAGATGGGCGATATGGATTTCCCAGCGTTTTTCATCGGGGTTCCATTTACGGTTTTCCAAATCCCGGATTTGTTTGACCAAGCCTTGGTCATATTGGAATCGGACACTTAAGTATTCGTGATCGACGAGACCTAGTTCCATAGGAAATTATCCCTGTATATAAAGACGTTTATTCATTGAGCCAAGAGTGCAGGCAGTTTCATAACTAATCGTTGAACTCCAATGGGCAATTTCATTCATCCCGATAGTATCTTTCCTCTGTTTTCCGAGAAACACAACCTCATCCCCAAGTCTTGTCCGGGGAACCGTTGACACGTCTAACATCAACTGGTCCATGCAAACCCTGCCAATGATAGGGACTCGTTTACCATGTACCAGTACTTCGCCACGGTTGGAACACAGCCTGCTGTACCCGCTGCGATATCCGACATTGACGGTCGCGATAAAAGTTGGTTTGGCGGTGATAAAGGTTCTGCCATAACTCACTGTATATCCAGCTTTTACTTTTCGGAGGTGTACGATTTCACTTTTTAAACTCATCGCTTGTTTAAGTGGAATATCCTTTTTCATGGAATCATTGGGGTAAAGGCCGTATAACATAAGTCCAGGGCGCACCATGTCAAAGTACGAGCGTGGATATTTGATTATTCCTGCGCTGTTGGAAACATGTTTAATCGGTATGGTTATATTCACTCGGCGCAAATCCTCCAGGACAGTCTCAAATCGTTGCAGCTGTAGTTGAGTAAAACGGGAGTCTTCATCCGCGGACGAAAAATGAGTAAATAATCCTTCAATTTCAATATGGGAAAGATTGGCGATTCTCTGAATAAAATCAACAGCTTCTGAATAAAAAGGTCCAATGCGCCCGATTCCCGTATCCACTTCAATATGAATTTTGATTTTTTGTTTTCTTTTTTTCGCCAAAACATCCAACTTTTTGGCAACGTCATAATGCGCCACAGTGGGGATACAATGGGTTTCGATAATAGTATCGAGTTCATGGGGTCGGATACAGCTTAAAATAAGAATAGGTTTATCATGGATGGTTTTGCGTAGAGCAATGCCTTCATCCGGCGTGGCGACCGCAAAAAGTAATTGAGGCGTCTTTGAAAGAGATTGGGCAACTTCATGGATACCATGACCATACGCATCTGCTTTGACTACTGCGGCTATAAGCCGATTTTTTCCAATACGTTTCCGGACTTGCTGTAAATTGTAAGAAATTGCGGATAAATTAATTTCGCACCAAGTACGAAACCCCTTGTGCACTTACCGGTTCTCCTCATTTTGGATGGTTGAAATGGAGGTAACCCCCTGTAATAATTCACCCAGATTCGTTTTTGCTTCTTGAACGTTTCCCATATATTTTTTCAAATCCGCGCGTTCCTCGGATTCCAGCAATGCCCTGCGGCTGAGTACAAATCGCTTTTGGGCTTTTTGCAGCCGTGTTAGTTTAAATTCGAGAATATCGCCCACTTTACAGAAATGGTCAATTTGTAATACTTTTTTAATATCCAGTTGGGAAATGCGGCAGAACCCTTCTATACCGCCGTCCAATTCCACAAAAACACCCGAGTCTGCAATTTTTGTGACTTTTCCATTTACCGTGCTTCCCTCTTTATAAGTTTTAAAGAATGCCAACCAGGGGTCGGGTGTCAATTGTTTGATTCCCAAACCAATTTTACGTTGGCTGTGGTTTTGTTTGATAATACGGGCTTCCACTTCTTGACCGACCTTCACGATATCGGCGGGATTGACCGGGGCGTTCCAGGAAAAGTCTGTTTTGTGAATTAGTCCTTCGATCCCTTCTTCGATTTGTACGAAAGCGCCAAAGGCGGTAATGTTGGTAACTTTCCCTTTTACAATGGCTCCTACAGGATATTTGGCTTCAATTTCATCCCAAGGGTCCGGTTGGGTTTGTTTGATACCCAAGGCAATCCGGTGATTATTTTTTTCAATGCCTAATATCTTGGCTTTGACTTCACTTCCCACGCTAACCATTTGAGAAGGGTGTTCGGTTCTCCGGGTCCAGGACATTTCCGAAACGTGGATCATTCCTTCAATGCCGGATTCCAGTTCGACAAAAGCGCCATACTCGGTCAGTGCTGTGACTTTTCCCGTAATAACGGTTCCCACCGGATATTTTGCTTCAACAAGGTCCCAGGGATTGGGTTCTTTTTGCTTTAATCCCAAAGAAACTCTCCCGGTTTCTTTATCAAGTTTTAGAATGACTACTTCGATTTCTTCGCCGGTTTTGAGAATATCATTGGCAGACTTAACCGGTTTCCATGATAAATCCGAGATATGCAACAGCCCATCCATTTCTCCAATATCAATAAAGGCTCCGTAAGTGGTAATGGTTTTTACCGTGCCTTTTACTCGAGCACCTTCCTGGAGGGTTTCCATGAAATTCGTTTTCTTGGTTTGGCGTTCTTCCTCGGCCATTTGTTTGCGGGAGAAAATCAACCGGCTGCGATTCTTTTCGACATCAATCACATGAAATGATATTTTCTGATGAATCCATTTTGCCGGATCTTCTGACGGCGCCAATCCTGATTGGGAAAGGGGTAGAAATCCTTGTATGCCGCGATATTCGATAATAAATCCCGCGCGAGTATGAGAAAGGACTTTTCCCGAGAGAGGAGTATGATTTTTAAAAGAATTGGTTAAATCCGTCCATCCGCGGTCTTCATCGGCGATACTTTTGGAAAGCGCCACAAGACCGGTGGGTGTTTCCCGTTGGATGACATACACTTCGATTTCATCTCCCGGTTTCATATCCACGCTCCCATCGGAATTCCGTTGGAATTCTGATAAGGGAACCTGCCCTTCGGATTTATAGCCAATATCTACAATGACACCAGAACTATCTATGGAAATGACTTTCCCTTTGATAATTTCACCGATTTTGATGGGTGCAAATCCTTTTTCCATCAAGTCGTAAAATTCCGTATCATTCATTAGATTATCCGATTCAGAAACCGGTAATTTTTCATTTGGGTCTATGTTTTTTGGAGTTATCATGTTCAAATTCTTACGACCTCTTATTTATTAAGAGTTTACAATAAATACCTTGTTTTGTCAATAACTACTGAGTCCGTCTGTTTAACCAAAGTTTTTATAGCTGAAGAATCTCTTGGGGTAATAGGAAAAGGCGTTGAAAATACCGTAAAAAATCACTCAAACTCCTGATGCATCATTGAAAAGGGGAGACGGAGGGGAAAGTGAATATTTTTATCATAGGAACAGAATATGAAAAATTCCAGTTAAATGGGAAAAGTATAACAATCGTCTTGTAAAATAGATATTTTCAGGTTTAATTGGAAATCTCCCAAAGGGTTGTAATGACGACTCTCGTAAAGATGAAGGGAATCTGTATGTCTTCAGTCTCTAACTTACGTGTCTTGGTTCGGGAATTAGACGGCGAAAGATTGCGTATGATATACTAACTACTTTCCTACGAAAGATTTGGTATATATATTTATGAGTACACCCATTCGAACCTGTATAGAGAGTTTAGAACCCTATAATCCCGGTAAACCAATTGAAGAATTGGAACGGGAATTGGGTGTGAAAAATATTGTCAAATTAGCCAGTAATGAAAATCCCTTAGGTCCATCACCCAAAGCTATTGAAGCCATAAAATCGGTGTTAAATGAAGTGAATTTATATCCCGATGGTGGAGGGTATTATCTAAGGCAAAAATTGGCACGGATTCATAATGTAGACCCCGATGAAATTATCTTGGGGAATGGGTCGGATGAAATTGTTGGATTAATCACACAACTCTTGATTGAACCGGGAGATGAGGTTGTTATTTCGGAAGGAGCGTTTATCCGGTATCCCATGGCCGTGAAATTGATGGATGGGAAATCAGTTATTGTTCCGGCATCAAATTTACGGCATGATCCCGTGGCAATGCGTCATGCCGTTACAGGCAAGACGAAAATTGTATTTATTTGTAATCCGAATAATCCTACCGGAACGATATTGAGTTCCAGTGAAGTGTATCAGTTTATGCGCAATTTACCGGAAAATATTTTGGTGGTTTTCGATGAAGCCTATTATGAGTATGTAACCAATTTCGATTACCCTAAAACCATGCATTATTTTAAAAACAAACGGAATGTAATCATTTTACGAACTTTTTCAAAGATTTATGGATTGGCAGGGACCCGGGTAGGGTATGGATTTGCCAATGCCGATCTGGTACGGAACCTAAACCGGGTGCGGCCACCGTTCAATGTAAATCGATTAGCCCAAGTTGCGGCGTTGGCTTCCTTGGGTGACATTGAACATGTCAAGAAAAGTATTGAATCCAATAATCGTGGGAAAGAATATCTGTATTCGGAATTAAAAAAAATGAAGATTCCCTATTTGGAAACGGAAGCAAATTTCATCTTAATTGATACCCGTAAAGATGGAGATGTTGTCTATAAAAAACTGCTGGAACAGGGAATTATTGTTCGTCCTATGAAGGGTATGTATCAATGGCCGGGGCACCTGCGTGTCACCATTGGAACCGAAGAACAAAATAAACGGTTTATTGATGGATTAAAAATTGTACTGGCAAATTAACATATAATTGATTGGAGGAGAAAAAAATGATTTTTGTATTACAACCGAATGCCACGGAAGATCAAATAGAACATTTATTAAGCCGAATTCGGGAATTGGGATTGACGCCACATATTTCACGCGGAGTGGAACGTACGATTATTGGAGCCATTGGAGATGAACGGATTTTAAGGGAACAATCGTTGGATTCCATTCCCGGGGTCGAAGAAGTAATGCCGATTTTAAAACCCTATAAATTAGCCAGCCGGGAATTCCGTCATGAAAATTCAATTGTCCATGTTGGGAAAGTACCGGTTGGAGGAAAGAAGATACAGGTTATGGCGGGACCCTGTTCGGTCGAAAGCCTAGATCAAATTATTGAAACAGCTAATGCTGTGAAGGCCGCCGGAGCAACGGTTTTACGCGGAGGTGCATTTAAACCACGTACCTCACCGTACAGTTTTCAGGGATTAGGTGAAGAAGGATTAAAATTGTTGGCAGAAGCAAGAAAACAAACTGGACTACCGGTCGTAACGGAAGTCATGGACACGCGGGATGTCGCCTTGATTGAACAGTATGCCGACATGTTCCAGGTGGGTGCACGGAATATGCAAAACTTTAATTTGTTAAAAGAAGTGGGAATGAGTAAAAAGCCGGTTTTGCTTAAACGGGGTTTAAGCGCTACCTTGGAGGAAACATTGATGTCGGCAGAATATGTGATGTCGAAAGGAAATTACAATGTTATCCTCTGCGAACGGGGAATTCGAACCTTCGAAAAATGGACACGGAATACTTTGGATTTAAGCGCTGTCCCCGTATTAAAACATCATAGCCATTTGCCCGTGATTGTAGACCCAAGTCAGGCAGTGGGAGCGTGGAGATGGGTTGAACCCATGTCGTTGGCTGCCATTGCGTGTGGTGCGGATGGGTTAATTATTGAAGTACATCCCAATCCGGAAAAGGCATTGTCCGATGGGTCGCAATCCATATTGCCTGCTAAATTTGAAAAATTGATGAGCAAACTAAAAGCAGTTTCGGCAGCGATTGAAAGAGAAATTTAATTTTTTCATTGTTCAATAAATTTTATCTTTTATTTTTATCTTGGTTATTTACTGAAGTGGTACTGTCGGGGTAATTTTCTTCGCGTAAAATATGGTTAAGGAGTGGTTTCGGTGAAGTATCAATTTAATCAAGTTGCCATAGTGGGAGTTGGTCTTATTGGAGGGTCATTGGGCTGGGCAATCCGGGAGCGCGGAATTGCAAAATCGGTTATAGGACTGGGACGAAATCCACAAAGACTTGCCTTGGCGAAAAAAAAAGGTGCCATAGATAAGGGAACAATTGATTGGAACACGGGTGTCTCCAATGCGGATTTGGTCGTACTTTGTACGCCGGTAGGGAAAATTCTCCCCATTCTCAAAGAACTTGCCAGCCATTTTCCTGTCGGTTGTCTTGTAACGGATGTGGGGAGCACTAAGAATTCTATCGTGGAAGGCGCGGAGAAAATCCTCCGTTCGAGAAAAAACGAAGTATTTTTTATAGGAAGCCATCCGATGGCAGGCTCGGAACAATTTGGCATTGAAGCCGCGAAAAAAGATTTGTATGAGGGGTCATTATGTTTGGTAACGCCTGCCGAAAATTCCCAGAGACGAGAGATTCAGCGCATTGAGAAATTGTGGAAATCAGTAGGATGTAGAGTATTGAAAATTTCCCCGGTATTGCATGACCAATCGGTAGCGGCGGTCAGCCATTTCCCTCATATAGTAGCATCTTCGTTAGTGAACACGGTCGCTCAAATGAATAAAGAGAACAAGAAACTGGCAACATTGGCGGCCAGTGGTTTTCGAGATACCACCCGGATTGCCAGCAGTCTTCCGGAAATTTGGACGGATATATGTATGGAGAATCAAATAAGTATTCTTGAGGCAATCCAATCATTTGAAAAAGAATTACAAGAATTTAAAAGATATATCCAAAAGAAAAATACAAAAAAGGTTTATAATAAATTTCAATCTGCTAAAAAGTTTCGGGATAAAATATATCCCGTCTAATTTTATGCGAAGGTGTCCCACCGAGCGGTATTAATCAACTTTCTGAACTCTCGGTCGGAGACCTTCGAGTAAGAATGTGGCGAAAGGAAAATTCAGCATGCGCTTTGATAAACTGACTCTCAAAACACAAGAAGCGTTGCAACAAGCACAAGATATTGCCGGGAAACACAATCAACAACAAATTGATGTGGAACATCTTCTGGTCGCTTTACTCAATCAGCAGGATGGCATCATCATTCCGATACTTCAAAAGTTGGGTGTGAATCCGACAGTTTTGGAAAAGGAATTGGATTCCTATCTTGCAAAGCAACCGCAAGTGCATGGAGGTGGGACAGGCCAGACCTATATCACTCAACGGTTGAATAATATATTGGAAACGGCCTGGCAGGAGGCGCAAAGGTTAAAAGACGAATATGTCAGTACAGAACATGTCTTGCTCGCCATTGCCGGGGAACGAGATGGATCATTCGCTGCGAAACTATTAACAAAACAGGGACTGACGAAAGATAAAATTTATACTGTGCTAAAAGATATCCGCGGATCACAGCGTGTCACGGATCAATCGCCGGAAGAAAAATATCAAGCTCTGGCGAAATACAGCAGGGATTTGACAGATTTAGCGCGGAAAAATAAATTAGACCCGGTTATCGGACGGGATGACGAAATTCGCAGAGTGATTCAAGTATTGTCCCGCCGCACGAAAAATAATCCCGTGCTGATTGGGGAACCGGGAGTTGGAAAAACAGCAATCGTAGAAGGGTTGGCTCAAAGAATAATTTCAGGCGATGTACCGGAATCATTAAAAAATAAACGATTAGTTGCACTCGATATTGGAGCACTTATTGCGGGAGCGAAATTTCGGGGGGAATTTGAAGATCGGTTAAAGGCCGTCTTAAAAGAAATTGAATCTGCAGAAGGGCAAGTGATTTTATTTATTGATGAATTGCATACGCTCGTGGGTGCCGGAGCCGCGGAAGGCGCAATGGATGCATCCAATATGTTAAAACCGGCATTGGCGCGTGGGGAATTACGTTGTGTGGGCGCGACTACCCTGGATGAGTTCCGTAAACATATTGAAAAAGACCCGGCGCTAGAACGGCGTTTCCAACAAGTATACGTCGGTCAACCGAGTGTGGAGGATTCCATATCCATTTTACGTGGATTGAAAGAACGGTATGAAGTACATCACGGAGTGAAAATTAAAGATTCGGCGATAGTTGCGGCGGCGGTGTTATCGAACCGTTATATTTCCGATCGCTTTCTACCTGATAAAGCGATTGATTTGATTGATGAGGCGGCGTCCCGGTTGAGAATTGAAATTGATAGTATGCCCACAGAGCTGGATGAGATTGAACGAAAAATCCGCCAATTGGAAATTGAACGGCAAGCCGTAAAAAAAGAAAAGGATGACGCTTCCAAAGAACGGTTAAAGAAAATTGATAAAGAATTGGCGGACTTAAAAGAAAGCACGACGCAAATGAAAGCCCATTGGCAGTTGGAAAAAGATTCCATTGCTAAAATCAGGGGATTTAAAGAAAAAATTGAAAAAGCCAAAATGGATGAACAAAATGCTGAGCGAGATGGTGACCTTGGGAAAGTTGCGGAAATTCGCTATGGGATGTTGGTGGAGTTACAGAAAAAGTTGGACCAGGAAAGTAAGAAACTGCAAGAACTACAGAAAAAACAAAAGATGCTAAAAGAAGAAGTGGATGAAGAGGATATTGCCGAAATTGTTTCTAAATGGACCGGTATTCCCGTCTCAAAAATGTTGGAAGGGGATATGGAAAAATTGCTAAAAATGGAAGACCGGCTGCGCCAGCGGGTGATTGGACAGGATGATGCCATTATTGCGGTTGCTAATGCCGTTCGCCGTTCCCGTGCGGGGATTGCCGATCCCAATCGTCCGATTGGTTCATTTATTTTCATGGGGCCAACGGGTGTCGGGAAAACGGAATTAGCTAGAGCCCTTGCCGAATTTTTGTTTGATGATGAACAAGCCATGATACGAATTGATATGAGCGAATATATGGAAAAGCATACGGTCGCCCGATTGATAGGCGCTCCGCCGGGATATGTGGGGTATGAAGAAGGCGGGCAATTAACAGAATCCGTGAGACGAAGACCCTATTCGGTCATTTTATTTGATGAAATCGAAAAGGCGCATCAAGATGTATTCAATGTCCTCTTGCAGATTTTGGATGACGGGCGATTGACAGACGGGCAGGGGAGAACCGTGGATTTTAAAAATACTATCGTTATTATGACTTCCAATATCGGCAGTCAATATATCTCGGAATTAACCGAGGAAGGCGATGAATCGGAAATTCGCAATCGGGTGATGGAGGCGCTCCGTTCCCATTTCCGGCCGGAATTCTTAAATCGGGTGGACGATATTATTATTTTTCATCGCCTGACACGGGAACAAATTAAGCAAATTGTGGATATTCAAATTAAACGATTGCAAAAACGGCTCGAAGAACGAAGGATTGAATTTACCCTCACGGAGAAAGCCAAAGATTTATTGGCGACGGAAGGGTATGACCCGGTTTATGGCGCACGTCCTTTGAAACGGGTATTGACACGCAGGGTGCAAGACCCGCTCGCCATGAAAATTTTGTCCGGGGATATTAAAGAAGGCAACAAAGTCGAATTAGATGTAAAGAAAGACGAACTGGTCTTTAAAAAAGTGTAATATCATTTCTTATCATTCTTTGTCCCTCTTTTTATTACAGTATCAGCGAAAGCGGGGATGCATCGGGAATTCCATTGCGTTTCTTTTCCTGCGTCAGAGAACGGGTGCTATAATAGAACCCATTCATGTCCATAGATATATTACAGACAGAATCTCATTCTAAAGGAAAGATTTTTTTACTTCACGTTGAAGATAAAAAGATTCGGATTTTGGCTTTAACCCATGCGTTGGAACGAATCAAACGATGGAAACTAACGGAAGAAAAAGTTTTGCAAACAGTGATTTTTCCTGATGAAGTGGTCATCGGGCATCGAAATCGCTTTATCGCTCATAAAGTATATGGAGACCACGTAATCCGAGTGGTTTATGAATATCAAGAAAGATTGCCGACATTAGTTACTGTTTACTTTCCATCCAAAGAGCGCTATTATCAAGGAGGAGAAGTTTATGAAGATCAAATATTCAAAAGAGGCTGATATTCTGTTAATTGAACTGAGGGATGGAACTCCCGTGGATTCAACGGATTTGAAAGAAGGAGTTATTCTGCATCTGGATAAAGAAGGTCTCCCTTTGGAGATTGAAATCTTGGACGCCTCCAAATTAGCTATGTTGAACGAAATTAGTGTCTTGAATCCCATGGAAGCTACAAGATAAGTTCTGGAATATTCTCTACGCAAAGGATATTAAAGAAGGCAATAAAGTCGAATTGGACGTCAAGAAAGACGAACTGGTCTTTAAAAAAGTATAACCCCACTCACCAGAGATAAATCCTGAAAAGTACCCAAGAGTGTACGGAAAACGTACAAAACAGCACCGGATTTCAATGGGAGATAAAACGGAGATAATACGGAGATGAATCGGAGTTGGGATGAAGGAGATCGATCTCCTTCATCCCTGCCTCATAGAGGATTGATTAGAATAAAATGTAAACTTGTCCTCGAATGTCCTTATCAAGGATATCGGGTAGCTTTCTCACAAAATCCCTAAAAACTACCTTTCCCCTTCCCTAAATAGAGTATCTTATCACCAAATCAATTTCAATTCAACATTCCTAATTCAAAATTGTTCTTATTACTTGTCATTCCCGCGCAAGCAGGAATCCAGCCTTTAATCCCCACCCATCCCGTCCTTCCTGCGCAGGCAGGAATCCAGTCTTTAATCCCATCCATCCCGTCATTCCTGCGAAGGCAGGAATCCAGTATTTTGTCATCACGAGCGTAGGTGGTGATCTCGCTTTTCCCCACCTATCCCGTCATTCCTGCGCAGGTGGGAATCCAGTCTTTAATCCCTCCACCCCGTCATTCCCTACGAACGCGGGAATAAAGTCTTTTTTGGTATTTGGGATTTCTTTAATGCTATAATAACCACCATTCTATGTCTAAAAATAATAAATACGAAAATTAGACAAAAGATGAGTTGATTAAGCGGGTTGTTGCGCTTGAAAAAGAAATAAATATGGTTTGGTGTGGGATGAGGGAAAAAGGAAATAGCGCCTGTGAACTTTAGAGATTTTTTTAGGAATTTAATGGGTAATAATAGTAAGGAAAATGCCTCTGAATCACCCATGGAAAGTTTGCCTTCAAAAAACTCCAACCATAGTCTAGGAGTAGAACATTTTCCCGACGCTTATTATAAGAAAGACGACTTTATTGGGCAGAGATATGAAGTTTACGGGGTATTGGGAATGGGTGGATTTGGTGTAGTTTACTTGGTTTATTGCCATGAGACAAGTTCTATATATGCCTTAAAAACTTTTCGAGATGAATATTTAGCGGATACTGACACTCGGAACCTATTTCAGAAAGAAGCCCATATCTGGGTGGAATTGCAACGACATCCTTATTTAGTACGTGCCCATTTTGTGGACGAGATTGCAGGCAGACTTTATATTGCCATGGAATATATAGCTTCTGAGGAAGAAGGATTGAATACATTAGAAGGTTATCTACGTTACCGTCCACCGGATTTAGCTCAGAGCTTGCGTTGGGGGATACAGTTTTGTCATGGGATGGAATATGCGTACTCAAAAGGGATTCGCGCTCATAGGGACATCAAACCAGCCAATATCATGATCAACCAGGATCGAACGATAAAGATTTCTGATTTTGGTTTGGCGGGTGTGTTGAGTATAACCAAGTCAATCAAAGGAATCCGATTAAGTATTAAGGATGGAAGGATTGGTTTATCAGGACAAACAATGGAAGGTAGAGGATTTGGCACGCCTACACATATGTCCCCTGAACAATATATAGATGCGGCAGGGTGTGATGAGCGCAGTGATATTTATGCCTTTGGAGTTGTCTTGTACCAAATGATATCGGATGGTAATGTACCTTTTCTAGCTCCCTTGCCTAATGACAGTTCAGAAATAGAGATGCACCGATTTTGGATAAGAATGTATAGATTACATAAGGAGTCTGCCGTTCCTAAATTAAAATCGCCTCTGTTTCCTATTATCCTTAAATGTTTAGAAAAAGAAAAAAACAAACGGTATCAGAATTTTAGAGTTTTGCGAAATGATTTAGAGATATTACTAAAACAAGAGATAGGAGAGGTAGTTAGACAACCGGAAATGAAAGAATTGGAAGATTGGGAATGGCACAACAGAGGAACCAGCTTTTCCAAATTAGGACGCTATGAAGAAGCACTTCGCTGTTATAATCATGCCTTGGCAATTAACCCGCGGGACGCATATGCTTGGAATAACAAAGGGGTCAGCCTCAGCAAACTGGGACGTTATGAAGAATCGCTTCGCTGCTATAATCAAGCTCTGGAGATCAACCCGCAGTACGCATATGCTTGGAACAATAAGGGGCTCAGCCTCCACAGCATGGGAAGTTATGAAGAAGCACTTCGCTGTTATGACCAAGCCTTGGCAATCAACCCGCGTGACGCATATGCTTGGAACAACAAAGGAAATAGTTTCAGCAGCTTGGGACTAGAGGAAGAAACGCTTTGCTGTTATGACCAAGCTTTGTCAATTGTCCCGCGGTACGCAGAAGCATGGAATAACAAAGGGGTCACCCTCGCCAGCTTAAAGCGTTATGAAGAAGCGCTTCTCTGTTATGACCAAGCTTTAGCGATCAATCCACGGTATGCATATGCATGCAACAACAAAGGGGTCACTCTCGACAGCCTAAAGCGTTATGAAGAAGCGATTCTCTGCTATGACCAAGCCTTGGCGATCAACCCACAGTATGCAGAGGCAGGGTTCAACAAAGGGCTTGATCTCGCCAGCTTAGGACGTCATGAAGAAGCGCTTCGTTACCATGACCAAGCCCTAGAGATCAACCCACGCGACGCAGAGGCTTGGTACAACAAAGCAATAAGCGAAGATCATCTAGAAAAAATACAAGATGCAACTCGTTCTTATCAAAAATTTTTAGCACTTGCACTTCCCCAACATATAAAATATGTGGAATACACGCGTAAACGTCTTCAGGAATTGGAGAAAAAATGAAGAAACCATCAGTGTAAGTAACAATCTTAGTGGATTGTAATTAAATACATAAAAAGGAAAGGGAATATATATGACTATTACAAATTGTCCGATATGTAATTCGATATTATTTAGTTATCGAGAAAGTATCAATAATAACGATATGATGGATCATTATTCTTGTCCATTATGTGGAAAATATATTATGTGGCGTGGTCTACTTAGTGCCTTACAAAAACTTATGGACAGTGATAAAGATTCCATTGCCAAGATTAGTCGTGTAATCAGATCGATGTCAGATAACAATGAGAAAGTTGATGTAGATCAAAATTTTATAGAAAAGGCATTAGCATTGCTATTACCAAATCCAAAGGAGCAGGCAGATTTGCTTATTCGCTGGCTTGGAAATAATGTAAAAGGCCCGGGTGAGTATGTGCTGGTTGAGAGTAAAACTCATAGATCAATAATTGGAGCAAAATCAGATAGTGGTTTTGGGCTTATAATACATCATCTAATAGATACTGGTTTGATTATAAGTAATTCCCCCTTTTTTGTATCTGTTACTTTAACTTTCAAGGGGTGGGAATATTACGAGAAGCTAAAACTTGGAGGCACATCTTATAGAAAGGCATTTATGGCAATGAAGTTTGGTGATGTAGAATTGGACAAGATTGTTGAAGATACTTTTAAGCAATGTGTCGAAGAAACTGGTTTTAAATTACGTAGGTTAAATGATGAGCCTAAAGCTGGACTTATAGATAACAGATTGCGAGTAGAAATTCAGTCCTCAGATTTTGTAATAGCCGATTTAAGCCATAACAACAATGGTGCATACTGGGAGGCAGGATATGCAGAGGGATTAGGTAAGGAAGTTATATATACTTGTGAAAAGAAGAAATTTAAAAGAGCAAAAACTCACTTTGATACCAATCACCATCAGACAATTGTTTGGGATGTAAACAATCCTAAACAAGCAGGTGAGGATTTAAAGGCAACAATTAGAGCAACATTACCTCACTTAGTGAAAATCGAATGAATATTTATTTGATTTAATTCTAATCCTTTACAGGTTCTCTGCGTCGGGAATGAAGTTTTCTTTACGGATTTCCCGACGCTTTCCATTGTTATAACGAGAGATTCTTCGGTCGTAAAAAGCACTCCCTCAAGAATGACAACATAAAAGAAAAACCTCTGGATTCCCGCTTTCGCGGGAATGACGGGGGAAAGAGGGGGTGATGGCAAAATGGTTATAGTCTTTAACATAAAACTATGAACCTTAAACTTTGACTGGGAATGGGATGAATTTCACAAAACCGCTATTCCACAGCTATAATTGATAGATGAGAGCTGAGGGTAAAACCATGTTATATCCCATTATGTTGGACATGCGCGGTCGGCGATGTGTTGTCGTCGGTGGGGGGCGGATAGCCTATCAAAAACTGGAAACGTTGGTTCGGACAGGCGCGGAGATTACGGTGGTTGCTCCCGAGATTACTCCCAAAGTGGAAGAATTGGAAAAACAGGGACTCCTTCGGATTTTGAGAAAAGAATATGAATCCAAAGATATTGACGGTGCTTTCGTAGTCATCGGCGCCACCGATCATAGAAAGGTCAATGAACGTATTTCTGCCGATGCGCAAAAACACAGGATATTAGTGAATATTGTAGATACTCCCGATTTATGCGTATTTCAAGTTCCCGCCAGTGTAAAACGGGATGATTTGATTATTGCCATTTCTACTGCCGGGAAATCTCCGGCGATTGCTAAAAAGATTCGGAAAGAGTTAGAAGAGAATTATGGCCCGGAATACTCGGAATTGCTGGACCTTATTGACCAATGGAGATCCAGAATCAAAAAATGTGAATTATTAACCCTGCCACAACGGGAACATTTGTTTAATACCATCGTGCAACAATCCGATGTTCTTGACCTGTTAAAGCAAGGGAAAAAAGAAGAGGCACAAACGAAATTTGCTTTACTGATTGCCGAACTTACCAAAAAGGCATTAGAGAAATCCACTCCCCCTCATTCCCCCTCCTTAACCAAGGAGGGGGTAGGGGGTGGTCATGTCTAATATCCCTTTACAATGGGAAATGGCACTCCTATTGATTACTATGCCCATCTACGTGTTATCCATGGCGGTTGCCATTGCGCAACATATCCCCCATTCCTTCAGTAGGCTGGCGATGGATAATTCAAATAAAGATACCTTCCCTAATCAAAAATCAACCATGACCCATCTTGCGCAAGGCATGTTGTTAGCGGGTTTATTGCTTCATACTTCGGTCATGCTTATCCGTGGATTTCGTTCCGGCCATGTCCCCCTAACCAATCTTTACGAATCGTTCATTTTTTTTAGCTGGTCGATAATACTGGTGACTTTATGCATTAGCGTAACGAAACGCATTTCTCTAATCTCGATTGGAACCATACCGCTGGCATTGGTGTTGATGTTCATCGCTTTGTTTAAGATTACAGACATTGAACCCATGGCGCCTATATTACAAACCTATTGGTTGATTATTCATGCCGGATTTAGTTTTTTAAGTTATACCGCCTACGCCATTGCATTTATTGCGGGAATACTTTATTTGTTTCAAGAGAGAGAAATTAAACTAAAAAAATTTGGCGTTATGACTCGATTCCTTCCCCCGTTGGAAAGTCTGGACCATTTGAATTATACGTCAATATTTTTAGGATTTATCCTACTCACGATTGGAATTATCACAGGCGCATTATGGTCCAAACAATCCCATCAGGTTTATTGGAGAGGGACTCCCAAAGAATTATTAGCCTTGTTTACCTGGGTGTTATATGCCATTTTATTGCAAATTCGTTTAACCTCTCGCTGGAGGGGTAGAAAGGTATCTTATCTTTCCATATTATGTTTCGGGTTTGTGATTCTCACCTGGGCGTTTATTTTTCAACAAGTATCTATTAAACCATGAATTTAGTCGTTGTTGGTATTAGTCATCACAATACTCCGGTCGAACTGAGGGAAAAATTAAATTTTCCTTTTGAGACCCTGGGAGAAATACTGCCTAAGTTTCTCACGGAAACGCACCTCGATGAGTTAGTTATTTTATCCACTTGTAACCGGACGGAAATTTACGCGGTGGGAAGTGAAATATTGACTGAAAATATTATAAGGATCAAACAAATGCTGGCTCTCTATCGAAAAATTCCACTTGAGGATTTTAATGATCATCTCTATATTCACCATGGTTCCGGTGCTGTAAGACATTTATTCCGGGTATCTTCAAGTTTGGATTCCATGATTATCGGCGAATCTCAAATAACAGGGCAAGTTAAAGAGGCCTATGACTTAGCTCGTAATGTCGGTTGTACGGGGATATTACTGAATGGGCTATTCCAACAATCGTTCAATGTCGCCAAAACAATCCGGACATCCACAGAGGTAGCCAAAGGGGCTATTTCCGTGAGTTCTGTCGCGGTAGATTTGGCGGAAAAGATATTCGGCGACTTGCGACATAAAAGGGTATTAATTATTGGTGCGGGTGAAACCGGTGAATTGACTTTGAAATATTTGGTTCAACAAGGAGTCCGGTCTATTACCGTGGCCAATCGTCATTATGAACGAGCGGTGCAACTGGCGACGACATTTCATGGAGAAGCTATAAAATTTGAAGATATTTATCATTATTTGAAGGATGTTGATATTGTCCTTAGTTCTACGAGCGCACCGGATGTAATTATCAAAAAAGAACATTTACTCCATGTCATGCCTCATCGAAAGTATAGCCCCATTTTTCTGATTGATATCGCGGTTCCCAGGGATATTGAATCCCAGGTCAATACAGTAGATAATGTATTTCTTTATAATATTGATGATTTAGAACAAATTGTCAAAAATAATTTACAGGGTCGTACGAAAGAATTGGAAAAATGTGAAGAAATCGTTGAAGAGGAACAAAAAAAGTTTTTGAATTGGTACTCGACCTTATCTATTACACCGGTGATTCGAAAACTTAACGACCGAATTGAACAAATTGAACAACAAGAATTACAACGGGTCTTAAATCAAATTCCGGATTTAACAGAAGAACAGAAGGAAAAAATCAAGGCTATGGCTCAACGGATGGTAGGGCAGTTTCTCCATACTCCTATAGAAAATCTAAAAAGACATGTATCATCCGGAAACGGTTATTCCTATGCGGAAGTATTAAGTGACTTGTTTGAATTAAATAAGAATGGAAACGACAACAAAAAAAATGAAATCAAATAAAGCTCAAAGGAAAACAATTATTATTGGAACCCGTGCCAGTCTTTTGGCAATCACGCAATCCAAATGGGTGCGGAATCAATTTAAAAAAATATCGCCTGATAGTAAGATAATTCTAAAACGCATAGTGACTTCTGGAGACCGGTTTCGGGATCAATCCTTGGCTTTAATTGGAGGGAAAGGATTATTCACCAAGGAAATCGAAACAAATCTATTACAAGGAGATATTGATTTGGCCGTGCATAGTTTAAAAGATTTGCCTGTCATAATTCCTCAAGGGCTTTGTCTTGGGGCAATTCCAAAAAGGGAAAATCCGGCTGATTCATTAATATATAATTCTAGAGTTATGTTAAATAAAGATAAGAATAAGCCTGTTTTATCGTTACTGCCTTTACATGCGAACATTGGAACCAGCAGCCTTCGCAGGCAAGCGCAATTATTGAATTTTCGGAATGATTTTAAAATTATCCCTTTGCGTGGGAATGTTCCCACGCGGATTCGTAAAATCAAAGAAAATGATTTAGATGCCGTTATAGTAGCCAAGGCAGGAATAAATCGTTTACATGTAAATATTAAGAATGCGGTGGAAATATCAACAAAAGTTATGTTACCTGCCATCGGGCAGGGGGCTTTGGCAATTGAATGTCGCGTGAATGATAATAGAATATTGCGGTTATTGAAAAAGCTAAATCATAAACGAACCGCACAATGCGTGACGGCAGAAAGAGCTTTTTTAGGTTCATTGGGAGGAGGATGCCAATTTCCAATTGCCGCTTTAGCAGAAATCAAAAAAGGGAAACTAATTCTTAAAGGTTTGATTATATCTCCTGATGGACATAAACAAGTTCGAGGCAGTATAACTGGAATCCCCGCAAATGCGGAGATGCTGGGTAAAAAATTAGGTTTACGTTTGCTTGCACGCGGTGGCAGAAAGATACTTTCATTAATTAAAGCGTATGGTAATCCGGGAGATAAGAAATGAAAAAAGGGAAAATATATTTGGTGGGTGCCGGACCTGGAGATCCGGGATTGATAACCTTGAAAGGACTAGAATGTATCCGACAGGCGGATGTGATAGTTTATGACCAGTTGGCGAATCCTGTCTTTTTAAAAGAGGCAAAATCTACGGCAGAATTAATTGATGTTGGAAAATATGCTGGAAATCATCCTGTTCCGCAAAGCAAGATAAATGAAATATTAGTCAAAAATGCAAAGCTGGGGAAGATTGTTACTCGGTTAAAAGGGGGCGACCCATTGATTTTTGGACGGGGAGCCGAAGAAGCGGAAGAGTTGGTACAAGACAAAATACCCTTTGAAATTGTTCCGGGCATCTCTTCTTCAATAGCTGCTCCGGCCTATGCCGGAATCCCAGTAACCCATCGTGAATGTGCTTCAACTTTTGCCGTGATTACCGGACATGAAGATCCAGGAAAAGCTAAAAGTACAGTCCGATGGGATAAGCTCGCATCTGCCGTGGATACACTGGTTATATTAATGGGAATAGGCAACTTAGAGGATATTATTAAGAAACTAATTGAAGGTGGACGGGGGATATCTACCCCTGTCGCATTAATTCGTCAAGGAACTTCTCCGACACAGCAAACGATAATTGGAAATTTAAAAACCATTGTGCGATTGGCAAAAAAGGCTAAATTAACTCCACCGGCAGTAATCGTTGTAGGAGAGGTTATCAAAAAACGGAAAATCCTTAATTGGTTTGAGACCAAACCTTTATTTGGGAAACGTATATTGGTAACCAGAACAAGAACCCAAGCGAGTGAATTTGCCAAACTACTAAATGACTTGGGTGCCGGGGTCATTGAATTTCCTACCATTGAGATTCAAGATATTTCTGATTTTTCTTATCTCGATAATGCGATAGACAATGTTCAAGTATACGATTGGATTATTTTTACCAGTGCGAATGGAATCGAAAAGTTTTTTTCAAGACTTCATCGAAAAAATAAAGATTCCAGAATATTTGGAAAATTGAAAATTGCGTGTATCGGTCCCGCGACGGCCAAAAAATTGGAAACCTATGGATTATACGCAGATGTTGTACCCCCCGATGAATTTCGTGCGGAATCTATTATTTCCGAACTAGGTAAGGATTCTGTCTATGGGAAACGCATTCTCTTGGCACGTGCAAGCCGGGCACGGGATGTTTTGCCTAAAGAACTTTTGAAAATAGGCGCAAAAGTGGATATCGTTTCCGTATATGAGACAGTTCTTCCTGAAACAAAATTGGGATCTCTAAAGGATATATTCAATAAATCCTCTCTTCCTGATATGATAACTTTCACGAGCTCTTCCACGGTAGAGAATTTTGTTAAAATAATTCCTAAAGATATTCTCAGAGTCATTCGAAGAAAAACGAAAATTGCCAGTATTGGCCCGATTACAACAAAAACAGCCGAGAAATTAGGGTTCACCGTTCATGTTGAGCCTAAAACGTATACGATTCCCGGATTGGCACAAGCAATTGTACGGTATTATCAAAAGCATTCTTAATGATTTTAGGAACCCTTGAGTTGACAAGAACCATAAGCCGTTTTAGAATTCCTAATAACACAATACTTTAAAAATTTGGAAATCAAGCGGAAGGTACATGGAATGCCGCAAATAATTGTAAAACTGGGTGAAAGTGTTGTTCAAAAGTTTTCTTTTGATAAACCTATCGTCTTAATTGGGCGGGCTCTGGACAATGATTTAGTTGTGGAACATTTGAGTGTCTCTCGCCGTCACGCACAAATTGAATGGATTGATGGGAAATATCAAATTACGGATTTGAACAGTGCGAATGGCACCTTTGTAGATGGGGTGCGTATCCAAAAACATTCACTTAAAGACCAGGATGTCGTTGTTGTTGGAAAACATAAACTGTTTTTTTTGGAAGATGTGAAACAAGAAGAATTAATGCCTGCCAGCCCTTTTGATTTCGATAAGACAGTGGTGGTTCAAAGAGTTGAGCCCTGTTATTTTGTCGTAATGGAAGGAAAAACGACTAATCAAACTTTCCGAGTGGATAAACCGGAAGCGTTTATCGGACGGGATGCGGAGTGTGATGTCGTAATTCACGATTGGCTTGCCGCGAAAAAGCATGCACGTTTAAATCTGGTTGGGAAAAATTATGTGATTACTGATTTGGGCACTTGGAAAGGTACCAAAATCAATGGACAATCCGTCAAGGAAAGAATTTTATTAAATAAAGATATCGTTGAAATCGGACTTACGAAATTACGATTTTTAAGCGGGAGTGGTGGGGACTCAGATTTTGTTCTAAAATCAACTCCTCCTGTAAAGGAAATTGGGTCTGTTAAATCTGTAGCGGTTGAACAAGAATCGAAGCCATTAATTCTACAGCAAGATTATTCCACCCAAAGGTCTAAAAAAGGCGAATATGTCGCCAGTCGTACCTCTCCAGTATTCCATTTTATAACCTGTAATTGGGCTAAAGGGATTAAGGAAGATAGGAGAATTTATTTCAAGAATGTGGGAGAGGCGATCTTATCCCGCCGACGTTCCTGTGTATCCTGTAAACCAGGTATGGAAAATAAGGATGTCGAGTTCTGGATTAAAGTGTCCCAAGATGAAGACGATTCGGTACGGGCGCATGCCGCCAAGATGCTTAAAAAATTGACCGGCAAAGATCATGTCTGATGTTCATGCCAAAGGAATAAAACCTAATTTATTCTCTTCTCTTTACTCGCTATGGATTCCAATTCTCGACGTAATCTTTCCCGTCAATTGTAGAATTTGTTTCAAAAAATTGGATTACCGAAGTATTGAATCAGGGTATATTTGTAAAGATTGCTGGGAAAAGACTGAATATATTCGTCGTCCTTTCTGTTTACAGTGTGGTCATCCGGCGGGTGATGGATTTAGTGAAAAATGTAACGAATGTAAAATACTAACACCGCTCTATTTCTCAAAGTCTCGTGGTGTTACCACTTATTCAGGGGTCATTCGAAAAGCCATTCATTTGTGGAAATATAACTTTAAAGAAGACTTGCAACTCCCCTTGACAAAGATGTTTGAAAAGTTCATTCTAACCAATCATGATTTCGATTCAACGGAGGTGATTATTCCGGTTCCTTTGCATCCGATTAAGCTAAGGGAACGTGAATTTAATCAAGCAGAATGCTTGGCTCTGCCAATTTCAAATCTTCTTATGCGTCCCGTTGTAACAGATGTCTTGTACCGGACCCGCTATACCCGTCCACAAATGGAATTATCCGCTGAAGAAAGATTCAAAAATGTTGAAGGATTATTTGCGATACGCAATTCGCAATCCGTAAAAAATAAAAATGTACTCTTGGTAGATGATGTAATGACTACTGGTGCAACAATAAATGCCTGTTCAAAGGTATTGAAAGAATCTGGATGTTCTGAGGTAAACGTGCTGGTCCTGGCGAGAGGTCGATAGTAAAAGTCTGGTTAGCTTGTAGTCTTTTCTTCAATCGGCACGATACTGATAATGAAATCCCGGTTGAGTTCCACAAAAGGAGTTTCTTGAATGAATTTATCGGTGCCTGTCTCAAATATTTTCGCATCAATAACGGCAATAAATTGGCGCGCAGTATTGACATAATCGGATAACCGGGTTTGAGGTGGCAGAGATAATGTTCCCTCTACGGAATACCCCGGAATTAATATCATTGCTTTTTGTTTAATACGTTCCGCTTTTAACATTTTATCACTTCAACCTAGTTACTAGTATTTGTAGAGAAAATTGTATCCAAGCGTCAGATTACAGGTCAAGACACCGTTGCTTTTGTCGTTTCAACAGGAATGGCTATTGGAGATTCCACGTGTGAATCAGCAGGATGCGATGCAATTTCTTTTGATTTTTGCCGAACATATTCACGAATGGTTTTCACTAAAATATCAATAGCAACCTTATTATATCCTCCTTCGGGAATAATAATATCGGCAAATTGTTTACTGGGTTCTACGAATTGCAAATGCATTGTCCTAACGATTTCTTTATACTGTTGAATCACTGATTCCAACGATCGTCCGCGTTCTAGAATGTCACGCTTTAACCGCCGGATAAATCGAATATCCGCATCCGTTTCCACATAAATTTTTATATCTAGCAATTCTCTTAATTCCGGATCCTGCAAAGCAAATATTCCTTCGATAATCAAAACGTCCACTGGATCAACATGTTCGGTTTCTGGGACACGAGTATGAATCTTGAAATCGTAAATTGGTTTTTCAATGGGGAATCCATCGCGAAGTTTGCGAATATGTTTTTTCAATAACATTATGTCCATGGCATTGGGATGATCATAATTTGTTTTCACCCGCACATCGAAAGGGACATCCGATTGGTCAAGATAATAGGAATCTTGATGAATGATTTTAATGCTTTGTTGGCCTAATTGTTTGGCGATGGCTTTAGCGACCGTTGTTTTGCCAGATCCCGTTCCACCCGCGATTCCTAATGTCAACATAAAATACCCTGCCTAAGATATAACATTTATCTTTAGCAGTATAACGGTTAAAACAAATAACAGTCAAGAAGAAAATTTATTTTATTGACAGGTAGTGTCTGAAATGTGTGATACTAAATCCCATATTGACCATGACTACCATATCAGGCAATGTAGTCAATGCTTATCTGTTGTGCTATAATTAGCAAAGAGCGAATCGGTATTGGTTTTATTATATCAATTTAAGTTAACAAATTAGGTAAACAAACCCAGACTTGACAAAGTATAATATGCTAGATTAGGATTTAGACCGAAAAAGGATATACGATATGAGCCTTCAAATACCAAAAGAATTAATGGATGGATTTTCGATTCTTATTAAATTATCTACCAATGAAAGGGAGTCTTTAATTTCAAAAATAGGAGATAGTTCCCTTGCATCATCTTTTACTAATATTTCGGACAATATTGTAAGAGGGAAAATTGTTTCAAAAAAACAAGCTAATGAAATAATGAAAGTGGTAGTTAGTCTTTATGGATTAAAAGAGAGAGCAGAAAAAAATATTCATGAATTAGTTAACGATATTTGTGATTTATTAAAAGAAGACAAAGAATTTAAAAAAGAGAAAATTGAGTGGAATGAGTTTAAAAAATATCTCGAAAGATTACTTCAACTTAACGATTCGATAGGAAAAATATCTAAATCTCATAATTTGAGAACATCATTCGAGAAAATACTCACACATTCAGATATATTTACAGATGTTAGGCCTGTTTTTAAAGATTCGCCAAACAATTCTATTGATTCTGCATTAATAACATATTCGTTAATGATTCATTATCATGTCACCGAAGATGAACATAATGAAATTTATCTTGCTCTAGATAATGACGACCTTGATAAATTAAAAAAACAAATCGAGGAAGCTCAAAGGCAAGCTAATATAATCAAAAAATCAATGGAAAATATAAAGTTTATAGATTATGAAAAAGATAAGGACTAATATATGGAATTAACATTAGGACATTTAGTTTCATTTCATAATCCCGAAAAAAAGGTTAATGACTGTTTATGGCTGTTTCATATTCCAAAATCTTTACAAATGAAATATCCGGGGAGAAAAATTAAAGATACGCCTTGTGAAACAGAAATAATAATAGACCATGAAACTGAGTTAATTCAAATATGTGATTCTAGTGGTAAATTAATTATAGAGATACCACGTATATTTCCAGAATTAAGAGCAACAATAGAAAAATCTCTCAATATTTTATATTTAAAACAGAACTGGGATGAAGATGGCTCAAATCCCATTAATCGTCAAACATATATCAAGGGTATTAATTTTCTTAAAAATATTTTCATAGATATTTGGGACAATGGTAGGGGTATAAAAATGTATGCTCCTAAAATTCAACCTACAAGTGATGGGAACATTTTGTTTGTATGGAAAAATAGTGAATATAAATTATTAATGTTGATTTATGATAAACCAATTAATGGCGTAGATGGTGATTTATATGGTATGGATAATGAGCATTATGTAGCTGATAAAAAATTTACTCTCGGAAATAAATGTGATTATGAAAAAGTATTATGGGATTTAAGAAACCTGATACTATAGAAACACCAAAAAGAACACCTCAAGAACAATTATTGCCTAATGATACATTTTTTAGGTGGGTAAAGAGGGAAGATATTGATGGCGAGGAAGTTACGGAAGCTGTGTTTAATGGGAAAAGTAAGAATCCTAGACACCCAGACGATCCTAATATATCGGGTGATTGGGCACAACATTCAGAAGTAAATAATAATCCGGTTATAACCAGAAATAGACTCAAAAGAGAAGACCGACATACAGCATTTGGGGTGATTGAAATGAATGTTGGCAGAATACATGAGGAAAGTAAAATGTTTGAAGAAATATCAAGGCAATCTGTCATATATTGTCCACGTTCTTGGAATAATGCTCATTCAGAAATAAGGGGAGCTAAAGACACTAAGGTTCTTTTTATGTTTCTTTTTAGTGACCCTCCCATTTATAGGATTGTATTACATCCCTCATCTAATAATTCTTGAATATATCTTAAAGATACCATCTATTAAATCGAATTGAAAAGAAAAACTTGACATTTGCTAAAATAGTGCTATAATAGTATTATGATTAAAAACAAGAAAAACAAAGAAGTGACGTCAAATATACGGTGTCCAGAATATTTATGGAATGAATTAAAGCAATTAGCAGACGAGGATACACGTAGTTTGAACGAAGAAATTATTCACTTGATTAAAAAAGAAATTGACTCTAGGAAGTCAACCAAAACTAAATAAAATAAAAAGCCTTGAAGTGATTGGCGTCACCTCAAGGCGTGCTCAGCACAGGATAATGTGATAGGCACAGACTCGAAAGTCTTACTCCATTATATCACGTGTTGAGCGGAAAGGTTCAACACATGACATGCCCAAAATGTAAACACCAAAGAACAAAATCCTTTGGTTATTATGGAGTAAAGAAAATCCATCGTTATTACTGCCATGACTGTAAAAAATCATTTTCTTTCAATCAGGATAGACGTATCAAGGAAATGTATCTTCCTGTAGGAAAACAGAATATGATATTAAATATGTTGGTTGAGGGAATGAGTATACGCTCAGTATCCAGACTAACCAACGTAGACAAAAATACCATATTGCGATTGATTGAAATTGCAGGAAAACGCTGTGGAAGTTATTTAAATAAGGCAATGGTAAAATTGCCTTGCAAAACTATGGAGATTGACGAAATTTGGAGTTTTGTACACACTAAACAAGATAATCTACCTTACTCTGAAAAAAGAGACGTAGAATTTGGAGACCAGTATATCTACATAGCTCTGGATGCTAATAGCAAATTAATCCCAACATTCCTTGTAGGAAAACGAAACGAAATTACTACTCATCAATTTATATGGGATTTAAAGACGCGGTTGGCAAATAGGATACAGTTGACCACAGATGGATTTAAACCTTATCTGAGCGCAGTAGAAGAAGCCTTTGGAGCGAATGTAGACTTCGCCCAATTGGTTAAAGAATATGGTAAGGATGAAAGAGTAGTAGAAGCGAAAAGGAAGTATGCACCCCCTGAAATAACGGGGGTGCATTTAGATACCGTAACAGGTAATCCTGACATTGATAAAATATCAACATCCGATGTAGAACGACATAACCTGACTATGCGTATGCAGTTAAAACGCTTAGGACGCCTTACAATCGCTTTTAGTAAGAAATTAGATAATCTGGTATCCATGCTTGCGATTTATCTCGTACATTATAATTTCATGCGTATTCATGGAAATTTAAAGACTACACCCGCAATCAAAGCAGGGATTCAAAGTAAGGTTTTGGACTGGAGCGAAATTTTAGCAACACAGAATTAAGACATTACCTATTGACAGAGTATTACTCAAACGGGATAATTCTTATTGATGGAAAAAGGAATTACAATTCTTATTTCTCCAAATGCATTTAAGGAATCATTATCTGCGAAACTGGTTGCAAAAGCCGTTCATCGAGGAATTCGTCATGTTTGGAAGAATGTCAATGTTATCGAATTGCCTGTGGCTGATGGCGGTAATGGAACTCTTGATGTCCTAATTTCCAAACAAGGAGGAAAAATTAAGAAAACATGGGTAACCGGTCCTTTAGGCAATCGTGTAAACGCACGGTGGGGAATACTTGAAAAAAGAAAACTTGCGTTTATCGAAATGGCCGAATCTTCCGGACTGCATTTAATCCCTCTCTCCCAAAGAAATCCTTTTATAACGACTACCTATGGGACAGGAGAATTGATTCGAACGGCTTTAAATTTTGGAGTGAAAGAAATTATCATTGGAGTAGGGGGAAGTGCTACCGTGGATGGAGGAGTCGGGATGGCGATGGCGTTAGGTGTAAAATTTTTGGATAAGAACGGAAAATGTATCGGGTGGGGTGGCGAAGCATTAAACAGTCTTTATTACATTGATATGTCTTCTCTGGATTCTTGTCTTCGAAAAACGAAAATTAGAGTTGCCTGCGATGTGCAAAATCCATTGCTCGGTTCCAAGGGAACGGTTGCCATTTTCGCCCGGCAAAAAGGCGCTACATTCTCCATGATGCCCATTTTGGAATCGGGAATTAATAATCTAGCTAACGTAGTTAAAAGAGATTTAAAGAGGAATATCTCAAAAATACCGGGTTCCGGCGCGGCGGGAGGATTGGCCGCGGGTTTGATGGTGTTTTGTGGAGCAGAAATTCAATCGGGCGCCGACCTTGTTTTGGAGACGTTGAATTTTGACAAATACTTGTGTCAGGCGGATTTGGTGATTACGGGAGAAGGGAAACTGGATAAACAATCGGCTCATGGAAAAGCCCCCATAGCCGTAGCCCTCCGGGCAAAAAAATATGGAATTCCAGTAATTGCCATTGCTGGTTCTCTGGGAGAAAATGCTCATCTACTGCATCGCTACGGAATCACCTATATGCAAAGTATTCAATCTCGTTCCATGTCCCTACGGGAATCCATGGAAAACGCCTCCTTTCTCATTCAACAAGTCGTAGAAAAAATTCTGAAAAAAGGGAGACAAATCAATTAAACCATCTGTATAAGAGTAGAAAGACATCTAGAAAAAGTACCTGAGTCTTAAAATCGAAAAAAATTACTTTTTGGTTGGCCAAATTATAGTTGGGTCAGGCTTGACACCCGGGTCTTCATGGAAGAAGACATAAACCGTGTCGTCTGCGTCCTTGGCAGGGAATTGCTTAACAGTTGGGAATTGGGATTCAATAAAATCATAATATGCTCTTGGTCGGTATTGATAAGTGCGGTAATAGGCGGAAACGTACCATATGCGCGGAAATTTAGCGCATAAATTCTCCAACTCTTCGATTTGACTTAATCTTTCACCCATGGCAAAAGTTTTTCCATGCAAGTACACCAATGACCAATCTCCGCCAAGTTTACTCTTGGCAATGGGATTAGGGTCGGCACCGTTTTGTTGGGCATAGTAAAGAACGCACCATAAGGCATTATAGGGACCTGCGACGATAATATCCCCAAGTTTGAGTTGAGGAAGCATGTAATTTACAGCATCTCGCCAATTTTGTTTTTCATATCTGTAATATTCCATAATCGGAATTAGATTTAGGAAAAAACATACAATAAGAATACAAAAGCAAATAACCGAAGCTTTAAATGAGGGACTAATTTTCTCTACATAGTGCCAAAGGGATTCTGCGAATGTCCAGATTCCGACAGCAATCAATATCAAATAGACTGGCAACATGAACGAAATGTAGCGATTAAAAAATAGTACTTTAGCTGGTGGCGCAAAAGCTATGAGCAAAGGGACAATTAACCATAACATCAATCCAACCACTATTTTTTTATGGAATTGCCATGCCGTATAAACTCCCATGAAAAAGAAAATTAAATATAAATACATTCCATATCCCGGTAGACCGAAATCAATAAGCAGGCTTTTTATAAAATGCCAGTCCGGTTTTAAGTAATAAACATAATCTCTCGCGAGAATATAACTGACTTTTTCAGTGGTAAAGAGAGATTGGTAGGGTATGGGAGAATGAATGTTTCTCATGATAAATCCCCACGTGGCATAAAACCAGGGGATATACAAATTGAGCATGAAGGAAAGACTTACAATTAGTTTACCAATAGTTTTCCCAATAGCCACCCAGGGTTTATCTTCCCTAAAACCGTCCCAAAATATCCAGACCATGGCGATAATAATTTGTGATATCAATGCCCAAAATCCAAAGTAACTCAAATAGATATTAAACGTATTCCATATCGTGAAACCCATCCAATAATAAAAGCGTTTCTTTTCTGAAAAGAGGGATTTGTAAAGGCAATAAAAACCAGCAAGAGAACAAAACATAATAACCGTGTACATGCGGCCATCTTGAGAATGAGATAGATCAAAGGGTGAAAAAGTCATTAAAAAGGCGGCGATTACGGCAATTTTTACATCGAACCATTTCTTGACAATAAGATAAATCAACCAAATTCCCAAAACTCCAAAAATAGCTGGGAAGAGCCGTAAGGAAGCTTCATTTACACCAAATAATTTAAAACAATAATGGGCGATATATTCTCGTAATGGAGGAGTCACGTCATTATAACGCTGCCAATAAATAAAAGACAAGTTGTTGGGTCCAAGTTTTAAATCTTCTCCGGCAGAAATGTAACTAGAAACGACTTCATCCACCCATAAGCTCTTATGACCCAATCCGATAAACCGCATGGAGGAGGCAATGATAAGAATTATTATTAAGAGATTTCGGGATCGAAATAATCCGGACTGGGATTTGTCAATTGGGACGGGACTTTCACCGGTTCGCATCGAGTATGCCCTTCATTCCTTTAATCCAATAAGAATATTCTTTAAATCAATCATCTGGTCACGATAACTTGCCGCCGATTCAAAGTCAAGTTCCTTGGCGGATTTCCGCATTTTTCGTTCCAGATCGGCGATTAATTTATAAACATCCTTGTCCGAATGGAACTCTCCCATTTCCGCCAATTGGCTTGCTTTTCTTGATTTTTCGCTCTTTAATTCCGACATGGTTTCTTGAATTTTCCGGATGATGGTTTGGGGAGTGATACCGTGCTCTTCATTGTATTTCATTTGCAACGTTCTACGTCGGTTGGTGGTTTCAATGGCAGCTTTCATGGAATCGGTTATGGTATCCGCGTAAAATATGGCTTCCGAATTGATATTCCGGGCGCAGCGGCCAATGGTCTGTATCAAAGACCTTTCCGAACGAAGAAATCCTTCTTTATCAGCATCTAAAATCGCTACTAGGGACACTTCGGGCAAATCCAATCCTTCTCGGAGTAAATTGACTCCTACCAGAACATCAAACGTACCTAACCGTAATCCCCGGATGATTTCCACTCGTTCCAACGTTTCTATGACCGAATGAAGATAACGGACGCGAATTCCCAATTGAGCCAGGTATTCTGTTAAATCTTCCGACATGCGCTTGGTTAATGTCGTAACCAGTACACGCTCATTTTTTTGAGTTCGTTTCCGTATTTCAGCAAGCAAATCGTCAATTTGACCTTTCACGGGTCTTACTTCAACTTTGGGATCCAGTAATCCGGTTGGACGAATAACCTGTTCTACAACGTGTTCCCCGGATACTTTCAATTCCCAATCACCCGGAGTCGCGGATACAAATAAGAATTGGTTGGCTTTATCGTGGAACTCATCAAAGGTGAGGGGACGGTTGTCAAATGCAGACGGCAGACGAAAACCATAATTTACCAAACTTTCTTTCCGTGATCGGTTCCCCCCCACATCCCGTGTATTTGCGGAACGGTAACATGCGATTCATCAATCACCACCAGCGTATCGGACGGTAAATAGTCAATTAATGTCTCCGGGGAAGAGCCGGGTGCGCGATCGCTCAAATGTCTTGAATAATTCTCAATCCCGGAACAATACCCCAGCTCCAGCATCATTTCAATATCAAAATTTGTACGTTGTTCCAGGCGTTGTGCTTCCACCAGTTTGTTTTCCCGCTTAAACCATTCCACCCGCTCCTGCAATTCCTGGCGGATATTTTCAATGGCGACTTTTAATTGCAAAGCCGGAGTGACCCAATGTTTGGCGGGAAAAATGGTGATTTGGTCAAATTCATTTTCTGGCGTACCCCGGATGGGGTCAATCTGGGTAATTTTTTCTATCTCATCGCCAAAGAACTCTATCCGTAACGCCAGATCATCATATGCCGGGAATATTTCCAGGACATCTCCATGCACCCGGAATTTCCCGCGTGAGAAATCCGCTTGATTGCGTTCATACAGAATATCCACCAGCTTTCTCAAAATGTCATCCCGGTTTACCAGTTCTCCCTGTTTTAAATGGACCACCATCCCGTGATAGACTTCCGGTGATCCTAATCCATAGATACAGGAAACGCTGGAGACTACAATGGAATCCCGGCGGGTTAACATGGACATAGTGGCGCGGTGGCGTAATTTGTCTATTTCATCATTGATGGAAGAATCTTTTTCTATATAGGTGTCCGAATGGGCAATATAAGCCTCCGGTTGGTAATAATCATAATAACTGACAAAATATTCGACAGAGTTCTCCGGGAAAAATTCCTTGAATTCTTGATAGAGTTGTGCCGCCAATGTTTTATTATGGGCGATGACCAGGGTGGGGCGTTGTATCTGCTGGATGACGTTGGCGACCGTAAACGTTTTCCCTGAACCCGTGACCCCCAGGAGTGTTTGATAACGATTTTCCTTTGTGATACATTCGGTTAATGTCCGAATCGCTTGGGGTTGATCACCGGTCGGGACAAAGGAAGAACGTAATATGAATTTCGGCACAGCGATCTAAATAGAATTTAAAATAATTTAAACGGCTATTTTTGCTGTCAGCTTGGACGGCGGATTATCTTTTACGGCAGCGGTATTTCCATTTTGATATATCCAACGAACCATGACCCCATGGCGATTTTGGGTAATATCCAATTGCCCGTGAAACATCCGTTTAAATTGTTTGCCAATCTGTATGGCTAATTTGGAATTGGTAGTTTTAATGATAATCGGGTTTCGTTCTTGATTGATTTGGACAATGCGAGAATACACATTCTCTGTTCGGGCTTTGCGTTCTTCGGCTTGGATTAGCTGCAGAGACTGTCGGCTATTTTCTCGGAAGAAATATCCGTCTAACAATAACATTCCCTGGGACACTTGCTTGACCTCGGTACTGCAGGTGGGGCATAAAGTATAAATGATTTTTCCACGGAGATGATGCGTGGGTATCCATTTGCCCTCCAATTTCGTTGACTTACATTTTTTACATACCATCATAAATCAATTCCTCCCGGCGGATGTCTTTTTTTAAACAATCTCAGTTTACCAAAGTTAAGTGTAGCACGTGAAGTATGAAGTGTAAATTAATTTTTTCGATAACTTTCTATTTTATAAGATCATCTAATTGAAGTAAATTTTTTTCTTATTGTGTTTCATAGTAACCTATCTAAGACTCTCTTGTCAATAACTTAGCTGGAGCCCAAAAACCGAAATAGAGAATTGAAATCATGAAAGGACTGTTCTAAAGAGTGTAACTCCGTTAGAAAACGGGTTATTCTCTCTTCCTTAACACGCTGAGAGGATAAAAAGATGATTCAAACATCACTCTTGGGCAATTGGGGACAGAGGGGTAGTGTCATTGAGAATAGTGAAAGCGAATTAGTCGGTTATTCAGACCGATTGCAAGCGTTGACGGAATCGTTGAAACAAGTGTAAGTAGGGAATGGGAATTTTGAGGAGGGTTTCTCGTGCATGCCGTACCACCTTACCGGCAATCCCTAGGAGTTCCCAACGCAAGGTGGCAATGGTTTTTCCCCACCAGCCCTTCCCCAGAATCAAGCGCTTGATGGCGATGGTGAGATTGTAGGCCAACACCCCCAAATGAAAAAAGACGGCATTGGCGGTGAAATCCTGACAGGGAACATACTCCATCCCAAACCCATTCTTGATTTCTTTATGATAATTCTCCGACTGTCCCCGCTGACGATGAAAGGCGATCATCTGCACTCCGGTCTGCTGGGTTTGATTGGTTGCAAGGGCATGGTAGAGATACCGGGAAGAATCAAATAACTCCGGTTGGGGATTGACCCAACGTTGCACCACCAGAGTAAACGACTGGGGCGTCTTCTCCATGCAATGCACCGTGACAGCATACTCTCGACCCGTCGGTTGGTTTTGTTCATTCAAGAGCGGTTTCCAGTCCTCCTCGGGAATGGCGGCAAGGGTGGCTCGCACCGCCGAATCCAAATCCGCGGTAATACTAAAAGTAATCTGTTCGGTCTCACAGTAATTGAGAATCTCTGAGCGATAGGCGGCGGAGTCACTGCGGAAAGCCCCCAGCTTCTTCTTCCGGCGCTTCAATAAAGTTCGGGTTCTCTGAATCTGTTCTAGAATCCCTACTGCCGGGGAAGTATTCCCTGGGCGGTAATCGGCGGTGACACATAGATCCAATTCCGCCAAATAGCCCAGCAGGGCTGAATATCCAGGAAAACCCGCATAGGTCCACGGCGTTCCCTCTTTCTCACTTTGAATCAAGGTGGCATCCACATCCAAGGTAAATTCTTTCCAGGAACTCTTCGCAATGACCTTCCCGGCTAACGCCTCATTCACCGCCTTTAAAGCGGGTATCCATGTCTCTCGTCGTAGCCACAGACGGATCGCATCCGAGGTGGGGATTTGTTTCCACCCGCATAGATGCACTAATCCCGCATCCCGCTGAAGCTCTCGAATATCCTCCAGATGTTTTCCTCCTCCACAGAACATCAGGACCAATGGAAAGACATACTGTTCCGGCGCATACCCTCGATTCGATCCCGGTACCGGAAAATGCTCCCGCACACTCTCCACTATCCCTAAGCGTACGGCCGTTTCATAAAACAATCCTAACCCCGCATGTCCTGTCAAACTCTCCTGTGTCCCTCCCAGTTTATATTCTACTTTTTCTTGTGCTATCATCTCTCTCAAGCCTCCTTGGTTCTCACCCGTTGGGTGAGTATCGTTTTTTCGCAAAAACATTATACCATCGAGGCTTTCTTTTATTCCTTACATTCCTATCTCGGTTTTGGGGCTGGAATTACAAAATCTTCCCATTTATCCAGTCTCACAGCTATAATCATCAGTTCATGTTAAATCAATTGGATCAAAAGATATTTCTCTATCTCAATCAGAATTTACATAACCGATTGGGGGATTGGTTTTTTCCATTTATTACAAGTCCACACAATTTTACACTGATTATTGTAGTTTTAGGATTGTGGTTATTATGGAAAGGGAATAATCGACTAAGGGTTGTGTTAACCCTGTTGGTTTTTACCATGTTTATCAGCGATGCATTGAATACGATGGTGAAAGAAATTGTAGGTCGCCCGCGGCCTTTCTGGAATTTAGAGGGAATACGTCTTTTGGTAGGGCAAGCCGGGTCGTATTCCTTTCCCTCCGGACATGCTGCGAATTCCAGCGCAGTAGCGACAGTGATTGCCTATGAATATCGCAAAAAAAAATGGATTTGTATTCCCATTCTCATCCTTGCCCTCCTGATCTGTTATTCAAGGATTTATGTGGGTGTCCATTATCCCTTGGATGTATTGGGAGGTATGTTGTTGGGAATTGCTTGTGGAATGACCATTTTGTTGCTGGATAAATATTATCCAATTCTCATTTCCGAAAGGGGAAAACAAGACCAGATTTCTTATTTTGGAATTTTCCTGTTGATTTTCGTCCTTTCCACCGTATATCGTCTTTCTTATATAGCGACGACTCATCACACGTTATCCCCGGAAGAAGCGCAATATTGGGATTGGTCGCGTCACCTGGATTGGAGTTATTACAGTAAACCGCCGTTGATTGCATATCTCATCCGGTTTTGTACAATGCTATGGGGGGCCACATCTTTTTCCGTTCGGTTGAGCGCTGTCGTATTCTCCGTCCTGCTGGGAATCATTACCTGGAAATGGACTAAAGAAATGTTTAGGTCAGACCGTGTAGCCTTTTTTACCACTCTTGCATTGAACTTTATTCCACTCTATGCAGTGGGTGCAATTTTGATGACCACGGACACACCTTTGGGATTATTCTGGGCGGCGACTCTTTATGCGCTCTACTGTGCGATATTTAAAAACCAAGAACGCGCCTGGTATATAAGTGGATTTTTATTCGGTCTGGGTATGCTAAGTAAATATACCATGGTGTTATTGATTCCATGCCTATTCCTGTATTTGCTCGTTTCACAAGAACACCGTTTCTGGTTAAAACGAAAAGAACCGTATTGGGTTTTGCTCATTGGCTTGGTTTTGTTTTTACCGGTGATTTATTGGAATTATACTCACAATTGGGTAACGTTCAAACATGTCTCCGGACAGGCCAATCTCCCCGGTGGATTCATTTTACAATCGAAAGAATTTTTCAATTTTCTGGGTTCCCAATTCGGAGTCATTTCGCCGTTTTTCTTTTTAGGAATGATATATAGTTCTTACGCTATGATTCGAAAAGAAGGGATGCGGATAGATAATAAACTCAAATTTCTTCTTTGTACTTCTGTTCCTGTCTATCTTTTTTTTCAAATTAAAAGTATCCAGGGAAAAGTCGAAGCGAATTGGGCTGCCAATGCGTACTATTCCTGGACAATATTCATGGCGGTTTTTTTTGATCAATGTTATCAGAAAAAGGAAATTTTAAATAAGACTGGACTTCTTCGAGTTTGCATTTGGTGGAGTATTTTGTGTTCAATTTTAATTACGGTTGTGATGCATGATACCAATATCATTCGGAAGATGGGGATTTCTTTCCCTCCTTCCAAAGATCCAACCACTCGGTTGGTGGGTTGGAACCAACTGGGTTCTCAAATTACGAATGTTGAACTGGCGATGCCGCAACCTTCCAAAACCTTTTTGTTCAGTGAACAATATCAACTTACAGCGGAGTTGGCGTTTTATGTGAAGGGTCAACCGACTGTCTATTGTATCAATTTGGATCGAAGAATGAATCAATATGACTTATGGCCGGGAATTGAAAATCGACAGGGATGGAACGCAGTGTATGTGACTTATGATGAACCCAAACCACTGGATTCGCGGATTAAAAATTCTTTTGATAAAATCGAACCGCCCTTGATTTATCCTGTGATGAAAAACGAATTAGTGTATAATCAATTCCGCATCTACCGGTGTTATGGATTTCACGGTAAAATAACTGGAGAAATAAAGCCAACACGATTTTAGCTTATGTCTGAAACAATGGAAAAAATAGATCTATCGCTCATCATTCCCGTCTTGGACGAGGAAGAGAATGTCGTGAAACTTTACGATACACTGGTATCCGTTCTTCCGAAATTAGGGAAATCCTACGAAATTATTTTTGTGGATGATGGAAGCACGGATAAAACCGTGGAATTATTGACGAATTTGAATGACCAACATTTGACGGTCATTCAATTGAGACGACGATTTGGACAAACTGCCGCGATGTCAGCGGGTTTTGATTATGCTCACGGAGAAATTATCATAACAATGGACGGCGATTTGCAGAATGATCCCAACGATATTCCCAAATTGTTGGAAAAAATTAATGAGGGTTATGACCTGGTCAGTGGATGGCGAAAAAACCGGCAGGATAAATTCACGACGCGTGTTTTTCCATCGCGGGTAGCCAATTGGCTGATTGGTGAAATTACGGGAGTCAAGTTACACGATTATGGTTGTTGTCTGAAGGCGTATCATCGGGACATTATTAAGAGTCTAAAATTATACGGAGAAATGCATCGCTTTATACCGGCGCTGGCCAGTTGGTACGGGGCAAAAATTGTGGAAATTCCTGTAAATCATTATCCTCGGAAATTCGGGAAGAGTAAATATTCCTTAAGCCGGATTTCTCGTGTTGTTTTAGATTTAATTACTGTCAAATTTTTATTATCTTTTGCCACTAAACCTTTGCAAATATTTGGCTTGATTGGATTGGGTTCATTCAGTTTGGGTGGTTTGATTTGTTTTTATCTTACTTATGTAAAATTTGTACAAGGTCAGAATATCGGGAATCGTCCACTTCTATTGTTAGGCGTCGTCCTGCTCATGGCAGGGATTCAATTCATTACCCTAGGATTATTGGCAGAAATGATTGCCCGCACCTATCATGAATCCCAAAACAAGCCAATTTATGTGATTAAGAAAATCACATCACCGCATCCGTGAAAAAATATTTAATTTTACTTTTTAAACTAATCCTAAGTATTGGTCTTCTATTCTATTTATTTCACAAAGTAAATTTCCATAAACTTAACGATGCGGTACATCATTCGGACTGGCGATTTTTACTTCTTTGTATTGTTCTCTATGGTCTTGGTCAGGTACTCAGTACGTATAAATGGTCGCTGCTAATCCATTCTCATGGATTGAAACATCCCTTTCAAAATCTGGTAGAGTATTATTATATCGGTATGTTTTTTAATTTATTCATGCCCAGTATCGTAGGGGGAGATGCTCAACGGTGTTATGCAGTATATCGGGATGAAAAACTACAATCCGGCAGGCAAATGCCCAAAGGTCGGTTGTCACAGATTATCAGCAGTGTCATGATGGAAAGAGCTACCGGACTGATTGCCATGATCGGGCTTGCCAATATAGCATATTTTTTCTTTTTTAAAAATGTCCCGAATGAAGATTCGTTTTTAAGTTCGTATCTGCCAAAAGTACTGCTGTTGCTGCTGGCAGGGACTGTGGCCGGGTTTGTGTTCTCGCTTTATATTCGATTGCCGGACCAGGAAAGTGTGGAACATACCCGGCTATTCGCCAAAGCAATTCATTCTTTAAAAAATATTGCAATTCATTTCAAGGGTTATGTCCAAAACCCACGATTGCTTTCCCATGTTATGATAATTTCGTTTATTTTTCAGACAAAAATGATCATACTAAATGCCTTGTTAGGATATTCTTTGGGACTATCTGTCCCGTTGGGATACTATTTTATCATCGTTCCTTTAATTACAATTTGTACTGCCTTACCAATTAGTTTCAGCGGATTGGGAGTGCGAGAGGCTGCGTATATTTATTTTTTACAATTTGCGGGCGTGAATTCTGCGTATGCAATATTATTATCGTTATCGGTTATTTTTGTTGTTGCCGTGAACGCACTTATTGGCGGAATTATTTTAGTAAAGAAAGGATTTTTCGTTGAAAAAGCTATCATTCAAGAAGAATAAAATTATTAAACCGTACCGGTTGGAATCGGGTGCAACGATTGGATTAATTTCACCATCGGGACCGGTTTCTTATAAAAGTTCAATTAGAAATGCGGTTCCCAACCATTTGGAAAAAGGGTTGGAATATATCGAGAAAATGGGTTATAAATATATTCTTGGAAAACATGCACTGAAACGGCGGGGGTATCTCGCGGGAACCGATAAAGAACGGGTGGAAGACCTGCACGCCATGTTTCAAAACAAAAAAGTGGATGCAATTTTATGTCTGGCAGGCGGGTATGGGACTCCGCGTTTGCTCTCTTATTTGGATTATCAATTAATTCGAAAAAATCCAAAAATCTTTGAAGGATACAGCGATATCACCACTTTATTAACCACTTTTTACCAGCAAACCGGTTTGGTTACCTTTCATGGGCCCATGGTAAATTATGATTTTGGACGGAAAATTAATTTTAACAAAATAAATTTTTGGAAAGCCATTACGGAGGTGAAACCATTGGGTGAAGTCCCGCAAGCGGAAAATGGGCCGGAGTTGATAACGTTATATCCCGGACGAGCACGGGGTCGCTTGATTGGAGGGAATCTTTCTCTTCTTATTTCAACTCTCGGTACACCCTATGAAATTGATACGACAGATGCCATTTTGTTTATTGAAGATGTAGAAGAACAACCCTATCGGTTTGACCGGATGGTAAATCAGTTACTTCTTGCCAGGAAGTTACAATCTGCCAATGGGATTATCATCGGAGAATGTGTAAAATGCACTCCGAATCCACCTAATAAGCCGAGTTTAACCATTCTCGATATTTTACATGATTTAATCGTCCCTCTAAAAAAACCGACTTTTTACGGATTATGCTGTGGACATGGGACTTATAAACTTACCTTGCCTATAGGAGTTGAATCTTCCATGTATGCCAATCTCTGTCAGTTATTTATTGAGGAACCCACTGTTATTTAGTAATAAAATAGAGTTGTGTTGGATACCCAATTGACGCTACAGACATAAAATGTTATTGTGATTTGAAAAAGGTAAAGTGATTTGTGGGCTATCTGATAGGTATTGACGTAGGTACAAGCGAACTAAAAACAGTTTTGTTTGATGAACGAGGCAGTGTAGTAGTTTCTGCCGCTCAGGGGTATCCGTTGTCCACTCCTCAACCCGGTTGGGCGGAACAAGACCCTGACCTTTGGTGGTCAGCGGCACTCGCTACTCTTCGGGAAATACTTCAAAAATCTAAAATTAATCCGAAAGAAATCAAAGGGATTGGTTTATCCGGTCAAATGCACAGTTCTGTTTTTTTGGACAAAAATGGAAAGGTGATTCGACCATGCATTCTATGGTGTGACGGACGGACAGAATCCCAATGTGACTATATTACACGAAAAGTAGGGAAGACCCAATTACACCAATTTACTTCCAATCGCGCGTTGGCGGGTTTTACCGCACCCAAAATAGTTTGGTTAAAGCAAAATGAACCCAAGAACTTCGAAAAAGTTCATATTCTTCTGCTTCCCAAGGATTATATTCGGTATAAATTAACCGGTGAATTTGCTTGTGATATTTCCGATTCAGCGGGAACACTTTTATTTAATGTGAAAACAAAAAAATGGTCAAAACAGGTATTACGTGCCTTAGATATCCCCGATTCCTGGTTGCCGCCTGTCTTTGGTTCTTCAGAAATTTGCGGCACAATTACATCGGAAGTCAGTCGGCAAACGGGTTTATCTATTGGAACTCCGGTAGTGGCAGGTGGAGCCGATAATCCGTGCGGTGCGATTGGAACGGGCGTGGTAAAAGAAGGTAGGGTGCTGTCCAGTATCGGAACGTCAGGAGTTATCTTTGCGCCGACTAATCAAGTAAAAGTTGACACCAAAGAACGAGTACATACTTTTAATCACTCCGTTCCCAATCTATGGTATCTCATGGGTGTTGTTTTATCAGCGGGACTCTCGTTGCGATGGTTTCGCGATACCTTCGGTCAACAAGAAATCCAAGAAGCTAATCAACTAAATATTGATCCCTATCAACTATTAACTGAGAAAGCAGAACAGGTTCCTCTTGGTTCCGAAGGATTGATTTTCCTGCCTTATTTAATGGGAGAACGTTCGCCACACGGTGATGCCAATGCTCGCGGTGTTTTTTTCGGAATTAGTTTACGCCATACGAAATCACATTTTATCCGCTCTTTATTGGAAGGGGTGACGTTTGGAATTAGAGATTCTCTGGAAATCGTTAGCGGATTAAAGATACCCATTCAGGAAATTCGTGCTACCGGGGGTGGTGCCCGATCTGGTTTCTGGTGCCAGTTGCAAGCAGATATTTATGGTCGGGAAGTAGTGACTGTGAATTCCACACAGGGACCTTCACTCGGCGCCGCACTCCTTGCCGGTGTGGGAACAGGAGTTTATTCGTCCATTTCAGAGGCATGTGATGAGGTGGTAAAAGTGAATCATCGGTATGAACCGAATAGGGTAAATCACCGACAATATAACGACCACTATGATCAGTTCAAAACGTTGTATCCCCTGTTAAAGAATTCTTTTAGAAAAAATAGCACGATAGTCAACAAGTATTTTCCAAATAATCGTTAACCTTATCAACTCAAAGAGAGAGTTTATACCCCGCGATTAAAAAATTCTGTAGGAATCTGGTCTTTTGAAATTATTCCAAAGTCTTTTATGATGATATTCTCAACGGTTTGGATGATTTTGGGTGGGTTAGAATGGGTTTTAAGATGAAAATTTTCCTGAAATTCGGAGGTTTTTGCTTGACCCATGTTCTTTTTTCTAATAAACTAACCTTAGTAATAGTGAAAAAGATATCCGGTCATTTTATAGGGCGGATACTGGATTGAACAGGAATTCAGTTACGTGAAATATAGAGTAGTATACACAGAAAACGTTTTACAAACAAATCAGTGTAGTGAAATATGCGAAAGATTCTTTTCTTAACACCAATTCTGTTCATAATTATCATATCTCCGATTTTGGCGTATTATTCCGCAAATTTTGTACAAGCAAGCGATACTGTAGGTTGGGTTAGCACATGCGATTATGGAACGGCCTCTATCGGTTGGGGAGTGGGTGGTTATTTAGGAAATAATTGTATGTATATTTATGTAAATAAAACTTCCACGACCAGTGGTAACGCGTATCTTAATTATACAAGCCCATCTTTTACTCTTGGCGTAGATACCATTTGGAGTTTTTATGCTGCTCTTTCATCGTCCGCTTCTTTTCCTTCTATTTATACGCAGGGATATTCTCAGCAAGGAGCGAGTTGGACGTGGGCAAATCCAGGATATGATGGAGCAACGGCAGGCTCCGGTCCTCCGCCGACGGGTTTCACAGGGGGTATTTCTACAACATGGCAACGATTTACCTTATACAGAAATGATACGACCTTGGGGACTCCTATGGACGAAATTGGTATTCAATTCGTCCTTGGCACGAATACCGGTATTTTTATTTTTAAAATTGATAATGCTTTATTCGGGCCAAGTCTTAATTTCGGTCCGGTAGTTATTAATTCAACCTATTTGCCGAATGGATCAATGAATTACCCTTACAGTCAAACTCTGCAAGCAAACAACGGTGTCCCTCCGTATAGTTGGTCAACTGTATCGGGTTTGTTACCTCCCGGATTATCTTTATACAACAGCACGGGGGTAATATCTGGAACACCCAGTGCTCTGGGAATATATAATTTTACAGTTGAAGTCACGGATTCCGTGTCCTCCAGTGTAACGCAAGCACTATCAATTACTATCTCCCAAATCAGTGTAAACTACACTATTTCCCCTCTCTTGGACCAATCCACTATCAGTCCTTATATCTATGGCACCAACCAGAAAATGTTTGGGGGTGAGAATTTCACTCTTTACCGATTGGGTGGAAACGAGATGACCCCTTATAACTGGGTTAATAACGATACTAATGATGGAAGTGATTGGTTTCAAAATAGTGGTAGTTTAGCGAATAGCTTTGGAATTTCCGGTTCTGCAGCGACTACTGCAGGGAGTGTACTCACCACTTTTTTTGAACAATCAACCACTGCAAACGCAAAATGTATTCTCACCGTTCCTATGGCGGGGTATGTTGCCTCAGATGATACCGGTATCGTTAGCTTGGCTCAAACCGCTCCCTCGTATAGATGGGATCAAGTGGTAAATCAAAAGGGCTCTCCTTTCAGCTTGACACCGACACTGAGTACTAATTCCGTGTTTGTGGATGAAGAAGTCAATTTTCTGGTTAATAAATATGGTTTGGCCCAAAACGGCGGGATCATGGGCTATGATCTGGATAACGAACCTTCAATTTGGCCGGGAACTCACCCCCGAATTCATCCCACCCAAACCTGTTGCACGGAACTAGTCCAAAAGACGATTGCTTGCTCTACCACCGTAAAGTCGGTGGATTCGACCGCTCTAATATTCGGTCCGGTTGAATACGGATTTGTAGGTTATTTAAGCTTGCAAAATGCACCCGATTGGGCCAGTGTGAGCACCGGATATTCACCGAACTGGTTCTTATCTTACTATCTAGATACAGTGCATAAAGCCTCTGTGTCCTATGGACAGAGATTGTTGGATGTTATGGATTTACACTGTTATACTTCTGCGACCGATGCCGAAGGGAATGCCATTAATGCCACATCTGCTGTCAATGATACAATAAGTGATAAACTTGTCCGTTTGCAAGCGCCGCGGACATTATGGGATAAGAATTATATTGAACCGAGTTGGATTGCACAATGGGAAGATCAATATCTACCTTTTATACCCACTATGCAAACTACAATTAATACCTACTATCCCGGAACCAAACTGTCTTTCACGGAATATAATTATGGTGGTGCCTGGGATATCACCGGAGGGATTGCTCAGGCAGATTCCTTGGGGATTTATGGGAAATACGGTCTCTATGCAGCTACTTATTTTGCTCTTAATGGTCCGGAAACCTATACCTCCTTGGCTTTTAAAATGTTCCGGAATTATGATGGGAATAATTCAACTTTTGGAAATATCCATGTGCAGGCGTTGATGAACGATACCACAGACACCTCCATCTATGCCTCTGTGACCGCTGCAACAATCAGCAGTCAAGCGCAATTACATATCATTGTACTCAATAAAACTTTGACTCAACCGGTCTATGGAAACTTTACAATCAATAGTCCAACACTTTTCCAAAGTGGAAAAGTATATTTGGTTTCAAGTGACTCAACATCTATCACCGGACCCGTATCCTTCACAATAACAAATAATTCTTTTACTTACAATCCTCCTCCATTATCCATTACCCATTTGATACTGACAACTACTCCTCTCGAGATACCTGGTTGGGAAAAATATTACTAAAGTATTGTGAAAATAAAGTTCACCATACTCTTATACTATAGCTTAGACATTGTGTCTTGCTGTATAATGATAAATAAAACCTTATCCGTGGTTAGGAACTCTCAATTATAAGTTTATTCAACATTGACTAAATATTAAATCATCTCACCTATAAAGAAATCACTGTTTATGAAAAAGATATTATTCATTTTGTTTCTAAAGATATTTATTGTAAGTTCATGTTTCGCCTATTATTTTTCAGATTTTAATTTATCCAGCGATACTGTCGGTTGGGCGGTTACAAACGGTACGGCTACTATTGGTTGGGGACCCGGCGGGTTTTCTGGGGATGATTGCATGTATGTTACTGTCTATAAAACATCCACTGCCATCTTGGATATTCATATCGATACCCTCAATCCGCCATTTATTTTAGGTCTTGATACCATTTGGAGCTTTTATGCCGAAATAACCAATTCTAATCAGCCTTACCCGATTTTTACTCAAGGATTTTCTCAGCAGGGTTCCGGGTGGATTTGGGCAACCCCCGGCTATACTCAGGCAACTACCGGTTCCGGCCCTGCTCCTACAGGATATGCTAACAATATCTCGACCACTTGGCAGAGATTCACTCTATATCGAAATGATACCACCCTGGGAACTCCGATGGATAATATCGGAATCCAATTGTATATTACTGATACCGGAACCGGAACGGCGGTTTTGAAAATTGATAACACATTATTTGGGCCAAGTCTCAGTAGTAATCCTTTGTTTATTTCGACTCTCAGTTTACCCAATGGGTCATTGAATTATCCTTATGAACAGTACATTCAAGCTACCGGCGGTACCCCCCCATATGGTTGGACAACCACAACTGGAACATTGCCTCCCAGTTTATCACTTTATAATTCCAGCAGTACCGGATTGATTTCTGGGATACCGACCTCCGAAGGAACCTATAATTTTACTGTTCAAGTGACTGATTCATTATCCTCCAGTGCCACCCAGGCGTTTACCATTACCATTTCACATATCACTGTCAATTATTCTATTTCACCCCAGACCGGACAAACCCCCATCAGTCCTTATGTCTATGGATTTAATTATTGGGGAACTTATAATGATCCAATAATGACTGCTTTGACTTATCCCTTTTACCGGTTGGGAGGCAACCGGTTAACCGGATATAACTGGGTCAATAATGCTTCCAATGCCGGCAGTGATTATAATCAAGAAAGCGATGATTGGTTGGACTCCATCTTTAATATTACCGGCGCTGCTTCCAATTCCCCGGGTAGCTTAATGACCACCTTTTATGCGCTGGCTTCCACCAATGGGTCTCCTTGTTTATTGACGCTACCTTTGGCTGGTTATGTGGCCGCTGATAAAAATGGCGATGTCACCCTTGCACAAACTGCTCCCTCTTCCAGATGGGACCAGGTGGTCTTTGCCAAAGGAACAATATTTTCTTTAATACCTACTTTAAGTTCCGGGTCGGTATTTAATGATGAGTTTGTCAATTTTATCGTGAACAAATATGGCTTGGCGGCCAACGGCGGTGTCAAATTTTATGAATTGGATAATGAACCCAGCTTATGGCCTTCCACACATCCTAGGATTCACCCTACGGCTACCATGTGTACGGAGTTGGTTCAAAAAGGCATTGATTGTTCCCTGGCTATCAAAGCTATCGATTCTACTGCGGAAGTATTTGGCCCGGTGGAATATGGATTTGGTGGTTATCTCAATTTAAACAATGCCCCTGATTGGAGTACAGTCGGGTCGGGTTACAATTGGTTTCTCGCTTACTACCTTGATAAAATGAAACAAGCAGAGCTGGCTAATGGAAAACGATTACTCGATGTTCTCGATCTCCATTATTATACGGCGGTCGTTGGTGACCATCCGATTATTTGGAGTACGACTCCCCAAACCGATGACCTAAACGATAAATTGGCGCGGTTGCAAGCTCCCCGGACTCTATGGGATGCGACCTATCGGGAAAACAGTTGGATTGCTCAAAATTATCCGGAGTATCTTCCCATCATCCCTACCATTCAAACTTCTATCAATCAATATTATCCCGGAACTAAGTTGGCAATCACGGAATATGAATTTGGTAGTTGTTGGGATATTGCCGGGGGGATTGCCCAAGCCGATGTCTTGGGTATTTTCGGTAAATATGGTCTTTATGCAGCCAGCTTATGGCAGCAACAGTCTCCCAATACCTATACTTCATTAGCCTTTGAAATCTATTTAAATTATGACGGAAATAATTCCCAATATGGGGATACCAATGTGCAAGCCCTTATGACGGATACCACCGATAGTTCCATCTATGCCTCTGTCATGCATAATAACTCTTCGGAACTTCATATTATGGTTCTCAATAAAAATATGTTTCAAGCTATCCGTGGTAACTTTACTATCAGCAGCCCTACAACATTTCAAAGTGGGAAAGCTTATTCAGTTACCAGCACTTCAACCTCTATTACCGGTCCGGTATCCTTCGCAGTCTCCAATAATTCATTTACCTATTCCCTTCCCCCGGAATCGATTACCCATATGATTTTGACACCATCGACTGTAGATATTGCTGACTGGAAGAAATATCATTAAAGTTCTGCGAAAATAGAATAATAAATGATAAAAAAAGAATGTCGAATTATCCTGCCCAACCACGCTTAGATAGATATCTGACAAAAATGTTAGACCTTTGATATTCTGATAGTTAACTTTGGGTGGAGTGGAGTTGAAGTGGAATTGAAAATTTCAATTCCAGTTAGGGTACACTATTGAGCCATTCAAAATTTAGGATGAATATTATTTTAGAGTCAGAATTAACAAACGATGAAATATACGTGATTATAAAACTTTTTTTGACAACTCGGTATATCGGTCATATAATGTTTCGCTACCTGTTATTGATAACAAGTTTATTGTAAAAATATATCCGGAGGCAAAAGAATGCTCAATTTCATAACCACAAGTTTATTACTAACTATGTCAATATCCTATATTTCTGTTGGTCCCGATGGACTTACCGATGAACAACGGTCTGCAGTAAAACAGAATAAGAATCCAATCATATCGGAGAAATTAAAACTGAAAGAAAATGATATTCGGTGGTGGCAGGATGCCAAGTTTGGTATGTTCATTCACTGGGGGCTCTATGCCTTACCGGCTGATTCCGATACTGAATGGTACATGTTTAACCACCAAATCCCTGCCGATGAGTATGCAAAATATGCTCAACAATTTAAAGGGGCCAAGTTTGATGCAGATGCTTGGGCGGCTGCAGCCAAAAAGGCAGGTATGAAATATATGGTCATGGTAGCCCGGCATCACGATGGCTTCGCTTTATGGGATAGTCCTTCCAGTTATAAAGGTTTCACCAGCATGAAAACGGCTGCTCATCGTGATTTCGTTAAAGAATATGTTGCCGCGGCACGCAAGGCAGGTCTGCATCCCGGAATATATTATTCCCCCATGGACTGGCGTTTTCCCAGTTATTTTCATGCAAAAGAAATGCAGGAAAATGCTTTATTGATGAAAAAGCAGTGTTATGGACAGGTTGAAGAACTAATGAGCAAATATGGCAAGATTGATGTTCTTTGGTATGATGGCGGCTGGCTGGGACATACGGGTTCGGATGCAGATGCAGCCTGGTTATGGGACCCGATTAAACTCAACACCATGGTTCGGAAACTCCAGCCCCACGTTGTAATCAATTCAAGGTCCGGTTGGGAAGGGGATTTTAAAAATGAAGAAGGAAGTTGGGAGAGCACCGGGGGTATCAGACCTTATCCCTGGGAAAAAAATTTTTCCATAACGGAAGGTTCCTGGGCATATTCCAAGAAATATACTACTGTAATGCCCCTGAAACAAATAATACAACATCTGGTTAATGCAGTCTGCCGGAACGGAAATTTATTGCTGAACGTAGGACCTGATCCGGATGGATTAATACCCAAAGAGGAAATTGAGCGACTATCCGAAATTGGTGATTGGATGAATAAGTATGGTGAATCAATTTATGGCACTCGGGGTGGACCTATCCAGCCAACGGACCATGTTTGTGGAACAACCTATAAAGGAAATGTGATATATGTACATGTTATAACTTGGCCGGACAAAACTTTAAAGATTGCCCCTATTAAACAAAAAATAACAGCCAGTCAATGTTTAAATGGATATCCCATCAAAGTATCCCAGGATGAGAATGGTATTACTTTATTCTTAAATACCGATAAAACACCTGATATCGATACGATCATCAAGTTAACCCTGGACAAACCGGTTGATAAATAGACCTTAGGAATAAATTATATAAGATATATAATTTATTGCAATTCTTAATGCGGACATTATCGTTTAATTGTCATTCTGTGCATAATGTTTGTTTTATATTGTTATTTTGAACATTAATATAAATACCAATGGAGTAATTAATCCGATGAGTACCTCGGATACCATGATGTTGACGATACTATTTATTATTGGAAACCATATAAGGCACGAAATGAAATCAATTAAAAGGAGCAACATAATATGCCTAAAAGAATGTCATCGGAGAGTAAACATTTATTACTTAAATTATTATTATTATTTCAATTGACATTATTATTACCAATGATTTGTATGTCCACAGAAAATAAAATAGAAAAAGATAATAGAATGAAATGGTGGCGGGATGCCCGGTTTGGGATGTTCATACATTTTGGTTCCTATTCCTATTTGGGGGATGGAGAGTGGGCGTTCTACTTTGAACGTTGGAACAAGACTGATTATCAACAAAAAGTCTCCTCCAAGTTCAACCCAGTTCAATTTAATGCCGATAGTATAGCCCAATTGGCAAAAGATGCCGGGATGAAATATCTGGTGATTACTGCCAAACATCATGAAGGTTTTTGCATGTGGCCTACCAATGTCCAAAGTTTTAAAGATGTCACCGGGACTAAATTATATGACTTGCAAGATTTTACAGCCTTTAAAAACCGGGATATATTAAAAGAACTCAAAGAGGCCTGCGATGCGCGTGGGATTAAGTTCTGTTTGTATTATTCCATTATGGATTGGAATCATCCCTCTCAGGAGAGTTATTATGGTCCCAACCAGTATGCCTTTTCGACGATGGTTTCGGATTCCGCCAGGCTGAGTTATATCCGGGATATGAAGGCTCAATTAAAAGAACTGATTACCAATTACCATCCTGCGATATTATGGTTTGATGGAGACTGGACCAATAATGCAGATTCTCCGACTCCGACAAAGTGGTGGACGAAGTCCGATGGGATTGATTTATATGATTATCTCCGGAGCCTCGATTCGACTTTGATTATTAATGAAAGAGTAGTAAGGGGATTCGGAGTAGGGGATTTTCTATGTCCTGAACAGGAAATCCCGTCCTCCGGTATGAATAAAGACTGGGAAACAAATATGACCATTAATTACAGCTGGGGATATAACAAGGGGGATCATAACTGGAAGTCGGTTAAGGAATTAATTTATAACTTGGTGGATATTGCATCCAAGGGTGGGAACTTTTTACTAAATATTGGACCTACGGGTGAAGGAGTGGTTCCGGAAGCCAGTATTGACCGACTGGAAGCAATGGGGAATTGGATGAAAGTAAACGGGGATTCTATTTATAGCACCCAGGGGAGCCTGTTTAAAAATTTGAAATGGGGGAAATGTACCCAGAAAAAAACAGAGAATGGAACTAGATTATATTTACATATCTTTGATTGGCCGGATAAACATATTTTGGAAATCCCGGGTATTAGTAATAAACCTATAAAGGCTTACCTGTTGGCTGATAAAAATATGTCTCCATTAAAGATTATAAGAAAAGAGGATGCCTTACGGATATTCCTTCCCCAAAAATCCTCAGATAAAATAGACAGTGTTGTGGTTCTTGATATTGAAGGAACTCCCGATATTTATGATACTCCGGAATTCCATTATGATTTTACCAAATTTTTGAATAGTATGGATATTGGGGTAACCTGTGACCGAAATGATGTGGTTATGAGATATACCACAAATGGAACTATCCCCAATATCAATTCATCTATAATCAAAAACAGTCTGCAATTAACAAACAGTACGATTCTTTCAGTCAGGTGTTTCAAGAACGGTATACCGGTAAGTGGTTTTGGAAAACTGAAATTTTCAAAAGTTACCTTCACACCTTCTACAAAAATTAAGAAAACCGTCCCGGGATTAAAATACAATTATTATGAAGGAGTATGGGATACCATGCCGGATTTCAATAAACTTAAGCCAAAGAAATCAGGAATAGTTAATGAAATATCCCTTTCTCCCAAAGAACAAGATTTGCATTTTGGATTTGATTATGAGGGATATATAAATATCCCCGATAATGGAATGTATATATTTTATTTGGGTTCAGATGATGGAAGTAAACTTTATATTAATAACGAACTCGTAATAGATAATGACGGAGTACATGCTATGTGGGAAAAATCAGGAGTTGCAGCACTTGCCAAAGGTCTTCATAAAATACGTACATTATTTTTTCAAAAAGAAGGCGTTTTTGACTTAAAAGTATATTATAGTGGTCCAAATATTAAGAAAACCTTACTTCCTGCAGATATTTTAAGTTGTAGTGAAAATAGTAAATAGAATGAGCTTGAAACAAATAGTAACTCATTTGGTCAATGCGGTCTGAAGGAATATAGAGTGAAAAAGATAAATATGGTGCATCAAGAAATTCGCCTTATTTCGTTCCCAACTCTTTTTTAGAAAGAATTTAAATGCAGAGGAAATTATGTTTACTCTTATATATAAGCACTTTATTCACTTGTACATATCTAAATTCTCAAATTCAAAATAAGGACTCTACTATGCCTCTAATAACAGAACGAACTATCCAACTGGATTTTACTAAAACACAAGGGAACTTCAATAAAATGTTTAAAGTGTGTGTTGGTGCGGGCAGAGCCAATGAAGGCTTAAGGGCAGATTGGCAAAGACAACTGGCTTTTGTCAAAAAAGAATGTGATTTTAAATATATCCGGATGCATGGGCTTCTTTGCGATGATATGGGTGTCTATCAGGAAGATAATAAAGGCAATCCTGAATATAATTTCCAGTATATCGATGAATTGTATGATTACCTGTTAAAAATCGGTATGAAACCTTTTGTCGAGTTGGGGTTCATGCCGAATGCATTGGCCAGTGGACACCAAACTATTTTCTGGTGGAGAGGGAATGTCACCCCACCCAAAGATTATCAGAAATGGTCAGACTTAATTAAAAACTTGGTACAGCACTTTACTGACCGATATGGGAAAGAGGAAGTAAGTTCATGGTATTTTGAGGTGTGGAATGAACCTAACCTGTCTGGATTTTTCACCGGTACCCAGGCGGAATATTTTAAACTTTATGAAGTTACTGCCAATGCCATAAAGAGCATATCACCGGATTATAAAGTCGGTGGTCCGGCAACTGCTGGGGCAGCCTGGGTACCTGAAACCATTGAATATTGTTATAAGAATCATGTCCCCATAGATTTTATTAGTACACATACCTATGGTGTGAAAGAAGGGTTTCTCGATGAATTCGGTGGACATGGTACTATTCTTGATACTAATCCTTTGGCTATAGTTGGTGATATTCTAAATTCCAGGAAACAAATACAAGAATCCCCCCTGCCCAATCTACCATTGCATTACACCGAATGGAGTTCTTCCTACACACCCTCAGACCCCATTCATGATAGTTATCATGAGGCACCGTATATCCTGGAAAAAATTAAACGCGTGGGTAACGCAGCCGACTCCATGTCCTACTGGGTATTTACCGATATCTTTGAAGAAGCCGGTCCCCGGTTTACTCCTTTTCATGGCGGGTTTGGATTGATTAATTATGAAGATATCAATAAACCGGCATTTTATGCCTACCAGTTTTTGAATCGATTAGGTGATATTGAACTGGTCAACTCGGATTCATCCTCTTGGGCTACACTGGATAAAAAAGGAAACGTTCAAATTTTAGCCTGGGATTTTACCAATACCCATCCGGGTGATTCAACGAATAACCAGGTTTATTACAAACGTGACCTGCCTTCCAAAAACAAAGGGAAAATAAAATTGGCTCTTCACAATATCCCTGTCGGGAAATATACCATGGAAATATATCAAGTAGGATATAGAATCAATGATGCGTATGCTACCTATATGGATCTAGGATCTCCAAATCAACTTACCCAACAACAGGTTCACCAGATTCAAACAAAAAACAATGGTTCACCTGTGAGCAAAACCATTGTTGATATCCCAAATCATTCGACCTTTACCAAAGAAATTGAACTTCGAGAAAATGATGTATTTCTGATAACCCTTGTTAAGTTGTAATCCCTGAAAACTATTACCAGGTTGAAAAATATTGTGACTTAATAAAACCATGCTAATATGATTTGGCTGAGTCTTTGATACTTGGTTCGACCATAGACCTGATATAATTTGACAAGGTGCTTCTTATTCAAATAGAATAGTTTTAAATTTCTTCTGTCCTGCTACGTAGCAATATAGATTAACGAATACTACGTTATCGTTAACAGTCCAGAAAACAAGCGTATTAATAAGAAAGGACTACCCATGCAATTTGGCTATTTCGATGATAAGGCGAAAGAATATGTTATAACACGTCCGGATACTCCGCGGCCTTGGAGTAACTATTTGGGGACGACTGAGTATGGCGCGATTATTACCAACCATGCGGGAGGATACAGTTTTTACCGCAGTGCAGCGAACGGACGTTTCCTTCGTTTTCGCGGGAATAATGTACCACTGGACCAACCGGGACGATATTTTTATCTTCGTGATCGTAAAAGCGGAGATTACTGGAGTGCGAGTTGGCAACCGGTTGGTAAACCGCTGGACAAGTACAAGTCAACTTGCCGTCACGGAACTGCTTACACCGTGATTACCTCTGAATATTCCGGGATTGAAACCGAATCTACCTATTTTGTACCGCTGGGACAGATATTTGAATACTGGCGTCTGCGCATCACCAACAATTCGTCGAAGACACGGAAATTATCAGTCTTCACGTATTGTGAATTCACGAATGTTCCACATATTTGGCAAGACCTTACCAATCTTCAGTATTCCATGTTCGTCGGTAAGGGAGATATGGTTGACGGAATGTTATCCATCTCTTCGCATCCCTATGAATCGTTTGATCCGAAAAGCTTGGGTTGGCCCGGACGGTATTGGATGAAACTCATTGGCGTTCCTGTCAAAGCTTTTGAGACACTTCGTGACAATTTTCTCGGACATTACGGAACGTATGCCCATCCCGAAGCTCTCGAACACGGCAAGTTAACCAATTTTCAAACAGCCGGTGAAAATGTCGTTGGGGTACAACAGGCAGATATTGACCTTAAACCCAATGAAACACAGGAACTTATCATCATGCTCGGCTTGGGAACTCCCGATTCTCATGGAAAGACGACTATTGCTGAATTTGGGAATTCCCAGCGATGTGAAGAAGAACTCCAGAAACTTAAACTATCCTGGCATTCCTTGCTGGAATCCGTCCAAGTCAAAACTCCCGATCCCGAATTTGACAGTATGATCAATGTTTGGAATGCGTATAATGCCCTGATTACTTATGCATGGTCGCGCGCCGCTTCGGTGATCTACAATGGTGAACGCGACGGTTTGGGTTTCCGGGACACGGTACAAGATTTCCTCGGTGTGATACCTCTTCTGAAAGAAAATATGCGCGACCGAATGGAATTGATGTTGACTGGCCAAGTCGAGTGTGGTGGCGCTATTTCTTTAATTAAACCGTTTTCACATAAACCGGGTAAAGAAGAAACTCCGCCTAAAGAACATTATCGCAGTGATGACTGCTTATGGTTTTTCAATGCCATTCCAGCGTATGTTGCCGAAACCGGGGATATTGATTTCTATAAAAAAGTACTGCCGTATGCCGATCATGGTGAGGCTACCGTACTTGGCCATCTGCGCCGCGCTTTGGAATTTAATCTTGAACGCAGCGGGAGAAACGGTTTACCGTGCGGGTTGGCGGCTGATTGGAACGACTGTTGCAACTTGGGATATACCGGGGAAAGCGTGATGGTGGCTTTTCAAGTTCGTTATGGGTTAACCGTATACGCTGAAATTACCGACCGGCTCAATATGTATGAGGAAACGAAATGGGCACTCGCTCAACGCGTTATACTTGACCAAGCTATCCAAAAAATATGCTGGGATGGAGAATGGTTTATTTGGGCTACCGGGAAAGATGGGACTATCTATGGCACTAAAAAGATGGAGGAAGGGAAAGTTTATATTAATACGCAAGCCTGGGCTGTCATTAGTGGTGCCGCATCATCCGAACAAGCCAAAATGGCAATGAAGTCTATGAAGGATTATCTTTTTACTCCTTATGGATTAACGCTCTGCGCTCCCCCTTTCATGAAAACACCAAAACATATTATGGGTGGAGTTGTTTTCAATACCGGAATCAAAGAAAATGGCGGTATCTTCAATCATCCACAAAGTTGGGCGGTAATGGCAGAATGTATGCTCGGTAACGGTGACCAAGCGTACGAGTATTATCGTGCGTTCATGCCCGCCGCGTACAACACCCGTGCTGAAGTGCGTGAGATTGAACCTTATACCCATAGCCAGACTACGTATGCCTCCTGTAATCCCAACGCTGGGAAGTCGCGTGTTCCGTGGCTTTCAGGTACAGTATCCTGGAGTTATTTCACCGCTCTCCAATACATTCTTGGTATCAGACCGGAGATAGATGGTTTGCGTATCGACCCCTGTATTCCCAAGAACTGGCCGGGATTCGAAATGCAACGTGTCTTTAGAGGTAAGAAGTTCACTATTAAAGTGATCAACCCGTCGGGTAAGAATCGTGGTGTACACAATCTGAAAATCAATGGGAAAAAAATCTCCGGGAATCTGATTCCTGTTGCCGACTTGATCGAAGGTGCCGTTATCGAAGCTCAATTAGAAGGTTAAAGTGGACGCAGTGCGTACAGGTATTCTCATCGAAAAAAATAAAACATCAGGAATTGTATTGCTGAGATATATGTCTATATCTTATGAATAGAAAATTAGTCATTAATATTAATATGCCAAGGACTCAATGGATAGTTGCAACGATATTGTGTATGGCAATGAGCGTAGGTCTATCGCTAAGTCTGACGGTGCCTGCTACAGGACAGACAAATGTTCCTTACACTTGGCAAAATGTGCAGATTGTAGGTACTGGATTTATTTCGGGAATTATCTTTAGCCATAAAAAAAAGGATTTAATTTATGCACGCACCGATATTGGTGGAGCCTACCGATGGGATTCAACTGCAAAACGATGGATTCCATTAACGGATTGGATTGGTTCGGATGATGGGAATTTAATGGGAATTGAAAGTATAGCCGCAGATCCTACAGACGCCAATCGTGTCTATCTAGCAGCGGGAACGTATCTATCAGCGGGTAACGGAGCGATTCTACGTTCTACCAATCAAGGGAATACATTTCAACGCACGGATTTACCGTTAAAGATGGGGGGAAACCAAGACGGTCGTTCCATTGGAGAACGATTAGCTGTTGATCCAAACAAAAATAGTATCCTTTATTTTGGCTCACGTAATGATGGACTCTGGAAGAGTACCGACTATGCAGCAACTTGGAGCAAGGTCACAAATTTTCCTGAGACTGACCGGATTAAAAATATCGGAATTGGTTTTATTATCTTCGACGCACATAGTGGTTTTTTTGGAAAACCTACACCGACTATTTATGTGGGCATGGCGGCTACTAGTACTACTCTTTATCGCAGTACTGACAGCGGTAGTACTTGGCAAGCAGTTCCCGGTCAACCCATGCAGAAATTTTTACCACATCATGGAGTGATGGATTCAGATGGAACATTATATGTAACCTATGGGAATGGTCCCGGACCAAATGGGATGACCAATGGAGCCGTCTGGAAGTATGATACCCATGATGGAAAATGGATAGATATAACCCCGGTAGTGCCCGATACCACCAGTCCCGGTGGGTATGCCGGTTTATCGGTAGATGCGAGCCATTCCGGGACAGTGGTCGTGTCGACTTTGGATCATTGGCATCCGATAGATGAAATATATCGGACTACCAATGGGGGTAAGACTTGGTATCCCATCAGTCCCAAAGCGGTTCGGGACAGTTCGATATCACCCTATTTATATTGGGGGAACAATTCTACGCGGTTTGGGTGGTGGATAGGGACATTAGAGATAGACCCATTCAATCCCGACCATGCATTATATGGGACTGGAGCAACCATGTGGGGAACCGACAATCTAACATCTGCAGATTCCAACCAAACTACGAATTGGTCGGTTCGTGCCCTAGGTATAGAAGAAGCGGCTGTTTTAGATTTAATCAGCCCTCCCACTGGAGCTCATTTACTAAGTGGTTTGGGCGACGTCAACGGATTTCGCCATGACGACCTTTCCGTCTCACCCCGTCAAGGCATGTTCACCAATCCGATGTTTGGTAATACGGAGAGTCTTGATTTCGCTCAAAGTAATCCATCTATTATTGTTCGTATCGGGAATGGTCAACCGGGCAAACGCGGCGCTTACTCACTTGATGGTGGAATGACATGGTCACCATTTGCCAGCAATCCTTCCCTGGGTCGTCGGAGTATCGGCAAAATCGCGGTCTCCGCGGATGGCGGTACCATCGTGTGGTCTCCTGCGACAGGAACTCCATTTTACTCGCGTGACTTTGGGACAACGTGGAATTCTTGCATGGGAATCTTTAAAAATCTTTTTGTGATTTCTGACCGTGTTAACTCGTCGAAATTTTATGCTTTCGATGGGAACACAGGAGATATTTATATGAGTACTGATACTGGAATAAATTTCTCCGTCATATCAACAAATTTGCCTATCGGTCAAGGCCAATTACAAGCAGTTCCCAATAGAGAAGGTGATTTATGGTTGGCAGGGAATGCCAATGGTATCTATCGCTCAATTAATTCAGGCCAAAGTTTTATGAAGCTGAGTAGTGTTCAAGAAGCATCTGCGATTGGTTTTGGTAAACCCAAACCAGGGAAGAGCTTTTCGGCTGTCTATATGGTTGGCAAGGTAAATAACATTAAAGGTGTTTTCCGTTCGGATGATGAAGGAAAAACATGGGTACGAATTAATGACGACCATCATCAGTATGGATGGATTGGACGAACTGTAATAGGTGACCCTCGCATTTATGGCCGTGTCTATCTCGGTACCAATGGTCGCGGAATATTATATGCTGACCCGGTTCAAGCCGCACAATAAATTTAAATTGATAGAAGAATAATTTTAAAATCAAGGAGAAAACAATGAAATTTACAGATGGTTTTTGGCGAATACGTTCAGAATATACACCGTACTATCCTGCGCAGGTGCATGAGGTTAAGGTTGAACCGGATGCGTTGGTTGTCTATGGACCCACGAGACGTATTAATCATCGCGGGGATACCTTGAACCTAACCATGTTAACGGCGCGGTTTTCATCACCCATCCCCAATGTAATCCGTGTACAATTGTATCGTCATAAAGGGGTACAATATCAAAAGCCCGAATTTCTTCTTAATACACATCCAGCACCAAAAGTGAAAATCAAAGATACCAAAGAAGAGGCGACCCTAACGAGCGGTCAGGTTACGGTATGCGTTAAAAAAGTGGGCGGGTGGCAGATTGATTTTAAAGAGGGTGACAAAGTTATTACGAGCAGTGGTTGGCGGGGGATGGGTTTTGTTGAAAGCGCCACGGGACAGTATATTCATGAACAACTGGGATTAGGAGTTGGTGAATGTGTCTATGGTTTGGGTGAAAGATTTACCGCCTTTGTTAAAAACGGTCAGGTGGTAGATATTTGGAATCAAGATGGCGGCACAAGCAGTGATCAATCATACAAAAATATTCCATTCTATTTGACCAACCGGGGGTATGGTGTATTTGTCAATCATCCGGAACAAGTATCTTTTGAAGTAGCATCCGAAAAAGTGGAACGAGTTCATTTTAGCGTTCCAGGTGAGTCCTTGGAATATTATTTGATATATGGACCCTCTCCCAAAGAAGTTTTGAATCGTTATACCGCCCTTACCGGTCGTCCGGCAATGCCACCAGCTTGGTCATTCGGATTATGGTTAACCACCTCGTTTGTTACAAATTATGACGAAAAAACAGTGACTGGTTTTATTCAGGGTATGGCTGACCGTGACGTACCTTTGCATGTGTTCCATTTTGACTGCTTCTGGATGAAAGAATTCCATTGGTGTAATTTTGAGTGGGACAATCGGGTTTTTCCCAATCCTCAAGCCATGCTTAAACGGCTAAAAAAACGCGGTTTACGTATCTGCGTATGGATTAATCCTTATATAGCTCAACGGTCTGCTTTGTTTGATGAAGGAGTCAAAGGTGGATTTCTGCTGAAACGACCTAATGGGGATGTTTGGCAAACAGATCAATGGCAGGCAGGTATGGGAATTGTAGATTTCACCAATCCAAAAGCATGCCGTTGGTTTGGTGATAAATTACGCGTCTTGGTGGATATGGGTGTGGATTGTTTTAAGACGGATTTCGGCGAACTTATTCCCACCGATGTGGTCTATTACGACGGCTCGAATCCGGTCAAAATGCATAATTATTACACCTATCTTTATAACAAAACCGTATTTGAAGTGCTGGAAGATAAACTGGGACGTGGGAAAGCGACTGTTTTTGCGCGCTCTGCTACCGTAGGTGGACAACAATTTCCTGTTCACTGGGGCGGTGATAGCACGGCTACTTTTGAATCAATGGCTGAAAGTTTGCGCGGCGGGTTGTCTCTTTGTTTATCGGGATTCGGTTTTTGGAGTCATGATATCGGTGGATTTGAACAGACTACAGCAGCGGATGTATATAAACGCTGGTGTGCGTTTGGACTTTTATCTTCTCACAGCCGGTTGCATGGAAACAGTTCCTACCGCGTGCCTTGGTTGTACGATGAAGAAGCGGTTGATGTGCTCCGCTACTTCACCAAACTGAAATGTCGTTTGATGCCTTATTTGTTTGCCAAAGCGGTGGAAGCACATGAAACCGGTGTTCCAATGATGCGAGCGATGATACTCGAGTTCCCTGACGATCCAGCTTGTGACACGCTTGATAGACAATATATGTTGGGTGATTCGCTGTTGGTAGCGCCCGTATTCACAACAGATGGATCGGTTAATGTGTATATACCGGAGGGACGCTGGACACATCTTTTGACTGGTGAACAGGTCGTGGGTCCCCGCTGGTACCGACAGAAATATAACTACCTAAGCCTACCGTTATTTGTTCGACCGAATACCGTACTGGCAATCGGAAAAGACGATACTAAGCCGGATTATAATTACCCGGAGGGTGTGACTTTTGAAGTTTATGGTCTAGAAGATGGCAAGAAAGTAAATGCTGTGGTTCCTGATATGTCCGGGAATATCGTGCTTAAAGTACAGGTTTCTCGTTCTGGTAAGCGAATTAACATAAAAATAAGTCCAAAATCACCTCTCTATAGTTCTGAGAATTGGAGTGTTCGTCTGGTTGGTTTATCAAATGTCGTAGCTAAAGTGGGATCTGTCTCAAAAGATACTAAAGGTGTGATTCTTAAACCTACTGTTGATTTGACTAAAATTATAGCGGAGATTCAATAATCATTCCCTAGCATTCCAAGGAGTTGAATTTTCCAAGGACTTTAACATCATCTCCGGGCCATTCCAAGAGGTGGTAGAAAGTTCTTGTTCTAAGATTTTCTTTGCTTTATCTAATTGATGTAAAGCCTGGTATGATTCCGCCATAGCCATAGCGGTTTCTTGACGGTCCACTCCCTTTTCATAGGGAAGGGATTTGTCAAAGTATTGTATGGCTTGTAGATGATCCTCCAGCAGTTGCAGAAAAAGTCCACAAACTCTATTGTATTTACCGGTTAACTCCGGAGAATTTCCACCTTCCGCTATACTTTTAGCATCCTCCAGATTTTCTTTGGCCAATTGAATTTCCTCTTCTGTCAGTTTATTGTTGACCAATTTAGAACAGTTCAGCATATTATTCGCAAAATCATATTTATCAAGCGTGTAATCTGGAAAATGTAACCAGACTGCATGAAAGTATTCCTGGGCCTTTTTATACATTTTCGCATTATAGTAGGCCGTTGCAGCGATATAAGAGAAATCGGGGGGAGTTGGTTTGTTATGCCATTCCTCCAACCCTTGCTGAATGACTTGTTGGTCAATGGAAGTTCCGGATTTTATAATGGCTTCTCGATTACTACTAAATTGGGTATAGGTATTTTCATTATTATCTCGAAAGGGAGGTCTTTGCCAAACCCCTTCCATTATACTTGTTACTATGAACTCTTCCATTGGATTATATCCCATTTTTTGTGCCAGTATCTTCCAATCCGTAGTTATCCGGGATCCGGATTGGTCTAAATTTTCCCAATGATGACTTGAGAGTGTACTGAATATGGTCTGAGCTAATAAAACCTGGCCTTCCAGGGAGGGATGAAGATGATCCGCCATCAATCGCCATCCTATTCCTAAAGGTTCCACTTGATGGAATTTCTCTTCCACATCATTTAACCAAATATTCTCATTTTGGGCCAGATTGCGAATCATTTGATTGGTCGTTTCTGCTGCCCGCCAAGGCATTTCATCCAAGTCCCGGGCTTTACAATATTCCTGTAGCGCCCGGGTCGTATCTCCTTGTATTTCCAAAGCTTTTGCATAATAAAAATGCGTCAATCCATGTTGTGGGAAAACTTGCGAAGCCAATTGTAAATACCCGACTGCATCAGGCTTCTTCAAGGATAATTCTTGCAATCCCGCAGTATAATTATCCTTCCAACGTTTCGCATTGGAGGTGGAGAGAATATTCATATCGGGTGAGCGCAGGGGTGCCATATCCCGTTCATTGGAAGCTTCCGTACAAAGAACCACCGGGATATTTTTTATCTTGCAGGATTGAATCATGGACTGGATATGGGTGTGAAGATTTCGCAAAACATCCTCCCGTAATTTGCTGTCTATGGAGATATCATTTATTTTAGGCATGACTTGAAATAAATCCACATAGGCTGGTTCCGGTTGACTAGAGTAGTTAGATATGTAATCCATGAATTTGATCATTGCTTGAACAATCCCAAGACTTCGAAACCAATACATCCCGTTCATCTGCCATTCCTTAGTCCCTACCGATTGCAAACTAGCCACGCCAAAAGCTCCAAAATATTCATTATGCCCTGTATAAATTACTACTACATCCGGATTATAATTAATAGCTTGTTGGGTTATTTTCATGACCGGAAAGCTCGCTGATGCTGAAATTCCAAGATTAATTACATTAATTTGTTTATCCGGTAAAGCCTCCTTCAGCAATTCGGACAAAAATGCCGCAGAACCTAAATTTCGTCTAAACGGATAACCTTGAACTGTGGATTCACCGACATACATGATACGTAATTCATTTTTGGGTTTTGGAACCAAAAGCCGTTCCAATTCGATTTTTCCGCCCGTATGCTTGGAATGCCCTTTTGCTTTGGCTAGAAAGAAAAGATCAATCGAAGCGGGATTGGTACCGTAAATCATTATATCTTTGGATTTTTTTAATAGGGAAAGAAAGACCGGGGGATACCCACCATAATGTGCAAGCCGGCATACTCCTTCAATTAACAATATCAACAGGAAAGATAAACTGATTAATGAAATTTTCTGACGGGATGTTATCGCAGATACAGGTAATTTCTGTTTTTCCCGAACTGGACTTGATACAATCCTTTTTTTTAATGGAACAGATTTCTTATTTTTCAATTAATATTACCCGGTTAAAATACCATTAAAGAATACAAAGAACTTTGTGATTATAGCAGTAAATATGAAGTGATGTATAATTTTATATTATAAAAAGAAGAATACAAACATTAAAAATGAGTAAACAAAAAAGTAAACTTGTTTCTAAAGAACATTCGGGTTCCCCAAAACGTTCATCGGTTCAGAAAAACGGTCAATTCCAAACCGGCAATCTATCAAAATCACCCCTGAATAATCAAAAAATATTGGGTTTGATTTTGGTAGTGCTGGTTTTTATATTTTATTTACCTGCCCTGCGCAATGGGTACATCTGGGATGATGATGCCGTAACTCAAAATCAACTGCTTAAGACCGCATCCGGACTCTGGAAAATCTGGACAGAACCATCGATACTTCCGGGAAGTCATTATTGGCCCCTAGTTCATACAACTTTTTGGATGGAATATCATTTATGGGGATTATCTCCCCTTGGGTTTCATCTCGTTAACGTATTACTCCATTGTCTCAATACGTTGCTCTTGTTTTTCATACTGCGACGGTTATCAATCCCTGGTTCATGGTTGGCAGCGGCTATCTTTGGTCTTCATCCCATCCATGTGGAATCGGTATCATGGGTTGTCGAACAGAAAGATATGTTATCAGGATTGTTTTATTTCCTGTCTTTTTATACTTACATGCAATTTGATAAATCCAGAAATTGGTCTACCTATATACTGACCCTGGTCCTTTTTATATGTGCCTTGTTAAGTAAATCGATGACGCTCAGCCTGCCTTTTGCGTTACTTTTATGGAAATGGTGGAAAGATGATTTGAAAATCAAAGATTTACCCCCGCTCTTGTTATTTATCATCATTGCCATAGGATTTGCCGCTTTTAATGCGATCTATTATCAACAATATCATATGGAAAAAAGCCTAACTTTCCTGGAAAGATTCCTTATCGCCGGCCGGGCGTTCTGGTTTTATATTGGCAAATTAATTTTACCCATAAATCAAATGGCTATTTATCCCCTTTGGGAAATTCATGCGGATAACTTATGGCAATATCTTTATCCCTTGACGGCAGGTGCGGTTTTATTAATTCTCTGGATATTTCGAAAACAATTTGGAAAAGGACCCCTGGTCGCTTTTTTATATTTTACAATAACGGTGGGACCTGTCCTGGGTTTTGTAAATACAGGTTTTATGGATGAATCCTATGTGACCGATCATTTTCTATATCTCCCCTGTATTGGTTTGATGGTACTTTTTGCAGCCATTCTGGCACAACTGATCGTACGTCTAGAATTATCCAATTCCCATTATCCCATAATCGGGATGGTGGTTCTGCTGCTAATTTTGGGTATATTAACCTGGAAACATGCCCAACTCTTTCGAGACAATGAAACCTTATTTCGGGATAATTTAAGAAGAAATCCCAATGCATGGGTAGCCAATCTTAATTATGGAATGGTATTAGGAAATAAGGGGAATTATGCAGAAGCAATACCGTATTTTGCCAAAGTTATTCAACTTCATCATGGCAAGGATCAAAACCTAATAGCCCGCGTCTCTTTAGGGACTTGCCTGGAGAAATTAGGGAGACTGGATGAAGCTATTGAGCAGTATACGGAGGCCGAAAAAGTATATCCGGAAAATTCAGATATCCATTATATTCTTGGATTCGATTATCAGAAACAGAACAAACCGGATATGGCCATAGCACAATATAAAGAAACACTCCGTCTTAATCCAAAGTATCCCATGGCGAATTTTCATTTAGGAGACCTACTGGTACAACTGGGGAAATGGGACGAAGCCATTTCATGTTATACAACAGAACTACAGATTCGTCCAGATTCTGCCATCGTCCATGCCCAACTGGCTTATGCCCTGCAACACCAAAAGAAATATGATGAAGCTATTGCTCAATATTCAGTAGCGTTACATCTTAACCCAAATTTAGATGAGGCCAGGAAAAATCTAGATGATTTATTATCCAAACAAAAATTTAAAATAAATGGTATAGATTTCAATAGGAATTAAAGTCTATACTTTAATAATGATATCTACAATGGGTCTCTCAAGCCAAACCTCTTCCCCGAACATTTTTTTAAGGTATCTTTTAAGGTATCAAGATAACCATAATGATGGGGTATTTCTTTGCTATTAATGGAGTTTTCCGAGTTTTTCGTCTAGTCAAATTAAAATCATAATATAATCGGACGTCAAGGAAGGAATCAAACTTTATCCCCCATAAAGTGGTTTTCTGGGGAGATAGTGACCAGAGTATATTCGTTTACATGGTTTCTCTTTGCACTTAATAAAGTACTATTTATATAGCTGTCACAGGAGACACAGTACCCCTAGTCAAAGTTAGGATAACAGCTCCATATTGGAAGGTGTGGTTAACAAGACGTAGACCTGAATAAATTTGGAACTGGTATCCATTCCGATGCCGTAAGGTAGGACAATTTTTTCAGGTTCGAATAGCTCAAACTCGGAATCATGTATTTGAGCTACTTCTTCGAGTTGTTTTTCGTATTGCTCATATGTTTGCACTCTCAAATATTTCTTGGGAGTTTACTATTGAGACCTGTGAATAAGTAGTTATAAAAAATTAGTGACGAATGGCACAATTTTTATCTCCAGTAAAATCAGCTCTTTAGAATTATTGACCATTTGGGGGATGAATTGTTTAGAAGACTCATCCTCAACAAGAGCTTTCGGGGACAATCCTCGATAAGAGTCTTCGAGGACAAGGCTTTATTAAAATTACCATTAAATCTTTTCCCAAACCGGTTTTGGAGTGGAATTGAAATTTTCAATTCCACTCCAAAGACGGATAAGAATTTAAGAGGGAATAGGTGGAAATAAGTGTCGACAGTGGCGACACTTTTTTAGAATATTGATTTCATTGAAGATAAAATTGTCTTCATTGGAGACAATTTTCAAAGTGGGCAACGCCCACTTTGTTCACCATTTCATGGAGATGATCAAAGTCGCCCGTGGCGACTTTGAAAACCTTTAACAAATGTTAATAGTTTATCTTTAATAAAATCAATGGTTTAATTATTGACCAGTGGGTCAATAATTATTTTTGCCACTATGAGGACTTTTTCAGAGGTCTCTTTTGGAATAAAACCTCCAATAAAATCAGCTCTGATTCAAATCGCTAAAAACCAGCGCATATAGTATAAAAAAATGACTTGTCAAGGGGTGTTTTAAATATTTTTTCATTTTAACAACCATTCCTAATATGGTGTTAAAAAGTGTCAAGTTAGCTACACACTGTCTCCGTACCAAGGCCGTACTAACTCCGTCACTTATTAGGTTCTGATTTTAATCTCTTTCAGGACTTTTCAGGAGGAGGGAGGGGATTTTTTTAGGGTTTTTTGCTGTAATCTTAACTTTGGGCTTTTGGGGTTTACGGAGTTTCCGTATAAATTAATAAAACAGCTTTATACATACTCAAAATATCCCTATATAAAGCTGTCACAGGAAGAGATAGAAACTATTGAAATAATGATAGTTACGCTTCATATTATTCCAGTGGAGCAACCCCTGTTGATTCCCGGATGATCAACTGGGTTTCTAAAATGACATTTTTACGGGGAGTATCGGGCTTATTAATAATTTCCAACAAGTATTTACCCGCTTTTTCACCAAGGTCCCATCCCCGGTGCCGGATAGTGGTTAAAGGAGGCGCGATAAATGAACTCCATTCAGTGTCGTCAAAACCAATGACCGAAAAATCTTTTGGAATGGATTTCCCCCAATGAGTAGCGGCATTCATGGCACCAACAGCAATCTCATCTGAGGCACAGACCACAGCCGTTAACCCGGGTATGCCTCTGGCAAAGATTTGACGCATTCCCTTTGTCCCCGTGTCATAACCCTGTCTAAAATCACAATCCTCGACCCATTTTTTATTCACTGTCAATCCTGCCTCTTTCATACCATTTAGGAATCCTTGTTTGCGAATAACGGAATCCAGCCATCCGGGAGTGCCTCCCAAGTAAGCAATATGTTGATGCCCTAAGGAGGCTAAATATCTCACAGCCTGCTCGATCCCCTGTTGGTTATCAAATCCTACCGAACCGATTTTAGAATCATCCGTCATTAACTGCGGATTAAAGTTCATTAAAACCACCGGGGCATTCAAGGCGGCCAATTCCTCATAATCCTTGCTTGACAGTATATCGTAGCGAATGGCGATGGCCTCGCATCTGCTTGTCGCAACCTGATACTTGGCTAGATGAGAAATATTTTGATCCTGGGGTGTAATGGAAATCATCACATTTAAACCATGCGCCGACATGATGGATTCAAAAGCCGCAAAAGCTTCGGTATGGAATTCACCGCGCAAGGATTGAACGGATTCCGTAAGAAACCCGACAAGACCGGAACGACCGGTTCTTAAAGCACGGGCGGTGGTATTGGGGTGATAACCAATTTCATTGGCTGCCCGAAGAACTTTTTTTCGTGTTTCTTCACTGACATAATCCAATCCGCTGAAAACTCTGGAGACAGTCATCTTAGAAACTGAGGCACGCCGGGCTACTTCCGTGGCGGAGTCATAATTTCGCAGGGTGGAATTCTTTTTTTTTCGAGTACCCATAACGCTTCATCCATTCCTCTGACATTATAGGATATATTCAGAAGGAATTATACCTAAATTTTCAATGAAATAGACTCTCACATTTATATTATTTTGTTATCGTTAACATAGGTGTCTATGGCTATTTTCACAATTAATTAAATTACAAATGAAACAATTTATAATATATGATTTTCATGCATAAATCAATAAAAAACCATTATATTGATATGGCAATAGTCCCGCCTCTTCCAAGGGTAGAGAAAAAAAATACTTGACACGTTTAAAATCATGTGCTATCTATATATGTGTTATCGATAATATCATTTTTAAGTAAACAGATAAAATTAACGAGTTACGAGTTGTCGAATAGATAAATTATAGATGGTACTGATTACAAGAATCGAAGAAAAAAAATACCTTAAATGAGAATTCAAAAAAAATACTTGACACTGTGAAATCCATGTGTTATATAATATATGTGTTCTAGAAAATATCTTCTTAAAATAACAGAGACAAAGACACCGTGTTGTTCGTTACAAAATAGGAAGTTATAGATGATACTGACTACAGGTATCGAAGAAAGTAAAAAAACTGGAAGCATGTTTGGGAAAAGTTATACATCAAGCCATTGTCGAAGAAACATTATTATCTTACCTGTAATATATCTTGTCTTGAAAGGAGGTGACATCTAATGAAAAAAGCTTTATTTTTAACAATCTGTGTTGTTATATTGGCAGCTTGTCCGGTATTTGCATCCTTTGTTCTTCATTGTGACAGCGCAGCCGATACTAGCAATATCTTTATTAACTGGTCTGACAGCGGTTGGCCGACTTATGACTTCTACAGCGATGGTACGGTTACGCTGGCTATTAATGGCACGGTGCAAGAAACTGGTACCGGATGTATCCAAGCCTATGTAACTTTAACTTCAGCAGCCGGTGGCCAGACGAGTTGGGAATTCAGTCCTGGTTTTATAGCCGAGGGAGATGGAGACACTGTATTTACGTGTTATGAAATGCAGTCTTCAGCCAATGGTACCTATGCCAACTGGTTCCAAACCTTTATTGCTAACAGCGGTTATGGTTGGGTTGGAATTGATGCCTTCTGGGCAGGTACTGGCCTTAATACGTGGGTAGCTTGTACTAGCATTGATCCGAGTCCTTCTACCGATACACCGTATCAAGGTGTTGGGTTGGCAGTTCAATTCAATGCTCCCGGTGCTCTTCCCGAAAGTGACATGTTCTTCATCGATGAAATAACTTACGGTAACGGTATACCCGTCCTTGGGTTAAACGATTGGAGTCTGTACGCGGATGTAAAGGATGCAGTCAAGCAATAAACAATGTGTTCAATTCGATACATTGTCTTAAGGTCTTAAGGAATTAGGGAATCTGGTGAAATGCCAGATTCCCTGATACAAAAAAATAGAAAACTTAAGGAAACAGAGAGTTTATTAAAAAAAGAAAGCGGTGATTGCAAAATGAAGAAATTCAATATTTATTTAATTACGTTAGTAATTTTAGTAACAGTAGTAGGATCGGCTAACGCAGACTGGAACTGGGGTATTTTCACTAAAGGAATTGATGGATGGTTCGTTAACTATGGTGGCCCTGCCGGCAGCGGCGTACCGGGTGGCGTACAACAAGGATCTTACGATGGAGTCAGCGTACTCTGGTGGGTTTCGACTTGCGCAAACGTTATGGCGGATACGGGTCAAACCATTATTGCTGCAGCTGGTCCCTTTGGAAATATGAGTTTAAACGGGGAAACTACCATGCAGTTTGAAATAGCGTTTTCAGGAAACATTTCAACAGTTCAGTGGACTCCCTTTGTAGCGTCTCATAATTCGTCACCCAGTAGTAATTACTACTGGGGTTATGGTGAGGGTTATCTCTCACCCACGGACGGTAATTTTTCCACGTTTACCTATGCTCTCGGTACTATTGAATTTAGTGCTATTACCACTGTCGTTGGTACTGACACTACTATTGTAAGTGGTCTTATCTATGACACTACAAGTTGTATGATCCAATACGGATTCAACATGTACAACAATCCTCCGGGCAGTATATTTACCACTTATCTTGCCTATTGGAAATCGTATGGTGATTGGGTGGTATACCCACCGACGACCTATGCCGACTTCCTTAATTCTTTTGACATAAGTGGTTGGGCAGCCAACTGGAATGAATATGCTATTCTGGGGAATAATGATGCTCAGAACCAAAGGGGATTGCATTTGAATACCGCCTCTCCGGGAACTTTGGGTTGGGTTGATTTAGATACTGCTGCTATATCCGTCCACACCGGTGGTGCCGGAAGTAACATCGGTGCATCTGTTAGTGGAACATGGAACAATACCCTCCAGAACGTCGGTACCCTTGGTTCGTTTATCGAGGTCAGACTTTCCGCAGATACGTCTTATTATGGAGCTAATTCCACTACGCCAGGAATATGGGACGGACGAGCATCTATAAGCGGAGTAATTTTCAAAAATAGTGCTCATTTTAATTCTCAAACCATGCTACCAGCCATTCCATTGGATGGTGAATTCCATACCTATTCGTGGTCGTTGGCTACATGTACGACAGCAGTTGTAAATGGAAATACTACAACGGCAGGTACTCCTGACGGCTATAATCAGATTGGAGTCAATTTGAATGGTCATGGCATGACGGATGTCCAAGTGCTTATCGATTATGTTAAGTTCGAAAGTACTGGTTCGCCCTTGATATACACGGATTCCGGGTTGGTGGGTGTGTACAATGACCCCACTCAAAACATTGGTGTCAAGCCTAGCGCGAGCAAAGAATTTTTTGTCGTGAATGGAGCAGCGCCATTTATATGGAGTATAACTTCCGTGAGTGGAGCGGCCAGTTCTTTGAGCGCGTACAGTGGTACAACCATAGACTTTATCGCGTCAGCGAATGGCGGAGTTTCTCAAATCACGGTAGTAGATGCCAATGGGCGGAGTATCGCTACACCGATAATTACGGTTACAGGAACTTCAGCACCGTTAGCTGTAGACGCGGATGTAACCGATACGAGTCATGTGCAATTTGATTTGTTTAAAGAATAAAGTGTAATTTATTTCTCCCGGATGAGGAATTATCTTTTATCCTACTCATCCGGGGGATTTTTAAAAAATTGTAGCTTTTTAAAATTGGAGAGAAGGTGAGTAATATGGTAAAACAGAAAAAAGGGTTTACCCTGATTGAATTATTGATTGTCGTGGCAATTATTGCCATATTAGCAGCAATTGCAATACCCAATTTTCTTCAGGCGCAAGTTCGGTCGAAAGTGGCCCGAGCGGAAGCGGATATGGCGTCTGTCGCAGTAGCGTTAGAATCGTATGAAGTAGACAATGATACGTATCCCTATATTGCGGCTCCTATAGCAGGTGATGGGGGAGCTGGGATTGGCGCATGGTTTAATTCGGGTCCGTGGAATAATTATACGTGGAATGGCCTTCCCCTAATGTTAACCACGCCGGTTTCCTACCTTTCGAGTGGAATACTCTGGGATCCTTTTCCAGACCTTAATAATAATCAAGGTGGAATAGCTTCTTATCGGTATACGTGCAATGCCCAGATTAATGTGGAAGTAACCAATGACGTTCAGGCGGGTGATGCTAACTGGTACGATGCAGATAATCCAGTGGGAGTTTCCATGTATGGATCGGTGTATGGAGAACCCAATGCCAATGTACAATGGATCGAGTGGAGTAATGGTCCTGCGTGCTATGATTGCGAGGCACTACCGACAGCGTATGATCCCACTAACGGCACCGTTAGTAATGGAAATATTTATCGGTTTGGGCCGTAAGGTATTAAGCAACAAAAGGGTTTGAAAATATGGGGAATTTTAGGTCGAAAGATACAATTCCCCTTTTTTTATGGGAAAAAGATTAAACTTCAAATGTATTGTAAAAATTGGCCATCTTTTTCAGGTTCCTCCATCCTCCGTTTATTACCTTTAGAGAAAAACGCATATAAATTTTAATAAAGCCGATTTGTTGTCAGAAACATTTACCGGATAAAGGTTCCTGTTTAGTTTTAATACGGTCTCTGGGTAAATTGATATCCTAACCAAAGTTAAAAATCGTTCATTGTGGGTTTAATTCCAACGCTATAGAATTGGGTTATGTGTAATCTTAAAAGCTTTTATTCCGTACTTATTTCAATAATATTTCTTATCCCAATCCAGTCTCACTCCGTGACATTACGATTCTGGAATGTCGGTGATGCCTATGATGCGGTCATGTACCGTAAAATTGCTCAGAAATTTGAAAAAGAAACCGGCGTTAAAGTTATTGTCCAACCGATTTCCTGGGGCCAATTCTACACCAAATACCTCACGGCTATGGCAGCCGGTGACCCACCGGATATTGTCACCGGGACTCATGGTAGTCCGGGTGACTATGGCTCGGTCGGGGGATTGGTAGACCTTCAGGAAATGTTCCCTAAAGAATCTGCCGAACTCCGACAAAGAATTTTTGATGGTCCTTGGAATATGTATTATTTCCAGGGTCATTTATTCGGTATCCCACACGGAATGACCTCATCGGGATTGTTCTATCGGAAAGATATCTTTGCCAAATTAGGAATTAAACCTCCCAAAACCTGGTCGGATATGGATGAAGTAATCCGGGTACTCGAAGCCAACCGCTATCTTTATACCTTTGACTTCACCCGGGACGCGGCTTGGGCTATGGGTCAATTTGTTATACCCCTTGGCACCGATGTCTATCTCTATAAAAATAATGATGGCACCAGGGATACCAAAGTCAATTGGCTCGACCCCCGGTTTAATCAAGGGTTTAAACATGCTATCCGGGTCTGGAATAACCATAATATCAATCTCACCAAAGGGGTCGAATTGTTTGTCTCGGATGAAAAAGAAATTGCTGCTCCTATGTTGATTGACGGCCTTTGGGATTATATGGAAATAGAAAGAAGAGCCCCGGCTATGAAAGGCAGATGGGGTGTCGTTCCCATGCCCGCTGCCGATAATGGACAGGCGGCTTCTGTCCTCGGGGGGACCGGGTTTGTTATATTCCGGAAATCCAAACACCCCAAAGAAGCCATGCAGTGGATTATGTTTAACTACCGAAAAGATATCCAAACTTTTGATTTCTATGATAATTTAACCAGCCGGGGTGAAGCCCGGGGTCTCTACCTGTCTCCTCTGAAAGAATTCTGGGATCAATCGATTCCGGAACTCCCCAAAGAAGACCAGGACTCTCTTAGGCAAATCCTCGAACGGACTCGAACCTCCATCTATAGTATTGGCGGCTCCGGGGCTCAACAACTTTTGGATAAATCCATATCCCAGTTCCGGAATACCCTTAGAGATTATCTGCAAGGCGTTGCTAAAAAAAATAATGTCTCTCTCTTTGATCTCCATGTCGGATTTGCCCAGGGGAAATACCAGGATGATTATCAGAAATTTATTAAATATGAAGATAAACTGATTGATGATAAACTGGTGGAAATTACACCCCAGGCCAATCAATCAATTGCTGATCGGCAGGCCGAATATAATAAATATTTCGTGAATATTAATGACCGGCTCCCGGCTCTCGAAAAGAAAAAAAATATCATGTTCTATGCAAAATGCTGTTCCTGCTTTGCCATCTTGTGTTACCTGGGTTTCATTCTCTTTTATCCGGGTGCTAAAAAATATTGGCATTCCTACATCTACATCACTCCGGCTGTAATCAGCCTGTTGGTCTTTTTACTCATTCCGATGATTGTCTCGATTTATATTGCTTTCACAACCTATAACCCCTTGTTACCCCTTTCCACTGCCGATTGGATCGGCTTGAAAAACTTTAAAGATATCCTCTTTGATAAATCCCAAATTTTCTCCGACCCGGCTTATTCGAATCTATCCATCTTGGGCAGATTATTTGAATTCCTTAAACAAAACGATTTATGGATTAGCCTTATCCGGTCGGTTAAGTTTGCCGTCATTGTTATCCCTATCCAATTATTTATTGCTGTATTACTGGCGGTCGGCCTGGATAAAAAACTCAAACCCGACCGGATGTATAAATTTGTCTATTTCTCTCCTTTGGTGACTTCGGTGGTATCCGTTGCCTTGATTTGGACGGTCCTTTTCCTCGGCGCTAAATATGGCTGGATTAATTCACTGGTACTCAGCCTGGGCCTCACCCGCGACCCCATTGATTTCTTGCACAACTCCAATACTTTCCTCAACTCAGTCATCCTGATGAGCATCTGGCAGGGATTAGCTTTCGTTATCTTGATTTACCTTGCTGGACTGCAAAATATTCCCCGGGAACTCTATGAAGCTGCAGAAATTGACGGCGCTAATGCCATCCAAAAATTCTTTAGAATTACGATTGTTTTATTGAAACCTCAAATCCTCTTTTTAACCGTTATTGGTATTATCGGTTCTTTGCAAGTCTTTGAACAAATTTATATCCTGGGCGGCGGTGCTGGAGAAGCCGGGAGCCGGTTCGGGCCAGGGGATTCCGGCATGACCGTGGTGTGTTATCTCTATCGCAAAGGATTTGAAGACTTCCAGATGGGGCAAGCTTCGGCAGTAGCGTATATCCTGTTTGCCATTATTTTTGTTTTAACCTATATCAACTGGAAATGGCTCTTGGGAAGGAATTCCGATGAATCATAGAACCAAAAAGAAAATCTCTCAGACTTTGCTTTATCTAGTCATGACCCTCTTCGGAATCATCATGGTCATCCCTTTCTATTTCATGATGATTACTTCTTTCAAAAAAGAAGAAGATATCCTGGCTATTCCTATTAGTTTGGGGTTTAGCCATCTCCCGACCCTGTTACCCTACCGGGAACTGATGAAAGGAATGCCGTATCTCCATTTCATGTGGAATAGTGTCTTGGTTTCCGGCAGTGTGACCTTCGGTACGATGTTTTTCTGTTCTTTGGCCGGATATGCCTTTGCCAAACATCCTTTTCCGGGTAGGAATAAAATCTTTATGGCGATGTTAGCCACTATGATGATTCCCGGGAGTGTGATGTTGGTACCGGGATTCCTGCTGATGAGAGATTTTGGTTGGTTGAATACCTATTACTCCTTAATCATCCCTGGATTGGTAGGGACTTTCGGGATATTTCTCTCTAAACAATTTATTGAGTCCATTCCCACCGATTTAATGGATGCGGCCCGGATTGATGGGTGCCCGGATTTCCTAATCTATACTTGGATCATCGTCCCGTTATCCAAAGCTTTATTGGCAACCCTGGGGATCTTGACCTTTTTAGGTTCTTGGAATAACTTTGTGGGTCCCTTGATCCTCTTATTGGATGAAGATAGATATACCCTGCCCTTGGGGATCGCCCTCTTGCAAGGGAGATATACGGGTGCCGAGAATATCCAAATGGCAGGAGCTGCACTGGCCATTATTCCCGTTCTAGCCATTTTCTTTTTCTTCCAGAACCAAATTGTCGAAAGCCTCTCTACCTCCGGTCTAAAGGGGTAGTAATATTTATATAAGGGTACAACACGTAAAACTCAGGGATATCAAATAATAGCGAATTTACTCATCATTTTATTTACAACAATTGGTTCGATTCCCTTGTGGAATAGACCAGCATCTATGGAAAACATTCCAATTCAACTAGACGAAAAATCCGTTGTTTCGCCATGGGGAACAGAAAAGCAGTCGCGTCTTTACTTTGACGAACTCCTTCCCGCCTGTTTTGAGCGCACAATTAAAATCGATACATTGAAAGATACGGAAGTTGACTGGATTTTTACAGGACCAAAGGCTGGAGTAACCGTGCATATTGGGACTAACGAGGTGAGCATCCGTCACCGATTTTATGACTCCTTCGGCTATAACGAAGTTTCAGGTGGAAAGTATGGAAAACACCCGGAGTGGGTATCTCCCGTCCAATCATTCAAATGTGATGGCACACTCAAAGCGGTTACACTTCGCACAGATAATAAAGTCGGTCTCACGCTACTGCTCAATGGGAAGACGGTATATCAAGAACGATGGCTTCCTGATCTCAGCCGCCACCAACTACGTTTAACAAATTTCAAGGGTGAACTCCGTGGTTCCATGGTGCAGCCTGAACCCAAGTCAGTTACCGTCAAAGTGGATTCATCCAAAACCTATCAAACTATATTGGGCTTTGGCGGCACTGCCACACCCACGGCCTATGCCATGCTCAGCGAAAAAGGTAAACAGCGTTGGTGGCAAATTATCACTGAATACAACCTTCTTATCCAGAGGGAATACCCCATGGGCAACCAACTTCATCCAACAATGGATAATTGGGACCGTCTCTCTGATGCGGTACCGCATTATTACGGTGATAACTTCCCCAACAGCGAGGTGAGTGATTTTAACTACATTAAAACGATACGCAAGCTTGGTGGACAGGCATGGTTTGAGTTCTGGGCTTTGCCCGGTTGGATTGGAAATGATGTTAATAAATACGCCCAGGCAATGGTACGTTATTGTCAGGTCTCAAAAGAACGAACCGGCTACCCTCCGGAAATCGTCGGTATTCAAAATGAAATCAAACAGACTGCAGAAATGTGGCAAAAAATGACCTTAACCCTTCGCAGAGCACTGGATAAAGCAGGATTTCAAGATGTTCGCATTCACATGAGCAATGACGGATATTTATCGGGAGGTGTCGAACGAGCCAAGGCATTCCGCAAGAAACCCGAAGTTTGGAAGGCGATTGACTACAGTTCAAGCAATATTTACGACTATCAGAATTTCTTTACCAAACCGGACGATTTCGATGCGATTATCGCGCAATGGAATAGTGTGGCGGGAGACAAACCGTTTATATCCATTGAAGTCTGTGTCAATTCAGCAGACTTGCAAATGGATAGTTATCGGGTGGCTCTTGGAATGGGACAGTTGTATCATAAAGAATTGGCATTGGCAAACGCTGTATCCATCTGTTACTGCTGGACTTTGCTTAACGTCGTTCAACCGACTTACGGTGCCACCCGCTCTTTATTTGTACCCGATGAAACGCATGGATTCGTACCAACTGCTTCGAGTTCAGAATTACGAATATTCGGCGCTTTTTCCCGGCGGATACATCAGGGAATGACGCGGGTCGAGGCAATTAGCGATGACCCTGATTTACAGGTGACGGCATTTGAGGGAAAGAAAAACCAGGAGACATTGGTTGCACTGAATCGTTCACTCCGACCTATTCGTCTGAGAGTTTCTTGGTCAGGAGTTAAATTTACTGAATCCGAGGTGGTTGATCCCTATAATGAAAATACAGTATTACCTATCTCCAATGATGAGATTACTGTTAATCCTGGCTCTATTGTAACACTAACCAACGTGCAGCTATTACACGCATCATAAAAAATCTTCTCGTTTTATTATAGTATCTGTCTTTTCTGTTTAAATCGATCAAAGAGTACAGCACACAAAAGAATCATTCCACGTGCCACATATTGATAAAAAGGCGGGACATTTAACAAATTCATGGAGTTTTGAACAATCCCCATGATTAGAACGCCGGCTATCACAAAAGACATGGTTCCTATCCCACCAGTCAAAGAAACTCCACCTAAAACACAAGCAGAAATTACTTCCAACTCAAAACCCTGAGAAGCCATGGGCTGACCGCTAGTCATTCGAGAAGCTAATATAATCCCGGCAAAAGCCGCCATGATTCCTTGCAGGGTAAATATTGTTATTTTTAAACGGTCCACATGAATCCCGGCAAGGTAAGCGGCTTCCTTGTTCCCACCAACCGCAAGAGTATTGCGTCCAAAGACAGTGGAACGGAGAAGATACCCGAATATAATAAAACAAATCAATGTGACCCAGACTGGGGTTGGTATACCCAGTAGTTGTGAATTTCCCAATACAAAAAAACTTTCATCACTTATACCGACGGCGATTCCTTTGGAAATAATATATCCCAATCCACGAACAATCTGCATAGTGGCCAATGTAGTGATCAAAGCATTGATGTGCAATTTAGCTACTACGATTCCGTTCATTAAACCAACAATTCCTCCCAATACCAAACCTGCCACAATACCCAGTCCCAGACTATTTGTTCCATTAATCACCACAGCCGTTAGTACCCCCGCACAGGCGACCACCGAACCAATGGATAAATCAAAATCTCCGGATGCCAGACAGAATAACATCGTACAGGAAACCATTCCTGTCGTAGAGACAGCCAATGCCAAACCTTTCATATTGATCCACGTAAAGAAATCCGTAACGAATAGAGAACAACCAATAAATAGTAAAAACAACACCAATAACATTCCGGCTTTATTCCAAATCATGCTGACGATATTATGTTGATGGGTTTGATTTAATGAATCTTTATTCATAATGTTTCTCATTCACCTTTCTTGATAAAGAGAGTGTGCGGTCATCCGGCAATGCCAGTTTCAGGATTTTTTCTTCTAAGAGATGGTATGAAATACCTGCTTCCCCGTGATTTAGTTCTGTGACAATCCGACCTTGTCGCATGACGATTATCCGGTCTGCTACCCCCATTATTTCCGGAAGATCGCTAGATACCATGATGATACAAATCCCCTTTTTCGCCAAATCATACATAATATGATAAATTTCATTTTTAGCGCCGATATCAATACCCCGTGTAGGTTCATCAAGTAAAATGACTTTGATGTTTTCTGAGAGCCATCGAGCCAGGATAACTTTTTGTTGGTTACCGCCGGAGAGATAACCGGTTAATTGTTGTAATGAAGGGGTTTTAATATTTAACTGGGAAATCTTTTGAGTGGCATTCTCTTTTTCCCAATCTTCCTGAATGAAAAAACTAGAATAGGAATGCAAACGCCGGGCACTTAAGTTCACATTTTCAAGAACGGAGCGGACAGCAATGACCCCTTCCTTTTTTCGGTCTTCCGAACAGAATACAATACCTTCCCTAATGGCATCTGAAGGCGCATCCATCTCAATTTCATTTCCATAGAGTTTCACCGATCCTCCGGTTTTTCTCCGGGCACCATAAATCAATCGCAATAATTCACTTCGTCCCGCTCCTACCAAACCAAAAAATCCAAGAATCTCTCCTTTCGACATAGAGAAAGAAGCGGGTTCGGATAAGCCGTATCCCGTTAATTTATTTACTTCGAGAGCAACTTCCTCTTGCGGACGAGGTTGATAATTGTAAATATCATGAATATCCCTTCCGACCATCCGGTTAATAAGAATATCCCGTGTTACACCTTCTATAGACTCAAAAGTTTCCACCAATTTCCCATCGCGAAAAACGGTTACTTTATCGCAAATCTCAAATATTTCTTCCATCCGATGGGAAACATAAAGAATTACATGTCCCTGCTGTTTCAATTCACGGATAATCCGAAATAATCGCTTGATTTCAGAATCGGACAGACTGCTGGTGGGTTCATCGAAAGCAATTATTTTTACCCCCCGAGTTAGGGCTTTGGCGATTTCTACCATTTGGCGCTGGGCAATGGAAAGCCGCCCCACGTTCATTCCCGGATCGATCTCTTCACCTAATCTATTTAATTGTTCTTGGGAATCATCCCAGAGTTTCTTTTTGTCTAAAATTCCCAGATGATTGGGATAATGGCCTATATAAAGATTTTCCGCTACTGTCATGTCAGAAACCAAGTGCAGTTCTTGGTAAATGACCGCTATTCCGGCTTTAATGGCTTCCGCCGTAGAACGAAATATATAAGATTTACCATTTAGTAATATCCTTCCAGCATCAGGCTGATAAGCACCGCTAAGAATTTTTAGTAATGTCGATTTTCCAGCACCGTTCTCTCCGACCAGTGCGTGGACGCTGCCTTCCATTACACCAAAACTGATATCTTCCAAGGCACGAACACCGGGGAAATTTTTGCAAATGGAATCAAACTGGAGATAAAACGATTTCTCGAGAACTGCGGGATCATTCATGGCGCATATTTCTACTTCTCATTGATGAAAAATAAATTATTCGATAATTAGACAAGAAATTTGGTTAATCGAGCAAACCCTGTTCTTTCATAATGGTTTTATAAGTATCTCGATTTATGAGTATCCCTGTCGTATAGGTAATCTTGGGGGGTTCTACACCGTCCTTAATCCATTTATACATATAGTCCGCGGTCTCATATCCATGAAGTTTGGGTGTAAGAAGAATCGAGGCAAAAAAACCGGTCGGTTCTTTTTTTTCGAATTCCGCTTTGCAATCGGTGCCATTGATCCCGATTCCAATAACGTCCTGCGCCTTAAAACCCCTTCCCTCCATAGCACGAACGGCTCCCAGCACTGCATTGTCATTCATTCCACAGATCAACCAATGTTTTACTTTAGGATGTTGGGTTAGTAATACATTCACAGCATCAAAAGCACCGGGAATATCAGAAGTTTTTTGGGGGGCTTTATAGATTTTATCCTTTGGAAACCCGGCAGATATCAAGGCTTCCATGGCGCCGTCAGTCCGTTCTTTGGCGGTATTTAATTCTTCAAAGGTTACCGCACATACCGCTGTTTCGTTCGTGTTCCATTTCCGTTTCTGCATTTCATCATAGAGGGCTTTGCCCACGGATTTCCCGATATCTTTGGCTGATATTCCCAGATGATGCACCTCTTCCATAAACTTGCCGTCGGATCCGATAAACTGGTCATCCACACTGAGCAATTTCAGATTAAGCGCTTTGGCTTTGTTGACGATGGCAGGACCTAACCGCACATCCGGTGTACAAATGACAAATCCTTTGGCCCCCTGGGCCGCTAGATTATCAATGGCAGACAATACTTTCTCTCCATCGGTAGCACCAATCTTAATGAGTACAAAGCCGTCTTTATCCGCTGCCTGTTGTGCAAATTTCCACTCATTCTGAAACCAGGGTTCTTCAGGCTGTTTGACTAAAAAGCCAATTTTAATTTTTTCTCCGGAACTGTTTCCTGTAGAGGAACCTTGTTCTTTTTGTGTGCACCCAATGAGTTGCAAAATAAAAAATGTGACCGGAAGAATAGTGAGCGTGAGAAATAGACGATTCTTAATTATATATTTTTTCATAATATCTAACAGTATCCTTTCTTTCCCAAGAGTCCAAATATGATATATGGACAAGGGTTATTTTTTATAGTAATATTACTGCGACAGTTATATTACCTCAAATTGACATAAATTAACAATATCAAAATCAAAGGAAGGATAGATGTATGAAAGTCTGTACTATTTTTACTATTTTAGTAATATCTCTTTATACCCAATCCCATTCGGAGGTTTCTATGAATCGTGAGCGGTTATTGTTTGATTATGGTTGGAAATTTGCATTTGGAAATACAGATATTACCAAAGATCCTCACGCGGGTGGAGGGTTATGGTTCGGCAAAACAAACGGCTTCCAAGGCGCGCCCCGTCCGGGATATATTGATGCACTTTGGCGGACTGTAAATCTGCCTCATGACTGGGCTGTGGAATTGCCGTTTGATCAAAACGCCGATGGTAGTCATGGATTTAAACCTGTCGGCGGTTCTTTTCCAGAAACATCCATCGGTTGGTATCGCCGAAGTTTTGAGATTCCGGATACGGATCAAGGCAAACGGATTTTCCTGGAATTTGACGGCGTATTTCGTGATTGCCGTGTTTGGGTCAATGGTATTTATTTGGGTCGGAATGAAAGTGGTTATTCCGGTTTTTATTTTGATATTACAGAAGTCCTTAATTATGGCAAACGCAACGAAGTCACAGTTCGCGTAGATGCGACTTCCAATGAAGGTTGGTTTTACGAAGGAGCCGGAATCTATCGGCATGTCTGGTTGGTCAAAACCTCTCCGGTGCATATCGGTCATTGGGGGACTTTTGTAACAGCTGTTCCAAAGGATAATACCGCGGAAGTTACCCTGCGAACGACTTTGAACAATGACGGTAATAAACCGGCTGAATTTGATCTCCACTCCAACTTGGTAGATGCCGAAGGGAAATCGAAAGCTGAAATTGTCACCGGATCAATAACTCTTCAACCGGGAGAACAACGCGAAGTTCAACAGAAGATTATTTTCCAAAAACCAATTCTCTGGTCATTGGAATCACCGTATCTTTATAAAATTATTTCACGGGTTACCCAAAAAGAAAAACTATTGGATAACTATGAAACCAAGTTTGGAATTCGCACGATTGTCTTTGATAAAGACCAAGGATTCTTATTGAATGGAAAACCTGTGGTTTTAAAAGGAACTTGCAATCATCAGGATCATGCGGGTGTTGGTTCGGCCTTACCGGACCGGGTGCAATATTACCGCATTGAACGATTGAAAGAAATGGGCTGCAATGCCTATCGTACTTCACATAACCCTCCAACTCCCGAACTTTTGGATGCTTGTGACGAATTGGGGATGTTGGTAATGGATGAAACCAGAGATTTTGGCACCGGACCGGAAGCGCTGAGTCAATTAGAACGAATGATCCAGCGGGATCGTAATCATCCCAGCGTTATCCTTTGGTCCATTGGGAATGAGGAAGGACTCCAAGGCAGTCCTACGGGGCGACAAATTGCAGAAAGAATGCAAGGATTGGCACATCGTTTGGATTCCTCTCGACTCTGTACCTATGCCGCCAATTACCCGGATTATGAAGGGGTCGATGAAGTGATTGATGTACGGGGTTGGAATTATTTTCTATGGGCTATAGATAACTATCGAAAAGCACATCCGGAACAATGCGAAGTCGGTTCTGAACAAGCCAGTCATGTTTCCACTCGGGGTGTCTATGCCATTGATAAAACTCGCGGTTATGTACCATCGTATATGGTTAATAGTATTCCATGGGGAAATACGTCGGAAGAATGGTGGACTTTTTTTGCAAAACGACCCTGGTTATCAGGTGGATTTGTCTGGACGGGATTTGATTATCGCGGAGAGCCGTCACCCTATGAGTGGCCCTGTATCAATTCACATTTTGGAATTATGGATACCTGCGGGTTTCCCAAGGATAATTTTTACTATTATCAATCCTGGTGGAATCAACAAACGGTATTGCATCTACTTCCTCATTGGAATTGGCCGGGGAAAGAAGGCCAGGAAATCCAGGTTACCTGTTATTCCAATTGTGATGAAGTCGAATTATTCCTAAATGGCAAAAGTATGGGAAGACAAATTATGCCCCTTAATTCTCATCTGGATTGGAAAGTTAAATACGAACCGGGGACTTTATTAGCCAAAGGATATAAAGCGGGAAAAGAAATAGCCCAGTCCAAAGTGGAAACAACGGGGACTCCCGTAGGTGTAAAACTAATACCAGATAGAAAAGTCATTAACGCGGACGGAGAAGATGTGAGTATGATCACCGTCGCGGTGGTTGACGCACAAGGAAGAATAGTGCCAACGGCGGATAATGAAATCAGCTTTGAAACAAATGCGGCGGGACATTTACTGGGAGTCGGAAACGGTGATCCCAGCAGCCATGAACCTGACCGATACATCCCCGCTACCGATATAAAGAAGCAGATGATAGAAAATTGGAAGATGAAGATGGTCGAGAATGAAACAGACCGGCCTGAAATAGCGGAAAATTATAACGATGCGGATTGGGAAAAAGTCTCTGTGGAAGGATCTCCACTTATGAACAAAGAATATGCCGTGGCGGTGTATAGAACTACGATAGATTTATCCCAAAAAGAATTTACCGGGGGGAAAGCCATCATTCATTTTGGACAAATTGATGATTTGGGTTGGATTTATCTAAATGGAAAAAAGATTGGCGAGACCCGAGACTGGAATCGGGAGTATACCTTTGATATCTCCGACCAATTACATGATGGAAAAAATAGTCTTGCTGTCATTGTTAAGAATATTACCGGACCCGGGGGAGTAGGAAAAGGAGTTTGGTTAGAGACTCTCTCGCCACCCAAACCATTGCTCTGGAAACGACAAGTGTTTAACGGTCTGGCACAGGTCATTCTTCAATCCGCCCAACAGCCGGGTGTCATGGAATTGACAGCTACCTCACCGGGGTTGGAAAAAGCGGTATCGACCATCCCAACGGAAAAAAGTACCCCGCGACCGGTAGTGCCTTAAGACTTTCTTTGACTCATTGTTTTGAAGTTGGTTTTATCAGATAATCTTCATCAAATAAAACTTCCTGTTATAGGTATTCTGTCGCAAAGGATATCAGTATTAATAAATCCTTTCAAGAGAGAGGACAAGGATATTTGTTGCAAGAGTGGGTGGAGTTGGATACCCATGTTACCGTGATGAAGATAGAGTTTGAGAAACCGTTATCCTTGTATAACAGTACAAGCCATCTGGTGGAAATAATTAAAGATTAAATTCATATTATTCAAAGGAGTAGTAATAATGAAAATAAAAGAAATTGCATTAGGTTTATGTTTAGCAATATTTCTGCTGGTAGTAAGCCAATCTTTGGCGAAAGAGGAGAATGTTATTACTCTGGGGAAAGGGTGGAAGTTTATAAAAGGGGATAATCCCCAATGGGCAGACCCCAAGTTTGATGATTCCAATTGGCGGGATATTCGGCCGGATAAGGTGTGGCAAGTGCAATACCCTGATTTGGAAAAATATAACGGGTATGCCTGGTACCGGATTAAATTCATTTTGCCGGCTTCCCTCAAAAAGAAAGTTTTTTTCAAAGAGCAATTACAATTTATCCTGGGAAAAATTGATGATTTCGACCAGACCTTTTTAAATGGCCAATTTATGGGGCAAAATTGCATTACTGCCTTACCCGGGGATACAACCATCATGGGCAGTTTCCCTCCGCAAAGGACATATTATGATAGGGACCGGAAATATATATTGAATACCAATGACCCGAGAATCCGATGGGATAAAGAAAATATATTAGCTATCCGGGTTTTAGATACCGGCGGGGTTGGGGGAGTATACAGCCAGATACCGGAAATCAGGATGATTCAGATTAGCGATGTTCTATCCCTGAATATTCATCAAACCCCATTTGCTGCGGAAAAAGGGATAATTAGTAAATCGATTAATGTGAGGAACAATCAACCTTCCTTGGATATCCAGGGGAAAATAGAAATTGTTGTTGAATCAATGAATGATTCCAAACCGGTATTCCAAAAGAGTTGGGATATGGAAGTGAAAAGGAATTCATTTTATACCCAGTCGTATGAATTTCAAGGGGTCATCAACCAACCTTACAAGGTGGATTATACATTTACCGAAACCAAAACTAAACAATCAATTAGTGCCAATGAAACCACACCTTATATCCTGACTCCCAAACCGGGAGATAGTCCCAGGATAACCGGACCGAAGGTGTTTGGAGCCCGGCCAGGCAGGCCTATTTTATTCCGGTTGACATCTACCGGGAAGAAACCGATTACCTATTCCATAAAGGATTTACCACTAGGAACGAAATTGGATGAACAAAAAGGAGTATTGACCGGTTCGATTGATAACCCCGGGGAATATGACTTACATATTACTGCCAAGAATCAACAAGGACAGGATTCCAGAATATTGAGATTAAAGATAGGAGATACTATTGCCTTGACCCCACCGATGGGTTGGAATAGTTGGAATGTATGGGGAACAAGTGTCAATGATGAAAAAGTGAGGAATGCCATGAGTTCCATGATTTCCAGCGGGTTAGGTGACCATGGTTGGACTTATATCAATATTGATGACGGGTGGGAAGCACCGGAGAGGACATCGGAAGGGTTGATTGTCCCGAATGAGAAATTCCCCGATATAAAAGCTTTGTCGGGTTATCTCCACAGCAACGGGTTTAAATTTGGCATTTATTCCTCTCCCGGCCCAAAGACCTGCGCGGGTTACCTTGGTTCGTTCCAACATGAAGGGCAGGATGCACAAACTTGGGCGAATTGGGGAGTGGACTATATTAAATATGACTGGTGTTCCTATCAGAACGATTTGGGTGAGACTTTGGAAGGGTATCAAAAACCTTACCGGGTTATGCAAACAGAATTGGATAAAGTTAACCGGGATATCGTGTATAGTTTATGCCAATATGGAATGGGTAATGTCTGGGAATGGGGTGCCGATGTCGGGGGTAACCTCTGGCGGACTACCGGTGATATCCAGGACAACTGGGAGAGTTTAAAGAATATCGGTTTCAATCAAGGGTCTCATGCGCCCTATGCCAAACCCGGCCATTGGAATGACCCGGATATGATGATTGTGGGTTATGTAGGATGGGGTCCCTCCATACGTCCCACCCGGTTGTCCGCAGATGAACAATATACCCATGTCAGTTTATGGTGTTTATTATCGGCTCCGTTATTATTGGGTTGTGACTTGACCAAGTTGGATGATTTTACCCTTAACTTGTTGACCAATGAAGAAGTATTGGAAATTGACCAGGATTCCTTGGGGAAACAAGCAACACCTGTTTACCAAAAAGGGGATATTGAAATCTGGGCCAAGGATTTAGAAGACGGGTCTAAAGCTGTCGGGTTATTCAATCTGAGTGATACCGACCAAAAAATCACTCTGCAATTGAATGATTTGAAAATTCAAAGTCCTCAAACCGTCAGGGATTTATGGAGACAAAAGAATCTCGGTGTTTTTGATAAATCTTTTGAGACCCGGGTGAACTCTCATGGAGTAGTGTTGGTGAAGGTGATGAAATAGCATTTTCTTAACCTACTAACTTTGAAGGTAAGTTTCAAAAAGACTGGATTAAAGGCTTAAAAAATGGGGAACTCTTTCCCATAACTTGAAAACATCAATAAATTCAATGCTTTTTCAGTCTTTTAAAAATTAGAAAAGGGTTTTCAAAAAGTATGGAGTTTAAAAAACGGGAAAATCCTGGTCTTATACTACTTGCATCCAACCCGTTGGTTCTGTTAAGATTTTCTTAGGTCTAAATTCAAGGAGGTCGGCATGATTTCGGAGTTAATTACCAATCGGTATCCCATAAATTTAACATTGCGAGATGGATTTAAAGTTGTTTTACGTCCGCTAAAAAAAGACGATAAAGAATTACTGTGGAATTTTTTTCAAGCCATTCCCGATAATGACCGGCTTTTTTTAAAAGATAATGTGTTTGAAAAATCCGTGGTGGAATCCTGGTGTAACTCGATTTATTATGAAAGTGTGTTCCCCTTGTTAGCCCTCCATGAAAACAAAATTGTCGGTGATGCCACCCTCCATTTGTTGCAACGGTCATGGATGCAACATATTGCCAAAACCCGGGTGGTCATTCATCCGGATTTCCGTCATCGGGGATTGGCTTCCAATATGCTCAAAGAATTGATTGAACTGGCCAAACAAATCGGATTGGAAATGCTGGACGCAGAATTTATGGCGGAACAAGAAACCGCCATCCGTGCCTTTGAACATGTCGGATTCTCGCAAATCGCCCGTATTGAACAACATGTGATTGATGTCGAAGGAAAACCTCACGATTTCGTCATTATGGCCTACGATTTAAAAAAAGCCCAACCTGCCGCGGTTTAATAATTGCCAGTCGTTTTTTTCTGTTAAGATAGAGCTATCATGAAAGTGTTACGCTGGATAGTGGATATCCTGATTGCACTCTATACCCTATTCGCTATTTATTACATTGTGAAACTCGTGGTTGATTTTTTTAATGCTTTTTTTCCGCCCTATGACACAACCTTTCTCACCGAAAATATCCTTTCTTTTATATTCATTTATGGTATTGTCTTTGGTCTTCATATCGTTCTTTCCATCTGGATGTATGCCGATTTTTCCAAACGAACCTTTAAAGAGAATTCTCAACGGGTGTTTTGGTTAGCCATGTTGGTTGCCGGATTGGCTCCATTATACTATTTTGCCCAAGGTCGCAACCCCCTAAAATAACCCCAATTTCTTCTTTTTCTTTCGTCTTGTAAGCGGAATTGTTATTTTCAATTCCGCTTACAAGAGCGAACCAAGTTGAGTGCTTACCATTTCCATGATGGAGTGGACAGTGGGATTGGAAAAAGAGCCATAAACTTTTCCTTACAAACTATCCTAAAGGAGGAAAGGTTTATGAAAGCAAAGATTAGCGAGATTTCGGTCTCGACCAGTCACCGGATTGATCCGGGGAATCAGGAGGAGTTGAAACAAACTCTGCAAACCTATGGGATGATTCATCCCATTGTCGTCAGGGACTTGGGCGCAAGTGCCCAACCGCCGTATGAATTGATTGCCGGGTTTCGGAGATTGAAAACGGCGGAGGCGTTAGGTTGGACGGAAGTTCCCATCACCGTTCTCCAACCCAAAGATACCTTGGAACAATTCGATATTTCGATGGAGGAAAACCTGAAACGCAAGGACTTTAACGCCATCGAGATGTGCGAATTGCTCGTCCAACGAAAATGCTTGTGGGAACAAAAGTATGGTCTCATCAAGATGGGACCTAAAACAGAAGAAAAGAGTATTTCGCCCGATGGCGAATTATTCTATGAGGAGGCTGGTAGAATCTTTAAAAGACATCCAAAAGAAATCTATAAATTCCTACAATTACAAGGCTTAGATGATGATTTAAAGAAACAGGTTGAGGCTGGTGAGATGTATTATCGGACGGCACTGTCGGAACAAGCGGCACGCAAACCGGCTGTGGAATCATCTCGCAAAAAGAAGAAGAGGGTACTTGGTTTACCCCAACCGCCGATTGATTTGACTTGGACATCCCACGATTTTCAACAGGTGTTTTGGCAGATGGCAGGATTTTATGAATCCCTCCGGTTGATAGAAAACCGCACAATGAACTTTACTGAAATTCCAGAAGATCAAGTGTTGGGAATGATGACCATGTCCCAGGAGATTCAACAATGGCTGCAAAAGTTTGACAGTCATATTCAGGACATTATGTTGCAGAGAACAGGGATGTCTCTCCAAAACCAATAATTCTTGAAGGGGCGGGTCTCTGACCCGCCCCTTTTTCTTCTCTCTTACGTCATTCCTGCGAAGGTATGGATGACGTAAGAAAAAGCAGGAATGACGGGAAGGAGGGAATGTCATTTCCCTGAATAGAAAAAAATGCATCCCGACATGAGAATCGGGACGCATTCTATTCAGGACAAATTGTAAAACGATTAAATATCGTAATACATATAGAATTCGTAGGGATGCGGGCGAAGACGGATGGCATCCACTTCTTTTTTCTTTCCGTTCTTCTTATCCGAAGGTCTCCGACCGAGGAATCTATGCTTGGTGAGACACCTTTGCATAAGATAGGAATATGTAAAAATTCAAATTAAGACATTACCTTTTTTTACATTTGAGACCTCTGAAAAAGTCTACCTTTTGTTGGGATTGAGAGTATGGGAAGGAAAACCTAAAAGGAGAGACACATGATCGGGGAAGAAAAAGGACAAGGACACTTACTGCAAGGATGGATGGAGTTGGATACGAAGACCGGGAAGTTTTTGGAGAAACTGAAAGGGATGCTGGATTGGAAGGGACTGCATCAACGGTTGGAAGGAATGTATTCGAAGGATCAGGGACGTCCGGGGTATGCGCCGGAGGTATTATTTCGGATATGGTTGTTGGAAAGGATTTATAATCTGTCAGATGTGCGGGTAGTTGAAGAGGTTACGGATCGGTTGTCCTTTCGGGAGTTTGTGGGGATTGCTTTTGGGGAGGAAGTGCCGGATGATACGACGCTGGTGAAGTTTCGGGAGAGAATTCGCCAGGCGGGAGTGGAGAACGAGTTGTGGGGCTGGTTTGAAGAACAGTTAGGACGGCAGAAGGTGTCCTTAAAGAAAGGGAGTGTGGTGATTGTGGATGCGACCCTCGTGGAAAGTCATCATAAGAAAGAGGCCACAGATCCAGAAGGGAAACCCTTAGAACCGGAAGCAGGAACCGGGAAACGAGGACCCTTGAAGATCGTGCATGGATATAATGTGTGTTTACGCTATGATCCCAAGACGACGTTGGGGGGACGACCGTTAGTCGTGCCTGCGAATATTCATGATGTATTTTTACTGCCGCAAGTATTGACCGGAGAGGAAGGGATCGTGCTGGCGGACCGGGGATTTGATGCGAAACGGAATCGGGAGTGGTTGGGACGCCATGGGATCGTGGATGGGATTTTACGGAATCAGCGCCATGCCCGAGTCCAGAAACCTGAAGATGTACGACATAATGAGCGCTGGAAAAAGAAGAAAAGGTATCTGATTGAATCGTATTTCGGGTGTCTCAAACTCTGGCGCGGGGTACGCAAGATGACGGTCAGCGGATTACAACGAGTGAAACAATTCTTGGAGATGGCGGTCATGGCCGAGAATCTGGTCCGGATGGTCAAACGCAGGGGAGTTGTGTCTCCTTAATCCGAAAAGGACAAGAATACCAGTGTATTCTCCTCTTTGGAGACTCCTCCAAAGGTCGTTGGACTCTCCCAACCGCTTCTTTCCTCCTCCTCAACCTTCTCTTTTTTTATTTATCACTCTTGTAAAACAAAAACAATACTTTTTCAGAGGTCTCATTTGGCAATTTTTTCTTCTAATGCTAAAATAACAGTAGAGAATGAGAATTTAGTTTGAATAAATCTGAAGTGTATAAGTCTGTCATTTTAACAGGAGTATTGAAAGGGTATATTTTATGGATATGATCCGCATAGAAGGATTTACGAAACATTACCGCACTCCGTTCACGGGCCGGAAAATCAGTGCCTTGGAGAATCTCAATTTGACGGTCGTTGAAAATGAGACCTTTGGATTTTTGGGACCGAACGGGGCAGGGAAAACCACCACTATTAAGTTATTATTGGGATTGTTGTTTCCGACCAGCGGACAGGCGTGGTTGTTGGGTAAACCGTACACGGATATCGCGGTCAAACAGGATATCGGATTCTTGCCGGAGAATCCTTATTTTTATGATTATTTAAAAGGGGAAGAAATCCTTTATTTTATCGGGCAATTATACGGGATGAATTCCGTGGATTTGAAAAAACGGGTAGATTTTCTACTGGATAAAGTGGGATTATCCGACGCGCGAAATTTGCCATTGCATAAATATTCCAAAGGGATGTTACAACGGATTGGCCTGGCGCAGGCGGTGATTCACAAACCCAAATTGGTAATCTTGGATGAACCCTTGACAGGACTGGATCCGATTGGTAGAAAAGAAATCCGGGATTTTATTTTTACATTGAAAGATGAAAATACGACTTTATTTTTCAGCACGCATATCTTATCGGACGCTGAAATGATTTGCGACCGGGTGAGCATCCTGATGAAAGGGAGATTGGTAAAAGTCGGCAAATTGAGTGAGTTGCTCAGTCCGAAAATTAAAGGATATGAAGTGGCGGTCGCGAAATTGTCCGCCAATGGGAAACAAGAATTACAAAAAATAGCCAACCGGTTTATGGATGATGGAGTTCAAGTGTCCGCGAGTTTATCGGAGGAATCGAAAGTGCCTGTCTTGCTGGAATTAATCCGTAAAGACAATGCGCAATTGGTATCATTAGTGCCGCAAAGAGAGTCACTCGAAGAAATCTTTATTCAAGAAGTGAAGGGAAACTAACATGTTGGGTCATATTATTGCCATTGCAAAAAATACATTTCGTGAAGCCATTCGGAACAAGATTTTGTATATACTCCTGGCGTTTGCCATGATTTTGATTATCTTTTCGGTGATATTAAGCGCACTCAGTATCGGACAGGAAGGAAAGATTATTAAAGATGTCGGGTTGTTTTCCATTACTTTTTTTGGCGTACTTATCGCGATTATGGTGGGAATCGGATTGATTTACAATGAACTGGATAAACGAACCATTTATGTCATTATCAGCAAACCGATTCATCGTTTTGAGTTTGTTTTAGGAAAATTTTTTGGATTGATAATGACCATCTTTGTAAATATGGTTATTATGACCGTGGTTTTCCTGGCCTTATTGGTGTTTCGTCATTTTACAATTTCTGCCGTTCTGATTGAAGCGATAGCGTTGACATTTTTGGAATTGGTCGTCGTTACGGGGCTCGCCACATTGTTTAGTTCTTTCAGTACGCCAATTTTATCAGCAGTATACACCTTCTTGATATATATCGCCGGCCATTTGACCGATGACTTGATTCGATTTGCCCAGCAAATCACCACACAACATTCTGATGCGAAAGTGACCGCAGCGGATCGAATTTTAGCAAAAATTGCTGTGATTGTAAGCTGGATTTTACCCCAGTTGGAAAAATTTAATATCCGAAATCAAGCGGTGAATGGAGTAGCAATTACAGAGAATATTCCATTAAATATTGTTTATGGAATACTCTATACCGCGTGTATCTTGTTTGTAGCGTCCATTTGTTTTTCCAAACGGAATTTTAAGTAAATCATGAAAACCAAACGATTTATAGCTTTACTATTAGTGTTTGTCTTATTGGCAACAACAACTCATCTGGTTCAACGCCAAATTCGAGGGAAACTGGGAGAAGCCCCGCCAATGGATATTTTATATCTTCCCAAAGGGGAATATGTGAAAATTATTGCTATGGGATTTGACAGTTTTATGGCGGATTTGTTGTGGATTCGCGCAATCCAATATTTCGGTGGGCATTTCATGTTTGACAGCAAATTTCCCGTTATTGACCGATTATTGGAAGTCATCACAACCTTGGAACCTACTTTTCAAGAAGTGTATACCTTTGGCGCGATGGTGTTGCATGATGAAATGCATCAACGGGAGAAAGCTATTGCCTTATTGGACAGGGGCATTGAAAATAATCCCAATAGCTGGCATATTGCCTATGACAAAGGGTTCCTTTGGTTTGAAGAATTGCGGAGTTCCAAAGATACCACCTTTCAGGTAATGGCCGCACAAAAAGCCATGGAAGCTTACTCTTTAGCAACCACAAAGCCTGATTGTCCTGATTTTGTTGGGCGAATTGTTATTCAGATGAAGTATGAGGCAGGATGGAAAGACTTGGCGAGAGAAATGTGGCGTCAAAAATTGGAAGAAGCGGAAAAAAATGGTGATAAATTAGCAGCTTCTATCTATCGCGATAAACTACTCAAGGATAAATATCAGGAAATTGTTTTACCGGTCATACAAGCGTTATATAAATATTATCAGAAATATAAAAAGGGTCCTCCCCAGTTATCAGACCTGGTCAAAGAGGGATTTATTGATAGAATACCGCCTGATCCCCTTACCGGTGAACCGCTTCAATTTGATCCAAGAACCGGGCGTGTTTGGAGCCGATTAAAACCCCAATTTAGCACACTGTAGTTATGAAACGTGCGACCATTCTAATCGTTGACGATGAGAAAAATATACTCACGTCATTGTCTCGGCCATTATCCCGTGATGGATATGATGTTAAAACCACTCAATCGGGAAAAGAGGCATTACAATTAATTCGTGAAAATGGGATTGATTTGGTTATTTTGGATGTCTGGCTGCCGGATATTGACGGATTAACCGTATTAAAAGAAGCCAGAGAAATTGACCGGGATTTGGTAGCGATAGTGATGTCGGGTCATGGAACGATTGACACTGCCGTGAAAGCCACCAAATTGGGTGCTTTCGACTTCATGGAAAAACCGCTTTCCCTGGATAAAGTACTGCTGCAGATTGAACATGCTTTAAAATATCGCGCCTTGGAAGAGGCTAATAAAGATTTCCGACAAGCCATCGAACAAGAATTCCAGATTATTGGCCAGAGTACCGTGGTCCAAAACATGTTGGAACGCATATCGCGCGTGGCGGCCACACCCGGTAGAGTGCTGATTACCGGAGAGAATGGAACTGGAAAAGAGTTGGTGGCGCGCGCCATTCATGTCAACAGCCCCCGGAAAGATGGACCGTTTATCAAAGTCAATTGTGCGGCAATCCCGAATGAGTTAATCGAAAGTGAATTGTTCGGACATGAGAAAGGGTCTTTCACGGGAGCCACTGACCGGCGGCGGGGAAAATTTGAACTGGCGGATGGTGGGACGATTTTTCTCGATGAAATCGGGGATATGAGTATCGCGACCCAGGCGAAGATTTTGAGAGTGTTGACGGATAATGAAATTGACCGGGTAGGGGGAGCGAAACTGATCAAGGTGGACGTTCGAGTTATTGCGGCGACCAATAAAAATTTAGAAGAAGAAATCAAAAAGGATAATTTTCGGGAAGATTTGTATTATCGTTTGAACGTGGTTCCCTTTTATGTTCCCCCTTTGCGGCAAAGAAAAGAAGATATTACTTTGTTGGCGGAACATTTTTTAAAACAATATTGCAAGGAAACCCAGGCCAAAGCACGCAAGTTTGATGATTCGGCTTTGGAGATATTAAAACATTACGACTGGCCGGGGAATGTCAGGGAATTAAAAAATATTGTTGAACGTGCTGCGATTCTTTCCCCCTCTGATGTGATTAGTCAAGCGGATATTACGGGAGTCTTGCCTTCCGCGGTAACCGCGGTAATCCCTAAATCAACCGGTACGGCGGCGAAATATCTCACCGCTAATGTTCCATTAAAAGACGCAATGGATAATTTTGAAAAAGAAATGATTTTAGAAACCTTGAAAAAGAACGATTGGAATGTGTCTAAATCCGCGGAATCTCTCCAGATGGAAAGAAGCCATTTATACAAAAAAATGCGGGGATACGGAATCACGCGGGAAGTAGAATCGTCTATCCAGTAGGCGGTGGATTTTTTAACATATCTTCTTTAATTAATTTAATGGGCAGGGAACCGTAACTCAATAATTTATCATGAAATTCTTTTAAATTAAACTGTTTCCCCTTCTTTTCTTTATAGGCGTTGCGTAAATCCATCAAGGCTGTTTTTCCAGCAAGGTAACTCATCGGTTGCGTAGGGGATTGAGTATATCGTTTCACTTCGCTGACCGCATTGACCTGCTCCAGTGCGGCGGTATCTACCAGCATTTTTACAGCTTCATCAAAGGTCATTTGTCCGGTATGCAATTTGACGTCTATGACGACCCGGCAGGCACGCCACAAGATATCTTTCAATTGCATCAATCGTGTTCTAGGGTCGGTATAAAATCCATTTTCCCACATGAGTTCTTCACAATACAATGCCCATCCCTCAATGAATACATTCGTTCCAAATTGGCGGCGTACTTTGGAAGAAAGCCGGTTGGTATGACAAAGTTGGACGTGATGACCCGGATAGGCTTCATGGGCCACGGTAATAGGGATGCTGTAGATAGAATGTCCCTGTAATTGTTCTTCCTGCAATTCCTTGGATTTGGTCGAATCTACCGGGGTAACCCAAAAATAACCTTGTTGTTTTTCTTCAAAAGGTGCTGGTGGAATATAGGCGGCATAGGGTGTGGTTCCTCTTTCGAAAACAGGTGTTTCAATGACTTGCAAGGTTTGATTATCAGGGATGGAAAGCAGATTCTTTTCCACAACAAATTGCCTGCATTCTTCCATCGCTTGATTATAATAGGGTATTAATTCTCTTGCCGGTGGATGTTCATTTTTCGATTCCTCTAGAATCGAACGCCAGCTAATCATTGAATTAATCCCGCGCGCTGTTCGATAAATTTTTTCCTGAGTCTGCGCAACCATGTCATTACCTAAATCCAACAATTCATCTACCGAATAGGGAAGTTGATGTTCTGTGTTGAGTAGAAATTGAAAAAGGTTGCGGCCTAAAGCAAAACTGCCGGTGGATTTGGGTAGTAACTCCTGTTGAAGGAAATTTTGATAGTTCTCCAAAGCCTGTAATGTGGTTGTATTGGCAGACAATAAGTCTCCTGTTAAATCGGGGACTTTATCGGCAATCGCAGGAATCATTTGGATAAAAAAAGATTGTCCGCTTTGAGTTGTTTCAATGGCAATATCCGTCCAAATTTTTGGAATATTTTCGCCATGACGCAAATTCTCTATCCCTTCTTCCAGCAAGCGGGGTATCTGACGGAGTCTCCCTAATACAGAATGGGCACGTGTTTCCAACGGTAATGTTTCTCTGAGAACCAAAATATAAATCCCGAATAAGGCGATTTCCGGATAGACCGATGCATCACGCATGACTTTTTTGACTTTTTCCTGCAGTTCGATTTCCACGGAGAGTGAATTCCTCAGAATGGTTAAATCCATTTTTTCCAAAGAATCCAGCGCGTTTGATTTTTGTTGTTGGAAGTCATCTAATTTGTGGCGGTATTCCTTTTTCCTGGTAATTGAATGGGTCCGGTGATCGGGTCCCATCCGGTCAAGTTCTCCGTCATAGGCATGAATTCCCATGAATGTCGCGAATACGGGACTGTCAGACCAGAGAAACTGTAATATTTCGTCAACGAGTTGATTAAATTCTTGATTCATTTGATTTTCCTTTAGATAAAACGTCTCAATTTATTCAATTGGATAATGAGAATAGCATGAACATCGAAATGGAGACTAGTTTTTATCCTCGTGCAACGCATTTTTAATTTTCATAATTTTATATAAAACTTTCCCTTCAGGCAGAATGATTTCAATAGATGCGCCTGTCTTTTTGCCAAGAAAAGACGCTCCTAGAGGAGAGAGATACGAAATAATACCTTTATCGGGACTGGCTTCCCATATACCCAATATTGTGTATTGTTCCTGTTTTTGCAAGGTTTCATTGATTACTGTTACCCGGGTTCCGAAAGCTACATGATCCGTACTAATCTGGTTTGATTCAATGACTCTGGCCCGATCCAACAAATCATGCAATTCATCTGCTTGTTTCATCAAAATACGTTGTTTTTGTTTGGCGGATTGATATTCGGAATTTTCTCGCAAATCTCCATGGGCGCGAGCAACTGCCAGTGCTCTGCCAACTTCATGCAGTTCAATGGTACAGATTTGTTTGTATTCATCGGTTTTTTGTTGATAGATTTCACGCGTGCAATAGTGAATACTTCGCGTTTTATGCACGCCACCGCTTTTTTTGTCCTGCTTCTCCAAATCGGGTCGGACACGGGATATGGCATATTCCAAGGAAGTTTTATAAACATCGTTTAACGCACTGTTTCGTAACAATGAATTTCGTAAGTGTAGCGCGTCTTCCACCGGAAGATCCAAAATGATATCTCTGACAAGCTGGAATTCGTGTACTTCTATTAACTTGCGGATTTTGGACAATATTGAAGATTTTATTTTTTTATCCTGTTCGGTCATCGATTTTTTATTTTGCAGCGATTCCATCAAGTCTGCCAATTCTAAAACGAGTTCATAATGTGATATCGATTCGACAGTATATTCCCATGTTCCATGCAAAATTTGTTGAACTAACCACAAATAAGTTTCCGGATTGTTTTCTTTATTAACCAAAAGTTGATTAATTCCAGATTTTACTTTGTCTTTTAAACCAGCGGTAGATAATTTATCGATTAATTCTTCTGCTATTTTAGGATTTGATCGAGGCAATATGGCGACTGCAGTGTCTGTCCACGTATCGGGATTTTTCCGGATCCACAAATTAATCATACGGATTTGATATTCTCCAGAGGGCAGGGAGGATAGGATTTCGGAAATATCATTAATCGAAGAAATCAATTGATTTTCCGAGACCGGGAAAACTGGAAGGTCAGCCGTAACAGACTTTTTCAAAATTTCATAGGCATAGAAATACATTAATTTTCGAACGATATCCTGCTTTTCAGTCCCTTCGCACGATTCAATCAGATTTTGAGCCAATTGACTAGCAATTTCGTTTGCATTAGAGATGGCTTGGGAATGTTTGGCAAATTCTTTAAGAATATCAATCTTGTTTTCGATGGATTCTGTGTCATTGAATTTCTCTATCAATTCATCGTGTAATTCTTTCGGTTCTGACCGGAGTTGGATTTCACCTTTAACCCCCTCGGTGAAATCTATAAAAGCATCTCTCTTTAAAAGTACTTTTGTCTTTGCCCACCATTTAGCCCAAGAGTCTTCTGTCATGAATCCGTCTTGTAATAATTTTTTAAGATCATTCACCGTTATTTTTCCCACATAGCTTATGGCAATGAGTTTTACCAATTCTAGCGGTTGGTCATTGACCATTTGTTTTATAATATCCGGATTCTTTTTCTTTTGGGCGTAAAAATGGTCGTCGGGAATTTTGGTTAGAAATTGTTTTGCACCGGAAAAGGTAAATCGGTGTTCTCCTTTTTTTTCAAGATTCAATATAACCTGTTGTTGGACAAGATCCAAATCTTTCACAACACCAATACCCCATGTATTATGCTGAAATACTTGGCCAATGTCGCAAAACAGAAAATCATCGAGTTTGGTAAATGAATCTTGCAGATTATCAGAAATTTCCAAACCTGAAAAGAGTATATATTTTTCAAGATTCCCGGATGATTTATAAATCTTTCGAATAGCTGTCAACAAGGGACTTTTTATCGAATTGGGGATTGCTTTATGGACGGAAAGAATTCGTGTAGTTTCGAGAATTCCGGCAATATTTTTATCTTCTGAATATTCTTCGATTAATAATTCAAATAAGGTCGTGAGTTGGGGAATATTCCCCTGTTCAGCCAGGATATCCGCACAATGTTTTAAAAACAAAACGTCCAAATCGTTTTGTTCAACGTAACGCAGCCAGAGATTGTCTAATTCCGTAAAGTCACGGCGCTTAATAGATTTGCTAATTTCTGATTTTAAGGATTGAATCTCGCTCATAATTTGTTTTACAAAATGCATATTCTACATGTAATTGACAAAAAGTAAAAGGAAATCTGGATAGGTTAAATGGCAAAATATTACGCGTCACCTAGATTGAGCGGATAATCGGTACCTTCCTTGTCGGACGAAGGTTCCTGGGATGATCCGGTAGCCAATAAAGTTTGGACTATTTGTAATAATTCTTGTATATTATAGGGTTTTGACAAAACGGCATCTGCGCCATGGGCTTTTGCCATTTTCATATAGTCTTCACCCTTATATAAAGCGGTAGTAATAATAATCGGGGTATCTGAGAACTGCGCGTTTCCTTTGAGTTTCTTGCATAATTCCAACCCGCTCGTATGCGGCATTAGAATATCTGAAATGATTAGATCGGGTTTTTGCGCTATTGCTTTGGCATACCCTTCCTCACCGCTGGATGCCAGGATTACTTCATATCCACTAGACTTGAAAGCTAGTTCCAAGATTCTTAATTCATCTATCTCGTCCTCTACAAGAAGAATTTTATCCATAACTTTCTCCTATTAGACAACTGCCTTATTGTCGAATATTTACTTTTTGGTGGAGGATAGCGGGGTCGAACCGCCGACCTCCTCGTTGCGAACGAGGCGCTCTCCCAGCTGAGCTAATCCCCCACAAAACTCAGTTCAATAAAAAAAAGCTATTTTATCTTGGAACCTGGCGGAACTGGTTTCTCTGTTGTTAATATTACCGGTGCGCCATCCACGGTTGCCGCTAAAATCATCCCGAATGACTCCACTCCGCGAATGGTGCGAGGTTCTAAATTTACCAATACAACCATATCCTTGCCTATTAAAGCCTCAGGCGCGTATTGTTGGGCGACCCCGGCGACCAGTTGGCACGGTTTTTCTTCTCCCAAATCAACCATGACTTTTAAGAGTTTATCCGTATTCTCCACTTTTTCTGCGGAGATAACTTTCCCGATACGCAAATCAATTTGAGAAAAATATTCGTAATTAATAATTTCAGACATTTCAGTGTTATTCCTTTAGAATAATTGGAACAACTATTTTATCATAATATTGAAATTCCGCGGTATGGACAAGATTTTAGACAAATTGCTGAAGGAACCGAATGTCATTTTCAAAGAATAGCCGGATATCGTCTATTCCATATTTCAACATAGCCATTCGTTCGATACCAAAACCAAAAGCAAATCCGGAATATACTTCCGGGTCGTAATTCACAAATTTGAAAACCGCCGGGTCTACCATGCCACAGCCGCCTAATTCAATCCAACCGCTGTTTTTACAAACCCGGCACCCTTTCCCTTCGCAAAATAAACAGGACATGTGCAATTCGGCACTTGGTTCCGTGAAAGGGAAAAAATGGGGAGTAAAACGGGTTTTTCGATTGGGACCAAAGAAAGCTTTCACCCACATATCAATGACCCCTTTCAAGTCTCCAAAGGTAATATGTTTATCCACCATCAATGCTTCAATCTGATGGAATTGGAAGGAATGCGTTGCGTCTACGGCATCCCGGCGGTAACATCGGCCCGGCGCAATCATTCGAATCGGCGGTTGGCGTTTTTCCATGACGCGAATTTGCACGGGAGATGTTTGCGTTCGCAGTAAATAATTGTCTGTGATATAAAAGGAATCCTGCTCATCGCGTGCCGGGTGGTCTGCAGGAGTATTGAGTGCTTCAAAATTATAATAATCCGACTCGACTTCCGGTCCTTGTTCAATCGTAAACCCCATAGAAGTAAAAATATCTTCAATTTCGTAACGTACTTTTGTCAAAGGATGTACTCCACCCGTTGCCAATTTGCGTCCTGGAATAGTAATATCTAAAACCAGTTTGTCATTTTTCGCGGATTCCAACTGCGTTTTGATTTCTTGACTTTTCGAATCCAATAAACTACCGATCTGATTTTTTAATTGATTCGCCTTTTGTCCTACAACAGGTCTATCTTCAGGGGAAACGGTTCCCAGAGACCGTAAAATCTCCGTTAGTTGTCCTTTCCTACCGATATATTGGATGCGTAGATGTTCTATATCTTCCGCCGATTTGGCCGAATTGACGGCACTAATGGCTTCTGCTTCAATTTGTTTTAATTTTTCCAACATAATGTCCTATTCCTTTGTAACAAAGATGGGCCGGGCTTCGCCGACAACATATAATGAACCGCTGATACAAATCAAGTCATTGGCCTTGGCCCGACTGAGAACATATTTTACTGCATCGGCTACTGGCTTGGCAATGGTTACGGGCTTAGCGGTCGGATGAATTTGTTTCATTAGTTCTTCCGGGGCAATCACACGATGGTTTTTTGCGGAAGTAACAATCACTTCGTCCGCCAGTGGACAGAGAATTTCAATGATTTTTTCCGCTTCTTTCCCTTCCGTGATTCCTATCACTAAGTATAATTTTTCATAAGTAAAAAATTCTTTAATTGCTTTTTGTAAAACCTTGGCTCCCGCCTCATTATGCGCACCATCCAATAAAACTATCGGAGACTCTTTGACAACCTCCAATCGCCCCGGCCAGTGGGTATTCTTGATTCCCTCTGGAACTCCGGAAAGCAAAATTTTACCAATTCTTGACAATGCCGAATCGGAATTTTCTTTTTCGGGTAATGGTATTTCATCCTCTGATATTTCATCTGTGTAAATAAATTGATTCCGTTTTTGGCGGCTGTCCAGATAAGCTCGCAAAGGGATAGTCCCAGGACTCTTTTGCACGAATAATTCCGGGAAGGATTGAAGAATTATGGATTCGACAGCTCCAATGGCTAGCGTGGCATTACACAATTGATGTTCTCCTGGCATCTGCGTTTTTAGATTGGGATAATCTCCCAATCGGCCAAACACATAAAATTGTTGATATTCGGGTAAACGAGTTGGATTTGATTTTTTATGAATACCCAGATTCCGATAGGAAATATCTTTCGGATAAGTTATCAATGTAGCATTTTGTTTCTTGCAAACATTCCGGATTTCCTCAAGAGAGTCTCCTGTCGCTCCGGTGATAACGGTTGAATTCTTTTTAATGATTCCAGCCTTCTCGCGTGCGATTTCTTTCAATGTGTATCCCAGCTGCTTCATGTGATCAAAAGCAATATTGGTTATTACGACAATTCCTGTCTTGACGATGTTGGTGGCATCCAACCGTCCGCCAAGGCCGACTTCCAATACTGTAAAATCTACTTTTTGCTCAAAGAAATAAAGCAAGGCCATTGCCGTCGTGACTTCAAAAAACGTCGGGTGAGCGCCATTGGATTCTTTCGCTAACTGTTCCGCTAGCGGTTTGATTCTTTCCGTGAGTCTTGTAACGTCTCCTTCCGAAATCAAATTCCCGTCAATGGATATCCTCTCTTCAAATTTAACTAAATGTGGGGAAGTATAAAGTCCTGTCTTATAACCGGATGCTTGCAAAATATTAGCTGTATAATTTGCGACCGACCCTTTTCCATTGGTTCCGGCAATATGAATAATTCGCAAATTATTTTGAGGATTTCCCAGCAATTCCATCAGGCGTCGGATATTATCCAACCCTAATTTAATGCCGAAGAATTCCAGGCTAAAAAGATACCTAATTGCTTCTTGATAAGTCATGAAAGAAACCGTAACTCCTCTAGAATGAATTTATCCAGTTTAGCAAAATTTACGGGATTAGAGAAAGAGAGAGGGGATAACTTACTTGGAGACTACATTTAACAAAGGTTCATGAACTTGAACAGGGGTTTGGACTTTTGCGCTGGTACTCCGGCTTAATAATCCTAGGATTTGTGTCAGTGTCTTTTTTAAATCTTTTCGATGGACAACCATATCCAACATCCCGTGTTTTAATAGAAATTCAGATTTCTGAAATCCGGGCGGAAGAGGTTGCCGGATGGTCTGTTCAATAACCCGTGGCCCTGCAAATCCAATCAGCGCGCGCGGTTCGGCAATGATTACATCTCCTAAAGACGCATAACTCGCCATTACACCCGCCGTCGTTGGATCTACTAAAATGGAAATAAAGGGCATACGCGCTTTATGCAATTCAGCTAATGCACAACTGGATTTCGCCATCTGCATCAGTGATAAAATTCCTTCCTGCATCCGTGCTCCGCCGGTTTGTGACACGATGACCACAGGAATTTTTCGTTCAATTCCCCGTTCAATGGTACGGGTGACCTTCTCTCCCACGACCGAACCCATTGACCCTCCGATAAAACTAAAATCCATGATTGAAATTGCTAATTGGATTCCGTTGATTTTTCCAATACCCGAAATAGCGGCGTCCCGAATCCCATTTTCCTTAATCAAATTCTGAATCCTGTCCTTATATTTTTTCGTATCTGTAAAATTTAAGGGATCAGTAGAACGTAAATTCTTGTCCATCTCCGTAAAACTGCCTTCATCTATCAATAAGGCAATTCGCTGTTCCGTACTCAATTTGAAATGAAAATTGCACTTGGGACAAACCATCAAATTCTGTTCCAGGTCTTTGTTATAGATAATAGATTGGCAGTTTTCATCTTCACAGCGCGTGAACATCCCCTCGGGCACATCCACTTTTTTCTGTACCCGTTTGGGTCGTAACGTTGTATATTCTTCTTTTTTCTTAAACCATGCCATATCGGGTTCCTATAATTTTACCGTTTGCAGTTTGGTTTTGGAAGGGACTAACCCGTGGGATAGATTGGCGACAAATTCACTCAGCGTATCTACCAAATTCGGATTTTGTAAATTTTTCTCTATCTGACTCACGATGGCACTTCCGACAATCACACCATCCGCTCCCCAATCAACGATTTGTTGGACTTGGTCTCGTGTTCCTACACCGAATCCTACACAAATCGGAGACCGGCTATGTTCGCGTATTTTCGCTAATGCTGATTTTACGCCAATTGCTACTTTTTCTCTAGCCCCCGTCACGCCGGTGAGAGAAACATAATATACAAAACCCGTGCATTTCCCGGTAACATATTTAATCCGGCTCTCCGTGCTCGTTGGCGCTAATAGAAATATCGTATCCAATCCAACAGGCCGTGCTGCTTCTATTAATTCATCCGCCTCATCGGGTGGCAAATCAGGAACGATTACTCCATCCACTCCCACGGCAACTGCTTTCTGAGCGAATTGCTTTACTCCATAATGATAAATCGGATTGTAATATCCCATGAATACAATCGGAATTTCTGTATTCGTGCGAATCTTTTTTACCAAATCCAAAACGTCAATAAGTCTCGTTCCTTTTTTTAGAGCTCGTTGCGCCGCTCGTTGAATCGTCGGGCCATCCGCTATAGGGTCTGAAAACGGAATTCCTAATTCAATCAAATCCGCACCGGATTCTTCCAATTTATAAACCAGCGCTTCCGTGGTCTCCAAATCCGGGTCCCCCGCGCAAATATATGTAATCAACGCCGCACGATTCTCTTGTCGTAAATTTTTAAATAATTGTGTGATTCGACTCATAAATGTTAAATCCGTTATTATTTTAATCCAATATAAGATAGCCTGTAATTCTTAAAGTCATTAAATCAAAATCCTTGTCATTCTGAGCGCAGTGAAGAATCCCAGTGTTCTACCTAATGTAAAACGACTTCAAGCAGAGATTCTTCGCTGCGCTCAGAATGACAGCATTGTATATTTTTCTTCCTTATCAACATATTATTTGAAAAAGCTGCTTACCGATTGAACGTCTTTATCACCGCGACCGGAAAGATTAATGACGATGATTTTATCTTTCGAAAGTTTCGGTGCGATTTTCATGACATGCGCAACCGCATGAGCAGATTCCAGTGCAGGGATAATCCCCTCCGATTCCGCCAATTTCTTAAACGCTTGCAAACATTCCTCATCCGTTACCGAAACGTATTTCGCCCGACCGGTATCCTTGTAATAAGAATGTTCCGGCCCGACTCCGGGATAATCCAATCCCGCGGAAATCGAATGCGTCTCCTGAATCTGCCCGTTTTTATCCTGCAATAAATAACTCTTTGCCCCGTGCAAAACTCCCGGTTGACCTACACACAATGTTGCCGCGTGTTTGCCCGATTTAATTCCCAATCCCGCCGCCTCCACGCCAATAAATTTCACTTCTCTATTTTCATAAAATGGATAAAAAAGTCCGATACTGTTACTCCCCCCGCCGACACACGCCACTAAATAATCCGGTAAACGCCCCTCTTTCTCCAAAATTTGCTCCCGCACCTCATGCCCGATAATCGCCTGAAAATCCCGCACAATCATCGGAAACGGATGAACCCCCGCCGCCGTCCCAAAAATATAATTGGTATCTTCGACGTTCGTTATCCAATCCCGCATGGCTTCATTGATGGAATCTTTCAAAGTCTTCGTCCCCGATGTGACCGGAATCACCCGTGCCCCCAACAATTTCATGCGGAATACATTCAGCGCCTGCCGTTGGGTATCCTCCTCCCCCATGTAAACATCGCACTTGATTCCCAATAACGCACATGCTGTCGCCGTTGCGACCCCATGCTGCCCTGCGCCAGTCTCCGCAATCGCCCTTGGCTTCCCCATACGCTTGGTCAATAATGCCTGCCCCAGTGTGTTATTAATCTTATGCGCGCCTGTGTGTGCCAAATCTTCCCGTTTCAAATAAATCTTGGCGCCGCCCAGAAACTTCGTCAGTCTCTCTGCATAATATAACAGGGTAGGCCGTCCCACATATTCCTTTAAAAAATAATCCAGTTCTCTTTGGAAATTCGGGTCTTTTTTGGCTTTATAATACTCTTTTTCCAACTCCTCCAATGCCGGCATCAAGGTCTCCGGTGCGAACTTCCCGCCATATTGTCCAAAATGCCCTTTTTCGTCGGGTAGGGGTTGGGTCTTTAATTGCAAGGTTCGGATTCGAATCCGTTCCTTAACTTGTACTTTCTTTCGCTCCAATTTGTCATTGCGAGTGAAGCGTGGCAATCTCGTTTTGGCCCTAAGCACGTCTCACAGCCTCCACAAACGCCTTCAATTTCACTGGGTCCTTCTTCCCCGGACTGGCTTCCACCCCCGAACTAATATCCACAGCATAAGGTTGGACGATTTTGATAGCTTCCGCTACATTATCCGGTGTAAGTCCTCCGGACAGGATAATCCTGCCGTATTGTTTCGCTTTAACTGCCAGATTCCAGTCAAATATAACTCCCGTACCGCCTTTTTTCCCTTCTACCTTGGAATCCAATAAAATACCCTGCACCACATAATTGGGTATGACCTTCAAATCCGCTTCTGTCTTAACCCGTATAGCTTTAATAGTTTTTCGGTGGAATAACTTGATATAATCCGGATCCTCTTCCCCATGAAACTGCAATATATTGAGCTTACATCGCCGGGCAACGTGTTTGACAATCTCATCGGATTCGTTCACAAACACCCCGACAATGGATAAAAATGGTGGTAATTGGTTAACGATCTGTTCTGCCATATCCGCCTCTATCCGCCGCGGACTCTTGGAAAACACGAACCCCAACGCATCCACACCTAAGTCAGAGGCTAATAAAGCATCTTCCAAATTGGTAATTCCACAAATTTTGATTCGAGTCATAGGTAAAAAGGGTCAAATGGTCTTCTTGACCCCACCCTTATACGTTATCTCTATACCCTCCCTTTTGTCAAATTCTACCAGTAACCTTCTCAATACAATTATTATAACATTAATTATTTCAATATTCTATATATTAATACTCCATTTAAATGTATCTTGGAAAAGAAGCGGAGGAACAGTAGAGGAACACTGGAGTAGGACTGGAGGTGAAAAAAGCACCTCCAGTCCCTGTACGTTACAAATTGGTTAAAAATATCAGTCTGCTTTACTTTGGTAAAAGTTCCCGAATCTTAGCGCCAATATCCGACGAACGCATGAAAGTCTCCCCGATAAGGAGGGCGTCTATCCCCAATTCGGACAGATAGGCTATATCATCCTTGGTTTTAATGCCACTCTCACTGACCAAGGTATGACTTTTGGGAATCAAGGGTTGGATTTGCTTGGTGACTTCCAGGCTGATCTGAAAGGTTTTCAAATCCCGGTTATTGATTCCAATTAGGGTCGCGCCAATATCCAATGCCCGCTTGGTCTCATCTTCCGTATGAACCTCGACCAAGGCAGATAGACCGAGTTCACGGGTCGCTATGTTATACAACTTTTGCAAAATTTTTTGCTCCAACGCCGCTACAATCAATAAAATTGCGTCTGCACCGGCATGGGCGGCTTCCCAAATCTGGTATTCATCAATCGTGAAATCCTTGCGCAATAACGGCAATTCTACCTTTTCTCTAATTTCTCTGAGATACGATAACTTTCCCTGAAAGAATTTTTCATCCGTCAAGACCGATATTGCATTGGCTCCCTCTTTGGCGTAAATAGAAGCGATTTGAACGGGATCAAAATCTTCCCGTATCACTCCCTGGCTGGGAGATGCCTTTTTGACTTCTGCAATTAAGCGAATGGATTTTCCTTTTTCCCGTTTGAGCACCTTTTGGAAGTCCCGTCGCATTATATCCTTTTTATCCAATTCCTTCATCAGTTGGGCAAACGGAATCTTCCCTTTGGCATCTACCACTTCCTTCTTCTTATACTCGATTATTTCATCCAATATCATAATCAGTCAGATTAACATATTTTAGTACACGAATACCAACTACCCATTGGGTAGAGGTCATTTTCAGTGTACAATAATTACTTATGTTTAAATATTGTCCTCAATGCAAAACTGAACTGGTCAAAGGCTGGGAAAAACCTCATGAGCCTGAGCGGCTTATCTGTCCGCAATGCAATTTCATCTATTATAATAACCCCCGACCCGGTGCTGGAGCCCTCGTCATTCAAGACGGAAAAATCCTCTTATTAAAACGCGGAGAGGAACCCCGAAAAGGGTACTGGAATTTTCCCGGCGGGTACATGGACACTTACGAATCACCCGAAGAATGTGCCCTGCGGGAGGTTAAAGAAGAAACCGGATTGACCATTAAACTCGAAAAATTGTTTGGATTATATCTTGAAAAGGAATCCAATGAATCTTGGACTGTGCTCGCTATATTCTATCTTGCCAGCGTGATAGGCGGATCACCCCAATTGGCTCCCGAAGTCATGGAAATGGCTTGGTTCCTTCCCGACACCCTTCCACTCAATCTCGCCTTCCCTCATACCAGAAAATGCTTGGAAGATTGGAAATTGACAGCGATAAAATAGAACATGCCCCATAGATTTTTTTGGGGGTATGTTCTTGCTTTATTAATAGTACCAGTATAATATCTTCTGAACTCAAGATCACGTTTACTGTTTTATCCGGGTTACAATATTTTCCCGACTCTCTCCCCCATCCCCAAACCCACTCACTTTCATCTTAATTGTATCCCCTGAAATGGTGCAGTCATGATGAATAGTAAACTGGTCATTGGCTACGTCAAACGAAAACTTATTCCCATACACCTTTCCATTGGATAATGTCATATCACCAAATTGGGATTTAGAACTCCCGGTTAATTTATCCCCATCCACTTTAAGAATAAAGGTGATTTCCACTTCTTCATCATTCATCCCTTTAAATTTATATAACCATTGGCCATTTATATTTTCTGTCGGTTTTCGAGTTAAAGAAACCTCAGTTTTACCCCCATTCAGCTTTAATGATATGGTGCCATCGGAATATATCCCTTGGTTGGATTTGAGTGTTTTATCCATCATTACACTGAAGGATATCATCTTATCTTTTATTGTACCCTTTAAAATGGAATACTTTGTTGTTGATAATTGAAAACTCCCGGTCAAGTTACTACTATCTTGGATTAACGAAAATAAAACCTCCGTTGTATCTCCCTTTAAACTTAAATAATTCCCTTCCCATTCCCCATTGAGATCAAGGGTGTATCCCACACTTACCAAACAAACTACAATTACGAACGATATCATTACACGAACCATGTGAAACTCCTTTTCTTAAAATGAATTATTTTTCTTTGCCTGCTTATTCTATTCCCATTTAATTTCTCCGTCAACACAAAAGGTGATTACAAGCTATTTATTGTGAAGAGGACTTATTCGTGATATATTCCTAATAGAATATGGCAAAACTCATTTGGGAATATAGTCCTGTTTCAAGGAAATGGATTCGGCTTTTACAAGGAGACATTACCGATGAGAAAGTGGATGCGATTGTGAATGCGGCGAATTCTCAATTAGCACATGGCGGGGGAGTGGCGGGTGCAATTGTCCGCAAGGGCGGGTACGAAATTCAGGAGGAAAGTTATCGAGTCGCGCCTGTTGCAGTAGGTCACTGTGTTATAACCGGCGCAGGAAAATTGCCTGCCAAATATGTCATTCACGCGGTCGGACCTATGTGGGGTGAAGGAGATGAAGAAAATAAATTGTACAACGCGATTTCCAATAGTCTAAAATTAGCGGATGAGAAGAAATTAAAAAGCATTTCCTTTCCTGCCATCAGTTCCGGTATTTTCGGATTCCCCAAAGAAGGCTGCGCCCAAATCCTATTGAGAGGAGCAAAGGACTTTTATCAAAAATATCCTGTTACGTCTCTCAACGAAATTCGCTTTTGTATTATTGATCAAGTTACCGTAAATATTTTTCACAATGAAGCTTTGAAACTGAAACCCTAAACTTTAAACTTTTATTTGCTTATGCCAGAATACTATCTTATCGGGGACCCCCAAGATTCGGATTTCCCCACAGAAAGGAACACTATGGAAGAAAGTAATCCGGGTTTGATGAAAAATCCGCCGACCTGCACGAGATGTAATAAACCGATGCGGTTTATGGGCGAGAAAAAATTGATAGACGGGATGGAAAAGGGACTGATGGCCAGCGTTACTCTGGCAGACAAAAGCCTTCTGCGGTTATATGTTTGCGATACCTGCCGCAAGGTTGAATTTTATCTCCCTTAACTCGTTAGCGTTTTTCGTGGCTATAACGTATAACTTCGATACGTTTGAGGGTAACGAGCACCCCGTAATTGGTATCAGTAAATACTTTATCCAATTCAAAATCACGGTACCTTTTTTTGAATAAATAGCGCAACCTATTTATCGCACTATTAGAACACTACAAGGTGCATGGTCACTAACTTTATCGGCAGTGTGTCCCAGCAAGGAACCCCATAAACCCGAATGACCAACATGGCCAAGAATGATCAAATCTATTTTATTTTCCTGCGCATACTTGACAAGGGTTAGGGACGGGTTACCGCTTTTAACCACAAATTGAATCGGGATGTTTTCCTGCTTGCCGATTTCATTCGTCTGGGTTTCAAGGTTTTTGGCATAGCCATTGGCGGCAAATTTTTCCTCTTCGATTTCATCTATAGTTCCCGGGTAATGAGGAAGGCTCCCTCTCACCCAGAGTGCATGGATTTCTGCTTTATATTGGGTTGCCAACTTCGCACCGGTGACAAGGGCAAGTCGAGACCCTTCTGAACCATCAAAACCAACAAGAATCTTTGAATACATGATTACTCCTCCTCTTTTGATGTTACTTGGGTTATATTTTTAGAATCCGGCAATTCCGGTTCAAAGAATTTCTGAGCAATTATCGTAGGAACTATGGCACTCAAAATAACCACCGTGACCAGAATCGTATATTGGGTTTGGTCAATGAGTTTATTGGTCAAACCAAATAGAGCCGAAATTGTCCCAAAGGTAAGACCAGTGGACATTAACATAGTGGTATATTTAGTATCGCGATTAGACATTTTAAAAGCACGAGAGGTTGGGTAAACGCCAATAAATTTAGTTAACATTTTCATTCCTAATAGGATAATAATGATAGCACCACTCGTGACGACAGCGGGTATGGAAACAAAAAGCCCGGCTTTGATGAAATAGAAAGGGGTTAGCATAGTGAAGGCGATACTTCTCATGCGAAAAACCAAAGTTTTGTCTCGTACAAAAACTCCCGCAATTACCAAACCGACCAAATAAGCGGGTAGGACAGCTTCACTTTTCGCTGTTGTCGCTAATCCACCCAGGAAAAATAAAATGAAAAAGATAAATTTGACTTCCGGTTCGCTAACTCGCCGTTCTCCAAATCCACTAATTACTTTTCTAGTTAATGATGGAAGATACCATAATAATATGCACATTACAATCACAAACACAAGAAGCCAAATATTGAAATTGGCAAAAAGTAAACCTAATGCCAGAACTGTACCGAAATCGTTAACAAAACAAGCTGCCAATATCAATTTTCCGAGAGAAGTATCTCCGATTCCACGTTCGACCATGACCGCATAAACCACAGCAACAGAGGTAGTAGACAAAGCAATCCCAGCGATTTCCGAAGAAGCTAACGACCAGTGATACACCCAATATGTCAATGCCCATACTCCCAGAAATGGTAAGAGAAAAGCAATAAAACCTATTGTTAAACTAGCTTTCAGATTGGCTCGTAAGGATTCAGGCTCAATTTCTGCACCTGCTAAAAAGGTAAGTAAACCACTGCCGAAGATCGCTAGGAAATTAATCCAGTCTGTCGTATGGAGATGAAGATAGTTTCCCGCAAAAATACCTATAAAAATTTCTACTAATGCAACAGAAATTCCGATACGTATAGAAATAATACTGGCAATTAAAGCCAATCCCATCCATGTAGCGGCTAAAAACCATATATTATTATCGAGTATATGCATTCAACTACTCCTCCATAAGAAGCAGAAATCTGTGAAAAGTGTCCACTCTTTCATTTCTTTTCATGGGTATAGCGGATAATCTCAACTTTTTCCAAAGTAACCAAACCACCGCAATTAGTTTCAGCAAGTATTTTGTCCATTTCAGGAATAAATGACTGGATATTTTCTTCTGTATCCACAATTTCAATGAGCAGTGGTAAATCAGTTGACAGTTCGACCAAATGGGCTTTATGAATCCGGCTATTGGCGCCGTAACTTTCGACACCCCGGAGAACCGTTGCACCTGCCAATCCCATTTCCCGCGCCTTCATTACAATTACTTCATAGAGCGGTTTGTGTTTAAGATGGTCCGATTCACCGATAAAAATCCGTAATAATTTTCCTTCACCTTCCAATTTCATATAGGGTATCCTCTTTCTAATTTATAATAGTTTTCCAATAGTATATCCTACCCAGGTTGCACCTAAACAGTTTAAGACGCTATAAACGATATTGGCAGTACCGCTAAAATAACTGCCTTCTTGGAAAAGGGAAATCGTCTCATAACTAAAAGAAGAAAAGGTGGTAAATCCGCCCAGAATTCCAATAATCAAAAAAAGTCGGAGATTAGGGTTAACCATAAACCGGTTTCCAAATATAGTCATCCAAAGACCAATGAGGAAACAGCCGAGAACGTTTACTACCATTGTCCCGTAGGGGAATTTGGTACCCATGAAACGATAGATTCCAAGTGCCAGCCAATACCGGGAGACAGAACCGATACCGCCTCCTAAAAAGATTACGAGTGTCTCAATCATTAGATATCTCCATTTCTAAAATAAAAAACTCCTAGTTGAACAAGCCAACTAGGAGTCATCAATTCCATCTATAATTTCCTGGAATGGTTAGGGTGAACTCCATCACCCACTGCTTTAGTTTTATCAATTATAACTTTATCAAAGTGCATGACTTTTGTCAATGAATATGATAAACTATTTATAGGTGATGGAGTTCACCTTACAACTATCCCTTGTAATCGGGATTGATAACTCCTGCTTGAAAACTCAGGTGGGGGGAAATTGCATTAACCTGCCTGAAATTAAAATATCAGGAATGGAGTTATGCGAAAAGAAATCATCCCGGTACAAAATGAACTAGCAATTCTCCTCACACATCTTCAGAAATTGGAAAATAACAATGGGAATCTCCATCCCGTTGAATTCCTTCACGAACTGGCAGTTAAGCTAAAGACCGATCAATTTTATCTGGCGGTGTTGGGCCAATTCAAACGTGGGAAAACGACTTTCCTGAACGCCCTTCTGGGTGCAAACGTATTGCCCGTTTCTGTAGTTCCATTGACTTCCATTATAACCGTTGTGCGCTATGGAGAATTACCCGGAATCAGGGTATATTTCAAAAAAGGAGAGATTCACGAATTTCCTCCTGATCGTTTGGTTGATTATGTAACAGAAACCGGGAATCCAAAAAATCAAAAAGGAGTTCTCTATACCGAAGTATTTTATCGTTCTGATTATTTACAGCAGGGAATCTGTTTGATAGACACGCCCGGCGTAGGTTCGATTTTTGAGCATAATACAGAAACCACCAATTCTTTCTTACCGAAAATAGATGCCGGAATTTTCCTCCTGAGCGGGGATTCACCCGTGAGTGAAGAAGAACTTAAATTTTTACAAAAGATTAGGAAATATGCTCCTAAAATCTTTTTCATTTTGAATAAAATAGACTATCTATCTTCAAAAGAGTTGGAGGACTCCTCCCATTTCATTAAAACTGTTTTGGAGAAAGCTTTTCCGGATACAGCGGTTCATATCTATCCAGTTTCTTCCAGGATGGCACTCGAAGGTAAACAGGAAAACGATAGAAAAAAATTGGCAGAGAGTCGGTTCCCTGAATTTGAACAAGAATTAAATACATTTTCGAACACCGAAAAAAGTTCAATCTTTCTAATATCCATTATTAACGATGTAAGAGATTGGATAACGGATAAAGAATTTGCCTTAGACTTGGCTTTACGTGCAGTCGAATTACCTTTGGAAGAGTTGGAAAGAAAACTGGAACAGTTGAAGATAATGCGGTTGCAATACTCCAAAGAGAAGGAAGATATCTTTTTGCTTTGGAAAGGGTTGATAGAACAGCAGATTCAACATATCGGAAAAGAGATAAGCCGCTTTCAAGAAAAAGAGACTCCCATTTTAGTGGATGAGTTCCTCAAACAATATAAAAATGTTAGCGGTTCAAAATCAGTCAAGAGATTAATCCAGGAAATGGAATCAAAACTTCCTGCGCTTATCCAAAACAGGTTGGAACCCTTCCGAAAACAATTGGAGAAAGAAACAGAACAGGCTTTCCACGATGAATCCTCCCGGCTGACGCAGAAAGTTGTTGGAGAAGTGAATCAATTTCGCAAAATGGTCTCCGGGCTGTTTGACATTCCTTTTGAAGAAATTCAACACACCAGTATCTTGACCATGGAAAGTCGTTTTTACTACCTGTTGGAAGACAATCCTGTCATATTGGAAGTTGATTATCGTAGGGTCTGGAGCCTTCTACCGCAAAATATCAGTCGGCGTTTGGTTATGGATAACATTTCAGAAAAAATATCCGAATGGATGGACCGAAATTGCGGTAGAATTCGGCATGATTTGGTGGAACGACTACAGAAAAGCACAACGATGTTTTCAGAGATGCTTTCTCAAAGAATGGACTCTTTAGAAAAAAACATAATCCATTTAATTGACCAAGGCTTTGCGAAAAGACGTCAAAATGAAGCACAATTTCAATCTACAAAACAGGAATGGATGAAAAAGAAAGGCGACTACCGCGAGATAAAGAAACAGTTGGATAAATTAAGTGCATGTTGTGTCGTTGAACCCCGGAAGGTAGATTTAATAGAGAGTAATGACAATTCCTTGAATTCTCTTGGAAAGGAATTCGTAAAGTGACACTAGAAATAGAAAGGTCATTTCTTTACTTTAGGATACTGGATGCTGTACAAAAATCATATTGCCCGGTGTGTTACTATGCCAATAAATCGGTCTGGAATTATATTGATTCTCTGCTGTATGAGCGCGTGAATGATCCGGGAACGCGGTTGGATATGAAATCTTCCAAGGGATATTGTTCTATCCATGCGGCACAATTTGTAAGAGCCGGGGATGCCTTTGGGACAACTATTCTATATCGTGATTTGATTCAATTATTTAAAAAAGATATTTCGGAAATATATAAAAATTACCAAACCGAACCTTCCATTCGCGATAAGCTTAGAAATTGGATTAATTCAATCAAGAAAAAGGTAAGCATTAAAATTGAAAAAATATGTCCGATTTGTTCCTATCAAACAGATACGATAAAAATGACCGTTTCACTCATTCTTGATTATCTTAAAGATGATGATTTCAAGAAGATATACCGGGAATCCTATGGATTATGTAATCTCCATTTTCTTCAAGGATTAAAATGCCATCCCAATCAAGAAATTGCCGATGTCTTAACTCAAAAAGAACGGCTGATTTTAACTACGCTAGATTACGAATTGGGAGAATTTATTAGGAAACAGGATTACCGATATAGCGATGAACCCATTGGTTCGGAAGGAAATGCTTGGATTCGTGCGATTGAGCACCTTACGGGTAAGAATTGGTATGGTTTTCAGAAATCACTTGATTTATCAAATTCACTGGTGCAGATTCAATTGAAACTCGGAAAATTGGAAAGAGAAAATGAACGGCTTCGGGAAGGGAATACACGTTTGAATAATGCAGAAACGAAGGCTGCTTCCTTGCATTTCCGAACTCATCAACAGGCGAAAGACATTCAAACATTGGAATTTCAACTATCAGGAATTAAAGCTGATAGAGATAATTTAAGTAAATTTATTGAAATGCAAAAAAAGGAAATTCAAGTATTAAAGAAACAATTAGCAAATTTTTCTACGGAAGTAACCACGGAATGAAAAAGAAGTTGGATTGTAGTTTTGAGGCTCGTGCCTGTCTTTTGGGACTGAACCATCTTTTAGGATATGACCATTGTCAAATGGGGAATTATCTACTTGAGAAAAGAATGTATCCCGAAGCGCAAAGTGAATTTCAAAAAGCAGTAGATATAAACCCGGGTTTAAAAGAAGCTTGGTTGGGCTTGGCACGAATAGCAGAGCTTAATAACGATATTCAAAAGAAGATGAGTACTAAAAAGGTCAAAGATAGAATAAGGTTTTTGGAATTGTAACAAAACTGTACAGTCTCCGTACTATCTCCGTTTTGTCTCCCATTGAAATACGCTAATGAACTGTATTGTTTCTGTACATTTTGGGTGCTTTTCTGGGTTTTTCTCCGGAGAGGGGATTTTTTCTAGAATTTTTTGCTGTCTTAACTTTGCCTTTTTGCACTGCGTCTCCTTTCTTTTGGTTTTGTCTCTTGGAAGAATATACCCTTTCCTCTCTTTTCTCCATTACACAATCTAGTTTACGTTACCAATGGATTATTTTTTCTTGACACCCATTGCAAAGTCGGATATATTACGTTTCTCCATTAATTTACGATTTTGAGCTGGAAAGGATAAAGAAAATGAGCGATATTATACCTTGTATAGTTCTCTGCGGTCGTCCGGCAGCAGGGAAAAGTGAAGTTATTGATTATTTAAAGAAAACCGATATGGAAGAACGCAAGAAACGATTTCATATTGGGAAGTTTTTAGAAATAGACGATTTTCCGTATATCTGGGAATGGTTTGAAGAAGACGATATATTAACCAGATATGGCAAAGAACGTTTACACTCCAAGCCGGATTACTATTTCAAGGACGAAATCTTTTGGGATGTCTGTATTGAGAAAATCAATCTGGCTTTCAAGAAGCATTTACGGGACACGCCGGGATTTACCAGGGATACGACGGCGATCATTGAATTCGCACGCGGCGGAGAGAATGCGTTTGCCCATGCCTATTCCCTTTTGTGTGACGAAGTATTAAAGACCACCGGAATTTGTTATATCAAAGTATCTTATGAAGAATCGGTGCGAAAGAATCGGCGCCGTGCCAGGAAAGGGCAGGAGGATACCGTCCTTTTTCATTCCCTGCCGGATGATAAAATGGATTTCTATTACAAGGTGAATGACTGGGATAAAATCGCCAAAGGGTTGGAAGGGGATATCAATGTACGGGGATTTTCCGTACCGTATTCTGTATTACCTAATGAACCGGAAGTTACGGACGCCTCAGAGAAATTAGGCCCGGCGTTGGAAACTACATTTACTCGGTTGTGGAAACGAATATCCAAGAAATAATGCTTGAATAGTAATAACAGGAGTATTCTCTATGTGGAAAACATCGGAAGGCAGTACCGGAAGATTAATACAACTTTGTTTCTTTTATTTCTTTTTTTATGTGATTACCGGACTCACGGTGAAATACTATACTCCTAAAGTGGGTGATTTGGAATATACGGTGTTTAGTACCATTGGTGGGAATTTACCTTGTATCCTCGTTACTTTTATTGCAGGCTGGTATGCATTGAAATCCACCACTTACTTGAAAGTAAGAGGAATAACCTTTCCCAAAGAATTTCTTTATATAATTCCTTCTGGAATTTGCACCGCGGTTGTCATTCCTACAACAACATTGATGTATACGCTTCCTATTTCTGTCATGGTTGCCATGGTTATAATGCGCGGCAGTGTAATTGTTATCAGCCGGGTTGTGGATGCGATTCAAATTAAACAGGGTATTCTTCATAAACAGGTCTATTGGGAAGAAGAAATGGGTGTGGTTTTTGCCATACTTGCGGTCAGCATTAATATTTTTTATAGTTATTTTTTCGGTTCCGCAAAAGGTGCATTTGCTTTTCTTCATTCTGCCCCGGCATTATGGATTTTAGGAAGCTATTTAACGGCTTATTCCATCCGGATTTACATAATGAATTTTTATAAAAATACTCGACCGAAACATGCGATTTATGACTACAAAGGATTTTTTGGTATTGAACAGATATCTTCCACCATCACTATGTTGTTTGTGGGTTGGTGTATCTTTAAGTATTTGAATGTTGATATTTCCCAAGTGGTGCATTTTAAGGCATCATTTACCAATCCACATAGTTCCTGGCCGTGGCAGATATTAGCAGGAACTTCGTTTGGGATGGTCGCTTTTTTCTCAGTTTTTATATTCATGTTCCAGGGTAGAACCGCTACCTTTGCGGGATTAGTCAATCGATTAACATCATTGGTTGCGGGTACCACTTCTACACTTCTTTTTGCTCTTTGGTTTGGTGGCAAAATGCCCAAAACTGAAGAATGGCTATCTCTGGTATTTATTCTTATCGCGGTAGTATTCTTGACGATGGCTGAAAGAAGACGCGCTACAGAATTGAAGTTAACCAAAGAGATTGAGACCAATAACGGAACTATAGCCAAATCAGCAAAAGTGTAAAAGAATTAATTATTAGCATTTTATTCTGTCTTTATATTTATGTTCCAAGGAAGAACCGCAACGATACTTTTATATTTTATGAATATGGAGAAATTTCCAGAAATCACCGAATGGATAACCTTCTCATTGATTATCATAGCTCTCTAGTTCATTGCGATGGCGGAACGAAGAAGAAATTTGGAAAAGAGTATACTAGCGTAAGAATTACAAGCTGTTCTATTCAATCATAGATTTCTAAACAATAAAAAAACAACGTCGGGAATATCTCTGTTCTCCCGACGTTGTTTGATTTAAATTATTGATTTAAGTTATTTTAAAGGAGGTAATCCGAATATTTTATTACGATAGATATTTGCCAAAATGGCAAATCCGGTTTGGCTGGGATGCAATCCATCCTGGGTATATTCTTTTTTGAATATATTGTTTTCATTCAGGAAATTGGGATAGATATTTAACCAATGAGCATGATATTTGTTGGCGACCTGCTCAGCATGGGCATTGAATATCCGGATAGTCGGATTCATATTACTATAGGGATCCCCTGTCGGTAATAGGGAGATACACCACAATTCGGTGTTGGGTAAATCATGCCGGAGTTTCCATACCAAATAGTCATATTGCAAAAACCTTTTATCTCCTGGATCGGTAGAGAGATTCCCTATATCATTTACCCCAATCATGAGAATAATTTGTTTGGGATGAAGGTTATAAACGGTGCTTGCCAATCGGTTGTATACACCATATTTCTCCAATAATCCCATCCCATCATATCCAACTCCTCGATTGACAGTTTTTATTTCCGGGAAAAATTTGTTCAAGTCAAACATTTGAGTAATAGAATCGCCCAGAAAAACTGTTCGATTTTGCAATTTGGAAATATCTTCCTTGGCGAATACAGCCAATCTTCCAGGAATATGGGGATCCGGTGCCAATTTACCTGGGGCGCCTACTTCCATTGGAATTATGCCCTCAGGAGGTGGCGGAAGTTGTGCCGAGGTCGTTTTAACTGTGGCATAGGATAGTAAAAATATTGAGGTAATTTTAATGAAGTTGTGATTGAGAAATTTCATGTGTACTTATTCCTCCCTGCTAGGTGTTGTTCGGAGTGATTTTTTCTCCGATTGATATTGTTTATTAGCCAGCATTTTTTCTTTAGCTCGTTTAGATCGTTTCCTTTTTTGCCGGCGTATTTTTTCTCGAAGTTGTTCCTCCTTACTCTGGAGACCCAGGATTTGTTTTTCAATCTTATCCACCAACAGCCGTCGTGCCAGGAATCGGTTCAATGCCTGAGACCGTTCCGACTGGCAACGCACAGTTAACCCTGTCGGTTTGTGAATTATAATAACACAAGTGGAAGTTTTATTAACATGCTGCCCTCCTTTGCCGGAAGAGCGGGTAAAATTTTCCTCAAAATCGGATTCTTGAATACCCAATTGGGACATTCGTTTATTCAATTCATTTACTTTTGAGGAGGATACAGGGTATATCGGCATAACGAAGTATTGTAACATAAGAAAATAAAAGGAATCAGGTCGAATCGGGGAATTGGCGAAAATAAATTATGAATGTTGACTGATATATTCCAAGGCTTTGTCTAAATTATTTTGGGCATTATTCGAGGTGTCTAAAATTAATCTTTCTTCTTCCCACTGTAAATATTCTTTACGGCGATTTTCAACATCATCCCATGTTATCTCTGGAATTCCATACATATTACGAATTCGCGATTCTATTCTTTTTCTATGAAGATTATTATCCAAGACACACTCAATAATGATTAACCGAGCATTATAGTTATTTGATATATTGTGCCACATGTCTCGAGATTCCCTTACTGGACTAACTGCATCAATAATTGCAGACTGTCCTAAGCTTAGTTGTTCGGCGACTAACCTTTCGGCGACTAAATAGGCCGCCAAACCAGTTTCAAAACTTCTCTTAATGCCACTTTTAAGAATAGAAGACTCAATAGGGTCAACTGAAAATATCGGTAATTTAAGGTTTTGCGCAAGCCCTTCAGCGACGGTGCTTTTACCAGAACCTGGTAAACCAGAAATAATGATTACTTTTTTCATATTAATTCTTCTTTTTAAATTTAACTTATGGGTAGATTTTCGCCAGGAATTTTTTAAGGCATTCCAAGGTTTGATTTCCTCTCTCGATAATTCCCCATATCTTTAAAATTAGGTAAAATCAATTATAACTTATTAGAATAATTCTTTGAATATACGAAAGAGAAGATTGCTTGGAACATTTTATATAATTTATAGAGATTTAATGTTTTTTAGAATTTATAAATGTTGACAAAAAGATGATAAAATGCTATATCTATCCCTAATAAATACAATCAATTAGCTGTAAAAGGGGTTATGAAATCGTTTGAAGAATATAGACAAGAGTTTATGGAACGGGCAATATTACTCGCTCGAAAAGGGTGGGGAAACACTAGTCCAAACCCAATGGTAGGGGCGGTACTTGTCAAAAATGGGAAGATAATTGGCGAAGGGTATCATAAATATGCCGGAGCGGATCATGCGGAAGTAATGGCGATAAAGAGTGCAAAGGGGAAAGTACAAGGGTCAACGTTATATGTCAATTTGGAACCGTGTTGTCATTATGGGCGAACTCCGCCGTGCACAAGTGCAATCATTGAATCTGGAATTAAAAAAGTGGTTATTGGAATATGCGACCCGGACCCGCGGGTGTCAGGGAAAGGCTTGGCAAAGTTACGAAAGTCAGGAATTATTGTTATGACAGATATTTTGGAAGAGGAATCCCAGCGTTTGAATGAAGGATATTGGTATTACAAGAGAACCGGTCTGCCGTTTGTTATTATGAAGATAGCGCAAACATTAGACGGAAAAATAGCAACAGCCAATGGAAATTCAAAATGGATATCGGGCAGAGAATCTAGAGAGTACGTTCAAGAAATCAGAGCTGGTGTGGATGCCATTTTAGTAGGTTCGGGAACAGTGCTTGTGGATAATCCGGAATTAGTAGTACATGGAAAGAAGAGATATCATCGGTATCCCGCACGAATTATACTTGATAGCACGGCACAGGTACCCAGTTCAGCGAAAGTATTCAAGAAAGGAAAGGTATCTCCCAAAACATATTGGGTTATTGGAGAAAATGCCCTTGGTCGGAGACCTTCGGTTAAAGCAGAGGAACTCGGTGAGACACCTTCGAGTCAGATAGAGGCAAGTATTGAAATTATGCCAATTGATGCAATAAATGGACATATTAATGTAAAAAGCTTATTGCAAGAATTAGGTAAACGAGGAATACAATCCATTTTGGTAGAGGGCGGGGCACGGGTGCATGGAGCATTTTTAGATGCGAAAATGGTCAATAAAGTGCTATGCTTTATAGCACCCAAATTAATGGGTGGAAGGAATTCACTTTCGTCCATTGCGGGTAAAGGAATAAAGACTTTGGAACAGATGAGCAAACTTAAGGATATGACAGTCCGCTTTTTAGGAGAAGATATCGTTATTGAAGGGTATTTATAACTCATGTTTACCGGCATCATTGAAGGAACAGGAAAAATCGAGAAAATTGAACGGACAACAGATGGAGGAATATTTACAATTTCCATAGAATCGAATATGGATGATCTGAAAAATGATGACAGTATATCTGTAAATGGAACATGCGTGACAGTGGTAAAATGTAATCAGAAACATTTTACGGTCGATCTTAGTCCTGAAACATTAAGAAAAACTACTTTTATGAAAATTCATATGGGAACAAGAGTGAATTTGGAACGGCCTTTACGATTCAATGACCGATTGGGCGGGCATCTAGTTAGTGGACATGTGGATGGGGTAGGGCAGTTGATTGGGAAAAGGGAGGAAGGGAATTCGGTGATTATGGAATTCTCTATTCCACCGCAATTTTCCAGATATTTAATTACTAAAGGAAGTGTAGCGATTGATGGAATTAGTTTAACAGTAGTGGAGATTCATGGAAATCAATTTACGGTCGCAGTGATCCCGCACACCCTGGAGGTAACGATACTAGGTGATAAGAAAATCGGTGAGGAAGTGAATTTGGAATTTGATTTAATTGCCAAATATATTGAACGATTTTCCCAATTTAAACCGTCAAAAGAGATAATTAGCTTGGAATTTTTGCAATCGAACGGGTTTGCTTAAGGGAGTATTTTGTGAAATTTAATATGGTGGAAGAAGGAATTGAATTTATCCGACAGGGGAAAATGGTCATTGTCGTGGATGATGAAGATCGGGAAAATGAAGGTGATTTGATATTGGCCGCGGAGAAAGTCACTCCTGAAAGTATTAATTTCATGGCTCAGCATGGACGTGGATTAATTTGTGTACCGATGCATGCGCCGCGGTTGATTGAATTACAATTGAAACCGATGGTTTCAGAAAATACCGAATCCATGAGAACCGCTTTTACCGAAAGTGTGGATGCACATGATGGGATTACAACTGGAATATCCGCGTATGACCGGGCGCACACTGTTAAAATTTTAATTGATCCTTCCAAAACGGCGGCTGATTTGCGAAAACCGGGGCATGTCTTTCCATTGCGTGAACGGGAAGGTGGTGTGTTAACCCGTGCGGGGCATACAGAAGCAGCAGTGGATTTGGCACGGCTGGCAGGTCTTTATCCGGCAGGAGTGCTTTGTGAAATTATGAACCCCGACGGCACGATGGCACGCATTCCTCAATTAATGGAATTTGCTCATAAGCAAGATCTGGCCATTATTACAATAAAAGATTTAATTGAATATCGTAGGAAAACCGAAAAATTAATTACCCGGATTGTTACCACTAATTTACCGACACGCTATGGTACTTTTAAATTATATGGATATAAAGCAATGATTGATAATGGTTTTCATGTAGCCTTGGTGAAAGAACCTGTTACGGGAAAACAGAATGTTTTGGTTCGCGTCCATTCCGAATGTTTAACCGGAGACGTGTTTGGTTCCTTACGATGTGATTGCGGTCCCCAGATAAGTAAAGCTTTGCAAATGATTGAGAAAGAAGGTTCCGGTGTTGTTTTATATCTGCGGCAAGAGGGTCGGGGAATTGGCCTGGAAAATAAGTTGAAGGCATATGCTCTTCAAGATCGAGGATTGGATACTGTGGAAGCCAATATAAAATTGGGGTTTAAACCGGATTTACGCGAGTATGGAATCGGAGCACAGATTTTGGCGGATTTGGGCTTAAGCACTATTCGATTGATGACCAATAATCCGAGAAAGATCGTTGGATTGGAAGGATACGGATTGGCGGTAGTGGAACAAGTTCCCTTGCAAGTGGGGAAAAATGATATTAACGAAGGATATTTGCAGACAAAACGTGATAAAATGGGGCATTTATTAGATAGGTAATCTATTTTAAAAAGGAGGAATCTTCGAATGAGTTTAAAAGTATACGAAGGAAAATTAATAGCGGAGGAGAAATCATTTGCTATTGTTGTCAGTCGGTTTAACGATTTTATTTCAAATCATTTATTAACAGCCGCCAAAGATTGTTTGATAAGACATGGAGTTTCTGAAAGCCAAATTGAGATTGCCTGGGTCCCTGGCGCTTTGGAGATTCCTATTGTGGCATTGCGTTTTGCGCAAAGTAAAAAATATGATGCCGTGATTTGTTTGGGTTGTGTAATTCGTGGTGGCACACCTCATTTTGATTATGTTGCCGGAGAAGTTTCCAAAGGTGTGGCACAATGTGCACTTGTGACAGGAGTTCCTACGATTTTTGGCGTTTTAACAACAGATACCATAGACCAAGCCATCGAACGTGCCGGTACAAAAGCAGGAAATAAAGGGTGGGACGCTGCCATGACGGCAATTGAAATGGCAAATCTTATATCTCAATTACCACCTGGGAAATCAAAATGAAAAAAAGACGATACGGTCGGGAAATATCGTTAAAAATGCTTTATCAACTGGATTCTTCCGGGAGACCTCTTGAGGAAATTCAGGAGAATACGTTTCAAAATGAGAATGTTACTGATGGCATAAAGAAGTTTGCTGCAGAACTTGCTGATGGAACGTTAGAACATTTGCTTGAAATTGATAATATCTTGGCCAAGCTAGCGACCCATTGGAAAATTGAACGTATGGCTGTGATTGACAGGAATATATTACGAATTGCATTATTTGAACTTGAGTATCAATTGGAAACACCGACGAATGTCATCATCAATGAAGCGATTGAGATAGCTAAAAAATATAGTGATGCCGATTCCTATCGTTTTATCAATGGAATATTGGATAAAGCCGCCAAAGAAATTCGAAAGGATTCTGTATTGTCGCGAATACCGATTTAGTTTTGGTACATTAATGGAGCAGCAAACAATAAAAAAAATATATTTGTACTTCAGTTTCCTATTCTTTGGGATTACCTTTATTTGCTTACCCTATTCAGGATTTTGTGATGATCAAATCCATTTAAAATCTTCTTGGAATTATTCTCTCAAGGGGTTTGCTTTAGCATCCCCCATGATCGGAGATATTTCGGGAGATGGAGTTTACGATATTGTCGTGGGGGATCATGACGGGAGATTAACAGTCATCAACGGGCAAACTGGCAAACTTTTGCAAGAATGGTCTTTTAAGGGATCCATTAATGCTTCTCCAATTATCGCAGATTTCGGAAATCATAATCTGAATGATATTCTTGTTTGTACAGACAAAGGAGAAATAAGTCTTTTTGATCCTCACCAAAAGAAAATTCTATGTACATGGTTCGCAAAAGGCGGGATTCAGAATACGCCTGCCTTGGGTAACATTCTCAGCAATGATTCTCAACAGTTAATCGTTACAGATGATGCAGACAATGTATATTGTTTAAATGTTAGCGAATCTACGATTTCCGAAATATGGTCAATGCCTATTGGATTTCCAGCAACCACATCTCCCGTATTAGCCGATCTAGAACAGAATAAATCTCTTGATGTTGTGGTCGGGTGTGAGAATGGAAAAATCATTCTTCTGGATGGAAGAACCGGAGAGAAATTAAACGCTAAATATTCTGCAGAGAGAAGAGTCTCCGGAACACCCGCGATTGGAGATATCAATAAAAGCGGCATACCCGCCATCATCGTAGGGAGTGAAGATCATTATATTTATGCCTTTTCCAAAGGAGACATTCTTTGGAACCCATATAAAACTAATGGTGAAATTAAATTTTCTCCAGCTTTAACCTTAAACACAACGCACGGGGAGATTCAAATTGTTTGTTTAAGCAATGACAACAGTTGTAATTTTCTAGATGGACCCACGGGTAAACTGATAGGGACTTTTCCTTTGGATTCAACTCCCTCCACAGCGCCTGTTGTTGTGGATATGCATAAAGATGGGAATGAGGAAACCATTGTTGGAACAGAATCAGGAGAGGTTTCCATATTGGATAATACAATTTCCCCGGATAATCAAATTCAAAAAATGTTAGGTTCTATCAAAGTAGACGGCACGATTCTTTCTCTTTTAGTAGGAGACATAGGAAATCATGGGACGATAGATTTGGTCATTCATACACAAAAGAAAATTTATGTCTATAATACTTCCATACCTATTGATAGTAATACGTTACTCTGGCCGACATTATATGGTAATTTGCATCGAACAGGACAAGTTGATACCAAATATCTTTCTTCGATTACTCAAAAAATGGATGAACATCAGTATGAAGTAGATTCTGTTTATAAATTAGCTTTAGTCTATAAACAAAACAAAGAATGGGACAAGGCACTCATAACTTTTCAATCGGTATTAAGACTAAATTCCAATCATCCCGAAGCCGCGAAACAGATTGGAGAAATTTATTTTTCGCGTCATTACTCTGTAATTATCAAAACCATATTGATCATTTTCCTTGTCCTGTTTGTATCAATAGGTTTATGGTACACACAGCGTGTTCGCGGAAAACGAATGCATGAAGTGCTGGAACTATTAACCTCCAATCAGATTGAACCTGCTTTAAAGAAATACGGTAAATTAATACATCACAAAGAATCAAATTTGTTACCTGAATTAGCTATGGCCTACGCCCGTACCGAACAATCGGATGATGCCGCAATAAAAGTGTATGAACAGGTTCTCTCGATGAACCCTTTTACCACGACTCCAACGAAAGTACATTATATACTTGCAAAATCCTATAGTAAGGAAAATCGTACTGACGATCAATCACGCTTAGTTTATGAAATGGCATTGCAATTTAAACAGGACGACTGGGAAATATTACGCGCGCATGGTCGGGCATCACGAACGAAACAGGATGTGCCTGCGATGATACGACAATATGAGAGGTTATATCAATTGGGTGAAAAAGACAGCGAGGTCATTGTCAATTTAGCTCGTGGTTATCTAGTCTCCAAGAAGACAGACGAATTTTCCTTACAAATATATCAACAAGCCTATAAACTGGATTCTGATGATAATGAACTTATATCCCATATGGCGGACTGCTACATTTCTCAAAATAAGTTCGATGAGCAAGCGTTTATAGTTTATGAAAAGGCATGTACGCTAAATCCAGACAACTCGACTTATCCATTAGCTGTGGCTCAATGTCTTATCCATAAATTGGATTTTAAAACTGCCTTGGATGTATCGAGACCCATATTACAACAAAAACCTTCGGATGGGTTTTGTTTAATGATTGTGGGACGAGCACATTTGGGATTAAGAGAGTTCGGTCAAGCTGTGGAATATTTGGAGAAGGCTCTCCTGTCTTTCCCGACAGAGAAATCGCTGGTATACGATTTAGCCAGAGCTTATGCGGGTTTCCAAAATTCCGGTGACCGTGCTTTGGAAATATTTAAACAGGCGGTTAAAAATGATTTGAATTCAGTGTTTTTGAGAAAAATCCTGGCACATGCTTTGGTTGAAAGATGTGATCGTGATAACGCCGTTGAGGCGCTTCATTCCTGGCAACAATTAGATCCTAAAGGGATTTCGAAAATAGTGACAGAATTTCAAGCCCTTGCGAAAAGTTTCCCGAATAACATTGATATACGGAAACATATTATTGTTTTAGAATTACAATTGGATCGGTTGGACGAGGTACTGGAATCTATAAAGATTCTAGAAGATATGAGTTCAGTACAACCGGAAATGTTGGTGAATATTTATACCGATTTCTTAAAAAAAGATTCACAAAATACCGATATTCGAATTCGCAGGGCGCGTATTCTGGCTTCCAAGGATCAATTTGATCCTGCGATTAACGACTTGGAAACTGTCCAGCTAGTGAAACCTTCTTTAAATGAAGTTCATGAATTATTGGAACAACTGTATGCGGAGAAATTAAAAAAAGAACCAGCTAATTTGGGTTTTTTATTTAAAATGGGAGTATTACTGTATATTCGCGGAGATATTGAGCGTGCCATTGAATATTTCCAGAAAACCGTGAAAGAGGGATACCGAGAACAGGAATCCGCCAAATACCTGGGATTATGTTTCAAAAAACGCGGGATGTTGGACTTGGCATATCGTCAACTCAGCAAATTACCAATGGATGTGGATATGAAAGAAATTCTCTATGAACTGGCGAATGATTACACGGAAATGCATCAATTTTCCAAAGCATTATCGGTTCTCGAGCAAATTTATGCGGAAGACATCAATTTTAAAGATTTGAAAACGACGATTGCCAGATTGCGCGAACAAACTTCGGGTACCGGACAGGTGGATCATCAAATGGGGACTGCTTTTAGAGGTTTAAATTCTGCGGAAACAGTCATAGATTCTGCACAAATTGTTCCGGGAGAAGGGAAAAAACTGCGTTATGAAATTCTAAAGGAATTGGGACGGGGGAATATGGGAATCGTTTGTCTCGCACAAGACAAAGAATTGGATGAAGTGGTCGCTTTGAAATTTCTCCCCGAAGAATTGCATTACGATGCCATGATTGTAGAGCGTTTTAAACAGGAAGTTCGTTCGACGCGCCGTTTATCGCATCCCAATATTGTTCGAATACATGACATGGGTGATGAAGGTGGCCGCAAATTTATTTCTATGGAATATATTGATGGACGAAATTTGAAAGACATTCTCTTTGAACAGAAAAAGGTTACACCGATGGAAGTGATCGATATCGGTATTCAGATTGCCGCCGCCTTGGATTATGCGCATAAAACCAAGGTGGTTCATCGGGATATAAAACCGGCTAATATTATGATGACGAAAGAGGGCACTATCAAAGTCATGGATTTTGGTATTGCCTCCATGTTGGAGCGTGCCGGACTCACTCAAACAGGTGCGCTGATAGGAACGCCATTATATATGTCGCCGGAACAAGCAGAAGGCAAACCTGTGGACGGACGATCGGACATCTATTCTTTCGGTGTAATGTTGTATGAATTATCTACCGGAAAACCACCTTTCTTTAGCGGTAATATTAGTTATCAACATGTCCATGTTCCACCGCCGCCAATTGAGGATGAAACCATTCCATCCAATCTCGTAGAGATTATTCTGAAATGTATGGAAAAGTCTCCCCAGGACAGATTTCAAACTGCCGGGGAATGTATGAAAACATTGGAGAAATGTCGTGACCAGATTAGTTAGTATTAACATTAGTATATTGTTTTGTATTTTCTTATTAGGCTGTGCGAACCAGAAAGAAATACTGGGGAAAAACGAACATTACCCTTCTATTTCAATAACTTTATTTCACAACGACTCATTCCAGCCGGGTCTGGAAGAAATATTAACCAATTTAACCATGGAAGAATTTTTAGCCGACGGGCGGTTGAAGGTGGAGAATGACGCGGAAGCAGAATTAGATATTAGCGGTCGAATTAAAAAATATACCCGGACGGCGTTGGCACTCGATGCAAATGATAATGTTACTCTTTACCAATTGGTTGTTTCTGTAGATGTCAATGTACTCGATACGCATACTCTGGAAACCGTTGCGCATTACCCAAATATTAATGTCAACACAACGTATGTTCCTCAACGAAGTGATATCGAGTTTGAGACCGAAATAGACGCGCAACAACGCCTCATGGAAGATTTAGCGGAAGAAATTGTCTATCAATTGATTGATAAGGATAGGAAAATTCTCGCTAATCGAAAAGATAAATAAGCCGGGTAGGGGAGAAACTAAAAAAGGACGCGATTTCATTCTCGTCCCTTTTTAGTTTTTACAAGAAATTAAAGTGCGACTTGCTTTTGTGCAACGCTCGCCAGTTGGTTGAAGGCAGCGATATCATTCACGGCTAAATCCGCCAATATCTTGCGATCTACAGTGATATTCGCTCTTTTTAGACCCGTAATGAGTTGACTATAGGTAATCCCATAGATTCGCGCCGCGGCATTAATCCGCGTAATCCAAAGCGACCGAAAATCCCGTTTGCGGACTTTCCGATCGCGATACGCATACCGACCCGACCGCATCAACGCTTCTTTCGCGCTGCGATACAACCGGTGTTTCCCGCCATAAAACCCTTTGGCGCGTTTCAACACCTTTCTCATTCTTCGATGGCTGACAACTCCACTTTTTACTCGTGGCATAATTCATTTTCCTTTCTACTGATTTTTCAAGCTATATGGAAATCATCGGGCGGATATGTTTGGCATCCCCCTTTTTCAGATAAGAAGCTTTTTTTAATTCTCGTTTTTGTTTTCTATTTTTATTGGCGGCTAAATGCCGCATATAAGCACCTTTATGCTTCACTTTGCCGGAGGCTGTCAGCTTGTACCGTTTCTTGGCTCCCCGGTGCGATTTCATCTTTGGCATGTTTGGGTTCTCCTTTCTTGATTTCTTTCCGCCGGGCAGGGTCTAAGGATAAAAATGCGAAATAATCGCGCCCTTCCATTTTGGCGCGTTGTTCCACAATGCCTGTCCCTTTGATATCCTGCAGAATTCGCTCCATGACTTTTCTTCCGATTTCTTGATGGACCATTTGCCGTCCCCGGAAGGTAACCACCGCGCGAACCTTACAATCTTCCTTGAGAAAAGTAAGGATATGTTTTAATTTAAATTGGTAATCATGCTCATCTATATTCGGTCCCATTTTTACTTCTTTAACCTTGATTACTTTTTGTTTCTTTTTGGCTTCTTTGGACCGTTTGGATTCGTCAAATTTATATTTGCCAAAATCTATGATTCGACAAACCGGCGGATTGGCGGTCGGGGCAACCTCTACTAAATCCAATCCTTTTTCTTGTGCCATGACACAGGCTTGGGGGACGGTCATTACCCCGATTTGTTCACCATCTGAACCGATTACTCGAACTTCTGGCGCTCGGATCGCATAATTGATCCGAATACGTGGTTGTTTTAAGATGAGCGTGTTCCTCCTGTTATTTTTGGTGTAAATTCAGACCTACGGGTCTTGTTATCGTCTTGAATCAATTGAATAAACGTCTCCAGCGGCATGGCTCCGAGATCTACTCCATCCCGACGGCGTACTGCAACCCCATTTGCTTGTAATTCTTTATCCCCAATCACCAGCATATAAGGGATTTTCTGTAACTGCGCCTCGCGAATTTTATGGCCGAGCTTTTCATTTCGACTATCCAGTGTAACCCGAATCTCGTTTTCTTGTAAAGTCTCCAGCATTTTTTTTCCGTACTCCAGCAACGAGTCCTTAATGGGCAATATCGTCGCTTGAATCGGCGATAGCCACACCGGGAAGGCTCCGGCATAATGTTCTATTAAAAATGCCACCATCCGTTCCATCGTGGAAATTACCCCGCGATGAATCATAACAGGCCGGTGCGGTTTGCCGTCTTCCCCGATATATTCCAATTGAAATTTATCCGGTAAATGGCGGTCTACCTGTACCGTAGAAACCGTCTCCTCTTTGCCTAAAACATTCTTGAGCTGAATATCTATCTTGGGTCCGTAGAACGCGGCTTCACCAAGGGCTTCATAATGGGGCAGATTCATTTTCTTAAACACCTGGCGTAATTCATTTTCTGCGGTTTCCCAAAGTCCCGGATTATCCACATATTTCACGGTATCTTTTGGGTCGTGCAAGGACAAGCGGTAGGAATATTCATCAGGTTTAATCCCCAAATCTTTATAGGCGCGTTCCACCATCTGCACCGCTTTGATGACTTCTTCTTCCACCTGATTTTCTTGGCAGAAGACATGGGCATCGTTCAAGGTCATCGCTCGCACACGGGATAATCCCGATAATTCACCCGACCGCTCAAAACGGTACATGGTTCCCAATTCCGCGAGGCGAATAGGCAATTCCCGATACGAATGGGTTCCCACGGATTTATAGATTTGGATATGATGGGGACAATTCATGGGACGCAAAACCATTTCTTCGTCTTCCAATTTCATCACCGGAAACATCCCTTCTTTATAATGTTCCCAATGGCCGGAAATCTTATACAATTCCGTCTTTGCCAATACTGGCGTATACACATGCTCATATCCGGCGTGAAGTTCCATATCGGTAATATATCGTTCCAGGACGCGGCGAATGGTCGCGCCTTTCGGTAACCACAACGGTAATCCCGGCCCGACATCCTGCGAACTTGCGAATAACGCTAATTCTTTCCCTAATTTCCGGTGATCCCGCCGTTTAGCTTCTTCCAATCGGTGTAAATATTCTTCCAACTCCTTTTGGGTAAAGAATGCCGTCCCGTAAATCCGTTGTAACATCGGATTCTTTTCTGAACCCCGCCAATACGCCCCCGCTACGCTCAATAACTTAAACGCCTTGATTTCCCGGGTTCCCTTCACATGGGGTCCGCGGCATAAATCTACAAACGGCCCGTTTTTATACAGGGTAATATGCCCGTCTTCCAAATCTTCTATCAATTCAACTTTATACGTTTCTTTTTCTCGATTGTATTTTTCCAACGCATCCTTTTTACTGATTTCTATCCGCTCAAAAGTTTGATTCTCTTCGATAATCTTCTGCATCTTCTTTTCAATTTCTGGGAAATCTAACTCCGAAAATTGGTGTTTCCCCTCCGCGTCAAAGTCATAATAATATCCGTCCTCAATCGGCGGACCTATCGCCAACTTCGTCGCCGGGTATAAATCCAATACCGCCTGCGCCATCACATGGGCACAGCTATGGCGCAACGTGTCCAGCGGTGTCATTTCGTGTGTCGTATCCATAATTTTACTCTTGCAGGTTAAACGTAATAGTCTATCATACCTTGACTTACCCTTCAAATCCACGGTGAGAATAGTCGAATAATTTATTTTAAAATGAGTAATTGAACAAATGTTCAATTATTCTTTTAGATAAGGTAAAGAATTTCCAGATTATTGATTCCTATAATGTTAGAAAATCATATATCAAGTATTACTTGACAGGTTTCTATCAATACAAAGTGACCTGTTGTTCATACTCCATAAAGCGAATTTATTGGGAGCATATAATTTTATTCATTTCCTGATACCGATCATGAATTGTCTTTTTTTCATCCTCGCTGAGCATCTGATTCGCCATGGGGAAAAGTATCTGTTCTTCCTTTCCCAAATGTGCTTGGAGTAAATCAATCATGCCGAACCCATTTTCACAAAACTCATTCAAGGTTCCCGGTTTTAATTCAATCCCCTCTTTAATTCCCTGTTGAAATTTCTCTATATGCTGTTCCACGCCCCGATGTTCCATTTCCATCACGGCTAACGGTCCGCCCTGGCGGGGGATATATTTCTCCAACGCGGTAAAGAGCACATTGTCTTCCTTATCAATATGTAAATGGATATGCTTTTCGAAAATCTCCAACCATGCTTTTAATTTCTCGGTGTCTGCCTTATCGAGAGCAGTTTTCTTTTCCAATTGGCGGAGATGCAATTCCAAGACTTCCAATTCTCCAATTACTTCCCTGTGTTCGGCGATTAATTCTTCAATGGGATCGCTGATGGTCGTTGTCATACTTTTATCCTTTCATTTGTTTATGGGTTTAGGTTCTGTTTCACTTTTATTTTTCTCATCATGAAATGTCTGGGGATGGATATCCTGCGCGCGAATCATCCGTCCATGAAGCACGCACCCGCGGACGGTAGGCTCACAATCCCGGTGTAACAATTGGCAATGCCCGTCCATGTCATATTTACAGGTCCAACTCATGCATGCACCGGAGATTCCATTGTCTGAATTTGTTGATTAATCATTTGAATGACATGGTCAACGTTCAGCCCATGCCGTTGGGCGGCGAATTTGACAGTGACAAATCCAGGGATTTTATCTGTATTCGCCAGATGCTTAAATCCCAAACTTATGAAACTATCTTTTAATTCCGGGTAAACATCCAGGATTTCAGCGACTCTGGTTTGCGGATTTACGACTCTTTCTTTGACAAATTCAGTCGTTGTCACCCGCAGAGTTTGCACGATGTTATAACTGAAAAGGGAGAGGACGATTAATTCCAGGAATCCCGAAGAACCCATGACCGCATAACTCCATTTTCCCAAAAAAAGAGTCCCCATCTGGAAGAAAACCCGCATAAAATTCCCGACCAGAATCAACCAGAAGGAGACCCGCATAAGTTTATTACTATACAATTCCGTCCCGTTGAATATGGGCAGAATGCGATACGCCACACCCAACATCAAGGTAGTAATAAACCCGACTGTGATCGCGTGACGATAAGCGCCGATATAGGCATGGGCAATATCCGCCGCAGAAACCAGTTTATAAATATCCGCGCCCAGCACCAGAATTCCGGTAATCGCCAACCACACATAAGCGGTTTTGATGAACCAGCTATAGGCATTGTCCACTCCTTGGATTTGGTGAGTCGCAACGGGTTTCGTAAATATATTTAAGGCAATAACAAACTGAGCGATGGCAACGAGTTCCATGACAGAAGATAGAATTGGGAAAGGAAGCGCGGCGCATCTCCAAAGCACTCCAAGGTTGTAAATGACAAAGGCTTGATTTGCCAATTTCTCATTCGGTTGTTTTAATCCCATAAAATTAGGCAATATCCGCAGGGAAAAGCCCAAAATCATGTTGGTGATAAAACCGAAGATTTCCATGTGGAGAATGATATTGTCATAGAACTGCGGAATAATGGTTAAGCGGTGTATAAACATCCATATCAGAATTATTAAATCCATCGTAACCAGCGCTGCCAACCATCCAATACTCGTATGGATGTATTTTTCATAAAATTCATGTTTCATATCACTCAACCGGAATGTTCTAAACATAAGTCCGAAGAAAATAAACGCGGACATCAGTTCCAGAATGCCGGATAGGATATTGAGTAATCCCCAGAAAGTTTGGTCAGCGAGTGGTTGCGCGATTGAACGTAACAATATCCCTATGACCATTAAATAAAATGAACCATAGGCGAGTTTAAAATGTTTGAGAGGAACATTTTTAAATTTGGTTACGGCATAATACGCCACTCCCATGATAAACAATCCCACCCAGCCGAAGACTTGCGCATGACCATGTGCCTGAGTTCCGGAATAGGAAGGGGCAGAGAAAGAATGATAGATGGCGATCTCGGACAGTTTGATGACTCCCCAGAGAGTTCCGAATGTTAAAGTAAATCCCAGTCCCGCCAGAATAAATAATTTAAACAACCGGGTCATGGATTTCTCAGCCAGAGTTTCTTCGACCCTGCTGGAAGATTCCTTTTGTGCGGCAACTTCTAATTCCTGCATCATCTCCTGTAACGGGACATGATGTGCGGCGGCAAAGAAGAAAATCGGTTCCGGGGGACCGAACGCCCCACCACACCCGCCCATGCCGTAACGGTTAAACACATCCCGGCAGGCGGGGTATTTCAAATTGATTTCCTTAACTGTCATGGTAGGAAGAATTAACTGGTTCATAGCCTGTCTCCTTTTTATTATGAATCTATAGAGACAAGTATACGGCAAGTAAGAAAAGGATTCCTTGACTTACATCAAGACAGGTAATTCATTATTCCAGGGTGGTCAGGGCTTTCAATTTTTCCAGGTTGTACACCATGACTAATTTACCGTCAACCGATATTAACTTATCCTCCTGGAATTTCCTCAATGTCCGAGACAGGGTTTCGCTCGTTATTCCCAAATTGGAGGCGAGAATATTTTTCGCCATAGGTAATTCCAATGGGATTTTACCGGAGGAGATTGGTTGATTCTTTATAACCAAATTACATAAATAAGTTGCCAAGCGGCATTCCGCGTCCTGTAACGTCAAATTATCCACCAGGAGTACCAGCCGATGCAACCATTGAGACAATCCCGCCATCATCTTTAAAGATAAACCGGAGTTCTCTTTTAACAGACTGAGAAAAGGAGTTTTCGGGAAGAACAATAAGGTGCTTTTTTTAAGTGTTTCAGAGTTAGTGGGATATTTTCCGCCAAGAAATAAGGCGGCTTCAGCGAAGGTATTATGTGGTTGGACCAGAAAAAGCATTTGCTCTTTTCCATCAGGAGACATGCGATATATTTTAACCAATCCCTCGATCAGCAGAAAAAATCCTAGGCAGGGCTCGTCCTGTCCAAAGAGTAAACTCTGTTTCTCATAACTCTGCAATACGGCTATTCTCTCCATGGACTCCAATTCCAGAGGAGTCAATGCAGAAAACAAAGGACATTGTTTTAAGATTTGAATCTTTTCTAATTTATCCAAATACTTGACCTGTCTTTCGTAATATTATTCTGACGTATCAGGATACCTAATACTACACAGACAGGTCAAGGAAATAGACATTTACAAAATAACTTATTTTCCGTAATCAGCTACAATTTCACCCGCTGTAATCTTTTTGCCTTCCTTTTCAAAAGAATGTCCGGTCAATAAACCAATCATAAACCAACCAAGAGCAAGGACACCGATTCCGAATAGTGTATCTCCGGGTATTCGCAACCAGCGTAAGGTTTGCATGATGGGGATATGCAGAAATTCATCCGACCGTGCATACCAAGTCCCGACATCCACGGAAGCCCACGTTTGCATTAATCCCATCGGTAGCAAACTCAATAAGACCATCATCATTAGACCAATATTGATGGCCCAGAATGAAAATTTCAATATTCCTGTCTTCCATTCGGCACCCGGTAACAGACCTCGCAAACAAAATAACATTAACCCAATTCCCAACATACCGTACACTCCGAATAGCGCTGTATGGGCATGAACTGCTGTTGTATTTAATCCCTGCATGTAATACAAGGCGATCGGTGGATTAATGAAAAACCCAAATAACCCCGCGCCGACTAGATTCCAAAATGCCACCGCCACAAAATAATAAATCGCCCAGCGATATGTGGAAACCCATTCTTTCACCCGGGAATGTCTAATATTTTCCCACGCCTCAAACCCCACCAAAACCAAGGGGACAACTTCCAACGCGCTGAATACCGCGCCAAAGGCCATGATGACTGATGGTGTCCCGGCGAAATACAGATGATGGAATGTACCGATTATCCCACCACTCAAATAGACGATGGTGGAAAATAACACGGCAGTAGTGACAGTGGAGGTCTTTACTAATTTCAACCGGCTGAAAATAAACGCGATGACAACCGTGGCAAACACTTCAAAAAATCCTTCCACCCAAAGATGGACAACCCACCATCGCCAATACTCTGCCATCGCCAAATGAGTATGTTTCCAGATTCCCAATCCGGCACTGTAAAATAAGGCAATCGCACCGCAGGATATCACAAACAAGGTCAATAGTGATCGGTGTTCCCCTGGTTTCTTTAATGCCGGTAGTAATGAACGCACCATTAAAAATAACCAAATAAATAAACCCGTCAGCAGAAAAAGCTGCCAGAAACGGCCTAAATCAATATATTCATATCCCTGAGTACCGAACCAAAACCATTGGTCTCCATGCAGTTTACGTTCAATGCTCAACCATTCCCCGGTCAGAGAACCGACCACGATGATAAGCAATGCAACAAAAAGAACGTTCACTAAAAATCGTTGCCCCTTGGGTTCTTTTCCGCCAACAGCAGGTCCCATGTATAAACCTGTCGCCAACCAGGCTGTCGCTATCCAGAATATTCCAAGTTGCAAATGCCATGTCCGGGTGACCGCATATGGGAGCCATCTATCCAATGGTATCCCGTAAAATCCAGACCCCTCAACACCGTAATGCGCCGTAATAATTCCTACAATAATTTGCACAACCAATAGTGCGGCGACTACGAAAAAATATTTAATGGTTGCTTTTTGAGACGGGGTAGGGGTATATCCCAGCATAGGATTCTGCTTTGGGATATCACCCAATTCTTCTTCATTTTGTTCGGATGCAAAATACCACACCATTCCGCCTATCCCTGCCAGTAATAAAACAAAACTAATCACGCTCCAGACTACCGTTCCACCTGTTGGACGATTATCAATCAATTCCTCATGTGGCCAGTTCTGGGTATAACTGATATTCAAATCCGGGCGATTGGTCCCACAAGCCCAAGCCGTCCAAAAGAAAAAGGCATTGAGTCTGTGTAATTGCTCCGGGTCGCTCAACGCACCTTTAGGTATGGCATAATGCGCGTACCCGTTACTAAACACATCCGCATAATGCTCTGAATTGGATTGAATTGCTTCCGCGCGAATCGGGTCAATCGTCAATGTCCTTGTCTGAGGATTATAAGTGTTTGTCCTGATTAAATGCTTTAATTTCGCTTTGAGCGCGCCTTTTCGTTCATCGGACAACTGGTCATAAGATGGTGTGCCTTCCGCTTTCGCCCATTGATTTAGGATATAGACTAATTCCCGGTGAAGCCAGTCCGCAGACCAGTCCGGCGCTACATAACTCCCATGTCCCCAAACTGTGCCTACTTCCTGACCGCCAATGGATTGCCATACATTCTGCCCGTCTTGGATATCCTCTTTAGTAAAAACAACTTTCCCATCTGGTGTCTGTACTTTAACCGGAACCGGCGGTGCCATCGAACTAATCTTAAAACCATATCCTCCCAGGATCCCAAATGATACGACCAAGACCATTGTCAGTACTAACCATAACTTTTTAGTAGACATATTTTCCCCTTTTATTATTAATTTTGGAACACTTTTATTTTCATTTAGCCGATGGCTTTATCTCCATTTCGACTTTTTTAAACGTGCGGGTCATGCTCCTTTATTCTTTACCCTAGGATTGATGGTTTTGTTTAACGTGCTTACCAGTTCATCTATATTCAGTACCCCGCGCGCTTTTGTAGTCTGTTCGATGGAATGACTCCCTCCACAACAAAAGTCCACTTTGAAATTCCCGAATACGGAAACCGTCTCCGGATACTGTGCTATCACCTCGCGGATAATCATATCTTTCGTTAGCATATTTTTCACTCCTTTCATATACAATACTAATCGCTTGGCTGTCATAAATCTTTGACCTAGATCAAGTATCCCAATTTGGCGCATGGGAGAGTGAGTATGGAGGGGATACTGGTAGGGAGGGTATAGGGTGCTAAATTTGTTAGGTGGTTTTACCCAATCCCTCCTATTTTTAACTAGAAACTGATGACTAGAGACCCAGAGAGTAGGGGCTTTACTTTAGGAGTCGTTTTTAGTTTCAGGTGGTCAATTACAATTCGAATTTATCTCCCGGGTGAGGAACAGTGGCGGAAAGCCCGTTTTGTTTAAGTGTTTCGGCGTAGGTCAAAGAAGCTTGTTCTTCGCCATGAACCAAGATAACCTGTTTTGGTTTCTTCTTGAAATCCATGACGAATTGTAGGAGTTCATTTTTATCCGCGTGTCCGGAGAAAGAGTCCATGACCACCACTTTTGCATTGAGCGGGCAGGGTTCACCGAAGATTTTAATTTGTTTGGCGCCGTTCATAATTTGTCTGCCTAAGGTGCCGTCAGCGCAATAACCAATCATGAAAATAATATTATTAGGGTCGGCAACGGAATTAAGAAGATGATGCAGAACCCGCCCACCTTCACACATTCCTGATGCGGAGATGATAATGACCGGCCCTGTTATATTATTGAGCCGCTTGGACTCCTCAACACTATGAGTATATTGCAATCGAGCGAATCCAAAAGGATCGCCATTGGAAGCGAGAAACCGGTGAGTTTCCTCACTATAACATTCAGGATGAAGGCGATAGACATCGGTCACACTGACTGCCAGCGGGCTGTCAACATAAATGGGGATATTGTAACAACGTCCGGCATCGCAGAGCTTATGCAAACGATAAATAAAAGTCTGGGTGCGGTCTACCGCAAAAGCTGGAATAATAATCTTGGATTTTTTCTCTGTAGCTTCTTTAATCAATGCCTCGATTTTCCCATCCACATCGCCCATTGGTTCATGGGCTCTATCTCCATACGTGGATTCAGATAACAACACATCCGCCTCTTCAAACGTGTAGGGGTCGGGAAGAATTGGCATATTTTTTCTACCCAGGTCTCCTGTAAAGACTAGTTTGGTTTGTTTCCCATTTTCCGTTAAATTGAGCTCCATCATGGCGGCGCCGAGGATATGTCCGGCTTTACGATAGGTCAATTCAATTCCCGGAAAGATTTCACAGGGACTGTCAAATCCAATTCCATGATATAGCCGAAGAGCATTAACGGCATCCGCCATAACATATAAAGGTTTAAAAGCGGGGAGGTTCTTTTTCTGGTGCCATCTATTGACCTTCTCCACTTCCATTTCTTGCAGGTGGGCAGTGTCTTGCAGCATGTAAGAACATAAATCGCGGGTCGCAAAGGTGGAATAAACTGGACCTTTATATCCCTGTTTCACTAGGGTCGGCAGATTGCCGGTGTGATCAATATGGGCATGGGATAAAATGACGGCATCAATATCGGTTATCGGAAAAGGAAATGTTCTATTTTTATCGTAGGCTTCTTCCCGATGGCCTTGATAGAGACCGCAATCCAGTAAAACTTTTTTTCCGTTGACCTCCAATAAATGCATTGATCCGGTAACAGTGCGTACTGCTCCAAAGGGTTGTAGATACATTTTTCCTCCTAAATTTGATATGCTTGACTATACAAATCTTTATCCTCTTCGTCAAGACTTCACTAGGAGAAAAACATGGCTATCAAAATTGGATTGGTCGGATTACCCCAAAGCGGGAAGACCACATTGTTTAACGCACTAACCGGAAAACAGGAAAAGACCGGGGTGTTTGCCGCGGCGCCGGAAGAACATATCGCCACCATATCCGTACCCGACGCGCGCGTAGAATATTTATCAGATATCTATAAACCTAAAAAGAAGACCCATGCCTATGTGGATTTTGTGGATGTGGGTGGGCAGATTTCCCAGCATGGAAAGGAAGTTGGGAAAGAAGATATTTCCATTACCAACCTTCGACAGGTGGATGCCTTGGCGCACGTCGTCCGTCTCTTTGAAAATGACAGTGTACCCCATCCCGCTGGTTCCCTGGATTCTATTCGAGATGTAGAAAAGCTCAATACCGATTTAATATTAGCCGATATGATGACTATTGAAAAACGGTTGGAGAAAATTGATTTGAATATTAAAAAGCTGGGTAAAACGGTAGCGAAAAACGATGAATTAGAAAAACATTTATTGGAGAGATTGCAAAAAGTATTGGATGAAGGCAAGTTTTTATTGGAAGTGGAATTGTCGGAAGATGAAAGAAAAATCGTTAAAGGGTATTGCTTTTTGACTTTGAAACCAACAATTTATATTGCCAACATCGGGGAAAATCAAGTTGGGCAACCTGCCAATGAACAATTAAAAAAGTTGACGGAGTATGCCGATTCACATCAAATTCCCTGTATTGACGTGTGCGGGACGATGGAAATGGAGATTATGCAATTGCCGGAAAACGAACGGGCAGACTTTTTGAAAGAGATGGGAATTGAGATATCGGGCAGAACCAAATTATTGCAAGCCGCGTATAAAGCCTGCCGGTTGATTTCATTTCTTACCACAGGTGAGGATGAAGTCCGTGCCTGGACAATTATCAAAGGCACACTGGCACCCAAAGCAGCGGGTACGATTCATGGGGATTTTGAACAGGGGTTTATCCGTGCGGAAGTAATTAATTATAAAGATTTTGTGGAAGTCGGCGGGATGGCTAACGCGCGACATAAGGGATTATTACGACTGGAAGGGAAAGAATATATCGTGCAGGATGGCGATATTATTAATTTCCGCTTTAACGTTTGATTCTTTTTTGTCATTACGAGCGCAGCGAAGTAATCCCGCTTTTTAGCTTATCTGCGCTTTAAAACGAGATTGCTTCGTCGCTACGCTCCTCGCAATGACAATAAAAACACCATAACTTTAACTACCCGGCGCGCCGCTGCGTGCTTTGGCTTCGCGGTAGCCTTCTTTGCCTGCTTCATAGGCGGCGGCTAAATGCTCTTTCTTTTCCCGGAGAGCATCTTTGCTGGATTCATATTTTTCCATCGCCTGCTTTTTGAGTTCTTCCGCTTTTTCAGCGATCATTCTCCGGGTATCTTCCCCGGATTGCGGCGCGTATAGTAAAGCTACACCCGCTCCAATTAATGCACCCGCTGCAAAAGCGATAAGTACTGTGCCTAAACAGGAATCATTATCTGCCATTGTTTATCACTCCTTCTTTTTTGAAATAAATGCGTTGAAAAACATTTTAAAACCTGAACGTAGAGCGCTGATATTCGTCAATGTTTTGAGGATGGGTTGTTCCACTTGTTCATAAACCGCTTCCGATAATTTATGTCCGCGATCAATTAATATCCTGCAATTATCAATACTATCTTCCAGTTTCGCTATTTGTTCTTTAGCAGAGGAGGTTATTTCCGAAATGTCTTGCAGGGTTTGCTGTGTTTGTTCGAGGACGGGTTTGATTTGCGCATCTAGAGATTTGAGAGTTTGTTCTGCCGTAATCGCCGTCTGTTGGACTTGCCTGGCAGTTTGTTGGGCTTGTTTCAGAAGTGGTATTAGAACAATAGTTATTACAATAATAGCGATGGTGATGATGACAACTGCAAAACCTACAATAAAGGATAACATGTTCTTGCTCTCCTCTCTACTTTGCCTACTCTAAAGCTATCACTTTTACTCTGTCATGTCAACCGGATTTAGGAACAAGTTTCATGTTTAAAGTTTCAGGTTTTAGGTTACATACACCCCTAAAGGTTACACTATGCGTAGTGTAAGGATTTATTCCCGTAAATTTGTCATTCTTGAGTCCTGCTCTATAAGACGAAGAATCTTTGCTTAAAGACATGGATTTATGATTTAGAAGAGAATTACTCTGTTGGAAGGCGTCGGGAATAAAGGGAAGCATTCATTCCCGATGTAGAAATGAGATTTTTATAATCGGTTCCACTCCTCCCCGCTGATTTTACGTCCTAAAATTACTTCTACTGACCTGACCCCCGAAAACTAGCCCACCTGAAATGTTAGTATATCTTCACAAAAGAAGGAGATATACCCATGCAAAAGAAACGGCATAAAGTGGAAGAGATTTTTCGGATACTAAGAGAAGTGGAAGGAGGGCAGACCATTGCCCAAGTTTGTCAGGTTCATAATATTACGGAACAGACCTACTACCGGTGGAAGCAGAAGTATGGAGGGATGACTTTGTCGGAAGCGCAACAGTTAAAAGCCTTGGAAGAGGAGAACAACCGGTTAAAGAAGAAAGTCGCAGACTTATTGTTGGAGAATGATTTAATCAAGGAGATTAACTCAAAAAAGTGGTAGGCCCGTCCCCGAAGAGGAAGATGATCCAAGTGTTGGTGGAAGAGAAAGGGTGTTCGGTACGTCGGGCCTGTCAGGTGATGCAGTTTGGGAGAAGTAGTTATCGGTATAAAGTCCTGGAGAATAAAATAGAGGGACGGCTTAAGAAACGGATAGAAACCTTGTCCCGTCGGTATCCTCGGTATGGATATCGGCGGATCACGGCAGTACTGCAGAAGGCAGGATGGAAGATCAATAAAAAAAGAGTTCAACGATTAATGCGAATCATGGGTTTACAAGTCAAGCAGAAAGCTAGAAAACGGCGGAGAGTAGGCTTATCCACGGGGGTTCGCCGAAAAGCGGAATATCCGAATCATGTCTGGAGTTGGGATATGATTCAAGACCAGACCGCAGATGGACGTATGTTGAAGTGTTTAACCCTCTTGGATGAATATACTCGGGAAAGCTTACGGATTCGAGTGGGTCGGTATCTCACTTCCGGGGAGGTGTTGAGGGAACTGCAAGAGGTCATCAAGGAATATGGAGTCCCTGAACATATTCGTAGTGACAACGGACCGGAGTTTATCGCTAATGCCATTCAAGTCTGGTTACAAAAAAAACAGATTACCACTCTGTATATTTCTCCTGGAGAACCTTGGGAAAATCCGTATATCGAAAGTTTTCACGGAAAGTTCCGAGATGAATGTTTAAATCGAGAATTATTTACCAGTCTGTTGGAAGCTCAAATCATCATTGAAGATTGGAGAAAGGAGTACAATCAAACCCGACCCCATAGTTCCTTGGCTTATTTGACACCCAAGGAATTTAAAGAAATCTGTGGCAACTCTTCGGTCGCTACGCTCCCTACGAGTTGCCACAATCATCATAACTTGGAGTATACTAACATTACGAGTGGTACAGTAATCGGGGGCTAGTCACTACTTCTCTCAGCATAAACCGGAGTTGAGGAATGGAATATTCTTCATTGGAAGGGATGGCAAGACGGTGATTTTGATGGACTAGAAATTGGTGACGGGTTCCTGAATAAGGACCTTCAAAACCAATTTGTCGAAGTTTGTGAACAAACTCCCGCCGTTTACACGGCACCCACCGGCTCACGGGCAAGTCCTTTATTCAGATTAATCTTTCCAAGCACAGGCAAACGATGATTGAGACGCAAACCTACGAATATCCAATCTTCCAGCGTGGAGCGCAATTCTTCCTCACATTGTCGCAGTGTTTTTCCAAAAGCAACGACACCTTTGCAGGAAGGAATCCGACCGGAAAATGTCCCATCGTCCAATTTGTCATAAACCGCATCCGATAAGGCTTGCTCGACATATTCGCTTAAAATGTATTTTGTTGCCATAACTAAAACATTCTACCATAAACTAGATTCCACAGGACTGATTTATCGGGACCCAAGGATATGGATTTATGATTTAGAAGAGAATTGCTCCGTTGGAAGGCGTTGAGAAATTCATCGAGGCGTACCGCCATACTCTGCAAAAACATATTACCCTCCACAATGGCAAACTTTTAAGAGAATTTGAAAAACTCTATGATTCTCTCCATATCGCCGGATATTACCGTGGGCTTATTTATGATGTCAATAGGGTCAAAGACGCCTTCAAAGCCTCGCATCGAAGATCCCGATTCTTTTTATCGGGTGGGGTTTATTGAAAAGTTGGAAAAGGTAAAGTAGACATTTTTTTTAATTCTTTAGGTCTTTAATAGAGGGAAAGGGGTTGTTTGTCGCTTTTTTCCTTATACTTTCTGGCAAGCCCGAAAAACGTGGACTGGGTTTTCTTCGCATCTTTTTATGTATTTTCCCTGTATTTTTATGTGGACTTTGTGTTCTTTGTTTTCCCATTTGTAATCTCTTTTCTATTATATCATTGGTAAGTTTTAAGAAATTTTAGCAAATGCAATAAAGATTTGTTAAATTATTAAATTGTTGATTTTCCCATTTTAATATATCTCTAAGTTGATCTAAATTAATATCATTTTTTAAATTCTTTTCTATAATTTGATTTATTAATGATTCACCTCGATTAGGTATTGCAGTCCAAGAACGAATATTGCAAACAATAGCATCAAATATATGAAGTTTTGTTATACTAACTTCTCCAATATCGGGACTTTCTATCTGATTTCCGTCCTCAGGATACCTCCAAGTATCATATTGATTTATTTCTTTTATAAATTCCATGTATTGAGGATTTTCTTTAATAGTATAAAATACACTTTGCATCTTAGCACAGATATTAAGTAACTTAACTAAATCATGAATCAATTCCAAATTCGCAGGGTCCTCATTCTCATCGACATATTTCATCGCTGGAATCAACTGTTCTTTCTTAATAGTTGGAGGTTCATTAACTTTATCGTATCCTCCTTTAAATGGACTCGCCTGACTTACCTTATATGCTTTAAAGTATTTTTCAATTGTTTGTTGAGACATATAATAAATATCTCTAAATAATTTATTTGTTCCGTAACGAAACAGGAGTCTTGTCGCTAAGTATGAACTATCGGCACAATTTAACCATCTTAACTTTCTTTCTGCCGATACGACTGTTTTACGTTTAATTTTTCGCATCTTTGCAATTGTCATTTATAAATTGCATCAAAAAGTTCATTTGCTTTATCTTTATCTAAATCTTTAAGGATTTTATATTCCTCTAAAGCAGCGGAGCGGTTATGCTGCACGTAAAAATACACTGTGCCGAGCACATAATGCGCTAATACATAATCAGGTTTTATTCTAACGGCTTCCTTTAATTCATCAATTTCTTCAAAATTACGACCTAAAGCGCCATATACCAACCCAAGTTCAAAATGTGCCTCTGCATAATCAAATTTTAGACGAATCGCTTGCTTGAACTCTTCCATTGACTTAGAAAAATCAGTTTTTAGACGATTCGTCCTTTTAAATTCTTCCATTGTCTTTTCTCCCTCGATATACTTATAAGCCAATCCAAGATAATAATGTACCTGTGCATTATCTGGTATTATTCGAATCGCTTCTTTATATACCTCTATTTCTTGACTACGATTTCCTGTAATTCCATAAGTTAATCCAAGGAATATATATGAATCGGCAAAATCAGGTTTTAATTGAATCGCCTGTTTATATTCCTCTATTGCCTCAGTATTACTCCCAAGATCACTATAAGCATTTCCAAGGGATATATATGCATCAATAAAATTGGGTTTTAATTGAATCATTTGTTTATATTCCTCGATTGCCTCGGCATAACGCCCAAGCTGCCTATAAGCATTTCCAAGGGGTATATACGCATCAACAAAATCGGGTTTTAATTGAATCACCTGTTTATATTCCTCGATTGCCTCGGTATAACGCCCAAGCTGTCTATAAGCCACTCCAAGATTATAATGTGCGATTTCATCGTCTGGTTTTAGTTGAATTGCCTGTTTATAATTTTTTATTCCATTGGCATATTGACGTAATTTATCATAACAATATCCCAGTTGAAAAAAAGCTTCTTCATTTAGAGGATTTATTTTTACAGCTTCCTCAAAATAAGGAATGGCTTCTTGATATTTTTCCAAATCTTCTTTAAGGATTCCTTGAAAGTAAAATCCTTCTGCGGACTTCAGCCAATCCTTTGTATCACCTTCTGTCCAATCAGCAAGTTTAATTAATTTTGTTGAAGATGATGGAATTCGTTTCACTGGAATGGCAAAATTAAGATTCTGTCCTTCGGTCATAATAAAGGTAGCAATGCCGATGACTTCGCCTTTGGAATTCAAAATAGGGCTACCGCTGGAACCGGGAGAGATGGGTGCGGTGATTTGAATAAATTCTCCTTCACCGGGAATAGTTCTGACAGAAGATACCAGACCGTCTGAGACCGTGGCTTCCAGACCCAGCGGATTGCCAATGACAATAACCCTTTCCCCTTCTATGGGTGATGTTGTAGAAATAGTTAGAAAAAAGAATTTGTGATGAGTGGTATCCACTTGAACTTTCACCAAATCCCATTGTGTATCTTCCGCCAGAATTCCTAGAATCGGTAACGTCTCACCTGAATAGGTCTGCACAGTGGCAGAATGAGCACCCAGCATGACATGACGATTGGTAACCAGTATGCCATTGTTGTTAATAAAGAAACCCGTCCCCTGTGCCGAAGCGCTTCCTTCCGTGTCGTAAGTAGTAATCAGGACAATAGCGGGTTTGCATTTCTTGACCAGTTCAGGAATATTTTCTTGGGCGGATAATAGGGAACAAGCCAGAGCAAAAACCAGTACCCATAATCCAATAGGTAATAGAGTATAACACCTTCTGTTTTTCATGAAAGGTATTTTACGTCAAACAAAGGTTTTATTCCATTGAAAAGGGAAATCGACAAGAAACATAGCGCCTAAAGGATAAATTTATCTTTGGTGAGTATTGGACATTGGGAAATCCACTACGTTCCATTCCCGACGCATTTCAAAATAAAAATATGTGTTGACAAAATGAAAAAAGGGGCTAAAATAAATATAGAACAACAGGTTTTAGGTTTAAGGTTTAAAGTTTAAAGTTAAAAAATATAGAAATAAATAAAGCCCACCTCCTTTCCTCGATTAAGGATATTCGAGGACAAGGTTACCACGTTAATTAAATTAGAAACTCTGAGGGAGGGATGAAGGAGATCGATCTCCTTCATCCCATCTCCGTATTAGCTTCGCTTTAAGACCGCTTTGGGTTCGTTTCTGCTCCACAGGGAAAACAGTACACCTCCAGTATAATAATGGATCGAACAGTTTAAGTATACATCGTTGATTTTATTGGAGATAAGTTGTATTCAATGAACGCAATAGCTTTGAGATATCACCGGTTAGGTACGTTTGCTGAAAGCGATGGTGGCAATCCAGACCATGACAATGCCAAATCCGACAATAGTAAGGATATTGGTCAAATAGGGGAGATGATGGAGGTTGATTAATATCCCTCGGAGAAGGTCTACACCGTAGGACACGGGATTAATCCGAACGAGGAGCATTAACCAGCCGGGTAAGCCCATGATGGGGAACATGGCACCGCTCAAGAGGAACATGGGCATGACCACGAAATTGGCAATGGCACCGAACCCTTCAAAGGAAGTCATGCGAGAGGCGATGAGGATGCCCAAAGATGTTAAAGAAAAGGACACCACAAGCATCCAAAGAATCGTTAGAATTAAACCACTTAGTGTAATGGGTATTTTTAAGAAGGGACTAAATAGTAATACGGTACACCCTTGCATGGTGGCAATAGTGGCGCCGCTGAAACATTTCCCAATGACGATGGAAGTGCGCGGGACAGGCGCAACCAACATTTCTTTGAGAATCCCAAATTCCCTATCCCAGATAATCGAGATTGCGGATAACATGGAGGCGAACAATAAGGACATGGCAACCATGCCAGGGAATATGAACTTAATATAATCCACCCCTTCCACGGTTTTTAATGCCGGACGCAAGCCCAGACCCAATACAAAGAGCCAGAGCATGGGACGGAATATTCCTGTCATGATTTGTGACCGTTCGCGAAAGTAACGTTTTAAATCGCGCAGCCAGACGATATAAATGGTTGTAAAGTCCATATAGGTTATCTCCAACGTTTGGAATTTTTGAATCTTATGCGCATTTTATCTTTTGCCGAAGCCGATTCATCCCGAATCTCCCGACCGGTGAATTTTAGAAAAACATCTTCGAGGGTAGGGGGATGGAAATTAATCGTCTCGATTTTGGTTTTTGTTTCCGTCAAAAGCCGTGGAGCAAATTGGGCGGCATCCGGTACCTGGATTTGCAAAGTTCCATCCACGGCGGTTGTCGCTATATTGAATTTTTCTTGAATTTCCTGCGAAGCACGAAGATTGTCAGCGGTGCGAATGGAGATTACGTCGCCGCCGACTTGAGTTTTGAGGGCTTTGGGCGTATCGAGGGCAATAATTTTTCCATTATCAATGATGGCGATACGGTCACAATATTCGGCTTCTTCCATGTAATGCGTCGTCAGGAAAAGGGTTGTACCTTCGGTCTTCCGCAACTGGTTGAGATAATTCCATATATGCACACGGGTCTGCGGGTCTAACCCGATGGTCGGCTCATCCAGAAAAAGGATTTTGGGAAAATGTAATAAACCGCGAGCGATTTCCAATCTTCGTTTCATTCCGCCGGAAAAGTTTCTGACGCGGTCATTTTTCCGGTCTTCCAAATCCACCATTCGGAGCAGCATCTCCATGCGAGAATATCTTTTTTCTTTGGGAACTTTGTATAACATCGCATGGAATTCCAGATTTTCTTGTGCGGTTAAACGGTCATCCAAACTGGGGTCTTGAAAAATAATTCCTAACGACCGGCGGACATCGTTTTGTTGACGGGAAATATCAAATCCATTAACGGTCGCGGTACCGGAACTTGGTTCAAGAAGGGTGCAGAGCATCTTGATAGTGGTAGATTTCCCCGCGCCGTTAGGACCCAAAAAGCCGAATAATTCTCCCTCTTTGATATCAAAGGAAATATTATCCACGGCCAGTAAACCGCTAAAGTCACGTGTCAATTCATTTACTTGAATAATGGGCATGGTTATATATTAATTATTTCATGCTTTGGTTAAATTTGCTACAATACAATATGCCTTCTATAGCAATCATCGGTGCGTCAAATAACCATGAAAAGTTTGGAAATAAGGCGGTGCGGGCCTATTTGCAAAAGGGGTATACGGTTTATCCTATTAATCCCAAAGAGGAAGTGATTGAAGGGTTGAAAGCGTATAAGTCGGTATTGGAAGTACCCGGACCCATTGAGCAAGCCAGTTTCTATATTCTGCCACAAGTGGGTTTAAAAGTGATTGAAGAAATAGCGAAAAAAGGGATTAAGGAAGTCTATCTAAATCCCGGTACGGAAAGTAATGAACTATATGAAAAAGCACAGAAATTGGGAGTCACTCCGATTGTGGCTTGTAGTATTGTGGCGGTAGGAATAAGTCCTAGTCAGTTATAAATAATAATGAGCGAGGTTTGGAAAGATGTCTGTATTTCAGAAAGTAGAAGAGAATGATCCTCTTCGAAAACGAACTCCACCGGGGCAAAGATTGACCACAGGTTTTCCGGTACTCACCTATGGACAGACACCGAAAATAGCCACACAAAAATGGAAATTCCGGCTTTTCGGGTTGGTCGAACAACCGATTGAGTTGGATTGGAATCAATTCATGGCGTTACCTCAAGTTAAAATTAAAGCCGATTTTCATTGTGTTACAACTTGGAGCCGATTGGATAATTTATGGGAAGGGGTGACGACCAAAGAATTAGTCAAGTTGGTAAAGATCAAACCGGAATCCAAATTTGTCATGGCCCATTGTTATGGCGGATATACAACCAATATGCCGTTGGATGTTTTTTTAGATGAGGATTGTTTGTTAGCCCATCGTTGGGAAGGAATGCCGCTAAACGCGGAACACGGTGGTCCTTGCCGACTAATTATCCCAAAAAAATATGCTTGGAAATCTGCTAAATGGATTAATGGAATAGAATTTCTCGCGGAAAATTCCCGCGGATTTTGGGAAGCGAATGGGTATCATAACGATGCCGACCCATGGAAAGAAGAACGATTTTCGTCACAGGAGTAAAAATTATGACTAATTCAGACTGTTTATTTTGTAAAATTATTAAAGGTGAAATCCCGAGTAAGAAGGCATACGAGGATCAAAATGTATATGCCTTCCATGATATTAATCCACAAGCCCCCACGCATATTCTGATTATTCCCAAAAAGCATGTTGCCACTAACTTGGATATCTCTGAAGGGGATAAAGATATTGTCGGTCAGCTTTTTCTAGTGGCCAACCAATTAGCAAAGGAAGCCAAAATTGATTCTTCCGGATTCCGTGTGGTGATGAACTGTAACAAAGATGCCGGACAAGCGGTCTATCATATTCATTTGCATTTATTAGGTGGTCGGCAAATGTCCTGGCCTCCGGGATAAAATGTGCCAAGAATATTAGTCTTTTCTCCCAATTTCGTATTATCTTTTTGAGACACTTGATTATCTGTGATATATTTGAAAGTTCTATAAATTTGATAAAAAAGGATTTATTTAATGAAAGCAATCATACCGGTAGCTGGAGCGGGAACTCGTCTTAAACCGCATACACATACCGTTCCTAAAGCGCTAATTCACGTGGCGGGAAAGCCGATTCTCGGTCATATTCTCGATGAATTAGAAAGTATCGGTGTAAAAGAAATTGTATTTATTACCGGCTATCTCGGTGATATGATTCAGGAGTATGTGGATAAAACGTATCGTTTCAAAGCCTATTACATAAAACAGGAAGAGTTATTGGGATTGGGTCATGCCATTTATTTGACTCGTAAACATATTAAGAATGAGCCGGTTCTGATTATCTATGGGGATACAGTATTTAAGGCAGATTTGCGGAGTGTCTTAAAAGGCCAATATAGTTCGATTGGAGTAAAAAGCGTACGTGACCCTCACCGGTTTGGAATCGTGGAAATGAGCAATGGATTTATTAAGAGCATGATTGAAAAGCCGGATAAACCGCCTACTGACCTGGCAATTGTGGGAATTAATTACATTAAAAATAGCCGTCTATTATTTAAATGTCTGGAAGATTTAATTCAAAAAAATATCCGTACCAAAGGCGAATATCAATTAACGGATGCTTTCCAAGAGATGATTCAACGCGGGGAAAAGATGAAAACTTTTCTTGTAGACGGATGGTATGACTGTGGGAAATTGGAAACCTTATTGCAGACTAACCGGTTCCTACTGGATGAATTTAAAAAAAAGACTTCCATTCCCGGGAGTATCGTTATCCCACCGGTTTCCATTGCCCCATCAGTCACTATACAAAATTCAGTAATTGGTCCCTATGTCTCTATCGCGGATAACACAATTGTAACGAATTCCGTTATCAAAGATACAATTATTAATAAAAATGCCGTTGTAAAAAATATCTTGTTAACGGAATCATTAATCGGGGATAATGCCATCGTCAACGGTAAATTGCATAAACTCAATGTCGGCGATTCATCGGAGGTAGATTTCAGTTGAGCACGAAACCAAAATCAGACGTACAAGATTTACCAGAAATCGAATTGACACCCCAGCAAAAGTCGAAAGTGGTTACAGCTTGTATCTTTGGCTGGCTGATACCCGGCGCGGGTCATTGGCTCACCGGAAAATATCTTAAAGGGCTGGCATTTTTTATACTATTGAATGGTTTGTTTTTAGGGGGGATGGCATTGCATGGCGAGATTGCCCTGCCGATTTTCGATATTCATTCCCAGGAATTCAATTTTGTAAATATTTTGGTCTTTATATTTGGGTTAGGCAATGGAATAATGACTTTTCTCAACCTAATGCCTTTTGCTAAATTTGGAGATATTTCTTTGAGTACCTATGAGGCCGGGACATTATTTATGGTAGTCTCCGGTTCCCTAAATGTTTTTGTAGTTATGAATGTATGGGATTTATACCGCGATGAAATTGAAACTCAATCTCAAGGTAAGAAAAAATGATGAATATTCTTTATTTTTTTATAATTGCTATTGTCATTTCCATGGTAGTTTTTCTGGTAACTCCCGGTTCTCCCATGCAGCAGTTTAAACATGCGGCATGGGTCTTTGCTCAACTAGTGGGCGGAATGTTCGTTCTCGCTTTAGTCGTCTACATATTAACGAATGTCTAATCATTCGGAGACATTAGATGAATTAGTTTCTTTTCCCAACGGGACGGTTGTCCTTCAAAATAAATTTTTTTCCTCCACTCATCAAGTCATCCATGCCACCTCGACGCGTCTGGGGGGATATAGTAGTGGAGAATACAATGCAATGAATTTGGGTCTGTCAACGGGAGATGATCCTTTAATTGTAGGGAAAAATCGAGAAAAGTTTTTCAAAACTATGAGTATAATTCTGGAGGAAGTTGTCTACGCTCAACAAACCCACAGTAATAATGTGGCGATTGTGGATACAAAATTAATTGAATCCTTTTCAAAAGATAATATTCGTCGGATTGCCAACACCGACGCTCTGGTAACGGGGTCAAAGAATATTCCTTTGGCAGTTTTGACGGCCGATTGTCTACCGATATTTATATTGGACCGGGCGACTCCTGCCATTGGTTTGGTTCATGCAGGGTGGAGGGGAACAAAATCACACATTGTTTTTGAAACAGTACAGGCCATGAAAAAGTGTTACAATTCAAAAACGGAAAGTATGTCCGCGTGGATTTCAGCAGGTATTCATGTCTGCTGTTATCAAGTTAGTGATGACCTTCGCAAAGAATTTTCAGAAGAATATGGGGACCACATAAGTGCGGTTGAAGGAGACAAATTAAACCTGGTTGAAGTAAATCGAATACAATTGCAAAACGCCGGAATTCCAATAGCCTCAATTTTTTCAACACCCTATTGTACTCAGCATGACAAAGAGCTATTTTACTCCCACCGACGTGACGGTAAGAAATCGGGTCGAATGGCTTCCGTTTTTATGTTAAGGTAAAAGCTTGCTAGTTTTATCAACTCATACTATAATTCCGTAAATAGTTTAATTTTAAGTAAAATCTGTTAAAAAGAAGAGTTCAGACAAGTGGAAATCGAAGAATTACTGAAAAAAATGGCATTTTCTAATGCTTCTGATTTGTATTTAAAAGTCGGACGGCCACCTGTTATGAGAGTAGACGGGAAAATCTATCCCATGAAAGCTTCCCCGTTAAAACCTGAAGATACCGAAGACCTTGCCAGACAATTCATGAATGACGATCAACGTTCACGTTTCCAACGAACCATGGAACTCGACTTGGCGTATGGGTTGAGCGGTGTAGGCCGGTTCCGTGTGAATATTTTTCGTCAACGAGGTACTGTCGGTGTAGTGCTCCGGTTGGTTAAACGGCCAACTTTTTCATTTGAAGAATTGAACTTGCCACCGGTAATTCGGGAATTGGCGGAGTTACAGCGAGGATTAGTATTAGTTACCGGGACCACGGGAAGTGGAAAATCTACAACACTGGCTTCTATGATCAATCATATTAATAACACTCGAAAATGCCATATTATGTGTGTGGAAGACCCGATTGAATTTCTTCATGAAGATAATATGTCCGTTGTTAATCAACGTGAAGTCGGTATAGATACCCTTTCTTTTGCCGAAGCGTTACGTCATGTTGTTCGTCAAGCACCTGATGTTATCATGATCGGTGAAATGCGCGATCTGGAAACAATTTCAACGGCTATCTCGGCAGCGGAAACTGGTCATCTAGTCTTTTCAACGCTCCATACGATAGATGCGACCACTACTATTGAACGTATTATTAATTATTTCCCGGCATATTTACATCAACAAATTCGTATGGAATTAGCCTTATGTCTCAAAGGAGTGGTTTCCATGCGGTTATTAACCAAAGCCAGCGGAGTAGGCCGGATTCCGGCACTAGAAATCATGTTAGTAACTCCCAGCATAAGAAAATTGTTATTGGAAGGGAAAACTACCGCCCTGGGTAAATTTATTGAAGAGGGTGAACATGTCGGGATGCAATCGTTTAACCAATCTCTGGTCAAGCATTATCAACAGAATTTAATCACGTATGAAGAGGCTATTGCCGCCGCCACCAGCCCTGACGAATTTAAACTTTCGGTACAAGGCATTTTTGCCGGTGTCAAAGCACGGGAAGTCAAACAAGGGATATCCGTTTCCGGTGTTGAATAAAACTCTCCTTGGCCGAGTTTACCCAAGTTCATTCTACTTGGTGTAAAATAGTTCTATGTCCAGTGCTCCGCGAGATACTATTGTCCGGCGCTGTAGAATAAATCCTCACGAGATTTGTTTTTTATCGGATATTCTCGAAGGGTATCCAGGCTTTGTTCTCATGCGAACGGATGATTCCAAAAAGGGTCTGGTTCAATTCTGGATTGCACCGGATTTTTATAATGAAGTCATGGAAATACTCAATGATCTTAAAGATCAAATAAATTTGACATTCCTAGATACCTGATCTTATGCTCCCCACCCCCGCCAATCTAAAACACGCGTTCCGAAAAAATGTAGTTTTATTATTAGCGACCATTGGACTAATTGTTTCTTTAAGTCTGGTAATTTATTACTCGGATCAGAATTTCAAAGTCGAAAAGAAAAACTATATTATTGAAAATATTGGATTTTCTTCGGAATTATATCGGTTTGATGTAGATCAAATAAAAGGCACGTTGCAAACCCTATCTGGGAATAAATTGGCAGAATATATCGCAAAAGTCCAGAAGGATTTTCAAAAAATCGTGGACAATCCCCAGAGTATTATTTACAAAATTGAATTGAAATCAGATGCCAAACATACGTTGGTCAATGCGCAGAACGTTGAGAAACTGAAAACTATGAATACTTTGAACAACTCCCTGTTCAGCAAGAATTTTTCTGAATACAGTAAGCGGCCGTTCGATTTAGCCCAACCTGACTCGGGAGGTATTGTTATGTTCTATACTTCACCAGTCAACGATCCTAATATAGAAAATATCTTGACGAAATATCGTTGGAAAGTGTACCCAATCTTACTTGCACTATTCGGTCTTTACATCGCTGGCTTATATTGGTTTATTCTTCCTTTTCGTCGGGTCATTGATAAATTGGAAGGGATTAAAGAAAAATTCGCCTCCAATATCGAGAATCCGCACACCTTGATTGAAACTGCCTATAATCAGATGGCACGGAATACAAATCTCTTAAACATTAATCTCCGGATGATTGATTTAGTAGCAACAAATCCAACATTGAATATTGACCAGATTTTAGTAAAATCTCTGGAGATGGTTCGTGAGATATTTCCACAATCTTATCTGCTTCGCTTACAGGAAAGTAATGGTAAGGACTCTATTGAAATCATAAAACCTCAAAAAGATCCATTGGATGGGAATGTCCCCATTGAATTTAAAATAGGAAAAAATATTGACATGATAGAACAAAATCTAGTGAATGGAAAAATCGACGGAAAATCTGCTGTGATGAAAAAGATTGAAACCGTTGCCAAGGATTCCTGGTATTTGGCTGTTATTCAAAATGAAATAAAATCGCCGAGTAATAATAAAGATAATAACACGTTGGTGACATTGGCTCAACAAATCCGATTGGTCATTCAGTCCAAGGAATTACAACGCCGGTTTGTGGAACAGGAGAAATCTCTGGTGAGTATTCATCTGGCACGGAATTTGGGTCATGACGTGACTAATATTATTGCCAGCATTCGATGGGATTTGGATACGTTACAAACGGTTTTTCAAAATCAGTCAGACTCTTTGAATTCAGCATTTTTGGAAAAAAATCATCATGCTGTGGACGAATCATTGAAAGGACTCAATCATGGAACCCAATTGTTACAAGAAATTGTGGATGTCTATCGTTCTTTTATGTATTTGGAAAAACCGGTGTTCGAGAAAGTCTCTCTGGAACCGTTGTTGACCCGTTTGGTGCAATTATTTCGTCGGGCAACGACCCAACGAATTGAAATTCAAACACACTTTATGAATAATCTTTCCAGCGTTACGATGGAACCTCGTTTGTTCAAATTGGCAATGTTTAATTTGTTAACTAATTCGCTGGATGCGATTAAAAAATCTTCTGCAGATCACCCCATTTCCGGTTTAATTGAATTAAATATTACCTTGGATGATACTAAACAAATCATAGTGGTATCTGTGAAAGATAACGGTCCAGGTCTCCGACGCACAGACGGGTCTCCGTTACCTGAAAGTGAAACCCAGCGCATATTTCAATTTGGATATAGCACAAAAGAAAAAGCTGCTGGTGGACTTGGACTTGCCTGGGTTTATACCATAATTTGTGAAATTCATAAAGGTACTATTACAGCAAAAAATAATCCTTCCGGGGGAGCTGAGTTCATCATCTCCCTACCCATTATCCCTTAATTGATTTATCCCATTGATTTAATAGAAGTTATCTCACAAGAATTTATCTAATTTATTCGGTGAGAGAAAAGAATGTTAAAGTAAATTCTATTCCCAAGTTTGATATAGGTCAGAATTTTTTATTTTTAATGAAAAACAAATAGGAAGTTTAAAGAAAAATAAAAGCATCTTTTGTATGTGAATAAGGTTTAGTCTATAGACTTGAAAAGTGGTTCGTGATAGCATGTTTACTACTCGAAACGGTAATTATACAATATGGCTGGAAAAGTATTACTAGTTGATGACAATCCCATGTATCGAAATGCCTTGAAACGAAATTTAGAATTAAAGCATTTTGAAGTATCAGAAGCAGAGGATAGTTTAAGCGCTTTACAAAGTTTGGCGAAGAATCGTCCGGATGTTTTAGTTACCGATTTGGATATGAGAACCCGCACCGAAGGTTTGGATTTAATCCGGCAGGTGGCGCAAAATTATCCTATTCTTCCAGTAATCTTAATATCTGCCGTAGGTACTTTTGATGAAGGTGCGTTGGCAAAAGAATTTGGCGCCATGTATGTTTTGAGTAAAGGACAAGCGGGACAGGAAAAGGAATCCTTACCGGTTTTATTGGATCAAGCGATGAAACGGCAGAGAACCGATGAACAAGCGTTAACCTTATTGGAATCTTGGAGAGAGTCTTCTACCACGGGATCAAACGATGAGACTTTGCATAGGATTCGTGATATGGTTTCAGATGAGCGAGTAAGTTCCTATGTCAAAGGTGAGGCTTTTGATATTTTATCTACATTGCAGCAACCGACGATGGCGAAAGAATCACGAGCGGTTATTGAACAAGTCAAGGTGACTAGTCAGGTACAAGCCGGTATATTAGAAATTAACATTGATAAAGATTTGAAAAGATATAACCAATTGCAACCGGAATCTATGGACTCCTTGCGTACGGCAGAATTTTTGTTTCGTTATCAAGAGATGGCTCCTGGGGGATATGATTTTAGCCGGAATATCGGATTTTCCTATTGTTTTGCCGTAGAGAATGAAACAAAATCCAAGCTTCAATATAAATTACCCAAACTATTAAAGAGTAGTACGATACGCGAATTAGTGGAAAAGATGTTTGATAATCGGATGAAAAACATAGATTTATTTTATCAACAACAATTGTTGCGATTACAGCAAGCCAAAAAGTTGGATTTTCAAGTTGACAAAATCAAACAAGTTTTAGAAAAATTAATACAACATGGGGACCGGTATAAGCCGGATGGTTTAAAAGCGATGGGGATTTTGGTATTATGTTTTGGTCGGAATTATGAACTAGTTTATTCTCGCGGGAAAGTGGAAGTAAATAATCCTTTGGGGTTAAAAGGTATATCGAAAGAGGACGATGTGTTACGATTGGCGCATCAGTTAATTCGATTACAGCATTTTCGGAACCCCTATATTCATCCGGAAATTACCACACGGGAAAAGGTTGCGATTATCCGGGAAGCCACATTAGAATGTTTAGATTATGTAGGACGATTGGAAGAATGAGATAAATTCAGAAAGGAAGGGGGTGTACAGATGACGAAGTCAGAACTGTTTGATCATATAGCGGCAACAGCCAATAAAGCCACAGGCGCGAAAGTGTCTCGCAAAGCTGCACGCGAAATCTATGAAGGAACGATTGCAGCAGTGATTAAAACGGTGAAGAAAGACGGACAAGCCAAATTACCGGATTTCGGAATCGTGAAGATTGTTAAGACTAAAGCGCGGATGGGTCGTAATCCAGCCACTGGTGAAGCTATTCAGATTAAAGCCAAAACACGTGTAAAAATTCGTGTTGCCAAAGCTTTACGGGTAGCCTTAGTCGGGAAATAACATTTTGTACCATGGCTTACTAAGGCCGGGAATTCGGATTGAAAGATTCGAGATCCCGGCTTTTCTTTTTTGGTAATTAAGTGTTTATTGTCTACGTCGACGGGAGGAAGATTTGGAAACTGTTTTTTTATCGGTTTGGGCTTGTTGTGTGACTTTCTGCAATTGTGTTTGAAGAGAATTCAAAGTATCTTTGCTGGAATCCAACTCTTTGGAAAGGTCTTGATTTTGTTTTTTAAATGTGTCCACTTGAGTCCTCAATGAATCCAAGTCAGCGGATTGGTCGGTGGCTTGAGAGATTTGGTCTTCCAATTGATGGATTTGCAGTCGTAACCGGATATTTTGTGCAGCAAAGGCAATGGTTAAAAAAAGGAAAATTAACGTGATAATTACCAATATCCATGAAGCTAATCCATAAGATTTTCGACTATTCATGATAACTCCTTTACAAAATATAACCTATAAACGATATTAAGGTTTTACCTGAGAATGGGGATAATGTCAAATTTAATATTCAAGAAGGTTTAAAAGCCAAGGTATTTCACAATCTGAGTCAAATCAGCCGGTAGGGTGACGGGTGGTTTGCCTACAGTTATGGCACGGTCCGGGTCTTTGAGTCCATGGCCTGTGAGAGTACAAATTATTGTATCTCCATCGGTTATCTTGTCTTCCTTAATAGCTTTAATTAAGCCAGCGAGAGACGCTGCTGAGGCAGGCTCTGCCATAATCCCTTCTTTATTTGCCAGAAGACTATAGGCTTCAATAATCTCATCATCGGTGACTTTATCAATGGTTCCTTTTGATTCTTGATAAGCAGCGACGGCTTGTTTCCAGGAAGCTGGGTTACCGATGCGGATGGCAGTCGCCAGAGTATGAGGATTCTCGATAATTCGGTTTTCGACGATAGGAGCGGAACCGGCAGCTTGATAGCCCATCATTTTGGGAAGAGAATTAATTTTTCCGAAGGAGTGATATTCCTTGTATCCTTTCCAGTAGGCGGTGATATTGCCGGCGTTGCCAACGGGGATGAAATGATAATCAGGTGGTCTCCCAATTTGGTCGCAAATTTCGAAGGCGCCGGTTTTTTGTCCTTCGATGCGGAATGGATTAACAGAATTGACGAGGGTAATGGGATATTTATCGGTGATGGTGCGAACGAGTTTTAGTGCCTGGTCAAAATTTCCTTGTAACTGAATGACTTTAGCGCCATGCATGATCGCTTGGGCTAATTTACCCATAGCAATTTTCCCTTCTGGGATAAGGACAATACAAGTAATGCCCGCGCGTGCGGCATAGGCAGCAGCAGATGCAGAGGTATTGCCGGTAGAAGCGCACATGACGGCATTACTACCCGCTTCAACGGCTTTAGAGATTGCCATAGTCATTCCGCGGTCTTTAAAAGAGCCGGTGGGATTCATACCCTCGAATTTCAAATATAGTTTAATCTTTTTACCGAGATATTCTACGAGATTACAACAGGGGATTAAAGGTGTATTGCCTTCATTGAGGGTGATAATCGGGGTTGAATCAGAAACCGGAAGAAATTCACGATAATGATGAATTACACCTTGCCAGTATACATAAGGTTTTTGAGCCATAAATTCTGTTGTCATATATTAGCTTTCTACTCTAATGATAAATGATTTTCCCCTAATTACATGCAATCGGTCAATCTCTTTGATCGCTTTTTGTAGAGATTCTTCTTTTGCCTCGTGGGTCATGATGATGACCGGAACAGCGTCTCCGGCTTTGCGGATTTTCTGAATCACGGAGGCGATACTAATCTGATGCCTACCTAAAATGCCTGCCAAGGTGGCGAGTCCGCCCGGTTTATCAATGACACTGAAACGCAAATAGTACTGGGATATAATTTGACTGATGGATTTGACAGGCATATAACCATATTCTATGGCCTCCGGTTGCGTAGATTTTTCTTTGTTAACGATTTGTTTGCCTAAGACAATTAAATCGCTAATCACGGCGCTAGCGGTCGGCATCATACCGGCACCACGACCATAGAACATGGTCGTGCCTACCACGTCGCCTGTGACCATGATTCCATTGTATATGCCATTTACTGAAGCCAAAAGGTTATCTTTTGGCAGCATGACAGGATGTACACGGACGTCCAATCCGTTATCGGTATTTTTAGCAATTGCCAGGAGTTTGATAATATAACCGAGTTCTGCGGCATATTGAATATCTTGTGCGGTAATTCCCGTAATACCTTCAGTATATATATTTTTGATGTTGACCCAACTGCGGGTGGCTAAAAAAGATAAGATAGCAATTTTATGAGCGGCATCGCTGCCGGAAACATCCAAGGTTGGATTAGCCTCCGCATAACCTTGTTTTTGCGCATCCTTTAAAATTTCCGAATAATCAGCACCTTCTTGAGTCATCCGGGTCAAAATATAATTGGTAGTTCCATTGAGAATTCCGAGAATAGATTGTATCCGATTGGCTGTTAGACCCACTTTCATGGCATGAATGATAGGAATGCCTCCACCAACACTCGCTTCAAAAGCGATCTGAACCTGATTGCGTACTGCGGAGGACATAACTCTTTGACCATGTTCTGCCAATAAAGCTTTATTGGCAGTGACTACGTGTTTTTTATTTTTTAACGCAGCCAGGATAAATTCCAGAGCAATAGTTGTCCCACCAATTAATTCGATAACGATATCAATAGCGGGATCATTAATGACGTCATAGGCGTTAGTGGTAAATTTGGATTGAGGGATATTGAAGGCTTTCCATCTTTTTTTATCGATCTCACAAATTCGTGTAAATTCCAAATCCAGGTTGGTGGTCTTCAAAAGCCAGTCGTGTTTTTCAAGCAAGACCCTAACAACACCTGTACCAATGGTCCCGCAGCCTAATAATCCAATAGAAATTTTATGCATGATATTTATCCATTCTTAAGAATCTGGTCATCGAAATGTATTAATAATTGAAATGCATGGTATCGAGAATATAATTCGTCCTGGGTCAATTTTTTCAATCGGTTAAGACTGAAATCTTCAACATCGAAAGATGCGAGAACACTACCTGTAATTACAGACCGTCGAAGATTACTATCGGAAAGGTCTCCAGACGCCGCGAGATATCCAATAAGACCTCCGGCAAAGGTGTCTCCTGCGCCAGTAGGGTCATAGATGATTTCGAGGGGATAGGCGGGTGCAGAGAATACAGTGGATTGGGTAAACATGATGGAGCCGTGTTCCCCTTTTTTGATAATGACAATCTTAGGTCCATAAGATAAAACGATTTTGGCAGCTTTTACCAGATTGGGTGTTCCACATAATTGTCTTGCTTCCCCGTCATTTAATAAGACCAAGTCTACCATTGAAATGACTTTTAACAGGGATTCTTTTTTATTTTGAATCCAATAATTCATGGTATCCAAAACGACCAGTTTGGGTCTTTTGACTTGATTTAGAACTTCAATTTGTAGATCAGGGTCAATATTGGCCAGAAAGACATATTCACTGGAGCGGTATTGTTCCGGGATATGAGGATGAAAAGTTGAGAAGACATTAAGTTCAGTACTCAAGCTATGTGCCTGATTCATGTCGTATTCATAATAACCCGACCAGCGAAAGGTTTTGCCGTTTTCTACTTGTAACCCATCGAGGGAAATATTCCGTTCTTTAAAAAGTTTGAAATTTTCTTCGGGGAAATCTTTGCCAACAACGCCTACCAAATTGACCTGTGAATAAAAACTTGCTGAATAAGACGCATAAGTTGCCGATCCGCCAAGAATTTCTTTCACTTCCCCAAACGGGGTCGTAACGCTATCCAACGCCACTGAACCAACAATAAGAACACTCACACACAGCTCCTTTTATTTAGAAAAATATGGAATACACCAAGAGATTTGATTTTACGGGAACAAATAATTATTGCGATAGAACCTATTATTCTTCATCAATTGTTGCCAGAGCTTCGCCCACTTCCACCAGGTCGCCTTCTTCCACCAGAAGTTCGAGAAGAACTCCGGTAGCCGGCGCAGGGATATGAATTAGGGCGCGGTCGGTTTGCAATTCGACCAGGTCATCGCCTTCATTAATCTTGTCCCCTTCCTTATAATGCCAGGTGCTGACAGTTGCGTGTTCAATATCTTCACCTAAATCCGGCAGGGTAACTTCAACTGCCATAATTTTTCCTCCTTATAGGAACATTCAATGATTATGTAAAATTTCTTCCGCATGATATGAACTGCGGGTTAACGGACTACTTACCACTTGTTTAAATCCTAATTGAATTCCATGTTGTTTCCAATAGCGAAATTTTTCCGGCGTATGATATTCTATGACCGGAATATGTTTTAAAGAAGGCCGAATATATTGGCCTATTGTTAATATATCACAATTTACCTGAAGTAAATCAATCATTGTCTGTTCAATTTCATCATCCGATTCCCCCAAACCGATCATAATGCCGGATTTGATATAGGATTCAGGCAATAATTCATGTGCAGAACGTAATACGGTAAGAGAGGAATCGTAGGTTGCTTTGGTGCGAACGGAGGGGGTTAAACGGCGAACGGTTTCGATATTGTGGTTGAGAATAGCAGGTTTGGCATTAGTGACAATTTCCAAGAGATCCTGCCTACCACTGAAATCGGGTATTAATACCTCTACTGTAACCCATGGACATAATGTATAAATTGACCTAATCGTTTGAGCGAATTGGTTGGCTCCCGCATCTTTTAAATCATCCCGCGCCACTGAAGTTACGACTACGTGACGCAAGTTTAGTTGTTTAACGGCGTGAGCAACATTCATCGGCTCTTCAGGATTTACCGTTAAGGGCATTCCATTTTTTACATTACAGAATCCGCAGGCGCGGGTGCATACATCACCCAGAATCATGAATGTAGCTGTTCCACGCGACCAACATTCCTGTCGGTTGGGACATAACGCACTCTCGCAAACAGTATGTAAACCTAATCCCGTTATCTGTTCCGCAACAAAATGAGTATTTCCTGCCGGAGCCAATTTTCGATAGAGCCATGGCGGTAACCGGTTATTAGGGATGGATTTTTCTTTTACTTCCATAATCAATTTATAATCCTTATTGAATTTAATTCTATTATGTCAATATACATGGATTTTAGCAGATGTCAAGTGCTTTTGAAATTTTGAAATAATTCGGCAAGGAAGTTTATTTAGAGGCGTAAAAAAAAGCGTGGTAAAGTTTTCTATTGGGTTTTCATGAGTATCGCAGAAATTTTGAAAATCAATAAATTCCGAGTTTATCCTTTGCTTCTTCGGTCATCATTTCCGGGTTCCATGCGGGAGTCCAGACGATTTCAAGATTGACGTCTTTGACGCCATCCAGTTTGGCGACAACCTCTTTGGCTTTGGCGACAATCTGGGGTCCCACGGGACAGGCAGGACTTGTGAGGGTCATTTTAATATCCACTTTTCCATTTGTTTCATCGGGTTTCACATCGTAGATGAGACCGAGATTAACTATATCCATACCAATTTCTGGGTCAACAACAACTTGTAAGGAATTGCGAATTTGTTCTTCATTTACCATAAGTGACCTCGTTATATTTGTGAAATGTATTAGGTGTTATAGATATTAAAATTCAATTAAAATATCGTTGCCTTGAATTTGCACGGGATATGTATTCACAGGAGTAAAAGCTGGCATACATAAGGCTTTGCCCGTACGGACATCAAACCGCGCGCCATGCCTAGGACAGATGATTTCATTATCTTTCAATTCGCCATCCGCCAAAGGACCGCCATCATGCGTGCAAACATCTTCTGTCGCATAATATGTTCCACTGACATTGTATAAGGCAATCGGCACACCTTCAATTTCCACAACCATTTTTTGTCCTGGCTTTAGACTATTTATTGTTCCAACTTTTGTTAATACTGGCACTTCATTTCTCCTAAGCTTATTAATGTGATGGGCAAGACTTGTCACTATCAGGTGTTAAATTTGGGTCTGACGGTAATTGTAATTCTTTCAGCACCAAATTTCTTCGATATAATCGAATAGCTTCACGCACAGTGTTCATACCCAAAGTAGAGCATTTCGGTCGAGTCAAGGCAATCTCCCGGCCTAAAATGTCAATAATGGCATCATGCGGAATCGCATCTATTTCTTGGATTGTTTTTCCTTTGACGACTTCAGTAACGATAGAAGCCGCTGCTTGGCTGATGGTACACCCTTCTCCTTCAAAAGAAACATCCTCAACTTTTTCATCAGGACTGATTTTGAGATACATGGTGACAATGTCCCCACAGCCGGGGTTGCCCCCTTTTTGGCTGACGGTGGCATTTTCCATCTTGCCGTAATTTCGTGGATCCTCGTAGTGATCCATGATAACTTCAATTTGTTCTTCGCGTTCGGTTTTATCCGCCATTTCTTTCAACCCAGCCTTGTAATTTATTATTTAGCGGTATAAGTTTTTTCGATAGGGACAGCGACCAAATTTCCCCACTCCGTCCATGAACCGTCATAATTCCGGACGTTATTGAATCCTAATAAATATTTTAACACGAACCATGTGAGGGAAGACCGCTCCCCAATCCGGCAATAGGCAACCACGTCATCACTTTCTTTTAATCCTGCCTTATCGTGATATAAAGCCCAGAGATCATCTGCTGATTTGAATGTACCATCTTCTTTGCATGCCTGGCTCCATGGAATATTGGCGGCTCCCGGAATATGTCCACCACGTAATGCCCCTTCCTGCGGATAATTTTCCATATGTAATAATTCTCCGGAATATTCGCCCGGAGAACGCACATCAATCAAGGGTTTTCCCGCATTGATATGATTTAAAACTTGATCTCGAAATGCACGAATACTGTAATCAGGTCCTTTCGCCTTGTAATTAGTTTTGGCGTGTTTGGGGACTTCACGAGTCGTTTCGCGTTTTTCATCAAGCCATTTTTTTCGTCCACCGTTCATTATCAAGGCTTTGTCATGACCGTACATTTTAAAGGTCCAGAAGGCATAACACGCCCACCAATTATTCTTGTCACCATAAAAGACAACAGTGTGGTCATTGCCGATTCCTTTATCAGACAAAAGTTTTTCAAACTTTTCTTTGTTAATATAATCCCGTAGGACTGCATCCTGCAACTCCGTTTGCCAGTCTACTTTAACCGCACCGGGAATATGTCCCTGCTCATAAAGCAAGATATCTTCGTCCGATTCGATGACTCGGATATTTGGGTCACTTTTGTGTTGTGCAACCCAATCCGTTTCCACTAAAACTTCGGGATGAATGTAACTACGTGTCATGTCTATTATCCTCCTCTTTTAACAATACCCCATCGGGTTCCTATTTACTTTTGGCTCAATGCCAATTTGTTCAGTAAAACTTTGCGCAAATTATCCTGAATTTCTTCCGATGAAATCCGCTGTAATACTATTTCGTAAAATCCTTCTACGATTAGCCGTTCTGCTTCGGATTGCGATATTCCCCGACTCATCAGATAGAAAATCTGGTCTTTATCAATTTCACCTGTAGTTGACCCGTGGGTGCAACGCACGTCATTGGCTTGGATTTCCAAACCCGGTATTGAATCGGCATGAGCATCTCCGCTCAACGCGAGATTATTGTTTTTTTGGTAAGCATCCGTTTTTTGAGCATCTTTATGAACGCGGATCATTCCACGGAATACTGTGCGAGATTTATCGCGTAACACACCATTATAGAGCAAATCACTGCTGGCGTGAGGTGCATCGTGATCTTGCAAGGTATGGTAATCAATATGCTGCCGTCCGCAAGTGTAAATCATTCCCAACATATCCACACGTGAACCGGGTTGGCGTAAATGAGTATTGGAATCCGTTTTTGCTAATTGTGCTCCAACACCTACGGCAATCCATTCCAGGTGGGCATCCCGGTCTATAAATGTGCGTTGTGAAGAGAAATGCCAAGTATGATAATTCCAATCCTGAATATCCACATAACGAACTTGTGCACCGGATTTCAAGAAGAGTTCCGCGACACCACTATGAAATCCTTCTGTAGTGGAATCGGTATTCGCCAAACGATGGATCAAAGTAACTTCGCTAAGTTCATCCACGACAATCAGCAGATGGGAAAAATCGCTTATGCCGGAATTGGATAACGTGGTAAATAATCCCAAGGGCAATTCCACTTTTGTTTTTTTAGGGACATAGAGGAACGCACCTCCCGACCAAAATGCACTATGCAAGGCAGCGAATTTACTATCATTTACTGGAACTCCTTTAAAGAGGTAAGGTTCAATGAGTTCCCTATGATTATGTACGGCGGTTTCCATGTCTTCAAATATCACTCCTGCCGGAAGGGTAGGGGCGGCTTCACTAAATATGGTTTGTCCATTATTAGTTATTATAATTGCGTTATAATCTTTTTTTGTACCGACTGCCTGCTTGATGCCTGCCGAGAGTTTATCGAATTTATCTACTTTTTCCGCCGGTTTAGAGAAATCAGGTGTGTTATATTTTCCCAAATGCAATGAGCGAATATCCGTTCTCCGCCAAATTTCCTGATTGGTGGTTGGAACAGGAATTTGTTCATACGCCTGCCATGCATCTTTTCTTTTTTGAACAATCCAATCCGGGTCTTTCCGAGAGTTAATAAAAGACTCGAACATTTCTTTTGTGAATCCCAGGGTAGTCCCGATTCTATTTACTGATTCAACATTTCCAGTTTCCAAAGCCAATGCTACTCACCTCAACTTTTCATAATGAATTAATTACGATTGCAGGGTCACAGCATGCTGTGACCCAATGTATTCTATTTATCCTACGGAACCTTCCATCTGTAATTGAATTAAACGGTTCATTTCTACGGCATATTCCATGGGTAATTCTTTAACCAATGGTTCAATAAATCCGTTAACAATCATTGCCGAGGCTTCATCTTCCGAAATACCGCGGCTCATTAGATAAAACAATTGTTCATCGTTAATCTTACTGACTGTCGCTTCATGTCCGATAGAAACTTGTTTTTCATCAATTTCAATGTACGGATAGGTGTCTGAACGAGACTTATCATCCAAAATCAATGCATCACAAACTACGTTGGATTTAGAACCAATCGCTCCATCCGCTACTTTCAAGAGTCCACGGTAAGACGCACGCCCACCGTCTTTGCTGATGGATTTGGAGATAATGCGTGATGTCGTATAAGGAGCACCATGAACCACTTTTCCGCCGGCATCTTGATGTTGTCCTTTTCCTGCGAAAGCTATTGAAAGGATTTCACCATGTGCACGTTTCCCGAGCATATATACGGCAGGATACTTCATAGTTAGTTTGCTTCCTAAATTACCATCCACCCATTCCATAGTCGCGTCTTCATAAGCAACCGCTCGCTTGGTGACTAGGTTGTATACGTTATTTGCCCAGTTCTGAATGGTGGTGTATCGGCAACGTCCACCTTTTTTGACAATGATTTCCACTACAGCGCTATGGAGTGATTCGCTGGAATAGGTCGGTGCGGTACATCCTTCGACATAATGCACAAACGCACCTTCATCCACGATAATCAACGTCCGTTCGAACTGTCCCATATTTTCCGTATTAATGCGGAAATAGGCTTGCAATGGAATATCCACATGTACACCCTTAGGCACATAGATGAAACTTCCACCCGACCATACGGCGCTGTTCAATGCAGCAAACTTATTATCGGTCGGTGGAATAATGGTCCCAAAATATTCTTTAAACAAATCGGGATGTTCTCTCAATGCCTGATCCGTACCTACAAAAATAACACCTAATTTTTCTAAATCTTCTTTCAATTTATGATACACGACTTCGGAATCATACTGCGCGCCGACACCCGCCAAGAATTTACGTTCGGCTTCTGGAATACCCAGGCGTTCAAAAGTATTTTTGATATCTTCGGGAACTTCTTCCCAAGTCCGGCCTTCCTTATCAGACGCCTTGACGTAATAAAACATCTCTTCGTAATCCAGTTCGGATAAATCTCCACCCCAGGTTACATCTGGTTTACTGCGAAATATTTCCAGAGATTTCAAGCGGAAATCCCGCATCCATTGCGGTTCCCCTTTAATTTCAGAAATCTGAGCGACGACCTCTTTGTTCAAACCGCGTTTGGCTTTGAACGAATTTACACGGTCATCATGAAACCCATATTTATATTCTCCTGGTGCTACTTCGGTTTCTTCAACTTGTGGTGCCATAAAAAATTACCTCCTTAAAAGGTTCGAAAACTAATCTTGTTTTACTAATTTCAGTGCAACTTTATCTTCTTCGCCCAAATCAATTTGTAACCCATATTTTTCACGAATAAACTCATATCCTTTTTCTTCCAATTGGAGCGCTAAATCCGGGCCACCGGATTCGACAACCCGTCCAGCCATGAAGATATGCACGAATTGAGGTTTGATATAATTCAGTATACGTTGATAATGGGTGATAATTAAAACGCCCAAATCCGGTCCGGCCAATCGGTTCACGCCCTCGGATACCGTCCTAAGTGCATCAATATCCAATCCTGAATCTGTCTCATCAAGAATTGAGAATTTCGGTTTCAACATACTCATCTGGAGAATTTCCATGCGTTTCTTTTCTCCACCGGAAAAACCGTCATTCAAATACCGCCTGGCAAATCCTTTATCCACGCCCATTAATTTCATGGCGTCATTGAGTTCTTTACGGAAATCCCGCATGGGAATCATATTGGATTCCGGTGCCGTTCCATCGGCAGGCTTTGCTTTACCATTTCCATTCCCAAAGCGCACCGCGCTCACGGCAGAGCGTAAGAAATTTGCCACGCTAACTCCGGGAATTGCTGTGGGGTATTGGAACGCCAAAAACAACCCTTTTATGGCTCTCTCATGCGCTTCCAATTGTAGAATATTTTCACCATCCACTAAAACTTCACCTTCGGTTACTTCATATTTGGGATGACCGGCAATAGCATACGCCAGGGTACTTTTTCCTGAACCATTGGGCCCCATCAAGGCATGAATTTCACCCTGATTGACGGTCAAATTTACCCCTTTCAAAATTTCTTTTCCTTCAATTCCAACATGCAGATTTTTGATTTCTAATTTATGTCCCGCCATGATAATTACTTTTTCCTTTCCTTTGTCTTTTGTCATTGCGAGCGCAGCGAAGCAATCTCGCTTTTTCATTTATTTATTTGACGTTTTTTCGCATTTTAAATTGACACCCTGCCGCACCCGATAACAACCATTCGCTTCGTTCTACGGGAGAGCCGAGCAATTTTCCCATCATTTCCAATTCAATTGCGCAAATATCTGAATATTCTTTGGCGACTTCATAATACGGGCAATTGAATTCATTCCAAACATACCCTTCTTTATTTTCCGATAATTCCGAGGGTATTCCTTCCTTATTTAATTCCGCGACGAACCGTCCCAAGCGTTCTTTGACCGTGCCTTCACTAATCTTGTTTTTATAATCTTCCGCCAATTTGGAGCTGATGGTATTCAATACTTCTTCTCTTTTCTTCGTGTCAGTAATCTTGGAAATTTCCTCCCATAAAGACTTGGCTAAATCCTTATAATGATTCGGCAAAGAAAAGCGGCCTTTATCGGTAACATAAAAGACGGCATAAGGCCGACCCCGTTCTTTCTTTACGAGACGCGACCCTAATAATCCTTGGGAGACCAAAGGATCTAATTGAGTCCGAATGGCATTGCGCGTAACCTGTAATCCATCTTCAATATCTTTGACCGTCGATTCCCCGCGTTCCAAGATATAACGCAGTATCTTTCCAGAGGGACTTTCAAATATGTCTTTTTGTGATTCCATAGAATTATTTAACCTTGTAAACTATTATACTCTATTAAAAACAATTATGTCAAGCCTTGTTGTCATAAGTCAGGATTAAGGATATAAAAAGAAGATTCTGACATATATAGAGGGCAGGTTAATTTATTAAAATATAGAACTAAAAATGGCTATTCATTTGATTAATTTATAAACTTCTCTACCGACAATCAATTCCTCATTCGTGGGAATGACCCAGACTTCAACGTTGGCTCCATCCTTGGAAATATCGGCTTCGGTATTCTGTGCTTTTTCATTTTTATGGTTATCCAACTGGATTCCAAGATATTCCAGTCCATGACATATTTCAGAGCGTTCGCGAATTCCATTTTCCCCAATTCCACCGGTAAAGACCAGGACATCCAATCCGGCTAAGGAAGAGACCATCGCCGCGATTTCCCGACGGACCTGATAAAAAAATATATCCAATGCAAGTTTAGCTCTTGGAACATCTTTTTTCGCGGCATCCCATAAATCCCGCATATCGCCGGAGACCCCGGAGACTCCTTTTAATCCGCTATCCTCGCATAGAATTTTCCCAACTTCCTCAGGAGAGATACCCAAACACATTTGAGCGTATAATACTGCAAATGGGTCAATAGTTTCACATCGTGTGGAATGAATAATCCCGGATTGGGGTGAAAATCCCATGGTCGTGTCCACAGATTCTCCATTCCGAATTGCGCACAAGGAAGATGACCCGCCTAGATGACAGGAAACCAATCTTTTTTCTTTCTTATCCTGTTCCGACCAGCCAAGTAAAGCAGGAGTATGAGTTGCAATATAGCGGTGAGAAGCACCATGAAATCCATATCTGCGGATTCCCCAATTTTCCTTCCAGAGATACGGAATCCCATAAGTGGTTTTCTCATCAGACATAGTGGCATGAAAAGCAGGTTCAAATAAAGCCACTCGTGGAATATCCGGTGCTACTTCGGCAAAACATCGAATAGCTTGCAGATACGCTTTATTATGAATCAAGGCGGTAGGCAACATCCGTTCCATTTCAGAGATCACTTCTTCCGTCAATAGGGTGGCATTGCGATTAGAATTAAATTTTCCTCCATGTACCGCCTTGAAACCAATGGCGCTTACTTCTGTAATATTTTTCAACAGAGCTTGTCCTTGAGGGAATGCGTTTCCGGTCAATAGTTTCAATAACCACTCTACTCCCAAGCGATAATCCAAATTCTGAAGGGAACCGCTGAATTGAACTTTGCCGATTTTGACGTCATACGTACTAAGAGAACTACCTATTCTCTCGATTTTCCCTGAAGATAAGATTGTCTCAGAGGGAAATTCAATCAATTTATATTTAAGGGATGTACTACCAGGGTTTACTATCAATATTTTTTTCATATATGGGGAAGTTTATCGAGAGTAAGAATAATTGTCAATTATACAACCCTCAACCCAACCTTCTCCCAGAGGGAGAAGGAAAAATTTGTGTAGGGGAGGGAGAAATATAATCGCAGATTTTAGATTTCAGATTGCAGAAAATAAATGGAGCGGGGCGCCTTGACGATAGATGAAGATTTAGGAGATAGACTACCCCTTTTAAATGGGGGCACTTGTTTTTATTAGGGATGAGGGATAAATCTTACGAGCTAAATTATCAAATATTTCATTATAGCGGGGTATTGTGGAAGTTTTCTTATTTAACGGATTGAAGTAGACAGTGTGCCGTGAGCCTTCCCGTAAGAATTGACAGCCGTGTTCTTTTAAATGTTTCAGAATAACTTTTTGTCATTGCGAGCGTAGCGTGGCAATCTCGCTTTCCCTGCCTTTGATTTCCCGTTCTGCTAATTCCCGATTGGATTCAATAATAAGAGCGATGGCTTCTTTGAGATTTTCACGCGCTTCTTCCATGGTTCTTCCTTGAGTGTTTGCTCCGGGTAATTCTTCCGCATAAGCAATCCATCCCTTATTTTGTTTTTCAAATACAGCGGTAAATGAATGTTCCATTATTCAATCTCCTTTTAGAAAAGTTTACAAGATTAAGGGGCAAAAGTCAAAAAGACCACCCCCTTAGTCCCCCTCCTTAATTAAGGAGGGGAAAGAGATAGGAGTTAGGGAATTGCAGATTTTAGATTTTAGTCCCGATAAAAAGAATCAGGGATGACTTAGTCAATTGCAGATTGCAGGAAAGAATACAAGGTCTAACAGAGTGAATGGGGATGCCTGCCTTTATGGGCGTCGGGAAACAGCTTGTTGTTACTCAAATTGTAAGATAAAATATCGCAGGAGGTAATTTATGAAATTACGGATTACAATTCAAAGAGATAAAACGGGATATTATGTGGCGGAAGTTCCTGCCATGCCCGGTTGCGTCTCCCAGGGGAAAACGTTACGGGAAGTCAAAAGAAATATTAAAGAAGCCATCGCCGGGTGGGTGGAAGTCATGAACGAAAAAGCGGGGAAGCGAAAAGCCTCTGAGACTTGTGAGGTTACCGTTTGAGTAAGTTACGCTTGTGTTCCGGTGCACAAGCCGTAAAGAAATTTCAGAAAGCGGGATGGACTATCGCACGACAAAAAGGGAGTCATGTCATGATGATTAAACCGGATTATCTCTATACCCTATCTGTTCCATTGCACAGAGAGTTGGGAATTGGAATCTTAAAGAAACTTATCAAACAAGCCCATTTATCGGAAGAGGAGTTTAATAATTTGTGAGCAAGAAAAGAATACTAGGTCTAACGGGGTGAATGGGGATACCGGGTTTTATTAGGGGCGGGGGATTTCCAAGTCTTTGCAAATCTTACGTGCTAAATTGTCGAATATTTCATTATGGCGGGGTACTGTGGAAGTTTTCTTGTTTAGGGGATTGAAGTAGACGGTGTGCCGTGAACCTTCCCGTAAGAATTGACAGCCGTGTTCTTTTAAATGTTTCAGAAGGGCGTGCCGTTTCATTAGACGGTAACGAGAATTTCCTCTTTTACAACTTTCCTGCCTTTAATTTCCCGTTCTGCCAATTCCCGATTGGATTCAATAATGAGAGCGATGGCTTCTTTGAGATTTTCACGTGCTTCTTCCATCGTACCCCCTTGAGTATTTGCTCCGGGTAATTCTTCTGCGTAAGCAATCCATCCCTTATTTTGTTTTTCAAATACGGCGGTAAATGAATGTTCCATTGTCCAATCTCCTTTTAGAAAAGTTTACAGTTAACAGGGAAAAGTCAAAAAGACCACCCCCTTTAATCCCCCTCCTTAATTAAGGAGGGGGAAAGAGATAGGAGTTGGGGAATTGCAGATCCTCGATTAGGACATTCGAGGACAAGTTTTAGATTTCAGTCCCGATAAAAAGAATCAGGGATGACTTAGTCAATTGCAGATTGTAGGAAAGAATACAAGGGCTAACGGGGTGAATGGGGATACCTAGTTTTATGGGTGTCGGGAAATCGGCTATTACAATCGCATCTAAACTTATTTATTATTTTCCATTTTGTTTAAACCAATCAAGAAAAAATCTGCTAAATTCTTCTCTTAAATCTCTTATCCATTTCACAGCATTTTGACCATCTCTTATTAATTCAATAAATCGTTTATCAAAGTAATTTCTTTGAAAATGGAAAACTCCATGACGATAATGTTTAAGCAATTTGACGTTTGGAGATTTAAGTAGATTATCTATTTTAGGGTCTGACAAACCTAACTGTTGCCATCCTTCAATAACTACAAACATGCTAGCGTACCAATAGGACATGTAAAGATTAGCATTAATTCCTTTTTTAGAAAACATTACATTAGGATCATTGATTGGAAGACCTCCCTCAATTGTTTTATAAAAGTGAACCCTCATACGATCAGACCAAATGAAATATTTATGAAGTGTTAATATCGAAATGCGTATATTTTTTACTTTTTCTTCATTAGATAACATTTTATAATTTCTTCTTTCTTTGTTTTAAATCCCAAATAAATCCTATTTCTTCAAGTCTCCTAATTCTTTGAGGCTCTAACTTAACATTTTTAAAGTTTTGTCTTTGATTATTTTGCCAACCCCCCAGCCTAAACCCATTTGACGTTTTATAACTTTGCGGGGCATTGGCATCGCCATACTGCTTTTTGAATTGCAGGGTTTCTTGAAACCCTTGTTCAAAGGCTTGGTCAAGAGGATTCCAAACAAATCCTATTCCTTCGAGTCTCTGAATCCGTTCAGGGACTAATTTATTATTCTTAAAACGATTTCTATGACTGCTCTGCCAAACACCAAGCTTAAATCCACTAGGAGCTTTATATTTTGCTGGAGCATTGGCATCCCCAAACTGCTTTTTGTATTCTAGCGTTTCTTGAAAACCTTTTTCAAAAGATTCTTTGATTACTAACTCTTGAGGATTCCAAACAAATCCTATATCTTCTAGTCTCTGAATTCGTTGAGGGTCTAATTTACTATTCTTAAATTTATTTCTTAGATTGCTTTGCCAAATTCCAAGCTTAAATCCTCCAGGAAGAGTACAATCCTGAGGGGCATTGGCATCACCAAATTGCTTTTTATATTCTAGGGTCGCTTGAAATCCTTGTTCAAATAACTGGTCAAATGGATCCCATACAAAGCCTATTTCTTCGAGCCTCTGAATCCGTTGAGGATCTAATTTATTCTTCTTAAAGCGTTGTCTTAGAGTGCCTTGCCAAATACCCAGCTTAAAACCACTGACTGTTTTATAAGACCGAGGAGTATTGGCATCCCCATACTGCTTTTTGTATTTAAGGGTTTCTTGAAAACCTTGTTCAAAAGCACTATCAAGAAGATTCCAGATAATACCAATTTCTTTAAGTCTCAGAATCTGTTCTGATCCTAATTTATTTCTTCTAAAACTTGTTCTTTGAGATTGTTGCCAACCCCCCAAATTAAACCCACTAAGAGTTTTATATCTTGTAGGGACATTGGCATTACCAAACCGTTTTTTGTATTGTAGAGTTTCTTGAAATCCTAGTTCAAATGCTTTGTCAAGAGGATTCCAAACAAAACCTATTTCTTCAAGTCTCTGAATCCTTTGAGGATCTAATTTATTATCTTTAAAATTTCCTTTTTGAGTCCCCTGCCAAATACCCAAATTAAAACCGACAGGTGTTTTATATCTTAATGGAGCATTGGCATTTCCATACTGCTTTTTGTATTTCAAGGTCTCTTGAAATCCTTGCTCAAAGGCTTGGTCAAAAGGATTCCAAATAAAACCTACTTTTTCGAGCCTCCGAATCCGTTCTTGATCTAACTTACCTTTCCTAAAGATATTTCTTTGATGACTCTGCCAACTACCCAGCTTAAACCCACCGAGTGTTTTATAATCAATTGTAGCATTCGCATCACCATATTTATTTTTGTATTTCACGGTTTCCTGAAATCCTCGTTCAAATGCTTGATCAAAGGGATCCCATACAAAACCTATTTTATTCAAGTCTTTATTCTTACAGATTCTAATTTATTTTTTCTATAATTTTCTCTTTGATGTTTTGCCATATTCCTAGAGCATACCCACCGGTTGTTTTATATCTTTAGGAGCATTTGCATTACCATTTTTTTCTTTATAAATTAATGTTTCTTGATATCCATTTTCAAATATCTTGCTGAAAAGGATTCCATATAAACCCAATTTCCTCAAGTCTACGAATTTTGTCTGTTTCTATTTTATTTTTCTTATAATTCTTTCTTAAATTGCCTTGCCAATTTCCAAGTAGATAGCCTTCTGGAGTTTTATACCTATTCGGCACATTAGCTGATCCAAATATTCTCTTGTACTTTATTGTTAATCCAAACCAGAAGTCCCAAGATTGGGAGGTTATTTCGATAGTTTTAGTATAAAGTTTTTCAGTAAATTGGGATTGTGAGATTTGGGTGGGGAGGTTGAAGAAGGTAATTTTTTCTTGATATTCCTGCATAGCGGTTTTCCAAGCGGAGGTATTTTCTTCTCCTTTCCCTTGCAGGGTACGGAGATGGGAGATAAGGTCTTGGAGACGCTGGTCTTGGTCGGTCATGGCTTGGAGGACTTGCCAGACGGTTTTGAAGTCAGAGGATTGAATCATTTCTTCCGGGTCGGTGTTTTCGTCTATGATTACTGGTATAAAGATATAACCTTTTTCTTTCCAATCAGCTTTACGCAAGGCACGTCCTGTAGCTTGAACGATATCAATGAGACTGCGTTTGGGGTCAATGAAGGCGACACAATCTACGGCGGGAATATCCACACCTTCCGTGAGACAACGGGCATTGCTGATGATTCCGATGGGGGAGTCTTTGAATTCTTTGAGAAGGCTGTTGCGGATACCGGAGGACATGGTGCCGTTGACGTGGAAGTATTGGGGATTTAAAAGCGAGATTGCTTCGTCGTAAAGAGCACTTCCTCGCAATGACAAAGGGGGCGAGATTGCTTCAGTCGCTGCGCTCCTTCGCAATGACAAAGGGGGCGAGATTGCTTCGGTCGCTGCGCTCCCTCGCAATGACGAATTGAGTAGGTCAAAGATTTTATTGAGACCGTAGGAGGAGTCGGTGGAGGTGAAGGATTTGGCTCCTGCGACTCTGCCATGAAAGGTAAATATTTTTTTTAGTTTATATTCGTTGATGCCTTTTACGAGAGCGACACGTTTTGCCAAAGCTTTGGCGTCCCATTCGGTGTCATCGTGCATAATGACCCGACCTTGTTGTTCAATTAGTTTTTGGACTTCTTTATCGGTGACGCAGATGATGACAACTTTATAATCGGTGATTAAATCTTTCTCAATAGCTTTGCCAAAGGTCATTTCGTAAAATGGTGTGCCATAGACAGCGGGGTCGTCCATACTGCAAATGAGGACATCGTTCTCTTTGGCTTTGGCAGTGATATGAGGAGCGTAGATACGGGGCGTAGCGGTCATGAAGATACGGCGTTTAATGGGGATGTTTTTATCATCCAGCGCCAAACTCCATACCCCTACTTTGGTCCCGGTAGTGCGATGGGCTTCATCAAAGATGGCGGTATCGAAAGTGGTTTTTGTTTGGAGGGTGGCTTCCGACAGGACTTTACTGGATTGATAGGTGGAGAAAAGAACTGAACACGAGATTGCTTCGTCGCTGCGCTCCTCGCAATGACAAAGTAAAAATTTTGAGACTACTTTTACATCCGTCGTGACGGGAATATCCATTTCGTAAAGGTGTTCGATGGGGGAGTCATTGCCCAAGTCCACGGTGGTGTCACTGCATAAGCAGAGATAACGAAAAGGTTTGAAGGCGGTATTGTTTGCCCATTCGCGCAGGGTTTGAGACAAGAGCGCCAGACTGGGAACCATGACGAGGATGCGTACCCCGCCAAGTCTTTCGGCAATCCATAAGGCGGCTAAGGTTTTTCCGGTGCCACAGGGAAGGATTAATTGACCACGGGAGTTTTCCTGGAAATGTTTTAGGGCTTGGTTAATTACATCTTGTTGATGCGATCGGATAGTCTTGGGTTGACGTTCGGGGATGAATCCCCTCCTACCCGAGAGATAAATGCGAAGTCGGTCAAAGAAATCTTGGTCCAATTGATCCAAGCGGTCAGAGAGAATACGGTTATGGCGGGTCCGCTCATTGATGGAGGCGGGGAGATTATTGGTATTAGTGATGGTGATGCGCCAATCGGCTTTATCGGACATGGTGAAGAAGGTGGAGAGTTCACGAAGGCTGGGAGTATGGTTGCGGTCACTGCGGAATTTACATTGATAGGCAGTGAGTTTGTTGTCGTGGGTGATTGCCAAGCCGTCAATGCCGATGTCTTGGATACCGGGATAGCCGAGTTGTTTTAAGAGAGACAAGGGGATTTCTTTGTGGCGATAGACTTGTTGGAATTGGAAGACGGGGTCGAGACGAAAGAAGGCGTGACAGAATTGTTCAAAGGCTTCACCGCGTTGTTGTTCGGTGGGGAGGTTGGCAATAAGGGATTCGAGTTGTGACCAGGAGTTACTATTTTGCAATAAAGTCGAAAGCATATTATTTCTGTGATTATAACAAATTTTGGTATGGGGGGCGTCGGGAAAGGAAAGAACCCCATTCCTGACACAGTGGAAACACACAGGGACAGGCTTCGCAGGAATGACGATTAGGGAAAATGAATGACAATGAAGGAGACACTCCCCGGATGACTCATAGGGTCGCTCCTATCCCTTTTTACATCCTTCAAAATAATATTTCGCCAATTGGCGAAGAATTCTAAAATGATTGATATTGTTGGAGATAACAACCTTTTACCAAATGGTAAATATTTATATCATCTCCATGAAATGGCAGACAGGTCATATTGGCCTTGTAATGAACGAGACGGGTCTCGTTCATACCAAGGAGCGGAATTGAAAAAAGGAATTCCGCTTAGACAACAGTCTAAGTTAATAAGGTGGCATCGGGAATAGGTGGAGCAAAAGTTCCCGATGCATCTTTTAAAACTGTAAATTCAGCTACACACTGTCTCCGTACCAAGGCCGTATTTACTCCGTCACTTTTTCACTTCTCCTTTTAATCTCTTTCAGGTCTTTTTCAGGGCATTTAGGAAGGGGGGATTTTTTTTCAGGGTTTTTAGGCTGTCATCTTAACTTTGGGCTTTTTGCGTTCAAGGAGTCTTCGTATCAAGAAATGGGCATAAATCACCTGTTCTCCTATCGGAGTCTGCTTTTTAGACGGAGATTAAAGGTGATTTATGCTTATACCCAAACCACTATTGTAAACAGAAACATAAGAATATAATACTATAGCTGTCATAGGAGGGGAAATGTGTAAGTTAACTTGAGACTTGATTGAAATTATTTGTTATGGAAAGAGGGTGGGGTCACCATAATTTGGGTCGTCTTGGTCAGTATCAAGGTCAACGGTAGAGACTGTCAAGGTACCCGGTAAATCACTGCGAACACCGAATTGGAATTGATAGTAGGGATTGACGGAATAGGCGACGGTACGATAGGTTCCGTCAACGAGGACACCGACACCTGCGGCCGCCAAGAGGTTGCTGGGAGGTGTACTGATATCTTGTTGACCGGCGGTTTGGACACCGAATGCCGCAACAAGGATAATTCCGAGACTGTTGAAATCACCGGTCTCTATGGCCAAGGTTGCTCGAACCCCCACCTGCCGACCGGAAGTTACGCTATAGGTCGACGCACCTTGATTCGTCAAACCATTATTGGCTGTCCATTTAATTCCCTGCTGACCCAGACCCGATGTGGTATTGGAGAAATTAAGTATCAATTGTCCGTTGGATACTGAGATTCCCGGAACAGAACCCGCGCCGGGATAAATTTGTTCTCCCCAACCGGTTGTGTCTGACGCCGTATTGAAACCTCCGTAAGGATAATTTATGCGGGTGCGATAACGACCGGAATCCACTAACGTAGGTGCGGCATTAATGACTTGGATTTCGTCTACATAGACATTACCCTCCGAGCCAGCTTTAAACTGGAATTGCGGATAACCAGCGGTACTGATTCCGTGAACGAGCAGGGGAGTTTCCTGCCATGACCAGACGGTGGGTATGCCAAACCAAATATTGGCTGCAATATCAGTTTGCAGCCCTGTGCCAACGTAATTGTTGTACCCAAATAAGAGAGATTGATGAAAATTGGGTTGATCGGCGACCACGCGCATGCGGATGGTATACCATTGATTACTCAACATAGGAATCCAATTGGAGACTTTGGGTGTTGATTTGATACCTGAAGAAGCGTTCGTAAAGGTGAATTGCCAGACCCCATTTGCTTGAGTCCCTGCGGAGTCAGTATAACTACTGATCCATTTTTGAGTGGCCATATTATTACGTCCGGGTGCCGTTTCCAAAGGTGACCAGACAACAGTATCCGCAGCGGCAACAAAAGTTCCATTGGAGAGGAGATTGCTGTATACCCAAATTCTTTCCCTGTCCAAATCATCGAAAGGAGGAACGGATACAGTACTCGCAATAATATCCACACTCTCAGCACCCGTAAAGGCTTGTAGGGAAGTTATATGAACAATAGTATTCCCGGCCCAAGTGGCGGTAATTTTGGTCGTGTCACTAACAATAATAGCCCCGGCATTTCCAAAGGAGGGAGGAATTACCGGTCCGGAAGCATTGTACGTGTAATTGGCTACCTTGACGTCCCAGGAGGAACCGGAAGTTAATCCAACCTTGGGTAATTTGTAAATTTTATAAGTGGAATATTTCACCTTATTGCCGGAGGAACTGGAGGATAATAATCCATTAATTTGATAGACATCGGAATCGGCTGTCGCGGCAGAATACATGTTTTGGTTAACAGTACTGCCACTGAGAGTACCTAATCCCAGGAAATCAACAGGAATCGAATAACTACTTACTTTTCCACCTGAATTGTAATCTTCCAGATTGATAGCATTATTGAGTGATTGACCGATAAATAGTTTTAGACTCGGGACATTCGCCAATAGTGGATTTTGACCGTCGGCAGAATCTATTACATAGATATAATTGGTTTGAGAGATAGAACTCACGCCAAAGGAATTGGAAGCAACTAATTGAACCGTATAGGATGTTAACGAAGCAACAGAGGCATAGAGATGCGTTGGATTTTGTGTGGTAGAAGTTCCACCGTCACCGAAATTCCAACTCCAATGAGTGGGGGAGTTGGCGGAGGTGTCCGTAAAGTTTACGGATAGAGGCGCGACCCCGCTTGTCGGATATCCATAAAATCCAGCCACCGGGGTCAGTACATATTCATCACTGGTATATTCAACGATTGGGGTATAGGCTGAATCGGAAGATTGCTGACCGCCTAAAACATAAAGTTGAGGCCATACAGCGGCAACACTGTGATTGAATCTAGGTACGACCACTGCTCGGGTATCCGATACCCAAGTACCGATGGTTTTTAAGGTTGGATCGAAAACGGCTTTATAATTATACCCGCCATTACCAACGACATAAACATAAGAATCCCGCGTAATTGCCAGGGGACCTGGATCCGGGACTGTATCGCTGGCTACTTGCCAGTTACCTAAAGTTCCATCAGGATTTTGGTCGGCTTTTTCAATAGTACCTAGATTTCCCATGGCATAAATAGTACTACCAGACGCCCACCCCCCAGACATCATACCGCCATTGTATGACATGGAACTGGTATAATTCCACGGACCTAAACTTCCATTACTGCTGACCTGACTATATTCGACAGAACCAGTATAACCAACTAAACAAACGCTAAGAACAAAATCACAATAAACTCCACCTATAACATAAATGTATCCATTGCAATAGACGGTTGTAAAATGTGCGCGAGGTAAATTAAGAAAACTGGATTCCATCACAAAAGAGGTCAAGGGTCCGGAAGGGGTAATGGTGGCATGATAAGCATATTCAGAATATGCATAATCATTAATCTCGAACTGCCGACCACCAATAAAATAAATTGTACTATCAACCGTTACCATTCCCATACCGTCATAGCCCATGTAACTAAATCCGTTGAGCAAAGTCCATGGATTTAATGAGCCGTTGGGATTAATGGGTGAATATTCATAATCTGCACCGGTAACGTCTCCACCTACGGCATATAAAAACCCGTTTTGTTCAAATGTGTAAGGAGTGGTCCGCACGGTATTGAGGGAAGAGGTAGATAGCCATTCGGTATTCGCGAATAGATTACTAAATACGAAAGATAAAAGTGCGAACACCAGTCCGGAATACAAAACTAATTTTTTAATGGAACATCTCCTTTAGGATTATGTTTTCTGTAGTGTTTATCATGTTTCGTCAGCAGGATATTGTCAAGAATTAGTAATTGCCCTTTTTGCATAAATCCGCATCTATAGAACAGAGACACGTAGAAGAGATTATATTACACATTAAAATGTCACATAGATTAAATCGTAAAATTCGGAATCGCAAAAGATTCAATTTTACTAATTTTGGAATAAGAAACTGATTATTCGGACAGGTTTTTCCAAAATTCTTCAGGAATAGAGGTTGGAATTTGATAAGTAGCAACATCGTCGAGATAGGCATCAGTTCCAATACCTGTCACATAAAAATCCACATCAAAATCATTGGCAACAAATTTTATGGTATCTGCCACATAGACCCATGTATTGGTATTATTCACATTATGTAAGAACCCTGCTGTACTATTGTCATACCAGCCGAATTGAACTCTATTGGCGGCATTTGTAAAAACATATCCTTCGACTCTCCATCGTTGAGTTGTAGCAGCGGAAGTTTCCTGACGAACAGCTTCTGCCGGTTGTGAAAAAGTTGCGAAACCTTCTAGACTAAACATACCACCGGGGGTATGGTTTTCGTTAACACTCTGATTAATTGAGCCGGAAACTGTTGTCCAATCATCCCCACTTTCAAAATCATCCGTAAAGGCAAGAAGGGGGATTACAGTTAAGCAAAAGAACATGGCTGTCAAAAGGGATTTTTTCATAATTTTCTCCTCATATAATAGATACGACCTAACTAAAAAAGAATAGGTCAAAGCAGGAAAATTGTCAACAAATCCATTTGCACTTGACACTTTTCCTAAAATGATAGATACTAAATCAACATATGATAAAACTTTCAAATCGATGAGATTTACTTTTTGGAAAGGGGATAGAATATGAAAAAACTTCTTCTATTAACAACGTGTTTGATAGTCTTAATTTCTTGCCCGGTTTTTGGTTACTACTACTCTGATTTTTCTCAATCCAGTAGTACGACCGGTTGGTCGGCACAATGGAGTAGTGGGAAAAAAAGCGGTACTATTATTCTTGGATGGGGTTCTGGTGGATATTCTGGAAATTGTTTACATGTTTATGTTAATAAAACAACTTCCTTTGAAGACAATGTACAGATCTTCTGCAAACAACCTCCTTTTACCTTGGGGAAGGATACCGTTTGGAGTCTTTATGCGTTGGGTTTTTCAAATGAACTGGAAATATCTGTTTTAGCACAACCTTATACTCAACAAGGACCTAAATGGACATGGGTCACAGCGGGAGGAGATGTCGACGGTTTTTCAGGAGACATCTCAACTACATGGCAGCAATTTACGATATTTAACAATGATAAAGCTTCAGGAACTCCTATGGAAGTTGCAGGGATTCAATTCGTATTGGGTGTTATAGCAGGTAAATTCGAATTCTGTATTGATAATGCCTTATTGGGTCCGGGTTTGACCCCTCAAAAATAGTTGTCCCGGGTATACGGTTGTAAGTAACCACATTATAAGAGTGTAGTGTGTTTTTGTGGGTGTTTCTACTACGGTTACTACTAATTCCATCGGCACTATTAACTATCGCAGTTACTGTTTTCTAGCGGGATATTTTTTTAAGATTAGACCCTTCGATATATTATGTGCCAATTATATCCCTGGTCTCCCCAAAGGGACGACTAATCTGATACTCTTATAACAACAAAAATTAGGCTTCTTATTTTTCATATGCAACATCCGTTCTCCTCTATTGGAGCAGGGATGGCGTTGAGGATGTGGCATTTTCCCAACAGCAATTATGCTATACTCGAAATTCTTAAAAATATATAAATTCTCAACGAAAAGGTACTTTAAATGAATAAATTGAACTCAACACAAAGCGAACAACCTGACTACACCCGGCTTCCCCGATGGCGAGGGTTTAATCTTTTAGAAAAGTTCATTAAAGGAAGACTGGAATGGAATCAACCGTATTATGAATGGGATTTGGACTTTATAGCAGAATGGGGATTTGATTTTATCCGGCTGCCTACCGATTACCGGATTTGGACTATTTCCCCGGGAGAATATGATGAAAAACCTCTTAAAGATATCGACCAGGTCATTCAATGGGCGCGTCAGCGGAAGATTCATGTCAATCTTTGTCTTCACCGGGGACCGGGGTATTGTGTCAATCCACCCAAGGAAGAATTAGACCTTTGGGGAGATGATTCCGGAAGTAAAAAAGTAAGACTGTTATTTGCTGACCAGTGGCGTATGTTTGCACAACGATATAAAGGGATTACTTCTTCGGAATTATCATTTGATTTAATTAATGAACCTCCATTGATAACAGGGGAACAATATGCACGGGGAGTAGCTCCGGCTATTCAAACCATCCGGGAAGTTGACCCAACCCGCCTGATTATCGCCGATGGTACAAACTTTGGCAGGAGCCCTGTCCCGGAATTGGCGCCCTTTAAAATTGCCCAAAGTACCCGGGGATATGACCCTTTTGTTATCAGTCATTATAAAGCCCAATGGGTGAAAGATTCGGACAAAATGGCCGAACCTACCTGGCCTCTGGAACCAGATTATGGAGTTGAACGGTTGTGGAAAGATACCATCGAACCTTGGACAAAATTTATCGACCAAAATAAAATCGGCGTTCATGTAGGAGAATGGGGTGCACACCATTTTACACCTCATCCGGTTGTTTTGGGATGGATGAAAGACTGTTTGGTGAATTGGAAAAAAGCTGGGTTTGGTTGGGCGTTATGGAATCTGCGCGGGAGTTTCGGGATCTTTGACAGCCTCCGTCAAGATGTTCAATATGAAGATTACCAGGGTCATAAACTTGACCGTAAGATGTTTGAATTACTCAAAGAGGGTTAGTCAGTGCTTTCGTTTCTTTTTCCAAGATGCTAGAATCCTGTCACTACTGGATGGTGCGATTGTCGAAGGCGATGTCGTCAAAGATGAAGCTGCCATCTCCAACTCCAGCATTAAACATTTGTAACTCGGCAACGTGTAAAGGGTCAAACCCTTCGGGTTGTTTAAGGTCAGCCAATGGAATGCTTACTTTGTGCCACTTACCATCGAGCAATTGGGGACAGTATTTGAGAACAGACACCTTTTCGGTATGATGTTCTGGCATGTCAAAAACCGGACCATTACACAATAGGTTGATTTGTAGATCGGCGACTATGCCCTTCTTCTTGATCCAGAAGGTAAAGTTTTTCATCGCCGAGATGTCCGTGCCATAATGCCCTGTTTGGAAAGCACACCAGTTCCATCCGGCACCAACCCATTCCTTGTTGCTTTCGAACTTGAACTCCAATGCTTTTTTGCCACTGTGCGCTTCAACGGTTTGTGGTTTAATCGTTGCAGTAGTAGGATTCGTCCAGCCGGCGCCCTTGTTCGCTTGTTCCCCATCCCAAACCACAACCTGTTTTATCGCAGGTGCAGCTTTGACTGCAGCCGGGACAGCACCTATCATTTTCGCTTCTTGGGTTGTCACCAGGGAACAGTTGGCAAACCAGTAGATCCGGCCGGTGGTGGTGCCAAGATTAGTGAAGCAGATGCGCATATTGTTATCATTCCAGGGTGGGACAAACTTGAATTGTATCTGTTTCCAGTTGGTGGAAACCGGGATTATTTCCTGCATGTGGTGGTCCCAGGGTTCGTGGTTCTGCATGCAATTGACAGTGATGTCACCGGTACGATCGGACTTGACCCAAAAGGTTAGGAGATACGGCTTATCTTTCTCGACGCGCAGTCCTTTTTGATAGACCTGCAACCGCCAGGGTGTGCTCGCAATGCTGAGCACTTTGAGTCGCATGGCAGTTTTGCCGTCCGGCCCTTCTTTGACATACTCGGCCAGACCGGTGGCACCCATGGCTTGCTCAACTACCCAGTTGGCACTCCCGTTGGCAAAACTTCCATTTACGAGCATTTCATGAGGAGTCCGAACCGTGGCTGCTGTCGTTTGGTGCTTATCCGACAATTTTTTACTCGAGACTGACGATGTCACTGATTCAGACTGTACTTTAGAGATAGTATTATTTCGTTCCCACCGGATATTATCGATAAAGAGATTAACCTTCTTTAATTGTCCGGTAAAAACCAAAATATAAAGACGTTTTAGTTGTGTAATATAATCGATCGGCTGGGTAAACTGCTTTGAGAGTTCCAGGGATTCTGTTTTATCGGTTTTAAATTCCTTTTTAGTAAAATCAAACCAGATATTCTTATTCAATCCCGGTTGGAGGGTTATTGGCTTGGATTCTGTCCACCACCACTTTGGTCCCATGAGCATGGCAATGGATATTGTTACCGGCGTTGACATTGGATTAGTAACATCCAATTTAATTCCACTGATAGATGTTAAATCTCGTGCCTCATCATGGCCAATCATCGCTTTATCCTTACCCGAATCTTGAACGGTAACAAACAGTGACTGTTTCCCATCCGTGGCATGAAGTGTTGAAATTGATAATGTAGCCAAATCAGCCGATGTATCAATTGTCCAAGTCAAGCTCTCTTCGAAACTATCCATGAGTACTGATTTCGCGGGAACTGATGATTGTATAAATAGAAAAACCAAGACCAGACTTATTCCATATTTGAAATAATTATAAATCTTCTCTTTGTTAGTTATCATGGGAACTCCTCCAAATAATATTAGGTAATTGATTGTAGGGTATTATACCAAAATCCAATAATAGACTTATTAAAATCCCAGAAATTAAATCCCATTATTTCTTAATTAGCCGCAGGTTATCCACATACACTGACCCAGTTCTGATACCCCAGGGATAAAGAACTAAAATAATAGTCTTGGTTTTTTTAGACCTGTCCAGATATTCATTGTTGTATGTATAATTAGTCTTTTTGGTTCTCCAAGTAGGTGTGGTTAAATCAATCCAGATATTATTATTCGGTCCCGGATGAATGACTACCTTTGGAGACTCATACCAATCCCAGCTATTCTCCATACAAAATGCAATATCAAATTGCATATCTTCTTTGGTATCATTATATACATCCACTAAGACACCACTGGAGGTTTTTAGGTTTTCTTGGAAATCCAGCATGATGGATACCCTTCCATCCGGTGGATTTTTATAATCCCATTTCATCGAATTATGTCCCTCGGTAACATGTTCATTCGATAACGAAATATCTTGGTATTTTGCATCGCTTTGTGGATTAAAGAGAATTTCATCTTCAAATCCGGTGATCAAAACGGTCTTACTAGTTACGGCTGTTTCTGGAGTGATACCTAGTGATTTGGTTTGTTGTAGTCGAATGTTATCGATGTATAGATCCCCTGTCTTATAAGAACCTGTGAAAATTAAAAAATTTATTCTCTGCACTTGATCTCGATTCCGCAAATTTGAACTAAATTTCCACTGGCTCTCGGCACAGCAATATTCCGGGCTGGTTAAATTGAACGCAACATCTTTATTGATTCCCGGTTGCAAGGGAACAGGTTTGGATTCGTAATACACCCAGTCTGAACCCGTCTGGAAAGCCGTGGCTATGAAGACAATCGCACCCTGCGGATTCGTTATATCTAACACCAGCGTAGTTGAACGGGATAGATCAGCATTTGCTTCCCGATAGATGATCGCTTCTCCCTTCCCCATATTTTGAAAAACGGCATGTAAGGAATTTTTTCCTTCCGTGGCATTTTCCGGAACGATGGAAAGGGTTGCAGGATCACCAATCGTATCGGCGTGCCATGTCAAGGTACCTTCAAAACTGTCTAAAAGAAAGGAATTGGCTAATAAAGGTACAACAAGTAAAACGGTAATAGTTAAAAGTAAAATGTATTTTCGAGGGCATCTCATATAACACTCAACGCTAATTTTATGCCAAATCATAACCTCTTGTGTTTTGTAAGAGTTGGGTCTTTAAGTATTAAATTATCAAGGATGCATATTCTCCTCAATCACTATAAAGATTAAACTCTATTCAGCGGAATATAAAAGGAACGTTACGGCAATGTTACGAAGGAGTTTACAGAAAGACAAATTTGTAGGAACTCCCCCAATTCCTTTAACCATTATCCACCATCCCCATTATACTACGATATCCAGCTTAATTCCAATTTAAAATTCAACAAGTGTTCTGTATTTCTTTTTCAGGGACGACAACTTATTGTTATAGATTATTCGGATTGTATGAATTCCTTCTATCCTTTATAATTTATGGTCTAAATTTATTTATGAAAACACTCCGAGAAAGTCTATCTTATGAGCCAAAAATTTTAAAATTTGGTACCAGTGGCCGTCGTGGATTAGTGGTTGATTTGACCCAATTGGAGATTTATATCAATGCCGTTGCCGAAATGGAATATTTGCAATCCTTATCCATGGACGAAGGGGGAATTCGAAAAGGGGATATCTTCTTTTTTGCTTATGATCTACGGCCCAGCTCTACCCAATATGTACCGGAAGCCGATGGCCGGGGAGAAATTGCTCAGGCTATTGAACGGGCTATCCGGGATGTAGGCATGAAACCCATTAACTTGGGGACGATACCTTCTCCTGCCATAACTTATCATGCCACTACTCGAGGGAAAGGTAGTATGATGATTACCGGCAGCCATATTCCTTTTGACCGAAATGGATATAAAACTAATACTACGCATGGAGAATTGTTAAAAAAAGATGAGGAACCAATTAAACATAAAGTGAATGTTGTTCGGGAAAGGTTATATCACCAGCCATTTCAGCAATCGATTTTTAATGAACAGGGCAGGTTTAAATCCGGGCACATAGATTTAAGTCCGGTAGATGATTCCGGCAGGTTAGGTTATATCCAATACTATTTGGATTTCTTTCCAAAAAATGGTTTACAAGGGATACGAGTATTGGTCTATCAACATTCTGCTGTAGGCCGGGATATCTTAGTGGATATTCTTAGGCAACTGGGTGCTGAGACAGTTCCTGCCGGCCGAAGCGATACTTTTATCCCGGTCGATACGGAAAATATTGATAAAGAACAATTGGTTGTTATTCAACAATTGGCGAATAATGCCTGGGTAAAATCCGGTCCTTTGGACGCAGTAGTCTCCACGGACGGGGATAGTGACCGGCCTTTGATTTTGGGTGTGGAACCAGATTCCCCATGCCGGGTCAGATTTTATGCCGGAGATCTGGTCGGTATGCTGGTGGCAGAATACCTTGATGTCGACGCAGTGGTAGTTCCTATTAATTGTAACGATGCCATTGACCGGAGCCTTCTAAAAGATAAACTGGAACCTAAAACGAAAATTGGGTCACCCCATGTGATAGCTGGGATGGAACAAGCGAGAAAAAAAGGGAAATTGAGAGTTTGCGGCTGGGAAGCCACCGGTGGTTTTCTCACTGGGTCCAATATGCCGCATAATGGAAAAATCCTGAAAGCCATCCCCACCTGCGATGCCGTACTGCCGATATTATGTGTCCTTTATTCCATGGTAGATCAAGAGAAAACTCTAGCCCAGCTTTTCGACCAGTTTGCCAAAAGGTTTAGTAAAGCATCTTTATTGAAACATTTTCCTCGAACGGTCAGTTCAAAGATTCTAGCCAGGTATTTACCTGATAACTCTGATGTAAAAGAAATCTCTTTTGAAAATAGAAATATACTATCCCTGGATTATAACCATCAATCCATCCCGATGTCCTCTTTCCAACTCAAATCTCTGCAGAAGATTCGAAGTCATCTTCAAAATACTTTTTCCCATAAATTAGGTTTCGGGGAGGTTATTCGGATTAATTATGTTGACGGAGTGCGCATTTATTTCAGCAATGGTGATATTGCCCATATCCGGCCTTCCGGGAATGCACCGGAAATGAGAATTTATGCTGTTGCTGACAGCCAGCATAGAGCCGATGCCATAGTCCATCATTGTGTAGACCATCCCAAGGGTATCCTTCACCGCATGAAATCAGAGGTCGAACATGAGATGTCAGAACAACTTGCGTTAGAAAATTAAAAACATCCTGTTTCTAATAATTTATTCCGAGGAAGGTTATCTTAAGGCCAAAGAATTATTCGAACGACATTTTGCCAAGAAATGATAACTTTCTTACAACCGTATTATTTATTTTTTTTCCTCTGAGCTTCTGCTTTATCTGCAGCTTGGGCATTTTTTCTAGCCGCCAGTGCATTTTTTTTCATTTCCGCAATAGATTTGATTTTGATTCTCGCCGATCCTTTGGTTTTTCTGGTTCCGAGAGGTTTCTCGGATTTCAACCTTTGGACTGCCTTGGGAATTTCTTTTCGGTATTGCGGTAACCATTGGGCTTGAGCAACCAGCATTTCATCCACCATCTGGCTGATTTCAGGAGGATTGCATACAGCACCGGTTAATGGGTCCATTAGAGCCGCCTGCTTTAAAAGATTAACATCTCCATGAACAGCGGCTTCCACTGCCAGCCGTTGTACCGAGATGGACGCATTACAAATGGCTGCGCATCCTAATGGCAGGTCACCGACCTTGGGGATATTGATTCCATTTTTATCGACATAACCCGGAGTTTCGATAATGGCATCATCGGGTAAATTGGTGATGCAACCTTTATTCACTACATTAAAATGACCCCGATAACACCGACCGGTTTCCAGGGCTTCGATAATATAACTACAATGTTCCTGACTCCGGTTGGAGGGAGTAATCCGGGATGGGTCTTCTTTCAACCAGTTCGGGAAATCAGTTTTAAACCAGTTTCTTCCTTCCGTACAGACCCTTAGGTATCCGCCAGTCTCTCCATTAATCCATGAATCCAGGGATATCCATTGTTTGATTTCATTAGTTCTTTTCCTATACCAGGGGACATATTCCGAGACATGGCCGTTGGATTCAGTGGTGTAATATCCAAACCGTCTTAATATATCGATTCTGACTTTTTCTGTTTTACTGAATACCGGATGGGATTCAAACCCTTCTAATAATCGGCCAGTCCAATCTTTTCCATCATAAAGAACCTTGATATACCAGGTCTGATGATTAATCCCGGCACAAATAATATCCACCTCATTCATGGAAATCTCTTTATATCCCTTATCCCCCGGTTTTTTGTTTTTATTAATGAGAAGTTTAATGACTTCGGTGATTTGCCAATGACCACCTTGGACTCCATGACATAGACCAATAGTCTTCACCCCGCCATATTGATTGGCTGCCCAGGTATTCATCGCCATAGGATTGGCATAATTGAGAAAGAGAACATCGGGTTTGGCATATTCCTTGATATCCTTACAAAAATCCAAAATAACCGGAATATTCCTTTGGCCATACATAATCCCACCGATACAAAGAGTATCTCCGACACATTGGTCAACCCCATATTTCAATGGAATATCGACATCCATCTGGAATGCTTCCAGTCCACCAATCCTAGTTATGTTAATTACGTAATCGGCATTTTCCAATGCTTTTCGGCGATGAAGAGTACATTCTATTTTTGCCGGTAATTGATTGAATTTAATATCCCGTCTAGCCAATTGTTCAATCATTTCCAGGTTGCGCTGGCTAATATCGGTTAAAGCAAAAGTGGTATCGGCTAACTCCGGGACAGTCAGGATATCACTCATTAATTTTCTAGTGAAACCCAAACTTCCGGCTCCGATGATGGCGATTCTGATAGACATATAATACTCCTTATAAAGATGAGACCCGTCGTCTGAATTGGTATAAAAGACGCAGTACCAAAAGGTCAAAGTTAAATGATAGCATTATATCTTATGTTCCTCAACGCATTATCAAAAAAATTCTCCCTGGCTTTTAGTTTAAAGTCTAAAGTCTAAAGTTTTAATCCTCGATCCTCGATTCCTCAAGGACAAGGTTTCAAGTTGATAGGAAATAGGATAAAGGATATAGGTAAAATAGAACGAATAAGTGCGATTTTTCGCAGACTCAGAATGATTTAACAAGTCAGTTTTAAGTTTGGGGTTTTAGGTTCCTTTGGGTTATTTGTATTAGGAGTTTGGTATTGAGGGGGTACATTATAAGACTGAAGAATCACACGGTATAACAGAGAAAAGCATTAAATTATTCCAAAATTTCCCAATATTTCTTTTCGACGGATAAGGGAAGAATCATGGCTCGTTCTATACTATTCATATCACCATACGCATCATTATATCCATCAACGGCATAGATATAGGGATAATTAATCACGGCGGACATCCCATTCCTCCCTATATTTAAAGAAGGTTCGTATTGCCAATTTCCGACACTTCCAATAGAATACAATTGCGCTCTTTCTACAGGACCGGATGCTCCTGCATAGCTAGAATAACCCCCACCTACAATATAAAGATTTTGTCCATCAGTCACAGCATCAGTTTCTATATGCGATGTTATTGTTGTATTAATATCCTGCCACGCACCCAATTCTCCATCGGGATATACCTGTGCTACTTCAGTAGGACCTATAATATTACCTCCAAAATTCACCCCTCCAGCAACATAGATATGATTTTGAAAATATACTCCTGATAATGCTTGAGTAGGCATAGTTAAATGAGTGGTAGACAATACAAAAGTACCTAATGTTCCATCAGAGTTGATAGGTGCATATTCCACTGTAGTAAGTATCGAATTCGCATCAGCTCCACCGATCACATAAATCCGATTGTTGGCAACCACTGCAACAAATTCTCCACTTGGATCAAGTAACGTTGATGATAAAATACTCCAAGAACTCAAGGTGCTATCCGCATTCACCGTCGCTCTCTCAATCGTATTTAAGATAATGGGATTGGGATCAAATATATACTCACCACCTCCAATTAAATAAATCGAATTATTCGCAGTAACGGCTGCAAATTCAATAAAATTTGTCTCCGGTAACTCATTCACATACTGCCATGTACCCAAACTCCCATCTGAATTAATTTTTGCTCGTTCTACACTGTCATTAGAAACGTTTTCTCCACCAATAGCATACATATATCCTTGTATAATGACAGCTTGAAAATGATTACGATACTCGTTCATATAACTGATAATCTGCCAATTGGAGAGAGTGTAGGTTGCATACGCACTCTCTCTAACGAATGCTCCAATGAACAATAGTAGTAATATTCTTCTCAACATATATTTAGTATAGCACTAGGATGAAGGTTTCACGATAATCGCCAAATGTTTATTGAAACTAGTGCCAAGACTGACATTACTAATTTGTCCTGAGCCATCGGAAGTAGCATTTGCTTGATTCAACAATTGCGCCGTTTGGTCATTAAAAACAAATATGGTATACCCGGTATTTGACTCAAGTCCTTTCAAAGTTAAGGTAATTCCAGAAATACCGGTACTGGTAGAATAGGAATAATTGGCTAAATCCTGCATCAACCAGATCAGCATTTCAGTAGAATCTCCCGAAGCAAAAGGATATATTACAGCACCCGTTGTATCTGTCACCGTCACCCGACTCGTAGCAGGATTGTGTTGCATCTGTCCCCAATCTAAGAGATTCACAATACTACTTAAACTATACAGATTACTTGCCATATTATCTGTAATCGAATTATATTCATGATTATGTTGAGCATCATTACGAAAAGAAGTATCATCCAATAAATACCTTTGATTATGAATAACAGTATCATGTGCGGATGCAATATACACAGGCATGTCCCATCGCATCCCAGTGCCTGCAGCCCCTGAAGCGATATGTGACCAATTAAAATAAAGTTCACAGGCTTCGTCAAGGTCTTGATCTATATGCCGATCTACAGTATAACTTGAAGAGGTTGCCGGTTGTGCAAATTTCAACATAAGTATATTTTGCCCATTGGTTGTCATCACATCTATAATCGCGGGATTTTGATTGGTATAAAACAAAGGGGAATGTTCATCCGTCCAAAAGGGTTTTGTACTGCAGCTATCCAAAACATAATTTAACCCGCTCTGAACATCGTAGGCTACCCGGGTTGCCGCACTATCTATCACCCATTGATATCCCTCGGAAACTAACGAGTACCAATAGGTGCTGATAGTTGGATCATTAGATGTGGTGATAAAATCTACTGCCGGATATTCGATAGGATTTTTCAACGCACTGTCTATCGTTACTATCTCATTGTAATAATGATTACTCATAAAATCTATATTCGGGTTGGTAAACAGGAAATTATCCCGATGACCACTGGAATCGGTTAACGTAGGAATCGCACTCGATGAAACGGTTCGCAGATGAGTGTGTCCCCAAGTCTGTAAATCATAGGTGTTAATATAACAATATCGAGTCAGGAGACTCGACCTAAAAGGAAGGCAATTATTCCAAAATTTCCCAATATTTCTTTTCCACGGATAAGGGAAGAATCATGGCTCGTTCAATGCTATTCAAATCCCCATAAGTGTCGGTGTATCCATCAACGGCATAAATATAAGGATAATTAATTACAGCGGACATTTCACCGCGTCCTATGTTTAAAGAAGGTTCGTATTGCCAATTCCCGACACTTCCAATGGAATAGATTGGAGCACTTTCTACAGGACCGGATGCTCCTGCAAAATTACCGTCAATAATATAAAGATATTGTCCATCGGTTACAGCATTAGTCTCGACATGTTGTGTAATCGTAGTATTTATACTTTGCCAAGCACCCAATTCTCCATCGGGATATACCTGCGCTACTTCCGTAGGTCCTAAAGTCGTTTGTGAGAAACTAATCCCACCCGCAACATAGATATGATTTTGAAAATAAATCCCTGATAATCCCCTTGTAGGCATAATCAGATGTGTTGTAGACCATGCAAAAGGACCCAACGTCCCATCAGAATTGATAGATGCATATTCTATTGTATTAAGTACCGAATTCGCATCAGCTCCACCGATTACATAAATCCGATTGTTGGCAACCAATGCAACAAATTCTCCACTTGGGTCAAGTAATTTTGAGGATAAAATACTCCAAGTACTCAAGGTACTGTCCACATTAACCGTTGCTCTCTCAACTGTATTTAAGATAATCTCACTCCAATACTCACCCCCTCCAATCAAATAGATGGAATTATTAGCAGTAACGGCGCCAAATTCAATAAAACTCGTCACCGGTAACTGATTCACATATTGCCAAGTCCCTAAACTGCCATCGGGATTTATATAGGCTCTTTCAACACTGTCATTGGAAGGATTCATACCCCCTATGGCATACATATATCCTTGTATAATTACAGCTTGAAAACTATCCCGATACTCATTCATATAACTGATAATTTGCCAGTCAGAGAGAGTGTAGGTTGCATAAACACTCTCTCTGACCCATGCCCCGATGATCAACAGTAGCAATATTCTTTTCAGCATATTATTAAGTATAGCACTAGGACGAAGGTTTTACGATAACTGCCAAATGTTTATTGAAACTAGTGCCAAGACCTACATTACTAATTTGCCCTAAACCATCGGAAGTAGCCGTCGTTTGATTCAACAATTGCGCCGTTTGGTCGTTAAAAACGATTACTAAATAGATTAAAACAAGATAGTTTCAATCCTTGATTTCTCGAGGACATGGTTTCAGGTTGGAAATGAGATACTGGGTAGTGTGCCATTTTGGCATAGCTAAATTTGCGATTTAAGGGGCTTAAAATGTCTCAAAATTGGGTATGGGTTGTCTCCGTACCATCACCGTACCAAGTCCGTACCATCTCCCAATGAAAAAAAGTGAGGAAGCGGTTCAGAACTTGATTTAAGATTCTTTCAGGTGAGTTTATTGTTTCTATGTCAATTTTAAGTGATTATTGAGTGTTTTAAAAGAGGAGCCGATAATTTTGGTTTTTATAGGGGAGATATTGGGAGGAGTACCTAGGAGGGTCAGACCCTCTTAGGTTACCCTCCCGTACATTCGGGAAAAGAGAATAGGATAGTTTTGTACAGACTATGGGGTATGGGTTAACTATACTTAAATATGGAATAACATGGAAGCCGGGATGACTTGTTTGGTTATTCCGGGACATTCGATACTGACGTCCAGTTCTTTTCCACCCCCGGCTTGATAGTAGGTTACTTTGATTTCATGATATCCCTTATTCAACATCACTGTTCCGGATAATTCCTGTGGGGCATGATTCCCATCGTTATTAACAATTAAATTATCATCTATATAAAGATGAGACCCGTCGTCTGAATTGGTATAGAAAGTGTATAACCCGTTGGCCGGGATTTTGATATAACCGGTATATTGTACTCCGAAATTAGTTTCGGAATTCTCTTTTGGGAAAACAAATTGTTCTACTATTCCGGCTTTTATCGAAGTCAGCGTATCAAACATCGGCAGGTTATTCCATGCTCCTTCATAATACTTGTAGGAAACACCCGGTAGGGGATTCTTGATTTCTTTGGTTGGAGGTAAATCAAATTGCCCTTGTAATTCCAATACCACCACTGATTTTGCCGGGAGAACTACTTCAACATTCTCCTGATTTTGTTTGAAACCGGAAAACGGTTTGGGAACCACCACATCCGGATTCTCAAAAGTATTATGTGCCGTCATGGTATCTGCGGTGAGAACCAACCCGGTAATGGATTTAATTTTGTATTTCAGAAAGTCGCAGGATACCTTTTGAGATTCATTGGGGTTGATATTACACAAGGAAATATGTACTCTGCCAAGGTTATCCAGGGAAGCCGACCCGTTGACTGCCGGCAGTTTATCATTCCCCAAGACATAATCATTACATTTGATTGTTAATGGAAGCAGGATGGCATCCTGGTGCACTTTAAATAAATCGAATACATGATAGGTCGGAGTGAGTACCATTTTTTCCCCATTGGTAAGAATTAGGGCTTGTAACACATTGACTGTTTGGGCAATATTTGCCATTCTGACCCGGTCACTATGATTATTGAAGATATTTAAATTACAGGCAGCGCAAATAGCATCTCTTAATGTATTTTGTTGATAAAGAAATCCCGGATTGGTACCCGGTTCAACACTATACCAGGTACCCCATTCATCCACCATTAACGCGACTCTTTTACCGGGATCATATTTATCCATGATGGCACTATATTTGGTGACATATTCATCCATTTTCAGAGATTTTTTTATTACATCAAACCAACCGGTCTCATCAAAATCGGTGGCTATTCTCCCATCTCCAAAGGCATAATTATGATAGGATAATCCGTCTATATAATTCCCGGCATATTTCATGACCATCTCGGTCCAGTTATAATCTTCTCCCCCACTCCCGCAGGCGATTCTAAACAACCGGTTTTTGCCATAATTCCGGCAATAGGTGCCATATTTTCTCACTTGGCTGGCATAAAACTCCGGCAGCATATTCCCTCCGCAGCCCCAACTTTCATTTCCGATTCCCCAATATTTGACTCCCCAAGATTTCTCCCGGCCATTTTGTTTGCGTAAATCAGTCATCGGGCTGATATTATCCGAATTGAGATATTCCACCCATTGGGACATTTCTTGAACCGTACCACTGCCGACATTCCCGGTGATATAAGGTTCACATCCCAACTGCCGGCATAATTCCATGAATTCATGCGTCCCAAAACTGTTATCTTCCGTTACTCCGCCCCAATTAACATTAATCATGGAAGGCCGTTTATCCCGTGGACCTATCCCGTCTTTCCAATGATAATCATCGGCAAAACATCCTCCCGGCCAGCGCAATACCGGAATCTGGATTCGTTTTAATGCAGCAACCACATCATTTCTGATACCGTTAGTATTGGGTATTTTGGAAGTTTCTCCCACCCAAAACCCACCATAGATACAATGACCGAGATGTTCGGCAAAATGTCCATAAATATTCTTATTGATTTTGGTTTTTAAATCTGATCCATCTATAGTAATCTTATTTGCTTTGATAGTATCTTGCGCATAAATATTTTTCATTAGTCCGACTCCTAATAATAGAATGAGTAATTTATTCATAATTTAAATCTTCCGGTAATTTAGGTTTTTTAGATATGGGTTAGTATTATAATACATCATAGAGAGTTTACCAACGTCCAAGAAAAAATTAATCCACTAAAAAACGATTTATTGCCCCCTGAAATAGTATCTATAGAGAAACTCGACCCAATTTCGAGGGTCGGTATGAGATATTGTAACATGGTATTCAATCAACTTTTAAGTCAATGGTGGGCGATCAGGGAATCGAACCCTGAACCTTGAGATTAAGAGTCTCCTGCTCTGCCAATTGAGCTAATCGCCCGATTATGAAAATAGTGAAGTCATATTAACATGATAACTTAGAAAAATGGAAGTGTGCGGATTAGTGGATAGTTTTCATGCTATTTACTATGTTATTTTCGGATTTTTGTAGGTGTTGAGTATGTCCACGCATAAAAGTAAAGCGATTCAAAGATGGTGCTCTTTTATAATCTTATTGGAGTTATTTAGAAGTTCATACTTATACTAAGAATGGTATGGCTGAGAATACATTAAAAATAACAAAGCCAGAGCAGTTGACTTGCATAACACCTAATTTCACTGTTGAAACAGTGTTTTTGGCAATGAAAGAGGAGATGTATGTAAAAATTGACCTGCAAGTAAGGTAAGCAGTAATATGTAATTGTCTATTATTATGGAAATCTAAAGAATCCAAAGACAAATTTTTATTCAAAAGGAGATTGAATATGGCACCTCAAATGACTTATACAAGGCTTGGGAAAACCGGGCTTAAAGTTTCACGGCTTTGTCTGGGTACAATGACCTATGGTTCAAAGAAATGGAGGGAATGGGTGCTAGAGGAAAAAGAAGCCCGTCCCTTTTTTGAGAAAGCTTTGGAAGGAGGCATTAATTTCTTTGATACTGCCGATGTCTATTCGAATGGGGTGAGCGAGGAAATTCTCGGGCGTGCCATCAAAGACCTTGTGCGTGACCGAGAGGACGTTGTCATCGCCACCAAATGTTTCAATGGTACGCTAAACCGCAAACTAAACCGCTGGGGATTATCCCGCAAGCATATCTTGGATGCGTGTGACCAATCTTTAAAACGGTTGGGCATGGATTATATTGATCTATACCAAATCCATCGCTTTGATTATGAAACGCCCATGGAAGAAACTCTTGAGGCATTGCATGATTTAGTAAAATCCGGCAAAGTTCGTTATATCGGAGCTTCATCCATGTATGCCTGGCAATTTGCCAAATACCTTTATTTAGCGGACCAACATGGTTTCACGCGATTTGTCTCCATGCAAAATCATTATAATCTGATTTATCGAGAGGAAGAACGTGAAATGATTCCCTTGTGTAAGGAAGAAGGGATCGGGTGTATTCCTTGGAGTCCTTTGGCACGAGGATTTCTGGCGGGAAATAGAAATCATCAGGGAAGCGGAGAGACAATTCGTTCAAAAACAGATGATTTTGCCAAACAAATGTATTTTAGTGAAAGTGACTTTGCTGTCGCTGACCGAAATGCAGAAATTGCCAAAAAATTAGGCGTAAAACCCATGCAAACCGCCCTGGCATGGATCTTATCCAATCCTGTAATTACCGCTCCGATTATTGGTGCCAGTAAACTGGAACATTTGGAAGATGCTTTAAATGCTTTACAGATATCGCTCACTCCAGAGGATAAAAAATCCATGGAAGAGCCTTACGAGCCACATCCTGTCCTTGGTTTTTCTTAATTACTGGGCTGAGGGAAAAATTTCTATTCTAGAGGTTCGTAACACTTAGCCCAACAACGGAGAAAGCAGTACAATTGGTTACATACTAAAGACTACTCAAACCAAGGATTTAGTGTAAAGTAATTTTTAGCGAGTTTGTCTAATGGATGGCAAATGGAGAAACAAAGGTTTTTTAAATCGATAAATCGTGTAAGATATAATATTATATTTTAAAGTTGATACGGGAGGAGATAATAAATTATGAAAAAAGGGTTGTTTGTATGGGGAGGGTGGGAAGGTCATGAACCTAAAGAGTGTGTGGATATTTTTGTTCCGGTTTTAAAAGAACAAGGATATGATGTGGAAGTATACGATACCTTGGATATATTCCTGGATGAATCCAAGATGAAATCAATGGATTTAATCGTCCCGATCTGGACTATGGGTACTATTACTTCGGAACAAGAAAAAGGGTTATTGGAAACAGTCAAAAGTGGGGTAGGGATAGCCGGTTGGCATGGGGGGATGGGAGATTCGTTTCGACAGAATACGGAATATCAATTTATGGTGGGTGGACAATGGGTTGCTCATCCCGGTGGAGTGATTGATTATGAGGTTACTATCATTAATCACAATGACCCTATTACCAGTGGATTAAAAGATTTTAAGATGCATTCGGAACAATATTATATGCATGTGGATCCCTCCAATGAAGTATTGGCAACCACCACATTTCGGGGTGATGTTTTACCCTGGATTCAAGGTTGTGTAATGCCGGTGGTTTGGAAACGGTATTGGGGAAAAGGCAAAGTGTTTTATTCTTCCCTGGGCCATGTTGCCAAAGATTTCCAAGTCCCGGAAGCTAAAGAAATTGTTAAACGGGGGATGCTCTGGGCAAGCCGATGATAGCAAGCCAAGTTATTAATCACCTATGAGAGAAGCAGAAAAATGGAAAAGAAATAATTAAATTGTTATTTCTGCAACATTGATTCCACGAATCGTAATCCGAGCGTCCTGGTTTTTCGTAACATGAACTTCTTTCGTTTCACCGGGATATACATCAAAATAGTTATCGGAAAACCAAAGATTTCCATCTCCGCTAGAAAGTTCCACAAACCGTATCAGTTTATCGGATCTGATTTTTAATACAGTTTTCTCTCCGACCTGTGCTTGTGTCACTTTGAGTTTCGCAGGACTCAGCTTTAAATCGCGGAATAAAGCCAAATAATGGGCATTTTCTATAATTTCATTTTTCACGGTCAACCGGCAGCGGATTACACCATTTTCAGGATTTCTAATTATGGATTTAGGATTTTGAATGGTACTGACTTTTTCCGAAGCATTGGCTGAAAGGGAAATAGACAATTTCTGTCTTTCAAATATTTTCCCATCAAAGTCCTGATAGAGGATTTCCAACTTTCCCTGAACGGGTCGCAAGGTATCATTGATAACCCATACTTCCAGTGACCCGTCATGATTTTCTTTAAATACCGGCAGGATGTTTTGACAGGCGCGTTGCGACCAAAAATAAGAGGCTTTCGGCTTGTGATAATAATCCACAACGGACCAGCACATGGTCGGCCAGGGATCGTTATATTGCCAGAACAAGGAACCGGAACAATGGAATTTTCGCCGCCGGAATGATTCAATGGTGAATTTATAGGTCTGTGCCTGCGCCAATTGTGTCAGGGTGACATATTCTTCCACAGATTTCGGTTCGCCGAATTCCACTAAATATTTTTCCATCTTGTTCGAGTCAAGATGATGGTATTTCCATAATTCGTTTAAGGGCCATTGGTTTTTCTGCGATAAATATGTTTTCACGGTATCTATATGAGCCGCACCCTGCAATCCCCATTCACTAATAAACCGTCCCGTATTCTCTTCAAACCCTTGATACGGTACACCGCCATGCCACACTCGCCAGTCATGGACATCACCTTCATCCCAGGAATTCGGGTCTTCGCCGCCATAGGGACTTCCCGGATGATAGGGACGGCTAGAGTCCAGTTCACTGCAAATTTTCGGCAGCAACTCCGCATAAATCTTTTCACCATAATGCCGCGGTGCCATTTTATTCCAACCCCAGTTAGCCCATCCCACTTGATTTTCGTTATTGCCGCACCAAAGCACAATAGAGGCATGATTGCGTAAACGGATAACCGCCTTGGTAGATTCATCCGCTACATTTTTCATAAACTCCGTATCTTCATCGGGATACATGGCACAGGCATATAGAAAATCCTGCCAGACCATAATCCCCAACTCGTCACAGAGGTTATAAAATAAATCATTTTCATAAATTCCTCCGCCCCAAATTCGGAGCATATTCATATTCCCGTCCACGAATTTTTGCAAAAGGAATTTGTATTTATCCGCCGATGCATCGGTGGTAATCGAATCCGCTGGTACCCAGTTGGCTCCTTTGCAAAACACATTCACCCCGTTGATATTAAAGGTAAACCGGTTTTCGCCATCTTCTTTTTGCACTAACTTTATAATGCGAATCCCAAATTTCTCGTTGCGTGAATCCAGTAATTTCGCACCTTGCATAATTTCAAAGTGGGCTTGATACAAATTCGGTTTGCCGATATTATGTGGAAACCATAATTGGGGATTCTTAATCGACAGTGGGATTATCACGGTTTTGGACTTCTCAGATTTACTGAATTTTACAACTTCTTTTTTCGCAATCCCTTTCCCTTTCGCACCGACTTTGAGATTTAGGTTTACCGTCTCTGCTATGGCAGTATTTTTTGTCAGCCGAACTTCCATTTCAATCTCGGCGGTTTTCCCAAGGGACACCGTTTTAATAAAGACATTATCCATGGAGACCGCGTCATGGGCGCGTAATCGCACATTCCGCCAAATCCCCACATTCAAAAGACGGACTGCAAAATCCCATCCAAAACTGACCTGAGGACGGCGGATGTAAATGCGTTGAATTTGTGTCAGATCAAAAGACTCGTTGGGATATCCTTTTTTACGAAGTGCTTCGACTTTCTTGCCGACAACCTGCCACGGCGGGTCAAATTTCACAGCAATTACATTGATGGCAGCATGCCGGATATGCCGGGTGACATCAAAACTGAACGGAACAAACGCATTGGCTGTTTTTCCGACTTCTTTACCATTCAGATAAATCGTCGCAAAGGTATCCAATCCTTCGAAATCCAGGGTAATCTTTTTCCCTTTAAAATCCTGAGGAACAAAAAAATCTCTGCGGTACCAGAATATTTCATTTTCCAAACTCTGCCATTGTTTCGCGTTGTCTTCAAAAAAAGGATGAGGGTATTTCCCGGCAGAAAGATAAGCTTGTTGCACGGTTCCAGGTACTATGGCCGTCAACCATCCACTGGGAACATATTCCGTCTTGTCAGGTTCAATTCCGTTTAATTCTTTTTCGGTCTGTAATTTCCAATCTCCGTTTAATAATAATTCTTTCAATTTTATCTCCTTGTTTTTAAAAGTAATATTATATTATATGATAGATATTTGATTATCCCGGCAAGTCTGTAAAAACACTTTTTGTTACTTAATCTAATCTTTCTATTTCCGAAAGTCAAGCGAGCGAATCAAGACACTTAAAATGTAACTCTTCGTTTAATTGAATTATTTCCATGTCCTTATTAAACTTTCTATGTTCTAGATTTTATTTATTTTTTTTCTAAATTATTGTTTGATGTAAAAAGAGCATTTTACAATAGTCTTCTCGAAGTTCTCATACCCCATCTTCTCTCAATTGCAATTTTTGGGTTTTAATGTATGAGAAATGTTTTGACTTATTGTTTGGGAGCAATTCCTGTCGAATCCCTGATTATCAAATGAGTTTCCAAAACAGTATTTCTGCGATGTGTATTTGGATTTTCAATGAATTCTAACATATACCTGCCTACTTTTTCACCAAGTTCTCTTCCAGGGTGTTGGAGCGTGGTCAAGGAAGGAGTAAGATAGGGACTCCATGTCCGGTCACCGAATCCTATGACTGATATGTCCTTGGGAATGGATTTCCCAAGCCGACCTGCAGCAGAAATGGCTCCCACGGCAAACTCATCACATGCACATACAATCGCTGTGGGATTGGGAATACTGCCAGTTAAAATATGAGTTGTCTTCTCGATAGCCAGGTTATAACATCCAACCCCAAAAACACATTCCTGAATCCAGTCTTCATTCACTGTTAATCCATTCTGTCTCATCCCGGAACGAAATCCCATCTCTCGTTGAATGGAATCAACCCATCCATGATTCCCTCCTAAATAGGCAATTCGCTGATGTCCCTGAGATGCCAAATATCGTACTGCTTGCTCAATCCCATGGATATTATCAAACCCTACTGACGCTAGTTCATAAGGGCTTTTTTCCAATACAGAATTGAAATTTATCAGCACAATCGGGGTCTGGAAATTCACCAACTCCTTATAATCACTTTCTGTAATAGGATCATATCGAAGAGCGATGGCCTCGCACCGGCTTGTCGCGATAAGATGCTTGGCATGATAGGCCAGACTCTGAACAGGAGGCACAATCGATATCATCACATCCAGATGTCGGGTCGATAAAACTGATTGCAAAGCCACAAATGCCTCACTATAAAACTCTCCACCTAGGGTTTCATAGGAATTCGTTAGCAACCCTACTAAATTGGATCGGCCGGTTCTTAATACTCGAGCAGCCTTATTCGGGTGATAACCAACCTCACGAGCTGCTTTTAATACTTTTTCTCTCGTTGTATCACTGACGATTATTGACCCGTTAAATACCCTCGATACAGTGATTTGTGAAACCTTGGCACACCGGGCTACTTCGGAAACAGTGGGTGTATCTCGTGAAATATATTTCCTGGTGATTTTTTTATTTTCTTGTTCCATGTCATTCAAACTATTTATAGTTTGTTTCTCTTATTAATTATTATATTATTATTTCATTTCCAATAAGGTTAAAACGTTCCTTCCAGTGGTATTGTTTGCTGAATATTATATCCATAACTCCCTTATATTAACCATTTAACATACACGAATCATTAAAGTAATCTCATTTAATGAGTGACCTATTTTTTATTATTGAGATAATTTGAATTTAATCTTGTATTGGATCAGACTATAACTTGACAAACAAGCATTTCTATATATAATGGTAACATAAAATGGTAACGTTGTCATCCAATAATTTGAATAATCTACAATGATATTTACAAGGGGAATAAATATATATTTAAGAAGGGTGTCGGGTTGTGTTTTTTATAGATAGAATGTTCAGTCTATGTTATTTTCCCTTTGATAAATCAGGTTTCAAGATAGCATTCAAAAACATGTGGCGTAAAAAAGTGCATTCTTATAAAGCAATTCTTTATTTATTAATCTTTCTCATATTTCTAGCTCCCTTAAAATCATCCTCTGTAACTTTACGCTATTGGAATGTAGGAGATGCATATGATGCAATGATGTATCGCAAGATTGCACGGAAATTTGAAAAAGAAACCGGAATTAAAGTTATTGTTCAACCAGTATCTTGGGGACAGTATTATACAAAATATCTCACCGCCATGGCAGCCGGTGACCCTCCTGATTTGGTGACCTGTACCACTCCCTCTGATTATGGTTCAGTGGGTGGACTGATTGATTTGGGAGAAACCTTCCCAAAAGAAGTTGCTGAATTAAAAGAAAAATTATTCTCCGGACCCTGGATTGCTTATTATTACCAGGGACATCTATTTGGAGTTCCCCATATGATGTATTCCCAGGGAGTGTTTTATCGAAAAGATATCTTTAACCAATTGGGGATACATTCCCCGAAAACCTGGTCGGAATTAACTGAAGTCATCCGGGTATTGGAAACTCATGATTATCAATATTCCTTTTCCTGGACCCGGGACACATGGTGGGGATTAGCTCCTTTTATCCGGCCTTTTGGCAGAGACCTGTTCCTTAATCATGGTACAAAATCCGATTGGGAAGACCCCCGATTTAAACAAGGATTCAAATATGCCATCCATGTCTGGAATGACAATAATATTGTCCTCGATAAAGATATCGAGTTGTTTGTCTCAGATGATAAAGGACTGGCGGCTCCCATGATGATTGATGGTCTCTGGAATTATATGGAAATTGAAAAAAGAAAACCTACTCTGAATGGGAAATGGGGGGTTGTCCCCATGCCGGCTGCGGACAATGGCAAAAGTTCATCTTATCTAGGTGGGACAGCTTATGTCATTTTCAGGAAATCCAAACATCCGAAAGAAGCCATGAAATGGATTATGTTTAACTTCCGACCGGATATTCAACAATTTATCTTTGAAGATTACCTCCATAACCGAGGTGAAGGAAAATCCCTCTACCTTTCCCCTCTGAAATCTTTCTGGGAGGAACGACACCCTGAACTCCCTGCCGATGACCAGGAATCTCTAAAAGAAGTCCTCTATCAGGCGCAAAACCCTGAATTTAGTATCGGGGTGGGAGGGGCAGGCAGGTTCCTTGAAAATTCAATGGTGAGGATAAGAAATAATTTGAGAGATTATTTACAAGCAGTTGCCAGAAAACATAATATCACTCTCTATGACCTCCATGTGGGTTTTCTTAAAGGAAAATATACTGATGATTATCAACAGTTCCTGAAATTTGAAAATACATTGTGCGATGATGAACTCCACCGGATTACTCCTCTTGCTGATAAGGATATCGCCCAGCAACAAGCCGATTTTAACAAACATTTTGCCAATATTAATGAAAGATTACCAGCCTTGGAAAAACAAAAGGATGTTATGTTCTATGCCAAGTTTGTTTCGGCATTTTTCATATTATGTTTTATTGGATTTGTCCTGTTCAATGCAGAAGCTAGAAAATATTGGTATGCCTTTCTCTATATTACTCCCGCGGTATTCAGCCTTTTGATTTTTTTACTCATCCCTATGATTGTATCGATTTATATTGCTTTCACTTATTATAATCCCCTGTTGCCATTGTCCGCAGCCGATTGGATTGGACTCAGTAATTTTAAAGAAGTCCTCTTTGCAAAAAGCCAGATTTTTTCCGACCCTTTGAATATCCATATGTCTTGGTTGAATAAATTAATCCTGTTTCTAAAAGAAAATGATTTGTGGGCCAGTTTGGGCCGCTCACTGAAATTTGCAGTGTTTGTCATCCCCTGCCAATTATTAATAGGTGTACTACTAGCGTTGGGCCTGGATAAGAAACTCAAACCCGACCGGGCCTTTAAATTTATTTATTTTTCTCCTTTGGTGACCTCCATTGTCTCGGTAGCCTTGATTTGGACAGTCCTCTTTTTGGGGGCCAAATATGGCTGGATAAATGCATTCCTCCTTTATCTACATATTATCAAAGACCCTGTCGTTTTCCTGGGAAATTCCAATACCTTCTTTAATGCAGTCATTGTCATGAGTATTTGGCAGGGACTCGCATTTTATATCTTAATTTATCTGGCCGGGTTGCAAAACATCCCTAGGGAACTCTATGAAGCAGCCGAGATCGACGGTGCCAATGCCATCCAAAAATTCTTTAGGATTACCCTCCAAATGTTACGGCCTCAGATACTTTTTCTTTCGGTCATCGGTATCATTGGTTCCATGCAGGTTTTTGAACAAATCTATATTCTCGGTGGCGGGTCTAATGAAGGGGGTTCTAATTTTGGACCGGCTGACTCCGGGATGACAGTGGTCTGTTACCTTTACCGGAAAGGGTTTGAAGACTTCCAAATGGGTAGGTCAGCAGCCATTGCATATATTTTGTTTGCCATTATTTTTGTTTTAACTTATATCAACTGGAAATGGCTCTTGGGAAGGAATTCCGATGAATCATAGAACCAAAAAGAAAATCTCTCAGACTTTGCTTTATCTAGTCATGACCCTCTTCGGAATCATCATGGTCATCCCCTTCTATTTCATGATGATTACTTCTTTCAAGAAAGAAGAAGATATCCTGGCCATTCCCATTAGTTTGGGATTTAGCCATCTCCCGACCCTGTTACCCTACCGGGAATTGATGAAAGGAATGCCGTATCTCCATTTCATGTGGAATAGTGTCTTGGTTTCCGGCAGTGTGACCTTCGGTACGATGTTTTTCTGTTCTTTGGCCGGCTATGCTTTTGCCAAACATCCTTTTCCCGGTAGGAATAAAATTTTTATGGCGATGTTAGCCACCATGATGATTCCCGGGAGTGTGATGTTGGTACCGGGATTCCTGCTGATGAGAGATTTTGGTTGGTTGAATACCTATTACTCCTTAATCATCCCTGGATTGGTAGGGACTTTCGGGATATTTCTCTCTAAACAATTTATTGAGTCCATTCCCACCGATTTAATGGATGCGGCCCGGATTGATGGGTGCCCGGATTTCCTAATCTATACTTGGATCATCGTCCCGTTATCCAAAGCTTTATTGGCAACCCTGGGGATCTTGACCTTTTTAGGTTCTTGGAATAATTTTGTAGGTCCCTTGATTCTCCTGTTGGATGAAGATAGATATACCTTGCCCCTCGGTATCGCCCTTTTGCAAGGAAGATATACGGGTGCCGAGAATATCCAAATGGCAGGAGCCGCACTGGCTATTATCCCTGTTTTAGCCATTTTCTTTTTCTTCCAGAACCAAATTGTCGAAAGCCTCTCTACCTCAGGACTGAAAGGATAGTAATTTATTTAGTGTGAATAGGAATCTTTCAAAAATATATTTGAATATGTGTTATATGTTTCAATTAGATTAAATACTTTAACGAAAGGATCTTTTATGAAAAAATTTTATCTGTTTGTCTTCATGATCAATTTAACGATTTTTGGGGGAGCTGAAATAAATGTTTCTTACACAATTTCACCCCAATATGACCGGTTAACTATCAGTCCTTATATCTATGGAACCAATTATTGGGGAAACTACAATAAGGCTATCACCAAAGACGAGAATTTTTCTTTCTATCGGTTGGGTGGTAACAGGCTAACAGGATATAACTGGGTCAATAATGCAACCAATGCGGGAAGTGATTACCGTCAACAAAACGATGGTTGGATGACTGATATTTTCGAGATCAGTAGTACTGATGCTAATACACCAGGACGTTTATTGACTGCTTTCGTTGATAGATCTGCCAGTAAAAATGCTTCCTGTCTCCTGACTCTGCCTATAGCGGGATATGTGGCAAAAGATAAAAATGGGCCTGTAGGTACTACAGAAACCGCTCCTTCTGCAAGATGGTGTGTAGTAGCTCCCAACAAGGGTGCCCCATTTACCTTGACACCAACTCTGGATAGCAACACGGTATATATCGATGAATGTGTCAATTTCCTGGTAAACAAATATGGTTTGGCTGCCCAAAAAGGGGTGAAAGCGTATTCATTGGATAATGAACCTGCTCTATGGCATAACTCACATCCCCGAATTCATCCTGATAAAACTGAGTGTAACGAATTAATCCAAAAGACAGTTGCCTATTCATCATCTATTAAATCGGTTGATTCGACTGCTGAGATATATGCCCCGGTATTGATGGGGATGGGAAGTTATCTGGATTTAGGACAACCACCCGATTGGGTCAGTTCAACAACCGGTAAGGATTATAGATGGTTTATTGATTTATTCCTGGATAAAATGAATCAGTATTCCAAAGCCAGTCATCAGAGGTTGTTGGATGTTTTAGATTTGCATGATTATCCCGAAGGACAAGGTGACCATCGATTTTGTTATACTAATCCCAATAATGATTCGGTGAAGGATAAACTGGAAAGACTTCAATCCCCGCGAACGTTCTGGGATAAGAATTATTTCGAAAACAGTTGGGTTGGGAAATGGCGAACTCAATATTTACCGTTAATTCCGACCATCCAGTCTTCCATAAATCAATATTATCCCGGGACTAAACTGGCATTCACCGAATATGATTTTGGCGCATCCTGGGATATTACAGGCGGAGTAACTCAGGCGGATGTCTTGGGAGTATTTGGTAAATATGGTGTATACGCCGCATGTCTATGGCCAAGGGTGGAATCCAACACGTATGCCCTATTGGCATTTCAAATGTACCAAAATTATGATGGGAAACATTCGAAATATGGCGATATCAATGTTCAAGCACTCATGAGTGATACAGTCAATAGTTCAGTCTATGCTTCTGTAATGCGAAATAATCTTTCGGAATTGCATATTATGGTATTAAATAAAAACATGACCCAATCTATTAAAGGAAAGTTTAAGATTAATAGTAAAACCAAATATCAAAATGGGATTACCTATTCGATAACAAGCAGTTCAACTTCTATCACAGGCCCTGTTCCATTCGGGATAAAAGATAATTCCTTTATCTATAATCTTCCACCTTTAACAGTTACCCATATGATTCTAAACACTCCTAAACCAAGTCACCATTAGAGGGGGTAGACGTACAGGAGTTTTGAAGAAATTATAATAGACAAACTATCTTGAAGTATCCTCAGGACAGGCAATCTTCAGATGAATTCGTATTTTTACAAGAGTTACCAGGAAGAAATCATTTTCTCTGCAATCAAATTCTTGGGTAAATGCTGAACTATTCGGAATATCTATAATGGATTTAGTTACAGGGGATCCGTCATTATTTTTCTTAATGAGTTCACTTTGTGAACGAGTAAGTTGATTTGGAGAACCCAAATCCAGATATGTGGAATAAGGGTCATTTATCCGGTATCCAATTTTATAGATCTTAAACTCATACTTTCCTGAAGAAATATGAGTCATAGCCAATTTAATTTTCCCTTTGCTGTGAGAAGACGGATTGCAAAAAGCCAAAGTTAAGATGACAGCCCCATAGCGGAAGGTGTGGTGAACAAGACACAGCCTTGGATAAAGCGAAAATGCATATCGATCCCGATGCCGTAGGGTAGGATTATTTTTTCCGGTTGAAATTGCTCAAACTCAGCATTAGGGATTTGAGCTATTAATTCAACTTCTTTTCTATATTGCTCGTATGTTTGTACCCCAATTTTCAATTGGGGTTTTTGCGATTTAATAAAACCTCCAACAAAATCAGAAACGATTCAAACCAAGCTAACAAGAACTGTCAACATGCGTCATACGTTAAGTCACCTAAAACTATTGGTTCTATTTACCACGCGGGTAAATGAACGATTCTCCTATTCGAGCTTTAAAGCACCATAACTTTAACGTCGACCCGCAAGGCTCAGTCTTCTCTAGAAGAGTTAAACTCTTAAGGAATGAATCGAGCTCGCTGTCAGTTTTTTTCCCAACAGAATGTTGGGTAATTCAAACCAACGCATATAGTATAAAAAAAATGAATTGTCAAGGGGTAATGGTAATGTGTACAGACATATGGCGGGTTTTTTAGAATGAGGAGATGTCTATACGTATGGCAACGACGATTCAAGAGGAACGATTACGCTGGGTATTACCTATAATAAAGAAAGAGATACGGTTAAAGGAGGTGTGTAAGATTTGTCCACACAGCCAACGAAGTTTGGAGCGATGGGCGGCGGCGTATCGGAAAGGAGGAGAGAAGGCTTTGGAGCCGCAATCCACCCGACCCAAAACTTGTACAAAAGAAACCACTCTCCGAGTGAAAGAGAGAATTCTGGAAATCCGGAAGAAAACGAAAAAGTGCGCTCTAAAGATCCATTGGCACTTGGCCAAAGAAGGAGTGAGGATTCATGCACGGACTATCGGGAAGATCTTGAAGAAAGAAGGGTTGGTGAGGAAATATCGGGTGAAGAAAATGAAATACAAGTATTTGAAAGCACCACGATCGGTCGGTGAACTTCTAGAGATCGATGTGAAGTATGTTCCCGGAAAGGTAGCGGGACAACGCTATTATCAGTATACCGCCATTGATCTGGCGTCCCGCTGGAGACATTTGGCGGTCTATGACGAACAATCCAGTTTCCACTCTCTCCGGTTTTTAAAAGAGGTCCTGGATCGTTTCCCTCATAGAATACAAGCGATTAAAACTGACAACGGGGTGATCTTCACCAACTACTACACCGGCGTAAACAAACGCCGTGATCGAACCCTGAAAACCCTTCACCCGCTGGATGTCTTTTGCCAAGAAAGAAATATAGTGCATTATCTTATTGATCCGGGAAAGCCCGCGCAAAATGGAACCGTCGAACGAAGTCACCGGGAAGACCAGGAGAAATTTTATGACCAAAACACCTTCCAGAACTTCCAAGACTTGCAAAATAAATTGAAACGCTGGAATATAGAATACAATCATCTGGAACATTGCGGCTTACTGGGCAAATCACCCAATGAGTTCATGGCACAATACCAAAAACCTAAACCGCCAAATGTTCGTACCTAAAACATAATTTAAATAATTATTCATCTTAATAACCGTTCCTAATATGAGGTAAAAATATGTAAAGCTGACTACACACTGTCTCCGTACCAAGGCCGTACTTGCTCCGTCACTTTTTCACTACTCCTTTTAATCTGATTCAGTTCTTTTTCAGGGCTTTTAGGAGGGGGGGGGATTTTTTTTCAGGGTTTTGAGGGCTGTCATCTTAACTTTGGCTTTTTGCAAGGAGTCTTCGTATCAAGAAATGGACTTTTTTTCACCGCAATATTTCTTTTGAGTAGTGATAAACTCTATAAAGAGACGAAGTCTCAGTGAAAAAAAGTCTCCCAAACCACTATTGTAAACAGTAACATAAGAATATAATACTATAGCTGTCATAGGAGGTAAATCTTGTTTGTAATACACCTGGTTAAGGATCGAATCGCCGGGATGAGTATGGGTAAAATCCAAAAATAGCATCTGGACATTCCCTTGTTCATCTTTGACTACCCAGGAAGAAGAATCCTTATTCTCCAGATCCATATTCCCTAATTTATTTAAAAATTGATACGATTAAAAAGTGGGTTTATGAATATTCTGATAATTGATTAAACCAAATCCTCCATGAAACGGAGTGAACTGGGGACCGGCTTCTTCAAAAATAGCGGTAAATACCCAGTAGGACATGGAATGGGTGTTGTCTCCAGTTCGCTTAATTTTTTCCAGGATATACGCCGCTTGATGATAACTGTCATGAATGGGGTCGGAGGGAGTATAGGAAAAACTCCATTCTGTGTAATGTAATTCCAGTTTGGGCAGGGGTGAACTCTGGATTTCTCTTCTTGATTTTTGGATATCCCCGACAATACTTTGAGGATTATTATCCAGTATAGTACCAGATTCACCATATTCATCCAGATACCCTTGATTAACCCCATAGGTATGGGTACTGATAACAATAATGAATAGTTTCAGGTATCTATGCGGCACCCGCTATGGCCGACCCGCCTAGTTTATAATCAGGAGATACACTTTTAATTGCTTTGGATGGAACTTCATAAAGCTTAAAACAATCTTCCTGAGTGCCGGTAAAAAATCTTTAAGATTCGGTTCATTCCGAACCTCAAAATACAATGTCATGACTTCTTGTTTCCCATATCTGTCCGTAAAATGCTGCACTAGGCTTCCTATCAATGCACCCCATTTATCATAATCTTTGGGAGGTGTGACATTCCCTCTCCACCAAAAAATAGTCTGAGTCCCACTGGCTAGAGCTTGAGGCATAAAACTGAGTTCCACAAAAGGTTTCATGCCTAAACCCAGGATAAAATCATACAATACATCAATATATTGCATATTGCCAGTTATATTGCGGGTTCCCTTTCCTTTCTTCTTTATAGACCCCCATATCATCCGTTAAAAGGCCATGCATCCAAATATATTTAAAATTACATTCTCTTTTTACATAAGCCAATTGTCTTTGCCAATCGCCGCGTAATCCTTCATTAGCCCTTCCGGCACCGATATATTCTTGAAACATCCTGTTCAAAGGACCTTTGACTTTTCTATAATCTAATTCCAATTTTCTTTCCAAAATATCTTGCATAAGGTTACCTGTAAGTTATCTCGTACGTTAACTATATTGAGACTGGAGATCGATTGAACCCGGGATATGTGGTTTTTTGTTTTCGGAAGAATAAAAGATTTCGTTAAGTAATCAACTAATGACCGTCCAACCATGCCTTCAAGTTTTCCCAGTTCAATAACATATTTATTATGGGCATTATAATATTCCAGTTTATAGGGGGTAATATAGAATCCAACTACTTGGTTTTTGCCGGTCGGGTTAAAGTGCTCATTTATCTCTAATATAACTATGGAGGATTCTTTATTATAATTTTCTTAAGTTCGTTAAAAATCGGTTTGGGTTGATATTGTTCATCGAAAATACATGGTAAATCATCCTGATGACCCTTCCGGTAACGAACCCAGGTATATTTATCTGTGAATCCCCATAAGACGAACATCTTGCAGGAGGTATTCTCACGGCATACTTTCAGTATTCCGGCATATAACTCTGATTGTTTTTTTATTTTTTTCTCCAACGTCCCTTCTGAAAGTTGGATAGAAACATCGATTTCAGTAATATCGGTTTGAAAACCCAATCCTGCGAAACGCTTGAAATTGGCATCCAATTCATTCAATCGTATATCTGGATTGTCAAGAATATGACATTGAAATCCGATTCCATCAATAGGTATATCTTTTTCTTTTAATTTTTTCAGATATGAATAAATCGCATCCGATTTAGGATTTAGATTTTCCGTATCATAGTCATTATAGAAAAGTAATGCATCAGGGTCTGCTTCATGTGCCCATTGGAAAGCCATTTCAATATAGTCCGGACCGATTGTGTCATACCATAAGCTATGGCGAAAACTTCCATCTGTTTCAAAAGCTTCATTCACCACATCCCAACAATAAATCCTACCTTTATAATGCTGAACAAGTTTTCGGATATGATTATGAAGAATTTCCATTAATTCCTTTTTGGTAAATTTCCCATTTTTCACCCAGGGTGGCACGGCTTGATGCCAAACCAAGGTATGTCCCCGGATTTTCATCTTATTTTGTACTGCGAACTCGACCAATTTATCCGCTTCTTTAAAATTGAATTTATTTTGTTCCGGTTCCGTCCATTGGAATTTCATGGCGTTCTCCGGAGTCAGGATGTTAAACTCCCTCGCCAGAATTTCTCGATAAAAGGTGTCTTGAACCAATGGATCATAAGAAACACAGGTGCCCATATAAAGTTGGTTTTGTTCTGCCAAATTACGCAATGTTTGTTTCATGCTTTTATAACTAGATTTCTTTTTGGTCATAATAACTCCCTATAAAAAGAATGGTATAGTTACCCATCCTCAACAAAATTATTTATTTTGACAATAATGTTATCAAAGGGGATATTCTCATACAATGATCTATAAATCTTTTCATTAATCCAAATGATTCACCAAATCCCGTGCAATTTGAGTCCATTGGTCAAACCTTTCGGGATGATGTTCACAGGTATGGGTATCTTTTAAGATGATTTCTACGACACAATTCCGGGTTACATCAAGGGTATGTTGGATATACTTCCGGACATGTTCAGCATCGAAATCACCGATTAAATGTGAGGGTTGAGGTTTCCAGGAGAAAATATATTTACCCTTTAATTTTTCGGCACAGATATCCACATTTGCCCATGGACAAATCGAAATACGGCGAATATGGGGAATAGTAAATACATCCTCCAATTTATCGGTTAAATCGTCACAACAGGCATACCCGGTTAAACCGAAGGGTTCCAATAACCTTTTTTCATAATCGAGTGCAAACTCCACATGCATCTTCGGAGAAACCTGGGTAAGTTCTTGAGATTCCGCTGAAGCCCAAATATCACAAGGTCGGACCCGGTTAGATTGAAAACTCGGTTTGGGTAATTCGTCGGTATATCCCACACCTCCGGAAGATTGATAAGTGTTATCGTTATTTAAACTGAATAGGTTTTGGTGTATATAGGCTTGTATAATTCGCTGGTTTCCTTCTTCAAATATCTTCATTGCTTGATGGATCAATTGGGGTTCATCAAGCATATCTATAAAGGTTTGGTTTAGTCCCCGGAGTGAGGAATATTGTTTCATTAAATGAAAAGCCATATAAGTGACGCCTTTAAGTTTCACATCCAGAATATCACCGAAAAGTTCGTTGAATTCTGTCCATTTTCGATTGGTTTCCCCAGGATCATAGGTTATTATTGGGAAAGTAAGTTTCTGTAAATCGTCATAATTATGCAGGACTGGATCAAAACCCCAAGAGCCTCGTTTTTCCGTACTTGAATGTCGTTTGGGTATTAATCCCCAGCCGGTATCATGGATTACCTTGGGAACGACCCATTCTTTTTCCACTACATTATCACTCTGGAAGTGTTCAAAGACATAAATTCGCTGGCGTAAGTCTGATTCAATCTGACGAGCTGTTTCCGATTCACATTGAAGGTTTTCAGGAGGTAATAATTCACACCATCCACCTTCTGGAAATACCAATATCAGGGGACGAACCCGCTCCAGCCGGTTATGTTGTTTCCATAACAACTGTCTCTCTTGCATGATAGGTAATTCTGCAATCTCGGCAATACGATTGGCTAATTTCCTAATAATTATTCGATCTTTCTGAGTCACCATACTTAAATTCCCGGCAAAATTGTTATTTAAAATCTATTCATAAAAATGGCTTTTAATTTCTGTTGAATTGTTCAATATCGAGTTCTGGAGTATTTTGGGATATACGTTATTTCCTTTATTTTGTATAAAATTCGATTCATGAATATAGATTCATTTTGTACAATTGATTTGGGAAATCCAAGAATTCAATTATTGATATACCTAGCGTTATGTAAACTAATATTGCCTTTTAAAAAAAACACTTGACAAACCTTAAAATTGGTATATAATGATAACGTTATCATTTTGATAGTATTATAGCATAATAATACTTAATAAATGAATATAAGAGTGGTTGATAAAAATGGTTCCAATGAACAAAAACTATGCATTAATGAAGAATAAAGGGATCTTTTTGATTTCAATTCTACACATTCGGAATATGTATTATTGTTCACAGGGAGGGAGGTGAATACATAATGATGAAAAATTATAAAATGTATTTTGTTGTTATAGTCGTTTTATTCGGTGCGTTAAGTCTGGCAAATGCAGATTGGAATTTTGGCGATTTTACAAGTGGTACAGATAGTTGGGGTCAAGGTTTATTTGGTGGCGGGTCCTCGAATCACCAAGGGTATCTCGTTGGTAGTGCTCAACAAATGGCTTATCCAGGAACCAACGGGGTCTTATATGGTGTCTCTGTTGCTACAGCCTCTGGTTTCCAGTCGTTTTTGGACGATTTTTTGGGTGCTAGTAGTTTTGATATTTCTCCTGAAACCACTATTACATTCAAAGTTGCTTTTACCGGTAATGCAGGTAACGCACAATTCAATATCTTTTGTGAATCGAATGGTTATACTTTGACCAATCTAACAAGCAATGTTGTCCAGGCTTGTGATGGGACTTTTTCAACCTATACCATTCCTGTCAGTGCGATACCTTCTCCTACTAAGCTCACTGAGTTAGCTGTGCAGCTGAATTACACCCCATTGGGTACGGTGACCACAATTATTGATTTCGTGAAATCACAAGGTGGCTTAGTCCCGTTACCAAACGGTTACTATACAGACTTCAAGAATTATACCGATCTTAACTCTTGGGTCGTGTCCAACAATGTTGGAGCTATACTTAATCATACGGGTGCGCAGAACACTACCGGATTAAACATTGATACCACGGGTATTGGCACAATGTGGTTTATCAGTATGACAACCACTACTTCCGGGGTTAATGACGGTGGACAGGTTAGGATGTCAATTCCCAGTGATACGTATAATGCGGGTAATTTTACTGAATGGAGAATTGCGATTAGTACCACCTCAGGACCTAATGCAGGTGATACCTACGTTAACGGAGGTATCACTTCCTACGCAGGTTCAGGATCGTTTTTGTCAAACAACGTGCAATTCCCGATAGATGGTAAGTTCCATACCTATTCCTGGTCGGCAAATACTTCCAATTATGCTCTCACTCAGCTGTTTTTAGAATTGTATGCACATGGAAATACGGAAGTTAAAGCGACGGTAGATTATGTCAAACGCAATAGCACAGGTACTCCATTAATTGTCTATGGTTCATCTACCTTGGGTGTTTATACCAATCCAGCCAATTGGTTCTCGTTACATCCGGGCACACCGGTTCAATTTAGTGTGGTTCAAGGATTAGCGCCCTTCACTTGGACGTTAACCACCGTGAGTGGAACCTTTGGCTCATTGAGTACGACCAGTGGTTCAACCGTATCTTTCACAGGTTCCGGTGGTAGTGGTTATATAATTGTAACGGATGCGGAAGGACGAAGTATTCAAACTCCTCTTATTACTGTTACAGCTACTTCTGCACCATTGGTGAATGATCCGGAATACACAGATATTCCATAATGGATAATTCTGAATAACTGAAGTGTAACAGTTGGTTCCATACTCCGGATGAGGTTAATACCTTATCCGGGGAGTATTTTAAAGTTAGTAAATGTTACATAGTTAAAGTAAGGAGGTGTTTAGTATGGTTAAAATGAAAAAAGGGTTTACCCTGATTGAGCTATTAATTGTTGTAGCGATTATTGCCATATTGGCCGCGATTGCTATTCCGAATTTTCTATCAGCACAAACTCGTTCAAAAGTTTCCCGGGCTAAAGCGGATATGGCTTCTTTGGCAACGGCTATTGAATCCTATGAAATCGACTATAATTGTTATCCGTGGCCCTTTAGAGGAGAAAAACTATCGGATGGTACCTATTATAATATCTATCCTTGGAACAATTATACCTACGAAGGCCTCCCATTGGAATTGTCTTCGCCGATATCTTATATTTCTTCCGATGTAATTTGGGATCCTTTCATTAATGTGGGGAGAGCCCCATACAATACGGGACTTCAAGCATATCGGTTTAATAGTCAAGAACAGCTACTTTGGGACATGAGTCCAACAGGGAATGGTAATACGGGTTATTATGATTCGGAAAATCCTATTGGTGTAACACGATGGGAAGCAGCTTATGGTCAGGCAGATGGTCCGAATATGAGTGAGAAATGGGTATTATATAGTGTTGGTCCGTGTAATATTCCAGATGCTTGGAGCTACCCCGGCTCAGAATGGTGGGTGGATACGGGTCCGCATACTTATGATCCCACCAATGGAACTGTCAGTTTTGGTAATATATATCGATTTGGTCCATAAAATTTCAAGAAGATAGAATAGATATTTACGTGAAAATGGGAATTGGGTAATTCCATTCCCTTTTTTATTGGGATTTTTTTAACCAACTCATTTATATTACAACTTATTTCTATGAAATAGAGATAGTGATTAATGGTGCGAATCGGGTCATTCTGTATCCAGGTTAATTCCCGATGGTTCTATGGAGTTCTCTATTGTCGTAAACTGATTTATTTTATAGAGAATAGTTATCCTTTTAACCCCGTCATGGCAATACCTTGAATAAAGGTTTTTTGGGTAAAAAAGAATAAGATAATGACGGGAAGAACGATCAGAGTGGAGGCAGCCATCAGGTAGTGCCATTGGGTACCCCCATTTTGACTTTGGTAGAACTGGAGTCCCAAAGAGAGGGTAAAAGTGCTTTGTTTGGTGAGGTAAATTAGTGGACCAAGGAAATCATTCCAGGCATACATGAAATGAAATAAGGCGACCACTGCCAATGCAGGCCTGCATAAAGGCAGCATAATTTGCCGGAATATCCGAAATTCAGAACAGCCATCAATTTTAGCGGCTTCAGACAGGTCGGTAGGAATGGTCATAAAAAACTGCCGAAGTAAAAAGATATTAAACGCGCCGCCAAACCAGGCAGGCACCCATAACGGATTCAGGGTTCCAATCCAATGTAATTTTCGGAATATGCCATAAAGTGGGATCATGGTGACCGGGAAGGGAACCATCATGGTGGCAAGGGTTAATCCAAAAAAGAATTTCTTGCCTGGAATATCGATTCGGGCAAACGCATAGGCTACCATTGTGCAGGACAGTACTACACCACACATTCCTAGGATACAAATAATCAAGGTGTTTTGGGTATACAGGAAAAGCGGTACATTGGGATTTTTAAAAATATCGATATAATTTTTCCATTGGATAGGGTGGGGCATCCAAACCGGTGGAATAATCATGGTTTGTTCAATGGGTTTCAAGGAGGTCGAGATCATCCATGCCAAGGGGAAGAGGTAAGCGACTGAACCTAAAAACAACAGGAGATAAATTATAGCTTGTGCTGTTGGATTCTTTTTTTTCATAGTGAATTATTTCCCGGCATAATAGATATATTTTTTTGAAATCTGGGTGGAGACATAGGTCAATAACAAAATGAGGATAAATAAAATCCAGGCCATGGCACTGGCATACCCCATCCGGAGATACCGGAAGGCGTTGTCATATAAATACATGGTATAGAAATAAAGCGACCGGGCTGGAGTGTTTAAGATATAAGGAACAGCAAAGATTTGCAGGGTGCCGATAATCCCCATAATCATATTGAAATAAATTACCGGGGAGATCATTGGTAGAGTAACATGCCAGACTTTTCTCCACCAGGGAGCACCATCCAGTTCAGAGGCTTCATAGAGATCTATCGGGACATCCTGCAAACCAGCCAGGTAGATGACCGTTGCCTGCCCCACTCCCCAGACACTCGTAATAATTAGAGCTGGTTTGGCCCATTGGGGTTCTCCCAGCCAGTTGGGTCCTTTAATTCCCAAAAAGGATAACAGGTAGTTTAATATTCCGAATTGACCGTTCAAAATCCACATCCATAAAATTGCCAATGCCACCATCGGGACTAGAGATGGAAGGAAAAATATGGTTCGGAAAACAGCTTTTCCTTTAATATCGGCATTCAATAATAAAGCCAGTGCAATGGCCATAAAGGTCCCGATAGGTAAGGCAAATATCGCATATACAAAAGTATTTCGAACAGAAATCCAATAAACTTCATCATGGAACAAGTTGGAATAATTTCTTATTCCGATATATTTCGCCGGCATGAGTACCGAATATTCACAGAGGCTGTAATAAAATGAAGCGATAACCGGGTATAGGATAAAAACTGAAAACCCGATAATCCAGGGACTCATGAAAAATAAACCATTTTTAATGTTTTCTTTTTTAATGCGAGTCATGTTATCTACCCGGAGGAACTTGTGGAATATCCCATCCTAATAGACGGAACCTATCCATTTCGTCGTTCCATTTTTTCTGCATTCTTTGTTGCACCCTGTCGAGAGCATGTTTAGGTGTTTCTTTCTGGAGCCAGATATTATCAAACGCATCGGTCATATCGTCATTAAATTCATACCATAAGTCCATGTCGAGGGTGGAGAAAGTCCGAGGACTGTGGACCAAATCGATAAACACCTGGATAAAGGGATTGGGATGGTTTTTGGCAAAACTATCGCTTACTTTAGCTAGAGGAGAAAACTTTTTTTGTCCCATGCATAAGAGTTCCATATTTTTTTGTTGTTGGACGAATTTAATAAACTCAAAGGCTTCATCGGGATGCCAAGCCCCGTTGGGAATACACAGGATGTCTGCTTCAATAAAAGCCAGGTTGTTGGGATTAGGATCGGCACTGGGAAATGGGGCACACGCCCAATGAAGTTTGGGAGCATAGTTCTGAATATAGTTATACATCCATACCCCTTGAATTTCCATAGCGACTTTCCCGGAGAGCCAGGCATTTTGTGGAGAAGCCCAATTGCCGAAGCCGCTCCGGAAGGATTGGACATAATCGGTGCCATAGGCTTTGGAATAGGACAATACCCATTCATAAGCCCGAAGATTTTCCGGTGAATTACAGGTGATGGTATCTTTGCCATTCCAAAGCTGGCCGCCGAACCAGTATCCCCAGAACCAACGCCACCAATCCGGTTCATTGGGTAAAAAACCCAGTTGGATAATTTTACCGGATTTATCTTTTTTGGTTAGTTTTTTTGAAAATTCATCCAATTCTTTAATCGATTTCGGGGGGCGGTTGGGGTCCATCCCGGCTTCCTTGAACATATCTGTGTTCCAATATAATGCCAAGGAGGTGGGAGTTGATGGTAGTGCATAAAGATGATTCCGGTGTAAACAAATGTTCCAATAAGCCGGGATATAATTCTCTTTCACAATTCCTGCCTTGGCTGCATATTCATCCAGGGGAAGCAGTGCATTCTTATCGGCAAAATTGGGAATGGAATGCTGCCATAATCCGACAATATCCGGTGGGTCTCCCCCTGCTGTGGCAACCAATGATTTCTTATCTGGTTCACTCACAATCATATAATCTACATAAATCCTATTTTGTGAGTGATTGAAAATATCCACTAATTTTTGCATGGCTTCGGCTTCAAATCCTGTCCATTTATCCCAATACACCACCCGGATTTTTCCATTTACCCGGTCATTACTTCGATCATTCGGACAACCGCTGCAGCAAAATATTAAGGACAATAAAAGGGTACCGATAATAATCAAATGTCGAGGCATATTTACATTCTGTATGTTTTATTTAATATGTGAATTATATAATATTACGAGGATTTATTATAGAAGGGAATTGTATGGTGCATCTCTACCGGCGACGGATTTACAGTCTTATACTGTTGGGTCGGAAGACTCGAGTTATCTGAATAGCTTTTTTAAGAAATGGTCTTCACTGAATCCCATTTCCGGTCTAAGTTCCATGATTCATAAAGAGAAAAAAGGTGGGCCGACATCTATAAAAGCTTTTAAACGCTTGCTGTAAGGCAGGAGATTGAAGATTTTACGTTTCATGATCTGAGAGGAACACTGTGCCGTCACTCGATGGGTTAGAAAAATTAAAGACTATTTGAATAACAGACATAAGACAAATTGGAAGTCTTTGAACGGTACAATAGTTTTAACCTGAATGATTTACAGAATGTAGTCGAAAAACTTAAAAATAACTCCCCAAATCCACTCTTTTCGACCCATTCTCTCTTTTAAAAAAATCGCCACTCGCAAGGTTAGTGATTTCAATCAACTAAATCTGTAGAGTGGGCACTCAGAGGGAATAATTCACCCCTTGGTAAAAAAGCTTCAAAACGCACTGCTACTATCACTGGTTTTGTTTTGATAGAGAAATCCTATCGCACGTTGCAAAACCTGCTTTCAAAGTCCAATATAATAACCCTGCCCAGACTATATGAAGAAATCTTGGGACGGCTTATATCAGATATCAGAGAAATTTATTTCTCACTCTTATTCGCTGGAAGCTGCAGTATTAAGCTATTTCCACCTATACCAGTTACAAGGGTTTCAGGTTGTTTCCCGTCCCACTTCTCGGCTAACTTAGCACTTATTTCAAGTTTCTTCCACTCCAGCAACGTAGGTGTTAAAGAAGACGCAAGTGCAGCATTTGCTCTGGCTTCCCCCTCCGCAGTCGCCACTCTTGATCTGGCAACCGCCTCGGCTTGTGCGACTTGATTTTGTGCTTTTTGAGCATCTTGTGTAGCCTGAATTTTGTTATTGATAGAATCCACAATATTTTGTGGGGGTCTGGGAGCGCCAACAAATCCAAACTGCTGAATTTCCACACCAAACGTAGTGACTTGAGAATTTATACGTTCTTTAGCAAGTCTCAAGAATTCTTCTTTTGAAGAACTATATAGCTGTTCAGCAGTATATCGAGCCGAGACCTCATTAATACAGTCTCTTGCTACATTTCTTAAAAATCCATGTGTAAAATTTGACAAATTATCACTTCGAAATTTCACGTAGAAATCAGGGACCTTCGTAGCATCCAACTGATACGACAAAGAAAGATCCGCCGTAAACACGGCACCGTCAGAAGAGTTAAACGAAATTTCCTCGTTATTAGGGTTTCCTTCTGTCGGGCTCTTCGTCCAAATTGCAGTCTGAACAAAAGTGGGATATTGAAGAACTGTTTCGGTCATCGGATTATAGAAGACCATACCCGTCAATAACGGAATCTGTCCTACACCCCTCTGCGAACCATAGTAGTTTATCTTTATTCCCACGTGACCTGGTTCAACCCTGGAACAACCAACAAGAATCACCAAGCACAAACTTGTAACCAATAACATTAACCTTTTCATTTACTTACCTCCCCTTTTAAAATTTTTGTATAGATGCTCTAGGAGTCCTATAAACGCTACGATTATGGCAGCATAAATTATAAAACCTATCAAAACGGCGAAGTTGCTGCGTTCTGACATCAGTGCTCCTCCTAAATGTACCAAGTAGAACACAACGAAGATTAATACGGCTATTCCTACTCGTTCAAAAATTTTTTCATAAACCACCTCCCGATTGTATCAATTTAATTACCTGCTAATTACTTCTTCCGTTTTAGTTATACAAAAAAATCTACACATAATATTCATCAGTATAGTTATTCACAGAGAAAAAAGCAATATTATATTGTTAAATTTGGTAAAATATGGAATTAGTTTAGAGGTTTAATTGAAAGAATAAAAAAGGGACTAATTCGATTAGTCCCCAATTATATTGATTCTTATTTTGGCGCGCCCAGAGGGAGTCGAACCCCCAACCCCCAGCTCCGTAGGCTGATGCTCTATCCAATTGAGCTATGGGCGCGTGCGACAGTTTTTTGTTTAATTATGAAAGTTTAAAACGGGGTACCTTTAAACTTTCTTTATTGGGGTGGATGACGGGATTTGAACCCGCAACCCCTAGATCCACAATCTAGTGCTCTAACCAGGTTGAGCTACACCCACCATCGAATTTGCATAAATATAAACATAAGATTAATTACGGTAAGTATAAGATTCTACACGAAAAACGTAGTCTCAGCAATTGCCAAAGGACTCATTGAACATGTTTTTCATGGTGCGCCCGACAGGAATCGAACCTGTGACCCTCTGCTTAGAAGGCAGATGCTCTATCCACCTGAGCTACGGGCGCATGCAATAGTTTAAAGTTTAGAGTGTAGAGTTTGGAGTTTCTAATCCGAAACCCAAAACTCGAAACTTGTCTTGACTGGTCGGGGCGGCCGGATTTGAACCGGCGACCTCATGGTCCCAAACCATGCGCGCTAGCCAGCTGTGCTACGCCCCGAAGAATTGCCTTTCCATCCTAGAAGAAACACCAATACCTGTCAATTTGATTGAACGATTTGGAACGTCAACAAATTGACACACTGGAAGATATAAGAGATGGCATCAGATTTTTTAATTTTTCTAACTGATGGAATTTCAAGAAGTGGGGAATGATAAGAAAGAATTTATCAACGCGCATGATTCTTGCATAATCCTAATTATTTATGTTTTTAAATCGTTGTTGATTGACAGTGTTGATTGATTCTCGATAATATCAATAATAGTCAAGATGAGTACAAATAAAAACAGAAGTTATCTTCAAAAACCAAGCGGGGGAAAATCGCGTACACCTAAATCTTGGGGGAAACGCATTTTACTGAGTCTTGTTATTTTGATTTTACTGGCGGTTTTGTCAGCGATAGCTACGGCGTTTGCATTACCCAAAATATTTCCCACTCCCAATTTGGATGATTTGTTGAAAGAGAAACCGTTGCAATCATCTATTGTTTATTCCGATTCTGGTGAAATGGTCGGAGAGTTTGCCAAAGAGAACCGCATACCGGTTTCAATATCTAAAATCCCCAAAGACCTAAAAAATGCCGTAATTGCGGTGGAAGATAAAAATTTCTATAAACACGGGGGAATTGATCCGATGGGAATCGCTCGTGCTGTATGGCGTGATATTGAATCTGGTAAAAGAATACAAGGAGGAAGTACTATTCCTCAACAATTGGCGCGCATTTTATATCTCAGCCGGGAAAAAACATTAATCCGTAAAATCAAAGAGATGCTGATTGCTATCCAAATAAGTAAAAAATATACGAAAGATCAGATTTTAGAACTTTATCTTAATCGGATTTATCTAGGGCACGGCTCTTATGGCGTGGAGGCCGCGTCGAATTTATATTTCGGAAAAAGTGTGGATAAATTGGGTCTCGCGGAATGTGCCTTGATAGCCGGCTTACCCCAATTACCGGAAGGCTATTCACCCTTTAAGAATATGAAACGGGCAAAAACACGTCGTGCGGAAGTTCTCGATCGGATGGCGACCGAAGGGTATATAACAAAGAAACAAGCGCAAAGAGCCAAATTATCCCCGATTATATTATCGAAACGACGGGAACAATTTACGGAAGCTGCCTATTTTATGGAACAAATTCGCAGACAGATGGTGGAAGACCCTAATTATGGATATACCGCCCTTTACCAGGAAGGACTCCGTGTCTATACAACAATGAATGTGAAATACCAAAAGGTAGCACAGCAAGTTTTAAAAGCACATTTGGAATTATTTGAAAAGGACCAACAGGCCAGAATTAATGCGGTGGCAAAAAATAAGAAATATGAATTGAAAGCCAATGTAAGAGCCTTTGCGAAAATCGTAAAAATAAAATCTCCCCATGAATTGCAGGTGACGGTCTCCGGTCAACCGGCAAAGTTAACCCTTCCGCAGGATTTGAATTATTTAAAACCGGAAAATGTCATCAAGGTGGATAACTATCTTCCTGTTCAGATTGTGAATGTGGATACAAAAAAAGAACCTGGCTTGCAATTTATTTCCGAACCGCATATTCAAGGGGCCTTAATTGCAATTGACGCGAAAACAGGACAGATTAAAGCGATGGTAGGCGGATACAGTTATGAAGAGAGCGAATACAACAGGGCGATTCAAGCATATCGCCAGCCGGGATCGGCGTTCAAACCCATTGTCTATGCGACTGCGATAGATAATGGCTTCACTCCGATAGATACAATTCTAGATGCACCGATTAAATTCAAAAATTGGTCTCCGCAAAATTATGACAGGAGATTTTTAGGAGATGTAACTTTGCGTTTGGCTCTCGAACAGTCAAGAAATGTACCGACTGTGAGATTGGCGCAGCGGCTGGGAATTGATAAAGTGATTGAATATGCCCACCGCCTAGGAATTCAAGATACCGATACCCGAAAATTAAATCATGATTTGACTTTGGCTTTGGGGAGTTTGGATGTGACACCGGTTGAACTGGCGGCGGCATATGTCGTCTTTGCGAACGGCGGAAAATGGTATCAACCGGAATCGCTGCGATATATCACTGATGCAAAAGGGTCAAAAGTAGATGAATATCAATCTTCATCTCAGGACGCATTAAGTCCGCAGGTGTGTTATATTCTTACCGATATGTTGAAAGGGGTCATTAAAGAAGGCACAGCGGCGTATACCGTGGGTCCCTATTTTCATCGTCCGGCGGCAGGAAAAACCGGAACGACCAGCGATTATTCAGACGCGTGGTTTGTGGGATATACACCCGATTTGGTGGTTTGCACCTGGATGGGCTATGACAATCCTCCGGGTAGCAACGCCAGAAAATCATTAGGACGTGGCATGACTGGAGGAATGGTTGCGGCTCCGATATGGCGGGATTTTATGTTACAAATTACCAGCGATGATTCGACCGCTCCAGACTTCCCGGTTCCCGATGGAGTGGTGTTCGCTGATATTTGCAGTGCTTCCGGTAAACTAGCTACGGCAAAATGTTATGCTGCTGTGGAACAGCTGAAAAATAGCGGCGACCCGAAACTTGCCCACGCGATTCGAATCACAAAAGAAGTTTTTAAAGCAGGTACAGAACCTAAAGAATATTGCACTTCCGACCATAATCTTGCGAATATTCATATCATACCTCCTGAAGAAGACTCAGAATCCCCGTCGGAAGCGGCTATGCCAGAGGAGCAGTAGACGAATGGCAGTGACGGATTTATCAGATAGGCAGACCCAATCGGATTCTCCCTACCCAAATTTAATCATTGAACGGATGTTGGAAAGTGATTTAGAAGAAGTTCTTCAAATCGAAAAGGTTTCATTTTCCATGCCTTGGACGCGTAATATGTTTGAAACGGAATTGAGGGAGACGACATTGTCTTATCCAATTGTAGCCCGGTGGGTGGAAGTCTCCTCACCGCAAGAGAAAACTCCCGAAGCGGCATCCCGCTCAGGGCCAGTTTGCGGATATTCGGTTTTTTGGCATGTGATAGATGAAATCCATATAGGAAATCTGGCGGTATCTCCAGAGTTTCGTCGTCATGGAATAGCTATGGCACTTATTCAAAATATCCTCAAATTGGGTCAACAGTGGCAAGTCAAACGAATTTCGCTGGAAGTCCGACAGAGCAATGAATCCGCCATACAGTTATATCATCGTTTTGGATTCAAGGAAGTCGCTATTCGAAAAAAATATTATTCCCAACCCACGGAAGATGCTCTAGTGATGGTGAAAGACGAGATTCCATCCCGCAATTAAACCTATTTTCTAATCCAAAAGAAATAGAAGTAAATCATACCTACTGTTTGTAATACAATTGTTGTAATCAAACCCGGATTTTTTACGATATTGTTTATATCCGAAAAAGAGATTTTCGATTTGTTAGAGAATGACGTCTCCAATCCGGCGCTGCCAAAAATTATTAAGATTGGAAGGAAGGGAAATTTATAGCGAGGGACACTAAAAAATATAACATTGGTTGCTATAAAATAAATCAAGAATGTCAGGAGGTAACTTTCTACGGGTTTAATAAACCGGATTGTGTTAAACCGAAGGCCGCATCCCCACAATCCCATTTCAAAGGAAAGAGTCGAGATTATAATCAAAGTGTATTTAGCGGATGGAATATTGGGTAGAAATTCACGAAAGAGGGAATCGGGGATTGGGAGAACGGTACGAACAAACTTGGTGATCCCAAGACGGATACATTGCAAAGGTGAATAGAGAATAAAATGTATGCCTTCTTTATAAGCAATATGATTCAATTCGATTTCATTTAAGAAAGGATTATTTAAAAGATTATTGTGCAGGGGCAATTGATAACTCCCATTCGCAGAAGGATTGTTTCCAATCCATAAGTTAATCCCATCAATGGCAGCGACCGGTATTAATGTATGACCGAGAAGATAATTGCGAAGTGTCCATGGAAAGATAATTAGCAGCATTATTACAATAATAAAAGCTTTTTTAATGAGGATATTTTTATCAAAAGTATGAGTATCCATCCTGATATTTTGTATTGGTAAAAAAATAAAAGGGAGTAATAAAGTCACAGGACGTATTAAAGCGCTTACCCCTAAGCCAATTCCAGACAGAACTACAGGGACAGAAAGAATTTTTGTCTCTTTCAGGGATTGAAAGAAAAGGAATAGACTCCCATACAGGCAAAATAAGTAGAAGGTCTCAGAAAATAAATATCCGCAATAAACAATGAAATCTGGGTATAAAGAAGCCAATCCTGCTGCCCATAAAGCGATTGACTCGGTGAAATATTCTGCGGTAATACGATAGATTAATCCGACAATGCCAATACTCATGATGGCTTGCAGTAAAGTTACAATCCAATAATGGTGACCGAATATAAAATAAATAAGCGCCAGGAAAAATGGATATCCCGGTGGACGTGAAATCCAATGACCGATTTCATCATGGAATCCGTACCCTTGAGTTATATTTATGGCAATGACGTCGTAATCTTTGGGATCGGAGACCGGCAGGTTATTTCTTGTGAGAATCACTACCGCCATTCGCAGAATGAATCCGAGAATCAAAATCCACATTATTTTTTTATTCCAAAAGGATTGTGAGGATATCATGATTTGGGAAGGCATAGTGTAAAAAGACTTGCTAGTTCACCGGTGATTTTACGCCTGTCGTATTGTGAATATACGGAAGAATCGGCAGAGGATAACCTATTGGTGGAGTATTGTTGATAAAAATCTTCAACTGCTTTTCTAATTGCTGTAACATCCTGTGGTAAAACGACAATTCCAGCATTGTGTTTTTTAATAAGGTCAGAGGTTACTCCCGGCGGTGCCATACATAAGATGGGATGACCGGAGGCGAAATATTCCCATGTTTTAGCAGGGAGCACTAATTCACTGCGGTATCCTTCGCCGACCAGTAATAATAAAACATCTGCGTTGATTTGATATTGGACGGCTTCCCTCCGGTTTACAGAGCCTACCAGTTTGATAACAGAGTTTAGTTGCAAATTTTCCATCAACATTTTTTGACGGTTTGTGAGTGTTCCCACTAGTATAATTTCCATTTTGTCTTTCAGTTCAGGTTTATCGAGTAAGAGTTCTGCGATAGCTTTAAAAAAGTAATCGGCAATTTGGCGCGGTTCATAAAAACTGCCGGTATGTACAATGGTAAATTTAGGATAGGGTTGACGAACCAGTCCGCTAAATTCAAGCGGGTCATATCCGTGAACCAGAGTCTGGAAGTGGTCTGGTGAAATGGAAGGATAACGTTTTTGAAAGTCGTTGGTAATGGCAGGATTAATAGCGATGACTTTGGATGCGTGGGTCACAATTTTTTCTTCCCAATTCTGCATTTTCCGACGATGCCATTGCGTCGGAAGACTATGAGGATAATCCGCCCACATATCTTTGAAATCGGCAATCCAAGGTAATCCCGTTTCCCGATGCAGTTTTAAAGCCACCAGATGGGCGATATTAGGTGGCGAGGAAGAATAGATCATTTTAATCTCCTGGTTCTTAATTGCTTTTCTACCTTGTGAAACCGCAAAAGGATACCAACCAAATCTCGAATCCGGGAGTGCCAGCCATCGGTTTAGTTCATTAAATTTATTACGGAAGCGAAAGAAAACATCCTCTCCCCCCTCTCCCTGTAGGTATCCTGCGCAATTCCCCTTCTCCTTCCCTCCCCCCTCTCCCCCTGTAGGTATCCAGCGCGCTGGATACTCTACGTTTTTTTTGGGGTGAGGGTTTATGGTTGGGGTGAGGTTTTTTAAAACACCCATGAATCGAAAAGGATCAAGAGAACTGGTTCGGAGAATCTCAACTGAATTCGGTAACTCTTTGATCAAATCCGGGTCGTTGTAATAGTGCAGGATATCTTTAACGGAAAGGATAACCGGTTTCCAGCCGAATTCAGGCAGGTATTTGGCGAATTTTAAAGCGCGCAATACTTGTACACTGCCCTGCGGGGGAAAATAATACACCACCATCAAGACCGACGGTGTCATGAATGAATAACCTGAAATTGATATTGTGAAGGATAGGATGCCAAAGAATTATTTATGAATTCCGACATTTTCTTTTTGAAAATTTCCTTGTCGAATCGAGATGCAGATTCGCGGATTTTCTGCGGATCGAAAGACATAGATTCAAATTTTGTAACAGCGTCCATCAGAGAACCTGAAGTTGGTTCATTAAAATAAACGGCGGTAACATTTTCGATTTGTGTTTCCAGGACACCGCCACCGCGATAGGCAATCACAGGCCGACCACAGGCGTTGGCTTCGAGTGGGACAATACCAAAGTCGTCTTCTCCGGGGAAAATCAAGGCTTTGCATTGGGCGTAAGCGTCCACTAGTTTTTGACCGGAAAGGTGTCCCAGGAATTGAATATTATTTTTCGCCATTTTTTGAAGTTGATGTCGGTCAGAGCCTTCACCAACAACTTTCAAAGGAAGACCCAAATGATTGAAGGTTTGAATCGCTAGGTCAATGCGTTTATAGGGTGAAACGAGACGCGAAACGAGCAAGTAATAATCCGAAGGTTTATCAGCTATATGGAATTGAGATAAATCCACGGGTGGATGAATGACGGTAGAATCCCGGCGATAATATCGTTGGATGCGCTGCGCCACATTTTGGCTGGCGGCAATATAATAATCGGGACGCTGTGAAGCTGCCTGATCCCATAACCGCAGCCCATGAATCAAAAAGTCATAAACCCAACGCAAACTTTTGGGTACTTTATCGCGATAGTCTTCCGGCTGAACCCAAACAAACCGCATGGGGGTATGGCAAAAACAGATGTGGCAGGTTTTGGGAGAAGTGACAATGCCGTGCGCGTAGGCGTAAGAACTGCTTATGACCAAATCGTATTCACGTAAATCGAATAGTTCCATAAAGACGGGATAAAGGAAAAAAAAAGATTTATAATGTTTTCGTATGAATTTACTTTTCAGATAAGTGGATTGTCGAATATCCCATTTTTTGTAACTCTCCGGCATGGAATCGGGATTATGAATCAGAGTATACACTGGTGCCTCCGGATACAATTCATGGATAGCTTCCAGCACCCGTTCCGCCCCGCCATACTGATTCAGATATTCATGAACAACTGCAACTTTCATATATTGGCATTATGCGGAATCTGGGAAAGATTGTCAAACTTTGGAATAAACTTTTTTAATAATCAAATGCTACCCAATACCAGCAAGGGATTATTTTTCGCCAATGAAGAGCATCGGGTATACCTATTAAATTATTATCAGCAACATAAACATATCCCCAAGCAGTTGCATTTGATGCTACTCCTCGATAACCCGTCATTATCTTAATATATTTTGCCCCTGAATTGTTTTTTCCAGATCGAACTGTTGCATTATCGAAAATATCTGAGACAGGTTTTCTATTAGGATTGTTTATTGTATCCTGCTTAATCAATCGAATTAACTCAGGATAATCATGGCGAAATCTTAAATCTATGAATTCATTGTAAATAAATTGATCTTCCCCCATAACTCCGTAAATATAATATGCTGAAAAGATGCCAAGAATTATTGACATGAGAACCAGATAGACGCCCGACCGTTTCAATGTGTTCCATTGCATAATCCCGAATATCAAACAAGTATCCAATGCAATCAACAAAATTGAGAGAAATAAAAATAGTAAGTCCATTACCGCAGAACTCTGATACCAAGCGTGGAGAAAAGTACACAAAAACATGAGTCCCCAACTAATGGGAACAAAGAACTGAAAAAACCGTTTCCATTTTAATGTTGTGGAAGGATTTATCTCAGGAGGCCTGATAATAAAAGGCACATTAATTTTGGGAAGAGTCAAATGGAAGATTATGACAATAAGATATAGACACGCAACTAGAAAGCCCCCCAATCCAGCGAAAAATATAAAAGGTGGAACTACACATAAGAATATTGCAAATAGCGAACTAATGAATGTAATGTAATCAATGATCTTTAATTTTCTTAAGTGATAAATACAAACACCGATTATGAAAATAAGAAGAGGACCACCAATCCATTGGAAGTGTGATAGCCCTTTAGATTTTAGTGTTCTAACGTGTTTATAAGCATTAAAAACTCCGGCTAAACCCGCAAAAATAGTGAAAAATAGAATATGTGCAATAAACTCGATAAGAATATTTTGAATAATTAGTGAATTAATGAGTGATAATCTTTACTGGGAATGTTTCTTAAATGAAAGACACAAACACCAAATATTAAAACTAGTATGAATAGAAGTAATAGTCGTGATTTGGATTTCATGGTTTTGATAATTTTTCCCTTTTTGAATTTATCGTGTTGCATAAACTGGTTGATGGTTGTCTGAGGATACGTTGATGGATAATAGACTTTGATGGACCTGATCGATTGTTTTTTCTAGTGTCGAAGTTCCGGCGGTCAATCCGGCAACATGAAAGGACTCAAACCATGCGGGAATTAAATCATCCGCGGTCTGAACATGACACACAGGGACGTTATATGATTCCGCCAACCGCACCAATTGTCTCGTATTATTGGAATGTTTTCCCCCGACCACGACAAGACAATCTACTTGTTCAATAAGTTCCAAGACCGCTTTTTGTCTTTCGCGGGTCGGTTGGCAGATGGTGTCCACATAGCGTATTTCTTTGCCCGGATTTTTTCTTTCAATTTCTTTTCGAAGGAACTGTGCCTCTGCTGGTGGGGTGGTGCTTTGACAGACAATTCCCAGTCTTTCGAAAGGGTAACATTGCACATCGGCAACAGATTGGACGATAGTATATTGATGTAAATCTCCCGTGATCCCAACGACTTCAACATGGTTTGGTTTGCCTAGTAGGATGATAAAATATCCCTCCTTCTGCAACCGAATGGCGGATTCATGAACATATCGAACGAGCGGGCAGGTTGTATCAATCAATTGTTTTCCCGCCTCCAATAATTTATAGCGTTCTTTTTCACTGACCCCATGTGCCGTGATTAACACATGCGGACTTTGGGGTATTTGATGACGATGAGCTTCAGGCATGGATTGAAATCCACGGTCGGAGAGATGGGAAACAACTTCCTCATTATGTACTAACTCCCCGTAAATCGTAACGGAAGAGGGATGGGGGATTTCCTTGGTAACGTTCAATGCATCCCTAACCCCAAAACACATTCCCAGGGCTGACGCTCGAATGACTTTCATATTTTACATCTCCTTTCTATAATTTAATGCATAACCCGCGTCTGGAACCATTTTGATTTCCTGACGCAGAACCTTTGCTTTCTTCTTTGCTGAATGGATCCCAAATCCGCTTAATACAGATTCAAGTACAGGCAATAAGTGGGTTACACGTTTTGCCCGGATAACCCAATCCCAGAACGGTTCAATCTTTTTCCACCCTCCAGCATAAGCGACGTGTCGGACCTTATCGAATAAGTGTTCGTGAGACCATGCTCCCTTTAAAATGGAACTCCATTCATAAAAATTCTTATACGCTCTCCAGTATCCATCTTCCAATTCCTGTGGTTTCATTTTGACGGGACAATAAACAACATGGCGTGTGTCGTACAAGTTCCAATTGTTGATGGTAATCCGTTTTTCTTGTTTCATTCGTTGATAGAGTGCAGTACTCGGGTAGGGGGTTAGAATATGATAGGTGGATGTCTCAATCCCTTGCTGAATCGCCCATTCTACGGTACGCTCGAAAACACGGTTATCATCATCATCCATCCCAAAGACAAAACTACCGTTAATCATGACTCCTAAATCATGCAATTTTTTGATTGCAGCATTATAATCACGGTTTAAGTTTTGATATTTGTGCTGGGAATGCAAATTGGCTTGATTCAATGTTTCAAATCCTACAAACAAACTTCGCAACCCGCACTCCGCCGCCTTTTCCAATAGTCCGGTGCCAAAATAGATTTTACCGTTCCAGCAGCTTGCCATAATCGGCCCATTCCTTTCATCCCATCAAACAACGCTGACGCAAATTGTGCGTTGCCAAAAAGATGATCATCAAGAAAATACAAATGTTTTCCTGGAAGGCGCTCGATCTCTGTCAACGCATCATCCACGGTTTGCGTATAAAAGGATTTACCGCCACGAAAGAACGCCTCTTTGTAACAGAAATCACACACGTGAGGACACCCGCGCGACACGACAATTGAATTGGGAACTAGATAAAGATGCCGTTTGATTAAATCTCTGCGAATTTTCGGTAATCCCATCAACGTACGTATTTTGGATTGATATACCAGTCCAGGATTTCCCGCGCGATAATCTCTTAGAAACTCTGGCCAGGTATCCTCTCCCGGTCCGAGAAAAAGAGTATCCGCATGATGCGCCGATTCCATCGGCAGAGAAGTAACATGCAATCCCCCTAAGGCAATATAAGCTCCTTTCTTTCGATAATGGTCGGCAATTTCATATGCCCGATAAGCCGACGTGATATACACCTGGATAACTACCAAATCCGGTTCATCGTTTAAGTCCAATATTTCTACATGCTCATCTTGAATCGTGACCTCGTCCTCGTCCCTTAGATAACCTGCCAGGGTTGCCAGTCCAAGAGGTGGAAACAAGGAATACTTGATTGGTCTGAAAAATGGACTTTTTGCTTCCGTTAATGCCGGTAAAATCATTTTTACTTTCATTTCCATTCTCCTATATTGGTTCGCCAACGGATTTATCTTTGAAAACCTTTTGCATATTTAAATTTGAAAATACGTTTTTTCGTGGAACAAGCTTTTTTCGTCACCGATTAAAAATAATTCAGGAAATCCATCTCCTTCTTCAATCAGTAACTTTAGATTTTGTGCATCAGATGGAATATCGAAAACTAAGTCTTGGGTAAAAGAATCATTGTTCGGCCCTACTGGTTGTTCCAATTGAGGAATATCGGATTGTGAAGTGTCTATAGGAGCCTTTCCTACATATAATGGTGAAAATTTACGTTCTTGGTCATCCACCATTTCAACAATCGGATTATGCAATCGCAGCGTCTCCCGTCTCGCATTATTGCTGATTTTTATGGTGACGATATAAAAATTGGCATTTGCTGACGGTTTTGCATTTGGAAGAAAGTCAAGGGATTGAATTTTCTTAACATCCACGATGGTTGCTCCCAAATGGCAATCCAAATAAAATCCACAAAACCGTTTTGTCTCTCCCAATCCCAATAACTGGTTATGACTCCTGAAAGAAACGAAGATCAATACTGTGAAATAAATGCCAACGATTATAGTCACTAGCAAACCAAGTTTCTTAACCAAACTAAAATCCTTTTTAACCAGTCCGTAAATGAAAACACACCCGGAAACTAGTAAAAACATAATTAACGCAAATTCGATTAATACCATACGAAACCTCCTTTGTTACTTATTTAAAAATTCTTACTTTGTACCACAAAGTAAAAGGGCAAAAAAATAGCGCTTCATTTTGGACGGCTAGGGGAGTTGCATCCATTGTCTCCTTTCTTACGATACGTTTTTCAATAATTTTTCCAAGGCATCAAGATGTTCCGTAAACGCCTTACGGCCTAATATCGTGGCGGAATAATAGGTTGCTGTTTTATTACCTACAAAATCTTTTTTGATTTCCACATAATTTTGTTTTTCAAGAGCGGCGATATGGCTTGCCAAATTACCATCGGTTAAATCCAGCATATTTTTCAATGTGTTAAAATCCATCATCTCGTTCACCATCAATAGCGACATCACCGCCAACCGGTAGCGGTTCTCAAAGATCTTATTTAAATGGGTGATTATCTCTTTCACTTTTCATACTTGAAATACATGAGAATACCGTAAATGATATGTAAATCTCCGAATCCAATCGCCCAAAGGAAAAATTCATAATCCGTCCAGAGGGACGCGATGAGTCCCAAGGCTATCTCCAAAAGGGCGAGATAACGAATTTCACTGACGGTATATTTACTGGCGTTTAACAAACTCAATCCGTAAAATATCAATGTCGCGGGTACGGCAAAACGAAACAAGCCATTGTGAATTAATATAAGGCAAAACAATCCGCCTGTGATGAGAGGAACAAATAAACTCGCCAGCATCCATTTGGATGTATTATTCCAAATCGGGTAGCTTTTTTTTATTGCCATGCGGACGGAGAAAAGGATTGCCAGTCCCAACGCCGCGAGCAAAATGATGGCGGCGTTTAAAAGAAGGGCATGTATCAGGGGAGTATCCGTATTTTGAGTGTAATAAGGGAGAAAAAAACGGCCCATTTGAGTTTCGATTTTATGTTGTGCGATATAAACGCCAATCAATGCTGCAATCCCGGCACTTACACCCGATAACCCGCTCAAAGAGAGAAACTTGGACGACCGTTCCATCAAAGTTCGGATTTCTGAAATATCTTTTAATCTACTGTCTAATTCACTCATTCGAGCTCACTTTGTATTGCAAAGTAATTTAGTAAAAAAATTAGGCAACGATCACCTAATTAACTCAGACTAATATAATTCAACCAAAACCAGTTGTCAAGTATGTTCTTAGAATTCTATACAAGATGTCATTTCAAAAGGTTGACGGAACCGGATTTCCGGTGGATTTGCAACGAACGAGACTGATCTCGTTCATTGCAAATCAGCTAAAAAAGGGTATTGTGCTAGAATCTGGATATATGCAAATAATTGTGGGACATGTGATGGCGGATTTTGATGTGCTGGGGTCCATGGTCGCGGCGGGGAAATTATTTCCTAAAGCCAAACTGGTCTTTGCGGGGGCGGAAGAGAGAATGGTCAAAAATTATCTGGAGACCCAACCGATTCCGCAGGTACATTTTTGCAAGCCCAAAGAAATTAATCTGGAAGACGTCACGGAATTAATTTTGGTGGATACGCGATATGCCAGCCGGATTGGCGTATTTAAAGAGTTACTGGGAAAACCCAAAGTCAAAATCCAGGCGTATGATCACCATCCCTTGTCGCAAGGGGATATTGAAGCGGATGTTTTGACTTTGCGGGAGGTGGGTTCGACGGCGACCCTTTTGGTACAGGAATTGAAAAAGAAGAAAATCAAATTAACACCGGAAGAAGCAACGTTGGTTGCCCTTGGAATCTATGAGGATACCGGAAGTTTGACGTATCTTTCGACCAGCGCGGAAGATTTCGATTCGGCGGCATATCTCCTGAAATGCGGCGCCCGTTTGGTCACGATTCCTTCCTACCTTCGTTCGGATTTGAATGTGGACCAGATGCCATTGTTTGCCGATATTATCAAAGCAATGGAATATTTCTACATGGATGGAGTGCAAATCGGGATTTCGATGATTTCCGCCGGGGAATATCTTGGAGACCTTGCTCTGTTTATTCATAAGCTGCGGGATATTGGACAAGTCCCCGCGGTTTTTATTCTGGTTCAATTGAAAGACCGGGTGCAAGTGATCGCGCGGAGTCAAACCCGTGCCGTGGATGTGGCACAAATCATGAATGAGCTGGGTGGTGGCGGGCATCGCAGCGCCGCATCCGCGATTGTCCGCAATGCTCAAGCCATTGAATTGAAAAAGCAATTGTTGGAGTTGTTAAAACGATATGTGGAACCTTTGATTCGAGCAAAAGATATCATGTCATCGCCGGTGATGACGGTGGCACCTGAAACGACCGTGGAACAAATTCGAAAAATGATTTTGCGGTATCGCCATAACGCCTATCCTGTGATGCAGGGAAAAGAAATTGTGGGTGTAATTGCCGCGAAGGATATAGACAGGGCGATTCATCTAGGTTTAAACAAAGACCCGATTGAACGATATATGACCCGTGAAGTCACCACGGTGGATATTCTGGCATCCTTGCACCAAGTCCGTGACCGGATGGTGGAGCTGGATATCGGATTTCTACCTGTGACCGAATCAGGCAGGCTGGTCGGTGTGATTACGGGAAGTGACATAGTAAAGATTACTCATCAACATGAAACGAACCGAAAAGAAATTTCTCCAGTATCGGTTCCGCCTGTTGCTAAAGCTTCTTTGAAAACTGAAAATATAAAAATGAAATTGGAATCACAATTACCCCAAGATATTTTGAAACTGCTACGCGAGATTGGGAAAGTGGGGGATGAAATCGGCTATCCGGCGTATGTCGTCGGCGGGTTTGTACGAGATCTTCTTCTCGGCGTACCTAATTATGATTTGGATATTGTGGTTGAAGGAGACGGGATTACTTTTGCCAAACGGTTGGGAAAAATTCTCAAAGGGCATGTGAAAACTCATAAGAGGTTTAATACAGCGATTGTAACCACACTGACTCATCAGCGGATTGATGTGGCGACCGCCAGGACGGAATTTTATGAATATCCCGCGGCGCTCCCGCAGGTAGAAGCCAGTTCCATTAAACATGATTTATACCGGCGGGATTTTTCGATTAATGCCATGGCTATCAAACTCAATCAAGATGAATTCGGTTTTCTCTACGATTTTTTTAATGGGGAAAAAGATTTGCTAAAAGGACGGATTCGGGTTTTGCATAATCTAAGTTTTGTGGAAGACCCAACCCGCATATTCCGCGCCATACGGTTTGAACAGCGCTATGGGTTTCGGATTGATAAACAAACCCGGCATGGAATCGCTAATGCCGTGGATTTGCAAATGTTCGATAAACTGGCGAATCAGCGGGTACGGGAGGAAGTCATTCAAATACTTTCAGAAAATAATCCCTGGAACGCTATTCAACGTATGCATCAACTCAATGTCTTGCAATATATTCATCCGCAAATCCATGTATCGAAAGAATTAGAACAACTGTTTGGAAATATTCGACAAACGATCGCGTGGGAAAAATCAAATGAACCGGCAGAGAATTTTGAATCGTGGGAAATTTATTTTCTGGGATTGCTGGACCCATTGGATTTGACGCAATCCACAGAAGTTTGTCACCGCTTGATTATGTTGAATCAAACGGAAGAATTAGTTCGGAAAATCAAACAATCCAATCCTCTGAAGGAACTCGAAAATCCGCAAAACCATTCTCCCAGCTTTATCTATCAGACTCTACGGGAATTTCGTATGGAAGGAGTATTGTATCTACTGGCGAAAACTCAAATTGAAAATACAAAATTAGCTATCCAAAAGTATCTCTTGGATTACCGTCATCAATCCATTCATAGTACTGGGAAAGAGTTGCAACAACTGGGTATTCCTCCCGGACCTCAATACAAGAAAATTCTGGAACAACTTTTGTTCGCCCGGTTGGATGGAAAGGTTTCCACCCAAGAGGATGAAATAAAATGGGTCAAGTCTTTTCAAATTGGAAAATGTTAAAATAAACGTGATATACTATCAGCAAAGACAAATTGGAGGTAAGAGAGTATGCGCTTACTGGTTTTTCTAGCTGTCGTAGTAACCATCATTGCCATACTGTATTATTATCATCCGAATGGGAATGTCATTGACTATTTTTCCAATGCAAAGCCCGGGACTACGACCGGGACTGTCGTCAATCAACCGCCTCAGGCATCAGGTGGAACTCCGTTTGCGGCGATAGCCATGGCACCGGACGGGAGTTCTCCTTTGCAAGGGTCCGGTCAGGCTGCCAGTCCGGCACCGCGACCCGTGGCTCCGCCACCCCCGCCGCCAGCACCCCGGCAATTGAAATCGGCCAGGGATAAAATCTATAAAATGGCCGCGGATCACGAAGTCGCCATTCTGGGTTACAATGAACCGCAGCTCGGACAAGTCCATTTAACTTGTCAGGCAAAGGATAAAAATAATATTTTTGATTTCGAGGATGCTTTGCTTAAATTTGGGATACGGGATTTTGATGAAGTGAAAGGTTCGTTTAGACTTCAAATGGATCCTAATGGCAGGACGATTGTTACCGATTCTTTTAATATAAGATATATCCCGGAATATTGAAAATTAGGATGCGGTAGTAAGCGAGTCATTAATAAAGGTTGATAATCTCTCTTGGTCTTCCGGTGTGACATGCGTGAAGCGGAGTGCCAGAAGGCATTGATTAGATTTTTCCTCGGGCCGGCGTACCCACGTAGGTATTCCTACGACGCGCACAAGTTCTCCCGAAGTGGGCAATCGGAATTGAAGCCAGGTCAGCAGCGATTCAAATTGTAAATCTCCATAATAAATATTGGCGTCTACATCCTGACCGCCATTTTGTGAAGTCCGTTTATCCGGCAGGGACAACAATACACCGCCTTCACTGATATTGATAATTTCCGCTTCCATTGTATAATCAGGGAATTTGTTACCGTCTAATTTCATCATGACGGCAAAGCGTGCTTGAATCCGTACGTGCTGTCTGCGTTCACTGGGCTGTTTATCCATAGAGAACCTTCTGCTTACCATATATAGCACAATTTGGAAGGTTAATCAAAAATAATCATTGGTATGGATACATATCCCGGGGCAATTCACTCCAATATTGTCATTTTCGGTACCTGATTTCTATCCAGAGTAACGTTTGATTTTGTTCCCTTATCTGCCAATTCAGCAAAAGCGCCGTGTAATCCTTCCAGTAAACTTGCGACATCCAATTTCTGATATTTTGGCAAATAATTGGATAATAAATCCGTGGAGGATTGATATAAGGCGAGAGCAGATTCCAAACGGTTTTCACTAAAATGATGAAACGCACCCGCGATTTGGATTAACGCCCTTAAAAACCTTTCTTCCTGTCCCCAGGTATCCTTCCAGGGTTCCTCGAATTTCAATAACGCTTCCCGGAATTTGCGTTGGTTGAACAACTCAATAGCTTCTGTTATTCGCGGGTCGAACTTTTCTGGTAAAACTTTTTTTATTTTCTTCTTTGTGAACATAGACACAGGGCATGTTTTAAATAATCTTTATTAGTTCCAATTGATGAGGTTCGAGACGCACTTTGATAACATGGCGGTCTTTTCGTGTTTCCACGAGATACCTTTTTCCGGTCAGAAGTGAAAGGGTTTGTAATTTTTTTGTCTTTTTGAAAATTCTTCCGATGTGAACTTCCGTCTCGAAGGAAACATGGTGAAGGTTAAGTATTGCTATATGTCCGTCGGCAAAAGGAAATAATGCAATACTGTCTTGATAGCCGGATTCCATAAAATTGCCGATAGACGTGCTGGCATACCCCAGGGCTTTGGTACGGACACCGATTCTTTCAAATACATTTTCACGGAGACAATCCCGGACATTTTCAGGATAATAGTTTTTTAGATAGGGTGGAAAAGCCGTCAAACAAAAGACCAACACTTTCCCTTTTCCGACTTGGTTTTCATAAACGACCGGAATATATGTTTCTTCTGACAAACCCAGCAGAATCGGTTTTGCCTTTCCTAAAACAAATACCGGTCGAACCGGTGCAGTGGAGCAACGACGGTGATTGATAGGATACAAAATTTCTTTATCCTTTGCCGATGCGAAGGCCGTCACTTGTGCAGTTCGCTCACTTCCTACGCCTGCAGACTCCGTGGTAATTCCCAATAAATTTAAACCCTCTTTTCCCCAGACATTTCGTGCCAGTAATCGGGCGGATTCGGAGGTTAATAATAAGTATCCCCCTTTATTTACATAATCAATTACATTTTTTTTATTTTCTTCTTGAATTCCGTGAACCGGGAATAAAAGATTCTTTATGGATTTGTCAGGTCGTCGGGGTTTTACAGGCTCCAACGGAATTCCCAGTCCGCCCAGCAAATCAAAAATATAGGTTTCCGCTGAAAATACCGTCCGGGGATTGTCGGATGCGGCCACAGGTAGACAATGCGGTTTTGTCTTTTGAGTGATTCGATGAATTTCTCGTAATTCGGGAAGGATAGTTTTGAATTTTCGCATTACCGGCTGGCGGTCCGGTTGGAAAATCATCGGGTAACACCACAATATCAATTCCTGAATTCCCACCAACACACTGCATCTCGCAATATCCGCGTACCCGCCCGATTCAATCGGCATGAAATAGTTATATCCACCCAAATCGTCAATCCATGCCCGATCCACTTTCTTTTCCCCACATAATGATTTATTATATCGAATAAGGAAATACGAACCGTACCGCTCGGTTAAGTCTCTCGATTCCGTTCCCACACAGATTTGATTAAAATGTTTTGACACCTTGGGCATATTCATCCCACGGAATCGAAATCGCTCATACCATTCCGCGACTTTGAAAACCATCCGGACTTTTGGATTCACTTTACACGAGGGTTTCACGCATAAATTTTCAATACAATCCATTAATTGGTCTTCGCGAAATCGAATAAAATCCCCAACGATTTTAAACCGCTGTTCAGAATTGAATATCATGCGGGTCAGGGATTCCCGCGTAACATCGTGGTTATATTTTTGATTAAATAATTCGATACACCGGTCACAGTAGCAATCCAGATAAAAATGATCATCGAGAATATATTCATCAAATAATTTCGCGACGTCTGTAAATGATTGGATAATCGGTTTGCGGTTGCGCGGGTCCGATAAACAGGGCTTTCCCAATTTCCGTCCGGCATAATCAATTTGTTCCGCGTACATCCCTTTTCTATATCGCAAAGGAATTTGACCTCCCGAAACTATGAACCCCTTTTCCTCAAAATGTGTTTTGATTTCCCGGACGGTTGGAGAACCAATAAAACCTTCTCCTGCCATCGCCAAATAGACTTTGTCGATTTCCAAATATTTCAGAAATTCCGTGACCCGCCTCCGGTGACCTTTCTCCTTCATATCCAAAAGTCCGTCTGGCGTGAAAAATACTGACAAGGTTAATTGATTAATTTTTTGTAATACCATGAATCTCTCCTTTGATTTTTCTCTCACTTGCATCCTATCAAAATCCAACTCCATTCCACAAGGCGATACCTTTATCGAGATATGGATTTATTCTATCGGCAAAAATATTAGTAGAACCTCTCGATGTATTGCATGGATAATGATAGAATTCTCCATACATCTTTATTTAATAAAAATCAGCATGAATAGGTGAAAACAATGGCAGCGAAGATAATTGATGGAAAACTAATTGCAAAATCTATACGGGAAGAAATTAAGAAGAAAACAGAAGAATTAATCCGTCAGCACGGGATTCAACCGGGATTGGCCGCGGTCATCGTTGGAGATAATCCGGCGTCGCGGGTGTATGTGAATTCCAAACGAAAAGCATGTGCCGAAGTTGGAATCTATTCGGAAGAACATGCGTTACCCAAAGAAATGGCGCAGGAGGATTTATTAAAATTAATTAACCAATTGAATAGTAATCCCAAAATTCACGGTATCCTTGTCCAGCTGCCATTACCCAAGCAGATTGATGAAAAGACCATTATTAATTCCGTTTCACCATATAAGGATGTGGACGGTTTTCATTCCCTGAACGTGGGGAATCTATTGTTAGGTTCTCCGACTTTTATCGCCTGTACTCCTCTCGGCATTATGAAACTAATCCAGTCAACCGGTGTTGAAATCAAAGGCAAACACGCCGTCGTCGTGGGACGAAGTAATATTGTCGGGAAACCCGTGGCGATTTTACTTTTGGCAGAACACGCGACGCTCACCATCTGTCATTCCCGCACCCACGATTTGGCCGCCGTCTGCCGCCAGGCGGATATTTTGGTCGCCGCCATAGGGAAACCTAAAATGATTACCGGGGACATGATCAAACCCGGCGCCGTGGTGATTGATGTCGGTATCAATCGTGTCAATGATAAATTGGTGGGCGATGTGGATTTCGATTCCGCCGCGCAGGTGGCCGGATTTCTTACGCCCGTGCCCGGCGGTGTGGGACCGATGACCATCGCCATGCTCCTACAAAATACCTTGACTTCGGCGATGCAGTCCGGTTAGCAGGCGTCTGCCTATGACAACGCAAAAACGTTATTTTACGCAACCGCGAATATTTTTTCTCTTTTGCGTATTAAGTTTTCTTTATTTCTGGAAACCGTTACTCACCGGTCAGCCTTTCTATGGGGAAGATTTCCTCTGGCAATTCTTGCCGATGAATTACGTGGCATTGCAACTCATTCATTCCGGTCAATGGCCTCTCTGGAATCCCTACATGATGAGCGGGATGCCGCTCTTCGCCAGTTTGTCTTTCCCGCTCTTTTATCCCGGCACGATTTTGTTTCTCATTTTCTCCCAGCATCAGGCCACCATGCTTATCTATTGGTTCCAAATCGCTCTGGCGGGCTATTTCACGTACAAGTTTAGTTTGCTTTTACAATCCCCTTCGGAATCCGAAAGTGCTCCTGAATCTCAACCCCATCTCCCCGCGATTTTATCCGGTATCGCTTTTATGTTCGCCGGAAATGTCATCACCCTGATTTATCCGGGACATACCATGAAACTCATCGCGGCAACCTTTATTCCCATCGCCATGTACGGAATCGCTCGAGCCTTTCAATCCAGTTCCTTCCGCTGGTTCCTTATCACAGCCCTGGTTTTATCCCTGCAGATTTTTACTTTGCATTTTCAAGTCTGTTATTACACCTGGATTCTAGTCGGTCTCTATTCTCTCGCTAAAATATTGAAACTGGTTTCCCAACATTTTCAGGCAACCCGTTTGCACCATCGCACCCATTCCGTGGTCGAGACTTATTCTCCCAGCAGTGCCGGAAAATATTTGGTCTATTTGCTGGCGATGGGTGTTCTGATAGTAGGGTTGACCGCCGTGCAATGGCTCCCTTTCGCGGAATACACTCGCTGGTGCACCCGTTCCAGCGGTTTGGATTATAAAGCCGCGACCGAAGCCTCTTATCCGCCGGAAGAGTTATTAAGTCTCTTTATGGTGAGTCCTTTCGGAGACAATATTCAACCCATGGGCAGGTCAACCGGGAATGTCGCCTTTGATTCCCGGGATTATCCCTTGAACCACTTTCTCTATCCTGCCGGGTTGCAATATTATCATGGCAGGTTCGATTCCGCCCGTACCTTGAGCGAATATCTCGGCGCACTCCCGTTCCTCCTCGCCGCATTCGGAATCGCTCTTTCTAAACGCCGTTCCACCAAATTCTTTATCCTGATTTCAATCCTTTCCGTTTTTCTCTGTCTCGGGAAATTCAACCCGCTCTATCCTTTTCTTCTCAAGGTGATTCCAGGTCTGGATATGTTCCGCGTCCCGGCTGAAATCCTACTCCTCTTTTCTTTTTCTCTGGCGATTCTCGCGGGGATAGGACTGGAAGAAATTATGAAACTCAAGTTTGATTTCTCTGCTATATACAAGCGAATACATATCTTTTTAATCCCAATTATAATTATATCAATACTCTTTTTCATTTCTAAAGATAATGAAGAGATAATTCATTTTAATTTGGTTTTTATTCGGTTGAATCTTCTCGTTTTTGCAGGGTTGTTCCTGTTGCGATATGCTGCTTTAAAGAATACAAGGAGATATTTTGCTCTAGTGCCCTTGCTTTTATTCCTCGACCTGTGGACTGCCCATCAACCTTACTTGCAAACCATGCCCATCGACGGTTTCTATCACGCTATGCGGGGAGAACCGGGTATGGAGTTCCTGAAACAAGACCCTACCGACTATCGTATTCTTCCGGTGGGTCCTCATGACATGGTCAATAACAAATGGCTTTTCTCGGACATCCAAAGCGTCTGGGGATACCAATCTTTCCCTCTCCGCCATTACGCCGAATTCTGGTCAACTCTCGGTTTCACCAATCCCACTCTGCAAAAATTAACCAACGTGAAATATGTAGTTTCCTCCGAACCCCTTACTGATCCCTCATTGAAACTGGTGTATGACACTGGCAAATTTATTTATAAAGATGTCAATTATTTTCCCCGTTACTGGCTGGTGGATGAAAAAAATTGCATCGTTCAAAAAGATGAACAGAAAGTTCTCTCCACCCTCACTGCTGGAAATTTTGACCCCACCCAATCAGTAATTCTCGATAAATCAGTTGAAACCACTTATAAACATTTACTTGCTGAATGGCCTACATCGTTCTTTCTTTCACCACATTTTACTTGGTCTCCGCAAAAAATTGAATCTCAAATCATCGTAGATCATCCCTCTTTTCTTGTCTTTAGCGAAATCTATTACCCCGGTTGGAAAGTCTTCGTGGATGGAAAAGAATCACAAATCTATCGCGCTGACTATATTCTCCGCGCTGTTCGATTACCAGCAGGGTTGCACATCATTGAGATGTACTATTCCCCTTGGACGTTCTGGTTGGGACTCTGGATTAGCACGATAACTTTGCTCCTGATTATTTTCCTATTTATTTGGAGTTTGAAAAAGAAATTTGCCTTCAGTAAATTCTAGGGGTTAAGGCTTAACTATCGCAATATCAATAAGAGGTGGTTTTTTGATAGTTGTCGAAAAACTATTTCTTTCTAATGGTACTCTGGAAGGATAACCGATACTCTCGCAAGTCTTCCGCAGAAAATTCTATCGCCTCTTTGGCAGAATGGTATTTCAACAAAATCCTCTTTCCGGTTTGCGGATTTTTCGTGTCAATCCGAATGGCGTACTTCGCAGTCTTGGGGAGAATATTCGAAGCGATGACCAGTGGAGTCGGCTCACCATCACGTCGGTTCAAGGTGATAAAGAAATTGTCTGTCGGTTTCAATTTCCACGGGCTCAAATCAAGCGTCAATTTATTTTGCACCGTGTAATTCAGTGTTATGAATAACCCGTTCGTGCACGGCACCACCATCGTTCCCAAATCGGGTGTTAGTCCATTGGGCATGGACTTAAACTGTTTCTCGTAGAATTCCACAATCGCTTTTCCGAATCCCAACCCCGCTGTTACCGTTTGCGAATCTTTCAGGAATTCTCTTAAATCAATCGTCGCACCGTGAATTTCACTTTTCAAATTTTGTTTAATCAGCGGGTAATTGTTATCGTCCAGCATCACCTGCCAGTCCCGCGCCTTGGCGAGTTTCATAAAATCTCTTTGGAAATCATCCGACAACGGCGTCGTCCAACTGGGTGCCAACAGCACAAACGATTTTGGGGAAATGAATGCCATGTCCTCATAATTCACCCGGCGTATCGGCGTAAATGAGGCGGCAGATTCAGTCATGGCGTAAAACCTTCCTGCCAATCCATCATCGCGTATGGTCTTGGGTGAACTCACAATATATAAATATGGAGTTAGCCTGATAGGGGATTGCGTCGTCAAAGCCGCGAAACTTCTTTTCACCAACGAATAACTCGGCTCGATGGGTTTTCCCTTCAACGTCAGCATATACCGTTGGTCGTGGATCATCATCGAATGACTTTCCTGGAAATATTCGTAAATATACGTCACTGGTTGGTAGGGCAGGGCAATGTGAAACAAAACATCGCTCATGTATTTTGGCGGTTCTCCCGCGGGACCCTTCGTCCCGCTCTCCAGCACGAACAATGGTTTTCCAAACTCTGTGGCGAATCCGCACAGGTTCAATGTCCCCTGCATTGCGTCCAATCCCAAATCATCTTGACCCGAATCCGCGTACAGGGAAATCCCCATGGCGTCCGCGACCGAAAACCATTTCGTTATATCCAACGCGGCATACGCGCCCCGCCCGTTCGCCAACACGTCGGACGTCCGCCCATCTATCTGAAAAATAAACGGAAGGCTACTGTATTGATGCCAGACCGCCTGGTCGGTAGTATAATTCGTCAGTATCCACTCATTGAGACTGCTCACGAAATCTACATATGCGCGGTTCGCCTGGCCAAATTGTTTATCTTCTTCGTTCACGGGCAGGGGGATTTCCGTCACATTCGAGAAACTCGTTTTGTATTCCTGATTCACCCGTTCTATCGTTCCCAATTTTTGAATCAGCCACGCCTGCCAATATTTCCGCGTCACGGCACTCTTTTGCGCGATTTCATAGCGCTTGGTTTTTTTATCCCATTCCAACAGCCCGCCCAACTTGGACAGAAACGGGTCGGAATAAATCCCCACATTGAACCCTATCAGATTAGGTTCGTTCCCATACTCCTTGGCATAATATTCTGTCTCTTCCCGCATCCACTGCGCGTAACTGTCATTTCCAATAGTGGGATAAATTGTTCCTATGCCCTTTAAAACCGTATCGTATAAATAATTTTTCCCGTTGGCGTAATTGGCATCTATCCGGGTCAGAACAATTTGAATGTCTAAATTTCGCGCTTCTTCAAAAATTGCGTCCAGCATCGCCTTACTATCCGCGTCGTCCCAAATATGCGACGGGGGAACCACATTTATGACTTCCGCCCCGGCCTTGTTCGCCAATGTCACCAATTGCTTGGCCTGGTTCACCGTATGAATCCCGTTAAAATGAATGGTATACCCCGGCTTCGGCGTAGCAAATGTTAAGGACAGGAAAAATAAAAAAGATAAAACTAACATACTTGTCATTCTGAGCGAAGCGAAGAATCTCAGTGTTCTACCTGAGAATATCTTTGTTAATATGTTCATCATATCTATTTCGTTATTTCTTCCGTAATCGGCAAGGATTCCATCGCATCCTGCCCCGTAATCGTCTTCTGCTGGGTGATTTGTTCTACTTTGTCATTAAACTTATCGAATCGTTTTTCCGACTCCCCATAAGACTTGCCCAAAAGTTCCACGTACCTTCCGACCTTCTCGTAATCGTCCCGGAATTTGCCAATCTCGGTCTGCAATTTCGCCAACTGTTGTATCAATGCCGTGGTATTTTTCTCAATCTCAAATCCCTTGAGTCCCATTAAAATCGTTTGCAAATACGCGTAAAAACTGTTGGGAGACACAGGAATCACCCGCGATTGTAAAGCGTAAGATAGGAGTCCCTTTTCCTCGCCAAAGTTTTCATCCTTGACGATGGTTTCATAATATACGTTCTCCGCCGGGATATACATCAACGCGAATTCGTACGTCTTCTCCGCCGGTCGAATATATTTTTCGGCGATGGAATCCACATGAGTCTTCACCGCTGTATTGAATTGCTTGCGCGCCAGCTTGGTCTCCTCGTCGGATTTCGCTTCCGTCAACCGTTTGAATGATTCGAGAGGAAATTTGGAATCCACGGGAACCAGCTTGTCGGCCAGGTGAATTACCGCGTCCACCCGTTCCCCGCTTTTGAACGAATATTGCATCGTATAATAGTTGGGTGGGAAAATCTGTTTCAAGATATCTTCGAGAAAATATTCCCCCAATCCCCCGCGTAATTTGGGAGCGCGGAGAATCTCTTGTAGGTTTGATAAGTCTTTTCCGACTTCAAATATTTTCTTACTGGCCTCCTCCAATTGTCCCAATTTACTCTGTACCTGTCCTGCCACCTGCGTCATCGAATTGACCTGCCCGCTGACCGTGGCGCTGGCTTGTTGCACCATCTGGGAAACCTGTCCCAATTGCTGGTTAATCAATTTGGCATTGTTTTCCAAACTCGATTGTACCTGCTGTTGCAACCCCGTGACTTGTTGTTGCACCATCAACAAAGACTGGTCATTTTGTTTAGTCTGTGACATCTGCTCCAATTGCTTTTTTAGATTGAGCACAAACCAAATCAGTACCACCACCGCCACAATTAATAACCCAATTAATATTTCCTGCATCCAAGTTTCCTTTGTAATATATTCTCATCGAATTATACCCGCGTCTCACTTATTGGTCAATTGAGTAGGATAACCGAACTAGAAGCGGAGGAGGTGTGGAGGTGAAATTTTCACCTCCACACCTCCTCCAGTATAGATTCGGTACAAAAAGAGGATTAATGCGTAAGTAGGAAGGTGCAAATGGAAAGCGTCGGGAAATCAAATACAATTCTTAAACAGATGTAGATGAACCCATTTCAAAATCAATATATCTATGCAACATTATACTTATACCATCTGAAAACAACACACGACAACTACACAAAAAAGGACCGTAAGCCGAAATTATAATCCCAACAGTTCCTCCTTTGTTTTTAACTTGGAATACATGGTTATCGAAATAATTTCCGAGGAAAAAATCAGCTCCAATAACATCCGATAAATCTTCCCGCCGATATTTAGGATCGTTTGATTTGTGAGGAATAAGATAAATAGCGATATCAAAACGTTGTCCAGCTTTCTTTGAAGGTCGTAACCTATGAGCAAGAAATACATTTCTATTATCGCGATAAACTCCTATCCGTACATCATTCCATTCTTTCAAGGAGTATGGGTCATGCGTACTTACACCATGGCTTCCAATTTTTGGATAAACCTTAAATGCAAACTCCCTAGCAATATCTGCTGCAACAAACGCTGCCAAGGCATCTTTATTCTCAAAAGGTTTACAAATATGCTCAGAACGAAGTTTCTTTTTGAGGGATTCAAGTAGGCGTGCGTTCTTCCCTTTGTCAATAAATGTTTTTTGCCAAGGCACTTTTTCATCAATAATATATATAAATCGCTCAAGTCCTTTTGCAGTAGCCGCCTTGTATTCCGATTCAATAATAGAACACTTGTCTCCTTTAGGTATAGAACCATATCTATGAGCGTAAATACCTACAAACGCATCACTTTGTTCTTTAATTAATCGTAGACATTTTGCCTTTGGACGTTCATCATGAGCACCGAGATGCTCCATTGCTATATCAATGCCACCCAACTGTCGAATAATGTCACAAACCGACTTACGATATTCCGCAAGGTCAATAAAAGTTGATGATACGAATACATTAATCATATTGTTATTCGTCTAGTTCCAATTACAAAAGATATAAAAATTATTCCACAATTAGACCGGAATTGCGAATGAGTGCCCATAAGGGAATACCCGAATTATAGATTTAATTTAGCCGGATGATATTCGTCGGATTCCCATTTCGCGGCATTATGGAAAATATAATGCTGGATATCCGTAAACGATTTATCATTACGAATGATATGGTCGTAATATCGGGGTTGCCAGGCATATTGTGGATAACCATTCTTACGACACCATAACGTAACGGCTGCTTTAAAGGAACGGATAATGGTGCTTAAAGAACCGGGTTTCGGTGAAATAGCGGAATATTGTGATTTACCTGATTCACCGGCATTATTTGTAGAGACGTAGCATGCTACGTCTCTACCGGTAGTGGGCGCCGCGTGTTTTTCAAGGACGACAATCCCGTGCAGATGGTTAGGCATCACAATAAACTCATCTAACTGTGCGTTAGGAAAATGAGAAGGAATTTCTTGCCAATACTGTGAAACCATTCGACCAATCTCAGATAATTGGACTTCATCATTTATTACTTTACCCAAAGAGCATAGGTGATTTTTGGTACAAATGGTAACAAAATACCATCCTTCTTCGGCATAGTCCCAATCTGGTATCCGAGTTGATTCGATTCTATATTTTCCTTGGAAGCGATTCACGGCGTTATTTTATCATGATTTTTATGTATATGTGGTAGAGATGTTGCATGCAACGTCTCTACAAAATATGGATAGATGCGATGTGCATTGTAGAGACGTAACATGTTACGTCTCTACAGTATTATTATTCAACAAGGATGTATAATAAATACTATGCCAATTGATTGGACAAAAAAGATGGAAGAGATACCGGTGAAGCCGGGAGTGTATATCTTTCGGGACCGGAAAGGGGAGCCGATTTATGTAGGGAAAGCCGTGTCCCTGCGCTCACGTGTGCGGAGTTATTTCGCGGATACCGGGCAACACCCCAAGACTCTTGCCATGTTGGAACACGCGGAGGATGTGGAATGTATCGTGGTGGACACGGAATTGGAAGCGCTGATTCTGGAATCCAACCTGATTAAACAACACCGTCCGAAATACAATGTCCTGATAAAAGATGATAAACGCTATCCCTGGCTTAAGTTTACTTATGGGGAAGATTTTCCGAGAATCTATATTGTGCGATTACCCCGGCGGGATAAACATAAATATTTCGGTCCATTTCCCAAAGGCGGTTCCCTGAGACAGACTTTGAAATTGATCCATTCCATTTTCCGAATCCGTACTTGTAAATTGGAGATCGAGGAGGGGAAGAAGGCGATTGAGAGACCGTGCCTGGAGTATGATTTGAAACGATGCGACGCCCCCTGTGTCTGTTGGATGAATAAGCAGGACTACCGCAAAATCTGTGATCAGGTATGCCTGTTTCTGGAAGGGCGGATGGAGGATGTGGTGAAACAATTGAACGCCCGCATGAACCAATTGGCACAGGACATGAAGTTTGAGGAAGCTGGTGCGGTGCGGGATCAAATCGAATCCGTGAAAGACGTGCAATTAAAACAAACCATGTATACCGCAGATGCAGCAGAGCGGGATATTCTCGGCGCAAAATGGTACGGTGACACTGCTGTTATGGCTGTATTTGTAACGCGCAATGGCAAGCTCATCGGCAAAGAGAAATACCGTCTGGACGGAACCGAAGGCATTTCCTATAGCGAATTATTATCTAACTTTATCAAACTCCATTACGCTCAACCCCAGTTGATACCCAAAGAGTTTTTATTGCCGGAACATCCCGAAGACGAGAAATATCTGGTGGAATGGCTGAGCCAACTCAAAGGCAGAAATGTGGAAATTCTGGTGCCGGAGCGGGGCGAGAAAGTTCGGCTGGTGCAGATGGCGGAACAAAACGCGGAGTTGCATCTCCAGCAGGAACTGGTCAAGAAGAATCCACAATTGGGCAAAATGCCACCGGGGTTGTTTGAGTTGCAGAAGGTGTTGAAATTGGAGAGATTACCGTTGCGGATTGAAGCCTTTGATATCAGCAATATCAGCGGGACGGATGCCGTGGGTTCGATGGTGGTGTTAAAGAACGGCGTGCCCAGTAAAGCGGATTATCGCAAATTTAAAATTAAAACCGTGGATGGGATTGACGACTTCGCCATGATGCGGGAAGTGGTTTCCCGCCGGATGAAATATTTATATCGGGAGTCAACGCTACAGAAAGACGAATCTCTTTCAGCAAAAGACGCGCGGGGACTGGATGTAAAACCGGATTTAGTGCTTATTGACGGGGGGAAAGGACAACTTAACGCGGCACTGGACGCCATCAAAGAATTAGCGGGACATGGAAAAATTCCATTTGTTATCATTGGCTTGGCGAAACGGTTGGAAGAGATTTATTTGCCGGACCGCAGAGATTCCATTGTCCTTCCCTATGAAAACAAAGCACTGCAATTGTTGCAATTAATCCGGGATGAGGCGCACCGGTTCGCTATTACCTATCACCGAACATTACGCGGGAAAAAGATTTACGGGTCACTTTTGGATGAGTTGCCCGGTATTGGCGAAAAGCGCAAATTACTATTGCTCAAGCAATTCGGCTCGGTGCAAGAATTGAAACAAGCCAGTCTCGAAGAATTGGAGAAAGTCCCCGGTCTCGGAAAAAAGCTAGCTTCGGAACTTTATACATCTTTGGTTGGGCACAGACTCGCCGAGTTGGGGGGCACAGAGAAACAATTAAAACCCATCCCTCGCCGCCGATCTACGAGTAATTAATTTCAAGTAGAACACAGGGATTCTTCGCTCCGCCCAGAATGACACCTTTGAAGAACATAATTTTTTGGAGTATTTCGTATCCCAATCGTTTGACCAATCCGTAAGTGATTGATAGAATTATCCAATGTCGCAACCGATAGGCGTATTTGATTCAGGCATTGGCGGTCTCACGGTCGTGAAACATCTTCTGCTGCAAGTCCCGCAGGAGACGATGGTCTATTTCGGGATACCGCGCGGGTGCCCTACGGGTCCAAATCTGTTGAAACCATTCGCCGGTATGCCGTGGAAGATACGCGCCTGCTTATGTCGAAAAATGTAAAATTTATTGTGGTCGCGTGTAATTCGACTTCGGCAGTCGCTCTCGATGATATTCGCAAAATATTCTCCAAGCCCGTCGTCGGAGTTATTGAACCTGGCGCCCGGGCTGCCGTGAAAACCACTCATAATAAACGGGTAGGGGTTATCGGAACCAAGGCAACAATTAACAGTGAAGCCTACGCCAAGGCGATAGCCAAATTGGATTCCACCATTCAAGTCTTTTCCGCGCCCTGTCCTTTATTCGTCCCCTTGGTAGAAGAAGGATTGCTAACCGGAAATATTACGGAATGTATTGTGCGCATGTACCTGGAACCGTTGATAAAAAAAGGAATTGATACACTCGTGTTGGGGTGCACCCATTATCCACTGTTGCGACCAGTGATTCAATCGGTCGTCAGCAATTTGGTGCACTTGATCGATTCGGGGGAGGCTACCGCTCTCGAAGTCAAAGAAGAACTAATCAAATCCAATCTGCTCCAAACCCAGCCGAATAAACAAGAACATCAATTTTTTGTCAGTGACAGTGTGGTGGATTTCGAGAAGGTTGGCAATATGTTTCTGGGTGAGAATTTACCCAAAGTGAAAAGAGCGAACATCGAGGAGTTCGCGGTACCGGTGATTAATTAGACACCGGACTGAAGGTCGGTAGATTATTAAGGTATAAAGGTATGGCTCCGAAATTAAAAATTAATGAAGAGCGATTGGTTAATACTTTTTCGGAATTGGTACAAATTGCGGCCAAATCCAAAGAAGAAAAACCGGTGGCAGAGTACGTTAAGAAATATCTGACAGATTTGAATTTGAAAGTTGTCGAGGATGATGCCGGCGGGAAAATCGGCGGGAATTGCGGGAATTTAGTATGCCGTATTCCCGGGAAAGTCATGACGACTCCGGCAGTTGCGTTGTTAGCACACATGGATACGGTGGTTCCCTGTGACGGGGTTAAACCGGTGATTCGCGACAAAGTGATTTATCCTGAAGGGAAAACTATTTTGGGGGCGGATGACCGCGCCGGGGTTGCCGCAATGTTGGAATTGGCGACTCTATTAATGGAAACTCCCATTCCCCACGGGGAGATAGAATTGGTCTTCACGGTGGCGGAAGAAATCGGTTTGATGGGCGCACGGGAGTTGGACAAAAAATTATTACATTCCAAAATGGCGCTGGTATTGGACGGTCACGATTCTCCGGGATATGTTGTCATAGCCGCGCCCACGTTACAATCCATAAAAGTTTCCTGTCACGGGAAAGCCGCGCATGCAGGGATATGTCCCGAAAACGGGGTGAGCGCATTGGAAATCGCCTCCCGCGCGATTGCCGCTATGAAATTGGGGCGGATTGATGAGGAAACCACCGCTAATTTCGGATTCATGACGGCAGGAAATGCGGTAAATATTGTCCCGGAAACAGCAGAATTGGTTGGGGAAGCCCGCAGTATTAATCCCGGGAAATTAAAGAAACAAATCGAGCACATGAAAGCTTGTTTTGTAAAAGCGGCGCAGGAATTGGGTGGAACAGTGGACATTGATATTCAGGATGGGTTCCCGGGGTATCGGGTTAAAGAAAACCAAGACTTGATGAACATTATCAAACAAGCGTCAGATCAAATCGGATTAAAATTGAAATTGATAGCCTCCGGCGCGGGAACGGACGCAAATTTTGTCTCAAAAGGCGGCATTGCGGCGGTGGTTCTCTCGGTGGGTTATCTCGATATGCACAGCAGTAATGAACATGTTGCCATTAAAGATTTAGTGACGACGGTACAATGGTTGCTCAGTATTATTTCGGTAATCAATAAAAACGCATGGAACCAAATACAAACACAGCCATCGAGTCCGGCGCAAGTGTAACAATTCCGCCGGAACTCATTCCACTGGTTCAGCGGGTTCGGGATATCCAACCCGGTGTCTCGGTGGATGCATTAGTCCGCGCCTATGAATTCGCCGCACGCGCGCACGAGGGTGTTTATCGCCTGTCTGGAAAACCGTATATTACCCATTGTCTGACAGTCACAGAAATTCTGGCGGAGTTACGTTTGGATATTCCAACCTTATGCGCGGGATTATTGCACGATGTGATTGAAGATACTTCCATCACCCGAGACCGGATTGAAACGGAGTTTGGTCCGGAAGTGGTGCGCTTGGTCGAAGGGGTAACCAAAATCAGTACCCTGGGTTTCGACACGCGGGAAGAGCGCCATGCCGAAAATCTGCGCAAAATAATTATCGCCATGGCGCAGGATATCCGCGTAATTTTAATCAAACTTGCCGACCGTCTGCATAATATGCGAACCCTGCAATATCTCCCCAAGGAAAGACAAACGCGTATCGCTCAGGATACTTTGGATATTTACGCTCCGTTGGCGTACCGTTTGGGAATCGGTAAAATCCGGTGGGAACTGGAGGATTTAAGTTTACGATTTTTGAAACCGGAAGTCTATCAAGATTTACAAAATCAAATCGCAAAAAAGAGGCAGGAGCGGGAGCAGATTATTGAAGACACTAAAAAAGAACTACAAGCCAAGTTGGTGGAAATGAAAATTACCGCCCGCATTGAAGGGCGTCCCAAACATTTTTACAGTATTTACCAGAAGATGGACACCCAGAACAAAACTTTTGAAGAAATTTACGACTTAACAGCCATCCGTGTGATTACCGATTCGGTCAAAAATTGTTACGCGGTGCTGGGGATTGTGCATACCTTGTGGAAACCAGTACAGGGCAGATTCAAAGATTATATCGCCATGCCGAAATCCAATATGTATCAGTCCATCCATACCACCGTTTGGGGGAGTCACGGAGAACCGTTGGAAATACAAATCCGGACGCAAGAAATGCATCGTACGGCCGAAGAAGGAATTGCCGCCCATTGGTTGTATAAAGAAGGCAAGGTGCTGGCAAAAGAACAGTATGAACAACGGTTTGGATGGCTGAAACAATTATTGGAGTGGCAGGAGGAGACCCGCGACCCCAAAGAATTTATGGAAAATTTGAAAGTAGACTTATTTTCCTCCGAGGTGTTTGTGTTTACTCCCAAGGGGGAAGTGAAAGAATTACCGATTGGCGCCACACCGGTAGATTTTGCCTATGCGGTGCATACGGAAGTGGGGAATCATTGCGTGGGCGCCAAGATCAATGGCAAGATTATCCCGTTGAAATCCATATTGAATACCGGGGATATTTTGGAAATCATTACCAATAAGGCGGCTCACCCCAGCCGGGATTGGCTGAGTTTTATTAAAACATCGCGCGCGCGAAACAAAGTTACCCATTTTCTAAAGTTGGCAGAGGCGGAGCAATATATCAAAGTGGGAAAAGAAGAATTGACCCGCGAACTCAAAGCCATTCATGCCAATTTTCAAGAAGTGGCCAAGTCTGAAGGTTTTCAGAAACTATGGGTGGATTTGGGATATCCGGGAGCCGATGAAATTTATATAGCGGTTGGTTCGGGGAGACTTTCCGCCAAGAATCTAGTCCATCGGTTATATCCAACCACAGAACGGTTTACTAAATCGGATTTCATTCCCGACACGCCGGTGACCCGGAGTCAGGAAGGCATTATCATTAAGGGACTCAGTCATGCTCTGATTCGTTTCGGGAAATGTTGCCATCCGGTGGCGGGAGATCCGATTATTGGATTCATTACGCGGGGGCGGGGAATTTCCGTGCACAAAAAAGATTGTCAAAGTATTGCTCCATTTTTGGATGATCCAAAACGGCGGGTGGAAGTAAGCTGGGATATGGGTGTTATGGCAAAACACATGGTTCCTATCAAGATTACCGGGAGCGATAGGCCGGGTCTTCTGAGAGATGTGCTAGAGCATATAGCCGGCTCTGAGATTAATGTGAGTTATGCGAAAGCCGAGCAGTTGTCCAAAGGGAAAGCACAGATTCTTATCACATTGGAAATTACCGATGCCCGCCAATTAAGCGAATTATTAAAAAATATAAAAAGTGTAACCGGGGTAATGGAGGCAGGCCGCACTAAAAGAATCAAATAAAAAACATCGAAATTCAACACACATTTCGATGTTTTCAGATTTGATGTTAAGCGGCTTTCTTGATTTTACCGGAACGTAAACAACGGGTACAGACAAATAGGTACTTGTTTACACCGGCGGCAATATTGACTTTCACACGTTGTAGATTGGGGAACCAACGCCGTTTGGTTTTAATATTCGAATGGGAAACACTATTACCGACTCGAGGTCGTTTCCCGCAAACTTGACATGAATTGGCCATTTCAATTTCTCCTTAATTAATTTGAGTATATAACTATAGTATAATCTTGATGGTTTATCAACTAAAATGAGGTAGAATTCGTTTGAATAATGTAATGAGTAAAGATGCCGGGCAATCCGATTACCTTGCGAAACCCGTGCAGTATTTAAAAGGAGTTGGGCCCAAACGCGCTGAATTACTGGCGAAAATCGGCATAGGCACCGTGCAGGATTTGTTAAATTACTTCCCGCGCGATTACCAGGATCGGACGCAAATTAAACTGATTCGGGATTTATTGGCGAGAGAGGTCGTGACGATTCAAGGGACAGTGCAAGCCATTCACGAAATCCGTCCTTTTCGCCGTGCCCGTTCTCTACGGCATATTTTAAAAGTGACGATAGTTGATGGCACGGGAATTATCCATGCGGTTTGGTTCAATCAACCGTATCGCGCGAAACAATTTCAAGAAGGTCAGAAAATTCTCATGACCGGGAAAACCCGGTTTAATGCGGGAGATTTGGAAATTGACCCGGTGGATTTGGAATTTGTTACAGAAGAAGAACCAGCGTCCATAAATCGTCCCGGGATTGTCCCCATCTATCCCTTGTCGGAAGGTCTGGAACAACGGTTTTTACGAATGTTGGTGAGGCAGGTATTGGATCAGCTGAAAACCAAAGTAAAAGAAATCCTGCCGGAGGCCCTCCTCGATAAATATAAATTTCCTAACCGTGATAAAGCCATCCGAGAAATTCATTTTCCTTCCTCCATGGATTCAGTGGTTCAGGTACGCAACCGGTTTGTTTATGAAGAATTCTTTTCCATCCAAATGGCCATTGCCTTTGAAAAAGCCAAACAAACCCAAATTCAGAAATCTCAAAAATATTCTGAGACATCCAGCCTGGTAGACAAGTTTATTCATGGGTTACCGTTTGCTTTAACCACCGCGCAAACTCGAGTGTTTCACGAAATTACCGAGGATTTACGAAAAGCCCATCCCATGAACCGGCTTTTGCAGGGAGATGTTGGTTCCGGGAAAACATTGGTTGCTTTGTTGGCTATGCTGAAAGTCGTGGAGAGTGGTTACCAAACGGTGTTAATGGTTCCCACGGAAGTGTTGGCGGAACAACATTTTGATACCTTTGAACGTTGGTTGTCCCCGCTGAATATTCCGGTGGCGTTATTGACGGGAAGTACTAAATCAAAAAAAAGAACAGAAATATTACAGAAAATTCAGGCAGGTGAAATCAAGATGGTGATTGGTACCCATGCCCTGTTGGAACAACCGGTGGAGTTTAAGAATATGGCGCTGGGGGTGATTGATGAACAACACCGGTTTGGCGTGGCACAACGAAATAAGTTGCGGAAAAAAGGGATGGAAGCCGATATTCTTATTATGACCGCGACACCGATTCCCCGGACATTATCCATGACGGTATACGGGGATTTGGAAGTATCCGTGCTCGATGAAATGCCGCCGGGACGCAGTAACATTATCACGCGCTGGTATTCCGAGAGAGACCGAAATAAAGTCTATTCGTTCCTTTCCACTCAGGTGCAGGCAGGCAGACAGGTTTATTTTATTTATCCTTTGGTGGAAGAGTCCGATAAGATGGAATTACGTGCTGCTGTCCAGATGTATGAACATTTACAAAAGGATATTTTCCCAAACTATCGTTTGGGTCTGATTCACGGGCGTATGAACCGCTCGGAACAACAACCCATCATGGCCGGGTTTACCAAAGGAGAAATTGATATTCTGGTGAGCACTACGGTGATTGAAGTTGGTATTGATGTACCCAATGCCACGGTGATGGTGATTGAACATGCCGACCGGTTCGGCCTTTCTCAATTGCATCAACTGCGGGGCCGCGTGGGCCGGGGAATTCACCAATCCTATTGCCTTTTAATCACCCCTGCGGGATTGGGCGCGATGGTGCAAGACCGGCTGGCAATATTGACGCAAACGATGGATGGCTTTATGATAGCTGAAGAAGATTTGCGGTTGCGTGGTCCCGGGGAACTATTGGGAACCATTCAACATGGAATGAATATCTTTCGAATTGCCGACTTGATTCGAGATAAGGAGTGGTTGATTTATGCCCGTTCCGATGCCTTTGCGCTGGCGTCTGACGATCCGCATTTGGAAAAACCGCACAATCGTATCGTGAAAGAGTTGATAAAAAACAGGATTGGACAAAACCAACATTATGCCTCGGTTGCCTAAAACCAAAGAATCGCCCAAATCCCAATCATCTGCTATTGAACACATAAACGCATTGCTGGATGTCGCCAACACCATGAGTTCCGTATTGGAATTGGATTCTCTCCTGCATTTAATCGTGACGGTAGCCGCGCAGCAGTCGGAAGCGGAAAAATGTACCATCATGTTGATTGAAGATGATGAGTATCTTGTCCTGAAAGTAGGTATCGGGATTGACGAAAAGAAAATGCAAAATGTCCGTATCAAAAAAGGGGAAGGTATTGCCGGAGCCGTGGCGGAATCCGGAGAAGCCGTCTGGGTGAAAGATATTGAAACGGATGAACGGTTTAAACGGAAAAGTTCCGTGAAATATCACACCTCTTCGTTTTTAAGCGTTCCGTTGTTGGTTAAAAACAAAATCATCGGCGTTCTCAACGTGAATGATAAACGGGACAACCAGCCCTTTTCGAAGGATGATTTTGAAATGATTACCATACTGGCAAGCCAGGCGGCGATTGCCATTGAGAATGCGCGGCTTTATACCCATGCCCAGCAAATGCGAACGTATCTGCAAAATATTTTGGATAACTTGATGGAATCCGTGCTGGTGATTGATTCTTCGCAAAAATGTACCTTTATTAATTCCGAAATGTTCCCATTGCTGGTTCCTTTGATTGATTATCCCATCGGGGTTGAATATTACAAGGCATTCCCCCAACCGGTGGTTGAAGTCTTAAATAAAGTTATTCAGGAAACGTATAAAAAGGGTTCGATTATTGACGAGGAAGTTGAAATCGAATCGGAGAATGGGGTTAAGATTCCGGTGGGGATCAGCGGATCTTTATTGAAAGTCGGCAAAGTCCTTTCCGGAGTTATCCTTGTCGCGCGTGATTTAACCTTCACTCGGGAATTGGCGAAATTACAGGTGTTAAATCAAATGAAATCGGAATTTATCTCCACGGTCTCCCATGAATTACGGACACCGCTGACGGCTATTAAAGGTTCCGTCAGCCTGGTTACCTCCGGTAGAACCGGGGAAATCAATGAGTTGCAAAAGGAATTGTTAACCCTCGTGAAACGCAATACCGACAGGTTGGCTAAAATGATTGATGAATTGCTGGAAATGTCGCGGTCGGAAGCTGGCAAACCCATGCAGTTGGAGCGCAGTAAATTTTCCTTGCAGGATTTGATTTCCGATGTCGTTAAATTGTTAACTCAACAGGTGAATCAAAATCATTTGACACTGGAAATGGATATCCCGGAGTCGATGGGAAAGGTAAATGCGGATTCCGCCAAAATCCAACAGGTGGTGATTAACCTGGTGGGAAATGCGATTAAGTTTACTCCGGAGTCGGGAACCATTCGCATTACCGCTCTGGAAAATGAGGATACCTGGCAGGTCTCCGTTTCGGATACCGGTGTGGGTATTCCCAAAGAAGAATTGGAAAAAGTGTTCGATACCTATTATCAAGTAAAACATCCGAATTTAACCACCCATATTAAAGGGTTCGGGTTGGGATTGGCTATTAGTAAACGCATTATCGAGGCGCATCAAGGGAAAATTTGGGTGGATAGCGATGTCGACCAGGGAAGCCGGTTCACATTCCAAATCCCCAAAGATCAACTTTCCGATTAAATAATTTCCCTTTCCTTTTTTCAAAATAATGACATCCTCTTTTAAAACCCTCCTAAATCGTTAAAGATTGTCTTAGATTCAATTAAAAGTGACAAATGAAGGTCAAGGTAATACTCGAACCGATTCCTCACTTTTTTTGAATGGGAGTTAGTACGGAGTTGGTTCGGAGATAATAGGGAGACAATTCATAGACTGTATTTACCTAAAAATAATCGCTTATATCGCATTTTTAGCTATGCCAAATTGGCACACTCCACATAATCATCCTCGACCTGAATCATAGAAATATCTTGCTTAGTAAGAATCGTTCTTAGTATGAATTTGTCCTAATAACCAGAGAGGATAGACCGGAGACTTGAAACATTCTTTCCCAATACCCTAACCCCATACCCAAAACTGGAGTCTTGAACCCTGAAAAGAGTACCTTGATATCCGTAGATGGACTGGAATTGAAAAAAGCAATTCCACTCCCACGAGCAATAGAATAAGCCTATCCTTGATTCTGGAAACTGATAAAAATGTAATAAAAACTCTGGACAACGTCTAGTGTTTTTTCAAGGTCGTCCTGTGCGACTTTGAAAAAAGATTGATTTTATTGGGGATGAAATCTGCAACATTTGTTGAAGATTTTTTTATATACTTATTTAAAGGTCTCCATTGTAAAAAATAGTGGATTTCAGCCGGTTAAAACTCTTCTACATTTGTAGAAGAGTTATTGGTTCATTGATTTTATTGAGGATAAAAACTTTGTACGTTCGTACAAAGTTTTTCAAAATATAGGTTTAGTTGAAGGGAAGAATGAAAGAATACCAACATTCATTCTCAAAAAGTATTTAAAAATCCATCAATTTGATTCTTTTTCAAGTAATATACACCTGAAATTTCAAAAGGCTTGAAAATTTCAGTTTTAGGAATGTCTCCTCCAAATATTCTTTTTTCTCCTAATACTGTCCAAAAAATATCTAATTTTTTCTTTTTAAGAAAATCAGTCAGTTCCTTCTTTCTTACTAAAAGACAAGAGAATCCTTTTTCATAAATGGATGGATCTAGGCATATTATCTCATTATTTTCATTTTCAAAAGAACCTTCAAGTCTACTATACTTCATTTTTAGTCCATAAAACAGTCCATTAGATGGTTTAAAAAAACTAATTATTTCTTTTTTTGAATAGTCATATCCGCATTCCCAAAGGATACTTTCTGTTGTTACCAGGACTTTGCCAATTATTTTGTTATTTCTACCCCTCTCAATATCTTTCCATTTCTCTCCACTATAGTAATGGGTTCTAAAATACTTATAAGCAGGAGACCAATAATATTCTCTACTGAACAATTGGTACATATCTCTAGATTCTGGCATCCATCTTCCCCAGAAGTTTTCTCGTTTTAATTTTTTAACTATATTATTTATATCCTTCCTATGCACTATATAGCCTCTAATCTGATACCATAAATTTTTATGTGGATAGTCCAGTTTTTCCTTTTCATTTGAAACTGGTTCCGACCATTCAGGATATATTTCTAAGACTACCCATTCAACTCCGTATATATCTTTTACACTAATTAATTGTTCTGGGTCAGGCAACTTATTTTTTTCCATTAACCAATCAGAATGAGAAGAATCCCAATCAGAATATTGGATATTAAACCACCAACTATTAGTATCACGATCATCTTGAGTTCTAGCGATAAGCATAGTTGGATCTATATCTCGAATATAGGGATTCCAAGTCCCAGCATATTTTTGTTTTGTACTTTCGGGATAATTATCCCAATACATAGAAAAATTATCTGAAACTTTAGCCAATATTTCATGAAACGCTATCCACTGATATTTTTTGCCAATTCTTTCCATACCGTGATCATTTCTACCATGACTAGATAACAATCTATCGAACTTACCATGCTTCTCAACATCATAACCTAATTCAAATATCTTCTTTATAGCGAGGTTTTTCAAGTCATTTACATTTATATCTTTCCAATATTTTAATGCACTTTGAAATTCATAACGTCCAAAATCTCCATACATATCGCATTTCCCATTTCGATCATATTCTGTTGTCATTGAGGCAATGATTTGGTTTTGGCTCCAATAATAATCCTTAAAATCTTCCGATTCATAATTAAACTTGTATTTTCTAATATCTTCGTCATCAGGTATTTTGTTAATCCAGTCACTTCTATATGGCGGACTAATGTTTTTCTTGTCAATATTTAAGCTTTGACCTATATATAATGAATACTCTATAACACCTCTTGCATAATCACGTAAAAGAACATGTGGATAAACTTCATTCTTATTGAAAATCGTTTCATAGATGTATTCACTCAAATTCTTAAGAAAAGATTTATCTTTTGTCCTTACTGAGCATCCATAAGCAACTGCAAATAATCGTTCATAAACGTAGGGATCGTTAACCGATTCAAATTCTTTTAATATTTGTATTAACACTGGTATTCTATTTTCAAGAATAGAAATCAATGCTTTAGTAGTACAATCCCTTAGCCGCCTGTTTGTACTAGTCAGAAACCATGTCAAGGCTTTACTGATTAATCTAATTGATTCGTCTGATATATGAGATTTATCTTCATCTGACCACGCCCAATCAATTAATCTCTTTACCGGTTGTTCATCCTCATATTGATAATGAATATATGTGGTCCACCAAGAATCTCTGTCTGAAAGTGTAAACCGCATTAGGTGCTTGTGCAAAAAATCTGCATTGAAAGGATGTTTTGGATCTGAGGTTATCAAAAATAGCATTTCCAAAAACTTTTCATTTGTACTCACATATTTGACAATATACTCATTTATATAATCAAGCAATTTAACGGTTATCGTTTCTCTTTTCCTCCATATTAAGCTGTCAATAAATGATTCTTTCACTGGATCAAAGGATTTACTGTGTGGCGCAACCTCATAAATTTCTTTATTTACTAATTCCGGGAGTTGAATTGATAAAGCATCGAGAAGACCTTTGTTGATATAACAGCTATTCTCATCTTTACATATTTCGAAAAGTTTACACCCTTCAACGAAGGATTTATCAGGACTTGTCTTATCAAGATATTTATCTAATAAATAAGAAGCTGTTAAATAATCCTCAAATCTTTCGTATGCAAAATATACCCCTTCGATTGGCTTTTTATCTTTCTCCCAAAATAGATTATTTGTAAAAACACCTTCGGATATTAATTCTGTTAATAATTTTTCTTTAGAACTATATTTTTTAAGCTCATTTTCTAATAATAGATATGCTGTATCATAATCTATATATTTCGAATTATTCTCCAATTTCTTCTCGGATATTAGATTTACAGCTTTTTCTACCAAATTTATATTTACTGGATAGTCTAATTTGTTCGGTAGTGAAAGTCTTTTATTTATGGCGTCTAGAAAATATTTGATTATATTTGAGAGACCCTCATAACCTTCAGGGATTTTGGTCAAGCCAGATTTCTTTAACCCTTCACAAAAGGTTTTTAAAAAAAGTGGATTTCCAAATTCAGGATGAAGAAGTGGAACACTAGGTAGTTCAATATTATAATGTTTAAAAAATATTTTCGATGCTTCATATTCAATTCCTGCAAAACCATAATGCGTTTCTCTTATCGCTATATCATCGCTTATTAAATCTTTAGGCATTATTAAATCTTCATAACTCGAGCGTACACTAAAAACCAGCCCGATCCATTTATATTTTTCAAATGACTTAATAAATCCTTTCATCGTGTCTCGCCAAAAATATTTTCCCCTACCTTCATTGACTGCATCAATAAAAATAGTAATCCTGGAATTAATAGCTTGTGCTTTCGCCTCCAGCGCACCTAAAAACTCATATTCATTGCAATCTATTCTAAGAATATTCCCAAGAATTTGAGTCCAAGGATGCTCATCATTAATAAAATGTTGTCCCAATAATAAAATACTTGGTTTGCCATTTTCTAAGCGCTTCTTCGCTACATCCGCCAGAATATGTGATTTACCTATACCAGCCTCACCGCTTAAAATCAAAATCGGCAAATTTGATAATGCTATAATTTTACCTTCTAAGAAATCTTGAAATTGATTCAAGGGTGAATATGTGCTTCTCAATTTACTGCTCTTATATGTCAAACTATCAATCTGCTCTTTAGTTATGCTTTGTCTATTCTCCAGAGCTTTCTCTATTTCGATTTCACACTCTTCTAATGTTTTAGCGAGTTCAGAACACAAAGCAGTAAACAAACTAATATTTATTTGAGATATCTCATTAAAATCTATTCGACTATACTCTATAGAAATTGAATGCAGCTTTTGATGTATATTATCTAAATGTGGTTTCAATAATGTATCGCTAGATGGCTTAAATAAATCAGCAACTTTTCGGTAAAGTTTAAAATAATGTTCATCAAATTGTATTTTAAAATTATTGTCTCTTGCCATACCATCAAATATTTTTGCAATACCTAAATCGAAATTTAATTTTGGAGTATATCTTGGACCTAAATCATTTACACTTGCATTTAACTTATCTGCAAACCAGTTATCTGAAAACTCTTCTGTGCCAAACCAATATTTTTTCCTACCTGCATGTTTCTCTAAAGTTAATCTAGTGGTTAGTTCAGAATCTCCCCAATACTCAAATTCCAGCTTTCTTCCTTTACTTTTTGCATAATTACGCCATTTTTTAATTTTTTTATTCCAATTATTCAATATAGGTTTAGACCTATTTATTGGTAGGCATATAAAGTATTTAACAAGATGAGGATATTCATTTAGAGCTTTTTTAAAAGATGCTTCAATTTTATCCCAAGAAGAAGGGCGAAGTTCGAAGAAATATTTCACCTGCCAACCATATTCATCACCATTTTTTAATGTACAAAAAGCTTCTACACCGCTATCTGGAGTTCTCACTCTTGTGAATGATATTTTATCTGGAATATCTTCTTCTCGAGCTAACTGGCAAACTAATTCTTCAAATGCGTTATATTGAGTACCTTTATCACTTCTTATATTTGACCAATCAATAGTATCCATAAACATCCTTGAGAATAAAAGGCTATATTACCATAATAAGAAAATATCAGATATATAATTAACAATGCATTAATAAGATTGAAATATCCGACCGGTAATAGGGTTGTTTTCTTGATGTAAAAGAATATTTGGGGGGGAAGAACCTTCCACTCGATGAAAAATTCGAGGGCGGCAAGGGATAGGAGTGTTGGCAATAGATGGTTCCTCAATCCCTTCTTTCACAAGAATATCTAAGATGATAAGTTCTGGTACTGCTCTAACATGAAACTTGGAACTAGAAACCTGAAACTATTATTTTATTGATATTGATAGATGGTTATATGTTTGTTGGAAAGACAGAGAAAATATAAACTTCAAATTCCTAAATCATTCTCTATGCCGCTTGAAATAGTTTAGTATAATGCCCAATCCTTAATGCTTACAGGCTGAATAAACTGCAAAATCCATAATCCGGATTCATATTCTGCCATATAGACATCGTTCCCGCTCACCGCGATACCCAAGCCCCAGCCCGGCATAGGCCCATAGGACCCTGCCAGAGTCGGCGTAGCCGCCGTACTGATATTAAAAATGTGTAACCCGGTCGTATCAAAATTGCCCGCCGTATAGGCATAGTCCCCACTCACCGCGATACTCCAGCCAATGTTTGGCGTAGCACACCCCCCTGCCAGAGTCGGGTTAGATGCCGTGCTGATATCGAGAATCTCCAATCTGTTGTTATAATCTGCCACATAGGCATAGTTTCCGCTTAAGGCAACCCCTATGAAAGTACTCGTGTTCGTCGCATAGGATCCTGCCAGAGTCGGATTAGATACCGTGCTGATATTGAGAATCAATAACCCGGAGAAATTATCTGCGACATAGGCATAGTTCCCGCTCACCGCCACATTATAGGCATGGTCGGGCGTAGGATATGACCCCGCCAGTGTCGGGTTAGACGCCGTGCTGATATTGACAATCACCAACCCGCTGGTACCCTCTGCCAGATAGGCATAGTTCCCGCTCACGGCGACACCATCCGCGCTCCCCGGTGTAACATAGGTCCCCGCCAGAGTCGGTAAAGCAGGATTGCTGATATCGAGAATCTCCAATCCGTATTGCCATTCTGAGAGATAGGCATAGTTCCCGCTCACCGCGATACTATCAGCCTCGCTCACCGTAGTATAGGCTCCTACCAGAGTCGGAACAGAAGGCGTGCTAATATTGATAATCTGTAATCCATTATAGCCATCCGCTAGATACGCATAGGTGGAATTCACCGCTATCCCATCGACATCCGGCAAAGTAGTATAACACCCGAGGAGTGTCACATTGGAAGCAGAAGAATGGTTGAATACACCGATGAATCCAAACCATAACAAACCCAAAGCTAAGTATTTAGATTTCATTGTAGTTCCTCCTATTTATTTATTAAGGTTATTTATACCTTATAAAACCGTATATTTTTATGCGGTTATTTTATAAGCTTTCCAAGGATTTGTCAAGATTTATAACTGGATTCCAGCATGGGAGGGGATGACAGGATGGTGAGGGTGACAAAAGTGTGAAAAGGTGAGTTTGTTTTGTCGCTTCGCTCCATTCCCGACGAGAAAACTTGAAACTTGGAACTAGAAACCATGTCCTCGAGAAATCGGGGATTGAAACTATTATTTTATTGATATTGATAGATGGTTATTTGTTCGTTGGAATAGGCGATTTTGCCGAGAGTTGCCCATTTCACCAGTTTATCAGATGAGTAAATCTCTTTTTCCAATTCTCCGACAATAATATATTGGACATGATATTTGTCTAAGAGCAATTTTGTGGATAGAATATCTGTTGTATTAAAAAGGGTATCCACATCCTGTTGTCTTTCTTCCAATAGGTTCGAATCATTTCTCCAAACAAGTTCATGGTTTGCCCATCCCAGAATGGTGGGTAATCCTGTATTTGAAGAAACACGGCTGGAATAGGTATACGGGTCTCCGGAATATTCCAATATCACCGGTGAACCAGTAACATTTTCTTGTAACCATTGAATCCCTTCCAGATCGAATGGATGAGATTGTTTTAAATAAGCCCAACCGTTTAATGTTGGCAGGTGGCGAAATCCCAAAGAACGGGTATAGGTCGCGCCAATGGGATACGCCAGAGACATAATGATTAAAGTCACCAATCCTCCCTGCCAAATAAGAGACGGCATGAAATGCCTGTTGCCTTTTTTCATAAGATATATCGCAAAATATCCCGCGCTAATCGCCAGGAGAGTCCATGCTGTGAAATATCCTTTAAATACCGTGTTCATCCGGTACAAGGAACCGACATACGGGTCTTTGAGATAAACCATTTCACATCCGATGAATATAATAAAAGAGACCATTGTCAGGGTCAGGATGAACGAAAGGGAGGGTGAGTTTTTGTGAAAGTAAAATAACCCACACAGATTACATAACATCAAAATACATAAAAAGCCCAATAATAGATTTTTTGTCGCTACGCCAATGACCATACTGAGAAAAAGTAAACCGCTAATATAGAAGGCGTCGGGAAATCCGCTTCGCTCCATTCCCGACGCATAACCTTCTTTATTATTTTTCGCATAATTTAGTTCGGCTAATTTTGTAAAAATAAACGATATAAAAAGATAAACAGGCAAACCAAAAATCATTAGAAATTCCGTAACTCGTGTCACAGTGGTTACTTTTCCAATCCCTTGCGAGGAATGGGGTAGGGTAATGAAATAAGGGGAGAATAGGCCAATGCCAACGAATAGAGTTATAAGTATCCATACTGTCGTTTTCCAGCCTGTATTGAAACAGGTAATCAGAAGTAATAACGATATTGGAATCATATCCCAGGGATTGACCGCTATCGCCGTGCCCAAAATCAGGGTAAGCCATATCATAAAATCTATCGGGTGATTTTTCTGGATATAAAGAACGAAGACGGTGGAAAGCAAAACCAGAATTACCGGTAAATTAATCAAGTGCGCATGCAGGTCGCCATGCAAGAAGCTGAAAAAAGGGAATTCATTAATGGTAGCGGGAATAATTCTGGAACTTTGCCAATAATCAATTTGGAAGAGAGACCTTTTCTGTAAGAATTGAAAGAACCCATCCATATTTCCAGCCAGGCATAGAAAAAACGCGGTTAATAATCCTGCCATTCTATCATCCACCTCCTTTTTCTTATTATCATTTAACTTGGAACATGGAACTTGAAACTTGAAATTTGAAATGTTATATCCCAACGAAGCGGCACCGAGCATACTCAAAAGGAATAAAGTGGCCAAAGAATAATTGTAGATATATTGCGATGGAATAAGGGACATTTTTCCAAGGGTAGCAAAAAACAAATGGCCATAATAATAATAATGGACTGGAAATCCTGCCAGCCAAGGGTCTAGTGGTGGCAATTGACGGGAACGAATCAATGTGTTCAATATCCCCAAATCCATGTATTTCTCAGCGCCATAAATTCCCGGGCTAAAACTACGAATGAGCAGGCAAAAACAAAATGACACTACACCAAGAATTTCATAGTACATAATCAGGGAATGTTTTTCTGTTAAAAATCGTACTGCGTGTTTACGTAATTCTGAAGAAGAGAACCAGCACACGAAAAATAAAAGCAGGAGCATTAAATAAACGGTTCTAGTAGTGTAGGGTATGATTCCCGAAATCCCGGTAATCCAGCAAAGATAACTTAATAAAACGAGTCCGCAGATTCGGGACAAAGGATACCCGGAATCCGGCAAAGATTTGAACCAATGTAACACGACCGGCAATACTGCCAGTCCGATACATTCCACTAAAACCCACCAAATTAATATTTGCAACATGACGGGTTGAGACTAACCAATCCATAAACCAGTTGTCAACTGTCAGGTTAATCTTGGTTTTCAGAGGAAAGAACTTTAATTCCCCAAATAGTGTTTAGGAGTCTTTGTAAGGGTGAATCACAAGGCCAATTTTTTTATACTCAGTTCAACAATCTGGCGAATTCTTTCTTTTGTCATTTGAAATTTATTCGCGATGGCCTGAAGAGTCATGGGTTTTTGGGAATTCAATCCAAAGCGCAGCCGGACGATTTTTTCCTGGCGTTCATTGAGTACCTTCGACAAGGGACGGCCGGTTTTTATATAAGCATCAAGAATCTTTTTTCTTTCTTTATAACGTTTACTTTTAAAGGATAACCCTTTATAGTTTTCCGGATGTTTCAATTTTTTTAGGCTTGCAAAGATGATTAATCGAATTTCACCTTTGGTTAACTGAAATTTATTTGCGATAGACTGAATCGTCATGGGTTTTCCCGAATCCAGTCCAAAGTGTAACCGGATAACTTTCTCATGGCGTTGGATTAATATCTCGGACAAGGAAAGGCCTTTTTTGAAAAAAGAATCAATAATTATTTTTCCATCTTGATAGCGTTTCTTGTTTTGTAACGTTCTCATTAAAGGAACATCGGGGTGTTTCAATTGTCGGAAATACCGGAGAAGGGACCCACGGATACTTTGCACGGTAGTCTGAAATTGATCCCCGATAGCAATCAAGGGCAAGGGTTTTCCCCCATCCAATCCAAAACGTAACCGGATGATTTTCTCCTGGCGTTTATTAAATATATCGGATAAGGAATGACCTGACCGGAGATAAAAATCGATCACTTTTTTGTCTTCTAGAAAAGACTTGGATACAATGGCACAACCTTTTTTCATTTCTCTCCTTTTTTTATTAATATCATACAATTCATAAGCCAATTGGTCAATTTGGTGGTCGGTGGTTTGAATTTTGTGAGGAGCGGTTCTTTGTTATGGGGGGGGTAGCTTTGGGGAAAGTGTAAGTTCTTTTTGTGAGAAAATGTGGGGATATGGTAAAATGTTAGGTTGAATGAGAAAATTAAATAGAGGGTCTAGGCGATAAGATGAAAATCGGCCCAATGCGTGTAGCCCGAGAAGGGTTACCTTATATATTCGCTTTATTGGTGGTCTCAATAGGGGTGGGGATATTCAATCTTTGGTGGGCGATAGTCCCGTTGATTTTGATGGGATATGTGATTTATTTTTTCCGTGATCCGGTACGAATCAGTTCAACAGATCCCTTGGTGATACTTTCCGCGGCGGATGGGAAAGTAGTGGGGATTGAGGAAATTGCCGAACCCAATTATTTGCAGAAAACCGTCAAGCGGGTCAGTATCTTTTTAAGTATTTTTGATGTGCATATCAATCGCGCGCCGGTGGAAGGCCAGATTCAATATGTTAAATATCAGCCCGGTAAATTCCATAACGCCATGGAAGGGAAGTCTTCCATATTCAATGAAAATAATCTGGTGGGAATTGAAAACCATCGGTCAAAAGTGTTGGTGAAACAAATCGCGGGTATGATTGCCCGGCGAATTGTATGTTATTGTTCTCCCGGTGATACTATGAAAGCGGGACAGAAAATCGGTCTCATTAAATTCGGTTCAAGAGTGGAAATGTTTTTACCTTTGGATACAAAGGTTTTGGTAAAATTAGGCGATAAAGTTAAAGGTGGAGAAACCATCATTGGGAGGTTACCAGAGGATGCCAAGACGAATGCCAATTAAACAAAGAATTAAATCCAGTAAACGGATTTATATATTGCCGAATTTATTTACGACCATGAGTTTGTTTTGTGGATTTCTGGCATTGGTTTACGATATGAATGACAAACTGGAACTGTGTATTTGGTTTGTACTGATTGCCGTCGTTATGGATGGGCTGGATGGGAAAGTGGCGCGAATGACCGGTACGGCAAGCAGTTTTGGATTAAACTATGATTCGTTGTCTGATTTGGTTTCTTTTGGTGTAGTTCCCGCGATTGTAGTTTACAAATTGGCGCATGAAATTGGAATTCGTATCGCGCTGGCGGCTTGTGCCATGTATGTGATTTGCGGAGCTATGCGTTTGGCGAGATTTAATGTACAAGTACGCAGTGAAGAAAGCCAGGGGTTTGTCGGAATGCCAATACCGGCAGCGGCAGGGATGCTATTATCCAGTATAATGGTTTATGAACGGTATCAATGGACATATATGGTGAGATGGACACCCTTGTTAGCGTTTCTTCTAGGACTTTTAATGGTCAGTAAAATTCCTTATATGAGTTTAAAAAAAGCTCGGTTGGAAAAGAAACGGGAGTTCCATTCTTTGGTCATGGTTGTGTTGGTAATTGGTATACTTATCATGGAATCGGAACATATTGAAATCATGATATTTTCCTTTTTTGCTTTGTATACTTTATTGGGTATCGCCACAGGTTTACGGATTCCCGTTTGGAAATTACCTGGTATCGGTAATTATATTCCCGTGCCAGTTGAAAAAAGTTTGGGGTCTTAAGGAAGGAGTGTAAAAATGATTGGTGAATGGTCTAACCGAATTCTGATGGACTGGGATATGTTACCGAAATTTCAAGCCATGTTTACAGAGAATTTAACCTCCGGACTTATTACTTTGCTTTTGATTGTCGGCGGATTTATTCTAGCGCTGGTATTTGAAAAAAAGTTCGGTTGGATACTCGTATTGGGTGGAATAGGGTATCTATTGCACATTCTCGGATTCTTTTGATTTCCGTAATTTTTTGGTATCTATCTGATCCAGTTTCCGTTTAATTTCTTTATCTGTGGGATCTAGTTTAAGGGCTTTTTCCCAAGTTTCAACAGCTTTTTCGATTTGTCCATTTTTTTCATAGGCATCTCCCAAATGGTCGTAAATAACTGCGTCATCGGGAGTCAATGTTGCCGCTTCCAGAAGTTTTGATAGTGCCTGGGGATACATTCCCTTCTTATAAAATATCCAGCCGAGACTATCCACAATATATCCGGCATGGGGGGTTATTTCTAATGCTTTTTCCACGTATTTTTGCGCTTCATCCAACCGGATACCCTTTTCCGCAAACATATATCCCAAATAATTATACGGGTCAGGGTCAAGCGGGTTGAGTTGGATGGCTTTGGTGATCGCTGTAATGGCATCTTCGCTCCGCCCCCTCTGGTCATAGAGATTTCCCAATTGATAATACATTTCAGAATCAGTGGGATTTTTGGAAATGGCACTTTCAAAATAATGGAGGGTTTTGGCGGTATCTCCGACTGTTTCATAACTCAATGCCAAATAATAATCAGCCATCCAACTTTCCGGATGGCGAGAAGACATTTTTTCTAAGTAAAATATCGCCTGCTTATATTCTTTTTGTTTATCAAACTGCAAATAAAACTGGGTATACATTTCACGGGCGTCTTCTTTTTGAGAAAAAGCCTTTTCAAAATAATTAAATGCCTCATCCGGATTATTTTCCTCGTTGGCGATAAACCCCATATAAAGCAAGGGTAATGGAGAATCTTTCCTTTCGGAAAGTACGGATTGCAGGTATTCTTTGGCGGCGGAATAGTTTTTCATGTTGAAAAATATTTCACTCATAAATTCTTTCGCCACCAGATTTTTTGGATCATGTTGCAGAATTTGGAAAAATTCCGCACTAGCTTGGGTGTAGGAATCCCGGTCGAGGTAGATTGTACCTAAGCGTTGATGGACAAATAAATTATCAGGATCAAGATTAATCGACTTGTGATAAGTAGATTCGGCTTCAGATACTTTACCTAAAAGTTCCAAAGTCCAACCCAGATTGACATAGGCTAGTGGATAACGAGGATTCAATTCCGTGACACGTTTAAAGCATTCCGACGCGTTTTGATATTGCTTTTTTTGGAAATAAAGGTTACCTAATTGGAGTTGCGATAATATATCCGAAGGGTCAAGCCGTATGGTTTTTTCATAATACAAGATGGCATTATCCGTATCTCCTATATGCAGATATTCTTCTGCTACCAAAGATTCGGCATTCACCGAACTGGAATCCAGCGCGAGGGTAGTGGTTAATTCACTAATGGCGTGATGATGCTCGTTTTGTCCCGCATAAATCATTCCTAATAAGAGATGAACACGGGGCGCGAAAGGGTCCAATTTATCGGCTTTCAGTGCATATTCCAAAGCTGGGTTGATGGACTCTTGTGCATATTTACATTCGGCAATTTCTTGATAGAATCTTGACTCCGTGGAATCCAGCGCGATTCCTTGTTGAAAAATTTTAGTTGCATCGTCATAATTCTCCTGCATTTTCTCCATGGTACCTATCATATAGATGGAATAAATTTCCGATAAGTAATCGGTATCCCGGTCTGCTTGTATTACTTGTTGTAAATTTTCTTGCGCGAAAGATGGAGTTGGATATATTCCGCCAAGGGCTAGGAGAAGAACAGCCAGAATGATAGAATGATTTTGGTTGAATAAACAAAACATTTTTTTATTTAAAATATGGATCATACCAACCTTGAAAACGTATGGGAATAAAATATATCTTTCTATCTATTGTAGATTTCAATAAGGCAGGCGTCAAGTAAATGTGGTAATGTGTACAGACATATGGCGGGTTTTTTAGAATGAGGAGATGTCTATACGTATGGCAACGACGATTCAAGAGGAACGATTACGCTGGGTATTACCTATAATAAAGAAAGAGATACGGTTAAAGGAGGTGTGTAAGATTTGTCCACACAGCCAACGAAGTTTGGAGCGATGGGCGGCGGCGTATCGGAAAGGAGGAGAGAAGGCTTTGGAGCCGCAATCCACCCGACCCAAAACTTGTACAAAAGAAACCACTCTCCGAGTGAAAGAGAGAATTCTGGAAATCCGGAAGAAAACGAAAAAGTGCGCTCTAAAGATCCATTGGCACTTGGCCAAAGAAGGAGTGAGGATTCATGCACGGACTATCGGGAAGATCTTGAAGAAAGAAGGGTTGGTGAGGAAATATCGGGTGAAGAAAATGAAATACAAGTATTTGAAAGCACCACGATCGGTCGGTGAACTTCTAGAGATCGATGTGAAGTATGTTCCCGGAAAGGTAGCGGGACAACGCTATTATCAGTATACCGCCATTGATCTGGCGTCCCGCTGGAGACATTTGGCGGTCTATGACGAACAATCCAGTTTCCACTCTCTCCGGTTTTTAAAAGAGGTCCTGGATCGTTTCCCTCATAGAATACAAGCGATTAAAACTGACAACGGGGTGATCTTCACCAACTACTACACCGGCGTAAACAAACGCCGTGATCGAACCCTGAAAACCCTTCACCCGCTGGATGTCTTTTGCCAAGAAAGAAATATAGTGCATTATCTTATTGATCCGGGAAAGCCCGCGCAAAATGGAACCGTCGAACGAAGTCACCGGGAAGACCAGGAGAAATTTTATGACCAAAACACCTTCCAGAACTTCCAAGACTTGCAAAATAAATTGAAACGCTGGAATATAGAATACAATCATCTGGAACATTGCGGCTTACTGGGCAAATCACCCAATGAGTTCATGGCACAATACCAAAAACCTAAACCGCCAAATGTTCGTACCTAAAACAATGTCAACTTCTGAGATTCAACCGCGTTATGCGGATATTGCTTTAAATCTTCCAGTGCCGGGTTTGTTCACTTATAGAATCCCGGAAACATTGGCGGAATTCATACAAGTAGGGTCAAGAGTTTTGGTTCCTTTCGGCCGCAAAGATAAAAAACTGTTGGGAATTATCATGGGATTTAAAGAGCAGACAGAATTTGAAAAGACCAAAGATATCTTGCGAGTTTTAGACCCCTATCCCGCATTAGATAAAGAATTAATGCAGTTAACGCGATGGATATCTGAATATTATTTGTGTTCGTTGGGAGAAGCGGTTCATGCCGCTGCCCCTCCTTCGAGTAGAGGAAAACATTCTATTTCTTCGGAATTATTGGATAAGGTGGAACTTTATGAACATCATATATTCGATATCCCCGTCCACCTTCAACCCACCGAGGAACAAGAGAAAGCCTTAAAAACGGTTTGTGAAAGTTTGGAATCTAAAAAATTTAATGTGATCCTACTTTATGGGGTTACGGGGAGCGGGAAAACAGAGATTTATCTGCAATCCATCGCGCATGTTTTAGCGCAGAAAAAAAATGCTTTAATCCTGGTTCCTGAGATTGCGTTAACCTATCAATTAATTCAGCGGTTCCGCGAAAGATTTGGTGAGAAAATCGCAGTTTTGCATAGCGGATTATTGGGAAAGGAAAGAACCAAAGATTGGCGGAGAATCCGGCAGGGAGAAGCACGGGTAATAATTGGCGTTCGTTCGGCGGTATTCGCTCCTGTCCGTCAATTGGGTTTAATTATCGTGGATGAGGAACACGAAACGAGTTTTAAACAGGAAAATTCTCCACGATATAATGCGCGGGATGTTGCAGTCATGCGAGGGAAATATCTTAATGCTACTGTACTTCTCGGTAGCGCCACGCCATCTTTGGAATCCTATTTTCACGCCCAAACCAAAAAATATAAATGTGTGGAATTAACCCAACGAATTGATGATCGGGTCATGCCCCATTGCCGGATTATTGATATGCGGCAGGAATGGGATTTGCCCCAAGGGAATCAAATTATTTCATCTTCTTTACAAAATGCGATTGCTGCACGGTTGGAGAAAAAAGAGCAGGTATTATTATTTTTAAACCGTCGGGGATTCTCTACGATTTTACTTTGCCGGTCGTGCGGACGCGCGGTGAGTTGTAACCGTTGTTCGATTCCTTTGACCTTTCATCAAGTCACCTCCAAGGCTCATTGTCATTATTGTGGGTTGCGGTATAGCGCACCGGTTATATGTCCCTCTTGCGGGGCGGAGTTGATTCGCTACCTTGGACTAGGAACTCAACAAGTGGAAACAGAAGTTGAAAAATTATTTCCTTCCGCGCGGACCGCTCGATTGGATGTGGATGTCGCCAAAAAGCGCGGGGAATATGAGCACGTTCTGGAAAATTTTATTTGTGGCAAGACTGATGTTCTATTGGGAACCCAGATGATCGCCAAGGGCATGGATATTCCCAATGTGACATTGGTGGGGGTTATTAACGCGGATATGCTTATCAATCTGCCCGATTTCCGCTCAGCGGAACGGGCGTACGCTTTATTGACGCAGGTCTCTGGTCGGGCGGGACGAGGAAATGTGCCGGGAGAAGTTTTAATACAAACATACAACCCTTCGCATTATTCTTTGCAGGCTGTTCTCAAAGGTGAACGGCACCAATTCTATGAACGGGAGTTGCAGAACCGTAAAAAAGTTTTCTTTCCCCCTTACAGCCGCTTATTAGTGATGCTCATGCAACATTCTTCCCAGCAACATGCCAAATCTATCGCGGAACATGTCGCTCTCATCGTGAAAGAAAAAAGTAAAGCCGAAGAGTATCAATCGGTTGAAGTGTACGGGCCTTCCGCTGCCCCCAAGGCCAAATTGAAAGATAAATATCGCTATCATGTTTTATTGAAATGCACTCGCTCTACTCTTCTCCAGGAACTTTATGAATATGTTGTTTCCGAACTCCCCACCCGTGTCAAATTGGCCGGTATATCCATCACCATCGATATGGATCCTTTAATGATTCAATAATTTATTGTAATTACTCATGATAAGATAACGGCTTGGATGAAATCTAATCGGAGTTTGATTATTTTTACAAAAACAGGAAACACTAATAATTTGAAGCCTTTGAAAATCTGGCAAAAATTCATTTTGCTAGGTTTTTCATTCGGTCTCATTGTATTGATAGAAATCATCTTGCGGATATGCGGTATTGGCGGGCATCCCACGTTATTTATACCGGTGATGAAAGATTCCTCCGGCAAACAAATTTACGTGTCCAATCCTGCTGCCCAATCAATTTTCTTTATGGCACATGCCAAAGGACAGGAACGGGAATCCGGAGGATTAATCACTCAACGGATATTGGTTCCCAAACCCAAAGATGAATTACGAGTATTTGTCGTTGGCGAATCTACTATCCAGGGGTTTCCTTATCCCAAGACCTTGTGCTCACCCGCGTTCCTAGCGGTGATGCTGCAACAGGCATTGCCAAACAAGAGAGTTGATGTCATTAATTTAGGAGTCACCGCTGCCGCCAGTTATCCAGTTTGGAAGATTACCGAACAGGCTCTTGCTTATGAGCCGGACTTAATTATCGTGTACGCCGGACATAATGAATATTTCGGTGCTTTTGGAGTTGCCAGTTTGCAATCTGTCGGGACGCTAGAATGGGAAATGAACGCGATTTACTTGTTTCGCGGTCTGGGACTTTATCAGGGAATGATAAAACTGATGGAATTATTTTCCAAACATTCCACCCAGCGAAAAGACTTGATTGAGATTATGGCAAAAACCAACAGTATCCCCGTGGACGATAGTTTACGTCAATCCGCTCAAAAAAATTTATTACGACATTTACAACTTATTGTAGAGTCTTCAAAAAAAAGAAATGTGCCGGTCATATTATGTACCCTGGTATCTAATGAAAGAGACGTAGCGCCAATACGTTCTGCCGATGCAAAATCATTAACTCAGGAAAAAGCAAAACAGTGGCAGAATAATTTTGAATTAGGAATGAAATATCTGCAACAGAATAAAGCGGATGCGGTGCAATGTTTAAAAACAGCTTCACAAGTGTTTCCCAACCATGCCTTAACCCATTACCGCTATGCGCAGGCATTGGATATATACGGCGATACTACTTTTCTCCTTTGGGAATATCAGCGTGCCAAGGATTTGGATGAAATGCCCTGGCGGGCGGCGGAAACGACCAACGATTTGATTCGAGATTTGGCAAAAAAGGAAAATGTGTGGCTGGCGGATGTCGAAACTCAATTTCATCAACTTGAACCTGTGGGAATCGGCTGGCGTTTGATGGTGGACCATCTCCATCCGTCCATCGAAGGACAAGTGCTATTGGCACGGACTATATACGATACTCTAAAATCACATCAATGGGCTTCATTGGATAATTCCACGAGCGCGGTTCAATCGGATTGGAAGGAACTGGCGACTTTACAGGGATACAGCAAATATAAGGAATATGAAGTCGCGGTAAATGTAGCTGGCTTATGGGAAAAACCTCCCATGGACGCCAATAATGAACTTGCACGCGATTATTATCAAAAGGTCGCGTATTCCATTGCAACCGGTTTTACTCCGATTGAAAAAATTGCTGTGCAACGGTGGCATGCAGATTTACATAATCACCCATATCCGCCGGATTTAACGATGTATGTCGGCGACGCCTATTATGAAAGGGGGATGTTGTCAGAAGCGCAACCTTATTTTCAACGAGCTTTAAATCAGGGAAAGGACTTTACACTCTATAATCTTCATCTTGCAATGAACCTTTTATTCTGTTCCAAGATGACTCATAAAACATTGACTGAAGCGGAGAAGAAAATGGCACGGGACAAACTATTGGAAGGGGAGGCTATTAAAAAGTTTGGACTGGAGAAAGGACAAAGGGGGGATTTCTATCGAATTCGCGGTGGATTGCATCAAATCCTCGATGAACATGAACAAGCTATAGCCGATTTTAAAATCGCGCTGCAGGAGTACAAGGGAAGATACCGTCAACAAATTGCCATCAACCTGGCGCAATCCTATCTGGCATTGCACAAGATAGAAGAAGCACGGCGAATTTTAGAACAAGAGCGTTTGACAAGTAATTGGGATGGGCCCACCAGGATGCTTAAATCCATAGAATCCGGTTCAGTGCCATTGTAAGAATATTTCATTTCCAGAAAGCGGATGATAAAATAGTTTTCACCAAAGAGACGTAGTGCAAAAGGCCAAAGTTAAGACGACAGCATTAAATGTTGTGTTCCTAAACGCAATATCAAAAAAATTCTCCCCGGCTTTTAGTTTAAAGTTCGATAGATCATGTTAAATAGTTAAATATGTTAAATGGACAATATTTTAGGGATTTTTAATTAGAATTTGAGAATCAGTAGTTATTGTATCCGGGGATGGGTCTTTCCATAACTCTTCCGGAATTCCTGTTGCGTACACCGGAACAATGGCATAATCAACTACTGTTCCCTCTGTAGGATGCGCCGAATCAAACGCAAAGGTGTATCCCGTCCATGTCAAACTCCCATCCCCATTAATATAAGCCGTGGCAAAAGAACCTCCCAAATTAAAATCAAGATATTCTACAATTGCGAGATTCCCATTAGGGGTATTGCGTTGATATTGTGCATAAGAACCTGTTTGATTTAGTACATAATATTTATTTCCTGTATCAGTAACCAGACCATTGGTATCTATGGAAAACAATTCTATATATCCAGCAGAAGCCCAAAGGTATCTACCATCCTTGGACACCGCTAAGTCATCTATGGGTCTGCCAGGGATATTTAAAACTTGAGTTGTGGTGATAGTAAAATTACTATCAATCTTCATGACCAATAAATCCCCTGTATTATTTGGAGCGAGATTAAAACCATACATAAATCCCAATTTTCCATCGGGCGTGAAATTAAATCCGTAAGGTATCCCATCTCCTCTTAGGAATGAAGTCGTTTGAGTCAATGTACGGGTATTATAGTTAATGGTATAGGCACTGAAGGCTGAAGTTATTCCTGCCAACACCCCGCGTCCTAAAGGGTCTGCTTTTGGAATAGCTATCTCTGGTCCCGGTGTCCCGTTGATTAAGTCACCACTGGAATCAAGGGAATAGATTGTTGACGATCCTACATTGAGGGTTACAATGACGATTTGTCCATTTGGTGTAATGGCAATTTGAGAACCAGCGCTCGGTGTGGTTCCTAAAGAGAATAAACTCCCATCCAATTGGATTTGAAAACGATGAATGTCATCACTCGCAATTAAGAGAAACTGGTAATTGGAGGAGACATCTAATGCCCCATAATCAAACCAGTTTCCCTCTATCGTATACTGGGTATAGGTATCTAATATTTGACCGTTGGGTAAAACTTTTAACTGATAAATTCTCCCCGGATAATCGTTTCCCGAAACCACAAAGAGATTATAATATGCCACGTAGGCATGACACAAAGAGGTCATGCCTACTAGAAAAATGGCTATCGCAAGAAGTGTTACATTTCGTTTTTTCATTTTCTTTTCTCTAGGTATATTATACTACGTTAGTCACGGGACAACATTTAATTATGGATACAACTCTTTGACGAATAAGGCTGAAATCGGAGTCCCGTCTCCTTCCAAGTCATAACCGTCGTCCCATAATAGTGCCGGGTCTCGGAGATTGACCGCATTGGTCGTAATGCGCGGATGACCCATATTGCTCGTCTCAAACAATGTCACTGCACCCCCTTGATTGGTGGTCAGGGTCCCCGATGTTTGCCATACCGTCAGTTTCTCACCGGTACTTCTATAGGTTAAATCCGTTTCACCGGCACCTGAACCTATGGTGGAGGGGCCATAGGTATTATCGGGAGTCCAGATATCGCTGGATGGGGTACTTAAATCATACGCCCGCAGATAGCCCTGTCCCAGAGCCGAAGAAAAATCTTGGAAGGCTGGCGCATTCCCCGTATAATTTGGATTATATACCAGCCGCACATTGGCTTGCGCACTTTGTCCCGACTCCGTAACAGGCTGACCGTTCGGATATTTAAAAACAATTTGTCCTAAACTTTGATTAAATTCCAACGGACTTTCCCATAATCGTGTTGTACCAACGCTACCCAGATCATTTAAAAATGCCAACCGTACCCCATAAATGCCTTGTGACGTCTTCACCGCTTGCGGGTCATAAGTCATACTGATGGCATGTCCTCCCGCCGAAGCTTCACCATTCCAATTGGGAATAAGGACACTAGGAGTCAAAGGGGAATTGCTGGCACTCAGGGAAACCCGCGATGCGCAGAGTTGGGCAGTCGGCCACGTCTGCCCCCATGTCACCCAAACATCGCTGTCCTGCCCAACGGAAAGTGATAAGTCCTGAATAGACGAAGTATCATAAAGTCCCAATAATGTCCAACCGCCAGTATCGCTTAGATACTTGAAAATTTGTATATGAGTGGTGGTTAGGTCGGTATATACCACTCCTCCGACAATGGTATTGTCAAAGGGAGATAACGCCAAGGATGCAACCCCTGGAAAAGGGGCCGACTCAATGCCATTATTCACCGGCACAAGCTCATTGTTAATGGGTGTATTCGGCACATGATACCCGAATCCCTCTAAATAGGTGGTGTTATTGTTAATACTGATACACCCCCCATTGCCGTAAAGCACCATGGATTGATCTACCAGAGTATTGGAATTCCATACCCCGGACACCACATCGTTCCCGATAGAATTAGTATTAGATTCCGTCATCAGAACCGTTGTCACGCCGCTGTACACAGTGGATATATTCCCAAACACATCTGTCGTATAGACCACAGAACCGTTGTAGTGGTATCCAACATCCAAGCGTCCAATCGGGTCAATGGTACTGGTGCTCAAAGTCGCAGGGATAAGGCGATAGGTCGAACTATTATCTGATGTCCCGTTGGTATTGGTATTGCCCAAGGAAGCGAAGATGGAATAACGATAGGTCGTTCCACCTGTAAGCGTCGTTGTTTTTACAGCACCTTTATCCACCGCCACACTGCGTCCTTTTGCGAGAAATCAGTTAAGAATCTTTTGGGAATCATGGATGGTTATTTCCGGAGGAGGGTCTTTCCATAATTCTTCCGGGATTCCTGTGGCATACACCGGCACAATGGCATAATCCACTACTGTTCCCTCTGTAGGATGCGCCGAATCAAACGCATAGGTATATCCCGTCCACGTTAAACTCCCATCCCCATTTATATAAGCGGTCGCAAAACATTCTCCACCTGAATTCATGTCAAGGTAGTCCACAATCGCCAGACTTCCGTCGGGCGTATTCTTTTGAAAATCAGCTAATGTTCCTCCGGTATCATTACTCACATAATATTCTTTCCTAGTATCTGTAACATTGCCTAGCGTATCAATAGTAAACAATTCTATATAATCGCCTGTCGGAGCCCAGAGATAGCGATTATCGTTTGATATGGCTATTTCATCGATACCATTACTAGCGACATTGAATATTTGAGACGTGGTGGTAACATTAAACACACTGTCAATATTAAGTACCCATAAATCTCCCCCACTGGGAGACACTCCAAAGCCGGACAGAAATCCTAATTTTCCATCGGGCGTAAAAGCAAAATTATAGTTGTTACCATTGCCGAATGGATAGGTGGTCATCAAACTCAAAGTCCTTGAGTTATAGTTGATGATATAGGCACTAAATGTACTGTAAGAAGACATAGCTAAAAGTCCCCGACCCAAAGGATCTATCCGAGTATAGTCAATTACAGGACCACTTATTCCATTGACCAAATCTCCGGTGGAGGTGAGGGAATAGATAATGTTTCCCCCGATAGCCAATTGTTCGTTGGGTGTAAAAGCAATAAAATTACTGGGATTGGTTGACCCAATGGAAATCAAATTCCCATCCGGTTGGATTTGAAACTGGTAAATGGCATCTCCTGTAGCAAAGAGAAACCGATCATTCGGGGAAACCGCCAATGAGCCGTTATCGAATCCTATTCCTCCAGTAGCAGTAGTATACTGGATATAAGTATCGAGAATTTTTCCATTGGGAAGAATTTTTAACTGATAAATCCTCGCTGGATTATCTTCTCCATCCACCACAAACAAACTATAATACGCCACGTAGGCATGACACAGGGAGGTCATGCCTACTAGAAAAATGGCTATCGCAAGGAATGTCACATTGCGCTTTTTCATCTTTCATCTTCTTTCCTTAGATACATTATACTACTTTCGTCATGTTTTACCATTTTTTTATTACGGATACAACTCTTTGACGAATAAGACTGAAATCGGAGTCCCGTCTCCTTCCAAGTCATAACTATCGTCCCATAAAAGTGCCGGGTCTCGGCGATTGATCGCATTGGTGGTAATGCGCGGATGACCTATATTACTCGTTCCAAACAGGGTTACCGCATTCCCCTGATTTGTATCCAGGTAGCATACCCCTCCCACCTCCCCCGGTTGCCACACCACCAGCTTCTCTCCGGTACTTCTGTACGTTAAATCCGTTTCACCGACACCCGAACCTACGCTGGTGGGGCTATAGGCATTATCGGGAGTCCAGATATCACTGGACGGAGTACTTAAATCATACGCCCGCATATAGCCCTGTTCCAAAGCCGATGAAAAATCTTGAAAGGCTGGCGCACTCCCCGTATTATTTGGGTTATACACCAGCCGTACATTGGCTTGCGCACTTTGTCCCGATTCCGTGACAACTATTTTCAGGGATTCATAAGTATCTTTTGAGAATCATGGAGAATCATTTCTGGCGGTGGGTCTTTCCATAACTCTTCTGGGATTCCCGTGGCGTATACAGGCACTAGGGTAAAGTCTACTATCGTTTCCGGCGAGGGATACGTAGAATCGAAAGCAAAGCTATATCCCGTCCAAGTTAGACTTCCATCCCCATTAATATAAGCCGTGGCAAAACTACCCCCACTTGAATTTGAATTCAAATCAACATATTCCACAATCGCCAGATTTCCATCCGGCGTATTGCGCTGATATCGTGCTAATGTTCCACCGAAGTCATTCAACACATAATATTGCTGTCCGGTATCGGTTACATTTTCCAGTGTGTCAATGGAAAATAACTTAATGTAATTGTTAGTAGGTGTCCAAAGGTATTTATTATCTTTCGATACGGCTAAATCAAAAATGGATTCTCCATTAATATTTAAAACTTGAGTGGTTGAAACATTAAAGATGCTATCAAAAGTAAGAATTCCCAAGCCATCCCAAACCGTACTATAAAAAAATCCTAGATTTCCATTGGGTGTAAAAGCAAAATTAAAAGGCGAATCTACTTCAAGAGGATAGGAGGTCGTTAAACTCAAAGTCCTTGAGTTATAGTTAATGGTATAGGCACTGAAAGTACTAAAAGAAGATAGGGCTAAAAGCCCTCGACCCAAGGGGTCAATTCGAGGATAGTCAATTAAAGGACCGCTTGTCCCATTAATCAAATCTCCGGTGGAGGTGAGAGAATAAACAGTGTTTTCTGCGATGATTAATTGATCGTTTGGGGTAAAAGCAATAAAGCTACCGGGAGTTGTTGACCCGATGGAAAGCAAACTGCCATCCGGTTGAATTTGATACCGGTAAATCGCATCTCCCGCAGCAAAAAGAAACCGGTTATCTGGGGAGACCGCTAACGAACCAATACCAAATTGATATAAATTTCCTCCGACCGTATACTGGGTATAGGTATCTAAGATTTGACCGGTAGGCAGGAATTTTAATTGATAAATCTTGGCGGGAGGACTATCCCCCCCTTTCACCACAAACAGATTATAATACTCCACGTAGGCATGACACAAGGATGTCATGCCTACCAGAACAACGGCCATCATAAGGAATGTCATATTCCGCTTATTCATCTTCTTTCCTCTCGATACATTATACTACGTTCGTCACGGGACAACATTTAATTACGGGTACAACTCTCTAACAAACAGGGCTGAGATGGGAGTCCCGTCTTGTTCCAAGTCATAACCGTCCTCCCATAACAGTGCCGGGTCACGGAGATTAACCGCATTGGTCGTAATGCGTGGATGACCTACTATATGGTTCGTCAACCCAAACAGGGTCACCGCACCCCCTTGATTGGTGGTCAGGTAGAGATTCCCCGACGGTTGCCACACGGTCAGTTTCTCTCCTGTACTTCTATAGGTTAAATCTGTTTCACCGGCACCTGACGTTACACTGGAGTATCCATAGGTATTATCGGGAGTCCAGATATCGCTGGACGGGGTACTTAAATCATACGCCCGCAGATAGCCCTGTTCCAGAGCAGCAGAAAAATCTTGAAAGGCAGGAGCATTTCCCGTGTTATTCGGGTTATACACCAACCGTACATTGGCTTCCGCACTTTGTCCCGTCTCGGTAATCTGATGACCATTTGGAGGATACTGAAAACTAATTTGACCAGCTCCAAATACCAATGGACTTTCCCACAAACTCGTCATACTACCTGTATCATTGAGAAATGCCAATCGTACCCCATAAATGCCTTGCGATGTATATACATTTTGCGGGTCATAAGTCATACTGATGGCATGTCCTCCCGCCGAAGCTTCACCATTCCAATTGGGAATAAGGACACTAGGAGTCAAAGGGGAATTGCTGGCACTCAGGGAAACCCGCGATGCGCAGAGTTGGGCATTCGGCCACGTCTGCCCCCATGTCACCCAAACATTGCTGTCCTGCCCGACGGAAAGCGATAAGTCCTGAATGGACGTAGCATCATAAAGTCCCAATAATGCCCAACCGCCTGTATCGCTTAGATATTTGAAAATTTGTATATGAGTGGTGGTTAGGTCGGTATATACCACTCCTCCGACAATGGTATTGTCAAAGGGAGATAATGCCAATGATGCAACCCCTGGAAAAGGCGCCGACTCAATACCATTATTCACCGGCACAAGCTCATTGTTAATGGGTGTATTCGGCACATGATACCCGCATCCCTCTAAATAGGTGGTGTTATTGTTAATACTGATACACCCCCCATTGCCGTAAAGCACCATGGATTGATCTACCAGAGTATTGGAATTCCATGCCCCGGACACTACGTCGTTCCCGATAGAATTAGTGTTAGATTCCGTCATCAAAACCGTCACACCGCTGTACACAGTGGATATATTCCCAAATATATCTGTCGTATAGACCACAGAACCGTTGTAGTGGTATCCAATATCCAACCTTCCAATCGGGTCAATGGTACTGGTGCTCAAAGTCGCAGGGATAAGGCGATAAGTCGAACTATTATCCGATGTCCCGTTGGTATTGGTATTCCCCAAGGAAGCGAAGATGGAATAACGATAAGTCGTTCCACCCGTGAGCGTCGTGGTTTTCACAGCACCTTTATCCACCGACGCACTGCGTCCTTTTGCAAGAAATCAGTTAAGAATCTCTTGAGAATCGGTAGTGATTATTTCCGAAGGAGGGTCTTTCCATAACTCTTCCGGCACGGAGGTAGGTAAAGGTGTCCAATCAAAGATGAGTCTACTACCGCCAGGAATAAAAGCATTAAATGTACTCCCAAAGTCGAAGGTGTATCCAGTATCCACTAAACTGCCATCCGTTAGAATGGAAAAAGTTTTCAAGGAAAGCTGTGAACCATTAACAGCGACTAGAAATTTCCCATCAGGAGAAACTTTGAGTTGCAACGGACTAGTCTCTGTTGTGGTATTATCTCCCCAATCAATAAACATAGAACTCTGAGTCGACCAAGATAAATGAATATAATGATTAGCATATATATTGTTCCCATCAGGAGTAATATCAATATAATTGCCACCGATTCCCTGCTCATATTCCCATGCATGTGTAGTATCCACCATTCCACTGGATAATACATTACGTACTTCTACGCCCCCAGGATAACCGAAAAAATAAGTATATGCAATATAATCTCCGGCAGGGCGATATACGGCTTGTAATTCTGGATAACCACTCGTTGTGATTACTTCCAAGGTGGTGAGGCTGGCAGAAGTATAATCAATCTTATCAATCCGAAATGCTTCCGGATACCCCCCATAAGTATAATTAATATCCCCGCGAGGACTGATGTTTAAAAAATCGTTATACACATTGCTCGTGCTTTGAATACTGCTGTCGGGATTTACCCTGAAAATTGGTCCTCCTCCACAAATTAATAATTGCCCATTAGGGGTGAATGAAAGATCTTCTGCAACACCTGATAATTGTACTATCCGTCCTGTTGTAGAAATCTGTCCGGTAGGAGAGACTTCATATTGTTCTATTCCTTGGGAAGTAGAGTCGGAATAACTAGACCAAATATAGCGTTGGTCAGGACTCACTGCAAATCCAATAACATCATCATTTCCTACCTCTACAGCCTGTCCAGTTGTTACTAGTTGCCCGGTAGGCAATAATTGTAAACAATAAAATTCATAGCCTGCATTATAGACAAACAATAACATCTCCCGTGCTGGGGAAATACCCAAACACGTGAAACCTATTATCAAGGACAATAAGCCTATGCGAATTACTCGTCTTAGGGATACAGTTCTTGACACACCACTACTCCTGAAAAGTCATTGCCATTACTTGGATCAGTAAATTCATGCCATGTGGCAAGAATATCCCGATGGTTGACGGTATTGGTCTTTACGTCCAAATAAAATCCCCCGGCATTGGTATGCATAAATCCGTCGTCGGATGATAGATCATCTCTAGAACTTGACCAAGCGACAAGAGCCGAACCATCAAATCTATAGGTGACATTCTGTCTCCCATAGGTATAGTCGTCCGCAAATATGGTGGAATACGAACTCCATAAGTCATACAAGGAATTGGAGGCATCCAAATGAGCATAAAAGGTATTATCATTAATGTTATATGCGATATAGGCTCTTTCCATCCCACCAGTAGGGTCATTGGGATTATACACGATCTCAAAACCATTATTTATCATCAAATTCATTCCACAATTCTTCCGGTACAGAGGTGGGTAGAGGTGTCCAGATAAATATCAATCGAGACCCACCAGCAATAAAATCAGGACTAAATGTATCCCCGAAGTCAAAAGTATATCCCGTATTTACTAAACTCCCATCGGATTGAATGGAGAAGGTAGTTAAATATTGCTTACTAAAATTGTTATCATTTTGGTAAACTACTACCAGAAAATTGCCATCGGGAGAGACCTTGATTTGCTGAGGATAATCAGTATATGTAGAAGGTATTATTGTACCCGCATCCACATACATGCTACTTTGGTTCGACCAATCTAAACGAAAAACGCCTGACGTATCGGTATCTTGAAAAACCGCATATATATGATCTCCGTAGGGAGTTATATCAAGATACCTACAGCTGAGCATTCCTGGTTCATAACTTTTTAATTGCGTTGTATCTGGCATTCCATTTGGTAAAACTGGATATACAGAAACAGCAGCAACACCATTAAAATTTGTAAAAGCAATATAATCCCCCGCAGGGCGATATACGGCTAGAATTTGTGGCTGATCTGCATTTCCAGTTGTTATTATCTCCAAGGTGGTGAGACTGGTAGAAGTATAGCTTATTTTATCAATCTCAAATGATTCAGGATATCCTCCTCGGGTATAATTAATATCTCCCCGAGGACTAATGTTTAAAAAACCTGAATACGAGTTTACTGTGGTTTGAATACTACTATCTGCATTTACCTCAAAAATAGGTCCTCCTTCAGATATTATCAATTGCCCATTTGGGGTAAATCTCAAATCATCCGGTATTCCAGATAATTGTACTGTCCGTCCGGTGGCAGTTATTTGTCCATAAATAGTAATGGCGTATTGTTTGACACCAAAGGAGCTTGTATCAGAATAACTCGTCCAAATATATCTTTGATCGGGACTCACAGCAAAGCCATAATGATAATCACTACCAGTAGTTAAGATTTCTCCAGTAAAAATCAGTTGACCCGTGGTTAATAGTTGAAAACCATAATAATAAACACTTTCTCCCGGGACGAACAATAACATCTCTCGGGCTGAAGATATGCTCCAGCCCGAAAGAATCAATAACAATACGCCAATTTGTATTCTTCGTCTTAAGGATACAACTCCTGACACACTACTACTCCTGAAAAGTCATTGCCATTACTTGGATCAGTAAATTCATGCCATGTAGCAAGAATATCCCGATGGTTGATTGCATTAGTACGAATGCTTAACCAAAATCCACCGTCGCTATTTATCATCAAACTTATTCCACAACTCATAGGGAACTCCGGTAGGCAAGGGCGTCCAGTCAAAGATGAGTCTACTACTCCCATCAATAAAAGCATTAAAAGTACTTCCATAATTAAAGGTATATCCTGTATCCAACAAACTCCCATCGGTTTGAATGGAAAAAGTTTTCAAGGTAGTTTGATCTCCGGGAACCACAACCAGAAACTTTCCATCCGGGGAGACTTTGAGTTGATAAACACCCAAAGATGTTGCCATTCCTGCGTCTATGAACATAGAACTCTGACTTGACCAGGATAAATGAGTAATCCCGTTAGCATAGATATTGTTGCCATCGGGGGTAATGTCAAGATACATACCACCGTTTCCGGGCGCATAATCCCATGCCTGCGTAGTATCTACCATTCCATTAGGAAATACACGACGCACTTCTACACCCCCAGGACTGCCTTCAAAATAGGTGTACGCAACATAATCTCCCGCAGGACGATAAACAGCTTGATGTTGCGGTTGGTCCTCATCACCAGCAGTTACTATTTCCAAAGTAATGAGGCTCCCTGAAGAATAATCAATCTGATCAATCTCAAACGCTTCAGGATACCTACCATAAGTATAATTAATATCCCCGCGAGGACTTATGTTTAGAAAATCGTTATACACATTACTTGTACTTTCAACACTGCTGTCGGGATTCACCCGAAAAACTGGACCTGATGCTGTAATTAACAATTGTCCATTAGGGGTAAATGCCATTTCTTCTGGAGTATAAGATAATTGGACAGTACGTCCTGTTGTAGAAATCTGTCCATTCGGCGAGACGTCATATTGTTCTATCCCTTGAGAGGTAGAATCGGAATAACTTGACCAAATATAACGTTGGTCAGGACTAACCGCAAATCCGTAGGCTGCTTCATAGCCTGTCATTATCGCCTGTCCAGTGGTTACCAGTTGACCGGTGGGCAGCAATTGCAAACAATAAAATTCATAGCCAGCATTACTGACAAATAACAGCATCTCCCGGGCTGGGGAAATACCCCAGCCCGAATGAACTATCAAGACTAACAATACAAAAGATACGATTCTTTGTCTTATGGATAAAGTTCCTGACACAATACCGCTCCTGAAAAGTCGTTGGAACCGCTGACATTTGTCCATTCATGCCATGAGGAGAAGATGTCCCGATGATTGATCGCATTGGTTTTCACATCCAAGAAAAACCCGCCATCGTTATTTATCATCAAACTCATTCCACAAGTCATAAGGAACTCCAGTAGGCAGAGGTGTCCAGTCAAAAATTAGTCTACAATCAGCAGGAATAAAAGCACCAAATGTGCTCCCATAATCAAAAGTATATCCCGTATCCACCAAACTGCCATCGGTTTGAATGGCGAAAGTCTTTATAGTAGTTTGATTTCCTGGAACAACAACCAGAAACTTTCCATCGGGGGAGACTTTAAGTTGAAATACACTCATTGATGTCGCAATTCCAACATCAATAAACATAGAACTCTGATTTGACCAGGCTAAATGGGTAATCCCATTGGCATAAATATTATTCCCATCAGGTGTGATATCCAGATAATAACCTCCAATATGACCATAATCCCATGTCTGGGTAGTATCTACCATTCCGTTCGATAACACAGGATGCACTTCCACTCCACCGGGATAACCCCCAAAATAGGTGTAAGCGATATAATCTCCCGCAGGACGATACACCGCTTGTTGTTCAGAATAATCCCCTGCCGTGGTTGTTACTACTTCTAGGGTAGTAATAATTGCCGAAGTATAATTAATATAGTCAATATCAAACGAATCAGCGTATATGTTATTTTTAGTATAATTAATATCTCCACGGGGACTAAAATTGAAATCAGCAGCATAAGAATTTGCAGTACTTTGGATACTGTAGGCAGAATTCACCCGAAAAATAGTTCCTCCAACGATCAACAATTGTCCGTTGGGAGTAAATGAAAGATCTAAAGGAGCTACTTGCAACTGCATAAAATATCCTGTGGTTAAAATTTGACCAGTAGGAGAGACTTCATATTGCTCTATCCCTTGGGAGGTCGAATCAGAATATCCCGACCAGAGATAGCGTTGGTCGGGACTCACTGCAAACCCATAGGCATTGTTGTTCCCTGTCATTACCGCCTGTCCGGTGTTTACTAGTTTACCGGTAGGCAATAATTGCAAGCAATAATACTCATACCCCGCATTACTCACGAATAATAACATCTCTCGTGCTGAAGAAATACCCCAGCACGAGAGACTTATCATCAAGAATAATAATCCAATTCTTATTGTCCGGCTTAAGGATACAACTCTTGACACACCACTACTCCTGAAAAGTCATTGCCATTACTCGGATCAGTAAACTCATGCCATGTAGCAAGAATATCCCGATGGTTTATTGCATTGGTTTTTACATCCAGGTAGAATCCCCCGTCACTGAAAAATTCTGGAATTCCTCCGGCGTTGGTATGCATAAATCCGTCGTCGGATGATAGATCATCCCTGGAACTTGACCAAGCGACAAGAGCCGAACCATCAAATCTATAGGTGACGTTCTGTCTCCCATAAGCATAGTCATCCGCAAATATTGTGGAATACGAACTCCATAAGTCATACAAGGAATTGGAGGCATCCAAATGGGAATAATAGGTATTATCCAGAATATTATAGGCGATATAGGCTCTCTCTGTTCCGCCTGTCGGGTCATTCGGATTATACACAATCGCATAACCATTATTTATCATCAAACTGGTTCCACAACTCATAGGGAACTCCGGTAGGCAAGGGTGTCCAGTCAAAGATGAGTCTACAGTCAGCAGGAATAAAAGCACCGAATGTACTCCCATAATCAAAAGTATATCCCGTATCTACCAAACTCCCATCCGTTTGAATGGCAAAAGTCTTTATAGTAGTTTGATTTCCTGGAACAACAACCAGAAACTTCCCATCTGGAGAAACTTTAAGCTGAAGGACACTCAATGATGTTGTAATTCCAACATCAATAAACATAGAACTCTTGGCTGACCAGGATAAATGAGTAATCCCGCTGGCATAGATATTATTCCCATCGGGAGTAATATCCAGATAAGATCCTCCAATATGACCATAATCCCATGTTTGAGTCGTATCCACTATTCCATTGGACAATACAGGATGTACTTCCACCCCGCTGGGATACCCCCCAAAATAAGTAAAAGCAATATAATCACCCGCGGGACGATAGATGGCTTGTAATTCGGAGTAATTAGGTATGGTAGTTATTATTTCCAAAGTTATAATAACCGCAGAGGCATAGTTAATATAGTCAATCTCGAAAGAATCAGCATAAGAAGGAGGTTTGGTATAATTAATATCTCCTCGAGGGCTAATGTTTAACACCCCACCTGAATATACATTATTTGTACTCTGAATGCTACTGTCGGCATTAACACGAAAAATAGGTGCTCCGTAAGCTATTAGCAATTGTCCATTAGGGGTGAACATAATATCATCTGGAGCACTTGATAACGATACAAGACGTCCTGTTGTTGAAACCTGACCACTTGGCGAAACTTGATATTGATGTATCCCTTGAGATGTTGAATCTGAATATCCCGACCAAATATATCTTTGATCGGGACTGACTGCAAATCCAAAAGTATGATCATTACCCACGGCTACTGCTTGCCCTGTAGTCACCAATTGCCCGGTCGGTAATAATTGCAAGCAGTAAAACTCATAACCTGCATTATAAGCAAACAATAACATCTCCCGGGCTGGAGAAGAACTCCAGCCCAAGAGATATACAATCAATAATAAACATATTTGGATAAACCTATTTATGGATATAGTTCCTGACATACCACGACTCCTGAGAAATCATTAGTATTAGCCGGATCGGTAAATTCATGCCATGTTGCTAGAATATCCCGATGGTTGATTGTATTGGTTTTCACATCCAGATAAAACCCACCATCATTAAAAAAGATTGGAATTCCTCCGGCATTGGTATGCATAAACCCGTCACTATATCCGCCTTCAGAGGGAACATCATCCCTGGAACTTGACCAAGCGACAAGAGCCGAACCATCATATCTATATGTGACGTTCTGTCTACCATAGGCGTAATCGTCCGCAAAAGTGTTTGAGTAAGAACTCCAAAGATCATGCAGTGAATCAGATGCATCTAAATGGGAATATTCCGTATTATCATTAATATTATATACGGCATAAGCCCTTAATATGCCACCTGTTGGATCATTCGGATTATATACAATCTCATAATTATATGGGTCAATTCCACCACCTACTGCATTTAGAGCGGCTACAGTGTCACGAGCCAAGTGCGGAGAACCTGCTACAATATTAACACCCATCGCATGCATATTATTGGAGTCATCCTGATCATTATAGAGAATCCGTCCCCAGCCAGTGGAAGCATCATAGGTTATTTTTACAGGATAAGCATAAGTAGTTTCATATTGAACTGGTGTAAAAGAACCCAAATTAATTGTCTGAGGCAAGGTGTTGAGTGGTAACAAAGTTACTCCAATAAAATTATAGGGACTGCCAATAGAGGACACAGTGATCCAGAGATTGGCGGTATCTACGGCGATGTCTGCACCTTGAATTGTAAGACCACCCGGTTCATACTCCGTGGTCTCAAGAGTAACAATCTTGGTCCACGAGTTGGAACTATCATCGTAACGGTAAATATACATAAATTCCATGATCGTATAATTATCGTAACTAACCTGATAAGTATTAAACCCTTGCAACATGGAAAATACCTGTCCTGTCGGGGACGCCGCCAAACCGGAATAATTAAAATACGGTCCTAATGAATAAGTCAAGTCACCATCCCACTCCGAATAGGGATGAGAGGATATTTCATCAAATGCTGCCAGGATGGGAGTATTGTAGATATGATACCCCAACCCGATGTAATTCCGGCTGGTAGGAATACTGGAATTTACAAGAGGTCCAATACCGGTCATTGTTAAAATCTCTGTGGGATTCAAAGACATTGAATTATATTTCCCCGAAATAGATTTCCGTAATTCAATATCATTCTTGTAATTAGGATAGGGGGCATTCTGATATGTATCATCAAAATAATCAGTGTACGGGGAATAGGTATACAACCGACCCGATGGTTGGTATATAAAGGCAGTCACCATATCTATAGTATATACCACATTCCCGTTGTAGTGGTAGCCAATATCCAATCGTCCAATCGGGTCAATAGTACTGGTACTCAAAGTCGCAGGGATAAGGCGATAGGTCGAACTATTATCTGATGTCCCGTTGGTATTGGTATTTCCTAAGGACGCCATGGTGGTATAGCGATAGGTGGTACTGTTAATGGTGGTCACCTTGACCGAGCCTTTATCTACTGACGCACTGCGTCCCCCGGCACTATAGGCGGAACGGACTAATCCGCTACTGTCATATTCCATGGCATACCAGGCATCTTCATATATTCCTGTCGGGCCAGGTGTTGAGTAATAAATACTACCGTCCAAGGCCGCCCAGTATCGTACTTGGCTTTCGTACAACGAAAGCTGAGGGAGATACACTCGGATAGAATCATTGCCAAACAGCAACGTAATCGAATCGGTCGAACTGATAGTCCACCCATTCGCACCAGCGTTCAGGGTGATTAAGATATTTCCCAGTCCGGAACCGGTGGACGTATATGACCAACTACCCCCATTCAATGTTGTAGCATACCCCAGTTGTACACTCCCGCTCAATCCGTTGGTATAAGAGGATACCGTGATCTTGACGCCGTTTGGCGGTGTGTTGGCAAACGAACCGGAAATGCCTGACACACTGCTTATTTGCAGAGGGAACCGGCTGGCATCTCCGCTATTCTGCGCCAGATAAAACCCGTCATGGGTCGTGGAACTCAAAAAGGTTGTACTGCTCAATTGGGTCTGGTGTACCAGCATCGGGTTGCTCCCCGTTATATCCGCATTATCCCCGCCTGTCGTATTCAATGGAACTCCATTGGTATTTTGCCCATTATCCCAATACAAATTATTGCGGGTTTCTACGGTACAGGCACCTTCGGAATTGGTCACCCCGATATAGTTGCCGACAAAGAGATTATTTTCCAGTCGCAGCGTAAGCGAATCCTCATTGGCCAGTAGAACACCGGTACCATTCCCATAAAACGTATTACTTTGAAGATAGTTTGTCATCGTTGGGATCGGCGGTTGACTTCCCGCTACCACCAAGTCTATACCATACCCATTATCGATAAAGAGATTATTGACCACATTCGCTATAATCGCACTGGAAGAATCGAAATAAATCCCACATATATTGTTTTTAAAAATGTTATTCTGAATCGGTTTATCGATATTCAAAGAAGCTTCCTCATCAAGACCGTATTGGGCATAGGAGAATTGACAATATTGAATATTCGACGCCGGGTTTGAAGTTGGAGACAGCACAATAGCGAAGTAATCATTAGAATCCAATCCCCCGCGCAAGGGCATGGCATGTAAACTGCCCGTGGCAAAAATCGAAGTAAATTGGATTTCATTCCCCGGTTGACCGATGGCCGTGAGAGTTGCTTCGTTATTCAATTCCCCTCCCGTATCGGTACTATCCCGATAAAAGGAAACTACCACTCCAGAGTCAATCGTGAGCGTATTCCCATTCCCGGATACCGCGATTGAATAATTGCTGGCACTATTGCCAATAATCACATCCACAGGGTCATAGTGATAGCCGATATATTCACATCCATTAAGAGACTTCGTATCATTGTATGTATCTCTTTCTACCAATGACCAAGTTGGAGAATTAGTAATATCGGAAAGAATCAAGATAGCGGTTTCGGTGGTTTTGGTATCCAATCCATAGACCGATGCCGCTGAATCACCGAGAAAAGTCTCACTCATAGTCAAATTATGATTCAAATAATAACTTCCATTGGGTGAACTACTATAGACGGGAAGGCTACCGGTTTGTATAGTATTCTCTCCCGTAGTTTTAATTACTCCAAACCAAGGAGTTGCTACATCATAAAATTTATTATACAAATGCGTCCCAAAGAACGTACTATTACCCGCATACAACCCAAAGGCGCCATTGGTGATGAGGTTGTTTTTACAACTCAAATAAGTGCCAGTACTGATAGTAGCATAGGCATAGATACTCGTATCAACCCCGTCCACGGTATTATTCAGGGCATTGATATAGGCAGTGGTTGTCGTGTTATAACCATAAATTCCATAGGCAGCTGGGCCCAAAATCAAATTGTTGAGTAAAGTAACCCCATTAGAACTTCCATTGTTTATCCAGACATCCGCCACACTACACAAACGGATGATATTATTTTCCACAGGGTTATTTAATTGAGTTTGAATTTTAAGCCCATATTGGGCATAAGCGATTTTACAATATTCAATCCAACTGGCTGTAGACGAAGTAGGTTGAAAATAAATAGCCGTAGTATAATCCCCCGGAGCAGGAGTTGCCGTGCTATAACCAGAAATTGTTGCTCCAACCGAATTATCATTGGCACTGGTAAACATGATATAGTTAAACTTATCACCTTTGGCAATAATCTTACTAGCAGTCTGGACGACAATCTCAGCTCCTTCCGAAAACTTAATGACGGTGCCGCCTTCAATCGCCAATGACCACGGGGAGCCAACGGTAAATGGCCCACTGAGATAATAGGTGTTTCCTGATTTCCAGACTTCATTAGAAGCTATCGTTGTATTCGTCAACGTTTGGTAATCGAGCGTTATCGGATATTGTGACGATTGTACCCAGCTAAACGGGACTCCTTCCAAAAGGTACAAGTGTCCATCCGCTTGGTAGAGTTGTTTATACATATTCAGAGGAAGTCCGCTATTTTGGCTGTCAAAGGCTTGACTTACTACAAATTGACAGATAGTATTCCCGGTGGAACTATCGGTAAAATATAAACTCTGATTTTCTCCCGAAAGAAAACTATTCGTTAAGGATTCTCCAGCACTGTTGGTGATGGAACAGGATACACTGCTGGTATCGATTTCCGTGATACTCACCAAATAGACGGTGGAGTCCATATTAAAGATGGCGGGAGAGGGGAGGGAAGAGTTGTTTTGTAAGATCAGTCTCTGCTCAAAAGAACCTCTCAAATATTGATATTGCACGTCTATTCCTGGAAACACGCCGGGATAGGTTAAGGTATTCCCCTTGAGAACGGGATAGGATTGGGAAACAACTTGTAAGGTCTGTAATGTGTTGGTTTGCATATTATAAAATCCGATGGAACGCAGACCCATCCGGAGTATATCGCCATTCGCGGTATAAGTCACAGGAAAGGAGGCGCTCATTGATCCAGTAAATTTAACCTGATAAGGTCCTTGCAAGGCTTGATAGGTTCCATCCTGAGTGGATTGTATACTCTCGACCGATACCTGCCAATTGTTGGCCGTATCCTGGTAACATAACCCATCGGCACGTTCATAATAAATTGGATAGGTTGTATTTTGCGTACCAGTGGGCAATCCGGTAACTAAATCTACGGCGTTTTCGATATGGGTGGTTTGCCAGACCCGAGTATTTTGATTGCGACCGGAGACTACTTCGGTGACAGCATTGGTACCCGGAGTTGGGGTATCGGCAAAACAGGTCAAACCATAAAAACTAAAAATAAGCAAAAAGATTAATAAGGTAACGCAGAAACGATGGTTCATGGTATATATCCTCCCTTGGTATTTTTACTTTCTTGGACGAGAATCTCTACAGTCCTCAAATGGCATACGGTCAAACAGATAGGTTACTACTTCTTCATCTCCTTTCCTATCCAGAGATTTATGCTTTCTAGAGTATAAGACTCAAAATGGGTTTATACCCTTACAAGAATTTTTTCTTTTTTTCTAATCCACCGGAAATAATATTCCAATAAGAACCATCTGTCAAGTACTTTTTTTAGGATAGTTTAATCATAGTCATGTTTCTTATTTTGTGAGGTAATTTCTATACTTCAGGGATATTTTGTTCTTTGCTGGACAAATGGTTGCTCAATAGATTAAGACAAGGTGAGGTGTGCCATTTTGGCATAGCTAAATTTGCGATTTAAGGGGCTTAAAATGTCTCAAAATTGGGTCTGAGTTATCTCCCTATTTTCTCCGTATTATCTCCGTATTGTCTCCCATTGAAAAAGAGTGAGGATTTGGTTCGGGACTAGACTTAAGGTTCTTTTAGGTGGGTTCGTGGTTTCTACGTCAATTTTGAGTGATTCTTGAAGGTTTTAAAAGAGGAGGCTATAATTTTGGTTTTTATAGGGAGAAATATCGGGAGGTATACCTAGGAGGGTAATACCCTCCTAGGTTACACTCCGTACCCAAACTGGTTTACTTAGGGAGGGACTTTTTTCAGGGTTTTGCTATCAATTTAACTTTGAGCTTTTTGTATTTCACAGAGTCTCCCAATCCACTAGATAATACAATGTTATAATATACTTTACTATATTGCTGTCACAGAGGAAATACGTCTTGTCTACCTTGTTGGAAAAGGATATTGACCAATACCGTAAAAGCAAATGGCGATTGACACCTCAGCGGCGGATTATGTCTGAATCCGAAGCCGTGAAATTTATCAATGAGGTAGGGTTATGCCTGTTATTCGCGTGTAAGGAGATTCCCTTGCCGAAATTGTCTCAATCGGCGCAATCCGAGGCTTGGGACTGGTGGGAGTGGAAAGATACGCTGCAAGCCAAAAAGAAATGGTATAACAGCCGGGTCGTCAAGAAAAAAGCCACCTTGGTTTCTATGGAACTCCTGCCATGTTTTTTGTCGTTATATTATGAATCCGGCGGGTGCGAAGTTTATGATGAAGAATATTATTATGGCAAATTAACGGAACCGGCGTATCGGATTGCCGATTATCTTTTCAATCGCGGACCTACTTCGGTGGATGATTTACGAAAAGATCTCGCTCATCCGGGAAAGGCCGGTACCCGCAAGTTTCATGAAGCGATTAAGGAATTACAAATTAAATTTAAAGTGGCTGTGAGCGGTCTGGAAGAGAAACATTGGGGGGTTCGAGTTTTGGATTTATTTTCGCATTGGGCGCCAAAAGAAATATTGCATCAGGCGGAACAGCTATCCCCTCCTATCGCTCGCCAACGAATTCTGGAAAGATTTATTACCACCGCCGGTCTCACTACGGAAAAAGAAATCGTCCGACTCTTTGGTTGGTCTCCTGAATCTGTTCAAGTTGGCTTGCAAGGATTACTTAATTCCAAAGTTATCCACACGACTGAGTTTGGAGGGAAACCGGTCGAGTTTTATACTCATTTATAAAAAGGACGTGCTATTCGGATATTCGTTCTCTGCGGAGAATATGATGAACCCAGAGAAATAATTAATTATTTATTTGATTAACCGCCCTAGTTTTTTGTGAATACTGTTTGGTTCCGGTTCCATATTTCCCGTCACTTGGAGATACCATTGTTCCGTGTGTTGAATAGATTGAGAGGGTTCAATAGTTTTAAGTGGACCCAGGGTCTCGATTTCCAATATACCCGGATTGGTATAGGTTTCTACATTACATCCAAAATCGGGGTAGGGGGCAGAAGATTCCGGCACAAATTTCTTGAGGAAACATACTCCGCCAACCCAGTACGCTATCCAGGATGGATTAGCCATCGCGCCGATTTTAAAAGCACCCGGTTCGTTGGGATTTTGCCGGACAATAATAGTATCCTTAAAAAATGAAACCCTTTTATCTCCAGGATTGGAATAAGGCCAGAGAGAAATGCGCCGGTCGGGAAGGAGTCCGGATTCATCCACCTTGCATGGTTTTATAGGAATTATGGCAAACCCATTTTGCCGCATAACCGACAATGCCCAACATGCCGCTTGGATAGGCCATCGCCCGATATTTTTAATAGTATGAGTGACTTGGATATGATCTTGGGGGGAAAAATCAAGTAGGATTTCCTTATGGACGGAATTTTCGGGTTCTGGATTGGCAATAATCGTTACTTTCTTGGATTCGACTTTAATTTCCACGGGTGTATTGTCCTGCGAATAAGAGCGCGGCATCGCTTCCGGGGAACTCCACAAACGGTGACCGCCATAACTGTACCAAAAGCCGCCATCAGGAAGAGGACTGCCTGATTTGGGGAGTATAGCCAACACGTTATAATCCGGTTTGTCCGCGTGCGCCAGATAGAGGACTCTGGGCCCGATATCCCGGGCAATTCCTACAATAAAATTTCTCGACTCGATACATGTCATTTTAAATCCATTTATTTTCTTGTTAGTAACTTTCATTTGATTTCTCCTTTTGTTCTATCATTTTATTTTTTCTGATTCTTACAATACTATCATGGTCATCTTTTGTCAAATATATACATCATAGTCTGGACATAATTCACATGGGTTCTCCGCTTATGGTAATCTATTTAATGACCGCTGTAAGCAGTATCGATAGTGATGGTTTTCTTTCCAACTAAGTAAAATTGGATGGACTATGAATACAACAAGAAAAACAGTAATGACTTTATGTATTATGTGTAATATCTGTAATCTTTGCGTCATAAATATCCAAAATTTTAAAGGCGATATTCTTAATTAAGCTGAAAGATGCTGAAATTGTAGCAGATGAAACTATACAAACGTTGTGGTGACAAGTTATTTGGCAATGTATTAAGCATTTATGAAACCTAAAATAGTCATCGTAAATTCAAGTAGTTTTGGAAATATCTTTCCGGAACATTTGAGACAATTGCAAAAGTTCTCCACGATTTCACGAATCAATGTTTCCAATGATATTTCCGAAACAGAATTCCTAAATAAAATAAAAGATTTTCACGGGATTATCGCCAGCATAAATCCCGATTATGAAGGAACATTATTAAAAAAACTTCCCAATTTAATAGTGCTGTCCAGGCATGGGATTGGGGTCAATAATGTTGATATAAAAACTGCTACTCAATTGGGCATTATGGTTTGCAAAGTTCCTGGCATCATCGAACAAGAAGCTATGGCGGAACATACAATTACTCTTTTATTATCCGCTTCCCGCCAAATCCAGAAAGCCTCTTTAGCCGTAAAGAATGGAGCTTGGAATAAACGGACTCAATTTGTTGGACATGAATTAAAAAATAAAAATATCGGAATTAATGGAATCGGAAATATTGGTTCAAAAGTGGCAGAAATATTGAAGAAGGGTTTTCAAGCACATGTTCACGCCTACGATCCATTCTTGCACGAGAAAATCATCCGAAAAAGGCATGCTATTTCCGTTGAATTCCGGCATTTATTGAAAGTCTCTGATTTTATCATCCTGCTTTGTCCTTTAAATGAGACAACCCATCACGGGATTGGTGAAAGGGAATTCGCTTTGATGAAAAAAGGGGTCATCATTATCAATCCTGCCAGAGGTGAATTGATTGATGAAGAAGCATTAATCAAAAATCTCCAATCAGGAAAAGTGGCTGCGTATGGCGCGGATTCCGTAACCGGAGAACCCATTGGGAAGAATCACCCGCTTCTAAAATTTGATAATGTTCTTATCGTACCCCACATTGGCGCCTATACCTACGAATCCCTTCATCAAATGGGAGACACTATGGTGAAAAATATGCGCGATGTATTCGTTGAAGGGAAAGTGCCCAAGACAATTGTGAACCAGGATATTCAACCAAAAAGGATTCGCAAATGGGTTTGATTCTTTCTGTGGATGTTGGCACGACCAATATAAAAGCCGGAGTGATTGATAAGCATGGGAGGATTTTCCATTTCGCCCGGGAACCGATTGAAATGGAACAACCGGAATGTGGAGCATCCGAACACAATCCCCATAAATTATTTACCCAACTCATTAAAATCTGTCGCAAGGTATCCCGTTATCATCGAAAAGATATTTCATTAATGGCCATGTCCTCTTATCAATTTGGATTAATTCATCTTGACAAGAACTCCTTACCATTATCGGGTTTGATTACTTTTCTGGATTCAAGAGCACAGGACACAATCCATGAGTTCCGCAAAGAAATGAATTATAAATTTCTTTATCGCCATACGGGCTGTCCGCCGTTGTTTCAATATACTCTTTCAAGAATCTACTATTCGAAAACAAAGAAGCCTCTATTATTTAAAAAGACTCGATTTTTTCTTTCTTCAAAAGATTACTTAATTTTTTTATTGACAGGTCAGATGATTACGGAACCGAGTATTGCATCCGCCACACAGATGATGAATATTTATACTCGTAAATGGGATAAAGAAGTTTTACAGAAAATAGACGTGTTGCCCGAACAACTTGCTGAAATTGTGGAAGGGAATAAAGAAGCCATCCCGTTAAAAAAGAAAATAATAGATTCTATTGGATTAAATGCAAGTGTTAAACTTATACCGGGAGTTTATGACGGAGGAGCACTGGCAATCGGAGTCGGTGGGTTGAAAGAGAATACGGCTGTTTCGAATATCGGGACCTCCGGTATGCTTCGTGCGGTTTGTTCTAAACCGGTATTCGATAAGGAAGATTTAATGCGATTCCAACTGTGTTACCTGCTGAATGGAAAATATCTCGTTGGTGGTGCTATAAATAACGCTACCATTCCTTTACGCTGGCTTGCCAAAATATTAAATGACAAAAAGATATATTCTTCCGTTAATAAATCCTGTCTTGGAGCCAACCATCTTTTTTTTCTTCCTTATCTAACCGGGGAACGGGATCATAAAATCGGGAATTATGCTTCCGGTGTATTTTTCGGTTTAAAAGATCATCATACGCGATACGATATTCTTCAAAGTGCTCTGGAGGGTGTGGGGTACTCTCTGCGATTCATAAAAGACGCACTGGTAGAAAATGACATCCAGATTCGAGAAATCCGCATGGGAGGAGGAGGTTCTCAAAACCTGCAATGGGTTAAAATATTTTCAGATATTCTGAATACACCGATCGGACTGACACGAAGCGAAGAGGATTCTTTGATTGGGAATGGAATCATGGGACATTGTTTTTTAGGAGAGTATTCTTCACTACAAGAGGGTGTTGATCGGGTTGTAAAAAAGAAAATGACTATAAAACCCAACTTTTCCAGAGTCAAACAATATCATCCTTTATATGATTTCTATAAGAAACTATACTTCGGATTGGAAGAATTATTTATTCAACATTCCTCCTTGATACGGGAAAATTCCAAAATGTAATTATTGATTTCGCTTTGTTGGCAAAGAGCTGAGAGGAAATCTGCCACAACCTCCATATATATGAACTCCAACCTTTATAATCTTTATTGAAACAGCAATATCGTACCACAATCGTATCGCCGCTTGCCGTCATTGTCTGAGAATACAATAGCGTCGTGAGGAGACAGTATCTATCCCAAAATACTACTACACTTCTAAAATTTTATTATTTACAAACTATAATTTTATTTGGACAGGAGTTCTTTTTAAATTCCTATTTTGGACAAGTTTGATTTAGTTTATTTGCTTCAAATAAATCTCTCGTATCTGATTGAAGATAGGAATGTAGTCAGTGGTGTAGTCGGGGTAGGTGTAGTCGAGGGGGGTGAAGGTACCTTTGCGAAATCGGAGGGTGACTTCGGCATAGATTCCTTTTTGCAGATAGATACGATGGGAGTAATCTTTGGTAGTAGCGAGGACCATTTTGGAACCGGTGAGATAACCCGGATCAAGATTAATTTTTCGGTTAGGGGAACTGATTTTGTGTTCCAGTTCGTTAGTCCATAATTTAATGGAGGCGAGTTTGGCGGGGTCGATGAGGCGTTTAAAAGAGATAAATTGTCGGATTAGATTTTTACCCATTTCCTGAGTATAATATTCCGTGTAATGAAATGGTAAGATTGGAGAATGGAAATCCACGGCGCCAAATTTCTCTTTTAAGCACTCTTCCGTCTCAACACAAACCAATTCATTGACGGCAATCATACCGATAAAGAGCTTAACTTTTTCAGATTTCTTAACCTCACCCATCGAATTCTCTTTCCCTTGAAAATATGAGATTATAGGGAGTTGCAATGAACGAGATCGGTCTCGTTCATTGCAACTCCGTTTCTGTTCTGCTTGTCCTTCAGCGTTGGTTTGGGATGTATCGGCTTAAATTATGTTATTCAACCATACAAGATATCTCATTATAAATCAACAGTTTGATTGATTCGAGAAGGCTTTAATAGCTTCGACATAATTTTGCGGGTTACCGATATCGTAATAAACGCCGTTAATTTCATAGGCATAGATCTTGTCGGTTCTCTGGCGATAGAGTTCCATCGCGCCGGTCAATTGAATTTCCCCTTTATCCCGGATATCGTCCTTAATCATTTCCTGTAGAATATCCATGATTTCAGGTTGAAATGCATAGATGCCGAAAAAACAGAGATATTGGTCGTTGGGCAATCCTGCGATACGAAGGTGTTTTTTGCCGTAATCAATATCGGGTTTCTCTTTGAACTCGGTGACTTCATATAATTTTTTGTTATTCGAACTGGGATTCCCGGCGATTGCACCGTAACGGGAAATGACGGATTCATGTCGAGGGATGACTCCGATGGTTGTCAGTTGGGTTTGATTGAAAATTTCGAGCAATTGGTCGGTACAGGAGAAAGTCTTTTTATCCCGCACGTCTGTTTTCGAATAATAAATATGATCGCCCAGCAAGAGAACAAATGGGTCTTTACCAACGAAATCTTTGGCGCAATAGACGGCATGCCCAAACCCGTCTTGTTTGTCCTGATAGGCATAGGTCAGGCGGTGCGAGATTTCTTCGAGAAACGAGGTTTCCTGCTTGAATGAATAATCCTCCAGTTTGTGTTTTAGGCAATCCGGCAAATCTCCGGAAAAGGCGCGTCGAAAAACCTCTTCATCTTCTCTGCGAATCACGAGACAAATCTCATCAATGAACCCGTTAAGGGCATCCTGAATAATGTACCAGAGAGCAGGACGGATTTTGCCTTCCCGGTCAACAATGGGAAACAATTCTTTTTTCACGGCTTTGGTCGCGGGATACATGCGTGTACCCAATCCAGCGACAGTGATGACGGCTTTTTTAATGTGCATAATAAAAAATAAGTTTAGCGTTTAGAATTTGGGGTTTAGAGTTAAAAACATATTACTATACCACAATCTATTTTTTAGGATGGATGGTGAGTTCGAAACAGGCAACATCAAGTTCGGGAAGGCGTTTCATGAGTTCTTGGCGTTCGTCCAGCCCTTTGCAGACAAATTGAGCGCAGCCGTCACCTTGAGACCCGACGCCTTTTCCACCCCAGATTAAATCTTGAATCTTGGAATAGGACAAAACCTTGTGCAGTTTCGGCGCGGTGAGTTCAGAAGGACAGGCGGGTTTGACGAATTCATCGAAGAGCCGTTGGGCTTCCGTCATTAATCGTCCGACTTCTTCGGCGTTCCCTTCGGCGAGAGCTTTTTTTGCCTGCCCTAAGATGTCCTCGTTAACGGGACCAAGGTAATAGCGAACATCACGGGCGATTTTCCCTTTGGTTTTTGGAAAGCAGGCGTTTAAATCGGCAAGAATTTGTTGGGTATCCTTACCGGCGCGAAGGTCAACAATGACCATATAGACGGGTTTTTGAGGATGAATTTCTTCGGTTTCCATTGCGTCGCCGTCGAATGTAAGGAAAACCGGCGTGCGACCATAGGCACAGGCTTGATCCATACGGCCACAACGTGAGGGAGTGAGAATTTCTCCTTGATAAGCGAGTTCCATTTCACCGCGCTTGGTTAATTTTAAATCATAGATTTTGTTGAAGGCGCGAGCAGTAAGAACATTGATGGCAGCGGAAGAAGATAACCCTTTACGAATCGGCAAATTCATTTTATAAGATTCAATATGGATACCATGCACGTGATAATTTCGCAGGACATGATAGGTGACACCGGCACAATAACTGAAAAATCCGCCTTTGCGGGCGGTTTCCAATAATTCTTTTTCATCCATAGCCAATTCATGAGGACCTATTTTTTTACCATCCGGAAGGATGGACGTGAGTGTGAGATTATTGTCATCCTGCCGGACTTTGGCGTAGATGCCTTGGTCGGTGCCAATCAGCAGACAGTAACCGAGGGGAATAGCGGAATCTATCCGACGATAGCCGCCCGCCCAATCGGCATGTTCTCCAAATAGACATAAGCGTCCGGGGACAAATAAATCAAATTCTTGCATAGAAAATAATTATGAATTTTAAATCAAAATATTATTTTTTAAAATATTAACTTGTTGGCTTTTTGGTATTTTCTGGATTTCCAAAAAAGGGTTTTAATAAATTGGTAAATTCCATCGGGAAGATAAATTTCGAAGCCGGACTGGCGCCTAAGGACTTAAGCGTATCCAAATATTGGAGACCCATGGTATTGGGATCCAGTTGTTGTGCCGTTTCAAAAATCGTTTGAAGTGCCAGGGCATATCCTTCCGCGCGAAGAATAGCAGACTGTTTGTCGCCTTCTGCCCGGAGGATGGCGGATTGTTTATCACCTTCGGCAATGGTTACTGTGGCTTGTTTCTTTCCGTCAGCTTCGGTGACTACGGCGCGGCGGGTGCGTTCCGCAGACATTTGTTTGGTCATGGCATCCTGTACTTCTTTAGGCGGTTGGATTTCGCGAATTTCGACGGTAGTCACCTTGACTCCCCACCGTTCGGTGACATCATCGAGTTTGGTACGAAGAACTTGGTTAATTTGTTCTCTTTTAGCGAGGACTTCATCGAGCATAATATCGCCGACGACCGCACGCAAAGTGGTCATGGCAATACCTTGGGCGGCACCGATATAATTACTGACTTGAATAACAGTTTTTTCCGGTTCAACCACTTTGGTATAAATCAAGAAATCAATAGAGATGGGGGCGTTATCCTTGGTAATGCAGGTCTGGGAGGGGACTTCGATATATTGTTCACGCTGGTCCACCCATACCGGTTTATCAATAAAAGGAATTAAAATGACCAGACCGGGACCTCTCCCACCGATTGTTTTTCCGAGACGAAATACGACCAACCGTTGATAATCTCTGACGATCTTGATTGAATTGGTTACCATCATTAGAAGAATAATCCCAATGATTCCTATAAATATTAAAGATCCACCTGTAATTAATGCCATAAATCCTCCTTATTTAATTTGAATAGTATCTCATTAACTGCCAACAGTATACAGCAAATTCTTCATAACTCAAAATTTATGATTCAAAATTTTTATCCGACATAAGTTCCTTTAGCTGCTTTTCGCTTTGTCTCAAGTCTTCTATGTAGCCCTGGGTTTCCATGCGATAGCCCTTGACCATGAGATGAATTCCGAGTGCCAAAATAGGAATCGTGCAGAGCAAAATAATGGAGTAACGGAATGGAGAAATAGTAAACTGGCGAATTTCCGGTTTGGCAGTCATGACAAAATACAGACTAAACAAAGCAATAAAAACCATGGTTCCTAAAATAATGAGCGAACCCAGACGGAGTTTATGCCGGCCAATTTTAGCCTTTTCAAGATGCGAATTATTTGAGGAACCTTTCATTTTTATGCTTTCTCAACATAGAGGGTTAATCCGTCAATTTTGGTAACGCGGACTTTATCTCCTTTATTAATAGAATTGATCGAATCCGTGACTGCCTTCCATTCTTCTCCCTGCACGTGGACGATGCCATCGGGTTGTAAATTAGTTGTTGCTATCCCTATAGCTCCCGATAGTAGATGGGTTCCCAAGGCAGCGGGTCGTTTCATGGCTTGAAGACCTTTAGCAACAATGAATGTAAAAAATCCTGCGGTCAGGAGAGTCATGGTGATAATCGTAAACCAGGAAACTCGCGCGGAAATATAAGGCTCTTGCGGTGTACCCTGAGGGGAGAAAATCAACATGGAGCCGAATATGAGCGCAATCATCCCCCCCAAGGTTAGCACACCATGCGTCGGTGCTTTGATATCCACGAAAAATAAAATGACGGCCAGCACAATCAATAAAAACCCTGCCAGGTTGAAGGGTAGGGCTTCTAGAGAAACCAACGCCAATAAAATACAGATGACACCGGCGATTCCCGACATCCCATGGGGATTGGTTATTTCATAAATCAAACCCAACATTCCCAGCATCATGAAAATATAAGCAATGTTGGGATTGGCGAGAGTATGCAAAATACTTTGGCGCAAAGACATGGAAATTATTTGAATTTCCGCATTTTTCGTATCCAGCGTAACTTCAGAATGAGGCAAGGTAATTTTTTGACCGTTAATCTGTTTGAGTAAATCGTCCAAGTCTTTGGCGGATAGGGTAACTACATTCTGCTTTAATGCTTCTTGGTCTGTCAAAGAAACACTTTTTCGGACAGCTTCTTCTGCCCATTCCGCATTACGTGCGTGTTGGACAGCAATCGTGCGAGCGTACGCTGCCGCGTCGTTTTCTACTTTGTCAGAAAGTTTATTTCCATTTTGGTCAACGGGATGAGCCGCTCCGATATTAGTTCCCGGTGCCATTGCCGCGATTTGCGCGGACATGGTTATGAACACACCTGCAGAAGCTGCTCTTGCACCGGTTGGATAAACATAAACTGCCACAGGAATCGGTGCATTTAAAATCGCCTGACAAATTTTGCGCATGGATAAATCCAACCCGCCCGGTGTATCCATTTCAATAATCAGGCAGGTAGCGCCGGCATCTGCAGCATTTGTTATCCCTTGCGAAATATATTCCGCGGTAACCGGATCAATAATCCCATCAACCCGAAGAACATCAACGAGAGGACTTTTAGCATATCCGTAGTTTTGGATAAATGGAAATAGTAGAATCAGGCTGAAACAAAGAAAAAGTTTACGTATCATATACCATTCACTCCCCGTCACATATTACCATAAACGCAAATTGCAATCAAAATATCCCCACATAATTTGTCACGGCTGGGGCGTTTATGATATACTTTTAACTCAATCGCGGGGTGGAGCAGCCTGGTAGCTCGTTGGGCTCATAACCCAAAGGTCGTTGGTTCAAATCCAACCCCCGCAACCAAATCTTTCGCTGGTCTTCCAAAAAATTCATTGAATTCTGATATAGTTATATTGACAGTAGATTTGTGAACTTGGTAGGATTTTACTCCATTCCATGTTGAGAATTTTATGGGGCGGGATAGCTCAGTTGGTAGAGCAAGCGGTTCATACCCGCTGTGTCGGGGGTTCGAATCCCTCTCCCGCTACCAAACTATTATTCTATGTGCCCGGGTGGTGGAACTGGCAGACACGTACGTTTGAGGGGCGTATGGGGTAACCCATGCGGGTTCAAGTCCCGCCCCGGGCACCATAAAAACAAGTTTCAGGTTTCAGGTTTAAAGTTGAAAGTTTTAAAAATTCAAAGAAGGAGAATGATATGGCAGCAACAAAGATTACAGTTAAGAATAATGGTTCGGTGAAAATAGATGGAGATTTCGAAATTCTGGATGAGACAGGAAAAGCATTCGGGTTAGGTGGACGAACGGCAATTTCTCTCTGCCGATGCGGTCATTCGGAGAATAAACCCTTTTGTGACGGAGCGCACCGCAAAGTCGGGTTCAATTCCATTATCCAAGCGCGTGAACTTCCTCCTCCGGCACCCAAGCCAACAATCTAATCTTTACAAAAACAGTCAACTATATGGTATGATTAATTAAAGAAAATAAAATTAACCATATAGTATCCAGGAGGATAAAAATCTATGTATGATCGTGACATGGTTCAATTCATGATAGACGAATTAACAGCGGTTGGTTTTAAGGAATTAAGCACACCGGAGCAGGTGGCTCAAGCAATCCCGGCAAAAGGCACCCATTTATTAGTGGTCAATTCGGTTTGCGGTTGCGCTGCCGGGAAAGCGCGTCCGGGGGTCATTCACTCCCTTAAGAACAAAAATGTACCAGACAATCTCTATACCGTATTTGCCGGGTTGGATATTGAAGCCACAGACAAAGCACGGAGTCTAATCAAAGGCTACCCGCCTTCTTCACCTTCGATTGCTCTGTTTAAAGACGGGGAGTTAGTCTTCATGCTCGAGCGTCACATGATTGAAGGGAAAGACGCAGAATCTATCTCCATGCTTCTCAAAGCAGCTTATGATAAATTCTGTGGTGCCAAGGAAGAAGTCGCACAAACAGTTTAATTCTGTATTGAAATTCTTAAAGCCATTCCGAGGAAATCGGAATGGCTTTTTTATTTTTCTGTAAGCTTATCCAGAGTTTTAGCTGGCAACATCCAAAGCACCAGCCAATGTCCGTGAATTTATCGTTGGAAATGGATACCTCCTTGTGCTAGGATATTTCTTATTAAAAATTATATTGATAGGGAACAATTGTCATTATTTATTTTCGTATGAGGTAATGATCCTATGACCACCATCGGAGATTTTTATTTACAGCGCATCTTAACCCGGAAAAAATTAATACATAGGGAATTGCCCGGCGAATTTCAAAAAGGAAGAATTGAAAAGGATTTGTTTGGGTGGAATCTATATTCAGGGGATCATTGCATTAACTGCCGGTCGGAAGAAGAAGCCCGGTATCTGAAAGTTTTTGTGGATACGAATGTCTCCGAAGTCAAAGTCCCCGGGGATGATGAGTACCTGCGAGAAATCCTGCCGGAATTGGAAAAGATAGTTTCTCGTATTTGAATTTATTATCCAAACAATCCCAAAGATAATATTCAAACCATGATCCAGATCGCCCGCTCCCATTCACCCATTTATTGATTATTTCTGCTTTTCATTTTTTGAATTCATACACTACGATTCCCGATGTATCAAACTTAAAATCCAATGGGATACAATTAAGTTTCTCCAATGCCATTTGCACTTTTCGTTTCATACCATCTTTGCAAAGAAAAACAATACATCCCCCGCCGCCGGCACCGCAAACTTTAGCACCCATCGCGCCATATTTCAATCCCGTACGAATGACTTTTTCCAACCGTTGGTTGGTACAACTCGAATGTAATAACTTGTGATTCGCCCAATTCACATTTAATAAGTTCGCAAATTGATTTAAGTCTCCCTTCATGAGCGCCTCGCGTGCCTGTTTAGCCGCTTTGGTCAAATTATGCATCGCTTTCTTCGTAGTGCTATGCGGTTCATAGTAAGATTTATAAATTTCATCATGAATATTTTCGGAAAGATGCACCGTGCCGGTATATATCAATAATAAATTTTTCTCCAATTCCAATAACGTTGCCGGTGAAATCTTCAAAAGTGATTCAGCTTTCACTTCCGGATCATGAAACTCTAAGTAATTCAGCCCGCCCAATGCCGTTCCATATTGATCTTGTTTCCCCCCGCTTAATCCCAAATCTTTCCGTTCGACTTCAAACGCCAATTCTGCTAATTTGCTTGGGGAGTACCGAAATCCCCTGGCATAGGTCAACACACCAATTACTCCCACCGTGACTGCTGCCGACCCGCCCAACCCGCTTTGCGGCGGTAATTCCGTATCGGTAATGATGGTAAATCTGGTTTTCGGTCCAAATCTCTTGACAGCGGCTTTCAGTAAATCTAATTTGCCGTTGAATTGTAATTCAGAAATATCCCTGCTGGTGACTGAAACGTTGAAATCGCGTGAAACAATCTTGATTCTATTTTTCGGTTCACCCAGAATCAAAGTAACATAAATATATCGAGTAATTCCGGCATTAACCACCGCTCCGCCATATTCGGTCGAGTAGGGTGGACAATCAGCTCCTCCCCCGACAAAATCAATTCTCGCGGGAACCCGTGCGCCGATAATGCGCATAAATATTAACCTCCGTCTCTTTCCACAATCTTCTTGTTCCTTCCGACCATTTACTATAACTTATATTTTATAGATTCTACAAAAATTATTTTAGTATTGGGAATGGATTTTAGATGGAAGATTTCATCCTTCGCTCAAGGACATGGATTTATGATTTAGAAGAGAATTATTCTGTTGGAAGGCGCTGGGAAATCAAATTCATTTCATTGCCAACGTAGAAAACTCGGATTTTAGTTTTTGAATACTATGATTTATAAGATAACTGACATTCGAGGGGGAAACCCTAAATTTAGATGCAATCTGTTTTAGAACCATAGGTTTTCCAGAGTCCAAACCAAAGCGAAGTTGGATTACTCTTTTCTCCCGGTCATTCAATACATCCGATAGTGGACGACCAGTTTTCAAATATATCTCCAGTATCTTTTTCCCCTTTTGGTAGGTCTTGTTTAATAATATATTTTCCCCAGCCTCATCTGGATATTTTAATTTTCGCAGCCCTGTAACTAAAAAATCGCAAACAGTACTTTTGGAGATTTGGTAGAGAGAAGCAATATACTGTAAGGAACGCGGCTCTTTTGAATCCAAGCCATAGTGTAATCGGATAATCTTTTCCTGTCGATCCGTCAATACTTTAGATAAAGGGTGTCCAGATTTGAGATATTTATCCACTATTTCTTTCCCTTCTCGATCAAATTTGGCAGTCAATTCAGAGGTATTAATATAACCATACCTTTTTAGCTTTTGAAGACTTGCAACTACAGAAGAATAGATATTTTCAGTGCTTATTTCACAAATTTCAGAAATCTCGGACAAGGTTAAAGGCCTCCGCCAATCCAGCCCATAGCGTAGTTTAATGAATCTTTCTTGTTTTTTATTTAAAATATCCGATAAAGAAAGTCCTGTTTGAAGGAAATGTTCTATTACTTTTTTCCCATTACGATACAGCGGGTTTGCTTTTTCTCGAAGTTTTATAGTGCTCTGATAATTTAATTTTTCCAGACTTACTCTAATAACTTTTCCGATTGTACCTCTCGCAACTTTATAAATACCCGCAATTGTTTTTTGGGCTAAAGGTTTTTTCCCATCCAAGCCAAAGCGTAACTGAAGAATTTTTACCTGTCTTGGTTTTAGTATATTAGATAATGAACGTCCTGGTTTCAAGTATTCTTCGAGAAATTTCTTTTGTTCCTGAAAGAATTTATTCCGTTCGGGCATGGAGAAAACTTTTTCTGGATGTTTTAAACGCCAAAGGTTTCTGGTAATAATTTCAGATACCGTATTATCGGGAATCTTAAATTTATTCCCAATCTCTTTTAAAGATAAAATTTCCCCGGTATCCAAGCCAAAACGAAGCCGAATAATTTGTTCATCCCGTTTATTTACCACTTCGGATAAGGTACGACCCGTTTGAAGGAAAGAATTAATAATCTTTTTGGCTTCTTCCTGAGCCCATCTATTTCGAAAAGCCCTGGTTGCTGGAATCCCAGGATTTTTTAATTGCCTGAGACTTCTAAATAGAATATAGGGGATGGAACCTTTATGTATTTGAACCTGCTGTGCAATTCTAGTTTGAGGTAATGGTTTTCCAGTATCCAGTCCATATCGTAACCGAACTATATTTTTTTCTTCTTCATTTAACACTTCGGATAAATTATGACCGGATTGCAAATAGTCATCCACTATCTTTTTTCCTTCCAGATAGCCCTTACTTTGTTCAAAAGTTTTGGGAAGAGTATCCGGATTTTGTAATCGCCATAGACTCCTTTGAACACTTGATATAACATTAGTTCTAGAAATATGGAAAAGATTCCCAATTCCCATATTAGTTAAAGGTTTCCGGTTATCCATTCCAAATTTTAGCCTAAGGATTTTCTCATCCCGTTCATTCAATATTTCAGATAGGGCACGTCCCGTTTGGAGGTAAGACTCAATAATCCTTTTCCCTTCTTCCCGTACCCACTTCTTTTGATTGTCTCTTGTTAGAGGAATTTCAGGATTTTTTAATTGCCTCAGAATTCTAATTATACTAGAGCGAATAGCCGCATTTGTTCGTTTAAATTGTTTTGCAATACTATTATAAGACGAAGGTTTACCGGTATCCAAGCCATACCGTAAACGAAGAATTTTTTCTTCTCTTTTATTTAAAATGTTCGATAAAGGATGACCTGATTGCAAATAGTTCTCCACCACCTTTTTCCCATCTTGGTAAGCTTTGGTGCGAAAACAAAGCTTATAAGGCAGATCGGGATTTTCTATTTGCCTCAAACATCTAATAATCGTTGCAAGGACTCTTCGATCAGGAAGATGCACTATTTTCCCGATATCTTTAAAAGTTAAAGGTTTTCCTGAATCCAAACCATAACGTAATCGGATTATTTTTTCTTCTCGTTTATTCAATATCCCGGATAGGGAATAGCCCTTTTGAAAAAATCGTTCAATAATGACCTTTCCTATTTTAAATGATTTACTTTTTTCGGTTGTCTTGAAAGGAATCTCAGGATTTCTCAGACTACGAAAACCAAATCTGATAATTTTACGGACTACGGGTACAGTGATATGAAACTTATTTGCAATTTCTTTTATAGCAAGTGGATCTGGACGATCTACTGCAAAACGGAGACGGATGATTTTTTCTTGTTTCGGAGTTAAAATGCTATCCAGAGAATGACCGGATTGGAGGAAATTATCCAAAATCATTTTTTCTTTTAGATACTTCCTATAGTGTTTTTTAACAGCCGTTTTCGATATGGCAGGTGATATTGCTGTTTCAGGGTGCTTTAGTGATCGAAGGCTTCTTTTTATTGTTTTACAAATGCTACTCGTCCAACCCTTATAATGATTTGCAATCTCATCTAATGATAAAGGTTCTAGGGAATCCAAACCGTAGCGCAACCTTATAATTTTTTCCTGTCGTTTTATTAGTACATCGGATAAGGGGAGACCGGAAGCGAGGTAATTTTCTACTATTCTTTTTTCTGCTTGGTATTTCCTATTTTGAAGAACACCTGTGCGCATTGGATTCCTTTTTATTTCCCTTGCACAATCTTAATTTCTTTTTCTGTTACATCATACAATTCATAGACCCGTTGGTCAATTGGGTGGGCGGGGGAGGGGATTTTAGATGGAAGATTTCAGCCAGTCGGAGTTTTTCTGCTTTCGCGGAAGAATTATTAGTTCATTGATTTTATTGAAGATTTGAGATTTGGAAGAGAATTATTTCGTTGGAAGGCGTCGGGAAATCTAGAGGTGTTCATTTCTTACATAACAGTTTTTCTTATCATACTTCCACTAGGATAGAGTTCAATTTCATCAGTAACTTGATTATCTGAATAATCAATTGTACGAGTTATTCCATCAACTTTCATAGTAAATATATGTGGATTCTTAGTTATTGTAAGGCTCATTCTTTCTTGTTCCTTAATCTTTTCAAACGAAACCTCAATTTCAAAACCAAGTAATCTCTGATACGCTTCAATAAGTTCATCAAATGCAAAGTATTCTCCATTACTTTCTTTTGTAGAAATAATCCAACTTCTAATCCAATCTAATCGTTCTTGTACATGATCTTCAGGTCTCAATCCACAATGCGTATCAAAGCATCTCAAACCAACTGATCTGGACTCTCTTCCCAATTGAGTTAAACTTGCAAGACATCCTTTAGTAATATAGTATTGTTTCTTTTTTACTGCAGAACATCCTAACCATCCAAGTGTATCGAGACATCTATAAAGAAAATTATTATTTTTTAAACTAATGGCTTTTGATCCTATATTTTTAATCATTATTGGATAAATTTGAAGATTATATTCAAATTGGAGATCATTTTTACCATCACTTTTGTCTTTTTTAGGATTGTCTATACCTTCCTGGGTTACCTGCCTGGCAATATTTATTGAAATTAAAGCAGGACCATATAAATCCTTTTCTAAAAAATATTGACTCAAATAAGTCATCATTTTAAATATATCAGTTACAATTTTATCCGTTTGTTTTTGATTTTTTGATTCATTTCTAATATATAAAGCAAATTGTTCCTGTATTTTTACAAGAAAGCTTAAACTTTTGTCATTTGCAATTGCAAATCTGAAAATTCTTTCAAAACCTTGAGTAATATAATTATTTAACCATGACCTAATTTCATAATCCTCCGAAAGTGTACTTAATATTCGAAAATTGCGTATTTCAGAATAAAGAGATAAAAGTTTTTCAATTACAGCATTAAAAGTAATCAAATCATTATTTAATAGTGCTGTATAAGCAAGACTTATTGCAAATTCAATAGGATCATCATCACTTATAAACGGATAAAGAGTGTTAGAAGTAAGTTCATGCATAGGAGTTTCTTTGATATTTTTCATCTTTATCTGTTTTTCATTATAAATTTCTTTATCCAAATCACTTATAAATAATTTAAGATAACTTTTAAATTTCTTACTGGAAATACATTTTTCTAATAATGTCTTCCCTCTACATTCTCTAGATACCAAAATCCCCAACAATACAGATCCGTAAGCGGTTATCGGCAATAAAGTTAAAGCAACTCTGCCTAAATAATTAGTTTCATAAATGGTAAATAGAAGTGGTAATAAAGATATTAAGAGTAAAACAATTGAAAACCAACGATGGATTCTACCTGATGATTTTATTAATATTCGATAAGGGGAAAATTGATATTCAACAAATGAAAAGTTTATAGCAAAAATTGCTATTGTAACATTTAGTCCAATTAAAGTATTACGGTAATCCTTCAAATCAGATTTACCCAAAAGAAAGAAAATTGTCGACAGAACTAAAAATGGAATACTTACATAAACGATAAAGGATTTTGGATTAAACAGTATTTTCTTCAACAATTTTAATTTCTCCATCTGTTAAATCATACAATTCATAGACCAGTTGGTCAATTTGGTTATCGGTGGCGGTTATTTGGCGTTGGAGGGATTCTTTGTCATGGGGTGTTTTGGTTTTGGGTAATTGTTGATTTAATTCCAATATCTGATCAACTAATTTAACCAATTTTTTATAGCGAGTATCAGACTTACTTATTTTACAAATTGGGAAATCTTTAAAATAAACATAACTTGGCTCATAGAAATCTCCTCTTAGCTTAGGTAGGATAGAACGAAATAGAAAATATGTAAGAGAACTATTTAATACTCCCAATAAATATTTATCTTCTGTAGGAATAATATAACACTTCTGATTTGTATATAGTCCTTTTTCGTCATAAGAGAATTCTGGTTTTTTGCAAATATTGGGATAAACAATTTTAGGTTTTTCAAATTCTGAATAATAATCACAGGGTCTTAGTTCCCACTGACTAGCCCCCGATTACTGTACCACTCGTAATGTTAGTATACTCCAAGTTATGATGATTGTGGCAACTCGTAGGGAGCGTAGCGACCGAAGAGTTGCCACAGATTTCTTTAAATTCCTTGGGTGTCAAATAAGCCAAGGAACTATGGGGTCGGGTTTGATTGTACTCCTTTCTCCAATCTTCAATGATGATTTGAGCTTCCAACAGACTGGTAAATAATTCTCGATTTAAACATTCATCTCGGAACTTTCCGTGAAAACTTTCGATATACGGATTTTCCCAAGGTTCTCCAGGAGAAATATACAGAGTGGTAATCTGTTTTTTTTGTAACCAGACTTGAATGGCATTAGCGATAAACTCCGGTCCGTTGTCACTACGAATATGTTCAGGGACTCCATATTCCTTGATGACCTCTTGCAGTTCCCTCAACACCTCCCCGGAAGTGAGATACCGACCCACTCGAATCCGTAAGCTTTCCCGAGTATATTCATCCAAGAGGGTTAAACACTTCAACATACGTCCATCTGCGGTCTGGTCTTGAATCATATCCCAACTCCAGACATGATTCGGATATTCCGCTTTTCGGCGAACCCCCGTGGATAAGCCTACTCTCCGCCGTTTTCTAGCTTTCTGCTTGACTTGTAAACCCATGATTCGCATTAATCGTTGAACTCTTTTTTTATTGATCTTCCATCCTGCCTTCTGCAGTACTGCCGTGATCCGCCGATATCCATACCGAGGATACCGACGGGACAAGGTTTCTATCCGTTTCTTAAGCCGTCCCTCTATTTTATTCTCCAGGACTTTATACCGATAACTACTTCTCCCAAACTGCATCACCTGACAGGCCCGACGTACCGAACACCCTTTCTCTTCCACCAACACTTGGATCATCTTCCTCTTCGGGGACGGGCCTACCACTTTTTTGAGTTAATCTCCTTGATTAAATCATTCTCCAACAATAAGTCTGCGACTTTCTTCTTTAACCGGTTGTTCTCCTCTTCCAAGGCTTTTAACTGTTGCGCTTCCGACAAAGTCATCCCTCCATACTTCTGCTTCCACCGGTAGTAGGTCTGTTCCGTAATATTATGAACCTGACAAACTTGGGCAATGGTCTGCCCTCCTTCCACTTCTCTTAGTATCCGAAAAATCTCTTCCACTTTATGCCGTTTCTTTTGCATGGGTATATCTCCTTCTTTTGTGAAGATATACTAACATTTCAGGTGGGCTAGTTTTCGGGGGTCAGGTCACCACCAATATTCTCCTTGATCACAACGCTTCTTAGCTAAATCTGAATAACCCAAAAGATGCTTCGCAATTGCCGGGTAAAGCTTTTCAAACCATAACCAAGCATTACCTTTTCCATTTGTTTTTGAATATGACCAACCGTTTGGTATAAAAATGAGATATAGATTATTTGAAGGGAATTGATATTTCTTTATTTCACGTCCAATAAGAAATGGTTTAATCAGTTCCTTACTTTTTTTATCAATCGCAATAAGTTTATTCTTAGTTTCATTATCAATAACAAAAGCTTCATTTAATCCAGTTATTATCCCTCTAAATATATTTCCACCTGTATACTTTTCCAAACTAATACCTGATAGTTTTAATTTATTAAGTAATGCATGAATATTTTCATTAGATAATATCCATCCCTTATCATCTAATGCCATGTTCTTAACAGTAAATTGATTCTTAGCCACATATTCATAAAGATTTTTAAAATCAAGAGATTTAACTTGCGTCATTAGAAATTTATCAACAGATGGGTTATTTCTTATTCGTAGTATACAAGGATATGTCGTTGCTTGTTGAAAGACTGGAAGATCACCAAAATCAATAATTTCTTCGATGTTCTGTTTTTTCAACCAATTTCTAAGTGGTTCACCGTAATTAGTCCTGAACCATTTATTGGCTACAATAAAGCTAAAATAACCATCTTTTTTGAGTAATGAAACAGCCTTTTCTATAAAGTAAACGTATAGGTCTGCAATTCCATGGAAAACTTTATATCTACTTTCAAAATAATCTTTTAAGTCACCTAAGGATTCTTGTCTAACATAAGGTGGATTGCCGATGATGGCGTCAAAGCCACCTGATTTGATAATGTCGGGGAATTCAATGTTCCAGTCAAAGACATTTATGCGGTATTTTTCTTCTTCATCAATGAGGAGTAATTGTTGATTGTCATAGAAATTGGGACCGATGAGGGAGTTACCGCATTTGATATTTTTGCCGAGGTCAGGGAGGGCACGTTCATTGTGGAAAAGACGGAGTTCACTTTCTCCTTCCAAGACTTTGAGGAGGAGGGAGAGTTTGGTGACTTCGACGGCTTGGGTGTCAATGTCCACGCCATAAATATTATTGAGAAGAATGCGTTTTCGTTCCTGAGTGGTCAAACGCCATCCGCCTGTGGCGGTTTGATGGATCGCGGGAGATTTACCGGATGCCCATTGTTGAGACCAATCAGACCACCCCCTTGCCCCCTCCTTAATTAAGGAGGGGGAAGAATTGGGAGGAGTGGTGTAATATTTCAAATGCCAATCGAGGAGATATTGATAGGCTCCCAGAAGGAATGAACCGGAACCACAGGCGGGGTCTAAAATGCGCAACTTGGAGACTTGTTTTGGGGAATATCTTGTATGCGCAGTTTCTAGTTTCGAGTTCCTAGTTTCTAGTTGAGAATTATTTTCAACCAAATTATCGCCCAAGAGATTGCCGACGGTGTTTTTCACGATGTAATCTACAATATAGGTAGGGGTGTAATAAACGCCCCCCGCTTTTTTGACTTCAGGTTTATCTTCCACAACAGCACGATGTCCATCGGTAAGATGAATCACTTTGCCAAGAAATTGTTCGTAAATCTGACCCAGAATATCCGCCGGTATAACTGAAAAGGCGTAGGGTTCCGGGTAATAGAGTTTCTTGATAATGTCCTTGAGGAGTTTGTCTTCAATTTTTAGGTGTAAAGTTAATTCATCAGGAGATTCACTGCGGTCTTTTTCTTTAGTGAAATGAAACAAGCCGGAGTTGTAACGTTCATCGGCACGTTGAAAGTAGTTACAGAGTTCGGAATAAACGTCTTCCCATTTTAAGAGTTCCCGGAGTTTGCCATAAGGTTCAATACCGCGGTCTTCACAGATTCTCAGGAAAATAATACGGTCAAGAGTGCGTTGGACAGAGAAATTCAATTCCCGTTGAGTAAGTTTGGGATTCCGCAATGCCAGATTTTGTGCCAAGGTCTTGCGCCATAATTCAATTTCTTCCAGAAAAGCGGTGTCAACTTCTGTCGTGCCTTTTTTCCCTTTATTGGTTTCGGCATATTTATCAAAAGAGCCTTTTTGAATGGCATCTTTGGAAAAGGTGTTGACGAGTTGCTCCCATTTATCAATATATTCCTGATAAGTAAGATACATAATCCGACCTATAGAGGGTTTATCGGTTTGAGAAGGTTTTATACGAGTATCATAGACAACAAATTCTTTAAAGTCGGTGAGGATACTTAAAGGAAGTTTGGCAGACCACGCATAACGGCGAAGTTGGAACGCGGGACTGATATCGTCTTTGAGATTGACAGACGGGCGTTTGGCTTCAAGAAAGAATTTACGGGTTCCCCCAATACGGAAACAATAATCCGGGGCTTTGGTTTCCGTACCAATCTTGATGGCATCTTCGTGGATAACGTCTTTATAGGCTTCAGCAAATCCTTGTTTATTTTCGATATCCCAACCCAGCAGGGCAAAGAACGGGTCAACAAATTCACGGCGAACCTGAGTTTCGTTGTATTGCCCGGAGATATAGGAATCTTTGTTACGGTCAAAGCGTTCGACCAGTTCAATTAATTCTTTGGGAGTATTCAATATTCCAGACATTTTGATAGGTATAGTTTTATTGATTAGGGTGGAAATGTCAAGACAGAAAATCTGATTCTTGGTCGGAGCCGGGAATGACGGGATGGAGAGGAGAAAGATGGATTCCTTTTTGCGAGGGAATGACAGTAGGGGAGAGGTTAAGATGTCGGTGTTTTTATCATCTCTGATTCCGTGACAATTCCATTCACAGGCATATCCCAAATTTCTTTGGGAATTTTGGATAATATTTGAAAATCAAACGCCAGGGCAATTCGCGGGATTTTAGGGTTCATGGTTTTTAAAAACCTGTCATAATATCCTCCGCCATGACCGAGCCGGTGACCATTTCTGTCAAACGCCACGCCGGGCACGATAATCAAATCAATCTCTTTGGTATACAAATGACAGCGGTCACCGAGTTCCGGTTCCAAGACTCCATAGGTCGAAGGGTGTAACCCAACTGGGAAACTTTCAATTTCACTGAGAAATAAATTTCTGTCCTGTTTATTGGTAATCGGCACAACCACGTGTTTTTTACTCTGCAAGAAATCCCGAATCATTTTATGGGTATCCACTTCTCCCGGTTTAGAGACATAAAACATAATTCGTTTCGCGGACTTATATTCCGGTAGAGAAATTAATCTTTTCTCAATTATTCGGCTTCGTTTCAAGACTTCTTCGAGGGATAACAATTTTCGTTGATAGAGTATTTTTGCCCGAATACTCCGTTTTTCTAATGCTAGTGTCGAATGAGTTATGGTCATTATCCGATTATCATAACATAACCAATTTTTCCCATAGCTCCGTCCAAGAAATGGTGAAAAATATAATAAGTGTATCCAATGGTAGGGGAAGGTACTGAGTGACATAGGGATGGCACGGCACCAAAAGGTCATAGAAGGTGATTATTTTGACATAGAAATCCTAATAATAATTACTATTATGGGATAAATAAGTGTAAAGTCAGCTACACACTGTCTCCGTACTAACTCCACTTCAACTCCAGTGGACAACCGATTACTAACCAATTTAGTATGGTATGGTCTTTTTGCCTTTTTCAGGGTACTTTTAGAGTTATTACGACTATTTAGTAGATGCCAGGCAAAATAACACACTTGCTCTAATAGGATATGCCTATGCCCATCCAAGAGATTTCATGCGGTTGAAGATAAGATTGGTACGCCAGCGGAAGGTGCGGGTATTAGTTTTGGGATTAGCATAGAGAGGGTTGGGAATAGCAGCAGAGAGCATGGCGGCTTCCATCGGGGTTAACTCTGAACAGGATTTTCCGAAATAGGCACGCGATGCCGCTTCACAGCCAAAGATTCCATCTCCCCATTCGATTTCATTAAGGTAGAGTTCAAAAATCCGTCTTTTTGTCAAATCTTTTTCCAACCGACGGGTCAGGATCACTTCTTGAATTTTCCGAATAGGATTTTTGGATGTAGAAAGAAAAAGATTCTTTGCCAACTGTTGCGTGATGGTACTAGCACCGCGAGCAAAACTCTTTTTTTCCCAATCTTCTTTAATGGCTTTTTCGATTTCTTCATAATCGAATCCATCATGAGAGAAAAATGAAGCATCTTCATCAATCAAGACGGCATGTCGCAAGACCGGAGAGATTTTTGAATAAGGCACCCAAACTTGATAGATTTTATACGGCTTGAATCGCCAACGGTGTTCCCAAATGCGTTGGTTCATGAGAGCCGTTTTAGATGGGTTTTGCGTTTTTAAATAGCCAACATTGGGTAAGGTTAAAAACTCAAACAACAAATAGATGATGAAAAGAATCAATCCCCAAAACAGAATTTTTTTCCAAGATTTGGATTTTTTCTTTTTTCGTGTCATCCATTTATTATCCCATGAAAGACTTGAGACACAGAGGGAAGTCAAAAAATATCTTCCGAAAGCAGATTATGATAAAATCCTAAATTTATGAATTGGGCTTTTATGACATGGCTAACGACACCTTCTACGCAGATACTACTGGGGATATTGTTGTTGGTTTGTTTAGCCGGATTTTACATATTAATTTATATCCATCGGAAAAAGAAATTACCAGCCAGGGTGAGTGTGGAAAAACTAATTGAAGAGGGAGATTTCGACACGGCGTTAACGCAATACGGCCAGAAAATCCGCACCAACCCTCAATTGACCCAAAAAGTAGGAACTGCTTTTGCGAAAGCCGACAGGACGGATAATGAAGCGGTTACTTTTTATGAAAAGATTTATAAAGAAGGGTCACCGGATAATTCTGTCATTCAACAATTGGCAAGATGTTACGCATTAAAAGGTAAAGATGATTCACAGGCTATTGAAGTTTATCAAAAAGCAATTCAATTGGGAGTGATAGATCCGGTGGTACTCCAGATTACGAGTGATGCATTAATCAAACAGAAAGAATGGGAAAAAGCGACATCCATCCTGACAACTTTGGTGGCGCGTGGAAATGCTTCTCCAGAGACCTACGTGAATCTGGCGCAGTGTTTTTTAAAGATGCAGCGACATGATAACACGGCGTTGGATATTTACCAGGCCGCACTCGCCGCCGCTCCACAAGATACCACGTTGATCCTAGCATTGTCGTCTTTTTATAGTGAGCAGGGAAGGACTGACTCAAACGCCTGCTTTATTTATGAACAGGCATTGAAAGAAAAACCGGATTTGGTTATCGTCCGCATGGCATTAAGCAAGGCTTATCTTCGCCAGAGAAAATTAATGCAATGTATAGAACATTGTCAATATCTTGTCAAACGCGGAATTATGGACAATGATGTAATGCGTTTGTTGGCAGGGGTATATTTGGAGACAGGACAATGGGAGGAATCCAGTTCTATTTATGACCGGCTTTGCATGCAATCACCGGAAGAGCCGGAATTTATTATCGGTCTGGCACGGGCTTATGCGGGAATGCGGCGAGAAGATAAACAAGCATTTGAGACTTATAAAAAGGCATTGGAATTGAATAATGAATTGGTTCCTGTTTGGGAAGAAATGTTTCGATTTTATTTAGCAAGGCAGGATATTCATGCACTAATTGAGTCCGCAGAAAAATTATTACAATTATCCCCGGACAGTTGGAAAATGGTGGTTCCGGAACTGGAGAAATTGGCATTACGGTATCCTGCTGAACTTCGGATTCCCTTATTGTTGGGAGACGCCTATAGTATTTCTCGACAAGCGGATTATGCCATATCTTCTTATGATCGGGTTATTGAATATTGTTCCGATGAGGCTATGTTACAACGAGTGCTCAAAGGGTTTTCCATTGTCTTGGAATTTCAACCTAATTCCCGGGATGCGCGGATGCGCCGGGCAAAACTTTATCTTCAATTCAATCAATTAATGGATGCCATCCATGATTTCGAATGGATTCATGAGAAAGACGGCGCAGTGGCGGAAGTTAATCAAACGTTGATGGCTTTATATCAATCGTTAATCCAAAGTGGAGCAGATATCCCGCCGTTAATCCATTTTAACCTGGGCCGGTTATACGAAGACAAACAGCTATGGCAGGATGCGATCCTGGAATATCAACAATCCGCCAAGCATAGCGATTTCCAGGGAAAAAGCGAATTGGGAATGGCGCGTTGTTTTCTACACATGAAGAAACTGGATATCGCTGCAGAGGCATTGGCGAATTTGCCGTTGACGGAGGAATCCAAGGAAGTGCTTTATATTCTGGCCCAGGCATATCGCCAATCGGAGAAGTATGACAAAGCCATGGAAATACTGGATAAGATATATGCAGTAGACGCCAAATTCCGGGATGTTGGTGTGATCCTTCGGGAAACCAAGATGCGCTCCATGGAAGCACAAATGGAAAAAACTTCCTTACAAAAAACACCAGCACCTACGGCGAAAACACGCTTTCGGATTATCGAAGAAATTGCGCGAGGCGGAATGGGAATTGTGTGTTGTGCCATGGATACCGTGCTCAATGAGATGGTTGCGTTAAAGATGTTACCCAAAAATTTAGCGGAGGACCCTCAGATTTTAGAACGTTTCTTGCGGGAAGTTCGGTCAACGAGAAAATTGGTACATCGCAATATTGTTCGTATCTACGATATTGTGGAGGAAGATGGAAATCAATATATTTCCATGGAATATGTCGCAGGGAAAAATTTACGGCAATTGTTGCGGGAAAAAGGGAAAATTCCTGAAAAAGAAGTTGCCGAAATCATTTGTCAGGTTTGTCTTGCCCTGCAAGCGGCACACGAGCAAGGAGTGGTTCATAGAGATATTAAACCCGCTAATATTATGATAGATTCGACCCATACGGTGAAGGTTATGGATTTTGGAATTGCCAAAATGAAAAACGAGCAGAAATTAACCCTCACTTCAGACTTGCTGGGGACTCCGGTTTATATGTCCCCGGAACAGACGCAGGGATTAGTGGTGGATCATCGGTCAGATATATACTCTGTAGGGATTATGATGTATGAGTTATTAACCGGCGAGGTACCGTTCACCAAGGGAAATATCGGGTATCAACATATTCATGTTGTTCCTCCGGTGCCTATGCCTGCATCCAAGCCCATGCAGGATATTGTGATGAAATGTATCGAAAAAAGGCCTACTGACCGGTATCAAGATGCCAATCAATTGAGGGAAGCACTTGAAAATAGTTTAAAATTAACAACTTAAAACAAACATCTTAGATTATTTTATTTGCTTAGTAACGGCGTCACAGGTACTGGTGCAGAAAAAGGAGTTCCCGTCTCACCGTTTGCTTCCAGTAAGTCTCGTTGGAGTACAACCTTGATGGAGACCTCAGGCAATTCTTGTTGAGATTGTACTTGAGGGGCGAGAATACCTCCCCCTAATCCTCCCCCTTCTCCACCTCCACGTCTTGTACCCAGTCCCGGCATGATACCTTGAGGAATAACAGATTGAATTCCAAGAATCTGTCCTTTCATCTTTACTTCTCCAGTTACGTCATACTGGACCAATTTTTTTTGAAAATGGTCAATGTAACAAAATCCACTAAAGGGAGAATCTAATGTAACGTCTACATTTTGTTGTTGTCCGCTTAATCCTCCAATAGTTCCCTTCAGGGTATGTGTCATCTTCATATTTATAGCCAGCTTGGCGCAATCCCGACCCTGCATAATTTCGAAACTGGATAATGTATAATTGATCTCGCCTACTGTATTCAGTTCCAATGGGCCAATGTTTCTTTTTTCATTAACCTGTTCAGTCCAAGTATCTCCCACTTTAACTTTTTTAGGTTGTACGACAGGAAATCTGGAAAGCAAGAAAATAGTACCAGTAAACGAATTCTGGTCCATACGTTCACCGGTGAGTCCTTTACTGTGTATAATTTTTGCCAAATCAATAGGTTTAGAGAAATAACCCAGTGGGGTTATTTCTCCACTTTCCATTTTTTTAGTCAAGTAGGAAAAACCATAACCCGGAGTAATATTTTGTGATTCAGCGAATAAAACCGGAATTGTTTGTTTCTGCCCCTGAGCGTCGAGTATAGTAAAGGAGGTTTTATTTACTGTCCAGTCCATATCAATATTCCCGTTTTCTGCAATTCCCGTTACACGATAAGTATTGTCTAGCACATATTCCATATTCTGGAAATTCCCCGGTGCATTTCCCAGCCGTGCCACTACTTCGGGATCCGAAACAAATTGAGCGCGACAAAGATATTGTGAAACATCTTCCACTGGTGCTTTATATGTCAAGTCAACAGAAATCCGGCTAATCCGGTCACTGACCGCTTGTCGTACGAATTCTCCCGGATAGTTTGTAGCGGCTTTATTATAAGCCAGAACTGCCGAGGCATATTGTTGCTTATCATACGCCTTGTCTGCATCCGCAAAAAAAGATGATAACGCACCATCATATTTTTCTTTGGTAAATTCGGCCAGGTCGGAAGGAAGAATGGCAGTGGATTGCTGGTAAATTTCAAAGGCCTTATTGTAATCCTGTCGGCTAGCCAAATCTTCCGCTTTAGTTACCATAATATTGGCCAAGTTTTTTATTTTTATATTCGCTTCCGTATCATAAGTGGGATTATCTTCATGTTGTTTTGCGACGGTTCTGTATTCTCGAATAGCGGAATTGTAAAATCCTTTGCTCATGAAATCGTCTGCTTTGGCGAAATCCGGTGCCATAATCGCAGAGACTGCCTGTGCTGCTTTTTGTTTCGCGTCGGATAATTTGAGAGCCACATCCGAGTTGGTAGGATCCAGACGCAAAGCGGCTTCATATTCTCCAACAGCTGCGTTAAATTCTCCCCGATTTACGAGATAATCGCCGTTTCGTACATGATTAGTTTCCGCCTCTTCCCGTTGAATTTTTACAATATCTTTTTGTTTCACAACCACCCGTCCGAGAATGGTTTTTACTGAAATCAAGGTTTCAGTTTCTGACACAATATCCCCAGTCACTTTTCGCCCATTCTTAAGATAGATGACATCCCCAAACCCAATCGAAAAAATAAACAGTGAACAAGCGATGAAACAAAATAATGTGCGTATCTTTTGAAGATAAAATCTCATTCTAAAAAATCTCCTTTTTTGTTGTTAAATTCTAATAATATAAATGCATAATAAAATTGCCAGCCCTGCATAAATTCCGGCGATAATATCATCAATTACGATTCCCATTCCTCCGTGAATCGCTTCCAATTTTCGGGCAGGGTAGGGTTTGAGAATATCCATAATCCGAAATGATATAAACGCCATCAGCACGTATTTTACCTGAAACGGTAAAAAAAGCATAGTGACCAGTATACCGATGACTTCGTCAATAACGACAAACGATGGATCTTTTTTTTGAAATAGTTTTTCGGCTTCATCCGAAACCCAGATTCCGATGGCGATTAAACCTAAAATTGTCACAAACAATAACCACCGGGGAAACTGAATCATCGCCATGAAAATGACCACTCCCATCAAGGTACCGAAGGTTCCCGGAACAACTGGTGTGTATCCGGTTCCAGCGCCTGTAGCCAGAAATTTAATTGTAAAATTACGCCAAGCCTGCGACATCGGTCGAACTATTTTGCCCCTTCGATTATTAAATCCCAATGGTCTTTTACATAACTGTAACCGGAAATGAGGCTTGTGATCACCGCCCAGAGCATCAAGATATAAAGCGCCATTTCAAGACGCGAACTCAGAATAGATAAAGCTTTGATGGGTTGTCCCATTGTTGCCCGATACGCGATATAAATTAATAACGAAATTATCATAACCATTTGCGATACGGTTTTATATTTTCCGAGGGGTCCGGCAGGGATATCAACACCTTTACGCACAGCCAGCACCCGCAATCCAGTGATGATAAATTCCCGGAAAATAATAATAATCACCATCCATGCCGGCATAAGGTGCATTTCCACAAAACAAATCAATACGGCACTGACTAAAAGTTTATCCGCAATTGGATCAAAAAAACTGCCGAATGGCGTAATTAGTTTACGTTGCCGTGCGATTTTTCCGTCATACAAGTCAGTAATAGTGGCGGCAATGAAAATCACCAAGGCAAGATATTTACTGAAGATAAGAACGCGTGGGATATCCAATTCAAGATTATACGCCACGTTATCCATTAATAATGCCGCCATGACAAAAGGGACGGCGATAATCCGGCTGAGAGTCAGCTTATTGGCTAAATTCACGCGATAACCTCAGCCATCAGGTCATAGCCCAACGAAGAAAGAATACGTGCTTTCACAATCTGACCCGGAGTGATAACGTGTTGTTTGGTTTGTTTTAAATATATGACCCCGTCAATATCCGGCGCTTGCTGGGAGAAGCGACTGATAAAATCGCCCAATTTGTTTTGAGATTTTGCGTCAACCAATACTTCCACCTCTTGTCCAATCATTCCGGCATGCTTTTGATGAACGATCTTCTGCTGCACTTGCATGATCTTCTTTAATCTTCTTTCTTTAATTTTTTGTGGGATTTGGGATTCCAAGCGATACGCGAGCGTGTTTTCTTCATGGCTGTAGGTAAACACACCCATCCGATCAAATTCAGATTCTTCCACAAAATCCACCAACTCTTTGAAATGTTCTTCTGTCTCTCCCGGATACCCCACGATAAAGGTTGTGCGGATGGCGATTCCCGGTACTCTTTTGCGTAATCTTTTGATTAGTGTCCGTATTTGTTCTCCTGTGACATGACGTCGCATAGTTTTCAATAAATCATCGCTAATATGTTGCAAGGGAACGTCTATATATTTACAAATTCTTTTTCTGGAAGCAATTGTTTCAATCAATTCATCCGTCACCAGCGATGGATAGGTATACATCAATCGAATCCATTTTAAAGGTTTGATATCCGCTAATTGATGTAATAATTCAACCAGCCGGTGTTCGCCATAAATGTCTTTCCCATAATCCGTTAAATCCTGTGCGATTAAATTTATTTCTTTAACTCCTTTTTCTGCCAGTTGTTGGGATTCTGTAACAATGGAATCCATCAGGCGGGAACGTTGTTTCCCACGAAGTCGCGGAATAATACAAAAGGAACAAACATGATCGCATCCTTCCGAGATTTTGACATAAGCCGTATGAGATAAAGTGCAAAGATGGCGCGGGACAACATGGTCATATACATACACAGGTTTGTGTACTGTTTCCACCCGGTTGCCTTTTTCTACATCATTCAGTATATCCACAACCCGATGGAATTCGCCGGTTCCTACGACTGCGTCTACTTCTGGAATTTCCTGGGCAAGGTCTCCCTTATATAATTGCGGTAAACAACCTAAAACCAGAAGTTTTTCACAGGAACCCGACTTTTTCAATTGCGCCATTTCCAGAATCGTTTCCACGGATTCTTTTTTGGATTTATCAATGAAACTGCAGGTATTTACCAACAAAATTTTGGCATCTTCTAATTGTTGCGTCATCACATAACCTACTTGTTCCAATAACCCAATAGTCACTTCCGTGTCCACTAAATTTTTGGGACAACCCAAACTGACGACACCAAATTTTTCATTCATAATTAATTCCTAACTCCTAATCGATATCCACCCATGAAACCCCGTCTTTTTTCTCCATGATGAATAAGGAATCTGGCAAATCCTGATTACTTCTCTTGTCACTGAATTCCACAATCGCGGTATTCCCCAATGTATCCGTGATTTCTGCTTTAACCGGTAAATAGGTCTTGGTCTCCACCCATAACGTCTCTTGGGAAAACTCCGGATTTTTCGTTTTGGGTTTCACAATAATCTGAAATGTCTCTACACCTTTGAGAATGACCCGTTCAATCGGTTTGATATAGTTTTTTTCCCGGAAATGCTCATCTATCCTTGTCGCACCGCCCAATACCAAAAGCGGCAAAGGCAAGATCTTGTAATCCAATTTTTGTTGGGTGATTTGTTTCAATTCCGCTGTATACACCCATATCGTAGAATCGTTCGCAATCGCTATCTGTGAAGGGTTAACCGATTTCTTGTCAAAATACGCCAGGCGGATTTTTTGCGGTTTTTTAAAGCAAATTTCACCCGTATAAACAGTTTTATTTCCCTTGGCATCTATATTGGATTGGACGATCGCCGCTTGAAAATCATCCATCTGCTCAAAACGGTCGCGGATTCCGTTAATTACTTTGCTGGTGGGTACAGATCCATAACCACTTCTATTCCAGATCATCAAAAGGAATAGAACAACCAGCAGTTTTTTAAAGATTTGCACGTTATTTTCTCCAATTTTTAATCTATCCATCTTATCATACCCGGACGTATGAAACGTGAATATAACGTATCAAAAGGTCTAAATTACAAGAACAATCTATAAAGAATAATATAGAATCGTCTAAGTGGAATGATATCTTGTCAAATGTCTAGATCTACGTAATGTCATACCACAAAAAATCTCAAATTCCAATTCATTGAAAAAGGCTGGGGGGAAAACCATATTCAACATATTTGTATGATTACCTGAACATAACTGTTTAGGGTTATTTACAAACCTTGTTTTTCTTTTTATAGAAACCGCCCAAGTCTAATTTTATCAATGTTCTAATTTTTTATATAAAACGGCATGCAGATTGCCCCTATATTCCTATCGAAGGAGGAAGAGGATATGGCTGTACGTTTAGTTGATGAAAAAGTGGTTTATTACATGGACGCGAAAATTCCAGTAAAGAAAGTAACCCATTGTGCCCATTGTAATAAGGACCATGCGGAGATGTCTTCGGCTCATTATCCCGGATTGTTTTTTTGTTCCCTGTCATGCCTATGGAAACATGATGCCATAGGGAAGAAAGCAATTCGTTCCTTGGGGATAAACCGCTCAATCACGTAGATATCCCCTTTACATCAATCCTCTTCCTCGGTAAACTGATATGGATGAATATTGATAAAATTCGTAGCCAATTTCCTGTTTTAAGAAATATCCTTTTTTTAAATCACGCCGGTACGTCACCCATTTCTTCTTATGTCGCCGATAAAATGGCGCAAAATATTCTCGATGTTTGTGAATTTGGCAGTGTCCATTATAGTCAATGGATGGAGAGCTGTAAAAATACCCGCAAGGCTTTTGCCCAATTAATCCATGTCCCGACTGTGGATGTCGCTATTATGAAAAATACCACGGAGGCGGTGAATGTACTCGCCAACGGTTTCCCTTGGGTTCCCGGGGAGAATGTCGTCATTACCAATGCCGAATATCCTGCCAATGTTTATCCCTGGCTCAATCAGGCTTCCCGCGGGATAGAAATTCGCATGGTGAAAGAACGCAATGGGAAAATCGAATTGAACGATATCGTTTCTCAAGTGAATGACCGAACGCGGATTATCTCTGTCAGTTTTGTAGAATTCGCCAGTGGTTATCGTAATAATCTAAAAGCTATCGGAGAATTCTGCAAACAAAAAGATATTATATTTATGGTGGATGCGATTCAAGGTTTAGGTGTGCTGGAATTTAATGCAGAAGAATTTCATGTGGATGCCGTGACTGCGGGAATGCACAAATGGCTTCTCGGACCTTGTGGCGTGGGTTTATTTTATTGCAAGAAAGAACTGCTGGATAAATTGAAACTTTGGTATGTGGGTGCGGACAGTGTGATAGATGCAGAAAATTATTTGGATTATAACCTGACCCTGTTGCCCGACGCGCGCCGACTGGAATATGCCATGTTAAATTTCACCGGGATTGCCGGAGCCTCTGCCGCATTCGAGTTTTTATTTGAAAATGGAATCACCGAAATACAAACCAGAATCAAAACGCTCACTGATTTTTTAATTACCGAATTGGAAAAGAAAGGGTATGTGACCCATAGCCCGCGTGGTGAAAACGAATGGTCTGGAATTGTCTGTTGTTACAGCCAGAAATATCCCTCAAAAGATTTGTATAAATTACTTAAAGACAACAAAATCTATACATCTGTCCGAACCGATAGGTTACGCATTTCTCCGCATTATTACAATATGGAAGAGGACTTGCTTAAGGTTGTTAGCGCTCTTCCCGAACATTAATTATAAATTCATTTAGTTGGAATTAGAAAGCTTTTTTAGCTCTTCCAACTTTTGTTTTGCCGCACCCGAATCGAGCGATTTGGCGGCTTTAATGACACCATCGGAAAGAGTTTCTGCGACATCGGTCGCAAGGATAGCAGCACCGGCGTTCATCAGGACAATATGACGACGTGCTCCATCTTTGCCAGATAAGATATCGACAATCATTTGTGCGTTATCCTCTGGCGTCCCGCCATGAATTTCTTCCAATTTTGCTGTCGGAAAACCAAAATCTTTCGGTTCGATATAATAATCCATAATTTTGCCATTTTTTAGTTCCACGACTTTGGTGTCGCCGGAAATGGTGATTTCATCCAATCCGTCAATCCCGTGACAGGCTAGGGCATGATGGGAACCCAGGTTCTTAAGAACCTGAATCATAATATCGGCAAGGTCAGGATTATATACCCCAAACGCTTGGCAGGGCGCCCCTGCCGGATTGGTCAAGGGTCCCATGATATTGAACAACGTGCGAATTCCGATTTGTTGACGAGTAGGAAGAGCGAATTTCATTGAGCCATGGTACTGCGGGGCAAAAAGAAAACAGATCCCGATTTCATTGAGACAACGTTCCGTCACGGATGGGTCGCAATCAATCTTCACGCCGAGAACCTTCAGAACATCAGCGCTCCCGCAGGAACTGGTCGCCGCACGATTTCCATGCTTCGCCACCGGCACACCCGCGCCCGCTACCACAAATGCGGCACATGTCGAAACATTGAATGTCCCCTTGCGGTCTCCACCCGTTCCACAGGTATCTACAAATAATTTATGTTTAGATTGAATCCGAGTGACTTTCTCGCGCATGACCATGGCACAACCCGTGATTTCTTCCACGGTTTCGCCTTTCATGCGAAGCGCCGTCACAAAGGAAGCGATTTGCGCGTCGGTGCATTGCCCGGACATGATTTCTTCCATCGTCTGACGCGCTTCCTCCAGCGTCAGATTTTTTTGTTCCACCACCTTAGCAATCGCTTCTTTTATCATAAATAGGTCTCTGTTTTTCCTCTCTCCTACCAAGGAGAGGGGAAGGGGGTTAGGTTATTTAACTTCCAGAAAGTTTTTTAGTATCTTTTTCCCCGGTCCTGTCAAAATAGACTCAGGATGAAATTGGACTCCGTAGATAGGATATTTTTTATGTCGGACTCCCATGATTTCCTGTTCATCCGTCCACGCCGTAATCTCCAAAACATCAGGAAATGTTTCCCGCTCAATCACCAATGAATGATACCGAGTCGCATCAAATGGATCATCCAATCCTTTAAAAATTCCTTGTTTATTATGATGAATCGGGCTTGTTTTCCCATGCATCAAACGGTAATTGCGTTTCACAATTCCACCGAATACTTCGCCAATGCATTGGTGTCCGAGGCAAACGCCCAAAAGCGGAATTTGTGAACCCAGGTCTCGAATAATATCATTGGAAATTCCAGCTTCATGCGGAGTACAGGGACCCGGTGAAATCACAATCTTATCCGGTTTTAATTTCTTAATTTCCTCAATCGTAATCTGGTCATTGCGATAAATCTTCAATTCTTCACCCATCTCGCCGAGATATTGGACAAGGTTATAGGTAAAACTGTCATAATTATCAATCATTAAAATCATAATTTACTCCAGTCCATCTTCTGCCATTTCGATAGCGCGAAACATACCTTTGGCTTTATTAACCGTTTCCTGATATTCATTCGCCGGTACGGAATCTGCGACAATTCCCGCGCCCGCTTGAACATACGCGGTTTTGCCTTTAATTACAATTGTTCGCAATATAATACACGAATCCAGATTACCGGAAAAACTGAAATATCCTGCCGTACCTGCATAAGGTCCTCGCCGCGTGGGTTCCAGTTTATCAATAATTTCCATGGAACGTATCTTGGGCGCACCTGTTACTGTCCCATGCGGAAATGACGCACGCAAAACATCAAAAGTATCTTTATCTTTTTGTAATTTACCTTCCACATTCGAGACGATATGCAACACGTGGGAATATTTTTCAATGATCATCAAATCCGTTACATGTACCGATCCGTATTGACTGACTCGACCTACATCATTTCGACCCAAGTCTACCAGCATTAAATGCTCCGCCCGCTCTTTGGGGTCTGCCAATAAATCCTTAATCAATGCCGCATCTTCTTCCGCGGTTTTTCCGCGAGGACGTGTTCCGGCAATGGGACGCAATTGCACTTTTCCGTCTTCTTGCCGCACCAAAATTTCCGGTGATGAACCTACTAACTTGAAATCATCAAACTTCAAATAGAACATATACGGTGACGGGTTGACAGAGCGTAAGGAGCGGTAAATATCAAAAGAAGTTGCGGAAATTGGTGTTTGGAATCTCTGCGACAATACCACTTGGAAAACATCTCCAGCCTTAATATATTCCTTTGCTCCTGTGACTGCTTTCTCAAACTCTTGTTGTTTGAAATTCGACGTAATTTTGCGATTTGCTATCTTCTTCACTTTTGCAGGTGCGGTTGATTTTGACGAATTTAAAACTTTAATTAATGTCTCAATTTTCGCAACTGCTTTTTTGTACGCTTGTTCCGCTTTTCCTTTTTCTACATGCGCGTTGGACACCACTTTAATTTTATGCCGGACGTGATCAAAAACCAGTATTGTGTCCGTCAACATGAAATACATATCCGGCAAATTCAAATCATCAGGATTCTTATCCGGTAATTTTTCCATGAACCGCACCATGTCGTAACTCAGGTACCCCACAGCGCCCCCGAAAAACCGTGGCAAATTCGGATCACGGTATACTATATAATCTTTCAATAATCGTTTTAATTCTTCCAGTGGATCTTTGATTTTTTCTTTCTTTTCGAGTTTTCCATCCCGCGAAATTTTTATAGTATGCCCTTTACTTTGAAAAATAATCGAAGGGTTTGAGCCGAGGAACGAATATCGTGCAATCTGCTCCCCGCCTTCCACACTTTCCAATAGATAGGCATATTTCGAACGGTCTATTTTCCGAAACGCGGAAACCGGCGTATCCAAATCCGCCAGGATTTCCCGGTAGACCGGAATTAAATTATACTTCTTTGTTTTCTCTTTAAACTCTTTTAATGACGGTTGAATCATAATTTATCTCTTATAAACTTCTTTTTCATCAAATATTTTTTCTCCCACAATTTCAAATTCTTTGTTACCTTTGACCTTGCGATAAAAACAAGATCGGTAACCGGTGTGACACGCACCGCCAATTTGATCAACTTTTATCAGCACCGCATCACCATCACAGTCAATCTGTACCGATTTAACCATTTGGCGATGTCCCGAAGTCTCGCCTTTTCGCCAAAGTTCCCTCCTCGACCTCGACCAATAACACACTTTTCCGGTTTCCAAGGTCTCTGTAAAGGATTCTTTATTCATCCACGCAACCATCAGGATTTCGTCATTCTTATAATCCTGCACGACCGCGCAAATCAATCCATCTTTATCAAATTTTAATTGTTTTATAATCTCTTCCATAATAATCCCTTTTTATAATCGAATCGGCACGCCTTTCTTCTGTAAATATTCCTTTGCTTGATGAATTGTATATTCCCGGTAATGAAAAATCGAAGCGCATAATGCCGCGTCGGCTTTTCCTTCCGTCAAGGCATCATACAAATGCTCCAAATTCCCCGCACCGCCGGAGGCAATCACGGGAATATTCACATTCTCCGAAATTGTCCGGGTCAATGGGATATCATACCCATCTTTCGTTCCATCTCTGTCCATACTGGTCAACAATATCTCTCCCGCACCGTAAGACTCCATTTTCTTAGCCCATTCAACGGCATCCAACCCCGTAGGTTTTCTACCACCATGTGTAAAAACTTCCCATTGATTTTCGCTGGTCTTCTTGGCATCAATAGCGACAACAATACATTGCGCTCCGAATTTATCCGCTGCCTGTTTCAGAAATTCTGGATTGTCCACTGCCGCTGTGTTAACTGAAACTTTATCCGCTCCGGCATTCAACAAATTCCGAATATCGTCAATGGTTCTAATTCCACCGCCCACCGTCACCGGCATAAACGCTTTCTCTGCTGTGCGATATACCACATCAATGATAATGTCACGCTTTTCATGCGAAGCCGTAATATCTAGAAACGTCAATTCGTCCGCGCCCTCCTCATCGTACGCTGCAGCGATCTCTACGGGGTCGCCCGCGTCGCGTAAATTGACAAAATTAACACCTTTAACGACTCGCCCGTCTTTCACATCCAGACATGGAATTATACGTTTAGCCAGCATAAATCTCCTCAAAAGGTTAATCTTACTAGGGTATCACCCATCCCCAAACCATGTCAAATAACATCACCTCATCCATCCTATATATGGCTTCCAAGCGGAATTGTTATTTTCAATTCCGCTCGAACACCGGACAAAATATGGACTGGTTCGTCTCGTGTATTATTTTGATACGCCTACCATTTCATGGGAATGATGAAATAATTATTAACAAATGTTAATAATTTATCTCCAATAAAATCAATGACCTGAAATTTCGGCATTTGCCGAAAAATCCTCAATAAGTGTTACAGGTTTCGTAAAATTAATTTTATGAATGATAACCAAAATTTATGGGGGATGCCATGAATTTCTAATTTATAACGTCAAGATCTCTTATCTCGTGATTCTTTTCTCAACATTTTCCACACTGGATTTTATAGCCTCCTGGCTTTCGGTCATAGTGTCTACTGTCATTTTCATATCTTCCATGTCCGTGATAAATCCCCCCATCACTTTGGATTCGGCTTGGTTATCATCATTAATATTCTTAGTATCGGATTTGATATTCTGAACTGTAGATTGAATTTCGTCCAATTGTGATTTAATATCTCCAACCTGAGATTTGATTTCAGTAATCGCTGCCTTTAATGAATCTATCTCACTGGTTTTATTAGAATTTGCTTTCATTAAGGGTTTTGAAGTTGTTGTAGAAATACTGTTTCCCGATGTAGCCGTATTATTATTGTTTGAATTAGTATCCTTTGTTTTGGAAACAGGAGACGTCTGGGTAAATCCATAAATAAACATCATTGTCAATATACCCAATATAAAAAATAAAAATTTATTTTTCATTGTAATCACCGCCTTTGTTTGAGAATTATATTGGCTTGACCTTTTCATCATTGTCGCATAATCTGCTTTTTATTGGAATCTTGAAATCATTTTATAAAATTACTCATAAAAATAAAGCTATTACTGAAGTATATTTCCAAAAGAAGTATATGTTTAAGTAAGTCCTATGGAGAGTATATTATGAGGTGTTAGGTTTTGTATTATGAATTTCCTATCAAAAATTAAAAAGAGCAGGCAAATCGAGATTAAGATTGCACTGGCGAATTGGGTGAAGATTGCCGGGAAGAAGGTAAATATAGCGAAAGAGAGAGAACGATTCATCGTTTATTATTGTATAGCTTCATCTGGAGAAATAATAGATTCATAGTCGGGTTCTGCAGTTATATCGGACCTTGCATTAGCATATTCTTTTTCCATGGAAGTAGTCTGTAAAACTTTCCCATCTGTCTTCGCAATTATTGCACCGTCTTGGTCGTTGCGGTAGATTTGAATATGAAATTGATTTAAGCGGTTCAGTGTTTGTGGGGAGGGATGACCGAAATGGTTATGTTTGCCAACTTGTATAACAGCAAACAACGGATGGACCTTCTCCAAAAAGGCCTCTGTGCTGGATGCTTTCGACCCGTGATGTCCAACTTTTAATATCGTGGAATTTAGTGGGACGTTGGCATTCAACATATCTAGTTCTGCTTCGGATTGGATATCAGCGGTTAAGAGAAATTGATAATCGCCGTAGGAGACTCGTAACACGATTCCGTTATTATTATCGTCCGCTGGTGTTCCAGTGAGAAAGGACTCAGGTGGATTGAGAACTTCAATTCGACAGGGTTCAAAATCGGGAATTTCTTGTCCGCGATGAACAATCTGGCAAGGAATATTTTTTGATTGGACAAGGCTCAGGGCGTGGAGATATTGTTTTTCTTTCGCTTCCGGCCAACCGTTTACTAAAACCAAATTAACGGGGACTCTTTCGAGAACACTAATCAACCCTCCAGCATGGTCACTGTCGGGATGGGTAAATACTATCATGTCAACATGAGTAATCCCGTGTGAAAATAAATAGGGGAGAATATCCCGTTTGCCATGATCCAGCGGTTCCCGACCTCCACCGTCAACCAGTGCAGATTTTCCGTTGGGAAATTCCAGGACAATACAATCTCCCTGATCTACATCCAAAAATGTGACCTTGAGTTCCGAATGGTGATTCCATGATACAGGAATGAAAATCCACAAAATACAATAGACCATAACGGCATAGAGCCAGTGTTTCCGAAAACGGTAATCGGGAGGATCTTGTAAGGGATTAAAAGCGTAGATAAAGCAAAGAAGAAAAAAGTAATATACCAATATTCGCCATAAAGGCCAACTGGGAACAATAATATAAGCACCGGATGAATTGACGATATATTCCGTGGTTTTAGTTAGGACTCGTAAGATAAGCCAATTGGTATTGGCAATAAATTGAGCGAGATTGGGTGAGAGGGGATACGATATTCCTGTTAAGAAAGAGGCGGGCAAAGAAATTGAAATTAATGGGGCGTTCACGATATTTGTTAACATCGAATAAACGGGTATAAGGTTGAAGTATTTTGCCATTAATGGTATCAGAGTAATAAAAGCGCTCAGGGTGCAGTAGATAATCCTCATGAGAATTTGCGGTCTTCTCAAGGGATAAATGGATTCCAGTATCGGGCTTAGAGTCGCAATTCCTAACACTGCCAGATAGGAAAATTGAAAACTGGAATCAAAAAGTTCGTAGGGATTTAAAAGTAAAATGATGCAGGCCGCAAGAGAGAGGCTGTTAATGACTTGGGTATCCCGACGGAGAATTAAACCCAATAATATGATGACTGCCATAATAACGGCACGGGTTACCGGTGGAGAGAATCCCGCGATGAAGCCGTAGAATAGAATGATGGGAATCGTGAAGATTGCAGAGGAGCGACGTTTAAAACAAAATGAGCGAAATAGGACGAAAGCCAATAGTCCCATCATCCATACATGTCCTCCGCTCACAACCAGCAGATGATATATCCCTGCTTTACGATAAATATCCTTTATCTCATCGGGTATATCGGATTGGAGACCGAGAAAAATACCGTTGGCAAGAGCAGCGAAAGGAGTTGGAATGAGTTTATTGTTTATTGTAACAATTTCATAACGAATCTCTGAACCACAATGAGGAATCAGATTCAGGATATGAGCAAAGTTCGATTCAGGCATATTTGTATCGAGAAAAATCCGATTGGTTTTAAGATAGACGATTCCGTAAATTCCATGCCGTACCAGATATTCGCGGTAATTAAATCCTCCAGGATTTCTAGGGAGGGGAGGAATTTGAATTTGTCCCATGGCGAAAATGGGGTCATTATATAAAAAATATTGATTGGATACGTTGTTTTTAAGATTAACCAATAATTTCCCACTGACCGGTTCAAACCCATTGGACGTTTGAATCGCTATATGGTCAACGATGTAAGAAATTTGTTGTGATGATAAAAATGGATTACCCACGATACGACCGGTGAACACAAATTCATGTTCGTTGGAGTATTGTTCCATTCCCAATAATTGGTGGGTAGATATTTCTCCCACTTGTGCGGTGCGAAATAATCCCAATACAATAAATGAAAGGATTAATAGAACAGAATTAATTTTCTTTGCATAGGAATGAATCAAGATAGAAATGCAAATAATTATGAAAAGAATCGAGAAAAGAAGACCTGTGGAAATTTGGAAAAAACTCGTAAGCAAAATTCCCAATATATAACATAAAGTAAAAACAACTACAGGACGACTCATGCCGATATTATATAGTCCCAAGTTCCTAGTTTCTAGTTCCTAGTTAATTATTTGGGTAATTGGAGACGGGAATCCAAGTCTTGTAGGAAAGAAGCGATGGACTCGCGGAGAGCCAGACCGAGGACTTTAACGGCAGCAAGGTGGTTATTGGAGAATCGACCGAGTTCCTGCTGAGCATTGGCGATAAAATCGGTATTGGAGATTTCCTTACCGGATTTATCGGAGAGGATGATTTGGAGATCAGCGTAACCGTGGGCGATGCGGGGTGCAAACCAATGTTTGATCCCGGAGTTTGAGCTATTTTCTTTTGTTCCAGCATACAGGGAGATAATTTTTAAGGTAAGACGATAGTCCAGATTATCGGATGTTGCTGGAATTAATTTAATGAGACTGGCGCGTTGCATTTCGGTGGTAAATAAGTCGGAAAGCATAATGGGGAGAGGTCTTTTCCAATCCTTGTCGGTAGTTTGGTCTTGGAGTAATCCGCCATTTTTTTCTTGCGATGACCGACTGTCCTGGACATCCAACAGGATTAATTTGGAAAGAGCCCGAGAACCGGTGTAATTGGTATAGCGATAGATATCCCGTTGTAAAGCAAGGTCGTATTTAACAGTTTCTGGTTTCTCGTTTATAGTCTCTGGTTGTGAAGAAAAGGCGAAGGTTGCTATTGTAAACACAAAAACAGAAAATAGGAGAATGCATATTTTAGATTTAAGATTTATGCTCTCGCTGTTCTCGAGAACACGGAACTCAGATATATTCGACCGGTGATCTTCTCCTTTATTTTGGAGAGAGCTATTTTTTTTCGAAAAATATTTGACGGGATTCATAAGAATTCCTCCAATAACAAATAAACGATAAAAACCATCACTACTATATACTTGATATTACCATAATTGGTTGAACACAAAAGGCATTCCCAAACAAGCCCGCATAATTTTTTTGACTAATTCGTCTAAGAATGGTATAAATTAAAGGCTATTAAATGAAAGGAAATAGGTAATTTTTTGAAATTATGTATTTAAAACAGTTGTTAGAATTACAGGAACTGGATAACCATATTTTACGAATAAAGGCGGAATTGGGAGATATTCCCCGTCAATTGGAAATGCACCAAAGCAAACTTACCACCGCTCTCGCCCAGGAAAAAGACTTGGTTGGGAAATCGGAAGTGGCTATAAAAGAGCGCCATGCGAAAGAACTGGATTTGAAAACGCGGGAAGAGGAAATCCAGAAGTTAGGTTCGCAGTTATATTCAGTGAAAACCAACGAACAGTATAAAGCGATGCAGCATGAAATTGAGGATGCTAAGTCGAAGAAATCCAAACTGGAGGATGCTCTTTTAGAAATTATGGAAGCAATCGATAAATCCAAAGAGGAGGCCACCCGGATAAAAGTGGTTGTCCAACAGGAAAAAGTCCGGTTTGCAGAGACAGAACAAAGATTTAAGATGGAGATGGCACGATTAGAATCTTTACTCAAAGAGGCAGAAACCAAGCGTAGCTCTCTCTCGGACGCGATTGAACCCAATCTCTTGAAAACCTATAACCGGATTTCGTTGAAATGGTCTGGTTCGGCACTGGTGCCTATCCGGGGAAATGTTTGCCAGGGTTGTTCTATGACTCTCCCGCCACAGGTCATTAACGAAGTCCACAAGCAAGAACGTATTGTTCGATGTGAAGATTGTTCCCGCATTCTATATGTGAGCGAGACAGAATCCGAGATGGTTTAATAGTTAATTGGCTACATGATTAAAAAACGTCTATGAAAAAGCATGTTTCCAAACTGGGGGAAATTCTACTCGATCGTCATTTGATTTCCACCGACCAGTTGGAACACGCGCTCCAGGAACAAAAAAGCACCAAACAGCGCTTGGGAACGATTTTAATCCAGAATCACTGGATTTCTGAAGATGATTTAAACTTTATCCTCAGCCAACAATTGGATATGCCCTATGTCCATTTAAACTTGGATATGATTGATCTTGATCTGGTGAAGTCCATTCCCCAAGAAGTTTTGGTGAGTTATAATGTCTTGCCGTTAATTCGCGTTGATGACGAGTTGACTGTTGTGATGTCCGACCCCACGGACAGCAAAACCATCGCAGATTTGGAATCTATCACGAAATGTAAAATCCGGCCTGCTCTTGCCCGTCCCAGTAATATACAGCAGGTTTTAGAGTCTATATTCGGAACTCTTTCCCTAAGACCTTCGGAATCGGCAGTATCCTATACGCATTTAACACATCCCGGTTCTTTGGATTTTTTCAGGAAATATATCGAAGATGCGATAACATTTGAGGCCGATGAAATTCATTTCGAACCAACCGGAAAAGATGTCCGTATTCGATATCGGATCGAAAAGCAGTTGGTACCAAAAGAATCGCTCTCTCAAGAAATTTATCTTGCGTTACTTTCTCGTGTAAAAATTGTCTTTCAGTTTGATTTTACCAAACAACACGTTTTTCAATCAGGTACCATAGCTTTCCATACGGGTCAAAATACAATACAACTTGAAGGGGTCGTTTTGATAACGGCAAGAGGTGAATTATTAACCTTACGAATCCACCAAACAATAAATTCCCCGGTTTCATTGGATGAACAAGCCTTGGGCCCTTTATTTCAGAGAGTTCTTTTACAGTTGTCCCGGACAGGTGGTGTTATTTTGATTTCCAGTAAATCGGATTGGTTGAGAACCCGGTTAGCCTATATGTTGTTGCAAGGGATTCAAAATGAAAAGCGTAAAATTATTACGATTGAAAAGACATTCACCATTACCGATGACCGTTATATCCAATTGTCCCAGGAAAAAATGCAAGGGATAGCATTGAAAGAAATTTTTCACCAGTCACTGATTTTAGGAGGGGATGTTTTAATGGTGGATTTGGCGGATTCGGAAGATTTATTGGGAACCGTGTTTGATGCCAGTGTCCGTGAAAAATTAATTATTGGTACATTGCCTTATTTATCTGTGAACGAAACATTAATTTGTTTACAAAACCGGAATATAAAACCATCTGTATTAAAATCGTATCTACTCTCCATCATAGCGGGTGCACAATTTCAGTCTTTGTGTCCTTCTTGTAGGATTCTGAATTCAACGAAACAACCTACAGAGAAATCAACAAAAAAGGCGGCTAAGAAATCTTATTATCATTCAACCGGATGCGCTAAATGCGACCAAACGGGATATATTGGATACCAAAATATTTTGGAGATTTTTATCCCGGCAAAACCTGTTAAAAAACTTTTGGGAACGGGAAAAGATGTGGATATAATTTTGAAGATGTCTGAAAAAGAGGGATTTGATCCTATAATTCGTCAATCCATAGAAAATGCCCAAAAAGGAATAATTAGCATGGAGGAAATTTATCAAAAATTTGGTGAATTGGAAATCTAACCGGTTTAAAGCGTATATATGGATATAACAACATTATTACAAATGACGATTGAACAAAATGCGTCCGATTTGCATATTTCCTCGGGTGCTCCGGCGATGTTACGTATTAATGGACAATTGCAGCCTGTAACGGATGCGGCTGTTTCTCGCGAAGAAGTCCATACCATGCTTTATGATATATTAACGGATGAGCAAAAAGCACGGTTTCAAGAACAACTGGAAATAGATTTTTCTCTGGAATTGCAAGGATTATCCCGATTTAGAGTCAATGTCTTTAACCAGCGCAGAGGAGAAGGTGCCGTATTTCGAGTCATCCCCACCAAGATCAAGTCTGTTCACGATTTAGGATTACCGGATTCTATTCTTGAATTGAACCGTTTAAAACGCGGTCTCGTATTGGTGACGGGTCCAACAGGGTCGGGCAAATCTACAACTTTGGCAGCTCTCATTGACAATCTCAATATCCATCGCAATGAACATATTATTACTATCGAAGACCCTATTGAATTTGTTCATGGGAATAAAAATTGCATGATCAACCAAAGAGAAATCGTCGCGCATACCCATTCTTTTGCCAATGCGCTGCGTTCCGCTCTACGTGAGGATCCTGATATTATTCTGGTAGGTGAAATGCGAGATTTGGAAACCACTCAATTGGCGATTACGGCAGCAGAAACCGGTCATTTGGTATTTGCAACATTGCATACCAATTCGGCGGCAACAACGGTGGACCGCATTATTGATATTTTTCCACCCCATCAACAATCGCAGATTCGAACACAGTTGGGGAATAGTCTCGCTGGAGTTCTTTGTCAGGCACTCGTACCGACATTGGATGGAAGCGGTCGGGTTTGCGCTCTGGAAATTATGTTCGGTACAATCGCGGTTCGGGCATTAGTCCGCGAAGGCAAAACTCATCAAATACCTTCTTTAATTCAGACCAGTGGAAAAATGGGGATGCAAACCCTTGACCAATGTCTGAAAAATTTGATTATGGTCAATAAAATTCGTGGGCAGGATGCTTATGAGTATGCTATCAATAAAGACGCCTTCTCCCAATATATTGTCTGACCACTAACTTGACAGAAATCAATAGAATAGATAGTATAAATCTTCCAATAGAAAGGAGAGATTATGCCCCTTTTTGAGTTTCAATGTAGCGATTGTAATCGAAATTTTGAAAAACTGGTATTTACTTCGGAAGACAAGGAATGTGTTGTTTGTCCGACGTGCAGTAGTCCCAAAGTGGAAATCCAATTATCCGCTTTTGGAATTGGTAAATCCAATGGAATTCCTAGCTCCAGCCCGTCTTCCACGGGCGGAGGAGGCTGCTGCGGTGGTAGTTGTGGGTGTATGTAAACAAGAGGAGGAAGTGGTTCTCTAAAAACCATGCTTCTCTATTATGTCGTTAGCGGAGTAGTACTTTTTTTAGTCGGCTTTTATGCTGGCCGGTTGTGGGAAACTCGTCTGGAAGGGAAAACAATTCCTCTAAAAACCGTTTGTGCGGTGATATTTATATTAGTTGTGATTATCTTGGGTATGATTAGCATGAAAATTTCAAAACATACGGATACAGCGCCCGAACCAAGTACCCCGCCTCCGGCACAGTCCCAGTGATATAATGTAAGTAAAAATGTAAGAAAACAGGTTCCAGCGTTCAGGAAAAAACTGAAACCTTAAATCTGAAATCTATTTTTATGGAAGAAAGCAGTGTTTCTGAAATGATTATTCGTCATCCGGTTGTAGCGGGACATTTCTATCCGGGATCTGCGGAAAAGATACGTGAATTAATTCAACAGTTGTCTCCCGTTTCCAAAGTTTTTCCCGAACCGGTCATGGGCGTATTGACTCCTCATGCGGGATACGACTGGTGTGGGAAAGTTCTCGTGGAAACGTATCGAAAAGTTGAAACCCCGGATGATTTTATCATTCTTGGCCCCATACATACGCAAAAAACCGGGCAAGCAGCTATTTTTCCACGCGGGATATGGAAAACACCCTTGGGAGATTTGGAGATTAATCAACGACTGGTGCAGGACATTAAAGCGTCTATGAAAAATATGTCCGATGACCCGCATCCTCATGAAAAGGAACATTCCATTGAAGTACAATTACCGGTCATGCAATATTTTGCAAGAAAAAGTTTCAAGATAATTCCCATATTATTGCCCACCCGTATCAATATTGCGTTGTGTGAAGAATTAAGCAAGGCGATTGTGCGTTCTATTCATTCATTTGATCGAAGAGTAGTGATAGTGGCGACAAGCGATTTATCCCAGGATTTGACTCAGGAAATGGCCAACCGGAAGGATCAAAAAGTAATTAATGATATCGCACACCTGGAGACAGAAGAATTAACCAAGGGGATTAAACGATTTGGATTGTCGTATTGTGGGATGAATGGAGTAATGACCCTGTTATTAGCGGCGAAAGAATTAGGGGCGTCCAGTGCTGAATTGGTAAAATATGTAACTAGCGGCGATGTCACCGGAGATTATTCCCAGGTTAATGGTTACGCGGGAATGCTAATCAAGTAAGTTTAATGTTAATGAAAAAGGTATATCAATGAGTGTTACGATGGTACGGGCACCGGTGCGTATTGATTTTGCCGGTGGGTGGACCGATGTCCCTCCATATTCGGATGAAGAAGGGGGAACCGTCGTAAATGCTGCGATTAATAAATATGTAGAAGGGAAAATTATTATTGATAAGGAAGATAAAATAGGTGTGGAGTATCGTAGCGATATTCCAGCTTCTTCCGGTTTGGGCACATCCGCCGCTATGAATATTGTTTGGTTGAAATTAATCAATAATGATTTGAATGTTGCTGATGTGGCGGGAAAATCATATTGGTTGGAGAAATTGCTTGGAATATCCGGGGGACGCCAAGATCAGTATGCCGCGGCGTTTGGCGGGATTAATTATATGACGTTTCACATGGATAAGGTGGAAGTACATCCCATTAAGTTAACGAAATCTTTTCTACACCAATTCGAAGAGCATTTGGTTTTGTGTTATACCGGAAAAAGCCGATCTTCGAGTAATATTGTCACAGAAGTCATGCGGAATTTTAAAAATAAAAATAAAAAAACTATTGAAGGACTAATTCAAATTCGTGACGCCGCACAGAAAATGGCCGGTGCATTGGAAAAAGGGAATTTGCGTTTATTTGCCAATTTAATGAATCAGAATTGGGAAGGACAAAAGAAAATAGGTAAGGGTGTCACAAACCCACGGATTGAGGATATTTTTAAACGAGCTTGTAAGACAGGAGCAATTGCCGGAAAAGCGACTGGCGCTGGAGGAGGAGGCTGCCTTCTGTTTGTTGGAGATAAAAGGCGTATCTCTCATGAACTGGAAAACGTTTGCCAGGTGATTCCATTCAAATTTGATTTTGAGGGAATTCAGATACGTCACGATACTAAATAAAAAAGGAGTACTATGCCGAGGACAATTGTAACAGGAGGGGCTGGATTTATCGGCTCCCATTTATGCGAACGGCTGATTGCAGAAGGACATCAGGTGATTGCCGTAGATAATTTGATTACCGGATCAATGGATAATATCGCATCTATTAAATCTGCGAAATTCAAATTCATCAAACATAATATTTGTAAGGAATTAAAGATTCCCGGGAAAATAGATTATATTCTTGATTTTGCGTCTCCCGCCAGTCCCATCGATTATCTGGAACATCCAATCCCGACCTTGAAAGTGGGCTCTTTGGGTACACATAACATGTTGGGGTTGGCAAAAGTGAAAAATGCGGTCTTTATGATGGCATCCACGTCTGAAATATACGGCGATCCGCTGGAACATCCACAAAAAGAAAGCTATTGGGGGAATGTTAATACAATTGGCCCTCGTGGATGTTATGACGAAGCAAAACGATTTTCTGAGGCCATCACCATGGCATACCATCGGTATCACAAAGTGAATACCAGAATTATCCGTATCTTTAATACCTTTGGACCGCGCATGCGGTTAAATGATGGGCGTGTCGTACCCAATTTCATGGTACAGGCGATTAAGAAAAAACCACTGACCGTTTATGGGAACGGAAAACAAACCAGAAGTTTTTGTTATGTATCTGATTTGGTAGAAGGGATTTTCCGGTTGTTGAAGGTGGAATATCATTTGCCGGTGAATTTGGGAAATCCGGCGGAAATGACGATTCTCGATTTTGCGAAAAAGATTAAAGCCTTGACGGGAACACCCAGTAAAATTGTCTTCAAACCTTTGCCTGTGGATGATCCCAAACAGCGTCAGCCGGATATCAGTCTAGCGAAAGAAAAATTGAAGTGGGAACCTAAAATTTCACTTGATGAGGGATTAGAAAAAACTGTCGCATGGTTTAAAACCGCAGTTAAATAAATTTTAAGGAGAAGAAAATGAATGTTTGTGTCATAGGAACCGGATATGTAGGGTTGGTTACTGGAGCGGTATTTGCCGACCTGGGTAATGAAGTTGTTTGCGTAGATAAAGAAAAAGAAAAAGTGGATATGCTTAATAAAGGGGTCATGCCGATTTATGAACCCGGGCTTGAAGAGATGGTCAATCGTAATAAAAATGACCGGCGGATGACTTTCACAACAAAAATTTCGGAGGGAGTAAAAAAATCCGATGTTATTTTTATTTGTGTGGGTACTCCTCCAAAACCCAACGGAGAAACGGATTTATCCTACGTTTCTACTGCCGCCAAGGAAATTGCCAGATCCATTGACCGGTATAAAGTGATTGTGAATAAAAGCACCGTCCCTGTCGGTACGGGAGACTTGGTGCGAAATATTATTGAAACCAACAAACGGCAAAATATTGATTTTGATGTAGTTTCCAATCCCGAATTTTTGAGAGAAGGTTCCGCCATCAACGATACTTTTTACCCGGAACGAATCGTAATCGGTGCTCCCAATAAACATGTAGCCATGAAATTACTGGAACTCTACGCTCCGCTGGAACGGCCCATGTTAATCACGGATGTTAATTCGGCGGAATTAATCAAATATGCCAGCAATGCATTTCTGGCAACGAAAATCTCATTTATTAATGCCATTGCCAATGTGTGCGAAAAAGCCGGCGCGGATGTCTCGCATGTAATCAAGGGAATGGGTTATGATTCCCGAATCGGGTCGGCATTTCTCCAAGCCGGGCTGGGTTTTGGCGGGTCCTGCTTTCCGAAAGATACCGATTCATTAATTCATACTGCCGCGAAATATGGGGAGGATTTCAAACTATTAAAATCGGTGATTGAAATAAATAAAAGGCGCGTGGAGAATTTTGTGAACCGTATGAAAGATGTTGCCAAACCGCTTAAGGGGAAAACCTTTGGGATTCTGGGATTGGCTTTTAAACCCAATACCGATGATATTCGGGATGCGAAATCATTGGAGATTATTCGTCTTTTATTGGATGAAAAAGTAAATATCAAAACGTATGATCCAATCGCCATGGAAAATACTAAAAAGGTTTTTCCGAAGCTGGACTATTGCAAGAGTTCTTATGAAATGGCAAAAGGCTGCGATGCCCTCGTTGTTGTCACGGAATGGAATGAGTTTAAATTATTAAACCTTAAAAAGATTCGAGAAATCATGAGACGACCGTTGGTTTTTGACGGGCGCAATTTATATGATCCCGAACAAATGGAAGCGCTGGGGTTTGAATATTACTCCATAGGCCGGTAAGATAATCGAGGAACTAGAAACTAGGAACTCGGAACCAGAAACTTTTTTTATATTTCCGCTTTCGGGTCACGGGTCATTAAATCCAAAACGGCCTGCTGAGGAGATTTATTTTGGTAGAGCGCGGAATAGACTTCCTGGGTAATGGGCATTTCCACTGCATATTTTTTTGCCAGTTTATAAGCGGCTTCCGTAGTTTTTACGCCTTCCACCACCATACCGATTTCTTCCAAAGCTTTATCGGCAGTGTACCCTTGAGCAAGGAGTTCACCGAATTTCCGATTCCGGGAATGCCGGCTGGCGCAGGTCACTACCAAATCACCCAATCCGGCCAAGCCGGAGAAAGTCGCCGGATGAGCGCCGCGTTTGACTCCTAATCGCATCATTTCTGCCAACCCTCGCGTGATGAGCGCCGCTTTGGTATTATCGCCAAACCCCATGCCGTCACAGGCACCGGCAGCGATCGCGATGACATTTTTTAACGCACCCCCCATTTCCACACCGATTAAGTCTGTATTGGTATAAACGCGAAACCGGGGAGACATGAATAATTCCTGCACCTTGACTAAATTTTCCTTGCCACTTCCGCTGACCGTCACCGTTGTCGGCAAATCTTTACTGACTTCCTCCGCATGACTGGGTCCGGACAGGACGGTGATATTGTCACCAGGAGTCATCACCAAGGTGTCTTTCAAGACTTCCGTCATCGTCTTCATGGAATCCGGTTCCAACCCTTTGGCACAATTCACGATAATGGCATTTGGGGGAATGAAACGGGAGATTTCTAACGTGACAGGTCTCACGGCATGAGACGGTACGGTCAGAATAATAAAATCGGCATTTTCGACAGCTTCTCGGACTTCATCTACTATGCTTATCGAATCGGGTAGGGTAAGCCAGGGCAATAATTTGGGATGTTTGTGAGTCTTGCGCAGAATCTCCAGAGCGGGAGTGTCCTTATCCCACATAGTAATGGGGAATCCTTTATTGGCCAATAACCTCCCCAACGCCAATCCCCAACTCCCTGTGCCTAACAATGTGATTTTCTTGGGTTGTATTACCATCGTTTTGAATCTTCGTGTTCTACCCGACTTTAGTCGAGGGCTTCACCTTCTACGACACTTTAGTGTACGGTTCGTTGGGCTTTAGCCCATTTGAAGATGCATCGGGAACTTGAGCGTTTATCTGCGTCGGGAATGAGCTCTTTTCTTTCCCGACGCCTTCCTTTATTTAACCATTTAACATTTTCCTTTATATTATCATAAATAAATCAATTGAGATAATTCGTTCTCAATTGAGGAAAAAGGGGAGTAATTTCTTTTCTTCTTTTAACTAGGAACTAGAAACTAGAAACTCGGAACTGTTTTGTTATTGTCCCCGGATAACACTCGAATGAATTCCAAACCAATACTGGATAACCAACGAACCTGAAACGGAGCAAGTACGAAGACAATACGGAGATAGTACGGAGTTAGATAAGAATTGAAAAAAGCAACTCTTATCCAGGCTTGCTATAAAAATGGAAAAAATACGTTAAAAAAGGTGGGTAAATTACAACTTGTCCTACTCCCTTTTTGTCATTGCGAGGGAGTGTTCTTTACAACCAAAGCAATCTCGCTCTACTCTGTCATTCTGGGATTAATAGCAAAAAGGTATTGCTAATTAGATAGAAAAAATGTTTTTCAAAGATTACTTGGGACATAAATAAGTATACCATTGGAAATAGGTCTTTCGGAAACGCTTTGCGAGTCCTCGATGTTGCCGATATCTTTGCTTGAGACGAGAATAATATCCTTCCAACGCATTCGTGGAGGTTGGGATGAGAGGGTCTTGAAAATAATAGAACATATTCGGCAGAGCGGAAAGCAACATACTCCGTGCCCGTTTAAGATCACTAAAGACCCAGCCGGATTCCGGGGCTTGATGGATGGCTTGACCAAAGCGTTCTTCCCATTGTTGAATCTGACCCGGGAAATCCTCTTTTTGTTGCAAAGAACGAATGGACATCACTTGGAGAAAAATCTGCCGAAGATGTTTGGCATCGGTTCTCTTGGGATTCCGACGACACCAACTCAATCCTTGACGTTGCACATGAACCAAACAACGTTGAATGAAGATCTGTGGCCAAAGAGTCTTTAAAACCCTTGTCAAATGCGGGTTCCCATCAATGGTCGCGCTAATCGGACAAAGTCCCTGATCCCGCAGAAATGTACAAAATCGGGTTACATCCCGGAGGCCTTCGCTCAGACCATAGGCACTATAAAAGACTCTATACTCCGGAGCGTGCATGACACTCAACAGACCCCGGCGATTTTCCAAAAACGTTCCATCCAGTAAGACATACCGACATTCTGAAACGGATAGGCTTTCTACCGGAGCCCGCTCCAACCAATACCGCACCGTCTGCCGTACATAATAGCGACTATGACCACTCTGCGCGGATAATTGCCGTAGCGTATATCCTTCGATAATCCAGCGTTTAAACCATATCTTTTGTCGAAGGAACTTACTCGCGACATTCTTCCATCCATACGTCGTACCACATCTTTTACACAGCCATCTTTGCTTCCCATGACGACTTCTTCCATTCTTTTTAACCTGCGCAGAATCACATTGGGGACAGTGTTTTTTAAACGCATCGTACCTCCATTTATAACCGCTCTCATAAATACTACCGATAATACCGCACCAGTTATGGATCGGTATACATTCCCAGCAATACCTTTTTACTATTAATCCCATTCTGAACCCTGCTCTTTAGGGTGAAGAATCTCTCGTTATCACTCTGGCAACTTCACTTACTATAACCAATATAATCGTGCATATCGGAGTAATTAAGTTGTTTTCAAATAACTTCTTATAAACAGGTTATACCCCGTCATTGGCAAATTTACCGCCTTCTGGCGATAAACCTCTTTCTCACTCTCCGGCAATACTCTCCACATCCCCACCGCTTCCTTATACTTCATCCTCTGTTCTTGCTGAGCAATTGTTCGGGGATTACGCGGTTTCTTATACTCTTTCACATACTGAGTACCCGTTTTCCCTATGTACGAATATATCTTATCCCCGCATCTTCCCCGCGCCCACACTGAATTCAATGGACTTTTCTCCACAATCAATACCAACTCCACTCCTATCCCCGGTTCTGAAAATCCCCTTAAGAACCGCCGTACGTCCTTCGTCCCTACCGTTTTTTTATCCGACGAATACATACTCTCCAAAGCCCTCCGAATCCGCTCCTCCAGCGCCTTCCCTCGATACACCTCTGGCACCTTATTCCCCGGCCTCCGATATCTACTTGTTACCATGCTTGCCTCCTTTCTATTATATTTTATTATCAACCTAACTTATATATGGTACATTATCTCTAAGAATGAGTCAATAGAAACATTATCGACTTTCCGACCAGTAGTCCCATTAGCTTCCTCTTGTTAACCTTTCCTTCGAGTCATTCTCAACTGTGATAGAAAATCCAGCATCTTGTCGTCACGAGTGAAGCGTGGTGATCTCGCTTTTCTTCCCCATCCCGTCATTCCCGCGAAAGTATCCTTTTGAGTCCTGATTCTTTTTATCGGACCGGGAATCCAGTCTTTCTTGTACTTGACAAAGATGCAAATGGAATACTAATATTAGTGCGTTTGAAATATTTCGATAAGTTATGTGCAAATCATTCTTAATATTGTAAATCTAGTTTTCAGAACGGGAGTGCAGAAATGAATGTGTCATCAAAGAAATCATGTGCGACTGTTTTAGTTGTAATAATTGCATCTGTGTTTTTGAGCGGCGTTATTGTTTATCTGTTAGGTTGTTCAAAAAAAGGTGACTCGACTTGGGGTAGTTCATACAGTGTGGATTATATAATAGCTTTGCTGGGTGGTTCTTCGATAGTGTCATTGATGGAGGGATAGACATATGGAATGGATTATTATTTTGATTGGTTTCGTCCTTGTTTTCCTTGCGACCTCACTACGTCGAATTCCTGCCGACCCTCCACAGGTTGCTGTTGTAACTTTCTTCGGAAAGCGAACGAGGCAAATCAAGAGAGAAGGCTATAGGTTGTTCCCTTTTTATCCAGTCGTTTTCGGTGCAATTCCTATTAACATAACCAAAGTTCATCAGGACTTGTCTCCTCAGAGTGTAAGGGCACATGATAACGCAGAGTTGGAAGTTACTGTGGCAACAACTTGGACTCCAAGCGAAGATTACGCTATCGAATATCTGAACAATGGAGGTGAAGAGGGAGTACGAAAAGTCTTAGAGGACCTTATCAGTCAACGTTTGCGGGAATGGGCACGGTCGCCCGGTAATACTTGGGGTGATATTCTGTCAGCAAAGGACGAAGCGACAGTCGCTGTTATTCGAGATATTGCCGGTTTGCCTGCGCAGATTTCTGCGGATGACGAAAATCAACTTATTGGAAGAATTCGGTCGGGCAATGGTACGCAGCTCATTCCATCCCTAGGGATAATACTCAATCGCTTGAACATCGGTACTATAAAACCTCTAGGTGGTCTCGCACGTGCTGCTGAATTGAGTGTTACAGAAACAAGCAAGATGATTGCAGAAAAGGTGAAAATGACCGCGCTCAAAGAGCGAACCAAAGAACTCGAGGAGTTGGGCTTGTCACCAGAAGCGTCTCTCGAGATTGTTCAACTTAATCGTGGCGATATCCAAAAGAAGATCAATGAGTTGAGAGGGAACTTGTCCGCAGGAACAATCGAGGCCATCTTGAAGATATTGAATCGCTAATGATAGGAGACATCGTCTATGTCACAGGAAATTCCACCTGTAGGCCTGGCTAAAGTACTGCACCGGTTAGGGTTCGTTCTCGTGGTTTTGGGAATCATTTCGTTACTAGGTCGATCTACTGTTTCCAAGCATTCTCAAACTTCTTACAGTACGCAACAGGGGACCAGTAGTAATCTAGTGTTTCAAGAGCAGCAAAGAAAAGAACAGGAACAGCGAAAAGCAGAAGAAAAGGTGGCATTTCAGAAACTTTGTCTGGCAACCGTTCCGGGCACAAGTTATATCGGCACAATCGCTAGGGGGGACATGCGGTGTCGCCTTCATCTGGTCTTCACTGAACAAAAGGGGGTTCTGATTCGCGCAGAAGTAACCTGCCCTGATAAGCCTAAAGAGAAACAAACGTTCACAGGAGAACTGGTTTCCAACTCTCAACTAAAGAAGGATAGTAATGTAGTCTACCCTATTGTGATGAGCCCAACCGGAGGATCAAATTGGGCTGCGACAGGTGATGTCCTTTGGTTCTTCAGGGGTTCGGAAGGTTCACTGAAACTCCGCCTGACCGATGCCGGACTAGAAGGTGAAACGGGCGGATGGCAGTTTGGGGGTTTTACAATTCGCCTCCAGCGCGAGGCCATGACTTATCTCTGGCAGGCGGAGACAGCATTCAGACCAGATATACGCGATTATGACAAGGCTATTGCTGACTGCTCAAAAGCTATCGAGTTGGACCCGACTTTGGCCGAAGCTTACTCCTACCGGGGCAGAGCCTTTAACGAGAAAGGTGATTTCGGAAAAGGTATTGCCGATTGCTCTAAGGCCATCGAGTTGGATCCGAATGATTATGATGCTTACCATAATCGCGGCTTTTCTTACTACGGAAAAAAGGATTATGACAAGGCGATTACCGATTGGTCAAAGGTTATAGAGTTGCGGCCAGATTTTTCTATCCCCTACGAGTACCGTGGTCTTGCTTACAACGCCAAGAGGGACTACGACAAGGCTATTGCAGATTGGTCAAAGGCTATGGAGTTGGATCCAAGAGAAGGCTTGCTCTACAAGTACCGCTGCTGCGCTTACATCACCAAGGGGGACTACGACAAGGCTTGGGCAGACGCGAAAAAGTGTCAGACGCTTGGTCGCACGGTGGACCAAACGGACATGGAAGAACTCCGCAAGGCCTCCGGACGTAGCGAGTAGAGGTTTTCTTTAAAAGATTTCTCAACACCCCTACTTATTTAACCCCTTTCCATTCTCCCAACTTGAGACCTGAAACTTGAAACTTGAAACTATGTTGTTAAGTTTGCTATCGTATTAAGAGAAATTTAGCATTTCTGGATTTAAGATTAAGGTGTTTTTTTACCTAACTCCTATCTCCTAATTCCTATATCCTATGTTTATGAGTTCTTATGGATTATAAAAATACATTAAATTTACCAAAGACGGAATTTCCCATGAAAGCCAATCTGTCTCAGCGGGAACCGGTAATGCTGAAGAAGTGGCAGGAAATGAAGTTGTACCATCTTTTACGGGATAAGCGTAAAGGAGCGAAGAAATATATCTTGCATGACGGTCCGCCCTATGCGAATGGGGATGTGCATTTGGGAACGGCGTTCAATAAAGTTCTCAAAGATATGATCATGAAATATAAGACCATGCAAGGATTTGATGCGCCTTATGTCCCCGGTTGGGATTGTCACGGAATGCCTATTGAACATCAAGTTGTAAAACAATTGCGCAATAAGAAGATGGAAGTCACCCAAGTCGAGTTACGCAAATTATGCCGGGAGTATGCTACTAAATATCAGAAATTGCAGAGTGAACAGTTCCAACGGTTGGGAGTTTTGGGCGATTTTGATAATTCCTATTTAACCATGCATCCGGAATATGAAGCGAAGATTCTGGAAGTGTTCGGTAAATTGGCAAATGAAGATTATATCTATCACGGGTTAAAGCCAATATTATGGTGCACAGAATGTCAGACGGCATTGGCAGAAGCAGAATTAGAATACGAAGAGGATCAATCGCCTTCGATTTATGTAAAGTTTGAACTCCTCAATCCCCCCGCCTTAATTAAGGAGAGGGTTGGGGGTGGTCATGTTTATCTTGTTATTTGGACAACAACTCCTTGGACATTACCTGCCAATTTAGGAATTACTGTTCACCCGACTTTTGATTATTCCATAGTCAATGTGGGCGAAGAATACCTGATTATTGCTAAAGAGTTAGTAGAGCAGGTGATGAAGACTTGCGACATTAAAGAGTATCAGATTGGTGCGACGTTTAAAGGTGCCAAGCTAGAGAAATTGAAAGCAGTGAATCCTTTGAATGACAAAGATTCCTTGATTATGAATGCGGAATTTGTAAAATTGGATACCGGTACGGGTTGTGTACATACCGCTCCCGGTCATGGACAGGATGACTATGTGGTAGGTCAGAAATATGGTTTGGAACCGTTTTGTCCCGTTAATGAAAGAGGAATATTTACCAAAGATGCAGGCCAATGGGAAGGACAGTATGTCTTTAAAGCCAACCCGTTGATTGTAGAATTTTTGAAACAGAAAGGTGCACTACTTCATTCCGATAAGTTAACCCATTCGTATCCCCATTGTTGGCGTTGTAGGAAACCGTTGATATTCCGGGCGACCCGCCAGTGGTTTTTAAATGTGGATAACAAAGACTTGCGCCAACGTACCTTGAAACAAATTGATTCTGTGAAATGGATTCCTGACTGGGGACATGACAAGATTTTTAATTTGGTGAGTAGTCGTCCCGATTGGTGTGTTTCACGTCAACGCGCGTGGGGTGTGCCGATTCCATCTTTGTATTGCGCGAAATGCGACCACGGTTGGCTGCCATTAGATCACTACGATTCATTACTTAATCAAGTACGGCAACATGGCGTGGATGTCTGGTTCTCTTCCGACTTATCACAATTATTTCCCGGTGAAATCAAATGTCCCAAGTGCGGTAATGCGGAACTTAAAAAAGAACAGGACATTTTAGATGTGTGGTTCGATTCCGGTTGTAGCTGGTCAGCGGTGTTGCAGCAAAGAAACGATTTAAGTTTTCCTGCGGACATATATTTAGAAGCAGGGGATCAACATCGCGGTTGGTTTCAGGTTTCCTTATTACCCTCCGTGGCGCTTGAAGAGAAGGCACCTTATCGCAGTTGCGCTACGCATGGATTGATACTGGATGCCGAAGGAAAAAAGATGTCCAAATCTATTGGGAATGTTATCGCGCCGGAACAGATAATTCAAAAATATGGTGCTGATGTGTTACGGCTCTGGTTCTCCTCCGTAGATTTTACGACTGACGTTCGCCTGTCCGATAAGATTATTGAACCCATCGCGGATGCCTATTTCAAATATAGAAACACGGCACGGTTTTTACTGGGTAATCTTTCGGATTTTGATTCAGGGGAAAATACCGTACCTTATGAAAAGTTATTACCGATTGATAAATGGGCATTACACCGCTTACAGCGATTAATCTCGGAATGTACCGATGCGTATGATGCATTCGATTTTCATCGGGTCTATTCCAAGATATACAACTTTTTGGTAGTGGACATGAGTTCAATATATTTGGATATATTGAAAGATCGGTTATATACCTTTGCTAAGAATTCCAACAGCAGACGCGCCGGACAAACGGTGATGTTTGAAATCGCTAATACATTGACGAGACTCATGGCTCCGCAAATGCCCTATACATCGGATGAAATCTGGGTGCATTTGCATCAACCGGAATCCAGTGTCCATTTGGCGGATTTCCCCAAAGTCAACGCGGCATGGGTGGATGAGAGTATTGAAAAAGAATGGGAGATATTATTAATCTTGCGCGAGGAAGTGACCAAAGCATTGGAGTTCGCGCGAAAAGAAAAGAAAATAGGACATCCCTTGGATGCGCGAATTCTGTTGTTATGGAACAATGCGGCGGAAAATGGCTTGTTAAAGAAATTTATAAATGATTTCCCGGCACTGTTCATTGTTTCCCAGGTAAGTCTGGTAGAAAATATTCCATCCGACACCTTGGCATCGCATAAAAGTGATAAAATTGAAGGACTGGAAATTGGCGTGGTTGTTGCCTTAGGCAAAAAATGCGACCGGTGTTGGAATTATAGTGAACGGGTAGGGGAGAATGCCGCTCATCCAACATTGTGCGAACGGTGTATACCGGTAGTGATGGAATTGGAAAAGTAACCCTTATCTGTCTCTCCCCCAGTGGGAGAGGGATGGGGTAAGGGAATAAAGAGGAGAACTTTTGATTTATTTTTGTGTGATTGCTTTGTGTGTGTTGGCTCTGGATCAAGCAACCAAATTTCTCATTCTGCAATATGTTCAGGAACATTTTCTTTCCACGCGGGAATATCTAACCAGCGGAAATCATTGGGTGGATATTACCTATGCGACCAATACGGGAGCGGCTTTTAGTTTATTTCCCAACCAACAGAAATTCTTTATCATCGTAACGATTATTGCTCTGGCGGCGATTTTGATTTATTTGTTTCGATCCAAAGATTTGTCAAAATTAGCCCTTACCGGATTGGCTTTTATTTTCGGAGGTGCCACGGGAAATCTGCTTGACCGGTTGAGGCATGGACGGGTGGTCGATTTTATAGATTTTCATTGGAAAGAAATTTATCACTGGCCGACTTTTAATGTTGCTGACAGTTTCATTTGTATTGGAGTTGGAGTATTGCTTTTGTATCTCTCTTTAACAGAAAACAAGAAAGGTACCTCTGAACCTGTAAATCCTGAAGTTCAAAAGTCAAAATTGGAGACCACAGACCGGAGACCGGAAACTTAATATGCAACCAATATTATACGGTCCGATTCATTGGTATGGCGTGATGTTAGCGCTGGCATTTTCGGCCAGCACTCTTTGGGCATGGTATGACTCAAATCGACAGGGAATTGATCCTGATAAAATTTTAGATCTTTCCATCTGGATTATGGTTTCCGCCATTGTCGGCGGAAGAATACTTTATGTTCTCAGTTACCTGGATGAATTTAAAGGACATCTTAGCGATATTATTTTTTCCCGCAGCGGGTTTAGTTCGTATGGCGGATTGATTTTGGCATGTCTCATGGGATATTGGTTTCTCCGTCGCAACCATTTACCTATCTGGAAAGTTGCCGATATCATCATGCCGGCAGTGGCTTTGGGAGAATTCATCGGACGATGGGGTTGTTTTATGAATGGGTGCTGTTATGGAAGGCAAGTTAATCCACATTTCATTCCGTGGGCGGTAAAATTTCGCTATTTGGATGGAATATTGCAAACGAATCCGGTTTACCGGCATCCCACCCAAATCTATCAATCCATTTTTGCATTGCTCATTTTCGCGTTACTGATTTCCTTGAACAAGCGAAAGAAATTTGATGGAGAAACTTTCTGGACATATCTGATTGTTTATTCCGTGGTACGGTTTATCATTGACATATTTCGCGAACCGGGACAGGATTGGACGTTTTATCAATTTACCATGGCACAGCTCATCAGTATTTTTCTCTTTGCCTTTTCCGTGGGAGTTCTGATACGGTTCAGGTCATTACACATCCATAACCAACAGTGATAAATAATATTTATGGGAACCTCACCCTTATTAATTGACGGTTTCATCATCATTTTTTATTTTGTCACTATCACCGCCATCGGTCTCTATATGGGCCGAAAAGAAAATACCCTGGAAGATTATGCTCTTGGTGGTCGAAAAATACCCTGGTGGGCGGTCATGGCCTCGATTATCGCGGCGGAAACCAGTGCCGCAACTTTCATTGGAGCACCCGCAGAAGGATTTGCAACTCGGGGTGTGATTTATGTCCAACTGACTATGGGTGTAATCCTTGGGCGTATTATCATTGGACGATATTTCTTAAAACCTTATTATATCTATCGAGTGTACACCGTCTATGATTATCTGCTGGTCCGCTTTGGAATCAAAACCAAAAACATGGTTTCCGCGCTATTTTTATTAATGCGAGTTTTGGCATCCGGCGTGCGCTTATATATCCCTTCCTTGGTTCTGGTTCTGGCGTGGCGTCTGTTCGTTTTGCAGGAACCTGTCTCATTTCATCACTTGGATACCTGGGTGCCGTATGCGTGGGCTATTATTATTTTAACCATCATTACCTGTATTTATACGGCACTGGGAGGAATCAAAGCCGTTATTTGGACAGATCTCATTCAGGCAAGTTTGATGTTTGGCAGCGCTTTAATCACTATTGGAACCATTCTCTATCACATCGGGGCGGGAAGTATTATGCATGGATTTTCCATACTCGCGCAACATGTTCCGGAAATGACCACTACCAAAGGATATTTTCTAACGGGATTTGAAACCGTGAAACCAACCAGCAGATTTTGGGAGGTTTTTAAAATTATGCTGGAAAACAAATATACTCTTCCTGCAGCGATTATCGCTACGACCTTTGCGAACATGGCTGCTTTTGGTACTGACCAGGATATGGTACAACGTATGCTGACAGCCAAAGATTATAAAAAAAGTAGGCGGTCACTGATTACCGCGGCGTTTATGGATGTTCCCATTGCTTTTTGTTTTACCTTTATCGGTGTTCTCTTGATTGCCTTTTATGATTTGAACCCTCAGTTAAAACCTTTAAAAAACAACGATGTCTTCGGAGTGTATATTCTCAATGTTATGCCGGTGGTCATACGGGGTTTTGTGTTAGCGGGGGTGTTTGCAACGGCGATGGGTTCCTTGAGCGCTGCCTTAAACGCTCTGGCAACTACCGCGACCAACGATTGGTATATTCCCTACTTCGCCTCTCACAAGAAAGACAGTCATTATGTTTTTGCCGCGCGTGTATTTACTACAATTTTTGCGGTTCTAATGATTATTATTGCCATTGCGTTCGCCTATGTGAACGTGAAAAACCCGGCTATCACGATTATCCCCATCGCCTTGGGAATTGCCGGATATATCTTGGGCCCTATGTTGGGTGTGTTTTTAACGGGTATGTTTACCAAAACGAGAGGCTCCGATGCAGGTAATGTATTGGCCATCATAGCCGGACTTTTCGTGGTATTATTTCTGAGTGGAAGGATTAATGATTTTCTTAATATATTCACCCCCGCCGGTGCAAAATTAATGTTTCCGTCATGGTTACCACAGATAGAATTTACCTGGTACGCTCTGGTGGGTGCGGTGGTCACTTGTTTTGTTTCGCTGTGTTTTCGTACACCTCAGATGGTTCTTGAGGCAGCGGTTAGAAAGGCAGAAGATATAAGAAAAAACTATTCCAAGGTATAAACCTTTCTTCTTCCCTCTCCTTACCAAAAAGAGGGGATGGGGAGTGAGGTGAAAGTTAAATCTATGAATCTTGCGCAATTATTGGAAAATTTACAAAACGACAAACAGTTTCGTTCTTGTGTGACAGAATGGAAAATTCTTCCACCTCGCCCTCCGGACTATGGTGAATTCCCTAAAGCATTGAATTCTAATTTGATTACAGCGATTCAAAATAGGGGAATTCACAAATTATATACTCATCAATCCCTAGCCATTGATACTATCTTGCAAAAGAAAAATGTGGTCATCGTTACTCCCACGGCATCTGGAAAAACCTTGTGTTATAACCTGCCAGTAGTGAACACTATTCTATCCGACCCAAGTTCCAGAGCCATTTATTTATTTCCAACGAAAGCTCTTTCGCAGGATCAAGTTGCTGAATTACATGATTTGATTACTGACATGAAAGTGGATATCAAGACTTATACTTATGATGGCGACACACCACGTACCGCGCGCAAAGCCATCCGCACCGCCGGACATATTGTGGTCACCAATCCTGATATGCTTCACTCCGGCATTCTTCCCCATCACACGGAATGGAATAAATTATTTGAAAATTTGAAATATGTCGTGATTGATGAAGTACATCATTATCGCGGAGTTTTCGGAAGTCATTTGGCAAACGTAATTCGCCGTCTAAAACGAATCTGCCAATTCTACGGTTCCAATCCTCAATTTATTTGTTGTTCTGCAACCATTGCTAATCCGGATGAACTGGCAAAAAAATTGATTGAAGAAGATGTTGCATTGATTAATAAAAATGGCGCTCCTTCCGGTGAAAAACATATTATATTTTATAACCCTCCGGTCATTAATCAGGAATTGGGAATTCGTAAAAGTTCATTGAATGAATCCTCCAAGATTGCCGCTAATTTAATTAAAAATGGGATTCAAACTATTGTTTTTGCACGAAGTCGAGTATCCACAGAAGTCCTTGTGACTTACTTGAAGGAATCTATCGTAACTAAAGGTAAATCAAAAGACTGCATACGAGGTTATCGTGGGGGGTATCTCCCATTACAACGCCGGGAAATTGAGAAAGGATTGCGTGACGGTGTAGTATTGGGAGTCGTCAGCACCAATGCCTTGGAACTGGGAATAGATATTGGCGCATTAGAATCTTGCGTCATGGTCGGTTATCCTGGCACTATCGCTAGTACTTGGCAGCAAGCGGGTAGGGCGGGACGAAAGATTAATGTCTCCGCTGCATTCCTTGTCGCCACCAGTAGTCCGCTGGATCAATTTCTCATGACTCATCCGGAGTACTTTTTTGGGAAATCACCTGAAATGGGATTAATCAATCCGGATAATCTCGTCATTCTCGTGAACCATCTTAAATGTGCCGCTTTCGAGTTGCCCTTTTCAGATACGGAGAAATTCGGTATTGCGACCACTCAGGAATTATTGAACTATCTCGTAGAAGCCAACATCTTACGATTTACCAATGGAAAATATTATTGGATGAAGGATTCTTTTCCGGCAGAAGATATCAGTTTGCGCTCCGCGGCAACCGAAAATTTTGTGATTCTCGATATGAAAGATAAGAATCGGGTTATCGGTGAAGTAGACGCCTTTAGTGCCCCTCAATTGATTCATAAAGATGCTATCTATCTGCATGAAAGTGAACAATATCAAATCATGGAATTGGATTGGGACGGCAAGCGCGCTTACGCCAAACCCGTAAAAGTAGATTATTATACCGACGCGCAGGACGAAGTAAAAATTAATGTCCTCGATGATTTGAAATCTTTGAATGTAGCCAGTGCTCAAAAACATTTGGGAGAAGTGAGGATTAATCGTCTCACTACCATGTTTAAAAAAATTAAATTCCATACCCATGAAAATGTAGGCTGGGGGAAAGTGCATCTACCGGAACAGGAATTGGACACGACCGCGTATTGGTTGAGTTTGTCCTCTCAGTTGGTAACTCAATTTAAACCGGAGGATATTCAAATAGGTTTGCTGGGAACAGCGAATTTGCTTGAAAATATTGCGCCAATTTATCTTATGTGCGACCCCAAAGATATTCGTACCGTCGCGCAAGTTCGTTCCCCATTCACCGAATTGCCCACCATTTATATTTATGACCGATACCCGGGCGGAACGGGTATGTCCGAAAAACTTTACGATATTCATGGTCTGCTTATGAAATCAGCCTACGAAATGTTGACCCAATGCGGTTGTGAATCCGGTTGCCCTTCGTGTGTCGGTCCTGTCAATGAAATTGGAAAATCAGGTAAAATGAAGACCTTGGAATTATTAAATCGATTGCTAGTTAAGGAATAATCCAGTAAGATGCTAAAATAAACATGAGGATTTAATTCATGAAAATAGGAATCAAACGTGTTGCTGCTGATACACATGACATTTACTCCCGGTGGGGATTACTCGACCCGATAGCTGCCATCAAAGAAAAATTAGGGCTTTCTGTTGACGGGAAATTGGATGATAAACATCGGATTAATAAAGACCTTCGACCGGATGTTTATAATTACTCCATCAATGCCAGCGGGATTTATCAGAATACTGCCACGGAAATTGCCACTCCGATACAACGGGACTATACCATCAAAACCTTTTCTCTTGATATTACCATCCAGGAAAAGGACAGTGATTTATCCGCCATGATGAATTGTAAAGCGGAATGGTGTAAAAGAATGTTGGTTGTCGTCCGTGAAATTCAACCCCCTGAATCACTAACTAAATAATCAAAGGAGATTTCATTATGCAAAAAAGGCACTTGGGTAAAAGTGGGTTATCTGTATCTGCCTTGGGATTAGGTTGTATGGGTATGTCTGAATTCTATGGACTCCACGACGACAACGAATCCATCAAGGTCATTCACCATGCTCTCGAACTGGGAATTAATTTCCTTGACACAGCCGATATGTATGGTGTTGGGAAAAATGAGGAACTCGTCGGCAAAGCTATTCGGGATCGTCGTGATAAAGTTATCTTAGCCACTAAATTTGGCAATGTACGCGGGAAAGACGGAAGTTTTCTAGGCGTGAATGGGAAACCGGAATATGTGAAATCTTGTTGTGACACAAGCTTGAAACGGTTAGGAGTAGATGTAATAGATTTGTATTACCAACATCGTGTTGACCCCAATACCCCCATTGAAGATACTATCGGCGCGATGACGGAACTAGTTAAACAAGGTAAAGTGAAATATCTCGGTATGTCCGAAGCGAGTCCGCAAACCCTTCGACGGGCACAAAAAATTCATCCCATTTCCGCTCTCCAAACCGAATATTCCTTATGGTCCCGTGACCCCGAAAAAGAAATTCTCTCGACCTGTCGGGGATTGGGAATTGGGTTAGTCGCCTATAGTCCCTTGGGACGGGGATTTCTGACAGGACGGTTTAAAACAGCCTCTGATTTTGGAGAGAAAGATTATCGTCCCAATTCCCCGCGATTCCAAGGTGATAACTTCCAAAAAAATCTTGACTTGGTCAAGAAGATTGAAGAAATCGCCACAGAGAAAAAATGTAAACCTTCGCAACTAGCACTCGCCTGGGTTCTCGCCCAAGGCAATGACATCGTCCCCATCCCCGGAACTAAACGCATGAACTATCTGGAAGAAAACATAGGCGCGGCGAATATCCAATTGACAAAAGAAGATTTAAAACGTATTAATGAATCCCTTCCTCCCGGTCTTGCGTCTGGTAACCGTTACCCCGACGCCGCCATGAACGCCCTGAATCGATAAAAAAGGTTAAAGGAATTCAGTATCTTTGGTTTTCTGGATTTTCCAGTTGAGAATGACAGACCGCCGGCGTTATCATTCCCTTGAAACTTGTCATCAACATTTCTTGAAAAATCAAGAATTGAAGAAAATGAATCAGTTTTCTGTAAATTGTTTTTGCCTTTATCTTTGAGCCGGGCGGACGTCTTTGATTTGCAATTCGATAGATTGGATACCGTTATAATCATTGAGTCGGGCATGGCAGGCAAGGTCCCAGGTTTTGGTATTGAGGGTGAAGAGGTCGGCTTTATCAGCATTGCCAAACCACATTCCTTCGGCGCGACAATTACCGTCTCGGATACGCAGTTTGAGATGAGTGTCTTTAATAATTCGCGGAGGACCTTCGGTTGTGACATTTCGCACGAGAAACAGGGGTTTGGGATTTCCCGGACCGTGGGGCGCGAGAAGATGAAGGCTGTCTAAAAAAGATTCTGTCAAGTCGGATAACCGGATTTCCGTGTCAATGGATAACAATTCACTGGTCTGGAGTCTGGAGTCTCTAGTTTGGTCAGCGTATTGATTGATTTTTTCGCGGAAATTCATCACCTGATTGGGTTCAATAGTTACTCCGCAAGCCATTTCATGCCCGCCAAAGTTCAGTAGTGTATCAGCACAAAATTCCAAGGCGGCTACGATGTTAAATCCATCCACACTGCGACCAGAACCTTTACCCTGTTCTCCATTCAGCCCTATGAGGATAACGGGCCGTTCAAATTCTTCCACCAACTTGGAACACACGATTCCTAGAACACCGATGTGCCAGTTGGGATTTGCCAAGACGATAATCGTCTCTTTATTCAAATTGATTTGGGAATGAACCAATTGTTCCGCCTGTTCATAAACCTCAGATTCCACTCGCTGGCGTTCTTTATTATATTTTTCAAGAGTTTCGGTAATATCGTCCGCTTCGTCTTTGGAGTCGGTCAATAAAAGCCGCAACGCCTTATCTGCATCACCCAATCGGCCTGCGGCGTTGATGCGTGGACCCAAGATAAAACCAATATGCCAAGATTCTAAAAATTTGTTGGTTAATTTAGTCCTCTCCAGTAACGATATCAAACCGAGACGTTTGGATTTGGCAAGTTGTGCTAATCCATACTTGGCAATTACACGGTTTTCCCCATTGAGTAATACAATATCGCTCAACGTGCCCATCGCGGCAAGATCTAATAAATCATCCGTAATAGGATGATGCCCAGGGTTCGAGACCTGAAATCTTTGTTCAATGGCTTGCGCAAATTTATAGGCGACCCCGGAGCCACTGAGATGAGTATAGGGGTAGGTTTCCTCCGGTTGTGTCGGGTGAATAATGGCAACGGCATCGGGGAGCGGATCTTGGAACAAATGATGGTCGGTGATGATGACATCAATTCCCATCTCCCGCGCAGATTTTATTTCTTGAATTGCCGTTATTCCGCAATCCACTGTAATGATAAGACTAATTTTTTCCTGTTGTGCCAAATCCAGCGCGTCTTGTTTTAATCCGTATCCCTGATTAATTCGATGCGGTATATATGTCAAAAGATTGTTTGTATATTGTGACAAGGTATGAGACAAAATAGCACTGGCAGTGATACCATCCACATCGTAATCCCCATGAATCATAATGCGTTCTTTGTTTTGAATCGCTTGTTTTACTCGGGTTACGGCTGTTTCCATTTGATGAAATAGAAAGGGGTCGTGCAACATGGATAGGTCTGGATTCAAGAAATGACTCGCTTCCAAGGGTGTTTGCAAACCGCGATGAAGTAACAGACGGGCGAGGGTAGGGGTGATGTTGAGACTATGAGTTAAATCATCAACGGCTCGGTTATCGAATGAGGGAATGACCCATGACGAACTCATTGTTCCTCGACAACCAATTGAGAAAAATCTGCAATTGGACTAATTTCTCTTTCTAACATTTCAAGCAGGGCCAAACGATTTCTTCTTATCAATTGATTTTCTACCATGACCATGACTTTATCAAAAAATTGATCAACATAAGGTCTTAGCCCTGAAACAGCTAATAATATTCGTTTATAGTCTTTTTCATTTTTTCTTTGATTTATAAAACCAATTATGTTATTAAACTCAATATCCAATACTTTTTCGATTTCTTCCTTGTAAAGTTTTTTGTCAGGTGTTCCAAAGGTTTGTTCTTTAAACTTTTCTCTTGCTTGTTTCAATATATTTGACACTCTTTTAAAAGTAATTGTGAATGGAATAATATCTGGAACTAAACGTAATCCATGTAAATCAAATGCTCTTCTTGCGGAATCGTTAATATCGTTAAAATTAGCGGCTATTACAGCATCTATCGTATCGTAACGAATTCCTTTAATTTCAATCTCTAATATACCTTTAAATCTTAATGCTAAGAATTCATGTACAGGTAATAAAGCTGATTCCGCATTAATTCCTACTGTTGATTGATACAATGATATAGAACGTTCCAGTAGTTCTTTTAAAGAAAATGACCAGTCAAGATGGGCTAAAACAATTCGAATAATTCCATTCCCCGCGCGTCGCAGAGCAAAGGGGTCTTCTGAACCGGTCGGAATTAGTCCCGCACCAAAACATCCTACAATCGTGTCTAGTTTATCTGCAAGACTCACAACAGCGCCAATATTATTTGAAGGCAGAGCTGAATCACCACCTTTGGGTAAATAGTGATCTTCAATTGCCTGACAAACGGCTTTATCTTCTTTCATTTCCTGAGCATACCATTTACCCATGACTCCTTGCAGTTCAGGGAATTCTTTTACCATCTCGGTGATAAGATCCGACTTGCATAATTCCGCCGTTCGACGTACATGTTTTTTGTCGGAGTCGGGAAACGTAAGTTGCGTAGCCAGAAAATCGGATAAATCCATGATGCGTTCGACTTTTTTATCATAATTTCCCAGCTTGGCTTGAAAGAGCAATCCACTCAACTTTTTGTTTTTATCAATTAAAGGAGTTTTGGTATCTTCTTTCCAGAAAAATTGTGCGTCAGATAATCGGGCTTGAAGAACGCGTTCATTTCCAATTTTAATATTAGGTTCAGCAATTGCAGCCGAATTGTGTATTGACAAAAAATGGGATTGTAATTTGCCCGATGAGATAACTGGAAAATACTTCTGATGATGCTTCATCGAAGTAATAAGTACTTCCGGAGGTAAATACAGAAGTTCCGGATTGAAATAGCCTTGAATCATCGAAGGGCTCTCCACGAGATATGTGACTGTTTCCAGTAATTGCGGGTCTTTATCGTCTGTTCCAAATTGTGCCAGTTTTCCCGAGATAGTTGTTTTACGTTCTTGCGGGTCTACGATTACATACGCATTACGGAGTTTTTCTTTATACTCTTGCAGGTCGGCTTTTTCCAGAGGGATTTTATGGGAAGACCGAATGGGATGTCCATAGGAGTTTCTGTCACTTTTTACGTCCGCGATTTCAAATGGAATAATTTCTTCTCCCCAAAGGCTAACAATCCACCGAATAGGCCGGGCATAACGAAATTGAGATTTTTCCCAGTACATAGATTTAGGGAATGATATTTTGGAAATTAATTCTTTGGAAAAAGCAGGAAGTAAGTTTTCAGTTTTTTCTCCACCTATAGTTTTATTGACCGCAAGATAATCTCCTTTTTCGGTAGTTTGTTTGAATAATTGAGATACCTCAACGTTTTGTGATTTTGCAAATCCTAATCCGGCTTTGGTTAAATTGCCTTCTGTATCATAAGAAATTCGTGCGGAGGGACCCAAAACCAGTTTTTCAGATACATCCTGTTTTTCAGAAAGATCAGAAATAAAAAGGGTCAACCGGCGGGGAGTCGCATAGGCACTTACAAAATGATAGCGCATTTGATTTTCCTGAAACCATTTTTCGGTGTTTAGTCTCATTTGTTCCAGTGCGGGAGTAATATATCCTGCAGGAATTTCTTCTGAACCAATTTCCAATAAAAAATTTCGCATACTCAATTAATATCTCCGTAATGGTTATAAATTTTCAGTGTATAATTCTATTGCATATTTGGTTTTAATTCCGTTAAACCACTCGTAATACCGGCTTTCCGCTTTTTCTTTTTCCAGTTTTTCCAATATTTCTGTTTTTACTTGTTCAAAACTACGCAGATGACCCTTTTCTTTATCTATAATTTGAACAATATAATAACCGTATTTCGTGGGAATTAAGTTGCTGGTTTTCCCGCTGTCCATGGAAAATACGGCTTTTTCAACTTCCGGTAAATTGTATAATTCTCCGGGTCGAACATACCGCCCGATATCTCCACCGAATCCAGTTGCATTACCTTCAGAATAATCTTGCACAATTTTGGGAAACGCTTCACCTGCTTTGATAAGCTCCAGTGCCTTTTGTGCTTTGATTAATTTTTTAGATTTATCTTCCGCGGTAGTTTCACGGGTTGTTGAAATGTAAATATAACGAAAACGAACCTGTTCCCCTGTAGTGAATTCAGATTTGTGTTCCTGATAAAAGTTTTCCGCCTCCTCTAGTGAAATAGGTTTGAGATGCGCATCGACGTTTAGTCGCAACATGGTTTGAATCTTTATTGAATTGGTTAAATTCTGACGGAACTGTTTATCGGTTTCACCCATCAATTTCAATTTCTTTTTGAATTTATCTTCACTGCCGGCTGCTGTCGTCTCATATTGATAAGACAGTTCAACTGTCTTGGAATCCACAGTAATTTTTTCCGCTGTCGCTTCCAATAACAATATTTTCAGTTCAATCATATTATTCAGGACATTTTGCTTGGCACTTTTTAAATCCCCACCTATAGTGTCCGTGGCATGGATGGAAGACGACATTTCTGATAATAGTTCAGCGCGAGTGATTATTTCTCCTCCAACTTTGGCGACGATATCCGATGCAGCGTATACGCGACATAGGCATGTTACAAACAATAATCCGTAAAAAAAAGGATAGATACTTTTCTTTCCAAATTTATTCTTCATTCTGTTTTAAATCCTCCTCCGTCCGAACAAAATCTTGAGTATTAATTTTATACTGATTTAGCTTTTCATAAAAGTTTTTTCGGTGCATCCCTATATGTTCTGCCGCTTTGGATATGTTTCCTCGGGCGAATGTCAGGGCATCCATAAAGAATTTTCGTTCGAAATTTTCTAACACGACCTGTTTGGCTTCGCGATAGGATAGGGTTGGGAGGGGTTCTTGAATGGGCTGTGTCCGCGGAGTATCCGCTACACTGAATTGAAAATCCTGTATATCCAATTCCGATTTTTGACACAATACTACAGCCCTTTCAATCATATTTTCCAATTCCCGGACATTACCTGGATAGGTATATTCTTTTAAAAAGAAGAGTGCATCTGGATTTATTTTTTCAATTCTTTTCCCTGTTTCCCGGGTATCCTTTTGTAAGAAGAACTGTACTAATTCTGGAATATCCTCTTTGCGATTTCGTAATGGTGGAACGTTAATAGGAACTACATTTAAACGAAAATACAAATCTTCCCTAAATTGATTTTCCTGAACTAGCCTTTTTAACGGCCGGTTGGTGGCCGCGATAACCCGGATGTCAACTTGCTTTGTAGCTGTTCCACCCACAGGTTCGTATTCTCTCTCCTGCAATACCCGTAATATTTTTCCCTGGAGGGCAAGACTCATATCCCCGATTTCATCCAAGAAGATGGTCCCTCCTTCGGACAGTTCAAATTTTCCCGGTTTGGTATATGTTGCATCCGTGAAGGCGCCTTTTACATGGCCGAATAATTCGCTTTCCAACAATGTATCCGGAATAGCGACACAATTTACTTTAATCATAGCCTTGTCTCGGCGGGGGCTGTTGTCATGAATCGCACGAGCGACCAATTCTTTCCCTGTTCCGCTTTCTCCAGTGATTAAGACCGTGCTTTTGGAAGGAGCCACCCGGCGAATTAATTCAAACACTTGTAACATAGCCTCACTATGTCCGATGATATTTTTAAAAGGATATCGCTGGTCAAGTTCATCACGTAGATAAGCCAGTTCCGACCGGAGGCGCAGTTCCTCCAATGATTTTTTAACTTGTAATTTCACTTCGTCATTTTCAAACGGTTTCATCAAATAGTGATATGCTCCGTCTTTCATGGCTTGAATTCCATCTTTTAAATTGGCATAAGCGGTCATGACAATCACGGGAATCAGTGGATTGGTTTGATGCACTTTTTTAAGGAGCTGCATCCCATCCATACGTGGCATGCGTACGTCCGTGATGACCAAATCAATTTTTTGGTTGCCAACAATATCCAATGCGGAAAGACCGTCATTGGCTGTCATTACTTCGTATCCTTCTAATTCCAATAAAAGTTTTAATGCACCACAAAGATGCTGTTCATCGTCTACTACGAGAATACGCGCCATATTATTTCACCTTATCCAGCTTGGAATCTTCCATCGGTAAATATACTGTAATCGTTGTTCCTTTTCCTACTGAACTTTTTACTTCCATCTGTCCATTATGCCGCGCGACAATTTGTTGTACAATCCATAAACCCAGACCGGTGCCCTCCTGGCGGGTAGTAAAAAAAGGTCTGAATATTTTTGTTAAATCTTCCTCTGATATCCCTTTCCCCTCATCTTCAAATGAAATTTGGAACAATTTTTTTTCTGTATTGGGTGCATAATAGATTTTTAACCGCCCGCCGTAAGGCATAGCCTGGCAGGCATTAATAATTAAATTTAAAAAGACCTGTTGAATTTGTTGGGGGTCAACCTCAATATTCCCATCCCGGCATTGTGGTAAAAATTCAATCGTATATTTTTCTTTGGAATATTGAGTCTGCACTAGTTTAATTGTCCGGTCAAAAATAACTCCCAGAGAAGTAGAAACAATTTTAGGTTCTTGGGTTTTCGCAAAATTTAAGAAGTCAGTAATAAATGTATTTAAGCGGTCTACTTGATCGCTGATAATTTGCGCGATTTCCCTTTCTTTTCCGTTTTTCAACAATGTATCCCGAAGGATACCTGCATAGGATTTGATAGACCCCAATGGATTCCGAATTTCATGGGCGATGCCTGCGGTTAACTGGCCGAGAGAAGCTAATTTATCTTGTGTGTAAATCTGGGATTCAATTTCCTTTTTTTGTTTCAATTCTTCAGCCATCCGGTTAATAGCTGTGGACAAATCACGTATTTCATCGTGAGATCGTACCCGAATTTGGTGGTCCAAATTTCCTTTGGAAATTTGCTCCACTCCTCCCACCAATCTCCGAATAGGATTGGATATCCCTCGGGCAATAAGGTATCCCAGAATGACCGCCAGAACGCTAATAACCGCCACCATTAGTCCGTAAAATATAGTTTTATATTGGTTCCAAACGTCAGTCACAGTGGACAATTGGAATCCAATGATAATACCCGCCAAAACTTTGTTATGTGAGTCGGTTAAAGGAAAACATTGGGCTTGATATGGTATCCGGCTACGAATAATTCTTTTGCTGGAAAAGGATTTTCCCTCCTTGAAGATGGTGTTGTAAAGCCGGACATTTTCAGGATCGTCTTTGGGATAGTCAAAGTTGGGTAATAAGATAGCCGCATAGACACCTGGGTAATAATCATTAATGACATCCACTAGGCTTTTTTTGAGAGGGATCCCGGCGAATGTACCTCCTAAAATAAATCCCTGGTATTCTATTTTATCTATAGATGTTGCCAGAATATCAATTTCACTGCTCTCGCTGGTTTCCAAGGTATACCCTTGCCAAATAGGATTTTTCTTTTTACTTAATTCAGTCGAATTGCCAACATAAGTCAATAACTGGTCTCGGTCAATAGTTTGAAGAACGCTGATACCATAATCAATAGCTTTAAAATCGCTCCCAATTTCATTCATTCTTCTCCGAATTTCTTGAAAGGTGGTCTCTGCCGATGATTTATATTGTTGCAAAATATCGGGTGGTGTATTTGCTTCTTTCATAAGCTCCTGTAAGTTGATTACGGTTTTTTCAAAATCGGCGAGTTTTTCCTGAAATTCTTTGTCATTGGCCAGTTTCTCGGCGGCAAATGCAGTTCGCGAAAGAGATTGTTCTTCCCGGGATTTAACCAGTTCCAAGGCATCTTTCAGCCTCTCTGTATTGTTTTGGTTTAATTTCAAGTTAATGAAGAAAATAGATAAGGGGACAGCGGTCAGCATCGGGACGATTCCTACCACCAAAAACGCAATAATTAATTTGGTTTTAATTCTCATGATGAGTTCTTAAGAAAGACACTATCTCTGTCCCCAGTGCAATTTCGTGTGCAACACTTGGTAATAATCCCGCGTGGGACAGTTAATCAAATAAATGGATTTGGAAGACCGGTGCAGTTTTACAATGTCTCCCGGTTCTAACGAAACACCTTCCTGTCCATCTAAGGTTAAATATGTGTTTTGATGTGACGTCAAAACTTCCACAGATAACTCATCAGAACCTGTAATAATTAACGGACGGTTACTGAAAGTGTGCGGACAGATGGGAGTGAGAATTAATGCGTCCATCGCCGGGTGGACAATCGGACCTCCTGCGGATAACGAATGAGCCGTAGAACCGGTTGGCGTCGCAATGATGATTCCGTCGGCGCGATATTCTGTGACCAGTCGGGTATTAACTCTAATTCGCAATTGGACCATCCGTGCCAAGGTCTCTTTGGTAATAACAGCATCGTTTAACGCCGCCTGTTTCCAAACGATTATCCTGGATTTCGAAGTTCCTGACTTGTTCTTTAATCGCCATACTTGCGCTTCCAGCATAATCCGCTTCTCCGTGACAAATTGGTCATTCATAATTTTCTCAAGAGTCGGATATAACTCGTTGATTGAGACCCCGGCTAGAAATCCAAGGGAACCCAAATTCACGCCCAATACAGGATTTTTCCCATACGCCCCGGCTCTGGCGCCCCATAACAATGTTCCGTCACCACCTAGGACTATCATCAACTGGCAGTTTTGTGCCATCTTCGATAAAGGAACTTGACGGGAGGGTTTTTGTAAAGTCTTTGCCAATTCTTCCAATAAAATATAAGAATAATGATGACGGGAAAGCCATTGGCAAAGTTTTTTTACTTCTTCCAATGCCATGGGCTTTTTTAAATTGGCGATGATTCCTACTCGTTGTATTTTTTTCTTCGATTTATTTGTCATATATTTTTAATCTTAACTGATTTTCTTTGCTGCCCACAGAAAATATTCAATATTGCCCGCCGGACCGTGCACAGGAGATTCCGTCGTATAATTGATTTGAAATCCACTATTTCCGGCAAATTCTATAACATCTTGTACACATTTTTCCCGAACTTTTGGGTCTTTCACCACGCCGCCTTTGGCGATTTCTTTTCTCCCCGCTTCGAACTGCGGTTTAACTAGAGCCAATAATTGCCCGGTATTCTTTAATAATTCTTTTGCCGCGGGAAGAATATGCTTTAAGGAAATAAAAGACACATCTATAGTGACCAAATCTGCCGGTTCGGAAAAATCTGATGGACTTAAATATCTTGCGTTCACTTTCTCCATCATAACCACTCGCAAATCCTTGCGTAATTTCATATCCAATTGGCCATACCCCACATCAATAGCATATACTTTTTTTGCGCCATGCTGTAACAGGCAATCCGTAAACCCGCCGGTCGAGGCGCCAATATCTACACAAACCCAATCCATTGGAGTTATATTAAATTTCTCCAATGCAGATACCAGTTTCAATCCTCCCCGGCTGACATAAGGGAGAGTATTTTCTTTGATTTCAATGGGTAATTCAGGATGGATTAAATGTCCTGGTTTATCCGCTTTTTGCCCGTTTACATAAACGGTTCCGCTTAAAATCACGGCTTGGGCTTTGGTGCGGGATTCCACCAACCCTAAATCCATCAATAATTTATCCAATCGTTCTTTCTTTTTTACAATCGCTATCGGCATAGCTTTTTCAAATAAACCGGAATTGTAGTAATCTTACCACAGTTTTGAGATATGATTCTTGGAAATATGGAGAAGTTTTTTATACAATTGAATTCATTAGTATTATAAACTTTGTACGAACATACAAAGCTCAGTGAGGGCATAGCATTCTATGCCCTCAACTATTAAATCAAAGTGAAGTTTGAGAGATTATTTAGTTTTCTTTTCTTCAGGTTTGGGAGTCTCTACTTTACTGACTTCCGGTGCTTGTTTAGCTGCTTCAGCGATATCCGCTGCAGGTAACACCACTGGCATAATTCCCAATCCGCCAATTCCGGATAATAAAGACCCAAAATCAGGACGTCCGTCTGTTTTGATACTCCGCAGGAGTTGAAGACCGACCAATTTTCCATCATAAGTAAAAACAGGCGAACCTAATCCACCAGAAGAAGTTCCACGGCCGGGGACATAGAAGGTACGAGGTTTTTCAATCATAGATTCCACACGGTCCAAGGAGACCGCTGGAGCACGATTGGCGACTTTACCCAGACGATTGAGGACAATCAGTTCATCGAGAATCTTAGGTTTACTATCATTCGCCAGGTCAATATAAGTAAGCGGTTTGGTAGGCTTATCCACTGGACGGATAAAGGCTAAATCCAAATCCTTGTCGCGCAACACAATCTTGGCAGGGACTTCTGTCGCATCCGGCAAAATCAGTTTAACATCTGTAACTTCCGATTCTATTTTTAATTTCATATCTTCGTCATCGCTGCCTCCCATCAAATCTCCAAGTAATCCACTGGGGTCTGTAGCAGTCAATGATATGACCGTAAGTCCGGAAGGATCAATCACCGTTCCGGTGGCTTCGGATTTGGATTCACTTTTATTGGCATCGCGCCCCCCGAATGACATCCCTTGTTTAATAACCAATTTGACGGTTAATACCGCATTTTGATATTTGGATAAAATATCCCGGCCGGCAACCGCACCTTCGTCGGCTTGAATCGTGGATGCCGTACACAAAATAGCTGTACTGGCAAGTAATATAATATTACGAATTACTGATTTCATGGTACTCCTCCTTTATTTGGTTTTGTCCCACGTGGGTTCCAATTCAATAAAGACTGTATGGATTCCCCGTAAGGCTTTTATTATAACCGATTTTGGTTTGTCCGATGAAATTTGTTTCATTTGTTTTTCCAGCGAGAGTACATCCGTAATTTTTTGATTGTTAACTTCCAAAATCAAATCGTCTACGGCGAGATGGCCCAATGCCGCCCATCCGCCTTCTTTGACTTCCGTGGCGATAACTCCGGACTGATCTTCTTTCCATTCTTCTTCGGCTTTATCAAGGAACGCGACGTCGCGCACGGTAAACTCAAAATTTTCATCCTTATATTTTTTCATTTCTCGTTCGAGTTTGGGGGCACGCACCAATTCCACAGGAATTTTTAATTGATCTTTTCCGCGCAGGATTGTTAACCCTGCCGTCGCGCCAACCTTATATTGCCGGATCATGGTCGGCAACACTTCATAATCTTCCGGCTGGGAAGCGGCAATCTTTTCTCCATCCAATCCGACAATCAGGTCGCCGACTTTCAATCCCGCTTTTTCCGCCGTGCTATTGGGATAAACTTGAGTCACACGGACACCAGTCTGGTCAGGGATTCCCAATTGTTCCGCCATATCGCGGGTAATAACTTGCATGGCGACGGGCAGCCAGGCTTTTTTAACTTCCAATCCGGGGTCTTCAAGTTCTTTAATTCCAACTTTGACAACGGTTAGATATTTTTCAGATTTCCGGTCGTATTCGACTATGACTGGAGTCGGTTCTCTCTTCCCTTGAGTAACTTTTTCCGTCAATGCCGTCAGGTCTTTCACATTATTGATTGGTTCTCCGTTTACTTTGACGATAATGTCTCTTTCGTCAATAATGGGTTTGGATTCTCCGGCAGGACCTCCGGGACGGATAGATGTGACCAATACACCATTTTGGTCTTTACGTTTCATCTCCTTGGCAGCGAGGAGGGAAATATTGCGAACGGTAATTCCCCATTGGTTTAATTCAACTTCTTTGGGACGTATTGCCGCCCGTTCCATAGTAGTAACTTTCAAATTGACTTCTTTACCGTCACGCAAGACTACGGCATCAATTGTTTTCCCAATAGGAATATCCGCGACCATGCGGTTGAACAAAGGAATTTCTTCATCAAATCGCGCGTTGACTTCCTTGCCATCCAATTTAATCAACACATCGCCTGATTGAAACCCCGCTTTGGCGCCCGGAGAATTGCTGATAGTTCCGCTAATCAGGATTCCATTTTTAGGATTGGCATATTTGAATTGGGGTTGGATTTCAATCCCAATCCAACTGCGGGAAACTTTTTTATTTTTAATCAATTCATCGGCAACTTCTTTGGCAAGATTGCCGGGAATAGCACCACTCAAGCCTAAATCAATCTCATTAATCCCGATAATTTCTCCCTTAAGATTAACCAACGGCCCGCCGGAATTTCCGGGATAGATAGCGGCATCATGTCCAATCCAGCGGACAATGGAACCGACATCTTCACCGTCCAATTTGAACCGTTCAAAAGGCCAGAGAAATTTGGGCATGACCATTTCCGTGTTGCTGATAATTCCTAGAGTGACAGATTGAGAGAGTGCCAACGGGCTTCCCATCGCCAAAACATCATCGCCAACTTTTGCTTTTGACGAATCTCCAAATACCGCATAGGGGTATTCTTTTTTCCCATTGGATTTTATTTTGATAATGGAAATATCCGCCAGGGGATCGGTTCCAATGAGTTCTGCGTCCACTTCTTCTTTATTGGCGAGGGTACAAACCAAGCGGGTCGCGTGGCCAGCAACATGATGATTGGTGATAATATAACCGTCTTTGGAAATGATAACGCCGCTGCCGGATTCTTCAAATTTAATTTCGCGCCCTTCGCTATAATCCGTGGACACCACGAAAATCCGCACCAGCGCGGGTTTCACCTTGGCGATCGCCGCATCTATTTCTTTGTGAAGCGATTCTTGAACTTCTCCTACAGCAAATGTGGAATCGAATAAGAGAAGGCAGGCAATACCTAATAAACTAAAAAGCAGAGATTTCTTTAAATACGAGACGATATGCAATATCTTGGACATGGATTTACCTCCCCTGAAAATTTGGATAATACATTGGAAAGTGATTTTCTCATAGACCATTTTATCTGTCAAATACAAACTTATCCAAGTTATCAATAATGATTTTTTAAAAGTCTCAAATGATAAACTAAAATTTGCAACTTTTAATCATTTTTATCTTGACAACTTGATTTTCTAATACATAGGTAGATTAATAATTTCTTTTGACATTTTAGAAAATCTGTGACCACAATAAATAGAAATGGTTTTTCCCTAGACGGCCATCATAGATTAGAAGAGCCAGGACAAATGGATCTACGACATTGAATTGAAAAGAATAGGAATAAGGTATTCTCTATTTTATTGAAACAAGGTATGATTGTCTAAAACCTTTAGGGTTAAACCATGCAGGACGATACCAAAAAAAATCTTATACTCGCCGATAATGTCGTCTACACCTGCCAAAACTCCGGCGCCTGTTGTCGTAATGACTGGTTAATCGGTGTGGACACCGTTTCCTATGCCAAATTGCAGGATATTGATTGGGTAAAATATGACCCCGTTCTTGGTCAAGGCGAGAAATTTAAAAAACTCGATACTCCTCTACCCAGCGGAGAAATGATTACCTTTGAACGCAACTCCTGCGGGGAATGTGTCTTCCTGACCAAAGACGCCAAATGTGGAATTCACAACCATCTCGGCTATCGTGAAAAACCGCAGGTCTGTAAGGAATTCCCGTATTATTTCGTGGAAACGCCCGACGGAGTCAACGTTGGTCTTTCCTTTGCGTGTACCGCTGTTCGTTCGCATAAAGGGAAATCATTGTCTGAGCAGAAACCGGAAATCCTCGAAGTCCTCTCCGGCAGTTATCGCGTTCGTCGAATCCCTGACTCGATAAATCTTTTCTCTCTTCTCGATATTTCCTGGAAAGAATATAAGTGGGTGGAAGAAGGATTACTTGCCATATTTAATCAGCAACAATTTTCTTTCCCGTTGGCACTCATCGCAGGAAGTATTTTCAATAGCGTCTGTATCACCTTGAAACAAGTGGAAGAAACTGCTAAAAAATCCAACGAAACTCCCAAAGAAACCTTGCAAGGTGGATTGGAAAAATTAAAACAAGATAACTATCGCCGGGTCTTTGCCATTGCGGAAAATATCGGTTATCCGAAAAACTCTACCCTCACGTATCTTGCGCCATTTTATACCTGGTTGCAACTCTCGAAAAAACAATCTTCTCGTTTCGCTCTGCTTTTTAATCTCTATGGCAATTATTTCAAGTTCCGCAAGGGTAGGGGAATCGTACCCGATTTCATTACTCAAAAGGAGCCCTTTGATATTGAGCAAATCAAGAAAATACGTTTCATGACCAACAACCAGGATATAGACCATTTCCTTCGGGAATACTGGATTCATGTTTTATTCCGCAAAACCTTGACTCCTATGCACGGGGTTTTCCGTGGGTACCAAACCCTCTTGGTCTTGTACGGATTCATGAAATGGTCGGCAAAATTACAGGCGCATCAGAATGGCCGGACGCAGGTCAATATCGAAGATATTCAAGAAGCTATCAGAATGGTGGAACAACGTTTCATTCTCCACGCCCAATTTACCAACATATTCAAACTCAGCACTGTCTTGACAGCTATGATTGACCGGTTGTATCTTCATAATACCTTTGTTCCGGGCGTTGTTCTAGAACCACAATAAATAATAGGGCAGGGGAGTTTTATCTTATGGAAATCATTACCGAACGAATAGAAATACATACTAAAGGAAATACCGATATCATTGATATTACCCATATCCTGCAACAAGTTCTCAGCAAAACTAAATTGTCCCAAGGGCAAATGCTGGTCTTCGTGATTGGGTCAACTGGCGCGCTCACCACTATTGAATATGAACCGGGACTGGTCAAAGATATGAAAGAACTTTTGGATAAAATCATCCCTTTCAATAAAAACGCTGCCCATAACCAAACTTGGCACGATGATAACGGCCATTCCCATCTCCGTGCCTCCCTCACAGGTCCATCCCTCAATGTTCCCTTTGAAAATGCTAAATTAATCCTCGGCACCTGGCAACAAGTCGTTTTTATAGACTACGACAATCGTCCTCGTTCCCGCCAACTTGCCGTCCAACTCATCGGTCAATAGCCCACAAATTTGTATGAAAATCCGGTTTTAAAGAGAAGGAATACTGGGGTTGCAATGAACGAGACCGATCTCGTTCATTGCAACCCCACATTTTCACTCCATTAACTTCTCAACTGCTTTCTGAAGACGCTTGGGGTTGGTATGGGTATAAATCTGCGTTGTCGCTATGGAACTATGCCCCAACAACGCCTGTATATCCAATATATCCACGTCTTTGCTATGAAGTAAAGTCGCAAATGTATGCCGTAACTTGTGTGGACTGAATTTCTCACGAGGGATACCGGCCATTGCACGATATTTATCAACAATAAATTCTACCATTCGATTTGTGATTCTAGTATTACGATTACTTAAAAAAAGAGCTTTATCTTCGGTCATGTATCGAACGTCAATATATTCGTTCAATGCTTCAATAACAGGTAAAATTAGTGGAATCATCCGTTCTTTCGAGCCTTTTCCCATAACTCGAAGGAATTTATTACTTTCATTGATACTATCCAAGTTTAATGATGTCAATTCACTAAGTCTCATTCCTGTATAGCTAAATAGCATCAATATTGCAAAATCACGTTTTCCCGATGTTTTCTCTCTATTTGGCATACCAAGTAAACGCTGTAGTTCAGTTTCTGTAAGATAAATTGGCAATTTTTTAGCTAATTTTGGGGTCTGTATAGTATCCATTGGGTTTGATGAAAGGTACTTTTGCATCATTAGAAATGCGAAAAATGTGCGTAGACAGGATATTTTTCGAGATAGTGTGTGACTCCTAACTTTTCGTTTTATTTGCATATAAGCAAGAAAATCTCTTATATCTGCGGTTGTAATATCATTTAATAATGGTTCTTTACCATATTTAGTTAAAAGAAATGATGTCACTTTCATCAAATCATGTGAATATCCCGCAACAGATCGTGGAGATAGGTTCCTTTCGACTTGTAAATAGGACAAGAACTCATTTATGGAAGACAATAATCCACGCGCCATAATGATAAAGTATACTTAGGGTACATGAAAAAGTCAAATTTATACACACCAATTATTTCGTTAAATAACTCTTTAACGAAATAATAGCAACTAACCTAGAATTATCATAACATGAATAAATACAATAATATAAATTTTGCACAGGTTATTAATAAGGCATTTAATTACGTTAAAGTTGGTAGAATTTGCATGAAACAGCGGATTTAAAATGAAATAAAGTGATTATCTATTCTTTCCCATCAACTTTATAATTATAAGTTTCCAAAAGTCTTTTTTTATAAATTTCTCTTGCGTTCTCTATCTTCTTTGCTCTTTCTAGTTTTCTATGCTTTTCACTCTGATATTTCCCAATATTACATTCATCACATAGAATAGTTAAATTTGATGAATCGGTAAGTCCTTTATCTCTAACTGGCTTTATATGCTCAACCTCTATTACTACTTCCGGTGGCATTCTTCCACATTTTTGGCAGGTAAATTCATACTTTTCAAGAATTTCCCATCTAAGTCTTGGTGATAAAGATTCCCTTATACCATGTCCTGTTACCAATTCTAAATGTGGTTTTAATTTCTCTAAATGACGTTTCCCTCTATCAGTAGACCATTTAAGTCGTTGTGCTTCACTTCTTGTTCTAGCAAAGCCGTATTTATGAGCCATATTTATCCATGCTTTTTGAGAACCAAATCCAACAACTTTACAAATCTCATCTGGGGATAATTTTTCTTCAACATAATATTTTTGCAGAAAACCTTTAACACCCAACTCTGGATAGCGATAATTGATTTGCTTTTCAATAGAAAATGCACCTCCTTTAATAACTTTAATCTTCTCTTTACTTTTATCGAATAATTCATCTTGCATAAGCATATGTTTTATAAAACATAATTCAATAATTGTCAATATTTTTTGACTAATTATTTATAAATCTGCTAAACTAAAATCATCCTTATGAGTCTATTACCCTTACGATATTATGGTGATCCGGTATTGGAAACGCCTTGTGAACCTGTGGGTGAGATTACGCCGGAGATTACTAATTTAATAGATAGCTTGATTGAAACAGCCTATTACGAAGACGGAGTTGGACTCGCGGCACCACAAGTCGGCGTGACAAAACGGATTACGATAATAGACCCTACTCGTGGCCAGTTAAAAAAGGAATTGCTCATTCTCATTAATCCTGAATTTTTGCACAAGTCACCCGAAACCGTGATTTTAAAAGAAGGATGCCTCAGTTTTCCGGATATCGAAGTGAATATAGAACGTCCTAAATCTGTTAAAATCCGTGCCTTGGATCGTAACGGCAAGGAATTTATATTGGAAACTAATGATATGTTGGCTCGTATTATCCAACATGAAATGGACCATTTGGATGGTATCTTATACACTGAACGAATGTCCCGGTTGGAGAAAAATCTCATCGCCGGACGTTTGCGTAAATTGAAAAAAGAAACTCAATCTTTACTAAAAAAGAAACCCGTTTCGGTTCGTTGAAATCCTCTATGCGTATTCTTTTCATGGGAACTCCTGATTTTGCCGTGCCTTCCTTGCAGGCACTTTTGGAGGCAAAATATACTATTGTCGGAGTAGTAACTCAACCGGATAAACCAAAGGGTCGGGGAAAACAACTCGCACCCAGCCCTATTAAACAATTAGCAGAAACAATAGGCTATCCTGTTTATACACCCGTTTCTATTCGCCAAGACCCCTATTTCATTGAGCAAATCAAAACCTTATTGGAACCGGAACTTATTGTAGTGGTCGCCTTCGGACAAATTCTTCCCCCTGCCCTATTGAATATCCCTAAATACGGATGTATCAATGTCCATTCATCCTTATTGCCAAAATATCGCGGTGCCGCACCTTCTGCCTGGGCAATCATTAATGGCGAGACCGACACTGGAGTCACAACCATGTTCTTAAATGAAAAGATGGATGAGGGCGATATTATTTTTCAAGACAAAATTCCCATTGACTCTACAGATACCCGCGGAACACTGGAATCTAAGTTATCTAAATTAGGTGCCTCCTTATTAATCAAAACTATTCAAGCCATTGAAAATGGAACGGCACCACGTACCCCGCAAAATAATGCACAAGCCACCTATGCACCCAAGGTAACTACCGAACATGGGAAAATTAACTGGTCAAAATCTGCCGTAGAAATATCTAATCTAATTCGTGGACTTCATCCTGATCCCGGCGCTTTCACCTTTTATAAAGGTCGTAGAATTAGAATCATCGAATCCAATGTCGGAAATCTTTCTACTACCAACAAAGCATCGGGAACAATAATCTCTATTGAGAAAGGAAATAAGCCAGGTATCTATGTTTCTACTGGACAAGACATATTGATTCTAAAATCTGTCCAACCGGAAGGAAAGAAAACAATGTCTGCACTGGATTTTGCTAATGGTTATCGAGTAGAGATAGGTCATCAATTTACATCCGAACTTTAACTAATTATGCCCTTCAATCCATGTCCTCAGAGAAAAACCAGGATTCCCGGTCCCAATTCAAAACGCTGGATGAGGGAATTGGAAAAATACGAATGTCCCCAAATTACTTATTCCGATAAGGATTCCCCCATATTCTGGGAAAAAGGTTCTGGAAGTAATATCGAAGATGTGGATGGGAATACCTATATTGATCTGACGGCAGCGTTTGGAGTCGCCAATTGCGGTCATTCCAATCCTCGCATAATCAAAGCAGCGAATAAACAATTACAAAAATTATCTCACGGAATGGGGGATGTTCACCCGACCGATTTAAAAGTTAAATTAGCAAAGAAATTAGCAGAGATTACTCCGGGTAATTTACAACAAGTAATCTTCTCAAGTTCCGGTTCAGAGGCTGTAGAATCCGCTCTCAAGACAGCTATGATGGTAACCCGAAAACCCGGAGTGATTGCTTTTGAGGGAGCGTATCATGGTCTTACTTATGGAACATTGGGCTTAACCGCGCGGCATGATTTTAAAGAGCCATTCTTAAAGCAATTAGCCAAACATACTGTCCATCTCCCCTACCCGAATCATTACAAAGATTCATTATCCGATAAAGAATTACTGAATCGGCTTTGGGATAATTTGGAAAATACTACAAGACGACAATTAAAAAGTAAATATCCTATTGGAGCGGTTATTGCAGAACCGATTCAGGGACGAGGAGGAGTAATTATTCCGCCCGATGGATTTCTTGTTGTACTCGAAGCCTTTTGTCGGGAATGGAATCTTATATTGATACTTGATGAAGTCTACACAGGATTTGGCAGAACCGGGAAAATGTTTGCCTCCGAATATGAAAACATTGTTCCTGATTTATTATGCCTTGGGAAAGGAATGGCAAACGGTTTTCCTATTTCTGCTTGTATCGGAAAAAGGTCTATCATGCAAAAATGGAGGAAATCCAAAGGAGAAGCCATTCATACCAGCACATTTCTTGGTAATCCGTTGGGTTGCGCGATGGCGTTATCAGCTATTGAAGAAATTGAGAAAAAGAAACTTTGTGAACGTTCTTATCAATTGGGTCAATATTTCTTGGAAAGATTACTTTCTTTACAAAACCAATTTGATATAATCGGTAATGTTCGTGGAAAAGGATTGATGATTGGCATAGAATTAGTGAAAGATAAGAAGTCCAAGAAACTCAATAGCAAAACAGCGGTTCAAATAATAAAATCAGCCTTAAAACAAGGTATCATCCTTTTGACTTCCGGAGAGTGTGGTAATATCTTATGTATCACACCGCCTTTAACAGTTAAAAAAGAACAGATTGATTATTCTATAGCTGTTCTTGAAAACTGTTTTAAGAAATTGAAATACTAAACCATGAAAACTGCTGAAGATTTAGATGATGAAATCATAAGTTTAATCGAAGAAGGCATTAACGCTCCTAAAGACAATCATGTATTTAACCAATTAGCGTTGGATTTATTCGAATATCAATTTATGCATAATATCCCTTATAAGCAATATTGTATTGATAAAGGGAAAACTCCCGATACTATTCATTCTTGGAAACATATCCCCGCAGTACCAACATCCGCTTTTAAAGAATGTGACCTCGCTTGTTTTCCTATTGAGCGGGCTGAAAAAGTATTTCATAGCAGCGGGACAACTTTACACAAGCCGGGAAAACATTATTTAGATACCTGTACTTTGTATAACGAATCTATTATACCCAACATAAAAGCTCACCTGTTACCTGACTTATCCTTAATTCCCGTATTTAGTTTAACGCCTCCTCCGGAAGAATCTTCTCACTCCTCTCTTGTGCACATGATTGATTTGGTAATGAAATTGTTTGGAACTCATAAAAGCCGATATTTTATTCGGAATGGGGTATTAGAGACTAAGGAACTGGTTGAAACCCTGAGGGAATACGAAGATTCAGTTACTCCAGTTTTTCTTATGGGTCCTGCCTTTTCTTTTGTCCACTTTTTCGATTACTGTAAAGAACACCATCTCCGTTTTCATTTACCCAAACAAAGCCGGGTAATGGAAACAGGTGGATTCAAAGGAAAATCGCGCGAAATAACTAAAGAAAAATTATACGAACTATTTTCTTCTATTCTCAACATCCCGGAGACTTATTGTATAAACGAGTACGGCATGTCTGAACTAGGAACTCAGTATTATGATAATAAACTTTGCAATTATATTAATAATATAAATTCACAAAAATATAAAGTTATCCCTCCATGGTCAAGAGTCTTGGTCCTTAATCCTGAAACATTGGAGGAAGTCAATACAGGAGAACAAGGACTTCTTCAACATGTAGACCTAACTAATCGCGGTTCCATTATTTCCATCTTAACAGATGACATTGGTTATAAAATTGCCGAGGGGTTTGAGATAGTAGGACGTTCCAATAAGGTTGAACCCCGCGGTTGTTCTATTGCTATTGACGAGATATTGTCTTCCTAATCATGTCTAAAAAGCCTTTTCCCCAGGTGCCGTTAGTTACTGCCGATTCCGTATCCTCTATTCTGGATAATTTAATTCATCAGAGTAAAACAGATAAATTACCTACAGACAAAGTTATGGATATTCTTGTAAAAATAGGACAACAATGGTTGAATCCTAATTATTCTTATCGCCAAGAGGCAGAAAAATATCTTCTTTCAATCACAGGATATTCCAAGGAAATGATTAGAGAAGCATTGGATATTACTTTTCGAGAGTTTACCGAAGAAAAATTAACAAAAGTAATTGAATCCAAACCCTCTTCTCAAAGACCTGTTGGTTTGGTGACGCATGTATTAGCAGGGAATATTTTCACTTCAGGTCTCTATGGTATCGTATATGGACTGTTAGCTCAAACACCTCAACTAATAAAGACTTCCTCTAAAGAACCTTTGTTTACTTTTCTTTTTGCTGAATCGCTCAAAGAAATCAGTCCGGTATTATCAAATAATCTATTCGTATGTACCTGGAAAGGTGGAGATTCTGCGATAGAGGAAATTATTAAGGGACAATCCAAATTAGTAATCGCCTATGGTAATGATGAAACGATTCAACGTATATCATCAAAGGTTCATTCCCCTACCCGTTTCTTAGGTTTTGGTCATAAGATTAGTTTTGGAATCATTGGCAAAGAATGTCTAACAAAGGATAATATTGATGGGTTGGCGGAAAAAGCAGCGTATGATGTGGCGATGTACGACCAACAAGGCTGTCTATCGCCGCATTTCTTTTATATAGAGATGGGTGGGAATATAACACCCAATGAATTTGCCAAAATAGTGGCAGAGAAAATGAAAAATATTAATCAACGTTTACCGCGGGGGAAAATAAGTTTACATGAATCCTCTGCTATCGTACAACAGCGGGGCGTGTATGAATTTAGAAAAATCCGTTTTCCGAACATATCTGTTTATTCCAGTACCCTGTCAACCGACTGGACAGTGGTTTATACGAATGAATCGAAGTTGAATATTTCATGTTTAAATCGCTTTATATTTATCAAACCGTTTGCAAATATGGAATCGCTAATGCAATCCGTACAACCTATACAGGGAAAGATTCAATGTATTGGATTGGGAGTCTGCAAAGATAAAAAAAATATATTTAAAAATGCTCTAGATAATTTACATGTTCACCGGTATTGTGATGTTGGAAATATGCAAAAACCGTCGATTGACGAATGGCATAAAGGAAAGCCGAATTATGTAGATTTTCTAGAATGATAAACTATCTATTTTTAAGTTGTTTGGCTAATTCAAGCCCGTGTTTTACAGCTTGGTCAACTTCAGAAATTTCCATGGGTTTTTTCAAGGTTCCGGCATAAAGATGCCGTACCATAAATAATTCGTATGCCTCTAGGGGATCGTTGAGTGGTGTAGCAGTACATAGTAAAAAAGGAATTTGTAATTTTTTACGTGAAAGTTCATTGGCAACGGCCAATCCCCCCTTTCCCGGCATTTGAATATCCAGGGTGATTAAATCGGGAGGATTGGAATTGATTTGTTCAATTCCTTCTTCGGCTGTTCCAGCGAATGACACAGTATGACCAGCGGTTTCTAAAATCGTTTTGATTACTCCTACAATATCCGGGTCGTCATCTATAACCAATATCAAAGCCATACGGTGATATTACATCTTGGCAAACTTTTTGTCAAACTAAAATTGTCAATCCACATAAAAAAGAGAGAACAACACTTTAACATCATTGTGAACCGTATATTAAGGCTTGAAAATATTTCATGTTCTCTTTTTTATGATAAAATAGTATTCTATTCATGGAGCAAGTCGACCAAAATCATTTATTTGTAATTATGGAATATCATTAGGAGGTTATTTAAGTAATGAAAAAGGATTTAAATCACATGGAACCGACGGAATCTACGAATACTAAAAAAAATAACGATCAAAAATCTGTTCCTGAAACTATGAATTCGAATGAGTCTATAACAAATAACGTTACAGGCCAGGCTGAGTCCAAATCTATTCCGGTTGGTAAATATGATGAAAAAATGGCGGAATTAGAGATACAATTGGAAGATGCCAACAAAAAAATCAAGGAATTGCAGGATAAATGGCTGAGAAGTGAAGCCGATTTGGATAATTTTCGAAAACGGGTAAACAAAGAAAAAGTAGAATGGCGGGAGTTTTACCATGAGGAGATTTTAGAAGAAATCCTACCGGTTTTGGATAACTTTGATCGTGCACTGTTGACCAATTTAGAAGGGGAAGAAGCTAGAAAATTTGCAGAAGGGATTATTTTAGTAGATAAACAATTGCATGAGATATTATCCAAACATGGGTTAAATGAGATTGAATCGGTGGGGAAACCATTTAATCCACATTTTCATGAAGCGATTATGACTATAGAAACAGAGGAACATCCGGAGAATACAGTGGTAGAAGAAGTCCGGAAGGGATACCTGAGAGAAGATAAAGTAATCCGACCGGCAATGGTAAAAGTATCCAAGACAAAACAAGAAATTTCAGAATAGGAGAAAATTTAATGGCTGGAACAGAAAAAGTTATCGGAATTGATTTGGGGACAACAAATTCGTGTGTCGCTATCATGGAAGGTGGAGAATCAAAGGTGATTGCGAATGCGGAAGGTGGGCGTACAACTCCTTCGGTAGTCGGGTTTACGAAAACGGGTGAACGATTGGTAGGGCAAATTGCCAAACGGCAATCCATCACCAATCCGGAGAATACGATTTATTCCATTAAACGGTTTATGGGACGTAAATATTCCGAGGTCACCCAGGAAATCAAGATGGTTCCCTATAAGGTTGTTGAAGGACAAAATGGGGATGTGCGCGTACAGATTGGAGACGAACAATTTTCTCCACCGGAAATTTCCGCGCGTATCCTTCAAAAGATGAAACAGACGGCTGAAGATTTTCTCGGAACAAAAATCTCTAAAGTGGTGGTTACCGTCCCGGCCTATTTTAACGACAGCCAGCGCCAAGCAACAAAAGATGCGGGCAGGATTGCTGGTTTGGAAGTGTTACGGATTATCAATGAACCCACGGCCGCGGCGCTCGCATATGGGCTGGATAAAAAAAAGAATGAAAAAATTGCGGTTTATGATTTTGGCGGCGGAACATTTGATATTTCTATTTTGGAAATTGGGGAGGAAGGGGTTTTTGAAGTCAAATCTACCAACGGCGATACACATTTGGGTGGAGACGATTTTGACCAAGTCATCATAGATTGGCTGGCGGATGAGTTTAAAAAATCAGAAGGGATTGATTTACGGAAAGATAAAATGGCATTGCAGCGGTTGAAAGAAGCCGGAGAAAAAGCGAAATGTGAATTGTCCTCTTCCATGCAAACAGAAGTAAACTTACCGTTTATCACAGCAGATGCCAACGGACCGAAACATTTGAATGTTACCATGACCCGTTCCAAATTGGAACAACTCATCGTACCCTTGGTTGAGAAATCCGTGAAACCTTGTTTACAAGCATTGGATGACGCCGGATTAAAGGCATCGGAAATTGATGAAGTGATATTGGTAGGCGGTTCTACACGTGTACCTTTGATTCAAGACACCGTAAAGAAAATTTTCAATAAAGAACCGAATAAAAGTGTAAATCCGGATGAGGTAGTGGCCGTTGGTGCTGCCATCCAAGGAGCTGTTCTCACAGGAGATGTCAAAGATGTTTTATTATTGGATGTAACTCCGCTGTCACTGGGAATTGAAACTTTGGGCGGAGTGTTTACCAAATTAATTGATAGGAACACAACGATTCCTACTCGTAAATCTCAAACTTTTTCGACAGCATCCGATAATCAACCGGCCGTAAGTATTCATGTTCTGCAAGGAGAACGTCCAATGGCGGGAGATAACAGAACCTTGGGACGATTTGATTTGGTAGGGATTCCCCCTGCCCCGCGCGGAATCCCGCAAATTGAAGTCACCTTTGATATTGATGCTAATGGGATTGTCCATGTATCGGCAAAAGATAAAGCCACGGGCAAAGAACAATCTATCCGGATTGAAACATCCAGCGGGTTAAATGAGGATGAAATCAAGAAGATGGTGCGGGATGCGGAAGAAAAGGCAATGGAAGATAAAAAGAAAAAAGAGGATGTGGAGACTCGCAATCATGCAGATACACTGGTTTATGCCACAGAAAAATCTTTGAAAGATTTTGGGGATAAAATAGCCGGAGATGAAAAACAAAAAGTTGAAGATGCCTTAAAAGAATCCAAGGAAGCGCTTGCCGGCCAGGATATTGAACGGATTAAAAAGGCCACAGAGCAATTAACTCAGGCATCGCATAAACTCGCGGAAGCTGCGTATGTAGAAGCCGCTAAAGCGCAGCAACCTGGTCAATCTTCAACATCTGAGCAACCAACTCAGGATACTGGTACTGATAAATCCAAAGAAGATGTTGTGGATGCAGAATACACCAAGGAAGAAGAAAAGAAATAATTTATATCAATTATGCCAACAACCAAACGTGATTATTACGAAATATTAAGTATTACAAGAACAGCAAGCTTGGAAGAAATCAAAAAAGCCTATCGCAAAGCAGCGATGCAATTTCATCCTGATCGCAATCCGGGGAATAAAGAGGCGGAGGAAAAGTTCAAAGAAGCTTCTGAAGCCTATGAAGTCCTATCGGATTCAGAGAAAAGACAACGCTATGACCATTTTGGTCATGAAGGGGTTAGTAATAGCTTCGGTTCTGGAGGATTTAGCTGGCAGGATTTCCATCATTTTGAAGATGTTTCAGATATATTCGGAAATTTGGGTGATATCTTTGGATTTGAAGGCATTTTTGGAGGAGGGCGGAGTCGTCGTGCTGCTCGGGGTCGGGACTTGCAATATGAGATGGATGTTTCTCTCAAAGAATCCTTTACTGGGATTGAAAAACGTATTGAAATTCCTAGAAACGAGACCTGTGAAAAATGCAAGGGATCCGGTGCAAAACCAGGGACATCACGTCAGACGTGCTCAAGCTGTCAAGGAACGGGACAACAACGATTCCAACAAGGATTCTTTACATACGCTCAAACCTGCCATAATTGCAGAGGTCAGGGAACGATTGTTCGTTCTCCATGTGAGGTTTGCCAGGGAAATGGGTTAACTCAAAAGAGACGAATAATTTCAGTAAAGGTACCACCAGGTGTGGATACAGGTTCCAGATTAAAAATTCGCGGGGAAGGTGAAGGCGGTGTTAATGGAACTCCATCGGGCGATTTATATATCTTAATTAGTGTTAAGGAACATTCTCTCTTTCAAAGACAAGAAACCGAATTGGTGTGTGAAATACCGTTGAGTATTACTCAAGCTGTACTAGGCGCAGAATTGGAAATACCCACCCTGGATGGAAATGCAAAATTGAAAATCCCGGCGGGAACCCAATCGCATAAAGTATTTCGAATTCGCGGCAAAGGCATGCCTGATTTACATGGTCGGGGACATGGTGATTTACATGTCCGGGTAATTGTCCAAATTCCTGAAAATTTAAATACAAAACAAAAAGAGTTATTGGTAGAATTTGCCAAAGCCAGCGGGGAAGACGCCAATCCCAGTGCAAACAAATCATTTTTTGATAAAGTAAAAGATGCGTTTTCAAACTAAAAAACGATAATAATTATTTGTGAATACAGAATCTAACTCCGGGGAATCTGAACCGCAGTTTTCAAAAGAGATAGTAACACGGCTCCAATTATTGCAGGGGATGCGTGTGTCTATTGTGGAAGGGACATTAGCATTGGCTCTTGCCACCCTGACTACGGGTTCGGTACTGACAGGTTTAGCCCTCTTTTTAGGCGCCACTTCTATCCAGATTGGTGTGATTTCCGGGATCCCTGCCCTGGGGAATTTCATCCAGATAATATCTCCAATTTGGGTGGAACGGCTAAAGTTGCGCCGGTTATATGTTGCGCTGGCTGCAGGAATACATCGGACACTTCTATCCTTGTCTGTTTTAACTATTTTTTTGCCGGTTGGAATTCGAGTCAATGCGTTTTTAATTATTTTGACGATTTCTTTTATCAGTGCTTCCTTATCCACGGTCGCCTGGGGGACTTGGATGTCGGATATGGTGCCGGAAGGAATCCGGGGACGGTATTTCGCAAAAAGAAATGCAATTATCAATTTTACTTTTATTATTATTGCCCCTTTTGCCGGTCATATACTTGATAAATTTCCAGGATCTACAGGATTTTTGATTTTATATGCCATAGGACTTTTGTGTGCCATATCGAATAGCAGTGCTTTTTTCTGGCAATACGAACCGCCTTATAAACCGGAAAAACAAAAAACATCCAATCTATGGCGGACCTACTTATTAGCCTTTAAGAACAGACAATTTATTTCTATTGTCCTTTTCTATACATTTTGGACTTTTGCCCGAACGATTGCCGACCCTTTTTATAATGTCTTTATGATTCAAGAATTAAAAGTCCCTTATTTCCAAATAAAAATATTCGAAACCATATCTTTTGTTGTTTTAATTATTTCTTCTTTTTTTTGGGGATACATCTCGGATAAATTGGGAAATAAAACGGTGACTCGATTTTGTTCCGCGGCTTTTACCCTGACACCCCTGCTATGGATATTGAATACTCCGAATAATTACGTCCTAATTCCCTGTATCTATGTTATTTCCGGTTTACTTTCCGCGGGGATGAATTTGGCATCTTTTAATTTATTTCTAGGTTCATCACCCAGGAAAAATAAATCCGTGTATTTATCACTCTGGTCGGCAATTACCGGATTGGTAGGTTTTATAGGACCCATCTTTGGAGGATGGTTAATCAAACTTTTAACCAGCTACCACCTCCGTGTTGGCGATTTTCGATTGGGAAGCTTACAACTGGTATTTTGTTTATCTGCGTTACTCACCCTTTTATGCTCTTTGACGTTACCGGATATCAAGGAATCCAAGCAGTCGATTTCCTGGACTGGGATGCAGCGGTTTCGATTGTTAAACCCGTTTGTCTTATTTGGTCTCATTTATAATGTTATTATTTTTAACCAGTCGCGTGAGGAACGCATTCGGTTAAGAGCCAGCCGGGCTTTCGGAAAATTACGAAGCCCTTTGGTGGTACAAGAACTTTTGCAAGCATTAGATGATCCAAGTCCTGCAGTCCGTGAACAAGCCGCATTATCCCTGGGTGAAATTGGGAATCCGGAAGCTGTAGATGCACTCATTGCTAAGTTACAATCTCCGGAAGAAAATATTCAGCCGGAAGCGGCTCAAGCTCTTGGACTCATAGGTAATCCCAAAGCCGTGGACCCTTTATTAAACCGTCTCGATGATCCCGACCCTACGGTAAGAGCCAGCGTGGTTGAAGCCCTGGGAAATATCGCCGATGACAGGGCGAAGGAAGCACTATTCGAACGATTACAAAAAGAAACCGACCCCAAATTATTTCCTGCCCTTGTGAATGCCTTATCCAAATTACGAGAAACCAGAATCGTTCAAATTGCTTTGCAACGCTTGGATCAATTTGGGTCTGCAGTCGTTCGCCGCCAAATTCTGGATTCTCTAGCCTACTTACTGGAAGATGACGATTCTTTTTATGAAGTCACCGGCTTGGATTTCTATGAACAAGATACCTGGATTTCCAAACGATTAAGCATTATTGAAAAAAGAGTAATGCGTCGAAAAGGATTTATTCCAGAACGGCAATCTCTTGAAAGTATTTTGCAATTAATTCATGCCATGAATGATCATTTTAGCCGTGAGAAATATGATTCTGCTGTAAAAGAGATTACTGACCTTTGTAAATGGATTCAATCACTTCCCAGTTCAACTAAAAATCACCATACCACTAGAAAAGACAACTATAATCGTGATTTGGTTCAATTAAATCTAAACGCTATCCAAACATTAATAAAATTAAATAATTCTGTAAACTTGGAGCGGGATGAAGTTCTCTTTATGATAGTTGCCTTAGACCGTATTGTCGAAGAACTTATGGGATAAAACCTGTCTGTTTAGCAGAAGAATAGGCGTCCCTTAAAATTTCCATTGCCCGTAATCCATCCAAACCTGTAACCAAAGGAGTTTTATTGTATTGAATACAATTTAGTAAATGCCCAATTTCAAGGTAAAACCGATCTTTGACATTTGGAGGTGCGGTACCGATTTGCCAGTCTTTATGTTGCTTAAACCAGTATCGCAACATTCCTGTATTATAATTTATGAAAACAGAACCTTTTGTCCCCATGATCTCCACGACACTTTCCGAAACCGGAGTCTGCCAACTTCCTTCCAGAGTTCCAATGGCACCAGATTTGGATTGAATTAAAATGGTACCAGAATCTTCGACTTCCAATTTGGGATGAAAGGTTTTCATTTCTGCTTTGACGGATTGGGCATCTCCTACTAGGTACCGAAATAAGTCAATGGAATGTACTAGGGTATCAATAAACATACCCCCGCCGGAAATTCTTTTTTGTACAAACCACCTATTTTCAACACCGTCAAATTGGCCGGCAAAACGGTTATGGAACAATACAATATCCCTCAGTTTCCCTTCTTGAATCCATTGACGTGCTTGCATGATTTGCCATTGAAAACGATGGCAGAATGCAGTTATTAATAACAATTTCTGTTTTCGGGCGGTATCTACCATCTCCTTCCCTTCTTTGACTGTTATTGCCAAAGGTTTTTCGCACAACACATGAATTTTCTTTTTGAAAGCATTCAAAGCAACTCGATTATGAAACACTGGAGGAGTACAAATACTAATTGCAGTTAAATTTTCTTTTTCAAACATATCTCGATAATTCTGATAATAATGGCAGCCATATTTTTGAGCCGTTTTTTCTGCAGCAGTCACATTGGAATCTGCAACAGCCACAATCTTCGCACCATTCAAATGATAGTTATTTAGGTGTACTTGTCCGATCCCGCCACAACCCACCACGCCTACGGATATGTTTTTTTTTAGTTTTTTAGCCATAAATGAAATTACTCCTTACTTTTTTTATAAAAAGGATATATTGTCTTTGTAACACATTGTTACAAAGTTAACAATCTACATTTGCTGAATTAATTTAAATAATGAATAGGAAATCTCTTGGAAAGAATCATTCCATACCTGCTTTTTTTAAGGCGGCTCTTAATTGTGTCTCAGTACGTCCTCCGACAAAATGTACTTTCACAATACCATCTTTCCCAATCACCAAAACAGTTGGAATAGCTTCGACTTGATATTGTTGATTGACGGACCCTTGCGTATCCATTAATACAGGGAATGTGTAATTATTTTTTTGAACAAATCCACGGGCTACATCCAGTTTTTCATCATTTATTCCCAGCACCACCAGCCCTTTGTCTTTCATTTCCTTATGTAATTTTTCAATGGTCGGCAATTCTTCCCGACAAGGAGGGCACCAACTCGCCCAAAAATCTATTAGCACGACTTTTCCACGAAGATTTTTTAAATTGTAAGACTTGCCCGTCATGTCGTTTAATGTAAAATCTATTGCTTCTTTGCCGGAAAAATTGGCATATTCTTTAGAATCTCCACCTGGATTAGAGGCTTCTTTGGCACCCTCCGGAGGGATGAAAACGAATAAATTATCCGCCAGAGATTCATTGAGTTTAAAAGTTGTCGCCAAACACGAAGTTTTTATAACAACCGACTGTGCTTTCATTGCCATGGCAACTGTTATCTTAATTGGAATAAAATTATTTTTATCAATCCAACAAATCACGGGAGATATATCATACATAGGATTTTGTTCTTTCATTTGTGCTTCCAGACGCATTACATAACACCCCGTGCTGGAACCGTTGAAAGGAATCGTTTCTTCACGCAATACTTCAACGGATTTAAAATTTTCAGTAATATCTTCGTAATTTGATATTCCCTCGGGCAAGGGAGCGAACTGAGATCCCATCTTAGCAATATCGGCAGACCCAGGCATTTTCATATACTGGTTTTGCTGTGGCATGTACATCCAAGTAGATTTACCATCGGATATAATTTGCATTTCGGCCATTGGATTTTTTATATTCATTCTCATTTTATCAGGTTTTACCATAGCAAACATAAATGGCATATCCAATGAACTATTCATCCCTTGCGCTTTACTTTCAACAGTTATGGTTCCCTCGATTTGAAAGCTTTTAATATCCTTAAATGTCTTAATCACCTTTTGCAATATTTCCATTGGTTTCTTTTGAGCCTCTGCTGCTTCCGCCTGGGCGAGTGCATCCGCTTTTGCTTTTTCCACCGCTGCTTTCTGTTCTTCCGCCTTCTTTTCATCTTCTTGTTTTTGCTGCGCCAATTTTATTTCATTTTGTTTCAGTTTAATCTGATCCAAAATACTTTTAGCCTTTGCATTATTCGAGTCCCAGATAAGTATCTGCTGGCATAATTCCCTGGCTTTAGTGAAATAAGAATTGGACACAGCATCTTCCGCATCTTGTAGCCATTCTGTATCGGGTGCGTAAAATCTATCTTGAGGAAGAGTTAATTGCATCCCGCCAGATTCAAAAGTAACTTTTCCGTCCTCCACGGAAATCAATTTCCCTTCCATCGGGGTCCCATTTTTTAAACGGATTGTGACCGTCCCAAAAGACTTTATGGGAATAATTATCAAGCAAACATAAAAAAACACCATCACTAAAAATGGTGTCACAGTGGGGCGTAGATTATTTTTCATACTTCGAATCTCCCTTACGTAATACTTACAATACCACAGAAGTTTATCGTTTACAGAAGGAAAAGTCAACCGAGGTTTGTTTGACAGGGTAAAGAATTCATGGTAAAAGTAACAGAGCGAAAAAACAAACTAAACAACTAAACTAAGGAGGAGTTAATAATGAAGTGTAGATATTGGAAGTCGAAACTATTTGTCGGGTTACTCGCAATGGCTTTACTGCCAATTAGCGGATATTCTGCCGAAGGCGGCGGGAAAATGACAATCGCGATTGTAGAGTTTCGCAATACGAGTAACTACGATGGACCATGGGCATTAGGTCAGGGAATGTCCGACATGCTGGCTACGGCGCTATTCAAGACAGGTAAATTCCGTGTCGTGGAACGTGAGAGATTGGAAAAGATTATGGAAGAGAAACAATTAGCGCGTTCAGGAGAAGTTAAATCAAAAGATTTGGCAGCATTAGGAAAATTAATAGGTGCGGATTATATCATTACAGGAAATGTAACCGAATTTGGAATGTCGCAAGGCGGGTTTGGTGGTGAAGGAGGTAGTTTAGGGGGTGGCCGAGGTCCAAGAGGAGGCGGCTTGGGCGGATTTGGTGGATTAGGAATTAAGACTCAAACTGCACGAGTCGTCGTGGATGTTCGAGTGGTGGATGCGAAAACAGGTGAATTAGTTGCTGCAGATGAAGGCGAAGGAAAAGAATCCACCGGTAGTGTTACAGCCGGCGGCGGCAACATGCGAGATTTCGGCGGTATTTCCTTCGGAAGTGAAGGTTTTGACAGTTCTCTGCCTGGGAAAGCAACCCGCAAAGCGATTAATGATCTGGTGGATAAAATTAGTGGTGCTATTTACTTACCTAAGGTCATTGACGTTACTGGGAATGAAGTTACCATTAATGTGGGTTCCAGTAGCGGGATTAAAAAAGATATGAAAATGAACATCATATCTGAAGGCAAAGAACTCCGGGATCCCGATACAGGACAAATCCTAGGCCATAAGGAAGCGACTGTGGGTCAAATCCGCATTACGGATGTTCAAGAAAAATATTCAACGGGCGTTATTCTTCCGAATTCAGGACCAATCGTTCCGGGTAATTTAGTTAAAAAGGCTAATTAACAATTTTGAAAATCTTTACAATAGGGACGTTTTCAGTAAACGTCCCTATTGTTTTTAATACCTGCGGGGATGAACGCATCGGCACACTTTAAAATTACCACCTCACGGAATAACGCCATGGAGTGGGTGAATGTCTGTGGTTGTTTACTGGTTGGATTGTATTTACGACTTCTTCCCTACCCGATTGTAATAACGAAAAACGCGATCCAATTTTTTGCCCAAGACCCCTACTATCATGCCCGGCGAATCCAACTGGCTCTAACGAATCACTGGATTATTCCCACCTACGACAGTTATTCCGGATTTCCTCAAGGGCTTTATTGCTTTTGGTCCAATCTTTTCGATTATTCTATCTTATGGACAGGTTTGCTAATTGGAATGGGACATCCTACAGTACGGCAATTGGAGATTATTACCGCCTTTGCGCCTGTTATTTGGGGTATCCTTTCATTGATTCCTGCTTACTTACTCATAAAGAAAGTATTTGATTCACGCGTCGCCCTGTTAAGTATTTTCTTTATATCCATCTTACCGGGACATATCTATCAAACGATATTAGGCCGTGCAGATCACTATGGCGCGGACGCTTTCTTTCCCTTATTCATGTTTTATTTTTTAATCAATGCACTTACCGGAGATGATGAAGTAGAAAGGCACTGGCAGAGTTTCTATGCGGGTATCTGCGCCGTCTTGTCCTGGCTGGTATGGCCGGGTTCAACGATTTTCGTGGGAACCGCCATTGGCTATATTTTGATACAAAGTATTTTTGATTATCGCGATGGACTATCCCAACAATCTTGTTTAAAAACGGGTTTATTTTTTCTGTTTATCGCATGGATTACACTCACCCCGTTTTGCTTAACGTCCTATTGGGGAAAACATGGAGCGATTAGTTACGATTCTATTTCCTGGTTTCAATGGATATTTCTCCTACTGGCCATGTGTCTTTACACCCTATTGATTTATGTCCAAAAATATTTTAAATCTAAAGTCTATTCGTCTGTTGTCTATCTCATAGGGCTGGTCGTGAGTATTGGAATTATTACCATCTTTACATTGTTGTTTTTGCCGGATTTCAGCGATTCCTTCTTATCCGGTTTAGGCTGGGTTGGAAAAACCGACCCCTGGCTACAGACGATTACTGAATTTCAACCCTTATTTATTAGTATCGGTGTTTTTTCGACATTTCGTGCCATCACTTTTTTTTCTTACGTTATTTACCTCCTGCCGATTATCTATTTTGTATTATTTTGGAGTTGGTTTGTAGGAGGGCGTTCACGCCCGAATAAATATAAACAATTCCACCCTGAAGGGTGTCCTACGCATGATGCGACCTTCTCCCCTGCCCGTCTTTGGTTTATTATTTATTTCGTTGTCATTTCATTTTTAGGTCTATATCAAACACGGTTTTCTCATTTTTTTGTATTAATTGTCGCAGTAGGATTATCACTGTTATGGGTAACCTTTTGGGACAAATGCATAGGTTTCAGGTTTCAAGTTTCAGGTTTCAAGTTCCTGTATCTTGTATCCTGTATCCTGTTATTATATCTCCTACTTTCTCCCGTTTTTCAAGAAATTCGATCTATCCAATCAAAATATGCAATAGTGCCATATCCCTGGAAAGAAACACTGCAATGGATAAAGGATAATACTCCGCAAACCAGTTATTTTGACCAGCCCTATCGTGAACCGGAATATGGCATTTTAGCTCCGTGGATTGCGGGACACTGGATTAACTATATTGCCCAACGTCCCACATTGGCAAACGGGTTTCATACTAATTCAAAAAATAATCAAACGAGTATGGAGTTCTTTTTAACTGAGGATATCAATGAATCCAAAACAATTTTGGAAGACAATAAAATCCGATATGTCATTCTTTCCGATATAACTCCCAGTATACAAGGATATGCCAGGGTTTTGGGGAAAGATGATTCCGATTATATTTTTGAAAGCATTTACCATCCACCCCAAGGGGGGACGCAAATTTTATTTCAGCCGACCTTAAAATTTAATCATTTAATTTCATCCCAATTATATTTGAATGACGGTGTTGGCTTGTCCCCGAGCGCAGCAAAGGAATGGGATGCCGGTACTCCAGGGTGTTATCGTCTGGTCTACGAAACTCCAGAACAATGGAATATGGAAAACAAAAAAGTCAATGAGATTAAAGTGTTTGAATATGTGAAAGGCGCTGTTGTTCGAGGAATGGCGAAATCCGGTACCCACATTCATCTTTCTGTTCCTATTAAAACCAATTCAGGCAGAAATTTTCTTTATCAACAAGACATTCAGGCTGCCTCAAGTCTCAACTCCAGCCAAAAACATGCTGGGGCAAGGTTAAAAGATACAAGTACGGAAGTAAGAGACACCCTGCAGGGAGTGTTTCAGTTTATTGTTCCGTACAGCCAATCTAATGAGAGTTCCCATGCAATGGAGCAAACACATGCCACAGCACCATATTCCATTCAAATCGGGAAGAAAGTAATACATATGGATATAGACGAAAAAACAGTGACGCAAGGCAAAATCGTAATTCTCCCTCAATAAGAAACTTTCTGAAATGCAGAAAGTTTATCTCTAATAAAATCAATGTCTTAAAAAGTTTTGTAAGGAATTAACTTTGAGATCACACTGTTATAGTAGAAAACGACCTTTAATGGTATACTATAGAATAATAGAATCTTATGAAAACAGAAAGAATAGATTTTATGAAAACAACTCGCCAATTCTTAAAAGCAAATTTATTTTTCCCTTCTTGGCATTTAACGCCAATTCTCAAGATTGTAGCACCATATGGGTATACACAATACCTACGAACAATCAATTACTTAGATTCTATAGAAATTAAAGAGATCCCTTCACACGGAGATTAAAAGTTATAATTTTATGAGAATATACTTCTTTTGAAGATGAATAAATAAAATAGAAAAAGAAATTATTATATGAATAATAAATATTTCCAAGCATTATTACTAATTGTAATTTCAATGGTAAGTCATACTTGGTCAGCGCCGTTGCTTTATTCCACCTTTCTGGGTGGAAGTGGGAGCGATGGTGGAAGTGCAATTGCTATAGATTCCGTTGGAAATGTCTACATTACGGGTTACGCATATTCTTTGGATTTTCCTGTTACGGTTAATGGTATTCAGACATCCAATCAAGACACGGCGGCAGGTAGTGTCGCTTTCGTGACCAAAATTAATACGAGTTTATCTGGTGACTCTTCTCTGGTCTATTCCACTTATTTGGGTGGAAGTGGAAATGCATCTTATTCTATTCATTATATAGGGAATTTCGGTGACGCTGGTCAAGGAATTGCCGTTGATTTTGCTGGGAATGTCTATCTTACGGGATACACCTTTTCTACGGATTTTCCAGTCACGTCCAATGCCTTTCAGACAATTGCTCCGGATACAGTATCGAATGGTAGTAATGCTTTTGTAAGTATTATACATACGGATACCTTTGGTATTTCTACCCTGGTGTACTCGACCTATCTGGGTGGAAGTGGTAATGGCGCTGTCGCAGGAGATGCGGGAACTGGAATTACCATCGATTCGGTTGGAAATGTTTACCTCACGGGATACACTTACTCTACGAATTTCCCAGTCACTGCCAATGCTATTATTACTTCTTTGAGAAGTTCTTCTGGCATTGCTTTTGTAAGCAAAATCAGTCCTAGTTTATCTGGCACCTCCTCCTTGATTTTTTCTACTTATCTGGGTGGAAGTGGGGGGGAAGCGTTTGGTGACGAGGGCTCCGGGATTGCCATAGATTCTGCTGACAACATCTATATAACAGGGAGGACTGCTTCTCCTGATTTTCCGGTTACTTCCAATGCCTTTAGTACAACGCTTTTGAGTAGCTATTATGGGGACGCTTTTGTGACCAAACTCAATATCTCTTCCTCAAATATCACCACCTTGCTCTATTCTACTTATTTGGGTGGAAGTCTATATAATTATAGCCATGGGATTGCGGTTGATTCCTTTGGTAACGCCTATGTTACTGGTTTTACAAATTCAGGGGATTTTCCAATCACGGCCAATGCATTTAGTTCAACCGGTGGAATTTTTGTAAGCAAAATTAATACAAATTCATCAGGTACTGCATCTCTAATATATTCTACTAGTTTTGGAGGCGGTTCTGGTTATGGAATCGTCGTAGATTCTTCCGGAAATGCCTATGTTACTGGATTCACAACCTCAAAGAATTTCCCGGTCACAACCAATGCTTTTCAGACGATTTCTCATGGACAAAGTAATAATGCGGTTGTAAGTAAGATAAATACAAATGGGTCAGGGACTATTTCCTTGCTTTATTCAAGTTATTTAGGAGGAGGAATGGATGATTATGGCGAAGCAATTGCGATAGATAAATCAGGGAATGCATATATTACTGGAATAGCTTCTTCTCCCAATTTTCCCCTCACATCCAATGCTTTTTGTACTACTCTTAAAGGATATAGTGATGCTTTTGTGACCAAATTAATGATACCCCAAATACCATCCGCAGGATTCTATGCGAATCCGACCAGTGGGTTTGGTCCTCTTCAAGTAAACTTCCATGACATATCGGGTAATAATCCAACTTCATGGGATTGGAATTTCGGAGATGGTGGAACAAACAATACTCAAAATCCAATACATATCTATAGTAATGTTCCCGTCCCGACATCCTATTCGGTACAATTGATTATCAAGAATTTATATGGAACTAGTACTGCGATTTACTCAAATTATATTACTGTATTTTCCCAAGCACCACCATATCCTGGTTTTTACGCAACACCGACTAGCGGTACATTTCCATTCACAATAGAATTTATAGACACGTCTGCCAATAATCCCCTAAGTTGGGCTTGGGATTTCGGGGATGGTGGAACTAGTACTGCACAGAATCCATCCCATAATTATCTTCCTGGAATTTACACGGTAAAACTTATTGTATCCAATACATTCGGTTCCAGTACAATGACCCATGTGAATTATATTACGGTGAATCAATCTTCTAGCCAGATTAGTGGTTTCTGCAAAAGTTTAATTAATCCTATTGATACACAGGATATAAGTGATGACATATATGACATGGTTGTACAAGATAATTATCTTTACAATCTGGTTGCGGGTGGGGTATTTGAAATTTATGATCTCAGCAATCCGGCTAGCCCAACTTTAATAGATACCTATACCTATGCTGGATCTGGACAAGCAGTAGGAATGAATGTAAGTGGAAAATATGCCTATGTTGCAGATGGTGCTGTATACGGGGATCAATACTGGGCTGGTTTTCATATTATTGATGTAAGCAATCCAACTAGTCCTGTGTTGGTTGGAGAAAACATAATTCAAACCGCCCAAGGACATCCTGCGGTTAATGGGAATTATGTTTATGTACCCGAAGTAAGTTATCTAACCGATCCCCTTGATAGTATTTATTCACCTCCTGGAATACGGATTTGGGATGTCAGTAATCCCGACTCACCAATTCCCATAGGATTTGCTCAATCTTCAACCGATGCCCAATGTGTAGCGTACCAGGGAAATGATGTGTTTGTTGGGTGTAACGATGGAATGCGAGTTTACGATGTCAGCACCCCATCCAATCCTACCGAAATAGGGTATTATAATAGCTCTGTTGGATACGGATACGCTGTATATGGCATCGAAATTAGAGGAAGTTATGCTTATCTAGCCAATGGTGGTTTACAGATTATTGATATTAGTAATCCATCTCAGCCTGTTCTTATTGGATATACACAACCTCAATTTTCGCCTGCAGTGAATATAACACTAAATGGGAATTATGCCTATATTGCTTCAGAGGAAGCGGGGTTAAGAATAATTGATATTAGCAGTTCGACAAATCCTATTGAAGTAGATTCTTACTATTTAGCCAATACAGGTCAAGGGTTTGATCGTGTTCAAATTAAAGGAGGATATGCATATATTGCTGATAATAGTCTTTACTATCCTTGGACTTTTCGCATTCTAGAAGTCGCACAACCTGTTGTCAATGAACAAATATTTTTATCTGGGAACATCAATCAAACAACGGTAACAGATACAACAGGTTATTATCAATTTTCAAATCTTACTTATGGAAATTATTCAGTAACACCCTTTCCGTTCAGTTACATAGTTAATCCCTCTTATTGGAGTTATTCTGGATTATCCTCAAACCGAATGGACCAAGATTTCTATCTAAATGTATATTCATATACTTCAACGATGGGTGATTTCTCTAATGCTACAGATACAGAGTTTTGGGCATTTCAACCAGCCAATGGTCTTTCCAATCAAGCGACTGTGTCTTGGTTATCCACTTATCAAGGAGATTCCGGTATTCTGCAAATCAACTTTTCTTCGGCGACCGAAGGAGTAAAATTGACCAGCTTTGCACGGTTTACGCCAAGTACGACCAATCCGTGGTATCGCTTGCGGGTCACCTATTACTGTGATGCTCCGTGTGAGAATGAGCAGATTTTACCGTTAATTTTACTTTATAACAGTGCCCTATCGGAAACGATACAAGAATTGGGAGGAGCATATACGGGAAATACCCTGATTCAACCGGGTGAGTGGAATACGATAGAGACCTATGTTTACTGTCATTCCAGTTCCGGTCAAATTCAACTAATGGCAAAGAATTATGGAGATACTGGAGCGATGTATATTGATTCTATTGAATTGGATAATGTGACTCCACCTGCGATAACCAGTCCAACGTATGTTTCCGTGACCGCAGGAGATTTTGCTACAGGGGATGAGACAACGGGTTGGGGATTTGAAAATGTCTATAATGAACCCAACGGTCAACCGACAATTTCCTGGTTACCCACAGTGAATGGTCAAACAGGAGTACTGGCATTGAGTTTCACCACGAGTTCACAAGGTGTGAAGATGACCTCGTTAGATGTGTTTTCCATTCCAACCGGGTCTAATGCGATGATGTCATTCAATATTGCCGTGGACCAGTCTTCTCCGACAGCCTTATCTATAATGGGTTTCCAATACGCGGAAAAGGATGTGGTGGATGAAGAGTTTGATATTGGAGCGTATGGCAATTTTGGGATTATGTCAGGTTCTACGACGTGGACGACTTTTTATGTTCCCTTGACTTCCTTTACGCAATCCACCCATCGGTTACAATTACTAATTCGCAATGGGTCTCAACATCCTGAGACAGTTTATCTGAATGATATTGAGTTGTTTTATGGAGTGGACTCCCCAGACAGTTCTACAGAATATGTATTAGAACCAAAAACATTAGAGTTATGTTTTCAAAAATAAGAAGATTGATCAAGTAGATTTAATTTCATAGATGCGAATTATCTTCGTGTTTACTATGCTATAACTATGCATCACTGGACAAATGATTACTAACTAATTTGTATGGTATTTAGGTTTTTATTCCCAAAGAATCTGTTAGGGACTTATATACAATGTTAGCCAAATAGAGAAAAAATAAAATTACTTCTTTTTTGACATTGAAGGGTTCTTTTTCTTCATAATCTTGGATGATTTTTTAGATTTCAATTCCATTGGTAATACTTGCGGTTCTCCACCTACTAATTTTGCAACAATCTCCTCAAATGGAGCGTTAATAGGTTCTATTATATTCTTAATAGGTCTAGCTGCCACGTATTAATTCCTTATAGGGAAGTGACTTACCGTTTGAACTTTTGATTGTGAGAGCTAAGATAGCCTCTGTATCATATCCTTTATTATTAATTCTCGATACAAATTCATTAATATATCGTGAGGCGTGTTTGTGTGAGTAATGATGGAATGTACCATGATAACCCCGTTTCAATAACGCCCAAAATGATTCTATCCCGTTGGTATGGATATTCCCTCTTACATATTCTTTTTTAGAATGATTCACGCTCTCATGGGAAAATCCTTTGATAACTAAATCGGTATAGGATTTATGGTCATCGGAATAGACATTAGAACCCTTTTGCACCGTATCCATAATGAATTTATGGATTTCACTTTCTTTTGTGCTTTTTGCAATTCTTGAATTTACTTTACCGGAACGCTCACGGACGCCCAAAACTATCTGTTTTCCTTTCGTTCCATGTTCACCTAAAAGAGTCTTTTTATCGTAGTGTCGATTATCTTCTTTACCACCTAAATACGTTTCGTCTGTTTCAACAGTTCCCGTAAATGGAGCTATTGGATTAGTCCATATCTCACGGATTCTCATACAAAGAAACCACGCTGTTTTTTGAGTTACCCCCAACTCTCTTGCCATGTGGCAACTGGACATGCTTTTCTTTGCGGTACTCATTAAGTATGTTGCTAATAACCATTTTTGAAGAGGTATATTACTAGAAGTCAAAACCGTTCCAGTCCTAACGCTAAAATGCTTTCTGCAATTCTTGCAACGATAAGGCTGTGGTTTTTCGTCTTTCACTTCTACGGTATTGGTTGACTTGCAATGAGGGCAATATCGTCCATTACTCCAACGCATTTCTTCAAAATAATTTCGTGCGGATTTTTCATCTGGTATTCTTTGCAAGAACTCATATAAACTTATGGTATTAGCTTTGCGATTCATATAATCTCCTTGTATTTAACTCTGGCTAATATCCTACCATAACTCTTTCGAGTTGTCAAGTCTTTTTGGATAAATTTTTTAAAGAAGGTCTGTCGGGAAATATTTTATTACCAAATTCTTCTAATTTTTCTTTCCATGTTCGAGTTAATCCTATCTTTTTTCTTTCTGTTTTAATTTCAAACGGGTTGACATTATAGTATTTCCAAATGTTATCTATTAATTCTTTAATATCATCATTAACTTCATGCGCTTGTTTATTTTTAATTAAAATTTTGGCATCCCATTCATATCCAACTCCGGGAACTAATTCTGCATTTACTTTAGCATCAAAACAATCATATAAAACTCGTTCTACAGGATGTTTACGTGAAGATTCTGACCATGCAAAACGAGATAAGGTAGAGAATGTTCCACTACCAATAGCGGAAAATCCATTATTGGTACACTCTGTAATAACCCCCGAATTGTCTAATGTAAGAATAAATGGTTTTTGTAAATTATCAAACCCACATAAAATAAATTCAAAACCAAGTGGCTTAACAATTTCTTCAGCCAAAAACTTCATCTGGGGATTAATCTCTGTATTGGTAATTGCATTAACAAATTCTTCTCGTTTTAATAATAACGGTTTTAAGTGCTTGTTGATTCTTATTTCTTCAGCACATTCATTGTAAATATCTTCACAAACCCTAATAGTATCATTGAGATTTTCTCCAATATTTTTAACACCAACTATACGTCTCAAAACACGAAAAATTACATCATCATTCCCCGCAGTAAGTACAGCCATATTTTTTTGTTCAATTTGAATAATTTTAGAACATTCAGTATCCCATGCAATAAAATCGCCATAAGAAATACACTTGTCAGCGATACAGACAATAGCATCACTTTCTTCTGCAAGGGCAGAAAAACAAATAGTCATTTTATTATTCTTTCTAGTAGGTTTTGTTTTAGGTTCCATAATTCTAATCTCCTTTTATTTTTTCGTCAAGCAGATAGGGCACTATCCATTGATTGGCTAACATTGTATATAAGTCCCATCTGTTAGGTAGTGTACCAAATGGTGCACTGGACATGTAGTGGAGACGGTGTGGAGAAGGTACGGTGAGGGTCACCCTTCAGTTTTGTTAGGTAGTATTCCATTTGGTACAGTGGAAAGTCAGTCTTTTATTTTATGAGAAATAGGGTTTGGAGGACGTTCGCTGTGTGTTCGCTGATCCTCCACTGTTCGTTCGCTTGGGGAATGGTGGGGGAATCGTACCCAAGACTCATGGAGTGTTGCTTATTGAATTTGATAGAGGTGTGATGGTTTTAAAAGTGGATGAGGATATTTTGGAAAAAGAGGATGGAATAAAAAGATACTATAAGTTTATATATTTTTAACAAAGATTGACCCGCCCGCCATGAAAGCGTTAGAATTAAAACAGTTTCTTCCTATGAAATGAAAAACCAATCGATTTAATCTTGTCTAATGAAAGTTGAAAAATGGAAACGGATGCTATTCTAGTAATCAACGGCGGCTCATCGAGTATTAAGTTTACCTTGTATCAAGCTTTTAAACCGCTAAAAAAATGGCTTTGTGGAAAAATTGACCGTATCGGTTTGCAAGACACGACCTTTAGCTTTCATGATTTTATTTCAAATCACAACGATAATCGCATTATCGAAGCCTCCAGCCATAAGTCGGCGGGAAACTATTTGGTGGAATGGCTTGAAAAACAGATTAATTTCACTTCTATAAGAGTTGTGGGACACCGCGTAGTCCACGGAATGAAATACACAGTACCTGAGAGAGTAACTCAAGAATTACTGGATGAATTGTATCGTATCATTCCCTACGACCCGGACCATCTTCCCAGTGAAATCGAACTCATTGAGATCTTCCGTCTGCGTTATCCCAACCTGCCTCAAATCGCCTGTTTTGATACGGAGTTTCATCGCCGAATGCCACGAGTTGCCCAACTATTGCCTATTCCACGTTATTTCAACGTAATGGGTATACAACGATATGGATTTCACGGCATATCCTATGCGTATCTCATGGAAGAACTGATTCGTGTCGCCGGAGAGAAAGCAGCGAATGGGCGTGTTATTCTTGCCCACTTAGGAAATGGCGCGAGCCTGGCGGCAGTGCAAAATGGCAAAAGTATTGATACCAGTATGGGATTCACTCCAACTGCCGGACTACCGATGGGCACACGAACCGGTGATTTAGACCCAGGTGTCGCTGGCTACTTAATGAAGACCCAGAATTTAACACCCAAACAGTTTAACACCCTTGTCAATCAAGAATCAGGTCTTCTGGGTATTTCGGAGACAAGCTCCGATATGCGTGATTTATTAAAGTGCCAGGCGAACGATATCCGTGCGGCGGAGGCTGTCGAATTCTTTTGTTATCAAACACGCAAATGGATCGGATCCTACGCTGCCGTACTCGGCGGACTGGATACACTGGTTTTCGCCGGAGGAATTGGAGAAAACTCTCCTGAAATTCGTGAACGCATTTGCAAAGGGCTTGAATTTCTAGGAATTAAATTGGACAATGTTCACAATAGTACTAATGCACTTGTGATTTCCATTGAATCCAGTCCGGTTACTGTTCGCGTAATAAAAACGGATGAAGAACTCATGATTGCTAAAACTGTCTATCGAACTTTAAATAATAAAGATTAAATAAAACACTCAAGGAGTTACATTATGAATGAACCATTATCCAAAGAAGAACTAAACAAGATGAACGCGTACTGGCGGGCTGCCAATTATTTATCGGTGGGACAGATTTATCTCTATGACAATCCTTTGTTACGGGAGCCGTTAAAGCAATCGCATATCAAACCAACCTTGCTGGGGCATTGGGGAACGACTCCGGGACAGAATTTCATCTATGTGCATCTCAATCGTGTTATCAAGAAATATAATTTGGATATGATTTATATTTCGGGACCGGGACACGGCGGTCCGGCACTGGTTGCGAATACCTATCTGGAAGGGACGTATAGTGAGATTTATCCAAACATCACTAAAGATGAAGCCGGGCTGAAGAAATTGTTTACCCAGTTTTCCTTTCCCGGAGGGATTCCCAGCCATGTCTCGCCGGAGTGTCCGGGGTCAATTCATGAGGGCGGGGAATTAGGATATTCTCTCAGTCATGCTTTTGGAGCTGTGTTTGATAATCCGAAATTAGTTGTCGCTTGCGTGGTTGGCGATGGCGAAGCAGAGACAGGTCCATTGGCGACAGCGTGGCACTCGAATAAATTTCTCAATCCAATTACGGATGGAGTTGTATTGCCTATCCTGCATCTCAATGGTTACAAAATAGCCAATCCTACTATCTTTGCCCGCATCAGTCACGAGGAACTGGAGCAACTGTTTCGTGGTTATGGCTGGATACCTTACTTTGTTGAAGGTGACGAGCCGGAGAAGATGCATCAACTTATGGCGACCATTTTGGAAAAGGCTATTGAGGATATCCGACAAATCCAAAACAATGCGCGGAATAAAAAGGACACGACACGACCCCGCTGGCCCATGATTGTTCTCAATTCACCCAAAGGGTGGACGGGACCCAAAGTAGTGGATGGATTACAAAACGAGGGTACTTTCCGCGCGCATCAAGTGCCGCTCCAAGTTGATTCTGAACATCCCGAACATCTCAAACAACTTGAAAGCTGGATGAAAAGTTATAGGCCAGAAGAAATCTTTGATGAACATGGAAGTCTCAAAGCGGAATTAGCCGAACTCGCACCTAAAGGAGAACGCAGGATGGGTGCCAACCCGCATGCGAATGGCGGGCTCTTGCTATACGATTTGCACATGCCGGACTTCCGCGGTTATGGAGTGAAGGTGTTGTCACCCGGTACTGTTCAGGCGGCTGACACGCACGTTTTAGGAGAGTTTCTGCGTGACGTGACCAAGCTCAACCAAGACCAACGAAATTTCCGAATTTTTGGGCCTGACGAGACTCTTTCCAACCGATTGAACGCTATTTTTGAAGTGACCCAACGACAATGGGAAGCACAGACGGTTCCTAATGATGAATTCCTTGCACATGATGGACGGGTTATGGAAATGCTCAGCGAACACCAGTGTGAAGGATGGCTGGAGGGTTATCTGCTTACGGGACGACATGGACTTTTCAATAGTTATGAGGCATTCATTCATATAGTAGATTCGATGTTCAATCAGCACGCCAAATGGCTGAAGGTCACAGCGCAACTGCCGTGGAGGAAGAAGATTGCATCACTGAATTATCTGCTCGCCTCTCATGTCTGGCAACAAGCGCACAACGGGTTTACGCATCAAGATCCCGGTTTCATTGACCATGTTGTAAACAAAAAAGCAGAGATTGTACGCGTATACTTACCGCCGGATGCCAACTGTTTGCTGTCTGTTTTCGACCATTGCCTGCGCAGCAGGCACTATATCAATGTTGTTGTGGCAGGCAAATACATGGCACCACAGTGGCTGACCATGGATGCCGCGGTGGAACATTGTACCAAAGGGATTGGCGTCTGGCGATGGGCCAGTAATGACCAGGACAAAGAGCCGGATGTTGTGATGGCCTGTTGCGGCGATGTTCCCACATTGGAAGTGTTAGCGGCTGTTACCATCCTCCGTAAACATCTGCCAGATTTAAAAATCAGGGTAATTAATGTAGTTGATTTAATGAAGCTACAACCCACTAAAGAACACCCACACGGGCTGAGCGATGAAGACTTTGATGCGTTATTTACCAAAAACAAACCTATCGTTTTTGCCTTTCATGGTTATCCTTGGTTAATCCATCGGATGACCTATCGCCGTACCAATCACGAGAACTTGCATGTCCGTGGATATAAAGAAGAAGGGACTATCACGACGGCATTTGATATGACGGTCTTGAACGATCTTGACCGATTTCATCTAGTACAAGATGTGATTGTTCGCCTGCCACAGTTAGGGACCAAAGGGGCAGAGCTGAAGAAAATGATGCAGGATAAACTCGTCGAGCACAGGAAATACATTGACAAGTATGGAATAGACATGCCGGAGATTCGTAATTGGAAATGGAATACGAAATAAATTAATTGGATATAAGTAATAAGAAGAGAAAAATGGTGCCGAGAAGCGGAATCGAACCGTCGACGCTAGGATTTTCAGTTCAATCAAGAAGACGGTAGAACTAACGATTGGAAGACTACCCTACCCGTTCCTGACCTGTCAATCAGATAAATTCAGTAGCTAATTTTTCGTCAAGATACCGTCAGCACTTGTGTTCTTATTGATGTGCAGAATTGTCCTAAAATGCCTTCCAAAAATCTTCGGTTTTTTCTTTTTTAGCAATCGTGAAGTAGCCGAGGAGAGTTGGGGATGATTTAAAATGGCTTGGTGTCCAGTCTTGAGGCTGATTTCCACCGAGAGAGATTTCAGTTTTTCCTCCAATAATTTCATGCTCACCCAAACTATTGACCAGAGAATATTGCTCAGGGGTAAGGGTAAATTGCACTTCTTGTTCTTCACCGGACTGGAGGGAAATTCGCTGGAATCCTTTTAATTCGATTTGCGGGATGAGGGTATTTTCCAGTTTAGCTTTGGGATGTCGCAGGTATAATTGCACAACTTCATCGCCCGCCCTTCTTCCTATATTTTTGACCTTTGCCGTAATTAGGATATTCTGAGCATGGTCCATTTTTTGGGGAGTGATAACGAGCTGGCTATAACGGAATTGAGTATAGTTCAAACCATATCCAAAGGGATAGAGGGGTTGACCGATGAAATATTTATAGGTACGGCCTAGTGTCATGTCATAATCTTCAAAGGGAGGCAGTTGGTTCAGAGATTGATAAAAAGTCACCGGTAATCGTCCGGAGGGATTATAATTACCGAAGAGGATATCGGCAATGGCGGTTCCGCCTTCTTCGCCAGGATACCAGGCTTGGAGGATGGCAGGAATGTTTTTATTCGCCCAATTGACCGCCAATTCACTCCCGCTTAAGAGAACAAGGACGATGGGTTTCCCTTTGGCGGCGGCATAGACGGTTTCCATTAAATCCTGTTGAACTTGAGGCAAGTCTATACTCTTGCGGTCGTTTTCCTCATTTTCCAGATCCGGATTGATTCCCAATACCAGAACAATCGCATCGGCTTTTTTCGCGGCTTGCACGGCTTCCTCTTTCATTTGATCCGGGCTATTCGGAAGGGACCAAACGAGTTTGGCGACCGCCTGCCCCTTGTCCTGATAGTATTCCATGACGATGTCATAAGAGTGGTTGGCTTCCAGCTTAACCTGCGCGGAATTGAGCAACGCAGCATGATTGTGCCAATCTTCAAATAAACGTTTGCCATCAAGATATAAACGGGCACCGTCATCGGTAATGGTTCCCAATTCATAAACTCCCGTGACGGGTGCGGTTAATTTCCCATGCCATCGTGTTGAAAAATTAACATTTGAAATTTCCTTGGCGGGTGAGCCGTCACCCCAATCAAAATCAACCTTGGAATCAACACGAGTTAATATTGGTTTATCTTTTAATTCCATATTATTAAAATATTCCCCTAGTAACCCTTGTTTTTTTCCATCCGGTGTCTCAAAGGACAAAGCGGTTGCAGGAATGGAAACCAGATTTTCTTTTTGGGTGATCCCCGACCCTTTGGAAAAAATTACTTGGGTAGTGCCGGAAACTTTTTGAATGATTCCTTGAAGAGGGGTCACCGAATGAGGATTAAATCCACTGTAATCTCCCCACAAGGCATTTACTGCATCGGCATTGGGACCTATCACGGCAATGGTTTTCAATTCTTTGCTTAAGGGAAGAATCTGTTTATCGTTTTTTAAAAGTACCATGGACTCATGGGCTGCTTTCAATGCCAAGTCACGATGTTCCTGAGAATTCACCACTGCCATTGGGATTTTTGAATAAGGAACCAGGTCTTGCGGGTCAAACATTCCCAAACGGAAACGTGCCCGAAGTAATCTCTTGAGAGAAAGGTTGATGGTATCTTCAGAAATCAAACCTTGTTCTACGGCCTCTTTCAAGGCATTATACGTGTTACCACAACAAAGGTCATCACCATTGATGATAGCGCGAGCAGCCGCAGCAGCGGTATTGGCCACTACTTTATGACTCTGATAAATATCATCAATAGCACCACAATCCGAGACGATATATCCGTCGAAGCCCCATTTATTTCGGAGAATTTCTGCCTGCAGTTTTCCATTGGAACAGCAAGGTTCACCGTTGACGCGGTTATAGGCGCACATGATGGATTGGGCATGGGCTTCACGAACCACTGCTTCAAATTGCGGGAGATAGGTCTCATACAAATTTTTCTCATCGACTTTGGCATTAAAGGTATGCCGCATCGGGTCGGGTCCACTGTGAACGGCAAAATGTTTGGGGGTGGAGACCACTTTCAAATAGTGGGGATCGTTCCCTTGCAGCCCTTCTACATAAGCAACTCCAATCCGGGATGTGAGATAAGGATCTTCGCCATAGGTTTCCTGTCCCCTTCCCCATCGTGGGTCACGAAAGATATTGATATTGGGAGACCAATAGGTTAAACCGGGATAGGTTTTCCCATGACGCAGGGATTCATGGTACAATGCCCGGGCTTCGTCAGAAATCTTTGTCGCCATCTGATAAACTAAAGTGGTATCCCAGGTTGCGCCCAGTCCAATAGATTGGGGAAATACGGTTACATTATCATGCCAGGCCACTCCGTGCAAGCATTCGTTCCACCAGTTGTATTCGGGAATTTCCAAGCGGGGGATGGCTTTTGCTTCATTATTCATCTGGGAGATTTTTTCTTCCAGAGTCATGCGGGATACCAGATCATCCACTCTTATTTCAAGAGACTTGGTTGGGTCTTTATATAAATAATAGGTCTGTGTGGAAACATTTGGCGAAATAGGCTCAACTTTTTGAGCCTGCGAAATTGCTGTTGAACAGGTAATTCCAAAGAGTATTGAGACCAATAATAATTTGTTCATGTAAACTCTCCTTATGGGTACTTAATTTTAAAGTTTTAATAATGTTAATTTCTATGAGTGTAGTTTGGCATCGATCACATATATTCTTGCTGTAACAAGTCAGAATTTTTCTATATCTTCCTGTGTACCATGAATATCATGAATCCTTCAAAGAACGTGTAGGAGGGCATTCATGCCCGAAGATTCATACACGAATAGGTAATTCCTCTGGAAATGGATAGACAACTTTCCGGAGAACCTATCCCTCCTGAAGGGTATCCTACACATGCCTATCCATCTTATTTTCTACAATCTCTTTTAAAAGACACTAAAACGATATTTCAATAAACTCCGGTTCATATGGGGGTATTTTAAAATTGCCGGTATAATCCTTGTCCCAAAGAATACTTCTTGATTTCCCTTTCATCTCAATCTCTTTAGTTTCATTACTCAGGTTCAGGTATAAAATGTGATTATTATCGATAGATCTGGCCATCACATCCCGGGGAGTCACCGGGCCTTTTTTAATGGAAAGCTGATTGATTACCTCATCGAGGATAGGATTGAGTATTTCGCCTTTTACCGGGAGACCTATATAGATCGCCCTTCCTTTTCCGAATTGATTGGAGGTGATCACCGGGTAGTTTTTATCTAAACTGGTTATATACCCCAGGATATCCGCCCCTTTGGATTCAATCACATCAAAACGTTGGCTCTCAGTATCAATATTTTTATCTTTATAGGAAATCCGGATTTTTTTCCCTTTTAAAGAATCCCTGGATATTTCATTAAGTGATTCAGTTTCTTCAAAACTGGCGATCCGAATTCCAAAGACGTCATTTAATAATCCCGGCCGTGTGCTGGCGAATACATGGTTATTTTCATCCACCACAGCCGAGTTACCAGTCATAATGACAGTACCGCCGTTTTTTACATAGTCACGAATTTTGGTTGCGGTGGTATCATCCATCAGTGCTACCCCGGGTATCATTAGCAATTTATAATTGAGGCTGCTCCGGCTGATTTCAACGACCCGGGTATCCATATTGCGAAAATAAAACGTATCGAAACAACTTTGCAACTGACTGTCATGTGATTCAGGAAAGGAACTACTCACTATTTGGCTTGGAAAAGAAAATGCAAGTCCAACCTCGGCTTGTACTTTATAAGGGAATCCATATTTCTCAATTTTCTTAAATTCTGTAGCAATTTGTTTATATTCATCATATTTCCGGTTCGGAATCCCATCCCAATCCATCATTCCTTCCAAATACTGTTCTTCACCCCCATGCATACTTTGCCAGGTCCATCCGCATATCATCTGATTCCCATACATAAGGGTAGCATAAGCCGATCTCCTGATCGATTTAGGTACAGCCGTCATAGTGGTAAATTCGGTATTCCAGAACGGGGTCGTATTTTCAAATTGAATCCGGGAGATACCAAATAATGCATCCATAATACCCCAATAAGTCGTTAATGAATTCCCAGGATAGAACCCATTCCCGGCTCGAGTTATTTTACCGGTATAAGCAATTTCCGAGTAATCAAAATATTTCCGGGGACAGTAATACCACATATTGGTTGTTATCAATGCTTTGGGTGCATTGTGGTTTACTTTATCGATTAACTTAAAAAGAAATTGATTGATTTCATCCGACTCAAATCTCCTGAAATCAAGGGTTCTTTCCGGAGCTCCGGTAATGGTGCCGGAAACCGGAAACCCAATTTCATCAAATTTCCCAATTCTTCTGGACCACCTCTGGCTTGACCAGGCTTTATTCAAGCTATCCAGGTTGGTATATTTTTTCTTTAGCCAGGAGATATATCTTTTTCTTGCAGTTTCTGAGTAGGAAAAGAAACCATCACCCGGTTCGTTATCTATGCCGAATGCTAATAATGCCGGATGTTTTGCATATCTTTTGGTCAGGGCATCGGCATATCGCAAGGCATACTTCTGATAATGAGGATCACCAATATCTTCCATGTACCGGGTATTGGGATACAATAAATTCCCATTGCTGTCGGTAATGCTGATAGACGGATATTTATGGTGCAGCCAAAGGGGGGCTGGCCGGACTGCTATATCCAGGATCACTTTAATCCCAGCCTGGTTCATCCTGTCCATGACTTCATCGAACCATTGAAAATCAAATTTACCCTCGAAGGGTTCATAGCTATCCCAGGCTAAATGCCCCATCCGAACCACTTTAAACCCGGCACTTTTCATTAACGCAATATCTTTTACCCATTGGGTACTATTTGAATCATGAGGGTGATAGTTTGTCCCGACATAAAGCTCTTGTGATTTTCCGGATGATCCCAAAGAATTTAGAATAGCCATAATGATGATGATTTTTTGATTTAATTTGAGTTTTATAATCTTATCCTTTTTAATTTTTTACCACACTTTTAGAATTAATATTTATGGCAAGGCTCATAACTGAAATGAAATCAACGAGAAAAATGGTGCCGAGAGGCGGAATCGAACCGTCGACGCCAGGATTTTCAGTCCTGCGCTCTACCATCTGAGCTATCTCGGCACAGCAAAATAGAGTATTCTAAAATACTAGTAAAGCAAAATTTTGTCAAGGAAATCCATTAAATTTTTATAATATTTTTGCCAATCCTTCTGCCCTGTGTTATCGTAATCAGTTCAAAATTGGAGTATTTTGATGTCTATATTGAAAGAAAAGAAGTTCTGGATCGGATTCATTGTCAGCGTTTTTTTTCTCTGGTTATTTCTGCGAAATATAAATTTCCAGGAATTAGGAAATGCGTTAATTCATGCCCAGTATTGGTATTTAATTCCCGCGACATTTTTCCTGATGATTAGTTTTTATTTTCGCGCCTGGCGCTGGCAGATTTTCTTGCGGGGAACCAAAAAGGTTAACATCATGAAATTAATGTCTCCCATGATGATTGGATTCATGGGGAATAGTGTCCTGCCTTTACGGTTGGGAGAAATCGTCCGGGGATACATGTTAACCCGCGAGGAGAAAATTAATTTATCCTTGGGGCTTGCGACTATTGCCGTGGAACGGATATTTGACGGATTGTGCCTGTTGTTTCTTTTCGTTGCGATTATTTTCATGTTTCCGATTAACTTAAATGTGGAAGGGGTGGGCCTGATTAAACCTCAACAGGTGAAAGCCGCCGGATTTCTTTTATTTCTAGGATGCATGGGACTATTAGCGGGTATGCTCATTCTGCGGTTTTATTCCGAAAAATGTTTAGCGATTGCCGGAAAAATTTTGGGTAACGCTCAACCTTCCACCCGGGAAAAGATCTTGCATATTATCCACCAGTTTGCCGAAGGGTTGGAAGTTTTGCGCGATTGGAAAGGTATACTCCTTGCGACCTTTCAATCGTTTGGCGTCTGGATTACCATTGCTATCGCCGATTATTTTGTGATGTGCGCATTTAACCTGCAAGTCCTACCGTTCTACGCTCCCATTTTTATTATGGTGGTCACGGCATTGGGTGTTTCCGTCCCCTCGACCCCCGGTTATGTCGGACCCTACGATGCCGCTTGTAAGTACGCTGTCCTTGCTTTGGGAGGAGAGACTAATATCGCCAGCGGTTTCACTATCGTCCTCCATCTAAGCCAGATTATCCCGGTCGTCATAATTGGTTTTTATTACCTCTGGAAACAAAATCTCTCCCTTAAGCAACTTCGAGAAATTAAAGAATAACAAAAGTAATTTCAATAATCCATAATTACTATGTATTTACAGAACAATCCTTCCATTATTGGTAAAAAAGCTCTGGAACTAACTGAATTATACAGAGTTATATTCATAATTCGACATTTAAAACTTATAATTTACTTTACTAATTAACCCCTTTTGTATTCTAATATTGTCAAACAAAAATAACGTCTATGCCCAAGCGACATTATATTTTATTAATAATTTTCCTAGTGGTAATGGCGGGAATTGTCTATCACACCCTGCCTGATTACGGAATCACATGGGATGAACCTCTTTATTATCAGGCGGGGGATTTGTATATTGAATGGACCGTAAACGTCCTGGATGGAATATTTACCGGGGATGCCGCAAGATGGTTAAATGTGGATGCTATAGACCGCGCTTGGATTAATAATGCCCAACACCCGCCTTTGGTAAAAATAACTGCTGGTATTACAAAATATATTTTCGGGTCTTACACGGATAGAATTTCTGCATATCGTATTTCGGGAATACTTTGGTTTCTTCTTCTCCTGCTTCTAGTATTTGCTATCGCTTATAAAACCAATGGAATCGCTGCCGGGTGGTTTGCGATATTGGCCACTGCCTCTATGCCGCGTTTATTCGCTGATGCTCATTTAGTAGAATTGGATTTACCTCTAGCGGTCACCTGGTTGGCAACTCTCTATTGTTTCTACCGCGGAATAGAAAATTGGAAATGGAGTCTCCTCACTGGAATTGTCTTCGGTCTGGCTTTGTCCACCAAAGTCACTGCTATTTTTATTATAATTCCATTGATACTCTGGGCGCAGTTAATGGCTAGAAAATCCTATACCAACAATCTTTTCTCCATGTTCTTTATCGGTGGTCCCCTTTTCGTTCTCTGCTGGCCATGGCTCTGGCATGATACCTTTGGACGGATAATCGAGTTTTACCGGATATTCCTGACGTTCAAAAGTCCGTTGAAAACCTATTATTTCGGCCATGCTTATTCCAGTACTCCTTGGCATTACCCCCTCGTCATGCTTATTTTAACAACTCCCCTACCCGTTCTCGCCCTCTCTTTTTTGAGGGGGTGCAATGAACGAGATCAGTCTCGTTCATTGCAACTGCGCTCCCTACTTTTAGTGAATATACTCTTTCTTGTGATATTGTTCGGTTTGCCGGGAACATTGGTGATTGACGGAATACGTTATTTTTTGCCAGTAATTCCGGTATTGGGGATTCTTGCGGGGATTGGGTTTGATACTTTTTTGAAAAGAATAAATCGTACTAACAAGATGAAGATAACTATTGCTTTATTTACAGTCTGTCTCCTACCTTCGGTCTACTGGACAATTTATCTTCATCCGTATCAATTGTCTTATTATAATCTCTTGGTCGGCGGGTCAGCGGGAGCAGAAAAACTGGGCATGGAGACGACTTACTGGGGAGAAACGCTGGGACCAAAAGAAATTCGGTGGATTAATCAAAATATTCCACAAAATGCAAAAGTCAAAATACTTCCGGTTTATCCCGGCAATGGTCCGACAGCAGCACTGTCATTTTATCCCGATGTCGTGGTGTATTATCAGAATAATGGATATCTCCGACACGATATCCAATTATTCGCTGAACCACCTTACGATTATTTTATTCTTCTCTCCCGGCAGGGATTGTTCGATGATTTGTGCTGGAGATTATACCGGACCGGAAAACCAATTTATTCGGTCAAACGAGGGAATCTGCAGTTACTGGGAATCTACCGGGCATATCACTAAATCAGTCGCGTTTTCTATGTTAAAACCGAAGCTCCGCAGCATTTTTTGTATTTTTTCCCGCTCCCGCAGGGGCATGGGTCATTTCGTCCCACTTTTTTTGTGGTCTGAATAGGCTCATTAGATTTGGGCGGTCCCAAGGGCATTTTAGAAGGTCTGGCTGGTGCTGCACCCGAAGGAGGCGCATTGGGTGGAGGAACAGGAGAAACTTTAAATATCGTATTGATTATCTCTCGTTTGATGGTATCCAACATCTGTACAAACAATTCGTGACCTTCTTTTTTGTATTCAATCAGCGCGGCATTTTCAATGGTGGCTCCGAACGCCTTTAGACCCACACCTTCCCGCAATAAATCCATATTCAGTAAATGGTCGCGCCATTGAGAATCCACGGTGCGCAGGACAATGGCTTTTTCCACAAACCGCATAACTTCGGGAGTAAACAGTTTTTCTCTCTCATCATACGCCTCTGTGAACGCAAGGGATAATTTGTCATAAATATCCTTGCGGGAGAGAGATTCGTTTTGAATCTCTTTGAGCGTGATACTGGTGGGAAGAACGGAATGGTACCACTCCAACAAACCTTTCAAATCCCATTCAGTGCGAGGCATATTCTGCGGAACATGGGTATCGAATTTTTCTTCCAAGGTTTCGTTACAAATCGCCAAAATAAATTCACGAAGAGTAAGTCCCTTTTCTTCTTCGGCTGTTGGTTCGTTTTTATCTTCCGTAAATTGCCGTAACAGCACCTGGAGAATCCATTGACCGATACTGGTTCCTTCCAATAAATCCTGGCGTAATTCATAAATTACTTCGCGCTGCTTATTCATTAAATCGTCATATTCCAAAAGATGTTTTCGGCTGGTATAATTATGGTCTTCGACCCGTTGTTGGGCTTTGGAAATCGCGCGAGTCACCAGACCGGCCTGAATAGCTTCTCCTTCTTCCACACCCAATTTATCCATAATAGTGACAATTTTATCGGACCCGAATAGGCGCATTAAATCGTCTTCCAAAGACAAATAAAAACGAGAGGAACCGGGATCGCCCTGCCGTCCACTGCGTCCCCGTAATTGACGATCAATACGACCGGCTTCATGGCGTTCCGTGCCGAGAATGTGCAATCCGCCTGTTTCCAAAACACCTTCACCCAACTTGATATCCGTTCCACGACCGGCCATATTGGTGGCAATAGTAATGGCTTTTTTCTGGCCGGCATTGGCGATGATTTCCGCTTCCCGTTGATGTTGTTTGGCGTTCAAGATGTTAAATTCTTTTATCCCGCGCATCCGCAGCATCCGGCCAATGGTTTCGGATACATCCACGGAAATCGTACCCACGAGTACCGGCTGGCCGCGTTTGTAACAATCAAATATTTCATCAATCACAGCATTATATTTTTCTTTCCGGGTTTTATAAATAACATCGTCGTGGTCGGCGCGAATCATGGGTTGATTAGTAGGAACAACCACCGTATCCAATTTGTAAACATCCCAAAATTCTTTGGCGTTATTGATGGCGGTTCCCGTCATCCCTGCTAATTTTTCATACATTCTAAAATAGTTTTGGATGGTGATGGTCGCCAGAGTTTGGGTTTCCCGTTCGATAGTAACGCCTTCCTTGGCTTCCAGTGCCTCATGCAATCCGTCACTAAACCGCCGACCAGTCATCAACCGTCCAGTGAACTCATCTACAATAACGACTTTCCCTTCCTGTACTACATATTCCACGTCTTTTTCATAAAGAGAATAGGCTTTGAGAAGCTGAGCGATGTTTTGCAGACGTTCGGATTTACTGATGAAATCTTGTTCCAAAACCTGTTTTTTTGTTAATTTCTCCATATCCGGCATTGAATTATCGTTATCAATTTTATGTCGTTCCAAATCCAAATCCGTCATGACGAAAAAGGATGGATCATTGGGGGAAAGGAATTGTCGGCCTTTTTCTGTCAAATCTACAACATGGGTTTTCTCATCAATACTAAAAAATAATTCTTCATCAATTTCCGGTAATCTTTTGTCACGAGTATAATCCAATTCTACCCGTTCAATTTGTTTAAGCACGCCCTGTTCTTTCTCCAGTTTCATCAAGCGTTTATGTTTAGGAGCGCCGCGCCGGACGGTTAGTAATTTAATTCCGACTTCATAATCCTTGCCTTCTTCCAATAATTTTTCCGCTTCCGAGACCAGCCGGTTTACAAGATGAACTTGCGCATTCATCAGTCTTTCCACCGGTTTTTTCATTTCATCGAATTTATGCGTGGAGTGTTCCACGGCGCCGGAAATAATTAATGGGGTGCGCGCTTCGTCAATCAGAATACTGTCCACTTCATCCACAATTGCGTAATTAAATCCACGTTGAACCTGGTCTTCTATCCGAATGGACATGTTATCGCGGAGGTAATCAAAACCAAATTCGCTGTTAGTACCATAGGTAACATCGCAAGCGTATTGTTGGCGTCTCTCCTCCGGAGACATTTCATTTTGAATGACGCCGACCGCCAAACCTAGAAATTCCAAGACTGGGCCCATCCAGTCGCGGTCACGTTTGGCGAGATAATCATTAACTGTCACTAAATGCGCACCCCGACCTGTCAAACCATTGAGATACAGCGGTAATGTCGCTACGAGAGTTTTTCCTTCACCAGTTGCCATTTCTGCGATTTTCCCCTGATGAAGAACAATTCCACCCATCATCTGGACATCAAAATGGCGCATTTTAAGAACCCGGTTAGATGCCTCTCGTACAGCAGCAAAGGCTTCAGGCAGAATATCATCTAAAGGTTCTCCTTCCGACAATCTGGTTCTAAACTCCGTGGTTTTGGCTTTCAATTGTTCGTCGGAGAGGTTTTTATAGGCAGACTCGTGCGAGTTGATTTCATCAACAATCGGTTGTAACTTTTTAATATCCCGTTCCTGTTTGGAAGGAACTATTTTTTTAAAAAAATCGCCAAGCATATTATTTTTTCTTATCCAATCTTACTTTAAAGAACTTTCTACCGACATGAAATAAATATTCTTTTCCAGCCTCAAGTTCTGATTTATCGTTCGTCACTTTTTGTCCATCAATTTCCACAGCATTTTGTTGAATCAGCCGCCGGGCATCACTATTGCTTTTGGCAATGCTGCCCATGGACATAACTTTCAATACTCCCAGAGAATCCGTTTCGCTAACTACATTTACTGACGGAATGTCTTCCGGTGTACCGCGATCTCTGAATTGTTTATTGAACTCTTCTTCCGCCTTAATCGCTGAATCTTTATTGTGATATTGTTCAACGATCAATCGACCTAATCGCGCTTTGGTATCACGCGGATGTAATGATCCAGATTCTAACCCCTTTTTTACTTCCGCTAATTCCACCGGATTAACAACACCAAGTAACTCATAATATTTTAGCATTAAGTCGTCGGGAATACTCATTATCTTGCCAAACATCTCTTTGGGTGCTTCTTTAATCCCGATATAATTACCCAAAGATTTGCTCATTTTCTGGATACCATCAAGTCCTTCCAATAAAGGAAATGTGATAATCACTTGCGGTTCCTGGCCATATTCCCTTTGTAAATCCCGGGCAACTAGAAAATTAAATGTCTGGTCGGTTCCGCCGATTTCAATATCCGCTTCGATGGCCACAGAGTCATACCCCTGCATTAAAGGATACAAAAATTCATGTACCGAGATGGGGTTCCCATTTTTAAAGCGTTTACTAAAGTCATCCCGTTCCAACATCCGCGCGACGGTATATTTACTGGCAAGAGATAAGGTATCTTGAAAAGTTAATTTGCCAAGCCATTCCCCATTAAATCGTACCTGTGTTTTGGATGTATCTAATATTTTTGCCACTTGCGCTTGGTAGGTCTGGGCATTTTCAATCACCTGCTCCCGATTTAACGGTTTACGCGTTTGCGATTTTCCGGATGGGTCTCCAATCATGGCCGTGTAATCGCCAATGATAAAAATAACCTGATGACCCAATTCTTGAAACTGGCGCAATTTTCTAAGGGTTATCGTATGCCCCAAATGAATATCAGGCGCGGAGGGGTCAAACCCCAATTTGATTTTTAACGGCTTCCCCGTCTTCTTGGACTTCTCCAACTTATGAATCAAATCATCTTCAGAAATAATTTCCACGACGCCTTGTTTAATGATTTCCAAAGCATGCGCAATATCTGGACTTAAATTGTTTTTTGTCATATTTTACTCATTTCTTGATAACGTTTTTAACTTTTCATCCTACTCGACTTTTGAATACACTGTCAAACGAATGCGCATTCAGACGGGAGAATTGACAAAGCCACACTCGTAACCTATACTCATTTTTTGAGGTTTATATTCTAAATGAGAAAAATATGCCCTGATTTTCTGAAGCCGGCTGCGTTTCAATTATTGATTTTCGCCTACAAATCATCGCGCAATATCGAGCCGCTCCGACGACGGATATTACCACCCTTAAAACGTGCCAATGCCTGGATTGCCAAGCATGACCGGCGGGAAGGTCGAGCGCAAGCACGCAATTACCCGGTGCAGGCCACCATTCAAGCCACGTGGAGATGCAACTTAACCTGTCCGATGTGCTTCCGGCAAATGTGGCCGGCGGACGTGTTAGCCGACGCTAATTCTAAAGAAATGCCACTGGAGGATTTTAAAAAGGTAGCGGGTGAAATCCTTCCTTACGCGCAAACGATTAATCTCTCTGTGGCAGGGGAACCTTTATTATTAACAAAACTCCCGGAAATTCTGGAAATACTGGGCTATTACCAATGCAAATTAGAAATCTATTCAAATATGACCCCCCTTATCAGCGATAAATTAATGGATTTAGTTCTTCCCCATGTCGGGATATTGCGTGCGTCTATAGATGGTACGACGAAAAAGACCTTTGAAACCATCCGGGAAGGCGCCAAATTTGAACCAGTGATGCGAGCACTGGAACGTTTCGGGAGATTGCGCGCAGAAATGCCAGATCCGAAACCTCGATACGGAATACATGTAACCATCCAGAAAGACAATGTGCAGGAACTCCCGGACATGGTGCGATTGGCTGCCAGGATAAAAGCCGATTTTGTTTCCGGGGATCACATTCTCATATTAGGCTCTTCCACCAAGGCACTCTCCGTAGCACATGATCAGGATACTTATCGTGCGGCATACGAAGAGGCTTTCCGTATCGGTAAAGAACTTGGCATAGGGATAGAATTGCGCCCTCCTGTGGCACCGATTATTGCTGGAATACCTTCGGGAAAGAGGGAATCTTTGGAAGGGCTAAAAAAAATAGGCGAAGTGGAATGTCCCTTCCTATGGGATCGAGTAATAATAAATTATAACGGCCAGACATTCGCCTGCTGTCATCCGGAACCCCCGGAATACGCGGGGAATGCCATAGAAGGTTTTTGGAAAGTGTGGAATAGCCCTCAAGCCCAAACTCTCCGGCGCACCTATTTGACAAATAAGGCGCATCCCAGTTGTCGGAATTGTCATTTGCTTTTGAAAAAAGATGGAACGGAAGTTCAAAGTGATGACCAGTTTGACTTGGAGAGTTTCCAAGAAGAAAGCAAAGCAGAGTTTGAGAGATACGCCAATAATAAAACCGTAGCCAAATAATATTTCTCCCTGTTATAGTGGTATTAGGTATCTTTTATATTGGGAGATCCTCAGAAAGGTTTAAAATCTATTTAAAGAAGAGTTTGATCTCCCACCAGGCTTACAATTCAGAATTGACAAAACTCATTGATGGAGTCAAGGTATATTTGGTTAATTCCAAGGATTATGGAAGATGTCTACCCAAAACAAAATAATGAAGATAAAAACTGTTTTTATATTTATATCCATATCCTTAATAATGAGTTCCAACCCATTAGGCCAATTAAATCCAGTAAAGTAATATGAGATAGAGGAAAATTATGAAAGTATACCCATTTAAATTGCAAGAGATTACCTTATTAGACGGGCCATTCAAACATGCCCGGGAATTGGATAGAGAATATTTATTAAGTTTGGATGTCGAGAGGCTGGGATATAATTTTCGAATCACCGCAGGGTTGCCTTCTACTGCCGAACCTTATGAGGGTTGGGAAAAACCCGATTGTGAACTTCGAGGACATTTTACCGGACATTATTTATCAGCCTGTGCTGAAATGTATGCAAGTACCGGTGATATTCGATTTAAAGAAAAAGGGGCTAGGCTAGTGTCCATCCTGGCTGGATGCCAGGAGAAGATAGGAACGGGATATGTAAGTGCCTTTCCGGAAGAGTTTATGGACCGGGTGGAATCCCTAAGGCTCGTGTGGGCACCCTGGTATACCCTGCATAAGATTTATGCCGGGTTATTGGATATGTACCGGCAGACCGGGAATCAACAAGCCTTAACCGTGCTGGAGAGAGCCATGGAATGGGTTGAATACAGAACCGGAAAATTGACAGAAAAACAAATGCAGAAAATGTTAGATGTGGAACATGGGGGGATGACTGATGTACTGGCAGAGTTGTATGAAGTAACCGGGGAAGAGAAATATCTTCGACTATCGAAGAGGTTTTGCCATCATGTGTTTTTGGATCCATTAATTCGCGAGGAGGATAAGCTGACAGGTATCCATGCCAATACCCAATTTCCAAAAGTGATAGGAGTAGCCAGGTTGTATGAATTAACCAGGGATGAGAAAATGCATACTGCCGCAGTATTTTTCTGGAATACTGTTACCCAGGAGAGGTCCTTTGTTACAGGAGGGAATGGTGATTATGAGTTTTTTACCACCAAGGAAGATTTATCGAAACATGTTCATGAGAAATCGGCTGAGACCTGCAATACCCATAACATGTTAAAACTGACCCGGCATTTATTTTGTTGGGAGCCGAAAGCCAAGTATATGGATTATTATGAACGTGGATTGTATAACCATATATTGGCATCACAAAACCCGGACAATGGGATGATGACCTATTATGTTCCATTACAGACCGGGTGCGTTCGAGAGTTTTCGACACCCTATGATTCCTTTTGGTGTTGTGTCGGGACCGGGGTCGAGAACCATGCCAAATATGGGGACAGTATCTATTTTCACAATGATACCAGCCTTTATATCAATTTATATATTGCTTCAGAATTAAATTGGAGAGAGAAAGGGGTGACTCTTCGCCAGGCAACCCAATATCCAGAAAAACCGGAGAGCACGTTATTATTCACCTGTATCAAGCCGGTGGAATTAACCCTGTATATTCGTCATCCCTATTGGTCAACTCAAAACTATCAAATAATGATCAATGGAAAAAAATCAGATATCTCCAGCAGTCCCGGGAGTTATGTAGGTATCACCCGGACATGGAAGACCGGGGATATTGTGCAGATATCCATGCCGATGAATTTACGCACAGAATCTTTTAAAGATAACCCTGATAAACTAGCGATACTTTATGGTCCGATTGTATTGTCGGGTGATATCAATCCTAAAATTGGAGTACCCCGGATAGTGACCGACAATCCTGTATCCCTATCAGAACTGAACCCGGTAGACGGAAAACCGTTGACATTTCAAGTTCAATCGAATCAATTCCGGATACCCGGAAAAAAGGAAGAGCCTGGTATAACCCTGATACCCTTTTATCAACAGTACAAAAACCCATATATAGTATATTGGGAGAAAGTGACCAATGAACAATATAAAAAACTAGGAGAGGAAATTATGAAGAAAGAAAAATTCCAACAAGAGATCAATAACCGGACAATCGATTTGGTACAGCCCGGTGTACAGGGCAGTGAATTGGAGCATGGATTAATAGCGGAGAAGAGTGGGTATGGTCCGATGGGAGAGGAACATTGGCGGGATGCCAGTAATGAAGGCTGGTTTTCCTATGAGTTAAAAGTGTTGGCGGATGAGCCAGTGGAACTTTATTGTACCTATTGGGGTAGTGATCAAGGGAACCGGGAGTTTGACATATTAGTAGAGGGAGTGAAAGTTGCGACCCAGAAATTAGAGAATAACCAGCCGGGAGAATTATTTAGCTTATATTATCCTGTCCCTTTTGATTTAACCCGTGGAAAAAGTAAAATCACTGTAAAATTTCAATCAGCTCCCGGGAAAATAGCCGGAGGTTTATTTGGAATCAAGATATTGAAAGCATTGCCCAAACCGAAATTATGGACACCGGGAATTGAGAAGAAAATTAGCAAGGCTTATCAAACAGTAAATAAAGTAATTGCCGCCGGGCCATATCAAGACAGCTGGCAGTCATTGGAAGATTTCAAAGTACCGAAATGGTATTTGGATGGGAAGTTTGGGATATTTATTCATTGGGGGTTATATGCAGTACCTGGATATATGAATGAGTGGTATCCCCGGAATATGTATATTCATGGAAGTCGGGAATTTAAACATCATGAAGAAAACTATGGTACTCACGACAAAACGGGGTATAAGGATTATATTCCGATGTTTAAAGCCGAGAAATTTGAACCTGCTGATTGGGCAGATTTATTTAAGAAAGCGGGTGCAAAGTTTGTGGTACCGGTAGCCGAACATCATGATGGGTTTGCGATGTATGATTGTGGGTATTCCCAATGGAAGGTTTCAAAAATGGGTCCCCAAAGGGATATCATTGGAGAATTGGCAAAGGCTATCAAGAAAGAGGAGATAGTTTTGGGATTATCATCACATCGGGCAGAACATTGGTGGTTTATGAATGGTGGTATGCAGTATGAGTCGGATGTTCGAGACCCGAAGTATTACACTTTTTATGGACCTGCCGCACCGGATAATACGCAACCGGATGAACAGTATCTAATGGATTGGCTAATCCGGACCTGTGAATTGGTGGATAAATACCAACCGCAGTTAATATACTTTGACTGGTGGATTGAGCAACCAGCATTTCAACCTTATTTAAAGAAGTTTGGGGCATATTATTATGACCGGGGGAAACAATGGAAAAAAGAAGTAGCGATTAATTATAAAAACCGGGCATATCCTGAGAAGGCAGCCGTGTTCGATATAGAGCGGGGACAGTTAAAAGAAATTCGACCACGACATTGGCAGACAGATACTGCAGTCTCCAAAAATTCCTGGGGATATGTAAAGAACCAGGATTACAAAACAGTGGAATCGATTATTCAGGACTTCGTGGATATAGTGAGCAAGAATGGAGCATTGCTATTGAATATCGGACCCAAGCCGGATGGTACTATTCCCGATGAGGAACAAAGGATGTTATTGGAAATCGGGGAATGGTTATCCATCAATGGGGAAGGAATATATGGTACCCGGCCCTGGGTGCTATATGGGGAAGGACCAACCAAGATTGTGGAAGGTTCGTTTACCGACACTCAACGCCAGCCATTTACCGGAGAAGATATCCGATTTACTGTAAAGGAAAAAAATCTTTATGCTATATTACTAAGCTGGCCCGGGGAACAAGCTGTGATTAAATCATTATCAAAAGTTTCCGGATTATTAAAACAAAAGATACAGAAAGTGGGTTTATTGGGAATCAAGGAATCATTGAATTGGGTACAGGATAATGAGGGATTAAAGGTTACCTTGCCGAATCAAAGACCTTGTGAGCATGCCTATGTTTTAAAAATAAATACGTAAAAAGATAAAATTATTATGCAGGAGGAAAAAGATTTGGTAAAAGGAATCAAAGGAAAAATAATTCAAGGTATTATTGTCTTTTTCATTATCACAATAATGAATGCCGTTAGTTATAGTCAATCGACAGATACCAGCAAGAGTATTTGGACATCGGAAATAAGATCCAAAGTACAATCGGAACTAAAGATGGCAGACAAAGTGATTGACAAGGGATTATATAAAGCAAACTGGGAATCGTTGGAAAATTTCAAGACCCCGGAGTGGTATAAGGATGGGAAATTCGGGATATTCATACATTGGGGAGTCTATTCCGTTCCGGCTGCAGGGAGCGAGTGGTATCCCCGCCAGATGTATCAAAAGGATTCTTGGGAATATAAACATCATATAGAGACGTACGGTCCGCAATCGACATTTGGGTACAAGGATTTTATCCCGCAATTCAAAGCCGAGAAATTCAATCCGGCACATTGGGCAGAGTTATTCAAGAAATCGGGAGCCAAGTACATTGTTCCAGTCGCGGAACATCATGATGGATTTGCGATGTATGATTGTAGTTTTACCGATTGGAAAGCCAGTACCATGGGTCCGAAGAGAGATATTATCGGAGAATTATCCAAAGCAGTTAGGAAACAGGGATTGGTGTTTGGATTATCCTCTCATCGCGCCGAGCACTGGTGGTTCATGAATGGCGGGAGGCAATTCCCCTCAGATGTCCAAGACCCAAAATATTATCGATTTTATGGACCCGCCGCATCAGACAGTACCCAACCCAACCAGGAATATTTGGAAGACTGGCTGGCCAGGACATGTGAATTGGTGGATAAATACCAACCGCAGTTGGTATACTTTGACTGGTGGATTGAGCAACCAGTATTTCAGCCTTATCTGAAGAGGTTTGCCGCATTTTATTATGACCGAGGGAAACAATGGAAAAAGGAAGTTGCCATTGATTATAAGAATAAGTCATTTCCGGACCAGGCGGCAGTCTTGGATATTGAACGAGGTCAATTAACAGGAATCCGACCGGAGTTTTGGCAGACTGATAATTCCGTCTCTTATAATTCCTGGGGATATGTGAAGGAACAGACCTTTATGAAACCGGATTTCATCATTGGCGACTTGGTGGATATAGTAAGTAAGAATGGGGCTTTGTTATTAAATATTGGTCCCAAACCGGATGGCACTATTCCTGAGGAAGAAGAGAATATTTTATTGGATATAGGGAAGTGGCTGGGAGTAAATGGAGAAGCTATCTATAATACCCGGCCCTGGGTAAAATATGGTGAAGGGCCGACTGAAGTAATAGGAGGAACGTTTAATGATGCAAAACGGAAACCGTTCACTGGGGAAGATATCCGGTTTACTATCAAAGATAAAACCCTTTATGCTATATTCCTTGACTGGCCGGGTGAGAAAGCGATGATTAAATCCCTGGGTAAATCTTCCAATCTGGTAAAAGGTAAAATTTTAAAAGTTGATTTATTGGGGTGTAAAGAGAAAATCAATTGGACTTTGGAAAACAATGGATTGGTAATCACTTTACCCAAACATAAACCTTGTGACTATGCCTATACTGTGAAAATAACAGGATTGAAATGGTAGGACAGTCCAATAGGTTTTGATTTTACGGGTAAAGAGTATCAAATGCTTAAAGAATTTACAAAACAAAACTGGCTCAATCTACTGAAAATCACTAAAAAACAAATACCGGAAATTTTAATATTACGCGGAACTCGAAACCTGAAAAAGTATTATGACAAGTTTAAATCCTGTTTGGATGATATCTATGAAGTAGGTTCTCCAAATAATATCTTTGAAAACGTTCTACTCGGTAAATACAAAAACCATCCTGTAGGATATGCATCGGTTTACGGAGATGCAATGGCATCCGAAATAACCCATTTGTTTGGTGTCTTGGGAACAGCAGCCGTTATTCAAACAGGATGTTGTGGAGCTTTAGGTGCCGGAATTTTAGCAGGAGATGTCGTTTGTGCAACAAAGGCATTTTGTGGGGAAGGAGCGGCACAATATTATTTTCCTAATCTAAAATTAATACAAGCTTCACCCTCACTTATTAAACAGGTGGAGAACAATTGGTCATCCAAGGTTCCCCTTCATAAAGGTACTCTATGGACTACCTCCGCTCTATTGGCAGAAGGCAAAAAGGAAATTCAATCCTGGGCAAAGAAAGGATGTATTGCTGTCGATATGGAAACCGCAACGACTTTTGCGGTGGCAAAATATTTTAAAATGGACTGTCTTTCCCTTTTGTTTGTTTTTGACAACCCCCGGCAGGGCAAATCCATTCTCTTTTCCGATACAGAAATAAAAGCCAGGAGAGCAAAGGGGGAGAAAATGATGCTAAAGAGCGTATTTTCTATTATTGAAAATTACCGCAATCTGAATTAGAAACAATATCTACCCGCCATCCAATACACTGTTTCTCATCTTCTTTCAAATTAACACTAAAAAAAGCGAAATATTAGAAAATAATTAGGAATCAAGTGTAATAAAAACCCCTTGAGAAGTCTCTGTTATAAAGATGGTATAATTATAATGTAATAAATTATTCATAAAGGAGAATAATATGAAAAAGACTGTAATGTTCATTTGTATCGGGTTAATAGCATTGAGTGTGGCATATACCCAAACCGAGTTATCCTCAACCACCCTGACCAATTATGTCTGGCGGAATGTCCAGATCGTGGGGGGAGGTTTTGTATCGGGAATTGAATTCAGTCCTGTGCAACAGGGATTAATTTATGCCCGGACCGATATAGGTGGAGCTTATCGATGGAATTCCGCCTTGCAGGCATGGGTGCCCCTAACCGATTGGGTAAGTTGGACTGATTGGAACATGACAGGGATAGAGAGTATCGGGGTTGACCCGGTAGATTCGACTCGAGTATATCTGGCAGCCGGGACATATACAACTGATAGTTGGGCCGGGAACGGGGTCTTTTTACGGTCCAGCGACCAAGGGAATACATGGTTACGCAGCAGTGCTTCCTTTAAGATGGGTGGAAATGAAAATGGTCGTTCAATGGGAGAACGGTTGGTAGTTGACCCCAATATGAATAGTACCCTTTATTTTGGTTCCCGGAGTAATGGATTATGGCGGAGTTATAATTATGCCTCCACTTGGACACAAGTTTCGGGATTTCCATCGAGTTATCCATGTAATGTAATATTTGATTGGCGCAGCGGCACGCCGGGAGTGACGGCATCCTCAACAATTTATGTAACCACAGCGATTACCAGTGGGACTACACTTTATCAAAGTACCGACTATGGCACCACCTGGCAGGGTGTTGCCGGGCAGCCTTTATCGGGGTTTATGCCGCATCATGGAGTTTTGGATTCCGATGGGACGTTATATTTGACTTATGGCAATGGTCCAGGGCCTAATGGAATGACCAATGGAGCTGTATGGAAATACAATACCAATACGGGTGTATGGACAAATATAACCCCGCTTACTCCCGGCAGTTTTGGATATGCAGGGTTATCAGTGCTGACCAGCCATCCCGGTACAGTGATTGTATCAACCTTGGATCGCTGGTATCCTAACGATGAGATCTATGTCACAACCAACGGAGGAACAAATTGGTCAGGGGTTTATGCCCAGTCCGTGAGGGATAGTTCGATATCCCCCTATTTAAACTGGGGAGCTAGTTCCGCGAGTTTTGGTTGGTGGATGGGTGCTTTGCAGATTGACCCATTTGATTTTAATCATGTGATGTATGGGACGGGAGCCACGATATGGGCCTGTCAGAACTTTTCCGGAGCTACGACTAATCAAACGACTAATTGGGCTGTAGGTGCGTTAGGAATCGAAGAAAATGCCATAGGACCTCTAATCAGTCCGACAGCCGGAGTACATTTAGTCAGCGGGATGGGAGATATCAATGGGTTTCAACATCAAAGTTTAACTGCCTCCCCCCCTCAAGGATTTATGATAAATCCGGAAATGACCAATGAAAGTATAGATTATGCAGGGGCCAATCCATTATTTATAGTTCGTGTCGGAGAAGGAAGTGGTACGGTCAATGGTGGCTGGTCGTACGACAATGGCACTACGTGGTCACCTTTTGCTTATGCACCTGTAAGTGGGGCTAACGGTGGAACGGTTGCAGCATCCGCAGATGGAAATACCATCGTATGGATACCCTCGAGTGGCACAGCCTATTATTCAAGGAATACCGGGACGTCTTGGACGGCTTGTAGTGGGATACCGAGTGGGTTAAGTATAATATCCGACCGGGTAAATCCAGCAAAGTTTTATGCCAATAATGCCAGTGGTGGGAGTGTTTATGTCAGTACCGACAGTGGTGCCAGTTTTACACAAAAAGCCACAGGATTACCACACAATGGGAAACTTAGCGCTATGCTGGGGATTGAAGGAGATTTATGGTTGGCTGTAGGGTCAAACGGGATATACCAATCAACGAATTCTGGGAGTAGTTTTATCAAGATATCCAGCGTAACAGCCAATATTATGGGATTTGGAATGGCCTCGACAGGTCGAACCTATCCAGCCATTTATATTGGAGGCCAGGTAGGAAGTACCATCGGGATATTCCGGTCGGATGATGCAGCGACCACCTGGGTACAAATCAATGATTCCAATCATCAATATGGGACTAGTGGAAGTGGCCCATTGATTGGTGACCCGACCGTGTGGGGTAGAATTTATCTAGGTTCAAATGGCCGAGGAATATTGTTTGCAGACCCGGTTTCTAACGGCTCGGTTTATTTGGAAAACTGGCAAATGATGTATTGAAAAAGGATATTGTTTGCAGACCTATTACCAACAATTCCTGTTGAATTAAGCCAGTTTGAAACAGAGGATAAGTAGGTAGCATATATTTAGAAAATGTAATACAAAAGCATAAACAAAACTCTGTTATAATGTTAATTAATCATAATCAATAATAAGGAGAAATATCTATAAAAAAGGTTGTAATATTCATTTGTATCGGATTAGCCGCGCTGAGTATGGCATTTAGCCAAACCATACAATCATCCACCACGAGCACCGGTTATGTCTGGCGAAATGTACGAATAGTAGGAGGAGGTTATATTACCGGATACGTGTTTAGCCCGGTACAACAGGGGTTGATTTATACCAGAACAGATATTGGAGGAGCTTATTGTTGGAATTCCTCTATAAATCAATGGATACCTTTAACGGATTGGATAGGATGGACTGATTCAAATATGATAGGGATTGAGAGTATTGCAGCAGATCCGATAGATTCAACGCGAGTTTATCTGGCTTGTGGAACATATACATCATGGTGGGCTGGTACAGGAGTATTTTTACGGTCCACTGACCAAGGGAATACGTGGTTACGCAGCAGTGTTTCTTTTAAGATGGGTTCAAATGAATTGGGTAATTCTATGGGGGAAAGACTGGCAGTAGATCCGAAGAAGAATAATATTTTATATTTTGGTTCCCGGAGTAATGGATTATGGCGAAGTTATGATTATGCATCCACATGGTCAAAAGTAACAAGTTTCCCATCCAGTTATCCCTGTAATGTAGTATTTGATTTTTGGAGTGGTACTCTGGGAGTAAGTGCGTGTTCTACCATATATGTAAGTCTGGCCATTTCCAGTGTTTCCACTTTATATGTAAGTAATGACACTGGTGCGACTTGGCAGCCTGTATCCGGCCAGCCTATGCAAGGCTTTATGCCACATCATATGGTTCTGGATGCTGATGGAACATTATATCTATCCTATGCCAATTACCCGGGAAATATTACAGCATCCGATGGTGCAGTTTGGAAATACAATACCAATACCGGGACATGGACGAATATTACCCCTTTAACCCCAAGTGGTTTTGGTTATGGCGGTTTATCTGTATTTACTACTAAACCCGGTACAGTGATTGTGGCTACTTTGGATAGATGGTGGCCTAATGATGAGATCTATGTCACCACCAATGGAGGGACTAGTTGGAAGGGGATATATAGTAAATCCATAATGGATAGTTCTTTGGCACCTTATGTAAATTACGGAAGTAGTTCAGCCAGTTTTGGATGGATGATAGATCAATTACAGGTAGATCCCTTTGATTTGAATCATGTATTATATGACTCGATGTGGGTAACACAACAATTTTCAGCCGCTACTTCCAATCAATATATTCATTGGACAGTAGGAGCCTTGGGTATAGAACAAACAGCAACACTGGATTTAATCAGCCCACCCTCGGGAGCTCATTTACTCAGTGGCATGGGCGATGTATGTGGATTTCGTCATGATGATTTAACCGTATCCCCACCACAAGGAATGTATCTCAATCCAAGATGGGGAAATACGGATACTCTGGACTTTAGTGAAAATAATCCATCCTTTATATGTCGAGTAGGGAATGATACTAGCCAAGGAGGAGCTTATTCCGTAGATGGTGGTTCTACATGGACACCTTTTTCTGCTCAAACACAAACTGGTTACGCAGATGGAATGATAGCTGTCTCGACTGACGGTAAGACCGTAGTATGGACACCAGAAAATGGTTCTGCCTACTATTCCCGAGACACCGGAGCATCCTGGACGGCTTGTTCTGGTATTCCGAGTGGGGCTCAAGCCATCTCTGATAGGGTTAATTCAAGTAAATTTTATACATTTGATGTAAGTGCAGGGAGTATTTATCTGAGCACAGATAGTGGTGCAAGTTTCTCAGTGAGAGCAACCGGTTTACCAACCGGGTATAGTCAATCTCATAACTTAAGGTCAACACCGGGATTTGAAGGTCATTTATGGTTGGCAACGGGGAGTAATGGTTTGTATCGTTCTATTGATTTGGGGACCAGTTTCTTGAAGGTAACCAGTGTTAAAGAATGTTATGCATTTGGATTTGGGAAAGCCTCAACAGGACTAACCTATCCGGCAATATACTTGTCAGGAAAGATAAATAATACCTATGGATATTACCGTTCTGATGATATTGGAACTACCTGGGTACGGATGAATGATGACCAACACCAATGGGGTGCGTCTAATGGGATTATTATAGGAGACCCACGAGTTTATGGCCGAGTCTATTTGGGAGCCGAGGGTAGAGGAATATTGGTTGCAGACCCGGTTTCTGGAGGCGCAGATTATTTGGAAAACTGGCAGATGATGTATTGAAAAAGGGATATTATTTCCCAGCCCGGTTTCTATTAAGTTAAACCACTTGAAAAAGAAGCTAATCAAATTTCAAGATTCCCAAACTTTATTCCAAGGAACAAGTCTTAATCGATAATTCTAAAAGTAAGAATTTGATAATAATATACTGAAGTGATATTGTTATCGCTACCGGATTTGTTTAAAGATTTTCAAGATAAAATAAAATTAATTCTATTCATAATAATGAAGGAGAGAATCATGCAAAAGAGAAATCGATTATTTTATACTGTGTTAAATATAACCATAGCTGTGAGTTTGCTGCCTCTGACTGTATTAGGTCAAGGGAATACAGGTATGAGTATTAATAAAGGGAATGCCCGCCCATCTTCGGAAGCTTACACTTGGAAGAGTGTAGAGATTGTAGGGGGAGGATTCATCCCCGGGATTATATTTAGTCCGGTACAGAAAGATTTAGTGTATGCTCGAACGGATATCGGCGGGGTTTATCGATGGAATCCAGCGACCAAGAGATGGATTCCTTTAACAGATTGGGTTGGGTGGGATGATTGGAATTTATTAGGGGGAGAGAGTATCGCAGCAGATCCAGTGGATGCCAATCGTGTTTATGTAGCCGCCGGTGAGTATACGAATTTTTGGAGTCCGATTAATTGTGCGATATTGCGGTCAACCAATCAGGGGAATACTTTTGAACGAATTGACATGCCCTTCAAACTAGGCGGGAATGAAGACGGCCGTTCTATTGGTGAGCGATTAGCGATAGATCTTAACAAGAATAGCATTTTATATTTAGGCACCCGAAATGATGGATTATGGAAGAGTACAGATTATGCATCGACTTGGGAACAGGTGACAAATTTTCCAGTGAGTAATCAAATAGGATTTATTCTTTTTGATACCCGGAGCAGTAAAAAGGGAACTCCATCATCCATTATTTATGTAGGGACAGGAGATTCCAAAACATCTTTATATTACAGTAAAGATGAAGGAAAAACTTGGGAAGCAGTACCCGGCCAACCCACACAAAACATTATTCCTCATCACGGGATATTGGATATGAGAGGGAATTTATATTTAACCTACAGTAATGGATTAGGACCGAACAATGTGAGTAATGGGGCAGTCTGGAAATATAATACCAACACAGGCGTTTGGACAGATATAACTCCTGAGAAACCGGGAGGGTTTGGATATGCAGGGTTAGCCATTGATAATGCCCATCCCTCCACCATCATGGTCTCGACATTAGACCGATGGTCAGTGGGTGATACGCTATTTCGGACTACAGATGCGGGGAGTACTTGGGTAGATATAGGACCTGAGACAATTCGGGATTCATCGATATCACCCTATTTGAACTGGGGAGAAAAATCGGCCAAATTAGGTCATTGGATAGGGGATTTAGAGATTGATCCATTCAATTCGAATCATGCGTTATATGTCACCGGAGCGACGATGTGGGGAACCGATAATCTGACCGAAGTAGATTCCAACAAGGTATCCTCTTGGACAGTAAGAGCCGAAGGTATTGAGGAGACGGCAGTGGAAGATTTAATCAGCCCACCCCAAGGCGCCCATTTACTTAGCGGATTAGGAGATATCTGTGGGTTCCGGCATGATGATTTAACCAAATCTCCATCTCAGGGGATGATGCAGAACCCGATATTCGGTGGAACTGTTAGTTTAGATTTTGCTGAACAGAAGCCCATGATAATGGCGAGAGTAGGCAGAGGTTGGCGGTATTACGGTGCTTATTCAATAGATGGGGGTTCGACCTGGTCACCTTTTGCGACCGGACCGGGTAATAATTCACAAGCCGGGAAAGTCGCTGTATCCGCAGATGGGAAAATAATGATATGGACACCAGAGAATGGAACCGCATATTCTACCGGAGATTTCGGGAAAACCTGGACAATATGTTCCAGGATACCGGGTGGAGTCTTTGTAACCTCAGATCGTGTTAACCCGAATAAGTTTTATGGGTATGACAATAAGACCGGAACAATTTATGTGAGTTCGGATGGGGGAAAGAGTTTTGTGGCTAAGGCAACCAATCTACCGAATCATGATGGCCGAATAACTGCAGTGCCGGATAAAGAAGGTGATTTATGGTTAACGAATGGGAATGGTGGAATTTATCACTCAACCAATTCCGGAGAAAGTTTTAGCAAAGTATCGAATGTTGAGGAGGGTTACACATTGGGATTTGGGAAAGCAAAATCCGGATTCAACTATATGACGATTTATTTAGTTGGAGAAGTGAATGATGTTCGGGGTGTATTCCGGTCGGATGATGTGGGAACAACCTGGATAAGGATTAATGATGACCAGCATCAGTATGGTTGGATAGGTCGGATTATCACCGGAGACCCGAGAATTTATGGCCGGGTATATCTAGGATCAAACGGATTGGGAATTCATTATGGAGACCCGGTTCTATCTACTAAATAAGAATAACACACAAGACATCTCATGCAAAAAATAAAAAACATAAGAGTCCGACTCTTTCGTTCTTTATCATCAAAAGAAATTATAAATGGAATACTACTATTCTCCAAAGGACCAAACTAGAAGGGTAAAATGACAATTAACAGCCTGCTTTTATCAAGTAACAAGAAGGAGCAATTGATAGTAAGAAATATAAGGAAGCTTGTGAAAGTAAAACCAATAGAAATTATAAAAAGAAAGGTCTATAGTATAACCGGAGTAATTTTTGTTATATTAATAAGCATCATGGCGACAGTTGTATCCGCAGCAACCTACAAAGTATGGTCTGAACCCAAGAACCTGGTACCGAATCAATGGTATGTGATTGGCGCCTTTCCCAATGCAATGGATACCGGGTTAAACCGGACTGGATTGGATGAAGACTTTTTAACTCAATCCGGAGGAGAGACTAAAGCTCGATTTACCTCATCAACAAAATTCACATATGGCGGGAAGGTATACGCAGTTCAACCAGCATCCTTTGATTCAACAGACTCCATAGATTTAAAAGCAATCTTCAATAAAGAGACAACCGATTACAAGGTGGCGTATGCTTATACAGAATGGACAGTTAAAAAAGCCGTACAAGGCCATGCCTTATTTGGTTCCGATGATGGTACAAAAGTTTGGTTGAATGGGAAACTCATTCATTCGACCGGAGTAGTAAGCCGCCAACTTATCCTGAATTCGGATCAATTCGAGATACCCCTAGTTACCGGTAAAAACAGGTTATTAGTTAAAGTTGAGAATGGTACTGGAGAGTGGGGTTTTGCCATTAAGGTAATTAATGAAGAAGGGAAACGGAGAATCAAAGCACTTGAAATACGGCGAAATTTAGATGGATTAGACCCGGGACCTGAAAAAGGGTCATTTATACTGAATGAAAGTTTTCCGCCGATTGTTTGGAGGAATTCGCATGATGCCAATCTTGTATTTGGGAATCATTCCATCAAAGTCCGATGGTTTGGCCCGGATTTAAAAGAAGTCGAGCGACCGGAAAAACAAGGTCGATATGCAGCAATAATGGAGTGTACCACATTAGACGGGTATGTTTATCGAAGGGCATTATCTTTCAGCAAAGTACCAGCGAATTTAGTCCCTGATATTTATGGTCCCCCGTTTAATGAGATGCCTATGATAACGGTACCAGATTCCACATTATCACCGATGTTACTGAATGATATTCAGAAAGCAGAGTTTTCTCGTTATATATGGCGGGCCATGCATGATTACACTCAACAGAACGAGAATGCCGCAATCGCGCTGGCAACAATGGCAGAAGAGACTGCGCCTGTTTCAAATTCGGATGAGCCGGACTGGTTAAACAGTGGTTTTATCAAGAATGCGGATTATCAACTAGCCGTGAGGATGAAACTGGAAGGGCGCAAACCGAAAACACTCACCCCACCCAAGGTAATGAGTACTCCAGCTCCTGAATTAATGACCGGGACAGAAAAGGAAGCTGGGATAAAGTCCGGAACTATAGAGAAATTGCGAGAAGTTTGCCGGGCTTGGATAAAGGATGACCCGAATGGATTTGTTGTTCTAGTAGCCCATCAGGGTGTAGTATTCATGCATGAAGGGTATGGAGATTTCAACAAGGATTCGAAATTTTATCCCGCCTCGATAGGGAAATCAATAGCTGGATTAACCTTTGCGAGAGCCGTGGATCAAGGATTAATCAGTTTTGATGAACCGGTGGGGAATGTATTAACAGATTGGAAAGGGAAACCGGATAGCAAAGTAACCTATCGATGGTGTTTCAATCATTTAACGGGGCTAAGCGGGCATGCCACTCATTTCGGATTATTCAATGCCTATTTAGATAATTCGTTATATATGGAGGATGCCATATTCGAGCAACCCGGATTAAAGCACCGATACAATGGAGACAATTATAATTTAACCGGCAAGGCATTGGAACTGACCATCGGGAAAACGATGTGGCGATTATTATATGAAAATCTGCAAAAGCCGTTTGGAGAACCCGTCACACAATATGACCTTGGATTTGGGAATTTGTTCAACGCCCAGTATTTAGGGAAGGTCGGTCAGATGCTATTGCAAGACGGGAAATATGGGAAATACCAGTTTTACAGTCCCGGATTTGTAAAGACCTTATTACCGCAACGTGTAGCCGACCATGCGCCGGAGATTAATGATAAGAAATTGGAATGGGGAATTGGATTAACCTGGATGCCAGACCCGCCGGAGTCAAGAGAGAAAGGTGTACTCGGGCCAAATGTATTTGGACATGGAGCAGCATCCAACTCGGTGTGGCGAGTTGATCCCGACCACAATCTAGTTATTGTCATTGGAAGGAATAAATTTAAGGATTCGAATAGCACCAATGTTTGGGCAGCGAAATTTGCCAAAGTATTGGCTGAAGGCTTGGAACCATAGGTGTTTGGTACACCCTCACCATTTTGAATATTACATGAAGTAAGCTGATAGAGAATATTATTTCAGGATTTATTAATCATATAAAAAATCATAATTAAGGAGTTTTATTCATGAGAGTTACTCAACCTGTCAATCCCTATGGTCATTTTGATGATGCAAATCGAGAATATGTAATCACCCGACCTGATACGCCTCTACCATGGATCAATTACCTAGGGAGTGAGGATTATTTCGGGATTATCTCGAATACTGCGGGTGGGTATAGTTTTTATAAAGATGCCCGGCTACGCCGGTTAACCCGATACCGGTATAACAATGTGCCCTTAGATTCGAATGGCCGGTATGTCTATATAAAAGATGGAAATACGATATGGAACCCGTCATGGAAACCCACACGAACCAAATTAGAGAAATATGAATGTCGGCATGGGTTGGGTTATACCAAGATAACGGGAATAAAAAAAGGGTTGGAAGTATCAGTAGGTTATTTTGTTCCTCTGGGTCAGAATATGGAGATATGGGATGTGCGGGTGAGAAATTTATCCCCGGGAATCAAGAAGATTAATTTATTTGGATTTGTGGAGTGGTGTTTATGGAATGCCTTTGATGATATGGTGAACTATCAAAGGAATTTTTCCGTTGGTCAGGTCGAAGTAGAAAAGAAGGCTATCTTTCATGTAACAGAATATCGGGAACGGCGTGACCATTATGCTTATTTTGCGACAAATGTTCCTACGGTAGGATTTGACACTTCGCGGGACAGTTTTGTGGGAATTCACGAAGGGCTGGATACCCCGAAGGCAGTATACGCCGGGAAATGTACCAACAGTATTGCACATGGGTGGGCACCGATAGGAGTGCATCAAATCGATATGACACTTAAACCCGGGAAAGAACAGCGGGCTACATTTTTGCTGGGTTATGAAGAAAATAGGCCATCGCAGAAATGGGCAAGGCCCGGTGTGGTAAACAAAAAAGGTTATTATGAGATAGCCAAGGAGTTCGCCAGTTTTAATGCAGTAGATAGGGCATTCGAGAAGTTGCAATCTCATTGGAACAAATTATTGTCGATCTACCAGGTCAAGATAGATGATATCAATGTCTCGCGGATGGTGAACACTTGGAACCAGTACCAGTTGATGACCACATTAAATCTATCGCGTTCCGCGTCGGGGTTTGAAACCGGTATCGGCAGAGGGATGGGGTACCGGGATTCCAACCAGGATTTACTGGGTGTGGTACATATTCAACCCAAGAGAGCCCGGCAGCGATTATTAGATTTGGCAGCCACTCAATTGAGTGACGGAACTTGTTATCATCAATACCAACCATTAACCAAGAAAGGGAATTCAGAAGCTGGGAGCGGGTTTAATGATGATCCGTTATGGCTGCCCTTATCGGTTGCTGCGTATGTAGCGGAGACAGGGGATTTGACCGTACTGGATGAGAAAATAGGATGTGCTGACCAACCCAATAATGGTGCCACATTGATGGATCATTTGGAAATTTCGATGAACTACACGTTAAAGAATTTAGGCCCACACAAACTACCCTTAATCGGGCATGCGGACTGGAATGATTGTTTGAATTTGAATTGTTTTTCGAAGGCACCGGGGGAAAGTTTTCAGAATGTAGGAGATATTGAAGGATCGGTTGCCGAGTCATTAATGATTGCCGGCCAATATTGTGCCGCGTGTATAAAGATGGCAGAGATTTATCAACAGGTAGGATTAAAGAAGAAAGCTAAAGACATATTGGTAAAACGAGACCGGATGATAAAAGCCATCAACCGGAGTGGGTGGGATGGGGAATGGTTCCTTCGAGCCTATGATGCTAAGGGGAAAAAGATTGGTTCCAAGCAGTGCGAGGAAGGGAAAATCTTTATCGAGAGCCAAGGATGGTGTGTACTGGGAGGAGTAGGATTGATAGATGGGCGCGCCCGGAAGGCGTTGAATTCAGTCAAGAAGCATTTAGCGACTCCCAATGGGATTATTTTACAACTACCGGCTTATAGCACTTATCATTTAGAGTTGGGAGAGGTAAGTTCATATCCACCGGGGTATAAAGAAAATGCCGGAATATTTACTCATAACAACACCTGGATACAGATAGCTGAGACAATCTTAGGGAATGGGAACCTAGCCTTTGAATATTGGAAGAGTATCTGTCCATCAAACAAGGAACAACAAATCGAGATTTATCGAACCGAGCCTTATGTATACAGCCAGATGACTGCCGGACCGGATGCTCCGACTCCCGGAGAATCAAAGAATTCCTGGTTAACGGGGACAGCCTCCTGGACATTTGTATCGATATCACAATACATCTTGGGAGTTCGTCCCAGTCCTGATGGATTAATAATTGACCCCTGCATACCTAGAAGTTGGAAAGGGTATCAAGTTCAGCGGATATTCCGAGGGAAATCATACCAGATAGAAGTCAGGAACCCTAAAGGAAAATCCAAAGGGGTTAAATCATTAATGGTTGATGGTCAAAAGATAGCCGGGAATGTAATTCCACTGGATATCGGCGGGAAGAAAGTATCCGTGGTGGTGGAATTAGGATAATCCTGTTTTAGAAAAATTTATTTCCTATAGTATTTTCGGGAAATGAATATACCAATTCGGTCGGGTTTTTAGCATCCCAAGAAACCTGAATGGCCGCATCAAGAGGAAAGATACTTTAGAATCTTTTCATTGAGTAGTAGTTCCTTCTCTTTAAGCTTATAATATCTTTATTAATTTAATTGTTGAAATATAAATACAAGGAGAGAACATGATTAATAAATATACTTTACTTATCGTCAGTTATTTTGTATTTCTTACCACCCTAAGTTATTCCAGCCCGACAGCCATCAGTAATATCCAAGCGGTATCAACTACTATAGGACAGTATAATAAATTTGAGATTACCTTTTCTGCCAATACTTCTTATTCTAATCCCTATGACCCGGATATTGTTGACATAGAAGTTCATTTTATTTCCCCTTCCAGTGTCGAAAAAGTTATCCCGGGATTTTGGTTTCAAAACTACAGCCCGGTGACCGGTTCATTCGAAAATTATAACCCAATTGGGTCTCCCACCTGGATGGCGCGGTTTGCTCCTCTGGAACTTGGCACCTATACCTATTATATTCAAGTGACGGATGCCAATGGGATCTCCAGTACCGGCCAGTTTACTTTTAGTTGCGTCTCTTCCGGAAGCCCGGGATTTCTACATCTTCATCCCACCAATAATCAATTCTTGCAATTTACTAATGGTAAAACCTATTTCCCTATCGGGCATGATGTGGCTTGGGATGATGGTAGCGGCACCCTGTTCTTTAATCACTATTACACCAAAATGAATCAAAACCAGGAAAATTGGAGTAGGTTTTGGATGGCCAGTTTTGATCGGCTAGGGTTGGAATGGTGTACTTGTGATTGGAGTGGTGATTATTTGGGCTTGGGCAAATATGGCCAGATTCCCGCTTGGCGAATCGATTATGCTCTCGATTTGGCACAACAAGAGGGTATTTATCTTCAACTGGTGTTATTACATCATGGTGAATTTAGTTCAAACACTGACCCACAATGGAATCAAAACCCATATAATACTGTCAATGGCGGCTTTTTGAGTACTCCTGACCTTTATTTCACCAATTCAACAGCACAAATCTATGCCAAGAAATTGTTCCGATATATTGTCTCCCGCTGGGGTTACAATACCAATATCATGGCATGGGAAATATTTAATGAAGTCGAATGGACTGATAATTTTATTTCCAACACGACTCAACAAATTAATGTCGCTAATTGGCATGAAGAAATGGCCCATTATATCAAACAAATCGACCCTTATCCCCATTTGGTGACTACCAGTTCTGACTATCCGGGATTTCAATACATATGGCCCCAGCCGGATATCGATATTGTCGAAGACCATTATTATGGAAGTGGTCGGGAACAAGCCATTCATACACAGACAACATCTTTAGGAATCTACGGGAAACCTGTCTATGTAGCTGAATTCGGCTCTGCAAATTATGAGACCACTGAATTACTTGATTCGACAGGAGTTTATTTGCATAATGGAATTTGGGCAGCGGCTATGTCTCAAACAGTCGCCGGGTCATGGTGGTGGGATAATGTAATCGATCCTTTTAATCTTTATTACCATTTCTCTGCATTGGCGAATTATATGGCCGGGGAAGATTTTGCGGCTGATAATCTAAGTTATGCCAATTTCTCCATCACCACCGGAAGTAGTGATACTACCGGACTTCAAGTCTATCCCGGATTGGGTTGGGACTCTTCCGAACAATCGGTCTTTTATATTCAACCTGATGGTTCCATTCCTGGTATTCAACTTTTAGCAAGTTATATACAAGGTGTTTGGCATGAAAATATGGGACAACAAGCAATATTTTATTTTAATCAATCCACTACCGGCTATTTTGGACTTTATGTCAGTTCAACTTCTCAATATGGTGCACCGGAACTCCAAATTTTCCTCGATGATACTACTGTACCCGTCTATGATAGTTCAGCAGTTCCTTTAGGTTTAATTACTATCCCGGTGAGTGCAGGTAGTCATATGGTCAAGGTCTTTAACAATGGATTAGATTGGTTTAATGTGGATTATTACACGTTTATTGGAGTCAGTGTGGTAGCAGCAGAAGGTTATGGTTTGGCCAACTCAAATCGGGCTTATTTCTGGATTCATGACCGAGCTTCCCAACCTTTACAAGCAGGGAATGGAATCATTTCAGGTACTCAATTGCAAATTAATAACCTATCGGATGGTCCTTATAATGTCCAATATTTTAATACCTATACCGGCGCCACAATAAGTCAACCAATCAATCAATCAGTCATTGGGGGAACTTTAACCCTTACTATCCCCAATTTCCAAGATGATATTGCTCTTAAACTTACTCCGGGATTTGTTGATGTCGATTTGTGGTACCTGTACTAAGTAATTTAGAGGATAGACCATAACCCGATGTAACCCGCCAAATCATGTCGAAGCGACCAAGGCTTTTCAGAATCGATACAGCTATTGATTTATAATGAGTTATCTCCTATAGCTTAACAACATAATTTAAGTTAACATATTCCAAACCAAGACCGAAGGACAGGCAGAACAGAAACGAAGTTGCAATGAACGAGACGGATCTCGTTCATTGCACCTCCCTATAATCTCATATTTTCAAGGGAAAGTGAATTCAATGGGTGAGATTAAAAAACCTGAAAAAGTTAAACTTTTTATCGGTATGATTGCCGTCAATGAATTGGTTTGTGTCGAGACAGATGAGTACTTAAAAGAGAAATTTGGCGCTGTGGATTTCCATTCTCCAATCTTGCCATTCCGCTATACGGAGTATTACACTCAAGAAATGGGTAAAAATCTAATCCGTCAATTTATCTCTTTTAAACGTCTTATTGATCCTGCCAAACTTGCTTCCATTAAATTATGGACCAATGAATTGGAACACAAAATCAGTTCCCCCAATCGCAAAATTAATCTCGATCCCGGTTATCTCACCGGATCCAAAATGGTTCTCGCCACTACCAAAGATTATTCCCATCGTATCTATCTCCAAAAAGGAATCTATGCCGAAGTCACCCTCCGCTTTCGCAAAGGTACCTTCACCCCTCTCGACTACACCTACCCCGACTACGCCACAGACTATATTCCTATTTTCAATCAGGTACGGGAGATTTATTTGGGACAGATAAAACTTTCATAACAACATCATTTTAATACTTATGAATTAAAATGATTCTTCTCAGCCTGACTATATACCTTTCTCACAATTTCTCTTGCCATAATCCCGTAACCATGCACATCACTTGATGTTAATTTAATAATCTGCCCTACTTTATAGTTTGAAACTTTAGCAAGTTTTTCATTTGTTTTATTTAAATTATGAACAATACAATTCCTTATATATGTTGCTTCAACTAATTTATTTCTATTATCCTCATTTAAGGTAACATTGAATTTTGTATTAAAATAATCAATGATCGTTTCTATTGGCTCAAAAAACAATGCTACAAGCTCTCTATCAACCATAGATTTTAAGATTTCTTTATAATTATTTTTTTCAAGAATCTCTTTATAATCCAACTGCTTCTTAACAGGCAACATATTGGGTCTTTTCAAGTAAATATCTCTTGCTATATCAAAAAGAAAAGACTCAAAATACGAATATCCTAATAAGAACGCTGAATGAGTAATTTGAATTTGATAAACTTTATATGAATGCGGAAAGATGTATCCGTCATTAAATATATTATTTTCTTTTTTTCTAATCAAATTGTATACATCACGTTCTGATACTGCGAGAAATGGTATCAATGTATCAAATTGCTCAATAACTCTATCTAATAAGTTTTTCATAATTAACCATTATACATTGAGTCACCTACCACAAATTTTTTGTACACTGATTTCACTGATTTCACAGATTATAGAGATGACACTAATAGTTTAATCCGTGTAATCAGTGTACCAATATTTTCTAAACCACAATATTCACCAATTTTTTGGGAACAACGATGGCTTTTTTGACGGGTTTGCCGTTTAAGAATTCTTGAATCTTGGAATCCGCCAAAGCGATTTTGCGGATTTCGTCTTCTGTGGCGGCGACGGGGACTGTTAAATGCGACCGCACTTTTCCATTGACCTGAACTACGATCTGCATGGTAGATTCCTCAAATAAAGTATTGTTTAAAAGATTAATCTCATTTCTTATAAGTTCATTAATTAGTTGATCTTCATCATGAATTAACCCCATTTTAGCCATATTTGCTGTAACTTCACTAGGTAAAGTAAAATTACGAACTTGATTTAATAGTTTTCCTCTTATAGTTACTATTAAAATAAGTTGAGAATCACTTTTAATACCTATCTCGAATTTAACTTCATGATTATGTATCACGATATTTTTAATAAGCGTCTTCATAAAAATCTCTTTTGCTTTTGGTGTCTGCGTATCATAAAATGGCCAGAGTTCTAGGGTAATGCTAGTTTTATAACCAAAGCGGTTCCAGAGTTCTTCCGATAAATGCGGGGTCAGAGGAGAAAGCAAGAGAATTAAAGTCTCGATAGATTCCTTCAAAACCGAGGAAGCTTCCTCTTTTGGAACTTTAGAGATGTCATAACTATATATCTCATTGACCAGTTCCATTATAGCAGCGATGGCCGTATTGAAATGAAATCTATCTTCAATGTCGTCTGTCACTCGTTTAATCGTGCGATGAGTCATACGGTAGAGGGCAATAGATTGCAGAGAAAGGTCCGGTTGTGAATACCCTTTTACGGGGGCTGATTGAATCAGTTCCATGTGTTGATTAACGATACGCCAAACCCGATTAACAAATTTGTGCGCACCTTCTAGTCCTTCATCCGACCAGGCAATATCCGGCTCCGGTGGTGCCGCAAACATCATGAATAATCGAACCGTATCCGCCCCATATTCTATTAACATCTTATCGGGATCCACTACATTACCTCTGGATTTGGACATTTTTTGACCATCCGTTCCTAACAACCATCCCTGGGTTAACAAGTTGGTAAAGGGTTCATCCACGGGTAACCATCCAATATCATGTAAGAATTTCACAAAAAATCGGGCATAAATCAAATGCTTGGTCGCATGATCAATTCCGCCAATATATTGATTCGCCGGCATCCAATACTTGGTTTCTTCTTTATCAAAAGGAACAACCGTACGTTTGGATTTATCTGTGCAATAACATAAAAAATACCACGAAGAATCAATAAACCCGTCCATGGTATCGGTATCGCGTGTAGCATTACCATGGCATCTCGGACATTTTACATTAACAAATTCTTTTACTTTTTTTAATGGTGAACCACTGTAATCCGAAAAATCTACATTTTCAGGGAGGAGAACGGGTAAATCTTTTTCCGGTACCGGAACCGTGCCACATTTCTCACAATAGATAATAGGAATAGGTGTTCCCCAAAAACGTTGGCGGGAAATTCCCCAATCACGAATTCTATAATTGACGGTCTTCTTGGCATAGCCTTGCGATGCCATCCAGTCGGCCATCTTATGCCAGGCGTCTTCGCTTTTCAATCCATTAAACTGACTGGAATTTTCCATGATGCCCGGTTCTTCATAGGAAACAGACATAGTGTGACCATCTAATTTTTCTCCAGGTTTCTGAATTACCACGCGGATAGGGATATTATATTTTCGCGCGAATTCAAAATCGCGCTGGTCATGTGCGGGAACTGCCATGATAGCGCCTGTGCCATATTCCATTAAGACATAATTGGCAATGAAGATGGGAATGAATTCCTTATTCACAGGATTCACAGCTTTAATTCCTGTATCAATCCCTTCTTTAGGTAATTCCAACAAAGTCTCCACTGTACGGTCTTGGTTCTTAATTCGGTCAACAAATTCCTGGATTTCTTTTGCCTTTTGACTTACTTTCAAAATTTCACTGACCAGCGGATGTTCCGGAGACAAGACCGTATAGGTCGCACCAAAGATAGTATCGGGACGGGTGGTGAAAACCCTGAAAGTCTTGGTAGAAATCCCCTGCCCTTCGGCGATTGGAAAATCTATTTCCGCGCCATACGATTTTCCAATCCAGTTACGTTGTAAAGATTTGGCGCGTTCTGACCATCCGTCTAATTTACCTAAATCTTTCACCAACCGATCGGCATAATCCGTTATCTTTAAAAACCATTGTTCCAGTTCCTTTTGGATAACCGTATCGCCGCATCGCCAACACTTACCCACTTCCACTTGTTCATTGGCCAATACGGTTTGACAGGTAGGACACCAGTTGACGGCAGAATATTTCTTATAAGCCAATCCCTTTTCAAGCATCTTTAAGAATAACCATTGGTTCCAGCGGTAATAATCCGGGTCACATGTAACCACTTCTCTTGACCAGTCGTAGGATATTCCCAGACGATTGAATTGTCTGCGCATTTTCTCAATACATTGATAAGTCCAGGTGGAGGGATGCATTTTATTTTTAATCGCAGCAGCTTCGGAGGGCATCCCAAAGGAATCAAATCCCATCGGATATAATACATTATATCCACACATCCGCTTATATCGGGCAGTGGCTTCTCCAATCATGTAATTGCGGACATGCCCCATGTGTAAATCGCCGGAAGGATAGGGGTACATCTCCAGCAAATAAAACTTTGGTCTTTTGTCATCCATACGGGCTTTGAATAATTTGTTCTCCCCCCAATATTTCTGCCATTTCGGTTCGATTTCTCTAAACGGTATTTTATCTTCCATGTTTCACCTGTGCTAAAAATTGTAGTATGAATTGATTCTAGAAGCAAGAATCGGAAATGGATGTTCAGAAACGATTATTTCTCTTTTACCCATTTTTGCAATTTGCCAAATCCTAAACTAGACGTCATGCTCACTATGTAAATAGTTTTTCCATCACGGCTTATCGCTACACCACATGGATATTCTAGTTCCGGGGTCCCACCAACTAAATCGGCAATATGCTTTTCATTCCGGTTGAAAACCTGAATACAATTGGCGCCATAATCGCTCACATAAATATTTCCGTCGTTATCAATATTCACAGCGCCTGACGCGCCGGAAATATGGGTTAGACTTTTTACCGGTTGAAAGGGTGCCTTGTTTCGAGAAATAGTTCCGGTAAATTTAATGACCTCCCCGACAGAATCAGATGCGATATAAACCGTTCTCCCGTTTTCCGTAACCGCAATACCCCGGTTGATTAAAGAGGATTCCGTATCATAACAAAAAGGCGAATTTTCATATTCCTTTCCCAACTGGTCATAGAGATGCCATCGGCCTTGTAATTTCTCAATAACAAATAAATTCCCATTCCGGTCTATCGCTATATCTCCGGGAGAATATTTTACAGACATTCCCCACATCGGATTTCCATTCGTCGGATCATATTGAGTAATATATCCATTGGAATCTTTCCCAAATGTCGCGTAGATCATTCCATTCTTATCTGCCACCAACCCGGAAGGATTCTTAATCGGCACAAGTTTCTTGCTCTCGTCCAAACCCGTGCTAATTCTTGAAATAGACGATTCCGTACCGTCCTGCAGAAACACCCGCAAATCATTTTTACCAACTTCACATACCCAAATTTGACCTTCTTTATCCAGTGCCGCGTATTGCCCGACTTCATACGGTTGACCGAATTCGCCTGCACTTCGATAAGGCTTTGACGGATAATATACCTTGAAATGCCTCAATTCGCTGCCGTTCACATTTCCTTTCGCGTCAGCAGCCACAACCTTATAATAAACCTCGGCTCCCTCTTTCAAGCCGGGAATTTCCGATTCAGTAACAAACTCGTCATTTGAAATTTGTTTCATACCAAACAATCCTTGGGGCGGCTTATCTAATCCGATAAGCAATCCATTTGTGTTATCCCATTTGAGTTTCGGGGCAAAGGGTTCGTCCCTATACACAAACATCACATTTTTTCTGCCGTTGGTTTCTTCCGCTAATCCATTGTTATCGGTAATTTTTGCATAAACCCGAAACTTTTCTCCAGCTCGGATAATTTTAGGTTCGGTTCTTATCTGGGTAATTTGTGGACCCAACATTTCACTGTTTTTCCATTCCGTCCTAATGACAGGCGGGATTGAATATACACAAATCGGTAGCAATAATAAAAGCGGGGAAAAGAATAGCTTGATTTTCATAACAACATTTTTCTCGTGAGAGTAATTTAAGGAAGCATTGCTTCAAACTTGTCTACCCATTCATATTGCTGTGCAAGATGAACCACAATTAAGATAATACCGGCAAAAACGATCAGTTTTATGATTCCAATTAATATGCCTACAATTCCTCTGGTTCGTAGATTCGCTCGAAAACTTTTCAAGAGAACTACTAGAAATCCCAAGGCAACTGCCAACAGCGTGCCATAGACAGCGATACGTATAATCCAAGCTCCAAGATTTTGAAATTCGTCAAATGACATTTATTCTCCTTGGTAACAATTTTATTATGAATATATAACTTTACTTAAAATAACGCAAGTTTTCCATTATCTGTAATGGACTTCTCCGTATAGATTCAGTAGAATGATATATGATTAGAGGTAAAAAATGAACTGGCACGGTTATTTTGATCAAACAGATTATTGGGTGGTTTTTGCCGTTATTCTATTAAGCATTCTCGGTATAATATTGGTTTATAGCGCCACGTTCCATGACATGAATTCCGCAGGATTTGCCTATAAACAATCTCTCTGGATTGTCTTGGGAATTCTTTGGTTAATACTGGTTACGGGATTCGATTACCATCTCTGGGTGCGCTTTGCGTGGTGGCTATATGCGGCGAATATTATTCTGCTCGTATCGGTAATGTTACTGGGACGTTCTTCCGGCGGCGCTGTCCGCTGGTTATCTATCGGCGGTTTCCAATTTCAACCTTCTGAATTATCAAAAATCATATTGATTCTGGGATTAACCCGCTATCTCACAGATATAGGAGATGGCATCCGCGACTGGACCAAAGCCCTTGGGGCGTTCCTCCTCATCGGCATTCCTATGATTCTAATTATGAAACAACCGGATTTGGGAACTTCGTTGATACTAATTCCCATTCTTTATTTAATGTTGTATGTCGCCGGAGCCAATTGGAAACATCTGGCTTATCCAGTAATAGCCGGGTTATTGATTTCACCTCTTGCGTTTGCCTTTTTGAAAACCTATCAAAAGAATCGTTTGCTGATATTTCTAAATCCGCAGACTGACCCTTTGGGCGCGGGTTATCACGTTATCCAATCGAAAATTGCCGTCGGATCAGGACAATTCATAGGAAAAGGACTGTTGCAAGGGAGCCAAAGCCAGTTGGATTTTTTACCTGCGAATCATACCGACTTTGCGTTTTCGACTTTTGCGGAACAATTTGGATTTATCGGTGCCGTGCTGCTAATACTGATTTTTACTTTTGTATTGATGCGGATGTTGACATGGACAAAAACTGCCAAAGATAGACAGGGCATTTATATTATTGTGGGTGTTGTCGCGTTGTTATTGGCACATCTGGTAATCAATGTTGGCATGACCTTGGGAATCATGCCGGTAACCGGTCTTCCTTTGCCATTTATCAGTTACGGCGGATCATCCTATCTCACATTTATGACGGCTATCGGATTGGCTATCAATGTTCATCAACGAAGGTATACCTACTAAGAAATTATGAATTATCAATTGAAAGAAAAACTGTGCAATGAGATATTGCCTTTGGTCACCAAACCCGGACGATATTTGGGTAATGAATACAATGTCATTATCAAAGACCATTCCAAAGTTGAATTGAAAATTGCTTTGGCGTTTCCTGATATATACGATCTTGGAATGTCTCATCTCGGTCTGAAAATATTTTATGAAATTCTCAATGCCCGTTCTCCTTTTGTAGCGGAACGAGTTTTCGCTCCATGGCCGGATATGGTGGAATTAATGCAAAAAGAAAATATCCCACTCTATACCTTGGAATCCTATACTCCCGTCAAAGGATTCGATATTCTGGCAATATCTCTACAACATGAGTTGTGTTATACCACCGCACTCAACATGCTTTATCTCGCAGGAATTCCTCTTTATAGCGAGCAGCGCAAAGAAAATGATCCCATCGTTATTGTCGGAGGTCACGCGACATTTAATCCTGAACCTACAGCGCCGTTTTTCGATGTTTTCGTCATGGGAGACGGGGAAGAAACTATTTTACAAATTTCAGAGACGGTTTTGGCATTGAAGAAAAGTGGTGCACCTCGCAAAGAAATCTTGCATCAATTAGCAAAGATAAAAGGGGTATATGTCCCGTCTTTATTTCAAGTGAGTTATACGGAAGATAGATTTATCAAAGAAATCAACCCTATTGTTGATGATATTCCCAAACGCATTTTGCGCAGTGTGGTGGATTTGGAAGAGGCCTATTACCCTACGCGTCAAATCGTTCCGTATATTGAAACGTCTCATGACCGTATTGCGTTGGAAATTCAGCGGGGATGTACGCGTGGATGCCGGTTTTGCCAGGCGGGTTATATTACACGTCCCCGCCGCGAACGCAGTATTCAAACCCTTGTCACGCAGGCCAAAGAGGGAATAGCGCAGACGGGCTTGAGTGAAGTTGCCTTGCTTTCTCTCAGCAGCAGTGATTATGACGGAATCAAAGAACTCGTCACGCGGTTAGCCAATCATTTTGAACCGATGGGCGTCTCTCTATCCCTGCCTTCCTTGCGCCTGGATACATTTTCTATTGATGTTGCCAAACTCACTCAGCGAGTCCGCAAATCAGGATTTACATTTGCGGTGGAAGCGGGAAGTGAACGTCTGCGAAATGTTATAAATAAAACTATTACCAATGCCGATTTGGAACAAGCCATCGTTCAGGTTTTTTCTAACGGTTGGCTGAATGCCAAATTATATTTCATGGTAGGACTCCCCACTGAAACGTACGAAGATTTGGAAGAGACAGTCTGGTTAATTAATCGTGTGGGAGAACTGGCACGGAAACATGCCAAACGTCATTGCAAAATCACCGCATCTTTTTCCGTCTTCGTGCCCAAACCGCACAGCGCTTTTGAGAGTGCGGAACAATTGGATCGTGCGGAAGTACAGCGCCGCATATTTTGGATAAAAGACCGTGTTCGGTCGAATGTTGTGAGAATCAAATGGCACGATCCGAATCAATCCTATCTTGAAGGTATTTTTTCCAGAGGAGACCGCCGGGTCGCGGACGTCATTTATCGCGCATGGGAGAAAGGATGTTATCTGGATAACTGGTCAGACCAATTCGACATGCAAAAATGGGAGGATGCGCTTAAGGAGGCCGGCATGAATGGAGATTTTTATGCTATTCGTGTACGAGAAAAAGATGAAATTCTTCCATGGGCACATATTGATTCAGGCATAACGCGAACGTTCTTATTAGAAGAATACACCAATGCTATCAAAGAAAATACCATGGGAGATTGTTCCATAGATAAATTCTGCGTCGCTTGTGGACTGGAAGATTGTACTCACGCCAAGGCCAACGAAAAATTTCTCTGGCCTTATCAGAAAACATCCGATTATGAGGACACAGGTAGCGGCACGTTGCTGGTTCAACATGATCCGGCCAGCACGCATATCCGCATAAAGTTTGCCAAAACTGACGAATTACGTTTCATCGGTCATTTGGATTTAATGCGTACGTTTACTGCTGCCATTCGTCGTTCCAGTTTGCCTATTGCTTGGTCGCAAGGATTTAGCCCGCAGATGAAATTTCATCTTGCGATGGCACTCTCACTGGGTTATTCCAGTATTTCCGAATATGCTGAATTCCAATTGACCACTCAAATGACCGCTGATGAATTCGCCGCACGCTTGTCCTGCACCCTACCGTCAGGACTCGAAATCTTGGATTGTTGGACTATTTCTCCGCAATCTCCGAGTTTCGGAAAAACAACCAGTCTGGCATCTTATCATGTGACCCATTTCCCTAACTCCATAAGTGATGATATAATTCGAGAGAAAATTCAAACGATTTTAAATCAAACGGAAATTATTGTGACACGAGAAACAAAAGAAGGAACAACAAAAAAAATGAATATCCGTCCGCTAATTGAGACGATTACATATCATAATGATTCGGAACAGGCGGTTGATTTACTCCTCAAAATTTCCTCAACAGGAAATGCACGGCCGGAAGAAATTATGGAACAGATTATTGAACAGGATGAAAAAACGATTAAACTATTACACTTTAAACGCACAGGATTATATACAGAAATATCGGGTTTCCCCCAACTGCTGGATAGAATGGGTGAAGAAGGGAAAGGAATTATTGCAGATTTGAGAATTCAGATTTAAGATCTTTAAAATCTTTCCACTTATTCATTAAATCTGTAATCGATAATTTGAAATCTGAAATGGTATCATGAGCCGCCATAAACGACATTCTTCAAAACATTCACTACTAAAAGTTAAAAATCCCAATCGGGTCATTCTCCTGAATATCGAAAATTTTGAAACGCGAGTGGCTCTCATTGAAGGTGGAAAACTTGCCGAACTGATTGTTGAACGCAATGCCGACCGCGGAATTATCGGTAATATCTATAAAGGAAGAGTAGATCGAGTTGTCCCGGGAATCGGTGCTGCATTTGTGGATATCGGTTTTGGTAAAAATGTTTTTCTCTACGTCTCTGATATTTATTACGACATGAAATCATACGAATCGTTGCTCGATGAACCGGAAGAAAATGGCGGGACGAATGAAATCGTTTCCATACCGGAAGAGCCTGCAGCCGAAGACGAACCGGCAGCAGAAATTGAAGAGGAGATTCCAACGGAAGGAAAGGGTAAAGAGAAAAAGAAACGAAGAGAGTACAAACCACCGGTTGCCATTGAAGATTTAATTCGCAAAGGACAGGAATTACTGGTTCAAATCGTCAAAGAACCTCTTGGCAAAAAAGGTGCCCGAGCGACTACGCACATCACTCTGCCAGGCCGGTTTTTGGTTTTAATGCCGACTATCCGACATATCGGGATTTCCCGGCGTATTCAACAACCGGAGGAGCGCGACCGCTTGAAAGAATTGATTCGCACTCTGTTACCCGAAGGAATGGGTGTGATCGTTCGCACCGCTGCGCAAGGCGCCACGGAGGAGGAATTCCGGCGGGATTGCGTTTTCCTCACCAACCTTTGGGAAAAAATTCAGAAGCGCGGGGACACCATGCACGCGCCCAATTTGATTCATCAGGATTTGGGATTAAGTTTCCGTATCGTCCGCGATTTATTCAAAGAAGAAATCGATTCTCTGATTATTGATTCGGAAGAAGTTTACGATGAGATTCGTGAACTGGTGACCAATATTTCTCCTGAACTGCTTTCCCGCATCCAATATCATGACAGTTCCGACCCTTTATTCGATGTCTATGATGTGGAATCGCAAATTGACAAACTCCTGCACCGCAAAATCTGGATGAAATCCGGCGGACATATTTATATTGATGAAGCAGAAGCTCTTGTTGCCATTGACGTAAATACCGGTAAATTTAGTGGAGGTCAGGATTTGGAAGAGACCGTGCTCAAAACCAATGTGGAAGCTGCGCAGGAAGTAGCACATCAAATCCGCGCACGCGGGTTGGGCGGACTCATCGTCATTGATTTTATTGATATGCGCAGCCGCAGTAACCAGCACAAAGTCCATCAAGCGTTTTTAGAAGCTCTAAAAAATGACCGCGAACGGTTTAACGTTCTTGAAATGACGGAAGTCGGATTGATTCAAATGACCCGCCGCCGCGTTCGTCCAAGCGTTCTCAAAACTTTGACGCAATCTTGTCCCTATTGTGACGGAGACGGTGTTATTTTATCGGGCGATACCATGGCAATTAAAGTATTGCGGGAACTCAATCGTGTCTGCCGCATGACCGGGAAACCCAAAATCGTCGTCAAAGTCCATCCTGACCTAAGTAAATTTCTCAATGAAGAAATGGAAACCGAACTCATCAAACTCAGCGAATCCCACCGTAAAACTATCTCCATCGTCCCTGATGATAAAATGCATTTTGAAAAGTACAATGTGGAATTGTTGGATATTTGATCATTTCTTTTTTTCTTCTACGACACTTCAGTGTACGGTTCTTCGGGCTTTAGCCCTTATCTCCCTGCATCATAGACAAATAACTTGAATTCTGGGAAAATATATTACTTAGAGTTAAGGTTATTATTCCCAACAATCAGCGAGTTGTATCCATTTATTAGGTATGAAAACTATTGTAGAAAACCATACAAACGAGACTTGGAATCGGTTGCATTTACCCGAAGAAGCCTTGGATATTCTATTCAGTTCAAGGCATGTGATCGTGGGTGAGAGCATCCAACAATTGGCAGACTTGGCGTGTGGCGGCCCGAACCAGGATGAATTTACGGTTGCCTATGATATTCCTGCTATTGGCAGAATCACAGAGGTAATTGTAGGTAGAGTCCGCAACGGTGTGGTTGCCAATTATACAGATGTTACCATGCGACGGCGTGACCCTGATTGTATGGCCATAGCTGATGATAAACCCAGTAATAAAATACGGTTCTCGGATCGTTTTGGGAAAGAGTTTGAACCGATTCGCAAGGAAACTTTTGATTGGTTGAAGAAACAGGAATTAATTGTTTTTGCGTTTACTGCCGGAAAACAGGGAATGGGATTGGATACGATTGCCATCGCTCCCGCCAATGCAGGATTTTTCGCTTTGGGATTAGCCATGCTGCAAGGGATTATTCCACCGGATAAACTCCCGGACGACTTCTCACCCCGTGCCATACTGTATATTGCTCCTCCGTTCCGCCATACTCATTTCAAAGGGAAACAGGTGGTGGTACATAACCGGCGGGATGATTTGCATGAAATATTTTCCTATAACCTTTATCCCGGACCCAGTGCCAAGAAAGGGATATACGGTGTGCTTATTGGATTGGGTGAACAGGAAGGTTGGGTTACCGCCCATTGTTCCACAGTGCAAGTGGTAACACCTTATGACAATGTCGTGACGTTTATGCATGAAGGCGCCAGTGGCAGCGGGAAAAGCGAAATGCTGGAACAGGTTCATCGCCAAGCGGATGGCCGTTTATTATTAGGTAAGAACATTGTCACGGGGGAAAAGAGATATGTCGCCATACCCCGCACTTGTGATTTGAATCCCGTGACAGACGATATGGCCTTATGCCATCCCTCCCTGCAAAAAGGGGACGGAAAATTACATTTATATGACGCGGAGAATGCCTGGTTTGTGCGGGTTAACCATATCACGGAATACGGTACCGACCCGTCCCTTGAGAAATTAACCGCCCAGTCTTCAGACCCCTTATTGTTTTTAAATATTGATGCAGTTCCCCAAAGCCGTGCGTTGTTGTGGGAACATACTGAGGACGCACCGGGTATCCCCTGTCCCAACCCCCGCGTAATAATTCCGCGCCGGATAGTACCCAATATTGTTAATGAACCAGTCGCGGTGGATATTCGTAGTATAGGAGTACGAACTCCTCCCTGCACAAGGGAAAATCCAAGTTACGGAATTATAGGATTATTTCATATATTACCCCCGGCATTAGCGTGGTTATGGCGATTGGTAGCACCGCGCGGATTTGCTAATCCCAGTATTTTGCATACGGAAGGGTTATCGAGTGAAGGAGTCGGGTCATATTGGCCATTTGCCACGGGTAGACGGGTTGACCAAGCCAATTTATTATTGAAACAAATTAGTGAAACACGCAGAGTTCGTTATATCCTGACTCCCAATCAATATGTAGGCGCATGGGAAACCGGGTTTATGCCGGAATGGATTGCACGGGAGTATCTCGCACGACGTGGGGGTGCCAAGTTTAAACCTGAACAGATTCAACCGGCACGATGTCCCTTATTGGGATATGCCATCTATTCCATGCATGTGGAGGGAAATACCGTCTCGCATTGGTTCTTACAAGTGGATACCCAACCGGAAGTCGGTCCCGAGGGATATGATATCGGCGCCAAAATCCTCACCGATTTCTTCCATGAAGAATTGAAACAATATCTCGAAAATGATTTGAGTAAATTAGGAAAAGAAATTATCGAATGTTGCCTAAATGGCGGTTCCGTGCAGGATTACGAAAAATTTATCCTTACACAATAATTTTTGTTATTCAGCAAATCACACCACAAAACCATCTCCATCATCCCTGTTGATGTAATACATTTTAAGAAGTATAAAATGGGGTAAATGGATATTAAGCTACATCTTCTATTATTCAAATTTATAATTTAAATTCATAAGGATTGTTCTTTGGATCATAAAACTCTATTGATTTATTTTTAATTAATTCTACTCCCTTAGGTGGAGCCTTAAATTCTATATTTAATAAATCACATAAATGGTCTGAATTTAAAGTATGTCCTAATTCGGCTAAAGTTTTTATTCTTAATTTAATTGGTTCATCTAAAGTTTTGGTATAGTTTGGAAATCTCAATAGTATGTCACACACGCAAGTTCCCAATGGATCCCAATAGTGATTAATTATATCGTAACCATAAAGTTCAGACCAATCATTAGTTAATTTATTTAAATCTTGTAAAATGGTTTCATATTTTGTTTCTGTCGTTTGAGAAAATAAGTTGATTAGCTTCTCGTTTCTTTCATATTCTTGGTATGCTAACTCAAATAAAAACTCCCTCTTTCTTTTATTATAATATTTTCTTATAACTACATCTAAACCTTGGAAAACCATTCTTTCAACAAAAGTTATTAAAGTTTTCCCCTCTGATGGACCCAGCCATGCAGTTTCTTCTTCAGGCATAGTAAATAGGTTAAAATCTGTGACTTGCTTTATAATGTCTCGATTTTGACTAGATAGAATTAGTATTCTTTTGGAAAATCTGTACAATAATCCTTCAAATCCCCATAAAAATCTTAATTCTCTTCTTTTACCAAAATGGAATATTACTAATTCAACCCATTCATCCAATAACTCTTTTACAGTTTTGTTTTTATATCCGGTTTTTTTGATATCTGATTCGTTTAATTTTAAAAGCAAGACTAATACATTTGTATAATACCAATAATTTACTGGAAATAGTTCTTCCAATAATAACTTGCTAAAGAAGAGATATTGTTTCCCAAGAATTTGGTCTGATATTAGTCTCTTTATGATAATATCTGATGCCTTAACCATCTTGTTGAAATTATTTGTAGATAGAAAAATAGTATAAGGAACTTCAAATAAATCGGTATTTTCTAGAAGTGAAATAAACTCTTGATCTAAAGATACCTCTTGCTGATGTGCATTATCTCTAAAATTTTGCAGTACAATGGGTCGTACTTTACCACAAACTTTGTTCACCTCGTTTAGAAACTCTTCTAATCTTTCCAGACGCACTTCTGACGATAATATCCTTTCAATTTGGAACAAAATATCTTCTTTAAGATGAGGTACTAGTTGAGTTGATCCTATTATATTATCAATTTCAATAAATCTAGTCGATAATTCTTTATGTTTTATTGTTAAAATCGGGGCAAGGCTTTCATCAAGTTTATCGCGTTCATAAAGATTAATGAACCAACCATTTGTCACAATAAAATATTTACAATTAACATCAGGATGTAATGAGTAGAAATGTGCTTGAGCTATTTCTTCGCTTTCGATGGGTGGTGGGTTATTTTTGTCGAGACACTTCCCTTGTTTTGATTCGATAATCCAAAAATATTGTTTTCTAATACTACAAATATAATCTAAATCAATTCTGTATCTACCCACTTGGATGAATAGAGGATTTAATTTGTATTGTTCTTCTCTAGATATAGAATAATCAGATTCTTTAAGATAGCCTAATATTCTAAGCAATGGAACTATAAATTCTTCTCGAACATCCGCTTCATTATAAGTAGAAAAATCTATATTGCTTAATCTTTCTAATTCTAGTTTGTCTTGAGCTGTTAATGGGGGTCTATATTTTTTCATTTTTTGCACAATGTAACAATACCGATTGCATAAACAAATATTATATCAAAAGCTTTCTGGATACCATCTTTCACTAGAATTACAAAAGGATATAAAAGAAAAAAAGGGCGGGTCAGAGACCCGCCCCCTACGAGCGTTATTGGTTTTGGAGAGACATCCCTGTTCTCTGCAACATAATGTCCTGAATATGACTGTCAAACTTTTGCAGCCATTGTTGAATCTCCTGGGACATGGTCATCATTCCCAACACTTGATCTTCTGGAATTTCAGTAAAGTTCATTGTGCGGTTTTCTATCAACCGGAGGGATTCATAAAATCCTGCCATCTGCCAAAACACCTGTTGAAAATCGTGGGATGTCCAAGTCAAATCAATCGGCGGTTGGGGTAAACCAAGTACCCTCTTCTTCTTTTTGCGAGATGATTCCACAGCCGGTTTGCGTGCCGCTTGTTCCGACAGTGCCGTCCGATAATACATCTCACCAGCCTCAACCTGTTTCTTTAAATCATCATCTAAGCCTTGTAATTGTAGGAATTTATAGATTTCTTTTGGATGTCTTTTAAAGATTCTACCAGCCTCCTCATAGAATAATTCGCCATCGGGCGAAATACTCTTTTCTTCTGTTTTAGGTCCCATCTTGATGAGACCATACTTTTGTTCCCACAAGCATTTTCGTTGGACGAGCAATTCGCACATCTCGATGGCGTTAAAGTCCTTGCGTTTCAGGTTTTCCTCCATCGAAATATCGAATTGTTCCAAGGTATCTTTGGGTTGGAGAACGGTGATGGGAACTTCCGTCCAACCTAACGCCTCCGCCGTTTTCAATCTCCGAAACCCGGCAATCAATTCATACTGCGGATGGGCACCTATACCCAATTCCCTGACGACTATGGGATGAATCATCCCGTAGGTGTGCAGAGTTTGTTTCAACTCCTCCTGATTCCCCGGATCAATCCGGTGACTGGTCGAGACCGAAATCTCGCTAATCTTTGCTTTCATAAACCTTTCCTCCTTTAAGATTTGTAGAGACGTAACATGTTACGTCTCTACGTTAAATGGTAAGGAAAAGTTTATGGCTCTTTTTCCAATCCCACTGTCCACTCCATCATGGAAATGGTGAGCACTCAACTTGGTTCGCTCTTGTAAGCGGAATTGAAAATAGCAATTCCGCTTAAACAAAACAATTGACGTGGGAATTCAGTCAAGGTATAGTCTTACGAAGAAAATGGCGCGATTAGTCTTACATTTAGATTGCCGGTATTACCGGGGGGATAAACCCTGTAAATATAAACGGCTTTGTGACGGATGCCCGGAATATAGTCCCATGGGAAAACGGATCCTCATCATTAAACTGGCGGCGACGGGAGATGTGTTGCGGACAACTCCGGTCTTGCCGGAATTACACAAGAAATATGCGCCCTGTCATATCACCTGGGTGACAGACCCGGCGGCATATGCCTTGTTAAAGAATACGGATTTGATAGATCGCCTATTGGTATTGGAAAATCCCGATACGATTCCGGGATTATTAGTGGAGCAGTTTGATTTGCTGGCGTGTTTGGACAAAGAACCCCGCGCCACCGGATTGGCGATGAAAATCAGTGCCAAGGAAAAAATCGGATTTGGTCTCAACGAATTCGGCACTCCCTACCCGTTATCGGAATCCACAGATTACGCATTTCAATTGGGATTGGATGACCCTTTAAAGTTTCGTGTGAATCAGAAATCCTACCCGGAAATTATATTTGAAGTATTCGGATTATCTTGGAAACGGCAACCCTATTATATCCAATTTCCCAAAGTGCTTTATGTCCATGCAGAAGCATTGAGGAGGAAGTGGAAATTGAAAAATCAACGCGTCATTGGATTAAACACGGGAAGTGGAGCGCGTTTTGCAACCAAGCAGTGGCCCATTGTGGGATATGTGGATTTGGCGCAAATGATTCAGCAGAAATATGAACAGACCGCGAAGATTTTATTATTGGGGGGTCCTGAAGAAAAGGAAAAAAATAAAGAGATTTACCAACGATGTAAAACCAAAGGGATTCCGGTGATGGATACAGGATGCGACAATTCATTATTGGATTTTTGTTTGTTCATCGAATTATGCGATGTGTTGGTCACGGGGGATACGTTGGCGATGCATTTGGGGATTGCTCTAAAAAAACAGGTGATTGCCTTATTCGGTTCAACCTGCCAGCAGGAAATTGAGTTGTATGGACGCGGGAAGAAAATCGTTGTGGATCAGAAACGGTTTACGTGTTCCCCGTGTTATCTTTCAAAATGCAACCAACCGGTTTTTTGTATGACGACACTTTCCGCAGAAACTATTTTTTCTTCTTTAATTAAAGTTCTTCCCAAGCCAGAGTAATTCCCCACGATACATTATGCCCTTCACACATATTGAGATACAGAAGGAGAGACAGTGGAAATCGGTTTTGCTCTTTATTCTTTTAGTCCTCTATTACTTTTTCAGTTTTGTGGTGCTTGGGAATGTTATCCGAATTATTTTATTTATTTATTTATCGAAAGCGGTGGTAGCCAGCCCCTGGTTGACATTGGATGATATTGGGATTTGTTTAGTTGTTGCATTGGCCGTTGCGGTGATTCATTGGGTATATGCCATCACCGGCGGGGTGGTACGGATTTTGATGGCATTGCGCGCGCAATCGCCGGATTTAACCGACCGCTACCATAAAATGTTTCAGGATATACTGGATGAAATACAACTTGCCACGGGAGGAAAACAAGTCAGTGGCGTGGTTATTCCCACGGTAGCTGTGAATGCCTTTGCGCTTGCCACTACTGAAGAGAACGCTACGATTGGCGTTACCGAAGGATTGTTAGCCAAACTCACGCGACCTCAATTGGAATGTGTCATCGCCCATGAGATGGCGCATATTATGAATAACGATTGCATCCTGGTAACGATTGCGTGTTCGTTATTCGCGACATTTTCCCAATTGTTACACGTGTCCGAGAAAGGCGCGGAAGGCTCCAACCGCTTGGAACCGTGGGTTATGGTCGGGATAATTGGCCTATTAGCTTTGGGGGCAAAATTATTAAATGTGGCAGTAGACAGGCAGAGGGAATTTTTGGCGGATGCCACAGCGGTGAGATTAACCCGGAACCCGACAAGTTTCGCGGAAGCATTAATGAAAATATCCGATTCCTGGCGGGGTGGGGGATATATGGACGATACCATGGCACCCATTTTTATCTTGAACCCGGCAGAACAGATGTTGGATGAGAAAGAATCGTTTTGGGCGGATTTATTTTCGACCCATCCGCCGACTCGCAAACGATTGGAGGTATTATTACAATTGGCGCATACGGATATTGCCAATTTGAAACAATCTGTCGCCGCACAAGAAAATACGCGGGAGATATCGAAAGCGCCTTTGGACATGACCTCGACCCCGATTCCCGCCTGGTGGATAAGAGACAAAGAGGAATGGAAAGGGCCGTTCACGGTGGAGCAAGTACATGCATTGCCTATCTTTTCACCGGACACATGGACATGTAGGGACGGCACAAAAGATGTTTTGCAGGCGTCGAAAGATGCACTGCTTTCCGAGGTTTTCAGTACCAAACTTGATGGACAACAAACTTCCTGTGATATATGTCCGCGATGCAACCAAGCCCTGGTACTTAGAGAGTATGAAGGGACACAAGTTTTGCAATGTCATTTTTGCCAGGGGTATCTCCTCAATGAAAATAATATTTACCGGATATTAACGCGCAGAGAAATCGGGTTTTCGGAACAGTTCAAAGAAAAAGTGAAAGGGGTTGAAGACCAAACTTTGTATATGGCGGCGCATAATATCAAGCCCTTGACCCAGGACCCCAGTAAACTTTTACAATGTCCCCGATGCAAAGTACCCATGAACCGGACTTACTATTCCTACCAATATCGTGTCATCATAGACCGTTGTTATGCATGTAATCTAATCTGGTTCGACACCGATGAATTGCAGACATTACAGGTTATGATACAAAACATTGTCGAAAATTAACCTAATCAGAAAGTAAATATTATGAGTATCTCGGATCGAGTCGTTTTCTTACGGCAGTTAAAAGAGAATTTTATCCATACCGGGGCGGTGACACCGAGTTCCCGTTTTCTGGCGAAGGCGATTGTCTCCGAATTTTCAAAGCATCCTAAGCCGAGCAAGATATTAGAAGTCGGGCCAGGAACAGGGGTGTTTACACGGGAAATTGTACGATGGATGTCGCCTGAAGATGAATTACATATCTGTGAAATCAATCCGACATTTGCTAAACGCATTGAAGAAATTGTGGCAACGGAACCACTATTTGAACCTGTTCGAAAGAAGATTAGTGTCTTTGCCTGTCCACTGCAAACCCTGACGGCGTCGTCCCATTACGATTATATTATTTCAAGTTTGCCCTTAAATAATTTTCCCATTGAATTGGTGCAAGGAATACAATCTTATTTTATATCCCACTTAACGAATGGCGGTACATTAAGTTACTTTGAGTATATGGGGATACGCCGAATGAAAATCCAATTTCTTTCCGGTGAAGAGAAGCGTAAACTCAAAGAGTTGGATACATTATTGCGCGGATTTGTGAAACAAAATCAAGTACGCTACAACATAGTGCCATTTAATATTCCGCCGGCATATGCACGGCATTTAAGATTTTAATTCATATCCCTTGACAATTCTTCATTGAAACTATAGTCTCTCTAGTCATGAAGTATTTACGAAAACAATTTCTTGCTCTGATACCATTTCTACTCTTTTTCTTATTCCCCTGTTTATCCAATGCAAGAATTTCTTTAAATGTTTGGGGATTCCCGGAAGATGAGACCTGGGTGGGAGTCCAGAAGCAAGCCAAAGAATTTGAGAAGCTCCATCCTGAAATCGAAATTGTCATGGGGGTACCAGGAGGACGCGGGACCATGGACCCGCAGAAGTTAATGACTGCGATTGCCGGCGGAACACCCCCCGATGTGATTTGGCAGGACAGGTTTACTATCAGCGGATGGGCCTCGAGGGATACTTTCAGACCACTCGATGACCTTATCGCACGAGATTCAGTAAATCCCAAAGATTTTTATAAAGCGACCTGGGAAGAAGCCAGTTATCAGGGTCATGTCTATGCCTTGCCCTACGGAACGGATTGTCGGGCATTATATTATAACCGTACTTTATTTCGAGAAGTTGGATTAAATCCTGACAAACCGCCCAAGACCTGGAAAGAGTTGGAGGAATATACAAAAAAGTTAAACAAATACGAAAATGGAAGACCTGTACGACTGGGTTTCATACCTAATTTTGGGAATAGCTGGCTTTATCTCTACGGGTGGCAAAATGGTGGAGAATATATGTCGCCGGATGGGAGAACCTGTACACTCAACGACCCGAAAATCGTGGATGCTTTACAATGGATGGTAAATTTCTATGACATGTTGGGCGGACGCGCCAAAGTCGTCAGCGGATTTGAATCGGGGTTTCAAGGGTTGGCAGCCGACCCTTTTCTGATTGGCAAAGTCGCCATGAAAATTGACGGCAACTGGTGTCTTGACAATATAGCACGGTATACTCCCAATTTGGATTTTGGAGTCGCTCCGCCGCCAGTTCCAGAAGGGCATCCAGTAATTTCCTGGGCGGGGGGATTTTCATTAGTCATTCCCAAAGGGTGTAAACATGTCAATGAGGCGTGGGAATTCATTCAATGGATGAACTCTTTTGAAGGCGCTAAATTCGCGGGAATACAACAACGGAATTTCAATAAACTCCAGGGGCGAAACATTTATATTCCACTGATTTACGCCGACAAAAAAGTGGCGCGCCAATTGTTTGACTATTTTAAACTGGATGACCCGCGCTATAACAAAGGGGTTGATACTTTTCTGAATTTAATGGAAGTCAGTAAATATCGTCCCGTTACTCCTGTTGGGCAATTATTATGGGATGAACATGTCCGTGCCTTTGAAAATGCCACCTTGCATGTGATGACGCCCAAACAAGCATTAGATGAAGGTACCAAAAAGGTACAGGCGGAACTTGACCATCTTTACCTACAAACACCCTACCCTATCCTTAATGTTACCTACACAATACTCTTTATCATTGCGTTGCTTTTCATTGTAGTCATCCTTGTGTGGAAAAAATACCGTATTCAATTTCCAGTATCGCAAGCCGCGCGTGCAGAAAACCGTGCGGGGTGGATGATGGCGTCACCGTGGATTTTAGGATTTCTCCTATTTGTTTTAGGACCAATGATTGCAAGTATCATTTTGTCATTTTGTGAATATGATGTGATTCATCCGGCAAAAATTATTGGACTTAAAAATTTCATTACTATGCTGGGATTCCATAAAAATACAGATGTCGGTTGGACGGCGAATGACACATTATTCTGGAAAAGTCTGTGGAATACAATTTACATTTCAGTGATTGGAGTTCCTCTCTCCATGATTATCGGACTGGCAATTGCCATGTTATTGAATACAAAAGTAAAAGGCATGACGCTTTATCGCACATTCTTCTATCTTCCTTCGATTGTTCCTATTGTAGCGACAACGATTGTTTGGCAATGGATGCTAAACCCACAGACCGGATTAATTAGCGTGTTATTAGGCAAATTTGAGATTCCCAGTCCAAGCTGGATTGGTGACCCTAGCTGGGCAAAACCTGCGTTAATTCTAATTCTCTTATGGGGTTCGGGTGCCAACATGATTATTTGGTTGGCGGGACTCAAAGGTATCCCGCAGGTATATTATGAAGCCGCGGAAATTGACGGAAGTAATTGGTGGTATAGATTTTGGTATATTACCATCCCTATGCTAACGCCTTATATCTTTTTTAATTTAATTATGGGAATCATTGGCTATTTCCAAATCTTTACACAAGCCTACGTCCTCTCCTCCGCCGACCCTTCCCATGCTGGCCCAGCAGATTCCCTGTTATTTTATGTATTTCATCTATTTAATAATGCATTTATGTATTTCAAGATGGGGTATGCCTGTGCGATGGCGTGGATTTTATTTTTTATTATATTTGGGCTTACCTTGATACAAATAAAAATGGCGCCCCGCTGGGTGCATTACGAATCGGATGAAAAATAATATGAGATTTTAGATTTCAGATTGAAGATTTATTTGATTATGAATACTGATACAAAACATATCATTCGACAAACATTATTACATATTATGCTCATCTTGGGTTCTATTATTTTTATGATTCCTTTTATCTGGATGATTAGCACTTCTCTGAAAATCGATTTGCAAATTGAAGATATAAGCAGTTTAAAACGAATTTTAATTCCCGATCCTATAGACTGGATTAATTATCCCAAAACTATTCAATATATCTCCTTCGGAAGGTATCTTTGGAATACGTGCTATGTAACGTTGATGAGCATTATCGGCACAATATTGTCCTGTTCATTCGTGGCGTATTCCTTTGCAAGGTTGCGCTGGGTTGGACGAAATACGCTATTTCTTGTCCTGTTATCCACCATGATGTTACCAGCACAAGTGACCATGATTCCGGTTTTTCTAATTTTTACCAAACTTGGTTGGGTCAATTCATTCAAACCGTTATGGGTACCTGCTTTTTTCGGCAACGCTTTTTTTATTTTCCTCTTACGCCAATTTTTCTTAACGATTCCCATAGATTTGGAAGATGCGGCGAAAATTGATGGGTGTGGTTATTTCAAGACCTTCACGCAAATCATGCTCCCTCTAATTCGCCCCGCATTGGCAGCCATTGTCATTTTCCAATTTATGTGGACTTGGAATGATTTTTTAAATCCGTTAATTTATATTAATGATAAGAATCTAATGACCCTCTCCATTGCGCTCGAATCTTTTTTAAGTTTACATGGTGCGGAATGGAGTAAATTAATGGCGGCGTCCACTCTAATGACCCTACCTGTTGTACTACTATTCTTCATGGCACAAAAGCATTTTATACAAGGGATTACCCTGACGGGGTTAAAGGGATAATTTACTTTAATCCCAAGAGAAACGTAACTTGTTACGTCTCTACCTTCAATTAAATCAATAGACTGAAAAATACAGCCAGACACGAGTTTCCCTTGAAACTTGACAATTGTTGAGAAGGTTGGTAAATTATATGGGTTCGAGTCATAAGACAATTGCTAGGCGAAATTTGCAAATAAGACCGTAAGGTTGATGCAAGAGATCGACCTTGCGGTTATTTTTATGTCCCGTAAAAAGGATAGATTGTCGAGTCTAACTCAACGAAATTTAGAAAAAAGGAGAATAAACGTATGCCCAAAGGTACCGTAAAATGGTTTAACAACCAAAAAGGATACGGATTTATTGCCAGTGAAACAGGAACGGATGTTTTCGTTCATCACAGCGCAATTCAAGGCGAAGGTTACAAAACCTTAAATGAAGGTGAAACCGTCGAATTTGAAATCGGTGAAGGCAAAAAAGGTCCGCAAGCCGAGAATGTCGTTCGCGTCAGCTAATCCTGATTTATAATTGACATTACCAAGACAGGTTGATTTCGGTCAGCCTGTCTTTTTTATTCTAAGTCCTATTTTCTCGAACCTGGTAGGAAGAGAGCTTTAACTTGTATAGTTTTTGAGCAATTTTTTCCAAGTCATTGAAAGTATACTGGTTGGATTCCTGATACAAAGTATTGAACCAATCGTGGATATCGGGATGTTCGCCAAAACATTGTATAAATTGGCTTCTGAGTGGGTCTAATGGCAAGACCGGCAAATTACTCCGTGCCAACCGCCCGGAGCTATACACCGTCCAGACATTGCGAATGATGGGGTAATACCTTTGGCGTGAGGAATCCGGTCCATAATTTATTTTGACATAATCGTGAGAATAGTGAAAATGCGGGTCTAACTCATCCCGCACCAGCGCCAGTTCCTGCCACAGATATTGTTCCAACCGCTCCCGACTGGAAAACCATTGCGAAATATCAATTTCCAATTCCAATCGCTGGCGATTGTCCCATTCCACCAACAAACTGTCTTTGGGAAGAATCTGATGAATAAACCATTTGGCTTTCACCGATAACAACGGACGGAATTGTTTTTTGATTTTCCCAATCGTCGTCGTGATGAAAACTTCTTCCGTACAAGTATCTATGAGATTCGAGAGCATCTTTAGTATACCTATTTAATCGCATACAAATTACACCTCTCGGACATTTTTGTCAAGTAATACCATTCGGAGAATAAACATTTCAAAGAAGATATTACAGAAAATTAATAAAGTTTGACCTTTTGAGAAAATTTACATATAATTAATATGTCAAGATAATTCCCTTTACTATGCTATGGAGAGAGAAAAGGTGTCTATGCTTCTTTCTGAAACAAAAGAAACCGATGAAAAGTCGTCGCGCGTACCGGAATTAATCCGTGTGTCTTTGTTGTTTGATTTTTATGGCGTCTTACTGTCGGAGAAACAGAAGGAAGCGATTGAGAAGTATTATTTGGAAGACCAGACATTAGGGGAGATTGCGAAAGCGCAGAATGTCAGCCGGCAGGCGGTGTTTGATGCGTTGCAACATGCTATCGCTACATTGGAAGATTATGAATCGAAGCTGGCATTGGTGAAGCAACATCAAGCGGAGAATAAGAATTATACGGAAATCGTGACAGCGATACGCAAAATGATACGAGAGATTGATTCCGCGGGAATTATCTATGATTCGGATAAATTGGCGGAACTGTTGAAAGGGTTAGAGAAGAAAGTGTCGAGCTGGATTCAAGAGAAGGACGATAATTTAAAGGAATAATATGTTTGATTCGTTGACATCGAAACTAGATTCAGTCTTTAAGAAATTGCGCGGTCGAGGCGTAATGACGGAGCAGAATATTACGGATGCCCTGCGGGAAGTGCGGCTGGCATTATTGGAAGCGGATGTCAATTTCAAGGTCGTTAAAGAGTTTACCGAGAGAGTCAAAGAGCGGGCAATTGGTCAGGAAGTATTGAAACAATTGAGTCCCGGACAACAGGTTATTAAGATAGTCCATGAAGAGTTGATTCATTTAATGTCGGGTGACGGGAAAACTATTCCGCCCCTGAAAATGGCAAAAGACAAAATCACCAAGTGGATGGTGGTGGGGTTGCAGGGTTCAGGAAAAACGACGGCTACCGCGAAGATTGCCAACAATATGAAGAAACAAGGGTATCGCCCGATGTTGGCGGCGGGGGATATATACCGTCCGGCGGCAATTAAGCAATTGGAGTTGCTGGGTCAGCAGATTAAGGTGCCTGTATTTAGTTTGGGGGACAAAGTATCGCCTGTGAAGATCGCCAAAGGGGCGGTTGCCAGCGCGGAGGAGCAAAATTGTAATTTAGTATTGATAGATACGGCGGGACGATTACATATTGATGGAGAGCTAATGCGCGAATTGCAGAATATAAAAACTGCCGTTCAACCGGATGAAATCTTTTTGGTATGCGATGCCATGACCGGACAAGACGCCGTGAATGTGGCACAGCAATTTCATAAGGACATCGGGATTACAGGTGTCATTTTAACAAAATTGGACGGGGACGCACGAGGTGGTGCTATTTTATCTATCCGGTCAGTTACGGGACAACCGGTGCGTTTTGTTGGAGTTGGGGAAAAGATTGACGACTTGGAATTATTTCACCCAGATCGCATGGCTTCGCGGATTTTGGGGATGGGTGATGTTTTAACGCTCATTGAGAAAGCCCAAGGTGTGATGGATATCGAAGAAGCGCAACGGCTGGAACAAAAACTACGCACTCAAACGTTTACTTTAGAAGACTTCCGAAGTCAAATTAAGGCGATGAAAAACATGGGGCCATTAGGTTCGTTATTGGAAATGATTCCGGGGATGGGAAAGAATATACCCAAAGATATGATGGACCAATCGGAAGTTCAGATGAAACGGGTGGAAGCGATAATTAATTCTATGACTCCACAGGAACGATTGGAACCTGCTATTATCGGTGGAAGCCGTCGCCAGCGAATCGCGCGCGGGAGCGGGACTACGATACAGGATGTAAACCAATTATTAAAACAATATGAACAAATGAAAAAGATGATGAAAGCCTTTGGCAAAGGGGCGAAAAGTCATCCCGGTAATTTATTGAAAATGATGAAATAATACAATAAAGGAGGTGTTTAACTTTGGCAGTAAAAATACGATTACGTCGAACGGGACGGAAAAAACAACCGTCCTACCGCTTGGTGGTCACAGATATCCGATCACCGCGGGATGGTAAATTCATTGAAATAGTGGGCCATTATAAACCGTTGACCAATCCACCGATTCTTCAAGTGGATTTAGAGAAAATAAAGTCCTGGATTCAAAAAGGAGCGAAACCGACAGAAACCGTAAAGAACTTGTTACAAGATTTAGAGAAAAACAGTTCTATTCCAGCGAATCAAGAACCCAAACCGGCAATTTAATTTGTCCCAATCATAGGAATAGGATAAAATATCTAACCCATACTGCAGTGTATGAAGGAGGAAGAAATTATGGAAATCAGCCTTAAAGAATTAGTTGAGCATATCGCCAAATCTCTTGTAGATTCTCCTGACGAAGTTGTCGTCAAAGAAATTGAGGGGGAACAAACAACTATCTATGAATTGAAAGTAGCCCAGGGAGATATTGGGAAAATTATCGGGAAACAGGGCCGAACCGCCCGTTCCATTCGTAGTATCATATCCGCTGCCGCTATGAAATATAAAAAGCGCGCCGTGTTGGAAATTTTGGAATAAGGACAATAATAAGTAATGCAAATTGATGTAATCACGTTATTTCCAGGGATTTTTGTCAGTCCCTTACAGGAAAGCCTGTTAAAAAAGGCCCAAGATAATGGATTGGTTTCTATTGCTATCCATAATCTGAGAGACTGGTGTTTAGATAAACATAAAACAGCCGATGATGCGCCTTACGGCGGTGGACCGGGAATGGTTATGAAGGCAGAACCCTTGTTCGCGGCGATTGAAACAATTAAAACCCAACGGAGTCAGGCAAAAATAATTTTGCTTTCACCGCAAGGCAGGGTATTGAATCAGAAAATGGCAACCCGGCTATCCCAAGAAAAAGAATTAATTCTCATTTGTGGAAGATACGAAGGGATAGATGAACGAGTCAATGATGTTCTGGTGGATGAAGAAATATCTATAGGAAATTATGTGCTTAATGGCGGTGAATTACCCGCATTAGTACTTATCGAGACAATTACACGATTGATTCCCGGAGTGGTTGGAGACGCACAATCCATTGTTCAAGATTCTTTTTACGAGAATACTCTGGATTATCCTCATTACACAAGACCGGCAGAATTTAGAGGATTAAAAGTTCCTGAAGTTCTCCTTAATGGCCATCATGAGGAAGTAGAGAAATGGCGCCGGAAAATAGCATTAGAAAGAACCAAGAAACTTCGACCGGAGTTATTACAAACAATTTCATAGAATAATCCAATAACAACCATGAAAACAAGAATATATTTGGCATTACTACACTATCCGGTCACTAATAAGACGGGGGATGTAGTGACGACCGCTATTACCAATATGGATTTGCATGATATCGCGCGTACGGGAAGAACGTATGGCGTTGAAAAATTTTACGTGGTGAATCCGTTGGAATCGCAGATTATGTTGGTAGAACGAATACTAAATTATTGGGCAGAATCCACCGGATCGAGAATTATTCCCGACCGCAAAGAAGCTCTTAATAGAGTACGAGTGATGGATACATTGGAAAATGCCATAGAACAAATTTATCAACAGACTTCGCAAAAACCTATTTTAGTGGCGACTGATGCTCGAGAATTTGGAAAACGAATGTCGTATACCCAATTTAGAAACGAAATGAACCTAAGTGAACGGCCTTATTTAATTTTATTTGGAACCGGGTACGGCTTATTACCCAAAATATTGGAAAAATCCGATATTATTCTAGAACCTATTCGGGGTATAGATCACTACAATCATTTGTCAGTTCGGTCGGCAGTAGCTATCATCTTGGACCGCCTATTCGGCGCAAGAGAAGATTATTTGGAAAAAAATCAACTTCAAAAGGAGGAAAATTATGCATCCAGTTATTGAACAAATCGAGAAAGGGTATCTTAAAAAATCAAAATTACCTGATTTTCAGCCGGGAGATACGGTTCGATTATCTCTCAAAGTCAAGGAAGGCGATAAAGAACGTCTTCAAGCATTTGAAGGCGTTGTCATTGCTAGAAAGAACGGTGGGTTACGGGAAACCTTTACTGTCCGCCGGGTTTCTTTTGGAATCGGAGTGGAGAGAACCTTTTTCATCCATTCTCCTATCATCGAAAAATTTCGTGTCGTTCGTAGAGGTAAAGTCCGTCGAGCGAAGTTGTATTACCTACGGGGACGCGGGGAAAAACAGGCACGAATAGAAGAATTAATAGCAGACCAGACAACAGCAACCCAAACCAATGCAGGAGCAACAGCAAGTACACCCATTGAACAACCGGAAGCAAAAGCGGCTCCAACGCCTGAACCAACTACGACAGTTTGATCGTGAAATCCGGCTTCTCGGATTTCCGGTCTTGGCAGGAATTGATGAGGCGGGACGCGGGCCACTCGCCGGGCCAGTGGTGGCTGCTGCTGTGGTGTTACCAGAAGATTGGTCTTGTGAAGGAATTGATGATTCAAAAAAGTTATCGGAATTGCAAAGAAATGTGTTTTACGATGAAATTAAAAAAAATGCGATATCTATTGGAGTAGGTTGTATTTCAGAAAATATGATTGACCGGATAAATATATTACAATCCACTTATTTGGCTATGAAAGAAGCTTTGTCACAACTCCAAGTAAAACCGGATTGTTTAGTGCTTGATGCTGTACGATTGCCAGATTGTGCGATTGTACAAAAGTCGTTCATTAAAGGTGATAGCAAGAGTTTTTCCATTGCCACAGCTTCTATTATTGCCAAAGTGACCCGCGATCGAATGATGTTGGAGTATGATAAAAAATACCCCCACTATGGGTTTGCTCAACATAAAGGGTATGGAACAAAATTACATTACGAGGCATTACTGAATCATGGGCCATGCCCTATTCACCGAAAATCATTTTTAGGAAAACTTAATCCGATTGAGTTTCATTAGAAAATTTTTTGGTTTCCAAAAACGCTTAGATAAAGATACGATAGGGAAATTAGGCGAAAGATTCAGCCTCTATCATCTGAAGAAAGAAAACTATCAAATTATCGCGACCAATTATCGGACGCGGTTTGGAGAAATTGATATTATTGCCAAACAAAATGACGAGTTTGTTTTTATTGAAGTGAAAACCAGAGAAGAGAATTTACCTTTTGGTGACCCGCGCGATGCGGTAACATTGCCAAAACAGAACCGAATCAGGAAAATAGCGCAAATTTATTTGGATAAGCAGAAAATGAAAGATTGGAAAAAATGCCGCTTCGACATTATCGAAGTCATCTTAAGTAGAACCGGAGATTTGAAAACGATTAATCATATTCCCGACGCATTTTAGAACCTTAGTAAGGAGGTGACCTATGGCACGACATAAATCAGCGATCAAACAATTACGCGCCAGCCAACGGAAATACAAACGAAATATCCAGGTGCAATCCCGTTTAAGGACCTTGGTACGTAATGTTGAAAAATTTTTAACAAGCACGGATGCCGGACTATCAAAGGCCTCCCTAAAAACGGCAATCTCTTCATTGCAACGAGCGGCCAGCCGTAAAGTAATTCATAAGAATACGGCCTCACGAAAAATTTCTAGATTAATGAAAAAGGCGAACAAAGCTAAAACATCTCCATAAGGGAGATAGGTTATCACATGACAGGGAAATGGAAATATCTAGTGACCGTGTTACTGTACGGTACAGTACTATCCGTATTGGGCAATTTTACCCATGGAGCGCCTATGGATTCTTCTATGACAGACTTCCTGCCTAATGAGCAAGGGACAGTTGTCATAGACAACTTGAATATTCGAGAATTTCGAAAAGGGAATCCTGTTCATGAGGTTCAAGCGAGGCATGTGATATTTTCCGATAAAGAAAAAAAGGTAAAATTAACGAATGTGGTCATAAGTTTTGCGGAGGAAACCGGTGTTCAGGGAAGTGTAAAGGGCAAGGAAGCGGTTTTTGATATCGCTTCAAAAATTGCCCAAATTGAAGGTAATGTAAAATATGTTTCAAAAGATGGTGGCGAACTGACTTGTGATTCGTTAAATTGGAACATGAATAATGATCAAATCCATGTTCCAGGGAATTTTTTTGTGGTACATAAGAATAATACATTACACGGTTCAAATCTAACTACCAATAGTAAATTAGAATACAGTTCGATGCAGGATATCCAAGGTGTTATTCAATGAGTTATCCACATAAACGGACGATAAAAATTATTCTTTTATTGAATCTAATGGCAATTTTATTTATTTGGGGGCAACCTGTTTCTGCACAGAATAAATCTTCTGTTTCATCTTCTTCTGATCTTACACAAATGCATAAAAATCAACCCATCCATTTTTCCGCCAAGAACGTAATCCAAAGCGGTACAAAAGGGAAAGAAGTGATCGTATTAACCGGTCACGCGGAGATTTATTTGGAAAAAGATCAGACAACCATAAACGCGGATACCGTTTGGTACTATTCCGCAGACAGTATTTTTAAAGCCGCAGGTCATGTAAAGATCGTCAAGGTAGATGCAATAAAAGGGAATATGATTGGTACATCCCCAAAAGCGAAATTTGATCAAGACAAGAATCAGGTTACCCTTGAAGAGAATGCCAAAGTTACCCAGGGCGAAAACGAAGTTTCTGGCACTGTAATTGTACTTACCCAGGGTGAGGAAGGGTCTACAATGGAAGTTACGGACGCAACGGGAGTCCTCGTTCCTCAAATGAAACCGGACATAAAGTAAATGATCCATCGAAAAAATATATTTGGCTGTGAAACCTAACTATACGTATAATATATTTATATAAACTATGGACAAAGCAACCGCATATCAGATTCTGGCATTATCCAAAGAATCCAATGATGAAGAAATTAAAGCTGCTTATATTCGGCTGGTAAAACAACATCCGCCAGAACAAGACCCAGATGGATTTATCCAGGTTCGAAAAGCATATGAGAACCTAAAGGATCCATCCAAACGCGCCCATGAAGATTTATTTACTTTCAATTTCATTCACGACTCTTTCCGGTTACCCACAGGTTCTATTCTCCACGACCTTAATGAAATTAACCATTCATTGAATGACATTGACATACAATTGCAGACTTATCCCGATGACCCTATGTTACAGGATCAATATGTGGAAATCATCCGACAACGCGCGGCCTATTACGTTTCCAAAAAATTGTGGTCAGAAGCTATTAACGACTGGCTAAAAATCATGAAGCATGATTCTGGGGATGTTGACTCTAAACATAATTTATTTTATGCCTATAATACGATGGCGTATCATTACGCCGTCAACGACCATTTCACGGAAGCTATCCAATATTGGATAGAGGCACTGAAATTTGATTCGAATAATTCCGCGATATTGCATAATTTGGCCATCGCTTATGACCGGATTGGAAATCGCGAGGAATCCGAAAAATATTGGAAGGATACATTACGCGGATGGGATTTAAAACTCAAGCAGAATGGGTCTGATGAATATCTCCGAACCTGCATCGTTGAATTGCATAAATTTTTTGGTGGACGTTTATTGCCTTCCAAAGGGGAAACAGCCGTTGATTCAAAAGAACCCAAATCAATGGAGAATGCCGTACAGGAATACCGGCAAGTATTAAAATATGATCCGTCTAATTATCATGTCCAAATGCAAATAGCCACCGCTTATATGCAGGAAAACAAATGGGCGGAAGCCACTCGTGAACTGGCCGGTATGCTAAAAAAACACCGGGACAATCCTGAAATTTTAAATTTATTAGGTTGGTCTTATTTAAACACAGGCAAAGTAGATGAAGCTTTTGCCATATGGAACAGGGCTCTCTCCCTTGATCCGAAAAACGTAATGGCTAAGGATAATATCGTAAAGGGTCACCTTACCGTTGGAAAGAAACTTCGCGAACGAGGGTTATATAATGCCGCTTTGGTCCATTTTAAAAGTCTACTCAAATATCTTCCTGACAAGCCCGAAGTGCATTTTGAAATCGGCACGACGTATGCGATGAAGGGGGATCACCGTGCGGCGGTCACATGTTGGCAAACGGTACTCCAACTCGATCCAAAGAATAAATTGGCTAGAAAAGCGATTGCGGAGACTCGATTCCGGTAAGTTATATCCATGAAAGCAATGTTAAAAGCAAATTATAAAGATAAGTCAGAATTCATAATAGATGAAATACCTTGTCCTATAGACGTTAATGAAAAGGAATCGCATTTCCAAAAAGATATTTCACAAGACAAATTGATTGATGAAGATCTGGCCACTATTCTGGCCAAACTATTAAAAGATACCAAAAAAGAAACTCAAACCCTCTACCGTCTACAACATCAAAAAGCGACAGATATTGAGGAATTACTTATCTCTATGTTGCCGGTTCTCGATAGTTTTGAGAATTTATTAAGCCTTGCGGAACAGTTTGCGGAAGAGGATGTTGTCCAAAATTGGATGAAAAGCATGGAGGCAATTTATAAGAAACTTAAGATAGTTCTATCCAAACAGGGATTACAACCTATTGAAAGTTTGGGAACATTGGTTGACTTTACAGCCCATGAAGTTGTAGAATATCGCAATATCCCTGATGGGATAACAAATCTAATAATCGAAGAAAAACAGAAAGGATACCGATACAAAGGAAAGACAATACGCGAAGCACGTGTCGTTGTATCAAACGCTGAAGGAGGATAAAAAAGCATGAGTAAGATATTAGGTATAGATTTAGGAACCACTACTTCACTGATGGCGGTTATGGAGAAGGATAAACCTGTTATTATCCCCAACAACCTGGGAGAACGATTAACTCCTTCGGTCGTATGTTTCACAAAGTCCGGAGAAATTATGGTCGGCAAAAAAGCAAAAAAAGCTGCCATTATGAATATTGACCGAACCGTTTTTTCCATCAAACGCCATATGGGAACGGATTACCGGGTTAAAATAGATGATAAAGAATACACTCCTCAAGAAATTTCCGCTATTATTTTACAAAAGCTAAAACATGATGCAGAAGAATTCTTTGGAGAAGAAGTGAGCCAGGCAGTCATTACAGTTCCTGCCTATTTTACTGACCGACAAAGAAGCGCCACAAAAGATGCCGGAGAAATTGCCGGTTTTAATGTTCGCCGAGTTATTGATGAACCGACGGCTGCTGCTCTGGCATATGGCCTAGACAAGGAAGAGGATCAAACCTTATTGGTCTATGACTTGGGTGGTGGAACTTTTGACGTTTCTATTATTGAGGTTATCTCCGGCGTGTTTCAAGTTCTTGCTATTAAAGGGGATAATCATTTAGGTGGAGATGATTTCGACCAGCGTATTGTTCAATATCTCGTAGATGAATTCAAGAAAAAAGAAGGGGTAGATCTCAGTCAGGACGACAATGCCATGTTCCGGCTCAGGGAAGCGTCAGAAGAAGCCAAGGTCGAATTATCCGAGGTTCTGGAAACAGAAATTATATTGGATGCTATTGCCATGACCTCCAAAGGGCCATTAACGCTTTCCATGACTTTGACGCGGTCCAAGTTGGAACAATTGATTTATGACATGATTGAACGAACCGTCGAACCGACCAAAGAAGCCATTTCTGATGCAGGACTAGAAATGAAAGATATTGATCGTGTACTGCTGGTTGGAGGTTCAACTCGCATTCCCGCTGTCCAGCGACTTGTGAAAGAGATAACCAAAAAAGATCCAAGCAAAGATATTCACCCAGAAGAAGTGGTAGCCTTGGGCGCGGCCGTTCAATCTCTGGTTATTGCGCCTATGGAGGGTGAATTAGAAGATACTTTAGCCGCGCGATACGGAAAAGAGCCTCCGGTTGTTGTACACTTAACCCCTTTCTCTCTGGGAGTCGGTTTAATAAACGACCAGTATGGAATTATTATTGAGCGAAATTCCACCTACCCCACCGAAGCGAAAGACGTTTTTACGACAACGCGCGATTTCCAAGAAGCTATCTCCTTTCCGGTATATGAAGGTGAAAGTCCGATTGCCTCAGAAAACACGTTTTTGGATATGTTACGTATTGAAGGAATAACTCCAGCACCCCGTGGCGTCCCGCGGATTGAAGTTACATTCCGTATCAACCCTGACCGTATTCTAGAAGCGACAGGGGTTGATCTGGCGACAGGAAAAGAAAAGAAAATTACTGTGAAAGCTACGGATAGCCGGCTCTCGGAAAAAGAAAAAGTACGAATGGTTCAGGAAGCCCGGTCCCGTGTATCCAAAGTGTTGAAACAACAAATGAAAGAAACCGTACAACATGAGGCGGACATTTTAATTGCAGAAGCAGAGAAAGCCATTGCCAACAGTGATGATTTCTTGGTGGAAGATGTTCAAGCGGCCATAAAGAATTTAAAGACTGCAATTGCTACCCGCGACCAAGCTAAAATTGATCCGGCGACGGAAGATTTAAATGAAGTTTTAGGTAAATTGAAGAAGAATTCTGAATAAATAATTTCATTAGATTTCGGAATTAAGTGAATAAAAAAACAGAAAAGGGGAAATTCAAATGAGATTTCCCTTTTTATTTAAATTGGGAGTGATTCGGGAATATCCATGAAATGTCCATCTTGTAATAGTATTAATCGCGATGAAAGGATCCAGTGTTATCATTGCAGTGCCGATTTGACGGTTCTACAAACCGTCATATTAAAAGCAAAACACTATTATAATGCGGCATTGGAACATGCAGAAAGAGGACGATTGGATGACGCTATAGGAGATTTAAAAACAGCGGTATCCTTATACAATGATTTTTCCCAAGCACATAATGTACTTGGAACTCTTTACGCCAAACAGGAGAAATGGGAACAAGCCATAGCACAATGGCAACAAACCTTAAATCTTGACCCGGTAAATAAAAAAGCAACGGATTATTTATTAAAAGCGAAACTCAGTCTCGAAGAGCCCTTGTACCGGAGACAAAATCGGTTGGTCAAACAAATTCTCTCGGTTATGACGATTGTCCTGGTTTCACTGTTAATCTGGCAATATCACCTTCATAGCCTGAACAACAGTCTTAAGCAAGCCGATAAATTGATTAAACAATCAAAATATAACCAAGCCTATCAGCTATTGAAACCCATTTCTCAAAGTATTTCTTTTGTACACCAAAATGCCGCAAACACGATGCTTAACCGGATTTCAGCCACTCTAAACAGCAAGTTTATTTTTATAAAAGATTCACTTGCCCGGAAACAGTATGAAGATGGACTTGACACTATCAAACAATTACGTGAATCCGGAATACCCACGCAATGGATTAATCCAGTGAATGATTTGGAGAAATCTCTTTACTCCGGGATCATCGAGTGCGATACAACCCAAGCCAATCAGATTTTTAATGAAAAAAAGGATTATTGGGTGGCGAAGCAGATTTTAATTGAATTGGATAAAAAGTTAACTGACCCCAAACAAAAAGATGCCTTATCCAGAGATATGACGGAATTAAAACAGAAATGGATAAATGAAAATTATAAATTAGCCGTTGAATATCAACAAAAGAAAGATTACACGAGATTAGCTCTAACTATTGCGGAATTACAAAAAGAACAATTAAACAAAGCATTAACGGAAAATTTAATCCAAATGGAGAATCAACCCAAAAAAGATAACGCCCGGCAGTTATTTACATCCGCCCAAAAATTAATTGACAAGAAGAAGTATGAGGAATTTTTAAAAATATCCGCACAGATTGATTTGACTTATTTAACGGATAGTGAAAAACAATGGTTGACCAACCAGATTACAAAATTGAAATCATCACCTAAATCTCTCCCCAAAAAACAACCGAATACTCGATCGAATTAAAAAAGCTTCATTACTGTTACGGCAAAATTTCCAGAATATTACAAGGTATTGAATTTTGAGGAACCGTATCCATGGATACCAGCGCAGGAACAAAATTATTACCATTTCTCAAAGAGATTGTCATGGATACTTTACCGGGATTTAGGGATAATAATGGAATCATGATTTTATAACTTTCTTTATAAACCATTCCTGGGGTCCATTTGGATGTTGGAAAAACGTTGTGAATTGGCTGAAACTCTTGTGCAAAAGACGGTTTTCCATTTTCCATGGTTACCATCCCTTTTTCGTCTGGATAGACTACTAATGCTGTATAATCCGTGCGGGGCTCTTTGTCTGCTTTCCAATAATAATCTACGTTCAACAAGTCTCCGGGATGTAATTTCTCTTTTTTATTAACATGACAATCCAACAAGGTTACTGTATCATCAAATTTAGCATTCAACGAATAGGATGTGGTTTCCCCATGAACGGAATAATCCGGTATTTGTTTGTAAAGATGAAACAATTGGGACGAGGATAACAAAAGCATGGCTTCGGGAAGAGAAGACGCATCAGGAATAAAATTCCCTATTAGCGTATAATCATATTGATGTGCGATATAGGGATCGTAAAGCGTAGTATAAACCGGCCTATTATCTATATTATCCGCGATTACATTTTTGTTTAAGGCGTCCGCCCATTCCTGTTGGGTGCGATAAAGTCCCTGTGCCAATTGATAATGGAATGAATATTTTTGTCCCTTAAAATAAGAATCATACCATGGAGAAGTTAGAAAATTACCTCCAAAAACAGTGACTTCAGGTTTTATTCCTAAAACATATTTACAGTACCAAATGGGAAATATATCATTGTCCCCGCCTGTGATAATAACAGCATTATTCTCGACAGATTCCAGTATATTTTTACCAAAATAATATGCGGATTTATTTTGCGATCGTATTATTTCAGGATAATTTGAAAACAGTGAAATACAAGCTATAAAAAGTAGAATTACACTATAAACAAGTTCAAGTTGTAATTTAGATTCGAGTAGTTTAATAAAGATTTTACTTATTCCAAATGTAAACCAAAGGGCTAAAATCGCGACTGCTGGAATGTAATAGTCTTCGATATTTAAAATATGATAATTGGTGACGATACCCATCACAGTACAGAAAACAAGGATTGTTGAACCCCATAGGTGTCGATCGTAGAACCATAACAACAACAATCCCCAAAGGGATATGAAAATTAGTGCTAGGACTAAAATCACGTTTATCCATATACCGACAATCCCGAATTGGACATGCTGAGAAATAAATTGTTTCGTGAGCGCATTAAAGAAATTCCCCAGATTCGTCATTACAATTCCCTGATACATGCTTTCATTTTGCATTCCCATACCCGGGGCAGTTGAAAACATTCGTAATTTAAACTGACCACCCGATATACCATTCAGAAATGCCTGAAAAGTTTGTACATTCCCCCAGTTCATAATAGGATATCGCGACGCTCGAATTGGAAGATACAAAACTCCAATATATCCCAAGAGGAAAAAGGAAATCAGGAAGAAAATCATTTTTGAGTTTCCACTGAAATAATCTCTTTTTAGAACAAAAATGAGAATCAACACCGGTGCTAATATAATGGTTTGTAAGTGATTCGTAAATCCTAATCCTATTAAAAATAGGGATAAATAGAGAAACCGCGAGTCCTGTTGTCTCATCCATTCGACAAGTAATAAAAATATTGTAAGAAAGACGAATAATTGAAAACTATAAACCTTGGTTGTAACTGATTGGGTCCAGAGAATGTTTGAAAAAGCAAGCAATAAGGTTCCTGTGGCAGCAATTAAGACACGATATTTATTTTGAGTTATATGGGTCAAAAAATGTCGGTATAAGAGTATGTAAAAAATAATCATGGCGCACGTTGCGGAGAGTGCCGAAAAATAGTTAACCCGCCATGCCACAGAATCAACCGGCCCGGCACGCGCAAATAAGTGTGTCAATAAAACATACATTGAATATCCCGTGGGATGAGCGATTCCCAAAGTGTAAGCGGTCGTTGTTAGTTCCGGGGCATCTGCCCATCCAATATTCGGCAACAACGTCAATAAATATATTGACTGTAAGATGACAATCAGCAATAGTAAAATAATGCAGAAGAATTTATTTCGAAACATAAGGTGATATAAATATAGTATAGTCTCGATATGTGGTCAAATCGAAAAATATAGTGATTTTAAATAAATGGCAAGACATTTAATGAGCAGAGAAGCCGAAATCTTATTGAAGCCACTTTGCCAAATCTTTTGCCCAATAGGTGATAATAATATCCGCACCGGCTCGTTTAATCGCCAGGAGAATTTCCGTTGCTACTCTTTGTTCATCCACCCATTTTTTTTGAGTGGCAGCTTTGACAATGGAAAATTCCCCGCTAACATTATAAGCTGCCAGAGGAACGTTAAACGTTTGTTTTGCACGATAAATGATGTCGAGATAGGGAAGAGCGGGTTTGACCATAACAATATCGGCACCTTCCTGTAGGTCCAACTCAATTTCCCGCATGGCTTCATCTGAATTTGCCGGATTCATTTGATACGACTTTCTGTCTCCAAACGCAGGCGTAGATTCCGCCGCCTCCCTGAATGGGGCGTAGAATGCGGAAGCATATTTGGCAGAATATGCCATTATAGGAGTATCTTCATATCCTTCCTTATCCAAAAGCTTGCGAATCTCTCCTACCCGACCGTCCATCATATCCGAGGGTGCGACGATATCCGCACCCGCCTGAACATGCGATAAGGCTTCTTTGGAAAGAAGTTCCAGTGTCGGATCGTTGAGCACCTGACCGTCTTTAATAATCCCACAATGACCATGCGAGGTGTATTCACACAAACAAACGTCGGTGATAACCAATAAATCGGGAGTCGAATCTTTAATGGCTTTTACCGCTTCCTGCACTATTCCGTGCGGGGAATAAGCTGCGCTTCCTTTTTCATCCTTCCGCGAAGGAATCCCAAAAAGAAGCATCGCCGGAATTCCAAGTTTCACACATTCTCTGGCTTCTTTTTTTATCAAATCAAGAGACAATTGATAATTGCCCGGCATGGATGAAATCGGCTTTTTGACATTCTTTCCCGGACAGACAAAATACGGCATAACAACCTGATCAATAGATAAACGGGTTTCCTGCACCAAACTTCGTAATTTGGCATTTTTGCGTAATCTACGTAATCGTTGAATTGGAAATGACATAATAATTAAGTATAAATGGTTTTAGGAGAACGGTAAAGTTTAGCGATGCACGGTAATCAAATATGCCCAGTTCACAAGAATTGCTAAAACGGACAAAATCTTAAATAGATTTGACTTCTTTTTCACCCAATCAAATTTGATTTCAGGGAAATTAAAAAAATAAACTCCGATGGAATAAACTGCAAACAAGCCAATGGCTACACCAATGAGAAAGATTAAGGGATTCATTAAGAAGGAGTCCCAGAAATGACCCTGTGAAAATTCACATACACATCTTGTCGCTCCACACGTTGGACAGGGATAGCCGGTGAGTTCTTTAAAGATACATTTAGGGAGCGGTGGATTGAGCCATAGTACCAACCTGGCGCCAACCAACATCATCGAACCAAGGACTCCATAAAGGATTCCAAACTGGTAGCCCTGAATGGATTTATTTTGTGAAATGATTTTTTCCATAAATAATAGTTAGCGATTACTTAAATGTTCAAAGAATTGACGGATACCATCGGGATTACTCAAAGATAAACCAACCATCGAAAAGATTAAAGCAAAAATACCTATCATGCAACAACAGCAGACAAACATGGGAATTAATTTGGCAGCAATAGCTTTCCCAAAAGTTGTATCATGAACTTCTTTTAATCCAATAATCTCAACAACAATCTGCCAAATTCCTGCAATCATTCCACCGCAAAACGGAATAACACATAACGTACTGATTCCCATTGCATAGCCAACCACACGCAATGTTGTCTCAAAACTCTTATTTGCACCACCGACAATCCATAAAGTGAAATGAGTAATTGCTGTAGTGATGAATAGACCGATTAATACAAGCAGTGGTGAAAAAATCATATAAACAAACAACATCCCTATGGTAAAGACCATTGGAATTGCTGCGGCTCCCGGGTTACGCGTACCCATTGTGGCAAAATTAAGCATTTGAAACGGAATCTGCCACAATATGGAAAAGATGACAGCGATAGTACCCGACAATACTGCAAATCCTATTGCTGATCCAGCATTTTCTTTAGGATTCAATTTCTGATAAAACTCCGTTGGCTGAGTCATAACGGATTTCAATGTTTCCCAAAACGCTTTAAAAAATCCCAACCGTGCCCGGTCTTCCCAAGGGCAATAATACTGTGGGCTACTGCCGGAAGACCCAGCTCCGATCGGGGTGACAATTCCCGGAGTTTCGGATGTTGCTGCTCCGCAAAACGTACAAAATCCGGGTAATGGTTCCGGTAACTCATGTCCGCATTGTTTACACTGGTTCATTTCGTTCTCCAATCATAAATAAAGACATACACTAGCCTACAAGTGATTTTTCAGAAAGTCAAGAAAAATGATAGTAAACGGTTTCCAAAGTTGATTGACATTCCCTCTTTGCCTCGTTATGATTTCAATATATAGAAAATAATATTCTTCTTCACAAAGGTTCTATGAATGGCTGAAACTCAGATAATTCCAAAATCAGATTTCGTACATTTACATCTACATTCGCAATATAGTTTGTTGGACGGTGCCTGCCGGATTAGCGACGCAGTGCAAAAAGCAAAAGAATACGGGATGCACGCATTGGCGGTGACCGATCATGGGAATTTGTTCGGAGCTATTGAGTTTTATAAAAAAGCTAAAAGTGCGGGAGTCAAACCAATTATCGGCTGTGAAATGTATTATGCGCCCAACAGCCGGTATGACCGTGCCGGGATAGACGATGCTGTAAAAGAGCGCAATTACCATTTGGTATTGCTTGCCAAAAGCGAAAAGGGATATAAAAACCTGATTCAACTTTCCTCCCAATCCTACCTGGAAGGGTTCTATTATAAACCGAGAATTGATTGGGAAATTCTGGAAAAGTATCACGAAGACATCGTCTGCCTTTCTGCTTGCATGAAAGGTGAAGTTCCTAATTTGTTTATGCAGGGACAAGAATCTAAAGCCCTTGAAAAAGCCGGTCGAATGGCAGAACTTTTCGGCAGGGAGAATTTTTATCTTGAATTACAGGAAAATGGTATTGACGCGCAGCGTACGATTAATAAACAATTATTTGAGTTGTCGAAAAAGTTAAATCTCCAGGTTGTCGCCACCAATGACTGTCATTACCTGACTCGTGAAAGCGCCAAAAATCATGATGTCCTCCTTTGCATACAAACGGGTAAAACTCTGGACGATCCTGATCGATTGAAATTCCAGACGGATGAATTTTATTTTAAATCGCCGGAGGAAATGAAACGTGCGTTTGCAGAAATTCCTGATGCCATTCACAATACGATAGACATTGCCGACCGGTGCAATATTGAATTGACTTTTGGAAAACCATTACTCCCACAATATCAAGTTCCGCAAGGCCATACCCTCGATTCTTATCTCGATGAATTAGCTTATAGAGGTTTACAGGAGAGATACCCCATTATTGGTGAGGAGTTGGAAAACCGTTTGAAATATGAATTGGATATCATCAAACGTATGGGCTTTTCAGGATATTTTCTTATCGTATGGGATTTTATTCATTTTGCGCGCAGCCGCGGGATTCCCGTAGGTCCCGGGCGCGGTTCCGCTGCCGGGTCAATTGTCGCCTATTGCTTAAAAATCACTGACCTTGATCCCCTGAAATATGGATTAATTTTTGAACGATTCCTTAACCCCGGTCGAATTTCCATGCCGGACATTGATATTGATTTTTGTTATGAACGGCGCGGTGAAATCATTGATTACGTTACCGAGAAATACGGCAAAGACCAGGTGTCACAAATCATAACTTTTGGAACGATGGCGGCGCGCAACGCGATTCGCGATGTTGGCCGTGCAATGAAAATACCGTTGCCAGAGGTGGATAAAATTGCCAAACTGGTACCTTTCGGGGTGGATATGACTCTGGAAAAAGCACTGGAACAAAACAAAGAATTACGACAACAGACCGAACGACATGAAAAAATGCAAACGATGGTCAATGTCGCCAAGTCCGTAGAAGGGTTCCCGCGTCACGCGTCTACTCACGCTGCCGGTGTCGTCATCTCTCCGACTCCCCTAACCGATTACGTCCCCCTCTACCGTAACAGCGGAACGGGTGATATTACTACACAATACGATATGAATATTGTCTCAGAAATCGGTTTGTTGAAAATTGATTTTCTCGGTCTTCGCACATTGACCGTGATTGATAATACCCTCAAACTTATCGAAAAACGGCACGGTATAAAAATCGATTTATCTCAAATTCCTCTGGATGATTCCAAAGTATACGAAATGTTATCCCGTGCGGATACAGACGGCTTGTTCCAACTGGAAAGCAGTGGAATGCGCGACCTTCTGCGGCGTCTCGCACCTACAAATTTTGAAGACATCAGTTCGGTCATTGCACTTTATCGTCCCGGTCCTTTGGGCAGCGGAATGATTGAAGATTTCATATCCCGCCGTCACGGAAAAACCCAGACTGAATACCTTCATCCTGATTTGGAATCCATTTTAAAAAACACTTATGGTGTCATGGTTTATCAAGAGCAGGTCATGCAAATTTCCAGTAAACTCGCTGGATTCTCTATGGAATCTGCTGATTATCTTCGCAAAGCAATGGGAAAAAAAGACCGTGGGGTAATGGAGAAACAAAAAGAAGCATTCATCAATGGTTGCCTCAAAAATAAAATTGATAAAAAAGTCGCACAAACGATTTTTGATTTAATGGATGAATTCGCTGGATATGGATTTAACAAGTCACATACCGCAGCCTACGCCATGGTTGCGTATCAAACCGCATATCTCAAAGCGTATTACGCCGTGGAATACATGGCCTCCCTGCTCACCAGTGAAATGGGAAATCACGACAAAATGGTCACCTATATCAAGGCCTGCCGCAATATGGGAATTGATGTTCAACCTCCCGATATTAATGAATCCTATGCTAACTTTACTGTCACAGATGATCAAGCGATTCGGTTCGGATTGGCAGCGGTGAAAAATGTTGGTAAAGCGGCCATTGATTCGATACTAACTATTCGGGAAATTGAAAAATTCAAATCCTTGTTCGATTTTTGCAGTCGCGTGGACACTGGTAAAGTCAATTCCAAAGTAATCGAAAGTCTGATTAAATGCGGTGCGTTCGATTCCCTTGGTGCGAAACGATCACAGATGTTGAACATCCTTCCTCAAGCACTCTCTCACGGGTCGTTGACCCAACGGGATAAGGAACAGGGTCAAATTTCATTTTTTGATACGTTGGACGTCGGTAATGGAAATGGAACTCATGAACCTGAATTTCCCAAAATTCCGGAATTACATGAAGCCCAGTTGTTACAATTTGAAAAAGATTTGCTGGGTTTTTATGTAACCGGTCATCCCTTGGAGCAATTTGAATCAGTCATTGAACGCTATACCGATTGTTCCGCTGCCGCCGTCCAAGAGAAACCCGCAGGACAAACCGTTAATCTCGGCGGGGTCATCGTGGATTTAAAATTGAAACGTACCAAAAAAGGCGACAACATGGCGGACGTATTTTTGGAAGATTTTAGTGGGATTGTTTCACTCCGTGCTTTTCCAGAAGCTTTTGAAAAGAATCGGGAAATGTTGCAAAAAGACCGTTTGGTTTTCGTCACGGGTCGTGTGGATACGTACAATGAAAATACCACGATTACTTTACAAAGCGTTATGCCACTCGAACAAGTGGAATCTAAATTGACCAATAGTTTCCATGTCGCGCTCACCACGGTGGGACTAAATGACCAAATATTATTAGAGTTGCAATCTGTTCTGACCCAACACAAAGGTTCCTGCCGAACATATCTGCATTTCATCACCCCAAGCGAGACGGAAGATAAGGAAACCGAAATTCGTACGGATTCACATAACAGCGTAGTATACAGCCCCGAATTGGTCACTACCATGGAAACCCTCGTCGGAAAAGATTCAGTCTGGTATAGTAATAAGGGGTAAAAAATCAGTTTCGAGTTCCTGGTTTCTAGTTTCTAGTATTAACCAGGAACGTGGAACTAGAAACTAGGAACTGTTTTATGGCTATTAATGAAGTTTGGTTGGATTTTGAAAAGCCGGTCGCGGCTGTCAAAAAACAAATTGAGGAATTGGAGAAATTACGAGACACGCAAAAGGTAGATACCAGTTCCGAAATCCAATCTCTGCAAAATAAACTCATCCAAGTACAGGAGGATATTTACTCGAATCTAACTCCCTGGCAGAGAGTAAAACTCGCCCGGCATCCCAACCGGCCTTACACTCTCGATTACGTCAACGAGTTGTTTGAAGAGTTTACAGAGTTTCACGGAGACAGGCGGTTCGCGGATGATGCTGCAATGGTCTGTGGTCCTGCGAAATTCAATGGGACACCCATCATGGTCATCGGCCAGCAAAAAGGACGTGATACCAAAGAAAACCTCTTACGCAATTTCGGTATGCCCCATCCTGAAGGATACCGCAAAGCCCTGCGAATGATGCAAATGGCAGAAAAGTTTGAAATGCCGATATTATGTTTCATAGACACTCCGGGTGCGTATCCAGGAATCGGCGCGGAAGAACGCGGGCAGGCTGAGGCTATCGCTTACAATTTGCGCGTTATGGCGAGTTTGGAGACGCCCAGCATCGCTGTGGTTATTGGAGAAGGCGGAAGTGGCGGCGCGCTGGGTATAGGAGTCTGTGACCGGGTTTTAATGTTGGAAAATGCCTATTATTCCGTTATCTCACCGGAAGGTGCCTCAGCCATATTATGGCGGGATACCGCTAAAGCCCCGGAAGCTGCAGAAGCGCTCAAAATCACTGCGCAACATCTCGCGCAACTCGGTGTTATTGACGAAGTTATTCCCGAACCCTTGGGTGGCGCCCATCGTGACCTTAAAACCACAGCACAATCATTAAAACAAGCTTTTTTAAAGCATCTACATCAATTAACCCAGACGAGTAAAGATTCCCTCATCAAAAATCGTTACGAAAAGTACCGCAAAATCGGTCAATTCGCAGAATGATATACCTTTCCCTCGTTTCCTCTCCTTACCAAGGAGAGGGATGAAAGGGTAAGATTCTATTCAAACAAACTATGCTCCCAATAATACGATACATCCATCTTGGAATCTGAATAAAGCATCCATTCTTCTTTAGGAACAGAGGTTGGACTTGGATTTGAATTCGGATTTGGATTTAACACAGTTACATTCACAAAACCGAAATATCCATTATTGGTAGCGGTAATAAATGTCTGTCCCGTGGAAATAGCATACATAATTCCTAAGACGGAATCTACAGAAACAATAGTTGTATCATTTGAGGTAAAAATCGTTCCCGCATTTTGTGAAATATCACGCTGGATACTATCGGAAAAATTTCCCATGACCGTCAAAGAACTCGTATCCCCAGTATACAATGCCATTAAGGAACCGAGAATATTTATCCCTTCCACAGTTGCTGTCAGTTGAATATTCAAAAGCACACTATCCACGGCTATAATAGTGCCAGTACTATCTTCTCCTGCGGCAACCAAATAAAATGAACCTATGGCATCAGAAGGAATGATAAAGGGGTATTGATAGGGAAAAGTGTTAGATATGCTTGAATCGAAATAAGTCCCCACCAAAATACTTTGAACATCCCCCGACACAGTCACCGTAGCATAAAATGTATCATTGGAATAAAGAATCGTTCCGGTGGTTGGAGAGGTAATGGTTACAGTCCCAATAGATTGCTGTGGACTCACCATAGGCCGAATTGCCATAGAACTGAACGTTAAAGTCGGTGGATTAAAACCTTGCGTACTAAAATAACCAGCACTTAGCGGGGATAATAAAATCGTGGAAACCCTTGATACAATACTGCTGCTACTGGTCTCATCTATATGCCAAAAACCTTGATAAAACGCTGATTGATTTCCCGAAAGCCCTCCTTGTTGACTGGAAGCTGGAACCAGGTAATCATCCGTAGTTTCGGGTAAAAATAAACTTTCCATACAGAGAGTAGAATAAGTTTGAAAAGGACCATAGGAATAACCTAAGTACCAAGCCAACGCTTTTGCCTGTGAAGGAGGATTACTTCGCAAACTCCCCACATCCACGTAAACCGAAGATACAACAGCTCGTGAATTTGCTAAGCTAAGATTACTCGGTAAATTTAATTGACTATCTATTGCGAAACTATTGACCGACATATTTTCTACAGCACCTTGATTAACCGGCATTCCGATTTGTTGAGCGACCCATGCGTCAGGATATCCTAAAGCAACCACTTTGCTCGCCAGTTGTGTTCCCGAATGCGGAGTTCCAATAGTAATAATCCTACGAATATTATTTTGATATTTGGGAGTGGTTAAATCTTCCAAATACCATCGGGTAAGAACCCCGCCCATACTATGAGCCACCACATCTGCTTTTTTTGCCACATAGTTTGACGAAGTTGTTAATAAAAGTGCTCCTGCAATTCCTATTGGAACCTGAGGAGCGTTTACAGAAAAAGGTTGTGCATTGGAGCTTTTATAATTCACAGCGTAGACAAATGGAAATAATTGTTCTAATTGAGCTTGGGGATTTATTCCAGTAGAAAAAATACCAAAACTTGTCCAAGTAGCAGAAGATGACCATATCCCATGAACCAAGACTACCGGACAGGGTTTGATGGACAACGCTCTTTGGACAGTAATATTACTATAAGCCGCTTGGATGGTAGCATCACTAAAGGGATAATCCATAGGTGCTAGATAAGTGATAGTGGCTGTGTTATTATTAAAATTCATGGGATTGGAACCTATCAACTGACCGTGCTTGCTATCATCACTTACAATCGAAAAAGTAACCTGTTGATTCGATGGCGCACCGATTACCAGTTGAATTTGAATTTGGGAAGTACCATCACAAACTGTACCAATCACTTCACGAGATAAATTATCGGCATCCTTAAAATACAGAAATCCTGGGGATGCGGGAGTCCAGATGACGGCATGACCATTGGAATAGGATACGCCAACCGCTTGACCTACATCATTGATACCATTGGCTGAACCTGGACCCAAATCTTGCATTCCATTTCCTTGGCTCCACAGAAAGGCGTTTCCATTTCCATCATAGCCAACCACTTGACCTTTATTGTTAATACCATTTGCAGAACCTAGACCCAGATCTTGCATACCATTACCCGGGCTCCACAGAAAGGCATGCCAATCACCATTGGCAACTTGTGATTGACCGACCACTTGACCTACATCGTTGATCCCATAAGCGTAGCTATTAGTTCCACCTAACGTGCCCAAATCATACATAATACCCCCGCTCCACAGAAAGGCATGCTGCGGTTCCTCAGCAGCTGCTGTAAAAGACCAACCGACCACCTGACCCAAATCGTTGATACCATAGGCATTACTATGAGGTCCCCCTAATGTACCCAAATCTTGCTCCTGCCCATTGCTCCAGAGGCATGCATGGGTGGCTCCATTAGAAGTTGAAGTTTCAGCAAAACCTGCCACTTCACCCGCATCATTGATACCACGTGCATTGCTTACATAACCTCCAAATGATCCTGACACCAAAACATACTCCTGCCCATTGCTCCAAATACAAGCGGTTGCATTTTCATCATACCCAACCACTTGACCTGCATTGTTAATACCAAGGGCTCGACTCACTAATCCCCCAAAAGTAGCACCCAAATATTGCATCTGCCCATTACTCCAGAGAACCGCATGTTCATTACCGAATGAATCAGTAGCCCCGCCAACCACTTGATCCGCATTGTTAATACCATAGGCGCCACCTGGACCGAGATCAGTAATGGTGTAAGAGGTTTGTGCTGAGGCAGGTAGGGACAAGAAAATCAAAATAATAATGAATACTATCCATCCCAAGGTTTTGATATAAAAACTATTTCTCCAATGTTTAATGATAATCCGACCCGCTCTAGGAAAATTATTTTGTATATGAGTATACCCACTTTTTATCTATTGTCAAGTAAAATATGAAATATTTCTCCGATTAAAACATTCGAGGACAAGTTTTATTGTTAATTATGGAGGGCCTGATGTCTCAAGCCCCTATGGTGGATTAAAAGAGACTGGATTTCCCGTTTGATTAAAAGAATTATGACTCAAAAATCGATTTTCAGGGAAATGACAAAGGAGGATATGAATAAATGCACGATAACTAAGAATCTCCAAGGTTAGTAGACAAGGTTAAAATTGGGATACTTTGTCTCCCTACCAACGCCGTTTGACAAACGCTTACTAAAAACCAAGGTTTTGTCTACTAAACCGGTTTACTAAATTAATTTCAAGTCTCAGGTTTCAAGTTTCAAGTTTGCTCCATCTTATCCCGATAAGTGAGTAACCACTGCAAAAATACATCATTGATTTTAAGAGAGATAAAGTGTCCGCACTGGAGGCTGTCCCAAAATAGTCCTTGACAGAGGGGATATAATAGAAAGAGAAAGTAAGAGATTGAAAGAAGCGAGGAGAGACGATGTCATTTAAGAAGTATGACCAGGATCAAATGGAATTACTACCGCGCTCGGTGCACGACTATTTGCCGGAGGGGCATTTGGCAAAAGTGGTGAATGCGGTGGTGGAGCGGTTAGATATAAGCCGGATACGGGAGCGCTATTCGGAGAGCGGGTGTTCGGCGTATGAACCGGGGATGATGGTGAAGGTCTTATTTTATGGATATGCCTGCGGGGAGAGGAGTTCCCGGAAGATGGGGAGCCGCTTGGAGAGTGATCTGGCCTATATGTATTTAGCGGGGCATCAGGTGCCGGATTTTCGGACGATCAACCGGTTTCGCCAAGACCACTTGGATTTGTTAAAGGAACTGTTTGGTCAGATTGTTCGGTTGTGCCTGGAGATGGGCATGGTTCAGGTGGGAAGGATTGCTCTGGACGGGAGTAAATTCAAAGCGAATGCCTCGGAGCGGCGGATGAAGCGCAAAGAGGATGTGGAACGGGAGATCGAGCGGATATTGCAGGAATCCCACGAGGTGGATGAGCAAGAGGACCGGGAGTATGGAGACCGTAGTCCCTATGAAGGATTACCGGAGGTCAAGGATGGGAAAGAACTTCTGCAGCGGTTGGAGGAAGCCCAACAGAGATTGGAAAAGGAAGGAAGGAAGCAGATTAATTTAACCGATGGGGATGCCACGACCATGTTTCATCAGAACCGCTATCCACTCACCTCGTATAACGGACAGATCGCGGTAGAGGCAGAGAAGGGATTGATTATGGCGGCGACGGTGTCCACGAAACCAACCGATCAACCGGCGGTGGTGGAACTGCTTGAACAGATGGAAGAACATCTGGGAGAGAAGCCCCGGGAGGTGTTGGCGGACAGCGGGTTTTCTTCCTATGCGAATTTGACGTATTTGGAGCAGAAAGGGATTACCGGATATATTCCCGATCCCAAGCAACAGAGTCTCGAGCGCGGGACTTCCAAACACCCGGAGTTTTCAAAAAGTCACTTTCGTTATGAAGAAAAAGCGGATCAATACATATGTCCGGAAGGACAACCCTTGCCCTATCTGAGACGGCAACAAGATGACTTGGGGGTGTGGTGCAAAGTCTACCAGGGGAGCCGGTGTTCCGGTTGCTCTCGGAAGTCGGAGTGCACTCGTTCCAAAGCCCGGTGGGTCACACGGCATCCCCAGGAAGAAGCGTTGGAAAGAATGCGGCGCCGCTTACAAACCCCGGAAGGGAAACGAATTTATGCCCAACGACAAACTCTGGTCGAACCGGTCTTTGGACATCTGAAACACAACCTGCGCTACCGTGATGTGCTGTTACGCGGGAAAGTCAAAGTGACCGGGGAATTCTTCTTGATGTGTATCGGGCATAATCTGAAAAAGATCGCCACGTTCTTTATCCTTCCTCCAAAACACCCTCGAAATTCTACCCATCTGCTTGTGGCAGCATAATCTCAGGACCTTTTTCTTTCGCAGGAACCCTTCCCTATCAAACTCTTTATAACTCCATTGTAAAAATCTATTTTGGGACAGCCTCCAATGAAGACAATTTTATCTTCAATGAAATCAATATTCTAAAAAAGTGTCGCCACTGTCGACACTTATTTCCACCTATTCCCTCTTAAATCCTTATCCGTCTTTGGAGTGGAATTGAAAATTTCAATTCCACTTCAAAGCCAGAACTTGGGTGGATTATTTAAGGGGTTTTCGGGTATTGCATACCATCTCTTAGATCAGTGATTTCTTCACCGGTAAGTTCGCGGTATTCGCTGGGTTTGAGTTTTCCTATATGCAAAGGGCCATATTGAACGCGAACGAGACGTATAACAGGATGACCGACGGTTTCAAACATTCTCCGGATTTGCCGTTTCTTCCCTTCGGCAATGGTAAGGGTAACCCGTGTTTCCCGGCCTAAAAACGAATCAATTTTGACTTTGGCAGGTGCGGTAATCCCGTCTTCCAGCAGAATCCCCTTCTCTATTTTTCTCGCGGTAGATTCCTGCAATTCTCCCATTACCAAAACGCGATAGGTCTTTTTAACGCCATAACGCGGATGCGCCAATCGGTTGGCAAGTTCCCCATCATTGGTGAGCAATAAAAGTCCTTCCGTGTCTGTATCCAAGCGGCCTACGGGAAATAACCGCATTTCATTCCCTTGAATTAAATCCATTACCGTATCACGTTTTTCCGGGTCGTCAGTAGTAGTAATGTATCCGGTCGGTTTGTTTAACATTAAATAAATCAATTGTTTGGCAGGATGGACAGGTTTTTGTTTAAAAGTAACTTTGTCTAATTGCGGGTCAATCGTTATGCCCATTTGAGTCACACGAGTTCCATTGACGGACACAAATCCTTTGGCAATATATTCTTCCGATTTCCGCCGGGACGCGATTCCGCACCTCGCCAAATATTTCTGCAACCGTTCTTTCACCCCTGTAGAGACGTAACATGTTACGTCTCTACCCTGTTTTCTTTGTGTATTCTTTTTTTCTGTCTTGGGTCTAACGGGGTTCATGATGAAATAAGCATAGCACAATTAATGTTTCGAATTGTTGTTTAGGTTTTAAATTCTCTCCACTAAACCAAATTTCATTCTCAAACGTCATATATATATGATTGTTACTCTATATGGCTTTTGATAAGATTTTATACAGTTAAAACAAGGGGTAATCACAATGGAAGAAAATGTAACACCATCATTGCGCAAAACCAAATCCCTGCCAAAAGAATGCTGGGACAAGTCTTTTTTTCAAAGAATTACCGGAATCTTTTTCGAACCCACTTCCGTATTCCAATCTCTGGATGAAAAACCGGATATCGTGACGGCGATAGCCATCGCTCTTCTAGCGACTTTAATTGGATTTATCGGGAGTGGATTAATCTGGGGGATTATTTGGGGACATAACCTAAGTTCACAAGCCCTTGAACAAATGAGTACATTCGAAAAAGTCATAATATTTGCAAAATATGCCCATCCATTCATTGGCGGAATTTACGTCATGATTTTTGCTATCGCAGCATTGTTAATTAAAGCAGTCCTTATTCATGTGCTGGTTCCATTTCTTGATGGAAAGAGTACTTATACAAAAGTGGTGTCGGTGCTGGGGTATGCGAGTGCGCCCCTGATTCTTTTTAGTATTTTACTTTTGGTCTATGCCTTATTAAATCCCAACGCCTATCCACCGCTAACTGCCAGCTTGAGCCTGTTTTTTACACCTGATAAAGTTGGGCCAGTCTGGTCTTCTCTTTATAGCCAGATAGATTTATTTGTCTTATGGTCTTTATTTCTTTCCATCCAGGGATTATCCGTGATTTACAAATTTACTTGGAAAAAATCTGCGGCTATTATCCTGCTCCTATGGATCCTCTCTATTTCCATCCAAACAGGCGGTGTCCTGATTGCGCATCGTTTCTTCTCGGAGGAACAGCCAGCCCAAACAAAGGATGATTCAAATTGAACTTCACTGAACCAAAATTCCGTTTGTAACGTCTTTATCTTAATGATGTGATAGAATGCACATAATATTTTTTAATGTATCGCTTTAATTAAAATTTAGGATGAAAACCTCGCTCATGGTTACTTATCAGGTGAGACGGGTAAGTAAACCGTGAGTTAGAAGAAAGAAAACTAAAAGTTTTGAAACTTTTTCTTGCGTAAACCGTATGTCAAGTAGAAGGGTGAACAACGATTCAGGAGAATATTTGAGATTCTTTAGCTTACAAAGAACAGTAATGTATATTTTAATAGTAATTTTGGGAGGTATTGGAATTATTGGGATGACGTCAGCCGCCGAGCTCAGTACCAGCACGACCCAACTGCAGCAATTATTTTCCACCCGCACCAGCTTTGAAAACCTGAGCCTGGATGAATGTATTGATATCGCTCTGAAACATAATCTCGATATGCAAACCGCCAAAGAGAATGTCAAGATTTCCGAATCCCAATACCGGGTGAACAAGGGTGTCGTTACCCCTACGGCCTCCCTCAGCGGCTCCAACGCCCGGTCGAATCCCGAAAGCGATTCGGACTCTGCTACCTTAAGTGTCAGCAAATATTTCACCACGGGTGCAACCTTATCGGCCTCCTACGGTTCCACCCGGTCTTCCGACAGCACCGCAGGCTACTATACTTCTACGGGGAGTATCAGCCTAACTCAGCCCTTGTTAAGCGGGAGGGGCGGGTCTTCCGTCAACGCTACGGAAAAAGGGTTGAAGATTCTGGATGAGCAAATCGAAATTACCCGTGCCATGCAGGATACCAAACGGTCCCTCATTTATAACATCACCAGCGGATATTATCAGTTGATTGGTTCTCTACGAAATATCAATACTTCCCAGGAGTCGGTAGATGAAGCGGAACGGGTATTAAAAGTTGCCAAAATTAAAAAGGAAGAAGGATTGGTGGCCAAGATTGATGTGAGCCGGTCGGAAGTGCAGGTGGCCACGCAACGGGCATCTCTGATTACGGCTCAACAGAGTTATGAGTCCAGCGTGCAAGGGTTTGTGAATTTATTGGGGTTGGAGATGGGCACCCCTTTGACGATTCAGACCACCATCAATTATGTAGTAAGAGATGTTAAATTGGAGGATTATCTCAAACTGGCGTTTAAAAACCTTTTGGACTGGCGGTCCACCGAACTGGCCTATGAACAAAGCGAGATTGCTTTAAAGATTGCTAAACTGGCCAAAGACCCGCAGCTCAACGCTGGATTGTCTTATAGTGCCTCCAAGACCACCACTGGGCTGGGGGATTCCTTGAAATTGACCAATCCCGAACTCACTGCGTCATTAACCTGGTCGATTCCCCTGTGGCAATCCTATTCCAGTTTAAAAGAAAGTTACCTGCAAGCCGTCAGTAACAAGAAAATCGCGGAAATCAGCAAGGAAGAGACACGGCGGTCGATTATCTTGAGTGTCCGGCAGGCGGTGATTGCGGTGGATGAAGCCAAACAGAATTTGGATATTATCCAGAAAAGTATTGCCCAGGCCGATGATTCCTTACAATTGGCGAAAAAAAGTTATGAAGAAGGGATGCAGACCTATCTGGATGTGCAGGACGCCCAAAATAGTTACACCGCCGTACAAACCAGTTATACCAGTGCCTTAATCAGTTATTTGATAGCCTTGGCAAATTTAGACCAGGTGGTAGCGGCGGATCCCAGATTACAGGAATGATAAAAAATGGAGAATTTGATAAGGTATCATGCGACTGAAATCACAGAAAGGATATTATAATGGACAAAATCACAACACCATTACCATCAGCAATTAAATCTCATTACCAAAGACTTTTATATCATTGTTACAATATTCAGGTTCTGATAGGATATTATAAAATTTAGCATAGGGAGAATCATAATGGAAGAAAATATAACACCACCAGTGCGCATAACGAAATCTTTTTTTCAAAGAATTACCGGGATTTTTTTTGAACCCACTTCCGTATTCCAAGCTTTGGATGAAAAACCGGATTTGATTACTGCAATCATAATTGTAGCCATTGCTACATTAATTATGTCTATTGGTGGAGTCATGTTGGGTTTTAGAAATCCGGAAACCATAGAAAAGTTTAGTAAATTACCTGAAAATACTGTAATGATGGCAAAATATGCGACTCCGATTATAGGAGGAATTTTTGCCATCATCTTTGCCATTGGCCTTCTTTTAATGAAAGCCGGCATTATCCATGTGATTGTTCCTTTTCTAGATGGAAAAAGCACCTATAAAAAGTTAGTGACGGTACTTGGTTATTCGTATGCTCCCATGATTCTTTTCAGTATTCTCCTAATAACTTCTGCGATATTAAACCAGGATTCTTTTACTCCATTTACTGCCAGCTTGGGTTTGTATTTTACATCGGATAAATCGGGTCCGGTTATCAATGCGCTCTGCAGCCAGATAGATGTGTTTTCACTTTGGTCACTTTTCCTGTCCATTCAAGGATTATCCGTTATTTATAAATTCAATTGGAAAAAATCAGCTGCAATAGTATTGGTTTTTTGGCTTATTGGAGTTTCTCTCATAGTAGGCGGTGTTATGACTAAAGAACATTTCTTCCCAACACAACAGACACAAACTCAACAGAAAGACGGGTAATACATAATATGAAAAAATTGTTTATTACATTTCTTATAATTGTCATTTGTATACTACTTTACCTGACTAATCAATGGATTGGCGGGAAACAAAACGCAGTGGAAGTCTCTGTTACCAAAGTAGAAAAGGGTACTATGATCATGAATATCCAGGCTAACGGGGTCATTGAACCGGGAAAAACCACCAAGGTCAGAATGGAAGTAGAAGGAAATGTCCTCGATAAATTGGGTAAAGATGGAGCCAAAGTAAAACAGGGGGATATCCTGCTTGAAGTGGATAAAGAAAAATTAAAAAAAGATGTATTGGACGCAGAGGTCAATTTAACTAAAGCAAAAAATAATTTAAAGAATCTGGTGGAAGTTACCGGTCCCTATGATGAGATCCAAGTCAAAAATACCTATGATAAATCCAGTATTGCCAGGGAATATTCTAAGAAGAATCAGGATAGCATGCAGCGAATGTATGACCAGGAAATTATTTCACGACGACAATTGGAAGATGCACAACGGTCCTATGAAACGGATAAACTCGATTATATAGTTGCCGAGAAAAATTATAAAAATCAAAAGGAAAAATTTGAAAAAGATAAAGAAGAAGATCAAGGTGAAGTCCAAGTGGCGGAAGCGAATTTAAAAGAAGCTAAAGATAAACTGGGAAAAGCAACGGTCAAAGCACCGACTTCCGGGTCGATCGTCGAAGATGCTCTTAAAGAAAAGAGATATGTAAGTATCGGAGATGAAATATTTACCATTGGGGATATCTCGATTTATAATGCCAAAGTAAATGTTGATGAACTGGATATTGATAAAGTTAAACTAGGACAAACAGCGACTATCTCTTCAGAAGGGTTTAAAGATAAGAAGTTAATTGGACATGTCATAGAGATAGCGGCTCAAGCCACCCGGCAGACATTCGCGGAAATTGAAGTTAAAATTGCCATTGACAGTACTTTTGGACAACCAGTCCGGCCTAACCTTTCAGTGGATGCGGATATTCAGACACAGAAATTGGAAAATGTATTAAAAGTACCGGTAGAGTCGGTAACCAAACAGGATAATAAGAAATATGTGTTTGTGATTGAAGGAAATCATGTCAAGAAAAGAGAAGTTACAGCCGGAGTGAGTAATCCTGAAACCATTGTCATTGAGAAGGGGTTAAAAGAAGGGGATACGATTGTCCAACAGGGTGTGGGGAAACTCAAGGATAATACACAAATCAAGATTGCCAAACCAAAAACGACTAAGAAATAATCCATGGTTGAACTAGATAATATAGTTAAAATTTATCAATTAGGATCTGTCCAAGTCCAGGCCTTGGATCATGTCTCTCTTCATATTCCAAAAAATCAATTTATAGCAATCATGGGTGCATCCGGTTCCGGGAAATCTACATTAATGAATATCATCGGCTGTTTGGATTCATTCAATCAGGGAGAGTATATTTTGGATGGAGTGAAAGTATCTCAAATGAAAGAGAATGACCTGGCAGAAATCCGGAATCAGAAAATCGGGTTTGTGTTTCAGAATTTCAATTTGTTATCGAAATATAATGCCTTTAAGAATGTTGAATTACCGATGATCTACGCAGCGATGTCCTCATCAAAACGAAAAGAGATTGCCATGCAAGCCCTGGAACGTGTCGGGTTAAAAGACCGGTGGACTCACCGGCCCAATGAGATGTCCGGCGGGGAACGGCAGCGGGTTGCCATTGCCCGGGCTTTAGTAAATAATCCCGCGATATTGTTAGCGGATGAGCCGACCGGGAATCTCGATTCACAGACCGGGAAAGAGATCATGAATGTGATCGTAAATCTTCATAATGAAGGAACGACCATCATTCTGGTGACGCATGAATCGGATATTGCGGCATATGCCCAGAGGATTATCCATTTATTTGATGGAAAAATAACCCACGATGATATGAAAACCAAAGCAACGGTCGCCGTATAGGGATTTATATTATGAATCTTAGAGAAAGCATACTCATGGCAGGTGTAGACATCCGGGTGAATAAGATGCGGACATTTTTGTCCATGTTGGGGATTATCATCGGTATCGCATCAGTAATAATCATTGTGGGGTTAGGGAATGGGTTGAAATTTAAGATATTAGACCAATTTTCAGGGATGGGAGCAGACCAACTTTTTGTGACCCCCAATTGGGACTCTAGAACCAATCGAATGGGTGAAATCAACATGAAAGATTTGGCTTATATTAAATCCCTTCCCGGGGTAGTGGATGTTTCACCACAAATTGGGTGGACTACTGATGTGAAAAGTACCAAAAAATCCCAGCAAATGGAAGTCCGAGGTGTGACAGAAGAGTTTTTTCCCATTGCAGGAATGAAATTGGACCAGGGGAGATTAATCACCTCAACAGATTTGGATTTACGGCAAAGTATTTGTATATTAAAGCCGGCAGTAGTGGCCACCCTATTTGGCCATGCGACAACCGACCGACCGGAGGATATCCTACCCAATAAAGAAGAAGTAGCAAATGTACTCGGGAAAACAGTGAATGCCGGGGATCACCGATTGACCGTAGTCGGTGTTTTAACCAATGAACAAAGTAATATGGGATTTTTTTGGACAGCACCCAATACCATCTTTGTACCGGTAACTCTTCTGCTTCGATTATCCCAGTCGAAATCGGTGAACGGGATGTCTATTCAAATTGACGATATCAATAATGCAAAAAAAATTGGAGAAGATATCTTGAACGCATTGAAAGAAAGGCATGAATATAAAGGAGCCTATAATGTCATCAGCCCGGATGATATTCAAAAACAGATAAGTACCGCATTAAACATTTTTACCATGGTGATTGGTGCGATTGGTGGATTGTCATTGTTTGTCGGGGGTATCGGGATAATGAATATTATGCTGGCGTCTGTAGCCGAACGAACCCGTGAAGTGGGAATCCGGAAAGCGATCGGTGCTAAGAGGAGAGATATCTTAATACAATTCTTGGTGGAAGCCGGAAGTATCAGCGGGTTTGGTGGTATAATTGGAATTCTTCTGGGAATAGCACTGACAAAATCGATAGCGATACTTTCACAGGATAATGTCCCGGCGGTCATTTTACCGAGTTCTATACTGATAGCATTTTTATTTTCAATTTTGGTTGGGATGTTTTTCGGAATCTATCCATCTTCCAAAGCAGCTAACCTAAACCCCATCGAAGCCCTCCGATATGAATAAGTATTCGTGTTTTCTTGAACTTTAAACCGGGTTATTTACCAGGCATAGGCCATCGGTGCCTCTCCACCGGGCCCCGGCCAGATTTCATCGAGTTGTTTCAATGTCTCTTGGGAGAACTTAATTTCCAATGCACGCAGACTGCCTTCCAATTGCTCAATCGTCCGAGGACCAATAATCGGCGCGGTAACTGTTGGGTTATTCAATAACCAGGCGAGGGCAACATCCGCAGGTTTTTCACCCAACTTGTTACAAAGACTCTCATACGATTCAAGTTTCGTACGATTTTTCTCAATTGTCTTTTGGATTCTTTCATCGGTACGGCGACCGGCTTTCGCTTTTTCCAATACTCCGCCCAATAATCCACCTCCCAACGGGCTCCAGGGAATTATTCCCAATCCAAACGCACGACAGGCGGGAATCACTTCCAATTCAATCATGCGGGCATGCAAATTATACAAGCTTTGTTCACAGACCAAACCCATAAAATGACGCGTTTGTGCCACGCCTTGAGCTTGTGCAATATTCCAAGCCGCAAAATTGCTACTCCCAACATAAAGGACTTTCCCCTGTTGAATCAATAATTCCATCGCCTGCCAGATTTCTTCCCAAGGAGTCTCCCGGTCAACATGATGCATCTGATATAAATCAATTCGATCTGTCTTCAACCGCCGTAGACTTTCCTCACACGCTTGGCGAATATGGTATGCGGATAACCTGGTATCATTCGGTCCGTCCCCCATGCTCCCATAGACTTTGGTTGCCAAAACGATTTTTTCACGTCGCTCACCACCTTGTGACAACCATCGCCCGATAATCTGTTCCGTAATTCCTTCTCCTTTTTTCCAACCATAGACATTGGCTGTATCGAAGAAATTGAAACCCAATTCCAAGGATTTATCCATGATTTTGAAACTATCCACCTCTGTTGTATGAGGACCAAAATTCATGGTTCCCAAACATAACCGGCTAACTTTTAATCCAGTTCGGCCCAAATGTGTATATTGCATGATAAAATCTCCTTTTTTTAATATTTTTGAACTCGATGAATAGGTATTCCTTTGGATTTTTCAATGGCTTCATTCCATAATTGACACCATCGGGCATGATCGGTTAATACTGTTTCAGGCTGGGAGAGGCTCCGAACAACTATCTCCGGATAAAAAGGACGGCCGGTTGGTGTTCCTGTCTTTTGGTATCTTAAATCCAAGCTCCAGCGTACCCTGTTGGAGGTATTGGGACCTGACCGGTGGGGCGTATATTTATGCATTATAACCATACCCCCTTTATGACATGGAACCGGCCTGGGAGTTAATTGAGGAACTTGATCGTCTTTGATACTCGGACCAAAGGATGTTGGACCATGGAGTAATAACCCTTTATTAAATATTCCGGGTATGACATCCATACAGCCGGTATCTAACGTTGCATCTGCCAACGGTATCCAAAACGTGATAATTTCTGAAGGGTCGGCTTCTTCCCAAGTCACTGAGGCATCCTGATGCCAGGGGACTCCATAGAAGAAATTGGGATTTTTTTTGGCAAGGGATTGAGGGAATTTGGCTCTTAAATGTTGGATGGGGCTGCAGATAATTTCTCCACCAATGAGATTTTCCACAACATCCAATAGATTCTTGTTGCGTAGAAATTCAAAGGTTCTTTCCCCTTGAATTTCCGTAATATCCATATTTTTATTAATCTCCTGGGATTGTTCATAGAGCAAAGCAAACCGTTGTTCGAAAGGTTCGTTTTCATACAGGTTTTGAATTTTACCCTCTTGAAGGAATTGCCTGGCACGGGCTGAAATAAATTCATTTATTTCCTCGATTACCGGATTCAAGTCAGTATGGGTAAGTACACTTTCTACTACTAACACTCCTTGGGTTTGAAATTCATTAATTTGAGATGTGGTTAATTTCATGATTTCCTCCGACCTTGGTTGTGAACTTAAAAAATAAATTACTTTACCAGCATTTTAATATCAATATCAGTACCCATTTCATTTCCAATTTCATTGAGTCGTTTTCGTAATTCAATCAAAGTGATTTTCGCAGGCGCTTGAACAATTCCATGCATAGAAAACAATGGTGTTCCAGTGGTCGGTGCGTTAACCACACTGGATTCCAATGTTTCGATATTAATCCCATTTTCTGACAGGTAATGGGAAACCCGGTGAACGATCCCTTCTTGGTCGGCGCCGGTCACATAAATTTCATAGGGGACATATCCTTCAAATCGCCTAGTATCGCTAGTCTGCGTAATTTTCGAAGAAACGGTCAAGGATAATTTTTCGAGTTTCTCCAAGCCCTTGGCTAAATCTTTTACCTTTTTTTCGGGTATGGAGATCAGAATGATAGCGGCAAATTCTCCTCCCAAACGAGCCATCCGGCTTTCTTCTACATTGGAATTATATTCCAATAAAATTTTGGTAATCTGGTCTACAAGACCAACCCGGTCGGTTCCGGCAACGGTGATGACAATATATTGATTCATCTGGTTCTCTAAATCACAAATTCGGTAATTAATTGATTCTGACATGAATTAAACCGAGTGTCAAACAAGTTAAGAAAAGTACTCGAAGATGCTATAATGATTTAAAAATTAAAGTAGCCAAAGGGAAATGAGCAAAAATATCCATGAAAGTATATGTAACTCAAAATATTCCCGAAGATGGGTTAAAAATTCTGAGAAAAACGGCAAAGGTAGTGCTCGGTAAAACGATTTCCCCACCTACAAAACAGGAAATCATCAAAAATCTCCGTGACTGTGATGGGGTGTTAACGCAATTAAAAGATAAGATTGACGCGGAAATCATGGATAGTTGTCCCAAATTGAAAGTTATTTCCAATTACGCCGTTGGGTTCGACAATATTGATATCAAAGCAGCGACGGAACGAAAAATTTTTGTCACCAATACTCCCGGAATCCTGACTGAAACAACAGCGGATTTGGCATGGTCACTCTTAATGGCGACAGCACGAAGAATTGTGGAAGCCGACCAATACACTCGCGCTGGGAAATGGAAAAGGTGGAAAACGGATTTACTGTTAGGACAGGATATTCATCACGCGACCTTGGGAATTTATGGAATGGGCCGTATCGGCGGAGAGATGGCTCGAAGGGGACACGGGTTTTCTATGCGAATTTTGTATCATAATCGAAAACGAAATAAAGCCTGCGAAAAAGAATTAGGAGCAACCTTTGTGAGTTTTGAAACTTTGTTGAAGGAATCAGATTTTCTCACCTTACATTGCCCCTTGACGCCGGAGACAAAAGGATTGATCGGCACGAAAGAATTGTCGAAAATGAAACGTACGGCAATTTTAATTAACACCTCTCGGGGTGCGGTTGTACATCAGAAAGCATTATATCAGGCATTAAAAAACAAACGGATTGCCGGCGCTGGATTGGACGTATTTGAAAAGGAACCTATTACTCCCCAAGACCCGCTGTTGCAATTGGACAATGTGGTCGTATCACCGCATATCGGTTCCGCATCCGTCCGAACACGAACCCAAATGGCTATTATGGCCGCCACGGATTTGACCTCGGTACTACAAGATAGGAAACCAAAAAATTGGGTAAATAAATTTTAACATCACACTGAATCAGCGGTTTGATATTCTCCCTTTGCACTTGCATTATTCCCGGAATATTGAGCCTTGCAGGCAAAAATGAAACAAATAATTCGATCTCCTATCATATATATATTTCTATTGGGCTTATTTTTACGGTTTTATTCCTTGGGTAATAACCCGGCGGGATTTTTTCGTGATGAAGCAGCCAAGGGATATAACGCTTATTGTCTATTGAAAACAGGACAGGATATTGATGGATATTCCTGGCCTATATTTACACGCGAACTAGCCACATTTAATTCCGCATTTTATTCGTACTTAATTATTCCATTTATTGTTCTATTCGGGTTAACAGAAACAGCTGTCCGGTTTCCCGCGGCGTTGGCCGGCAGTTTAACAATACTCAGCACCTATTGGCTTGTAAAACAAACATTCGATAAACGCACAGCGGTAATATCCACTTTTTTGCTTGCCGTATGCCCCTGGCATTTGGTTTTCTCTCGTTGGGCAAACCAAGGAATCCTACTGCCATTATTCATCACTTTGGCTCTCGGTTCTTTCGTCAAATATATTCAGAATGAAAATAAAAGATATTGGTTATTTCTGAGTTTTTCATTTTTCGGTATTTCGCTTTATACCTATGATATTGAAAAACTATTCCTTGTTTTCTTATGGCTGGGATTATTTTTTATATATCAAAAAGAACTCTTTTCCAATCCCAAGCGTGTCCGTACTTTTCTCATATCTATTTTATTATTTCTTATCATTAGTTCGCCTTTACTTGCATATCAGCTAACTCATATTAAAGGAATGTCTCGATTTACGCGGATCAGCATATTTAATCTTCCCGGCACACCCGATAAAATTCTACAGATATTTTTCAAAGATTGGCTGGCTCATTATTCTCCGGCATTTTTATTTCTAACCGGAGACGCAAATATACGCCATTCCATGCTGCACACCGGTCAATTATATTTGTTCGAGTTTCCACTCATACTGATAGGAATCTACGCCTTAGGTAGAATCCATAAAAATAGTGATGTGCTTTTACTTTATTGGCTGTTTATTTTCCCGATTCCCTCAAGTTTGACTTATGAAGGAATTCCTCACGCCCTTCGCGCCATTTGTGCTTTACCCATTTTTTCTATCCTCTCCGCCGTGGGACTTATAAAAACAATTGATTATTTCAAAATTGAATTCGGTTCCCTCAAACAAATCAAGCAATGGATATTCGCTCTTTTCCTATTTTTATCTTTATTCAATATCGGTTTCTGTTTAACCGAACATTTCCTACAGTATCCTGCTGCTTCGGCGCAGGCCTTTCAGTATGGAATGAAAGAAGCGGTGGATTATGCGGAATCCGTCAAAGGAAAATATGAAAAAATTGTTGTGTTCCCTTCTCTGGGTTTCCCGGAGATCTTTTTTTTATTTTATACTCGACATATTCCAGCTTCGGGGCACAGGGAACTTTCATCTTACGAATTTAATCCATCTAGAAGTGATGTAAGAAGATACCTTTACACGAGGGATAAAAAATATTTATTCTTGGTGACCCCTGACTATTTATACGAATTTCCTGTTAAAAAAATCATTTCCGGTCCTAATGGAAGATCGTTATTACTTTTTGTTGAGAATGATGCCTCGCGCTAAATTATCGAATTATATTGACAAAATCGCGGCGGATAGGTATATTCTTAGTATTCATCGTAGTCAACAGGAGTACGTTTGTTGTTTAATAAATCGTCCGATCCAACTGAACAACAGGAATTATCCCGATCTTTCGGGACTCCACTATCTCAAAACGTTCCGACGAATTCGGGACAGAAAGAAAAGGTAAAAATAATGGATAAATCTTCAACGATTATCGCGCAAGGCACTTCTTTTAAAGGAACCTTGAAATCAGACGATTCGGTTCAAATTGACGGTGTATTTGAAGGGGAAATTGATGTAAAGCAAACTGTCCATCTCGGTTCCGGGGCCACCATTAAAGCCAATATCAAAGCCGGGGAAGTAAAAATCAGTGGTCGTGTGGATGGTAATATCGAAGCAAAAGAAAGACTGGAAATCTTGTCCTCCGGAAAACTTTATGGCGATATTAAAACTCCGCGATTGATTATTGCGGAAGGTGTGGTTTTTGAAGGACATTGTACCATGGGCACGGAAAAACGGCCGGAATCGGTGACTACTCAAACCAGCGCAAAACCATCTACCGGAGTTTCCGCACTTCGCTAAGTATAACAAATTCCAGATTTGAGATTTATGATTTTACAATCTACAATCTGAAATTTAAATCTTTCTAAGGAGTTCGTATATGTCTGGTCACAGTAAATGGAGCAGTATTAAACATCAAAAAGGCGCCGCCGACGCCAAACGGGGTCAGCTTTTTACAAAAATTATTAAAGAAATCACAGTGGCCGCGCGACATGGCGGTGGTGACCCGAACGGGAATCCGCGATTACGAACTGCCATTGCATCGGCAAAAGAAGCCAATATGCCCAAGGCCAATATCGAACGGGCAATTAAAAGTGGCACGGGAGAATTACCAGGCGTGGTATATGAAGAATGTGTCTACGAAGCCTACGGTCCAGGAGGTGTGGCGGTCATCGTTGAAATCACTACCGACAATCGCAATCGCACAGCTTCGGAACTCCGGCATCTTTTCACACGGCACGGGGGGAATATGGGTGAAGTCGGTTGTGTGGCGTGGATGTTCTCCAAAAAAGGAGATATTATCATTGATGCACCCAATATCAAAGAAGATGATGTTCTGAATGCCGTATTGGACGCGGGAGCGGAAGATGTGAAATCGGAAGGTTCTATTTTTGAAGTCATTACCCCGATGCACGATTTGGAAAAAGTCAAAGCCGCATTGGATATAGCGAAAATCCCATATAGTTCCGCAAAAATCACCATGGTTCCCCAAAATACGATTACGTTGGATGAAGCCAAAGCCAAACAAATGCTAGCTCTCATGGATGACCTTGAAAGTCATGAAGATGTGCAAAACGCCTACGCCAATTTTGATATCCCGGAACAAATCATGGAAAAAATGGTGGTTTGATAGACTCCATAACCACGAACGGTTCTTATGTTTTCACAACTGGGGAAATTGCTCATCATTTCGGGAATGTTCCTCGTTGTAGCGGGCCTCGTTTTATTATTAATCGACAAATTCCCTCATGCTAAAATTCCTTTGGGCCGATTGCCCGGAGATATTTATATCAAAAAAGAAAATTATAATTTTTATTTTCCAATAGTTACCTGTCTACTCATCAGCGGTGTACTCTCTTTCCTATTCTGGTTATTTAACCATTTCAGAAAATAATCGCATGTGTTTTAGGTACGAACATTTGGCGGTTTAGGTTTTTGGTATTGTGCCATGAACTCATTGGGTGATTTGCCCAGTAAGCCGCAATGTTCCAGATGATTGTATTCTATATTCCAGCGTTTCAATTTATTTTGCAAGTCTTGGAAGTTCTGGAAGGTGTTTTGGTCATAAAATTTCTCCTGGTCTTCCCGGTGACTTCGTTCGACGGTTCCATTTTGCGCGGGCTTGCCCGGATCAATAAGATAATGCACTATATTTCTTTCTTGGCAAAAGACATCCAGCGGGTGAAGGGTTTTCAGGGTTCGATCACGGCGTTTGTTTACGCCGGTGTAGTAGTTGGTGAAGATCACCCCGTTGTCAGTTTTAATCGCTTGTATTCTATGAGGGAAACGATCCAGGACCTCTTTTAAAAACCGGAGAGAGTGGAAACTGGATTGTTCGTCATAGACCGCCAAATGTCTCCAGCGGGACGCCAGATCAATGGCGGTATACTGATAATAGCGTTGTCCCGCTACCTTTCCGGGAACATACTTCACATCGATCTCTAGAAGTTCACCGACCGATCGTGGTGCTTTCAAATACTTGTATTTCATTTTCTTCACCCGATATTTCCTCACCAACCCTTCTTTCTTCAAGATCTTCCCGATAGTCCGTGCATGAATCCTCACTCCTTCTTTGGCCAAGTGCCAATGGATCTTTAGAGCGCACTTTTTCGTTTTCTTCCGGATTTCCAGAATTCTCTCTTTCACTCGGAGAGTGGTTTCTTTTGTACAAGTTTTGGGTCGGGTGGATTGCGGCTCCAAAGCCTTCTCTCCTCCTTTCCGATACGCCGCCGCCCATCGCTCCAAACTTCGTTGGCTGTGTGGACAAATCTTACACACCTCCTTTAACCGTATCTCTTTCTTTATTATAGGTAATACCCAGCGTAATCGTTCCTCTTGAATCGTCGTTGCCATACGTATAGACATCTCCTCATTCTAAAAAACCCGCCATATGTCTGTACACATTACCCATGGTTCTTGCGGCTGGGAGAGTGAGTGTGTTATTTTATAACGACTGTTTTTATAATAGAAAAGAGCATATTTCTTTATGGAATCCCGTGAAATTAGATCCAAATACTTGAATTATTTCAAAAAACAAGGTCACACGATTGTGCCCAGCGATAATCTTGTTCCGAAAAATGACCCTACCCTGCTTTTTACCAGTGCGGGAATGGTGCAATTCAAAGACCATTTACTAGGCAGGATTAAACTGGATTATACCCGGGCGGTCAGTTGCCAAAAATGTTTACGTACCTCCGACTTGGAAAATGTGGGAATAACAGCGAGGCATTGTACGTTTTTCCAAATGCTGGGAAACTTTTCTTTCGGAGATTATTTTAAACAGGAGGCTATTCGATGGGCCTGGGAATTTGTGACGGTAGAATTGAGTCTACCCAAAGACAAACTCTGGGTTACGATTTATAAGGACGATGAGGAAGCGTTTAAATATTGGCAAAGTGAAGCGGGTGTTTCCCAAGAACGGATCATCCGATTGGGTGAAGATTCCAATTTTTGGAACATGGGTGAGACTGGTCCTTGCGGTCCCTGTTCGGAAATTCTTATTGACCAGGGTGAAGAATTGGGTTGCAGGAAACCGACTTGTGGGCCGGGATGCGATTGTGACCGTTATCTTGAATTTTGGAATTTAGTTTTTACACAATTCGACCGCCAACCAGATCGGAGTTTGATTCCTCTTCCTAAAAAGAATATTGATACGGGTTTGGGTCTGGAACGACTTGCCGCCATTCAACAGAAATGTCCCAGTATTTTCGAAACCGATTTATTTACACCTATTATCAACTTTACCCAAGAATTGACGGAAAAAAAATATGACGAAAATAAAAAAGTTCAATCGTCCTTTCGAGTTATCGCCGATCACGTGCGGGCTTTGACTTTTGCCTTCAGCGACGGTGTCCTGCCTTCCAATGAAGGGCGGGGATATGTCTTGCGCCGGATACTTCGCCGCGCCTACCGCCATGGGAAATTATTGGGAATTGAGAAACCGTTTCTCTATCGCGCTTCAGACATCGTGGTAGATTTAATGCGCGATATTTACCCTGAGTTGGCGGAAAAACGACAACATACTTCTCAAACCATATTAGCGGAAGAAACTCGGTTTGAATCTACCTTAAATTCCGGATTGGCTTTATTGGATGAAGCGATTCAGAATACAAAGTCTCAAAAACAAACAGAGGTTTCTCATGAAATTGTGTTCAAGCTTTATGATACTTTTGGTTTCCCCGTGGATTTAACCGAAGAAATCTTGAAAGAACAGAATCTAAACTATGACAAAAATAAGTTCCAGGAGGATTTAACTCATCAGCAACAGCGCTCCCGTCAAGCATGGGCAGGATCGGGTGAAACGGGACATGATGAAGTCTACAAAGAAGTACAAAAACAATTTGGAGATACAGAGTTTCTTGGTTACAAAAAACTGAAAACCAAAGCAAAAGTTCTTGCAATTATCAAAAATGGCGTATTGGTTAATGAAGCGATAAAAGAAGATAACGTAGAGATAATCGTAGAGAAAACTCCTTTTTATGCAGAATCAGGGGGACAGGTAGGGGACATCGGTTTTATTACGGGTCAACGAAAATTACAAATTGCCATTAAAGATACTCAAAAATATGTGAGCGGTTCCATCGTTCATATCGGTTCTGTTTTAACTGGTAAAATTGTAGTTGGACAGGAAATCACTCTTACAATAGATGAAGACAAACGACATGATATTGCCAAGAATCATACAGCCACGCATTTACTCATGGCATCGTTACGCCGGGTTCTCGGTACTCATGTGGAACAAGCAGGTTCTCTCGTTCATCCTGATTACTTGCGGTTTGATTTTACGCATTTCAAAGCGTTGAGTGACGATGAAACCAATCGTATCGAAGAATTAATTAATGAGAAGGTACAGGAAAATATTCCCGTGAAATGGATTGAAACGGATATGGCAAAAGCGCGGGAAATGGGCGCATTGGCATTCTTTGGTGAAAAATATGGCGAGCGGGTTCGTGTTGTGAGCATTGGAAAATTCGACAGGGAATTATGCGGAGGAACCCATTTGGAGGCGACAGGGGATGTCGGATTGTTCTTAATTCGCAGTTCCGGGGCAGTAGGTTCAGGGGTTCGTAGAATCGAAGCGGTTACCGGCAAACGCGCCTATCAAACTGTCAAACAATGGCACGACACATTGGATTCCGCTGCCGATATTGCCAAAACTGATATTCCCAGTTTGCCGACAAGAGTTGAAAAACTTCTCGAAGAACATCATCAATTATCCAAAGAATTGGAAAAATTAAAAACCAAAGAGACAACCTCAAAATTTAAAGAAATAGGACATATAGATGAAATTGCTGGAGTACGGTACATCATACAGAAATTTGAAGAGGGTGGAGATACAAAAACACTATTAAGTCTAATTGATTCACTCAAACCAAATCTCAAAAACACAGCGGTTGTTTTGGGAGGAATTTTAAACGGTAAAGTTAATTTGGTTTGTTATGTCACACCGGATTTGGTCAACAAACTCCACGCGGGCAAGATTATTGGACAAGTAGCCAAAATCGTTGGCGGTGGTGGTGGCGGTAGACCTGACCTTGCCCAAGCCGGTGGGAAAGAACCAGAGAAATTGGTGGAGGCATTAAATCAAGTCAAGGAAATTATTCGTTTGCAATTGGCATCCTAATCCTATGACGATATTAGCATTGGATATCGGGGATAAACGAATTGGGATCGCTGTCAGCGATGCCTCGGAAAATTTTTCGCTCCCACTGGATGTTCTTCATCGTACTAGTATGGAAAATGATTGTCAGAAAATTGATAGCTGGATTCGGGAATATAATGCACGATTGGTGGTTGCCGGACTGCCCCGTTCTCTCGATGGAAAATTAAAGACTCAAGCGGATAAAGTAATGGCTTTTGTGGATTTCTTGAAAACCCAAATTACCATCCCGCTTGAATTTTGGAATGAATGGATGACGACCAAGGAAGCGGAAGCAGTTCTGATCAATTCCAATGTCCGTCGCAATAACCGCAAAAAAGTGATTGATAAATTAGCTGCAACATTGATACTTGACGGTTATCTTACCCGACTGCATCAAGAGAAAAGTAAATCTACTGAAAGACCGTTATCCACCTAAGGAACCTAATTCTGTCATCCCGCCACCTTAAAAATCGTATTTATCATTTCCTCGTGATTTTTATTTTCGTAAGCATCTTGTATATTCTCTATGCCAATATCTACACACCATATGATGAAAAATTGGAGAAAAAAATAGTGGCTATTTCTCCTGGTTCGGGCGTCTATTTCATTGGACTGTCATTAGAAAATGAAAATTTAATTCATAGTCCCTTCCTTTTCTTTCTCTATACAAAGCTTACGGGTGCCGGAAAACATTTACAGGCGGGGCAATACGAATTAAATACGCGCATGAGCATGGCAGATATTGTGCATATTATGCAAAAAGGCGGAAAAGCAAACCAGATACAAATTACAATCCCGGAAGGTTTTACTCTCGACCAAATTACTTCCTTGTTAAATGATAAGAATATTGTACCGGTTGAGAAATTTATTACGGTGATAAGCGAAACAAAATATTTAGAAAAAATGAACCTTCATCGGAATACATTAGAAGGATATTTATTTCCCGATACCTACCAGTTTTTTTACAATATTTCCGGTGAGAGAGTCGTGGAAATGATGCTCAATAGGTTTGAAGAAATTGCGAAGCCTATTTATAACAAATATTCGAGTAAAACGAAATTAACTCTTGACCAGACCATTATTCTCGCTTCAATTATCGAAAAGGAAGCCAATAACAAAAATGATATGCGACTGATTTCCGGAGTTTTTCACAATCGCTTGAAACGCGGGATGTTGTTGCAGTCCGAGGCAACTGTCCGATATGCTTTGAAACGTTTTACCCAAATCTTAACCATGGATGAACTGAAAAATGTATCTCCTTACAATACCTATCGTTATCTCGGTTTACCCGCGGGACCGATTTGTAATCCCGGCTTGGCGGCTATTGAAGCGGCATTAAATCCGGAGAATACCAATTATTTATACTTTGTGACCAACAATGATGGAACGGATGTTTTCAGCTATACTCTCGCTGAGCATAATGTGGCGGTCGCAAAATATAAAAAATCCATTCAGTTGACGAATAGTCCGACGACCAACGGATTGGATTTCTCAGAGTTATCAAATAAGACAACGCATCATAAATAGTCCATTATTATTGCCTTTTCTTTCATGCAATTAATGACTGATATGCCAAAAATTTGGCGGGAGAAGATAAAATTGCGGGAGGAACAGGGTTGGCTGTTAATGTGTTTGGGTTGATGGTCGGAATCACCAATAGGTCAAACGGCAAAATACTTGTACCTTTCCACCCACAAAGATTCCATTATTTTGATTAATTAAAATAAAGAGTGGTGGATTTTGCCTACAAACAACTGGAACCTGCGGTCCCTTCTGATACTTACAATTCATATAATCTTTTTCATGCCGGTCTCAACCCTGCATACATGCGGTGTATAAGAATTCATTTTCAGATTGCTCTGATTGTTTCTAAACGAATAACACAAATTATTCCTTCCCAATATCCCGGTGAACCACAATTGTATCCGTCCCCTTGGAATGAAAATAATCTTTTAATTGGTTAGCGATAAAAACGGATCGGTGTTTTCCACCGGTACATCCGATGGCAATCGTTAAATAGGATTTTCCTTCCTCGATAAAAGAAGGAATTAAAAAATCCATAAAGTGTTGGAATTCTTTAAGAAATTTTTTCGTTATAGATGATTTCTGCAAAAAATCTGCCACCGGCGGATCGTCTCCTGTCAAGTATCGAAGGCTTTGTTCATAAAAAGGATTAGGTAAAAAACGTACGTCAAATACTAAATCCGCATCAAGAGGCAATCCATTTTTGTATCCAAAAGTAGTCAATGTAATCACCATGGCTTGTTGCGCTCCGCCTTTTAAATAGGTTTGAGAAATTGAATTCCGCAAAACTTGCGGAGTCACATTAGAGGTATCCAGAACAACATTCGCCCGGGCTCGTAGATCTTTCAATTTTTCCCGTTCTATGTGGATTTGTTCTCGGATGGGACAATCCCCGCCGATCGGATGTTTGCGCCGTGTAGCTGAAAATCGCCGAATCAATATTTCATCGGTGGCTTCCAAAAAAAGGATACTGTGCTTGTATCCTGCTTTACCAAGGTACTCAAGTTTATCAAAAAATTCCGCCAATTGTTCTCCCGCTCGAATATCCAGACCTAAAGCCAGCCGCTCAAATCGCCCGCTAGACAATTGGCAAATATCCATCAATTTGGGAATTAATGCAAGGGGGAGATTGTCCACACAAAAAAAACCAAAATCTTCAAAACAATCGATGGCAATACTTTTACCCGCACCCGACAGTCCGGTTACGATAACACAAATGGGAGCACTCATACTTCGTCTTTATGTTTGGTAAGATTTTCTAAAAGCATTTTATCTAAATCTCGCGCAGTATTGTACCCCATCCGCTTTAATCGTTGATCCATAGCGCCGACTTCAATCAGAATGGAGATATTGCGACCTGGTTGGACAGGAATGGTTAATTCCGTAATTTGGACACCCAGAATGTCACATAATTTTTCTTCCAAGCCCGTCCGATCATATTCCTTGGTTTCATCCCAATGTTCCAATCGTACAACCATGGAAACCCGTTTTCTCGTTCGGACGGCGCTAATCCCGAATAAATTACGGATATTGATAATTCCCAATCCCCGAATTTCCATGTGATACTTGATCAAATCTGCCCCATATCCCATGAGAATATTTCCCGCAATCCGATCTATGTGAACGACATCATCCGCTACCAAGCGATGTCCCCGATGAACCAATTCAAGCGCCGCCTCACTTTTACCCACGCCACTGGGACCAAGAATCAGGCAACCGACTCCATAGATATCTACCAACACACCGTGCATTGAAGTATGCGGCGCAAATTTTACTTCCAGATAATTCGATAGAAGACTGACAAACCGCGTGGTTGGAAGATAGGTATTAAAAATGCATATATTTTGTTCATTCCCGATCTCTATTAATTCTTTAGTAGCCGGTGAATCTCCTGTTACAATCACACACGGAGTATCTGCTTTAATTATTCGTAGAAATCGGGTCTTCCGTTCTTCTGTGGGAAATGTTTCTAAATAGGCAATTTCCGTATTCCCGACGACTTGAATCCGCTCGTATGGAAAAAGTTCCAGATAACCTGTCAAAGCCAATCCGGGACGATGCAAATCGGACACGATGATCCTCTTGTCCTTGCCACCTTCACCGGCAACAAGGGTTAATTCCAATTCTTGGCCCTCTTCTTCAAACATCTCTTGTACTGTGATCGAAGTCATTGGTGTCCCCAGGCTTTCACGGCGTGATGAGCGTATACTGCCCGTCGGGACGGCGGTAAATCACGTTTAACCCATCCGTGGTGGAATTAATAAAAACAAGAAAAGTTTTTTTCATCAGGTTCATCTGCATCACTGCCTCTTCCGGCGACATGGGTTTTTGTGAAACCCGTTCTATCTTGACAATCTCTGGTTCCGTATCCGTTTCTTCCATGTCATCATCAATATCCTCAAGCAATGGCAGATTTTTTTCCTTTTCTTTCCTTTTCGATTTGGAAGCGACGCGTTTCCGTTCCAGAAATTTCTCGCGGTGTTTTTTTAATTGACGTTCCAATTTATTGACTACTTCATCCACGGAAGCGAAAACATCGGGTGTTTTCCCTTTACCAGATATAGAAAATCCATTAGCGGAAATATTAATCTCTGCCACTTGTTGATGTTTTTCTGTGGAGACGATGATATGCACTTCCATCAATCGGTCAAAATACTTTTGCAATCGGCTAAGTTTTTCCAGGGCATAATCCCGCAGAGCCGGAGTGATATTCAAATGTCTGCCGGTAATAGTAATCGGTATTGGTTGTAGATAATTTTTCTTTTTCATTGGAATCTCCTTTACATGGAAAATTTGTCGCCCAGATAAAGCGATCTTACCATTGGGTCATTTACAAGCTCGGTTGGTGTTCCAAATCTCATAATTTTTCCTTGCCCTATGATATACGCAAAATCGGTTACTTGCAAGGTCTCACGCACATTATGATCGGTTATTAATATTCCTATCCCCCGGGTTCTTAATTCTTTGATGATATCTTGTATTTCACCCACGGATTTTGGGTCAATGCCGGAAAATGGTTCGTCCAGCATCAAGATGGTCGGAGATCCTGATAATGCCCGAGCGATTTCCAATCGTCTTCTTTCTCCGCCCGACAAAGTTTGAGCTTTTTGCTTAAATAAATGCGCAATTTTTAAATCTTCCAATAACGTCTCAATCCGCTCTTCCCGTTCCGCCGATGTTAGGTTGGAAAATTCCAATATCGCATCCAAATTCTGCCATACCGTTAATTTTCTGAATATCGATGGTTCCTGCGCCAAAAAGCCTATCCCAATCCGCGCTCGTTCATGTAATGCCAGGGAGGTAATACTAATATCCCCCAACTTGACATCCCCTCTATCGGGTTTGACAATCCCCATAATGATATGAAAAGACGTTGTTTTCCCTGCTCCATTAGGTCCCAACAATCCTACAATTTGGCCGGGATGAACTTCTAATGATACGCCATCCACAACCTTGCGCCCGCGATAAGCTTTCATTAAATCCATAGCGTACAACGCCGGTTTGGAATTTAATTCTGTCTGGGAATCAGGTTGCAAGTCGGTACAATCCTATAGCTCTTTTTTAAGATCTTAATCATTCGCCGTAATTCATCAATCCGTTGGGGAAAAGGTGTCGTCACCCATTTGAACTGTGGTAATCGCTCGTCTCGTAAGGAATCCACCAATTCCACGCCATGGAACAATAAAGACATTGGCACATTACTCAGTTTATTCAAATATACACCACTTCTAAAATACCATGATCCAAAAAATTGTGCTACACTGCGGTGTAGTGGAGTCCGTACTAATGGTACTACACTCACAGGAATTTCACTAATTCGTAAATTTCCTTTTCTATCCGGATGTTCCCCGTCCGGGTGATATGGCATGATTGGCGCGTTTCCAAATTGGTTCCCTCCATAATTTCCAAGAGGAGGATATGCCCCGCTCTTTTTCTTCTCAATTTGCTGAAGCATTTTTGACCAGCGCGTAGGGAATACTGAGGCATCGTAATCAAATTGATTCTTTTCCAAAACTTTCAACACTCGCTTATCCAACCCGTACGCCGGTGCGCGAAACCCTTTTGCCCGCGCACCTGTTAATTTCTCAAGTACCACCTGTGTTCTGCAAATTTCTTCCTCGATTGTCTTTTCATCTAACCGGGTAAACGGAATAAAATGGGAATAACTATGATTGGCAATCTCATGTCCGGCGTTGGCAATTTGTCGGATAATCTCTGCTTTCTCAGGAATAGTGGTATCTATCCCGACCACGAAAAAGGTCGTCTGTATCTGCATCTCCTGAAAAAGAGATAAAAACCGCGGAACCGCTTCCGTAAATACCGCATCCGGCCATATCTCTCGCTCTATTCCATGATACCGGTATATTGTCCAAATCCCATCCAAATCAACCTGTACAGCCGCGTTTGGTTTCAAATCTCTGTTTTCCTAAAACTATGTTTTGAGATGACACTTTTCTCCTGACCCATTATTATAATATAGGATACTCGTTCTAAATTGTCTACTAGTCCAGCGTTTTTTACTTGACAAAAGAGATTAACTCTTTTAATCTAATCAACGATTTGCGTGGATTTGGGTATCTAAGAAATCCAAATATCTTTCATTTGGCGAGAATTATAAGGTCATGAATTTTATTTTCATTATACTGTTCACTTTATCCAGCCTTCTTCTCCTTGGGATTATTCTGCTCTATAACAAACTCATCCGGCAGAAAAACTTAATGGCGGAAGCCTGGAGTGGAATTGATGTCCAATTAAAACGCCGTTACGACCTTGTCCCCAATCTTGTCGAAACCGTCAAAGGGTATAGCCAACACGAAAAAGGTCTCTTTGAAAACATCGCTCAAATCCGCACCCAGTGTATCAATACTTCAGAAATTAAAGAAAAAGGCACAGTGGAAAATGGATTGACGCAGCAATTGAAAAGTTTGTTCGCCGTCGCCGAAGCATACCCGGATTTGAAAGCCAATCAAAACTTCTTGGACCTTCAAAAAAACCTGACAGACATCGAAGACCAAATCCAATATGCTCGCCGTTATTACAATGGCACCGCTCGAAATTATAATACCCTTGTTCAATCTTTCCCAAGTAATATCATTGCTTCTATCGCGGGATTTCGAGCAGGAGAATTCTTTGAAATCGAACTCGCCACTCAACGCGATACTCCGGAAGTCAAAATATGAAACGTACTGGTTTCTTTTTACTGCGTAATTATCTTTCTTTGGGTATTATTTTTCTCCTTTCCCTTACTCCAGTATTTTCTTTAGATATCGAGCATATCATCTCCTTTAACAGCGATATTATAGTTCACTCCGATGCGTCTATGACGGTTACAGAGACAATTAAAGTCCATTCCGAATTACAATCGATTAAACATGGGATTTACCGAGAATTTCCAACCTCCTATCAAGACCGTCTGGGTGATTGGTATAACCTTGGATTTCGTGTGAAAGAAGTCATGAAGGACGGCTCTCCTGAGCCCTATCATATTCAAAGACAAGATAATGGAGTCAGGGTTTATATTGGACAACCAAATATTTTTCTTTCCCCCATTGATTATACCTACACTATTGTATATGAGACAAATCGCCAACTCGGCTTTTTCAAAGACCATGATGAACTCTATTGGAATGTTACTGGGAATGGCTGGAATTTTGATATTGAAAATGCGTCTGCAAAAGTTTCCTTACCCCCTGGCGCTGCTAATAAAATATTTGGTTTGGAAGCATATACCGGCGAACAAGGGTCTCAAGAAAAAAATTATAGTAGCTCTAAAGATTCTTCCGGTAATATATTCTTCACAACCACTCAATCTCTTTCTCCCGGACAAGGGTTAACTATTGTAGTTGGATGGCCCAAAGGGTTTGTCCAGGCACCTACTCTTTCCACGAAAATAGTTGATTTCTTGGTAGATAACTGGCTTATCTTTGTCGAAATTCTCTTGATATTCTTTTTAATTTTATATTACTTTATCGTATGGTTTAGACACGGGAGGGATCCTAAACCAGGGGTTATTATTCCCTTATTCGAACCTCCCAAAGGGTTCTCCCCAGCAGCAATCCGCTATATTACCCGAATGAAATTCGACATGAAGACTTTATCAGTCGCCATCATCAATATGGCGGTAAAACGGTATTTAACCCTTCATGAGAAAAATAATGAATATACCCTGGTTCGAACTGACAATGCGGATTTAGCTGTGTTATCGCATGAAGAAAAAGAGGTCGCTAAAGCACTTTTATTGGGTAATCCGGAATTCCATTTCAAACAAGAGTCTTATGTCACTGTGAACAAGGCGCTTGACAGTTTAAAAAATTCCCTGAAATACGATTTTGGCGAAACATACTTTATGACAAATTTAAAATATTTTTATATAGGTCTGGGTTTTTCTTTTCTTAGCTGTTTTATTAGTTTCATCGCCTTTATAATAGGATTGCAAAACAATCAAACAATACTCGTCTTGATGACCATTTTATCATTGGGTATAATTGTCGTTCTTAATTTATTGTTTCATTTTTTGCTAAAGGCACCTACCCGTGAGGGTCGGAAGATTTTAGATGCCATAGAAGGATTCAAAATGTATCTTTCTGTCGCTGAAGAAGAGGAAATTAAAAAATTTAATTCACCGGAAATTACCCCCATTCTCTTTGAAAAATACCTTCCTTACGCTCTGGCTCTGAATGTTGAAAATGCCTGGTCAAACAAATTCTCTAACGCATTAAAGAAATCTGCATTGGACACGTCAACCGTTTCAACAAGCTCATACGTTCCATACTGGTACATTGGCACTGCCGGTCGTACTTTTTCTCCAATGACCTTTGCATCCTCTGTCAGCACGTCTTTATCTCATACAATCTCCTCTTCATCGGTTCCACCGGGGACCTCTTCGGGTTTTAGCAGTGGAAGTGGCGGAGGGGGATTTTCTGGTGGGGGCGGGTTTTCTGGCGGTGGAGGAGGCGGAGGAGGTGGGGGAGGATGGTAAATTATATGTCAGGCTTTAAAAAATTGTTCTTCAAATTTTCATGGATTATCGCTTTTGCCTTATTACTTTCTATTCATTCTTATGGGGATGAGGACGAACGTATTATCCATTATGACAGCCAAATAATCGTCAATCCGGACGCCTCCATGAATGTCACTGAAACCATTAAGGTACATAGTGAGGGTGACCAAATCAAACATGGCATCTATCGCGATTTCCCGATTCGCTATCGCTCTCCCTTGGGATACCGCTATAACGTTGATTTCCATCTTTTAGAAGTTTTAAAAAATGGAAATCAGGAACCTTATCACACAGAGGGTATGTCGAACGGAATCAGGATTTATATCGGAAACAAAGACATCTTACTCTCTTCTGGCGATTATACCTATACCATTAAATACAGCACCGCCCGTCAGATGGGATTTTTCAAAGACCATGATGAACTGTACTGGAATGTCACTGGCAATGGTTGGGTATTCTCGATTGAACAAGCCTCTGCGACCGTTATTTTCCCTCCTGGGGTATCTTCCACCCTTTTATCTATGAATGGTTCTACAGGCCCCGAAGGAGCCACTGATAAAAACTTTCAGGTGTACAAAGATACCGCCGGGAATGTGGTTTACCAAACCACCCAAACCTTATCTTCTCATGAAGGATTAACGATTGTCGTAACCTTTCCCAAAGGATTTTTTAAAGAACCTACTCCCAAAGAAAAAGCGCAACTGTTCCTTCGTGACAATATTTCAGTCGTCATTGGTTCATTGGGAATGGCTATCCTATTTCTTTATTACATCATTGTCTGGGCACTCGTAAGGGGCCCCGCTAAAGGGACTATTATCCCACTTTATGGTCCACCCAACAGGTTTTCACCTGCGGATGTCCGTTTTGTCTCTAAAATGAGTTTTGATAAGAAAGCATTTACTGCCAATATCCTCGATATGGCGGTCAAAGGGTTTCTGACTATCAAAGAAGAAAAAGGGATATATACCCTGACCCGCACGAAAAAAGAGGATGTCATTTTAGACCCGGATGAACGGAAAATCGCCGACTCTTTGTTGGGTTCCAAGAGTTCCATCCAATTGATTCCCGTTAACCATTCAGAAATCAGCTCAGCCATAGGTGCGTTAAAAAGTTATTTGAAACTTAATTATGAAAAGAATTATTTTTTAAATAACACGCAATATTTCATTCCCGGTGTCGTTCTTTCGATTATACTCCTCTTCGTAACAGGATTTTGGGGAGCGCAAAGTGCTGGGAATATTCCCGTTTTCATTTTCATGACAATTTGGTTATCCGGCTGGTCGGTGGGTGTAGTCTTCCTGGTATGCCAGATGTTTACCTTATGGAAAGATGCCATCTTCGGTACAGGTCATCACATCGCTTCTACCGGTGGGGCATTGTTTATGACCTTGTTTTCTATACCTTTTGTGGGTGGAGAAGTTATGGGATTGTACTTTCTTTCTACAACCAGTTCTGTATTCGTCATTGTGGTCTTGCTGGTCTTGGCGATAGTAAATGTTATTTTTTACCATTTGTTGAAAGCCCCTACCCTCGTTGGTCGTAAAATACTGGATCAAATTGAAGGATTTAAAATGTATCTCTCCGTCGCGGAAAAAGACCGCTTGAATGCCATCACGCCGGTCAATAAAACTCCTGAATTGTTTGAAAAATTCCTTCCTTTTGCCCTGGCACTCGATGTCGAACAAAAATGGGCGGAACAATTTGCCGACGTTTTATCCAAATCGTCCATTGGTGGAAAACAATATAGTCCATCCTGGTATCAGGGAACATCCTGGAGTACGTTGGGTGCTATGGGATTTGCTTCCTCAATGAGTTCTTCCTTTTCCAACGCCATCTCATCTTCTTCCACAGCTCCGGGCTCCAGTTCTGGTGAGGGCGGGGGAGGCGGAGGATTTTCCGGCGGCGGTGGTGGCGGTGGTGGCGGAGGCGGTTGGTAAACCTTTATTGAGACTTATTTTGCTGGATGAGGTTCTGATACCATTTCCCGCTTTGCTTGAGAATCCGGTGTTGCGTGGGATAATCCGTATAAACGATACCGAACCGTTTGGAATAACCCCACGTCCATTCGAAATTATCCAGCAATGACCAGATGAAATACCCTTTCAATGGAACTCCATCCTGGATTGCTTGATAGGCTTGTTCAAAATGTTTTTGAAGATAATCCACTCTTTGGGGATCAACACATTTCATGTGCTCTCTTACTTTATCATCCGCGGTTAATGTATCTTTAAACGCCGCACCGTTTTCTGTTATATAGATTGCCGGTACGTGGTATTCCTCATGAAGCCGTTTTAGCATGACATAAAGTCCCTTGGGATATATTTCCCAATCCATTTCCGTGTACTCTGAATCTTTTGGTTTGCTTTCTTTACCTCTAAAGAAAGCACTCTGCGTATCATACTTTATAATCCCCCGCGAGTAATAATTGAGACCTAAAAAATCAATGGGTGATTGAATAACTTTCATATCGTCTTGTTCAATTTCCGGTGTATCGTTTCCATATAATTTGACCATGTCTTCTGGATATTCGCCTTTAAACAACGGGTCAAGGAACCACCGGTTTTGATTCCCATCATAACGTTGGGCAGCCAAATGGTCTTCATTCACAGCCGACGCTGGATAAAAAGGCGTTAATATTAAAGTAATCCCGACCTTGGTTTGAGAAGGCGAATTCTGCCGAATTGCACTCACCGCTTCCCCGTGAGACAATAAGAGATGATGCGACACTTGTAAGGCGGTGGATAAGCTTTTTATTCCAGGGGCATGTACACCCCAATAGTGACCGAGAAAAGTAACCACCCAGGGTTCATTATGCGTAATCCAACCCTGTACGCGGTCTCCCAATTGGCGTGCCATCTCACCGGCATAATCACGATAATAATAAACGGTATCGCGATTCGCCCACCCGCCTTTATCCTGTAAGGCTTGAGGCAGATCCCAATGATATAACGTGACAAACGGTTGAATATTCGCTTTTAATAACTCATCTACCAGTCGGTTATAAAAATCCAGCCCCTTGGAATTGATTGGCCCATTGCCCTGTGGGAAGATTCGCGGCCAGGCAATGGAAAAGCGATACGCGCTCACCCCAATGGTGCGCATCAACTGGATATCTTCTTTATACCGATGGTAATGGTCGCAGGCAATATCCCCGTTCTCACCCGTCGTAATATTACCGGGAGTCCTGCAAAAAGTGTCCCAAATGGAATTCCCCCGTCCATCTTCATGCGTCGCGCCTTCAATTTGAAAGGCAGCCGTGGCGCAACCCAATTGAAAATCTTTTGGAAAAATTAATGGGGTATTCGACATGGTTTTATTATTTTACAGGATATTTAGAGAACCTTGCAAATTTTATTGTAATGGTTTACAGACCCATGTCTACTAATTCCCGATGCAGTTTACTATAATGTATAATCTTATGACAAATACAAATAAAAAGTTAATCCATGAGTAAACCCAAACCCAAGAAACAAGTAATAGATAAAAAGAATATAGGGTCAAAAACTCCTACGTCTGAGAAATACACCCTCACAGATCCAAGATTTCTGGGCTTTATTCTTATATTGATGGTTTTATTAGCCTATTTCCCCGCCCTTCGTAACGGGTATGTCTGGGATGACGACTGCGTAACCAACAACCCATCACTAAAAACAATATCAGGACTTCGAGATATCTGGACAAATCCTCTTTCTTATCCCGAAGGGGATATTCGCTATTGGCCTATGCTATATACTTCCTTCTGGTTGGAATACCATCTCTGGGGAATCCATCCATTTGGAAATCACCTAATAAACGTTTTGTTGCATGTCCTGAATACCCTATTGGTTTTTATCATTCTTCGCCGTGTGTTTGCACCCGGAGCATTTCTAGCCTCTGCTATCTTTGCACTACATCCCGTGCATGTGGAAGCTGTAGCCTGGGTAATTGAAAGAAAAGGTGTGTTATCGGGTCTATTTTTTCTTTCTTCATTCCTTTGTTATCTGACCTATGAAAAGCAGAAAAAGGTTGGAATATATGTCCTATCACTCTTTTTATTTATTCTGGCTTTATTAACTAAAATGACTGTTATTACATTACCGGGAGTCCTATTCCTTTATATTTGGTGGAGTAAAAAACATCTATCCCGGCAGGACTTTATCCGGGTCATACCCTATATCGGAGCAGGTATTATTGTAATGGCAATTCCTTTATTTCTTGGACATAAACAAGAAATAATAGATTTCCCAGTTCCATTCTTCGGTCGGGTTATCATTGTAGGGAAGGCTATATGGTTTTATGCAGCCAAACTACTTATTCCGGTTCAATTAATGACTATTTATCCCCGATGGAATATTGATTTTCATCAAATCGGGCAATACAGTTATGGGATTGCTATTCTTCTCCTTGTAATGACGTTATGGTATTTTCGAAGGAAGATTGGACATGAACCATTGGTCCTTGTACTTTTTTTTATCCTGACATTATCTCCCACCTTGGGAATAATTCCATTTGGTTACATGGCTCATTCCTTTGTAGCCGATCGCTATCAATATCTTCCAAGTATTGGGTTAATCATTTTATTTTCTGTGATTCTTATACAACTGAAAGAGAATCTGGGTTTATCCAAGTCTCTTCTACCCAAAGCGGGTATGGTACTCCTGCTGCTCATTTTAGGTATCTTAACCTGGCATCAAACCGGTCTTTATCGGGATACTGAAACTCTCTGTCGGGATAATCTCAAAAAAAATCCGAATGCAGTGGTGGCCAATATGAATTTGGGACTCACTTTAGCAAACAAGGGACGTTATGAAGAGGCTATACCGTATTATAGTAAAGCCCTACAGATTTATCCCGACGATGTAAAAACCCAAACCAATTTGGGATTTGCATTGGTGCAAGTAGGAAAATTAGAGGAAGCCGTTGATCATTTTGTATATGTGGTAAAAATCAAACCGGAGAATCCTGGAGGTCATTCCAATCTTGGAATCGCTTATCAGAAACAGGGGAAACTCGAAGAGGCTGTCACGCAGTATAAAGAAACTTTGCGACTTGACCCAAATTATCCACGTGTGAATTTTTATTTGGGGGATATCTATTTAAAACAAGGAAAATTGGATGGGGCGATTGCGTATTTTTCCAGGGGATTACAAATTAATCCGAATTCTGTCGAAGTCCATACCCTTCTAGCCAATGTTCTGGTTGCCCAAGGGAAATTCGACGAAGGAATTCTTCATTATTTAGAAGCCCTTCGGCTCAATCCAAACTTGGCTGGGGCGCAGTATGGTCTGGGATACGCGTTGTCACAACAAGGGAAATACGAGGAAGCGGTTAATCACTTTACAATCGCATTACAACTCAATCCGACTTTAGTCTATGTCCATGAAGGGTTAGCTATGGTTCTTACGAAACAGGGGAAAATGGAGGATGCCATTGCGCAGTATAAAGAGGCATTACGATTATCCCCTGGGTTGGAAATCTCACGAAAAAATTTAGAGGATTTATTGGCTAAACAGAAATCCAAATGAGTCCATAAAATAATAAACATACCGGTAGGCGTTCACACTCGAAGTCCCACCCTTAATGATGTCATGTGGGGTTATACAGTCAAAAAAAAGAGCAGAATAAATTTCTTCATTCTGCTCGTGATAAGCCATTATAAGATAATTTAACTACTTCACAGAGAAATTGGATAATTCGACAGGAACAAATGCATTCACAGTCGGTGTCACATCTGCCCAGGTTGTACCCACGCGGATTTCATCAATTTCAATAGTACCATAACTGCCACCGGAGCTAGATTCTCTTAATGCAAATCTTGTAAGGCCATTGGCAGACACATTCGCAGCAAGAACAGCTGTAGTGGAGACATCTGCAACTGGTTCAGTAAGGCCGAAGGTACTTGCACTTGGGTTAACCCAAAGAGATACAGTATCAACATCTATGGCGGAGTTAGCCACCATGTCTATTCTTTCAACTATAAAGGCAGTCTGATTCAAGCCGATAGTGGGACCTGAATATATTGGAACGTTTTGGTTCCATGAAACACTTAATCCTATATTTCCACCAGTAGTGCTTACAGCGAAAAGTTTTCCATCAAAAGAACTACCGCTTTGAGGACCATCAATAAAATGAGCCCAATACGTCGCTATAGCAGCGGGAGCGGTAGTAAATTTAACCAATAAAGATGCATAAACTGTTCCAGGTCTAGTAGTATAGGGAGTGGGAAAGACTCTGTTCTCATCTGGAGCTTGACTACTCACAATTTGAACACGGTTATTTATAGATGAAGTTAATCCATAAGTAGCCAAAGAATTCCCTGCATCACTGGGTGTACCAAGAACGGTTATACCAACACCTGAACCACTATGGGTAGTCCAATTTCCTAATGAATTAGTTGATAGATCACCGACTGTGTAATTGAAATCTTCATACCATGCAAGTGTTGCATTAGCTGTAGAGAAAATGCCTATCGCCATACATAAAACAACCATTAAAAATAGTGCTTTTTTCATTTGAAAACCTCCTTTTGAATTAAATTGATTATGGTTTATGAGATTCATAAATATGATTTACACCTCCTTCCACTTGAAAATGGCATTAAAAATAAATACCGGCTGAAAAATGAATGCGTGATATCCCTTGAGGAGAATAAATAGTTTAGATTCAAACGACCTTAAAAAATCAAACTATTCCATTAGAATGACTGAATTTCTACCCTCTGTTTACACCAGTAATTTAGTTCAATCCATTTCTTTTGTCAAGTACACAAGTATATGTTTAAAGATGCATCGGGAATGCACACCTCGACGTCTCGAGGGTAACCTCCAAAAACGCCCACATGTCCGATGCATATCTCAGAATAAAAAAGAGCGGAATGTTGTCATTCCGCTCTGAAAAGCCAATTAAATTTTAGATTAACGACTATTCACCAATTGCCTTGAAAATACTCAATCCAACGGGAACTGAAGCGCCGTTATCATACGCTCCTGGCCATGTCGGATTGCCTCGAGACGCGCCGGTAATATCCGTGGTAATACCACCAACTTGAGCTACACCCGAACCAAGCGCCACCAAAGGCGACGCCAATTGGTTGGCAGGTGTGAACTGCAAGCTCGTCTGCGGTGATGCCCAAGACGCAGGACTGGTCGCTGTCGGGTCTACATTCTGGCTGCTGGCATCTTTTGAAGCGGCTGTCTGCCAGTTGGCAAGAGTCGCTTCACTGGTACCCGCATACCGCCCAACAAAAGAGTTAGCCCCGGCAAAGAAATCATTGTAATTCGAGGTAACAGTTCCCGAACCGCTATATGCTTTAAGCTGTTGAATACACGAGCCACCCGCTTGTTCTACTTCGACGATGTTATTTTCGACATTGGTTGTTCCTGGATAGTTTGCTGCAGTACTTAAACTAATTCCAGTACAACTGTCGGCGCCTACTGTCGTACCTGTACCTAAACAACTGGCTATATAAATGGAGTTTTGGTACACATTGTAATTAGCGGTTGAGGAATTACAAACAATCCCTTGCATCCACTCTCTACCATTGGCCGTTCCAGCGAAGACAAATCCGGTGATAACATTATTACTAATGTTATAAGTACCGTTCGGTGCATTGGTATAAATTGTTCTAAAACCAGAACTGGTTGCGTTGGCTCCAGAAGATAATTCAGAGAACACATTATTTAGTAAGTTTACTGTCCATCCAGTGGCAAGATTGGCACTCGTGTGTTCGATGCCATAGACGGCAAAGTTATCACTGAGCGGATTCGTCACAGTAACGGTACAATTGGTAATGGTAAGATTTGCAATATTAGTCGCCTCAAAACCATCTTGCCCGATGAAAGTGCACCCTGTGAAATACGCGCTATTGATAGTTGTTCCTGCTCCTAATCCTGAAGAAAGGTTAAAGTTAGAGATATGTACTCCATCGCAGGTTGTGCTTCCGTTGAAAATGTCATTGATAAACACTCCCCCGGTAGGTACCGAAGCAATCCCCGTAGTATCAACTAGACTCTCCGTGAAAAATGCTTCAGAAAAGGGTAATGCAAAATCATTTAACACTACATTTTTAATAGTATAGTTACTGAAAGCTCCATACAACGTAACTACCGCAGACGCATTTGGCTCGGTGATAGGGATTTGAATGGTTAAATCTTGGGAGCCGGAACCGTTACTGGACCCGTCAATAACCAAATTATCCATAGAGGTCATGACATCCACGTTATTGTTAAGTTCTAGTGTATCCTGCCATGCACCCGTGCTTGCGCCAAATTGTAGAATTCCCCGGGTGCCCGGATTTTGTCCATTCCCTAAAATCGCATTTCCTGTACCATTCAGAGTGACGACTACACCGGATGTTGCGGGTTTCATAGTAAAGGTATGTCCATGGCTTAAATTTCCAAAAGCGATGGTACTGTATTCGTTTAACGAATTCAGAATCGTCAGAGTCCAGTCACCGGTCATACCTGGTACATATTGATCAAAGTCTGTGGAGGCATCATAAAGGGTCGGATAATCTCCGCCGCTTCCTACGGAAGAACTACCTTGTCCGCCAGCAACACTGAACAGAGAAGCATAGGCACTGGGTATTGCAAAACATGATATTACTGCGATGAGCAGCAATATTGGTACTACTTTTTTTATCATATATAAATCTCCTTTTATTTTTGTTAAATTAGATTGATTTTCATTAATAACTTTCATAAACTAAATTTACACCTCCTTTCAATTTTTAATATGAAAATTTAGAATAAACTCATTCCGAAATTATTTTACCTAATTAGGTTAGCTGAATAATGTTGAATGTAAGTTACCATAATGTTACAACTAGATTAAAATATTCTTTTACTGTTATTTTAAATATACCGCTATACGCTCTATTATAAAATCCACTTCTAGATAAAAAATGAAGAGGAAAAATATATTGACCTTAGTATAGGTCAACTGATATGCCCTGTCAAGTAAAAAATTAGTGCGGTCTACTACCTCTTATAACCTCAAGTAAAATGCCAATTCCCCCATGGTTTGATAGTGAATATTGGACTCTTCGAACCAGCCCAAAGAAACGTGATTTGTTGACCTCAAAAAGGGGGAATTAGCCACAACTACCTCCGTACCCTCTCCCATGCACCAAAAGGAACACTACCTAACAGATTTCAAAGAAAATTGAAGGTTTCAATCGTCCGAATTATAATAATTTCAATACTCTATATGATTAAACAGAAAACTTTCGGCTAAATACTTACTTTTCCAAATGATGCTTTCCCCTATCTGACCACTTGCTTTGTAATGAACGAGACCGATCTCGTTCATTGCAACCACCCTATCCTTACGCTATGGCTAATACGTCTTTTCGCCATAGGAAACCGGAGAAGGAAACGATTAAATGGTTATTTCTGCAATATTGAACCTGCGAATCGTAATCCGTGCATCCTGATTTTTCGTAACATGAACTTCTTTCGTTTCACCGGGATATACATCAAAGTAGTTATCGGAAAACCAAAGATTTCCATCCCCACTACAAAGTTCCACAAACCGTATCAAGTTTATCGGATTTGATTTTCGTTATTGCAGCACCAAAGCACAAGAGAAGCATGATTCCGTAAACGGATAATCGCCTTGGTAGATTCATCCGTCACATTTTTCATAAAAAAGAGGAAATAAACATGGGAGAAAAATCGTATTACTTGACTGAAGAAAATGTCCAATAGGGAGATTGCGTTAAGGAAAGATGATAAAGGCCATGAAGTTTTTCCCCAATCAGTTCAATTTCTACTAAATTTTGCGACCAGAGGAAAATTTGATATTCCCCTTTATCCCAGATTTTAACGGAACCACGATTGCCGGAGATATTGCCTTCGTAGTCCAAATAAATTTTACGATGGTCGTGGATTTGTTCAATAGTCTGAGGTAGAAAATTAGGAGTTTGGGGAATCCGCCATGTCTTTAAAATATCTGCGAATTCCAACATCAGGTCATAATGAACCGTATCATTTTGTGAATGTTGTTGAATGACAAATTGAGGCATAGGTTTAATTTATGAATTATGAAATTCATTCTAGCAGAGAACATGGGACATGAGGAGAAAATATTTTAATTTAGGACGATAATTTATAGATGAGAGAGTTACCCAAGTGTTTGAATCAAGAGGACAAAAGAGTATTTTACAAGCAGGTAAGAACGAACCTCACCCCCATCCCCTCTCCTTAATAAGGAAAGGGGAATTGAGAGGTGAAGTGATTAATATCTTTCTCGATTACGATTATGCCCACCACTGTTACCGAAACCACCCGGACGTTTATTTCGTCCACCGCCTCCGCCACCACTGCCGAACCGACGGCCACCACCACCGCCTTCACGTTTGGCACTGGGCCGGGCTTCATTGACAACGATTTGCCGATCACCGAGGGTTTGTCCATTACATTGTGTAATAGCCGCTTGTGCTTCCGCATCACTTGCCATTTCAACAAAACCGAATCCACGCGACTGGCCGGACATCCGGTCGGTGATTACATTGGCATCTGTCACCACTCCCGCTTTGCTGAATAATTCTGTTAATGATTCTTTGGTAACCGAAAATGCCAGGTTACCGACATACAACCGATTTCCCATTTTCATTTCTCCTTTGAAATGATAGAAGTTTGTTTTGGAACAATTCGAGTGATGGAAAGGTTTTGCGAACCTCGCAAAAGAATTCAATTCTCTATATTGACAATAGGTCAAATCGCAAGGAATGTCAAACAAATAAATAGTTTCAAGTTCCAAGTTTCAAGTTTCAAGTTCATTCTCCACGATTATTGGGAGAATTTTTTGAGTAAATTCAACGCGCGATTTAAAACATTTTCCGTGGTAAATCCAAAATTTCTCATCAGCACATTGGTGGGTGCGGAGGCGCCATAATGGTCTAATCCGATGACATCCCCTTCCAAACCGACATATCGTTCCCAACCGAGAGTGACACCGGTTTCCACCGCTAAGCGTGCTTTTACGTTCGGTGGAAGAACCTTGTCACGATATTCCTTGGACTGTGCTTCAAACAATTCCCAACACGGCAAGCTGACCACCCGCGCGGAAATATTTTTCTTTTTCAATTCCTCATAGGCACCGATGGCATGTTGGACTTCTGACCCTGTAGCGATAAGAATGATGTCCGGCTGACCTTTGTCGGCATCTGCCAAAATATATCCGCCTTTTAGTAGTCCTTCGGCGGAAGCATATTTCGTGCGGTCAAAGGTAGGAACGTTTTGCCGGGTTAATGCCAGAACTGTCGGCCCGTTGGTGCGATTCAGCGCCGCTTTATAGGCATACACAACTTCATTGGCATCACATGGACGAATAAACCATAAATGGGGAATCGCACGGAGTGCCATGTAATGTTCGACAGCTTGATGCGTGGGTCCGTCTTCCCCTACTCCGATTCCGTCATGGGTCATGATATAAAGAACACGTTGTTCCATGATGGCGGATAAACGAATAGAGGCACGGCAATAGTCCGTAAAAATCAAGAAGGTCGCGCCATAAGGAATTAATCCGCCATGCAACGCCATGCCGTTTAATGCGGCGGCCATGCCGTGTTCCCGGATACCAAAGTGCATATTTCGATTTTGGTATTCTCCGGCTTCAAAGTCGCCCTCTCCTTCAATTAACGTAAATGTGGATTCCGCCAGGTCTGCAGCACCTCCCATTAAATTTTTCACATTTTTCGCAATTGCATTCAAGACTTTTTCTGACGATTTGCGAGTCGCCAATCCTTTGGGGTCGGCAGGGAAATTGGGAATATCTTTATCCCATCCATCTGGTAAATTACCGGACATCCATTGCTGGAATTGTTTTGCCAAATCAGGATATTCTTTGGAGTAGGCGTCAAATTTCTTTTTCCAGTCAGATTCCCGTTGTTTGCCCAATTCTACGGCTTCTCTAAAATGCGCCAGAGCTTCATCCGGTATAAAAAAAGATGGTTCCAGGGGCCAGCTGAGATTTTCTTTGGTTAGTTTAACTTCATCCGGTCCCAAAGGTGAACCGTGGGCTTTTGCGGTATCCTGTTTATTGGGACTGCCGAATCCGATGTGCGTATTGGCAACAATAATGGAAGGTTTGTCGGTAACCTTCTGTGCATTTTGAATTGCCTTATCAATGGCTTCAATATCATTCCCATCGGTGACATATTGAACATGCCAACCATACGCTTCAAACCGTTTCCCACGGTCTTCCGTAAACGCCAAATCGGTAGAGCCTTCAATGGTAATTTTATTATTGTCATAAAAATAAATAATGTTTCCGAGATGTAAATGTGCCGCAAGGGACGCCGCTTCTGAAGCAACTCCTTCCATCAAATCGCCGTCGCTAACGATGCCATAAATAAAATGATTAACAATGTCGTGTCCTGGTTTATTAAAAATTGCCGCGAGATGCTGTTCAGCAATCGCCATCCCTATCCCATTGCCGAACCCTTGACCCAACGGGCCTGTGGTGGTTTCAACACCGGGAGTCATGCCATGTTCGGGATGACCGGGAGTTTTGGATTCCCATTGGCGGAAATTTTGCAATTCGGACATCGGTAAATCATATCCCGTTAAATGCAAAAGGCTGTAAAGAAGCATAGAACCGTGACCGGCGGATAACACAAAGCGGTCGCGGTCAACCCATTTGGGATTGGCAGGATTGTGTTTGAGATGCCGAGTCCAGAGAGTATACGCCAGTGCAGCGCATCCCATCGGCAATCCCGGATGACCGGCATTGGCTTTTTGAATGGCATCCACTGATAACATACGGATAGTATTAATACATAACTGATCAAGATTCTTTGAATTAGGCACGAAATTCACCTCTGATAGAATAATTTGTTAGGTTACTATATTACCAAACCTGTTTTGATCTGTAAAATGGTTTACAAGATTCGACAAATAGAGTATAATAGAGACACTGAAGAGATGAGTGGATTTGTCCCGATTTTTATCGGGATTTTTTATTGAGCGAATTTTATGACTACAGCAACCCCTACAAAAACAGATAAGAAGTTACGGGAAGATGTCCGCAATATTGCCATTATTGCCCATGTAGACCACGGCAAAACCACCTTGGTGGATTGTTTGCTGCGCCAGACTCACATTTTCCGGGATAATCAAGAAATGGGTGAACGGATTCTCGATTCCAATGACTTGGAACGGGAACGCGGAATTACCATCTACGCCAAAAATACAGCGATTAAATATAACGACATCACTATTAACATTATTGATACTCCCGGCCATGCGGATTTCGGCGGAGAAGTTGAGCGTGTTTTGCGGATGGTGGATAGTGTTCTCCTATTAGTGGATGCCGTCGAAGGTCCCATGCTGCAAACCAAATTCGTATTGACCAAATCTCTCGAACTCAATCTCAAACCCATTGTCGTCATTAATAAGATAGATAGGCCGAACGCACGGATTGATCAGGTCGTTAATGCTGTTTTTGATTTATTTGTGGATTTAGGCGCAACGGATGCGCAATTAGATTTTCCGATTGTTTATGCATCCGCTAAAGAAGGCTATGCCAAAACAGACTTGAGCCTGCCGAGTGATAACATTACTCCGCTATTGGAAACGATTATTCACAAAGTCCCGCTTCCTCCTGGAGATTTTGAATCTCCTTTCCAAATGCAGGTTATGACGATTGATTATAACGATTACCTGGGACGAATGGCAATTGGGCGAATATATAAAGGAACTATCCATACGGGAGATATTGTTTCTCAAGTTCGTTTGGATGGAACCATTATTCAAAACAAAGTCACCAAATTATTTGGTTATCTCGGATTAGGGAAAACGGAAATTGAGTCCGCCAAAGCAGGTGATATAGCGGCATTGGCAGGATTGGACCATGTTGAAATTGGGGAAACCATCGCAAATCCTGAATTCCCTGAAGCGTTAGCCGCCATCACGGTCGAAGAGCCTACTCTCGAAATGAATTTCCTGGTCAATTCAAGTCCGTTTGCCGGAACCGAAGGGACTTATGTTACCTCCCGCAATATACGGGAACGGCTGGAAAAAGAATTATTATCCAATGTGGCATTGCGGATTGAATTTCCTGAAAACTCTGACGTTTTCCTTGTCAAAGGACGCGGGGAATTACATTTATCCATTCTGATTGAAACCATGCGCCGGCAGGGATATGAATTTTCGGTTTCTAAACCCCAGGCGGTTTATAAAGAAATTAATGGCAAGAAAATGGAACCGATGGAAGAATTGTTTATTGACGTTCCGGAAGATTATTTAGGTATCGTTATGGAGAAATTGGGCAAACGCAAAGGGCAAATGGTCAATATGCATCATGACGGGTCGGGAAGCGTTCGGTTAGAGTTTACCATACCGGCACGCGGGCTTATTGGATTTCAAACGGATTTTGTCATGGACACCCGCGGCACGGGAATCATGCATCATAGTTTCTTGAAATATGACGAATATCAAGGAGATATTATAACCCGGCAAAATGGGTCGCTCATAGCGAAAGAACCGGGTACCGCCACAGGTTATGCCCTGGAGAATTTACAGGAACGGTCAACCCTTTTCGTTGAACCGACAGATAAAATTTACGAGGGTATGGTGGTGGGTGAAAATTCACGGGAAGACGATATGGTGGTCAATCCTTGTAAGAAAAAACACTTGACCAATATGCGCTCTTCGACTTCGGATGATGCTCTCCAATTAAAACCTATTCACCGCATGTCTTTGGAACAAGCCATTGAATTCATTAAAGAAGATGAGTTGGTGGAAGTGACACCGAAATCTATCCGATTACGCAAACGGGTTCTTACCGAGATTGATCGGAAGCGGGAATTCCGCGGGTTATAGTGTTATTGGGGTGAACATGGATAAAAAAGAAAAACTTGTTATTGCCCTTTTATCCAACTGGAAACGGGAAATCGAAGCTTCCAAAACCTATCGCCTGCTCAGTGAGCGTGACCCTGATAAACACCGCAAGAGAATCCTTCTACAATTAGCCGCTATCGAAGAACAACATGCTGTAAAATGGGCAGGGCGTCTGAAAGAACTGGGCGCACAAATCCCCGACCCTTCCACGATTGAAGCTGACCTTCCTTTATATCTCCGGCTTTCCGACTTAGAAGTTGTATTCAGCAAACTGGAGTCCGTCGAAGACGCGCACATTCAGGAATATGAAAAACAAATTGAAGAACTCGGCGATCAGGAAAGCATGGTCATCGGTCGGGAACTTATCAAAGATGAGAAAAGCCATATCCGTACCCTTCATGCCATGAGCGGAACCAATGTGAATCCCCGCCGCGCGTTGGATAGTATTCTGCATCGAGAACGGTGGCATGTTCGGTCAGGCAACTGGATAGGTGATGCCATTTACGGAATTAATGATGGGCTGGGAGCCGTGTTCGGAATCGTCTCCGGTGTCTCGGGTGCCACTAGTGGGAACGCCAATTATGTCTTAATCTCCGGACTGGCGGGGATGCTGGCAAGCGCCCTCTCGATGGGTTCCGGCGCATATCTGGCCACCAAATCTCAACGGGAAGTCTATGACGCGGAAATGCAGCGGGAGAAAAAAGAAATTAATGAATCGCCGGATGAAGAAAAAATTGAAATGGAATTGTTTTATCAATTAAAAGGATTCACGGAAGAAGAATCGAAAAAGCTGGTTGCCCGTCTAGAAGAATCACCTGACCAATTCCTCAAACTCATGGCACATGAGGAATTGGGACTTTCCGAAGGACAATTTCCAAATCCGTGGACTTCCGCCTTATCTGCCAGTATTTCCACAGCATTAGGCGCATTCATTCCTATAATTCCCTTTTTCTTTTTGACCGGATACCCGGCTATTATCGCTTCGCTTATCGTCAGTACTCTCGCTCATTTTGCCGTTGGCGCCGCCAAATGTTTGGTGACTATCCGACCTTGGTGGGCTACCGGTCTGGAAATGACAATTGTTGGTTTATTGGAAGCCGTCGTCACTTATGGTTTGGGAGTATTATTTCGGGTTTCAATTTAAAGTACTTCCTCCTTGAATCCACAATAGAAAATTTTTGTTTGACTTCCATAATTCCCGGTGCTAGAATACCTACGATTGGGAAGATGATATCGTTAAAGCCTTGTCCTGATGTGAGTCAGGACCGGAAAGTTACAGGTCTTCTCCAACAACCGCTGAAATGCGGATGCTGCTCAAGATGGCTGCACTGCCGACTCAATTCCTTCTATAAATAATTTCTATTTGGGTACCTGGGGCAAGACAATGCATCTTGTAGGTTTCCAAAAAGGATTTTCCTGCCTTATCTTAATCTATCCAAATTTCCTTTTAACAATCATTATTATAAGAGAGGGTATGCAATACCCAGGAGGAGACTACCATGAATAAATGGAGGATAATTTTTTGTGGTGTATTTTGTCTGGTAACAACCGCTTATTCCGCAGGAAAGCATGGTCCTTGGGTTCCGCCTAAAGTGGAATATCCGGCAGACCAAGACCTTAATGGAAATAAAATTGATGACCGGTTGGATAATAAAGCCGTGACTTTCGTAATGGCCAATAAACCAGCCGAAAAAGTTTCTATCATCGTGGACTTAAATGAACCTGTCGTGGAGAATGATCTATCTCAGTTTAGAGCATTAGGTGGACAAGTCGGATATGTTTATAATTATGTTGCTTATGGTTGGTCAGGTACTATTTCAGCAAATCAACTGACCCTATTGGTCAATAAATTGGGCAACCGGTTGACATTCATTAGTGAAGATTTACCCGGTCATGGTCATCTGGATATGAGTATGCAGATCATCCGTGCCCGGCCTTATGTCTGGAATAAAGGATATACCGGTGACCCGAATACGAGAGTTGCAGTCCTCGATAGCGGAATTGATTTCTCGCATACTGATTTGAATGGAAAACAAGCTTATTGGTATGATGCTGTATCCACAGAACTATATTCCAAGAGTACGGACCAATTCGGACATGGAACCTTTGTGGCGGGGGTAATTGGCGGAACCGGCGTGTCTTATGGCAGTGGTCCGTTTTCTCGAATTACTACAACTTTCACAGGTAAATTACCTGCGGTTGATGGTAATGGTTATTTTGATGTAATTGATATCCAAACTACGGGAACCTATAGCCAAACTTTATATTTTAACGTTGCTGGGACTGCACAAGTTTCCGGAAGAGATACAGCCAATGCCTGGATGCATTATGTCAATAGTGGAATCTCTCCGATTAACTGGAGCACTACGGTGAGTATCACCGGACTTTATAAACCTTTTGCCGGAAACAACAGTGGGGCAGGTAACCAACCTTATGCGGATATTGAAAGTTTCCCCTATATCGGACCGAATGATGGATATAATCTTTTCAAGGGTGCTGCCAGTGGAGTACAATTCGCCGCCATTAAAGTCTTGGATCAATATAATAACTTTTCGACCTCTTGGGTTTTAGTGGGAATGGATACGGTGTTGTCAATTAAATCCGCTTACAATATCCAGATTGCCAATTTTAGCGGGGGACTTTCCGGTGGAGCAGCTGATGCAACATTCCGTTCTAAAGCCAATAATTTGGTAAAAAATGGAATCCTCTTAACAATTTCTGCGGGGAATGATTATCCTACTTATACGATTCCTGATCCCGGATTGGCAGCAGAAGCAATTACCGTGGGTGCTATTAATAATAATAATCGGATGACTAATTATTCGAGTAACGGAGCGAGTGGTTCCAATAAACCTGATGTGGTTGCACCGGGCGGGGGAGGGTTTAATAGTAGTTATGGATATTATGAAACTCGTATGATTACCGGACCGGATACCAACGTTGATGATGGACGTACACCCGGTTTTTCTGATAAAAATCCCAATGATTATACCAACTGGAGTGGTACTTCTTTTGCGGCACCGCATGTGGCGGGATTGGCAGCGGATTTAATTCAGGCGTGGGGCAGCAGTTATGTAGCGGACGAAGCCCATACCTTAAAAATCAAGGGTATTATCTTAATGACTGCGTATGAATTAAATACCACCGGTGAATTAAATTCCGGGAATAATCCAACACTTAACCGGGGAGGTAAAGATAATGTGGAAGGATATGGCCGAATTAATGCAGATGCAGCGATTGATGCGATTACCTTAGGTTTTACTCCCGGACAAACTATTCATGACACTCTTGGAAATGGGGTTAAGGATAAAAAAGTCTGGGCACGTAAAATGACTCTTTCTACGGGGACTTCCAATTTCACCTTAAGTGTGCCCTCGGGCGCGGATTATGATTTGTATTTATATAGTTGGTCAGTAGATACCATAGGTGAACCCATTATCTTAGCTCTCAGCACTACTGTTGCAACCGGGGGAACCGAATTTATCTCTTATTCTGCGACCTCAATAACCTCGGCTCATTTGGTAGTCAAATGGGTCAGTGGATATGGGGACTTTACAGTGACTTCCAATGGACCTTTCGGAAATAACCAGGTTGACTATGCTCGCAGTTATTTGAATGCTGGAACCGCATACAATGGCGGACGACGAATGGTTAGGGATGGAAAAGGGTACCTTCATATGGTTTTTACAAGTGATACAACAGGCACGGGTACTGGGACATTTCCGCAAATCTGGTATTCGTATGCGTTAACCCCCGGGACAACTTCGGGTTCCTGGAGTACGCCAATTAATATTAGTTACAAAACAACTTATGGATTTGGGACAGCATCTTATCCTTCGATTGCCATAGACTCGGCTACCGAACGGCTTTATGTTGTATGGCAAAGCATCACAACGGGCGATCCGAATTACTCTATATGGTTTGCCACCAATGCCAATGATACCCCGGGAATAAGCCCTTGGACTACACCTTCACCCATATGGGATACCAAGGCGGATGGGAAAGATTCATATTTCCCATCCATCGATGTATCAGCGGATGGTGTTATCCATGTGGTCTGGCAACAGATGGGATGGGATCCCGGTAATTACTCCAGTGACATACTCTATACACAAAGTCGAAATACAGGGAATACTTGGGTTAATACACAAGGAACCCCGATAAGTTATGCGGGTGCACCACCACATTTGAACTGGCCCGACGATGTCAGCCAGCCACTACCACTTCCTGTAACTATAACTTATCATAGTAATTCCCAAATGCCTTCTATTGCCAATATCATGAATTATAGTGGGAACGATATTCATGTCGTCTGGAATGAAGATACCACACTTGGTCCTATTAGCTCTTATCCACATATCTGGTATAGGCATAATAGTGGAGCACCGACTTATGCTTGGAATACGATTGAAGATATCAGTGCCACTATCAATAGCTTTAATGATGGATACCCCTGTATTGCTGTTGACACGGGGAATATTCCTCACGTGGTTTGGACCCATAATGTTAATTCTAATACTCCTTTTCCCCTTCCTGCAGGATTGGAGAGTATATACTATAGCCGTCGGACTCCCCCATGGTTGGGCACGGGAGCCATGGTAGTAGAAAATACCGTTGCTTCAAATACGGTAGATAATGAATTCCCATCCATCACGATTCAACCCGATCAACATCTGGATGTGGTCTGGACAGAGAATACTTCGAGTTCAACAGACCAAGAAATTTACTATCGCCAGGACCCTTATCCATGGACAGGTTGGAGTATAGCACTGAACTTGAGTAATGACCCCGATCAAAGTGACTGGTTCCCGAATTTGGCATATAAGAAACATGGCGTATGGAATGGAAAACAATGGCAAGGTATCCCCGGTCTGACTTCCGATGATGGGTATGACTTGGCCTGGACTAAAGGTAATATAACACCATATGGAATCTGGTTCCGGGGGACCGCTAAATATGATACGGTCTATTTAAACCTGTACCATTGGTCGGAATATTCCGTAAAATAAGGCATGAGAGATTCCAGATATTTCAGCGTCATTTTTTTGATATCATCTTCTTGATTATCTGTGGTTATCGGATAAATTGCCTTCTCATGACAAATCGTAAACCGGTTATCCAGTTCACGCACCACAATACTTGGAATCACAGGGACTCCCGTATTTCGGGATAAGGCAGCAGGACCACGTGGGACTTTTATTCTTTCATTCAAGAATTCCACTTCAATAGATGTTTCCGTAAAATCCTCATCTCCCACCAGTGCCAATATTTTTCCCTGTCGCAGCATCCGCAAACATTCCCTTGCCGCATGTTGATCCAGGTCAATCACCTGCATCCCCGACTCTTCCCGGCGTGATAAAAACAACTGGTTAACATGCGGGTCATTGTGTGTCATCGCCACTGCGGCCATGGGGTAACCCAATAACGCCAGCGCAATTCCGCCCAATTCCCAATTCCCAAAATGTGCTGTAAAGAGAATCGCACCCTTTCCGCTTTTGACAATTTCATCTAACTCCTGTTTATTTTCCTGCCGGATATTTTGTTGAATAAAAGTCTTATCCACCAAGGGAATGCGGAAGACCTCAAATAAATATTTGGAAAATTCCTTAAAAGTAAGGAACGTGAGTTGGTCTAATTCAATAGAATTGATAGGCTTATTCTGATTCTCAAATAAGGCTTTTAGATGAGAACGGATAATACGTTTTCTTCGTCCGTCAAAAAGGTACCAGATTCGCGCGTACATATCCGCCAAGCGGTACGCTGTCGCGGAAGAACAATGAGTAGCTAGAAAAATCCCTGTCCGATAAGCGGTATAGAGCATGTAGAATTGATTTCCATTTTTGTCATTCTGAGCGTAGCGAAGAATCCCTGTGTTCTACCTGATGTAAAATGACTTTAGGCAGAGATTCTTCGCTACGCTCAGAATGACAGTTTCTTTTACATTACGGAATAACTTTATTCAACGGATACTCAATTATCCCCTGCGCTCCTGCCCGTTTGAGTTTGGGGACAATTTCCCGTACGATTTTTTCCTGGATAATGGTTTCCACATCGTACCAATTGGGGTTTGAAAGAGGTGCTAACGTTGGATTTTTCATGGCAGGTAGAATGGAGAGAACACGCCTTAAATTCCCCTTTTCCACATTCATTTTCAGGCCGACCATTTCTTGAGCAACCAACGCACCTTTTAAGAGCATTGCCATATTTTCGATTTTATTCCGTTTCCAACCGTCTTCCCAGGACTTCTTATTGGCAATGAGTTGGGTGGTAGATTGTAAGAGTGTCTCGACAATCCTTAAGTTATTCGCTGCCAGTGATGAGCCGGTTTCCGTTAATTCCACAATCGCATCCACCAATTTCGGGGGTTTAACTTCCGTCGCACCCCAGGAAAATTCCACGTCCGCTTTGACTTTGTTTTTCCGCAAATAATTTTTGGTAATATTGACGACTTCCGTGGCAATCCGTTTTCCCTGCAAATCCTTTACCGATTTGATTTTGGAATCGTTATGCACCGCCAGAACCCAGCGCACCGGTTTCATCCCGGTCTTTCCATAAATCAACTCGCAGACTTCATGAACCTTGGCGCCGGTTTCCATAATCCAATCTTTCCCCGTTAATCCGGCATCCAATACCCCTTCTTCGACATACCGCGCCATTTCCTGTGCCCGGATTAAAATCGGTTCAATCTCGGCATCATCAATTCGCGGAAAATAAGACCGCGACGACGGAGTGATTTTATACCCCGCCCGTTTAAACAACTCAAAAGTGGATTCCTGTATACTCCCTTTGGGTAATCCCAGTTTCAATATTCTCTTTGAATCACTCTTTGCCATTGATTTACCATCCTAATATTGATAATTTTGTTGTAACTACTCTATCCCACTCTCAAAATCCCTGTCAAACATCTTCACATCATAAAGGTATCGAATTTCATACAAAACGAACTCGAAACAGAAGCGGAGGGGGAGTGGAGGTGAAAATTTCACCTCCACTCCCCCTCCGTGGCAAGACCCGTTATGAAATGCGTTCAAAATATTGATTTAACGTGAGTTCTATGATTTTCGGATGAATTTAAGAATTTCTTGATAAGAAGGCATGGATTGTTGGGCGCCGGATTTGGTGGTAGAGAGGGCGCCGACATAATTAGCGAATTGGATGGATTCTTTGATAGATTTACCGCGAGTTAGGGCATACGCCAGTCCACCATTGAAGGCATCGCCTGCCCCAACCGTGTCTATGGCGGTCACTTTGGGTGCTTTCACGCGATAGGATTCTTTTTTTGAGTAATAGGCTACGCCTTTTTTCCCCAAGGTAACGATGACATGGGGAACACCGGATTTAAGAAAGAATTTTGCGCTCTGTTCAATTGTTTGTTGTGTTGGATTTTGTTTGCCGACATAATGCGCCGCTTCAAACTCATTCGGTGTGACATAGGTTATTTTTTTATAAATCGTCTTATCAATAAAACCCGCGGGTGCGGGATTCAAAATAATCGGAATGTTTTTAGAGGACGCTAATTGTACTGTTTCCTTAACCGTTTCGAACGGAATTTCCAATTGCAGGATGACCATGTCAGCGTTGTCGAAAGCGGATTTTCTTAGGCGAATATCCCGTGGAGATAATGCCCTATTAGCACCCGGGGCAACACAAATTTGGTTTTCTCCTCTTTTATTGACAGCGATTAAAGCAACCCCGCAGGGACAATGGGGTTCACTTTTAATATATTGGACATTTACATGATAAGTCTGCAAATTCTGCAAGAGGATATTGCTTAACTGGTCATCACCCAAGGAGGTAATCAATATAGTATCGGCACCTAATTGAGCGCAGGCGACAGCTTGATTGGCGCCTTTTCCACCGGGGTTCATTTCGAAAGAGTTCGCAGACACGGTTTGCCCAGCTTTGGGCAACCGGTCAACGTATGCCACCATATCCATGTTGGTACTTCCGACAACTACGATTTTGGGAGTTTTCATAATCTAAGACAAACTATCCTTGAATGACTTTTAAAATTAAAGGATGCGGTTTTGATTTCGTAGGTTTAATAACATAGGCGGAACGGATTCTCTCAATTACTTCTTTAAGATTGGGAGGATTGTTGTGATGTACGACGGCAACGGACTCGCCCTTGGTGACTTTATCACCAACTTTTTTAGAGAGCATAATACCAACCGAATAATCAATTTGGGAATCTATTTTTTCTCTGCCTGCACCCATTAAAACGGATGCTTGTCCAAGTGTTAGCGCATCGAGATGGTGAATATACCCGGTGGCGGGAGATTTGATTTTAGTTTGAAATTTAGCTTGCGGTAGTCTCTTGGGATTATCCACGATAGAAAGGTCGCCCCCCTGCAATTTGACCATGTTACGGAACCATTGAAGACCCGTATCGTCGTCTATAAATTTTTTAATTTTTTTTCTTCCTTCTTTTAAAGATGTAACATTTTTCCCAAGGACCAGCATATACGCGCCGAGTTCAACGGTTATCTCTTCCAAATCTTGAGGCCCCCTACCCTTTAATAAATCAATAGATTCCTGAATTTCCAAGGCATTGCCAATCGCATTACCCAAAGGTTGATCCATGTCCGTAACTAGGGCAACAGCATTGCGCTTAAATTTCTTTGCCATTTTGACCAATGCTTGTGCCAATTGAATTGCATCGGATTTTTTTGGCATAAACGCACCAGAACCCGTTTTGACATCGAAGACAATACCATTGGCACCTTCCGCTAATTTTTTGCTGAGGATACTGCCGACAATCAAAGGTAAACTTTCCACCGTTCCTGTTACATCACGCAGAGCGTATAAGCGTTTATCCGCTGGGACAATATTCGCGGTCTGGCCCATCATTGCCATATTCTCTTCTTTGAGAAAACTGATAAATTCCTTCTCGGTAAGATTTACACGAAATCCGGGAATTGATTCCAATTTATCCAACGTTCCACCCGTGTGACCCAACCCGCGACCGGAAATCATCGGCACAGGGACACCCGCCGCGGCAACCAACGGAACAAGTGGAATACTGACTTTATCACCGACCCCACCGGTGGAATGTTTATCTACGGAAATTTTCCCCAACACTTTCAAATCAATGGTCGAGCCGGAATGATATAGTAAATCCGTATAATAAAATGTCTCCTCGTCGGTCATCCCCTGAAAATAAACCGCCATGAGGAAAGCGGACATTTGGTATTCTTTTACCTCGTCTCGTAGAAATCCGGAAATGAGAAAAGAGAGTTCTTCTTTGGTTAACGCATGACCGTTTCTTTTCTTTTTTATGAGTTCGTATATTTGCATACTATTACACCTCACGCCCGCCCCTCTCCTTGGTAAGGAGAGGGGCGTAGAGGGGTGAGGTAATTACTCCTTCTCATAAGGTCTTCCATCAGCGGCGGGAGGAGTGGAACGGCCTATCACACCAGCCAGAACAATCATGGTTAATAGATACGGAATCATTTGAATAAACTGATTGGGGATACCGTATCCCGCACTTTGAAATTGTATATTAAGTGATTCCGCAAAGCCAAATAAAAGACTGGCGCCTGCGGCACCGAGCGGTGTCCATTTTCCAAAAATCATGGCAGCGAGCGCGATATATCCCCGTCCACTGGTCATATTATCGGTGAATTGGTGCTGCTCCAACGCAAGATATGTCCCGCCCAATCCCGCAAGAATTCCGCTAATTAAAACACCGCTGTATCGCATGAGACTGACTTTGATTCCCAATGTATCGGCGGCTTCAGGATGTTCCCCGACAGAGCGCAGACGAAGACCAAAGACGGTTTTATAGAGTGTAACTTGAGAAAGGATAATAATAAGAATCGTTAATAAAATTAAAGGTGAACCGAACACCGAATTCCAGACAGAATCAGAAGAAAGAAACGGCAAATGCCATTCCGGTAATCCTTCGACACGAGACGAATTACTGGAACTGCCAAAAACTAAACGCAAAGTGAATTTGGTAATCCCGATGGCAAATAAATTCAACGCCACACCGCTGACGATTTGATCAGCTTTATATTTAATGCACACGATGGAATGGATGAGAGCTGTCAAAACCCCACCCGCGATTCCCCCGAAAATTCCCAGCCAGGCGCTATGCGTATAATACACAGCCAGAATTGAGCAGAAGGCGCCATTCAACATGATTCCTTCCAGCGCAATATTGACCACGCCTGACCGTTCGCTAAATGTCCCGCCGAGAGATGCCAATACATAAGGCACGGAAATCCGAATCGTTTGAGCCAGCATTGCCAATGTCAAAATATCCATCATGTAATTAAAGACCCCATACAATTAAGAGACGCCATGCAATGGGTAAGTTTAACATAAAGAACGAATTGGATAAACGGGAAACTGGCGAAAGAAATTGACCACCTCCTTTAATTCCCCCTCCTAAATTAAGGAAGAGGGATTTTACTATTATGCCCACCATTCCTATGACGGCGTGCACAGTGGTCATGAAAAAAGAGCTGTAGACTTTTCTTTACCATTTAACGTAGAGACGTAACATGTTACGTCTCTACCCATTTTAAAGGAGGAAAGATTTATGCAGGTCAAATTAACAGATATTCAGATACCGGAACCGATTCGGTTTGGCACGGGCAATCTGGATGAAATGAAAGAAACATTGCGGAAGTACGGGATGATACATCCAGTCGTGGTGAAAGAATTGGGAAATGAGCACATACCCCAATATGAATTAATCGCAGGATATTTGCGATATAAGGCGGCAGAATCGTTGGGTTGGGAGACCATTGAGATTACCATCATAAATCCCCAAGATGAGTTAAATCAATTTGATTTGAAAATCGAAGAAAACATGAAACGAAGAGATTTAAACCCATTGGAATTGAGTGAATTACTTATCCAACGAAAACGGTTATGGGAGGAGAAGAATGGTCCAATTAAAAATGGCAGACCCACAGAAGATGGAAAACTTTCCGCTACTGTGGAAAGTTTTTATGAAGAGACAGAAAGAATCTTCAAAAAGGGCAAAACGCTTATTTATATATTTTTGCAATTAAAAGACTTAGACCCGGACTTGAAAGTAAAAGTTGAATCCGGGGAGATGTGGTATCGCAAGGCATTGGAAGAGCACAGCGCCAGACATTCCAAGAACAAAAATAAAACGAAAAAGAAGGTAATTAATCTGCCGCAACCGCCGATCGATTTGACCTGGACGTCCCATGATTTTCAAAAAGTGTTTTGGCAAATGGCGGGATTTTATGAAGTGCTCCGGTTGGTGGAAAAGTGCAAGATGAACTTTACCGAAATCCCGGAAGATCAAGTGTTAGGAATGATGACCATGTCGCAAGGAATTCAACAATGGCTTCAAAAATTTGACGGTCATATTCAGGAAATTATGTTGCAGAGAGCAGGGGTGAAAACATAGTTCCTAGTTTCTAGTTCCAAGTTTCAAGTTATACGCGTCGGGAAAGAAAAGAGCACTCATTCCCGACTCAGAGAAATGTTGTCAAGGTGAAGTCTTAAATTTAAATTGCGTTGGACATTGAGAACTTGAGTGTTTTTTACAGTATTCCTGACGATTCCACAATTTCAGAGAAGAAAATAGTGACGGCATCGGGAATAGGTGAAGAAAAAGTTCCCGATACATCTTTTAAACCAGCGACTAGAAACTAGAGACCTGAGACTTTTTCCAACAAAAAGTTCAATTGAGAAATAGGGTCTTTGGTGGGGGGCTTGGTGCGAGTTAAAGTAATTTGATTGACGGCGGGACGGGAGACCTGGACACTTTTTAAAGAGTGGAAGAAGGGTAAAAGGTTTTCCGGGACATGATGTCTCCAGCGGAAAATAATGGCGGAATCGTCCATGCGGACGTAGGATATTCCGATGGAGGATGCTTTGACACGGGCACGTACTAATTCAAGTAATAAAGTTGTTTCTGGAGGAATTTCGCCATAGCGGTCTTGCAATTCCCAAGTCATGGCATCCACTTCTTCATTGGATTTTACTTCCGCCAATTTCCGGTAAAGTGTAAATTTCTGGCGTTCATCTTCGATATACGTATTCGGCAGATAGGCATCCACTTTCAAATCCAATTGAGTGCTGGCAGGTTCAGGGACACCTTCTCCTTTGAGATTCGCAATAGTTTCTTCCACCATTTTACAATAGAGGTCAAAACCAATAGCTTCCATGTGTCCATGTTGTTGCGCGCCGAGGACATTGCCCATTCCGCGAATTTCCAAATCTCGCATGGCTATTTTGAACCCGGAACCCAAATCGGTAAATTCTTGAATCGTGCGTAACCGGCGTGTGGCGATACTAGTCAATCCGTCGGTGCTGGGAACCAGAAGATAGGCGTAGGCTTGATGGCGATCACGTCCCACACGCCCGCGAAGTTGATAAAGTTGTGCCAGTCCAAACGCATCCGCGCGATCAATGATGATGGTATTTACATTGGGAATATCCAGCCCGTTTTCAATGATAGTGGTGCTGACGAGAACATCATACCGCTTGGAAATAAAATCCAGCATGACCCGTTCCAATTCCTTTTCAGGCATTTGCCCGTGACCAATGGCAACTCGCGCTTGCGGAACAATTTCCAATATCCTGTCCGCTATGCGATAGATGGACTCAACGCGATTATGGACAAAATAAATCTGTCCCCCGCGATTCATTTCCCGGAGGATGGCTTCGCGGATAATCTTTTTGTCATAGCGATGAATATAAGTTTGAATTGGCAGACGGTCTTCCGGCGGGGTGTTAATTACGCTCATGTCGCGAATCCCGGAAAGGGACATATATAATGTGCGCGGGATGGGCGTAGCGGTCAGGGTTAGCACATCCACCTGTTTGCGCAGTTGTTTGAGTTTTTCCTTATGGGTGACGCCGAACCGTTGTTCCTCATCTACGATAACCAATCCCAAATCTTTGAACGCGATATCTTTGGACAATAAACGATGAGTGCCGATGACGATATCCACCGTGCCCAGTTTTATCCCTTCAATAATTCGTTTAATATCCTTGGGCGATTTAAACCGGCTCAACATTTCTATCGCCATGGGATAATCCGCCAACCGTTCGGAAAAAGTGTACCAATGTTGCTCCGCGAGAATGGTAGTCGGCACAAGGATAGCCACCTGCTTTTTATCCATTACGGCTTTAAACGCCGCACGAATAGCAACTTCAGTTTTCCCGAATCCCACATCCCCGCATAATAAACGGTCCATGGGTTTGGGTTTTTCCATATCCCGTTTGACTTCCTCAATGGCAACCAATTGGTCAGGTGTTTCTTCGTAGATGAACGCGGTTTCAAACTCGCGTTGCCAAACGGTGTCTTGGGAATAGGTATGCCCGGGAGTCATTTCCCGAATACTGTATAACTCGACCAATTCTTTTGCCATCTTTTCGATGGCTTCTTTGGCTCTGTTCTTGGCCTTTTGCCAGGATTTATCGCCTAATTGATTTAATTTGGGACTGGCATCCTCGCGCGCGATATATTTCTGCACCAAATTAATTTGATGCACCGGAACATATAACTTATCTCCATCTTCATATTCTAGAGTGAGAAAATCTCCCGGCGTGCCGTCAATCACCATTTGTTTTATGCCAAGATATTTCCCGATACCGTGATCAATATGAACGATATAATCTCCGTGCTGGAGTTCCACGACATCGGAAATCGGGATACCTTCACGGAACCGGCGGAAATGCCGGACTCGTGCGTATCTTGTAAATACTTCCCTGTCGGTGACAATAACTATTTTGCTTTCCTGAAATATAAACCCTGTCGAGAGTTCACCAACGGTAATCACCATCCCCTTTGATTCCCCGTCCTTAATTAAGGATGGGGCTGGGGGTAAGGTATCTTCCAATAATTGTGGAACGATTTCCCGTTCGTGGAGGAGTTCTAAGAATCTGTCTTTTTGTCCCGGATTATCACAGACAATCAAAGTGGTCAATTCTTGCGATTGCCACTTTTGTAATTGTTCGACAAAGGGGTCCAATTGTCCGCGAAAGGTTTCAATCGCTTTTGTCGGGATGTCCAGAGTAGAGAAATATTCCTTCCCTTTGCGCAAGTGAGCGGCGTTTTGTAATATGGTAAGCTGTATCAATCTGCGTTTTCCAATTGAGTCAATTATTCCATCAAAATCCTGATACAGGTTTTCCGGCTTGGGGATATTTTTATGAGACGAATGATATTGAGAATACCGATCTTCTGCAAGGGTCAATTGCTCTTGTATGATTTCCGTGGAAGGGAGTGGTTCGTCGAATACAATCAGGGAATCTTCAGAAAAATAATCCAGCAAACTGGCGAGCGGTTTTCCGTCTTCCAATGTGGCGGCTATTAATTCCGATTCTTTGGCAGGGAGAATATCGATTTTTTCAATTTCTTCTTTTGACCGTTGGTTGGTTACCCGGAAATAGCGAATAGATTCGAGACTGTTACCCAGGAATTCCAATCGCACGGGATAAGCGCTGGTGATATTAAAGATGTCAATAATTCCTCCGCGGACGGCAAATTGACCGCGTTGTTCCACCAAGGGCACGCGCTCATATCCGGCTTGCGCTAATTGTAAGGCGATCTCATCGGTCAAGTAATTTTCGCCAAATTGGAACGATTGACTGAATTGGGAAATAACACTTTGAGGGATTACCTTCTCGGATAATTCTCTGATGGAGGTGACAATGATTGACGGTTTATTTTCTTTAGCCGACAACTTTTCAACTACCAATATTCGTTCCGCCACCAGTTCCGTCAAAGGTTCGATTTCTTCATAAGGTAGCATTTCTTTTCCGGGGAAATGCAAGACATCTTTCCCAGAATAAAATTTCAAATCCCCTGCCATTGAAAATGCCGATTCGTCATCCGGCGTGATGACCAACATGGGTCGGGGAGTTGTTTGATAAATGGTCGCCAATACCAGAGCCTTGGCTGACCCGCTCAATCCGCTGATGGCCAACTCACAATTTTCCCGCTGCAATAGTTCAACAACTTGCTTGCACGTTCCGGAATTTTGATAAAAAAAGGTTAATTCTGATGGTTTCATCTATGTAAAAGTATAGCGGTATCTTGCACTTCAATCAATCAGGAGGGATTATTTAATTATGACTTTTCTACCGTCCAAATGAATCCGACCTTGAGCAAATAATTGAATAACTTGAGGATATAGACGATGCTCTTGGTCGTGGATATGTTGAGCAAGAGTTTCCAAGGTATCGGTGTTCTTAATCTCCACCGGGACTTGAACAATGATGGGACCGGTATCTACGCCATCATCTACAAAATGGATAGTTACACCGGTTATCTTGACGCCGTACTTGAAGGCATCTTCGATCCCATGAGCGCCTGGAAATGAGGGCAAGAGTGCAGGATGAATGTTAATAATTTTACCTTGGAATATTTGTACAAAGTTTGATGTCAGGAGACGCATATATCCGGCAAGGACGATTAATTCAACTTGATGTTCCTCCAATTTTTGCGCTAAAGCATTTTCATGTTGTTCTCGTGAGGGATAATCTTTGGGATTAATAAAATATGCCGGGATGTTATGTTTTTTCGCGCGTTCCAAAGCAAAAGCAGATTTTCTGTCACTGAGGACACATTGGATTTTAGCATCCAGTTTATGAGATTCGATGGCGTCTATAATAGCCTGAAGGTTGGAACCGTTACCGGATGCGAGTATGGCGATGTGCAACATAAATAAAGTTTCGAGTTTAGGGTTTAGAGTTTAAAGTTTGATGTTTGAATTCGACACCCATCAAGAAAAGACCGTATGGAGGGACGTTAGGTCCCGCAAGTTTCCTATCTTTAGAATGAATAATGCGTTCCATTTGCTGGTATCTCATTTTACCACGCCCGATTTCTATCAATGTACCGACAATCGTGCGGACCATGTGATGAAAGAAACCATTGGCCTTTATATCAATATTCAGAATATCTTTTTCACTTTCAATGGAAAACTCTTTAATCGTGCGGACAGGGTTTTGGTTAAGATCGGGACTGGCATTAAAAGCGGAGAAATCATGTTTTCCAAAAAGATAATTTCCCGCCAGTTCCATTTTCTCAATATCCAGGGGTACCCGATAATGATAACTATACCGGGCTTCAAAAGCACTTGGCAAATGACGGTTTAATATTCGATAACGGTACCACCGTGATGTCGCGTCCCTTCGGGCATTAAACTTTTCCGGCATATCCTCCGCGGACAATATAACAATATCCGGAGAGACGATGGAATTAACACCACGAATTAAGTTATTCAACGGGATTTTACTTTCCGTATGAAAATTGACTACCTGACCTTTGGCATGAACTCCGGTATCTGTTCGTCCGGCAGCGGTGAGTTTGACGGGATGCGCGACAATTTTTCCAAGGACTCCTTCCAAAATTTGTTGGATGGAAATACCATTAGATTGAAACTGCCAGCCATGAAAATGGGTTCCGTCATATTCCAGAACGAGTTTTATATTTCTAGCGGATGACATAATAGAAAATTAATGCCCAAATTTGATAAAGAGAAAGGCTATTACAAAAAATACACCAATGAATATAAATGTAGTTCTTACATCTTCTTTTTTGAATTCCAATTGTTTCCAATTGACGGTTAAAAACGCGGCGGAAATAAAGGGGATGGCAGGCAAATCTTTTTCAGCAAGTAAGGATAATAAGAAAACTGCTAAAAATGCCAATATAATCGCCCAACTGGTGGCGCGGACTTTTAATTTATATTGAGGTAAGAGTCCGAAGTATAAAGCCAGAAATGTGATATCCCCCAAGCCCAGCGTCGGTAAGATGGCATTGGAACCCAATAATGGGTAGGTAATCAGAAAATAATTTTGCAGGAGAGGTTCCCGGACAATAACATGCGTTGGTCCGCCCCAGGCACTCCATAAATCCGTCACGGAAGCAACCAAGGTTAAGGGGATTAAATAACTCCGCTGGTTTACACCCAAGGCTACTATCTTGCCAATATGGCAACCAATACCGATAAGGCAAATATCAATCAATAAGAAAGTCAAAGCCGTTTGATGGGAAAGTTGGTTGATGTAATGAACAAAAGCGGCAAAGATTAGCGTCATTCCAAATAAAACAGGAATAGAGGAGGAGGCTTTAATCCACCGGTCAATCAAATACAGGGTCGTACCTACCAACACAATGCCGGATAATAACGCCAGATACGAAGTGCTCCAGAAAATCGGGCTCACTTCTCCAGGATTGGGAATGTATGGATCAATTTTTACCATCCCCAAAAATACCGAACTCCACATTACTATGGCAAAGACAACCCATAGAAAGTTTTGCAAAGCGATACTATTTTGTAATATTTTCCACATTATTCTTCTTTCATCCAGACTGAACTCCTGTCGCTATCATTGAGATTAGAAGAATTCAAATTATATACATTGGGCTGGTGTAAAATCATCGGCTCCACGTTATACAATGGAATTAAAGGCAGGAATTCAAATAGAATGTCATTCATCTGATCCACTAATTGTTCCCGTGCGGTATCGGATATTTCCGTGGCATATTTGTTGAGTAAGGAACCAAATTCAGAACTATAAAAGAGAGACGCGTTTCCCGAATATCCTTGATTGGGTTCCACAAATAATTCTCGTAACATCCAGTCAGGGTTATCCAACGCCGGAGAATAAGACCCGTAAAATAAATCATAATTTCCGTTTTGTATGGACTGGTAGAATTCAGGATAAGGTAACTCTTGAATCTTTAATATCAGTCCAACCATGCGGGCACTGAGTTGAATTCGCTGGGCGATGTTTCGAGTGACCACCGAATCGGACGGAATGAGTAGAGAGACCGTCTGTTTGGTGAAGGGTTGCGCCCATTGTTTGGCCGATGCAATAGAAAATGACAACGGTGAAGATTGCGTGGTATCCGATTCAATGGAATAGGCGGTAGGAACTAGACCATGATTATTTAACATAATGGCTAATATACTATTTCGGTCAATAGACTGGGAAAGCGCCTGGCGAAAGCGAAGATTATTTACTGGATTTTTTACTAAATTACACCCGAGATAAACAAAACCCGGGCAATTAGATTTAAAAATAAAATCTTTCCAGCGGTCATCCGAACTGATACGCCTATAGTCGGCTTCCGCTATAGGAGTTTCTTGTAAATGATTTAATTCAAATTCCAGCATTTGTGTTTCTTTCTGACGATACACAATAAAATTAAGTGCGTCCAAGTAGGGCCGGCCTTCCCAATAATCAGGATTTTTTTTCAACGTAAACTTTTGATTATTTTCCATTCGGTCGAATATGAAAGGTCCAGTGCCTACGAGGTTTTGTTCTATAGTGCCTGTGGTCGAAGGGGAAATAATAGAGGCGGGTAACGAACCGAGATAGGTCAGAAAATCTTCTGAAGGATATTTTAATTGGAATTGGATTGTCCATGGATTTATGATTTTAATTCCTGAAATGGTAGCTGCCTGTCCCATAATGTATTCCCGGGTTCCAACCAAAGAATCCAAAATCCAAGTTTTGGGAGAATGAAGATCGGAACTTAATAACCGTTTAAAGGAATATTCCACGGCGGATGCGTCAAAGGGTTGCCCATTATGAAATCGGACATTCTTTTTTAAATGAAATTGCCATGTAAGCCCTGTATCCGTGGATTCCCAGGAATCTGCCAAAGCCGGTTGAACCTGTTCGTCACTATCAATTCGTACAAGTCCTTCGTATATTTGGCTCAAAATAAGTCTATCTACCGGGGAGGAAGCCATAGCCGGGTCTAGTGAATCAGGGGAATAGGGGATGGGAATATTGTAATTTCCACCATATTCCGGATAATCTACCGACGCGGCACGAGTAATCGTCGTCCTGACTAAGAAGAGTAACAGGAGTAAATTGATCATTTTATATGTAATCAAGGACCTCTGGGACATATACGTTTAGTATACCAAAAAAACGTATTTTTTAACGAGGGATCTTTTTTGAGGAAGTTTTCTGAGAAGAAGATTGTGCCAGTAATTCTTTGGCATGAGTGACGGAGGCTTTACTAACCAGGTCTCCACTGGTCATCCGGGCGATTTCCTGAACGCGGTCTTCCGCTTCAAGACGCCTTATTTGAGCGGCCGTGCGTTTTGCGTCCTGTACCTTGTTGACGCAAAAATGAGTTTTCGCCGATGCCGCAATGACCGGTAAATGAGTGATTACCAAAACCTGACGAAGTTGGGCAATCTCTTGTAATTTCCGCGCTACTGTGGAGGCCATTGCACCTCCGATGCCAACATCAATTTCATCAAAAATTAAGGTGGGTATCCTGTCCGCTTTGGCAAATATAGTTTTTAACGCCAACATCACTCGAGATAATTCCCCGCCGGAAATGACTTTTGACAAGGGTTTTACCGGTTCTCCCGCATTGGCGGAAAAGAGAAATTCGGTATCATCTATCCCCGTGGAAGATATGGCATAGGATTCACCTGCATGAGAAATCCATTCGTTAGGGTCCTTTTTTCGACGGACGGCGATTTGAAAGGAAGCATGTTTCATACCCAGTTCCGCCAATTCAGTTTGGATTTTTTTAGATAATTGTTTCCCGGCTTGTTCTCTTCTTTCAGATAATTGAACAGCGGTAGCGGACAATTCCTTGGTTGCCAGTTGTAACCTTTTTTCCAATTCACCTATGCGTTCTTCCTGATGTGCCAACCCCTCCAATTCGTTTTTCCATTTTGTATGGAGCGCGAGTAACTCGCCGATTGTATTAGTTTGATATTTGCGTTTTAATCGGTGTAGGATATCCAGCCGTTCTTCGATTTGTTCCAGGCGCTGCGGATCCATATTCACTTTCTCAAGATAAACCGTCATTTCTCGGTATATCTGTTCCAGGGTAATCTCTATAGGTTCAAGTTGTTTATCTAGATTCTCCAGCGTGGTATCTACCGACTGCAATTCCCGAAACGCAGACCGAATTTTTCCCAGGGATGGGATCATTCCACTGCGCTCCGTTTCCGAACCGTTCAGTTCCATTAAAATCAAAGTGGTCAAGCGCAATAATTGTTCGGAATGACGAAAATACTGGCGTTGTTGCGTTAGTGATTCTTCTTCCTCCTCTTTTAACTCCGCAGATTCAATTTCATTGAGTTGATGACGATACAATTCAATCCGGTTTTGCTTTTCCGTGTCCGATTGTTTTAAATGTTCCAGTTCCTCCCGGATATCGTGGACATGATTAAACAATTCCCGCACTTTCTCTCGTAATGATAGAGTCGCGCCAAATTCATCCAACGTATCGAGTTGTTTCGACGATTTCAGAAGAGATTGATGTTCATGTTGGCCGTGCATATCCACCAATTCCTGACCCACTTGTTGCAACGTGGCAAGGGTGGATATCTGTCCGCCAATCCAACACCGATTTTTACCGTTGCGGGATAACTCCCGTCGTAATAATAATTGTTCCGGATCATCCAGAGTATAACCCAACTCGTCCAGTTGTTTGGGAAGATGTTTTAGTGAACGAATATCGAAAAGCGCTTCCACAGTGCCGGCCTCCGCACCGGTACGGATGGAATTAGAGTCTGCACGATTACCCAATACCTGATTTAACGCGTCAATGAGAATGGATTTTCCAGCACCTGTTTCCCCCGTAAATACAGTCAGATTCGGGTCGAATGACAAATGGAGTTCATCGATCAACGCATAGTTTTTGACATGAAGTTCAATGAGCATGAGATAGACTAGTGAGGTTCATTAAGAAAAGTATTGGGAAATGTTGTAAAGAATGTCCGTAAAAAAGATAACAAATGAATTATCTTTAATCGGGACTGTCAGTTCGGGGATAAATGTGGAGAGGCCTGATAAAAATCGTAATAGGAAACTAATAAGGAATACAGCTTTAATAATCGCCAAAAGGATTCCTACAATTTTATTGAGCGGTTCCATGAAAGGGGTGGAGCGTAATTGGGTAAATACTTGTAATCCGATTATGGCTAATCCTACGCGAATGAGGATAAAGACCAGCGCATAACTAATAGCTCCGCTGATGAACGGATCGTTCATCCCAGGTAAATTCAATAAAATCTTTTTAAACGATTCACTATTTCCTTCTGCGGCAAATCCGGCGGCGATAGTGGAGAGACAGAAAAGGGATTCGGGTAACATCCCGTTCTTATTCCCACGATATCCCAGTACAATCAGGATGACTGCAATATCAAATACATAGACTAAATCCAGCATAAGAGTATCCTATTTAATTGTTGAAGTTACTTCCGCCAGACTGGTAATGCCCTTTCTAGCTTTATCAATTCCATCTTCCAACATGGGTGTCATGCCATTGCGAATGGCAAATTCTCGCAGGGTTACGGCAGATGTCCGCGCGTCAATCATCTGGCGGATATTATCGTCTATAAAAAATAGTTCAAAAATACCGGTTCGTCCGCTGTACCCTGTAAATTTACATTCTTTACAACCTTTGCCTTTATAGAATTTCATTTGGTCCTCTATTCCTATTCCCATCTCTTCCAATAATTCGGGTGGCGGTTCTTCCTTGATTTTGCAGTGGGGACAGTTGACACGGACCAGCCGTTGCGCCAATATCGCCAGTATTGCCGATGAAATCAGGTAAGATTCTATTCCAATATCCAGCAGACGGACGATGGCTCCCGTGGAATCATTGGTATGTAAGGTTGAAAAAATCAAATGACCGGTGATGGCGGCTTGACATGCGGTTGCCGCTGTTTCTTTGTCTCGGATTTCACCGACCATGACAATATCCGGGTCTTGCCGCAAGATAGAACGTAGTCCGCTGGCGAACGTCACGTCCGCTCGCAAATTTATAGGAATTTGCGTCACGCTGTCCAATTGATATTCCACCGGGTCTTCGATAGTCATGATGTTGTTGGCAGAAGCGTCAATGTTGGAAAGAGCGGCGTATAAAGTTGTGGTTTTACCGCTACCGGTTGGTCCGGTGACAAGGATCATTCCTTGGGGACTGGTCAATAATTTATTGAATTTTATGGTCAAACTATCACTCATCCCGAGATGCGTAATATCCAGCAACGCATCTGACTTGTCTAAAATCCGCATGGCAACTTTCTCCCCTTGAATGGAGGGCGAGGTGCTGACGCGGATATCGGTTCTCCGATCATTATATGTGACTTGCATGCGTCCATCCAGAGGTTTTCTCCGCTCTGCCACGTCTAATTCGGCCAGCGCTTTTACGCAGGGGATAAGTGGTCCCTGTAATTCCTTCGGCGGACCGGGAACTTCCTGCAATACTCCATCCATGCGATAGCGAACGCGAATTCCTTCATGTTCCGGTTCCAGATGGATATCCGTCGCATTTTGGTCAAGAGCATGAGCAATAATCATTTTTACCGCTTTAATGGAAGATAATTTCTCCGCAGAATCGGGGATAACATTAAGTGCGTCCGCATTTTTTCCCATAACCCGGAATTTAGATTCGTCAAAATCCCGCATTTGATCGAAAAAAACATTGCTCGCTATATCGAAAGTTAATCTCTCTTTACAATGCGGACAAACTGCTATTTTCATGTCTTTCAATTTTTTCCCGCATTTAGGACAACGGTAGGAGGTTTTACCTTGCTTGGATAGATAAATTCCTAATCCCATGGGTCCGGTAAAAAAGACCAGCGTATTCCATTTCTCACGTGATGGGTTTTCACGTTCGTGGGCGTCTTTATCTACCCAGAATATAATAGATATCCACACCGCGTAGACAATGATCACGACGACCAAAAATATGTTAATCATCTGATACCATAGTCCTTTACTAATCTTGTTTTATATGGAATTATAGAATCCGGCTAACCCATTGTCAAACCGATTCTCTTTCGGCGTTCCATGAAACTATATCATTTACTTCTGGGATTGACAATATATAAATTTTAGATATAAGAATGCAGATTACAAGATGAGAAAAACATCTGTTTGGGACTGGTAACTTTTTCTGGACATCTATTGCTTCAAGCCCGATCAAGGCCAGAAAATCCATTCCCATTAGGGTTCTGATAAGTTTTTTATGTTCTCGAAAGTACGGTTTTTTCCACGTGGATGGCAAAGGGCAGAACTTTTCCAGGAAAAGATGGGTCTTTGCCCTAAGAGATCAATGTACGGCGTTAAGAATGATTCTAGCGAAAATTATATGGGGAAGGATGGACGAATTCCAAGATTGCCACAAAACCGGAGGCAATTCCGTTTATAGTGGGCACTTGGCGCAAACGGTTTCTGACCCATCGCCTCCTTTCGAATGTTTGGATTATTCGCGGTCTCTTGCATCAGTTTCTCTGCAAATTCAACATTCGGACGACTTCCGATCCATGTTCTTCAATCAAGCGGACGGCTTCGTCTGAAAATTCGCCTTTGGCTTTCGCATCTTCCAATTCACTTCGGCTGGTCGAAAAATAAGGAATCAGTTGCTGCCAGCCAGTATAATAATCCCCTCCCACACTGGAAGCCAATAATAAAGCAAATTGGTAGACCTTGGAAACTTCCTGGACATTACGGACTTTGGATTTATCAAACAATGGCAATTGATACTTTAAAGAAATAGAATATAACTTGCTTTCTTTTACATCCTTGTCCGGGTCATAAAAAAGATAGACGACTCTTTCCAAGTTATCGTGAAGCAATAATCGCTCCCGATAATTTAAATTCGTCAGCCGTGCCTCGAAATCATATGGGGACATGGTTTCCATTTCCAAAATCTTGTCCCATGCCTCCCGGTCCTCCCCGGTGGAAGAATCAACAAGTTTTTGCAACTCATCCAACTTTTGTTTTCTATCATTCACTGGAACCGTTTCAAATCGGATTTTTGATTTGGTACGCGCCAGCATCCGTTGCGCATCTATAAACCGTGAAGAATCGGGAAAATTCTGGACAATGGTGTTAAACCCATCAAATGCTTTATCAAAATAATTTGAGTCGAAATTTGCTTTCGCAGTATTATATAGATTTTCAGACCATTGTTCTTTCGACGTACCGATTAACCGGCTGGCATCCGCATAAAACGAACTCTCCGGATAATTGGCGGTAATCCGCGTAAATGATGCTATCGCCTGATAATATTGTTGTGAATTCAAACTCAGTGTCCCCGTCTGATATAAACCGGAAGCAAACTTGTCATACAGCTCGATCATTTTCCGTTTGGCCTTGAAATTCGCTGTGTTCAGCTTATAGGCGGTCTTAAATTCAGTTAATGCCTCACTATCCAGGTTTTTATCTTGACACCACAATCCCAATTTAAAATGGTCGTCCGATTGGGTCGGATCAATCACCAGCTTTTTTAACTCGTATTGGGTTTGATAGAGAAGTGACCAGTTTCCTGTTGGATCCAAATCCAAATATTTTTCCAGCCATAACTGCGCTTCATCATATTTCCGGTTTTGGTACGCTTGGGTTCCCAAGGTCATATACGCAGAAATCAAATTCTGCTTTACACTGGAAAATAAATCCGGCGACATCTTTTTTAACTGTTCGTAATGTTCCGTAGCTTCCAGAAATTTCTGCTCACCATAATAAAGATTTCCCAAAATACGATGAGCTTTGTCATATGTGGGATCAAATGTCAGCGCTTGCTCGAATTGTCGTCGAGCTAATTCATTCTGATTTTTTTGAAGATAAATCATTCCTTGTTCATAAAGTGCTTCTGCCGATTGCGGATCGAGAACCAACGCTTTCCTTACAAAATCTTCCCGTTTTGATGCCTCCTGAGCGAGGTTTGCCTGCAATATGTAGACATGAGCTATTTTTTTAAACGCTTTTATATTCCATCCTTCTCCCAAATTCATTGTCGTAATTTTGGCATAGGAATCAATGGCATCGTTATATTGTTCCTGAACCACCGCGTTATCCCCGGCATTAATCAAGCTGTCCGCTTGAGAAGTACTCACCGTTTTGGCCAATTGTTTAACCTGTTCTAATTGAGTTTTTAAAGTGGCGTTTTGCGGATCGGACTGCAGCGCTTTTTCGTAAGCAGCAACGGCTTTGGTATATTCACTTCGGTCTACATAATATTTCCCGAATTTTCCGTATGTTACCGACAGAGATTCCCGTGCAATCTTGGTAATATGGTCTCGGGGAAATTCCAAATTCCCTGCCGGGGTTTTGATTTTAACCATCTTTTCCCCTTCCATAATCACTTCTCCAAAAATCTCATTCCCATTCTCTAATGTCACGATATCACTCAACACCGGAGATAAAAGCCCTATCATAAAAAGCGATAATACAAAACTTTTCGCCACTCTTCTGGATACCCACTTTTCTTTTTTCATAATTCTAAACCTATACCGTATCCTCTCTTTTGTCAACCATTTTCTCATATTTCTACTCGAGCTCGCTATCTTTCTTTTAATTTCATTCTTTTATACTGATTTAGTATCATATAATTCATCAATAGCCATTAGTTTATATTCGGTTAATTCCTTGTTCCTTTTTGACAAAGATTCTCAGACAACGTATTATGTCTAAAATGAAATTGTCAATTGTAATTCCTATATTTAATGAAGAACGGTTACTTCCAGAGGTATTGGAAAACGTGCGAAAAATCCCTTTCGAAAAAGAACTGATTTTAGTAGATGATTGTTCGGTGGATGGGACGCGGGCAATACTTGAAAAGGAAAAGAACAAGCTTGATACAATCGTTCTTTATCATAAAATAAATCAAGGGAAAGGTGCCAGTATCCGCACAGGATTGGCGCACGTCACCGGTGATATTGTTATCATTCAGGACGCGGATATGGAATATAATCCCTCGGAAATTCCTATGGTTATTGAACCGATTCTCCAGGAAAAAACGCAAGTCTCCTACGGGTCAAGATTCAAGGGCGTGGTCAAACAAATGCGTCTTCCCAACCGGGTGGCGAATTATTTTCTGGCTTCCTTGGTTTCCCTTTTATACGGTCAGCGGATTACCGATGAAGCGACCGCTTATAAGGCATTTCGCACAGAGGTCATCAAATCTATTCCATTAATCTGTCAACGGTTTGAGTTTTGTCCGGAAGTGACCGCAAAAGTTTTAAAACGCGGGTATCCTATTACGGAAGTGCCGGTAACCTTCGTTGCGCGAACATTTGAAGAAGGGAAAAAAATCGGGTGGCGGGATTTTATCCAAGCCGTTTATATTCTTTTGAAATATAGATTTAAAGACTAAGATGAAAAAAATAATTGTTTTAGGAGCAGGAATTGCGGGATTGGCGGCCGCTCATGAATTGGCAAAAAATGGTTGTCAAGTGGAAATCCTGGAGTCTTCACCGGAAATCGGAGGGCTGGCAAAAAATTCCCGTTATAAAGGATTCACCTTTGACATGGGTCCCCACCGGATTTATTCGGAATCTCCGGAGACCATGCAGTTTATCAAAGAACTTTGTGGAAATGAATTACTTTCGGTTCCACGAAAAAGCCGGATGCGATTGAGAGGTTGGTATTATGAATATCCTCCCCAGGCAAAAGAATTATTACGTCATCTTCCCCCGGCTCTGGGATTAAAATTTATCACCAGTTACCTTTCCTCCAAACTAACTCCGAAAAATAAAAAAGCGGACGATTCCAATTATTCGGGGTATCTCATAAACCGATTTGGGAAAGCCATGTGCGATTTCTTTTTTCTACCTTATGCGAAAAAAGTTTGGGGAATTTCACCCACGGAAATTTCTGCCGAAATCGCCAGGCTACGTCTATCCCAAAAGAATTTGACGGATACAATTAAAGACCTGATTAAAGGACCGTCTCCAGACCAACCCAAAACGGCTATAAAGGAATTTTATTATCCTCAAAAAGGCGTTGGTGTAATCGCGGAAGAATTGTCAGAACGGGTAAAAAAATTGGGAGTGGAAATTTATTGCTCTAAAAAAATAATCGAATTAAAAGTGGAACAATCTCTTTACGGGAATACCGTCACGGAAGTTGTTTGCGAAACGGCGGAAGGGAAAAAAGGATTCCCATGTGATAAAGTCATTTCCACAATTCCACTATCCACTTTGGTCGGATTAACCCATCCGGAAAATCAAGAACTGGTAAGGGTTTCTAAAAACCTGCGCCATCGAAGTATTTTGTTAATTTGTTTGTTGATTCGAAAACCGCATATTAGCGATGACCATTGGCTTTATTTTCCTGAAGAAGATTTCCATATTACGCGAATTCATCAACCCAAAAATTTCAGTGCCGCTCTGTGTCCTCCAAACAAAAGTTCCCTGGTTGGCGAATTAACCTGTTTTCCGGATGATTCACGTTGGAATTCCACGGATATGGAAATTTATGATTTTGTATTGGGTGATTTCCTGGCTTCGGAATTAATTCATGAAACGGATATTGAAGATTATCATATCGTCCGAATCCGCAACGCCTATCCGATTTATGATTTCAATTATCGATCCAAACTTAACCAGATTTTCCAATACTTACGCACACTGGATAACTTAATCACCACGGGACGCCAGGGACTATTTCATCATAATAATATTGACCATTCCATTATGATGGGACAGGCCGCTGCTAGAAATATCCAGAACCCATCGGCTTCTACAAAGGATTGGTACGATAAGTTGAATGAATTCGATAGGTTTCGCGTCGTGGACTAAATGCAAAAAATTCTGTAAAAAGAACTGTAAAAAAAAACACTTGCAATCTCGTTTTCTCTATGTTAGTATTTCGCTATTCGTTTTTATATTGCAAGGAAAGGGGACAGATTTGCCGGACTAAGTCACTAACCAAGTGGCTCAGAACTGGAAAGTGGGGAACGGACACGGGCTTGTTATAATTAGAAGCGGTATTCTTCGTCATAATCATTTGTTTGATAACCCAAGCCGAGTGTGAAAAATCAAGAAAAATAAGAAAACTGGTTAATACAAAAGTTTTCTTCTTCTCCACTCTTTTAAAAATACGCTTAATTTTAAGGGAAAGATTTGTCATTAAAGCAACGTGTTCTGTTTAATGGGACACGTGAGACTTGACTTCATAATCGCCCTTTTTACAATAGTTTATCTTCTTTATACAGGCGTCAAATCGTAAAGAGTTTATGACTACAAAAACAGCAGAATTATGGGAACAAGTTTTGCTTGTTCTGGAACGAAGAGTCAGTCAAGAAAATTTACAAACGTGGTTTCGACCTATTGAGTGTATTGGAATTTCTGAAAATGAGATTAGATTATTGGTTCCCAGTAAGTATCATCGTGATTGGATCGCTTCCCATTTTCTTGATGATATTAAAGTTACCTTAAATGAATTAACAGGATATTCGATAGAAGTAAAACTGCAAATTGATTCCTCAAAACCTATGAACCTCACTACAGAAAAACTAAACCAGTCTTCCAAATCTAGTGAATCATCCAGTGAATCGATTTTATCACCAGTTCCATTATTGGCAACGGAAAGCACCCTCAATCCACGATATACCTTCGATACCTTTGTTATCGGTGGAAGTAATCGTCTGGCTCATGCGGCATCACTGGCCGTTTCCGAGAACCCTGCAAAGGCCTATAACCCATTATTCCTTTATGGTGGAAATGGGCTGGGGAAAACTCATTTACTCCATGCGATTGGTCATTATGCACGGAAAAATGGCAAAGCTCACCGTGTTCTCTATACCTCTGCCGAACAGTTCATGAATGCTTTTATAACCGCTGTCACCCATTCCCGCCGTCAGGATTTTCAGGCGATTTACCGGAATATTGATATCTTGCTGATTGATGATATTCATTTCCTTGCGGGGAAAGAAGGAACTCAAGAAGAGTTTTTCCATACCTTTAATGCCCTGCACAGCGCTCATAAACAAATTGTCGTCAGTAGCGACCGCCCGCCCAAGGAAATTCCAACCCTTCAGGAACGATTGCTCTCCCGGTTTGAATGGGGGTTAATTGCAGATATTCAATCTCCCGACCTGGAAACCCGTATGGCGATTTTGCAAAAGAAAGCGGAACAAGAGAAGATTATCGTTCCCAATGAAGTAATCCTGTATATCGCCGACCATATCCAATCGAACATTCGGCAGTTGGAAGGTTGCTTGATACGGATTGCCGCCTCCGCTTCTATCACCGGTAACCCCATTACTTTGGACACGACCAAAAGAGTCCTCCATGGAATCATGGAAGAAAAGAAACAAAAAAAGATTGATATTGAATTTACTCAACAAGCGGTCGTCAATTATTATAAGATTAGCCTTGAAGATTTGAATGGAAAAAGACGAAACAAAGGGGTTGTCGAACCCCGCCAAGTCGCCATGTACCTGTGCAGATTACTCACGAAAAATTCATTTCCTGAGATAGGTACCGCCTTTGGCCAGCGCGACCATACCACGGTTATGCATGCCTGTAATAAAGTGGAACAGGACATGGAACGTGATGCTAATTTCCGCCGGGTGGTCAATCATCTCTTGGAGCAAATTAAAAGTTAATATTCCTGCTGATATTAACTCCTGTCAACCAATACTCTTGGTAGTTGGTAACCTTTCTTGGTATAATACAATAGGAGGATTATTATGAATAAAGCATATAGGGTGGGAAATGCTGGATTTACCCTTATGGAAATCATGCTTGTAGTGGTCATCATTGGTATCCTTGCCGCGGCTGTATTGCCCAAATTAACCAAACAATTACCTTTTGTCCAGAATAGGACTGCCCATTCCGACATCGCTACCATTGAAAATGTTTTGGACACCTATTATATTCAGAATGGCGATTATCCTACAACCGACCAAGGTTTGAAAGCTCTTGTAGAGAAACCGACTTCACCTCCTACTCCAAAGGATTGGAATGGACCTTATGTAAAAAAGCTGCCTAAAGATCCTTGGGGACGTGAATATAAATACAAATGTCCCGGGGAACATAATCCCGATGAGTATGACATTTGGTCAACTGGCAAAAGCGGGCAAGATGGAACGGATGATAATATTACTAACTGGGAAGAAAAGAAAACTTCCAGCGGCACTCCCTAATCCCGTAAATGTCTTTTTTAAAGAATCTTCTTCAAAAAATCCGTTTGTCCTTTAGTCCCAATACTATCCTCTGCGATTCCTGTAAATATAATTGGGGTAACGCCTGCATTCGCCGTGAAAGACCCAACGCAAAAACCTGCCCGGATTATAAGAAGAAATAATCCAATCAATTAAATCTTAAGGGAAAGTCAACCGTTATATAAGCCTCTAAGTAATTCCTATTGACAGAAAAGGAGGCTACATGAAAAAGTATCTAATCTTAAAAAATTCCGGTTTTACCCTAATGGAAATTATGTTGGTGGTAGTAATCATAGGGATTTTAGCAGCCGCGGTTCTTCCCAGGCTTGCAAACCAACTCCCCCCGGTACAGCGAAAAATAACCAAGGCAGATATAGCATCTCTTGAGAATATTCTTGAACGTTATTTTCTTCAGAATAACGATTACCCAACTACGGATCAAGGATTAAAAGCCCTAATTGAAAAGCCTACATCCCCTCCGATTCCCAAAGATTGGACCGGACCCTATTTAAGAAAGATTCCCAAAGACCCTTGGGGTAATGAATATAAATACAAATGTCCTGGAGAACACAATCCCAATGAATACGATATCTGGTCAACCGGGAAAAGCGGTCAGGACGGCGCACCGGATAATATTACCAATTGGGAAGATACCAAAACCTCAAATCCTTAAGGGATTTCATAGTACATACTTGTCTTCCAAGCGATTCGGATATAGAATAAATCTATCATTGGTCGAGGGGTGTCCTGTAGTTGAGGACTGAGATTATACCCTTGGAACCTGATATGGATTATACCAGCGTAGGGAGACCAACTATTCCTGCTATGGTATTTTCCTCACTACTCAATCGAGCGTAAAGGAGTTTGGTTATGAAATCCTCTGCGAAAAAAAATGGCAACGGTAAATCTCATTCTAAAAAGAAATTACAATCCAGTCATTCTACGAAAATCTATATCTCGGGAAATCAGGGTGTCAAAGTTCCCTTTCAACAAATTCAACTCACACCCACAAAACTTTCTAATGGGAAACTCGAAACCAATCCTCCAATCAAGGTCTATGACACCAGCGGACCCCAAGGATTTGATGTACGGAAAGGATTGCCGAAACTACGGGAACCTTGGATTCACTCCCGCAGTGAATACATTGAAACTAAGGTAGGTGCCCAGCGCGCTGGATACCTACGTTCCAAACGTAATGCTTTGCGTGGAACGGGTTGCGTCACCCAAATGCACTATGCCAAAAAAGATATTATTACCCCCGAAATGGAATTTATCGCCATTCGTGAAAATCTAAAACCTGAATTTGTCCGTTCCGAAGTTGCTCGCGGGCGTGCCATCATCCCCTCCAATATCAATCACCCTGAATCCGAACCCATGATTATCGGACGCAACTTTCTGGTCAAGATTAACGCCAATATTGGCAATTCGGCCATCGCTTCAAGTATTGAGGAAGAAGTCGAGAAAATGCAATGGTCTATCAAATGGGGCGCGGATACGGTCATGGATTTAAGCACCGGTAAAAACATCCATGAGACCCGCGAATGGATTATCCGTAACTCCCCAGTCCCTATCGGTACTGTCCCCATTTATCAGGCACTCGAAAAAGTCGGCGGCAAAGCCGAAGAATTAACCTGGGAAGTTTTCCGTGACACCCTCATTGAACAAGCCGAGCAAGGTGTGGATTATTTCACCATCCATGCCGGTGTCCTCTTGCGCTATATTCCCTTAACCGCCAAACGCATGACGGGGATCGTCTCCCGCGGAGGTTCGATTATGGCAAAATGGTGCCTCGCTCATCATCAGGAAAATTTCCTCTATACCCGCTGGGACGAAATCTGTGAAATCATGAAACATTACGATGTCAGTTTCAGCATCGGTGACGGTCTCCGCCCCGGCTCTATCGCCGACGCCAACGATGACGCCCAATTCGGTGAACTCAAGACCCAAGGTGAATTAACCACCCGCGCCTGGAATCAGGATGTTCAGGTCATGAATGAAGGTCCCGGTCATATCCCCTTGGATAAAATCAAAGAAAACATGGACAAGCAACTGGAATGGTGTCATGAAGCACCCTTCTACACCTTGGGCCCCCTCACCACCGACATCGCTCCCGGGTATGACCACATCACCAGCGCCATCGGTGCCGCCATGATTGGCTGGTACGGTTGTGCCATGCTCTGTTACGTCACTCCCAAAGAACATCTCGGTCTCCCTGACAAGCAAGACGTTAAAGATGGCGTTATTGCCTACAAGATTGCCGCTCACGCGGCAGATCTAGCCAAAAGTCATCCGGGAGCCCAACTCCGTGACGATGCCCTCTCTAAAGCCCGTTTTGAGTTCCGATGGCAAGACCAATTCAATCTCTCCCTCGACCCGGATACCGCAAGAAGTATGCACGATGAGACTCTCCCGCAGGAAGGAGCCAAAGAAGCCCATTTCTGCTCCATGTGCGGTCCCCATTTCTGCTCCATGAAGATTACTGAAGACGTCCGCGCCTACGCCATCCAAAAAGGCATTGATGACCAATCCGCCCTAGAACAAGGCATGAAAGAAAAATCTAAAGAATTCCTCGACAAAGGCTCCCAAATCTACCAAAAGGTCTAACACCCTATCAGTCTACCCGTAGGACACCCTTCAGGGTGGAACATGGAATATTCAAGTATAAATGCTCTCCTACGTAGGACACCCTTCAGGGTGGAACCAAAATCCCCGTGTTCTACCTGTATCCCGCTTCTTGTCTCCCAATTCTTGTCATTCTGAACCCTGCTCTTTCGGGTGAAGAATCCCTGTATTCTACCTGTATCCGGCTTCTTGTCTCCTAATTATTGTCATTCTGAACCCTGCTCTTTCGGGTGAAGAATCCCTGTGTTCTACCTGATATAATACGGTTTCTATCAAATCCATTCTTTATCCGTATTATCCGTGTAAAGTCTTTTTACCCCCAACTTGAAACTTGAAACCTGAAACTTGAAACTGGCTCTTAATCGAACGACCACTGGAGATGGTACGAAGCTGAAGCGAAGATGGTGTGGAACTGAAATTTTCAATTCCACTTCCCTTGACCTCCAAACCCTGATTTTATTGCACCAACCCTGCTTTGCGGTAAGTTACATTATCCCAATTCTCTATTTTGACATTTCTAACTGCCAAAAGCATCCAAAATGCTCTTGACAATGTCTTCCCCGATTCTCCCTTTCGGGCTTATCGAGTCAAATACCATCAATTTTCTTATTATATTATAAACCTATTTCTCCCGTTGTCAATACAATTAGTCATTGTGAGAGAGCGCAGCAACCGAAGCAATCTTTCTCTTTCTTTGCTTGGTTTATTTGTAGTAATCCTTAATAATTATCATCACTAAAATCATCATAAATTGATATAGTATCCATTCCTGAAAACAAATCCTGCACATAGGAACTTGTGTTATCTGCATTAGGATTATGATAAATGTAAGCCGATATATTCAAATCACTTGGATTTTGTGCATTTAATAATTTATCTTCCAAAAATATTATGCCAGTAATTTTTTTACTAACATCATAAATTGTTTGGCTTCCTGTAAATTTCGAGTTAAAACTAGAAAATAAATCTTTACTATGTAAGTATTGACAAAATACTCTTCTTGAAAAAGACCTGTAAAATATTTGATTACTATTTCGAAAATCATGTATTATCCCATTAAACCAAGGGAATACAACAAAAACCAAATAAAATGGTCTATTCTTAGTAAACTTCTTGGCATGATTAAATACTGTCATATGCATATTATTAGAATATGTATAGGAACTGAATGCCCCTTCGGAAAATGTTACTCCTTTTTCCCATAATAAACTATATCTTAATTCGGGCAGAACTCCTGATATTATTGTTTTTGGTTTATTTGTAAGTAAGTTTAAATTAACCAATTCATTTAATAAATCTTTTCTTTTTGCTTGGAAATCATCATATGAAACATCCCAATTATGTGCTTCTTGAATAAGGAATTCTGTTTTCAATTCCCTTTTTAAATCATAGTAAATACCTTGAAATATTTCTTTAACATTATCCTTAAATGATTTAACGTCAAAGAAGACACCAAAATCATCTAGATAACCATCAAGATTTGCATTGGTGTTACCTAATTCTGAAGCAAAGGTTTCTTGCGCTGTAATAGTATTGTTTAACTTGATTGGTTGTGTTTGCCATGTTTTGTTCAACAGATAATCCTGATGAAAGAAATCATACGCAACCAATTCAGAATAAGCTCCCTTCCAATTATCTTTAGCAAGTTCATTTATTTGTCTAATTAACTCTATTCTATTTGAATCCTGATTTATATAAATTGCATTCAACCTTAAAAGTCTATAAAAAAAGGCATTCCAAAACTTATTATAAGTTTTGTCGTAAATTGCACCTGTTACATTATTTGAACGTGTACTTTCATCAAAGTTTGTTACACTTTTCCCAAAAATGGTCTCAATAAGTATCCTGTAGCTTCTTTGATCAGTCATATCTTCTCCTATAACATTTCATTATATCCTACTCAGCAAACTTTTACCTTATTCCTTTTCCCTCTTGATACCCCTCCTATAAATAATAGTTACCCCGCCTTGACAATCTTTTGGGAAAAATGCAAAAATAAAATTGCGAGGTGTCCCTATGAAAAATATCAGTACCTGCTTATGGTTTGATAACCAAGCCGAAGAAGCAGCTAATTTCTATGTATCGGTATTTAAGAATTCCAAGATTGGCAAAATTACTTACTATGGGGAAGAAAGTGCAAAAGTCTCCAAAATGCCAAAGGGAACAGTAATGACCGTTACATTCCAACTCGATGGTCGAGAATTTATGGCGTTAAACGGTGGACCAGTATTCAAATTCACGGAAGCTATCTCTTTCATCGTGAACTGTGACACTCAGGATGAAATAGACGAATATTGGGAAAAGCTTACCGAAAGTGGAAACGAAGTTCAATGCGGCTGGCTGAAAGATAAATATGGGGTGTCATGGCAAATTGTCCCTACTGTCTTGAGCGAGTTATTAAAAAGTACCGACCCTGAAAAGTCTCAAAGAATGATGAAAGCACTGCTTCAAATGAAAAAGATTGACATTAAAACCTTAAAACAAGCATACGATTCCAAGAGCTAATTCATTAAAGTAAACAAATATCTAAATAGGAGGAAGCCATGAGCAAAGTACGAGTATTGGTCGGCACAAAGAAAGGCGCGTTCATCCTTACTTCGGATGGCAAACGCAAGAAATGGAATGTTAACGGACCTCATTTTGCGGGTTGGGAGATGTATCATCTCAAAGGCTCACCCGCTGACCCGAATCGCATTTACGCGTCCCAGACCAGCGGTTGGTTTGGACAAATCATTCAGCGCTCGGATGACGGGGGAAAGACCTGGTCTATTCCTGGAGGTGAAAAATTGCCGCAACCAGGCGAATTCCCTTCAGGTATGAGTAATAAATTTATTTATGATGGTAAAGTAGGCACGCACAAGTGGTACGACGGCACGCCGCACCCCTGGGAATTCAAACGCGTTTGGCATCTTGAACCATCGCTCACTGACCCGAACACAGTTTACGCGGGCGTGGAAGATGCCGCGCTGTTTCGCACGACCGACGGCGGCAAGACATGGCACGAACTCGCGGGATTGCGCACGCATCCTTCCGCGCAGCAATGGACGCCGGGCGCGGGTGGGATGGGATTGCACACGATTCTTCTTGACCCAAAAAACAAAAACAGGATTTACATTGCTATCTCGGCAGCAGGCGCTTTTCGCACCGACGACGACGGCAAGACGTGGAAGCCTATAAATCGCGGGCTTCATTCGAACTACATACCCGACCCGGATGCTGAAGTCGGACATTGTGTTCATCGAATCGCTATGCACCCCTCTAAGCCGGACGTTTTGTACATGCAGAAGCATTGGGACGTTCTGCGCACCGACAATGCCGGTGAGTCATGGACTGAGGTCAGTGGTAATCTGCCGACTGATTTTGGTTTTCCGATTGACGTCCATGCCCACGAGCCTGAGACAATTTACGTTGTACCTATCAAAAGCGATTCCGAACATTTTCCGCCGGACGGCAAGCTCCGCGTATATCGCAGTAGGACTGGAGGCAACGAATGGGAAGCTCTCACGAAAGGTCTCCCACAAAAAGATTGTTACGTCAATGTGCTGCGTGACGCAATGGCCGTTGATTCAATGGATGAATGTGGTGTGTATTTCGGCACGACTGGCGGACAAGTTTACGCTTCTGCCGACAGTGGCGATTCATGGGATGCCATCGTCCACGACCTCCCGGCGGTGTATTCGGTTGAAGTTCAAACACTAAAATGATACGTGTGGTACTTCCATATCATTTACGAACATTAGCGCATGTGGATGGTGAGGTACAGCTTGAGGTCGAAGGAATAGCAACGCTGGGTACCGTTCTCACCGCCCTCGAAGCACGCTATCCGCAATTGCGCGGGACGATTCGTGAACACGATACGTTGAAGCGCAGACCCTTCATTAGATTCTTTGCCTGTGAAGAAGACCTGTCTCTCGAATCACCGGATACCAAATTACCTGATGCGGTCGTCAGTGGCGCAGAACCATTTATGATTGTCGGAGCTATTGCAGGAGGCTAAACTAAAGGAGAGTACTATGCAATTAAACACATATCTAAATTTCAATGGTCAATGCGAGTCCGCATTCAAATTCTATGAGAAGGTTCTTGGTGGTAAAATCACCTTCAAGATGACTTGGGGTGAATCACCCGAAGCGAATAAGATGCCGGCGGAATCGCACAAACTGATTATGCACGCCACGCTTAATGTTGGTGATGCAACTTTATTGGGAGCTGATGTTCCACCTGACCACTACAAACAACCGGGAGGCATGAGCCTGTCACTCCATTTTAAGGACAAAACAGAAGGCGAGCGTATCTTTAATATTTTGGCTAAAGATGGCGGTGTGCAGATGCCATTTCAGCAGACCTTTTGGTCTCCCGGTTTCGGTATGTGCACAGATCAATTTGGCATTCCCTGGATGGTTAACTGCGAGGGAATACCATGAACCAAAGAAATAATGATGCCCCACGAGTACTGCCGGTTGAGAAATCATCTTTCTGAGAATATAAAACGGAGGGGCATTCCTCGTCGAGCTATTAATTCTTTTTCTCTTAATTTCAAATTTCTTTACGCTTCATCATTGTTTCTCCAGTTTTCCGATTTTTATTCCCCATTAATAGCGTTGACTTTTTCAGGTACTCGTGACAAAATCAGAACCCATGCCGGAAAACGGAATTTCCAAGTTACCCAACAAAATCGCCATAGACGCCCGTATGATTCGTCATTCGGGTATTGGACGGTATATCGAAAATTTATTAAATCAATTTTTGGAGTTGAAAAACGACGAATTCCAATTCCAACTATTTGGAAGTCCTGATTTATTAACAAAATATACCATCAACAAGAATTTTTCAGTCTATCCCTATTTTGCTCCGATATATAAAATCAAAGAACAAGTAAATTATCCCAAAAAATATTTTAGACAATACGACTTATTGCATGTCCCTCATTATAATATTCCTATTTCCTATTCAGGGAAACTGGTCATTACGGTTTATGATTTAATTCATTATCTATTCCCGAAGGGCATTTCTAATCCAATCGGACAAAGGTATGCAAGGTTTCTATTAAAAAAAGCCGTCTCTCATGCCCATAGAATCATCACAATTTCCCAATCAACTAAAAATGACCTAATTAAACATTTACATGTCCGGGAAGATAAAATTGATGTCATTTATTGTGGAAGTCCGAAATATCATAGTTTTGCCTCCGACCCGGGAAAGATCCATCTTATTTTAAAAAAATATTCTATGCATAAACCGTATATTCTCCATGTTGGGATAGATAAACCGCATAAAAATGTTATTCGGTTAATCCAATCTTTTGGGATTTTTTTGCAAAAGACAAAATCTGATTATCAACTGGTGCTTCTTGGCCCCAAAGAACCACTACGGCAATCTTTTCTAAAAGAAATTGCCAAATATCAACTGGAATCAAAAGTTATTGTACCGGGATATATTAGTGATACCGAACTGGCGGTTTTCTACAAAAATGCCGCATTATTTGTTTTTCCTTCCCTTTACGAAGGGTTTGGTCTTCCACCCTTGGAAGCGATGGCGATGGATATTCCGGTAATTTCCTCCAACCTTTCTTCTCTACCCGAAACGGTGGGTGACGCCGCCTTTCAAATTAATCCTTATAATACAGAAGAAATGGCTGACGCCATGGAAAAAATTCTTACAGATTCGACGCTTCGACAGGAATTGATTGAAAAAGGAAAGAGACAACTAACTCGATTCTCCTGGGAAAAGACGGCTCACGATACACTAGAGGTCTATCGAAAGGTTTTGCAAGATTAAACAATATGAAAGTTGCCTTGGTGCATGACTGGTTAAATGGAATGCGGGGTGGAGAAAAGGTTCTGGAAGTATTATGCGAACTTTTTCCCGATGCCACGATTTACACATTACTTTATGAACCTCAATATATTTCAGAGACCATCCGGAAAATGAAAGTGATTCCGTCACCACTTTTATCAAAACTTCCTTTCGCAAAAAGTAAATACCGCTATTATCTGCCTTTATTTCCCATGTTCATTGAACAATTTAACTTAAGAGATTATGACTTGGTAATTAGTACATCCCATTGTGTTGCCAAAGGTGTACTGACAGGATCTAAAACCCTGCATATTTGTTATTGCCATACGCCAATGCGCTATGTTTGGGATATGTATTATGAATATTTCTCCAAGGATTCAAACAATATCACGTCTCGATTTTTTATACCTTTCACCGCTACTTATCTTCGTTTATGGGATTATTCCAGCCAATCGCGAGTTGATCATTACATTGCCAATTCCAAAAACATTGCCCAAAAGATTAAAAAATATTATCGAAGAGATGCTGTGGTTATTTATCCTCCCGTGGATTGTGAACTTTTCAATATCCAGCCCGGTCAACCAGAGGATTATTTTTTAATTGTTTCCGCGCTGGTTCCCTATAAGCGCATTGATTTGGCCATACAATGTTTTAATCAATTAGGGTATCCATTAAAGATTGCAGGTGTCGGTACGGAGTTCGCTCATTTGAAGACGATCTCCAAATCGAATATTCATTTTCTAGGACGAATCGAAGGTGACCAGTTGAGAAATTTATATTGCGGGTGCCGCGCGTTTATATTTCCGGGAGAAGAAGATTTTGGAATCACTCCGCTCGAAGCAATGAGCTGCGGAAAACCCGTCATTGCCTATGGGAAAGGAGGTGTTCTGGAAACTTTAATTCCAGGGAAAACAGGAATTTTATTCTCAGAGCCGACCGGTGACTCGCTAAAAAATGGGATTCGACAATTTAAAAATACAGCCTTTGATGCAAATACAATCCGAAACCATGTGCTTTCTTTTGATCGAAAATTGTTTAAAAACCGTTTAAAAACGACCCTGCTTAAAATTAGCAATATACCACTTTTCTAAATTTTGGTTTAAAATACCATTGCGATGAAACATACATGTTTACAAAATGACAAGGATTTATGAACCGAAAAAATCTTGAAATTTGGTTGCAGTTTCTCCTGTTTTTACTCGATATCATGGGAATCGCATTATCATTTATTTTCGCTTATTGGTTTCGATTTAATACTCGTATAATTCCAATAATCCGTGGATTACCTAATTCCGGAGATTATATTCGGGCATTGGGTTTCACCCTGCTTATTTGGGAAATATTATTTGTCTATAACGGACTTTACAAAATAAAGAAAACTATTTTCGGATTACATGATATTCATATTATTACCCGTTCAATCCTTATTGGAACATTTATTTTAATGGCATTGACTTTTGTATTCCGCAATTACGATTTATCGCGCTGGGTGGTTTTCCTGGGTCTGGTATTCAGCATCCTCATTATAAATTTAGATCGGTGGTTGTTTGCCAAAGGGTTGGCGTATCTCCGCACAAAAGGATGGGGGGTCAATCGCGCAATTATTATCGGTACCGGTCATGTTGCCAAACTCCTTGCAGATAAAATCCGTCGGCAACCGGAATCAGGATATTTATTTGTTGGATTTGTAAATGGTACGCCAGAAGTTAAAATTGAATTTCCCAATGAAAAACCTATTGGTACCATTCAGGAACTCGATAAATTGGCGGTTGAATTTGAAGTGAACAAAATTATCATTGCCTGTCCTGAACTAGATCGCGATAAAGTCCTCCAACTCATGCTCCAGAGTGAAAAAAATATAGTAGATTTTTGTATGGCACCCGATTTATTGGAGATGTTGGTTAACCGGGTGGCTATAGAAGAGATTGATGGATTTCCGTTGTTTACTTTGAAAGAATCTCCTTTACGAGGATGGAATATTGTTATAAAACGAACATTGGATATTGTTGTATCCGGTATTTCTCTAATATTGTTAAGTCCTTTTTTAGGATTGATGGCTTTGCTCATTAAAATGGATTCTGAAGGGCCGATATTTTATCGGCAGGAACGAATTGGAATTGATGGAAAACATTTTACAATTTATAAATTCCGTTCTATGAAAATGGATGCGGAAGAAGATACCGGACCTGTATGGACGTCTCCGGATGACCCGCGACGAACCAAGCTCGGCAGCTTTATGCGGAAATATAACTTGGATGAGTTACCCCAATTTATTAATGTTTTAAAAGGGGATATGAGTTTGGTAGGACCACGACCGGAACGACCTCATTTTGTCAATCAATTTAAAGAGGAAATTCCCCGGTATATGGCGCGGCACCGCGTGAAATCCGGCATCACCGGTTGGGCGCAGGTCAATGGATGGCGGGGGGACACATCGATAGAAGAACGAACCAAATACGATATATATTATATTGAAAACTGGAACCTCCTTTTAGATATAAAGATTCTTTTGATGACTTTGAAAGCACGTCGTAACGCATATTAGATTTGACAATTACACCAATTAAGCGTAGTCTATAATTCCAATATGCTTCAATGAAAGGTCAACTATTATAATGAAAACACGTACGGTTGTGATTAGCATTATCCTTGTGGGTTTATTTTTATTTATTGTCATGGGAACTTTAATTGGAATTGCCCTATTTTTTAATGAGCGCTCTGATAATAAATTTTCCATATCAGATAATAAAGTGGCGGTAATTGAAATTTCAGGAGCAATTGTGGAGTCGGCAAAATATATTGATTTAATTAAAAAAGCCGCAGAAAACAACTCTATCAAAGCCATTGTCTTACGAATCAACAGTCCCGGTGGAACGGTGGGCGCTTCACAAGAAATTTACCAGGAAGTTACTACAGCTCGCGGTAAAGGAAAAATAATTGTTTCTTCGATGGGTGATTTGGGCGCGTCAGGTGCCTATTATATAGCCTGTGGAACGAATAAAATCGTAGCAAATTCGGGAACATTAACCGGCAGTATCGGTGTAATCATGGAGTTTATGAATTGGCAGGGTCTGCTGGGCGATAAATTAGGATTGAAGTTTAATGTCATTAAAAGTGGAAAATTTAAAGATACCGGGTCCCCGGATCGCCCTATGACCGATGAAGAAAAAGAATATCTTCAAGGGGTAATTAATAATGTTTATATCCAATTTTTAAACGCAGTTGTAGAGGGTAGAGGTAATGCAATCAAGATACATTTGCTAAGTAAAAAGATACCCTTTCCAAATGTTGGGCAATCGACAGAATCTTTAAAGAAAACAGATCTCTCGGAATTGAAAAAAAATATTACTTATGCTGAATTAACCGCCTATATTAAACCTTATGCGGAAGGAAATATTTATACCGGTGAACAGGCTTATGAAACCGGCTTTGTTGACGAATTGGGAAATCTTGATACGGCCATAAAGCTAGCCGGTAAATTAGCGGGAATTCGAGGAGAACCAACAGTCGTTCAAATGCATCCGAAAGAACCAACTATGTTCGATAAAATGTTTGGTGAAGCGAGCGAAGCATTAAGTCCACTCAAACGTAATGGTGTAAGTCTGCAATATATCTTACGATAATCCGGCAATTCATCTCCCGCAACATTGACAATATTAATCGTATAATGAACATTGCTAACTTTTGAACGGTGAAACCTCTATTAAAATCCATAAAATATAGCGTAAATGATGAAAAAAATATTAGTTATATTTATTTGTAATTTAATAATTGCAAATATTTCAGAGGCGGGGACTCTTGTTTACTCCACTTTCCTGGGTGGTAGTAATGATGATTACAGTACTGCTATCGCCCAGGATACCGCCGGATATATTTATATCACCGGACAGACATCATCTACTGATTTTCCGACAACATCAACCTCTTACGATACGAGTTTCAACGGCGGGAGTTACGATGCTTTTGTGACCAAGTTTACCCCCGATTTGAGTACTCTTTTATACTCAACATTGATAGGAGGCAATGCCGCAGACGGTAGCGCAGGTCTTGTAGTAGATACACAAGGAGATGTATATATCACGGGATATACCTTTTCGACCACTTTCCCGACAACATCAAGTGCTTATCAAAAAAACAATAACGGCGGGTCAGATGTTTTTGTTAGTAAGTTAAGTCCAACCGGTGATTCTCTGATCTATTCCACTCTTCTGGGAGGCAGTGGCAACGATTACAGTTATGGGATTGCCTTGGATTCCAATGAGAATGTTTATATTACTGGATACGCAGGTTCTGTAAATTTTCCGTCTACTCCTAATGCTTATCAAACAACAAATATCAGCGGGGAGTCCGTCTTCGTTACCAAACTCAATCAAACGGGTTCTAACTTAATTTATTCCACCTTTTTAGAAGGAAATGATTTGTGCCAGGGGAATGGAATAGCCGTTGATTCCACTGGGAATGCGTATATAACCGGACAAACCTATGCTACAAATTTTCCAATTACTCATGGTGCATTGGATACTTCATTCAATGGAAATGAAGATGCGTTTATCACGAAACTCAATCCTACTGGAAGTTCTCTGGTCTATTCTACTTTTTTAGGAGGCAGTGGGAATTCCGTAGGTGCGGCTATCGCAGTTGACACATCCGGAAATGCTTATGTTACAGGAAACACATCATCCCCAAATTTTCCCATAGTGCGGGGATCCTTTGATACATCCAACAATGGGGGACGAGATGTGTTTGTAACCGAATTAAATTCTTCCGGCACTACTTTGATATTTTCCACTTTATTAGGTGGGAAAGGAGATGATTACGGAAATGCAATTACCTTGGATTCCGCTAATAACATATATATCACAGGGATTACACAATCATCTAATTTCCCAGTGACTTCTGGAACCAACGATACCACTTTCCACGAAGGACTGAATGACGTTTTCTTCAGCAAATTGAATCCCAGCGGTAGTTCTCTGCTTTACTCAACGTATCTCGGAGGGAGTGATGACGATGAAGGATACGGAGTATTAGTAAATTCTTCTGGTGATGTGTATATTACTGGAATCACCAATTCACCGAATTTTCCAGTTACTTTCGGTGCTTATAATACAACTCTATCCGGAGGATATGATGTATTTGTTTGTAAATATAATCCTAATATATCCGCACCGGTATTATCTACCGTCCCCAGCCTGAAACTATTTGTCGGACAATCTTTGAGTAATGCGATTAACTTGGAATATTATAATAGCGGTGGTTCGGGAACAGTTTTTTCCACACCTGTAAACTTTATAACATTAAGCTCTTTATCCGGAAGTACAGTATCCCAATCCAGTTACAATGCTGCTACTACTGGAATCAATGTTTATAAAGATTTAAATGCTTTGGGATCAAGTACCGCTTCTAATAAAGTAAAATATTCAACCTACAAAATTGATAAATTACCCATAATTGGGTTAACTGCCGGTTCTTCCTGGGAATTGAACCTGACCAATTATATGAGCAATGTTCTTGGTCCGATTATACCACCATCTTTCGGAAACCCCAGTTCAATCATCATGAGCAATCCTAGTATCGTAACCGCTACATGGATTGATAGCACAGTTATTCGGATACAATCTTTACAGTCTTTCTCAGGCCCGGTTTATGTGGATGTTATTGCCTCACCTGTCTCTGCCCCTCCGTATGGCAAGGACATTGACAAAGAACAAATTGCTGTTTACAACAATCTTCTTTCCCAAAGTACGTTTAGTACGGCTAATGATACAACGGCCTATGGGCTGGAAATTCCACCCGGAAGAACCGTTATGGCTATTTCCAGTTGGCTTAGCACTTACACAGATGCTGCGGGGATTCCAGCGAGCGGAGTCTGGCAGTTTACATTTCCTAATGCATCTGGTGGTATCAAAGGAACCCCACAACTTTTCAATTGGATTCCAATGACCACCAATCAATGGTATACCATGCGAATGCGCGTCGTGGCTAGCGGTAGCAATGCGCATCAATCATTTTTGTACGGTTTTAACAATATCGTTACTCCCAGTGAACAAACTGATGCTTCAGCCAATATCTGGTTTGGAATTCCGACGATCTGGACCTGGCAGGAGACCCCCCTTCTGGTTCACAGCAATAGTGAGACAGGTTATCTTCAATTTCAGTTCAAAGCATCCACTGCTGGAAATATCTATATTGACGAATTGCAAATAATCAATAGTGCTCCAACTTTGGTATATGCCAATCGAAATAATACCCGTCTCTTTTATCCCTATGGTGATTTCAATGTTTCTTTAGATACGGTTGGCTGGGGTCAAGAAATTTATTTTGGCGCAAGTACTTCTCCTGAAATATCAGTTTCTAACAATACGTTAATTCTGGATTTCGCGGGTGCTGGTTCAGGTTTAAATCAAAAAGGAATCAAATGGACTGCCAATAATGGTCACGGTAATGAGGCAGCAACCTTTGCCGTTACTCCAGGTCGAGAAGTCGGTGCCCGGGCGACCTTCACAGTGGAATCGGGAGTATTCAATTCATTGGGAATTGTTTTGGTTTCCACCTACGGTGTTCAATCCAGCGGTCAACAGGAAATTGGAATCGCTCCGAGTAATTTGATGGCGTCGGCGGGAATTGGAGTTCTTCTATCAGGAACATACCGGGCTGTTGCCCAAGCAATAAATCCCTATTATCAATTTCAATTTGGCGCTCGCAGTGATGAACCGGGATTGCTAGCTGTATCCAATGTTGATTTCGATCGTGATCAGGATGACCCTGATTATGGGGATCCTACACTTTATCCTTAATCAGGAAAAAACTGTAGGAACGGGTCTCAGACCCGCCGCTACTTATTATCAAGCGCGAGATTGGATAAAGAATCCGCTTCTTCATTTTTTTCTCGGGGGATATGCTGAATGGTTGCAGTATCAAAATGTTGCCATAATTCTTGAACCCGCTTGTTCAAATTTTTTAGATTGGCATCTTTCACTTTGTATTGCCCATTGACCTGTTTCACCATTAATTCGCTATCCGAAAGAATGGCAATTTTCTTAAACCCTTGTTTTTGCGCTTCTTCAAGCGCCGTAATCAAGGCAGTATACTCTGCCACATTATTGGTTGTTTCACCGATATATTTATAAATTTTATGGAAGGATTCCCCTGCTCCATCTGAAAAAACAATCCCAATTCCTGCTTCTCCCGGATTTCCTTTAGAACATCCATCCGTATGAATGATTACCGTATCAGTTTCTAGTTTCTTCTTTCCTCGATTAGAGATCATCTGTCTAGCAGTAAGGTCATGCAATTCTTTTAATTGTTCCAGTAAGGAATATACTTCGGATAAAGGAATCATATTCGGTCCATCGGATTTGGCTTTTTCTGGATTGGGATGGGTTTCTAAAAATACACCATCACACCCTACTGCCACGGCGCTCCGTGCCAAATAAGGAATAAATTGCCGATCCCCGCCGGTCGCCGACCCCATTCCTCCCGGTTGTTGCACGGAATGAGTGGCATCAAAAATCACCGGGTACCCGAAACTTCGCATAATGGGTAAAGACCGCATGTCCACGACCAAATTATTGTATCCAAAAGTTGTCCCCCGTTCAGTTAACAAAATCATCTTGCTTCCGACCGATTCAATCTTCTCGATGATATTTTTCATTTCTTGGGGTGATAAAAATTGCCCTTTTTTTACATTTACCACTTTCCCCGTTTTCCCCGCTGCTATCAATAAATCTGTTTGTCGGCAAAGAAACGCGGGAATTTGTAAAATGTCCACAACTTCTGCAACTGGTTTCACCTGGCTCACATCATGTACATCGGTCAACAAAGGCAATCCCAGCAATTTTTCGACACTTGTCAAAAGCTCCAGTCCCTTTTCCATGCCCAATCCGCGAAATGAATTGACCGATGTGCGGTTGGCTTTATCAAACGAGGCTTTGAAAACATAGGGTAAAGTCAGTTCATCCGTCCATTCTTTCATTTGTCCGGCGACATCCATCAAAAGCTGTTCCGACTCGATAACACAGGGTCCGGCTATGATTAATAAGGGATGCCCTTGTCCCACACTTATTTTAGAAGTTATTGGTACACTCATGCGATAAATCATCCGTTAACTAGGACTTCTTGTCAAGCAAATTTATGTCAAAATGCTTTCATTAATACTGGAAAAAAGGTAATACCCAATCCCGCTCCAATAGGTATGGTGAAATTATCCCAATTCCCCGGTGAAAATAATTCTAAAAACGCACATAAGAATGAAGCAATACATAAGGTAAACATGTCTAACCCATTCATTATAAAGGGCTTACAAAAAACTCCTGTAACCAAAGCGACAATCAAAGCGGCCACACTCCCTTCCAAACTTTTATTGAAAATAATTTTCTTATTTCCCCAATATTTTCCCGCAAGAGCGGCTGCAAGATCACTCCAAATAAATAAATAAATAGCCAGCATAGCAATATCTTTATCAAAAAACAGAATCGTCAGCCAACACCCTGATAGAAAATAGGTCGTACCGGCAAAGGCATAATGTTCCGAATCACGCATAATGGGACGCAAGGTGTTAATGAAAAAATGGTTGAATTTGTGATTGGATTTGCGATAAATTTCCACACCCAGGTAGAGGATACAAATAATTCCTAAAATCCATAAGGCGGATATTTTTGTCAAATAGTGATAGCAAATCGGGATTAAAAGTCCGATCAAATGAAAAGACTTGCGCCGTATTTCCGCGTTCATTGTGTTGGAGTTCATAAATATATGGATTAACCCTTTGCTTGATGTTGGATGGCCGCCACGACAAATTCGCGATATAAAGGATGAGGTTCCAGAGGCCGGCTCTTAAATTCCGGATGAAATTGACAACCGATAAACCAGGGATGTTTGGTCAATTCGATAATTTCCACCAAATCGGATTTTTGATAAATGCCGGCAAACTGGATTCCTTTTTTCTCAAATATGTCACGATATTTATTATTGAACTCAAACCGATGCCGATGCCGTTCCGTTATGCTATCTGACTGATAAATTTTATAGCTCTTTGCATTCTTGTCAATATGGCAGGGATACGCACCCAATCGCATGGTTCCACCCAATGTTTTCACATTGCGTTGCTCTTCCAACTTCCAAATGACCGGATGCGGTGTCTCAGGATTAAACTCCTTGCTATTAGCATTATCTAATTTACAAACATTTCTGGCAAATTCGATAACCGCGCATTGCATTCCCAGACAAATGCCGAAAAAGGGAATTTTATTTTCACGGGCGTACCGAATCGAAGCGATTTTTCCTTCAATCCCCCGGCTACCGAATCCGCCGGGAATCAAGATACCATGCACATCGGATAACAAAGATTCCACACCCTCTTTTTCGATGAGTTCTGAATCCACCCGTTTAATATCCACTTTAAATTCTTTGTGAAACCCGCCATGCAATAACGCTTCATACACACTTTTATACGCGTCCTGTAATACAACATATTTGCCAACAACCGCAATCTTTACCGTTCCCGCAGGTTTTTTTATAATCCCCAGCAATTTTCGCCAGGAGTCCAAATCCTTTTCTTTCACCGGCAGACTGAGTAATCGAATTACATAATCGTCCAGTTTTTGATTGGCAAACAACAACGGCACTTCATAAATGGAAGAAACATCCAATGCCTGGATAACCGCTTGTTTATCCACATTACAAAACAAGGCAATTTTGGCGCGCATTTCCGCTGAAATGGGTTTTTCTGAACGGCATATCAATATATCGGGTTGAATTCCAATACTACGTAATTCTTTTACGCTATGCTGGGTCGGTTTGGTTTTTAATTCATCCGCCGCCTTGAGATAGGGAACTAAGGTGAGATGAATAAAAACGACATTTTCTCTCCCCACCTCTAGCCGAAACTGCCGGATAGCTTCAAAAAAAGGTAACGCTTCAATATCTCCCACTGTCCCGCCAATTTCCGTAATCACCACATCAGTAGGTTCTTTATCTGCCAGTTTTTTAATTCGGGATTTGATTTCGTTGGTAATATGCGGTACGACTTGAACTGTTGCACCAAGGAAATCCCCGCGTCGTTCTTTCATGATAACTTCATTATAAATTCGTCCGGCAGTAACATTATTATCCTGACTGGTACGCCGCCGGGTAAACCGTTCATAATGTCCCAAATCCAAATCGGTCTCCGCGCCGTCATCCGTAACAAATACTTCCCCATGTTGAAACGGACTCATGGTTCCCGGATCCACATTGATGTAGGGATCGAATTTCTGCAGGGATACCTTGATACCCCGGCTTTCCAGGAGACAACCCAAAGAAGCGCAGGCGATTCCCTTGCCTAACGATGAAACAACTCCGCCTGTTACAAATATATATTTCGTCATAAAATTATCCTTTTTGTTTTCTTTTCATACTTTGAATGATGATTTCTTCCACTCGTGCCAAATCTTGCGGCGTATCCACAGCTATCGTATCGAATTTTGTTTCCGCAACTTTAATGCGATAGCCACATTCCAATGTCCGCAATTGTTCCAATTCTTCAATTTGCTCCAAATAGCCGTAGGGCAAATGAGTCAATTTTAAAAGAAATTCTTTGCGATAGGCATACATTCCAATATGCTTATAAAAAGACGGTTGTATATCAATAATTTGTTTGTCTATTTTCACCTCTTTGAACCCATGTTTGGGAAAAGGAATCAGGGAACGTGAAAAATAAAGAGCTAAATCATCATGGTCCGTAAGCACTTTCACCACATTGGGATTGTTCAATTCCTCCGGATGGGTAATTCTCTTTTTCAAAGTTGCCATCGGGACAGATTCATCTTGCAACAAAGGCATGACGACTTCATCAATCATTTCCGGTTCAATCAAAGGTTCATCCCCTTGAATATTCACGACGATAGCGCAAGCGAGATTCTCGACCGCTTCGGCAATCCGGTCCGTGCCCGAACGATGATCCATGCGGGTCATCACGACTTCTCCGCCGTAGGTGCGAACCGTAGATTGAATTCTTTCATCGTCCGTAGCAACGATGAGCTTGGATAACAAGTTTGATTTTAGCGCCCTGTCATAGACACGGACAATTAACGGTTTGCCGCAGAGATTGGCGAGGGGTTTCCCGGGAAATCGGCTTGAACCGTATCTCGCTGGGATAACTCCAATCACGTTGCTCATAGTTTATTGAGATAATGCTGTAATTAATTCTTGCGGTGAACAGGTTGCTACACCCACTTTGCCAACGACCACGCCAGCCGCATAATTGGAAATCACCGCCGCCTCTTTTAATGTACCGCCCGCCGCCATAATCGCGGTCAAAGTTCCTATTACGGTATCACCAGCCCCGCTGACATCAAACACTTCTCGTGCCTTGGTAGGAATATGAGTGATTTCCCCATTCGGTTCAAAGAGCGACATACCTTCTTCTCCACGTGTAATCAGTACCGAACCTCCGGCCAATAATTTCAACAATTTTCTCCCTACTTGCAATAAAGTTTTATGATCCTTAATTTCCATCCCTACGAAATGACCGGCTTCATGATGATTCGGTGTAATGACATTGACCCCTTTGTAATGGGTAAAATGATTAATCTTAGGGTCTACGGAAACGATTTTCTTATATTTTTGAGTCAACTTGCGAATCTGGCGCAAGGTCTCTGGCACAATAACCCCTTTGCCATAATCTTCGATGATAACCGCGTCGCATTTCGGAAGATATTTTTCAATCGCTGCAATCAATTTCCGTCTGACGGTTTCATTCATATCGCCCAAGGTCTCTCTGTCTATCCGCACCACTTGTTGATGATGCGCAACTACGCGGGTTTTTAAGGTCGTTGTGCGGGACTTATCCGGAATCACACCCACAGGTTTTGCACCCACTTTATCGAATTCTTGAAATACCTGTTTGCCAATTTCATCCGTGCCAACTACACCCGCCACATACACCTGTCCGTCCATGGCGCGAATATTATTAACGACATTCGCCGCACCACCCAACGCATACGAATCTTTGGTCACATTGACCACGGGCACGGGCGCCTCCGGGGAAATTCGATTCACTTTTCCCCAAATAAATTCATCCAACATCAAATCCCCAATCACCATAATTTTTGTTTTGGGAATTGATTGAATCAATTCAATCAATCTGCATTTATCAAATTGTGGATTTTTAATGGTTTTCATAATTCATGCTCTTAAACCTTAACCTATTTTTTTAATTTTGCCATCACGGCTGCATAAAGAAAGGGAATCATAATTTCATGGTGCCCTGTAATGGAATATCCTTTCCCGCCTGTACGAATAGGTCGTGAAACGACATTTTCATGAGGACGATAATGCTGCATCATATCGAAATTTGCGGCTACGAAATTTTTTACCGGGTAGCCAAGATTTCGGGCAATTGTTAATGCTTTTAGAAAAACCTCGGGAAGAACCACCGCCGAGCCGATATTCAACACCACCCCGCCATTTCCTAATTGCGCAATCACCGAGACCAGTTTATAAAAATCCCGCAGACTGGTTTCACCCATTGCCGCTCCGTCCACATCGGGATGTTGATAAATCGTATCCGTGCCGATGGCGGTATGCACTGTGACCGGGATAGAATGACCGGCGCCATAACTTAAAATACTATACGACCGATACGGTGCTTTCATGCGATTTAATTTTTGTCCCAACAATTCCCCCATTCCCAAATGAGTAGTTTGACCTGCATTTATGGCGGAATGAATCAACTCTCCCGTTTCTTTGACCATGCCAAAAGTGCCGTCATCCAACCCCTCCGCGACATCTTCACTGGTCTGTCCCATATACGCCACTTCGAAATCATGAATACTGGTAGAGCCGTTCATGGCTACCGCAGATAAAATTCCGCGTTTCATTAAATCAATCAATAAGGGCGACACGCCACATTTCACCACATGACCACCGAGCATGGCGAGGACGGGTTTGTTTTTCTTGTGCGCCGAGACAATAGCATCAACAACCGCACGAAAATCTTTCGCTGCTAAAATTTGTGGAAAGCTCTCCAGCCAACGGTCTAAATTTTTTGAAAGAACTGGAACCGACGCGAAATCTGTCACATGGACTTTATGTTTTCGTTGCTTGACAGAATATAATTTTACTTTTTGGGGATTAATGGTCAATTTTTTAAGCGCCGTAAAATGACTCCTCCAATGGGATTTTTTTGAACATCTTCAGGACGGGATTTAATCCTAACAGATTCTTTCAGAAAATTCAAAACATTCTTTCTCTATCCCCTATCTTCTATATTTTAACGCATCGTCTTTTTTACATTTTTGATAGAGTGCAGTTTAAGACTGAAAAATCGTTCGTGGTAACAGAAGAAGGCGTTGGGAAAGAAAAAGGCAATCGATTTCGTTGCAGAATTAAAATTCACAAACGCTTGCTTTATGCTATTATCTTTGAAATAGAAGATAATACTATGCCGTTTGATAAGAATAGCAAACTTCAAATCATTTATATTATCTTTGTTTTAGTGTTTGTAACGCTTTTTATAAATTCATTAATTTTCTTCTTTAATCTGAGTTATAAGATTCCCCCACCCATGCTCCTTCTTTTTTTTAACGCAGCTTTATTTGACATCATTGTGGGAATAATCCTTTTCTTGATGTTTTATCAACAAAAAATCAATAGGTTAAATTCATCAGATATGGAAAAGACATTTTTTAAAACCAAGAGAGTCTTCTTAATTATTTTTATTATCCTTTTACTTACATCTTTTTGCATGCTTAAATATTTTGAATATTGGATGAAATCTCCGGAGGGTTTAATTTGGGCAGTAAAAAATAACCGCGTTGACTTAATTTATGCCAATAAAGTAAATGTTAATGCAACTGATCGTTGGGGTGTAACTGCTTTAATGTGTGCCGCGGAAAATGGAGAAACAGATATTGTTAATGAATTGTTATATTCCAAGCCAGATATCAACGTTTGGGCCGGTAATATGAGTGCGTTATCTTTAGCCGCTCGAGGAGGATATTCAGACATTGTTCAATCTCTCTTGGAACATGGTGCCGATATTAATGCCACAGTAGAAAATCGAATGACAGCGTTAATGTGGGCTGTGCGAAGCGGAAATAAGCTTACAGTTCAAGTTTTATTAAATCATGGAGCAGACATTAATATTAAAAACCATAATGGTCAGACAGCACTGAAGTTAGCAGAATTGTTGAATAAAAAGGATATTGCTGAATTACTCAAAAAAGCCGGCGCGAAAGAATAATATTTACTTATGAAATGCTTGCTGGGCTATCGGTTCTAATTGAATATTAAGATTCGAGTCGTTGCCTTCTTGTAGGAGAATCCCACTTTTTACAGAACCGATATTGGTTATTCCCCACCAGTTATTGGCTAAAGAAAAAGGATGGACACATTTATTTACTGTTACCAGGGCATTTTGCGTTGGGTCAATATCGTTCTCCATAATGATAGGTTGGGCATCGTAATCTATTGCAATACCCGTCTGGTTATGTGCGATAAGATTACGTTGTATCGTCGGTTTCCCGCCTCCAATATAAAGTCCGGTATTCTGGTTATTAATAATATTATTATCTTCCACCAGCGCGTTGCTATTCCAAAGATGAATCCCCTCCCCATTGCCGGATAGCAGGCTATACGTTATTTGCACGTTGGCAGAATCCACATAAATCCCAAAATCGGCATCGTGTACCTGCACGTTCTTTAATGTCGAACTTATATTCGGGTCTTTTCCGACAATCTGAATTCCTTTCATCTTGGCAATATTTAGACTTAATGGCTTGAAAATAATAGGGTCGGTTTCCGTGCCTTGGGCATCTAATTTTCCTTCCACAATAAGATAATTATTCCCCATGAAATTAACCGTTACTCCTGGTTCGATGGTCAAAGTGGCACCCTGATCCAGATAGACATCTCCACCGGAAAGTAGATAAGGTGATTTATCCTTTGTCCAGACATTATTTCCACCAATATGACCATTAATGTCAAACTGCTTGACACTGGAACAACTGGCCAAAAGAATACTCAAAAGGAATAGTGTAATATACCAAATAGTAGACTTTACCATGTCCCCTACCCTATCACGATTGACTTTAGGGGTCAATTTAGGATAACATTAATGGTTTGTAATTTCCCTAGAATTCAAGAGTCATTGAGTTATGTCATTGGGAAAATCTCGCTACCACCCCGTAACCGAGAGATTCTTTTGTCACATAACATAACCCAGGGGAACATGGAAAGGTAGAAATTTAAAATGAAGACGTTCGAATTAAAAAAGGAAACTATTCAACCGAAATGGTATCTGATTGATGCCGACGGTCAAACATTGGGACGCTTGGCGACTCGTGTGGCGACACTACTGCAAGGGAAACATCTTCCGACTTTTACTCCCAATATTGCCAATGGGGATCATGTGGTCGTGATTAATTCCGACAAAATCAAAGTGACGGGAAACAAGATGGAGAATAAATGGTATTTTCGTCACAGTGGATATGTTGGTAATTTACGGACCACTAAATTAAAAGCCATGATGGAAAATAAATCCGATGACGTGATTTATGAAGCCGTCAAAGGAATGGTGCCAAAAAATAAAATTGGCAAAGCCAGTATGACCCGTCTGCGGATTTTTAAAGACGCGAAACATACTCACGAAGCACAGAAACCGGAAGTTGTAACATTAACCAAAACAAAATAATCCCAAGTAAAAGGAAAAATTCATGACAGAAGAAAAAGACTCTAAAGAAATAGAACCGAAAAAAACGGTTAAGAAAACGGTTAAAAAAGAAGCGGCTGCTGGTGAAGAAAAAGCTGTCGTAAAGAAAACAGTTACCCATCGGAAGAAAACCACCAAAGAAGCTGAACCAGTAAAAACAGAAGTGGTAGTACCTGCTACGGTAGAGATTAAAACAGCTGAACCCACCTCTCCTACAGTACCTGCTACTGTGATACCTGTGATTGCAGAAGCGGAAAAGCCTGTTGTAATCAAATCAAAATCGGAAGTGGTAAAAAAAGTAGTCATTGAAAAACCGGTAGGTTCCTTTTATCTTGGTACCGGCAGGCGGAAAACTGCTGTAGCGCGCGTCCGGTTGGCTCCTGGCAAAGGGCAAATTACCGTAAACGGATTGAGTTCGCAAAATTATTTTCGTCACAAACGATTGGATAACTTGATTGTAGAACCATTTTTTGCGACACAGACCACCGGTAAATTCGATGTATTTGTCTCTGTTGAAGGAAGTGGTTTGATGGGACAGGCGGATGCCGTACGGCATGGAATCGCCAATGCGTTGATTGATTTTGATGAAAGCTTGCGAAAAAGTTTGCGCTCCGCGGGATTGGTAACCCGGGACCCTCGAATGGTGGAACGGAAAAAATATGGCCAATCCGGTGCTCGCAAACGGTTCCAATTCTCCAAACGTTAAATCGGATAGTAATTTCGTTTATAATTTACAGGGTGTTTTTGGCTAAATCCAAAAATGCCCTTTTTATTTTATTATCCAATGGAGTTATTTTGTGAATCGTAAATTAGATATTATCTTTGCAATTCTTAGTGGGATACTTCTTGTCATTAGTTTTCCAACCATCTCTTTTACATTTCTTGCCTGGGTTGCGCTAGTTCCATTACTCATCGCTCTTCAAAAAAAAGATTTACCCTCCGCGGGTAAATTGGGACTAGTAACAGGATTTGTTTATTTTTATGGGATTCTCTATTGGCTGAACGTTCTCTCACAGTTTGACAGTATTATGCCATTGGCAACAATCGTTCTGTCATTGATACTATCTCTATATGTCGTGGTATTCGCCATTCTTTTGGTGTGGTTGTCGGAAAAATATAAAAATAGCCTATGGATAATAACTCCTATCCTCTGGACAACTCTCGAATATATCCGGGGACTGGGTCCCTTGGGGTTTCCCTGGGGGTTACTCGGTTATAGTCAGGCATCTAATCTAAATCTCATTCAAATATCTTCAATCACTGGAGTTTTGGGTATTACTTTTCTGATTTTATTGTGTAATGGGATTACGTCTCAATTAATTTTTGAATGGCGTCAACATAAAAAACTTTCTCCAGGAATTCTTTTTTTACTTATAGGTTTGGTTGTAATGCTAGGAATGAATTATATGTATGGTTCTCATCGAATGCAGCAACCATCAACCTCCAACCGCATAACTACCATCGCTATCGTTCAAGGGAATATACCCCAAGAAATGAAATGGGATGACGCAAAGGAATTGGAACATTTCAATAAATATATCAATCTGACTCAAAAGGTATTACCACAAAACCCTTCTCTGATAGTCTGGCCGGAAACTGCAGTAACCGATTATATTTCTGAAAATACAATTTACCGGAATCAACTGGTCACACTGGCAACCTCCAATCGAATCAATTTACTGTTTGGTACATTGGATGATAATTATCCAGAACCTGAAAGAGTTTTCTATAATGCGGTCTATCTCGTAGAACCCAATGGAGACATGTCACAAAAGTATAACAAAACTCATCTTGTGCCTTTTGGAGAATATTTGCCTCTGGAAGCAACTTTCCCATCTTTGAAAAATCTTAATCTTGTGCCCAGTCATTTCACTCCGGGGAACGATTTAACACTATTTCACACAACCATGGATTCAACGTCAATCAATCTATCCTGTCTCGTGTGCTTTGAATCCATTGTCCCGAGTATCGCACGTGCGATGGTTAATCGTAGCGCACAATTCCTTGTCATTGTGACCAATGATTCCTGGTTCGGGAGAACAGCCGCACCGTATGAACATGCCGATATCGCCAGGTTCAGAGCAATTGAAACCGGTGTTCCTATCGTCCGTGCCGCTAATACAGGATATTCCTGCTTTATTGATAAACGGGGACGCGTTTTGAAAGCTTTGGATATTTATCAGACGGGAACGTTGACACAGAACTTGCCAATTGAAGACCATCCCTCAAAAACTTTTTATCTCCAATATGGCGATTGGCTTCCCCTGCTCTGCGGAATTATTTTGCTTCTTCTTATCGCCAGCCATGCCAAATCCATTTATTCAAAGAATACCTAAACTCATTCTATTGCGTCCCTATTTTCGGTTTGATATACTCGGATGAGTATTCTAATGAATGTCCTATTTTGAATATAAAATTGTTTCGCAAGGAGATTTTTATGTTACGCGTTGGAATATTGGGTACCGGAGCTATGGGACGAATTCATGCCGCATCGTTCAAACAAATTCAAGATGTTCAGGTCACCGCGTTTGCCGATGAGAATGAACTTAAAGGCAGAGAAACAGCACAACAGTTTAATGTTCGATTTGAAAAATCAGCAGACAGCCTAATTAATGATCCGGCGATTGATATTATTAATATTTGCCTGCCTACTCCTTTACACAAAAAATATGTCATCAAAGCTCTGAAAACCGGTAAGCATATCTTTTGTGAAAAACCGATTGCTAGAACACTTCCCGATGCGGAAGAAATCGCCAATCTTGTCGAGAAATCTAAATCCACATTCATGGTCGGTCATGTCTGTCGGTTCTTTCCGGATATTGTTACTATCAAAAATTTAATTGACCAAGGCAAAGTTGGGAAAGTCGGTGTAGCTCGTTCTTCCCGTACTGGACATTTCCCACAAGGGGAGCAAAATTGGTACAGGACATTATCAATGAGCGGTGGGGTTGTTCTCGATTTGATTATCCACGATTTTGACTTTATGAATTGGTTTTTCGGAAAGCCCAAACGTGTATTCGCCCGAGGGCTTTCTAAAAGTGGAATCAAAGATTTTGATTACGCCCTTGTGGTTATTCGCTATAAGAATGGGGTTATCGCCCATGTGGAAGGGAGTTGGGCGGAACCTTCCGGTTTTGGTTACAAGGTTGAAATCTCCGGTGACCAGGGTTTGTTGGAATATTCGAGTTATGATACCAACCCACTATTTGTCAATCTTCAATCTACGGATTTCAAATCAACCGGTGTCGCCATTCCTGAATCACCGCTGGCGGAAGACCCTTATACCAGTGAACTACGCCATTTTATTGATTGTGTGAAAAATAAAAAGAAACCCCTGGTAACTACTCAGGATGCTGTCAATGCACTAAAAGTGTCGTTGGCTGCTTTGGAATCCATTGAAACCGGCCAACCGATAAATTTAGAGTAAAAGGAGAACAAAAATGATTAAAGTAGGAATATTAAGTTTCGCTCACATGCACGCTTATAGTTATGTTCATTCCTTGAAACAATTATCCAATGTTCAATTGGTTGGTGTCGCCGATGATGATACCAAACGGGGACAAGCTGCCGCCAAACAATTCAAAACCAAATTCTTTAAGAAATACGCAGAGTTGATTAATGAAGTGGATGCTGTTGTCATTACCAGTGAGAATGTCAAACATAAAGAATTGACCATCCTTGCTGCTAATGTGGGGAAACATATCCTCTGCGAAAAGCCCATTTCTGTTTCTGTTACCGATGCGCAAGCCATGATTGATATCTGCAAGAAAAATAAGGTGAAATTGCAAACAGCGTTCCCCTGTCGATTCGCGCCCGCCATTAAGCGTATGAAAGAAACGGTGGATGAAGGGAAACTTGGTAAAATTCTCGCCATTAATAGTACCAATCACGGCAGAATGCCGGGAGGGTGGTTCATTGACAAAAAGAAAGCAGGCGGGGGCGCGGTGATGGATCATACGGTTCATGTGGCTGACCTAATCCGCTGGATTACCAAACAGGAATTTGTGGAAGTGTACGCGGAAATTGATACCCGCTATCACAAAATCAAAGCCGATGATTGTGGGACATTAAGTTTTAAACTCTCCGATGGAACCTTCTGTACCCTCGACCCCAGTTGGTCCCGCCCTAAAGCCTATCCGACCTGGGGAGATGTAACCATGCGAATCATTGGCACGAAGGGAACCTTATCTCTCGATGCGTTCAAACAGAAAATTGATGTCTATAATAACAAAGATGTCACCGCGCAATGGGCGTACTGGGGTTCCGATATGGACTTCGGTCTTGTGAAATCGTTTATTGATGCCATCGAACAGGATACCCCTGTTCCCATCACTGGGGAAGACGGACTCCGCGCTATGGAACTCGCTCTCGCTGCCTATCTCTCCGCCAAAAAAGCCAAACCAGTCAGTTTGCCATTGTAAAGTATTCTAACTCTTCTACAAATGTAGAAGAGTTTAAATCATTGATATTATTGTAGATAACCTTTTGTCTTTAAGTAAAATCTTCGCAGCATTTCCATGAAATGTTAGGCGTGTCAAAACAGCACATGGAGTAAACCGACCTCCATTTTTTATGTCTTGGAAGCGGAATTGCTATTTTCAATTCCACTCCAAACCCGGTACGGGATAGGATTTTATTGTAACTTTAGTAAAATGAATATCGTAGATAAATATTTTGCAATTTATAAATTTCAAAGTCGCACAGGACGACTCTGATATCTCCTTTAAATTCAATGATATATTTTTGCAGTGGTTACTTCATTAACTTGTCCCCGAATGTACTTGTCGTGGGTGGGACTTGCCTAACATCTTTTGGAAATGGTGGAAACTGTGGGCAATGCCCAGTATTTTGAGTAGTTCCCTGCGTCAGGAATGTAATGCTTTTCTTCTTTCCCGACGCCTATCTTTTATTTATCCTATTTCCTTGTTTTAACTTGAAACTTGAAACTTGAAACTGACTTTCTACTATCCCAAAAGGTACACTACCTAACAAAACCAACAGGTGACCCTCTCCATACCATCTCCGTACCCTCTCCACTACATCTCCCATGCACCATAAGGTACACTACCTAACAGATTTTTGATGAATTAATACGAAGATTTAAATTAGGGATGAAAAAGAGGGTATTACTTTCAGAAACAAAGAATTTCGTATTTATCGAGAAACTGTAGATTTGGGTGTATTTGTTACCTGTTGAGAAATAGTGCGACTTTTTTTATGCCTGCGAGCAAAAGCAATTGAACGTTTTGAGATGGTTATTCCTGTCCTGCGTGTACTATTGATGATAGTTCTCAGAGCCTTATTCACAGATTCTTCTGTGGGAAATACTTTGGCGATATCAGGATAAATGAGTACGAGATTGGTTCCCTTCTTATAATCCTCCAAATATTTGCCACGAACACCCACACCCAAATCTTTTCGATTATATTCCGTTCGTAATCCGTTTGATTTATTTTTCTTCATATATCTTTTTCTCCCGATAAGTCATCGGACGCGCGCTGATGATTCTTATCCTGGTTTCACGTACTATATGGGACACTATAATCAACTTTTTATTTTGCGCCATTCCAAACGTTAGAAACCGCTCTTCATCTAAGGAATGATCCGGGTCTGTAAATGTATAGGCTAATGGGTCTCCAAAGATTGTAGCCGCTTCTTGAAAGGTAATACCATGTCTTTTTTGTTCTCAACCGCTTCCTTTAAGTCCGATTCAAATTCCATTTTTGCCTTTACTTATTATACCATTATGCTTATTATAATTTCTGATATTGAAATACCGCTCCTGTATCCCGACTCCTTCCTCTGAATTAATTCCTATTTCAACATGCATAATTTATAATTAAATTATATTGTACCAAAAGGTGCACTACCTAACAGATTGTAAAGAAAGTAACAGACTCAAATTTTCCAAATATAAATGGATTTTCATTCTTTTGGGAGAAGGGATAATAATTAAAAAATTTTAGGTAATGCATCGTGAAAGAAAAGGATATTCATTCTTGAAGCAGGGAAGCTATTGTAATGCATTGCAATTTCGGTATAATACTAGAATATAGATAGTTTTAAAACAATGCTAGGTCAATGTGAGAGCAAGATGATTTATCAAGAGCTTATTCAAAAATGAATCGTATACATTCTTTACCAATCAATCAAATACTTTGTGGGGACTGTGAGAAACTTTTGGCTGATTTCCCTGAGAATAGTATAGACTTAATTTTTACTTCGCCGCCTTATGCAGATAGTAGAAAAAAATCTTATGGAGGTGTCCATCCTGATGATTTTGCAAAGTGGTTTTTGCCGAAAACAGAACAATTCTTAAAAGTACTGCAACCTACTGGAACGTTTATTTTAAATATTAAAGAGAAAGTTGTCAATTGTGAAAGGCATACTTATGTGATGGATATAATTTATGGTATGAGAAAACAAGGATGGTTTTGGACTGAGGAGTTTATTTGGCATAAAAAGAATTGCTATCCCGGCAAATGGTCTAATCGTTTTAGAGATTCTTGGGAACGATTATTGCAATTTAATAAGAATAAGAAATTTAATATGTATCAAGAAAAGGTTATGGTACCAATTGGTGACTGGGCAGATTCTCGATTAAGAAAATTAAGTGATACAGATAAAATAAGAGATGAGTCTAAATCAAAAAGTGGCTTTGGGAAAAATGTTTCTAATTGGGTTGGTAAGGACAAGGTATATCCAACGAATGTTCTACATTTAGCGACTGAATGTTCTAATAAAAATCATAGCGCTACATTCCCAAAAGCTCTACCGGAATGGTTCATTCAACTTTTCACAAAGGAGGGTGACATTATTTTAGACCCCTTTATTGGTAGTGGAACCACAGCAGTTGTCGCTCAAGAATTAAGTAGAAAATATATTGGCATTGATATAAATCAAGAATATTGTAATGTTTCTGAAATGTACTTAAATCCTCCACTAAAAGAGAGAAAATATGAAAAATTTGTCGCTTAAAGAAGTAAATAAATATGTCAACAACAATATTGTTACTTTTCACGAAAACAGGATTAGTACATTAAAGGCATTAGATTTAAAAAAGGTACTCAAAGATAAAAATCCTTACCTTTTTAAAGCAAAAAATATTACAGTAGCTTCTGACCTTATAAAGGATTTCTTAGACGCGCGCCTTTCTTCATCCGAAGAAAAGTTTTTTGGTAATTTCTTGGAAGATCTTGCTATTTTTATAGCTGGAAAAACTTGCAATGGTCGTAAATCATCGGCACAAGGTGTAGATTTAGAATTTACTAACAATAAGATTAATTATTTAGTGTCTGTAAAATCTGGTCCAAACTGGGGTAATAACGCGCAACAGGTTCAACAAGAAAAAGACTTAAGAAAAGCAACGCAAGTATTAAAACAATCAAAACATACACATAATGTTGAGCCTATACTAGGTATTTGTTACGGAAAAACAAGAACATCTTTTGTACGTGGTTACTATAAATACGTGGGGCAAAGTTTTTGGTATTTGATAAGTGAAAACAAGAATCTATATACTGATATTATTGAACCTTTGGGCTACAAAGCCAAAGAACATAACGACGCATACAATAACCAAAGAGGTATTGTAATTAATTTGTTTACCGAGCAATTCTCAAAAGATTTTTGTGATAATGGGATTATAAACTGGAAAAAACTAGTTCAGTTTAATAGCGGTAATTTAGATCTTGAATAGTAATTTTACTATGCATCACAAAAAAATAATCAAAAAACACAAGAATCACCCAAAATAGCCTTCTCTTAAATGATCTAAGACCCTAAAATTGGGTATGCAAAAGCAATCCAAAGCCCCATCCGCACATATCAAAAGGACTCCTCCATCCGAACAGATATTTCCTATTGAAAGGGAATATGAGCGATGTGTTACCGCCTTAGAGCACACCGGTATTCTCACGCAACTTACGAAATCAAAACGCATAGGGGTGATTGGAATTGACGGAAAAGAATATCCCCTACCCACCCAGGAACAGGTTATAGAACTATTTGCTCATAATAAAGAGCTTGTAGGCAGAAAAGTTCCCCAAGGGTTTAATCGCTTGGATTTAACACCTCTGGCAATGCCAATACCCCATCTAATGGACTCACTGAAAACTGCCATCCTTAAACATTCCGCCGAAGGGAAAATATATCAAACCCGACGTTCTCTTTCTGATCCTTTAATCCTTGTTCGCGTTAATTCTATAAAACAAGTCTGGATATGGGAGACCTTGCGACAGGCATTGGATACCGACGAGTTGGTCTATTTTCCTCAAGAATATTCCATCAATCATGGTGGACAGACCAAATTAGAAGTAATCCATCATGGGAGTATTTGTGCCATTCCCGGTTGGTCTATAGGATTGGTTGAAAGTTTCCCTATCATGCCGTCGCAAGGCAAAGGAAAGACTGTTAGAGGCAGAAAACAATTGGAAATAGGTTACTCTCCCCGTGAATACTTACAAACATTACAGACAGAAACGTATCAGGGAGAAACAGGAAAAACACTGGAAGATTTTATTACCCAATCTCTTACCCATCTCGAAACAACCCATGAAATAAGTAATGACGTACGTGATGACAATGCCTTATGGTGTCTGGGTCAATATGTAAAAATAAAATATGCGGAGTGTGTGCCGACAGGTCGCTGGCATCGAGACGTGGGTCGGGTTCGTTTGGATATGCACCGTACAGGAAATAAGCGTTGCACCCAGAGTTGGGGTGGAGCTACCACGGTGAGACTGCTTTCTTTGAAGTATCGGCAGTGTCCTAATTTGTCATTGCGAGCGTAGCGAAGCAATCTCGCATTTAATTATTATTCGGGTCTTAGAACGAGATTGCTTTGTCGCTTCGCTCCTCGCAATGACAAGTTATGGTGCCCTTCATCTTCCCATTTTCCCTCAGATGTAATAAAATCAATACAAGGTTCAATAATAAACTTATTTAGTGAAAGGATTTTACCTTAACAGACGAAGCATCGGGAATACCGCAAAGAACGCTCAAGTTCCCGATGCATATTGAAGACATGAAACTTTAGACTTTTTTAAGGAGAATGTATGCCCAAAAAACCAATTCAAACAGAAAATGCACCGGGAGCTATTGGACCTTATTCGCAAGGGATAAAAATCGGAAAATGGATTTTTACCGCCGGTCAGATTCCCATTGAACCCAAATCCGGAAATATCATTTCAGGTCATGTGAAAGATAAAGCCCGGCAAGTGATGGAAAACATTAAAGCCGTTCTTGAAGCCAGTGGCGCGTCCATGAAGGATGTCGTAAAAACCACCATTTATTTGACGAATATGCAAGATTTTACAGCCGTCAACGAAGTCTATGGGGAATATTTTACCGAACCCTACCCTGCCCGTTCCACCGTACAAGTCACCGCTTTACCCAAAGGGGTCAGTGTGGAAATTGATGCGATAGCGTATACCGGAAGTTAAGCGCGAACTCTGTGACCGTCAAAGATCCCATAGTAGATGCACTCGATATAGAAGGGTTTATTCTCTGCCAGGATGAAAAAGAAGCACGGGAATTGGTACCACAACTCCTGAAAGAAATGGGGATGACCCAAATGGAAATCGTTTCTTTGGAATTCAACGGTCTTCGTGCCCACGTTCAAGTCCGCGCGTATTTGAATAAACCGGACTCGCAAGGAAAAATTCCATTGAAGAGTTTAGGGATTGGTTCAATTTTTGATTTTAAACATTAAATGTCGCATGAAAAACATTTCCTGATGAGACGCCTTATCCGAAAATATACATTCAAAATTCTTAATTCATAATTTTTCTATGCAATCCTGGGTCTCCAATAAATTAATGGTGAAATTATCCAAGACACATGGCTTGGGTCTTTTCAGCCGAATTCCCATTGAACCTCAAGAATTGGTTATCGTTTTTGGGGGGAACATTGATACCCAACCCGGAAAGGATGGTTATTTTTTGGAGGTGATTCCCGGATTCTATTTGAATAACACATTAAATGATCCCAAAGAAGACCCCTCTAATTTCCTAAATCACTCCTGTGAACCCAACGCGGCAATCAAAGATGTGATTTGTGTTTATACTCTCTACTCTATCAACGCAGGTGACGAAATTACGATTGATTATTTTAAAGACCGTGATATTGCCAGGTATCCCGAATTTCGATGCCACTGCGGTTCCCCCGCCTGTAAATTCAAGAATCTTTAATCCTTTATGTTGTGGGAAATATAGCCGTTTGATAAACTGTTATGCTAACTTAATAGTTAATATAGCTATTGCATGATTGTGGCGTTCGGACGTTAGTTATCCATTTATAGTAAAGGGTGATTCGGTAAGATATGGAACTTGAACTTTTAAAAATATCGGCTATCGGTGGATTGATTTATCTGGATTCCGGATCGATAGGCCAATGGATGATTTCGCAACCTATCGTGTGTGCACCATTGATTGGTTGGATATACTCAGACCCTGTGAGTGGATTGATGATTGGCGCGTTACTCCAATTATTATGGACAGGCCGACTGCCGGTTGGCTCTTCCATCCCTCCGGAATCGCCTATCAGCGCCATCGTAGCAACAATTGTTTTCATATTTGCCAAAAAAGCTCCTGAAGTCGGGATAGAATTGGATTGGATGACGAGGGTAATGGCAATCTCTTGTGGAATTGGCGCCGGTATCTTGGGAGGCCGAATGACAGTCGCCAGCCGGGAGTTAAACGACCGGTTTTGTGTTTACGCCGATCAATATGTCCAGCAGGGTTCCTGGAGGAAAATCAATTTGATTACCTGGATGGGTAATCTTTTACTCTGGCTATTTGCCAGTATGACAATTTTTGTACTTTGCAGGATATCTTTAATTGTTATACCCTATATTCAAAATTACCACTTACATATTGGTCTTTTTAAATATTATTCCTGGATACTGGTAGCCTTGGGGATTGCCGTTATCCTCGATTTGTTTCATGTCAATATGCGTGTCAAATTATTGGTCAGCGGATTAATTATAGGGTATGGTATTGGTTGTTTAACGCATTTTATGAACCGATAAATAGGAAGGAATATGCCGGTAAAAATTAGTAATTCCGTATTATTGCGAGTTGCCATACGGGCGCATTGCATACAGTCCGCCTGGAATTTTCAGCGGATGTTAAATCTTGGATTTTTATTTAGTATCTCTCCGGCATTTCGGGCATTATGTAAAACACCCGAAAAACAGAAGGACTTTTTGCAACGGCACGCAAATTTCTTCAACACCCATCCTTATTTTGCGTCCTACATATTAGGCATGGTAATCAAAAAGGAAGAACAATTGGCAAATTCCACAGAGATACCTGATCCAGCAAATCAAGCGGAGTCTATCGAATCTCTAAAACGCATGTTCATGGGACCATTGGGTGCTCTGGGGGATGCTTTTTTTTGGGGAAATCTTCGTCCCTTCCTTGGTATAACCGCAATAATAATCGCCATTTTAACCTACTCCTGGCCAAAATTATTTTGGTTGGCACCGGTTATATTCCTGCTGCTTTACAACATCTTCCATGAATATATTCGATTTAGCGGCGTATTTGTCGGTTATTATAAAGCAGAACAAACCGTCCAATATATCCAAAGACTAAATCTGCAAAAAGCGATGATCTATATCCAGAATCTGGGCATTGTATTGGCCGGTGTACTTTTAGGGCTATTTGCTTTCTTACATCCGTTTGTCAAATCATCCAATCTTTTCCCCTTTATTTTATCAGGCGTTTACCCCCTGATAATTCTCCTGATTATGACAGGTTTATTTTATATCGGTTTGCAAAAGAAATTTACCACGACCAAACTGTTTTTTATGGCATTGGCGCTATTATGTATTTTAGACCTTATCCGGAGAATTTTATAACTTATTTATGTCAATTGTAGCCAAAGAAGTTAAAGTAATTAATGAACTGGGTTTACACGTACGCCCTGCTGGTGCTATCGTAAAAGTAGCAAACCGTTTTAAATCAAAAATCATTTTGCAAAAGGATAATGAATCAGTGGATGCGAAAAGCATAATGGGCGTGATGATGTTGGCCGCAGAAAGGGGCTCCACCGTTCGAATCACGGCGGATGGTGAAGATGCGGAGTCTGCCGTAGAATCTTTGGTCGCCCTATTTAATGAAGGATTTGGAGAAATGAATCCGGTAGAAGGAACCACAGGATAAAACCTATGAACATACAAGGAATTGGAGTTTCTCCGGGAATTGTGGTTGGAAAAGCGTTCGTGGTGGACAGTGAAGGGCTGGTACTGGTACACCGGGAAATCGCGCCGGATTTGGTGGAACAAGAAGTTGAACGCTTGATTGCGGCAATTCGGAAAACCAAGGCTCAATTAAAACGCTTCCAAAGAAAAGTCAAAGCTGAACTCGGACCCACGCATGCGGCGATTTTCGAAAGTCATGCACTTCTTCTCGATGACCCAATGTTGGTGGACAGCACGATTCAACTTATCCGAAAAAGCAGGTTGGATGCGGAACATGCCGTGGCAGAAATATTGCAGAAATTCATTGATAAAATGGAAAAGTTCAACGATGATTATTTTCGTGCTCGCACTGCTGATTTTAAAGATGTTGTTCGTCGCATTCAAATGAATTTGACTGGTGTAGAACGACACCCTTTAACTCATCTCGAAGAAAAAGTCATTGTGGTGTCATATGACTTGGCACCTTCTGATACTGCCTCGATGGATAAAGATAAAGTCATCGGATTTGTGACAGAGGTCGGCAGCCGTACTTCGCACACCGCCATCATGGCCAAAGCCTTTGAAATTCCCGCCGTCGTCGCGGCTACCGGAATCACCAAATCGGTCAAACCCGGCGACACCATTATTATTGATGGAATTCATGGAACGGTTATTATAAATCCCGACCACTCCGCCATCAAAGAATATTTAGTTGCTCAACAAAAAATTGCCGTAAAAGAACAAGAACTAACCAAACTGCGAAATTTACCGGCGGAAACCCAGGATGGTGTTCCCATGCGATTATCCGCCAATATTGAGTTGCCCGATGAAGTAGAACATGTCAAGAATCATGGCGCGTGCGGAGTGGGATTATTTCGGACTGAATTTCTTTATCTGAACCGAACGGATCTGCCCACCGAAGATGATTTATATAAAGCCTATAAAACTGTAGTCAAAGGAATTTTCCCGGAACATGTGGTCATCCGAACTCTCGATATTGGCGGGGATAAATTTGTTTCCCATTTAAACATTTCCAAAGAAGTAAATCCCTTTTTGGGGAATCGCGCCATTCGATTTTGCCTGCGGCACCCCGGTATTTTCCGAACCCAATTACGGGCCATATTGCGTGCCAGTGTCCATGGAAATGTAAAAATCATGTATCCTATGATTTCTGGAATCAAAGAACTAATAGAAGCCAATATCATTCTTGAAAAAGTCAAAAAGGAATTGATCTTGGAAGGGATTGAATTTAAAAAAGATATTCCGGTTGGGGCAATGATTGAAATTCCATCTGCTGCCATGACCGCCGATATTTTGGCTCGTGAATCGGATTTCTTCAGTATTGGAACCAACGATCTAATTCAATATACCCTGGCGATTGACCGGGTGAATGAACAGGTCTCCAATCTTTATGAACCGCTGCATCCCGCCGTTCTCCGTTTGATACGCAATGTCGTCGAAGCGGCACATAACGCAAAAATACCTGTTAGTATGTGCGGTGAGATGGCAGGAGATCCCATGTTAACCCCGATTTTAGTGGGCATGGGACTGGATGAACTCAGTATGTCTTCGGTTAGTATCCCGGAAATAAAGAAGATAATTCGTTCGTTGAAAATGGATTATGCCAAAAAATTAGCCGCGGGGTTATTCGAATTGACTCTCTCGGATGATATTCGGGAATATTTAGGAAAACATAAAATTCATCTATTATCCGAAACCCGCTTTAATTAACTAGAATAGGATATAGGAATTAGAATATAGCTATTATGACAATTACATGCAAAAAAGCAGGATAGGATCAACATGACGAAAAAACTCTGGTCAGGACGATTTTCCAAGACAGTCCATCCGACTGTCGAAAAATTTACTTCTTCCATCTCTTTTGACAAGCAATTATATCCCTATGATATTCAGGGCAGTATCGCTCATGTACAGATGCTGGCCCGGCAAAGAATTATTTCCCCAAAGGAATCTAGGAAAATCGTCAAAGGACTGCATTCCATTTTTAGGGAATTAGAATCTAAGAAATTCCATTTCAAACATGTAGATGAAGATATTCACATGGCGGTCGAACGACGATTGCATGAAATCATCGGTCCGGTGGCGGGTAAACTGCATACCGCTCGCAGTCGTAACGATCAGGTCATTCTCGATGTCCGCTTGTTTTTACGTGACAAAACCAAAACGGTACTTGGATTGATTGGGAACTTACAGAAAGCACTGGTACACCTGGCAGAAAAAAACATTTCGGTGATTTGTCCCGGATTCACGCATTTACAACATGCCCAACCTATTTTACTGGCACATTATTATCTGGCCTATTATCAAATGTTTGAGAGAGATTATCAACGGTTTTCTGAGACGTTGCAACGCATCAATGTCCTCCCTTTGGGAGCGGGCGCCCTGGCGGGAACAAATTTCCCAATTGACCGACATTATGTAGCGAGATTATTGGATTTTCCATCCGTCAGCGAAAATAGCCTAGACACCATTGCCGACCGTGATTTTATATTAGATTTTCTCTCGGCGAGTGCGATTCTCCAAATGCACTTATCGCGTCTGGCGGAAGAACTGGTTTTATGGTCCTCCAGTGAATTTGGATTTATTGAATTACCGGATGAATTCTGTACCGGCAGCAGTATCATGCCGCAAAAGAAAAATCCCGATGTAGCAGAATTAACGCGCGGGAAAACAGGACGGGTTTATGGCAATCTGGTTGCAGTCTTAACCACGATGAAAGGTCTCCCCCTAACCTACAATAGCGATATGCAGGAAGACAAACCTCCCTTGTTTGATTCCGTCAACACAATTATCTCCTGTCTGGAGATTATTTCCGCTTTACTGAAGGGCATAAAAGTTAAAAAAGAGAAAATGCGTAAAATGGCAGAAACGGGATTTATTACAGCGACCAATTTGGCAAATTACTTGAGTAAGCGCGGTATTCCTTTCCGGGAAGCCCATAATATCGTGGGTTCTTTGGTCAAGTATTGTGAAATGGAAAAAATAACCCTAGATAAAATCCCCTTGAAAATTTATAAAACCTTTCATCCCCAATTTGAGAAATCTCTTTATAAAGTTCTGACACCAGAATACAGTATCGAATCCACCAAATCCTATGGCGGAACCGGTTCCAAATCCGTCAAACTCCAGCTCTCCAAAGCCAAAAAGACCTTAAAATTTGTTTAATCCAATATTATTCCTAAATTACCCTCTGGAATAATAGAGTTCGAGTTTCTTCATCCAACATGAATGATTTTTACCAAATGAGACCTTTGAAAAAGCCTAAATCTTGTAGTTCGTACAAAGCTTCCCATGATATATAATATAAGAGAGGTCAAAAGCATGAAAAGCCTAATAGTATATTTCGTATTCTCAGTTGCCCTATTATTATTTTTCAATCAAGGGTATACCATCAATAACGATTACAATGTCGGCGTTTACTATTATCCCTGGTACACGAACAACGATTTCCATGGGGGTGGATTTATGCGCGATGATTTGATTCCCCAAGAATTACCTTATCTGGGTGAATATAACCAACAGAGTGCGTCTGTTATCAACCAACATATATCCTGGAGTACTTATGCCGGAATAAATTTCTGGGTCATCAGTTGGTGGGGACCCGGGTCGAATGAAGATACAACCATTCTGGACTGTATTCTTCCGAATCCGAATATTGGAAATATCAAGGTCGCATTATTCTATGAATCCGCAGGGCGTACTGCAAATTTTACTACTTATTCCAATTTAAGTTCTGATATGGCGTATATCGCAGACAATTATTTTGGCAATCCGAATTATTATACGATTCAAGGGAAACCGGTTTTCTTTATTTATCTTACCCGTGTTTTTTCACAATATAGTACCCTATCCAGCAGTTTGTCGACCTTTAGAAATGCCGCTGCTGCCAAGGGTTACTCTTTGTATATTGTCGGGGATCAAGCCTTTGGGTATCCCAATGGTGGTAACCCTGCCTGTGACACCAGCCAAGTAATGCTCATGGATGCCATAACCAACTATGATGTCTATGGTTCCATGGGGGCAACACTTTATGCGGGACAATCCAGTGTGAACTCTTATTTTTCCCAACAATCCGCCTGGCAGGTTTTGGCACATAGTGTAGGAACAGATTTTATTCCCGGAGTCTCGCCGGGTTTTAATGATACGGGAGTGCGCACGGGACATACCCCTCTTTCCCGCCAACTCACCTTTGGGGCTGATTTTAGTACCCTGTTCGATACGGAATTACAACAAGCCAAAACCTATACCGATACGACCATCGGGAAAATGATTATAGTGACCTCATTTAATGAATGGCATGAGGATTCCCAAATTGAACCCACCATTTCCGGCACAACCACGACTCTCGATAACAGTTCTACAGGGAATTTATATACTTTCGGAATGCCGTATGAAGGATATGGAACCCGCTATTTGGATGTTTTACGTACGGATACCTACCCCTCAGACCTGCCCTTATGGGAATATTATAAATAATCATTCAATCCCCATGAACAATATCACTGTCGCTTATTATCCATTTCAGTAGAGTAATACATCCAATCTTTGACTGGGACAACATTTAAATCAAGCACCCATATATCATTCAAATTTGAGGAGGAATCATTTAGTCCGCCAAAGATGGTCATCCGGTTATTGGCAGCATCATAAACAGCAGAATGTTCTTCACGTCCCGGTGGGCTGCTTGCAGTCGTAATTTGAGTCCAGGCAGGTGTTCCCCCTAATCCATTGGCATTATTCAATGTCCACACATCGTTCAGGAAAAGATTGGTTGTACTATAAGTATTTCCCCCAAAGATAGTCATTTGATTATTAGCGGCATTATAGACTGCAGAATGGAAATAACGTGTGGTTGCACTACTCCCTGTCGTGGTAATCTGAGTCCAAACAGGTGTTCCTCCCAACCCATTGGCATGGGTGAGAACCCAGATTTCATTTGTAAAGCCCAAAACATTATTGCTACTGGCTCCCCCAAAGACAATCATCCGATTATTCGTATTATCATAAACGGCGGTATGCCCATATCGCATGGGCGCAATTCCCCCGGTCGTTGTTAGTTGTGTCCAAGAAGGAGTGGTAGAATCCAATCCATTGGCATTACTAAGTACCCAGGCATCGTTGGCGTACCCGTTACCGTCATATATTCTCCCTCCATAAATAATCATTTTATTATTGGTCGTATCATAAACAGCCGTATGCGCAAAACGTGTGGACGGCATACTCCCGGTTGGGAAAAGTTCTGTCCAAGACGGAGTCCCTCCTAGTCCATTGGCAGTACTGAGAACCCACACATCATTCATGAAAACACCCGTTGTCGAGTAATCATATCCTCCAAAAACAATCATCAGATTATTGGCATTATCATAGACAGCAGATTGATAACCTCGTGCGGTCGGTGTACTCCCTGTAGGTAAAAGTTTTGTCCAAGTGGGTGCTCCACCCAATCCATTGGATGAACTGAGCGCCCATACCTCATTCCTATAGTAACCCTGATATCCTCCAAAATACATCATTTGATTATGGACATTATCATAGACAGCAGATTGACCTGTACGTGCCGTAGAAGAAGTACTATCGGTTGGGAAAAGCTGGGTCCAACTTTGAGAATGGGTTAGATTGGTAAAGAGGAATGCAATTGGTAATACAATGCCCATACGCCATGAAATCATTTGTATTCTCCTTTTTTGGTTAAATACGTTTACTTAATAATTGGGAATTCTATGGGTTTTAGACTGTCTCGCTAATATTTTCTGGATTATCATTTTATCATATATCTAACTTTTCTTTCGAGAATCCAGTATAATTAAAACGTAATAGTAAATATAAATTTATTAAGAGGAGAATTCACTAAAATGTTCCAAAGACCATTCTTTATACTGCTCGCACTATTCATGACCAGTATCTTTTGGGGAAATGCACATTCCCAATCAACAGACACAACCACTAAACTGGTTTCAACGTATCCCCTGGTTCAAGAAATCTGTGGCGTCCGACCCGGTAAAATGAATGATTCGGATATTATTAAATTATATGGGAATGGCGCCTCTTTCTGGGACCCGGATCATGGTCGGGCACGGTATTATACCAATCAGAGACATAGTTATACTCTTCATATTTCCATTGGATTGGATAAGAAAGTGGAAGACGTGGAAATTATCGATGGACTCGATATTCCCAAACCCTATTCTCTCAAGAAAGCGGTCATTACCAACCTTCCCTCAACCCCTACTGTAGATCAGAAGATTCAATGGGGTATGAAACAAGCGGACGTGGTAACTCTTTTGGGTAAGCCCACCCATGAAGATAAGGGAAATAATACCAAAGTAATTATTTTTAATACCACGAATAAAGAAGATAAACGGGTCAACTATAATTATGACGCCTACTACACCTTTAAAAATGATAAACTTACCCGCGTCTCCATCCATGACGGGGAATAATAAGTACCCTCTTAGCTCATATATCTTCCGCCGTTGACGTTAAAGGTCTGTCCCGTAATAAATCCGTTGGACGCGAGTAGAACAGCAGTATCCGCAATTTCATCTACTGTACCAAACCGTCCGATGGGTATCATGTCCGGTCGAAGTTGGGGATTACCGGTAGCCATATCGGTAGTCACAGGACCGGGGGCAATGGTATTGACGGTTATTCCTTCCTTGGCAAGTAGTATCGCGTAGGAATGGGTTAATCCAATGACTCCCGCTTTGGAGGCAGAATAATGGGGACCGACCACCCCTCCCATTTGAGCGGCTGCGGAAGAAAGATTGATAATACGACCCCATTTTTGCGCTCTCATTTTAGGAAGAACTCTTTGCGTTACAAGAAACGCAGATTTAAGATTAATATCCATCGTCTCATCCCATTCTTTTTCTGTGATTTCAGCGATAGATTGTGTCTTCGCAATACCCGCGTTATTGACTAAAATAGATATTGTGCCCAATTCTTTTTCAACGATGTCTATCATGCGATGTACGTCTTTCGACTTGGAAACATCGGCGCCTATGGCAACCGCACGGCGTCCCAGTGTTTGAATCTCCGTGCAAACATCCTGGGCTTCTCTTTCTTTCGCACGAAAATTAACGGTAATATCGCAACCGGCTTTAGCAAGGGCGAGAGCGATAGCTTTCCCGATTCCCCGGCTGGCTCCTGTGACAAGAGCAACTTTTCCAAATAATGAATCCATGTTTGTATTCCTTTCTAGGGTGTATCCAAAGGTCGAATGAAGTGCTCGACAATTTATAGCATTACGCTAATTTCTATCCTACCACAAACATCTTGCAACCATTTTCATGGACAAAATTTGACTGATTAAGATAGACTAGTTTTTTATAAATTTGGGAGGAATTGATAAGATATGGAATGGTGGGCTATTGTAAAAGTAATCTTTTATATCGGTGCTTTATACGGATTATTTAAAGCAAACCGGTTTAAGAAAAAGAGGAAGAAGGTATTACAGCGACGACCAACCTTAACGTTTGATGATTTCTATTATAAGTACTATAGACAATCACAATTAAACAAAGATACTGTCCGATTTTTGCTAACCGAGTTATCCAAGGCATTGGATGTCCCACAGGATAAATTATTACCGACTGATAAGCTTGCTGAGGAATTAGCCCCCGAGGTATTAAAAAACAATAGTAAAATTGAAAATTTCTTTGAGAAAGTGAATGACAGAGCCAAGCGTTTAAAAATCAGTAGCGTTTCCGCTCAATATGAAACCCTTGATCAATATTTACGATTATTTGGAAAGTATCAGGTGGACGATTTTGCGGATCCTTTGGATTTGAAAGTTATTTTCAAAAAGGCCAAACATTGGTTTAAAAGTATTTTTTCGGATGAGAGAATTTAAAGTAAATTATAAATATTAAAAACTATAAATGATTGATACTATTATAGATAAAACTTTGTACGTTTGTACAAAGCTGCCTTTGAAATCATGGAAATGGCGGGCAATTAAATGAGCGGTAAGCACCCGGATATATAGATTAAATGGAAGATTTGACTTTCCAAGTCATTAGGACAATGATTGCCAGAATGGCTTCATAAGGCATCGAGAACCCGCTCAATCCGAACCTTGGCAGACCGAAGAATCCAATAAGCCAAAGAATAATAAATATAATTGGAATCTTGGGCCCATCCTCCGACCATAGAAAAGCTATCCCTACCCAAAACGCGACCAGTGCTATGATTCCAAACATATTTTCCTCCTGTTTATTTCCCGATGTTCTCTTTGAGGTGGGTGACGGTCCAATCCCCATAGGCGGTTTTCCAGAAATAATATTCCTGTTCTCCTTCAAAAGGAACTCTATTCCCTAGTATGGCGACACAGGTCCCTTTACTATAGACAATGGCGGGATAATATTCTTTGGAATTGATGGTCTGGACTTCTCCGACTTTCCTGACCTCGATTACACTAATCTCCGCTTTGGACGCCGGTAAAAGAGTATGCGCCAATTGCGGTGGAACATCCACTTGCATTTTATTACGTACAAGTTCTCTTATCTGACTTTTCGAGGGGGCTTTGGAACATCCCCATATCCCTATCAGGATTATCATTAAAAAAGGTACTATCCATCTTTTCACACCCATATTTGTTACCTTCTACTCCAACTTCTGTTTTACTTTTGAAATTTTCGAAGCTTCTTGGAAAAAGTCGTATAATCTACCGTAAGCTCCTCACCTTTCTTAATATTTCTAATTGCATAAAACCTGTAATCCTCGTCAGCTGCAACATTTGGTTTTGTTGAATGATTCAAATACCAAGAAGGTGTAAGTTCGTTAAAATTTTTAGGACAACCATACAGATTATTCTTTAGAATACAAAAATCTTTATATAATTTTCTTATTTGCTTTGGCAGATGTCGAATAGATGATTTCTTTACCCATATCATTTCAGAATCATCTGCTCCGAAGACATATTCACCCTTCTTAATTGGAAGAATAGCAACAACACCAACTCCGTGAATTTTAGATGGAGCAAGGCGAACTAGAACTTTAAAATGTGGGCTACTTTTAGGCATTTCATATCCTTTTTATCAATTCAATTTTGAGAACCTGCTAAGTAGAAAAACGATAAACACTGGAAGAATCGTTATAGCCAATATGATTGGATAATACTCTTTAGTAATAAAGACTGACGTAAACCAACCTAATCCTATTCCTAATCCAAGAACAGAAAAAGGATGTTGTAATATATTTTTAAATGCGAACTCCCAACTATTAAGGCGACACCAAGCCAAAATCTTCGAGACATCTTTTAAAATGGAATCGCTCACATTATTTTTCTTCAATTCAGCCAAACAGTTATGACATATTCGACTCTGTTCGATACATTCGGACAATATAGACCTATCTTCACATTCATTGAAAAGACAAGGTTTTTGTCCAAGATGATTTAAGCTCTTTTTAGCAAGATTTCTTAATAGTTCATTCATTAACAAGTGCGCAACATATTTATTATTACCTTTATTGGGTGAATTGTACTTCAAGACTTGCTTGTTTACACTAATTATACTGTGTTGTTGTAAATCACTTTGGGAAAAATAGTCCTTCTCAGTCTTCCCAGCCAATTCGGTTTTATCGGTAATTTTTGATTGTGTGATTCCTACGATAAAATGGTAATCATCTGAAGATATCTTTTTTTTCATAAGATTAAACATTGTTGATACATCATACCAATCATCATCAACATCCGGATTGCCGAGAACATCAGATGTAATTGACCCTGCTTCTTCAAAATAGAAAGATACCTGCATGGAATCCAATTCTTTGGAGAAGTTTTTGAGGGAAAGTGGTAGGTATTCACCTATATCTATCAAAGCCACTTTATATACATGCATTTTATAGCCTTGTATTTTTTTTACAATCCTTAAACAATTATCGATTCTTTACTTACTTGACACTCCCTTTTTTTTATCCTAAATTATAATCTATTATATCAAAAAGGAGAAAATATGATTAGTCCAAGTATATTACGCAAAGAAGCTGAGAAGAATCGAGGGAAAATTACCAAGTTTATGCAGGATTTGGTGAAGACGAAGTCCTATTCCTGTGAAGAGGAGAAAGTGATACGGCGGATAGCGGATGAGATGGATGAAGTGGGGTTTGATAAAATCAAGATAGATAAGATGGGGAACCTGATTGGGCAGATTGGCAAAGGCAAGACCAAAATTATGATAGACGGGCATATTGATACGGTGCATGTTACTCCATCCCAACCCTGGAAAGTTGACCCATTTGGGGGAGTGTTGAAGGGCGGAAAGATTTATGGACGGGGAGCGGCTGACCAGAAATGCGGGACGGCAGGAATGGTGTATGGCGGGAAATTGATTAAGAAATTGGGACTGGAAGACGATTATACCCTTTATATCACCTGCACTTGCCAGGAAGAAGACTGCGATGGGTTGCCCATATTACATATAGTTCAGAAGGAAGGTATCAAACCGGATTATGTGGTGATAACGGACTCTACGGATATGAAATTGCATAGGGGACATCGGGGACGGATGGAAATTAAAGTCACCACCAAAGGGAAATCCTGTCACGGTTCCATGCCGCAAATGGGAATTAATGCAATTTATAAGATGGCACCCATTATCAAAGAAATTGAAGCGTTGAATGAGAAATTGAAAGTGGATAAGTTTTTGGGGAAAGGGACAGTGGTGGTATCGAAAGTAGAATGCCAGACCCCCAGTCTGTGCGCCGTACCGGATGAATGTACCATTTATCTGGACAGGAGATTGACGATTGGGGAAACGAAGGAACTGGCAATTCAACAAATCAAGTCTTTACCACATGGTAAAGACGCAAAAGTAGAAATATTGCAATATGAAGCAACTTGCTGGACAGGGTTAAAAGTCGGTCAGGAAAAATATTTCCCGACTTGGCTCACACCGGAAGATTCTCCGCTAGTAAAAGTAGGATATGAAGCCGGGAAAATAGCTTTAGGCAAACCGCCCATTGTCACACGCTGGACGTTCTCCACCAATGGCGTGGCATCCGCAGGACGTTTAGGGATTCCGACAATAGGATTCGGCCCGGGAAGAGAAGATATCGCCCATACCGTCAAAGAATACGTGCCAGTGAACGATTTACTCAAGGCTTCGATATTCTATGCCGTCTTCCCCAAGATGATGGCAGAATCGGATAAAGTTAGAAAAGGGAAGTAATATAATTAGACGTTAGCGTCGGGAAAGAAGAAGGGCATTTCATTCCCGACTCAGTTTTTAACAGAAAAAAGAAAGAAAACCTACCTTATTTCACAACGCTAATTAATTTAAATAACTATAAGGCAGGGATGAAGGAGATCGATCTTCTTCATCCCTGCTCCGCTTCATGTTCGTTCTAGGTTCGCTGGTGTTTCGCTGGCGGTTCGCTAAGAATACTTTAAGATTAAGTATTTAATCTCAATAAAATCAATGTTGGAAATAGGAAAAAGGGGGGTTCTAGACGGTGACGGAACGTCTAAAATCTTGTTTTTTTAGGTATTGTTGCGCTCTTTCGAAAAGAACTTCGGCTGTAATTTTGGTGTTTTGTTCGGAAGCGGAGATACTGGCGATTCCTACATTCAAGCGATTTTGAATTTCTTCTGCCTGGAATGGGAAGTCGTTCGGATTAGCTTTGCAATATTTCAAAACGGAAGCTTTTAATTTCTTGATAACAATTTCAGCATTGTCCTGTTCGGTTTCAGGGAGTAAAACAACATATTGGTCGTCATCATAGCGTGCCCAGGCGTCCGCGACCCGGATGGTGCCCACAATGACTTCAATCACCGCATTAAAAAACTTATCGCGGAATTCCGAGTCAATGGTTTTTTGTTCAAATATGGATCGTTCGAATTCAATAAGAATTAAACTCAGTGACCGTTTATAACGGAGAGTCCTATCAATCTCCCGCTGGACGAAATCGAAGATAGAATTCTGCGTGGAATCCTTGGATAATTTGGGGGAAGCACCAAAGGGAATCATCGCCGTGCGTGCTGCCTTTTGAGAAAGGGTAATTTTACTTTTTTCAGTTTCCTTACTTCCAGCCGACATAGGATGTTCCAGACCCAACTGAGCTGCCCAAAATTGAGTAGCCTCTTCTATGGAGGTGTGTGTTACCATACAATAGAGGGTCATCAAATCGCCACCCTGAAACGCTTTGCACATGGTATAGGAACACTTAAATGTACGGTCATCAATGTCAATAGTAAGGGTGCGAAACAGTTTTTCCCCATGAATAGGACAATAGCAACGGATTTTGTTATGGTGTTGTTCAACCGAAGAATCTCCCACCACATTAACAATGATATGATTCACAGTAAGAAGATTATTAATTTTTTTTCGAATCGTCTGAATATGTTGATCCATACCGATATATTCCTTTAGGAATAATAATTATGACCCTTCGCTAAGCTATTAATTACAGCCAATTCTATGCCAAGTCTCCGACCTCTATCATTTTTATAAGAAATAGGTCTCCAAGTATTGAATTATCAAATATGTACCTATTTCTTATTCATTCTACAAATTAAACTCTGTTCATCAGCGTGTAAAAGAAACGTTACGAAGAAGCCTATAGAAAGACAAATTTGTAGGAATTCCTCAGATTCTTCTAACCGAAGTACAGAATAAAGATATTACTACAAAACCCTACTAAGTTAAAGGCTATAAAAAATCAGGGAACTGACAGCTTTTCTTTATCAATTCCCTTAATTACAAACTTTCTATGAAATCTTCTTTATATTAGGGTCCAAACCGGTAAATATTTCCGTTACTAACGGTACCGTTAGTGGGATCATACACTGTCGGTTGTCCCTCAACATCGGTACACGCAGGACCATTACTCCACTCGACCCATTGTACATTGTCATTGGGTACTCCATACGCCGACCAATATATGGAACGTCCAACCGGATTATCTGCATCGTACCAGTTAGCATCACCCGCCTGAACGTCATTGGATACTTCTGTCAAAATCTGGGCATTACACGTATACCGATAGGACGCCGCACCACCTTGATTATTATTAAGATCTGGAAAAGGATCCCAGAGTATTCCACTCGAAAGGTAGGAAATCGGTGTGGTTAAACTTAGTGGTTCACCGTTCCACGTCCAATTATTCCACGGACCGCAATTAAACCACCCGTCCACGCCAGGCACACCTGGTATAGGTGCCGCACTATAGGGATACGTATCATTGTCCACTTCATACGATTCTAACGCTACTGCGATAGACGCCATATCCGCTTCCGCTCGGGCCACTTTCGACCGAACTTGTGCCTGAAGGAAATTCGGTATTGCGATTGCTGCTAATATGGCAATAATTGCCACAACAATCAACAATTCAATCAGGGTAAATCCTTTTTTCTGTTTTATCATATTACTCATCTCCTATACAATTTAAAACCACAAATATTTTTATTTTCTAAAACTCGAAATTTGAAGAAACTCAATCTCGTATACCGGCTTCTTCATAAGCACTACATTATCACAACTTCACCACTACTGGCAGAATATTGATAAACCGCGTTCAATTATTTTAATTCCCAATAGTGAAAATTCCCTATCTCTAATCTGCGTTGCCACACCTCCTGCGGTTATCAAAATTATTAACTTATTAAAACATTTTCATTTCATAAGTTACCACCACCTTCCCTTTTTTATGTTATATGATACGTTATAAATAAAAATGCTTTATGCAGATAAATTTACGCCTCTTTTGGCATTTTGTCAACAAATTTTTATATTATAGTATAAACTATTGCTAAAACGTGTTATAAATATTTATCTATTATGGCTGAAAAAGAATTCAAGCCGGCATTTCAAATTGTATCCGGCAGGTTATGGAAGACAGAAAAGGAATACGGGATTGAGTTTTGGGACGACCGGGATCCGCGGTATACCGGAAGAAAAGGGGATGCGGCCAGTTATATCTTCCGCAAAACCCGTCCTTGTAAAATCAAACTGGGAAAAATGAAAATCCAGAAATATGGGGACACGTTTCATTTGATAGACGAAGGGAAGAAGGTCGCAGTCGCTATAATAAATTATTTTCACCGGTCATATGCCGATGTAGAAATAGAGACATTGGAATCTCACCGGCGAAAGGGGTATGCTACGATTTTATTCGGCTGGATCAGCGATTGGCTGACCGAGCAAGGGTTTATCCATGAAAGCACTTGCGATATTAAAAACGAGGCCAGTTTAAAGATGCATCAGAAATTAGGATTTGAGATTGTTGGGTATATTCGGTGGAGAATGAAAGAATAATTAAGCAATTTTATAGGGAATATTTTACAATTCTTTCTTTCTGAGATTAAATAATAATATCTAATATTGAAATAGACACAGAATGGAGGTTATTTCGGACACAAATAATAATAAAAAAACCGAAGCCGATATTGTGAAAGGTTTTCTTGAGTCCAAGCTATGATTTATATCAGTGGATTACCCTTTTTGAATAACTATAAGCTATATATTTTCGAATCTCAATTTATGTCATCGCTACTATTTAATCAAAGAAAAAATTTAAAAGGCGGTAAAACGTAATGTTTAATTTTCAAGAATTGTCGAATGCCCTGATTGTCGGAAATGCCAAAAGAGTAAAAGAGCTTACTGATCAAGGTATCAAGGAAAACATTTCTGCAAAAGAACTTTTGGAGAAGGGATTGATTTCGGGGATGAGTGTTGTTGGGGAAAAGTTTAAGAATAGAGAATTTTATATTCCCGATATATTGATTGCCGCTCGTGCCATGCATGTAGGACTGGATATTCTAAAACCACTTCTCGCCAAATCAAATTCTGATTACGCCGGGAAAGTGGTTATAGGAACAGTAGCCGGAGATTTGCATGATATCGGGAAAAATCTGGTTACCATGATGTTGGAAGGTGCAGGTTTTCAGATCATTGATCTTGGGATTGATGTTTCCATAGAGAAATTTCTTGAAGCAATAAAACGTGAAAACCCTGATATAATCGCCCTATCTGCACTTATTACAACCACAATGGCATCCATGAAAGACATCCTTATTGCGTTACAGGAATCCGGATTACGAAATCAAGTCAAAGTTATGATCGGGGGAGCACCGATAACACAAAAATTTGCCGATCAGATTGGCGCTGATGGTTATGCCCAGGATGCTGCAACGGCAGTAGATGTTGCAAAACGACTAGTCAATCATACCCAATAATCCATTAAATGATTCATGCCAATTATCTCAGATGACCCAAAGAGAACGGTTAGAAGCTGTTTTTGCACTAAAGGAACCAGACAGGACACCCATCTTAGGAGGGTGGATAGCCTGTCCGGAATATATTGTTCAGTTGGCAAACTCTTCTATGGAACAATTCTGGTCAGACCCGATAGGGGTGTCCGTTCGTGCGTATGAAAACCTGGGTACCGATGGTTTAATCAATATTTATGTTCCGGCCAATAAAAAAGATTACCGTATTGTGGATCATACCACTTATCAACGCGCCAATAAGGGACTTTCTCTCGAAGATACACTGGCACAGATTGATGCATTACCCACACCGGAAGAAATCGAGGCACAATTTGATTTTGCAACGGAATATGAAAAATTCAAAAGCTCATTGAATGAGGTTCAGAAACGTTGTGGAGAAATGGTCTGGATGCCTTCTCAATGGGAAGCAGGAGCCAAAGTCACGTGGTACGCAGATTTCGGCTATGAAAATTTCTTTTATGTAGTAGGCCTTTACCTCGACAGGGCGCAGAAACTAATGGAAGTTGGCGGTGCCAGGGGCCGTTGTCGATCTCGATTAGTTGCGCAAGCCGTACATGATGGATTTTTCCCCCATGCGGTATTTTTAGGTGAGGATATTTGTTATCAAACCGGCTCCATGCTGTCTCCGAAATTCATGGAAAAGTATTATGCTCCCAATCTGCGTTATAGTCTCGAACCGTTATTAAAAGCCGGAGGCAAACCGGTCTGGCATTGTGACGGCGATGTGAGACAACTGCTGGATATCCTGATTGATTGCGGTGTTCAAGGGTTACAGGGATTTCAACGGGAATGTGGAATGCTATTGGAAGAATTAGTGGAAAGACGTACACGGGATGGGCAAAAACTGATTATCTTCGGCCCCTTATCGGTCATAACAGAATTGCCCGTCTGTACTCCGAAGGAAATTATTGCCAAAGTTCATCAGGCGATTGAGATTTGTAAAGGGAAGGCATACCTTGTTATATTTTCTGCCAATACCATCAATCCCGATGTCCCGTTGGAAAATATCAAAGCAATGTATCAGGCGGTGTTGTGTTAAAGTTTTACAACCTTGGCTTCCAAAACGTGAGGCAGTTTGCGGAGTTCGGAAAGCACTTTTTCAGAAATATCTTCATCCACGTTTAATCCCGTTACTGCTTTTCCGCCTTTGACATTTCGACCTAGCGCCATTCCGGCGATATTGACTTTATGTTTTCCAAGAAGTGTTCCAACACTCCCGACAATTCCGGGAACGTCTTCGTTACTGAGAATGAGCAAGTAGCCTGAGGGGTCACATTCGATACGATAGTCGTCCAAGCGTACCAGCCGTAAATCTCTTTTTCCAAAAAGGGTGCCTGATACGACCCGTTCCTGTCCGTCTATCTTGGCGGAAATGGTAATTAAAGTAGCATAATCTTCGACTTCCGTTGATTTAGATTCCACCACACGAATTCCACGTTCTTTGGCAATGAATGGTGCGTTCACATAATTAATATTTTCTTTGAGTATGGGCTCCAAAAATCCTTTCACAACCGCAATGGTAATCGGCGCGACATTCAAACCAGATACATCCCCGCTATAGCGAATATGAATTTCTTCCACCCGGCCTTCAATCAATTGGGAATGCAAACTACCCAGTTTTTCCGCCAATGTTAGATAAGGACCAATGGTTGCCAATACTTCCGGTTCCACGGAAGGAATGTTACAGGCGTTGCGCACCATTTTCCCTTTCAAAGCATCTACTAATTGTTGCGCAATATCCACAGCGACCTGGACTTGAGCTTCGGTTGTGGCGGCACCCAAATGAGGTGTGCAAATAAAGTTCTCCAAGGTCAATAAGGGATGATCCTGTGGAGGAGGTTCTTTCTCGAAAACATCCACCGCTGCCGCCGCAACTTTTCCAGATTTCAAATTTTCATAAAGTGCTTTTTCGTCAATAATACCGCCGCGTGCGCAGTTGATAAGCCGGACACCCTTTTTCATAAGCTTCATTTCATTCTCACCAATCAAGGCTTTGGTCTCTTTTGTTAAAGGAACGTGCACGGTAATATAATCCGCTTGAGTAAAAATCTCTTTCAATTCAACAATCTTAACTCCCAATTGGTCGCCGCGCTCTTTGGTGACATAGGGATCATACGCCAAAACATGCATACCAAAGGCTTGCATCCGTTTGGTAACTTCCATACCAATCCGACCCAAACCCACGACGCCAAGAGCTTTACCAAAAAGCTCTACGCCTGTAAATTTTTTCCTGTCCCATTTGCCCGATTTTAAAGAAATAAACGCCTGCGGAATATTGCGAGACAAGGAGAGTAAGAGAGAACAAGTATGTTCTGCTGTTGAAATGGTATTCCCGCCGGGGACATTCATCACGATAATCCCTCGCCGGGTGGCGGCTGGAACATCAATATTATCGAGACCCACACCCGCTCGGCCAATTACTTTTAATTTTTTGCCTGCGTTAATAATTTCTTCCGTGACTTGTGTTTCACTACGGACAATCATCCCATCATACTCGCCGATAATCTTTAGAATTTCTTCGGGTTTGAGTCCAGGTTTTAAATCCGCCTGTATTTCCGGATCGTTTTTTAAGAGGACCATCCCTTTTTCGGACAACGGGTCAGCAACTAATATTTTCATTGTAAGGCACCTTCCGCGGCTTTAATTCCTATACCCAATTCCACTTTATAACCTAAATCATTCAATGATAGTTCAATGGCAGATAATGCCAAAATTACATCGAAAGTCGAAGCATATCCCATTTGCGCCACACGAATTATTTTCCCGGTGACATCCCCCTGACCGCCCGCTACGGTCACGCCATATTTATCCCGCAAAGTTTTCACCCAAGCTTTTCCATCCACGCCGTTGGGAACCTTGATGGCGGTTAAGGTAGGCGCAGGAGCCTTCGCATACAATTCCAAACCCAGCGCTTGAACACCGGTACGCATCGCTTTTGCCAGCCGGTCATGGCGTGCCCAAACATTTTCAATACCTTCGTCTTTAATCATCTTCAATGCCGCTTGCAAACCGAAGGTGGTTGTGATTGCTGGAGTAAAGGTAGTGGTATCCTTATCTAAATTTTTCTTGGCGGATTTCCAGGAGAAATAAAACTTGGGTAATTTGGATACTTCCACCAATTTCCAAGCTTTTTCACTAGCAGAGGTAAATGCCATTCCCGGTGGACACATCAAGGCTTTTTGCGAACCGGCAACTACCACATCAATATTCCATTCATCCGTCTTCATCGGTGTGGTTAATAGCCCGCTAATCGCGTCTACCACCAAGACAGCGTTCGTTTTATTAACGATTTCTGCGATTGTTTTAATATCCGTCAATACGCCTGTGGAGGATTCACATAACGTAATATAAACGGCTTTAATATCAGGATTTTCTTGCAGGTGTTTTTCGATTACCCGCAGGTCAACGGCTTCTCCCCAGATCACGTCAATTACAATAGGATTCAAGCCGTAAGCTTTTCCGATATCCGTCCAGCGTTCACCGAATTTCCCGCCTTGCACGGCGAGCATTTTATCCCCGGGAGAAAGGAGATTGACTACTGCCGATTCCATCGCGCCGGAACCGGAACTGGCAAAACTCAATACGGCATTTTTAGTTTGGAAAACATACTTTAAACCCTCATTTACTTCTTTAAAAATTGGTGTGTAATCCGGGGAACGATGATGGATAATGGGCTGAGCCATAGCCAATAATACTTGAGGGGGAACATCCACCGGTCCGGGGGTCATTATATAACGTTTTTTCATAATAGATTCCTTATGTGGAAGATAATAATACAAATCCCGTTTGACACGAGACATGAATGCTTGCAATAAAATTCACAAGTTACAATATATATTAATAGGCAGTATATAAATTGTCAATGAGAGGAATTCGAGAAATGGATAAACATTGAAGGAACCGGAGAATATCGAGGATCGAAATGCCCACATAAAATCCAGGCATATTTTCCCAAAAGTTAGTTGGAAAGGTTTTCTTTTATACGTTGAAATTTATCGGTTTATCTGAAACATAAACTTTCACATAACCGGCGATAGATGAAAAAACCTTCACTTATTCTCTCCTCCAACCTTTTTTTCCGACTATCCTTGCAAAAAAACAATCCTTTAATGATCTCCTTAGGAGAAAAGTCCCGGTGAAGTAGTGGTTTTTATGGAATTCTTTTCAAATACGGGTTATGGAAACATCATCCATTTCCCTTTTTGAACGGCGGTGGGAAGAGTACCCGTAGTGGCACATGCTTCATTGGAATTAGACGTCCGGCCAAAATTATCAAAAGCATACACTTGATAACAATACCTTTGTCCGGGAATTAATCCAGAATGAAGAAAATAGGTTACACCGTAACCTACAGTCGTTAATAACGACCACGTCGTGCCGGAGTCTAAAGAACATTCAATTCCAAATCCGGTTTCATTTATTGAGACATACTCCCAGGTAAGTTGGATTTGAGTATTTGAAAGAGCTAAAGCAGACAAATTAGTAGGAATAGTAACCACTTCTGCCGGGGTCGTGATACAGGCTTCATTCGTAAACCCGGAATTCCCGCCACCAGTTGTACTAAATGAATATACTTTATAGCAATATGTATGATTCGCCAATAAACCAAAATCAATATACGTCGTCACGCCGGAATCGGTTGTATTCAATAACAAGAATTGGTTTGTATCTATGTTCCGTTCAATACCAAACCCGTCTGCATTCGTCGCATTATCGTTCCAAGTTAATTTTGCCTCCATGATGTTGCCCAATACATAAAATAATTGTGCCTTTAAATTTGTCGGGGCTTTGGGTGCACCAGGAGCACTTGGAAACAATTTCAAGTTTTGGGATTCAAGTCTAGTATTAAGAGGATCGTTCATTCCCGACACAACAGAAAAAACGCTTAAAAGCAAAACAATACAGAAAAAAGAATGCAGGCGATAAGAAATAGGAACTTGAAACTTGTGACCTGAGACTTGAGACTTTATATCTTTTGAAAACATGTAATTATTATATATCTTGTTAAACCCCAGATAGAAATTCAATAAAATATAAATATCGAATATATCACACTATCAAAGGTCTAGGGTGGTATACCGTGAGTTTGACACCGTACACTTTAGATTTTTAAACTTGACACTTTAGAGTTGACACTTTAGACTGGAAACTATTAATTTTGAAAGGAGAGCGTGTTATGGCCACCCCGATGAAATGTTATCTTCATACTTCGCGCGATGCGTTGATTCGATGTAAACAATGCGGGAAACCCTTGTGCCATGAATGTCGCAAAACTACGGATATCGGCGTATTTTGCAGTGACGAATGTCATGAAAAGACCAAGAATTTTACTACTCGCGCGGCACAATATGACAAAAGTAAAAGTAACTATTGGAAAATTAAAGCATTAATCAAAAAACTAGTGATTTTGATTATCCTACTGGTTATTCTGTGGTGGATGTGGCAAAACGGTTATCTGGATCAACCAATTGAATACATTAAAAGTTTATTTTAATTCTCTCTCCACTTTTTTACATTATAATTACATTGATGAAAGGATAGTTTATCGTGGTACGAGTACGATTTGCCCCAAGTCCGACTGGTTACCTTCACGTAGGTGGTTGCCGGACGGCTTTATTTAACTATTTGTTTGCCCAACACCAACAAGGCACTTTTATTTTACGCATTGAGGACACGGATGCCGAACGGTCCACAGCGGAATCTACTCAAATTATTTTGGACAGCATGAACTGGCTGGGATTGAAATGGGATGAAGGTCCCTTTTATCAATCGCAGCGAACGGAACTTTATAAGAAAACTGCCATGAAACTTTTAGATGAAAACAAGGCCTATTATTGTTTTTGTCCGCCAGAACTCTTGGATAAAAGACGTAAGAAAGCAATGGCTGCCAAACTTCCCCCGAAATATGACGGAACTTGTTCAATGATTTCTCGAATAGATGCTGAGTCACGGATCGCTAAGGGAGAAAAGGCAGTACTCCGGTTTCGTAAATTGGAAGGATTTACGGACGTCGACGACCTCGTGAGAGGGAAAGTTAAATTTGATAATAAAGTATTGGATGATTTTATTATTCTTCGATCGGATGGTTCTCCCATTTACAATTTTTGCGTCGTTTGTGATGATGTAGATATGAAGATAACACACGTCATCCGAGGGGAAGATCACTTATCTAATACTCCTCGACAAGTAATGCTGTACAAGGCATTAGACTATCCCATCCCCCAATTCGCACATATCTCCATGATACTTGGGCCGGATAAGCAAAAGCTCAGTAAACGGCATGGGGCGGTTTCCGTACTCGCTTTTCGAGATGAAGGATACTTGCCGGAAGCACTCATGAATTATCTGGCTTTGTTGGGTTGGGCATTTGACGATAAAACAGAATTTTTCTCGAGACAAGAATTGATTGAAAAATTCTCTTTGGAACACGTATCCAAAAATCCCGCCATCTTTGATTACAAAAAAATAGCCTGGATGAATGGACATTATTTAAGTACCTGCGATATCCAAAGGTTGATTGATTTACTTACACCCCTATTTAAAGAAAAGAATATTAATATTGCCAAGCGGGATACGGAATGGTTAAAGAGTGCCATTGCGTTAGAACGACAACGCGCGATTACTCTATACGACATCGCCAATAATCTAAAATATTATTTGGATGACCATATTGAGATTCAGGCAGAGGCACGTGTTAAACATTTATCGGCACCCGAATCCTTTCAGATATTGGAAGTAATTGTCGGTAAATTGGAACGAGTAAATTCTTACACGCTCGAATCCCTCGAAAAACTATTCAATGAAATAGCTACGGAGAAAAATCTTAAATTGGGGAAATTGGTACATCCGGTACGGGTTGCACTCACAGGAAAAACTGTTGGTCCCGGCATATTCGAATTGCTCCATGTCATGGGAAAAGAAATGTCCCTTTATCGAATTAGAGATGTTTTATCGAAAAGGAGTTAAAGATGAAATTTCACACGGAATACCTATGGTTTAATACCAAAAATCATCGTGAATATATCAATATCACACCGGACGTGGAAAAAGCGTTACAGAAAAGCGGAATCACGGAAGGTATGATTTTAGTTTCTGCCATGCACATCACGGCATCTGTGTATGTGAACGACGCTGAGAGTGGGTTAATTTCTGATATTGACGAATGGCTGGAGAAACTCGCTCCCTTTAAACAGGAATACAAGCACCATCGCACAGGAGAAAATAATGGGGATTCTCATCTAAAATCACTCCTGATGCACCATGAAGTCATCGTTCCGGTAACGGGTGGGAAACTCGATCTCGGGCCTTGGCAGCAGATTTATTACGCAGAATTTGACGGACAACGGCGAAAAAGAGTTATTATTAAAGTGTTAGGAGAATAAGAAGTTACATGTTTTCGAAAGTCATTACCCTTACCACGGATTTTGGTAGGCGCGATTCCTATGTGGGTTCCATGAAGGGAGTGATTCTTGGAATTTCTCCTGAGGCTCAGATTATAGATTTGTGCCATTCTGTCATTCCACAAGACGTCCCGCATGGTGCATTTTTATTACATACTGGTTATCCTTATTTTCCAGAAGGAACCATCCATGTAGCCGTGGTTGATCCGGGAGTTGGCAGCGAACGCCGCGCTATAGCCGTGAAAACTTCCAAGTATATTTTTATCTCGCCGGACAATGGATTGTTAAGTTATATCTTTCGTGACGAGAAAATTGAGTCCATTCGAAATATAGAAAATAAAACTTTATTTCGGGACACCATTAGCACAACGTTTCATGGCAGGGATATTTTTGCTCCAGTAGCAGGGCATCTCGCAAAAGGAATTCCCTTTTCAGAAATCGGCCAGGAAATTGTGAAACCAGTGCAATTACCTTTACCACAGCCTTTGCTAACGGATGATCAAATCATCGCCCACGTACTTTGTGTTGACCAATTTGGAAATCTAATCACCGACATTACCCGTTCTTTTTGGGAAAAGCAGGTTAAAAACCGCCGATTTTTTATTCTCTGTGGAAAACGTATTGAAAAAATTAACCATTCATATTCAGAAAGTGGAGAAGGAGAAATTCTCGCTATTTTCAACAGTTCTGATTATCTGGAAATCTCTGCGAACCGGGGGAGTGCGGCAGAATATCTTCATTTGTCACGTGGGACTGAAATTGAGATTGATCTGGATTAATTTCTTATTTAGCGTTTCATATTCACAAACTGCACGGGCACCGGAATCGTCTCATCCTGTAAAAGAAGATGCAGGATGGTTTGTAAATCGTCAATTTTCGCCCCGGTCAAGCGCACTTGTTCTCCCTGAATCGCCGCTTGTACTTTGAGTTTTGTGTCTTTCACCATCTTGACGATTTTACGCGCCGTATCCGCATCAACACCCTCTTTGAGCTTGGCAATCACCCGAATCATACTTCCTGCCGCGGATTCTTCTTTACCAAAGTCCACAATTTTGGGAGACACTTTTCGGGCTGACAATCGTTGTTGAATCATTTCTTTAATCGCGCGAAATTTCATCTCGTCATCCGCTAAAATCGTCAATGTCTTATCGGTCTTGTTCAATTCAACTTTACTTTTTGAATTTCGAAAATCGTACCTTTGGTTCATTTCCTTCTGGACGGTATTGATGGCATTATCTATTTCCTGCATATCCAGTTTACTTACAACATCCACTGATGGCATACTCGCAACTCCTTTTAATTTTTAATAAGCACCCTTTCCTTGAATCACAGTAATGATCGTTCTTAATAATATTTTAATATCCAACCAAAGAGACCAGTGCTCAATATAATATAAATCAAGTTTGACCATTTCATCAAATGGTAACTCCGAACGACCGCTGACTTGCCACAATCCAGTCATTCCTGGTTGAATCTCCAATCGTTTCTTTTGCCATTCTTCATATTTGTCAACTTCAATCTGTAATGGAGGCCTTGGACCCACGAGGCTCATTTCATTTTTCAATACATTAATAAATTGTGGGAATTCATCCAAACTCCATCGTCGAATGAATTTCCCGACTGTTGTGATTCGCGGGTCATTGGGTATTTTGAACAACGGCCCCTTGGCGACATTCAATGAAGCGAGTTCTACCACTTGTTCTTCCGCACCTATTTTCATTGAACGAAATTTATACATCCAAAATTTTCGCCCCTTTCTGCCTATACGTTCCTGTTTAAAAAATACCGGGCCCGCTGATTTCGGATCAAATCGGATCCATATAGCAATTGGAATCGTCAGTGGCAAACTAAGTATCATCATGATAACTGAAAAAGTCACATCCAATATTCGTTTTAGAAACCGGTTCCATAGATAAAATATTTGTTCCTCCACTACAATCAGCGGTATCCCAAACAAGTCCGTTAATGTCGCCCGCTGGACAATTATCTCCTGCAAATCGGGGATAAAATTTAATCGAATACCCAAACTTGTACAAAGAATTGTTAATTGGGCCATCTTCTCAGAAGGTAAGTTGGATACTGCTACAAACACTTCCCCCGCCAATCCATCTCTCAGAATCCGATCCAACTCTTTCGTTGATCCAAGAAATGGAATTGTTTCTTGGGGAACATTATCCGATGATATCTGATCATCTAAAAAGCCAATCACTTGATAACCAGTTTTCTCCGATTGATTCAATTCTCTCGCCAGAAAAAGCCCCATTGGATTAGATCCTATAATCACCGCATTCGTTAATCCGATTTTACTTTTACGAAATTGTTTACGAAGACTCGCCCAAATTCCCCGCCAGAGTATTAAATAAATAAAAGTTAGAATCCAAAAAAGAAACAATACGATTCGAGAATATGGATACATCTTGAATATAAACGTCATCAGCATAAGGAGAACCGTCGCTAATCCCGAACCAAAAAAGATATTAGGGATTTGGTCAATCATCGTCTTATTTGACCTGCGATAAATACCGCAAAATTGAAAGCTAAACAACGAAATGACAATCACAAATGGCAGCAAATTAACATACTCAAAAAATGGAGTTTCCTTGTTCTGCACGAATAAACCACCATGCGAACGTACATAATAGGCGCTTAAGAATGCACCGATTACCATCACCACATCCAATAGCACAACAAAAGCTATGTCAAGTACCCGCTTTACATATTTCATAACTTGGTCAAAGTAACATAAGCAATATTCCTCGTCAAGGATATGCGAAAGTTTGAGAATGTACCTTCTCTTGCTTGAAGAGATTATCCTTTATTATCGGGAAGGCAATTCCTTGAATGCATGATCATGCAGTGGAGGCGGCCATTAGATGGAATCTCTTCATACAGCCAGTGATACGATTTATAAAAGCAAATACGGGATCAAGATTTATCGTTGGGCCAAAGATAATTTGAAATGAAAATTTTATAACATAACTTCCCTTGGAATTGGATAAAGCGCAAAAAATTGCAATTAAAATATCTACACAAATTTTTTTTGATTATCCTCATAATCAACCTCGCGGGAGTTAACGAGAATTGAATTATATTGTTCTTCATATAATCGTTCATAGAACCCATCGTTATTCACTAGTTCATTATGAGTTCCCTGTTCAATAATTTCCCCTTCGTCCATCACAATAATCAAATCGGCGCTCATCACAGCGGATAACCGGTGCGCGACAATGAAACTGGTTCTATCCGCCATCAACTTATCCAAGGTTTGTTGGATTCTAGACTCGGTTTCCGCATCCAAAGAACTCGTACAGTCATCCAATAACAAAATATGCGGATTGGTCAGCAGTGCCCGTGCGAGTGCCAATCTTTGTTTTTGCCCACCTGACAAGGTAATTCCCCGTTCCCCAATTTCTGTTTCATATTTCTGAGGTAAACTATCGATAAACTCATGGATTTCCGCTGCTTTGGCGGCTTGAATCATTTCTTCTTCTTGTGCATCTGAACGTCCATACATAATATTGGAACGAATGGTACCGGAAAACAAAAAACTTTCCTGAGGAACAAATCCGATACGGCGGCGCAGACTGGAAAGTTTTACATCTCGGATATCATATCCGTCCAATTTTACAGAACCAGAGTTCACATCATATAACCGCATGATTAGACTTAATAGCGTACTTTTCCCGCACCCACTGGGGCCCATGATTCCCACAACAGTTCCCGGAGCAACCTCCAAAGAGATATTTTTCAAAACCGGATTATCATCAAACCGGTACTTGAAGGAGACCTGATCGAAAGTTGCCCGGCCTTTGATTTTCGGCAATTCAATCGCATTCTCCGAATCCGCAATGCTCACCGGCTCATCGAGAACCTCGAATATCCGGTTAACACTCACCATAACCCATTGAATCATTGTATTTGTTTGGGTAAGACGTACAATCGGACCATACACCCAAATGATGTACGATTGAAAAGCAATAAAACTCCCCAAGGTCATTTTTCCCTGTTTGATTAAAAATCCGCTATACCCAATAATCAGCACGGTTCCTATACCACTAATGATTCCTGCAATGGAACCCAAATAGGTATTTAACATGGTATTTTTCATATTTAAACTCAGATAATCTTTAATGCGAAAATCAAATCGGCGGATTTCAAATTCTTCCTGGGCAAACGATTTGACCAACCGAACGGCGCTAATCCTTTCAGCCAATAATCCGTACATCTCCGAGACTTTTTCCCTAATCTTCCGGTTTACTTCCCGTATTTGTCTGACAAAAACGTTATAATTTAAGGCATAAAAGGGCAATACAATGACCGTCACACAGGCGAGTTTCCAATTAATATAAAACATGACTCCTAGAAACGCAAAAACCATGATTACATCGGTAAACATCGTGACAAATCCTCCGGTAACCATATTCTGAACGGTAGAGACATCGTTCATAACCCGCGCCATAATTTTTCCGGTCAACCGTTGATCAAAAAAGCCCATCTGCAGCCGGCCTAATTTGTCATGCAAATGTCGGCGGAGACGAAAAACTACCCGCTGGCTCAAAAAGGTTATGGTGTATTGTAAAAGGAAAGATAAAAAACCACGCGTAAGATGCAATGAAATAAATAACAAAAGCACCATGACCAAAAGTTTTCCATTTTGTTGCGGGATCACTTTATCTACAATTTCTCTTGTCAACAATGGACCTGGAAGAATCAGCAGACTGTTTATCGCCATCAATACAGAGGCAATCCCTACATGAATCCAGTAGGGTTTAATATAATCTCTAACCAATCGTTTAAAATTATTCATGGCGTTCCTTTACATTCTCCAATGTACCAACAGGCTGACTCTTCCGATTCAATCTGGGAGAGATAAACTGCCGATGATAGAGTGCCGCATAATGACCCTTTGGTATATTCACCAATTCCCGGTGATTCCCCATTTCCACGATTTTTCCCTGTTCCATAACAATAATTAAGTCGGCTTTTACTATGGTTGAGAGACGGTGAGCGATGATAAAACAGGTTTTCCCTTTCATCACATTATTCAATGCTTTTTGAATCAAAGCTTCCGATTCCGAGTCTAGTGACGAGGTTGCCTCGTCGAGAATGAGGATGGCGGGATCTCCGACCACTGCTCGTGCAATGGATAATCTTTGTTTCTCGCCCACAGATAATTTAATTCCATCTTCACCCAGTTTGCTTTCATACCTATCCGGCAGGCCGTCAATAAAATCATGTATCTCGGAAATTTTTGCCGCCTTTACAACCTGTTCGTCAGCCGCATGAATTTCTCCGTAACGAATATTCTCTTTGAGAGTTTCATTAAACAAGACGGGGTCTTGCAATACAACCCCAATTTGGTCTCGAAGAGAAGTCAATTTAACGTCACGCAAATCATATCCATCCATTGTAATCCTGCCGTCGGACACATCGTAAAACCGCATTAACAAACTTGTAATGGTAGTTTTTCCGCAACCTGTTGTACCCACCAACGCGACGATTGTCCCTGGAGCGATATCCAAATTAATATCATGCAACACTTTCTGATTAGGTAAATAACCGAAGGATACATAATCGAATTTTACATGCCCTTTGATTTTGGGTAAAGAAACCGCATGGGGAGACTCTTTCACTTCCGGATGAGTATCCAGGATTTCAAATATGCGGGTCATACTCGTCCCGGCTTGTTGTAAGGTATTGGCAATTTCCGTCAACCGTGCAGTGGGGCCATAGAGATAACCCGCCCACGCGGAAAAAGCCATCATTTCACCCAAGGTCATTTTCTTTTGTAAGACATACCACGCCCCAAAACACAAGGTTGTCGCTGTTCCGATACCGCTGATGACTCCGCCAATGCTTGAAAAAGACATTCCCAAAAAAGAAGCATGCATATTCATATTCAACGCTTCCCTGCTATCGGCAATAAATTCAATCGTTTCAAACTTTTCCTTGGAAAATATTTTCACGACTTGTGCGCCGGAAATCCGTTCCTCCAAATCCCCCATTATGTCGTCCATTTTTTCTCGAATGGCGAGATGTGCGGCACGAATTCTCCGTTTAAAAAACTTGAAATTCAAACCGTAGAGAGGAAGAAAAGCAAAAACAGCCAATGTCATCACCCAGTTCATTTTGAATAGCAAAATAACCACAAAGGAGAGTGTCAATAAATCTGTAATCATCGTAATGGTGGCACCCGTTAGAATATTTTGTACCATGACTACATCATCCATCATCCGGGAAATAATGGCGCCGGTGCTCATTTTGTCATAAAAGCTGATAGATAGGTCTTGTAACGTCTTATAAATTTGCGAACGAATATCGTAGATTACCCGTTGACCAATATACGTTACTGTATTGGTTTGAAAATAAGAACAAATCCCCTGAATAATGAAAACTCCAACCATTCCAAAACATAACCAATAAAGACGGTTCCATTTATGTTTCCCGACCACATCGTCCAAAAAATATTGCAACATTCTGGGCATCACCAGATTTAATGCCGTCAAACAAGTCGTCAAAAGCAAGGCAAGGATTACATAGTTCAGATATGGATGAATAAATTTGACAAAGCGGAGTACAGGTTTTTGCATAAAACTCAGGAATTTACTATACCATAAACTCGCGGGGTAAGTGTTTAATGGAAAAGTATCGCGCCAGCAATGCTATATATTAAAATGGACAGAACGATTAGAGTGATGATGACATAGGTGGTGTCTTTTTGTAAAATGAAGGCCATCACGGAAAATATTACCCTCGCCACAGGAGTTGCCATTAATATCAATAACCCCAATTGAATTAGACCACGACCGCTTCCAACAAAGATATCCTTACCTATTCCGATAAACGTGCGCAAATCGGTAGGTTCCCCCAAAAACACGCTATATTGCGGAATCTCTCGTCCATACCGCCATAAATAAACGGCTCCGCCAATTGTAACGATGATGGCAGAAAGGATAACTCCAATTCGCAGGAGATTTCCCATAATAATATCCATTTGTATGTCGGTTAAGTTAGTATTTTTTTGATTCATCTAAAACGCTCCGGTTACACTGGTATAAATCATCTCAATGGCTAGAATAAAAATAAGTCCAGCGAATATCATTCGCAAGAGATGTGTTTTGGCATTCACGAGAACGCGTGCGCCAATCATCGAACCCAATAACACTCCTAACATGACCGGCATGGATAATCCAGGGTCAATATATCCCCGGCTAAAATAAATCCCCGCACTGGCCGCTGCGGTTACTCCAATCATAAAGTTACTGGTAGTCGTAGACACTTTGAAAGGAATTTGCATAAACTGATCCATCGCCAAAACTTTAATGACACCGGAACCGATTCCCAAGAGACCAGAGAGTATTCCAGCTATACCCATCAACCCGAGCCCTTGAGGGACTGAATATACATGATAGGATTGAATGCCTTTTTCGGTGGGAAAGGTACCATCCAGTCTCAAGCGTTGAGCTAGGGAATCCGGCTTTTTGTCTTTTATAATTTCTTCATGGTGCCTAACGGACAAATAAGCGGAATAAATCAACATAATCCCAAAAATAAAAGATATGAATGAAGTGGATAACACCACCGCCAGGGATGCACCCACCAAAGCCCCAATGGTTGTGGCTATTTCCAAAAACATTCCCACCCTTATATTGGTATACCCTTCTTTTACATAAGCCGCCGCGGCTCCTGAAGAAGTGGCAATAACTGAAATGAGAGTGGCGCCAATAGCGTAGCGAATATCTACTTTAAAAACCAATGTCAATATCGGAACAATAACGACCCCTCCGCCTAATCCCGTCAGTGCTCCTAAAAAACCCGCCGCTAATGAAACTGCTAAAATAAGAAGAGTAAACTCGTAAATATTCATTATGGATAAATATCACATAGTTATTCGTTTTGAAGATAATTTACCAATGTACCAATAGACGCGACTGTAGTTTCAATCACATCTCCGGCTTTTAGAAATACAGGTGGTTTTCTTGCGAATCCCACACCCGGCGGTGTGCCGGTACTGATGATATCTCCTGGTTTCAGAGTTATATTCTGGGAGATAAACCAAATTAGATAGGGAATATTAAATATCAGATTGGAGGTATTTGAATCCTGCATGATAGTACCATTTAATTTCAAACTAATCTTCAAATCATGCGGGTTAGGGATTTCATCTTTCGTAACCAACGACGGACCACAGGGCGCAAAGGTATCCGATGTTTTCCCTCTAACCCATTGTCCATCGGATTTCTGAATATCGCGCGCGGTAATATCATTTAAGACCATGTATCCCGCGACATAATCCAATGCCTTTTCTTTAGCAATATGTTTTCCTTGTTTCCCAATAACAAATGCCAATTCCGCCTCATAATCGATTTTATCCGACACAGTTGGCACCCGCACCACATCATAGGGGCCGTTGAGTGCAGTATTGAATTTGGCGAAAATAATAGGGCGGATAGGAGGTTCCACATTTTGTTCCCGGCAGTGGTCAATATAATTCTGCCCAATGCAGATAATCTTTTCCGGATTAGTAACAGGCGGACAGAGATGCGCGGTCTTTAAAGTAATTAATGATTTCGGCTTCTTAGACTTCTTCAAGTTCGATTCTATTGCTTGGAGAATCTTCTTAATTCGAGACAACCCGGAATTCCCCAATTCCAAAAACTCACGCATATTCTTCGGTAAGACAGGTGCTTTGTATTCTCGACATGCCAGGGTTAAATCAACGATTTGATTATCAAGCAATACGCCTATTCGTGTTACTTTATTCTTGAGGAAAGTCACCAAACGCATAAAATCCTCATTCTTCAAACATCGTCATAATATCTTCCAACTCATTGCGGTCCATTTGCCCTTTAGCGTGCCAGAGTTTAAGCGCGTCATAGGCGGTCAAATTCCCGTCGCTGTGCAAATCACAATGAGCTACGGATTCAATAAATAACAGGTAAATACTAGGAATTGTCGCTTTCCATTGAATTGCATTGGAAGCTGGTTTTGATTCCGAAACAATCCAATTTTCCCCCCGCAGGCATTGGAGGAGAAAATTGCTTGATTCCCGATTCTCGATACGCATAGGGGAAAAAGATACCTGTGGAGAATCCGAAGAGATTTCCAATACCTGTCCCGAATCAGTCATTAAGACATTGACTTCACCCACGGGCAATTTGGTAAACTGTGTATTCATAAATTCTTACCTCTTAATTAAATCGAAGCGAATGCGAACGGTTTTGTCGGATTCGAAGGGCAGATTGATTTTCAACGGCTCATATCCATCGGCGGTGACCAAGAGCCATTGGTTGCCATGTGGAATATCTTCTAGTAGGACGGTCCCGTCTCTCAAGGAATAGGCAAAAGGCCGATCCACGATAGACGTAATCTCCAGCAAGGCATGCTCCACCGGATTACCGTTATGAGCGTCATAGATTTCGCCCCATAAAAAACCATATTTGGTGGATTGCACACTGACTGCGGAAGCACCCATCACATCCTCACTTTGTGCAGTGACGGTATAAATGCCAGTATCCGCGGACGAAACGAGATAGGAAAGGGCGATTCCATTGACCGTTGTTACACGCGATTCGGTCAATGTCCCATTGGAAGACTTTAAGTCCACGGGAGTGCCATCCGCGACTATATTCCCCTGCCCGTCTTTGGCTGTCACGATAATGGCTGAGCGAGATTCCCCGTCATTTGGCATATTTGCCGGAGAAGTTTTCACTTCCAGCGATTTTACCGGGGCGATTACTTGAAAGGTATAAGGGTTAGGATAAACACTAGTCTTATTCAGATTCATAAATTGCGCCAGCACTGTATGATAATTATTCGCCAAAGGTGAGTCTATGGATGCCGTAATGAGTCCCGAAGACCGGTCATAGGAAGAGGGAACAGGTTTTCCATCCACTTTGACAACAATTGAATCCGCCAAAATTAACTGACCTTTTAATCCATCATTGACCTTTATAGTAACCTTAGGCTGGCGGTCATAGGTCGTCTTTTCGGGTGCGGTAACTACCGCCTTGGGAATCCCAGAATAGAAGAATTTCGCCAACCCTATAAAGTATCCATACGCTTCCCGCTTATTATACACAGGGTCTCTGAGACGCTGTTCTTCCTGGGGATTCGAGTGAAAGGTCGCCTCACAGAGCGTAGCTGGAATCTTAGTGTTTCGCAATACCGCAAACCCTTGACCGGGATAAATATAGAAATCGCTTTTCAAGGGAATCGGAGTGCGTTGGCTCATATTCAATGCATTGGCGACTCCGTCACCAATATAGCGAGCCAAGTCGAGGTTAAGGGGACCGTAGTCGGGACTGTCATGATACCAAGTACTCGTGAAATTGGTAGCGGGGCTGCTGGAAGCATTATGATGTAAGGACACAAAGTATTCCGCCCCGCAGGTGTTGGCGAAATAGCTTATCTGATCAAGCCGTACCAATACATCCGTGGTGCGGGTCATATAGACTTGCACCCCTGCCTGTTCCAAGAAATCTTTCAAATCTAACGCAACACGTAAATTAACCTCCGCTTCCTGCAAACCGGTCGGCCCGCGCTTATATCCCTTCATATCCGCGTCCCCGCCATGACCCGGATCGAGACAAATTTTCTGACCTTTAAGTGCCGTGGCATACGGAGGAATGGGATACAGGTCTTGCTTAACGCCAGATGGATTCTTGGCAGAGGGCATGGTGGCACATCCGGCAAGGATAGTGCCAATAACCAAAATGGAAATCAAACCGGCTAATCGTTTCATAGCTATACTTACGTAACATACCAGAAGCAACCTTCCCCGTCAAATGAATACCCTCTATAATGAAGTTGAAAATTTAAAACTACCTAACAAAACAGGTACAACAATGGGCTAAAATCCCCTACCCACCCTCTCCATACCCTCTCCGTACCCTCTCCACTTCCTCTCCAGTGCACTAAAAGAAAAACTACCTAACAAAATTGACAGAAACGGGGAATCGGGGAATGGGCGAATCGGAGAGGAAGGAATTTTGAATTATGAATGCTGAATTATGAATTAAAATATTTAATTCTATCCGAACATAAAAATAGGGGAAAGAAGAATGTTCATTCCCGATGCAGACCTTTCCCTGCGTAAGTTCCCATTGACATTCGATTCCTGTCTCTGCTATATTTGTATATTCGCATATACGATTATACAAGTATATAAGATTTATTCTTCTACGACACTTTAGTGTACGGTTTACCGGGCTTTAGCCCAAGAATTGGGACTGAAGTCCCGGAACCCTCGACTAAAGTCGGGTAGAAAAGAAGGGAGGAAAAGATGAGAAAGATAGTGGAACAATACAAGGCGTTGGGAGATGAGAACCGTCTGCGTATTCTCAACCTGTTAGCGGCAAAGGGGGAGTTATGTGTTTGCGATATACAACGGGTGTTGGATGCCCCACAAGCGCGCGTATCGCGGCATTTGGCGTATTTGAAGAACAGCGGATGGGTGGAGGACAGGAGAGAGGGGCTGTGGATGATGTACAGGTTGTCGGACAATCTTGACCCGACACAAAAGATGGAAATCAAAATCATCCGGTCGGAGTTTCCAAAAGTTGCGGAATTCAAACGGGATTTAAAGATATTGGAAAGAAAAGAGTGCAATAAGGAATTGGCGTGTTGCACATAATGAAACAGGTGGAGAAAATCATTGGAGGGAATACGTGAGTCAACCCGTCAGTAAACAGTTATCCTTTTTAGACCGGTATTTGACGTTATGGATATTCGGCGCGATGGTGACGGGAGTGGGCTGGGGATATTACTCACCGGGGATCGTGGAATTCTGGAACCAGTTTCAAGTGGGGACGACCAATATCCCGATTGCCATCGGATTAATTTTGATGATGTACCCGCCGCTGGCCAAAGTGAAATACGAAGAATTGGGAGATGTGTTCCGAAACAAAAAGGTATTGGGATTGTCGCTATTGCAAAACTGGGTGATAGGCCCGGTGTTGATGTTCGTATTAGCGATTGTTTTTTTGCGGAGATACCCGGAATATATGGTGGGATTGATTTTAATCGGGTTGGCACGCTGTATCGCCATGGTCATTGTGTGGAACGAATTGGCGAAGGGAGACACGGAATATGCCGCGGGATTGGTAGCGTTTAATTCAGTGTTCCAGGTTTTATTTTACAGTGTTTATGCGTGGATTTTCGTCACGATATTACCAGCATGGTTCGGGTTAAAAGGGAGTATCGTGAATATCTCCATTGGGCAAATCGCCAAAAGCGTTTTTGTTTATTTGGGGATACCATTTCTTGCCGGAATGATTACGCGGTTTAGTCTCATTAAACTAAAGAGCAAAGAATGGTATACCCGCGAATTTATTCCGAGGATAAGTCCGATTACCCTGATTGCATTGCTTTTTACCATTCTCGTGATGTTCAGCCTAAAGGGGAATTATATCGTCAATATCCCAATGGATGTCGTACGGATTGCGATACCGCTTTTAATCTATTTTGTAGTGATGTTTCTGGTGTCTTTCTGGATGGGCAAGAAGGTAGGGGCGGATTATTCCAAGACAACCACGCTGTCATTTACAGCAGCCAGCAATAATTTTGAACTGGCGATTGCCGTGGCGGTCGCTGTATTTGGGATTCATTCGGGAGTGGCATTCGCGGCAGTGATTGGGCCTTTGGTGGAAGTTCCCGTCATGATTGGATTGGTGAATGTGGCGTTTTGGTTCCAACGGCGTTATTTTGCAGACGAATTGAACCCGACAACTATTCAACAAGAAAAGGAAACTTGAAAATGGCACAACCTAAAAAGACGATATTATTTGTATGTATCGAGAATTCATGCCGGAGCCAGATGGCGGAGGGATTCGCTAGAAAAATGGGAGAGGGACGGGTGGAGGTCTACAGCGCCGGATCGAAACCGTCGGGGGTGGTGAACTCAACGGGAATCGAAGTGATGCGGGAGCGCGGGATTGATTTAGCGGGACATCGTTCCAAAGGGTTTGACCCGTTGGCGGTCAAGGAATTTGATTACGTCGTGACGATGGGGTGCGGGGACGTGTGCCCGTTCGTGCCCGGAAAAGAGCGATTGGATTGGCAAATCCCCGACCCGAAAGGAAAACCGGTGGAGTTCTTTCGTGAGGTACGGGATACGATTGAGAGAGAAGTCGGAATGTTGTTGGATTCGATTTGTTAAACCCTCACCCCCTCCCTTTCCCAGAGGGAGAGGGAGGGTATGTGAAAAACGGTTCATTCCTAGGGTAGAATAAAGCAAATTATTTATTTGATTTTTTCCAGATACGAGCCACACAAGTCATCAGTTTCAAAGAATCGATACTGCCGGATGCATCGCCTTTTTCAAAATCTCCTTCTATTTTTCCCATTTGGTTGGTCACATGGGCGAAACAGAGAATGGACTTATAGCAGGCATCCGCAAAGGCGTAGAGAGCGGCGGCTTCCATTTCAACTGCCAAGATACCTTCCTTTTGGCAATAGGTAATCGCTTTATCGGTTTCCCGAAAGGGAGCATCGGTGGTCCAAGTGGAACCTCGAATTAAGGTTATTGGGAAAGAGTTTGAATCCTGTTTAAAGAGAGTTTGTAATTTTTTCGGCATAAAGGCATATTGGGCAGGAGGGAGATAGTGATAACTGGTTCCTTCATCCCGTAAAGCGCTTTCAATCAAGATGAAATACGGCGGTTTTCGGATGGGTAGAATTTGTCCGGCAGAAGTAATACTGATTAAGAGTTGGCATCCTGTCGCAAATAGTTCTTCTGCCACAAGAACAGCGAACGATGACCCAACGGCATAACCTACTATCCCATACTCATTCTTCTCATGTATAAAGTTATAGAGTTTGGTATGGTAACACGCCCAATAGGGATTTAATCGAGCCTTTTTATAGGTAATGAGATATTCGACCAAATCCCCATCCGGGTCTAAGATACAGATTTTTGGTATCGTCCCCTTGGATATGGATTTTTGGCGTCTGGCTTCCCGCAATAAATTAACCGGAGGAAAAATCGTGGGATCATCAAAAAATTTGTTATTTAAAAGCGGAATATCCAAGAAAATCTTTTTTTTCATAAGAAGTGATTATACCAAAGCCTAGTTGAATGGACAGAGAAATATTGTAATATCTAAGCAAAACGTCAGACGCCCCGGGAGTTGAATGTGTACATACCCTCAAGTAAATATTTAAAAAATTTTTGAGAGGGTATTGCGTGAGTTGGGGAAGAGGTCAAAAACACATCATTGCCGGTGCAAGAAACGAAAGTAAATAAACCGCTGCTCGGATTTCCAAGGCGTAATATGAGTCTCACGGCGAACCTCCTGAAGTGTGAAGTCTGAACCGAGTTCCTTCACGATAGAATTCTCATCGTAACGCATAGTATCCAGCCCACTACATTTTGGGGGTCCGTCCAAGGCGAACGTGGCAATGATGACTGTGCCACCCGGTTCCAAAGTCCGGCGTAGCGTCGTGACGTACCCTTCACGATCCTTGGCATCTGTGAGGAAATGAAATACAGCCCGGTCATGCCAAAGGTGATAACGATGGGGTGGATCGAATGTGGTTACGTCTGTTCGAAACCACTCGACTGCACTGGCGTGTGTGCCAAGACGTGTGCGGGCATGATTGAGAGCAATATCGGACAGATCAAGCACGGCAAGGCGCGTGTAGCCTGCGTTCATCAGGCAGTCCACCAGCGTGGATGCTCCGCCACCTACATCAATGATTCCGCTATTCTTGCTTACTCCTGAAGCGGTAATGAGTGACAACGAAAGTTCTGGTCGGGACTGATACCAACTGACATTATGCGGGTCTTTGGTCTTATAAACTTGATTCCAGTGTTGCTTATCATTCATATAAGTTCTTCTTTTTTTGGGGTATTCTCTATTATATCACAATATAACCTAATCGAAATTTGCAGGCAAGGGGTAGGGGACTTTGCGGCATTGGGGAGAAAACATTTATAGTATAATTATTCAAAGAGGAAATTAACGATGAAAGCTATAGTTTTTTATGAGCCGGGTGGGGTGGATAAACTAAAGTATGAGGAGACGTATCCCGAACCGGAGATAAAAGAAGATGAAGTATTGGTGCGGGTGAAAGCGACTTCGATTAATCATGTGGATGTCTGGATTCGCAAAGGAATTCCGGCATATCACGCACCCATGCCGCATATTGGCGGGTGCGAGGGGTCTGGGATTATCGAGAAAATCGGAGCGCGGGTGACGCAGTGGAAAATCGGAGACGAGGTGATTATTTCTCCCGGTCAACCGTGTTTTGAATGCGAATTTTGCCGGATGGGGGAGGAAAGCACGTGCGTCAATTGGAAGATATTCGGGGGACATACGCAAGGGGCGTTCGCGGAATATGCCGCTGTCCCGGCGAAACATGTAATACCCAAACCCAAGACGATTTCCTTTGAAGACGCGGCGGCATTCCCTCTTGCTTATTTAACAGCATGGCACATGTTGATAGGACGGGCGAAATTACGTCCGGCGGAAACCGTATTGATTTTGGGAGCGAGCAGTGGCATAGGAACAGCGGCGATACAGATTGCCAAATTGACTGGCGCGCGAGTCATTGCCTTATCCAGCAGTGACGAGAAATTGGCGCAATGTAAAAAACTGGGCGCGGATGAAGTCATTGATTATGTGAAAGAGGATTTTTACGAAAAGGTGAAGGAATTAACAAATGGCAGAGGCGTGGATGTGGTGTTTGAACATGTGGGTCCCGCCACTTTTGACAAGAGTTTGAAATCATTTGTGCAAGAATGGGAGATTGGTTTTTTGCGGGTCTACCACGGGACCGGAAGTAAAAGTGGATTTACGTTACATCTTTTCCCGCCAATTAAATGTCATGGGTTCCATGCTGGGAACGCGCAATGAATTCCTGAGAGTGACGGAATTGGTCGCGCAAGGAAAAATAAAACCGGTGATTCATTCGGTGCATCCATTAAAAGACGTAGGCAAAGCCCAGACGATTATGGAATCCAGACAGGTGTTTGGAAAATTGGTAATCACTTGTTAACGGGCGAGAGATTTGACGGATTTTTCATCAAATCCGAATATTAGTTTGTCGCCTTCATCAAGGCGGTTACACCATGGTTGTCCTTGGCGTCGACCATTGCTCCTTTGGCTAATAAAGGTTGGAGGGTGTCCGTCTGGCCATTCATTGCTGCCCACATTAAGGCGGCCATACCTGCTTGGTTTTTCAAATTGACCTGCGCCCCTTTGTCTAACAAAATTTGAACGGCACCCGTATAACCTTTAAATGCCGCCCACATTAAGGCGGTTGTACCCGTACTGTCTTTTGCATTTGGGTTCATTCCTGCCTCTAAAAATAATTTTATGGTAGTGGTATCGCCTTCCATTGTACAATCGAGAAACGCATCTTCGCTATAGGTAATCTTCATTCGCGCCAATGCATCTTTCGCTTCTTGCGGCGTCTTGGCGTAGGAGGGGAATACCACCAACGAAAGTAGTACAAAATAAAGACTAACAAATGGATTCAATTTCATCATAATTGGTTCTCCTTTTCCCCTTAGAATGTGTGTTGTTATAATTCCCAACAGTATATTCCCACAAAGAATTCAAAGTCAAGGGAAAGAGGAGAAGGAATGGAAGAATGGGGGAATCGGCGAGAGGGTGAAAAGGAATGGGGGATGAAGGAGGCATCGGGAATACCGCAAAGGACGCTCAAATTCCCGATGCATAAGTAAATTCCCGATAGAGGATGTCAGCCAATGGCAAGAATTTCGGCTCTGGAATAGGATTTGGGGATGGGGAGACCGTCTTCTTTCAGAGCTTGAATGTGCATTTCAATGGCCGTGTGCATATTCTTTTCCACCTGTGGAATGGTTTTGCCTGTCGCAATACATCCCGGCAGATCAGGTGAATAAGCAGAATAGTTTCTTTTTGCTTTTTCAATAATGACCAAGAACTTATGTATCGTTTTTACTCCTTTAGCCGGGCTTGTTTTACTCCAATTCCCGATGTATTTTAATCAAGGTCTTTACGCAGCGATTTTGGAATGGGGATAGACTTTAACCTGTAATTTTAATAAGTCTTTCAGATTACCTATCTTAGAGGGATCCAAAACCTCAATCCCTATCAACCGTCCACGTTGATCCAAATCCAAGATAATATTTTTTTCAATTTCTTTAGATTTGGCAACTTTCTTTTGTTGGAATTGGATATAGAGCAAGTCATGATCTTTGTCATATTCGATTTTCATAGGAAACTCCTCTAAAACTATTACTCTATTTCAACAACACTTATTACTACAATTGTACCTTTTTCTTCGACAAAAGTCACTTTCAAATAACGTCCCTTAACCATCGCAAAGACATTCTTCCGATTCTTGATGTCGTCTTCGATATGTTCAAAATTTTCAAGGACATAAATAACTTCTTCTTTCGAAATATCTCTCCAACGCATTCTATTTCTTGCGTGACGGACAATGTAAATAGGTTGATTCATGGTTTAGTATATTACTTTAGTGGTACAAGTTTATTATGCATTGGGAATAAACGCACTTTTCTTTCCCAACGATCCCCTTATTAACTTGAAACTTGAAACCGTACATTATAAACTTTCTTTTTTTATTCTTTGGCTCCGGCGGTCTTGAGGAGTTTTACGGTTTCGGGATGACCATTTTTTGCCGCCAATTTCAAGGCGGTCATACCAGAATCGTTTTTCGCATCAATCTCCGCGCCCTTCGCCAATAAAGCTTTTACGATAGCAGTATGCCCCCAAGCGGCCGCTCGCATCAAAGCTGTTTCACCATTTTTGCCTTTCGCATGGACATCCGCTCCCTGATTCAATAAGGCTTTAACGGTATCTGTCCGACCATGCTCTACCGCAATTATCAAGACGGTATTCCCATCCTTGTCTTTCGCATTAATCTCCGCGCTACTCGCCAATAAGGTTTGTAGGGTCGCGATATGACCCCCTGCTACCGCATACATCAAGGCAGAGTTGCCAACAGTATCTTGCGCATTGACCTCCGCGCCACTCGTCAACAATAATTGAACCGTCTCCGTGTGGCCTTTCTGTGCCGCATACATCAACGCGGTTATGCCCGTGGTGTCTTGCGCATTGACCGCCGCGCCATTCGACAACAACAATTGCACGGTATCCGTATGACCTTTTTGTGCCGCAAACATCAAGGCAGTCATTCCATTATTAGTTATCGCATTCACCTCTGTGTCTTTCGACAATAAGGCTTGCACCGTATCCGTATGACCCTTGGATGCCGCAAACATCAAGGCGGTCTCACCATTTTTATCTTTCGCATTGGCCTCCGTGTCGCGTGACAACAACAATTGTACGATATCCGTATTGCCATTCCCTGAAGCATACATCAAGGCGGTCATCCCATTTTTAGTTACCGCATTGACCTCCGCGCCACTGTCCATTAAAGCTTGGACGATATCCGTATGATTATTTTCTGCCGCATATATCAAGGGAGTTTTACCATCATCTCTCTTCGCATTGACCTCCGCCCCTTTCGCTAATAAAGCTAGTACGGTAGATGTTTGTCCATACTGTGCCGCTTCCATCAAGGCAGTCCAACCGTTATAGTTTTTCGTATTCGGGTTCATTCCCGCGTCTAAAAACAATTTTACGGCATCGGTGTTGCCTTTTTCCGCACAACCGATAAACGCATCTTTGGCATAGGCAATGTTCATTTCCGCCAATTTAATTCTCGCTTCTCTCGGAATTTTGGCATTGGCTGCGGCACTTTCCAGGAGTTTTACGACGTCGTCATGATTGGTATTTTTCGCCAACATCAAAGCGGTCTTGCCTGTTGTGTCTTTTGCATTGATATCCGCCCCGCGTGCCAATAAAGCTTGGACAGATTCCGTATCGCCGCTCAATGCCGCATACATCAAGACGGTCTCACCCGTACTGTCTTTGGCATTCGGGTTCATTCCCGCATCCAAAAACAATTTCACCGCATCGGCTTTGCCTTCCTTGGCACAATAAAGAAATTCATCTTCGCTATAGGTTAGGTTCATTTGTGCCAAGGCATCTTTCGTTTCTTCCAGCGTTTTGGCACAGATGGGAAACACCAGCAACGAAAATAATACAAAATAAAAACTTCTGAACAAAAACATCTTCTTCATAATCCGTTCTCCTCTTCCCCTTAAAATACTTTTCTTCTCAACCTGAAATCAGTAGGGACAATTCATGAATTGTCCCTACTGAAACTTGAAACTTTCTATTCCTACTCTTTCGCCCCGGCATCCTTTAGCAGTTTTACGATGTCAGGATGTTCCTTAGATATCGCATAATTCAAGGCGGTTTTACCAAAGTTATCCTTCACATTGACGTCGGCTCCTTTTGCTAATAAGACTTGCGCGATATCAGTCCAGCCCCATATCGCCGCATATATCAAGGAAGTAGCACCTTCTGTACCTTTTGCATTGATTTCCGATCCTTTCGTTAATAAAAAATCAACATTTTCAATTCTGCCATAAAGTGCTGCCCATAATAATGCAGTATAACCATGATTGCCTTTCGCATTGATTTCCGCTCCTTTAGTCAATAAAGCTTTCAACATCTTGGAAGAACCACCCATTGCCGCTGCCATCAATGCGGTAGAACCACTGGTATCTTTCGCATTAACGTCCGCACCTTTATTTAATAGGATTTCAAAAATATCCATATAGCCTTGATGTGATGCAAATATCAAAGCCGTCTCACCTTCGTTGTTTTTTGCATTGACATCCGCGCCAGTAGTTAGTAAAACCTGAACAATATCCGTATTTCCCTTATATGCTGCGGTTAACAAAGCGGTCCAACCTTGGTTTTCTTTCTCATTAACATTGGCGCCATTGGTTAATAAGGCTTGGACAATATCGGCATTGCCATACTCTGCCGCCCACATCAAGGCGGTGTAACCATCAATGTCTTTCGCATTAATGTCTACACCTTTTGCTAATAAAATTTGTACAATATCCTTATGCCTATGCTCTGCTGCAAACATCAAAGGGGTCTTATTCTTGATATCTTTCACATTCGGATTCATACCCGCATCTAAAAATAACTTTAAAACATCGGTTTTGCCTTCAAATGCACAAGCAAAAAACTCATCTTCGCTATAGGTAATCTTCATTTGCGCCAATTCATCTTTCGCTTCCTGTGACGTTTTGGCATAGGAAGGGAATACCAAGAACAAAAATAATAGTACATAGAGACTTTTTAATGAAATGAGTTTCATATTAATTGGTTCTCCTTTCCCCCTTAGAATGTGTGTTTTTGTAATCCCTAACAGTATACTCACACCAAGAATCCAAAGTCAATCCCCATTAGACTCAATTCAGAAATAAAGAAAATTCCATTTAACTTTAGTCAAGAATCAAGACGTGATAGAATAAAATAAGTCAAAAGAAGCATCGGAAATGCTGCAAAGAGAACGGGTTTGATGAATCAAACCCCTACAAATTCCCGATGCATAGCGAAGAAGAGTTTCCCTTACGATGACATGCATGTAGGTAGAACACAGAGATTCTTCCCCTTCGCAAGCTCAGGGTCAGAATGACATAGAGAAAAGAAGAGGTTATCTAAATGGCACAGGAAAATGTAGCGAAGATTAAAGAATTATTAAAACAGGTGAAATATCCCGGATACAGTCGGGATATCGTCTCGTTCGGGTTTATCAAGAATGTGGCGGAATGTGACGGCATGGTGAAAGTCGAATTGAGTATCTCCAATATCCCCGACCAGGTGCAGTTAGATTTGACTCACGATATCGTTAAGACCGTGTCTGCGTTACCCGGAATCAAGGAAGTGAACGTGAAATATATGGAAGCCCCCAAAGCCGCGGCGAAACCTAGAGCGATGGGCGCCGACCCGTGGGCCGACCAGAAGTACATTCCGGGAATCAAAGCGATTGTCGCCGTTGCCAGTGGAAAAGGCGGTGTCGGCAAATCCACAATCGCCGTAAATCTCGCCTGCGCCTTGAACCAGTTGAATTACAAAGTGGGTTTGTTGGATTGCGATATCTACGGGCCTAGTATTCCCATTATGATGGGAACGAAAAAACAACCGGAAGTCGTCGAAGAAGACATGCTCCTGCCCGTTTTGCAATATGGTTTGGAAGTCATGTCCATCGGATTTTTGTTGAATGACGATGAACCCGTGATTTGGCGCGGACCCATGATTCAAAGCGCCATCAAACAATTTCTAACCGGAGTGCAATGGGGTGATTTGGATTATCTCATTATTGATTTACCGCCCGGAACCGGCGATGCGCAGTTAAGTCTCGCGCAAGCGGTTCCGATTACCGGCGTAGTGATTGTCAGCACGCCGCAGGATGTCGCGTTGATTGACGCGAAAAAAGGTGTTGCCATGTTCAATAAGGTAAATGTGCCGGTGGTGGGCATTGTCGAAAACATGAGTTATTTTATATGCCCGCACTGCAATGAGAAGACGGCGATATTCAGTTCCGGTGGCGCAAAAACGGAAGCGGAACGACTGAAAGTACCGTTCCTCGGTGCAGTTCCCCTCGACACGGAAATCCGCATCGGCGGGGATGAAGGAAAACCCATCGTAATTGCGAATCCGGCATCGCCGCAGTCGAAGATATTTATGGAAATAGCTAGAGAAACGGCTGCCATTGTAGCGAATACATTGGCGGCGAAGGACGCAGAAGCAACAGTGTAAGAATCGCAGGTAGAACACAGAGATTCTTCGCTCCGTAAAGAGCACTACGCTCAGAATGACAGAAAGAAAAGAGGTGAAGAAGATGGCAACAGAGCAAGAAGTGTACGACGTATTAAAGAATTGTTACGACCCGGAAATCCCTATTAACATCGTAGATTTGGGACTGATTTATGACGTAAAAATTGAGGGAGCAAAAGTGGCTGTGAAGATGACTTTGACGGCACGCGGGTGCCATATGAGCACGAGTATCTCGGAAGATGCCCGGCAGAAAATCCTGTCTCTTCCCGGAGTGAAGGAGGCGACAGTCGAAGTGGTCTGGGACCCGCCTTGGAATCCCGAAATGATTACAGATGAAGGAAAAAAGAAACTGGGATTACCGGTTGGATAAGTAAAAGATATTGCAGATTTTAGATTTCAGATTGTAGATTGTAAGCCCAATGCTTCTTCCAGTTTCTTGCGATTGAAAGGACTGGAGGTTATAAACTTTCCGTCAATGTCGAAGGTGGGAACTTGTCTTTTTCCACCGGTTACGTTCATGACAATTTCTGCGGCACCATCCACCTGCTCAATATTAATCTCTTCATACGGGATGCTTTTTTCATCTAAAAATGCTTTGGCACGCCAACAATCGGGGCACCAGGTTGTGGTATACATTTTAATGTTTGACATATATACTCCTGATTACATTATACACCAAAACAATGGTACCCGTTGGGGATGGACTCGCATTCAACCTCTATTTTACAGGATTATTCTACTCTCCCGATGGCATGTGGAGATACATGGATTGGATACCCAATCTGCCGGGACCTGTGAAACGATTGCAAATGATGCTCATACTTCCAAGCAAGCCCGTTGATAATTTTTGGATGTTGGTTTCCATTTGAACCATTGGATCTTTGTAAAGCCAACCACCCGGTTCCACATCAATTTGTTCCCCTGGACCCAGCACGACCTCAAATACGTTGCCGTAGCCATGCAGCCAGAGGATGCCTTCGCCTCGCGCTCCGTGGAACTTATCAATAAAAAATCCCGTACCGCCAAAAAGCATATTGGCAACGCCTTTGACCCGCTCAAAGTTGTAATCAATATTATTTGTGGCAGCAAGGAACTGGTGCTCGCGGACATGCAACTCTTCACCCTGTTTCATGTGAATTCCGAAAATATGTCCGGCCCCGTCACGGCTAAAAGCGATTTGACCATTGCCGCCGGCTTCGGTCACAAAGATTTGCATTCCGGCAATCATCCGTTTCATGGCGCCTTTCATTTGCCGCACGCTAATATTTATACCGGTATGTTTCCAAAGCAAAATATGATGTTCAAAATAGACGGATTGTCCCTGTGACAATTCGATAGTCAAGGCGGGAACGAGTTCCCCATCCAGGTGATAGGTGTAACCAGCGAAGGTTTCGCTTTGCGCAGTGGTGGGACGAAGTGTAGGCTTTTGCATTTTTATATCTCCTTAGTAAATCGGATTTCTAATTTCATGACCAACGTATCAAACTAATCTATGGCTGTCAATGTTCAGGGAGATCTATTGATATAATTTACGTAGTCGCGGGTCCATAGCTTCATTCAGCCCATCACCGAATAAGTTAAAACCAAAGACCGCCAGCGCGATAGCGATACCCGGAAATATGATTAACCAACTGGCAGTATCAATAAATTGCGTGGCTTGAAAAATCATATTTCCCCAGCTGGGTGTCGGCGGTTGGACACCCAATCCCAAAAAACTCAAGGTTGCTTCCGCCATGATAGCACCCGCGATTCCCAGAGTAACGGAAACGACTACAGGCGCGAGACAATTCGGAAGAACATGCGTTACGATAATCCGAAAATTGGAAGCCCCGGCAACTCGCGCCGCGGTCACGTAATCCTCATTTTTCGTTTGCAATACCTGTCCCCTGATTAAGCGGGCTTTGCCTGCCCAACCGACGATGGACAAGGCAATGATGACTTTAAATATTCCCGGACCAAAGACTGCCAATATAACAATCGCCAATAAGATATCGGGAATTGCCAGCATAATTTCTGCCAAGCGCATGAAAATCGTATCGGTTTTCCCGCCGAAATATCCGGAGACCGAGCCAATGAACATACCCAACACCAAGGTTACGAATTGTGATACGAACCCAACCAATAACGAAATCCGCGCGCCATAAATAACTCTGCTTAAGACATCTCTGCCTAATTTATCCGTGCCAAAGATGTGTTTGGCGGAAGGAGAAAGCAATGATGAAGAGAGGTTCACGCTATCAGGGTCGTATGGCGAAATGACAGATGCTAATATTGCAAATAATAAAAGCACCAAAATAATTCCCATTCCGATCATCGCCGTCGGGTTACGGCGAAGGTGAGAAAGAATCTCCCGTGTCGGGCTGATTCCGCGTAATCTAGGGGTTGAATTTGATGTCGATGGATTATCCATATTTAATCCGCGGGTCAATGAAAGAATAGAAAATATCTACTGCCAGATTGGCAAGAATAAAAACAATGGTGACAAAAACAATCACGCCCATCAATACCGGAAGGTCTCTTTGGCTGATGGAATCAATCGTCAATTTACCCAAGCCGGGCCTACCGAAAATGTATTCCGTGATAATCGCGCCCGTCAACAAGTCCCCGAAGTTTAATCCGATAATAGTGACCACCGGAATCAATGCATTCTTTAAAGCATGTTTCAATATGACAACGCTTTTCTTCAGCCCTTTGGCATACGCTGTCGTCACATAAATTTTGCCCAATACTTCCAACATACTGGCACGGGTAACACGTGCAATAAATGCCGCGCTACGGCTACCAAGAGCAATAGCAGGAAGAATCAAATAAATTATCGAGCCTATCCCCTCCCCGACTCCCGATGGCGGGAGCCAGGATAATTTGACCGCAAATACAATTATTAATAATAATGCAAAAACAAAAATAGGATTCGATATAAAAAACAACGCGAAGATTCTACTCGCCTGATCCCAAAATGACCCGCGCCAAACAGAAGAAATTAGTCCAACACTAATCCCTATTAAAACAGTGATTAAGATTGCGGCGATTGCTAATTCCACGGTATAGGGAAATGACATAAAAATCGAATCCCGCACTTTTCTGCCAGTAACCCAGGAACGTCCGAAATCTCCAACCGAGGCTTTTGTCATGTAATTAAAATATTGCATGTAGGTGGGTTGATCCAATCCCAGTTCATGGCGAAATTGTTCCTTCGCTTCCGCGCTTGACCGTTGCCCCATCATGGTTTCCACCACATCACCGGGTGCCAAATAAATCAAAATAAATACGATAGTCGTGGAACCAATCAGAACGGGAATCGCTTGAAGTAATCGGCGTATAATATAGGAGTACATTCGGTGGTATTCTAACCTTTAATGTTCTGACATCCAAATTTTATTCATTTTATCGGCATTATAAATCGCCGGTAGTTGATAATTATGCACCCATGTTTGGTGCATGGAGTAGCTAATCGGATAATAGAGAAAAACTTTGGGTGCGTCTGCCATAATCAGTTTCTCTGCTTGATGCAATAAATCCAAAACCTTCTTGGGGTCGGTCTCCTCATGTGCTTGATCCAATATTTTATCCACGACTGGATTTCGATACCGTCCTGAATTGCCGCCTTCCGGTATATTTCGAGAATGAAAAACTGGATACAAGAAATCTTCCACATCGGCATAATCCGCCGACCAGTTCCAGGGATAATACGCATCTGTCGTTCCCTGCAAAACGGTTTTATGCCAAGTACTCCATTCCAGTTGAATAATTTCTGCTTGGATGCCTACTTGTTTTAAATAATCCTGAATGGCTTGGGCAATATCCTGGGAAGATTTCACTTGATTAATCCAAATTTGCATTTTGAATCCGTTGGGATAACCCGCCTCTTTTAATAATTGCTTCGCTTTCACCGTGTCATAACCATACCCTTCGACGGTAGATTTATAATCAGGTAAACCAATCGGGACAGGACCGGTCGCCAAAGTACCTTCCCCATTCAATACATCTTTTAATATGGCTTCTTTATCAATGGCATAATTAATCGCTTTCCTGACTCTTGTATCTTTGAACAAAGGCTGTTCCAATCCAAAACTTAATGCTGCAACGGATAAACTGGGCCGGGAAACAATGTTCGGCTTCATCTCAGGGTCATTAATAATCTTTTTGAACTGGGCGTCTGGAATTCCCATCGCCTCAATTTGACCGGAACGATAGGTGTTATAAATACTGGTCTCGTCATTAATCATGGTTACGATAATTTGATCGAGATAGGGACGTCCATCAAAATAATCTTTATTGACTTCAAAAACAACCTTGCCATTTTGTACCCATTCTTTTAATTTGAATGGTCCTGTACCCACAGGATGTTGAGGATAATCCTTGCCAAATTCTTTTACCGCACGCGAACTTGAGATATAGGCTTCGGGCATAGCTAATCCTTTGATAAAAGGCGCGTAAGGTTTATCCAAGGTTAAAACGAGAGTATAATCGTCTTTCACCTGTAACCCGGGGAGAGGGAATTTACTTATGACATCAGGAATCACCGATACAGTTTTTTGCTTTGATACATAATCAGAAACCTGCGTCATATATTCTTTGGCACCCTGTACTTTATCCAACAGCCATTTATAATAGGCTTTGGGTTCTGCTAAAAACCTCTTATAACAAAACTCAATGTCATGTGCTGTTAATGGGTCTCCATTATGGAATTTCACACCTTTGCGAAGATGAAACGTATAGACTTTTCCATCGTTGGAGACTTCCCATTTTTCCGCCAAATCGGGAACAATATTTCCATCCATATCGAATTTGACCAAGCCATTATAGAGGATCGCACTCAATGCGCCATGGGAGGAGACATCCCACATACTGCAAGGGTCAAAGGTACGGGGGTCGTCTTGTTGGGCAAGATGAAACGTTCCGCCGAACTTTTCTACTTCTGTATATTCCGATTCTTTTTTATTAACAATCTTTCTTCCACTGCCTCCACTGCAAGATATAATTAATATGGATAGTAGAAAAAGAAATATCAAAACCAAGTTGACTTCTATACTTTTGCATTTCTTCATTGACGACCTCAATTTTCTTATTGGAATTTAAAGATTCTGACTAAAATATTGACTGAATCGGATTTTCTTGTCAAGCAAAGGAGATTTTTTACCGTTTGGTAAAAATTGGTAGTGTCCTAATTTACTTTTTTCATGAAAAATACTATACATGAAGTCGAGGAATTTAGTTTATCAAAATGTAAATTTTCCTTGACATTTTAGACAGGAGCGTATAGTGTCATCACAAAAGTCATTAGAAATGATACTATTTATGAGCTATGGTACACAGTCTATTGGAAAATAAAATAGAAATTTTCATAGGGATCATTATGGCAATGTTATGGATGGGGAAAGTTCCAGTATTCGCCCAGGAAACGACAATACGTACCCCTATTATTGAACAAATAGAGTTTACAGGTAACACGACATTTTCCAATGCGACCCTTTTGAACCAATTAAGTTTTACTATGGGGACATCTTTTTCTCGTCCTTTATTACTGGAAGGTAAATATTATATTTCAAATTTTTATTCGGATAACGGGTATAAATACAATCAAGTGACACTGGATTATTTTATCGACGAGACCACCGGAGAGGCGAAAGTTTCCTATCATATAAAAGAAGGCATGAAAGCGTATATTGGAGAAATTACAATTACCGGAAATACCAAAACATCCGACAAAGTGATACGGAGAACACTGGTATTCAAAACCGGTGATTTATATCGTCGGCGTGACATTTTCTTATCCCAAAGCCGATTGCTTGCACTCAATTTTTTCGAGGAAGCAAAAATCGAAGAAGTTACCCCCAGCGAGGATACGGAAATCGTGAATATCACAATAAAAGTGACAGAAAAGAAAACGGGTTCGGTTTCTTTTGGACCGGGGTACAGCACAGAAGAGGGAATCCGGGGTTTTGCCCGATACCGACAAAGTAATTTATTCGGAAAGGGACAACAATTCAGTGTTGGAGTAAAATGGTCGGCACTTGGACAAGCTCTGGAACAGAGCCGCGAAATTAATATTGACCTTTTTGACCCACATTTTTTTGACACAGATTTCGGAGTTGGTATAGAAACCTATTATCGCCGGGAAGATTTGGACAATTATAACTTGCAGAGGGTGGGTGGAGATATTTTTGTAAAAAGAGATTTATTTGACCATACCCAGGGAACATTAAAATTTCGCACTGAATCCGATAAAACATTTTCCATCGCCAATAGCATTGATTCAAGCGTGATTGCCCTGGAAGGACAAACCAACTTAATTACCATGTGGTCACTTACGATGACCATGGATACCCGGAATAATTTCACTTATCCTTCCCGCGGGTCTTTTTATTCCATTGACCTTGGGATAGCCAGTGAGGCTTTTGGCGGAGATGTGAATTTTGGAAGATTACAAATGGATGGCCGGTGGTATATTCCGCTTATCGAACCCCACTTGGTGCTTGCTCTACGCGCCAGTGCCGGATTCGAACACCAATATGGAGGAACTAATGAGATTCCAATTTATGAAAGATTGTACGAAGGGGGTGCCGATTCCGTCCGAGGATACAAGGAACGTTATTTGGGGCCTACCGATTTGGATGGATACCCTGCAGGAGGGGATGCTGCCTTTATCTACAGCGCAGAGTTACGGTTTCCTATATATAAATCGTTTACAGGAGTCGTTTTTACGGATGCGGGAGATGTCTGGCAAAGTTTGGGACAATTCAATCCCGCCAATGTGGAGCATACCGTAGGAATGGGATTACGTTACCAAACTCCCATCGGTCCGATTCGGTTTGATTATGGCATCCACATTCCACAAACGGATACTGGAAGATTTTATATTAGTGTGGGACAAACATTTTAAATCGCGTTTTGAATTTCAAAATTGTATTGACATTGAATTAAAGCACTTTTATAATCAGGATATTCGGAAACTCGTTAGAAGAGAGGAGAAGATTTGAAAGAACGTATTTATTTGAACCTGGGAAACATCGAATTATTAGCCGTGGTCGTTCGTAATGGTCTTTTTAATGGGTCATGGATCCGGATGAAAAATGAAATAGCGCAGGGAGAAATGGTGCTGCCCGGTATTTCTCTGGAGACTCTCTCGACTTTGCAAAGTTTCGAAAAAAAACATGCTTTAAATTTAAACCGGATTATTTTCACGGACATGAAAATCTTTTCAAATCCCAAATATTTTGTCCTACGAAGACAACATAATTATACCATTCAACGGATTTGTTACGCGATTTGCCGCGGTTTATTTACCTATCCCTGCGTTGCCGTCGAAAACCGTTTGGACAAGCTATTTCCCGGTATGAGCCTTCATCGCACTTATTTGGCAAGACCCCTATTTAACCATCCAGAGAAATTTAACTCACTTATTTATCAAGGAGTAAACCGTATGAAACCGATCCCTGAACAATTTCCTAACCCATCCGAAAATCCTCACGATTCTTTATTGGAACAATTAAACAAAATTCGAGAATGTAATCCCTGTACCGATCAATCTTCCTGCGCGGATCACAAATTCGTTACAGAAGCAACAGGAGTCGTCATCAAAGAGTTTCACCTGGAAAATTCTTTTGTCGGCAAATTATTGGCGCGTTCTTTATGTTGGATGACAGCGGAAGAATCCCGCTTGATGCGATTGTTGGAAAAAGAAGGGTTGATGATCACCCCGCAAACGGTATTCCCACCTGATTCCATGGATGCTATTGAGGACGATTTTTTTACACCCTCAGAAGTGGAAGGGTATTATTCTGAAAATCCGGATGTATCCTCGCTCCCTGCGGAACCGCATCCGTTGTTGGATGTAATCCATGATCTTCGAGAATCTATTCGCGATACGATCCGCCTTCTTACGCAAATCAAAGGTAAGGATTAACCACGCCACTATTTTTATTCCATTTGTATTAGATAAGACTAATCTTCTTATTTTTTTCCCATTTATGGCATAATGATTGCGGTTTTTTAAGTCAGAAAGGGTGGAAAATGAATCAGATTAAAAGAGTATTAGTCCTGTTATCTATATTATTATCAATGGTTTGTATTGGATTAGCTCAACCTGTTATGCCATCCCGACCCAATCCAACTCCTCCACCATTTGGTTCATCCGATGTACCCAGTTTTCCAAAAGGTTCGGATCATCTGGAATTACGTAGAGAGTATGGGCAACTTGAAACAGAACGAGATTTACTGCAAAAACAGTTTGCCCAACAGTCGGCGGAAATTGCCAAAACTAAACAACGAATCCGCACATCTTCTACCGGCTTTGGAAAATGGCTGGCGCGGCGGGATTTACAACAACAAATTGAGAATATGGATCAAACTCTAAACCGTTTGGATCAGATTGAAGGACGGCAGAAAGAGATTCGTAATATTTCGAGAGAAATCGTCACTCAAGGACCGATTGCGCCTCGACAAAATTCCCCGTCTCTCCTTCCTCCTCCCGGTGGGGATATTCCCGGAATTCCCCCTTATCGCGGGACATCCGTCAAACAAATGCAGCAGCGGTTGGAAGAATTGAAACAACAACGTGATAATTCTATCCAACGCACCAATCAATATAATCAAGAAATTCAAGAATTGGAAAAACAACTACGCTATCCCCAGCCTAAAACCAATACGCCACATGGAAATCCCATGCCTGGTCCGAACCGTTAAATATTAATCAAACCGGCCTGAAGGAAAAAATAAGATGGTTCCTCTTTTTTATCGTTTCACCAACCAATCCTGCGGGTCTAACGAGGATGTCCCTTTCCGAATTTGAAACTCTAATTGAGTCCCTTCCAACGAACCCGTATCGCCCACTGTTCCAATTTTCTGTTTTCGTTCAATCACTTGTCCTTTTTTTACGGCTATATTTAAAAGGTGCATATACAAGGTCATAAATTGCTGTCCGTGGTCAATAATAATGGTATTCCCTGACCCTTCCAGCCAGCCCGCATAAAGAACTTGTCCATTGTGCACGGCATATACATCTGCACCCGAAGAAGCCTTGATTCCAATACCATGTGAAACAATCGGCACCTGCCCGTTGAGAATTGAATGTATTCCGGGACCATAAATGACAGTCCCATTACTTACCGGCCAAATCAATCGGCCCCGCATTTGAGAAAATGCTTCTCCGCTATAAGTTACCTCTGGAAATTCGGCATGTTTGCGCAATTCTACTAATAGATTTTCCAACCGTTTTGCTGCCGATTCCAAATCTTGAATCATTTTTTCATGGGCTACCTTATCGGTTTGAACTTTCGTTAGGAGATTTGATTTTTCTTGCTGTTGATTTTCATATTGTTCTTTGGATCTGGAAACCTCATCTTCTTGGATTTGTTGATATCGTATCAATTCACTTAGTTGAAATTTCTGATGGTGAATTTGATTGGTTTGAAATCGGGTGTCAGCGACAGATTTGGCGTCCGCATAGGCTAATATCCTTTGATATTTAGCACTCCGGACTTCGTCCGAATAATTAGTCGCTGTCAATATCCTCTGGTAGGGACTCACATGATTGGCAATGTAAATGGAGCGAACTCTGCCCGCCAAATAGGTTTGATAAAGATTCAGTTTCGTTTGGGTGATTTCCAATTCCCGCTGTAACTTTTGTGTATTGGTCTCATTCTTATGCAATTGATTTTGAAGATAATCCAATTTTTCATTTTGGACATGAATCCTCTGGCCAATACTATCCAATTGGTGTAAAACGCTTTTTTCCTGTTCTTGCGCCTGTTTTCGTTTTTTTTGTTCTTCTTGAATCCGTTCCTGTAACTGTTTCAACTGGGATTCGGTTCCTTTGACAGAGGCATCATTGGATTGAGAAAGCGCAAAACCGGACAGGAGAAATAAGGAAAAACCGGTAGAAATAACTTTTACATATGGAAAATTCATTTAACTCTCAACTGTCGGTAGGATTCAATCGCCGCACCAAAAAAACTAATCAATATTCCACCGAGCAATAATCCAATCAACGTGATCCGATCCACGAAAACAATTTGTTCGATTCGCAATTTGGTTACATTATATAGGGCATACAGGAAACTTAGAGATAAAAAGCTTCCTAAAATACCGTAGATAATGGATTCGTAAAAAAGGGGCCCTCGAATAAACAGGGATGTGGCGCCAGCCAATTCCAATATTTCCATATCATTTTTTCGGCTATACAATGTCAAACGCATGGTAATTACTGCCAGTAACAAAGTTATCGTCGTTATCACGGTTCCTACCATATAAACAAAATACTGGACAACTTCCAAAGATTTCGTAACATTTTCCAGGGATTCCTGCCCATAATCCACACTATCCACATCGGGAATTAATAAGATTTCGTCGGCTATCGTTTGCAATTCTCCGGGTGTAAAGGCAGTTTGTGTTTTTACTTCAAAACTATCCGGCAAGGGATTGAAACCCAAAATGGAAATTTCCTGGCGGACGTCCGGTTTTTCACTAATCTCTTGCAAAGCTTTTTCTTTGGGGATATATTTGACTTCCACGACCCCGGGAATTTTTTTGATTTGCTCGGTGAATGACAAAACATCCAACTTCGTTCCTTCCTTTATAAATACCAATATTCCCAATTCTTGACTGAGCATTTTTCGGGCATGTACTAGATTAGATACAACCCAAACAAAAACGCCCAATACGGTCATCGCCATGGCAATCACCAAAACAGAACTAAACGCCGAGGATCCATAGCGGACGGTATTCTTTAAGGATTCTTGAATATAATATTTAATTCGCACTCGACACGGCTCCGGAAGGTTGAGAGGTGACAGGAGAGGGCGGTTCTTTGATGGTTAACCCGCCGTCTTTGAGTACTAAAATGCGCTTGTTTATACTAGAGAGCGTCTCCAAATTTTGTGTTGCCCAAATCACGATCGTCCCTTGCCGATTCGTTTCCAGCAAAAGATTTGTAATCCGTTGCGCATCCTCTTGCCCGAGATAGGATAACGGTTCATCCGCTAAAATAATCGCAGGTTGAACTACCAATGCCCGCGCAATAGCCATTTTTTGCTGCTGGCTGCGAGACAAATCGAAAGTAAAGGAATCAGCCAGATTTTCCAAGCCAACATCTTTCAATAAGGCTTTGGCTTTAACATCGGTTTGCTCTCCAAAAATTCCTACGGCATTCAAGATGCTGGTCAAATGTTCCATCACGGTTCGAGGTCGTGCAAGTTTCAACTCTTGCGATATAAAACCAATTCGGCGGCGCAGAAATGGAATCTCTTTAGAACGGAGTTCCGCGATATTCCGGCCGAATACAATCACCTGTCCGCGAGTGGGTTTCTCCTGCCTCAATATCAATTGAAAAATAAGGCTTTTGCCGCTTCCCGCAGGACCTGTTAATATAACAAACTCACCGCGCGACAACGTCATACTAATATCACGCAGGACGACATGATCCGGCGGATAAACTTTTGTGACATTTTGAAATGCAATCAATGGATTAATGAGTTAAAATATTCATTTGAATTTCTTGGCCCATTTAACTCGTTTAACCTCCTATCCTTAAAGATATGATAGCTGATTCAGTTGTAACGTGTAAACCTTATGGTTTAAAAAGTTTAATAAATTCTATTTTAAATAATTTTTAGGAAAGCTTTTACAACGGAAGGATCAAAATGCGAACCGGCGCAGGTTTCAATATATTCTTTCGCTTTTTCTTTTGTCCAGGCGGCATGATATGGCCGGCTGGAAATCAATGCATCCCAAACATCCACTACGGCAAAAATCCGCGCTTCCAGAGGAATCTCTTCTCCACATAACCCCCTGGGATACCCGCTCCCGTCCCATTTTTCATGGTGGGAATAAGGAATAGCTAGTGCCGGTCGTAAGTAGGTAATCGAATTTAGCAGCTCATACGCATAGAATGGATGTTTTTGCATAATTGTCATTTCTTCCTCTGTTAGGGGTGCCGGTTTGAGTAAAATACTATCCGGTATACCCATTTTACCGATATCATGAAGTAATACGCCTCTTCGGATATGAACGATTTTGGATTCTTTAACACCCATGGTTCGCGCCAATTTTATTGTTAAATTCACGACTCGTTTGGTATGTCCTTCCGTCTCTTTATCCCGTAGGTCCATGGCATGAGACCACCCTTCCAAAGTACGGTCATACGCGGCAATCAGTTCCACATTGGAACGTTGTAACTCGCTAAATAAAGACGCGTTATCAATCGCTATAGCGGCCTGCCCGGCTAAGGCTTCCAAAAATTCCATCCATTCTATGTCCGGATGAAATGCTTTTCGATGAAAAATCTCCAAGACACCCAGGATTTTACCCTTGGAGATAAGGGGGACACCGACATAGGCAACAAATTCTTCATTCTTCAACAGAGCCGCTCGTTTATAGACGTTACTTTCTCCCAAATTGGGAATGATAACAGTTTGCCGTACCAAGACCGCTTCACTGGATAGGCTGTCACTCAAATGAACCCGCGTTTGCTCAATTTCTTTGGTTCGAAATCCTTGTCCTTTAACATATTCCAAGATATGCGCGGGAGGGTGATAAAGTAGTACCGCTGTCGCATCCACGCTTAATTGTGTTAATACTTGATTCAGTAAAATGCCCAAAACCAACCGTAATTCCAAACTGGCGGTGATTGCCATATCCACCGCGCGTAACGCGGACATATGTTGCAGCCGGCGCTGAACTTGTTCATGAAGCATCGCCCGGTGCAGAGTACTGGCCGTAATTTCCCCAACGGTTGTGAGAAGACTCAGTTCATGTGGGGTAATTTCCTTATTCCGGCCAAAACAAATTGACCCGATGGTTCTTTCTTGCACAATCAAAGGCACACACCCGCGTATTTCCCCATACAGCTCAGACCGATTAAATCGAGTTTCCGTACTGGCGTTATTCACTAGACATGGTTGCCCGGTTTCAATTACTTTACCGATAATCCCTTTTCCGGGAAGTAACCGGATTCCAGTTGCTCTGGTAAAAATTCCTCGCCCCTGTTCAACGACTGTTTCTCCTGTGACCGGGTCGCGCACGGCCAAAGCAACGCCTGTATTTTCCAGCATGTTGGATAAATGATCCAGAATTACGCAAATCAAGTCTTTGGGGGTTCTCGCCGTGCGTAGCGATGCCATTAACGCAATAATAGCCAGTTGTTCGTTTTCCCTCAATTTTCGTGTAGTCGTATCGTGAATAATCCCAATGACTCCAATTACTTCCCCTCTTGAATTATGTAACGGACCATACGTTCCCACGTACCAACCTGATTTACCTGTTGTAGGAATACGGTAACGAACATCCTCCGTCGTCACGCGTTCTCCCGCTAATGCCCTTTTTAGAATTTGTTCAACCCCGCCTTCTCGAATATGCGGGAATAAATCGGCAGCCCTTTCACCCAATACTTTTGTGGGAGGTAATCCCGTAATCTTTTCCATAAACGGATTCCAACGTATATACCGTAAATCGCAATCATAAAGAACAACGCCTTCCCCTACATTAAAAATGACTTCTTGCGAAAACCGGTTGGAATCTTGCAGGGCCATCTCCGCCTGCAGCTGGCTGGTGATATCGTGCGTTATGGACATCAAAGCAACCGGCGTCCCTTTCTCGTCGCGCACCAACGACGTAGAAAGCCATATGGGGAATTCCGTACCGTCTTTACGTCTGTTGATTAACTTTCCCTCCCATTCCCCTTTCTCCAAAGTCTCCGGTAAAATGGATCTCTCATTCTCCGAGGGGATTTTACTTGCACGGATGATTTCAACTCCTTGTTGAACCATTTCCTCCGCGGTGTATCCATAAGTATTTTCAAAAGCTTTATTAACAAAAATGATTTTGTTATTCAAATCCGAAATAATAATAGAATCCCGAACACTTTGGACGGCATTAAACATTAGAAAAGGATATTGGCTAGAAGACATAGGATATAGGATATAGGTATTTACCTAACTCCTTGCTCCTTTCTTTTTCCAAACTTTGCGTCGGGAATAAAACAAAGTAGTTTTCCCGGCGCTGGAATTCTGACAACATTGGTTTAATCGTCGTGTTCTTCAAGGAAACGTTCTACATCAATAGCGGCCATACAGCCGGACCCTGCCGCGCTAATCGCCTGGCGATACCGGGTATCCTGCACATCTCCGCAGGCAAACACGCCGGAGATATTCGTATTCGTTAAATTTTTAAGAATGATATATCCTTTATCGTCCATGTCCACATGTCCCTGCAAAAATTGAGTATTGGGCTGATGACCGATGGCAATAAAAACCCCATCGGTACGGAAATCCGTCAGTTCGTTGGTCTTCAAATTCTTTAAACGTACCCCGGTTACAAACTTTTTGCCATCCTGAGTTTTCCCCAGGACTTCGTCAATGGTCGAATCCCAAATAAATTGGATTTTGGGATTTTTAAAGGCGCGGTCTTGCATGATTTTGGACGCGCGCAGTTTGTCCCGGCGATGAATGATACTGACTTTCGTGCAAAACTTGGCAAGAAAATTGGCTTCTTCTATCGCTGTATCACCGCCGCCCACAACCACGACTTCCTTATTTTTGAAAAAGAATCCGTCACAGGTGGCGCAGGCAGAAACGCCATAACCCAAATATTCTTTTTCTGATTCGATACCTAAAAATTTGGCAGAAGCGCCTGTCGCGATAATGACCGTTTTGGTTTCCAGCACCTGCTCGTCTTCTACCCACAGTTTGAACGGGTGTGTAAGAGATGGCATGGAATGTCTGAAATCTACTTTGGTGACATTGCCGGAAATATAGGTTGTACCAAACCGTTCGGCTTGTTTGCGGAATAATTGCATTAATTCGGGTCCCATAATTCCTTCGGGAAATCCGGGATAATTCTCCACGTCTGTGGTAATCATTAACTGACCGCCCGATAATGCTCCTTCCACCAAGACGGGTTTTAAATTGGCTCTGGCGGCATATAGCGCCGCGGTATACCCCGCAGGCCCGGAACCTATAATAACAACATTATGCATCTAACTCGCTCCTTCTATCTAATTATGAATTTTATCATAACCACGATAACAATAGGATAGTTTTATTTTATTTCGGTAGTATCCTAAAAATCCCAAGGATAAATCCAGGGGTTATTTTCATTCGTCCCTCTTTCGTCAATCCTGCGATGGCTGGAATCCAGTGTTAGGGGTTGTAGAAGAGCGGAGAGATGACATGCACTATCCATGCTCGAAGAGGGGGTCGGATAGAAGAATAGGAAGGTGTCGGGATGATTTTTCGCAGACTCAGGACAAAAAATACGCGAGTTCCCGTCACATGGTGATAAGCAAAATATCCGGTGTCTTGTAAACCAGACTAAGATATCGGATTCTTAGTTAAGCAAATCATGTTTTTATGGGAAGTGGTGCATTGAAAATTCCGGATCGATTGACTGGAAGTTCGGACAAATCACGTTATTACTAATAACCACGTCGCCGGTATAGGCAGACCCATTAGTCGGACAGGTTGTCGCGTTCGGGTTCATCAGATACACGGTCAAATTGGCAAACGGACTCACAGAACTGGAACCTGTCAATCTGAATTCTAAGGCATATTGCGCTTTGGCACCGGATATTTGCTTAAGGTTATTCACACAAGCCTTGGCATTGGATTGAATTCGCGCCCGGATGAAGTTCGGGATAGCGATAGACGCCAGGATTCCGATGATCGCCACTACAATCATAATTTCCACTAAAGTAAAACCACGTTTATTTCTTAATGTTTTCATTGTATTTACCCCCCTTTCTCTTTTGGGTTATGTGTATTTTATTGTTCATTCTAGATTATAAAAACCGCACAAATCATACCAGTTATAAGGTAAATTATAGATACTTTATAATAGGGATGTTAGTACATATACATAATTCTAAAAGCATATTATTGTCACTGTAGGGTAACATATTTATCCAGGTATGGGATAATATGTTCTCAATTAAGACAGTCGAAGAATCCAATTGTATCGGATTGGGACTCTTCGGCAAATGTCGAAGAGTTATGGGTTGATTGATTTTATTGAGGATAAAATGTTCTGCGAACGCAGAACATTTTTAAAGATACGTCCGGGACTTGAATCTTACCCCTGCGTCCCTGCATGTTTTAGGCAGGGACCTCTCAGGGATTAGGCACGGGGTAAACTGTCTTTTAAGCGGAATTAAGATTTTCAATTCCGCTCCAACCACCCTACAATGGCAAAAATAATAGAATGTTTTTTAGAGGTCTCGAATGTCAAACCATTATTGGCTCCTTGATTTTATTGAAGATAAAAACTTTGTACGGACGTACAAAGTTTTTCCTAACATAGGTTTGGTTGAGAGAATGGGTTGAATTAAAATTTATTATCAAGGATGGTATCAAGAAATCCATTTAATTCTGGAATATAAAGCTATTTTGAATCCTTTTCTCCTATGACAGCTAGAGTATTATAATCTTATGTTTCTGTTTAATATAGTGGTTTGGGAGACTTTTTTTCATCAGAGACTGGCGTCTCTCCGTAGAGCAACGAAAAAAAATATCCCGCCGCCTCTAAAAAGCCCTGAAAGAGCTCCGAAAGAGAACCGAATAAGTGACGGTGCAAATACGGCCTTGGTACGGAGACAGTGTGTAGCTGGATTTACATCTTTTAACCCAATATTAGGAATGGTTGTTAAGATTAAATTATTTTTAAAATACCCTTTCCCGACGCCTTGTCACCCGTCCTGTCATTCTGGGATTAATAGCAAAAAGGTATTGCTAATTAGATAGAAAAAATGTTTTTCAAAGATTACTTGGGACATAAATAAGTATACCATTGGAAATAGGTCTTTCGGAAACGCTTTGCGAGTCCTCGATGTTGCCGATATCTTTGCTTGAGACGAGAATAATATCCTTCCAACGCATTCGTGGAGGTTGGGATGAGAGGGTCTTGAAAATAATAGAACATATTCGGCAGAGCGGAAAGCAACATACTCCGTGCCCGTTTAAGATCACTAAAGACCCAGCCGGATTCCGGGGCTTGATGGATGGCTTGACCAAAGCGTTCTTCCCATTGTTGAATCTGACCCGGGAAATCCTCTTTTTGTTGCAAAGAACGAATGGACATCACTTGGAGAAAAATCTGCCGAAGATGTTTGGCATCGGTTCTCTTGGGATTCCGACGACACCAACTCAATCCTTGACGTTGCACATGAACCAAACAACGTTGAATGAAGATCTGTGGCCAAAGAGTCTTTAAAACCCTTGTCAAATGCGGGTTCCCATCAATGGTCGCGCTAATCGGACAAAGTCCCTGATCCCGCAGAAATGTACAAAATCGGGTTACATCCCGGAGGCCTTCGCTCAGACCATAGGCACTATAAAAGACTCTATACTCCGGAGCGTGCATGACACTCAACAGACCCCGGCGATTTTCCAAAAACGTTCCATCCAGTAAGACATACCGACATTCTGAAACGGATAGGCTTTCTACCGGAGCCCGCTCCAACCAATACCGCACCGTCTGCCGTACATAATAGCGACTATGACCACTCTGCGCGGATAATTGCCGTAGCGTATATCCTTCGATAATCCAGCGTTTAAACCATATCTTTTGTCGAAGGAACTTACTCGCGACATTCTTCCATCCATACGTCGTACCACATCTTTTACACAGCCATCTTTGCTTCCCATGACGACTTCTTCCATTCTTTTTAACCTGCGCAGAATCACATTGGGGACAGTGTTTTTTAAACGCATCGTACCTCCATTTATAACCGCTCTCATAAATACTACCGATAATACCGCACCAGTTATGGATCGGTATACATTCCCAGCAATACCTTTTTACTATTAATCCCATTCTGAGCGCAGCGAAGAATCTCAACGGTTAACTTATTCCAAAGAATTGATATTCTTAAAGATAAAACCTATGGAGTTTTCCATACATTTCTTAAACTACTTATTCAAATGTCTCAATCGTAATAAACGGGTGGATTTCAGCCTGACCTGACCCCCGAAAACTAGCCCACCTGAAATGTTAGTATATCTTCACAAAAGAAGGAGATATACCCATGCAAAAGAAACGGCATAAAGTGGAAGAGATTTTTCGGATACTAAGAGAAGTGGAAGGAGGGCAGACCATTGCCCAAGTTTGTCAGGTTCATAATATTACGGAACAGACCTACTACCGGTGGAAGCAGAAGTATGGAGGGATGACTTTGTCGGAAGCGCAACAGTTAAAAGCCTTGGAAGAGGAGAACAACCGGTTAAAGAAGAAAGTCGCAGACTTATTGTTGGAGAATGATTTAATCAAGGAGATTAACTCAAAAAAGTGGTAGGCCCGTCCCCGAAGAGGAAGATGATCCAAGTGTTGGTGGAAGAGAAAGGGTGTTCGGTACGTCGGGCCTGTCAGGTGATGCAGTTTGGGAGAAGTAGTTATCGGTATAAAGTCCTGGAGAATAAAATAGAGGGACGGCTTAAGAAACGGATAGAAACCTTGTCCCGTCGGTATCCTCGGTATGGATATCGGCGGATCACGGCAGTACTGCAGAAGGCAGGATGGAAGATCAATAAAAAAAGAGTTCAACGATTAATGCGAATCATGGGTTTACAAGTCAAGCAGAAAGCTAGAAAACGGCGGAGAGTAGGCTTATCCACGGGGGTTCGCCGAAAAGCGGAATATCCGAATCATGTCTGGAGTTGGGATATGATTCAAGACCAGACCGCAGATGGACGTATGTTGAAGTGTTTAACCCTCTTGGATGAATATACTCGGGAAAGCTTACGGATTCGAGTGGGTCGGTATCTCACTTCCGGGGAGGTGTTGAGGGAACTGCAAGAGGTCATCAAGGAATATGGAGTCCCTGAACATATTCGTAGTGACAACGGACCGGAGTTTATCGCTAATGCCATTCAAGTCTGGTTACAAAAAAAACAGATTACCACTCTGTATATTTCTCCTGGAGAACCTTGGGAAAATCCGTATATCGAAAGTTTTCACGGAAAGTTCCGAGATGAATGTTTAAATCGAGAATTATTTACCAGTCTGTTGGAAGCTCAAATCATCATTGAAGATTGGAGAAAGGAGTACAATCAAACCCGACCCCATAGTTCCTTGGCTTATTTGACACCCAAGGAATTTAAAGAAATCTGTGGCAACTCTTCGGTCGCTACGCTCCCTACGAGTTGCCACAATCATCATAACTTGGAGTATACTAACATTACGAGTGGTACAGTAATCGGGGGCTAGTCAAGCCAACTGGAACTCTTCTGCATTTGTAGAAGAGTTATTGGCTCATTGATTTTATTGAGGATAATAAATGGATTTAGAAATATTTAAAACTTTCTCGAATATATTAAATCCAAGAGTTACTACTTATGCGTCTAATTTGTTCTTCAGTAATTCCTTCTATTTTTTTAAGATCATTTTCAGATCTTATTCTTCCAATAGCTTCTCTTAAATTAATTATTTTCTTAGCTAATTCAATTGATATCAACTCATGTATATTTTTAATTTCATCCAAAGTAGCAGTATTTATATTGGGTGTTTGTTTTACTACGATTCCATTTTCATATTTTGTAAAGTGATATGAAAATGGAATATCGGTATACCAAATAGCACCTTCCCACCTAGTTGGATTATGAGTAATAAAGTTACAAATAAAATTTAATAATTTTACTTTTTGTGTAATCGTCCTATCTAACACATCATCTATATATAACTCTTTAGTAAAGATATATTCATTATCTGGAATTAATCTTTTTAAATTAGGATCTTCATCTTGTTCAATATAAAATGACAACATGCTTTCATCCCTTTTGAAAAGATATACCATACTTCCCTTACCTGTAGAAAATTTAAAATCTCCTAGTTTATACTTATGATCATATTTTTTATCGGGTACATAAGTTTGTACCGGCTCTAATTCTTCGTTCTCCCATCTAACTATCACATCAGTTGCAAAATTATAACAATAGTATGCATCCTCTTTATTCCATGCTCTATTAAGCTGACCACGGTATTCTTGATTTTTATATTTCAAAGGTATACTTTGAAGATAATCTACAAATTTTCGGTATCGTTTTAAGTCTATACCTAATCTAATCAACTCAAATTCACGTGAGAATGTGGAAATAAAATATGAAATAAATTCATTTTGTTTTTTTGCTTCAATCAATGCTGGAATTACAGAAGATTTTAAAGAAGAATTGATTATTTGAAAATAGTGGGCGTTCTCAAAAGCGTCTCGACTTGAAACAACGGATAATAAAAAGTTTTCTTTATCAATATTTTCTTCTGCTAATTTTAGATGTTCTTTAACAATTGTATTTTTTATAAGCGTTGATATTCTTATTTCGTCTTTATTAATTCCAAAGATAGTCTCTAAAATTTGATCAAAAAAGCGCTCTGTTATTAAAGAACATCTTTTGAGGTCAGGACTTGGGTCAACCATAGCATGTTGTACAAGGTTTCTGATCTGCCGAATAAGTTTAATATCACTGTAGTAAGGTAAACGAATTTGATAATAATTGAACAAAAAACTATTTACCTCACCAGCAAGTGAGGATAGTTCAGACGAATCTAGATTTTTATTAGTGATGACTTCGATATCAAGATGTTTGATTATAATTCTTAAGATATATTCAATACAATTATCCAATCCATGAATTGCTATCATACGATCTATGCTTGCGTAACTGTTAGAATGTGATAAAGCATGTGAAAGGAGTAATTTAGCTCTGCTTAGCAAACCTAATATTATAAAATCGGGCTTTTGTGGGAGAGTTGGTTTTATATTCTTATCGCTCATAATATTGTCTGAATCATTACAATTAGATACTTTTTATTTTAAAATCAATAGATAAAATAATTTTTTCATTTCATCATATTTCCCTCCAAAGATTGACGCTTTTTGCATCGTAATAATAAACGTCTAGTCTAGGACTACCTCTCCTTGACTGCATTAAGTTTGCTACTTGCCTAATTTTTCTATTATTGGGTTCATCTGGTTTACCATACAAACCTATCATTAAACAATTAATCTTTCCCTTCTCAATCAGTTTAATTATATGCTTATCTGACTCCGACATAGAATGACCATATATAAAAAGTGGTTTTTTTGTTATAGCAAAACTTCTATAAGCTTTACCAAGAAAATCACTTTTATGTATCTTTTCCAACTTTTGTTCATATGAACCCTCTGTGACAACTAACGGATACATTCCATCATTCAATGCATCTTTTATCTGATTTATTAATGATTCACCTGTATTACACCATGTGTATTTTCTGATTTCATGCCCAGCATCATAAATATGTAATGCGCCATGAAGATAATAGATATTTTGATTTAGGACGTTTTCTGCTTCCCAAGTTACAAATTCCGATGGTCCAGAATCTGGTGTCCTGAACCCGTCATCACATGGGATAGCACATTCTTCATCTTCTTGCATTAGTGCCCAATAAAGTAATAAGTCGTAGTTTAACGTATATATTTTGTCAAAATGGTGCAAGAATTTTCTACAGCAAAGATAACAATTATGTTCAATTGCGGTTGATCTTGGGGGATGTCTTTTTGCTATTGTTTTTGCAAGTAAATCACGAATATCTTCCAAGTCCTTTAATATATTTTGTATTAGTTTTTTTTCTTTTGGTGCATATAGTTTTAATAACTTTGAGGAACTATCTAAAGAACGTAGAACTTTCTCAAAATCTGTTGTTTGCAATACATCAAACGCTTTTTGAGATTCATTAGATAATTTACTAAAATCTGCACTTTCAAATAAAGATCTATAAGAAAATATATTATCGTTATATGCCCTGCTAAATCCATTCCCTAATAAAACATTAAAACTGTCACCATAATCATGTACTCTTTCAAGAGCAGCTTCAAATGATAAAATTTCAATATCCTGCTTTTTACTCATTTGTTTGTTCCTTCATTTTAAAGTGATTTTCTACATATCCCTTAAAATCTTTTCCATCAAATCCAATATTTTAGGTTCATAGAAATAACAGGAATGGATATTAGGTTGGCCGGTTTGAACAAGATTGGAACAATTAATATCTGAGACATTATTGGGAACCGGGCTTGATTTATCCAATCCACTTTCACCCAAACGAAGATTACCATGTATATCCCCAGAAACCCACAAGATACTATCATTAGGATTATATAAAGCTATTACTCGGCTGGAAAGGTTGGCAATAGCACCCCCATCGCTATCCTGATTAGGTACGATATTATTAAACAAATCGTTTTTTATATCCGCGGCAACCATAATAACCTGATTGGCAACTATACAATTCTCAGGTCTATCATCCATATCCCAATATTCCCGCATACCTTTTTGCAGAACATAATTTCCCATACTATGGGCAATAATTGAAATGGGAGTCTTTATATCATTAAACCAATCGCTAACAAAGATATCGAATAACGCTCCCAGAGGATATGCTGATTTCGCCGCCTCATCCTTATCTTTAAAATAAAGAATTGGAGAACCAGCGGAATCCCAGGTATAAAGAATACAAGCACCCAAATTCCTTTTTTGAAACAATTCTGTACAAACCTGTTGATAATTCTGCGTCGCGTCTTCCCAAGTATTATCGAAACCATGAATCATTAAGGTAATTTGTTTGGGTTGACCATCCTGTGGGAGAGAATTAATATATGTAAGGATTTGTGTTTTGAAATCATCCCCTTCGACTTCCTGCCAATTATTAATATCTTTTAAATTCTCGTTTTCGGTAACCCAAAAAGTATCCGGTACCAAATCTGCGTATCCTTGATCCCCATCAACAATATTTCCTCTGTTCACAGCACGGTCAGTAATCATCCAATATTTCATGACAATAAATCTTTCCCTAAAATCAAAAGGTAGTATAGGACTAGGATTATTAAAAGTCAAACATAATATCTTATAGCTTTGATTAAAACGTTCAAGGGTCAAGGGTATCAAAAGCGTAGAAGATGAGATTGCTTTGTCGCTTCGCTCCGCGCAATGACAAATAAGAAGTACAATTAGGAATGATGAATTTTGAATTATATAGAAGTGGGCGTCGGAAAAGAAGAAAAGCGTTTCATTCCCAATGCAGAGAATTATAAATTACAATTATCTCTTCAAGATTGAAAAAAGAATCATTCCAATAAGAACAAGATAAAGGAATCCAAAGAATCCACCCATGATAATCCCAACCCAGGCATGAGCTTTCCCTTTGGCTTGTGGATTTTGCTTTGCCCATTTTAAACCCTTAATACCTAAAATGAGGGCGGCAATTCCCATGGGAAATCCAATAAATGGGATTAAAGAAAATATCCCTAGATAATAAGCTACCAACGCATAAGGATTTTTATATGGGAATATGATTTGGATTCCAGGATCATCAGAAGAAGGCTTAGTAGTTTGTAATGGTTTTCCGCACTTACCGCAAAACCTTGCACCTTCCGTAATTTCCTCACCGCACGTTTGACAGAACATATATATCTAAGTTTAAGGTCTCAGAGTAACTTGAAACTTGAAACCTGAAACCTTGAATTCTTATTATGGGAAGAGACTGCCATCACCATAATTTGGATCATCGTTATCCTGATCAAAGTCTACGTTAGAAATATCGAGGATACCCGGTAAATCGGAACGGACGCCAAATTGGAATTGATAGAACGGATTTATGGATTGCCCCACCGCGCGCACGTCTCCTGCTACCAGTCGACCGACTTCCGCCGCCGCAATCAAATTGCTGGGTGCCACAGCAATACCCAGTTGTCCAGCGCTCTGCACTCCATACGCCGCAACCAAGATAATGGCCAAAGAATTAAAATCGCCGCTTTCTATCGAGACAGTCAGACGGACTCCCACCTGTTGGGGTGGAGATACCTGTGGAGTATAGACGGTACCGGGCATATTATTGTTTGCCGTCCACTTAATTCCCAATTCCATTGGGGATGGCCCTGCGCCGGTAAAGTTAAGAATCAATCCACTGCTGACAGAGAATAGCGGCGCACCCGTGCTTCCAGCGTATAGTTGCTCGCCCCATCCTGACGTATCACTGCTGACATTAAAATCTCCATAGGGATATCTCAATTGGGTAGGATAGCGATTGGCTTGTACCAGAATGGGTTCCGCTTGAATCAATTGAATCTCATCTATATAAACGTTACCTGCATTCCCCGCCTTCAAGATAAATTGTGGATACCCGGATGTGGAATTGGAATGGACATAGAATGGGATTTCCTGCCACGTCCAGACCGTGGGAATGCCAAACAATATCTGCGCGGCAATATCCGTCTGTAGACCTTGACCCACTAAATTGCTGAATCCAAATAAATCCGACTCATGAGTATTCGGAGCATCCGCCACCAACCGTATCCGTGCGGTATACCATTGACCGGACATCAGATTGATATAATTGGAGAAGAAGGGTGTGCCTTTTATTCCACTACTGGCATCCGCAAAATTAAATGCCCAGACCCCATCGCCCTCTAGTCCCTGACTATCCGTATAACTGGATACCCAGCTTTGGGGTGTTAAAGTGGTACGACCTGGGGCAAATTCCAATCCATACGCCGCAGTATCAATTGCTGTACTAAAGGTTCCATTGGATAACAGGTTGGTATAGACATAAACTCGTTCTTTGTCCATATCGGAGACAAAGGGAGAATTGGAATTTGGGGAAGCAATAATATCCACTGTCACCGGAGTCGCCGAGGACGATGCGATGAGAGTAATATTGACAGCGGTGGTACCACTCCAAGTCGCGTTCACTAAAGTAGTGTCGCTAACAATCAAGGCGCTCACATTCCCAAAGGATGGGGGAATAGCCAATCCTGTTGTATCGAAAGTATAATTGGCAATATTGAGGAAATAGCTTTCTCCGGGATTCAATCCGACTTCCGGTAATTCCTTAATCTTATAAGTGGAGTATTTCAAGAGATTACTCGCAGTTTCCGCACCATAAATATTGCCAAGAGAATAACTATTGGTTACCACGGTGGCGGAGGCGTAACCGGTATAAGCGATATCGGCAGATGTAAGAATACTCCCATTGTAACTCGTAGAAATAGAACTTACACCCAAGAAATCGGTAACGATAGAAGCGGTCGTGGCGGCACTGCCGATATTAAACAGAGTCAAATCGAAAGCCGGAGCGAGAGTCTGATTAATAAATAACTTCACATCCGGTAGATTGACAAAGACAGGTGTTAGAATCGGAGTAGTAACAATCGACAAAGTAACACAGGCCTCATTGGAATAGCCGGATTGATTGAACCCGTTAAAGGCATAGACCTTATAGCAATAGATATCTCCGGTGGTAAGACCGGTATTGGCAAAAGAGATTTGACCGGCAGAAACCGTGGTTAACAGAGACCAACTCCCGTTGTTGACCTGTCGTAAAATTCCGAAACCGGATTCATTATTGGAATTACTCACCCAGAGTAAATCAATTTCGTGAGGACTGGCGATAACCGCACTGAGATTGCTGGGCGCGTTGATGGTGACGAAGGCGCTCGTTCCAGCAATATAGTTTTGTTGATATTGGTCGGCGTTCAAATCAGTATACGTGCGGTTCGTTGGAGAGAAATAATACGGCGACTTGGAAGGCGTGACCGTATAATTCCCATTGGCATAATTTACAAATTGATAATACCCATTGGCATTGGTTACGGTAACTTGGCTGGTATCGCCGGTCATAGTCATGGTAACACCGGGAAGAGGATCCCCGACCTGAATTATTTCTAATCCACCGGTTCCATCGGCAACATAAATATATGGACCTTGAGCGTTAATCCCGACGGCATTCCCGCCCGTGTTGACAGTTCCCAAATCAAAAGGAGTGGTTGGGTCGGTCACATCAAACACCCGCATTCCCGCTAATCCATCCGCCAGATACGCAAAATTGCCATTGACCGAGACATCCGTCGCCGAACCGGGTGTTCCACTGACTCCAACTTCCACGGGATGGGTGGGTGTACTGATATCTACAATCCGTAATCCGGAGGAATCGTCCGCTACATAGGCATAATTCCCGCTGACGGCAACACTCAAGACAAACCCTGTTGTATTATAAGAGCTTACTTCCATAGGGCTGGCGGGGTTGCTAATATCAATAATCCGTAACCCGGCGCTTCCATCGGCCACATAGGCATAATTCCCTTGCACAGCCACACCATACGCCAAGCCGGGAGTTACATAATTTCCGACAATGGCAGGATTGGTTGCCGTGCTGATATTCACAACGTCTAAACCTTGTGACCAATCCGCCAGATAGGCATAATTCCCTTGCACAGTGACATCCCAGGTATACCCCAGAGTATCCACATGTCCGACTTCGGCTGGCGCAGTTGGATTACTAACATCGACAATTCTCATTCCTGAATACCCATCGGCCACATAGGCATAACTGCGATCCATAGTCACTGCCTGTTCTTGTCCGGGAGAACTTGCATAACCCACAATAGTCGGAGTCGCAGGGTTGCTAATATCCACAACCTGCAATCCATTGGTATAATCCGCGATATAAGCATAATTCCCGTTGACCGCGACATTATATGCAAAGTTCGGCATAAGCTCAGAACCTACTATCGTAAAGCTGGAGGAGAAATTATATACATATCCGCTGATAAGATAGCTGATAGTAGATGTACTGAAATTGGCGATAATCGTCTTGGCGGTATTCATTGACAGGTTTTGTGGATTGGATGACCCGCTTAAATTTCCACTCCATCCACTGAATAATTGAGACGAACCCGGAATCGCCAAACAGGATAATACGGTATTGGCAGTATACCATCCGCTCGGTGGATTAATGGTACCGCTTCCTGCCGGGTTTACTTGGGTTGTCAAATAATATTGCGTGTCAAAATAGACGGTTAAGGTTGTATCCACAGGCGCACAAACAGTATGATCCTGACCGCCGCTATCACTCCATGAATCATAAGAATATTGTGTTCCCGCGCCGGGAGATTGTGGAGAAATAGCATTAATATCAAAACAGGCGTCAACCGTCGTTGCAAATGAGTAAGGTGTGGTTTCCACCACGCCTCCCACCACAACCGTTGCACTGGGAACGTTCGAATATACCGTTACCATTACACCCGAATTAAAATTACCTGTAATATTCTTAAAGGTATTCATCACAATGGTTGTCGGGTTATTAAATCCAACCAGGTCTCCTGTCCAATGGTTAAAGACATAGCCGGCGGTCGCGATCGCTTGAAGATTTAACGTTGTTCCACTGTAGTACCATCCACTGCTCGGACTGAAAGTACCGGCGGTAGATGGATTGGCAACGAGAGATAAATAATATTGCGTATTGAAAATCGCTGTAAATGTAGTATTGGAAGAAAGACAAACGGTATGCGTGGTCAATCCGCCGTCATCCCATGAACCATAGACATATTGTGTGCCTATACCGCCTGGTTGAGTCGTAACCACACCTATCGTAAAGCAAGAATCCGGCGCGGTAACAAAACTGTACGGGGTTATTTGATTAGTGCCATTCACAACTACCGTTAGACCCGGAGGAATGGAATTGACTGTCACACTCACCCACGTCGCAAAATTCGCCACCACATTCTTTGCCGTATCCATTAGCAATGTTTGTGGATTCACATTGCCGGTTAAATCGCCCGTCCATCCTGTAAACACATATCCACTACTCGTACTCGGTGTTGCTAAACAGGTTACGGTCGTACCTAACATATAATACCCACTTGCCGGACTAACGGAACCTCCCAATGGTGGATTTGCTGTTATATTCAACAAAGGTTCCGAAACAGAAATATAATTCAAAGCAGTTGCTGTGCTCGAACCGAAGGCATTGCTCACGATTAACGTCACGGTATAACTGGTCGGCGCACTCACAGGTACATAGACATACTGTGGATTCTGGTCTATCGTATCTGTTCCGCCATCCCCAAAACTCCAATTCCAACTCGTCGGATTATTCAATGACGTGTCGGTGAAGTTTACCGTTAATGGTCCATATCCGCTCAAGGGACTCCCATAGAATCCAGCCACTGCTCCGGCTTCCGTCACACTCACTGTCTGGCTCGAAGAACTCACGCCAAAAGACGTGGACACAATCTCCCACGCCGTGTACGTCGTCGGTGCGCTCACTGCCTGATATTGATAACTCGTTGTCGTGGAAGTCGTAAAGTCGGTAGCATTCCCATCCCCGAAGATCCATTCAAAAGTCGTGAAACTACTGGGCGGATAAATAGAAGTGTCTATGAATGTCGCTGTGTACGGACCATTCCCAGAATTCGGAGTAACCGTAAAGGAAACCACCGGCCCCGCTTCCGTCACACTCACCAGCTGACTCGAAGAACTCACGCCAAAAGAGGTGGAGAGAATCTCCCACGCCGTATATGTCGTCGGCGCGCTCACTGCCTGATATTGATACGTCGTTGTCGTGGATGCCGTAAAGTCGGCAGCGTTCCCATCCCCGAAGATCCAGGCAAAGGTCGTGTAACTGCTCGTCGGATAAATAGAAGTATCTACAAAAGTCGCGGTGTACGGCCCATCACCACTATTCGGTGTGACCGTGAAACTGGATGTAGGCGCGGGTTCCCCAACACCCACCACCTGGCTGGATGACCCTACCCCAAAAGATGTACTCACAATCTCCCATGCCGTATAGGTCGTGGGTACGCTCACAGACTGATATTGATAGGTTGTCGTGGTGGAACTCGTAAAGTCGGTAGAGTTCCCATCTCCAAAGATCCAGGCAAACGTCGTGTAACTACTCGTCGGATTATTCGAGGTATCTACAAAGGTCGCCGTGTACGGCCCATCCCCGTTATTCGGGGTTACACTGAAAGATACAGGACTTAATACATTCACAGACTGGCTCGATGAACTGACTCCAAAAGAGGTCGACACAATCTCCCAGGAAGTATACGTCGTTGGCGCGCTTACTACCTGATATTGATAGGTCGTTGTCGTCGAAGTCATAAAGCCGGTAGTGTTTCCATCCCCAAAGACCCATTCAAAAGTCGTGAAACTACTGGTCGGATAAACCGAGGTATCTACAAAAACTGCCGTGTACGGACCATACCCACTGCTCGGGGTCACTGTGTAATTCGATATCGGCGCAGCCTCATTTACACTGATATAATTGACCTGGGTTGACGTGCTCGTACCGAAATCAGTCGTTACAATCAACTGCACCGTATATTCCGTGGGAACTAAAACTGCCCCATAGGTATAACTCGGATTCTCCTGACTACTAGTCCCAATACCATCCCCAAAATCCCAAGCCCACGTCGTGGTATTGCTGGGTGCCGGATAACTTGACCCGTCATTAAATTGAAATTGTACAGGTCCGTTCCCAGATGTCGAACTCGCACTAAAAGACGCTGTTGGTCGAGCTTCACTTACACTAATATAGTTGATCTGAATAGAGGTGCTCACTCCAAAAGGCGTGGTCACAATCAAGGTCACCGTATATTGCGTAGGGGCCATTACCGCACCATAAGTATACGTCGGATTCTCTAGACTACTGGTCCCAACACCGTCCCCGAAATCCCACGCCCAAGTCGTATAAGCACTACTCGTCGGATAAACCGTCCCATCAGTAAATTGAATCGGCAAAGATCCGTATCCCGAAGTCGAACTCGCGCTGAACGACGCGCTTGGTCCGGCTTCCGTCACACTCACTGTCTGGCTCGAAGAACTCACGCCAAAAGACGTGGACACAATCTCCCACGCCGTGTACGTCGTCGGTGCGCTCACTGCCTGATATTGATAACTCGTTGTCGTGGAAGTCGTAAAGTCGGTAGCATTCCCATCCCCGAAGATCCATTCAAAAGTCGTGAAACTACTGGGCGGATAAATAGAAGTGTCTATGAATGTCGCTGTGTACGGACCATTCCCAGAATTCGGAGTAACCGTAAAGGAAACCACCGGCCCCGCTTCCGTCACACTCACCAGCTGACTCGAAGAACTCACGCCAAAAGAGGTGGAGAGAATCTCCCACGCCGTATATGTCGTCGGCGCGCTCACTGCCTGATATTGATACGTCGTTGTCGTGGATGCCGTAAAGTCGGCAGCGTTCCCATCCCCGAAGATCCAGGCAAAGGTCGTGTAACTGCTCGTCGGATAAATAGAAGTATCTACAAAAGTCGCGGTGTACGGCCCATCACCACTATTCGGTGTGACCGTGAAACTGGATGTAGGCGCGGGTTCCCCAACACCCACCACCTGGCTGGATGACCCTACCCCAAAAGATGTACTCACAATCTCCCATGCCGTATAGGTCGTGGGTACGCTCACAGACTGATATTGATAGGTTGTCGTGGTGGAACTCGTAAAGTCGGTAGAGTTCCCATCTCCAAAGATCCAGGCAAACGTCGTGTAACTACTCGTCGGATTATTCGAGGTATCTACAAAGGTCGCCGTGTACGGCCCATCCCCGTTATTCGGGGTTACACTGAAAGATACAGGACTTAATACATTCACAGACTGGCTCGATGAACTGACTCCAAAAGAGGTCGACACAATCTCCCAGGAAGTATACGTCGTTGGCGCGCTTACTACCTGATATTGATAGGTCGTTGTCGTCGAAGTCATAAAGCCAGTAGTGTTTCCATCCCCGAAGATCCATTCAAAAGTCGTGAAACTACTGGTCGGATAAACCGAGGTATCTACAAAAACTGCCGTGTACGGACCATACCCACTGCTCGGGGTCACCGTGTAATTCGATATCGGCGCAGCCTCATTTACACTGATATAATTGACCTGGGTTGACGTACTCGTACCGAAATCAGTCGTTACAATCAACTGCACCGTATATTCCGTGGGAACTAAAACTGCCCCATAGGTATAACTCGGATTCTCCTGACTACTAGTCCCTATCCCATCCCCAAAATCCCAAGCCCACGTCGTGGTATTGCTGGGTGTCGGATAACTTGACCCGTCATTAAATTGAAATTGTACAGGTCCGTTCCCAGATGTCGAACTCGCACTAAAAGACGCTGTTGGTCGAGCTTCACTTACACTAATATAGTTGCTCTGAATAGAGGTGCTCACTCCAAAAGGCGTGGTCACAATCAAGGTCACCGTATATTGCGTAGGGGCCATTACCGCACCATAAGTATACGTCGGATTCTCTAGACTACTGGTCCCAATCCCGTCCCCGAAATCCCAGGCCCAAGTCGTATAACTGCTGCCCGTCGGATAACTCGTTCCATCCGTGAAGTTCACTGTCAATGCGCCATATCCGCTTAACGGAGTCCCCGTGAACGACGTACTCGGTCCGGATTCTGTGACATTAACAGACTGGCTTGAGGAACTTACTCCAAAGGATGTGGACACAATCTCCCATGCCGTATACGTCGTGGGCGCGCTCACTGCCTGATATTGATAACTCGTCGTGGTAGAAGTCGTAAAGTCGGTAGCATTCCCATCCCCGAAGATCCATTCAAAAGTCGTGAAACTGCTCGTCGGGTAAATAGAAGTATCTATAAACGTCGCTATGTACGGCCCATTACCAGAATTCGGAGTAACCGTGAAATTAACCACCGGCCCCGCTTCCGTCACACTCACTGGCTGACTCGAGGAACTCACGCCAAAAGACGTGGAGAGAATCTCCCACGCCGTGTACGTCGTCGGTGCGCTTACTGCCTGGTATTGATAGGTCGTTGTCGTGGAAGTTGTAAAGTCGGCAGCATTCCCATCTCCAAAGATCCATTCAAAAGTTGTGTAACTGCTGATCGGATAAACCGAAGTATCTACAAAAGTCGCGGTGTACGGCCCATCACCACTATTCGGTGTGACCGTGAAACTGGACACAGGCGCGGGTTCCCCGACACCTACCACCTGGCTCGATGATCCTACTCCAAAAGATGTACTCACAATCTCCCATGCCGTATACGTCGTGGGTACGCTCACAGACTGATATTGATAGGTCGTCGTCGTGGAACTCGTAAAGTCGGTAGAGTTCCCATCCCCAAAGATCCAGGCAAACGTCGTGTAACTACTCGTCGGATTATTCGAAGTATCTATAAAGGTCGCCGTGTACGGCCCATCTCCGTTATTCGGGGTCACACTGAAAGATACAGGACTTAATACATTCACAGACTGGCTCGATGAACTGACTCCAAAAGAGGTCGACACGATCTCCCAGGAAGTATACGTCGTCGGAGAGCTCACGACCTGATATTGATAGGTCGTTGTCGTCGAAGTCATAAAGCCAGTAGTGTTTCCATCCCCGAAGATCCATTCAAAAGTCGTGAAACTACTGGTCGGATAAACCGAGGTATCTACAAAAACTGCCGTGTACGGACCATACCCACTGCTCGGGGTCACTGTGTAATTCGATATCGGCGCAGCCTCATTTACACTGATATAATTGACCTGGGTTGACGTACTCGTACCGAAATCAGTCGTTACAATCAACTGCACCGTATATTCCGTGGGAACTAAAACTGCCCCATAGGTATAACTCGGATTCTCCTGACTACTAGTCCCTATCCCATCCCCAAAATCCCAAGCCCACGTCGTGGTATTGCTGGGTGTCGGATAACTTGACCCGTCATTAAATTGAAATTGTACAGGTCCGTTCCCAGATGTCGAACTCGCACTAAAAGACGCTGTTGGTCGAGCTTCACTTACACTAATATAGTTGCTCTGAATAGAGGTGCTCACTCCAAAAGGCGTGGTCACAATCAAGGTCACCGTATATTGCGTAGGGGCCATTACCGCACCATAAGTATACGTCGGATTCTCTAGACTACTGGTCCCAACACCGTCCCCGAAATCCCAGGCCCAAGTCGTATAACTGCTGCCCGTCGGATAACTCGTTCCGTCATTAAATTGAAATTGCACGGGTCCGTATCCCGATGTCGAGGTCGCACTGAACGACGCGCTCGGCCCGGTTTCTGTGACTGTAATTGCAGTTGTGGCGGTACTGGTACCCAATAAATTATTTACAATTAAGGTGACTACATAGGTTGTTGGTGCAGCTACTGTCCCATAAACATATGTTGGATTCTGGATAGTAGTGCTATTGCCGTCACCAAAATCCCAATTCCAGCCGGTGATGATTCCATAAGACGTATCAGAGAATAATACCGTCAATGCACCAAATCCACTTTGAGTAGAAGCAGAAAATCCTGCAAAAGGAACATCTTCAAGAGGAAGGGTGGTAACATGGTTTGGACCCGGACCTTCCGTTGAACCTGTGCTGTCAAAATTGATATCAAAACCTACGGTACCAACAGGGAAATTCATAGGTACACCGTCATTACTGAAATACCCGGTGTGACTCACCACAACAGCAAAAGCACTGACGGTTGCACCCGCTGTTAAATTTCCCAAAGTTCCATTACGGGGAAAGGCAATCTCGAGCCCATTACTACTTCCTGATCCACTATTATTTCCAGAATTATTAAATGTAGCGGCAACACCAGTTACACCGCCGGATACTATTAGGCCATTAGATGTTATGTCACCAATATAGCCACTGGTTTCACTACTACTGGTTACACCATCTCCAGCATAGATTGCATCGTTTACATATTTATCACTGACAAAACCACCAATGTATAAACCATCCGATACTGGGAAATCCATTCCCCAGTCACCCTCTCCATTATTATTAGAAGAACCATTTGTGCCCAAGGTAAATATAGCATTATTTGATCCACTATCCTGACCCAGGAGCCATCCCGCATTATATCCACTACTCGCAGACGAACCAAATAAAGCAGCTATACCATTGCCCACAATATCTAGGGCTCCCTGGAAAAAGAAATATACACTCTTAGCATCATAGGTATAATAAATAGCAGAAACGTTATCCCCCGTACCGAGATCATTTCTAGCCGGAGCGGTTGTTGACCATAATAATGTATATCCGGAATCCAATATACCATCTAAAGTGGGAGTTATAACTGAAACTTGACCATCAACAGTAATAATCTGAGATGATGAAGTACTTACACCAAACGACGTCGACACAATCTCATAGGACGTATAGTTAGTAGTAGCGGTAACCGCTGCATAAATATGTTGCGTAGTCGCACTGCTTGCTGTATAACCGTCACCAAATATCCAAGTCCAAGTCGTAAAGGAACTACTTGTCGGATATACTGAATTATCCATAAAGGTAACGGTCAGTGGTCCATTCCCGCTGCTCGTATCCACTGTAAAGGCGGCTGTCGAAGGTGATTCTGTAACAGTTATAGTTTGATTACTTGAAGTACTTAAACCAAAAGCTGTCGAAATGATTTCAAAAACCGAATAAGTTGTGGGTACAGTAACTGCTGAATAGATATATGAAGTGGTCGCACCACTGCCTATATTTCCATCGCCAAACACCCATGTCCATGTTGTTGCGGTACTAGGATTCGGATAATTTGAATTATCCATGAAGGTAACGGCCAGTGGTCCATTCCCACTATTTGTATTCACCGTAAATGAGGCATTTGCGCCTTCTTCTGTAACGGAGATATTGGTTGTCGCGGTACTGGTACCCAATAAATTATTTACAATTAAGGTGACTACATAGGTTGTTGGTGCAACTACTGTCCCATAAACATATGTTGGATTCTGGATGGTCGTACTATTGCCGTCACCAAAATCCCAGTTCCAGCCGGTGATAATTCCATAAGAGGTATCAGAAAATACGACGGTTAATGCCCCAAAACCACTTTGTGGAGAAGCAGAAAAACCTGCGGATGGAAAATCTTCCAATGGAGATGTAGTAACATTATTAGGACCGGGATTTTCTAATCCTGCCGAACCAAAATTAGGATTATCTCCGGGACATCCACTGGGAAAATTAGTGGGAACACCACAATTGCTGAAATATCCTGTGTTACTAACTATGATAGCAAACGCTTTTAATACCACACCGGATGTAAGAGTACCCAAAGCAGAACCGACACGAGGAAAAGCCACTTCTAACCCTGTGCTATTTCCTGGTCCGCTAGAATTTCCAGAATTATCATAGGAAACGATAGCTTGGGATACACCGATACCTCCCGATACGACCCCGCCGTTGGAACTTATCCCACCAATATATCCGCTGGTCGCAAAAGAACTTGCATTAAAATAAATAGCATCATTTACATAGAAAAGGTTGCCGCCGCTGGGTGTAGTACCCCCAAAAGCATTGACTTCGATACCCACGTTGACAGGGAAATCCATCTCCCAATTACCATTAGCGCCAGAACCTAAAGTAAAGACGCCATTTCCTGAAGCGCTGACGACATCCCCCAGATTCCATCCCGCGTTATAACCCGCTGCGGCAGATGAACCTACCAATAATATCAACCCATTACCGGTACCATCAATATTTGCTGTGACAAAGAAATAGACACTGTTGGCATCATAGGAGTAATAAATAGCGGAGCAATTATTTGCTCCTCCAAAACAGGAATGTGCTCCGGCGGTTGTTGCATACGCCAAGGTATACGGGGATGCATCCAGTGTTCCATCCAACATCGGGCTGGCATGGATAACCCCAATCCCACAAACCAACATCATGAAACTAATAACTATTACAAGAGCAATTTTTTTCATGTTGCCTTTACTTTATTCTATATTTTAAAACCTTTTTTAGAAAACTTCTCCATGTACATTATAATAAATAATAACAAATATTCGAGTTTAGACCGGTTTTGCAATTATCGTTAGTATAGGCCATCAAAAATCTTATGTCAAGAAATTAAATTACTTGATTTTTCAACGCTTATTGACACCAATGAATATCTCCGTTAATCTTTTGAATATGAAATACAAAATCCGATTATTCGCCATATTAAGAGATATTGCCAAAGTTGATTTTATTGAACTGGATTTACCGGATAAGAGTACCGGAAAAGATTTGTTGGAACAATTGGGAAAAAAGTATCCGCAATTGAAAAGAACCATTGAGAAATCTGCCATTGCCGTGAATGAGAATTATTTAATGCCCGATGAGATAATTCCTGAAAATGCAGAAATAGCTGTCATTCCCCCCGTTAGTGGAGGAACAATTGAACTCTAAATTTTAGACTTTAGACTTATGAGTTACCTGATCCGAAAACCTATTGATTTGAATGTATTGATGATGGAAGTGGCAGATCCCAAAGCAGGCGCAATTGTCACATTTTTAGGCATCATTCGCAATCACTCGGAAGGCAAGGATGTAAAATATTTGGAATATGAAGCGCATGAGACGATGGCAGAGAAAATGATTGATGACTTGGTAAAACAAGCGTATGAAAAATGGCCGGTTCATCATATCGCTTTGCAACATCGCTTGGGACGAATTGAACTTACCGAACCCAGCATCGCCATTTATGTTTCCTCTTCCCATCGCGTGGATGCCTACTCCGCCTCCCGCTTCCTGATTGATGAAATCAAAAAGAAAGTTCCTATCTGGAAAAAAGAATACTTTACTGATGGGAGCCAATGGAGCCCCGGCACTCCCATCACCTTATAATATAAAACAAATTATCCTTCCCCTCCTTATACTGAAATTGCATTCAAGATACCTGTAACAACAGTTTTTAGGATAACAGGTTTCCCCTACATCACCCTTTCATCCCTTCTAAATACCTAAAAGAACCGGTTCAGGTACAGAGCAATACCTAGGAGGGTCTGACCCTCTTAGGTTACCCTCCCAATACTCCCCTCTATAAAAGCGATTTTACAGCCTATCCATTTCCCAAATTTAACCATCCCTAAGAAATCGTAGAGACCTTTGTACGAGGAGGATGGAATATAAACTTATCCATCCCCCAAGTAATCCTCCTGTGCTATTCGAAATACTCCCAAGGATAAACCCCTGTAGCTGGTGAAAACCTCAATATCCATAACCCGTTAGTATTATCTGCGACATAAGCATCGGATGTCCCCTTCATCGCGATTCCATTGGCAGAGTCCGACAAAGGATAGTACCCTGCCAGAGTCGGATGTGCTGGATTGCTGATATCTATAACCCGTAACCCGGCATCATCTCCCAAATAGACATAGTTGCCACTCACCGCGACACTTAAGGCATAGCCCGGCACTCCCAAGGACCCTTCTAGAATCGGTAAAGAACGATTGGAGATATCAATCATCTGCAACCCGGAATTATCATAATCCGCCACACAGGCGTAGTTCCCTAACGCGATCGCATCGGCAGGACCCGCGGTAGTATAGGTCCCTACCAGAGTCGGGGTAGAAGGATCGATGATACTGACAACCTCTAACCCGGAGAAATGACCCAGCCCGCCCTCTACTATATAGGCATAATTTCCACTGACCGCGACCCCCATGGCTTCGTCTGGCGTAGAATAGAACCCGGCTAATATCGGGGAAGTAGGAGTGGAGATATCTACGATCTGTAACCCGGCAGTAAAATCTGCCACATAGGCGTATTCCCCACTCAGGGCAACACCCTGGGCAAAATCCGACATGGTAAGTGACCCGGTTAGAGTCGGGTGCGTAGGAGTGCTGACATTAATAATCTCTAAGGCGGGGGAAAAATCCGTCACATAAACATAGTTTCCCCTGACGGTAACCCCTTGAGCATAGTCCGGCGTAACATAGGCCCCGGTCATAGCCGGTAAAGCAGGATTGCTGATATTAACAATTTGTAATCCGGAATACCCATCTGCCACATAGGCGTAGTTCCCATGCAAAGCAATGCTCATGGAAGAGTTCAGCGTAGCATAGGACCCGCCGAGAGTCGGTGTAGCAGGAGTACTGGTATTGATAATCTGTAATCCGGAATATCCATCTGCCACAAAGGCATAGTTCCCGCTCATTGCAAGTCTACCCGCATAGGTCGGCGTATCTAAGGACCCTACCGTAGCCGGTGAATAAGGATTGCTGATATTAACAATTTGTAATCCGGAACCATACGCCATATAGGCATAGTTCCCACTCACCTTGATATCAACAGCAAAGCCCGGTGTACCGCAGGAACCGGCGAGAGTCGGGTTAGACGCTGTACTGATATTGATAATCTGTAGAAACCCTGTGCCGTTATACACCCCATCTGCCACATAGGCGAAGGTGGAACTCACGGCAACCCCAGAAGCTTCGCCCGGGGTGACACACGACCCTGTTAGAGTCGGATTCGCTGGAGTGCTGACATCGAATATCTGTAACCAGGTAGTACTAACCCCCGCTACATCCACATAGGCATAGTTTCCACTCACCGCAACACTATTGGCATAGCCTGCCGTAAAATAGTATCCTGCCAGAGTCGGATGCGCAGGATCGCTGATATTAACAACTTGTAATCCGGAACCATAATCTGCCACATAGGCGAAGGTGGAACTCACGGCAACACCTAAGGCAGAACCCAGTGCAGCATAGGCCCCTACTAGAGTCGGTTGAGCAGGATTGCTGACATTGATAATCTGCAATCCGGAACCATAATCTGCGACATAAGCATAATCTCCACTCACTGCAACCCCATAGGCAAATTCTGGTAATGTTACCATTCCAACTAATTGAGGACTGGCAGGAGCACTGATATCAAATATACTCAAACCACCGCCCTCGGCAATGTAGGCATAATTCCCTTGGATGGCAACGTCGCTATAATATCCCACTGTCCGTCCCACCACGGTCACATTTTGGGGACCAATGGCAGAACAAAAAGATAAAGCTAAAAACAAAGATACTAAAAACGATACACAAGTGATTCGAAACATTTTGTTCATAAAATAACCTCCTTAAAGATATGGTTTTTCATAACGCCGTAATCTTACACCCTTTTCTATCCCTTTGTCAAATGCATTTTTTAAATCCCTTATGGTTGTATCGGGGAGAGAATGAGATATAACTTGCACATCGCTAAGTAATTCTCTTATGCTACTTATGCTACTCAAAATATTTCCAACGAGACACCCCTGCAGATCCTATAAATCGAAATATCCATAATCCTGCATTACCAGCTGTCAAATAGACATAGTTCCCACTTACCGCAACACTAATAGCACCATTTGGTATATCATAGTACCCCGCAAGAGTAGGGTGCGCAGGATTGCTGATATCAATAATCTGTAAATTCCCATTCGCTACATAGGCATAATTCCCACTCACTGAGATACCATTAGCACCAGGCAAAGCATAGTACCCTACCAGAGTCGGGTTCGTAGGATTGCTGATATTAATAATCTGTAATCCGGAATCATAATCCGCCACATAGGCGTAGTTCCCACTGACCACGACATTTTCGGCATAGCCCACCGTAGTATAGACCCCTGCCAGGGTTGGTAAAGAAGCAGTGCTGATATTAATAATCTGTAATCCGGTAGTACCCTCCGCTACATAGGCATAATTCCCACTCACAGCGACACCATAGGCAAAGGCATCGCTCGAGCTTGTAACATAGGACCCTGCTAGAGTCGGTAACGCAGGATTGCTGATATTGATAATTTGTAACCCGGAAGTATCATCCGCCACATAGGCATAGGTTGAACTCACCACGACATCTACGGCATAGCCTGGCGTAGTATAAGACCCTGCCAGAGTCGGGGAAGAAGCAGTGCTGATATTGATAATCTGTAACCCGGAAGTATCGTCTACGACATAGGCATTGTTCCCGCTCACTGAGACACCTACGACACCGCTCGCCGTAGTATAAGCCCCTGCCAGAGTCAGTAATGCAGGATTGCTGATATTGATAATCTGTAAATTCCCATTCGCCACATAGGCGTAGTTCCCGCTTACTGCGACATCCCCGGCATCGCCCGGCGTAGCATAGGAACCTGCCAAGGTCGGTAACGCAGGATTGCTGATATTGATAACCTGTAATCCGAAACCTTCCGCCGCATAGGCATAGTTTCCTCTCACCGCGACACCACAGGCATAGCTATAGCTCACCGTAGTATAAGCCCCTGCCAGAGTCGGTAATGCAGGATTGCTGATATTGATAATCTGTAACCCGGAAAAAATGTCACCTCCCCCCTCCGCGATATAGGCATAGTTCCCGCTCACCGAGACGCCATTAGTCCAGTCTACCGTATTATAGGACCCTGACAAAGTCGGGTGTGCGGGATTACTGATATTGATAATCTCTAAATTCCCATCTGCGACATAGGCATAGTTCCCACTCACCGTGAAACTACAGATATAGTCCGGCGTAGCATAGGACCCTGCTAGAGTCGGTGAAGAAGGATTGCTGATGTTGATAATCTGTAACCCGGTGAACCCCTCCGCCACATAGGCATAGCTTCCACTCACTGCAACACCATTTACATAACCCGCATAGTACCATACCGGAGTCGGTAACGCAGGATTGCTGATATTGATAATATGTAACCCGGAAGACGGATCCGCCACATAGGCATAGTTCCCACTCACTGCGACACCATTGGCATAGCCCGCCGTAGTATAGACCCCTGCCAGAGTCGGTAACGCAGGATTGCTGATATTAATAATCTGTAACCCGGAATACCCATCTGCCACATAGGCATAGGTTGAACTTACTGCGACACCATAGGCAGAATCTGGTAATGTTACCGTTCCAACCAACTGCGGACTGGCAGGATTGCTAATATTCAAGATACTTAAACCACCGCCCTCGGCAATATAGGCATAATTCCCTTGGATGGCAACTGCGTTATATGTTCCCCCTGTCCGACCCACCAGTTCCACATTCCACGAATTATTGGCAGAACAAAAAGAGAAGGTTAGAAAAAAAGATAAGAGAAACAAAACACTGATAAAACGAGATTGCTTTGCTACGCTCGCAATGACATAAAGTCGGTTCATAAAATAACCTCCCTAAAACCATTGTTATTCTTAACGGCAAAAGCATATACCCTTTTCAACTCTTTGTCAATGTAAAGTAATTGTTATAAGGTAATATATTAATTTGGGGGGGCAAAATCCTGTTTGAAGACGAAAATCCCAATTCCCGTTCTATATGGTTTTACTTTTTAGCGAATTTCTTTTTCAGGGCAATTTCAACATTGGGAGGGACGAGAGACGAGACATCACCACCCAGATGACTCACTTCTTTGACCACGTGCGAGGAAAGAAAAGTGTAGGCTTCACTGGGCATCATATAAATGGTTTCAACTCGGGGCGCCAGTTTCCGGTTCATCAACGCCATTTGGAACTCATACTCAAAATCCGAAACGGCACGCAATCCCCGGATAATGATTTTGGCTTTTTTCCGTTGGACATATTCCACCAACAATCCTTCAAAAGATTCCACTTCCGCGCCCGGCAAATGCGCCAACGCGTCTTTGGCCATTTGAAGCCGCTCTTTTAAAGAAAAAGTCGGCTCTTTGCCGGGATTCGGCGCAATCGCTAAAACCACCTTGTCAAAAAAATGCAACCCGCGTTTAATCATATCCACATGGCCGTTGGTAATCGGGTCAAATGTTCCAGGATATATCGCTATACTCTCAGGCATAAATTACCTATCTCCTAATTCCTAAATCCTATATCCTCTCTTTTGCACTTAAGAACGATACCATTGTATCACCATACACCTTTTCTCGGATACAGGAAAATGGTATTTTCTCTTTTTCTAATATAGTCTTCTTGTGATGTTCCAGAATAATCCACCCATCCGGCCGCAAGAGGTTATGTTGGGTAATTAATTCCAAAATCGGTAATTCCAGATTTTTTAAATAAGGGGGATCTATAAAAATCAAATCAAAACCGCCATAAACTTTCGAGATGAATGCACCCATCCCAAAAACGTCTCCCTTGAATATTTCGATTTTACTTTGAAAACCCAAGGTTGTAGAATTTCCTTGCATGACTTTAATACAAGCAAGACGATTATCCACTAGCATCGCAAAAACCGCTCCGCGACTGATAGATTCCAATCCTAGATTCCCCGACCCCGCGAATAAGTCCAATACTCGCGCGTCTAGTATTTTCTCGCCTAAAATATTAAAAATAGATTCTTTTACACGGTCTGCCGTGGGACGTGTTAACCTATCGGGAACTGTTTTTAACCGACGGCTTCTGGCGGTTCCTGCGATGATTCTCATACCTGACAAGAATAAAGTAGTCTTGCAATTTCGGCAAGAGCAAACTATAGTTTACTCTATGACAAAGAAACTTAAAATAAAATCGCTTAACATGTTGGTCACTGGTGGGGCTGGATTTATTGGATCTCATCTCGTGGAGAAACTCCTTTCGGAAGGACATACGGTATCCGTCATTGACGATTTTTCAACAGGCCGCCTGGAAAATCTGGATGCAGTCATAAAACATAAACGGTTTTCCCTTGTCACCGAATCGGTGCTCAATCGCGAGACCATGAAAAAATTAATTCAGAAAGTGGACGTCATTTACCACCTCGCAGCATCTGTAGGTGTGAAATATGTAATTGATAATCCCCTGCGCTCCATGGAAATTAATATCAAAGGAACTGAAACCGTTCTGGAGTTGGCCAATCAATTGGGAAACAAACTGGTGATACTGGCGTCTACTTCAGAAATTTATGGAAAAAACGATTCCGTACCCCTGCATGAAGATGACGATCGAATTTTAGGTTCAACCTATATCTCCCGCTGGGGATATTCTGATTCCAAGGCAATTGATGAATTACTGGCTCTCGCCTATTACCGGGAAAAGAAATTGCCGGTCATCATCACCCGCTTCTTTAATATCTGCGGTTCCCGGCAGGTTGGCGAATACGGTATGGTACTCCCGCGATTTGTAAAACAGGCATTGGCAAATCAGCCGATTACCGTATACGGTACAGGAAATCAAAGCCGTTGTTTTTGTTACGTGGGCGATATTGTGGAGACCCTTGTGCGTCTTCCTTTCATAGCAAAAGCACAGGGGGAAGTTTTTAATATGGGAAATAATCAGGAAATTAAAATTAAAGAATTGGCAAAACTGGTCATCAAACTGGCGAAAAGTTCCTCGGAGATTCGGGTTATTTCCTATGAAAAAGCTTATGCTAAAGGGTTTGAAGACATGCAACGGCGTGTACCGGATATTTCCAAAATCCGGCGTGCCACGGGTTTCCAGCCCAAAGTAAATCTGACAAAATTGATTGAGATCGTTATTCAATATTTTCAAAAGCAGGAGAATGGATAACATTGGACGAATTTCGAGAACATGACCTGAGAGAAATCAACGAATTGGCACCCCGGAATTTGATATATGCTCCATTCACACCTGAGTCGATATGAGAGGCGGATACACCCCATCTCTTTCTATTTGAATACGTTAATGCTAAAATCGGTCGTGTTTTTTGGACATTTAAAATAATCATTAATTGAACCAAAAGGATATTATCATGAAAAAACGCAGCGCGAGCATCGCACGGAAAACCACTGAGACTGATATTAAATTGTCTTTGACAATAGACGGAACAGGGAAATACTCCATTGATACAGGAGTTGGTTTTTTCAACCACATGTTGGAGTTATTTTCCCGGCATGGTCTTTTTGATTTAACCATCAAAGCCAAAGGCGATATTCAGGTTGATTTTCATCACACCGTGGAAGATGTAGGAATATGTCTGGGAAAGGCTTTCCAGAAAGCGTTGGGCGATTGCACTGGAATCCGGCGATATGCCTCAACAGGTATTGTGATGGACGAGGCGTTAACTTATGTAGCTTTAGATATTAGCGGACGTCCGCACCTGGAATATCATGTAAAAGAGTGCAAGTCTAAAGTTGGCGAATTTGATGTGGAATTGGCACAGGAATTTTTTAAAGCTTTAGTGACCAATGCCAAATGGACCATGCATATCGAATTGATTCGCGGAGAAAACCTGCACCATATTATCGAGTCTAATTTTAAAGCAGTAGCGAGAGTTTTACGAACAGCGACGGAATTAGATCCCAGAAGTAAAGCGATTCCTTCCACCAAAGGAATCCTTTAAATAATATTAAGCAGATTGCGCCTTCCTTTTTTCTCGCAAGGCGAGGACAGGCGCTTTTTTCTTGCGGATGACATCTTCATCCACGGTACATTCTTCCACATCAGTTCTGGATGGAATATCGAACATAATATCCATCATCACTTCTTCAAACACCGAACGTAATCCCCGCGCTCCTGAACCGCGTTTTAATGCTTCCCGGGATGCGGCATGCAAGGCAGATTCTGTGACATTTAGTTTCACTTCTTCCATTTCAAAAATCTTTTTATACTGTTTGACGAGAGCATTCTTGGGTTCCATCAGGATACGCACCAAATCGCTTTCTTGCAATTCATGCACGATGGAAACCACCGGCAACCGGCCAATAAACTCAGGAATCAAACCGAATTTAAGTAAATCTTCCGGTTGAACCAATTCCAATATTTCGCCGATACGTCGTTCTTTTCTCGTTTTGGTGGGTGCGCTAAATCCGATACTCGATTCATTCAGGCGGGATTCAATAATTTTATCCAGATGGACAAACGCACCGCCGCAAATGAACAAAATATCATTAGTATTCACGCGGATATATTCCTGTTGGGGATGTTTTCGCCCCCCTTGCGGAGGGACATTAGCAACAGTGCCTTCAATAATTTTCAATAAAGCTTGTTGCACTCCTTCACCGGATACATCCCGGGTAATCGAGGCATTCTCCGATTTCTTGGCAATTTTATCAATTTCATCAATGTAGACAATCCCGCGTTCGGCTTTGGGTACATCATAGTTGGCGACCTGTAGTAATCGCAGTAAAATATTTTCGACATCTTCTCCAACATATCCCGCTTCCGTTAAGGTTGTGGCATCCACTATAGTAAACGGCACATGGAGTATTCGTGCCAGGGTTTGCGCCAGTAAGGTTTTACCGGAACCGGTAGGTCCAATCAAAAGAATATTACTCTTTTGCAATTCCACATCGCTTTGAGAAGATTTTAATTGTATTCGCTTATAGTGGTTATATACAGCAACCGCCATGGCCCGTTTTGCACGGTCTTGACCAATGACATACTCATCCAATATGGTTTTAATTTCCGAAGGTTTCGGAAGTTGCTCTTGAGATAATGTGTCCGACTCATACCCATAATCAAGATTCTTTAACAATACTCTATTACATTCCACAACACATTCATCGCAGATAAACCCGTTGGGTCCCGCTATTAATTTCCGATGCTTGTCTTTGGGTCGTCCACAAAGCGAACACCGCTCACTATTGGGGGGAAAATTATTCATTTAGGCTGCCTTTTCTTTTACCGATTTATCTTTTTGTGGATTAAAAACATCATCAATAATCCCGTATTCTTTTGCTTGGACAGCAGACAAAAAGTAATCGCGGTCGGTATCCTTTTTGATTGTTTCCAAATCTTTCCCGGTATGTTTGACCAGGATTTCATTAATTTTATCCCGCATACGTAGAATTTCCTTGGCTTGTATATCAATATCTGTCGCTTGTCCTTGAACACCGCCCAAGGGTTGATGAATCATGATTCTCGCATTGGGTAAGGAAAACCGCTTTCCTTTGGTTCCTGCCGCCAACAATAAAGCACCCATACTGGCCGCCTGTCCCATACAGGTTGTCACAATGTCAGGTTTCACGAATTGCATCGTATCGTAAATCGCCAATCCAGCCGTTACCGAACCACCCGGACTATTGATATAAACATGAATATCTTTTTCAGGGTCTTCCGACTGAAGAAATAACATCTGCGCGATGACCAAATTCGAGACATCATCATTAATATCTGTTCCCAAAAATATAATCCGCTCCTTCAACAAGCGGGAATAAATATCATACGCCCGTTCCCCGCGGGTGGACTGTTCAACAACCATCGGTATTAATGCCATGCTATTTCTCCTTTTCTAAATCTGTTTCTATTTTGGCTTTTTCCAATAAAAGGTTTAACACTTTATCGTCGCGTAATTGATCCCGTAAGGAATCCAGTTTCTTTTGACCGACCAGAATATCTCTATATCTCACCGGGTCCATCCTATTCTGTACGGCAATATTTTTAACCGCCTCTTCCACTTCCTCATCGCTCACTACAATTTTTTCTTTATCGGCAATCGCATCCAGGATAAATGATGCTTTCAGTTGTTTTTTCGCCGCATCCACACTATCTTTTTCGGCCTGTTCTTTGGTTGTCCCCGTTTGCTCATGGGTTAATCCATATTCCTTTAGACGGGTCTCGTTTCTACGAAAAATATCCCGGCTATGATGGTCAATCATAGATCCCGGAACATCCAACTCAGTCTGGGACACCAACGCCTCAACAATTTGGTCTTTCAAATGTTCTTTTTCATGGTCTTCCTTATGTGCCAAAGAATCGGCCTTAATTTTTTCTTTCATTTGCGCCAATGATTCAAACTTAAAATCTTTCGCTAATTCATCATCAATAGGGGGTAGTTGTTTTTCTTTAATTTCCTTTAGGGATATATCAAAGTTTGCTTGTTTTCCCGCTAGATCCTTGGCATGATAATCTGCTGGAAATGTAACGGGAACCACAAAACTTGAACCTATGTCTTTTCCAACCACGGCATTTTCAAATTCAGGAAGGAATTGCTTTTTCCCAAGTTCCACCTGAACATCTTTGCCTTCGCCCCCTTTAAACTTTTTACCGTCAACCCTGCCAACAAAATCAATGTTTACAAAATCCCCTTCTTTCGCAGAACGGTCTGCGACAGGGGTCAATGTTGCATGTTGGTTCTGCAAATTTTGAATAACTTTTTCCACCTCATCATCCGTCACTTCGACTGTTTTTTTCTTGACCGGAATACCCGTGTACTCACCAAGTTTCACTTCCGGTTTAATTTCAAACTCCACTTTAAACTGTACCGGTTGATCCAGATCCGCTTTGATATCGGTGACATAAGGAGTACCGATGGGATCATATTTTTGTTCTTTCACGGCCTGATCATACGCCGTCGGAAGTAAATCTTCTATCGCTTGCGCCCGCACTTTTTTTGAATAGCGTGTTTCTAATATTTTCCGTGGGACATGACCAGGTCGAAACCCCGGTATCGCCGCAGATTTCTGCAATTCATCAAATAGCTCTTTAACTTTATTAATTACTTCATCGTTGGATATTTCCAATTCTAATTTCTTCCGACAATTTTCCGCGTCTTCTACCTTCAATACTTTAACGTTCATTCCTCACCTCAACACAAATTTTTCTTAAAGGTTATCTATTCCCTTTAAATATTTTATCGTAAAATTAGGGGTTACGCAATAAACCGAGAGATTTGTGCTTGATTTATTCGATTATTTTATTCAAAAAACAATCCTTGGGAATCTTCCCTTGAATTCCTGACCAAATTGGTTTATTATTATAGGAGGTAAAGTAATCATATATTAAGATATTATATAGAGATGTAATCAAGGAGGAAGGTAATGGCGAATGTAGCCGAAAAATGGGAAGATAGTATTCCCGGAAATTATTATGTAGATAAAAGTTGTATTTTCTGCAATCTATGCATGGAAGTGGCACCGAAGAATTTCAAAGAATCCGACCAAGGCGACCATGATATTGTGTATAAACAACCCGATGGTGAGGAAGAAATTCTACAATGTAAAGATGCCAAGGAACAATGTCCTGTAGAAGCCATTGGAACTGACGGCGTCTAATCTTAAAACTAAATTTAAAACGGTTATAAAGACAGGATATTTACTAAATATTCTGTCTTTTTTTGATTTATTCCCTACCCTTAGAATCCTATGTGGTATAATTTTTCCATAAATTGACCTATCACCATTTTTATTGAAAAGAGGAGTGTCTCGCATGCGAATTGAAAAAGATTCATTAGGTACCAAAGAAATACCCGATGATGTTTATTACGGGGTACAAACTTATCGGGCGGTAGAAAATTTCCCCATCAGCGGAATTCACGCCCATCCAGTATTTATCAAAGCTACAGTTCAAATTAAGAAAGCCGCCGCCAAAGTTAATCTGCAACTCGGATTACTCGACAAGGAAAAATCGGAAGCTATAGTGAAAGCTGCAAATGAAATCTTGTCTGGCAAATTGCAAGATCAATTTGTTGTAGACATTTATCAGGCAGGCGCTGGGACTTCCCATAACATGAATACCAATGAAGTGCTTGCCAACCGTGCCATCGAACTTTTGGGAGGGAAAAAAGGCCATTACAAACTTTGCCACCCCAATGACCATGTGAATATGGCGCAATCCACCAATGATGTCATCCCGACTGCTATCAGGTTGTCTTCTCTGCAACTTCTAAAACCTTTTTACCCTACCCTCGATGCTTTGCAAAAGGCTCTGGAAGAGAAAGCCATAGAGTTTGACGATTACGTGAAATCAGGCCGAACGCATTTGCAAGACGCGACTCCTGTTCGGCTGGGTCAGGAATTTAGCGCCTATGCGAAATCCATTGAGAAACATAAAAAGGAAATACAACATGCGGCGGAATCTCTTAAAGAATTGGGCATTGGTGGAACAGCTGTGGGTTCCGGATTAAATACTCATCCTAAATATCGAGAGCTTATGGCTAAAGAATTAAGTAAAGAAATCAATGAAAATCTTACAATGTCAGAAAATTATTTTGAAGCCATGCAATCCATTCGCCCGGCTCTCATTTTGTCCGCCACCTTGCGAAATCTGGCCGTTGACCTTTCACGGATTGCCAATGATCTTCGATTATTAGCTTCCGGTCCGGGTACGGGTTTGGCGGAAATTTTACTTCCTCCTGTCCAGCCGGGGTCGAGTATCATGCCGGGAAAAGTAAATCCCGTAATGGCAGAAATGTTGAATATGGTCTGTTTCCAGGTTATTGGCTTTGATACCGCCATCATGATGGCCACTCAAGCCGGCCAAATGGAACTCAATGTTATGATGCCCTTAATCGCGTTTGATTTATGCCACGTGTTGGATATTCTGAATAATTCCTTAAAAGTGTTTACTACCCGTTGTATCCAAGGAATCACAGCCAATCAAGAGCGTTGTCTGGATTATGCCAAAAAGAGCCTTTCTGCGGTCACTGCATTTAACGCTTATATCGGTTACGAAAAAGCCGCGGAAGTTGCCAAAGAATCTCTCAAGACCGGTAAAACCATCCCTGATCTGATCGTCGAAAAAGGATATATGACCAAGAAACGTGTCGCGGAAATCCTCCAATGGCGCGCCATGACGGAGCCCGGAATCCCCGGCACTAAAATGGGCGGCGGCTAATTCCATGCCGGTACAACCTGATAAAAAGGAAATTGGATGGGTTGTACTTCTTTTAATCATAGTATTAGTCAGTTTCTTTTTTAAAAGCGTATTTCTGGGCGAAGTGCTTATTCCATCGGATAATGTTTTTTATGGCGATAAGTTTTGGGAAACCTATAAACCAGTCAATTACCAAAATCATTCGAAAAATTGGCATATACTTGATCAAACTTATTCCTTCATCCCGTGGCGCATTTATGCTACCCAATCTATCCACAAAGGCATCTTACCTCTCTGGGACCCTTATAATAGCTGTGGTAAACCCTTTATAGGAAATCTGCAATCCGCCCTATTTGATCCGATAAATTTCTTCGCGATCTTTTGTTTTCCTATATTCCAACAAACTATTTTTATAGCAATCTCACGATTATTCATTGCCGGGTTGGGTACTTATTTATTCTGCCGTTCAATTGGATTATCTACTACTGCGAGTTTTTTCAGTGCTCTCTCTTTTATTTTTTGCGGTTTCATGGTCCCTTGGTTGGGTCACCCTCAAGCAGGTGTTGCATGCTGGTTGCCTTTTCTCTTTCTATTTATAGAAAAAATGGTTTCCAACCCCTCTTTTCGTACATTTGCATTATTTTCAATTACAATAGGTTTCCAATTCCTTGCGGGGCATATTGAGACTTCATTACATATCCTGGCCACCATAACACTATTTTTCATCGTAAGAACTCTTCAAAGATTCCATACCCTTAAGAATGTCAAAGAGATTTTCATTTTATTGAGCAGTTATACCCTAGCAGGAATTATTGGTTTTTTATTTGCAGGAATACAATTAATCCCATTTCTGGAATACCTGGTGCAAAGTTCTCAATATAGTGAACGAACACAACTTCATTATCCATTGGATGTCCCATTCATTTTGGGAAACTGGCATGACTTCCTGCTTAAAGTGGGAACATTTATAACATTTATATTTCCAGCTATTTTTAGATATCCAAATGATATTACTAGTTGGTATCCCAATCAAGATGTTCTTTTACATAATTTTTATATCGGCATTATTCCATTTCTTCTTGTAACATTTTCTTTCTTTCTGTTTTTTTCCAAAAGTCGAACATGGATAATAAAAAAACATCTCACGACCATGGTATTCTTTTTTTCCCTTCTATTTCTTACTTTAGGTATATCTTTGTGGCTGCCATTTTTTAATATAATAAATTTATTGCCTATTTTTCGCTATGCCGTGAACGAACGATTTAGTCTCATTGTCTGTTTTTCCGGCAGTATTCTTGCGGGATTTGGATGGAATACTCTTTTCTATCATCCGGACTCCGAATCGAATTTACGTGAATATACTATTTCTTTTTGTCGGAACCTGGGAATAATTATCATCCTGTTCATTCCTCTCATTTTAATCTTGTCAAATAATTGGTCTTTTCTGCATCCTCATCGTATTTCTATAGACCGTTCAATGATTTTCCCGACCATTCTAATTTTTCTATTTCTACTGATAACAACCGGTTTTATAACGGATAGAATCAAATTACGTTATTCCCATCATTCTCTTTTAGGTTTAACGATTATTGAAATGTTTTATTTTGGTATCAATATTAATCCGACGGTTCTCCTCCAAGATATTTATCCATCCGTCGAACCTATTCGATTTCTTCAAAATAATCTGCAGGATGAAAGGGTTGCAGGGGTAGGTTGGATTTTCATGCCTGAAGTAAATAAAATATTCGGAATTCAAGATATTCGCGGTTACGATCCCATGCGGGTGAAATCATATGATTCCTGGCTGGGAAAAAGGTTTGATAAGGTGGCTCTCTGGGGAAGTCTTGTTTTAATTAACAGTACCAATCCCTTTGCATTAGACTTGTTGGGAGTAAAATACCTAATTACAGATATCCAAACGCCGGTTCCAGACCATCGTGGATTTGTTGTCGCATACCAAAATAAAGTTATTAAAATTTACGAAAATATAAACAGGTTACCCCATGCTTTTATTGTAAATTATTCAGATTTGGAAATGCAAAATAACGAGCTCGGGAAAAATATCAACATTCTTCAATTTAAAAATATTGTGTCATCAGGTACTACTGCAACAATTGAAACGTATGAACCAAACCTGGTTATGCTAAAAACCCATTCAAGCCAATCCGGTTATCTTTTTCTGAGTGATACCTATTTCCCCGGTTGGAAAGCATCCATCGATAACCATCCCATACCCATCTATAGAGCAATGGATACATTTCGCGCAGTTGAAGTCCCTTCAGGAAATCATGAAGTGGTTTTTGAATATCGTCCCCTATCTTTTACGCTTGGATGGATTATTTCACTACTGACGGCTGCCATTTTAGGAATCGGTTATATTCTGTTAAAAGATAAACATCTTTAGATTCTATGCATCGGGAATAAAATACTCTTTACGGATTTCCCGACGTTTTCAACTTTATAGAAATAAATAATACAGCATCGGGAATAGGTGAAGTAAAAGTACATGATGCATCCTTAAACTTTATTAACTTCTCCATTTTTAATTTGGTAATACTGAATATTTTGCGTTTGAAACTGAACGGGTAATTTATGAATCCCGGTGATGAAAGTTTGTGTGTCAGGGGTTAGGGAATTCAAGAGACAGGTGATGTGGTGGTCGTCCAATTCCGACATGAAATCATCGAGGGCGACGATGGGCGGTTCGCCCAGTTCTTTGGTAATGAATTCAATTTCCGCCAATTTGAGTGCGAGGACTACCGTGCGTTGTTCCCCCTGAGAACCAAAGGATTTTAGTTCATGCTCATTCAGAAGGATTTTAATATCATCCCTTTGTGGACCGATCAAAGTAATTCCCCGCGCCAGTTCTTCTTTTTGCGATTCCACCAATTTCTTTGAAAATAATAATGGTAGGGAATCTGTCGCTTGAAACGGAAATGATACCTGATATGTTAATTGAAGAGTATCAGAATTGCCGGTAATTTTCGGATAAATTTCCGCGAGTAATTCATTGAGCCGAACGACAGTCTTGTCTCTTTCCACCATAATCTGAGAGCCAAATTCAACTAATTGGTCGTCCCATGCATGAATCAAATCCAACCCCGCTTTTTTCGCCAACACATTGCGGATGGAAATATTTCTTTGTTTTAACGCGCGATAATATCTCTGGAGAGCGTGCAGGTAGACAGGACGGGTCTGCGAAATTTCCAAATCCAAAAATCTGCGCCGGAGAGACGGTTCCCCTTTAATCAACGATAAATCATCCGGTGTAAAAAGAACCATCGCCAGGTGGCCGAATAACTCCGACCTTTTGGAAATCATCTTCCCGTCTTTTTTAATGCGTTTCTCGGAGGGGGTAACCGAAATCTCAATTTGATGCGCCATTTGCCGGGACTCAAAGTCCAGCCGGATAATTCCCGCAGGCTCATTCCATTGAATCAAATCCGAGTCCTGATTAGTGTGATGGGATTTGCCCATCGCTGCCATATAAATGGATTCCAGCAAATTGGTTTTCCCTTGGGCGTTATTCCCCAGAAAAACAATCATTTGCTTTTCCAAAGACAACACTAGGTCTCGATAATTACGAAAATTGTGCAATTCCAATCGTTGAATACGCATAAATATTAATTTGAATTCTAGCCTTTGTACCAGGGAACTGCAACCTTCCTCCGGCGTTGGCGTGTCCTGATTTCAATTTCTTATTAGTCCAATACTTATGCGAAGGTGTCTCACCGAGCCATTATCCCTCAGTTAGAGACCTTCGGGTAAGAAGAAAGAGAACAGGACTAAACCTTTTTAGCTTCTGAAACGTCTCTATCATATTAGAGAGAATAAGTTCACCACTTGACAATTATGAAAGTGATGGATAGGCTATGGTAAAATCAGTAAACACTATGTCAAAAGAGCAAATTAAAGAAATCGAGGTTCTAATCCGGGCGCGGTATCCTATTCTCTATACGGTAACATGGGAAGAAGACCGCGTTGAAAAAGTCCTGCTGGATATTGCCAAACAACGGGATAAAAAAATTTATACCTGGACCATCAATCAAGGATTGCTTCCCTATGGCGCATCCGCCCAATCGCAAAAATATAAAAATGCACCGTCCAAAGATCCGCTGTTGGCTCTGGAAAATGTCATCGAATTGCTGGAACCCGCTATTTTTCTTTTCAAAGATTTTCACGCCTACATTGACGAACCGAGCGTGCGGAGAAAATTGCGCGAAGTGTCCAATTACCTGAGAAACAGTTATAAAACTCTTGTCCTTGTGGCTCCCATACTACGATTGCCGGCGGAATTAGAAAAAGATATTACGGTGATGGATTTCGATTTGCCGACCATGGACGATTTGAACGAATTACTCAACCATGTCATCCAAGATGTGAAAGGAAGCCCCGATATCAGAATCAAAGACGATCCACAGATGCGAGAACAAATTTTACATGCAGCGCTGGGATTGACTTTGAAAGAAGCTGAAAATGTTTTTGCCAAAAGTTTGGTGTTGAGCGGGAAACTTGACGCTGACAATATACCTATAATCTTTTCCGAAAAACAACAAATTATCCGCAAATCCGGGTTATTGGAATATTACGCCGCGACAGAACAATTCGAAGATGTCGGCGGATTGACGGAAGTCAAAGAATGGTTACGCAAACGTAATCTGGCGTTTTCCGAGCAAGCCCGTGCTTTCGGATTACCCGCACCCAAAGGGGTTTTATTTATCGGAGTGCAAGGCTGTGGGAAAAGTCTCTGCGCCAAAGCGGTTTCTCAATTATGGCGCGTACCACTTTTGCGATTGGACATGGGACGATTATTCAGCAGTCTCGTCGGGTCGTCGGAAGATAACGTCCGGCGTGCCATTAAAATTGCCGAATCTGTTTCCCCTACAATTCTCTGGATAGATGAAATTGATAAGGCGTTCTCCGGTGTTCAAAGTTCTTCCTTTTCAGACGCGGGAACGACGTCTCGGGTACTTGGCAGTTTCACTACCTGGCTGCAGGAAAAAACCGCACCAGTTTTCGTCATTGCCACCGCCAATAATATTACCCAACTCCCGCCGGAACTTTTGCGTAAAGGACGATTTGATGAAATTTTCTTTGTGGACTTGCCTAATTTTAATGAACGCGTTGACATCTTGAAAATTCATTTAGCCAAACGTAACCACCTTCCCGAAGAATTCGATTTGGATATTCTTTCCAAAGAATCCGAAGGATTCTCTGGAGCGGAATTAGAACAGGTCGTCATCAGCGGACTCTACGATGCCTTTGAAGCTAAAAAACCTTTGGCAACGGAAATGCTTTTGAATAGTATCAAACAAACCTCGCCTCTTTCCCGAACCATGAAAGAAGAAATTGACGGATTGCGGCATTGGGCGGAAGGGCGTGCACGGCGTGCTACACTTAATATTGAACTACAATTGGGAGAATCCAAACGACATATTGAATTGAAATAAGGATTATTTTTATGGCTCTTGGCGGCATATTTATTTTACTTCCCGCAATCGCAAGCTCGTGGCCGGCATTAGTACCCCTTTTCTCAACGGTCGCAGGGGTTCTGGGGTATGGCGCCTTTCCTAAAGAAAATTTTAATCGTGTAGCAGTCCAAAATAAAACCAATACAGTTGAATTAGTACTCCCCAATACGGGCGTCATTTCGCAATCCTTAGACTCCGAAACCGAAGTATTGTTCACAAAAGAAGATATTACCTTGGGAATTCAAGTAGATATCCGCGGGAAATGTAAAATCAAAGTTTGGGGACCGAGAACTCAAATACAACTCCGTGAAATTGGAAATCAATTTGCTCAGGAAATTATAAAACAATATGTCTATAATAAAATCACTAAAGAACTCCCTGAAAAAGGATTTTCGGTTGTCAATGAACATACCGATGAAAAAGATTCTATTCATTTACAAATCCGAAGATGGCGGTAAATAATCTATGGGACGGTTTTCAAAACTTGAACTAGATGATAAAAACAAGCAAAACTCCAAAGAATTGCTTGAGAAGACTACGCCTATTGAGGAGGGATATGATCAGGATTATTATCTCCAGCAGGCCAACGAGTTCTATCGCAAGGGAGATTTTGAAAAAGCCCTGCGCTATTATTCCCGCGCACTGGGAATTGATAATACTCTCGTCCCTGCCTGGGTCGGCCAGATACGAGCGTTGATTGATTTGAGAGAATACAGGGAAGCTCATGTCTGGGTCAATAAAGCCTTGGAAATATTTCCCAGTGAAACCGAATTGCTCGCTGCCAAGGCGGTGGTCTATTGTAAACTCGGACAGGTAAAACAATCTGTCGCGATATCGGATTTATCCATGGAACAAAAATCACCCACGGCGTACGTCTGGTTGGCGCGCGGTCAGGTTTTTCTATCCAAACATGGAAAAAATTCCGAGTTTTGTTTTAACAAAGCCATCGAGATGAGTAAAGATGATTGGTTTATTTTTCAATTAGTTGGCTGGGCGTATATGGAAAGAAAACAATATTCCCGCGCTCAGCATTATTTTTCCGAAGCAACAGCACTCAATAGTTCCAATCCATTTCTCTGGCTCCAATTGGGATTATGCTGCCAGAATTTAGGGTTCTTCCCACGAGCGATTAAATGTTTTCAACAGGCACTCGAAATTGATCCGCGATACAAGCCCGCAGACAAGGCATTGACCAAAGCAAAACGTACCAAATGGATTTATCGTTTGTTCTATTGGGTGGTTAGTCCATTTCGGAGTTGAGATTTTTTATGCCCAAAGAAGAATTCAATATTGAAATTACATCCACCGGTGAAGTGAAGGTTACCTTCAAAGATATTGCCGGTGCTCATGTCGTTGAATATGTCGAACTCCTGACTCAGATGATCGGTAAATTAAAAGAGGATGAAGTGAAACTACGCGCCAACCGCTATGATCCCGATCCAAAAGTCGGCATTGTCTCTCCTGACCATACAAAACTTAACCAAAAAAAGAAACATTAAAACATATTATTCTTTACTTCTTGCCCGATGCTTTGTCGTAAATGTGGAATCCATAATCCCGAATCAAACAAAGTTTGTTTCCATTGCAAATCTCCCTTGATTGCATTGGAAGATTTAAAAATTGATACCCATCTTGATGAAGACCACGCACAGTTTCACGCCATTAAAAATACGACTCTGCGTTTTCAACTCATCAGAGACACTCTGGTACGTTCCATTCAGTTCCTTAACCATCAGTATCAATTCCTGAAACGGCCATGGCTGGCGGCTTGGTTTTCTGTTATCCCCGGCATGGGTCAAATCTACAATGGTCAAATTTTTAAGGCGATCCCTTTTCTCATTTCCTTTATTACCTTAGTCACGTTATTTATCGCTTTCATCAAACAGGATATCTCCAACTGGTTTATGTATGCTACCTGCGGAGTAATCATCATTGCATTTATGGACGCGTTTTCCACCGCTGTCATCAAAAACCAACGCAGTTCCGTCAGCAAACGCCAATACTTTAGTTTGTTTTTTTACGGACTTTTCCTAATGGGATTCACGCTCCTGATGTTACAATGGTATTCTCACGGTCTGTTTCAACTAATCAATATTAACAACGATTCGTTGAGCCCTTATTTCGAAAATGGCGACAGGATTTGTGTCAACCGTTGTACTTATTGGTTCCATACACCCCAACGCGGGGATATTGTCTTTTATCAACCGCATTCTTTTTCAGCAGAAGACAGTCAAGGAAATCTATTTATCATTGGACAGGATAATTTTATAGAACGCATTATCGGGCTCCCCGGAGAAACTGTGGAATTCCATGACGGGAATATTTCTATCAATGGAAATCCGCTCCCCCAAAAAAATTATCCACTGGTTACAACATCCATGCCCGGATTTCTAAAAATTAAATTGCCTTCCGACAGTTATTTCATCCTGCAATCTGTCGTTCCCCAACCTGGAGATACACTCCATGACAAATTTTTCGGTATATTAGGCGAGGCTTCCCATCACAATGCTTCCATTCGGGATGAGGAAAATTGGCAAAAATCTTCTGTTATTCCCCGCAATAAAATTATCGGAAAACCCTGGTTCATCTACAATCCACCATCCCACAGGAACTTTTTGTGATATTTTAATTATACCATTGATAATACTAAAGTTATTGCAACATATTAAAGTATAATCTTGAATTGTTTTTGTATTAGGATTGAAGTGTTCTTTATGGATTTCCAAACTCCTTTCTACTACCCAATTCAAATAAAACCTAATCGTCTTATACAATAAAAAAAGACTGTGACAAGTACTACCGCAACCAAGGAAATGTAGAGAAAAGCAATAAAAAACCGTTTAACTTCTCGTGTCAATGCCTGACTATTACGAATCAAAAGAACGGCAATCCCTTGAATAATCCATCCCAAAGCGAGCAGAACAACCCCATAAATAATCTTGTGTTTATACAGCAGGTAAAATCCGGGAAGTATCAAACAGAACGATACAAAAAGTAATGCAATTATATTCCCTGGTTGCTGATGCCATTGGAGATTTTGTAATTGGGGCGATTCCGCTTGAGCGTGCATAATTTCAACCGTAGCGTAACAAGAAACACAATAAAATCTTCCTTTAAACCACTCACCGCAGTTTTTACAAAGCGGTTTTCCGCAGGCAAGACACGCACCCACGGCTTCCACTTCCGCATGGCGATAACAGTTCGCCAATTTTTTATCTGGCAACTCTTCCGACATATTTGTCACTCATTTTTAATTTTTAGTATATAATCTTTTATCTCAACACTCAACCGTGATTTGAATGATACGAAATATTTGGCATAACACATCTTCGCAGGTTCGCTGGCTCCTGCTCATTTATATTGTAACTCTGCCCTTGCTCCAGCCGTGGGTCAATAGCGATGGAATTGCTTATTACTCTCAACTGCACTCCATCATTATTAACAATAATTTGCAATTTGAAAATGAATTCCAACATTATCAAGAACAATTCCGACAGAAAAAAGGTTCTTTTCTCCAAAAATTACATGGGGTTACAGAATACATTCCCGCTTACGACGAAGAAGGATTATTTTTACCAGACGAACCCAAGACCATTACAGGGCATACGCCAAATCGCACATCTTTTGGACCGGCTATATTATGGCTGCCTTTTTTTTTAATAGGACATGTTTTGGCATTGACCGCTCAAGCGTTTGGTGCGGGCAATGTGGCAGACGGATATTCCTTGTATTATGTCCTCCCCGTTACGTTGGGAACTACATTGTATGGAATTTTAGGATTGTTAATATCGTATCGTTTCACGAACATTTTTGTCTCTCCAAAATCGGCGTTTTTTTCAACGGTTGCCATCTGGTTTTCCAGTCCTCTGATCTATTATATGTATTTGGTGCCGACAATGGCGCATGTCCTTTCAATCTTTGTAATCACTTTATTTATCTATTGCTGGATTTCCTGGCGAAATGATGTAAATAGTATTCGTATTCTAATCCTCGGAATTTTCGGTGGTATCATCAGTTTGGTCCGCTGGCAAAATGTTCTTTTTTTAGTTCTCCCATCGCTCGATATAATCCTTGTTAAACAATACCGTAAATTGAGTTTTCTACTCTTTCTCGGATTTGGATTTCTATTCGGATTCCTGCCACAAATGATAATTTGGAAAATTGTGTATGGTTCATTCCTTTTAATCCCTATGGGAAATGAAACGATGCATTGGCTAAATCCCCAATTGTTATCCATACTATTTTCCTCCAGGCATGGGCTATTCACATGGACACCGATATTTGTATTCTCTATGGTAGGATTGATATTCTTATTTAAAAAAGAAACCCGTATCACATTATATCTTTTAATAGTATTTCTATTACAGGTATACATAAATGCCGTGCCCACCAATTGGTGGTGCGGGTCTTCGTTCGGTTATCGAAGATTATTGGATTGCCTTCCAATATTCATTTTAGGGTTGGCAATGTTTTTCGAGATTGTCTCGCAAAAGATATCCATGCGAATACTGTATCTAGTTATTGGCTTTCTCATTCTTTGGAATATCGGTTTTATGACACAATTCGTTTTCGGAATGGTCAGCCATACTCAATCGGTCTCTTTGATTGAAGTGGCTAAAAACCAATTCACTCACGTCCCGGAGAAAATAGGAACTATCTTACGCTTTATACTCCTCAGGCATTAATGCGCTAAATGATTATGTTATAATTTTCCTTTACAACGATTCTGAAAATTTGGGTATTTGATTTTGTAATTTGCAAAAAGAAAATATAAAATTGAAACTCTTTCTTATTCGTCTGTCAGTTATTATGAAGAATTGCAATAACAACCTTGGGCATTACCGGAAACGTTTTACAAGTAATCGAAACATATTAGAAATGTGAAAAACTTTAAAGATAAACATATTACTCGAAAAGCCTATGCCCGTTTGGGATTAATGGGAAATCCCACGGACGCCTTGGGAGGGTCGGCATTGGCCGTAACCATACAAGACCTTTGGGCGGAAGCTACTCTTGAACCTTCCAAAAAGATTCGTTTCATTGAACCTGTGGAAGAACAACCCGATTGGAAAAATCTCGATGCACTTCTTCATACGATTCATACCATTGGATATTATGGAGCACGTAGACTGATTTTGGCTCTAATTCACCGACTGGTTCACTATTATAGAGATCGGGGAGAAAAAATAGATATCGAGAACTTTACACTTTCCTGGAAAACGATTATTCCGACACGAGTAGGATTGGGCGGATCCACCGCTCTACTGACTTCGACTCTACGAGTTCTGATGGAACATGCGAATCTTCAAATCCCCTTGCTGGATCAAGTGGATATAGTACTTCGTACAGAAACTGATAACTTAAAAATTCCTGCAGGACCTATTGACCGTGTTTCGGAAGTTTTCGAAGGCCTGACCTTTTATGAAGTCAAAGAAAACGGTCGATTGGAAGTTGAACGACTTGATCCAAAATCTCTTCCACCGCTTTTTGTGGCGATTAATGAGACTTCCAGTGAAGGGACCGAAGTATTTCATTCCAATCTGCGCGAACGGTTTTTGGCACGAGACCCGGCAGTGCTTAATGGAATTCAACAGCAAACGGCATTGGCACGCAAGACTCGCGATTTGTTAAAATCAGGACGGGGAAATGAAATCGGTCCTTTGATGAATGAAAATTACGATATCCGCTCAAGTTTGGTCAAACTCAATCCCCACCATGCAATTATGGTGGAACGGGCACGACAGGCAGGTGCTTATGCTAAATTCGCTGGCTCAGGGGGTACGATCGTCGGCACTTGTGACCTGCAGAAAATGAACCACGTTTTGGAAGCGTTACGCGGTTACGGTTATCGGGCTTTTCAACCGGTAATTTAGAACCCGGATTTTGATGATTGATAAATGTATTATCGTCTAATAGATGGAATCTAATTATACTTATGGATTCTTTCAAAAGAAAAAAACCAAGCATTGGGATTATATTATTATTTGTTATTCTTTGCATCAGTTGTTCAACCTCCCAAAAAAATATTGAAATAACAAAGAAATTCCTTTATCCCTCACATTGGTGGACACCCGTACCGAAAGAGCAAGCCGCCTGGTGGGAAGTGCTTCCTCAAGAAGCAAGACCCGGCGAAGTGATTTTGTCAAAAAGAAATGAACTGGGATTATTATCCAATTTTGCCGCTACACCTTTTACCTTGGATGGGAAACGCTATACCAGTCTGGAAGGTTTTTGGCAAATGATGTTATATCCCGAAGGGCCGGGTGACCCACGCGCCAAATTTCCCGGTATTATCTGGAAATACACGCGCGAACAGGTTTCTCAGATGACCTCATTTCAAGCCAATGCCGCAGGTGCTTTGGCAAAAGAGAATATGAAAATAATGAATATTAACTGGGTCACCTATCAAGGGGAAAAAATGGAATACCAAACAAATGAAAAAGGTGACCACTATAAGCTCATTGTTCGCGCCAGTTGGGCAAAAATAAATCAGAATCCGGAAGTAAAGAAAGTTCTCCTGTCCACTGGGAATCTAATTCTTCTCCCCGACCATCACCAACCTGCGGATGCGCCTCCTGCCTGGCATTATTTTGATATCTATATGGATATTCGCAAACAATTGCAAAAAGGCGCGCACGCCAATGCCAATTAATCAGCTCCTTCCTTTTTCAGAATTATAAATTCCGTTACGACAAATCAAACAAAACCCATAAATACTGAATCGCAGAATATTTTAAAGTGGAAATAATTCTTTTCTAGAAATCCATGTGCTAGAATCATCCACTATAATGTTTAAAAATTCATTCGATAAAACGGTCATCATCTTATCTATGATCTGTTGGATGATAATGTTATACATTATTCTAAACCCAACGGTATATCAATGGGATTTTAAAAGTTATTATTATGGCGCATTGGCTCATGCGGCTGGATTAAATCCATATGATATAAGAACTTTGGTAATGGTATCTAAAGATATGAATATCCATTATTTTGTTTATCCTCCTTTCGTTTTGGCAATTTTCCTTCCCTTTACCCTGGTAAATTTTACAACAGCCTTTTATATTTTCATTTTTTTTAAATGTATTCTCCTGTTGGGGCTTGTTTATCTATGGATGAAAGAATTTTTATCCCCCTTACCGGACAACTTATTTTTATTTTTTTGTTTAGTCGCATTTAATAGTGCTATTTTCTGGGATTTGCGAACGGGAAATATTAGCATTTTGGAACAATTCTTATTATGGATTGCCTTTTATCTTTTTTTAAAGGACAAACTTTTCTTGTTTTGCTTATTTATTGTTATGTCATGTGTATTCAAAATTACACCGGCTTTCTTTTTACTTTTGCTTTGGTTTACAAAAGATAAATACCGCTGGGATTATTTCGGAGGCACTTGCTTATGTTTGGCAGGATTGTTTTTAATATCCTATGTACTTTTCCCTGAACTGTATCAAGGATTTTCTAATAATGTCAAAGCCGTTAAGGAAAGTTTTGAAGGAGGTCGGATCAATCCTAGTACTCCTTCTTTAATAATGGATATTTGGATATTTATAAACATAAATCGAATCAAGACTGGAATGTCGATACCGCTGAATTATCTACAAGCAGTTTATGTTTTTGTAGTAATTACCATTCTCGCTATTACTATCCGGTTCTTTCTGAAATCATTTTTAAAATATGAAAATCACAAAGATTATAAAAAGGTCCTTGTTTTTTTTATGTGCCTAACCTACGCATTGATTCTTCCCCGTTTTAAACCTTACTCATATATTTTATTAATTGTGCCCACCTATTATTTAATGTCAAAAATGACTTCTAAAACAGTTTATTATGCAATGTTTATTGTCTCTCTTATATTTTCATACCCTTCCAATTTATTCTTTGAACAGGTCTATTCTATTCCTGACAAAAGCAGTTATTTTCTTAACTTCATCGGTTATATTCGGTTAGCTTGCGAATATTTAATTGGCTATTTTAGTCTGCTTTTCGCTTATTTTGTCTGGGGATTTTATTTATGGAAATTCCCATTCACAGAACATGATAACAAATCAATCCTGTAGAAATAATTCATTTTCTTATTACGACAGGATTTTTATAAGCCATTCGGGACGGATTGCCCAGTGAAATAAGCCGGAGAGTCCGATGAGGATGCCGAAACCCGCAGGGATGAGAGAGAGCCAGTACATCCATACCAACTGGGTTAGAGAAGTGATGGCGAGAATAGCGATCGCGATGGTCAACCCGGCTTCCGTCATATCGAATTGGTCATTGCGTTCATGGAGTTCATCATACGTTTTCTGAGCTTCCTCGCCTTGTTTTTGCTGTTCGGTCATTTTGGATTCTTCTTTTTTAGCCATGTTTTCATATGCCGCCGCCTGCTCTTCATAGTCTTTTCTCATGGCGGGCATGGTTTTGGCACTCAATTGCAATTGCACCGCCGTGGCATGGAAAATATCTGCCCGGATATGGCGGCTTTGATACCAAGCCCAAGAATCCAATTTGTCCGCTTGCACCTTTTGCATGGTCTGAATAATACTGTCGTTTTTGACTTTGCAAATGCCCATGAAAGTCGCCAACAAAGCGATAGTTAGCGCCACCCGCATATTCAAGCGATGCTCCTGGCGGTGTTCTTCCTCCTCTTTTTTCTCATGTAACTCGGCCGCTTTTTCTTTTAATTCCAACGCATCTATTTCATCGATTTCCATGATTACCTCCAATATAAGAAATTACTTAATTATTTTTTTGATGTTGAACCAACTTTCGATAGTAGATTCTACCTTAATTCAATTCTTTTCCCAATAGAAAAATGCACAAACCACTCATGTGCTAAAGCCCAAGAACCATATACTAAATTGTCGTGGAAGTCTAATTATCCAGTCAAGTTGGAAAATGACACGTGCGCGGTGAAGTAGTTATTAATCCACTGAAAAGAGGAATCCAGAAATAAGAATGTATTGGAATACCATTACAAACATTCAAATTCACTATGCATTAATGAATTTTTATCGAATCATTCGCCGGTACATTAAAAGTATAAATACTACGGGGAAATAGCATCGAAATAAGGTAATGTTATGGATTGATCGGTATAGACATTAATCGCTTGACGTACATAATAACCGGGTATTCCGTTTATCGTAATAAGACTCCAGGTTGTCTGAACACTTAATGGAATCCCCACCGATCCTGACTTATTTAATGCAACTATACCGCCGTAATTACTGTTATAGGCACTGGTTGAATCGTACGACGGGATAAACGCCATCCATGTTTGTCCGCTTGAAGGATATTGATAGACGACGGAATAGGGAAATGGTCCCGGACCGCTTCTTTGTAAACCACTGGAAATGTTAAATGTAATTTGAGTGAATACGTTGGAATCGCCAAAATACGCTGTTGAGATATTGTAATCATTGATATTTGTTGGAGAAAAATGCATATCATTAGTAGTGGCATTTGCATAGTTTCTCTGTAACGAATAATCATATACATATTTTATCTTGCTGTTCGTAGAGACATGGATGGTTGCGGGATTAAGTTGTGTCGTATCAATCAATTGACTTCCAGCGTCTGCTGTCTGGCAGAATGAAAATCCGCAGGTGAATACAAAAGAATATAGGAATAGAAAAGTTTTAACTATAGATAATAATGTTGGGATTTTTTTCATACGAACTCATTCCTACCGATCTATATGTAAGATATACTCTCTTTTAGTTCATTTTAATTATACTATACATGCTCTTTTGCAAGCTACATCTGAAAGACAATTAGGTCGCTTATCGGTGGGGATACTATAGGTAATCGAGAAAAAGATTACCTATACCTTTTTGAAAACAAAGGATTGAAAAAGAACATGATCATTGATCTCCCGGCAATGATTAGGTTGTGCGGCGGAACGGGTTTCAATACTTTTAAACCCGCACTTGTTGATAAGATTTATTATGTCTTCGACTTTCCAAAAGCGGCTGGGGAGAAGGGTTCCCTCTTCATTCAAAATTACATCTATCGTTTTGGAATATGTCCAGACCGAAGAAAATAACAGGCCTTGGGAACGAAGAGAGTGATGGAGATTGCGCAGTAATTTGGTTCTCGATTCATCCCCCGGAATGATGGATAACATATCGAAAATCACGAGAGCAGTATCAAAACTTGCGATAGGTAAGGAAAACTCGACGGCATCCTGACACAAAAATTGGATAGTAAGATTTTGTTCTTTTGCCCGATTTCGCGCAATGGATAACATGGATTCGGAAATATCAATACCGGTGCAGTGGAATCCCTTTTTCGCGTAAGGAATGACAATTCGTCCTGTCCCACAACCGATGTCCACCAAATCGCCCGGCTGAATCAAATATTTTCCCAGGATTTCTTCTTCTTGTTTTAGCAGTGGCTGCCATTCAGGAAGAGCCAGCCATTTTTCTTCATAGCGCTTGGCGAAATTATCATAAAACTCTTTTTCTTTTCGAATAATATCTTTGGATTGCATAAATTTGAGGGCTTTTGGGGTGGACACCTTCGTCTAAGACTTTATTTTCTTTTTGATTTCGTTGATAAGAGAATCTATCTCCTTATCGGTTCCGATGGTGACTCGTACGGCATGGCGTAACCGGGGTAAATCCCAGAACCGGACAAGGATTTTCTTTTTTTTAAGATATTGAAAGAGTGATTTCCCATTTTTATCGGGAGGACTGGCAAATACAAAATTAGCATCGGATTTATAGACGGTAAATCCCAGATTTGCCAATTCCGTGATAAGCCGGGTTCTCGTTTGAATAATCTTTTTTCGCGTTTGTTGAAAATATACCCGGTCTTCTAAAGCTGCTTTGGCAGCGATTTGGCTAATCCGGTTCACGTTGTAAGAATCCTTGGTGAGATAAAGTGACGCAATCAACTCCTTGGATGCCATCGCAAAACCCACTCTCATTCCCGCGAGAGAATATGACTTCGAGACCGTTCGACCGATAATTAAATTGGAGTATTTGGATAATAAAGACAGCCCAGACGACTCTGCAAAATCCACATAGGCTTCATCGAGAACCACAATCCCTTTGAATTGTTCACAAATACGGGCGATCTTTTTATTGGAAAATCCTCCCCCCGTGGGTGAATTAGGATTGGCGATAAAAAGGATTTTCCCCTGCCATGATTTATTCCAATTCGGCAAATCATAATCATTGGTTAGCGGGACAACCAATGATTTCCCGCCATGAATTTCCGTGAGAGTTTTGTAAAGCGGATAAGAGGGGTACGGATAAACAACTTTATCCCCTTTTTCCAAAAAAGTTTCCAGGATCATTCGCAAGGTTTCATCCGACCCGTTACACACAATAGTATGCTCCACAGGAACGTTATATAATTTTGAAATAGTTTTACGCAAATCGAGACAGACAGGGTCGGGATACAAATTGAGCGGGTCGCCAGCGGCTCTCTTTAATGCCTGCACCACCTTAGGTGAAGGTGGATAAGGATTTTCATTGGTATTTAGTTTTATCCAACCAGATTCCTGGGGTTGTTCACCAGGGATATAGGCATCAAATTTCTGCAAAGATTTCTTGAGGTAATTTTTCATGAATAGTTGGGAACGAATTCCCCTCCTACTTTTTCAATCTTATTCTGACAGATTCCGCGTGAGCGCCTAATTGTTCGATTTCCGCAAAATGGATAGCCGCGTTGGCGACCTTCTTAAATCCTTTTTCCGTATATTCGACAATATTGGTTTTCTTGATAAATTCGTCCACATTTAAACCGGAAAACATGCGGGCGGTTCCCCCCGTCGGTAAAATGTGATTGGTACCTGCAATGTAATCACCAATAGGTTCAGGAGTCCATGACCCTATAAAAATAGCGCCGACGGAGGTGATTTTATCTGCAACCTTCCTTGGATTTTTTGTATGTATTTCCAAATGTTCCGGCGCAATCCGATTTGCCAGTTCGATACATTCTTCTAAATTCTTTGTCAGAATCACCGCCCCGCCTGTTTTCAAAGAATCCCCGGCTTGTTGCCTGCGTGGTAGACGATTCACTTGAAGGGAAAGTTCTTCCACGACCGCAGCTGCTAATGTTTTTGACGGTGTGAGGAGAATCACTCTTTCATTGCCGGTATGTTCCGCTTGGGATAATAAATCTGCCGCTACCCATGCGGGTTTCGCTGTGTCATCGGCGATGACCAATATTTCGCTGGGTCCGGGAAGTAAATCAATATCCACGATTCCAAATACTTGTCGTTTCGCTTCCACAACATACGCATTACCCGGCCCGACAATTTTATCTACCTTAGGAATGGTTCCCGTCCCATAAGCCAACGCGCCAATTGCCTGGGCTCCGCCCACTTTATATATATCCTGAATGCCCACCAAGTCGGCACAGACGAGAATATAGGGATTTATTTCCCCTGTGGAATCTGGCGGTGTTGCCAAAACCATTTCAGATACTCCCGCCACTTTTGCCGGTATCGCGCACATTAAAAGAGACGATGCCAACGGCGCCGCTCCTCCCGGGACATACATCCCTACCCGTTTAAAAGGCCGAATCCGTTGAGATAAAGTAGTTCCGTCAGGTCTACGATAAGTTTTTGTCTCACGGAACTGATGTTTGTGATATTCGGTAATATTCTTTATGGCGGACTTCGCCGTTGCCAAAAATTTCTTATCAATTTTTTTATAGGCTTCTTTTATCTCCTTGGGAACAACTTTTATATCGCCTGGATTAATTCTTACCTTATCGAATCGAGCCGTTAATTCGAATAACGCCTTATCTCCGTAGTCCCTGACGTACGTTAGAATTTCTGATACGCTTTGTTCAATTTCTCTATTGCGTGTATCATTGGGTGAGATGATAAGTTCTATATCAATTCTATCTTTCTGAATATCTAATATTTTCATTTATTTACCTTTCACTTTTTACCTTTTTGGCCGGTATTAAATAGGATTGAGAATATTTCACATAATTCAGCGCGCCCTGCCGACCGGTAAAATCTTCTTCTGTTACCTGACGCACGACTTTTCCCGGCATCCCCATGACCAATGATTTTTCCGGAATGATTTTCCCTTCCGGAATCAATGCCCCGGCGGCGATAATAGAACTTTTCCCAATTTTTGCACCGGTGAGTATAACCGCATTCATCCCTATCATACAATCGTCTTCAATCACACATCCATGGAGCATCGCCATGTGTCCGACTGTTACGTATTGTCCAATAATACATGGATGATCTTTTTCGAGATGTATTACCGTGCCATCCTGAATATTCGAATAAGCTCCAATCTCAATTCGAGTCAAGTCGGCACGAATAACCGTGTTATACCAAATACTGGCATGAGCACCGACACGCACATCACCGATTAAAACGGCTGTCTCTGCGATGAACACATCCTTGCCAATATTCGGTTTAATACCCTGATACGTTTTTAACATTTTCTCTCCTAAAATTGTTTCACGATTCTTCCGGCAATCGGGAAACCAGTAATCCGCGGATAAACCACAACCCGTATACGAAATGGGTCACCAGCAATCCCCAGAATACATTCCAGCGCAATGTTACACGTGAGTTAAAATCATAATGTGCTGTTTTCGCAATATCGGCTTCTGAAATATCTACGAATAGCGCCGTGCCTAAAGCACCAACCAAATAAAGGCACAAAATACTTAAATAAATATACCCTAGAATGGGATAAATAAAAAACCCCAACCATCCGAAAAGTACTCCCAATGCCCATATTGACGGTAGAAAATACGCCAGCCGTAAGGATGTTTCAGGAAATCGCTTTACAAAATACCCGCGATGCAATCCATAATTCCAGACCTGCTTTAGATGAGGGCGAAATAATTTTCGCCGGTGATGATAGACCAAAACTCCGGGATCATAAATAATTTTTTTGTTCAATTTCTTGGTAATTTCCAAGCAGAGTTTGGTGTCCTCTCCCGGCCAAAAATGTGTATCAAACCCACCCAATGAATCAAAGACATCTTTCCGCACCAATAAATTACAGGTTGGATAATCGTCCACTTCTCGTCTCGCTTGCGGGACATATCGGTAACGATAGGTTCCGCCTACCAGCCAGGAACTATACACCAACCCGCTCGCTTGCTGGCTTAAGTTATCATTCGCTGGAGTGACTGCGGGTCCTCCCACAGCACCAACATTGGAATCTTTAATAAAAATATCCACTGCTTTGGATAACCAATCTGCCACGGGAAAGGTGTCGTCATCCAAAAATGCAATGATTTCACCTTTCGCATTTTTTGCTCCAATATCCCGTTTATTGCCGGGAGACGTAAATCCGGTGGGAAGGATAGTCACTTTATCCGGTGAAATCCCGGAATATTCATCCGGTAAAACGATGATTTCCAAATTGGGATAATCTAACTTACGGCAGTATGTGAGACATTCATCCAGATTCTTATTCCATTTTCCTACCGCGATAACAATAGAAACTTTCGGTTGATTCATTCTTTGCCTTTATCGTAATATTTCAAAATTTTCATTCGGTAAAAGACCGCCATCGTATCCCACCATGTTTCCCAAATTGGCTTAAAACCAATCCTCCCGAATTTCCAGCGGTGATGTACTACCACCGGCGCTTCGGCGATCTTGTATCCATAATGGTGCGCCACGGCGAGCATCTCCAAGTCAAACGCAAACCGTTTTACCAATATCCTTGGAAATACTTTCTTTAATACTTCATATTTAAAAAGTTTTAAACCCGTTTGCGTGTCACGAATGGGTAATCCAAACATCAACTTCACCAGAAAAAAATACCCGTTGGAAATGACTTTGCGGTCGCTAGGATAATTTACTTGAGATTGTGGATGGCGTTTGGACCCGATCACCACATCGGCTTTTTCCTTTTCCATAATATCAAACAGCAAATGGATTTGACTGGGGTGTAAATCCAAATCACTATCCAGAAATACTATATAATCCCCCGTTGCTTTCGCAAAACCTTCCCGCAAAGCCTGCCCCTTCCCCAAATTCACGGGATTCTGCACGGCAATAACATTCGGAAATTCCTTTTCCACTTTTTGCGCCCGTTCAAACGTTTTATCTTTGCTTCCGTCGTCAGAAACGATAATCTCATAAGGTGTCCCGTCTTCTTCAAATACCTTTTTCGTTTCGAGGATATTTTCATAAATATGTACTTCCTCGTTATACGCGGGCATTATTATAGATATTTTTCCGGTTGTTTTAATCATATTCAGTAACAGATATTAAATCAGTTGGTTAGTATTTTATCCTAAACTATAATAATAAAGAAGATAGTTTAAGATATAACACCTTTAACTTGAAACTTGGAACATGGAACTTGACACTTTTTTACGATATGATGTTTGACTTATGAAATCATACAAAATATTGCACGTGGAGTATAGGGACTATGTCCATCCGGAGGCCGGAGGGGCGGAAGTCGTCTTGCAGGAAGTCTATAAACGCCTGTCTGCGCAAGGGCATCAAATAGATTACCTGACCTCCAAATACAAAGGCGCCAGCAATACCCAAATCATGGATGGCGCGCACATGATCCGGGTGGGTAATAAATGGAATTTTAATGGGGTCGCTCCCAGTTATTTCAAAAATCATCTTGAAAAAAATAAGTATGACGTCATTATCGAAGGTATCGATAAAATTCCCTTCTTTTTTCCGTTCTATACCAAAATACCCGTATTGGCGCTCGTTCCCCATTTATTCGGCACTACAGCATTTGAAGAAGCCCCCTTTCCCGCTGCCGCGTACGTCTGGTTGATGGAACGTTTCATCCCCTGGGGCTACCGCCATGTCCCCTATTACATGACCTATTCTGAAAGTACCAAAGAAGACCTGGTGAATCGCGGAATCTCCGCTAACAAAATACACGTGGTCTATATCGCTTTAAACCATGATTTATATCGTCCTGCTGCAAATGACGCCATGAAAACTCCCCATTCCTTATGTTTCGTGGGTCGCATTAAACGTTATAAATTTATTGAATACGGCATCCTCGCGGTCGAACGCTTGCGTCCCCAATTCCCGGATATCATTTATCACATAGTCGGTCGCGGTGATAATTTATCTAATCTTCAAAAAATGGCAAAGGATAAAGGGTTGGAAAAGAATGTCAAATTTTGGGGATTCGTGGACGATAAAACCAAAGTCGAGATACTCCAAAAATCCCAGGTCGTGCTCTATAACTCCGTCAAAGAAGGGTGGGGATTGACCGCCATTGAAGCCAACGCCTGCGGGACTCCTGTCATCGCCAGCAACTCCCCGGGCTTGCGGGAAGCCGTCGTTGACCAGAAAACCGGCTTTCTCGTGGAACACGGCAATATTGACCAACTCACCGACAAAATCAAACAAATCTTTACCTCCCCAGATTTACGCCAAAAACTCGAACAAGGTTCCATCGAATGGGCAAACACCTTTAACTGGGACAAAACCGCCGACCGTTTCCTCGAATTTATTCAAAAAACGGTAGAGTATTATCAAGGGAAAAAATAAGGGGTTGATCTCAGCGGCGGGCAATTGTCCGCCCGCTGGAATGCTTTGTTAGTCGCTGGGTATTTTTTGTCAAATCAAGCAATGACCGCAAGGCATCATTTACGACGGCAGAATTAACAAATACTTTAGCCACATCCGGCTCAAGTATGACAACGTTGGCTCCCTCGGCTAAAATGCGATTATAATATTTTCCACGAACACCTTTTGAATAGTCAAAGTTATATTCGGGGAGTAATTCATCATTATTTCTTTTTGCTTTCGTTTTCATGTCGTTTCCTTTCTTGAGCGGATGTATAACGCGCACTGATAATTCGTACAGCTTTGCCTCTCTCGGTATGTGAGACCACCAGCAAATGCCCGCGAGAAGAATAACCCACGGTTATGAATCTTTGTTCGTCAACCGAATGGTCTGGGTCATCGAAAGTTGCCGATAACGGATCATAAAATACAGTTACCGCTTCATCAAATGACACCTTATGTTTTCTGTCATTCTTTTTTGCTTTCTCCTTATCCCATTCAAATTCCATTTTCGCCTTTTATCCATTATATCATAAAGATTTTTTATAGAAACAAAACCGCCGACCGTTTCCTCGAATTTATTGAAAAAACTGTGGAGTATTACAAAAAATAAGCTTATACACAATTCCTTGCCTCTTATTAGTGATTTATATCTGGATTTACATCGAATCTTATACGAAATTAATGCGAACCTGAAGCGAAGATAATACGGAGAAGAAGCGGAGTTGGGATGAAGGAGATCGATCTCCTTCATCCCTGCCTTATAGAGGATTGATTATACTAGACTCGCAAATATCAGGTGGGTTTCTCACTAAAATCCATAAAAACCACCCTTCCCATACCCTAAACAGGGTATTCTATCACCAAACCAATTTCGTCTTTTGTTAAATTAAAAACTTAAATTATAGCAGGGAAATTGGTGCTTTTAACTTTAAACCTGAAACTTGAAACTATCTAATTTTATACCAATTTCTCCGTTTGTCAACTTCTAAAACTATCCTAATCTTCATCACGAATTGCAATGCACATCCCTACCCTCTTAACTACTCCAAAAGAGTACTGCCTAACAAAAAAGAATGGATCAGAGAGAAAATAATTCGGGGATAGAGGGGCATCGGGAATACTGCAAATTCCTAATGCATTAAAAAGTAAATGTTACGTCACCTTGACAAATATAATATTATAATATAGATTAATCAGTTAAAGGAGTCGGTCTCAATGTCTAATCCATTTGACGGTTCAGGTCCATTTACGCTTATAGGGATTGTTGCGGCAGCTATCTATTATCTAAAAACTGTTCCCGAAAAAGAAATTAAAGAATGGATTGGAAAAAAGTATGACCCGTCAAAAAAGTCAAAAGAAGGAAATAATATTGACGACTATTGCAAAAAAATAAAGCGCAATTATTTATTGTTAATAATTTATTCTATCGTTGAATTATTTCTTGCATTTTTCATAATTTGTTTATCTGTGAGAATATTAGAATCCGTATGTTTAAATTCTCAAGAGAAAATTACCAACAATGCTATTTTTTATATAAAATGTTGTTCCCTATATTCTTTACTTTCTTTTATTGATGTTTGTTTAGCCATTATTCTTTGTTTTCTTTCTTTAGGATTCTTTTGTATTCACTTGTGGTTTAATGGAAAGGATATTCGGGATTCATGGATAAATAGAAAAGAAGTGGATAACAATGAGACTGAACTTTCTAATCAGCTTAGTGAATATAACAATACTCTTAATGAAAAAAAAACTAGGGATACTCATACGTAAAACACTGTTAGAATTGTATAAAGATTCTTTTAAAAAATCCAAGTAATGAAAGCATACCATTGATTTCTAAAAGCAGTTATTCCTAGTCGAATGTCTCATAATTAAGAATTCTCTTCTTTCATTTCTTTATCCACATCTTTCCAACTAACGTGCTCTTTAATGGCAACGGCATAACCCACCAGTGCCGGCGGAATACCACCCACAACCAACATAAGGAAGGATAACGTTATCGCTTGCGGGCGAACCACATCGTGGGACGCGCCCATCATGGTTAATATGGAAATCAAGGCGAGGTCACGAGTTCCGATACCCAATAAGGAGATGGGGATTAATTCAACCACCGTCACCAAAGGAATCAAAAACAGGCATTGATACCAGTTCATGACAAAAATTCCGACTCCTAAGGCAAATAAATATGTGCGGAACGAACTCGCCAGCCAACCCAGGATACAAAAAAATAATCCGACTGACATAGTCCATTTGTCTTTAGTCATTTTCTCGATTCCACCATAGAATTCATAAAACAAGGCGCGCGGTTTATGTTGTTTATCCTCCGGTACAACGAGATAAAAGATAGGACGCAAAAGAAATCGCACCAGCTTTTGGTTTAACATCAGGAACATCAATACAAAAAGTAACACTACGGCAATCAACAAGGAATAAAACTGTTTCTCAGACAAATGCCCCAGTAAAACAAATACCCCTACTCCCGCCAACCCCACCAGCGCAATCATTTCCAGTAACCGTTCTACCAATCCCAGTGCTACACAATCTGTGCGGGGCAAGTTGGTCTTTTGGCGCAAGGTATATAATTTCACAACATCCCCGACTTTCCCCGGAGTCACCGCGCCATAAGGTAACCCTATTAAATAAATCTTCATTGCCTCAAAAAATGAAATCGGCGTCAGGATATTGACGACTTTCTGCAATTTCCACGCTTTAAACGCTAATTCTGCGACGGTAAATAATAACCCTCCCACTAGAAAATCAAGTTGAATGGTTTTAAAGATATGCAGGGTCTCTCTAAAATCCAAATGCCACAAAAGCCAGACTATAATGAGAAAACCAAGTATGAAGGAATAATGTATAATTCTTTTTATCATCAGCGTTTTTCTTGACTATTATAATACTACAAGGAGAGATTTTACGCTGACTTGAGGAGGAAATACCACGTATCTGTCATTCTGGGATTAATAGTAAAAAGGTATTGCTGGGAATGTATACCGATCCATAACTGGTGCGGTATTATCGGTAGTATTTATGAGAGCGGTTATAAATGGAGGTACGATGCGTTTAAAAAACACTGTCCCCAATGTGATTCTGCGCAGGTTAAAAAGAATGGAAGAAGTCGTCATGGGAAGCAAAGATGGCTGTGTAAAAGATGTGGTACGACGTATGGATGGAAGAATGTCGCGAGTAAGTTCCTTCGACAAAAGATATGGTTTAAACGCTGGATTATCGAAGGATATACGCTACGGCAATTATCCGCGCAGAGTGGTCATAGTCGCTATTATGTACGGCAGACGGTGCGGTATTGGTTGGAGCGGGCTCCGGTAGAAAGCCTATCCGTTTCAGAATGTCGGTATGTCTTACTGGATGGAACGTTTTTGGAAAATCGCCGGGGTCTGTTGAGTGTCATGCACGCTCCGGAGTATAGAGTCTTTTATAGTGCCTATGGTCTGAGCGAAGGCCTCCGGGATGTAACCCGATTTTGTACATTTCTGCGGGATCAGGGACTTTGTCCGATTAGCGCGACCATTGATGGGAACCCGCATTTGACAAGGGTTTTAAAGACTCTTTGGCCACAGATCTTCATTCAACGTTGTTTGGTTCATGTGCAACGTCAAGGATTGAGTTGGTGTCGTCGGAATCCCAAGAGAACCGATGCCAAACATCTTCGGCAGATTTTTCTCCAAGTGATGTCCATTCGTTCTTTGCAACAAAAAGAGGATTTCCCGGGTCAGATTCAACAATGGGAAGAACGCTTTGGTCAAGCCATCCATCAAGCCCCGGAATCCGGCTGGGTCTTTAGTGATCTTAAACGGGCACGGAGTATGTTGCTTTCCGCTCTGCCGAATATGTTCTATTATTTTCAAGACCCTCTCATCCCAACCTCCACGAATGCGTTGGAAGGATATTATTCTCGTCTCAAGCAAAGATATCGGCAACATCGAGGACTCGCAAAGCGTTTCCGAAAGACCTATTTCCAATGGTATACTTATTTATGTCCCAAGTAATCTTTGAAAAACATTTTTTCTATCTAATTAGCAATACCTTTTTGCTATTAATCCCATTCTGAGGAGCGAAGCGACGAAGAATCCCTGTGTTCTACCTGATGTAAAACGACTTTAGGTAGGGATTCTTCGCTACGCTCAGAATGACGAAATACTGGCACGATGATAGAGTAAAGCAAGTTGAATGACTTTGTCATACAATTCGGATAGTGTCATCCCTGCCGCGCGTGCCGCTTGTGGATAGAGACTGGTTTCTGTCATTCCGGGAATAGTATTGGTCTCCAATAAATATATCTTCCCCTGCCGAATCATCATATCTGTCCGGGACATACTTCCGCATCCCAAAATCTTATGCGCCTTTACGGCAATGGCTTGCACTTCTTTTGTTAATTTCCTGCCTATAGGTGCAGGAGTAATTTCATTCGAGGCTCCGGGAGTATACTTGGCTTTGTAATCGAAGAAGGTGCTGGCTTTGGGTATAATTTGAGTTGGAGAAAGTGCCGTAGGTTCTTCTCCGGGATTTCCACCCAGTACCGCGCAGGTCAGCTCATCTCCCTGAATATATTCTTCAGCCAATCCCGCGACATCCCTTTTAATGACTTCTTGAATAGCATGCGCCATATCTTTTTCTTTCTTCACAATAAATGTCGCGACACTGGAACCCAGTTGCACAGGTTTAATAACACAGGGAATCCCCAGCTTGCTTTTGATCTTCTTAGTGATTTCATCTTTCTTTTTTGGCCAATCCCATCGTGTGAAGGTTACCCGTTTCGGTGTTCGCAATCCATAATACTCATACATTTCTAAAGTCTTGATTTTATTCATTGAAAGACTACTGGCTAAAACATTTGACCCTGTGTATGGAATATCTGCCATCTCCAATAAGCCCTGAATTGTACCGTCTTCCCCATAGGGACCATGCATTGCTAAAAATACAACATCCACTTTTTTCTTGATGAGTTGGTCTAATGCGGCACCGGGACGATAAACTTTTCCTGCCATTTTCCATAAACCACTTTTCTGGATAATAACCGGCATCACGTTATACTTGTTCTTATCCAATGACTTGACCACCATAATCCCACTATTCAGTGAGACTTCATGTTCGGCAGTACGCCCGCCCATAATAACCGCTACATTTATTTTTGCTTTTTTCATCCTTTACCCTTTCAATACAAATATTCTACCAATTCTACATAATGCCTAATCCGCAAACACTATACCATTTTTTTTGGGACTTGAAAGCATTAATTTTTAAACAAATATAAGAATTAGTATAACGAAAAAGCTTGGTTAGGGTAAAAGCTGACACACTTTGTGGCTATTTGAATACAAAATAAATCCGGTATTTTCCCAAAATGAAATAGGAATACGATAGAGTGATTTAAATGGTAGCTATCACCCAAGATGGGAAAAGACCGCTTTTATCTCGGTTCTTGGGAGTATTTTATAATTTTGTAATATATTTTATTAACAATTAATTTTTAGATCTATTGTAGATGCTTTAAAAATTGCTTTTTATTCAAGGTCTCTGTAAAATAGAAAAATCATTTTCTTACAAAGGAGGAAAAATGAATAAATCATTATTAGCGAGTCTTGCAATAATCACCTGTGCTGTTTTCGTTACCACAGGGAGTTGTCAGACTACAAAATCAGATTCTACGACTTCTACAAAAACCGGTAAAAGTCAGAAAAGCACATTGCCTATAGCAACAATCGAAATGGAAAATGGGGGGATTATCAAATTTGAAATGTATCCTGATACCGCGCCCAAAACCGTTGCACATATCACTGAATTAATTCAAAAGGGATTTTATAATCCAGTGCCACGTAAGGTAACCTGGTTATTAATACCCAGTGGGCAATCAACAACTGCCATTCTCAACAATGCCGTTACTTTCCACCGTGTTATACCTGGATTTATGGCGCAAGGCGGCGACCCGTCGGGGACAGGCACCGGAGGTTCCGGAGTAAATATTCCGGCAGAATTCAATGCCCGAAAACATGTTCGTGGAACGGTTGCCATGGCACGCACTCAAGATCCGAATAGTGCCGATAGTCAGTTTTATATTTGTTTTGGTGATCAACCCCATCTGGACGGACAATATACCGTTTTTGGTCAGGTAATTCAAGGAATGGATGTTGTGGATAAAATCCACCAGGGAGATAAAATTAAGAAAATGACTGTCCAACTGCCGGATCAAAAAAAAACTCTAACAAAACAGAACTAACAGATAGTGAAAAAAAGAAAATCGATGATTGGATCACTAGAAACGATCTCAACAAATATGGCGATCGCCAAGGCACCATGTATCCCGGAGGAACGCCTTTATTCAATGAAATGACAGGAACGCGGACGGACAGGTACGATTATATTGTCCAAAAACATCCCGACCTGCCATGGGATAAATAAAACGGTAAGGAGAGTGTATGGTAATTATTGAAATGTCCAATGGAGGAATTGTTAAATTTGAGATGTACCCCGACAGTGCCCCCAAGACTGTAGCCAGGATTACAGAACTAATTCAGAAGAAATTTTATGACGGGTTAACGTTTCATCGCGTTGTGCCCGGTTTTGTAGTTCAAGGAGGCGATCCCAAAGGTAATGGAACCGGTGGTTCGGGACTGAACTTACCGGCGGAATTTAATCAACGGAAACATATTCCCGGAACTGTTGCAATGGCACGTGCACAGAATCCTAATAGTGCTGACAGCCAATTTTATATCTGCTTGGGAACTCCCACTCATCTCGATGGACAATACACTGTTTTCGGACAAGTTACCGAAGGAATGGATATTGTTCAAAAAATCAAAGTGGGCGATGTTATGAAAAAAGTAACTCTTGAAACACCCAAAGAAAAACGGGATTGAGAATCAATCTCCTCATCATCATACCGAAAGAAAAAGGGTGAAAGAATTCTCTTCCACCCTTATTTTTTGAATGTCCAATCGTTGTAATTTTTCACAATCATCTTCTCCCGTGAAGGATTAAAATCTCCTCCTTTTTAAGGAACCATTCTGCACAATTATATAACTTTAAACTTGAAACCCGAAACTTTAAACTATTCTTAATGGCATGGGGTTAAGCTCTCCACAAAATCCGTTACATCCTTTTCGGAAAAAGCCGCCACCGGTGCTGTACTCTCCACGAAAAAGCTTTTTCTACTGCTTGGACAATACAGACAATAAATCGCTCCCTTTTTAATTCCTATTTCAGTTTTTGTTTCCACAATCGCATATACTATCTCCTGAGAATGGCTTTGAAACTTTCCAAAAGAAATTACTCTCGGATTCTCTAATCCCGTAAAAGTGGACCTCCGCAATTTCACAATCTGTTGGGGATGATTAAACTTGGTGGTAAACCCTTCCGGTGTTCTTTCTTTTCGCCAATAGACCCGGTTTAACACAATCCTTTGTCCAGTGCTACTATTATCCAATATGACAATTTTCGACAACAACCCGTCGCTCGCAAAAGATATGGAATATCCCGCAACCAACTGAAATGGCAAAATCCCCTCCCCGATTGATAATTTTTCTTCGGGCGTCGCTATATATCCTGCATGAATACTCCATAACATATAGGACAAACATAATACCGCCATTAGGATAAACGTTTTCCCCATAAAGACAATCCGATTAGCCCAAACTTTACGTTTGGCGAATTGTGTCCTCGGTGAAATATCCATGGTCATTGCTGTCTATTATATAGGGAAAAGAAGCAAAATTATAAGTCAATGCCGTCGGTTCACTTCGTGTTTTTTCTCCCTTGTTTTTGGATATGGGTAACAGTATAATGTTTCTGCCGGATTTAATTTTAAAACTTTCATAATCTAAATATCATTAAAAGGATGAAAAGATGCAAAAAGCAAGTATAATAATGCCCTTTTGTTCTGGGCAGAAATTGGACGAGAAAATCATTAAAAACGCTTTACATCAAACTATAGATGAAATCGAACTGATAATTTTGGATACTCGTGCGGAAGATGAACGCAATATTGCTCAAGATACCAAATTGGCAAAATCCGATCCCCGGATTTACTATTGGACAAAGCAATTTAAGAATAATGCGGCTATGATGAATTTTGCGATTGAATCGGCAAAATCTCCATACCTTTTGAATTATCCCTACGGGGTTACCTACCATATCGATACGGTAGCTGAATTTTTGAATATCCTATATCGAGATTCGAAATGTGCCATGGCTTTTTCGGATTATACGGAAAGTAATGAAAAAGGGGATAAAATTAAAAAAGAACTTTATGACCATGAAGGGGACACGTCAGAGAATTGGGATTACGGTCATGTCCGAATATACCGCATTGAATATTTGGATAAGGTCGGGCGATATGACGAAACATTTTCCCATGTCGAAGAATATGACCTGCGTTTGAAACTGGATGACTCTTATTCCATTGCGCATATTAAAAAGTCATTATACGATTATTCCACCAAACCGGTCGAAACGTCTCTGGCAGCTAAATTGCATACCAAGGAAGCCGGGAAATTGGGTGCGTTTACTTATCTTTTTGAAAATAAGGACAGATCCTTTGAATTGGAACGTGCCTGCAAAAACATGTTACGTCGGCGGAGGGCATATCTTTACAAAGACAATGAAGAGGTAAAATATCCCCAAAATAAAAATTGGCCGGTTACCGTAAGTGTGATTATCCCCTGTTATAACCGAGTGAAATATGTCGGCAAGGCAATTGACAGTGTACTGAGCCAATCCTATCAAGATTTTGAAATTGTGGTGGTAGATAACGGCTCTAAGGATGGAAGTATCGAAGCCGTTGAAGCTTATTGTAAGAAAGATAAACGAATTCGACTTATTAAGAACACGGTTAATGTGATTGCAAATTCGTTAAACAAAGGATTGAAGGCCGCCAAAGGAAAATACTATGCCCAGTTGGATTCAGATGATGAATACGCGCCCGATTGTTTGAAGAATATGGTGGACTATTTAGAGACGCATCCCAAGTCCGTCTTGGCGATTTCCTATTACCAGTTGATAGATGAGCAAAGTAATATAATTCCCGATTTGGGAACCATTGATCACTTGGAATACGATAGAAATAATTTATTGCGGGTCGGGGGAGCTGGCGCGTTGCGTGTCTATCATCGAGAAATCATCTTGAATGAATTTGGCGGATTTGATGAAAAGGAATTCGGAAATTTTGGTGAAGATTATGATTTGAATTTAAAGATTTCTGAAAAATATGATATCGGTAAAGTTCACGCGGTATGTTATTATTACCGTCGCCATGCAGATAACACGGATGTTATTCGCGACCCGTACATGAAATTACATAATAAAGCATTGGCGAGAGTCTATGCACTGAAACGTAGACAAAAATTAAACCGACAATTGGATAAACAACGACAGCAACAAATTTAAAAATGGGTATTGGCGAAGAAGAAAAATAATTTGATTATTGTTGTACTTGAGCGCCAGACAGATCAATCGTTTGATCATCCGCCGTACCTTTGATTCCGTCGGGTCCCGCGGAAATGATATAAAAATGGTCTCCCACCACTTTGGAATCATATTCATTTCCCCACGGGTCTTTTAATGGTTGATTTCCGCTTAATACCCCCGATTTGACCAATTCTTTTAAATCTTTCGGCAATTGACCGTTGTGATCCACTCGATACATCTCCATCGCGTTTCGAATGGTTACCAAATCTGCATCCGTGATTTTTGCTTTAGTGCGTTGCAATGCGCCAACCTGTGTCTGGCCGGTAAACCCCGCAGCCGCTTGATCCACCGATGCGCCCATTTTCCCTGCAATATTTTCCGCTGCTTTTGGATTTTTAGGATTAATCTGGACGAAAAAATCGTGAATGGGATCCCACGCAAAATAAACTCCACCACCGATAATTACAAATATGATTAATAATTTAAGTAACTTTCCAAGTGACATAATTTCTTTTCTCAATCCTTATTTTACTCTTTCTTTGGAAAAAGGACAATAGGCAGTCTTATCCAATACAAGATGAGGAATCCTAACAATTCTCCCATTCGGAGAAGGCTAAAAGGACATTTGACAATCAAAGCACCCTTTTGATTTGATATTGACATCTTCAGTACTTGGTATGTCTAAATGAGACTTGCGTTATTACTTGCCATTCATACTTGGCTATTTATTATGGGATTAATTTGGATATATTGAACATGATTTCTGAAGCAATGGATTGGTAAATTTCTTTGTTTCCAGGTTGGGCATAATAATGGGAGAATTCAATGACGGGCCCATAACGGACGATGATTTTCCCCGGTTTTGGAAATTTGATATGGCTGGGGAAGGTTTCATAGGACCCTTCCAGATAACAGGGAATAACTGGCACTTTGGCTTTATGGACAATGAAACCTACGCCGGGAAAAGCGGGTTGCAAGAGACCGTCTTTTGTCCGGGTGCCTTCAGGGAATATCATGACCACCTGACCTTCTTTTAAAACATCAAAAGTTAATTTGATAGCATGGCGGTCGAATTCTCCGCGATGGACTGGATAGGCATGCAAGCGTCTGATAAGCCCGCCAAATATGGGAATTGTAAAGAGATCGTGGCGTGCCATAAAATAAATCTGACGAGGACACATACCTGCGACCATCGGAGGATCTACGAAACTGCGATGGCTGGTGGCTAAAATCACCGCGCCTTGTTTGGGAATATATTCCTGACCGGAGGAAGAAAGCCGAAAATAAATTTTACCAATCAGCCAAACCAGAAAACGGATAAAAGCATAGAACATATTGGTATTAGGCAACTCTTTGTTATTGGCAAGGTATTGCATTACGTGATTATTTCCCGATGCGCTGGCAGATATGATTGACTACTTGGTCAATGGTCATATTCGACGTGTCAATAACTTCCGCATCTTTGGCAATTTTTAATGGAGCTAATTCACGGGTTTTATCCAGTTCATCCCGTTTGATAATGTCTTTTTCCACGTCTTCAACCGTGCCGGTATACCCTTTTTCTTTCAATTCAGAAAAACGTCTTTCGGCACGGATTCGCGGACTGGCATCTATATAAAATTTATGATCTGCATTCGGGAATACATATGTGCCGATATCCCGGCCTTCAATTACGATACTTCCCCCGGAACCCCAGACATGCAGTACCGCGGTGACATGATAACGAATGGAGGGATGTGCCGCGGCAATAGAAACCACAGCACTCACTTCCGGGGCTCGGATTTCATCCGTGATGTCTTCGCCCATGTTATATATCCGAAACTTATCATCTTCAAATTTCTGAGAGATATCCATGTCATGAAACATTCGGGATAACTCCGACTCATCGGTTAAATCAATCTTTTCCCGCAACGCTTGCAATGCGACGGCACGGTACATAGCGCCACTGTCTACATAGCTGTAGTGTATTTTATTCGCCAAGACACGCGCAACCGTACTTTTCCCCGACCCTGCCGGACCGTCCACTGCAATGACCATGTTTATTCCTTTGTATTGCTGCTTTATAAAATTAATTGATAAAAAATAGAAGAGTTAACTTTAACATATTTGACGGGATTAAGCTCTGTTTTCTATCTATGTTAATTCATCTAATAACTTTGTAAATGTAGGAAATGAGGTATCGATACATTCGGTGTCTTCAATTACCGTTTCACCTTCGGCAATTAATCCCGCGATAGCTAATGCCATCGCCATGCGATGGTCCCCATAACTCTGAACTTTTGTTCCTACGAGATGTGTGGGACCATAAACGACCAACCCGTCTTTTAATTCATCCACACTAGCGCCCATTTTATTTAATTCGGTCACAATCGCTTTGATACGGTCAGTTTCTTTGACCCGTAACTCCGCGGCATCCCGGATGACCGTGTTCCCTTTGATTTGTGTTGCCAAGACCGCAAGAATGGGGATTTCATCAATTATTCTTGGAATCATATTCTTAGAAAACTCCATAGCTCGTAAAGGGGTGTGTTTTACTTGGATATCAGAAATAGGCTCCCAGTTGCGTTCCTTTTTATTTAAGAATTTGAGTTTAGCTCCCATAAATTGAAGAGCATCGAGTATCCCGGTACGAGTGGGATTGATGCCAACGTTTTTAATTATCATTTCAGAGTCAGGGACAATCATCGAAGCGACGAGAAAGAATGCCGCGGAAGAAATATCTCCCGGGACGGCAACTTTTCGTCCGCGTAATCGTTGGCCGCTTTTCAATTTGACCGTGAGACCTTTTTGTTCCAGGGAACCCCCAAAATATTTTAACATGCGTTCTGTATGGTCACGGGACAAGGTAGGTTCTGTAACAGCAGTCGTTCCGGAGGCATAAAGCCCCGCCAGTAAAACACAGGATTTCACCTGTGCACTTGCAATGGGAGAATTATAATGAATCCCTTTGAGCTTGCTACCCTGCACGGCCAACGGCGGAAATTTATTATTATCTCTCCCAATGATACTCGCACCCATTTGAGATAACGGAGCGATTACACGATTCATAGGACGAAGACAAATAGATTTATCGCCGGTCAATACACTGAAGAATTTTTGTCCAGCAAGGAGACCCGTCATTAAACGAATACTCGTTCCTGAGTTTCCTAAATCGAGAACTTGTTTGGGCTCCTGTAATCCATCCAATCCTTTTCCGTTCACAATAACTTTATCGGTTCCCAAACCTTCAATTTCGATACCCATTGCTTGGAATGTTTTAGCGGTACGTAAACAATCTTCGGCATTGAGAAAATTAGTGATTACAGTTTTCCCTTGGGCAATAGAGCCGAACATAATCGCGCGATGGGATATGGATTTATCTCCAGGAACAGAGATTTCACCTTTTAATCCATGATTGATGGGTCGTATGGTTAATTTTTGCATATATTCTCCTAATGACAATACTCAAAAACTATTGGTTTCGTCAAGGGAAATCCTAAAACAATGTTATAATTTATATTTAAAGTGAATCATAAATATCATCCAATGCTATGATCTTTACACTGGATTTTATTCGTAAAGTGAAGAAAATAGAAATTCGGGAGAATTAATATGAAACCACGGATCGCCATCGTTGATTATGGAATGGGGAATTTGCGTTCTGTCCAGAAGGCTATTGAACGGGTGGGTTACGATGCGGAAATCACCCAAGTTCCGCAAAAAATTAGAGACGCGACACACGTGGTCGTCCCCGGACAAGGGGCATTTTGCGATGCCAAACGTTGTCTGGAAGAAAATAAACTCACAGGGGAAGTAATCAAAGCCATTGAATCCGGCAAGCCATTTTTAGGGATTTGTCTTGGGTTGCAATTATTGATGACGACCAGTTATGAGAATGGAACTTATGCGGGATTGAATATTATTCCGGGAGATGTTGTCCGTTTTATCGGAAAAATGAAAATACCTCATATTGGATGGAACCAGTTAATTTTAAAAAAGCAGGGCGTCATCATGGAAGGTATTTCTAACAATAATTATGCCTATTTTGACCATTCATATTATGTTCGTCCCCAAGATACATCGGTCATTGCCATCACTACGGATTATGGTGGAGAATACACGTCGATGATTTGGAAAGAGAATATTATCGCCACTCAATTTCATCCGGAAAAAAGCCAGAAAGTTGGATTGCAAATTCTAACTAATTTCGGGAAGTTGCAATAACCATGGAGATCATTCCGGCAATTGATATTTTGGATGGAAAATGTGTCCGACTACATCAAGGTGATTATTCCCAGAAAACAGAATATAATACCGATCCTATCGCAGTGGCTCAAGAATGGGTAAAACAAGGTGCAAAATTTCTACATCTGGTAGACCTGAATGGAGCCAAAGAGGGTAAGCCGATTCACTTGGAGATCATTGGTCAAATCGCATCTACCCTTTCAATCCCAGTGGAACTTGGCGGCGGTATCAGAAACCTTAAAACAATTGATTTGGTGATTTCCAAAGGAGTTTCTAGAGTTGTTTTGGGAACCGCGGCATACGAAACATCTGATTTTGTCAGTGAAGCGTGCCGCCTTTTTCCGGACAAGATTATTGTAGGAATTGATGGTCGTGATGGAAAAGTGGCTATAAAAGGATGGACAGAGACAACTGAATTATCCATCATTGAACTTGCTAAACGCTTAACCGACAAGGGAGTTAAAATATTCATCTATACAGATATTTCAAGAGATGGTGCACTCGTCGGACCCAACCTTCAAGGAATTAAGGAATTTTCTAAAAATACCCACGTATCTGTAATCGCTTCCGGAGGCATATCAAAATTAGAAGATATTAAAAATTTAATAAACCTAGGCAGTTCGAATATTATCGGTATAATTGTTGGGAAAGCGCTATACGACAAAAGAATATCTTTACTGGATGCAATTCGCTTGGCTACGAAGTGATTTCTTCTTTTGCCAATTCCACCCGATTTCTTCCATTATTCTTCGCTCGATACAATGCCTGGTCTGCAATTTCGATTAACTCTTCCGCAGAAGAGATTTTACTATTCATGCTCCCGACCCCCATACTGCAGGTTATCTTCCCAAGAGGCTGAGATTCCCGGTTTGAAAAATAATACTCTGAAATCGTTATCCGGATTTTATCCGCTACTTTTTCCGCACCATGGACATCCGTATCGGGAAGAATAATCGCAAACTCTTCACCTCCGTACCGTGCGGAAATATCCGCTCCTCGAACATTGTTTTTGATGATTTTTGCGACTTCTTCTAAAACAATATCTCCCATTTGATGTCCGTTGGTGTCATTATAATGTTTGAAATGATCCACATCCAGCATAATCAAACTTAATGTGTGCCGGTATCTTATAGAAGCCGCAACGGCATCTTTTAACCGTCCTAGAAAATATTCATGATTATATAATTTGGTTAACCCGTCAGTCATCGCTTCCATTTGCTTTTCCTGTACTACTTCCGCATTATGCAAAGCCATACCGATAAATGCGGCTAGAGTTTCCAGGATAAATAATTCATCTCGTACAGCCGCACTTTTTTCAAAATAAATAACGCCTAATACTTTATGCAGGAAAGCAACAGGAATAGCCACGGTAATAGCGCGGGGTGATTGGCCATTCAAATCTGAGCCCACAATATAGGAATCTTCTTTTCTTATAGTTTGCTGTCGTTCGGCGACACGTCCCAAAAGTCCCTGACCGAAAGCGATCTCATTAGGTAGGGGAACTTCCAAGGGGGTACCATATTCTTCTGCAAGCACCAACATCGCATATTTTGGAGGTACCATATAAATCGCACAATAATCAGGATTAATTAACTTATGAATTGCTTCTATTCCGGTTTTGATTATTTCTGGGGCGCTTAATTTCTCGTTAATCACTCGCGAGTGTGTGGTTAAATTCATAATCATGGAAGAAAGCTTTAAATTATTTTTTTGAATATTATCGAGAAGTAAATCGGATTTATTGAATTGTGTCCGTTGCCGGTTTAGATCGGAAATCTGATGTATCAATTCGTCTCTTAACTGCCGAATTCTTTGCTCTTTATCCAAGATTACCAAACCAATACAAAAACTCTGTAAAAAGATAAGCAAACCCGGAGACCAAAACACATAGGAAAAATTGAATAATTGGAGAGAGACATAATAACGTAATCCTAATACGATTGTAGCGGAAATAAAGCCTATAATCCATACACTCCACCATGGCCAAAACAATGCAGTAACCAAGATTGGAAGTAAAAATAATTGAAAATATAAAATCTCTGGCAGGTTTCCTACAAAATATTCATGATAACCGAGATAAATACCGGAAAATGTACCCCACAAAATTAAAATAATGAATCCACAAGTGATAGCAGTTCGGTTCATAATTTAAAAAGGCAATTCTTCTTCAGAAATCATCGAAAATTCAGATGTTTCAATCTGCTCCCGCGCGGGGCAGATACTTAAATAGTCACAAAAGGAACATAGGCGATTGGGATTGGGCGAAAATTCTCTTTCCATCTGAATGGAATCAATGACCTGTTTGATGCGGCTTAATCCATTTTCCAGAATCTCCGGAGTAGGAGTCAAAGTAATCATGTCGTTAGTATCCAAATATAAACAAGAAGCTTTATTCACTAAACGATTCAATTTTTTCGTTACTATACAGACATAGGCTATCAATTGCAAATCATCTTTCAAAAACAGTTCACTATCAGCAGGTTGTTTCCCGGTTTTATAATCAATAATTTTTAAAGAACCATCTTCCATTTCGTCCAACCGATCAATTTTCCCCATAAGGGTCAAATCGGAATTTAATTGAACTTCATACGACTCTTCCACTTTGAACGGGGTAATGGCTATATTTTGAGTGTTAAAAAATTTTCCCAATAACCCTAGTGCCTTTTCTCCCCATTTTTTTTCTTCTTCAATGGATTCAAATCCTTGCCGGTCAGTTCGCCAATGTTTTCGTAATAAATTGTGCAATATCTCCAGCGTCCGTGCTTCCACTGGTTGAATCAGAAAAAAGTCTCGTAATGCGGAATGGACATGTTGTCCCATAGTAAGATACGGACGGGGTATACGAAATTGGCTGGCCAGTTTGTCAATATATTGAAATTTATATTTCTGGGGACATTGTCGAAACATCGACATCTTGAAGGGACTCACTACGAACGTAGCCATTGTACCCCCATAACTTCAATTGAACTTGTGTTTTTTTTATTCTGCATCTGGCAAAAAATATACTTTTTGTAGAATAACAATATCCCAACGAAAACGCAAGAAAAGATTTTGTTAATTCGATCCCTACGGAGAACTTGCACTCGGAAGAATGATGTCAAAGGTGGTTCCTTTACCCGCCTCGCTCTGAACTTCGACTTTACCATTATGTGCTTCTACGATGGATTTAACAATATAAAGTCCCAATCCTGTTCCCTTGACTTTTCCTTCTACATTTTTGGTACGAAAATACCGATTAAACAAATGAGGAAGTTCATCTTTGGGAATCCCCTGCCCTGAATCGGAAACGGATATTTGTAAATAATCGGAAACAACTTTGGTTTTAACAATGACCATACCTGGACGCGACGTAAATTTAATTGCATTGCTGACGAGATTACTCAAAACCCGTTCCATCTGGAAGGGATCCCCTGTTATCACTGGTAAATTTCGATCCACTTCCTTTATCAAATCAATTCCCAATTCCGTGGCTTGCATTTGGAAATTCTGTACGACATTATCTATTAAATCCGCAATAGATAGGGGATGTTTTCCAATGGACATTCGACCCGCTTCAATTTTAGACACGTCTAGAAAATTATTCACCAGCTCTAACATGGTTTGGCCATTTCGATAAATTGCCTTGATTTGGTCTTCAGTTTTCAAATCAATAGGACCAAGATACCCTTTTATGATTAATTGAGAAGAACTAATAATGACCGTCAATGGATTCTTTAAATCATGCGTTAACATGGAAATAAAATCCGCTTTCATCTGTTCCACTTCCACTTCTTTGGTAATATCCTGATTCGCTATAACCATTCCCAAATATTTATCTTGTTCATCTCGAATAGGAGCTAAATTTAGGCGAACATGTTTATTACCCACCATGACGCGAAGTTCCTCGGACAAAGTTTCAGGCGATAACACATTCTTTACACGATTTAGTAACTGGATAGCGACAGAATGAACCTCCTGCGGATACCAAGAAAGGATATCTCCCGATAATGTATCTTCGGGCTTGACATTCAAAATTCTCTCCGCTGCTGGATTCATCAAATTTACCTGATCCTGCGGATCGGAAACCACGATTCCTTCTCCCATACATTGCAATATGGCACGAAGACGGTTCCGTTCAAAAGCGATTTCTGCCGTTCTCTGACTAACTTCCTGCTCCAATTCCTCGCTATACCGGCGCATTTTTTCCCAAAGTAAAGCGTTCTCCACGGCAATCCCTGCTTGGTTGGCAATTGCTGTCAACAAATCCAAATCTTTTTCCGTAAAAGTATCTGACCCGGATTGAGAGTCCAGATAAATGACACCCAACATTCGATCCTTTCCTTTGATGGGAGCACAAATAGACGAGCGTATACCTCTTTTAATAATAGTATCGGTAGTGTGAAATTCAGAATCTGTATCCAAATCGGTTAATAATAATGCCATTTGCTGGTTCATCGCCCGTCGTACAATAGTTCGACTCAAATGTAATTCAGGATGCAATGCCTTGGGTATGGAAGAACGTTGTTTATATGCTTTGATGGTCAACGCCGGATGCTCCGAACCGGGTTGATCTTCTGCAAAAACGACACAGCCCCTATCTCCAGGTAATATAGACATGATTTCTTCCATCATTAATTCCAATAATCGTTCCAAGTCTAAAGAAGACATCATGATCCTGCCAATTCGAAATAGGATATTTAATTGGTTTTGTGACCGGTAGGCGGTAGTATCACGATTTTTTCCAGTTACCGTATGTTCGGATGGTGTGTCATCAAGAAAAGCACGGGATTGGGTAATCGGTTTTTCAATAGTTGCTTTCTGGGTTGTATCATCAGAAAAAACCTCTTTGGGAACTTTGGTTTCTTCCGCATGAGAAATTCCACTAGCTGAAAATCGAACTTGCCAACGACTGTTTTTCCCAATGGTTAGAATATCTCCATCTTCAAGTTTCTTTTCTTTAACCTGAACGGAATTAATAAATGTCCCATTGGCACTGGCTAAATCCACTACCCAGAACTGTCCGCTGCGTGATTCAAACATGCAGTGGCGGCGAGAAACTTCTACTGCATCTAGGACAATATCGCACGCAGGACTTCTACCAATCAATACCGGCCGCGCCTCGATCATATGGTTGACACTTGTTTTATTCTGTTTATCTTGAACTTCAATAATTCCCGGCATAGGGATCATTCCCTTCAAGAACTCAGTAGAAGTTTAATACATTTTCAACTTTTTTTCCAGTTTTAACTACACTTGACCTATAAAGGAAGTTGGTTCCGCGACAAAAACCTTCGAGGATAAATCTATAGTTGGGATATGGAAAATCACTTGATTCTGGCGAGGGTGTCGGAGCAAAGTCGATAATGACGACTTTGCTAACTATAATAAAATCAATATCCCTTTAAAGTCTGCCATGTAGAGTTTGAAAAACTCTGGACACTGTCCACAGTTTCATCTAACTATTCGTCATTTTCAAAGTGGACGCCGTCCATCTTAAAAAATGCCCTCCTTGCAGACAATAAATTCAGAAATTCGCGAAAAGAATGAATAAGTGTCGCTCTAAGCGACACTTATCCCACCATCTCATGGGAATCCCAAGCGTGCCAATTTGGCATTTGGAATGGAGATTGAGTGGAATTGAAATTTTCAATTCCGCTCAAACACCGTTTCAAAAAAATGTGTCTTCAGTATAGACGATTTAATTAGAGGATTGATTTTAAGGGAGTTATTTCAAAGTCGTCCGGTGCGACTCTGAAATTTTTAAAATATCCCACTGGACAGCTACTGGAGATTTGGACATAATGGAATAGAACAATTTAAAGCAGGAGGAATTTTAAATTATGACAGTTGAATTGGATATCCTAACTTTTGGTCCGCACCCCGATGATTGTGAAATAGGGACAGGTGCCTTTTTGGTGAAAATGAAAAAATTGGGTTACAAAACCGGTTTTATCGCGTTGACGGAGGGGGATATGGGAAAAGGAACACCGGAAATCCGCAGAAAAGAAACCGAAAATGCGGCGAAGATATTGAGAGTGGATGTAGTCAACATTTATAATATGGGTGATTGCCGGTTGGAAGATAATTTCGAAAATCGAGTAGCCGTGGCAGGGATTATACGAAAATACAGACCCAAACTCATTTTAGCGCCCTATTTTGGAATTGAACCGGGGCGCGGGCGCGGTCACGCGGATCATATCGCTTGCGGTCATTTGGTTACTCATGCCGCTAATTTCGCCCACCTGCAGAAATTTCCAGCGGAAGGGGAACCGCATTCCATCAAGAAAATTTTGTATTATTACGTATCGCCTCATGAAAGATCTACGTTTATTGTTTCGGTAGATGATGAACTGCCTGTTGCAGAACAAGCAATAGCCCAGCATAAATCCCAATTCGGTCAAAACAAATCGAAACGTAAGGCACCTAGGTTTTTAGAAATTTATGGGAGATATTACGGTGCATTAATAGGCACCAAATATGGACAACCGTTTTATGCGCCGGATACGTTACGCCTCGATGATCCGTTTTTCTTTTTCGTAAAATCCCGCGAAAACAAGAAAGCAACTAAGAAAAAATAACATTATTGATTCACCGTTGGGTCATCAAAATCTGAATTCCACGGAGGAGTTAATGTTCTAACCTGTCCGGTCGCCATCAGCACATTTTCCTTGTCGTTATTATCGCCATGAGGCCAGGGGAGACTATCTTGAGGATCCCATTGAGAATTCACATACAAGCAGGCAGCCAACCAATTATTTCCCGATTCCCCGGGAGTAATTCTTGGCCCGCCAGTATCCAATGCCGATCCATTCATGGCATAACGCAAATATTGCCGGCGTCCGGGATATCGTTTATAAAGTGTCGGACACCAAAAAACTTTCGGATCTGTGACATAACCTAAATAATATAAACTCATCGGCACAGAATCCCAATAGCCATTGCCCGCTGAACCCTGACCGAACACTGTGACTCGATTTTGATCTCCGGAATCGTCCGAATAAGGATAGGCATTATAATCCGTTGCGTATGCGCTTAACGCTGTCCCCAATACATGCAAATTTTCCACACATTCCGACTGTTCCGAGCGTGCAATGGCATCGCGGTAATTTGCGATTCCAATCAAGGACAGGATAGAAATGATGGAAACCACCACCAGTAATTCCGCTAAAGTAAATCCAAAAGAGTTTTGAATTTTATTCATACACATCCCAAAACTTTTTCTCTATACCGGTCACATTGGATTGCATTCGATAAAAGATTTGTTGATTTCCCGTTCGGCTGTCCTGCCAGAGAACATGAACGTTTCCAAAAGAATCTGCCACAATACTCGGATATTGCGAGCTTGCCGTTCCTGTAGATATGGCAACATCCGATAACCAGCTTTGAGAAGATGCATCGAATTTCTTATAGAAGATCTGTAAATAACCGTTTCGGTTATCATCCCAAACGAGGTGAATATTATTTTGTTTATCCACGGTTGCCGCAGGATGATTAGATGAGCCTGAACCATTGCTCAATTGCTGATCAGGAAGCCAGGCATGACTGTCCACTGAATATTCTTTCATATAGATGGCGTAATTCCCATTCCGCGAGTCCGACCAAAAAACATAAAGATTATTTCTTGAATCCGAAACAATCGCCGGATCAATTGCTGATGCAGTGGAATTACTGATTAATGTATCCGCGCTCCATAATCCGGTAATCGCCGATTTCATCTTGTAATAAATCCCCAGGTTCCCGGTACTGTCGCTAAACCAGACCACATGAATATTGCTGGCGGTATCCGTGCATAAATCGGGTATGGGTGATTCATACAATGTAGTAAAGGTGATGCGATCACTGTCAATACTCTGTGTGGTATTCCACGAAAACCCGCTGGTCGCTGTCATATACGCCAAGTCAGGACGATACCCATTCCAATGAAAATCGTACCAAAGTACATTGAGATCATTTTTAGGGTCTACAACAATGGTCGGAAAATAACTATTATCCCCATTGGTATTATTCACGTCTTGTTTATAAGTCAAACGGGTTTCGTTATTCCAAAGTCCGTCGACCGTTGTCGTATTATAGTAAATCTCGATACCGTTAATTTGATTAATAGCATTTCTGTAATCGTGCCAAACCAAATGCAAACGATTATTGGTATCAATGGCAAGAGAGGGAAAGAGCGCCATGGCTGTCGCCACTGTGATCGTTACCGACGGTAGCCAGGCGTTTCCAGTTTTCCGTGAATAATAAATCGCGCTGGGTGATCCGCTAAACCAGACAGCGTGCGGATTTCCAGAACTATCCACGGCGATTCCTGTATGATTACTTCCGAATCCGGTTTTGGATAAAAGAGAATCGCTCGAACTCTGGCTGACATTTTGTTCCGATAGCCAATAGCCGGTACTCCCGGCATAATTTGCCAGGAGTACCGTCAAGCACATTATAAAAATAACAATTGTTCTTTGATACGAAAACATACGCAATTATTCCAATCTCATCCACATTCCCGGTTCCACCGAAGTCGGATAAGTAAGCTGAACATTATCCACGGTTCCTATCGCACGAAATGGCGCAGGTCCGCCAAAACCAACCGGGTTATCATCAAACCAACTCGTAACAGCAAATTGGTCCACGCTAAATTGAACACCGCATAAATTTAAAGTCGTAGAAGCAAAATAGGAATTCCCGTTGGCATTCATGCTAAAAGTCATATTCTGACTCGCTCCGTCATAGTTCAAGATTATGTGGTATGTGGTGGACGTTTGCAATGTGTATCCTGAAGGTTCTATAAAAGAATACTCACTACACGTTGAGTAATCTGCATTCACATCATTAACTAAAAAGCCCAAATAATTGGGACTGCCTAAATAATATTCCCATTCAATAATATCTGGTGCATACGGTGCATTAGTTTTGCTATTTCCTGTACTTGCAGAATTATATAACCCGATGGTTATAGGATAATTGGTATAATCGAACGCTGAAAAAACTGAAAAATAACTAAACGTCACATCAAACTGCAAATTGAAACTGTGATTTTGATCCAATGTAAAATCAAAATTCACTCCTCGACCATATCGGCTTAAGCTCGTACTACTATCCCATGTGCATTGCAGATTGTCAGCAGTCGAACTCCAACTTATTAATGGAGGTGTCACTCCCGAATAACTCCAACCGCGAATCGTTGGATTTGAATTAAAATTTTCTGTCCATCCGCCTGCTGTTGCTAATACCATCTGCAGGGCACAACTAAAAACCACCAAACTAAAAACCATCTTTATTATTCTTTTCATATTTGCCCTTTCTGTATTTTTTTGTACTAAACATAATCTAACTCCTTTAATTATGGGTCTCTGTGGAATAGCCGAGTCTTATAATTTCTCTAGAATTCGAAACTCAGCTAACTGAGAGTTTTATTTAACCTTTCGACAAATGTCAAAGAGTTATTAAGTGATTGATTTATTTGGAGATAATGCAATAGCGTTTATCTATTACTTTACCTCCTTATTTGCCTGAATATTCTCGCTCGGTACTAAATCGCAATACCAAAATCCATATTGAAAAGGCTCCGAAACATTCTTATTGTCACGGTCATGTTGCGAAGAATTTATTTCACTTATTGGAGTGTATTTCCTGTATACTTTTTCACCTAATTCAAATTGAATGGGTACTTTAAAAATTGGGCCGTCAAACGTAAACGTATGAAATTCGCCATTCTCGCCGCAGGGGTCAACATTCTCCGGCAGGTCTTTCAAAAAATCATTGTCTATCAATCTTCCCGCGAAACTTTTATCCAAATATTGTTCATTGACACAGGTAAGGATGGATTTGAATCCCAAGTCAATAAACTCTCTAACCAGTTGAGATGTGGGAATCTTCCATATCGGAAAAACTCCTTTCAAATCCAATTCCGCCAATTTCTTCTCACGGTATCGGCGAAGGTCTTCCAAAAAAATATCCCCGAAAATCGAAACCGCGGCTCCTCTTTGTTTTAAACCTGTCAAAGTAGCTTTCATTACCCTTTCATAGTCCTGCATAGTGGCCATTTCGGTTATTTGCATTTCCACTAAAGGCAATTCAAGACTTTTCGCCTGCTGCCGTAATAATTCAATCCGGACTCCGTGCATTGAAATTCTCCGATGTTGTTCATTCACACTGGTCAGTAAACATAAAATATCGTACTCACCAGTTTGGCTTACTTTATAAAGTGTTAACGAAGAATCTTTGCCTCCGCTCCAATTAAATATTGCTTTCTCTTTTTTCATTTTGTAACCAATCCTTCCATAGGTAAAATGACTTGCGGGACACCGGACGTGGGATGCCGGTGAATCAAAACCTCCGTGCCATAAACATTCCGAATATTATCTTGAGTGATGACTTCCGCCGGTACTCCCAACGCGACTCGTTGCCCTTTCGACAACAACATCAGCCTATCTGTATATAACGAAGCCGTGTTTAAATCGTGCGTTACCAAAACCACGGCGACCTGTTTCTCCCGGTTCAGTTTTTTGACTAGATTCAAAATATCAATCTGATGATTAATATCCAAATGCGCCGTCGGTTCATCGAGTAATAAAATGTCCGGCTCCTGAACCAAGGCACGCGCAATCAGCACCCGCTGTTTTTCTCCCCCGCTTAACGCGTCAAAATAACGGTCGGAAAATTCCAGCGTATCTGTCAATTGCATCATCTGTCCTGCAATTTCAAAGTCATGTTTGCTTTCAACTTCCAAAAGATGCAGATAGGGCGTTCTGCCCATCAACACGATTTCCGATACGGTATAGGTAAACGGAATATAGGTATCCTGCGGAACCACAGCAATCCGGGTCGTCAACTCTTTCCGTTTCCACTGCTTAAGATCCTTCCCTTCCAACAAAATTCTTCCCTGTCTTGGATGGAGGATTCCTGTCAATAACCGTAATAGTGTCGTTTTTCCCGACCCATTTGGCCCGATAATTCCTAAAACTTCCCCACTCCGAATCGTTAAAGTAACATCTTGTAAGATCGGTGATTCCTCGTAATTAAAAGAAATATTTTCTATGGCCATTAAATCTGTCATATTACAAGGTTCTCCATTTTCGGCTGCGCAATAAGTATAAGAAAAAGGGCGCTCCGCATAATGCTGTAATAACCCCAACTGGAATTTCCGTGGGCGCGAGAACTGTTCGCGCTATAGTATCTGCGAGAACCAAAAAGATGGCTCCTCCCAATGCTGAACATGGAATTAAAATCCGGTGATCTGAACCTACCAAAAACCGTATAATATGCGGAATCATTAAACCAATAAACCCGATAATCCCGCTAATACTCACCACAGCCCCAGCAATCAATGACGCGGCAATAAAGACAATCTTTTTCGTTCTTTCCACATCTACGCCTAATTGTTGCGCGGTTTCTTCACCAAAACTCATTACATTAAGATGCCGGCTATATAGCAGTAAAATGATGAAGCCAATCAAAACATGGATTCCTACAATCCATAATAATTTCGGTTCTGTCACATCCAAATGACCGATCATCCATAGCATATATGATTGAATCCGGCTGGCATCAATCACGGATGCAATAAACATGATGATGGCAGAAAAGAAAGCGTTCACAATGACACCAGCTAACAGTAAAGTATGGGCATGAATCCGTCCCCGGGTTTGCGCAAAGGATAATATAATAAAAATCGTGACAAGCCCGCCAAGAAACGCAAAAAATGGGATACCACCTACACCCAGAAAAGTTTGCGGTATCCGTAACGCCATTGCCACGATCGCGCCAACGGCTGCGCCTGAACTCACTCCGATAATGAAAGGATCTGCCAACGGATTGCGTAATAATGTTTGATAAATTACTCCGGCGGATGCAAGTGCAAACCCAACCAACGCGGCTTCCATCACTCTCGGAAAACGAATATCCAATAGAATTGTACGCTCCATATCCTGCCAATCCACTTTCCAGGGGAATCCCAAAAAACGCTGGGTAATTATCTTGAACGAAGTCACCGGACTGATGGAAACAGAGCCGATGGCGGTACATATGGACATTACTGCAATCAGTACCATAATCATGATTCCCATCATAAAAAGCCATTTCCGAAATGGAATAGAGATATTTTTTGTATTATTCATAATTATTTATAAAGTTCCGGGTGAATCACTTTTACTAATTGTTCCAACCCGTCCACAATAGAAGGAGCGGGACGTGCGATGAAATCGCAACTCATGGAACAAATACGTTTATTTTTAACCGCAGGAATTTCTGTCCACGTTTTCCACCGTTCCCACAAAGCGGATTTTTCATCCATGGATGTGGTGATAATAATATCCGGTTTTCGCCGCAGGATTTCTTCCATACTATACTTGGGATATTTGATATTGGAATCATGCGCGATATTGATTCCACCCGCCAATTGGATCAAATCGTCGGTAAAAGTATCTTTCCCAGCCGTGATTAACGGGTCTTCCGACCAGAGGAGCAATACTTTGGGTCTCAACGCACTTTTTATTTTTTCTTCGATTTTCGCAACCCGTTGTCTCAAAGAAACATTTATTTTTTCGGCATTTTCTTTTCTACCGCAAACTTCACCAATCTGAGAAATTGTTTGAAACGTTTCGTTCAAGCTCCCTGGATTTATCACAAACACTGGAATTCGCAATCTTTCCAATTGACCGAATAATTTATCTTGCGGACTATCCGCCGTCACAATCACCAAATCGGGATTGAGTGAAACAATCTTCTCCAAATTGGGATTGATAAACCCGCCGATTTTTTCTTTTTGCCGTGCTTCCGGCGGATATTTACAATAATCCGTGACGGCGACCAGTTGATCCTGCGCACCTATCGCATACAGAATCTCGGTAATATTGGGTGCCAATGAAATAATTCGTTGGGGGGGATAGACTTTAGGAGAAACTTGCCGGCCTAACGCATCCGTAAAAACTGGATTGCCAAAAATCAAGGAGGGAAAAAACAATAATATAAAAGGAATAAGGTAAAGGAACTTTAAACCTTGAACCTGAAACTTTAAACTATTTTTTAATCTGTATGTCCGTCGCATACGCAAAATAAAACCTCACCCCTCGTTTTTCCAAGGGTGGGGATTTTGCGTCGTGCCTATCCTCGACCCCCTTCTACGAAGGGTCACTAGATTATGTTATGCGGGCAGGTTTCCTGACTTGGGGTTCATTCTACTTCCCGTGTCTTCCCTCACGACTTTTCGTGAAGTGACCTTCTACGGGTTTCGTCGCCCCTTACAGTGGCGGGACCGTGATGGATTCTCACCATCTTCCCTAACACCCACATAAAATTTACAAATTCTACATTACCAAACCCACTATCTATTGTCAAGAAAATTCTTGTGACTATCCAAATAATCGGCATTATCATATAATCTCTATTCTAATTTAGAATAACAAATCCCGTATGAAACCATTAATCTTAGTTACCAATGATGACGGAATCCAATCGCCCGGTATCAAGGCGCTGGCGAAGGCTTTGCAATCCGTGGGGGAAGTCTATGTCCTTGCACCCGATCGGGAACGGTCTGCGGTGGGTCATTCCCTCACTCTCAATCACCCCTTGCGTGCTGACCGCATTGATTCTCATACCTTTGCCATCAGCGGAACTCCCACCGATTGTGTCATGATGGGTGTTCTCGGTTTCCTGAAAACCAAACCTGATTTGGTTGTTTCGGGAATTAACCGAGGACCCAATCTTGGTGACGATATCACCTACTCCGGCACGGTCTCTGCGGCGATTGAAGGGACGTTACTCGGCATCCCCTCATTCGCCATTTCCTTAGCAGGCAGAACCGAATTAAATTTTAAACCCGCGGGAGAATTCGCCAAACAAGTTGCCCAACAAATTCTTAAAAATGGTTTACCGAAAGATACTCTTTTGAATGTTAATATACCGGCGGTTCCCGCCAAGAAAATCAAAGGCGTGCAAGTTGTCTCTCAAGGGAAACGCATTTATCGGGATAAACTCATTGAAAAAACCGATCCGCGCGGTCGTTCCTATTATTGGATTGGCGGAGAAGAACCTGCCTTCAAAAATGAACCAGGGACGGACTTTCGCGCTATCCAAGAAAACTATATTTCCGTGACTCCTTTACATCTCGACCTCACCCACCATAAATCCCTGGTGACTATTCGCAAATGGAATTTAAAATAATGGCAGATTTCCAATTGAATATCGGGGATTGAAACAATTGATTTATTCATTACTGTGCGCTCTCAATGATTCTTCGATTGAACCCTTTGGTCTTTAAATTCTCGCCCCTTCGCCGATTCGCCGTTTCTCCGATTCTTCACTCCGTGCTATAATTCTATCCTTAACGCGTAATTCATAATTCAAAATTCATAATTTATAATTATGTCTTGTCGGGGCGTGGCGCAGCTGGCTAGCGCGCACGGTTCGGGACCGTGAGGCCGCTGGTTCAAATCCAGTCGCCCCGACCATTTCCTTCCGGTTACACCCTAAAATGCTTCCTTACCGGTCTGATACCTATCCAAACCTCATCAGGTCTTTATCCTTCCGTAAGCCGAACACAAGACGTAGTAGTAGTGGAGCAAATACGGAACAAGTACGGAAGATAAACGGAGTTGGGATGAACGAGATCGATCTCCTTCATCCCTGCCTTATAGAGAATCGATAATATTAAGGTTGGAAATATCTACTTTTTCTACCTGACTTTAGTCAAGGGTTTCCAGGCTTTAGCCCTTTTTCCCTTTTTAATTCAAAATTTAAAACTCAAATTATATCAGGGGAATTAGTACTTTTTAACTTTAAACTTTAAACCTTAAACTTGAAACTATATTATTCTAACTCAAGTTCCTCTTTGTCAAGACCATATTTTTAAAAATTTTGTCATTCTGAACCGAAGGTGTGGCAATCTCGCTTTTCTATTTTTATTTTTTCATTTCTCACCGAATCCCCGGTTCATTGTTTCTCTCATAAGATGCATCGGGAACTTTTGCTCCACCTATTCCCGATGCTGCCACTCTTCATATATTTGAAATAAGGGAAAAATTCTTTTCTATTGTCACACCCGAAGTCCTCAATAGTCCTCGAGAAACTTGTCCTCAAGCAATTGGGGACCGTGGATTGGGGAGAGGGTATCCAGTCTTTTAAACTACCAAAACGTGCCACCTTGACACTCTCTTGTTCCCTCATTATTATATATCGCTATGATATGTAAGAATAGAAGTCAATTTACTGTAACCCGCGACATCGTATCCGTAAATCAATCCCAAGTATTTCATAATAAAACTTCATCTGTATTGGAAACATTATAACCTTTTTTGGACTGATACACTTACGAAGAAAGTGGGAAAGTCACTAAAGCCAACCGCCGTTGGTGCAGGCCGTTCCGCTGTCGCAAGTCGGCTGTGGCTCAGCTTTCTACGTTAAGCGAATCGGGGAAAGTGTAACACGAATGAACTATTCATTATCGAATATCCGATGGCTTCGCGTCCTCGGTGCAGCGGTTGCAGTTATTGTGGTGAGTTTTCTTGTCCTGATGGTCGTTATTGCCGTCTATGCATTTGTCTTGGCTTTTCAGGCTCGGGGCGCTCCCGACCAAAATTCCATTAACCAATTTGCCACGAGGGTCAGTCCCAAGTTGATGCCGTGGCTTGAGATGTCGCTGACGTTGGTTGTGGCCATCATCGTTGCTCGGAGAGCCGAGAAGGCCAGTATCATTCACGGTCTTTTCATTGGTATTCTAGCTGGTTTGTTGAGTTTGGCGGTGACACTGGCTTTTGGTGGGCGGCTTGGTTTGCATAACTTGGTTTTCTTTCTAATCGTTGTGGGGTTGGGGTGGCTTGGGGGCTTTGTCGGACAAAAAAGGACGGGTAGAACATAAAGTCGTCGCCTAACAAATCGCTACAGGCGACGCAGGATGGGGTCTCCAGTTCCGCTATCGCGGACTACGTCATCAGCCCCGCATGCTTGAGCTCTGGACGCTAGGCGGCTTCGAGCAAATGGGATTATGAAGGTTCTATGCATCGGGAATTTGAGTATTTTTTGCGGTATTCCCTATACTTTCCCTGTTACACCGTGAGATTCAGTTCTAAACCAACATTTCCTCCAAAATATATACTTTGCTGATTCAGTATATTCCTATTTAACACATTTAACTATTTAACAAACTCCTATCGCTCATTCGTCTTATTTAATCTCTTGAACCGCCTGTTGAAAAATCGTTTCGGGAGGGAGTAAACTCAAAACCAAATAGCCATTCTCTTGAAAATCAAAAAAATACCCGGGATGAATCAGGATATTTTGTTTATCCAGTAATTTCAATATAAACTTTTCTTCGTCCATATCCTCGGGTATCCGCACTACGCCATACCATCCGCCTTCGACATGGAGACATTGGAATAACCCCTTCTGCGAAACTTCCTTTTTCAAATAGTCCCAATTACTCAAAACCCGTTGCAGGATTTCTTTTTGAATCCCTTTTCTTAATTTCAATAACTCCGGCAATGCCTGTTGAACCGGTGTGCCTACCGACAGATACGCATCAGCAATAATTTCCATACGAGAAACCGCCTCTTTTACCATCTTCTCTTCTCCGTTGACGTAAATCCATCCCAACTTCATTTGGGGCAACCCTAACATTTTGGATATACCATTCAGGGTAAAGGATAAAATACCATCCTCTATATCCCCCTCCTTAATCATTGTAGAGACGTAACATGTTACGTCTCTACCGGAGGAGCTGGCGTGGTCAAAAGCGTAATCCGAAAATACTTCATCGCTAATAATCACCAAATGATGTTCCCGGCAGATATGGATAAGTCTCTGGTATTCTTTCTTTTTAATAAACGACCCCGTTGGATTATTTGGATTAACCAGGATAATCCCCTTTGTCCGGTGAGAAATAGTCCTTTCTATACTCTCAAAATCAGTCTCCCAGCCGTCATTATAAATCAAATTGTAGGGCTGCAACTCCACATCATTAATTTCTGCCAACATCTGAAACAACGGATAACTGGGACGGGGAATTAACATACTATCCCCCGCATTCGCCAATAAACGAAATAGAAACGAATAGCCTTCACTCGTACTGGCAGTCAAAAACAACTGTTCAGGATTTATACTTACTCCTTTTTCTTGATAGTAATCTTTTATGGCATTTCTCGCAGAAAGCAATCCTTTAGGATGCGGTTCATAAAGCAGATTGCTTGATTTCTGAAAGGCAGCAAGAATTTCTTTTTCAGGATATTGTATTTGACATTGAGTTGGATTGGAGACTGTCAGATCAATTATCTTATCCCCAGCCGCTCGTTTCTTTTCCAACAACAGGGTTAATTTATTTTTTGTTAAATCCCACTGGGTTCTTTTTGAAAACATATTATCGTCATCTTACCTTAACTCTCTCGACAAAACCAAACCTTTGAAATAAAATCATCCTATGCCGGAAAAGACCCTGGAAATACGTGCCGTTGTCAAAGGATGGGTGCAAGGCGTGGGATTTCGCTTTTACGCGGAACGCTGTGCCGAGAAATTGAGTGTGCATGGCTGGGTGCGAAATCTGTCCAATGGAGACGTGGAAACTCTGGCACAAGGGTCGAAAGATCAACTGGAAAATTATATTGCTAAATTATGGGAAGGCCCCCGATCGGCACAGATTACCGATGTCGAAGTTCATTGGCAAAATCCCACCCGCCTTTATGATTCATTCTTTATCACCTACTGACCCCGTGTTTCTTATGGGGTTGACGGTTTTTCAATTGCCCACTATGATTTACACCAGTGCTTATCATTCGACATTTGTCAGATTTACCCGCAGAATACCAGAAACACCCCACCGTTTTGACCGTCGGTGTTTTTGACGGGGTACACATTGCCCATCAGTCAATCCTCAGGAAAACTGTGCAGCGCTCAAAAAAATATCCCGCAGGGCAATCCCTTGTTTATACTTTTGAAGACCATCCCTTAAAAGTTCTTAAACCAGAAGAGGCGCCTCCTTTGTTGATTCAAGCTGACGAGAAAATCGCCTTGATTGAACAATTTGGGATTGATATTTTGGTCAATGAAACCTTTACTCTGGAATTCTCCAAAACACCGGCAGATACCTTTGTCAAACAGGAACTATGTAAATGGCTACACGTTAATGAAATTATCGTCGGTCACGATCATAATTTTGGAAAAGGCGCTTCCGGTAATGTGGATTTACTCCGTAATCTGGGTGCCTCTGCCGGGTTTACTATAAATGAAGTTTTACCCATTCAAGTAGAAAATAGAACCGTGAGCAGTAGTTCCATTCGTGAACTTTTACTTTCTGGGGAAGTCTCCTTTGCTAATAAACTCCTGGGGCGCCCTCATTCCATTTCTGGTAAAGTGATCGAAGGCCAGCGGCGTGGACGAACACTGGGATTTCCCACGGCGAACCTGTTGACGGAGCATGAAGTTATCCTGGGACGCGGGGTCTATGCCGTTAAAGTTCAAATCGGTAATAGCACCCATCAGGGGATTATGAATATCGGCCAACGCCCTTCTTTCCCCGAAGCTGGACCCAGTGTAGAAGTTCACTTGTTCCAATTTAACGAAGATATTTATGGCAAACAATTAAAAATTTTCTTTATTCAGAAAATTAGAGATGAAGTGAAGTTTGATTCAGTGGATTCTCTGAAGGAACAAATCCACCAAGACGAATTGCTGGCTCATAAAATATTTGATTCGGTATAATCCTTTGAAAGTCCTCCATGTATATAAAGATTATTATCCTCCGGTACCGGGGGGTATCGAGACTCATATCAACCTGCTGTGCAAATATCTAAAATCTGAATTTCAGATTAACGTCTTGGTCGCCAACCATAATTCTAAAACCGAAACGGAAATCATAGACGGGATTCAAATCACCAAGGTCGGCCAATGGGGTAGAATATCTTCCGCGCCGATTACTCCTACCTTCCATCGTTGGATTAAGAAATTCAACGCGGATATTTATCATTTCCATCATCCCAATCCTACCGCAGAACTGGCTTACCTAATTGCGGGAAGCCCCGGGAAATTGGTAGTCACCTATCATAGCGATATTGTCCGCCAAGCTGCTGTATTACCCCTTTACCGCCCTTTCTTATATCGCTTTCTAACCAAAGCGAGTCACATCCTTGTGACTTCTCCTAATTACCTTGCAAGCTCCCCTACCCTTCAAAAATTCAAAGAGAAATGCCGAATCGTTCCTTTGGGAATAGAAACCCAGCGGTTTACTTTAACGGAAGAGGTGAAACAAAATGCTGCAAGAATAAGAGAACAATATCCCTGCAAACTTCTGCTCCTATTTGTAGGACGATTGCGGTATTACAAAGGTTTGCCCGTTTTGATACACGCCATGAAATCTCTGGAAGAAATACAGTTATTGATTATCGGGACGTCTCCCGTGTCCGGCGAGGAACAACAATTTAAAGATTTGGTCAATCAATTGCAACTACAAAAGAAAATTCATTTTCTAGGAGAGATTTCCGATAACGATTTACCCGCTTATTATCACGCCTGCGATGTATTCTGTTTGCCTGCCACCCACCGCAGTGAAGCGTATGGAGTAGTACAATTGGAAGCCCACGCTTGTGGCAAACCCGTCATTAGTACTAATTTGAATACGGGAGTACCCTATGTGAACCAAAATAACAAAACCGGATTAATCGTAAAATCCGGTTCCGTTGAAGACTTATCTTCCGCTATTCAGAGATTCCTTAACGAACCTCCCTTGGCATACCAATTGGGTGATTTCGCACGCCAACGCGTGGAACGTGAATTTACCGCTCAAATTATGGCTGCCAAGGTAAAATCCGCTTACCTTGAACATTAACCAATTCTCCAACGTTGTTCTCCATCATGGACATGATTCAATAAGCCAAAAGTGGGGACCTCTTTGGTCGGAAGGGTGGTACTCTTGGAATATGCATAAATAAGAAAACATACACCCAGTAATATGATAACTGCTGCCACAACGTTGGAAACCATCGAATTCGATTGGCTGGATAACAAAAATCCCAAGGCGACTAATATTAAAGCTAATTCTAAGACAATTAAGACTCCTATAGACATAAAATCCTCACCTCTCCTTCTTTTCATCTATTGTAATAAAATACGTTCAAATTATACACAGGGTAATGGAAGATGTAAAGCATTTTAAAAAAATGATATAAAAAAAGAGCGATTCGTAAGCTGGATGCTCTTGAATCGCCCTTTGTGACAGCAGACAGAGGTGGTGACACTGGGTCACTGCTTTGGCTGGTGCATTGGATATTTTTCCCCTATTGCTATCAGTTTTTAATGCTAGTTTTTGTTTGTAGTATTCTTTGATTTAACGCTTTTATATTAGCACCATTAAAAGCACTTGTCAAAGAAAATATTTTAATTCTCAATGCAGGCAAGAATTTACTTTAATTATACCACCCAACTCAAGCAATAATAATATTCCATATTGCTATAAATTTATTTCTTATGTCTTCCTGTAAATTCCAAAATGACTATAATGGCAAAAAAAGCGACCATCTGGGCAAAAATCAATAACGACTCTCTAAATTCCAATTTTCTTAACAACAATGCACCGGTTCCCGTACAAAAAGTTACCAGGTAAATACACAACACCGCTTGCCGTTGAGTCATCCCCAAAGCAACCAAGCGATGAGAGAAATGATTGGTGTCCCCCTGATAAATCGGTTTCCTGTTTTTAATACGAATTGCCATTACCGTGATTGTATCAAAAAGTGGCACGCTTAACACAAAAAAGGGAAGCATGACGGCTAAATGAGTTGGTGCATCTTGGGAGGCATAACTGTTTAAGACTGTTAAAGCCCCCAATTGGAATCCTAAGAACATACTTCCGGCGTCTCCCATAAATATGGTTGAAGGGGAAAAATTATAGGGAAGGAACCCTAGGATACTTCCTAAAAAAACAATTAAAATGAGCAGCATATATGTATGTCCCGCTTGATACGAGTACCAGATAAACAAGAGCGTAGCGATCCCGGCTACCCCTGCTGACAACCCATCCATATTATCCATCAAGTTAAACGAATTAGTAATGGCTACAATCCAAACCACAGTTAATAATCCGCTGACCCAATGATTGTTCAAATATAAATCCAAACGAATTCCACACCACACAACTAAAATAGCACCAACAATCTGTCCAATGAGTTTCTGTAAGGGACTCAATCGTTTGATATCGTCCCACAGTCCCAATACAAAAATAAATGTTCCTCCAACTAACAAACCTATAATTTTGGGGAGAACTTTCCGCACGTTGGGAAGGTACGCCAAAACTTCACGAGGTAAGTTTGGATTATTGGGCAAAAAATAAAGCGCGGTGATTACTCCAAGTCCCAGTACTAGAGTCATGGTTAGATAAATAGCCAGCCCGCCTAAATAAGGTTTGGAAACCTGATGGATTTTCCGTTTTCCCGGCTGATCTACAATATTTAACCGAATTGCCAGTGAACGGCTTAAACGGGTCAGGATAGATGACACCACAAAAGACAGGACAAAGAGAAAGACATATATATTTATCCACATATTATTCCCGATGTATCGGGATCTGTCGTCTACAGGTCAGTGGTAATCCTAACGATTCCGGGAGACCGCACATCAGATTCATGTTTTGAATCGCTTGCCCGCTGGCACCTTTGATGGCGTTATCTTCTGCAGAGAAAATAATTAATGAATTGGTTCTCGCGTCATAATCCAATCCCAAATCACAAAAATTAGTATTAACCACATCTACTATTTGAGGAAAATCCCCTTTCCCCCGTATCCGGATAAAAGGTTTGTTTTGATAGAATTTATCATATGCCGCATAATGCTCATTTAAGGTTTTCCCAACAATAGGTTTTGCCCAAATCGTTGCCAAAATTCCCTTGTCAATTGGTAATACATGGGGAATAAAGGTGGTCACTACCTTTTCTCCTGCAAAAACACTCAATTCCTGCTCGATTTCCGGAGTATGTTGGTGAGTGCCTACCCGGTAAGCATGAGCATTCCCATAAAGGTCGAGAAAATGATTGAATCCCTCCTTGTATTTCCTTCCTGCACCGGATATACCGGAATATGCTGATATCAATATTGAATTGGGGTCAATGGTCTTTTCCGCTAATAATGGAACCAACGCCAAAATAACACTTGTCGCGTAACATCCGGGGTTGGATACCAATCGAGCCGACTTGATTTCTTCTGTATAAAGCTCCGCTATACCCAATACCGCTTTGGATAATAACTGCGGTTGGGTATGTTCAAACTTATACCATTGCGGATATAGTTGAGGGTCTTTTAATCGAAAATCTCCCCCTAAATCAATAATCTTAATATCCTCCGATTGATTCATCAGTTCCGTAACATATTTGATGGAATCACCCGATGACCGGCACACAAAGACTATATCGCAAGATTTTACAATTTCCTGGATATCATATTGTTTTAGTTCCAAGTCCATCAGGCCTTTCAATATCCTATGCACCTGGTCAACCCGTTTCCCGGCGTTGCTGGAAGATTCCAGATAACTTATCTCGGCTTCAGGGTGATTAAGCAGGAGACGTAACAATTCTCCTCCTGTATAACTGGCAGAACCTAATATTCCTATCCGTACCATTTTTGACGTCCTTTACGTGTTTTTTCTTGGATTGAAGGATTTTTCCTTAGATTACATTATAAACGATTTTTTAATCCCGCACATCAGCCCATACGTCTCGGCTAGTGTTCACTCCCAAAATACCCATAAATTGAATGGCAACATTTTGTTTTTTCAGTTTACCATCTTCTGCCTTGACAACATGATCCAATCTGATAATTTTAGCCTTGGATGTATAATCACCCGGTTTGACAATATCTCCCAAAGGATAAATCAAATGGATAGTAACTGTTACAATTTTTAGCTTGTTATATTCATGAGTAGAAACAAAATAGGCTCCCGAAGCACTAATATTAAGGGTAAAAGTCTCTTCCTCAAACTCTTTCCCTTGTAAATCAGTTCCTTGAACGATAATCGGAACATCAATATTTACTCGATTGTGTCTTCGGTTGTCCATAGATTCACCCTCTATTTAAGAATAATATTCTAACTTTTGCAATATCCTCCTATAAAATCACCCCATCACCGGGATCATTCCTTCAGAAAAAGAAAGCCAAATTTAGAAGGATCGGTATAGTTGAACTTATCACCAGCCCAAGTAAATTGTTTATCTCGTGAAGATAAATCAACGATTTCCAATGTGTCGCTATCATCTGCAGCGATGGTAAATCCTATCAATTCCCCCACTTTCGGAGTAATCCCTAATTCCGAAAATGGGATACTCCCTTCCATGATATATCCAAGAGACTTTCCTTCCGGACCCAAGTCAGTTCTCCGAAACCAACATATTTTCGCATTGGGAGACAGTTGGTTCCCGGGTGACCACCGCCAGACCACCGGCCCTTTCGGTGTATCGAAAAATCCGTAATGAAAATCGTTTGCTCCATATTGATGGTCGCTCAAGTTTCCGTTGGCATCTGTATCAAAGAAAACCTCCAACCCATCGCTAAAATACAAATTCGGCCCGGGGTCTATCAACGAACTGATCGTATCATCCACCACTACTGCCGCAATATAAAAATTCTTCTCATCCCACATGGTATATACAGCCCCATCGTAATCCTCCGGTCCACGATAATTATCCTTTCCTACCGTTATTTGTTCCGGCTTCCCCATCTCAATAAAGTTGGCATGTTCCCATTCATTTAATTTCCCATCCAGCATTACTTTTGTTTTTGCTTTTACACACGTTAAATAATCTATAGACCTTTGGACACTCATAGCATCCATTCCCGGCAATAAAATTTCCACTCCAATTGAAAACAAAGTATCCTCCGGCGCTTCTCCTTTGTCCACAATATGAATCGGAATCACAGAGGTATCCCCGGTAATAAGATTCTCGAATGAACGGGTTGGTTGGTCCAGTAATATATCCGCATCTGATGAAACCAATATTTCGCCCGATACCGTATCCTCTGACAAGTTTTGGAGATAAACATTAAATCCTTCCTTCCCAGTGGAGTCTTGCAAAAAAGGCCTTATCCAAGCGCGAACCGGTGGATTGATTTTTAAATTCGCTCTCACAAATCCTCGCGGACGCCCTCCGATAACCAACGTAGCAGTTACACTTCCTGATTCCGGCGGATGAATTTGTGAAACCATGATATAAAATATCGTACCGTTCCCATAAAGCGGAGATCTAGGATTCAGTAAAAACATCTGTGCCGGTTCGGTCTGTAATTCTACAGGATCTGAATCAAATGTTATCTTGTTAAGCAAGCTGGTTTTACCAGTTATGGCTTTTGTTACATCTTTATTTAATTTGACTTGTATCGCTCTGCGTCCTCCCGGCGAAGTTAGGAGTTTTGTTTTATCAAATTGAATCATTCTCTTTTCAGTCGGGATAAGATTCTCTTTACTTACCAACCAATACGGAGATTCCGATACACTCAATGTGAAATTATTTTCATACGTCCAGTATTTTGTTTGATTTCCCTTTTTATCCATAAGATCAACTGTCGCTGATTTGGTTTCAAAAGCGATGGGCGTTGTTTCCCGAATATTCCATACTGCGGTAATAATTTCTTTTCCATTCTCTTTGGGATGGAACTGGTATGCCCGCAGATTATCATCCTTAAACTTTAATTGGCCTGCATAGGCGGCACCGGTTAAATTTTTAGTCAGAGTTTGATAGGCATAATAGGAAGATTTGAGAGACTCGTCCTGTCGTACCAATCCAAACCGGTCTTCACTATAGGTCTCATCCGGGCCATCGGGACCCAGCCAATACCAGAAAAAAGAATCCACCAGTCCTGTCGAAAGGGTCTCCAAATAACAACGGGTCAGATAATCCGCCTGCTCTTCCTCGGAATGACCGTTTGGTCCTTTATGCGTTGGATAACCCATTTCCGTCATCCATATATGCATGGGCTTTTTATATTTCTTCAACAACTCATTCGCTTTCTGCAACTGCGTAATCAGACTATTCCCATTCTCCGGCGCATCCCCGCGATAGGGATGAAGCGATAAGATATCCATGTTTTGCACACCGCCTGCGGCAAATACTTTATCCAGAAAATCAATATCTACTCCCGAGGTTACACCTCCGACAATAACACAATCCGGGTTTGCGGATTTACAGGCTTTATATGCCTCTTGTAAAAGCAACGCGTAATCGGTGGGATTCGGTTGGGGTTTCCAAAACTCCGTAATATTCGGTTCATTCCAGATTTCAAAATATTTGATTTTCCCGCGAAAGGTACTGACGATGGTGTAGCAATAATTGGTAAAAGCAGCTCTCCCCTCCGGCGTATTGGGCGATTTTCCGCTATCATAAAATTTGTTACCATAATCCAATATAATCAGTAATTCCATCCCATGCGCCAGCGTGATATCCACATTCTGTTTATAATTTTCCGGAATTATGATTTTCCCTTTTTCTCTTTCCACATTAGACCAATACATTTCATCGCGCATGATTTTAACGCCGGCTTTTTGCATGAACTCCATCGCCTGTGTATGTGCGGTTGTATCCCCTTGCAAAGAATGGGATTGTAAGGCAAAAAATAAAGGGGGAATCGGTTCATCCGCAAAACTTAAACTGGACACTAATCCCAGAAAACAAAATAAAATGACCCAACCGAGTTTTGAACTCATTTTCTCAATCCAAATCACTGAATTCATAGAAATTACCAGCCTTTCCCTCAAGTATATCCTCTATCCAATCCATATTCCTCGAACTACCGGATTTGCAATGAACGAGACTGATCTCGTTCATTGCAAATCCGGTTATTCGAACTTTTTCTGCCCTTTGCCTTTTTTGACAGATTTTTTGTCACCGAAAGAAGGAGTAAGAATTTGGATTTTAGAAATCAATTTCGCGCCCAAATGATCGTTTATTTTGGTAATCAAGTCATGTTCCATTTGTTTAAATTCCTTTTGCCAAGCGGGGTGGACGACTTTGATTGTAAGTATGGAATCGTGAAAACTAACATATTCTGCGTTTATCGCAAGAGTCGCACCCAGAATCTTTTTCCAAGATTCTTTCATAATGCGTGACCCGATTTCATCGGTAATCTGAAGAGAATCAAGGACTTGCCAGAGAGTCTGGCTAATCGCTGTCGGTTGTTCACTCATTGTTCAATATCCCTTACGTGTGAACCATTTCATTTAAAACTGTGCTAATTTTTCCACAAGTGCGTTTTCCATGAGACGCACGGCTTCACGACTCTTGAAATTATTGCTCATTATCGAAAAAGCCAACGTTTCCCCGGATTTGGTGGTTAAATAAACAGTCAAGGTGCGCACATTTTTGATTCCGCCAGTTTTCCCACGCATGACATTCGACAGGTCGTGCAAGCGAGATTTTAAACTCCCGTCTTTGCCGGGAATAGACATCGCATCATAAAAGACCTGCGCATATTTATGCCGGTGCATGGTATTCAATATCTCCACCAACTGATGGGGTGATATATGATTGTATGGCGATAACCCGCTTCCGTCAAATTGTTCATAACCGGTCAAATCCATACCGTTTTTTTCCATAAAGTCCCGCACAGCTTTTAATCCTTTATCGTAACTGCCTTCGCCATATTTCACTTTGCCAAGAGTTTTTAATAACATTTCCGCGTAAAGATTTTGGCTATTTTTCAACACCGGTTTAAGTAATTCGCTTAACGGGGGCGAAATATGTTTGGCAATTTCTTTGGCATCCGCGGTAACAGCACTAGGCTGCGGCTGGCGGATAGGAACGGCCTGACCGGAGACAGAGATACTTTTTCCTTCAAGGACTTCTTTAAACACTTGCGCGGTAAATTCTATGGGGTCATCCACGGAAACCCAGGAAATTCCACTGGATTGGCCCGCAGGGATAGTGCCAAAAATATGGATATCTTTTGACCCCATTGCCCGGTCATATCCGATTCCATTTTTTGATCCATGGCGAACCGTTCTAACCCCATTAACCAATTTCGCATAAGCCGTTTCGGGACAAAATTCCACACTTGCCGGGTCACCGCTTTTTTTCCCGCCAATCACTTTGAAATTAATACAATTATCATTCAAGGCGAGTGCCGTGACTTTCGCGGCATACCAATCATGAAGATAAGTATGTGACCAACCTTCGCCAATTTCATGGTTATCAAAGTACGTACCATCCCCGATGACATTACCTTCAATACGTGTAATCCCCGCCTTTTTAACCTGATCTGCCAAACTTTCCAATGCGGCGGTAATCCGGTGGGGTGGGAACCGGTCGGACATGGATGGGTCCCCTGTTCCATAAAGAATCAAGTTGCCATGCAACACCCCATCATTTGTAACGGTTCCTTTGGCATAGACTTTGGTTTCAAAAGTATAGTCAGGTCCCAGATAGTCAAGAACGGCAGCGCTGGTCACCAGTTTCATGCACGAGGCAGGAATCAACGACTTATCTCCGTTACGGGTGTAAATGGGAGAACCGGGATTGTTCAATGAAATAAAATACATCCCGATTTGCGCCGTCTGGAGACTTTTTTTATCTAATAATCCATCTATCAATTGGGCAACTTTTTCTTTATCAATCCGATTATTTTCCTGAGTCCGAGCGGACATATTGAATCCTAAACCTATCGTCAAAAATAATAAAATAAGCTTTTTAAACAAATTATCTCCTCCAATGGGATTTTCTTGCACATATTGAGTAAAAACTATATCATACCTAAATGTTTATTTTAATAGTAAGACGGTTTCTATTGGCGTTATTGGTGCTCTGGTTTCTAGCGACAGCGACATTTTTACTCCTACGGTTTCTCCCGGGTGGGCCTTTCGATTCGGAAAAAGTTCTTCCTCCTGAAGTCAAAGCCAATATCAACGCACACTATGGTTTGGACTTGCCGCTGTACACACAATATTTCCAGTATCTCACAAAACTTATCCAAGGTGATTTTGGCGAATCTTTGAATTATATCGGTCGTCCCATCCGCGATATTGTCTGGGAATCCCTGCCCAATTCCCTATATCTTGGGTTGTGGACTTTTGGATTGTGCTGCGTCCTCAGTGTAATTTTGGGTATCATTTCCATTTCATTTCACGACCGTTGGCCCGACCATTTTCTTAAATCAGCGGCGGCAACCGGACTTTCCCTTCCTTCCTTTATTTTGGGACCTTTTCTCGTTTTAATATTTGCCGATCAATTGAATTGGCTCCCGCCCGCGTTGTGGGAAGGTGAATCCGTCACTCTGTTTTCTTTCCATCTGACGATTCCTCGTCTGGAATATTTGCTACTTCCCTTGATAACCTTGGGCGGACGTCCTCTCGCTTACCTTTTTTTATTATTACGAAACGAATTGTTGGAGACCTCTCAATCGGATTTTATCCGCACCGCTCGTGCCAAAGGCCTGCCTGAAATTTGGGTCTTGGGAAAACATCTCTTGCGTAATTCTCTTACGTCACTTATTTCCATTTCGGGACCTATGATAGCGGGACTAATTACAGGTTCGTTTGTAGTTGAAATGATTTTTGCGATTCCCGGTATGGGTAAATATTTCGTTCAGGCGGTCAGCAATCGCGACTACCCGCTAGTCCTTGGCGTAACCTTGATTTACGGTATCGCCCTTATTTTGGCGAATCTCCTCAGTGATATTTTACACATGACCTCCGACCCTAGGGTGAAAATATCATGAATGCAATGGATGAATCCAAAAAATCGAGACAACATTTTTTGTTACGCAATCCGGCATTTTTTCTGGGCGCATTATTTCTTGTTTTATTGACCTTTATAACCATTTTTGCTCCCCTACTCTTGCGATTTTCTTATACCGAACAAGACTTGGCGAACGCCCTCAGACCGCCCGATACAACCCATTGGCTCGGTACCGATTCCCTCGGTCGTGACATGCTCTCCCGCGTGGTGTATGGCGCCCGCGTCTCTCTCATGGTTGGACTATTAACCTCCTTCACCGCTCTCCTCATCGGCACTATCTATGGCATCATCTCCGGCTACCGCGGAAAATTTATTGACTTATTCATGATGCGTTTCATTGATTTTTTCTATGCCCTGCCGGATATTGTGCTCATGATTTTATTCACTCTGATTTTTGCCAGTATCCCGATTCTCGAAGGTTCCAGCGGACTCAAAACCCTTCTCGGAATTTGTATCGCGCTCTCCATTCTCAATTGGGTCGGTATCGCCCGTCTGGTACGCGGCAATGTCCTACGATTGGGGAAAATGGAATTTATCGAAGCCGCCAAGACGCTTGGCGGAAATCCTCTGCATATTACCCTGCGTCACCTTCTACCCAATCTCATGGGTCCAATTATTGTCGCCCTGACGTATACCATCCCCACCAATATTCTTTACGAATCCTTTTTAAGTTTCATCGGGCTGGGACTTCAACCTCCCTACGCCAGTTGGGGTGTCCTTTCCAGTGAAGGTTGGCAAACCATGCGCTCTTACCCGCATCTGATTATCTCTCCCGCTCTCGCTCTGATTTTTACCACCCTCGCCTTCAACCTTATTGGCGACAAACTACGCGACATCCTTGACCCCCGTTACAAAGAAATCCAAATATAATTTCATTCCCCTTAGACCGAACTGAATATGATGTGGTGATGATTGCTGACAAGGAAGGTACCCCCGGTCTCAAAGAATCCTAGGAGCCGATGCCCGTGGATTTGCAGTGTCTGGTGGGCACAACAGGACTTGAACCTGTGACCTCTCCGATGTGAACGGAGCGCTCTAACCAGCTGAGCTATGCGCCCAAAGAAAAGTGTAATTATATTAACATACCGGCAGCGTATTAAGAAAATAATTTAGGACAGTATTTTTCAACGGGACACACGCCACATTCCGGCTTGCGGGCTGAACAAACTTTCCTGCCATGAAAGATAAGAATATGCGAAAAATCCACCCATTGGTTCTGTTTCAAAAGTTTCATTAAATCCTGCTCGATTTTTTCCGGCATTTTTTCTTTAGTTAATCCCATACGACGGGTCAAGCGGTTCACGTGCGTATCCACCACAACTCCGACCGCAATGCCAAACGCATTACCCAAAACGACATTGGCGGTTTTCCGTGCGACTCCCGGAAGACTCAATAATTCGTCCATCGTTCGCGGGACTTGACCTTGATATTTTTCGACAATCAATTGACAAGCGGCTTTAATGTTTTTGGCCTTATTGTGGTAGAAACCGGTTGAACGAATATCTTGCTCCAATTGGCTTAACTCTGCCTTCGCAAAAGATATTGTACTAGTAAATTTCTTGAACAAATCCAGGGTAACAATATTGACCCGCTCATCGGTACATTGTGCGGAAAGAATCGTAGCAATGAGCAACTCATGGGGATTATGATATGTTAAACTACACTTGGCGTCGGGATAAGTCTTTTTAAGAATCTTGAATATTTCCTGGGCGCGGGATCTCAACGATTCTTTTTTATTAGCCAAAAATCACATTCTCCAGAAAAAATCTCAATTTATTTCATCCGGTTTTGTTCGCCAAAGTAGGAACCGCTAACAGGCATCCCGCCTAAATCCGGTTGATCCCCCTGGTTCACTCTTTGTTGAACGGCAGGTGCCGCATTATGGTAACCGTTTTGCTGGCTGGATAATTGATCCGCCAATTGTGGAGTATTGGGCAAACTTTGTTGCGGAGAGACATAGACTTCGTAAAAATTACCATTGGCATCTTTATAAGGAGCTAGGGCTCGCGTCTTAAAATCATTGACAAATTCATCCCGACGCGATTTCCAGTAAGAATAAGAAGGCATCTCCGGATCATGTCCATCTGCCGCAATAAACACTCGATAGAATTCCACCGGGTTATCTTTGGCAACCTTATTAATTAAACTTTCCAGAGCGATACGTTCTTTGAATTCAGTTTGACTAATAACATCTTTACGTACAACTACGTTGGAATAAATCCCATCTCCGGCAACTTCATCTCCATGAGTTCCATCATCATAATAGTTATCCTTGAGTGATTCAGGAACTTGTTTTCTGACAGGTCTCTGTAAAACTTCACCCGATTTGGCAGAAATCACCAATTCCCCTTCCACAACTGTAATCATTTTAATTTCTTGTTGTTGCGTTGATTGTCCGGTCAATACTTGATTTCCCGTCTGGAATCTGGCCAATTCTTCCGCTGAAACCCCCGGTGGAGGTGCGGTCGGGGAACCTCCTCTAGCACCTCTGGCTTTATCCAAATATGTATTAGGACTAAGTCCTTGAGAAAAAGAGGCGGCAACAAACACCAATGAAAATAGTACAATTAACCATGGAAGGAATACTTGTTTTGAATTTCTCATACAATCTTCTCCTTGTTAGTTAATATTGAACGATATTTTTTATTATATCACAATTTATGTATTGCAAATACAAAATAATTATTATTCTAAAATATAGCCCGCTTTGTGCAGGTGCTGACGAATTTGACCGGCATGTTTGGCATCACGCGCCTCCAATGTTACCCGGATGGTCGTCATACCAATGGGAGTGGATTGTTTCAATCTTTCATGAAATATAGTGATCACATTCCCGTTAGTAATAGCAATGATATCCAATATTTTTTTTAGTTGACCCGGTTTATCCGGAACGGTGATGGTCACATCCAAATAACGTCCCGCCTTCACCAATCCGCGAGCAATAATCAATGACAACAAGTTAACATCAATATTACCGCCACTGATGATCAGTACTACATTTTTATTTTTTGTTTTAATCTTTCCTGCCAACAAGGCTGCCAATGGCACGGCTCCGGCACCTTCCGCTACCAGTTTCGCCCGTTCCAAAAGCATTAAAATTGCATTGGCCACTTCTTCATCATCCACAAGCACAATATCATCAATATATTTCTTAATAATGGGATAGGTAACTTCCCCGGGAGATTTGATGGCAATCCCATCGGCTATGGAAGTGTGACAGGAGATACTACATATTCTTTTTCTGCGGACCGATTCATACATGGCATTGGCACTGGACATTTGCACCCCAATGATTTTTATATTGGGGCGATGCGTTTTAACAGCCAATGCAATTCCGGAAATTAATCCCCCTCCACCAATGGGACATACGATAACATCCGGATTGTGTAACTGGTGTAGAATTTCCAAACCCAATGTTCCCTGCCCGGTAACAATTTGTTCATCATTATAAGCATGAATCAATGTCGCGCCGGTTTCCTGTTGAATCTGTTTTGCTTTGGCGGCAGCGGCGTCAAAATTTTCTCCATATAAAACAATTTTTCCGCCGTACCCCTGGGTCGCTGCCAGTTTCGCAAAACTCGTTCCTTCCGGCATGACAATGGTAGATTTCACACCAAAATGGGTGGCTACAAATGCGACTCCCTGCGCGTGGTTTCCTGCAGAAACAGCGACGACTCCCTTTTTCTTTTGAGCGGATGTCAACAGATGTATCTTATTATAGGCTCCGCGAATTTTGAAAGAGCCCGTCTTTTGGAAATTTTCCTCCTTGAGAAATACTACACCGCCCGCTAATTCGCTAAACGTGTGTGTATACGTCAGTGGTGTTTCCATCACCAGTTTTTGCCCATGTTTGGCAGCCTCAAGAATATCGGAATAACGTACGGTCATATTGATGCGATTGTAGCAGAATCAGGCTGCGGTTGGGAATAGGTCTATCTCATCTTCGACTTTCTAATTTTATGATATGATACCCATTAAGTTGGTAGAAACTAATTATGTAAAGGATAAAATATGACTGAACCCAAATCAACGCAAATAAACGAGTTTATTACTTCTTTCAAAGGATTATTAGAACAAGTAGCAACCCAATCAGATAAAGAAGTTTCGAGTTTTTATACACGGCTTCAAACCTTTTTTCAAACAGACCCTCGAAAATTGCCTATTGTCAGTCAAGAATTTGGGAAATCCGATCATATCAATTTGCATTTGGCGATCGAGGAATTTATAAAGTCAAAAGGACTGCAATCCGACCTAATTGGGGTAGTTTCACCTTCTGAATATAGGAGTCTGAAATTATCAAATCTTATAACTCCTCCTTCCAGAGGGCTCATGGGACAAAATCAACCCGCCGAAGGTCCTGTAGAGTATAAAAACATACCCGCAGACCGGGGAGAGGTCCTAACATGTGTACAAACAGGACTTTATCTTCTGGAAAATAAAGATAATAAATTTGTCTTATTTTTGCAAGGTCCCGAAGAAACTTTTTTTCGACGGAAAATTGATTTAGAGGTTATGGCGCCTTCACGGAAACAAGCGGAAGATTTTCTTACAGATATTCGAACAATCATACGTAAGAAGAATATTTATCGTGGGCGTATTATTTCTATTCAGTATAATCAGCGTAGAGGAGATTATGATATTCATTTCCATAAATTGCCAACTATCTCCAGAAATGCCATTATTCTTCCTAAAGGAATTCTTGAACGGGTCGAAAGGCATACTATACGTTTTACACAACTTAGCGATAAACTCCGTTCCACAAATCGGCATCTAAAACGTGGGATTCTATTGCATGGTCCACCTGGCACCGGTAAGACTCTTACAGCTATGTATCTAGCGAGCCAAATGAAGGAACGGACAACCATTCTTCTGACAGGTCCCAACGTAGGAACAATATGGAAATCTTGCCAGATGGCACGAATGCTTGAACCCGCAACCATTATTTTGGAAGACGTAGACTTAATCGCAGAGGAACGAACTCGGCAAGACACCTGTTCCAATTCTTTACTTTTTGAATTGCTAAATCAAATGGACGGACTGGCTGAGGATGCAGATATACTATTCCTCCTCACGACCAATCGCCCGGAAATCCTTGAACCTGCGCTGGCATCACGTCCGGGACGAATTGACCAAGCGCTGGAAATTCCTTTACCGGACGCTGAATGTCGCAAACTCATTTTTGAACTTTATAGTAAAGGTCTACAAATTCAAGTAAAAGATTGGACAAAAATTATTCACCGAACGGAAAATGTCAGTCCGGCGTTTATTAAAGAATTGATGCGAAAAGCAGCTCTTCTTGCAGCAGATGAAAATAATGAATTTATCCTTTTTGACAAACATATTGATCAGGCGTTACGTGAATTAATCATGGATGGAGGAGAATTGACCAAACGATTATTAGGAGTTGGAAAATCTTTTGACTCTTCCAACTGATGCTTACCAATGATTTATTATTTATGAATCGGTAATAATCACGTTAAGAAAGATTTCTATTTACCAAGAAAAGACCATTTCTTCGCCAACCAACGCAACTTAAAATCCATGTGGATACTAAAAAAATCATGTGCCCAATAGTTATAAACGATATTTTCTTTAGGTGATTTGATGTGATTATAAATCGCATAAATCGTAGAGGGTGGACAAATTGTATCTTGCAATCCAATGGTAACCAAGGTTTTAGCTTTAATGCGATCGGCAAGATTTAAGTTGTCAAAATAACTCAAGGTTTTCCAACCCTGCTCTTCTTTATGGGGATGTTGTTTAAAAAAAGTAAGCAGTTCTAAATAGGGTCCCGCTGTAGATGCTTCTATGGCCCGGCGGAAATGACAAAGGTACGGCAAATCCGACATGCAGATTTTCACCCTGGAATCCAAAGCCGCGGTCGCCAAAGATAATGCCCCTCCCTGACTTCCGCCAGTCACAGCGATATGAGAGGTAGTAATCTCCGGTTTAGACCAGACGTAGTCAATCGCACGGACGCAATCCATGTAAACCCCGCGGTAATAATAACGTTCCGGTGATTCGAGGCCTTTGGTCATCCAGCCGAGGATATGTCCAGCGCCGTAAGAGCGTCCATCTGTGCTTTCACCTGTTTGATCCCGTGTGTCAATGGTGCAAACCGCGCAACCCAAAGATAGCCAGGGTAAATAATCGTGGGGAAATCCCTTATCAACCGTATATCCGTGATACACCATTATGACCGGAAATTTGCCATTCCTATTGGGTCGAATGTAGTAACCAACCGTCGTACCGGATTCAAATCCATCAAAATAAATCTTGGAAACTGTTATACTTTTAATGGGATGATCTATTTTTTCTTCTCTGGCTCGAAGCGGTTGCCGGTGAGCCTGTGTGAGAGTTTCTTTCCAGAATTTTTCAAAATCCTTTTGTTTGTTTAATTTTGGTTTATATTTTTTAAGTTGTTCTATGGGCCAATCAACAATGGGCATAATTTTTTCTCCTGTATTGAATAATTATCATTGCTTGATTATTCTACTGAAAACCGGAGGGGATATACAACTTCTAGGACATCTTGGGATATATAACCAGGAGAAAATAGTTTCGGATGAAGAATCTGCGCCAAAATTTCAACTCCATCCACTAATCATGGTTTGGAACGATTAATGAATATCCATTGAATTATTTTGCGACTGCTGGCTCGTTCTCTGATTCAATATAGAAATTATGCTCGTATAAATCCTTGACACGCGCCATTTCTTCCACTGTCAGGTAACATCCGCCGCACGCGGCGAATTCATCCAATTCTTTTTCGGAAGTAATCGTCGGAAGAACTGCAACCATGGTCGGCTGGCTGATAATATATTCCAATGCCAGTTGTCCCAATGTCCGTTTCCCGCCTTCCAACAAGAATTGCAATTTCTCGACTTTCTTTTCCCCTTCCGCAAACCATTGTAATTTGCGATGAGAGCGGTGGTCATTGGGATTGAAATTGGGTTTCAAACCCTGCAGAACGCCAGAAGAATGTGGAACGCGAGACATGAGTCCCGTCTGAGTTTTTTCCGCCATTTTGATTAACGACCGTCCGGGGTCCTGTTCCAATAAATTATAAACCGTCTGACAGGAATGAACATTCCACCGTTCCATGCTGACCAATCCTTCTTCTTCCCAACCAATCGCCGGACCCAGTGCCACTCCATAAGCTTTAATCTTTCCCTCCTGTTTCAAATCTTCCAAGGTCTTGAATAATTCATCCGTTAATAATGCCATCTTGGGATTATGTACCTGCCACAAATCAATATAATCAGTCTCCATGCGTTTTAAAGCGCCTTCACAGGCTTTCTTAACAAATGCCGGTGAAAAATTTTGCGGTAATTCTGTTTGTGCGTTACCGGGACGATCGGCATGTTTCTCCCATTCATATCCGAATTTGCTGCCAATTTGAATCTTATCACGTTTCCCTTTAAAGGCTTTGGGCATGATGGTTTCGCCATATCCTTTGCCATAGGTATCCGCCGTATCAAAGAAAGTAATTCCCAAATCAAAGGCTTTTTGCATCCAATGAATGCCTTCTTTTTCATCTACTTTTCCCCACCAATTGGTGGTGACACTCCACACTCCAAACCCAATTTCCGATACCACTACATTCGTTCTAGGAAAAGTTTTATAATTCATAGACTACCTCGCTTCTTCTGAATTCAATTTTATATTGTCCCATAAAATTGCGATTCCGTGAAGTCTATTAGATAATAATAGATTGTGGTTTTACCCTGAAACGGTACTCTACAGAAATACATCGTGCGACACCTTCGCATAAAATATTAGGTACGTATGATTTAACTAGCAAGAAGAAAGGTTTTTTTATGGATTTATTTGCAGTAGTTTCATATATAGTTATTGGTGTTGGATTATTAGTTTTAGTTAATGGATATGTTTGGATATGCGTAAAACATTGGTCATCTGATAGAGCACCTATTATCATCGGTCTTATTGGTCTTTTTATGGTTATCGGGGGATGTATTGCCTCTTATATTAATTTTGAAGAAGTGATTACTCCAGTCGTTGTCGGTTCTTTGTCCATCCCGTCAAAACCACAAATCACCACCGCGCCGTTGACAGTTGTCTCTGCCAATACCACCAAACCTGCTGTTAATCCGCCGCCTCCTGCTAATATAACCAAGCCCGTAACCAATCCTCCGCCCCCCCCTAATATAACCAAACCCACAGCCAATCCTCCGCCCCGCCCTAATATAACCAAACCCACAGCCAACCCTCCACCTTCCACAGTGGTGACCAAACCCGCAACCAATCCGCCGCCTTCCACAGCGATAACCAATCCCGTTGCCAATCCACGCCGGCATATATCGCATCCTCCTCCAGGACCATCACGTCAATCCAATAATCCAACTCCCACTCCAACACCGACCCCTCCTCAACCGTCTCAAACACCTTCAATACCTATTAATAAACTTAATGAAAATTTAATATTGGCTATTCAAAACAATGATTCTATCAAAGCCAAACAATGGCTCAATCAAGGTGCGGACCCCAATGCCATAAATGAAGCTGGAGGAACTCCTTTAATGGCTGCCGCTCGAAAAGGAAATGTAGCGATTGTCAATTTATTGTTGGGAAAAAATGTGGATGTTAATGTGCAAAACAAGTTCGGTATGACAGCGCTAATTGCTGCTTGCGAAGGGGAACATATAGATGTGGTAGAGACTTTGTTATACCACAGCGCGGATGTAAACCTGGCCACTATCCATGGAGAAACGGCATTATCCGTTGCCAAATCTAAAGGAAATGACCAACTGATGGAAATGTTGACCAGCGCGGGAGCTAATAAATAAGTCTAAAGCCAAGAATCAAATCCAAAATCAGTATGAATAAAATCATTTTATTTTGTTTCATACTCGCTACATTTCCCTCTATAGTAATTGGCCAATCAGCGATGAATGGTGTAGCTATTTGCACGGTTCAGAACACTCAATATATCTCGCATCTTTGTCCTGACGATGACGGCGGTGCCATTATTGCGTGGATCGATTACCGCAATGTCTCTAGTACGGATTCTTCCGAAGGCGCGGATATATATGCCCAACGGTTTAATAAATATGGCCATACCGTTTGGACACCTAATGGGGTGGCAATCTGTACTGCAAAGAACGACCAATTCTTTGCTTTGGGTACATTGAAATTGGTTTCTGACACTGTCGGCGGCGCCATCATCACCTGGTATGATTATCGAAGCACGACGGATAACCCTACTCAAGGTGCCGATATCTACGCCCAGAGAATTAATGGCGATGGGTCAACCTTATGGACGGCTAACGGAGTCGCTATATGCACGGCAGAATATGATCAAATATATCCAACTATTGTTTCCGATAATGCAGGCGGAGCCATCATTGCTTGGGCAGATGCCCGCAATTCTTCATCTGACACGACCACAACCACCAATATTTATGCCCAACGAATCAATAGTACCGGTTCCACTTTATGGACTCCCAATGGCGTGGCCATTTGTACCGCGAACAATGAACAATTACTGCCTTATTTATTTCCAGACGGTGTCGGTGGTGCCATCATCACCTGGTACGATTATCGGGATACGACAAAAAATCCAGCACAAGGAGCTGATATTTATACCCAACGGGTCAATAGCGCAGGGTCAACCTTATGGAAGGAAAATGGTGTGGCAATTTGCACCGCCGCCAATGATCAGCTTATACCGCAAATTTGTTGGGATGATAATCAGGGCGCGATCATCACCTGGTTTGATTATCGGGATACAACAAAAAATCTGATTCAAGGAGCCGATATTTATGCGCAACGGGTCAATAGTGAAGGTTCAACTCTCTGGACATTAAACGGTGTAGCGGTTTGTACGGCCATCGGAGACCAAATCTTCCCGGATATTCTGTCCGATGGTGAAGGCGGCGCGATAATTGGTTGGTGGGATTCTAGAAGACAATATAATAATTACGCTATTTTCGCTCAACGAATTAATTCCAACGGTTCCACCTTATGGACAACCAACGGTGTGGCGATTTGCACCGCAAACAATATCAAGATGGGGACTCAATTATGTACCGACAATACCGGTGGAGCGATCTTCACCTGGTGGGATTATCGAAATATGCCGTCCAATTCTACAACGACAATAGTGAATATTTATGCTCAACGAGTGAATAGCCAGGGTTCCACCTTATGGATAACCAACGGAGTGGCGATTTGCACCGCCCAGGGGATTCAAATGAACCCTGTACTAACTCCTGATGGACAGGGAGGAGCCATTATTACCTGGTGGGATACCCGTAATGGCGGATTTGATAATGCTGATATTTACGCCGCTCATGTCAATGCCGATGGATTTGTGATTCCTCCAGTCTCCGTTCCAAAACAAATTTGGGAATTTTTCCAATAACCCTTTCACCGGTTCCTTGTGGAAATAAAGAGAGATTAAAAGGGGTTAGCTAAATTCTATAATTTCCAAAGGGGTGCATCAGTTGGAACTTGCGTAATAACAGAAGATAAATGCAGTGCCCAATTATTATAATAAGTCCTATCAGCCATTTCGCAAACAGCAGCAGCCTCTACAGAATTCAGTGGATAACTCAGCATACCAAATGGTTCAGAATAGTTTGCTATGGTACCCGGAGTAACCGGAATATTCGCGTCATTATCCGGAGTCCCGGAAGGAAGAGTCGTTTGAAGAATATATTGGAGATAGACGGTATCCGGGTTCAACCGCGTCCAGATGCCTTGTGACCGAAAGTCGTCATACGCCTGTTGAATATGCGGTTTGTCTGATTGAGTTTGAACGTGATCACGAATATAAAAAATTAACAGTGCATGCACATTGGGCGCTTGGGTTGATAAATTGGAGAAATGTAATGTGGCATCCCGTATTGACCAAAAAGCAGAGGTCTCGGAAAGTGTCGCAATATGTTTGGGCCATTGAGATGGATTGAGTATATTCCGCGCGGTCGCTTGCTCTAATAAAGGCATGGAATAATGAATCTGAATCCCCGTGCCATTGGTAAAGGTGGGTATGGCAAAAAATGGATAATCGTCCCCCGCATCGAGTTTTTCATTTCCATCAATACAATAAGTTCCATCCGATGTGGTATCGACTTTATGATCCCCATTATTATCAAAAAAGAGAATACCTGCCTGGTAAGTAACCGGCTGAAAGGGTAGTGCCCCATCCTCATATCCCATGGCATAAAGCGAATCATACGCTAGCGTGGAGTAGTCCAATAAACAATGAGGATTCCCGTACGAAATATACTTCACGTTATCCGCATCGCTACCGGTATTGTCAATTAAGGTCGTATCACATTCATATTTAAGCCAACCTAAATCGAGAGTAATCAATTGATCGCTGGTTGGGTCTTCCTCACCGGCAAAATACCGAACAAATGAAAGTTCCTGGCCATATAAATCTAATGTCGTTATGATAATAGGGCCACCATTGGATTCTGCAAGAAGACCCACTTGAGATCCCAATACGTTTCCACCGACGAGTTGGGAAATATATTTTCCCGTTGAATCAACTGACTCCTCCGCGGCAAATTTTAATACATCCCGTAAGGTCTCGATACAATTGATTCCACGGTAATCATAAGTGCCCTGACTTTTTACATTTATTCCATCCAAACCGCCCGGAAAAACGAAACTAATTACCACAATTCCGCGATCCCCCAAAGCAGCGAGTCCCGGAGATAAGAAACGTGAACCCGGATTAAAACCACCTGGGACAAACACTAGCACTGGCGCATTACCAGTATATCGAAAGGAAGTTACCGATGAAGGATAGGTTAATCGTAAGGCAATCCATCCGTTATCCGCTCCTTCCGAACGAATAAAAGTATCCTTGGCTAAAAAGGCTTGAACATTATCCGCAACAAATAATAGTAAGAAGAAACAAACCGCCAACTCGAATCGGAGAAGCTTATTTTTTTCCTTCATTTATATATTATCTCATATTCTATGTTTGCAAATAAATTTATTATTTTCTGAATCAAGAATAATATAAGTTAATATTTATATTGACGAGAAGAGGATAATTCAATAGACTGATGTGGTACCGGATATAGAAAATAGAGTGAGGAGAAAACAACATGTCGGACGAAGAATTTAATTTGGCAGACCCCGAGAAAGGTGCAACCGTCATCGCTCAATGGGACGGCACCACGCAAGATTCAAGAGCCAAAGAACTCCACACTCATTGGTCGGAGGATATGAATTTATCCAACGCCCGTTGGGTCTGGATTAAATTTGCCAAGCCTTCCTGGATTATGAGCGCGCGTGTCAATAAAACCAATCCAGAATGTTACCCTGCGGAATTCGCGGGATACTATTCAACGGATGACGGCCATCAAATGATTTCTCTTTTTGAAGAGCGAAAAATAATGCTGGGGAAAGAAGATACTTTTGTTGAAAGAGGAATCGCGCCTGTGTATTCCGATAATATCTTGCTGGTCTTCCCTAAATTCAGCAATCCCGACAAACCTTATCTACCAAAACTGGAAGATATTCAAGTAATGGGATATTTCGATGAGTAACAGCTAAAAAGTGTAGGATTAATTTTTTAACTAGAAACCAGGAACTCGAAACCCGAAACTGAGTTCTACTCCGTTCCCTTCACCCAACCGCCGGACGATTTGAATAATTGTGGATCGTTATGTATTTGAAGAAGATATTTGACCGTCTGTACGGCTGTTGCCGCATCCGGTGAATAGGCATCACAACCTACATCGCGGGCGAAATTGGCATTCACCGGTGCGCCTCCACAAATCACTTTCACTTTATCCCGTAACCCCTCTTTTTCCAATGCCTGCGTTACCAATTTGAAATTCACCATGGTCGTTGTCAACAGTGCTGACATCCCGATAATTTGGGCATTATGCTGTTTCATCGCATTGATATATTTTTCAGGCGGATTATTAATTCCCAAATCAATCACCGTCATCCCTGCCCCTTCCCACATCATCCCCACCAGATTTTTCCCGATATCATGCAAGTCCCCTTTGATGGTACCAATCACTGCCGTGCCAATCGGTTTCGCTCCGGTTTGCGTCAATAATGGACGCAATAACTCCATCGCCGACTTCATCGCTCTTGCTGAAATAAGTACTTCCGGGACATAAATGATATTCCGGCGGAATCGGTCACCCACCACATCCATTCCGGGAATTAATCCTTTATTCAATATAATTTCAGGCGAGATTTGTTCTTCAATCGCCTGTTTGGTCAACTCCACACAACGCTGTTGTTGGCCGCGAATAACGCTATCCGCTAACCCTTCATAATCCGGCATGTAGACGGTTCCTTTTATTTCGGAGATAATTAGTGTAAAAAGTGAACTATCCATTATACGGAATTTCACACAATTTGTCATTCTGAGCCTTGTTCACTTTGTATTGTCATTCTGACCCTGAGCTTGCGAAGGGGAAGAATCCCAGTGTTTTGCAGGAAGAAAAATATAATATATCAACCAATTATGGATTTATTGCTAAAAAACAAAGTCGCTGTCATCACCGGTTCCAGTCAGGGAATTGGTGCCGCTACCGTGGAACTATTGGCAGAACATGGCGCAGCCGTCGTAGTCAACTACCGCAAAAACCGTAAAGAAGCGCAAAAAGTTGTCAATTCCATTCTCAAAAAAAAGGGCATCACCATCCCCGTTCAAGCCGATGTTACCCAACCAGCAGATATTAAAAGACTGGTAAAAGTAGCCGTAAAACAATTTGGCAAAATTGATATTTGGGTTAACAATGTTTCCGAATACACCGCCCCACAGGCGATTACAAAAACAAATTGGTCGGACTATGTAACGGAATTTGAAGGTACCATAAAAACGACCCTGCTCTGTTGTCAATCCGTCATTCCCATTATGCAAAAACAACACTATGGTCGCATCATCAATTTGGGGTCTACATTAATTACCCGTCCCGCCACCGGATACTCCGCACATGCCACCGCCAAATCCGCTTTACTAGGATTAACCCGCAGTCTCGCCAAAGAACTCGGCAAACATGGCATCACCGTCAACATGGTTTCTCCCGGTATGACCTTGACTCCTTTGTCATTGCGAGGGAGCGCCAGCGACCGAAGTAATCTCGCTCTTAAAACTCCCCTAACCCGTTTGGCTACACCAGAAGATATTGCCCAAGCCATCCTCTTCTTCGCTTCCGACCTATCCTCTTTCGTCACAGGCTCCTATCTCCCCGTTGACGGCGGCCTCTCCATGCCTTAACTCTCCTCATCCCCGTACAAACCCGTCACTTCTCTTATATAATCCCTTTTTAGCTCTGTATTAACACCGAAAATATAGCATAAGACCAACATAGCTAAAGCGAAGTAGAAGCGAAGCTGATACGGAGATAATACGGAGAAGAAACGGAGTTGGGATGAAGGAGATCGATCTCCTTCATCCCTGCCTTATAGAAGATTTATTAAATTGAAGTTGTAAAGATAAGGTAGTTTCACCTCAAAAACCCCTTAAAGCTACTCTTACACTACCCTAAATAAGGTACTTTATCACTCTCTGCGTCGGGAATGGATGCTTTTCTCTTTCCCGACGCCGTCCTTTATTATATTCAACATTCATCATTCAAAATTGATTTGTTATTCTATTATACCTCCATTTCCCTCGTTGTCAATCAAAATCAAGAAATTTTTATTCTAATCCCTCAATCATTTTGACTATAAAATTTGACAAAACCCCCAAAAAGATATACAACTAAAGGCATATTCTTTATAGGGGGTATTTCTATGAAATACACGTTAGGTCTTGATATCGGTATCGCTTCAGTCGGTTGGTGTGTTCTGAATGAAGACCAACAACGCATCGAAAATTTAGGCGTCAGAACTTTCACTCGAGCAGAAAATCCCAAGGATGGTTCCCCTTTGGCTGAACCAAGACGAATGTCCCGAGGAGCACGCAGAAGGTTAAAAAGAAAATCCCAAAGATTAAAAGACATTAAAGAATTATTTGTCAGTGAAAAACTTCTCGACAAAGAAAAACTATCAAACCTTTTTAACAATGTCTTTGAAAAAGACATCTATCAACTTCGTTCTGAAGGTCTCGATAGACTACTAAACAATGCTGAATGGACCCGCGTACTTTATCATCTTGCCAAACATCGCGGGTTCAAATCCAATCGCAAAAGTGAACTTCAAGATGACAAAGAAACGGGTGAAATTCTCACCAATATTAAAGCTAATTTGGAATTGATGAAAAATCAGGGATACCGTACCGTCGGTGAAATGCTTTTTAAAGATATAAAATTCCAAGACCACAAACGTAATAAAGCCAGCGATTACAGCCATTGCTTGGCACGCTCCGAATTGGAACATGAGGCAAGAGAATTATTTGAAAGTCAGAGAAAGTTGGGTAATCCCTCTACCTCCCAATCTTTTCAAGATAAATACCTTGAAATATTTGGCTATCAATTGCCTGTTGCCAGTGGCGAAGACATCTTGAAAAAAGTTGGATATTGTATTTTTGAAAAAGAAAAAATCCTGCAAGATGGTACTGTTATAAAAGGGGAGAAGCGTGCTCCCAAGATGAGTTATACCGCCCAACGATTTATATTATTTGATAATTTAAGCAAACTTCAAATCATTGACATAGGAAAAATAAGAGAACTCAAGGAAAGCGAGAGAAAGATAATTGAAGAAATGGCATATCAAAACAGCGGTGGTGTTACATATAAACAAATTCGTAAGAAATTAAACTTGTCTGAGGATTCTTCCTTCAGGTATTTGCATTATGGCAAACTCCAAGAAATAAAAGAAGGAAAAAAGGATAAAGAATTTATTAAATCCAAAAACCTATCGGCAAAGAGTTCTGATTTATCCTCCAAACTGGATGAACTATGGATTAAGCCGGACAAATCAAGAGAAAGAAAATTAGAAGATATTGAGAAAGATGCTATCCAAGAATTTATAAAAAAGAATAATTCAGGGATTACTTATAACCAGATACGAGAGCTATTGAAATTAAAGAAGGAAGATAAATTTTCTCAAATTAAAGACCCCGAAGAATACAAGTTTGTGGAATTAAAGGGTTACCATGAACTCAAAGATGCAGTTAGCAAATCTCTAGGAGAATCAACTTGGGATACTCTTAAAAACCAACCCGATAAACTCGATGACATCGCTTATATCTTAACCTTTTATAAAAGAGAAGACGAAATTAGGAACCATTTGAAAGAAAAGGGGATTGAAGACAATATCATTGAAGCCGTCCGGGATGTTTCCTTTACCCAAGTTCAACACTTATCCCTGAAAGCGCTGAAGAATATAATAAAGGAAATGGAAGACGGTCTTGGCTATTACGATGCCGCTGTAAAGGCTGGTTATAATCCAAGCAATCCTACCGCAGAGACTGGTAAAGAGGAAATTTTACCCAATTTTAAAGATGATGATATTAGAAATCCGGTCGTCAGAAGATCATTAACTCAAGCCCGCAAAGTCATCAATGCCCTTATTCGGGAATATGGTCCCCCATACTGGATGAATATTGAAAATACCAGAGAACTTGCAAAACCTTGGGATGAAAGAGAAAAAATTAAGGATAGTCAAGAAGAAAACGCTGAAGATAGAAAAAGAACTGTCCAAGAAATTCAAGAACTAAAACCGGGTTTTGACCCCAAAGGTGAGGATATCCTCAAATATCGACTTTGGAAAGAGCAGGATGGACATTGTATTTATAGCGGTGAATATATTCCTGTTGAACGGTTATTTGAGGAAAAATATGCCGAAATTGACCACATCATACCTTATAGCAGAAGTTTTGTTGATGATTACACGAACAAAGTCTTGGTCAAAATCAAAGAAAATCAAAATAAAGGTAACCGCATTCCCTTTGAATATTTTGGTGGGTCTGAAACCAGTCAAAGATGGTGTGATTTCTGTGAATATGTGAAGGCTTATATCAAAAATGGGAAGAAGAAAGACTATCTATTAAAACAAAAATTTGATGAAGAAGATGAGAAAGAATGGAAAGCACGCGCTTTACATGCTACCAGTTACGCCACCCGATTTCTCTCCAATTACGTCAAACAACACTTGGCATTTGCCGAGGGGAGTGATAAACAACGTGTCATAACAATAAATGGAAGGATGACGGCTAACTTGCGTAGATTTTGGGGATTAAACAAAATCCGGGAGGAAAATGACTTACATCATGCCCTTGATGCCACAGTAGTCGCATCTTCCAGCCAATCCATGATACAGAAAATTACTCTGTATTCTAAAACCAATAGGCTATATAGTAGGAGAACGGGAGAAGATTTTCCCCAGCCCTGGCACAGATTCCGTGACGAACTCCTGGCGCGACTCCAAACCGACCCCGTAAAATTCAAAGAGGGTCTGCATCTCTTAAAGTTTCCAACTTATTCCCCCGAAGACATCGAAAACCTCCAACCTCTCTTTGTCTCCCGTGCCCCCAATCATAAAGCCACAGGCCCCGCCCATGAGGAAACCATCCGCAGTGCCAAATACTTGCAGGAAGATAAGCCCTATACCCTTGTTAGAACTCCACTGAAAAATATTACTTTGGAAAAACTGGAAGAGATGCACGGAAAAAACAGGGATACCAAACTCTACCAAGCCCTTCAACAACAATTGGAAAAATTTGCTAATAATCCTAAAAAAGCTTTTGAACAACCTTTTTATAAACCCACCAATGATGGTTCCCAAGGTCCCATTGTCCGCACGATCAGAATCATGGATTCCGGTGTCAAAGGCGTTCCCGTCAATCAGGGTATTGCTCATAACGCCAGTATGATTCGCGTGGATGTCTTTAAAAAATCCAACAAATATTTCCTTGTGCCAGTTTACGTCGCCGATTTGGTCAAAGGAGCATTGCCTAATAACGCTATTACTCAAGGTATAGATGAATCGGAATGGCCCATCATGGATGAAACCTATAAATTCTGTTTTAGCCTTTACCCAAATGACTTAATCCATATAAAAACAAAAAAAGAAGACTTGATAGGTTATTATAAAGGAACCCATAGTCGTACAAGCAATATTACTTTGGAATCACACGATAGGTCATGGGTAAATGAAGGAATGGGAATAAAAAACAGTCTTATCTTTGAAAAATATCAGGTAGACCCCTTGGGTAATTATTCTTTGGTGAAGGGAGAAAAACGCCGTGGGATGGAGAAGCATAATCATAAGCCAACCGGCACATCTAACTCTACATAATAAACAACTGGTCATTAAACAGGAAGAAGAACATACCGTTCCTCTGGAAGATATTAGCGCCATTGTTTTGGAGTCTGACCAGACCACCCTGACTTCCTATCTTTTACGGGAGATTTCTAAAGAAGGCATTGTCCTCTTTACCTGTGATGAAAAACATATCCCCTGTGGTGCCTTATATTCCTTTCATCAACACAGCCGTCAAAACAAAATCACCCGCTCTCAAATTGATATGAAACAACCCTTCGCCAAACGTTGCTGGCAAAAAATCATCCAACGCAAAATCCTCAATCAATCCCACTGTCTGCAATTCCTTGCAGATTCTGTAGACGCGGGTCTGCGACCCGCTTATCTAAATGAAATAAAAACATTACTCGCCATCTCCAAACAAGTGGACTCCGGTGACTCCTCCAACCGCGAATCTTGGGCATCTCGTGTCTATTTCTCTAAACTCCTCGATGGGAAAACCAGAAACACTGAATTCGCTCTGAATGGGGCTTTAAATTATGGCTACGCTATCTTGCGGGGTGCCTTGGCTAGAACTCTGGCAGTCTACGGATTTATCCCCTCTTTGGGTATCCACCATGACAACGAATTAAATTCTTTTAATCTGGCAGATGACTTCTTGGAACTCTACCGCCCTTTGGTGGACCTCTGGGCAATGTCCCATATCCCCTTCGATAAAACCGAACTGGAAAAAGAACATCGCATAGCTCTGGTCTCTCTCTTGCATTTTGACCTGGAACTGGATGGGGAAAAGTATACCGCTCTGCGAACGATGGAATCCGTCATTGGCAGTTTCTCTACCTCCCTCTTGGAAAATAATTATGACAAATTGCTTTTGCCTGAACTCATCCCCTTGCAACAACATGACTATGAACAATAATATCCCATCTTGTCTTTTCTTTCGTTTTGTCATTGCGAACGCAGTGTGGCAATCTCGTCTTTCTCTGCGTCCTTTGCGGTTTCTTTGCAAACTCTGCGTGATTGTCTTTTATGAGCAGTGAGAATCGAAAATTTATGCGCCTTATGGTTTTCTTTGATCTCCCGGTCGTCGAAAAAGAAGACCGCAAAATATATATGAAATTCCGTAACTTCCTTCTCAAAGACGGATATATCATGTTACAATTCTCTGTCTATTCTCGTATTTGTAATGGCGAAGATGCTATCGAAAAACATTTGCGCCGTCTTAGAATAAATTTACCTGACCAAGGCAATATTTGCTGTCTCCAGGTCACTGATAAACAATATGGTAATATGAAACTTTTAATTGGAACACCCCGGAAAAATGAGAAAAAAATTAACTCCTCTCAACTCTTACTCTTCTAAATCCTGCATTTTTATTCAAAAAAATACGCCTTGCAGGCTTCGCCTGCAAGGCGTTATGTCCCCCGTATTATAGCCTGTCGGAGACTGATAGGGAACTATAACCATTTTTTAAAGATGCTACAGAGATTAGAAATTATAGCCTGTCGGAGACTGATAGGGAACTATAACTTACACCGTGAACAGGTTAAATGTTTTTTAATTATAGCCTGTCGGAGACTGATAGGGAACTATAACGCAACATACACAGTGCCCATTGTTGATGTTATTATAGCCTGTCGGAGACTGATAGGGAACTATAACATCCCAATCGGATATGGTATCACGGGTATCATTATAGCCTGTCGGAGACTGATAGGGAACTATAACCTCTTTCCCTTTCAAGAGTGCATTGGATAGATTATAGCCTGTCGGAGACTGATAGGGAACTATAACCCTTGTACTGGCAAATCTTAAAACAATCAGATTATAGCCTGTCGGAGACTGATAGGGAACTATAACGAGGAGTTATATAACTATATCCGACCTTTCATTATAGCCTGTCGGAGACTGATAGGGAACTATAACATTCCTTTAGATTTTAATGCCGCCTTCCCTATTATAGCCTGTCGGAGACTGATAGGGAACTATAACTGTCTCGTATAGTCCTGATACAGTTTATGGATTATAGCCTGTCGGAGACTGATAGGGAACTATAACACCCGGATATAAATATATCACCGTGGGAGAATTATAGCCTGTCGGAGACTGATAGGGAACTATAACGAATAAAAATCTTCAGAGAAATAATAAACAATTATAGCCTGTCGGAGACTGATAGGGAACTATAACTTTAGATTAAAATATTTGGTAAGAATATTATTATTTGCAATTTAGGAAAAAGAAGATGTATAATACTTTTATAGTAATTTATTATAGTCTGTCGGAGACAAGATACGTTACTATAATAAGGAGGGTCGCAAGACCCTTCGCAGGGTAACCCTGATTGGTTTACCAGTCAGGGTATCCTTTTATATGAAAATACTATTGTGATAAGTAAATAGAAAAAACTAGCCCTTCTTCGGTGGTTTTAATGGCCTCAGTTCGATTTTCGAGGCGAGCGAGACAGTGGATAGACTAACCAAATCAATACACAATTGCCCGATATCTGCGGGATCAATTTTCCAGGAGTTATCTGTTTTCGCGCTTCTCCCAAAATCCGTATTTACCGAACCCGGACAGATACAAGACACTTTGATATTATCCTGACGGACATCCTGCATGAGACATTCCGTAAACCCGTTGAGACCGAATTTACTGGCGCAATACGCCGCCGCGCCTGCAAAGGGATTCTGACCCGCCAGAGAAGAAATATTGATAATGTATCCTGACTTCTTTTCCCGCATGTAGGGGAGAACCGCGCGGGTCACATAAAACACGCCCGTGAGATTGGTGCCTATCACCGTCTGCCAGTCCTCATCGGTCAATTCATACACCGGTTTGAATATCCCCACTCCCGCGTTATTCACCACAATATCGCATTTCCCAAATAGCTTTATCATTTCCGTGACTAATCCATCCACATCTTTCTTATTGGAGACATCCGTTGGATGATAATGAACCTTCACACCTTCTTTTTCCAATTCAACAGCGAGTTGTGCCAACTCATTTTTTGTGCGGGCGGTCAACATAACATCCGAACCAGCTTTCGCAAACGCTTGTGCAATCGCCTTCCCGATTCCCCTGCCCGCTCCGGTAATCAACGTTACTTTTCCTTGTAATGATTTCATAATTTTACCTCCACAAGAGGTAGAACAAAAATAAATGTGCTCCCTCTGCCTTCTTCTGATTCTACCCAAATTTTACCATGATGGACTTCCTCAATGATATGCTTACAAATGGACAACCCCAATCCCGTCCCTTTGATTTTATTTGTCAAGGAGGACCGCACCTGGTGATATTTATCGAAAATATGTTCCAACTCATTTTGCGGAATTCCAATTCCCGTATCTTTCACTCGAACTTCAATGGTTGAATTGGATTTTTGTTCCGCCGAAATAAATATTCGCCCCCCGTCCTCGGTAAACTTTATCGCATTGCTCACAAGATTATTAACCACCTGCAAAATCCAATCGGGGTCACCGGTTGTTTTCGGCAGGTCGGGAATCGGTGTGAACAACAGCATGATTCTACTCTTACGCGCCAAGGGGTCAAATGTTTCCAAACTCTTGGCAATGATGCCATTGATATCCACCGGCACCTTGGTAAAATTCATTTTCCCCGCTTCCAACTTTGCCAATTCCAATAGGTTATTCACCAACCGGCTCAACCGCTGGGAATTTTGTACGATAATTTGCAACATCATCTTTTGATCTTTTGTAAAAGAATCAGTTCCCACTTCAAGTAAGGCTTCGGACGCGCCCTGTAACGCCGTTAAGGGTGTTCGGATTTCATGAGAGATAAACGAATAGAAATCCGATTTCATCGTGTCGATCTCTTTCAACTTGACTGTCATCTGGTTAAACAACCGGCTCAGTTCCGCCAATTCATCACTTGACGCGACCGGGACTTCCACATCCAGATTCCCTTGTGCTACGAGTTGTGCGGCTCGGCTTAACGATTCCACGGATTGAGTAATATTTCGTGACATCCGCGCACCGAAAAACCATGCCAATAGCGTAATAGGTATCGAGACCATAATTAATATAGCTAAAATCTCACTCTTACGATATTCGAATTCGTCTTCCGCAATTCCTGTGAAGATCATTCCCAAGGCATGTTGCTGGGAACCCAAAAGCGGCGCGATAGCGGCATAATAAGTCCGTCCCATAAATTGTGGTTCACCCAAATAAACCTGCTTCTCATCCAGAACCTGATTGAGAATAGCCACATTGGCCTCCCGGGTAACTTTGTTTCGTTCAGTGGATAACAGGTCGAAACTGGTAGCGACCAACCGGTCTCCATGATAAATATTGACATCCAGTTGCAAACTCTTTTTAAGTCCTTTGAGATAACTGTCTGTAATGTTCAATCCTGTTATGACAATCCCAAGAACCTTGCCTTCTTTTCGAATAGGAGCTGCACTTACGATGACCAGAGGCGAAACAAAGTTTTCCTCAACTGTCACCGGATGTTGTCCTTGAAAAGCTCTGTTTACCAGCCATAAATCGGATAATTGCTCCACCTCAAAAGGTGACCCGGTAAAATTAATAATCGGTTTCCTGTCTTTATCCAACACCAGTAAAAAATCATTCCCGGTTTCCCGTAAAATTAATTGAAGCTGGACCACAGGTTCAAGTGAAGTGTTTTTGTATTTTTTGTTTTCTAGAATACCGGTGACACCAGGGTTCTCTGCGATGGCTTCGGCGGTACGAAGAACGCGTTGTTTGTCTATTTCAATATAATCGTCTATGCTTCGGCTATCCCGAGAAACCGAGGCCAGCGCATCCTGTCGAATATTATAAAACATGAGCAGAGTCACGGGGATGATCACTGCAATAACGCTGAACAGTACCAATCCCCGTAATACAATATGTAATTTATCTACGATTCGCAACCGGGGAAATCGAAAAAATGTCCAGCTTAATATTGCATACCCGCACAACTGGAATAATTGTGCGGTCATCCAGACCGGAGGAGAAGTGTTGGCAAAAACAAAAATACCTTCACTAAAAAAAATTAATAGAAAAGATATTGTAAAATTCCGCGTGAATACGGAGCGGAAAGTCCTGCGCCTTCGATTAGAATGAAACACGATAAGACCGGTTATAAGTGCACTGATGAAATACGCGCCGGGAACACTGGAAAAAAATGGGACCAATGAATAAAATAGATTCCCCGTCTCTTTTTCATGTTTGGTATTGGAATAGGATACTCCACGTAAAATTAAAGCGTATCCTCCAATTCTACCTATGAATATGAGTCCCAAATAAATTCCCGTCGTCAGGTTGAACGATTGGATGGTTCCGCTTAACCCGATGAGCGCAAACCCAAACGCATAATTCATCATGTTCCGGTATCGGTCGCGGGTATACAATTGCCAGGCCGCAAAAGATATCCCAAAACACATTAACATTACACAAAATTCCAAACTAAAATGAATTATGCTTATATAAGTAGTTGCCATAGTTTTAACAATTCAATTTGCAGATATATTATATTCCGTTAGGAAGTAAATTTCACAATTTTATCCTGATAGCTTTTTTGAAATCTCTTCTGCGCAACGATAACCGCTGATCACCGCCGATTCCATGGTCCCCGGCCAATCGGTTTTAGTCCAATCTCCCGCTACATAGAAATTGGAAAAAGGACTGGTTGAATCAGGACGATAGGAGTCACAGCCGGGATACGGTGAAAAGGTTGCTTTGGGCTCTTTAATGACAATGGATTTTACAAGATTCGCCTTTCTCGATTCCGGAAATGTTTCATGCACTTCTTCGAGCACTAATTTCACGATTTCATCTCTCGATTTATCCATTAGGGTTTTGGAAGCGCTGACCACCAATCCTAGATAAGAAGGATTATTCGCGGAAGATTTTCCCATCTCAAAATTTTTGGTTTTATTAAACATCCATTGAATCGTCCGATACGGGATGGACGCATGATCTAATGGAGTAACCGACCGGTCAAACCACAAATGGATTCCTGTTATCGGGGAAACATTTAATTTCTTCAAATTGGTGAAATAGGTTTCCTTTTCGATAATCTGCTTCGGCAAAATATTTAATAATATATCGAATGGAACTGCGGAAATGTAATAATCGCCGGTCATCATTGTCCCTTCAGTTAACCGCACACCTGTAACCTGATTTTCCTCAAAACATATTTCCGTTACAGATTTTTTGGAAATCACTTCACCCTCATGCCGGTTGAGAAATTGAATACTCGGTTCCGAATACAGCTCCGATAACCGGATTGACGGGACTCCCATCTGATAAGCGGTTGTGTCTTTTAAAAACCCCAGCCGAAATAGTTTGAACGCGTATTTTGCCGAGGAGATTTCTATTTCTTCATTCAACGCACTGACCAAGGTGGGTCGCCAGAATGTATCTATCGCCCGGTCCGTTTGATAATGCTCTCGAAGCCATTGGTCAATAGTAATCGTATCCAATTCCGGGTGAAGAGTCTCATCCTGGGACTGCATGCAAAATAATCCGTACGCGATTCCCAATTTATCTCGGTAATTTAATGCGGAAAATTTTAAAAAGGAAGGCATTAGATGAAAAGGTGCGGGAAGAGGAGATGCGTAAATTTCCGAAATTTCATTATCTTTTCCAATGAAATGAAACCGGTTGAACCAATGAATGTGATTCGCTACACCCAGCCGGCGGTAAAAATCTAATAAGTTTGTGCAGCATTTCATCAAAACATGCTGGCAATTATCCACCGGATCTCCAGTGTCGGGGTCGGTGAAGGAAGAAGCTCGTCCGCCTAAAACAGGTCTTTTTTCTATCAATTTTATTTTGTATCCCTGCTCGGCCAGTCGGATAGCCGCGGCAAGACCGGCAATGCCTCCGCCGATAATGATCACTGTTTTAATTATTGCACCTCTAAAAATAATCGAATGATGTGAACCGCGTTATTGTTGGGAATGAGCATCCAGCCAGGCCTGCCCGCCGATGACTAGCTTTTTCCATGCAGGTAACCGGATTCGCTTTTTAAAAACATCATACCTTTTTTTTCTGATTTCAAACAAGAGTCCGCCATAGATTTTCATCATAGCAATCAGACAAGGACGCGCGTCCTCTTTGATTAACGGAATCAAAGGCAAGGCTTTGGTGTAATATTCTTGTGCCCGATTGACTTCGAATTCCAATAAATTCAACATATTTACAGTTAACTTTCCAGCGGATAAATCAGATTCCCGGCAATGGAACCGTTGTAAGTCTTCCTGGGGAAGATAAATCCGTCCCCTTTGAAAATCTTCGGCAATATCGCGGATGATATTCGTCAACTGAAAACCAATCCCGCAATATTCCGCAAACTCTTTGGCTCTCTCGTCTTTAAATTGAAAAACATGGATTGTTACTAATCCCACAACAGACGCCGCTTTATAACAATACCGGTACAGGTCTTCAAAAGTTTGATAGTAGGAAATCCCCAAATCCATTTCCATTCCATCTATCAGTTCATAAAAATAAGAATTCGGAATTTGATACTTTTGAACAGTATCCTGGAATGCGAGGAAAAGCTGATTGCCTCCATATTCCCCCCGAAAAGCGTTATTCAATTCCGATTTACACTTGTCCAGGGAATTCTTTTTTTCAGACAATCCATTTGAATCATCCACGGCGTCATCGCAATATCTCATAAAACTATAAATAGCGCACATAGCCTCCCGTTTTTCTTTCGGGAGCAGCAGGAAAGAATAATAAAAATTTTTCGCCTGGCTTTTGGCTATCTGACAACAATAGGAATATGAATTTTCAAGAGAATCTTCCACAGTAGACCTTTCAACGAAGAAATATTATATCCCAAGTGCTCGTTGAAACATTAATCGTAATTTGTCTTTCTTGGAAAGTACCGGACGCCGCGTGAATACATCATATTGATTGTCCTCAATTCGATTCAATAGTTCCATCCCGCCCCGGCTGAATAATTCCACATCCAGCCGGACTTTGCGATTGACCAATGAACAAAGTTCCAACCCTTTTTTAAATAATTCATAAGTCCTCTGAACTTCAAATTGCATTAACTGGATAAACGCTTCACTATATTTATGGGAAAATAAATCCGCTTCAGAATATTGGAATTTTGCCATATCTTCCAAGGGAAGATAAATACGACCCTTTTGTAAATCAAGCGCAATGTCCTGCCAGAAATTGGTTAGCTGGAGTGCGGTACAAGTAAAATCTGCCAAGTCCTGTCGTTGTTTGTCCCGGTATCCGCACAGGTACAACACCAAATGTCCCACAGGATTGGCGGAGTTCACGCAATATCCCACCAAATCTTGATAAGTCGGATAACGGGTAACCGTTTGATCCTGCTTAAAGGCAATTAATAAATTTCTAAACGGCGTAATGGGAATATCGAACGCGGTAATCGTATCTTGCAATGCAACGAAAACCGGATGTTCGGGCTTTCCTGCATAACATTTTTCCAATTCGTTTTCCCACCAATTGAGTAGTTCCAACGCCTTTATCGGATCGGGTACTTCATCCGCCAAATCATCCGACCACCGACAATAGGAATAAATATTGTAGAAATGCTGCCGCTTGTCTTTCGGGAGAAATAAGGATGCAACGGTAAAATTCTCATAATGAGTTTTCGCCAACTCTTCGCAATACCTGTTGGCTTCCTCTTTGGAAGCTGGAGTCTTAATATGTTGGGCAAAATCACCGGGTAAATACTCTGTAATAGGCATAAAGAAAATACTCCGGCTATCGAATACCCAAGAGATTAGGGGACAATCGCTACCTTTAAATCCCCGTTCCGACGATTCACAATTAAATCCAACACTTCCGGCAGTTTGGACAATGGTTCCCGCCCGGAAATAAATTCATGGGCATCAATTTTCCCTTCCTTGATGACTTCCAACGCCGCACGAATATATTGCGGAGTATGATGGAATGATGCCTTAATCGTGATTTCAGAATAGTGGATTCGTTTTGTATCTAGTGTTATCGAGGTATCAGCAGCGCATCCTCCAAACAAATTAACCGTTCCCCCTTTACGGACCATCGCCACAGCCATCTCCCAGGTTTTTGGTGTTCCCACGGCTTCAATGGCTATATCCACACCCCGGTGTCCTTCTGTAAAACTTCGTATGGTTGCCACCAGGTTTCTCTCCTTTGCGGCATTCACCAATTGATCTGCGCCGAGGCGGTCGGCAATTTCCAATCTTTCTTCTCTACGGCCTACGGCAATCACATGCGCTCCCTTGAGTTTGGCCAGTTTCATAAACATCATACCGATAGGACCCGTCCCGATCACTGCAACAGTATCTCCTCGCCGGATTCCTGTTTCTTCCAAAGCGCGTAATACACATGCCAAAGGTTCTACCATCGCGGCATTTTGATAACTTACAGAATGCGGTAATTCCAATAGGTTTTGTCTCACAATCCGGTCGGGAATTTTGATAAACTCCGCATAAGCACCGTTGATAAACAATAAATCATCACACATACTCTGGCTTCCCCGCTTGCAATAAAAACATTCATTGCAGGGCGCGGAATTGGCTGCGACGACACGCATCCCCGGTTTAAAATGGTCAACGTCTTCTCCAACTTTTTCAATAACACCCGCAAACTCATGCCCAAAAATAGCAGGCGGTGTAATCATACGGGCATGATACCCTCGTTGATACACCTTGGCATCCGTACCGCAGGTTAAGGCTGTTTTAATCCGAACCAAGACTTCCTTCTCATTAACCTGAGGAATCGCCACCTTCTCAATACGCACATCTTCTTTCCCATAAAGTACTGCGGCGGTCATCTGGCTGTTTGACATAATTCTCCTATCATTTAATGAAATTTACCTATAAAAAACAGAATATATGAAAATTAAAACATTGTAATTGTAACACAATTTTGTATTAAATCCCCCTGCAAAAGGATTTTTTTGTTTATCCCCATTTTAGTATGACATTTAGTCCTATACTCATTGTGATATATCCTAACTCGAAATGCTTGGTTTGACAACTATTTTCAATGACCCATTGGCTGGTCGGGTTGCTAAGTCGATAGCTTGGTTTATTTCTTCCAACCTTAACCGGTGAGTCACTAAATCCTTTACATTGATTTTTCTGGAAAATACTAGTTCTTCCACCTCTTTATTCAAATCCACAGAGGCACTATAACTTCCAATCAAATTCTTTTCCAAAGCGCATACAGCACCCATATCAATGGAACCCATATCCCCCGGTTTGGTTTGTGCAAACAACATCACCTGTCCCCCCGGACGAATGGCATCAAAGGCAAATCGGATTACATCATTATTCGCCGTCGCAACAATGGCTATATCTGCTCCCCGCTCGCCTGTATCCTTTTTAATTTGTTCCAAAATATTCCCAGTCTTGGAATTGTACACCTTCTCGGCTCCAAACCCCATGGACTTTTTTAAACGGGAATCTACAATATCAGTGGTTAATACTCGTGCACCGTGAAGACGGGATAACTGAAGTAATATCAAACCAATAGGTCCTTGTCCGATAATCAATACTGTCTGACCGGACAATATCTCCGCCTTTTTCATGGCTTTTAAACAAGTATTGACAGGTTCCAGAAAACAGGCGACTTCAAAACTCACATCATCAGGAATTTTTGCCATCCCTTTCTCCACAATCCAATCCATGACCCGGATATATTCCGCAAACCCTCCCCCGCTCGGTACAAATCCCGCCGTTGTCCCCACTTTCTTATAGGTCTCACATTGAGCATACGCTCCAGCCCGGCAATAATAACAGTCCTTACAAGGAATATGGTGATACACAGCGACCCGATCTCCGACTTTCCAATGTTGCACATTTTTTCCGGTTTGAGCTATCGTCCCGGCCATTTCATGACCAAATATCCGTGGAGGAGAAACAAGACCCGCTTCGATTTTTTTTAAATCCGTCCCACATACCCCGCAGGTATCAATCCGTACGAGAACTTCCCCATCCCCAATCAAGGGAATTTCCATGGATTCAATGACTAATTTCTGTGTTCCCCGATAAACGGCCGCTTTCATAAATCAACACAGTATAACTTTCACATCCCTCTCTGTCAAGCGATCCACCCCTCAGGTTTATGGGTGCTGTTGACATTTATCCCATGCAATGATAAATTTTGGGGGTGAAAGTAATAACTTAGAAAGTCCTTAGTAATGACGCAAGATTCGTCAGTGGCGAGTAAAAATTTTATTTCTAGTTAAAGATATGATATAAATTATGCTAGAATGAAGACCGAATCAGGAAGCGAAGTATTGAACCAAATCATACAGAATTGGTGGATTGTGCGAGAAAAATTGCAACGACTATGTTTTAATGAACCTATTGTAATTCAAACAGAGGAAGAGTTTTTGCAAGTGAAAGGATTAATCGCCAGAAAATTGCAGCCTTTAATTCAAAAGGAAGGAAACCCGCAAGAGATTCGTGATGTTATGATGCGATTTTTACGCCGATTGCCCAACCTACAGCAACTTCAGCAATTATCCGACAAAGAACTAAAATCCCTTGAAAAAGAATGTCACAATATTTATTTACGACTTAATCGTTGGTCTGGAGAAATTAATTTAAATTAAAATACTAATTCAACTATATCGTGTGGGAGGAATTTTTGTGAACATAAAACAAATTCGTATAGCAGGAGTAATATTATTATTAATTAGTGTTGGTATTTTTATGACGGGCTGTCTGGAAAAACAACGGGCGGAATACAATCAATCCTCGGCTGAAAAGATTCTTTTCAAAGCCAAGGATATGGAAGCTCAAAAATATGTCAAATCGGATTATGATATCGCATCGACAGCAATTGAAGAAGTTAAAAAAGATTTGAGCCGTGGAGATGCCATTGGAGCATTGGATGCGTCCAAACGAGCTAAAACAGCAGCTCAACAGGCTTTTGAAAATGCTCGTAGTCGAAAAGGTGAGGAAGATTTTGCAACGGCTGAAAAGAAAGCCACAGTAGCTACTAATAATGAAGGCAAACGATCCAATCCAAAACTTTATCAACAAATTCAAGACAATTTGGACCAAGCGAGAAAATATCATACACGTTCTACAAAAAATTATGACCAAATTATCAAATATTCTGACTTGGTTATTGACGATGTGAAAACATTGCTGGCGGAAGTTACTAAACAGGCGGGCATCGAAGTTACGGAAGCCCAAACAATCCTAGACGATGCCAAACGGAATGAAGCAGAAACTCGCGTCCCAGACGCTTGGAGCAAGGCAACCTCCATGGTTAACGAAGCCGTACAGTTGAAGAATCAAGAGGCCTATTTCAGGGCCATTGAAAAAGCCAAAGAAGCACAAACCGTTGCCAAAGACGCAGATACTCTAGCAATGCAGAGCAAAGCCAGTGAAGAAATCCAGAATGCCGAAAAATTGATTGCTGCGTTAAAAGACGTGGACGCACCGACATATACCAAACAAGACTATGGACAGATCGAAGGAAATTTTCTGCGCGCGCAACAAGCGTTTCTAGACAAAGATTATCGCATCGCTATTGACGTCGCCCGGATTGTCGAGGCACGTGCCCCGGCCGTTTTAGCAACGGCCGGAAAACTGAAATTGCGGGATCAATTGGACATTGCGAAAAAAGATATTGATACATTAAAACTCAATGACGCGGAAAAATACGCCCCTGAATTCCTCTCCCAAGCAGAAGCGTTGGTAGAAGATGCGGAAAAGGCATTTAATAATGAAGAGTATGAACGTGTAAAAACAATTCACGAACAGATACGAAACAAAATTGACCTAGCCAACGAACGCCTACGTGTTCGTGCAGAAGACCAAATCCGGGAAGCGGATAATGCTATTAAGGATGCTGAAGACGCCAGTTCATTATTGTATTCTGGGGAAATCTTAAAACGAGCACAGGATATGCGAGATGATTCCCAGAAATTACTCGATAATAAACAATTCCGGGATTCCATTCTTACCGCACAAAACACCATTGTCAAAGCACAGGAAGCCAAAACAGAAGCCATTAAACGAAAAGCGGATTTAGCTTTGATTGATGCGGAAAAGCGTATTTCTGTGGCCGTTGGTGACGGCGCTCAACTTTATGCTGTCGAAGATATTCAAGAGGCCCGTGACCTGTTGAAACAAGGGCGCGATGCATGGCAGGGCGGACAATATAGCAAAGCACAAGATTTGACAACCCAAATCCAAAATAAAGTGGATGATTCCTATACAACCATGCGGAAAAAAGCAGTGGCACAAATTGATGAGGCCCGGAAGGCTATTGATAACGCGAGCGAAGAACGCTACATGATTACTCATTACCCTACAGCTTTGCAAACGTTGTCCATTGCGCAACAAAAGATGGCAGATGCTGAGGCGCTATTAAATGATAAAAAATTCGCTCGAGCCATTGAATCTGGAGTTGACAGTAGGGGAACCGCCGTAGATGCAAAAAATACAGCGATACGATTACAAATTGCTGATAGAAAACCGGCAGTCCTCAGACAAATAGAAGAAGCAAAATTGGCGGGGGCTTATGTATATGCGATTGAAGAATATGATAAATCCTTGGCAAATCTTAAAGCGGTAGACGATAACTTAGCTGCTGGAAAATACGATTTGGCTTTGGATAACATTGACGGTGCGGAACAACATGCTGAAGCCGCTTTGAAAGGACAAATTATCAAAGCACGAAATCTTATCGAATCGGCAAAAAGCATTGGCGCATGGAATCATGATCCGGCAAGTTTGCAAAGTGCTGTTATGCAATTGGACGCGGCCGAGACAGCGCTCAAAGTCAAACATTATCCGGAATCATTGGCCGAGGCAAATGCCTCCATTGCGGCTGCTACTCTGGCACAGAGTAATACTAGAGACGGTATATTTATGGGAGAAATTGGTCAAATCAATCAACTCTTGGCAAATGCAAAAATCGCCAATGCTTTGATTCCTGAAAAGGTAGCAGATATTAAACTAAAAACCGCAGCGGTTCAAGCTGACTATCAGAGTAACAAGGATAAGGGAGATCGGTTTACCACGGGTATGGAGGCGTTAGCTAAACTAAAAACCGAAGCAGCAAATTTGGATACTGAAGCAAAGGCCAAACAAGACGAATTGACCAAACAAATTGAAACAGCAATTGCTGCAGCAAAACAAGCGGAAGTTGAAAAATATGCGGAAAATGAATTGACTAAAGCCGAAGAATCCTATCGTATCGCGGATGCTGCCTATAAACGGCAGGATTATGCGGCAGCAAAAGCAGCCTACGATTTGGCGTTAGCTGCTCTCAAAGAAGTCGAAACACGACGTCAAGAAAAAGAATATAAAGATGCTATCGGCGTACAATTAGCTCGGCTTAACAAAGCAATGGCGGATTTCGGTGAAGTCCTTGTCCTGTCTCCAAATAACATGAAAGACATCAAGGATTGGAAAGTTCAAGAGACTTACGCTGAAACTCCTCAATTCAATTTCCACAATGTAGTAACATTATCCCCAAATTTTTTCCAAGCTTCTATCGGTGATGTTCTACATGACCCCTATAAAGGAATCCAAAAGACCCTAACAGCTGGAAAATTCCGCCAAATTACCACGGAAACTTACGTGCGTATAAAGGCTCTAAAACCGCCTCCGACATTAAAAGAATTCCATAATACAGTACTCCGTATGTTCGAGGAGGCAAAATTGGCGGGTGAATTTTTTGACAAATTTGGATATTACCAGACTTATACACCGGAAACTCGTGACAGTATGATTGATTCCGCATTCCAACATATCAAACGCTGTTGGCAGCTTAAAAATGAAGTGGACACATTCCTCCAGGGGCCGAAAGCAAAAAAAACCAAACCTGACACTTTCTGGAATTGGGCTTTTGCTAGTAATAAAGAAACTCCCGCGGGGGAAAGTTTCTGGAACTGGGTGAAAGGAAATTAAGCGTCGATGGGTTTTTTATCAAATATAAACACGCTACAGAAAGCTGAAATTTTTGTTTTTCTTTTAATTATTGGATTCGCAATATACATTATGTATTTGTTGAACCTGTTTCGAAAAGATTAACGGAATGCTGCATAAATCATGGGGCGATCTGAGCGTAGATTATCAGAAGAACTGGAGTCGTTTACGACAAAATGGCAACATTTGGCTGAATTAATGTCCCAAGCTGTTGTGAAGCAGCAATTGACTCCTGCCATCGAGAAAGAATACCTTTTGTTAACAGGAGAATTGATGCGGAATTCCGTCCATCTGGCAAGTTCTTTGGGTCTTGAAAAAAGATTCGTACAACAGGTTGCTGATTTATTGGGAGACGCTTATAATTTAAGAATACTGGCTGAAATGCAGGATTTTCAGATTACTTTATTACGAGAGCGGTGGAACGCAGTTCTTATTGAAATCAATTCTGCTTCTGCGAAATAAAAAATCATTCCTAAATCTATTCCGAATCTTCCGTTTCAATGTTTTTATTGAAAGTCACTGCTGTCCAAGATAAATTCTATTCTCTATAAATATCCTTCCAAATCACGGTTTTAGACAAGCAAATGCCATTTTGATAAACCAGGTTGTCTCCTCTAGGCATCTCTGCTGTCCAATTAAATAATCCCCAGAGAAAGTTGCTGGGCCCCCAAGGGTTCCGGGGGTGGGATTAATGGATTTTCAAGCCATTCCCATAAGTCCCGATAGACAAACAGGTTAAAACGCAAAAGAGCCAACAGGTTGCTGAAGGACCAGCCATGGGTGGAGCGCGTTTTCAGGTATTTGAGCAACAACAGGGCAATCAGTGCTGTCCAAATCTGAATCTTGAGAGCATTGGCCGAGGTTCCCACAAAGCTTTTCACCCGTAGTTTCTGTTTGAGGGTCTTAAAAAAGATCTCAATCTGCCAGCGGTCTTTATAAATAGCGGCAATCGTGGTGGCTCCAAAGTTCATATGGTTGGTCAGGAATACGATCCCTTCATTGGATTGGGGATCTTTTACCTCGATCCGCCGTAAGGGATCGGGATAATTATGTAAGGCATATTGACCCGTCAGATAGATGATCTCATCCTTTAGAATCATCCGATTCTGGGGGACTTCCTTCTCTTCCACCACCTCATAGCGGGCATTGCTTTTTTGCCGGGTCACAAAATAGATGCCTTCTTCATTCCAGTCTCCCAACATCTGATAATCCACACAACCCATATCGATCACCACGATACTGCCAGCGCTAAAACGCAGGCTGCGTAAGACATTCACCTCATGTACTTTCGCTTCGGTCACACAGGCAAAGGTCGGCAGATATCCTTCATGATCCAACACCAAAGGCAACTTGATGGCCCCTTTGGTCCGTCGGAACTTCGCCCAGTCAAACACCTTGGCGCATAGATCAATGACCGTCGTATCAAAACTCACCAACTGGTTCTTGAACCGAAACTTTTTCTTCCCCACAAACTCTCCTTGGTAGCGTTGCAATAGCAAATAAAACGTCTGGCGGTATAACTCCCAGGTTCGGTGCTCATTGGCATAGGCTAAGGTGGAACGTTTCGGCGCTTCCTCCATCCCTAGATGCCTCACTCTCCCGAGCATACTGGATAATCCTTGCGTAATCTCACGTAACGTACAGGCTTGTCCGATATGGCAAAACAGCATCCCTACTAATTGCTCCCAACTACTAAATCCCTTGGCCCCTTTCTCCGATTTCGTTTCCTGTACCAACCCCTCAAATCCTATCCGTGGGAGGAGGGATAGAATCTGTCCAAAAATACTGCTACACTTATTCATAGTATTACCTCCGGTCTAAGATTTTGTTTTTCGCAAACTACAATTTTACTTCGACCGGAGTTCTTTTTAAATCCCTATTTTGGACAAGTCTGATTGAAAGTAAATCCTCTTCTGATTAGATCATGGATATGAATCATTCCAACGGGGTGATTCTTCTCATCAACTACTGGAAGAACCTGGATTAACCTGTGTTTCCTATTATCTTCCATCAATTTTACCGCATCTATACATAAAGTATCCGGAAAAATAGATATGGGTTTCTTTATCATTATTGCATTAACTGGTAGTGATAATAATTCCTCTATTCGGCCATCGTAATTTATTAATAACCGGCGAATATCGCCATCGGTCAGAATTCCAGCTAGGGTCCCCCTTTGATCTACCACACTTACAACCCCCAATCCTTTGGAAGTAATCGAAAACAAAGCTTCTTTAAATGTTAGGTTTTCATAGATAATGGGATTCCCGTCACCAGAATGCATAATGTCTTTTACTTCTAATAACGAACGACCGATATTCCCACCGGGATGCAATTTAGCAAAATCACGTGTTCCAAATTTCCTTTGATGTAACAAAACAACCGCTAATGCATCTCCAAACGCAAGGCAAGCTGTGGTACTGGCGGTAGGCGCAAGGTTCAGTGGGTCGGCCTCCTGCTTTACTTTGACCTCCAAAACCACATCACTGAGCCGGGAAAGAGTCGATTTCTTTTTGCCAGTAACGGAAATAATTTTTGCTCCAATTTTCTTAATGAGTGGTACCAAGTTTACAATCTCCTCAGATTCACCGCTATTCGATAAAGCCAGAATGACGTCTTTCCGGGTAATCATGCCCAAGTCTCCATGCAATGCTTCACTTGGATGCATAAATGCTGCCGGAGTACCTGTGCTGATGAGGGTAGCAGCAATTTTTCTGCCGATATGACCGGATTTCCCAATCGCCGTCACAATCACCTGCCCTTTACAAGATAAAATCAATTGAACGGCTTTGGTGAAATTCTCATTAATTATCGGGATAAGATCTGCTATGGATTCCGCTTCGATTTCAAGAACACGTCGGGCTTGTTCCAATATTTGGAAAGATACTTTCGGAGAAAAGTGCTTCACTGTTATTTTTTCCGTTTTTCCCAGTCCGCTAGAAAATTCTTCAGCCCGATATCCGTCAAAGGATGCTTCACAATTTGTTGTAACACTTTAAACGGCATGGTTGCCACATCCGCACCAATCATAGACACATCCACAACATGCAGCGGATGCCGGATACTGGCCGCTAATATCTGTGTAGGGTATCCATAGTTGTCATAGATAGTACGAATCTGGCGGATTAAATCCACGCCGTTATAACTAATATCATCTATTCTTCCAATAAACGGGCTGATATAGGTCGCCCCCGCTTTCGCCGCCAGCAACGCCTGATTGGCGGAAAAACACAAGGTCACATTCGTCTTGATTCCTTCCTTGCTGAGAATCTTGACCGATTTTAACCCTTCCACAATCAATGGGACTTTCACCACAATATTCTTATGAATCTTCACCAATTCATGCGCTTCTTTCAACATCCCCGGACTATCTATACTGACGACCTCCGCGCTAATGGGCCCGTCCACTATTTCGCAAATCTCTTTCAACAAGGTAATAAAATCTACACCTTCTTTTGAGACCAACGATGGATTTGTTGTAATCCCGTCCAAGATACCCCAACTATTGGCTTCTTTGATTTCATCGATGTTTCCAGTATCTAAAAATATTTTCATGGTTTTGGCTCCTTATCTTGATATTTTAATGAACGCTCAAAAGGTATCGCCGTAAACTATCCAGGGCCTCTTGCGTTGTTCTAAATTTAATCAATTCTCGCTCTCCCACAAAATTATATTTCTTACAACTCACGGTACCATCTTCCCTTGCGATGGCAATATAGACCAATCCTACCGGTTTCTCCGGTGTCCCGCCCGTTGGTCCCGCAATTCCTGTTACCGCTATGGCAACTTCTGTTTTGGATAGAGTTTGAATACCACAAACCATGGCCCTTGCGGTTTCTTCGCTCACCGCACCATAGCGATCAATCACGGATTCAGGAACTTTTAATAATTCTATTTTAGCACGATTGCTATACGTTACGACACTGCGATCAAAGTAATCGGAACTCCCCGGTATGTTGGTAATTCGATTGGCAATAGTTCCTCCGGTACAGGATTCTGCAAGAGACAAATGCCAACTTTTTTTTCTCAAAAGTTCTCCGACAATACTTTCCAAAGTGTCATGATCCGTTCCAAAGATAACATCGCCTAATATTTGACGAATCTCGTTTTCAACAACTGACACTTTGGTTTTTACCTCCTCTTCGGTATCTCCCCATCCCACTAATCGTATATCCACCATTCCCGGATTCGCGCAAACTCCAATCTTGGGATTTTCTGATGTCCTAAATAGATGATTTATCTTGTCATCCACAATTGATTCAGGAACCCCACATGTGCGTAACACCCGGCACATTACCTTCTGCTCTCCGGGATATTTTTTCTTCAGCCAACCTTGCACATCATTATCCCACATGGGTTTTAATTCTCTTGGTGGACCGGGCAGGGCAATGATAATTTTCTCTTTGTATTCTATTCCTAACCCCGGAGCCGTACCATTCTTATTGAGAAAGTAATCCGCTCCTTCGGGAACGTATGCCTGTGACTTCACTGTCTCCGGGAATAACCTACCCGTGTGTACTTTGCGGATTCGCACCAATATCTTGCCATAAATCTCTTGATGAAAAATTAATTCTTTCCCGATCATCTCGGCAAGAACATTGCGTGTTAAGTCATCTACAGTTGGTCCAAGCCCACCCGACAAAACAATTAAATCTACGCGACTCAAAGCATGTAATACGACTTGCTTAATCTCTGTCCTCTCATCACCTACAATCGTTTTATACCGAACTCCTATACCTAGTTTCTGCAAACGATTGGATAGAAACACTGAATTCGTGTCCACGGAAGTCCCAATGAGCAATTCCGACCCTGTACAAATAATTTCTGCCGTTTTCATACTATGAATATTCCCTTAATAGTTAAATAACTACTTCACTATTATATTAATATATCTAACAACATAACTCTATACCTTTTCAAACCTCTCCTAGACCATTCCGACTTTTTTGTCTATAATTCACCTTTCGGTTTAGTAAATAACTCGGAGGAACACAAATGACAAATAGACCCCTTATAGGCATTATCATGGGTAGTGATTCAGATTACCCGATACTGGAACCCGCCATCCGATTTTTGGAATCGTTGAAAATATCCCATGAGATTCGTGTTCTATCCGCACACCGTACTCCTGATCAGACACAAATCTATATCCAATCAGCGAAAAGTCGTGGACTCAAAGTGATTATTGCTGCCGCTGGAGGCGCAGCTCACCTACCCGGTGTCGCTGCTTCACTCACCGATTTACCAGTAATCGGTATCCCTATAAAGACCCGGAATTTCAATGGGATTGATTCTCTTTTATCCATTATCGAAATGCCACGTGGAATACCGGTAGCCACTGTTGGTGTCAATAATGCGGAGAATGCCGCCATTCTTGCCTGCCAAATTCTTGGTTTATCATCTGCCAAAATTAACAAAAAAATTGAACGGTTTCGCAAACAACAGACAAAAACGGTTCTTAAAAAAGATAAAAATATACAAAAAACTATAAGAAAGAGTTCATGTAATCGTGCTGGAACAAAATAAAGTAAAAAATATTATTCTTGTCGGTTTCATGGGTACCGGAAAATCATCCATTGGAAAACTACTGTCCGAAGAATTGAATTGGAACTTCGTGGATACTGATACCTTGATTGAACAATCCGCCGGTATGACGATTTCTGAAATTTTCCAACAAAAAGGTGAATCCAAATTCCGCGACATGGAATCGGATATTTTGGAAACAGTGTTGTCCAAAGATAATCAGGTAGTTGCCACAGGGGGGGGAATTGTATTGCGTGAGGAAAATATCAAGAAAATCAAGGAAAATGGACTAATGATTGGGCTTACCGCTTCTCCACAAATTATTCTGGCGCGAACCGGGAAGAAAAAGACCAGACCCGTTCTCGGTGACAAACCGACTCTTGATAGAGTCAAGGAAATATTGAATTTTCGTGAACCCCTTTACGCCCAAGCGGATTACACCGTAGATACCTCTCGGATATCAAAAGATCAAATTGTTAAATTGATATTGGATTTCGTTAACTCACATTAATTATGCAGACTGGCGGATTATTTTTACAACAATTAATCAATGGAATTACTCTTGGAGCAGTCTATGCCTTAATCGCCTTGGGCTACACCATGGTCTATGGAGTCCTCGAATTCATTAATTTTGCACATGGCGAAATATACATGATGGGTGCTTATATTGGATTTCTCCTCATTGGATTCTTGGGCATCACTGCTTCTGCCACAGGACATGTCTGGATTTATTTACCGATATTATTTATTCTTCCTATGATTTTTAGTGCGTTTCTCGGTGTCACCGTAGAATTCATTGCCTATCGCCCTTTACGCTCTGCTCCCCGTTTGGCACCGCTCATTAGTGCCGTAGGAGTCTCCATTTTCCTTCAAAACGCCGCCATGTTATGGTTCGGTTCTGACAATAAACCTTTCCCTAATCTCATCCCGGGAAGTTTGGATTTAAAAAACATCCATTTCTCCTATCTCCAAATCTTTATCATCCTCTCCTCTCTTTTCTTAATGGCTATTCTCCAATTGATGATTAAGAAAACCAAACTAGGTGTCGCCATCCGTGCCACCGCTCTGGACCAGGAAGCCGCTGCGCTCATGGGGATTAATATTAACCGAATTATCTCTGCTACTTTCTTAATCGGCTCTAGTCTTGCCGCCGCCGCCGGTATTATGGTCGGTATGTATTATGGCGTGGTGAAATATGACATGGGTTATATTGCTGGGATAAAAGCCTTCACCTGCGCAGTACTGGGTGGAATTGGCAATATCCCCGGGGCCATGCTGGGAGGATTTCTCCTCGGCATCTTGGAAAATCTGGGTGCCGGTTACATTTCCAGCCAATACAAAGATGCCATCGCCTTTTTTGTTTTAGTCCTCGTTTTAATTTTTAAACCATCTGGACTACTGGGCGCACGGATACACGAAAGAGCTTGAGACCATGACTCCGCGAATCAGCCAACTCCAAAAATATGGACAGTATTTTCTTTTGTTTTTTTTATTATTTCTCCCCTTCATTTTACGAACTATAAATCCTATACGATCGCCTTACTATTTATTGGTCTTATCCGATGTCGGGATTAATGTTATGCTCTCTCTCGGTCTGGGAATTATTCTCGGTTATGCCGGTCTTCTAAATTTAGGGTACGTTGCATTTTACGGTATCGGGGCATATACTCTGGCAATTCTCAATTTTAATCACCATTTGGGCTTTTGGACCTTACTCCCGATTTGTGCCCTAGTGACGGGTATTTTTGGATTAATCCTCGGCGCTCCGGTTCTCCGGGTCCGCGGAGACTATCTCGCCATTATTACTCTAGGTTTTGGGGAAATTACCCGCATTGTCCTTAATAATTGGGATGATTTAACTCACGGCCCCAAAGGGATTTCCGTCAATACACAACCTTTCCCGGATTTCCTCGGTATGGATAAACTACTTCTTTATTACTATTTGATTCTATGTTTTATCATTTGTACTGTCCTTATTATTTCCCGCTTGGATAACTCCCGCATTGGCAGGGCGTGGATTGCCATTCGGGAAGATGAAATCGCCGCGGAATCAATGGGTGTTAATGTCGCAAGATTAAAATTATTGGCCTTCGCCATCGGTGCCGTCTTTGCGGGCATCACAGGTGCATATTTCGCCAGCCGGGACGGGTTTGTTTCTCCTGATTCATTTGGCTTTATGGAATCGGTTATCATTGTAACAATGGTTGTTCTCGGTGGGATGGGGAGTATACCCGGAACCATTCTGGGTGCCGTGTTACTCACCTTACTGGTGGCTCTCTTACGAGATTATCCCATGTATCGTATGCTTCTCTTTGGAGCGTTAATGGTTATCATCATGATTTTCCGTCCCCAGGGATTGATCGGTAACCCGTTACGATATTGGGAATTTCATCCAGACACTGACCGTACTCGAAAACAGGAAGACGAATCATTAACTGATACCCAAAGAAAATAATCTATGGCACTCTTGGAAGTAAATTCTTTAACCAAACAATTTGGTGGTTTGACTGCGGTGAACCAAGTCGGATTACTTGTAAACTCCAGTGAGATTGTCAGTCTGATTGGACCTAATGGTGCCGGCAAAACTACTCTCTTTAATTGTTTAACCGGGTTTTATTCCCCTACTTCCGGCACTATTGCATTTCAGGATAATAAAAAAAGTCTGGTGGGTTTAAAACCACACCAAATCGCAAAAGTCGGTATTGCCCGTACCTTCCAGAATATTCGTCTCTTTACCAACATGACGGCTATTGAAAATGTCATGATTGGCCGCCACTGTCGTACGGGAACAAAAGTCCTCCGTGCGATTTTTCCTAATTCAATCGCCAGAAATGAGGAAAAAGATACCTTGACTCGTGCCTACGACTTACTCCATTTTATCGGATTAAAAGGAAAAGAAAATCAAGTAGCGAGAAGCTTACCCTATGGTGACCAGCGCCGGTTGGAAATTGCCCGCGCCTTGGCTACCGAGCCGCACCTTCTTCTACTGGATGAACCTGCCGCGGGTATGAATCCTCAGGAGACCGCTGATTTAATGAAATTGATTATTCGTATACGCGAAAGCGGTGTCACTATTTTTCTCATTGAACACGATATGCGCGTGGTGATGAATATCTCTGACCGTATTTATGTCCTGGATTACGGTGTAAAAATTGCCGAAGGCTCTCCGCAAGAAGTACGTGCCAATCCTAAAGTGGTTGAGGCTTATCTTGGAAAAGGGTCTGCGGCATAATGTTAATCATCGAACATCTCGAAGTATCCTATGGCAACATTGCTGCTATCAAAGGTATTGATCTCATTGTCCATGAAAAAGAAATCGTCGCCCTTATTGGCGGAAATGGCGCGGGGAAAACCACTTGCTTGAAAACTATATCGGGTCTTCTCAAACCTCGTAAAGGTCAAATGTCATTACAACCTCCAACAACTTCCACAAAAGAGTCTTCTCCAAGTAACCCTATCTTGCTTAATGGAAAATCTGCCGACGAGATTGTGAAATTGGGTATTTCTCATGTCCCGGAAGGTCGTCGTATTTTCTCCCGGTTGACTGTACTGGAAAATCTCAAGATGGGTGCTTACACTCGCAATAATAAATCTGAAATTGAAACCGATATCGCTCGTGCTTTTACCTTGTTTCCTGTTTTAAAAGACCGGCAAAAACAATCGGGCGGAACGTTAAGCGGCGGAGAACAACAAATGTTGGCTATTGGTCGCGCTCTTATGTCCCATCCCAAAATCTTGTTGATGGACGAACCGTCTCTCGGCCTCGCACCCAAAATGGTGAATACAATTTTCGATATCATCCATGAAATTAATCAACAGGGAACAACTATTCTCCTCGTCGAACAAAACGCCTTGCTTGCTCTCGAAACCGCCCATCGCGGCTACGTCTTGGAAACCGGTCGAATTACCCTCTCCGACAACGCTAAAAATCTACTCACCAATCCCCAAGTTCGCAAAGCCTATCTGGGCGAAGATTAATTTTTATTTTTTCTCAGTATATTCAAGCGGTTTCTATATACTGGTATCCTGCGAACACAAGAACACGCATACAGTAGAGTGATAATCTTTTATTCCCGGTTGTATTCCAAAATATTCCAAAGACTGATCGGGATATTCCTGGTTCAAAGTACGGATAACTCTTGCGTTTTCTGACCCCGGTAAGTCGGTCCAATTAGTTGACAATTTGATCAGCCAAACGCGCTTGGCATTTTCATATCCCTTTTCTCCCCAACTCCGAAATCCCATTTGTTGAAAATAATAATCAAAGGCACTGGTATAAGCCGCAGGCAAGACAACCACCCTATCTCCATCGTTAACTTTATGATTTACCACTACCGCCATATCCCGCCAAGAAAAATCTGCCATCTCTTGATACAACGGTATTTGATAACTCCAATCTAATAACAATATCAACACCAATATTCTGTACCGCCAGGAGATACTCGGAATCCAATACAATCCACTCCCGACCACTAGACTAAATATCGGAACCTCATACCACAACCAATCTTCACAACTATGCATTCCGATTACAGATTGACCGAAGAAGAATAGCAACATCATCCCTATCCACAATGCGACTAACCACGGGTATATCTTCCCCGAAATTCCTAACTCCTCCTGCTCTCTCTTTATATTTCTTAAATGAAAATAAACTCCTACGAACAGCGCAATAATCAAAATCACGATTCCAAAAATTTCTACCTGATCCGGTAATTTCACCAAACTGTCGCTAAATCCTAATGCTAACAAAAATTCTTTCCACCCGGAAACTATGCCAAACCGGCATTCACTTTCATACACCCAAATCCCGGATTTCCAGAAAAATAATTTATATAGTAATATCCCGATTACTACTGTCCCTTCCACAAGATAAATCCGGCCTAATATCGTACGCTCTATTGTTCGAGTAAACCCTATTCCCACGGTTACTGCTAATAACAAAAATAAAAATATAATCGTGGTTGAATGAATAAGAACGCTCGTTAGACTAAACAATATAAAACTAATTCCCCATACCAGGAATTTATTATTTTCAGAACCACGGTTTCCTCCCCTGCCCCATAACCCTCGGCTCATTCTCAAATAGCAGAACAATATACACAGCCATATAAACAATTCTAGAGAACCCGGCGTTATTTCTCGGCTGACCCGGATATGCGTGGGGGACATCGCCAGTAACAAACAACTCACCATTCCAATCCAGAAATTCCCCATTTCTCGACCGATACAAAACAACATACCAATGGTCATCAAACCCCACAGCACCGAAAAGAAACGTCCCCAAAATATATCCGGCACAATATTCCATTCCCAACTCGTGGAAGACCAAGGCAGCCTCATTGTGAATTTTTCTATACCCCTGGATTTACGTTCTGACCAGAATATTTTGTTAACAACATGTCCCATTTGGTACCACTCTCGCAATATCTCCGGATAAAGCGATGCCGTGATTTTACCTTTCTGCACGTCTCCCCAATATTTTTCTTGCGGCATACTTGCCAACGCCAACCAGTATCCTTCATTGTGCGATAAACTTTTTTCGGATATTTGATACATCCTCAACCCATACCCCGTCAACAGGACCACCGTCAGGATTTCAAAATACCATCCCAGCTTTCCAAATGTCGGCGTCCATTTTACTTTTTTCAATCGTCCTATCAAAGTATCCGCTGCCCCTCTATAGAAAAATAATTATTCTTTTGTCGCCTTCGAACAGATAATATCCGAAACATAAACATAAGGATTGCTTTTATCAGGATTCACAAAAACAATGCGGACACTGCGCGTTTGCACGGGCGCAAATCGAAATGCGTAACATCCTTTCGCATTGCTTTTAATAAGCGCCGCCGGTACGGTATCAACATATTCTTTCGTGGATTCATCCTGATATTGCATCCATATCCAGGATGATTTTGGATAATCTCCAGGTTGAAAACTTTTGATATCATGGTCCCAGACTAAGGGAGAAGGAGGACCCTCTGGTCTCACCCAATCAGCAAACCGGATTTGAATATAATCAATCCATTGCAAAGAGGGGAAATCCATTTCCGTCCATGCCGGTGTACGCGCGCACCAATAGGGCGGAAAAGCCCCTCCGGTTACAGGCCAGTCCTTTTTTAAGCGATAAGGAATATGTTCATTGCCATTGGGACAATCATCATAGGTCCTCACAATGGTTAATCCGGGCAAGGTATCGAATTTCGCAATATCCCCATAGGAAAATGCCACTGGAGGGCGCAGCGGCGTGTCAAAGGAATAGTATACTGTCCAATTATTTGGGTGACCCAAAGTCTCAAAGCTTTTCTCTTTATGTGGAATTTTATATTCCGCCAGATACTTCTCTAATTGTGGATTCCAAAATTTATTGCCACTGAGTACATAAGCAACTGTGGAACTATTATAAAATGTATCCAGCGAATAAATCGAAACTTCCGAATCGGTTATTCCCTGATCGGAAATCTGTAAATAGCCGTCAGATACCAACTCCAACGGCTGTTTTGCCCAATCATTGGCATAGAGATTTCGAAGATTATTTTTATACAGAAAAGCTTGGACGTCGGATAGAGTATCCCTAGATTTCTGTAATTTCATCCCTTGCTTAATATGGTTTAAATTAAAGAATAACGAACTCACCAATAATATCCAAAAACAAGTTTGAAAAAAAATCTTAATGAAAAACAATGCGGAGTTCTTGGATATTACTTTCCCCGTGATTACCATCGGCAATCCGGCAAACAGCGGTAGAAAAAAGGGCAGAAAATACCAATAAAACCCTACTGTTTTGCCATAGGTTGCCCAGGATGTCTGTCCACTGGTTAGCATCCAGAGGATGGCGTAAAATACCCATATCAAAGAGGGAGATGGGGTCCATGATTCCCGCCATTGCGTGGAAAATAGCCGCCGCACAAAAACACGCAATTCATTCCGATATTCTAGAATAAAATATAACAATAGCAACAGGGTTAGAAGATAACAAAAAACACCGTAATACCGCCCCAGATTGATGGTATGCCGCAATACACTCCATTGTGAAAAATCGCTCCACCCAAATGTCCTTGGAAAAGCGTGAAACGCCAAATCTTTAAAACTCTGCAAAAAACTATGATGATATGAAAATTCAAATATCCATTTGATACCTAACCATTTGTTTTGAAGATTGACCAGGAGAAAAGGAAATGCTCCCAAAATACTTCCTATTCCAAATGCATCCAGTCGGGTACTGCTCAAAAATCTTTTTTCCTGTAAATAGGAAAACAACAGACAAACCAATATCGCAGGAACTACTCCAAGGTGCATCCAGGCCGCGAACCCGCAGTATATTCCAAACAGAAAATACCCTTTCACGGTATTCATCCCCCGGTAGAGTATTTCCCAATGCAGCCAAAATAACCCGAATAATAATAGAAAAATTAAATCGTGAGTTCCATAGGCATAAAGCGACCAAATCGTGTAAATCGGTGGGGAGATGGCCAATAGGGCGCTAAAATAATTTGCGGCCTTCTCCTGAAAATATCGCCTTATCCACAAATACCCAATCCAATAGGTTAGTGAAAAAGTGATAAAGGAACAATATCGTAATGAAGCGGAAGAAACACCGAATATCCAAAAGATGGGAACCGCCAAATAGGCCACTAACGCACTCCCGCCTTCAAAAGCATGGCCGTAATATAAAACAGGAAAATTTTTGCCGTGCAGAATATCGCGTGCCATCAGACCCACCATCGCTTCATCCCCGGATACGTCGTGTTGGGATGTGCGAAACACCATAATCCGGATGATAATTCCGGCCAGCCAAATCGCTACAGCCAACCAAAATCCCAGTCTCAAGTCCCGTGACTCAAGTTTCTGTTCTATTGTCTTTATATTTTGCACTCGTTGAATCATAAAGAAAATAGTTCCAAGTCTCAAGGTTCAAATTTTAAATACAGGGTAATCTTTGCATTGATTACTCGATATATTTTCCTTTTACTCTATTTTACAGCTCGCTTGCACGCAATATCCGATACGTAAATATAAGAGGTTTCCGTAGACATATCCTTAAACAAAAATCTCATTTTATTGGTTTGAACGGGACTAAAATTAAATCCAACACATCCTTTAACCGAAGTCTTTAAATAGGAAGCCGGGATTGTAGCTGCATAGTGATTTGTGGTCGTATCCCAATATTCAACTTCCACCCGATATTCTTGGGGTATTCTACCGGGCTGATATTCTTTGGAAACATCGTTCCAGACCAAGGGAGAATAAGGATTCCCTAGAAAAGTAAAATCGGGAAATTGGATTTGCACATAATCCATCTTTTGGGGTGATGGGAACTCTACTTCAATCCATGCCGGAGACGGCGCACTCCAATAAGGTGGTATGATATCCGAATTGGCAAGCGGTTTTCTTATCCGAAAAGGAATCAATTGATCTCCATTAGGCAAATCGTTGTGTGAGGAACGAATTCGTAAATCAGGAAATATTTCAAGTTTGGAAATATCCCCATAAGAAAATACTTCCCACGGATTCCATGGCGCATCAAAAGAATAATAGATCGACCAATCGGGAGGCCGGCCAATAGTGGAAAAACGTTTTCCCTTATGTGGGATGTGATATTGTGTAAGATAGGAATCAATCGTATGCTGTAACCCCCAGGTATTGGCAATCACATAAGTCACATTCTCCGGTTCCTGAAATGGTTGAACAGAATAAATCTTAAATTCCTGATTGGTAATCCCTGTATCACTTGTTCGAAAATATCCGTTAGATTCGAACTCTAATCGAAAGTTCGCCCACATATTGGTATAAATATCCCGTTGTTTATTTTGATAGAGTAATTTTAAAACATCCTTGAATTCATCTTTTGAATGACGTAAAGCCGCTCCTTGATAAATATGATTTAGATTAAATATCAATGCACCCGTTAATACGATCCAGAAACAAATTTGAAAAAGTGCTTTTGATTTGGGAGATTCTTGTTCGCTTGTCGCCGCCATGGGTAATCCTACAAAGAAAGGAAGAAAGAAAGGCATGACATACCAGTAAAATCCATAATGAATTCCATGACTTGCCCACGAACTGGCCCCTCCTATAAAAAACCAAAGAACAGCATAAAGGACCAGAATAATCGGTTTGGATGGTACCCAGGAATCCAACCGTCGAATTGAAAATAGACGCTTAAAGAATACAACAAACTCTTTTCGATAGATGATAATGAAATAGAGAAGAAGTGCTAATGTGATTATGTAGCAGAATAACCCGTATAGAAAACCTAAATTGATAGAATTATGGAAAGCTGTCCAGTTCGTATCGTTCGACCAACCCAACGTACGGGGAAAAGTCTGTGTCAGGAGACCGTAATAATTGGATACCGCATCTCTCTGGTACGGAGACTTTTGAAGCCAGTCAATACTCAACCAATCGTTTTGAAGATTAAAATTTAATAGCGGTAAACAGACTATCAGTCCTCCCCCTAAAAAAGCATCAAACCGATTATCATTTACAAAATCCTTATGGTGTAAAAAGGAAAATATCAAGCACACCAAAACCCCGATAATAACGCCCGGGTGCATCCAAACGGCAAACCCGCAATACAAACCAAAAAGGAAATACCTTCTCACAGTATTCTTTCCCTTATATAGAATTTCCCAATGCAGCCAAAACATCCCGAATAACAATAAAAAAATGATGTCATGAGTACCATACACCCGCAGAGACCAAATTGTGTAAAGCGGCGGAGAGATGGCCAACAGGGATGTAAAATAAAGTGCCGTACGACTATTGCATTGCCGCCGAATCCAAAGACAACCGATGACCAGTGTCAATGTAAATGTAACAAATGAAACCAACTTCATCGAAAAGGAGGAAAAACCTAATAACCAGAGAAAAGGCGTCACCAGATATGCCATTAAAGCACCCCCGCCTTCAAAGCCATGTCCATATAATAAGATTGGGAAATATTTACCGTGCAATATATCCCGCGCCATCAAACCGACCACCGATTCACCGGCGTCCACGTAATATTCCGTCGTCAGAAAAACGCCTATGCGAATCGCTATTCCGACCACCCAGAGAAGAAAAACCAGGGTCCAGAATTTTCTGTTTTCCATTTTATTTATCTTTACATTTTCCATGGATATTTAATCTTTTACGTTTTCTTTCATCTCATAACAAGTGACTGTTACGAAGACTGGTTTCCAAACCACATAATGCACAAAATGTTTAGAGGAAATCCCATTCAACTGTTGAATAAACGCTAATTCTTTTCCGCTCAACGACTTTGACGGTAATCGCACCAACCACACCCGTGGCACTCCCGACCTTGTTTCTTCTTTCATTTTTAACAAATCATTTATGTCTTTTATGAACATCCGATAAGAAGGTTTTTGATAGTAATAATCAATACCATACGCCTCTTCTTGCGGAACAATGACCACGCGATCAATTGGAGTAACCCATGTATTCAATCGGTTAATAAGTTCTTGCGCCGGCACCAGAGGTTTGGAGACATATAAAGAATGGATATAACCAAGGTCCAAAATGATTATTAAAACCAATAAACGATATTTCCAATTGGGGACGGGATAACTCTGCCATCCAACAGCAAGAATCAAACATAAAAAAGGAATCAAATAGATTGTCCAGGAAGAATAATCACTTACACCCATATAATCCTTGCAAATAGTAAACAGTACGATTGATCCCAAGAGTAGAAAATAGAGAAAGAATAATATGTTAGGTTTGTGATTTTCATTACTCTTATTTTTATTCCTCGAAAAAATTATCCCGGATAACAATATCGCGATGAGTATAATGGAAGAAAAGAAATTGACGTACGCGGGTTTGATAATAAAGATGTCTAAAAATCCAAACGAGACCATATAATCAATCCACTTGGAAGAAGGGGTAACATTTATTTCCGCCATATAGGAAAGAATAGGAAATTGCCAGTAATATTCCCACACTTCTATAAGTATCCATAGGATGAGAAACCCAATGAGAATAAATTGTTTTCTGCTTTTCGAAAATAATGTGCAAATGAATAATAAAATTATGAGAACTGAGGAAGATGGATGTATCAAGAAACTCGATAGTCCAAAAAAGACAACTCCAACTACAGCAAATCCCAAATATGTCTTTGTAGAATCACTGTCTTCCTTTACTCTATTGGAATAGTTTTCCGCTTTTAGATAACAAAAAAAAGTAGCCATCAATAAACAAAATTGCATCGAAACAGGCGTGATTTCCCGGCAAATACGAATATGACTTGGGGAGAATGCCAGCAAAATAGCACTCATCAACCCTACCCAATCATTCACCAACACCCTGCCGATAAGATAAATCAGGAGAATCGAAACTAATCCACAAAGTAACGAGAGAAATCGCCCCCAAAATATATCTGGCAGGACATCCCATTGCCAGGAGACTTTCGACCAAGGAGCCTGCATAACAAACTTATCCTGCCCTGCTGATTTATTACTCGATGTCCCGGAAGATACCAAGCCGTGGAGCCAATTCCCTGAAAAATACCATCCTCTCAAGAGAACTGGATAAAAGTTTGGATAAACATCCCCATCATGCGCATGTTGGAAAAATTCCTGCGTAGGTAAACTGGCGAAAGCAATGGATTCCCCTTCTTGAATGGTCAGATTGTCATGGGTCATGCGATACAATCGAATCCCATGCGCCAGCAATAATACCAGTAATATCCCAATCAAGTACCTTTGTGAAACGGAAATTCCCCCATTCCTTAACCCGGTGTTCTGAAAGAAAGGTAAATTCATTTCCGCAATTCTAGGAAGAGAATCGGGGATTGTCAAGTAACTTTGGTAATGTGTACAGACATATGGCGGGTTTTTTAGAATGAGGAGATGTCTATACGTATGGCAACGACGATTCAAGAGGAACGATTACGCTGGGTATTACCTATAATAAAGAAAGAGATACGGTTAAAGGAGGTGTGTAAGATTTGTCCACACAGCCAACGAAGTTTGGAGCGATGGGCGGCGGCGTATCGGAAAGGAGGAGAGAAGGCTTTGGAGCCGCAATCCACCCGACCCAAAACTTGTACAAAAGAAACCACTCTCCGAGTGAAAGAGAGAATTCTGGAAATCCGGAAGAAAACGAAAAAGTGCGCTCTAAAGATCCATTGGCACTTGGCCAAAGAAGGAGTGAGGATTCATGCACGGACTATCGGGAAGATCTTGAAGAAAGAAGGGTTGGTGAGGAAATATCGGGTGAAGAAAATGAAATACAAGTATTTGAAAGCACCACGATCGGTCGGTGAACTTCTAGAGATCGATGTGAAGTATGTTCCCGGAAAGGTAGCGGGACAACGCTATTATCAGTATACCGCCATTGATCTGGCGTCCCGCTGGAGACATTTGGCGGTCTATGACGAACAATCCAGTTTCCACTCTCTCCGGTTTTTAAAAGAGGTCCTGGATCGTTTCCCTCATAGAATACAAGCGATTAAAACTGACAACGGGGTGATCTTCACCAACTACTACACCGGCGTAAACAAACGCCGTGATCGAACCCTGAAAACCCTTCACCCGCTGGATGTCTTTTGCCAAGAAAGAAATATAGTGCATTATCTTATTGATCCGGGAAAGCCCGCGCAAAATGGAACCGTCGAACGAAGTCACCGGGAAGACCAGGAGAAATTTTATGACCAAAACACCTTCCAGAACTTCCAAGACTTGCAAAATAAATTGAAACGCTGGAATATAGAATACAATCATCTGGAACATTGCGGCTTACTGGGCAAATCACCCAATGAGTTCATGGCACAATACCAAAAACCTAAACCGCCAAATGTTCGTACCTAAAACACTTTTGGATTTTCCGAAAATATCCGCAAAGTCTCGGAATCATATAACAGCCAGGAATCCACTTCCTGGGTTTCTTCTTCAGTCAGGGGGATGAATTTCCCGGAACCGGTTACATAGACCGTCCCTTCTTCATCGGTAATTTGTCCCGTGGATTTGTATAACCTCCGGTGGATTTCTTCCGCCTGTGCCTTGATGATTAGTTTTCTGCCAATGGGAACTGACTTAATAAATCGAAAATTGAGTTCGGCAGACACTGTCATTCGTTGGGTCACCAACGTGGGTGCCCAGCCCATCGCCTCATCGAGTAAGGTACACAGGATTCCCCCATGCACCACCCCTTTATACCCTTGATGATTGTCGGATGAAATAAATTCTGTCACCACTTTATTATCTTCTTTATGAAATTTTAGTTTTAATCCCTGCGAATTTTTTGTCCCACATACATAACATCCCTCACTATAAGGCAAATCTGTACCCGGCATAATGAACTCCTTTGTAATAAATCTATCATTGGTTGGCTTCCTGAATCAATGTGTCTACTTGTCTTGACCTAAGAAATCATGGTAGGATAAATACCGACTGAAATAGTCTATTTTATACTTTATTTAATGAGGAGCCTATGCAAGTAGCCCCGACAGTTGAAATACCCCGACGCAAAGCCCGCGTCGTTAAAATAGGAAATATCGCCATTGGCGGGAACCATCCTATCGCCATCCAATCCATGACCACCACCTTCACCCATGACATTGATGCTACTGTCAAACAAATCAATAAAATGGTGGAAGCGGGTTGTGAAATTGTCCGGGTTGCCGTACCGGAAGAAAAAGACGCGCTGGCACTGGGTGAAATCAAACGTCAATGTCCCGTTCCGCTCATCGCCGATATTCATTTTCATCACCGATTCGCTCTTATCGCCATTGAACAAGGCGTGGATAAGATCCGCCTCAATCCCGGTAACATCCGTGACCCGAAAAAAGTCCGGGAAGTAGTCTCCGCCGCCAAAGATCACAAGATTCCCATTCGCGTAGGTGTCAACGGCGGTTCCCTCGACCCCGCGTTAATCGCCAAACATAAAGGGTTAACCCCGGAAGCCATGGTTGAATCGGCCATGTGGGAACTCAAAATCCTCGAAGAACTTAATTTTGAAGACAGTATCATTTCCTTGAAAACCTCAGACGTTCGTTTAACCGTCGCCACCTATAAACTCCTGGCGGACAAAGTGGATTACCCTTTCCATCTGGGAATCACCGAAGCCGGTCCCCAATACAAAGGCACGATTAAATCCGCTGTCGGCTTGGGTGCCATGCTCTGGCTGGGTCTGGGTGACACCATTCGTGTCTCGCTGACTGCCGACCCCGTTGAAGAAGTCAAAGCCGGATGGGAAATCCTCAAATCTCTCGGTCTGCGCATTGTCGGTGTCAATATCATCTCCTGCCCGACCTGCGGACGCTGCGAAGTTGACCTCCTCCCCATTGTGGACAGAATCGAAAAAGCCCTCGCGCATATCAAAGACCCGATTAATGTCGCGGTCATGGGTTGTGAAGTCAACGGACCGGGTGAAGCCAAAATGGCGGAAGTCGGTATCGCCGCGGGAAACGGTGTCGGGGTCATCCTAAAACACGGTGAAATCCTTCGTAGGATTGATGAAGCCCAATTTGTGGATGCAGTAGTCGCCGAAGTTGACAAAACCCTCGCAGAACGCAAACTCGAACAATCTGCCGAGAAGGGAACTCAGGAACCCATCGAAGCTAACCAGAAATAATCCGTTTTAAATATGCATCGGGAACTTTTGCTTTATCTATTCCCGATGCTTCCTTTTTTGGGTACGATTCTGCGCTCCCTTTTTACCTCTAAAACCATCAAAGTCTACTAAATTGGTATACTCTCCAAACATCAATGGGAGTTAAAGCGGAGTTAATACGGAGAAAGTACGGAGCTAATTCACCCCCTTTTTGACCCCAAAACACCCCCATAACCCACCCATCCAGTCAACAATAATTTTCACCCACTATCCATTACATCACCACCTACTATCTTTTGTCTCCTTATTAACTTAGACTGTTGTCTAACTGGAATTCCTTTTTTCAATTCCGCTTCCTGTAATGAACGAGATCAGTCTCGTTCATTACAATGCCATTATGACCTGTCTGCCATTGCATGGAGATGATAATAATATTTCGCCAAATGCCGAAAAATTTATCTCCAACAATATCAATCATTTTAGAATTCTTTTATCATAAAATCTACAATTCAAAATCCAAAATCTGCAATGCTTTGACTATTCCCGACGCCTATCTTTTATTTATCCTATTTCCTTGTTTTAACTTGAAACTTGAGACTTGAAACTGACTTTCTACTATCCCAAAAGGTACACTACCTAACAGATTTTGATTCAAAATGGATGTTTATTTTAACTCATATATAATTTATGTCGTCTTCTTCCAAGATACTCACACTTTCGTCATTCCGACAATTCAAGTCTTCAATATTTCAAGCCTCTCTTTTCTCTGTATAGTGATTTTCTAACGCATACGTTTCACTATACATAAGGTATTTACTTGATACAATTTCATTTCTAGTGTAATCTAATTTGGTTTATGAACTTAGTAGAAACTTATATCAGGGATTTAAAAGATATTCGGTCATCTGGAGAAGCCGTCAAAGAGACTTCTTACTATCCCTCATTATCCAACCTTCTTAATGCCATTGGAAAAGACCTTAAACCCAAAGTCAGATGTATCATTCACCTTAAAAACAGAGGTGCAGGAATTCCTGATGGTGGACTTTTCTCCAAAGACCAATTTCAGAAAATTACTGATGGTGAACCGCTTCAGGGTCAAAAACCTTCACGGGGTGTTATTGAAGTAAAACCAACTTCAGAAGATGCCTGGGTAACTGCCGATGGTCAACAAGTCACAAAGTATTGGGGAAAATATAATCAAGTCCTCGTAACCAATTACCGTGATTTTGTTCTTGTCGGTCAGGATTCAGAAGGGAAACCGGTTAAACTTGAAAGTTATCGCCTTGCCGAATCCGAATCTGCTTTCTGGTCAACATCTTCTCGAAGAATAGAAGAACTACACGGAACACGCTTTATCGAATATATCAAACGTGTCATGCTTCAAACAACCTCACTAACAGACCCTAAAGATGTTGCATGGTTTTTAGCATCCTATGCCCGTGACGCAAAAGCTAGGATTGAGTTGATCAATGACCTTTCTACATTAAATACCGTAAAATCTGCCCTTGAAGAATCCCTTGGACTAAAATTTGAAGGGGAAAAAGGTTTTCATTTCTTTCGTTCCACTCTCATTCAAACTCTCTTTTATGGAGTTTTTTCCGCATGGGTGCTTTGGTGTAAACAAAATAAATCCAAAGATAAAATTGCAAAGTTCGATTGGCATGATTCGCAATGGCTATTAACCGTTCCTGTTATAAAAGTCCTCTTTGAACAAATCGCTACAAAATCAAAACTTGAACCTTTGGATTTAATAGAAGTCCTCGATTGGACAGCCTCTGCATTAAATCGGGTTAACCATAAAGTCTTTTTTGATAATTTTGAAGAAGGGCATGCCGTCCAATATTTCTATGAACCCTTCTTGCAAGCTTTTGACCCTGAACTCCGTAAAGATTTAGGAGTCTGGTTTACACCGCCAGAAATTGTTCAGTATATGGTTGCTCGTGTAGACACTGTCCTAAAGGAAGAATTGGATATTCCAGATGGCTTGGCGGACAAAAATGTTTATGTCCTTGACCCTTGTTGCGGAACGGGCGCATATCTTGTGGAAGTCCTCAAACATATCGCCAAAACCTTGCAGGATAAAGGCGGGGATGCCTTAATGAGTAACGACCTCAAACAAGCCGCCATGCATCGTGTCTTTGGGTTTGAAATACTTCCAGCGCCTTTTGTGGTTGCTCATCTTCAATTAGGATTACTATTACAGAATCTGGGTGTCCCTTTATCTGACAAAAAAAATGAACGTGCAGGGGTCTATCTCACCAATGCTCTGACAGGTTGGGAACCCCCTAAAGAACCTAAAGCACATCTCCCTTTCCCTGAATTTGAAGAAGAACGAGACGCCGCTGAAGAGGTTAAACGGGATAAACCTATTCTCGTTATTCTAGGCAATCCTCCTTATAACGCCTTTGCGGGAGTTAGTACCAAAGAAGAAGGTGATTTAACCAAACCTTACAAAGATGGGCTAATCTCCAAATGGGGGATACGTGCAGGGAGAATTGATGATTTATATATTCGCTTCTTACGTATTGCAGAACGACGTATTGCGGAAAAAACAGGAAAAGGAATTGTTTGTTATATCTCCAACCATTCTTGGATTAGTGATCCTGTTTTTGTTGTTCTTCGTCAACATCTATTGGAATCTTTTGACAAGTTTTGGATTGAAAATATGCACGGAGATAGAAAGATTTCTGAATATGCACCGGATGGTAGAACAAGTGAAACGATTTTTGCTATTCCTGGTTTTTCTGTTGGTATCCAACAGGGCGTAGCTATTTCTTTATGGGTTAAGAATGGTAAGAAAAATCAAAAAAAGAAAATACTTTTTCGTGATGATATTAATGAGGCGAAAGCAATAGAACGACGTACACAACTTCTTAGTAGTCTTAAAGTTAATAAATTTGATTCCCTTTACAAACTAGTCTTTCCAGAGGAAAGCAATCTCTTTTCCTTTAGGCTTTCGAACGTTTCTGAGAGTTATTTACAATGGACTAAATTAGCGGAATTATGTGATGAAATTCCCATACCAGGAGCTGAAGAAAGTCGGGGCGGAGCACTTATTGAAATTGATAAAGATATTTTAGAAACACGAATGAAGATGTATTTTGATCCCAAAGTAGATTGGGATACTCTTAAAACTTTGAATACAGGTCTTACGAAAAATTATATTCGATTCAATTCTAAAGTCATTAGAGAAAAATTTCTAAAAACTGAAAAGTATAATTCCGAAAATCTAATGCACCATACATTAAGACCTTTTGACATAGTTTGGTGTTATTATTCAAGTATTCAACCTCTTTGGGAAAGACCACGTCCTCCATTAAAAGAACAATGTTGGGAAGGAAATATGTTTTTAATTACCCGATTTAACGCCCAAGCGAATCCTGAAGGAGTACCTATGTATATGTCAAACGGGTTATATGATAAACAGACAATTAGCAGAAATCCGGGTGGAATACCTTTACGTCTTAGAAAATTCTCTGATAGCAATAAATTTCCAGAACAAACAGATTTCGTTACCTCAAACTCAGATGCAACAGTTATTGCCAATCTCTCTTTAGAAGCCCGTGCTTATCTTGAAAAATTAGCAATCTCTAATCCTGACTCCGATACCAAGATTGGTCAAAGTAGTCTTTGCCCCTACGAATTAATTTGGATGCATACGCTGGCAATTGGATACTCTCCAAAATATCTAACCGAAAATACGGATGGTCTTCGAGGAAACTGGCCAAGAATTCCCTTGCCGGATTCCAAAGACCTCTTAATCAAATCTGCTGAATTGGGAAAATTAATCGCTAATCTTCTGGATACAGAAAATTCAGTTTCGGGAATCACAACTGGCACTCTTAGACCGGAACTAAAACCCATCGCCATGATTACAAAATTAGGTGGTGGAAAATTAAATCCCGATTCTGGCGAACTGGAACTTACTGCGGGTTGGGGTCATGGTGGAAAAGACGGTGTCACCATGCCGGGTAAAGGAAAAATCATCGAGAGGGAATACACCCCTGCTGAATTGGACTCAATCAAAGAAGGTGCCAAAGCTCTAGGTCTGACGATAGAACAGGCTTTAGAACATTTAGGACCTAATACCAATGATATTTATCTAAATGAAATAGCCTTTTGGAAAAACATCCCTGCTAAAGTATGGGACTATACTATCGGAGGGTATCAGGTGATTAAAAAATGGCTAAGTTATCGGGAAAAACCCCTTCTTGGTCGTTCCCTAACCTCCGATGAAGTCCGTTACGTCCAAGAAATGGCACGCCGTATCACAGCCATCCTTCTCTTGGAACCCCAATTAAATGAGAATTATCAGAATGTGAAGAACAGCACTTATTTTTTTAAGAAACTATAATGGAGGGATTGCAATGCCGGAAATTAAAAAATTTATAATAACCCCAGAATTCATTACTCACCCTATATTTTATGATTTCATTAGTAACGAATCTAATGAAATCCAGTTATGTATTCCAAGTAAATATAGGGATCACTACTTTCCCTCAAACAACAAAAATTTTCTTTTATCGCCTTTATTAAGAGACGACAGTTATAACGAAAAACTGCTTAAAGTTATGAAGAAATTAAAGGAATCGAAAAAAATAAAAGAATTATCTATTCCAGAAGGGAAAGAAGATTTATATAATCAAACAATGAGCAATTTCATGCAAAGAATTGAATTTCTTGCAGGGTCACAATTATATGAAACATCTGAGTTTGTTTTTCACTTGCTTTGCTTATCTTACTTCACAAATACACCTTTACTATTGGCAAATTCAAGTGAATCTAGAATAGTTGGTTTCTTTAAAAGACTAAACGAACTTGTAAAGATATATCACAAACCAGCACTTTTGAAATTAATAAATGGTGACGAGGATTTTCCTGATAGACGAAAGGAATATATACATAATAAACATGAAGCTATCGAGTTAATATTTACACCAGAAGGAAGAGGTTTATTATTTTTCACTGGCGCCTTTTGTATAATTAGTCATGTTTTTTTAGAACCAATAAGTCTGGGTTTAGAAGTCACAATAGAGGTTGGCTGGTTTATATTCTATGATCCATAAAAAATCACATATAGTTGAATTCCATATTTGATGTAATGAAGCAATATATACAACTTTGGAAATGAAATGGTTTTTTCTCGTCGGGAATGAGAGTTCCTTCGAAAACTCAGGATTTCGCTGCGTTCAACTTTCCCGACGTCTTCCCTGATAC
>CAVYHJ010000025.1:0-5211 GCA_963768165.1 uncultured bacterium | reverse complement strand
TTCGCTAACTCCACATGAATCAAGGGAGTGGAAAACCCTGTCCATTGGGTCAAGGTTTTCTCTCGGAATTCCTTGGGTACCTTGGGCTGGTTAAAAAGTCCGTCAATCAAAGCGCGTAAATAAAATCCTGTGCCTCCAACAATCAATGGCACTTTGTTCTTTTTTACCAAATCTTCAATAACTTCCGAAGCGTGTTTCCGATATTCTGCCGCATCGAAGGATTCATCAGGATTAAGAATATCAATTAAATGATGCCGTACCTGTTTTTGCTGTTCCGCTGTTGGTTTTGCCGTCCCAATATTCATGTGTTTATAAATCTGCATGGAATCACACGAAATAATCTCCGTTCCCAATTTTTCTGCTTGGATAATCCCAATTTCCGTCTTCCCAACCCCGGTTGGACCTACCAGAGCGATGATTTTTATTTCCCCTTTTTTCATCCCTATAATTGTATCACCAACTTTATTGGTGTTATTATTCAGATTCAGCTCATTTTAGAAGATTATGATAGTCCTATAATTCTGTTTGCACCAGCCGGTTATTTCTCGGATTCCGGTATTTACTTTTTACCACATGTAGGGCACTTAGACTGACTGAGTAACCAGAATAACCATTGATTGTACTTTTGCTTACTTAGAGCAAGCCAAACCCATCTGGCACCACAATTCCTGCATCGGATAGCGAAAATGGCAAATGCAATACCTGACAAACCCAATAGTATACCGAAAAGAATAAGGAAAATAACAAGGTTCGAATTATTTCCACGGAGAGTATGAAGACCTAATAATAAAGATAACCCACCAATGACTACAGAGCAGAAAGAGATAACCACTTTCCACCATTGACCACTACTGCGAATGATAGACTGATTAAACATAGCGAAGCTTGCCTAAAGTTTTCCTATGTCAGGTATGCCTTTTTATAAATTAAGTATAAATCACACCATCCGTTGAGCATAATTATATCTCACACATTTATAAATATCCAATGCCAAAGATAGAATCCCTTCAAGAAAGTGAAAATTCTACTGCGTCGGGAATTGCTGTTTTTTGCCTTTCCAGACGATTACCAATTTCTCTGCCAGGGCTATCCCGATTTCCGTCTTCCCCATACCCGTCGGACCTACAAGAGCAATAATTTTTATTTTTCCCTTTTTCATGAGTTCCATTTTATTCTACTCGAAATAGAACTCTATATGAAAGAAAATAGAAAATATAAATTACGCAAATATCTCAAATTCATCAATGGCTCAATATATTTCAAATTTTTGGTATGATAAACGGTAGGAAAATTATGGAGCAGAGAAAACATAATAAACTTCAACTGGAATTGACCACCTATTTTCAGGGAGAAGTGTATTTTGACGATGTAAGCCGGGGGATTTATTCCACCGATGCCAGCAATTATCAAGTCGAACCTATCGCCGTCTGCGTCCCCAAAAATGAAGAAGACGTGAAAACTGCTGTCAAGATTGCCAATGGGAATGGCGTCAGTATTCTACCTCGTGGCGGCGGGACAAGCCTGTCGGGACAAACCGTGGGCGCGGCGCTCATTCTGGATTTCTCCAAATACATGAATAAAATTCTGGAAGTAAATCCCGCTGAAAAATGGGTGCGGGTTCAACCGGGCTTGGTTCGTGACGAGCTTAATGCAGCAATGGCTCAACATGGATTACAATTCGCGCCTGATCCCGCCACAGGAAACCGCGCCAATATCGGCGGGATGATTGGCGCCAATTCTTCCGGTACCCGAAGTATTATCTATGGAAAAACCGTAGACCATGTTCTGGAAGCAAAAGTCCTGCTTGCCGATGGAACTGTTTTACAACTGCAAGAAATTTCCCGTGATGAATATAAAAAACGCATGTCGGGCGAGAAACGGGAACCCGAAATCTATCGCCGGTTCAAGCAAATCATTGATTCCAATCGAGACGAAATCGAAAAGCATTATCCTAAAGTCATGCGACGGGTCGCCGGATATAATCTCGATGAATTTATCCATACCGACCGTTGGAACCTGTCCAAACTGATTGTCGGCAGTGAAGGCACATTGGCGACTTTGCTCGAAGCCAAACTCAATCTCGTGCCTTTGCCAAAATATACTTCTCTCTGTATCGCGCATTTCGCCAATCTACTGGAATCTCTTCGCGCGACGCAACAAATTCTCACATTCAAACCTTCCGCTGTGGAAATTCTCGATAAGACACTCCTTTCTCTAGCGAGAAAAAGCCGTACTACGTCAAACCTCTGCGGGTTTCTGCAAGGCGACCCGGAAGCTGTTTTGATTATAGAATTCTATGGCGATTCACCGGAAGAAATTCTCCAGCGTCCTAAAGAAATGATGGCACATCTACAAAATCAGAAACTCGGTTACGCCTATCCGATAATCTCCGACAAATCCGAACAAACCAATATCTGGTCTGTCCGCAAAAACGGGTTGGGTCTGCTTTTGGGAATGCGCGGAGACCGTAAGCCTGTCCCCTTTATCGAAGACGCTTGCGTCCCTATTGAGGTTCTGCCGGAATATATTGATCAGGTTATCCAGATTTGTAAATCTCACAAGACGGAAGTCATTCTCTACGCCCATGCCAGCGTTGGTGTTCTTCATGTCCGTCCTGTTTTAAATCTCAAACTTCAAGAAGATATTGACAAGATGAAATCAATCTCCGACCAGACTTTTGAACTTGTCAAAAAGTACGGGGGATCTTTTAGTAGTGAGCATGGTGACGGTCTACAGCGTGGATACTATTTAGAGAAATTTTATGGAACACAAATTTACAACTCCTTTAAAGAAATCAAAATGTTATTCGATCCGCACAATCTTATGAATCCCGGTAAAATCGTCAACTCACCATCCATAGACGAAAATCTTCGCTATGGGACTGCATACAAAACTCCTAAAATTGAAACTGAATTTCAATTCCGCAATGAAGGTGGATTCACGGGTGCCGTGGAAATGTGTTCCGGTGTCGGCGCCTGCCGGAAAACTCAAATCGGAACCATGTGTCCGAGTTATATCGCCACCCGCGACGAAGAACATTCCACGCGCGGGCGCGCCAATGCCTTGCGTCTCGCTATGATCGGAAAATTAGGCGTTGACGGATTAACCAGTCAACGATTACATGATGTCCTCGACCTCTGTCTCTCCTGCAAAGCCTGCAAATCCGAATGCCCCAGCAATGTAGACATGGCAAAACTGAAATCCGAATTTCTCCAGAAATATTACGATAAACATGGCGCGACTCTCCGCGACCGCATGATTGCCAACTCCTCGAAAATGTCCTCCCGTTTCTCCGGTATACTTGCGCCGATGATAAATATGATCCAAAACATGGCGCTGTTTAAAGTAGTACAAGAGAAATTTATTGGAATTGACAAACGTCGTACACTCCCCAAATATACTTCTCAAACATTTCATCAATGGTTTGCCAACCGCCCCATACCGACCATCAAATTTGATAAGAAAGTCGTCCTCTTCGATGACACCTACCTCAATTATCACGAACCGCATATCGGCAAATCCGCTGTCGAGTTACTCGAATCCTGCGGCTACGAAGTCATTCTCGCACGAGCGGGCTGTTGCCAGCGTCCCCGCATTTCCCACGGATTCCTGCGCGATGCCAAACGGGATGGATTAAAAACTTTGCAGGGATTGGATGATTATATTAAAGAAGGATTGAAAATAGTGGTCTGTGAACCGAGTTGCGCTTCAGCGCTAACAGACGATTTGCCGGATTTAATTGCGGATGAAAGTTTAGGGAAACGAATCTCAGAGAATGTCCTGATGATTGATGAATTTTTAAATCAGGAAATTCAATCAGGTCGCCTAACCTGCCAATTCACGTCTCCCTTTAAAGATATTTATATTCACGGTCATTGCCATCAAAAAGCACTCTACGGTACATCTTCCATGAAATCCGTTTTGTCAAAAGTATCGGGATTGAAAGTTACTGAAATTAATTCCGGTTGTTGTGGAATGGCAGGCTCTTTCGGTTATGAAAAGGAACACTATGACCTCTCTCTCAAAATCGGTGAAGACCGTTTATTCCCCGCGCTCCGTTCCCTTCCCAAAGATTCCGCCGTCATCTCCTGTGGTTTCAGCTGCCGTCACCAAATTAAAGATGTGACAGGTTTAAAACCAATTCATTGGTTAGAATCATTAAACATAAAAGTTTAGAATATTGATACACGAATAGCCCCTCCCCCTTATTTTTGATACGATTAACCGATGCAAATATTTTTCACATTATTATTACGGATCATCCCTCTTTATATCTTGATTATTTTAGGTTTATTGTCGGCGAAACTATTAAAAGTACACAAAGAAACCGTCGCCGTGCTGTTGATTTATTTGGTTGTCCCGGTGGTGGTCTTCAACGGTGTTTATAAGACCCATTTGAATCTTAGTAAACTTTCTCTGCCGATTTTATTTTATATTGTATGTTGTTGCATGTGCCTTTTGTTTTACCGGTTTGCCAAATTATTCTGGACGGATTCAACCAAAAACATTCTGGCGTTTGGCGCCGGTTCCGCCAATTCCGGGTATTTGGGACTACCCGTGGCGATTGCGCTTTTTGGAGATAATGCCGTCGGGCCGGTGGTCCTTTGTATCATGGGATTCACCCTGTATGAGAATACTCTCGGATTTTATATCACCGCCCGCAGCCATTTTAGTGTGCGTGACAGTATTCAAAGACTCATCAGACTTCCGACCGTCTATACGTTTTTTTTGGCGGTTATCCTCAATTTAGCCAAAGTCCCCTTGGGAGAAATATATGAAAATACGGCTGTTAATTTTCAAGCAACATATTCGATTCTTGGAATGATGATTATTGGGATGGGACTCGCGGGCGTGAATCATATGAATTTCGACGGTAAATATGTCGCGATGGCCTTTTTAGCGAAATTTATTGTCTGGCCCCTCATTATTGTGTCTATTATCATTCTAGACAGTATCTTTTTCCAGTTTTATGACCCGTTGACTTGCAAGGTCATGGTTTTGATGTCCATCGTTCCCATGGCCGCCAATACGGTCGCCTATGCCGCTCTTATGAAAGTCCATCCGGAAAAGGCCGCCGTGGCTGTTTTATTAAGCACCCTGGTCGCTCTCTTTACCATCCCGCTAATTGCCTATTTATATTTTCTGAAATAGAAAATCAAACAATATTATTGAATTTCCATTCCAATATCCCTACGATATTGCATCTTCTCG
>CAVYHJ010000024.1:0-3321 GCA_963768165.1 uncultured bacterium | reverse complement strand
ACCACCCCCTGCCCCCTCCTTAATTAAGGAGGGGGAAAGGTCAATGCAGGATTCGTAATTCTTGAAGGGATTCAGAAGGCATACTCGGACAGATAGGACAAGTAGGACGAATAGGACAGATGGGACAGGAAAAGGGAAGGGTTCTTGTGGGGGTTTGAGGCATCAAACCCGTGTCTTTGTATTGCGAGGAACGAAGCAATCTTGTTTTTGGGTTGTCATTCTTGAGGGAGTGGAGTTTACGATTTAAGAATCTTGCTGTGAATTAAGGAAAAAACAACAAAAAATTCAATGTCAAACTAAGTATTCGATATTTTTAATTGTAATGAATCACCCGGAGGCAGGATATTGCTATAATCAATTTCTTGCCGGTCATGAATCCATGTCGCTATCTTAATCCTTCTCGCCGTATCGTATTCTAAAATGTCATAGCGATTATACACTTTTAAAAGATAATCAATAGAATGACTGGTACCAGTGGGAGATATAATCAACGAAATAAGTGGTTTGGCTACACGGCTATAGCCTAGTAACTGAGAAATATCTCGAAGTGTAATTGGTTTTATTTTACATTCAATAAAAACAAGGTGATTTTCCTTTTTAGTTATAACAATACCAGTAATTGGAATATGGAAATCAAACGTTTTAAACTCTGGAAAATGTTTAAAATATCCTTCTCTCTCCAAAAATCGCCCAAGAGTGATTTTTGATGTGTCGAATACATTTACATCCGACTTAGGATAATAACTTTTTAATAGTTTTCCTAACCACTCTCGAACTAAGGGATAATTTATTTTTTCTTCTTTATTAATAGCTTTCTTTGTCATGACTTTTTATCGCTTTTATGAGATATATTTATTAAGGTTATGCCATTCGATATACTCTAGCGATGGCTTTTCAATTTCTTTTGTTGGAATAATAACCAAACTTTTACCATGGTAAGAATAATATTCTTTTCCATTCTTATATAGTTTTTTGATACGTTCGCTTACCTCAACCTTATATTGCTTTGTTATTGTAATAAAACCTTTATCGAATAATTTGTGAATATCTGCTCTGAGTAATAGTCCATTATTAACTGTATTTGGTCCAATTCCAAAATTTTTTATATGTGCAGATTCAAGCGCAGGTAAAGTTTTTTCGCCCGTAATAGCACAGCGTTCTTGATAAGCTTCTGCTACAAGAACACGAAAAGTACCTTGACCTATCCGAGCACGTGTCAAGTATTCTGACCCATATAATCCCTTTCCTACATTTTCTAAATCATTTGGTATTTCAGATGTAGAATAATTTTTATTCCTTCCTATAACGCTTATTACTTGATTTAATAAAATTTTTCCTAATGGTTCCTTTGTACTATATTTTTTCCCTTTTACAATATTGTAACTCCAAACTTCGGGTAACGTAATCCATTCATTTTCATTTAAGAAGAAGGGATTCGAAAGTATATTACATCCAATTCTAGGATCACTTTCTCCTGAATCATTATGCTTATGATATTTTATAGCTATATGATATTTTAGAACCGTATCTAGAAAAGATGATAAATTTGGAATGCCATTATTTTCTTTAAATGAATCCCAAACTAAAGATAAAGGCAGCGATGCGTTTTTAACAAAAAACCCACCACCTACGATTTTTGCAAATCCTTTTTTTAATTTGAAAAGGAACAAATCTCCTGGTTGTAGCTTGAGCAATCTCTTTGGACTAGGTTGCCAAAAATTAACCTCATCAGGTTTTAATTTTGATAAGAAATCAAACCAATTCTTATCTGTTTGTGCAACCCAAATATTCATAATGAAGCTTTTAATTGATTTTTCTGGTCAGATACTCCATACTTAATTAAGTGTATAGTGTCCAACCTTTTACAAGCCACAAGGGTTGACCCCGAACCGAGAAAAGGGTCCAAAATGACCTTTTGATTTTTTGATGTTAGCATTTCAATAATTCGTTGCGCCAACATGCTGGGGAACATAGCCGGATGCCGGAGAGACATTTCTTCCGGGGTTTTGTAAATATCATCCCAAACAGAAATACTATATTGAAGCCATTTTTTCCCATTTAAATCGTTGGCTCTTTTCTCTGTTTGATTAAATTTTCTTTTAACAGGAGTGTCAACTTCGAATAATTCTACAGGGATGCTCATAATGTAAATTCTATCATAAATAAACGTAGAATAAATTGAACCGTTATAGTTTGATGAAACGTGGTGGAAAAGTCAAGAGAAAAGCGAGATTGCTTCGTTCCTCGCAATGACAAAAGTTGAGAAGACTGGGTTCCCGGTCCGATAAAAGGAATCGGGACTCAAAAAGAGACTTTCACGGGAATGACAAGCAAGAAGAACAATTTTGAATTAGGAATGTTGAATTATGAATTGGAGAAATAGCTTCACAGCACGCTGTGAATCGACCATAAACGGTACAGGATAGGAAATACAATAGTTGGCGGAAAAACGAAGGGATGGGTCACAGACCCATGTCTACAGGGAGGGAGTGCATGGATGGAAAGGGGGACGGATGGGTCAGATAGGGCGTATGGGAGTGATAGGTCTTATAGGAGAGAGATTGGCGCATCAAAAAAAAGATTGACAAGTAAAAAAATAGGTGTAAAATAATAGTATAAATCAATTTTGAATTATGAGTTATGAGTTTTGAATTGAAGAAAAGAGAAAATTGGTTTGGTGATAAAATACCTTCTTTAGGGTATGTTGAGAGGTGTTTTTCGGGATTGGAGTGAGAAAGACACCCGAGATGTACAACTTCAGTTTAATCAATCGTTTATAAGGCAATCCGAACGAGAGCGATCTCGTTCGGTACAACTCCACTTCTTCTCCATTGTTTCTCCACTGTTCGTTTGCTGTGTGTCCACAGTGTGTCCAGTGGGAGAGGGTTCCAGAAGAGGGGTACAGGGAGGGGTGGCAAGAATCAAGAAAAAGTGACAATTTTGTAAGGGCGGAAGGGAGGGGTTATCGGGATTCAAAAGAAGGTTACGATTGACGGAAGGGCACACGAAGACTATACCGTTATGGTAGAATTGCGGGGTAAATTAGTTTAAGGTTGAGAGTTTAGCGTTTGGAGAGATCATGGAAAGAGAAGAAGGAAATTGGGAAAAAGCGCGCAAGGATCAGAAGTTACAATTGGCGTCATTGATGTTGTTCGCGTTTGCGTTGCGGGTGGTCTTTCTACATTGGAATATGGGGGAGTATACGGACGGGATATTGCAGATTACGCTATTTACAACGGCATCGAAGAACACATTTTTTATGCCGTTATATACTTTGGTAACCACAGGATTGGATTTTGTGATACGGGATATGGAGACGAG
>CAVYHJ010000023.1:0-5375 GCA_963768165.1 uncultured bacterium | reverse complement strand
CGGTAAGGCATATAATGACCGGCTTTTAGCAAATACAGGCGTCTCCGGTGAATTCAAATATTTAGGTTCCCGGTTATCTAAAAATCGTCCGCCAAATCCGGTCACCCGGCCTTGCACATCCATAATCGGGAAAATTACCTGGTCCCGGAACCTGTCATAGAATCCCGGTCCGCCAGACTGGCGCGGTAAAATTAATCCTGCTTTTTCCAATAGTTGTGTCGAAAATCCTTTTTTTTGCGCTGCCTGCAAAAGGCTATCCCAATCGGGAGTGGCATAACCCAAATGAAATTGTTGAATAATTTCTTTTGAAACTTTTCTCTTTTCCAAGAAATACTTTCTTGCATTTTCTGCTTTTTCTGAGTCCAAAAGAGTCTGATGAAAATAATTTCTAGCAAATTCATTAACTTTATAAATCAGGTCTTTTTCATTCTTAGACACATCTTGCTTTGTATCAAAATCAGATTTCGGCAGAGGAATGCGTGCCCGTTCCGCCAGTAACTCAACGACTTGTGGAAATTGGAGGTTTTGCATCTTCATCAAGAAATGAAACACATTCCCACCCACGTTACATCCATAACAATGAAAGAATTGTTTTTCCGGGTTAACCATAAAAGAAGGCGTCTTTTCGCCATGAAATGGGCAGAGTCCTTTTAAGAGTTTCCCTGCCGGTTTTAAGGCAATATGCTCACCAATAATTTCCTCAATATCATTAGCTTCCCGTACTTTTTCAATAAAGCTATCGGTGAATCGCATAATGTTTATTTATCCAATACTGCTTGAATCATCTTACGCAAGGATTTGTCAAACTGTCTTTCGTCTTTTTCCAAAAAAGGAGCCGGGCCTTTCATACGTCCCCCGGCATCACGTATTTTTTGTGACAGGTATCTCTGTTCCAAAAGAGCATCCATTCGATTTTCCTGATAGACCATACCGCGAAAAGAAATTGCCCGTGCCTTTTTTCCAATCACCAGCGACGCCAAGCCATAATCCCCTGTCACAATAATGTCTTCCGGCTGCGACAGGTTGATAATTTCAATATCAGCGGCTTGCGGTCGTCTTTCCACCCAGCGGATTTCGGAAATCTCGTTTTCCGGCATAGCGTGGGCGATACTGCAAACTAAAATTACAGGAATACGATATTCACGAGCGATAGTGAAAATAATGTCTTTAACAGGACATGCATCGGCATCAACAATTAATCTCATGCAAAGATAATGGCGGCAAGAGGGGCTTTCGATGGTAATTTTTGTAATTTATTGGAATCCAGCCAATCCTACCCTTGACTTATATTTTATTACAAATTGCCGTTTTCATCAATTATATTTTTAATTTTGCCATTCATAAAGGATATAAATCCGTCTGCTTGAAGTTTACGTGAGTCGTAACTATAATACTATTATGCCTTGGTGTCCCGAATGCAGCATGGAATATGTTGAAGGTCTATTGGTTTGTCCCGAATGTAATGTTGCGCTTATCAAGCAATTACCCAAAGAAGAACTGAATTTAGCGGCGTACGCGGATATGGTGTCACTTATGAGATTGGACAATCAAGTGGAGGGAGCCGTGCTCAAAGGGGTCTTGGAAGAACAAGGGATACATTCGGAGATACGGGATTTTATTGTCAGCGTACATCAATTACCGGAAGCGGGCATGAATTTTTGGGGTGAATTATTGGTTCTCGAACCGGATTATGAGAACGCCAAGTTCATTATCACGGAATATATGAATTCTTTGGATACCGGAATACAGGATGAGGACGATTCTGAAGATGATAATAACGGTAATATCCAACCATGAGTCATTTGGATAAAATAGATTTATCTCTCCAACTGAATAAACGGGAATACAAAAAAATACTCCATGAAATCAGTATCCGTTTAGGTGAATTACAACGGAAAGCCCGTGATTTGAATATCCCCATATTGGTCGTATTTGCCGGATGGAGCGCTTCAGGGAAAGGAACATTAGTCAATCAGTTTATATCGCCCCTGGATCCACGGGGTTTTAAAGTATTTAACATCGGCACGGCAACAGAGGAAGAGAAATCGCGTCCCTATTTGTGGCGATTCTGGACCAAGACTCCAGCCCGGGGAAGGATGTCGGTTTTCATACGAGGATGGTATCAGCGGGTCTGGGTGGAGCGGATTGAAAAATTAGTCTCCAAAAAGGATTGGATAAGAACCTATGATGAGATTGATTCCTTTGAAAAACAATTAGTGGATGACGGTGCGCTGATCATTAAGTTTTGGCTACACATTGACAAAAAAGAACAAAAGAGAAGATTGAAAGAACTGGAGTCTGACCCTGCCACCTCCTGGAGAGTGACCAAAGATGACTGGAGACAACATAAACATTATAAAAAATATCTAGCGGCTGCCGAAGAAATGTTTGATAAAACCAGTCAATCCTATGCACCGTGGACTATTGTAGCCGCCACTAATGAACGATATGCCACAATACATATCCTGGAAACCTTCAAAAAGCAAATAGAAAATCATATTCAACAGGTTGAGAAGAAGAAAAAGGGAATTGTAGTAAAATCGGCTATATCTCAAAATACGAAGAAATCCATATTAGATAAGGTAGATTTGTCCAAGTCGCTTAGTCAAGAAGAATATCAAGATAAACTACAAAAGTATGAAAAGAAAATTCGAGAAATCCAATTTGAGTTATATTTACAACGCAAACCGATGCTGATCCTATACGAGGGATGGGATGCTGCCGGCAAGGGCGGGAATATTAAGAGATTCACCCAAAATCTTGACCCGCGGGGATATGAGGTTGTCCCGATTGCTGCTCCGAATGACCTAGAAAAATCGCACCAGTACCTTTGGCGATTTTGGGTGAATCTTCCCAAAGCAGGACATATCACTGTATTTGACAGGACATGGTATGGGAGAGTATTAGTGGAGCGCATTGAAGGGTTCTGCGAAGAACAGGACTGGAAGCGTGCCTATCAGGAAATCAATGAATTTGAAAAGCAGTTAACAGATTTTGGTGGAATTATCGTCAAGTTCTGGCTACAGATTGGGAATGCAGAACAATTGCAGAGGTTTAAGGAGCGCGAGACCATTCCTTATAAGAAATGGAAGATTACCGAAGAGGATTACAGGAACCGGGAGAAGTGGAACTTATATAAAGCCGCCGTAGCTGAGATGTTACTAAAAACCAGTACGTCTTATGCACCCTGGACGATTGTGGAATCCAACTCGAAGTATTACGCACGAATTAAAGCATTGAAGACAGTGATAGATACGGCTTCGAATTATTTGTAAATGCATATAAAAGAACTAAATTCCCATTGAGGAAAAAACATTGTAATGAATCGTTCACTTCGAGCTAAAACAGGAATAATACTGCTTATTTTTATTAGTCTTCTATCGAATATAAACTTGTTTAAAAAGAGTTTCATTTTATATAGGGAAAAAGGTGGTTCTAACAAGATTACTGCTTATTTGGATAGGTTCGATAATATTCGAAAAGACCTGCCATTGAATGGAATTGTTGGTTATATTTCTGATATGAGACCGTATGACAGTGAGGACGGGACATGGGACTATTATTTAACCCAATATGAGCTCTGTCCATTAGTTATTGATATGAATAATGATCACAAATGGGTTGTAGGTAACTTTTCTTCAAATACGTCATTTATTCCTAATTCATCCTTATCAAACTTGGTTCCTGTTCGGAATTATGGAAATGGATTAATATTATTCAGAAATAAGGTGAAATGATTTTTCTTTTATTGACAACTTTTCTGCTTTCTATGTTGATCGGGATTCTCTTGTTTTTATTGTTATGCCCGCTCCAAGCCAAATCTAGAATTGATCTTCTTTTGATCACAATCTTAGGTTCCGGATTAGGTTTGGGTATTTCTTCGGGTATGTATTTCATATATTTATTATTTTTTGGTACTAACCAGTATTATTTTATCTTTGAAATTAATCTCGTTATTATTTTACTGATTATCTTTCTCAATAGAAAACAAAATAGAGGTCTATCCATAAATTCATATATTAAATGTCGTTCAGATCAACATTGTAAGATCCTTTTAATTCTTCCCTATTGTTTTTGGATAACTCTTACACTTTCCATCTTTTCCTTTTTAAATCAACTGATACTATACCCGCATGGGATGGGAGATCCATGGGCGATTTGGAATTTACATGCGAGGTTTTTGTACAGAGGAGGTAATAATTGGAAGGACGGTTTCACTAACATCATATCTTGGTCTCACCCTGATTATCCATTATTATTATCCGGTTATGTCGCGCGATGTTGGAAATGGGTTGGAAATGATACTGTTTTAGTTCCTGCGTTTGTATCCATGTTCTTTACATATATGACGGTAGGACTTGTTTATTCGTCCATTTCAGTGTTTCGTACGAGAGAACAGGGATATTTGGCGGGATTAACATTATTATGCGTTCCTTTTTTTATCGAACATGGGGCACAACAATATGCTGATATACCTATTGGTTTTTATTTCTTAGCCACATTTGTTTTGTTCTCATTTCAAGAGCGACTATCTCAGAAGCATCCCCATTTCCCAATTTTTACTGGAATCTTTTCTAGTCTAGCTGCATGGACAAAAAATGAGGGGCTCTTATTTCTTTTTGTAGTTTTACTAGTGGGATTCATTGTAAACCTAACTACCAAGAATCATGCCAGCTTAAAACAAACAATGTGGTTTATAATAGGGGCTCTGCCTGTCTTAATCCTGCTTATTTATTTCAAAACTCAAATTGCTCCTAGGGGAGATATCTTTTCGGCCCAATCGTCTCAACAGATTATTGACAAGTTATCAACTGTAAAAAGATATATAGAGATAATTACTTCATACGTAAAAGAAATATTAAGATTTGGAAAAGGTTATACATTTGCGGTTCTTGTTATTTATTTTTTGCTGTTAGGAATAAATAAGGACAATAAGAGTAATAAAACTTATCTGCCTTACATTTCCATCATCTTATTTATGTTAATAGGATACTTTATTATCTACTTGATTACACCTCATGATCTTAAATGGCATTTAGATAGCTCATTAAATCGCCTTTTTATCCAGCTTTGGCCAAGTTTTGTCTTCATCTTTTTTCTCTTTACTCGACGCCCGGATGAACTTCTAGTCAGAGGAAAATAAATAAGTTGTACTATATACGGATATTTTCGCAAATTAATCCTATACAAATTATCCTCTTGTAGAAAATTTCTTATTGTACTATTATCAAAAGACCGCCAAGGAGTGTTTGTGAACGTTTTATTATATACAATTTTAGTAAAGCTGATTAATTTGTATGAAATACTATTAATCGTACGGATTATCATTTCTTATATGGATGTAAATACATATCATCCGCTGGTACAATTTTTAT
>CAVYHJ010000022.1:0-17922 GCA_963768165.1 uncultured bacterium | reverse complement strand
ACAATATCTGGATCAGGATACGGGGACTCGACTTTGAAGGTGTGGGATATGGAGACCTGTAGGGAGCTGCATATCCTCAGCGGGCATACTGATTCGGTAAATTGTGTCGCGGTAACTCCGGATGGACGGTATGCTATATCTGGGTCGCGGGACAAGACCTTGAAAGTGTGGGATTTGGAGACTGGCAGGGAGCTGCGTACCCTCCTCGGACATACTGATTCGGTAAATTGTGTTGCAATAACTCCGAATGGTCGGTATGTGGTTTCAGGGTCGTGGGACAAAACCTTGAAAGTGTGGGATTTGGAGACCGGAAAAGAACTTCGTATACTTCATGGACATACTGGTGGGGTTAATTGTGTTGCAATAACTCCGAATGGTCGGTATGTGGTTTCAGGATCAAGCGATGAAACCCTGAAGGTTTGGAATTTAGAGACCAACAACGAACCCATTGCCCATAACAGACACAATTATGCAATAACTTATGTAGCGGTAACTCCGGATAAACGATATATGATTTCCGGATCAGCGGACGGGACATTGAAAGTTTGGGATTTGGAAAACGGAAAGGAACTCCATTCACTCAATGGACATACTTATGGTATAAGTTGTCTAACGGTAATGCCGAATGAGCGGTATGCGATTTCCGGATCGTATGACAATACATTGAAAGTGTGGGATTTGACGACTGGCAAAGAGTTCTGTACTCTCAGAGGACATACTGGGTTTGTAGAGTGTGTAGTGGTAACGACAGATGGGCGGTATGCAGTTTCTGGGTCAATGGACCATACCTTGAAGGTATGGAATTTGGAAACTGGAAGTGAACTACATACTCTTAGTGGACATAAACATGAGATAACGTGTGTAGCAGTAACGCCAAGTGGACGATATGCGGTTTCCGGATCAGGGGATAATACATTGAAAGTGTGGGAGTTGGAGACTGGCAAAGAACTCCATACCCTCCGCGGACATACTAATTGGATAAAATTTTTAGCAATAACGCCAAGAGGGAGACATATGGTATCCGGGTCAAATGACGAGACTTTGGTGTGGGATTTGAAAACTGGCAGAGAATTCAATACCCTCCGCGGATTTAATTATGCTGTAACTTGTGTAGCAATAACTCCGGATGGACGATATGCGATTTCCGGGGGGTGGAACAGTACTTTGAATGTGTGGGATTTGGTAGCTGGTAGAAAAATTCGTACCCTTAGCGGACATAATGGCAAAGTAGATTGTTTAGCTGTGACACCAGATGGACGATATGGGGTTTCAGGATTGAGTGATAAAACCTTAAAAATATGGGACATCATTGCAGGCAAGGAATTAGCTACCTTCTATGGTGAAGCCGCGATTACTTCCATTAGTCTTGATCCTCAAGGGAAAACAATTGTGGCAGGAGATGGGGGTGGTATGGTTTATTTCTTAAAACTCATCGAGCGCCCACCCGCATCCTAAAGATAATAGTAGGACAAAATTTGGAATTGACAAAAAGGGAGATATAATAAAAGTAATTTCAGGTTTTAGATTTCAGATTGCAGATTTAAAAACGGGAAAAAAGACCTGCCTAAGTTCAATAAATTCAGATTCTTTATGATAATCGGTGTGGAGGTGTTCGGAACACCTCCGTACCTGCTCCGCTTCCCCTCCGCTTGTGCTTCGCTTCAGGTTCGCTTGGTCTTCGCAGGATAAGGTCTATTAAACCGATTCAATAACAGAACTTTGCATTGACAGAGTTACATTATCAGACGTAGAATATGCAGGAATTAAAACCAAGTCATTCAGGATGAAATAAAAGGATGAGAGGTGGAAATGGAATTTCCAGTTCCGGTGGTACGATTGATCCTTGCCAATAAAGACAATCAATGTCTCCTATTAAAAAGATCCAGCACGGAATATATGCCGGGATTATGGTGTCTCCCCGGCGGTAAAATTGACTATGGATATCCCATTGAACAGACGATACATAAAGAATTAAAAGAAGAAACCAATCTGGAATGTATCTCTTACAAGTTTCTTTTCTATCAAGACAGTCTACCTTTTGAACCCGGTAAAATGCATTGTATCAATTTATATTTTGTATGCACCTATTCGGGGGAATTAGTACTGAACGAGGAATCCAGTGATTATTCCTGGATAGGACAGTCTGAACTATCCCATTATAAAATTACATTTTTAAATGATGCCGGATTACTATATTATTGGAATACTAAAACCAAGATTTAAAATCAAGTGGAAAGCGGGAGGAAAGATATGGATAAAACCGAAGCGAACTACAAACATCAAATTGAAACATATAAAGAGGAATACCCGCATTATAAAATCTATGCAAAAACACTCCAAGAAATCATGGAGAAAGCCTGTAATATCTATGCTCCTTTAGCCATTGTACAATCGCGACCCAAATCATTATCCAGTTTTACAAGGAAAGCCATACGCTCAGCGAAAGATTATGCTGATCCCGTCCATGACTTGATGGATTTATGCGGGGCGCGAGTCATTGTCCATACATTGGATGAGATGGATTTAATTGGTCAATTTATTAAAGATCATTTTTTTATTGATGAGAAAAATAGCCAGGATGTCAGTCTACGTTTAAAACCCACAGAATTCGGGTATCGTGGATTTCATTATATTGTTCAAATCCATGAGAAGAAGATTTTGGGGATAGATATTCCGGTGAACGAGATTGGAAAACGAAATGCAGAAATTCAAGTACGAACCCTTCTGCAACACGCCTGGGCGGATATGAGCCATGATCGACTATACAAAAATGATTTTAAAGTCCCCGTTCAATGGACCCGTGAGTCTGCCCGATTAGCGGCGTTATTGGAGGATGGGGATGATATTATCACCCGGTTTGTCAAAGAAGTGGATACCTATAAGTTAAATTACGGCGCTTATATGGACAAGAAAAAGATGGAAGAAGAAATTAAAACCTTGACGACTATTTTAGACCATGAACCCGAACCTAAAAATAAACCAAGAATTGCGCTGAGTATCGCTAGAATAGCGAAAGATTCCTGGGATTGGAAAAAAATGGTGGATGTCTTAACACCCTTTACGAATACAGATTGTTTAGAGAAAGAGGAGATTTTATTAGAACTCGGTCATGCTCTTTGTCATGTAAATCGGACAAATCCAAAAAGTGAGGAATATCGAAAAGGTCAGAGTTATTTGGAAACTGTCGCCAAACCGAATGAACTGGATTCTGAGAATATATTTAAATATGAGAAACAACCTGATAGGATTCGTGCGCAGGCATTGGCTTTTCTGGCATGGAGTTATCGAAATATCGAAGGAAAAGAAGCTGAGACCCGGAGATTATATCAATTGGCGTATCATTGCAACCCTCATAATCCTTATCTTCTGGCTTCCTATGTGGAATATGAAATAGTAGCTCTGCGTGATACCCGGTTCCTGCCTTTGCTCCGGCATATATTATTGACAGGGATTCGATCCTGTAAGAGCCATGCGGAAGCAGGTCTTGAATTGCCCTGGGCTTATTTTACCATGGCACGATTGTATCTTTTATTGGACGAACCGATGGACAGTTTATGTAATTATGCCAAAGCTATTCATTTATGCAACTCTAAAGAATCGTGCCTACCCGTAAGTGTGTTTGATTCGGAAATGAGATTTTTGAATCAGGTCAATGGGGCAAAGGAATTTTCCAAAGAATATAGTTGGGTACAGAGACTATTACAACTTGCCATCCAAAGCAGGTCTCCACAAAAGATTTCCGAGACCCTTTATAAAAAACCTATTATTATTTTGGTGGGAAGCACTCATCCGAAAAGTGAAAATGGTCTCAAACAATATTCTGATTCCTTATTACATGCGTTTGAAACTTTTGAAGGAACGATAATATCTGGCGGGACCAATGCCGGGATTCCTGGTCTGATTGATTCCATCGTTGGAACCTTACGAAAAGATGAAAAAATAAATACTAAACTAATCGGATACTTACCCACCAAGACTTCTAACATAATCAAGCCTGGGGATAATTACGATGAGTTAATTGAAATCGGTGACGATTTTAGTCCCAGTCAACCACTTCAGTATTGGTCGGATTTAATTTCATCCGGTGTCAATGTATCTGACATTATCGTTTTAGGGATCAATGGTGGAGAAATTTCTTCTTTTGAATATAGATTGGCTTTGGCAATGGGCGCGACGGTGGCAATTATCGAATCCTCCGGGGGAGCCGCAACGGAACTTTATAAAGATTCTTCATGGCTGAATGCCCCCGGTTTATTATGGTTTCCGAATGATACCATGACCTTAAGTGTTTTATTACATCCACACAAATCCGAAATAACCAAGGACCATCTCGATTTGGCAGCGCAAGCGGTACATGAAAAATATATCGAAGAAAATAAGAATACACCTAAAGATTTATCCATGCGTCCCTGGAGTGCGCTACCGGAGAATTTGAGAGAATCCAATCGGCAACAGGTTTTATACGCAGAAACCATATTACGCAAGATAGGGTATGGCATTAAACCGGCAACATCCCAAGAGAGTAAACAATTTTCTGGATTTACAGACGAACAAATCGAAATCATGGCAGAGATGGAACATGGACGGTATAATGTGGAACGATTTAGAGATGGGTGGAAATTTGGACCGGAGAGAGACACGGGAAAGAAAATAAATCCATACCTGATCGCCTGGGACAAGCTGAATAATGAGATTAAAGATTATGATAAAAGAGCGGTGAAGAATTTTCCTGTGATACTTAAAAAAGCAGGATTGGAGATTTATAAGTTGGGAGATACAACCAAATAAAAATCAATAAAAATTTTGGAAGCGCTCATAGGTAACATTTGATGGCACAAATATTGGAAACAGTTAGAATTTTCGTTTCATCAACGTTTCGCGATCTCAAGCAATACAGGCAAGCAGCACAAGATGTGATTCTCTCGTTGGGTTTTGAAGCAGAAATGGTTAGCGCATTATCCAACCTAAACGAAGCACAGGTTGCGGAGGTGTGTACGGCTAAAGCTCAACGTTGTGATGCGTGTGTTTTAATCCTTGGTTTCAGTTTAGGATGTGAACCACAAGACCTTAAAGCAGTCGAGCGTAAGCTATCTGCATATAACGTGGGTTCTTTTACATCCATCGAACTCAAGGCTGCGCAGGATATCGGATTGCCGATTTTTATATATGTTTTGCGTGAGTCGGCACTCAATAAGAATGTCCGAAAGCTTACAGAGGGTGAAATGATTCCAATTCGGCGCAAAGGGGAGCGCGTTCCCCGATTTCGCCATGACATTTCAAGCGATCAAATGGTTAGAATCATTGACCAAGATCTAAATAAGTTTCAAACATCTCTCGCAGCAGATTTATCTATCTGGGCGACACGATATGGAGTGACACAAAAGAATGGACAGAACTAATATGCCGCATGATATTTTTGTCAGCCATGTGGAGGAGGACGCTGGAGTCGCTATCGAAATTGCTCAAGCACTTGAACAAGCTGGTTTAACTACATGGTATTACGAAAGGGACTGTCTTCCTGGCCCGCAATATTTGCTTCAAGTCCCAGTCGCTATAGACGAATCCAAAATTATTGTCGTAGTTATCTCCCCGCACTCGCTGGGTTCAAATCAAGTGACTTCGGAAATAGTTCGGGCCTACGAAGTGGGAAAATCATTTGTGCCGCTGCTCCTTGGAATCACTCATGCCGAATTTCAGCAGCGGCAACCTGTGTGGCGGCAAGCTTTGGGCGCTTCGACATCGCTATCTTTGCCGACAACAGGAATTGCAAGCGTATTCCCTTGCATCATCGCTGGCGTACGAGCGCTTCTTGCAACATCCGTCGGTACATCAAGCACAATTGCTCAAGAAACGAACCTAATAAACAAAAGCATTGAGTCACAATCCGGCTTGTTGAGACTACGTCACTCTTTTCAAGTAAAAAAAAGGAAACCAGTTTCATTGGCTACGCTTTCTAATCCAGATCGTGTAGCAGTTGCATTATCGGATCACAGTCTGGAGTTATGGGATATAAATGATGGCCGACGCCTCCAGCGTCTTACTGAAGATTGTAATTATCCAAGCAATTGGGGGTTCAATGATTTTACGGTTTCACAAGATGGTCGCTATGCAGCAGTATCTTGGGATTCCGAGTTATGCGAAGTCTGGGATATGAAAAACGGTGAGTACATCGAAATCAATCCTCATAAGTATCAAGTATTCTCGGCAGTAGTAGTTTCAGATGGACAAAAGCTTTTGTCCGTCGGCGATGAGGCTGGAATTGTTGGAATTTGGGATATAAAAAAGAATAAAAGTATCGATAAGATTAAGGTCGCGAAGAACTATGGTAGTTGGCTAAGACGCTTGGTTGTGCTTCCCGGCGAAAGCACTTTACTTTTCGCAGGATGGAAGAATTGTATTGGGTTATGGAACATCGAATCAAATACCCTCATAAGTAAGTTGTCTGGGCATAGTGGTCCTGTAGATTGTTTAGCTATAGACTCTGTCGGTAGGCACGCGATTTCAGGGAGCGCAGACGAGACTGTGAGGGTCTGGAATTTATCAAACGGAGTAAACGAACATATTCTTAAGGGACATTCCAGCAAGATATTGTCAGTTGATATTTCACCCGATGGAAAAATTGCGGCATCAGTGGACGAAGAGGGTATTCTCAAAATATGGCAAGTCACAGACGGGACATGCTTCGGTTCAAACAAAACGATATCCAGAGAAATCAGGTTTGCGTCTTTTGGGAAACAACTCATTCTTGCAGAAAATGACATTCAAGTTTATGATATTAAAATGGGAAGTAACTGTTGAACAACCTTTCGTACTGCCGATACAGTAGATTGCTTAATTGTAATTTTTAATGGGTGTTTGTTGATTTGATTATTATTAGACAAATTTATTTTTTTAGTATAGGATATTTTCTGAGATGTTAAGTTTGTAAGTAATTTAACCGATTAAGTGCCATCAATGAAATATAAAATACTATATAAACTAAACTGTGCAAAAACTCTGTCGAGAAAACCACTCATTAATGAAGATATCCATCTTATTACTTTTGGGTCTGAGTTTTCGATAAAATAAGCTTAAATTATGGGACATATCTTCATCCTCTGTGGGCCACCGGGAAGCGGTAAAACGACCTTGTTAAAGATGATCACTGAACAAGGTCTTCCTCTGAAACAACTTCCGCGAATTACGACCCGCGAACAGCGTCCCGAAGAGGGAGATAGAGGGAAGACCAACTTAGAATATGAGTTTCTGACTTTGGGAGAGTTCACGGGACGGTTGGCCCCTATCACCAATATTAAACATAAAGATAAACGCAAGAATATCCCCACCGAGGAATTGAAAGATTTTATCAAGGAGGAGGAAACCAAACCCAAGGTTGTCCAATTCCCCGGATTGCTTTATGCCCGTGATGAATCCCTTGACCCTCAACTGGTCTGGAAAGGGAAAGATGAACAAGACCAAAAACCTTTGGAAGTCCCCGCCGTCCCCATTTATATTCAGGAAAAAATCCATCCCCAAGCCATAATCGAAGAAGTCAAAGCCCAGGCAAAAGCCGACAAACCTGACCCGCAAGCGGATTTATTTTCCGATTTCAACGGTATTAAATTTGAAGACATGGTGGATTTCTATCACCATGAACAAAATTGGTCTAATCGCATGATTCTCGGCGATTCCCTTCTCGTCATGACCTCCCTTGCTGAAAAAGAAGGACTTAAAGGCAAAGTTCAAATGTTTTATTTTGATCCACCTTATGGAATCAATTTCGGTTCCAACTGGCAGGTCTCAACCCGTAAACGTGATGTTAAAGACGGCAAAGCTGAAGATGCTACTCGTCAACCAGAGCAAATTCGTGCTTTTCGTGATACCTGGAAACTCGGCATTCATTCCTATCTCTCTTATCTCCGTGACCGCCTTATGCTCGCTCGTGAACTCCTCACCGAATCCGGCTCTATCTTTGTCCAAATCGGAGATGAAAACGTACATTTGGTGAGAAATATTATGGATGAGGTTTTTGGGAGCGACAATTTTTGTAAGATTATTCCATTTCAAAAAACAAGCGGGCAAGAATCTAAAATACTGGCATCAACATTAGACTATATTCTATGGTATGCAAAAAATATAGATGTAGTGAAATATAGACAGTTATACCAAATAAGACAACTCGGAGAAAAATCATTAGATAGGTATGATATGTTAATGTTGTCTGACGGTTCAACACGTAGAATGACTCCAGAAGAAATCGAAACGGGTGAAATACCTAAAAAATCAATTAGATACCAGTTATCAGCTTTATATTCTGAAGGAGAAAGCTTGGGAGATCAGTCGTTTATTTTTGAAAATCAAAAGTATCTTCCAAGAGATGGCACGCATTGGAAAACAACTATAATTGGATTAGAGCATTTGAAGTTTGGTAATAGAATAGAGAAGATGGGAAGTGTATTACGATATAGACGTTTTGCAGATGATATGATGTACATTCCATTGACGGACAGATGGGATTCAGTGCAACTTGGTGTTGAAAAGAATTACATAGTAGAAACGTCTCCAGATGTAATAAAACGATGTCTTCTAATGACCACTGACCCCGGAGATTTGGTATTAGACCCGACCTGCGGGAGCGGAACAACGGCGTATGTAGCGGAACAATGGGGACGACGTTGGATTACTTGTGATACCAGTCGGGTGGCACTGACTTTGGCACGGACACGTTTGATGTCCGCACGATTCCCTTATTACATTTTGTCGGATTCACCGGAAGGAATTAACAAAGAAACCGAGATAACCGGAAAAGTCCCCCCGAATTATAAAACCGAAGTGGATATTAAAAAAGGGTTCGTCTATAAACGTGTTCCTCATGTGACTTTAAAATCCATTGCCAATAATTCCGATATTAAAGAAGGCATGACACGGGAACAAATTGATACCGTTATTTCCAAACACACCGATACCGAAATCCTCTATGACCAACCCTATGAGGAGAATAAGAAAATCCGTGTCACCGGACCTTTTACCGTTGAAAGCCTATCTCCTCATCGCACCATTAGTGTGGAGAAAAAGGTTGCTCATGCAGAAGGAAAAGAGTTCGACGGCATGAGTGTAAAAGTTTACGGTGCCGGACAATTTGAACAAACCATTCTGGATTATCTGAAACGGTCGGGAATCAAAGGAACTACCAAACAGGACAAGATTACTTTGGAAACTTTGGAACCGTATGCTGGACTATGGATTCATGCGGAAGGAATTTTTCAAGAAGCTGGAAAATCCAAACGGATGGCTGTTTGTATTGGTCCTGAATATGGTACTGTCGGCGGTGAACTGATTAAAGAAGCCGCCAAGGAAGCCGTGAAAGGAGTTGGCTTTGATCTTTTGGCGATTTGTGGGTTTGCTTTTGATCCAACGGTTTATGAAGAAGTCAAACGTTATGGCAAACTGACTATTCTACCAGTCCGTATGAATCCCGACTTATCAATGGGTGATGAATTATTGAAAAAGACTGGTGCGGGTAATCTTTTTATGGTCTTTGGTGAACCCGATATTAAAATTGACAAACTTAAAGATGGTAAAATTCAGGTAGAAATTAAAGGTTTGGATATATATGATCCTACAACCGGTGAAATCAGGAATAATAGAACCGATGATATTGCCTGTTGGTTTATCGATACCTGTTATAACGGAGAGAGTTTCTTTGTCCGTCATGCCTATTTCACGGGTGCGGATGAACCATATGAGAAACTAAAACGTTCTCTACGGGCGGAGATAAACGAATCGGCATGGGCTTCGATTTATTCTACAAAGAGCCGTCCTTTTGATAAACCTAAAACTAAAAAAATCGCCATCAAGGTTATTAATCATTACGGAGATGAGGTTTTGAAGGTATATGAATTGTAGACTTTGTAATAGGAATTTTATAAGATTACTGGTTCCTCAATACCTTTTATGATCCCATGTTGAAAGCATACTGTTTATATCATGACGATTCCTTATTTAGTACAATCTGGATACGGGATTGATATGAGAATAATTTGATATAATATTTAAGAAATTATTTTATGAGCTAAATTTCAAAAATAATATATATGGCATCTGCATTAATTAGCCCGATTTTATGGGATGGAAGTTGTTTGAAGTCTGAAAGCACATTGCATCAGATTTCGCCATACATTGGGAAAATGAAGTCTACTATGGCAAAAACTCTCATAGAAACTTATACCAAACGGGGGGATATGGTTTATGAACCTTTTGTCGGATCGGGTACGGTAGCATTGGAATGCCTAATAGCAGGAAGGTCGGTTTTAGCAGCAGATATTAATCCATATGCTATTGTCCTTAGTAAAGCAAAGATTAATCCACCACCTACATTGGAAGAAGCATTGGACAAGATTGCAGTTTATTTGACAAAGACAGAAGGTCTTTCCAAAGGTATTTCTTTGAGAAAAGTTCCGAAATGGGTTAAGTGTTTCTTCCATCAGAAGACTTTGAAAGAAATTATTGCATTAAATGAACTACTGAAAGACCAGCGTGAGTATTTTTATTTAAGTTGTTTGCTTGGAATACTTCATCATCAAAGACCCGGATTTCTGTCTTATCCATCAAGTCACCTTGTTCCTTATTTACGCAATAAAAAATACCCAAAAGAGGAATATCCGGAATTATATAGATACCGTCCTGTAGCTCCTCGACTTATTGCAAAAATAAATCGGGTATATAAAAGAATTCCAACAATAAATTCTGACGTAACAAAAAAGTGTTTGAAACAGGATGCACGTTATCTCAAATTACTCCCAAATAGTATTGACGCCATTATTACAAGCCCACCATATATGAATGCCCTTGATTATGCGAGAGATAACAGATTAAGGCTTTGGTTTTTGGGAGCGGATCAATTTCAAGGTTATGATAAAAATATAAATACTCCCTCCAAATTTATTCAATTTATGCAAAAGTGTTTACTATCATTTTATTACGGATTGAAAAAGGGTGGCAAATGCGTCTTGGTAATCGGTGAGGTACGACGGACAAAACGTCCAGTGAATACTGCAAAATTAATTCAAAAATCGGTCTTACAACAAATAAAAGGTTTTGAACAAGAAGTTATTATTGAAGATTCAATTCCAGATATAAGAAGATCTCGAAGGGATGCAAAGGGTACAAAAAGAGAATGGATTATTGTTTTCAAAAAAAGAAAATAGCATCATATTCACTGGAGATAATATCATGAAAACAAGTAGCCGGGAGCGGTTACAAAAACAATATGTTTTTGATCCAAATGAGATAGTTGGAATGACTATTCCACATGGTGTGCATGAATATTCACTTTTAAGATTTATTGAAGGAGAACAGGGAAAGCGTGGATTCACATTTGAATCGGTTTGCAAAGAAACAAATCATAAAGTTTGTTGCAAGCTTTACTTTAGTGAAATGTTAGCTTCTGGATGGCAAGAAGAGTTTAAAAAGCCCAACAGAGTACAATCTGACGATATTGCATATTATATAGCAGATGGGAACTGGAATTTCAATAATATACATTTTTGCTGGATATTTTATCAATGGATTAATGGTGTAAATCTAAGAAAGTATATAAGGGATCATCCTGATAAATTTCATATCAATTTTGTATTCGAATTGGCTCAGTGGATACTAACTCCTCTAAGTCAGTTTCAACAAGCAAAAAGTTCACATGGCGATATTCATATGGGCAATATTATGGTTACAGAATCAAATGAAGGAATTGTCCCAGTTGGCAGAGTGAGTTTCAAATTTATAGATTTTGGCATAAGTGCATCCCTACAAGGGTTACAACCACGTGATGATTATGAGGCAACAGCTACAGTACTTGCAAAATGTCTTCAGCAAATTAAAACGGTATCCTTAGAAGAAATCTTTTTAAAAGATAAGTTAGCTCAATATTATTTAAAACTCTTAATGGATACGGATGTTTCTGTTAATGCTTTAGCAAAGAATCCTTTAAAATTACATGCTGTATTATTGGAAATACAAATTGAATCTTCTAAATCTGGTGAAGATAAAGGATCAAACATTGATTTTTTAAAAACCCCATTTGAACTTCTTAGTGCAGACCGATTTCGAGAAGATAGTGCACTACTTCGTGAATTATTTTCTAAAGCAATACCTGGATATGATTTGTTAGAATCCAAAGAAACTGTAATAATCACCGGTCCACGAGGGTGTGGAAAAACGATGATACTACGCAATCTATCATTAAAAACATATTTATATGATCCTAAAATTAATATACAGAACTTACCTAATTACATTGGGTTTTATTTACCAGCGTTTGAACTTTGGAGTGCTTTTCCAAAGCGAAGAGTAGATGATGAAAAATCTCCGGATGACATAGCAACTGATGAATTTCAGAAAAAAACATTACACTATTTTCATCTTTGCTTATTGGAAGAGGTTTTTAGCACATTAGAGCAATTTATAAGAAAATTTAATAAAGAAAAAATCAATTGGAATAATATTAACAGAATATTTGAATTCATCAATACAAATTTTAGAACTTTAACAGTAAATCCTGGTACCAATTTGGTAAGTGACGTAAGAGCTACTGTTGAGAAATGGCGTGTAGATTATCGCCGAAATCCTACCGTTTCTTTAGCGAATGAAAATCCTGGTTTCCTAAAAGATTTCTGTAGATGTTTAAATGAAAACATTCCTATTTTTAAAAATAAGAATATATTTTTCCTTTTAGATGATTATTCTTTAGGAAAAATAACTCCCGCATTGCAACTTTCGTTAAACAGAATAATATTTCAGAGAAACCCAGAATTCGTATTCAAAATCTCCGCTGAAAAAGAAGCTATACTTCTACGGGATGTTGACGGTCCCTTGGCACCTAGCAGAACACATTTTGAAATAGATATAGGATATTATTTTACAAATCCTGAGCCAACGGAAGAAAGAATTAAGTTTTTGACGGAGGTATTTAATAATCGATTAAAATGGACAAAGGACATTAAGTATAAAAAGATTGAAAATATCTTGGGTGATACAAGATATAAGAATTATAAACAATTTGCAGAAGTATTATCTGGAAAATATATAGCGAAAAAAGGCGATGATGAAGTATTGAGAAGACCTGCTTACCATGGGGTAATCCATTTGACAGAAATATGTTCTGGCGATGTCGCAGCTATAATTTCCTTAGTACAAACAATCAAAATTGAAGGGGATTTTAATCTCAACAAAAGCGGTCAAAAACCAATAGATCCTAAAAAGCAAGATGCAGCCATAAAAAATTATAGTAGAATATTTTTAGAGCAAGTCGGTGGCGAACAAAAATACAGTGGTAATGTAAGATCCATTGCTAAATCATTTGGTGAAATGGCAAAATGGAAACTCTTAAATCAACCATCAAGAAATGAAGGTTTAAATACTCCTTTTCAAGCAAGCAGATTAGAAGTATATGAAGACTTGACAATGGATCTTCCCACAACAGAATTATATCGATACCTTCTCCGTTATGGTATCTTTATTCAAGAACCTCGAGGTTTTGGTCAAGGACAAACAACTTCACGTCGTCTTTATTTCAGAAGATTATTCCTCCCTTCCTTTGGGTTATCATTCAGTCGAAGGGATTGTATCCGATTGCACATGAAAGATTTTATTTATCTATTAACAAATCCCCATCAAGCTAAAGACGATTTTATATCAAGATGGATAAATAAACTAAAAAATGAACATAAAAAAGAACATGAACAAAATCTTCCTGGAATGGAGGAAAATGATGAGTTCGATTGATTTGAACGATTTTATTCCAGATATGAAGGAAATAATTCATACTAATCTGGATAGTGTTTATGAACGAAGCCATCTTGTCTTAGCTGGCGGTTTTGAAGATAGAGTGTTGGGGTTTCTCGAAATGATATCCTCTTCAAAAGATGACTTGCGGCATAAATTTACTGGTATTTCAGTAATTAACTATCTTCCCTTTGATTCAAAAAATGAATCTAAAAGGGAAAAAGTAATGAGTATTTTAAAAAAAATGAGATTCAAATCTCAAGATATTCATGAATATTATTTTGATCGAGAAAACCCAGCTGAATTTATTGAAACCAGTAAAAATCTTCTTCAATCAGTTAATGGAGTAGAATATGTATATCTTGATATCAGTGGTATGTCAAAGATATTAATTCTCTATTTGTTACATATATTATGGAAGGAGAATAATCCCTTTTCAATCATCTATACCCGTGCTGCAGAACATGGACCTACAAAAGAAGAATATAAAAAGCTACTTGAAAAGGGAGATTTCGGGCAAGATATATTGATGGAACTACTTTTCAGTGGTGTCTATGAACCTATGATACCATCTGAATTCAAAGGTAGTGGATCTCTGGGTGGGAGTCGAGCACTAATAGGTTTTCTTGGATATAATAAAAGACAAACGATTGGAGCTGCAGCAATAGTACCTTATCAATTATTTATTCCAGTTGTTGGAATACCTTCAAAACCCAAATGGAAATGGAAAATGGATGCATTGCTTAAAATAAATAATTCAGGGCTTTTGACTTCTGGACAGTTAATTTCCAATATACCAGAGATAGAAATTAGTGATAAATCTAAGAAAATTGCATCAATAGGGGAATATCGTATTAATGTTTCCATGTTTGATTATAAAGAGACAATCAGAACATTGATTTGGATTCGTGAAGTACACCGATACTCCCATTTTCTTACTATTGCCCCATTCGGCAGTAAAATGCAAACATTGGGTATCTTCATCTTCACAAAATTATATCCAGAAACTCAGATAGTTTATGCTTCTCCCAAAGATTTTCATCCAAGATACTCTAAAGGTATAGAAAATGTTTATGAGATTCAATTTAATAATTGTGCGGAATTAGAGAAACAAATTCTTTACCAAGTTGAACCCAATTTGGCATATTTAGACCAATTAGCTAGTAAATAATAGAAGAATAAACTACGATATTAGTAAAATATGAAAATAATAAAAGAACCCAAAATATATTTGGTTGGTCGTCAAATTATCGATAAAGAAACAGTTGCCAAATTTTTAAATGACCACGAGGTAACTTGGGCAACTGATTCTGATGTCGGTGCTGAATTACTTAGTGAACTAGCAGGGCGGGTATGTTATCTTTCTTTTGGGACCAAACAAGGACGTAAAAGTAATAAGGAATATCTATCAAATATAATAGACCTTCAACACGGAAGTGTATTGGAGCATGCTGTATGGAATCTTGTTATTACTGGCGTATCAAGGTCATTTTCACATGAATTGGTTCGTCATAGAGCAGGATGGGGATATAGCCAACTTTCCCAACGGTATGTAGATGAATCTACTACTGATTTTGTTGAACCAGAAATTATTGTTACAGATCCTGAACTACATGATATATGGCTAAAGGCAGTAGAAACCTCTCATAAATCTTATTGTGACCTCGTAAATAAATTGACAGAAAAAATTAATAACCGATATCCCAATATGGATCGTACCAGTCGAAGGAAAATGGCTAGGCAGGCATCACGTAGTGTGTTACCTAATGCGACTGAAACTAAAATATTTGTAACAGCGAATGCCAGGGCATTACGTCACTTTATTGAACTCCGTGGAAGCGAATATGCCGATCCAGAAATAAGAAAAGTTGCAATTCAAATACTTAAAATAATGCAGGTTGAAGCTCCAAATATTTTTTCGGATTATGAAATTTATACACTTAATGATGGCACATTAGGAGCACGGACTACTCATCGAAAGGTTTAATTAAAATAACAATTGTATATTTGTTTACTTAATGGACTAAAGATAATGATCTAACTTGAAGAGAAAGAAGTACAAGTAAACATCTATTCCGGACAAAGAAACCACCGCCTACGATGAAATTAATTGGACCGTGGGGCTTAAGATTCTCTTGATTGTACAGCAAGAAATGTATTCACTCCGCTTGAATGCTAGAAATTCAGCTCTTCAGGCGAGATTGAGTACAGGTAGCTAAACCAATCTTTATTGGTGATATCAAGGAAAACTAATAGTTTCATATATTGAGTGTTTGACTCTTTTTAAGCTATTTTTAATGACAATCTGGTGATTATATTTAGTTTTTATTGATATACAAATACCCCCTAATCACATAAAATGAAACAAACAGGTACTAAGATATTTAAATAAATGAATAGGAGATAAATATGGATGAGATTGCATTAAGGGAATATTTACATAAAAAATTTTTAGATAGGAGACATGCAAGCCTGCAAAGAGTAACACACTTACTAAGTGAACTCGGATTATCCACAATAAAAGATATTAAGGAATTAAACTTGGTTATTGATAATACTAGAAGTGCCATTGAAAAATTTGAGAAAGATAATCCCAATAGACGTGCAAAAGACGGAAAATATCCTGATGAAGGTATTGTCAGACTTTCTGTTGATTTAGTAGATGAGAATTTTCGCCTAAATCGAGGGGCACGATTTCTCACAAACATTACGGACTATAGAAAATATATTAAAAGATAAATACTCCATTCGAATAACTTGTTTCAAATGACTATGCTTAAATTTTAGATTATCCTTATCATACTTAGAAAGAGGTGGAGTTGTTGTATGGATTTACTTCCTTACATGATTCAGAAGGACAGAAAAAAAATTTCTTTCTCCGGCTTTTTGAAGTCACCAAAGACAAGGTGTCCATCAAGTTTATCCTATTAACCAAATAGAAATAACAATTACAACAGGAAATCCATACTCCCAAACTTTTTTATTTCACAAAGCCTCTAGTTAACCGATTACTTAGACAGATTAGTTTTCGCAAAATTTGAATTTATAGTGATATGGCATTTAGTTCTTTTATCATCGTAACTCGTCAAACATTATTGTAGTGGTTCGGAAAGATTGACCTATGGGTCTGATTCCTAATACGGCGAGAATATCACTAGAAAAAATGTCTGACCAACAAGTACACACCGCCCACCACAAGATAAAGAATAAAAGTAATCAGTAGCGCACCCACAGTCTGACCGATTTCCATGTCGTACAGGGTGAAATAGAGAATGCCTAAAATGATCAAGACCAGTATTACCCCGAGAGCTGAGGACATGATGACGATTCCAAATGGTATGTTAATTATAAAAGCTAGGAGGAATGTATTCCGATGATTTTCAGAATCTGCCAGGCGTATTGCAAGCCACATGCAGAAGCCAAAAATTAAAGCGCTTATTAAAACATACATGTAGAGCGGATTAAGCATAAGTTCTTGGAGAGATTATAGTACAAGGCAAGTTTTAATGGAAAAGAATCATTCCTACACTCCTGTTACATCCCTGGACGGGTTTCGAGTGGCTGAGAACCGGTTCATTCTTTGACAGAACCCGGCAGAGTCTTCATAATAAATTCATCATGGTAGATGGACATGATAGCTATTTTATATTCATTTTATAAGAAAGAAGATAAGAAATATGCAATATCGTGAATTTGGTAAAAGGTTAAACTGGCAGGTATCCGCATTAGGATTTGGAGCTATGCGTCTTCCTATTCTGGAGAATGATACCGCACGAATTGATGAACCCCAGGCGATTCAAATGATACGTAACGGGATAGACCATGGTATTAATTATGTGGATACTGCCTATGGATATCATACCGGCAAAAGTGAAGTCGTAGTGGGTAAAGCTCTAAAACAGGGATACCGGGAGAAAGTAAAATTAGCGACCAAGCTCCCATGCTGGCTAATCAACAGCCGGGAGGATATGGACACGAAACTACAGGAACAACTAATCCGTCTGGATATGCCCTATATCGATTTTTATCTATTACATGCCCTTAGTAAGGACAGCTGGTCTAAGATGCAGGGATTGGGAGTACTGGAGTGGGCGGAGAAGAAAATAGCAGAGGGTGTCATCGGGAAGCTGGGGTTTTCCTTTCATGATGATTATCCGGCATTCA
>CAVYHJ010000021.1:0-3519 GCA_963768165.1 uncultured bacterium | reverse complement strand
AATCTTCAATTCCATTCGTCAAGAATGGTACACAGTAAATTTCTCTATTACTTTATGTAATTCATTGTTAAATATTATGAAGTTTGCTAAACTAGGCTTATGCGAAAGAAAATGTCCATGCGGAATTTACAGCAATTTACCGCGATTATTGAAAAGGAAAAAAAACAATATGTCGCCCTTTGTCCTGAACTGGATATTGCAAGCCAAGGGAATACAGTTGAACACGCACGTATGAATTTGAAGGAAGCACTGGAATTATTCTTCGAGACCGCCTCCCCGCATGAAATTAATTACCGTCACTGTACCTGTGCCCAATCATAAAGAAATCAGAATTGGAACACTCAAGTCCATCATCCGACAATCACAACTCTCTCCTTCCGAATTTGAAGTTTAATCCCATTGTCTCTTTGTTATCCTCAACTTGATTGAGAATCTAGTAAGTTTGTCATCACGAGCGTAGCGTGGTGATCTCGCTCTTCTCTTGTCCATTTTTAAAAGATGCATCGGAAATACCGTAAAGAACACTCAATTTTCCGATGCATGGAACCACTTATATCTTTGTTTCTCAAACAATTATGGACTATCATTAAAAACTACTCTACATTTACTTGACAATACTCGAATTACATCTTTACAATGATGTTAAATAAATTGAAAAGGAGTATTTCTATGGGTAATAAAGATTTGCTTATACAAAAAGTAGACAGGCTAGAAAAAAAGATTATAGAAATAGCTGCGGAGCAAGAAAATAGAATGAAAGCTATAATGATAACTCAGTCAATCTTACAAAATCATGATATTAACCCTGACCTCAGAAAGATTGATAAGATACCAGAAGAGGAGGCTATAAAGTGCTTTGTTCGTCAATTTGAAAAAAGAGTAGATATGGTGCTTAAACATTTATCTGGAAATAATATTAAATGACATTAAAGAGATTTTTACAATTTAAATGAGGTAACGATCCTATGTACTGTCGAAATTGTGGAAAAGAAGTTAGACAAAACGCTACGTTTTGTTTATCTTGTAAAATACTTTTTCTGCTGGTTATACTCTCCTGCGAGATTTTTGGGATTTATTGTTTTTTGAAAGAACTGGAATCCCCTAGGCAGCATATCTCAGGTTCACTTGCCTTATGTATTTTAATTCTTTTATTTATAACCGTCTCTTTTGTAATTTGTCGCAAAACTGGGGAATTCTGGACTTCACTATTTAAATCTTTTATTTATATTTTCGTATCCCTTATTATTATGGGATTTTTTATTACTATTGGACCATTAAATATAGTTCTTTTACCGATTACTATATGGTATCTTTTTGTTAGTGTAAGTGCCGAGTCAGACATGAATAGAGAAGAAACGTGTCCAGCATGTAGAAGAATTCTTGCAGGGGAAATTATACATGAGAAAAATATGCACCATTTTTATAGATGCAAATACTGTCATCATGAATGGGGTGGTATCCCGTGTCCCTCATGCAAGGAGTGGAGAACAGCAGAAATTATAAAAGTAGAAAAAGAAGAATATGTGACTCACACTGAAGGTGGATGGGAAGAAGAAGAGATAGGCGGTGATAGTCATGATATTCTTAGAACATATATACCAGGTAGTACCCATAAACATACTGTATATCATACATCATATAAATGTATAAAGTGTGGCTTTGAATGGAAAGATTGAAAATATGCGGGAACAATATTCAAAATGATACCTTGTTTATACGTTGGGAATTGAGACTTCTTTGGGATATTCCTGAGACTTCCTTTATTTCATATATTGCAAAACGTATAACTGCTAGCACTGCGGTAATGGTTCACACCGAAATGCCAGAATTTCCCGACGCACATTCTTGTTAAATTCTAAACTCCGGATAAATATCCAATTTCTTCAATTCCATTCCCCGGATAAGTGTAATGACCGATTTCACACCCACTTGATTCTCTGTCAATAACCTATGCAAACTATCAATCCCGCTCACAGGTTCTTCATTAAACGCTACAATCAAATCCCCTTCTCGCACTCCAGCCCGTTCCGACGGACTGGATTTCTCCACCGAGATTACCCAGATGGCATTCTCCGCTGGCAAATTATAATACCGTACAATTTTCCGGAGTACCGGCACATTCTGTCCTGCCAGTCCAATAAACCCCCTGCGGATTTTTCCGTCCTTGATTAATCTCCCGGCTACAAATTTCGCCGTGTTAATAGCAATGGCAAAACATATCCCCTGTGCCGGTAAGATCACCGCGGTGTTCACACCAATCACTTCACCCCGCGAATTGACCAAGGGTCCGCCGGAATTACCGGGATTAAGCGCCGCATCCGTTTGTATCACATTATCAATTAATCTCCCCGATTGTCCCCTCAAAGTTCTCCCCAGTGCGCTCACCACTCCCGCCGTCACGGTACATTGAAACCCGTAGGGATTCCCAATGGCAATCGCCATCTGGCCTACTTGTATTTCTTTGGAATTGCCCAATTTCACGGGTGCCAATTCCGTCCCGCCAATTCGGATAACCGCCAAATCCGTATCCGGGTCATCTCCTCGCAATACCGCGGGAAACTTCCGTCCATCTTGCAATGTAACATCTATCTTATCCGAACCATGTACCACGTGACTGTTGGTCAAAATAAAACCGTCCGGCGTGAAAATAAACCCCGACCCGCTCCCGCCTCTCTCTTCCGGTGTACGCTGACCATTCCCTCGTGGATTCTTTACTTTATGTCGGACTTCAATATTTACCACCGACGGACTGACAAGTTTTGATACCTGGGTAACCGCCTGTGAGTACGCATCCAATAACAACCCGTCCGATATATTTTTTACAATACTTTCCTGTTCTTTTACCAATTCGTCTGTAGAGACTAATTCCACCATGATAATCTTTCGAACCTCCTCACGCTTTTATATATTTTACTAGTCTACATTCTATAAATCAAGTACTTACTTAAAAGTACTATACTTACCTTTTAGTAAGATTATAGGATAAAAGGATTGCACTCCAGATTTGAGAATGTTATACTAGCGGGGTAATGAACATGAATAAAATCAAACCTAATATTTTGAACCAACAATGCGGAACCCGGGAGGTTCTTGACCTCATTGCCGATAAATGGACCGCGATTATTATTTATCTCCTCGCCAAAGGTACCCGGCGCTACAGCGAATTATTGCGGGAGATAAACGGGGTGTCCCAGAAAATGTTGACCCAGACCCTGCGCAACTTGGAACGGGATGGAATTGTCGATAGAAAAGTATACCCGGTTGTTCCCCCTAGGGTGGAATATTCCCTCTCTCCCCTCGGGAAGACCTTGGTAGAACCTCTAAAAGCCCTTTGTAAATGGGCGGAAACCCATCTCCCTCAAGTCCAATCCGCTCGTGTCAAGCACGACAAATTCCATCAGAAATAATCTCTTGTTGCTTAACCCATTCCATGATTACTGGCTTTAAATATAAGCAAACTTCAGTTTTGCCAATCTTTGGGAGTTTTAATTTTCGGTTTGATCCAGGCACTTACCCCAT
>CAVYHJ010000020.1:0-6465 GCA_963768165.1 uncultured bacterium | reverse complement strand
TATGTTATTTTAGGCTACCTCTAGCTTTTGCTTTTTCACCACAATATAGCCTCGTTTGGTAAATATCTCAGCTCACGGAACCGTGCTCCCACAGGTTCCCGGCGGCTTGGAAAATGTGGTAATCATTTTGCAGATGTTGCTTCTGATCGTCGTCACTTCCAGCACGATTGCCACCACCGGCTGGGTCGGCATGATCTCCCTGATGTGTGAACCATGCGTTTCTTTTTCCCCAATGTGCGTTAATTAACGACGTCGCCGCACGTTGAGCTCGGCCACCATGGCCAGTAATGCAATGAACGAAGGCTTCAGCACAGCACCAATTGCCGAAATAAATCCTATACTCATATCCACTCTGTCCCATATCAGTTTAAGGATTTCCCGTTCCCTCATAGCCGTATGCCATGCCATTAATAATATCGCTTTAAAATAATCAGGAGCGACACCCAACAAACGATTGAATTCATCTTCAGAGATTATCCGGTCACGTTCATTATTGGGTTTTTCTTTGGTAATAAAGTGGACAGGGTTTTCTTTGAGTAACCGTGCCTTTTTGATTGCCCATGTATAGATAGCACTCATACAAGTCAATTCCAAGTTGACAGTTGCAATCGCTCGACCTAGTTTTTTCCGGTCTCTTTGGTAACTATCTAACATATCCGCCGTGATGTCCCGTGCCAGTATATCTCCGAAAGCCTTATTAAGATGTATTAAACTGGAATAGTCACGGGTAATAGATTTTTTGTCTTGGTGTTTTTCCACGTAAATTTTAGCCAAGTCTTTAAAAAGTAATTCACACTTATACTCTTTATCAAAAAATTTATTCTCACGGATTTCAGTTTGTTTTTTGGATTGAAAGTCTCTGGCGTCTTTCTTTATTCGACTGATTGACCAACCTTGAACACGTCCATTGACTTTAAGGCGCACCTGATAAATTCCGTTGGGTAGTTTTACAATTGCCATTTATCTGATTCACCTCCTAACTCTCTTGGATTTTATTTCTTTTGCTTTATGACTACATTAATATCAATCGTAATATTTCCATTTAGCCAACCGTCTGCTAGATACTTTAATACAGTACCAGATTTCAGATTTTCTTTTATTGCCTTAACATCAAATTTCTTTTTATATTTCTTATCTACTCTAGCGATAAGGAAATGCCCTTCTTGTTTTGGTTTTGAATCTTTTTTATTTGCCATGATGTATATAGTATAACAGTAGTTATACTATTGTCAAGTCCCCCCTCTCTTTTTGAATATAGTCTACCATTATTTAACCTCTTTAGTTTTCAACCAACGTTCCAAGCTAGACGGTCTAAACCGGATGGTATTCTTTCTTTTCCCTCTGGTCAATACCAAATGAGGGATTCTGTTTATTTGATATTCCGTGACCATGCGATAAACCGTCTGGGGACTAACACCCAATATTTCCCCTGCTTTCTTAGCGTCTATCAATGGCTCAAATTCTTTTTTCTCTGGAGTATTGTCCATACTATTACTCTTTAAACCCCTTTAAATCGCTCAAGGAGTGTAAATCATTAGCAACCGTTAGCAACCCTTTTGCTAATCGTAAACCCTTACCAGTATTGGAAATACCAGAAATTTGCAAAATTAGCAGGGTTTTGGGAAACAGGACACCATATTTGTAAAAACTATCCATGTCGGCACCGCAAGGTAAGAAGTAATTTTCCTTTATAAATATATTAATTATGCTAATACATATATAACTATAGAAAATACAATACTTTGCAATTTGCAGAACCTTTGCTAACTTCCTGCTAATGATGCTAATGCTTTGCTCTTGAAAATCAATCATTTGGGATTATCCTTGGGGTAATATTGTTTGTTGGTTACGTTAATTTTTTCTTCTTCAATAAGGGTAGTAATAATCGTGTGGAAATCTTTGGCTATGATATGAGTATTGCTTAGAAGTGTACTGTGTTTTATTCCGGGATGTTGCTGAATCTGTTTTAATATTTTCGCTCGATTCTGCATATCTTTCCCAAATACTAATTCAGTGGCTAACAATTCACCCAAGGTATATTTTAGATAATTGACTAATGCCTTGGCTTTGTCAAATGATTCTGGGGTTATGATTAAGGACGGTTTATCAGACATTTGATACAGGACAGCAAATTTCAAGCAATAAATGGCTAAACGGCTGTAAAAAGATGCTAATAAATCTTGATTCGCTTGTACAGTTAGTTCCTTGTTATGTTCCCTTGCCCAACTATCATATAGTTCCGTAATCTGCGATAAATCCACTTCACCTTGAATAGATGTTAGATTACCAAGTTTTGAGACGATTTCGGATTGCATTTTTATGTCAGGTTTTGGGGGGATCGAAATAAAACGGTCATCTTTTTTATCTGCAATAAAGAAAATGAATCGAGGTAGGAAACCCCCGCGAATATCTTTTTCTCTGAATTTATCAATTAACCAATTAACATCACTTGCACCAAAGATATTGATACAAGGATTAAGGATAGTAAATTTTGAACCTTTGAGTTTGCGGATATATTTTTCTGGGCAATCATAAATATCAGTAAAAAATTCCTTCATTCCCCTCATATATTGGAGTTCACACTGAGCAAGAAAGGAACCAAATTCTGAGAAGTAGAAAATTCCTTGTGCTTTCCCCCCAGATTCCGCTGATAAAGCCTCTTTAAGGGCTTCCGGTGTGATTTCATGAGGGAAGAGGGCATCTTCATTGACCTTGGATATAAAACGTCTAGCAATGCCCAAAGTAGTAGATTTTCGGGGTATACTCGATGTGCCTACCAAAATGGCGTAGATATTGGGATAAATCTTCAAATCACCAAAGGGGATGTAAATCCTATTGGAAATTACTGTTGAAATGTCAATTAAGGCTCCTATAAGGTGATATTGATACGGAGCATCGGTCAGGGGATAAGCATAACTCATATATTCAGCAATTATGCCTTGTTCCGGTGTTGCATTAATCAATTCTTTTTCAACTAGAGCTTTTAGTATTGATTCCATTATTCATATCCTTCATATCATTCAATTCCAACTCACGGATCATTCGGAGCGTGTCGGCATTGGCATAATTTTTTATAAATTCCCAGCCTAATTCCGTTCCTTTTAATTCCTTGGCATATTTCATGGCAGTATGTGCAATCTCTCCCAAGTCCCGAATCGAATCAATTAAATCCATTTCTTGTTGTAATAATTCAACTTTTTTCTCTGATTCTTTTTGTTTTAATATTTGCTTTTCTTGAATGGCTTTTTGGGTGAATGGTGAAAATGATTCACCATCAATGTATTTTTTGGCTATTGGAAAATTGCATCCGGTCAATTTCATATAAAGTGCATATACATCCCCGGATATTCCACATGAATAACACTTAAAATAATCACCTTTTATTGAAAAAGCAGAAGTATTATTTCCGTTATGAATAGGGCATTTTCCTCGACCATGACGATTTAACTCAATATTAAATTCTTGGCAAATATCCAATATGGTTTTCATTTTAAAATATCCCCATTTTTAGATTTTGCGATGCGTAGGGTATCCCTAAGAGTATCCAAAGCACGTAGGAATGACTTTGCAGATACATTATCGTCCCCGGTGAAAAAGTTTTCAGCTAACTTTTCTAGGTTTTGATTGTCATTAGGACGGAGACAAAATACTACACGACCATTTGCCTGGTAGGCATCAACTAGATTTCCTCCATGAGCTAAAATGTAGGCACAACAATTAAGCGAGGTACTTTCAAAGTCTTTCGATCCAGTGTCTTTTGAAAAATGCATAATACCACTATGGCATAGGGGTATTACGACAAATAGTCACATTAAAAACAATTTTATAAGTAAATTTTAGATAAATGTGAGATAGGTAAATATTAAGGTTTTAGGAGCTTTTTTTCATATAGGATTCTATTGAGATATTCAATACTCTTGCCAGTCTCTTTAGATACTATTCCCCATTTTGTATCTGAATGAATTTTCTTATACTTTGTATATCGGCAAATAATTTCGTATTTTTTAGCAAGTATTTCTATTTCCTTATTTGGAAGATTCCATATTTTGCTTTTCCAATTTCTTATTAAAGCATGATCAATATGTGTTCTATCACTCTTTGTTTGTACAGAGGATTCTTTGATATTATCTCTTGATTTATCTTGTATTATTTTATTGATTTCATTTAATACGAGATTTCTTTTGAAACGTTTATTTAGGGGAATACGAATATCTATATATCTATTATCCTTTTTTATCCATTTACCTTCTTTAACACATTCCCCACCTAATCGGATAGGTTCTAATTTAGGAGCAAATTCTTCAAACTCAATTAAATCTGATTTTAAAGTATGACAATATTCAAGTTCTATACGTTGTAGATACGAATTTAATTTAACAATATTATCCATCAATTCCATAATGTCTTTTTGTATAGTGGTTAACTGTTCTAATTGAGACACTATTCCTTTAAAGGTAATACCTTCTTCAATGAAAATCGTTGGGAAGTATTTGCATAACAAAGTATAAATGATAGGTTTATAAGAAGTAAAACAAGTGGCTAATGGGGGTTCGATAGACAAAAATGCTTTCCGATATATGTCAATAATATCCCGTTCATCATTTGAATATAAATCAATATAAAATTGAATAGGATTGCCTTTTGTAAATTTAATTTTGGAAATTCTTTTTGTGTTTTTATTTAGACGATTTTGAAGTTCTGAGAGTAAACACTTTGAACGAGCCATAAGTACTGCTACTGTTATATAGTAGTCACAATCCCTATAAAATATAGTTCTAGTAATCATTCATTCATTCCTAGCAAAAGTATGTCAAAAATATATACTTATTTCAAGTGAATACGATTAATAATTGAGGTATAATAGAAGTATGAAATCGTTGGAATATCCACCGGAAAGGAAACTGGAAGCCATGACCCTAGCCCTTCGTTTAGGAAATGTCAAAGCAGGTGAAATGACAGGTGTAGACCGTAGTACGATTTACCGTTGGTTAAAATCGGATAATCCAGCCGATATAGAATTAGTAAATAAAGCGAAGGTTGAAAGAGATGGTCAATTTTTACAGCGTGTCCATGAGTTAAAGGAAATAGTTATCGAAGAAATGGTAAAACCAGAGAAGATTCAAAAAGCTCCACTCCGTGACCTTGCAGTAACCTTTGGTATATTGACCGATAAAGAGCAAACATTAAAAGGACATTCAACCATTAATCAAGGTGTAAATATTCAAGTAATTAATATTGGTTCTGCCCAGATTACCCTACCTGTTAAGGATGAGACGATAGATATAACCCCCAAAAAGTAATACCCTCTTTTTAGTGTTGCAAACACGTGCATAGGATGGTCATTATTTGCCGTTCTAGTAATCTTCATTATTCGATGTTATTGAAAACCGAGTAGCCTTGCCTCAACTATTTCGTCATCTTCCGTATTAACTAATTTGTAGGGATACAATAGGTTTGAATTGTCTAACACAGTTATATCTGTAACCGGTAACCAGAGCATTGAATCAATTTGGTCAAGTGGTGAGATTCCCCATATAGAACCATCTTCTAATATTATTATTTCCCCGTCATGATTATCTTCTATCCAATGACCACTTCCTGTGATTCCATATAATTGTCCTGATAAACGAGGTTGAGGTTGATAATATCCAGGTGAAACATTCGATGTATATGGTTGTTCTCTATTATGAAGATTTTCATAATTTTTTTGCATTCTGTCTTCAAATTCTTGATGTTGTCGGGCTAAATCTTCTTCAAATTCTTGATGTTGTCGGGCTAAATCTTCCGCAAATGTATCAGGTGGTCCCAAAATCAGTTCATTTAATGTTGCACAACCCGAAAAGATTATAGCCGCAAGAAAACAGAAAGATAAAACCAAAATAGTTTTTGTCATAAATCCTCCCACAGTGATTTTATTGTTTTTCTCATGGAAGGGTATACTATGCCTACTATAAAAATAAGTCAAGCAAAATCCTCTTTTGTTTTGTCTATCCATTGTCCGTGATATAGAGTTCCTTAAACATACCCACCGCCTCATAGCCCCCATATACCCTCAAACACACTCAACACACCATCCCTAATGACACACAAAACGACTTAAAACACAGGATGAATCATACAGGGCAGTAAATTAAAACATCCTATAAATCAACGGAGTGAGTCATTTTTAAAGAATCCCGTTGCTTTGACCGTAATGGAGTCTAATCTACCGGATGATACATTAACCATAAGAGAGAATATCTACGCCTATAACAAAACCTCGACCTTGTTTATGGGTATCCTGATAGTGCTATCGGAATGGTTGAGGACAAGGTATGCACTACTTTATGCACTAGTGTATGAAATTTTTTTGATAGTCTCTGATAAATATGAGAAATATTAATTATTTTGAAACATTGATTAGAGCTAATAAAAAAGGGGACTTATTGCTAAGTCCCCAAAATTCAATAACATCGTTTGTCGAGT
>CAVYHJ010000019.1:0-8855 GCA_963768165.1 uncultured bacterium | reverse complement strand
ATTCATTTTTATTTTCAGGGAAAGGGTACGGGCATGGGGTCGGCATGAGCCAGTGGGGTTGTTACAACATGGCGCGGCAGGGGAAGTCTTATGAGAATATTTTATCTTTCTATTATCCGGGAACGAAACTTAGCACCCTATAAACAATCACAAACTTTGTTATAATATTATCTCTTAACTTTAAACCTTTCAACTTGAAACTTTAAACTTTCTTTTCATTGCCCCGTTGTGTAACGGTAGCACGGCAGATTCTGGATCTGCTTGTCAAGGTTCGAATCCTTGCGGGGCAGCCATCACCTATCCCCTGAAAAATCCAGCATTGGCAAGAGTTTGCGAAAGTCGGAGATTTTTCTATATCATTATTTCCTCTCTGCAAAATAAGGCAAAATATGACCTTATTTACCCTCTAAACGTGACAGAGACGTGACAAGATTATTTTTCCCGGTCGGAGTGATTCTCTGACCGGGACTCTTTAAAGAAAGGAAAATTAATTATGAAGGACAACAAAACCAAGGAAAGATTTATTGAACTCCGTGCCCAAGGTATCAGTTATGAAAAAATCGCTACGGAGTTGGAAGTCTCAAAACAGACGTTAATTAATTGGAGTAAGGAATTATTCATTGAAATTGGCAATCTCCGGGTTATTCAATTGGAGACACTCTTGGAAAAGTATGCCCTTACCAAAGTAAATGTGATTCAGATTTACGGAGAGAGACTTAAAGCACTTAAAGAGGAACTCGAAAAGCGCGAAAAGAATCAACAATTCACCCTCTCTGATAAGGAACTCTATGAGTTGGTATTGAAATACTCAGATAAAATTAATAATGGTTTAAGTGATCTCCGGTTTAAGAAAGAAGAAACGGAGTTACCTGGCTTTGGACATACTACTGTCAAAGAATGGGAAGCCTAAAAGTTTACTATTTCTTTACCGTTTTTTTACCCTTTTGAACAATAAATTTTTTGTCGTTCATCTACTTTTTTTAAATTCCATTCACGATCATTCCGATAGCTCTACAGGATACCCATAAACAAGGGCAAGGTTTTGTTATAGGCGTAGATATTCCCTCTCATGGATTATGGTATCATTCCTTGAAGTAGACCTATTCCCGGTCAAAATTCAATGATTCTCTAAAAATGACTCACTCCGTTGACTTATAGGACGTTTTTAATTTACTGATGATTCATCCTTTGTTTTAAGTTGTTTTGTGTGCCAATGGGGATAGTGCCTAACGTGTTTTGGAAGTGTTGGTCGGAGTGATCCTCTGACAGGATTCTTTTTATTGTGTCCTAATTTGAATTTATTATTTACTATGAATTATGAATATAAGCGAAAAACCGATTACTAAAAGAAACAATACTTCACCTATTAGAGATTGATAAAGAGGGTCCATAAATATACTTAAAAAAATAATTGAAAGACATACTCCTAAAGAGATAATTATTAAGAATAGTATGGCAGTCAAAATAGACACAACAATTTCTATGCTAATCACGTCTATCCACCCAGCTTTGTCCCACAATGTGGACAGAAAGACGTATTTTGGGGAGAATATAGTTTACATTTAGTGCATTGAATACCTGCAATTTCACCTGTCGTTTCTTTGGCATAATCTTTTAGTAATCCAAGAACAATTAAACCAATTAAGGAAAGAAATGCCATTAAACACCATGCAGGGTGACGACCCTTCGCCTTGGCATAATAAGCGAACCCAAAGAGTAATAAAATTGTACCGATAATTATAATAATAGGTTGATTGGCAATATACCCAATGACTTGTATCACCAGTCCCGGTATTCCAGTAGCAAGACTCACGTCATTATACTTCTTTATCATTTTTCTTTTTCCCCCTTACTTTTTATATATGTGACCATTCTCTCACTCTTTTGAGAAATAAATTTATTATAGGTCACCTGCTTTTCTTATAATTTTTAAATATTGAACATTAAGTGCGGGTACAGTTTTTTGTTCACCTATGTTTGTATTATATGTAAGCAATGGCACTACTGTTCCGTATGCTAAGACAATATCTCTTTCTAGTAGTTTTTCTTCACTATTCCCATCAATCAAAACCATATCATCAATGTTATAACGTGTTCCCATTCCTTCCACCAATACAGGGTGAGTATGTATTTGATAGATAAGTTTTCCTTTATAATTTTCTATATAAAAAATTTCACCGGTAATTTTTACGATTTTCCCAACATATTTTTCATTGTTCCTTAACAATTCATCGTAAGATACCTTTTTTGCCATAGTAGTAATTTGTTCATAAGTCAATTTTGGCTCAGGTGTGTTTTGTGGTACTGGTTCAGGTGTATTCTGTGTAAATGAATTATTGGAACATGAGACAATTCCTATGATACAAATAACCAATAGAATGGTCAATAAAAACATTATTGATAGTGTTCTCATAATATCCTCTCTTTCGGGTAGTGGGCTAAATTGTATGAAAATAGATTTATGCTAATTTATCACCGCAATCCGGACAAAAAGAACAATTTTCAAATCTTTTTTTACAACGGAGACATACATTCTTTGTGGATTTTCCACAATGGGGACAAAATATAGAATCTTTAGAAAAATATGATTGACAGCCTTCACATTGGATATTATTATCATCTAAAACGGCATGTGCATTTATAAGTTTTCGTCTGGTAAATAAATAATAAGGGAAAGCGATAATCCATAATAATAGACATATAATCAACCATCCTATAGCGTTGGAATTAACCTTGCTTGGTTCATAACCCGCCTTAATACCTAATTTCTTAATATCGGAATATACCCAAATACTTGTTCCGATTACCAATATGGCCATTAGAAAAAACATTATATAGATTCTTTCTAAACGATATATTTTTACTTGCAATAATAGCACCTTTTTGGCATACTACAAATAGGCACTAGGTAGGCCACCGAAAAGCGGTAATTCCTGTAACCGCCTGTGCCGATTACCATACAGGATAATTCATAAGACAGGAGTTGTGAAAATGATACCTAACCCATTGAATTGGGATAATTGGAGAATGGTTCAAGAAATAAAGATGGCGTTTACAAATCCCCAAATAAATTCCTATGGACTTGGAAGAAATTATCAATTAAAAATACCTTGCAATGATGCTTTTTTCCCACAAATTGAATGTTTTGAAAAATTTATTCGTGAAATAGATCGAATGATAACAATATATCAAGATTCTCCTTTGGGAATTGGAATCATAAGCAGGTCCAATACTCAAAAGGAATACAAGTGTTATAACTTAATAACATTATCCCCAAGTTATTTTGATCCAATTTATGAAGAATTTGTAAAATATTGGGTGGTAGGTGGGAAGTCCATTAATATTATGCCTCAGTTTGAAGATTACGAAATTGATATTCAGCGTAAAATTAACTTAGTAAATAATACCATACTATCTTTTTATGAATCTGTAAAAATAATAAATCCATCTTTTATGGTAAAACAAGGTCTATTTGTAAATTTTGAAGATATTATTAATCAAGGTTTAACCAGAAGTGACATAGAACAAATTCTTTTAATATTAAGTAAGAGTGCTGGTTTTCTATTTTATTTATCGCGATTTCCAACGGTAAAAATAATTCCTTGGCTTCCTCTAAACTTTCAGAGTGTAATGGATTCCTTGGGGGACTTTAGAAAAGAACTTGAAAAGCAAATTCCCAATATTGATGATAGAGGTATGCCGAAAAGTAAATCACCTTTAGTTCAATTCCAAATACCGCCGGGGACAGGATGGAAGAAGGATGTAACAATAAAATTTATATCAAATGATGATCTTGAGATTAAAGTAGGGACTCAATTAAAAAAATTTCATTATGCAGAAATAGGTTTTAAAAAACATTCGGAGAAATTCGCAGCTAAACAGAGTTGGGGTATATTTAGAATTTTAGCAGGGAGAAAGGAACTTCCCATTTATCCAAAGGACGTAACGAAAAGCAGGTCTCTAAACCAGAAATCTATCCAAGAAATCAACAAAATACTTAAAGAGATCATACCGATTACCGATGATGATAATCCGATCATAGCCCAAAAGGGGGTCTACATAGCGAAATTTACATTAATCTCAAACGAAAATGTACCGGATGAAGTTGATCCTTTCGCCTATAGAAAATACAAGCAGACAAGAAAACCCTATTCTAAATCAAACTTAGAATCAGAGTCGGAGATAGATACTAATTTGGACCAAAACGAAATTTAAACCCCAGAGATTCTTTGTCTAGCGTGTATTTTGCGAGCTTTCCTAGACCTACCTATATAAAAATACTTTTCTTTATTATTCATAATTAAGTTTACTTTATTGAAAAATCCGTCTTGTCCCAGTATTCCGTAGGGAATTTGGTTATCTACCAGTCCTTCTGAAAATCCACAATCCGATTCTATACGAATAGATTTGCCTCTCTCATCCTCAATATAAAATACTACTCTATGAACATAAGCTATTAAGTCACCCTTCCCAACTCCGCCAAAAATATATTTTTCACCGTTCCTTAATGTTAATCCCAATTCTTTAGCAACCCAAGGATGAAAAATACAATGGTCAGAACCCGTATCTATCAAAGCATTATATTTAAACCGATTCCCGGAATTATCTATAAATCGTACCGGAACTATCGGTCTATAAATTGTCGAGCAACCGGGAAAGGTATCACTATCAATAGTAAAGGCAAACGGAATCAAAGAACGTAGGCTTTTGATTTGGATGGAATCATGGTAATAATAGGTTCCTCAACTCCCAATTTTCTAGCTTCCGCCAAAACATGATGTGCGGATTTACCGCTAGTAACTACCCTATCCATTGAAGAATCCTTAAAAGCAACCCATTTATTTTTGTAATCTTCTGAGAATTTTCTCATATCAATTACTTTTATTTTTCTTGCTTTCATAACAAATTTCCTCTTTTATATTTGGTTACTACTGTCATAAGTATTACACAGGAATATGGACGTGTCAAGGTCTAGGACGAAATTTCGCCGGGACATTCTGCTAACATCGGGAAATTTTTATAAACTTACAATTCTTTGATTTCACTAAGGTTACATTAAATCTCTTTTATTTACTACAACGAAAAATCGCCGTTTCAGCGAAATTTCGCCATAGAGGGATAGAGACCTAAAGAAATATATTAAACGAAAGGAAAAAGTGAAATGAATAAAAAAAACGAATACCAACTCAGCGATCTGGTGCTTGCCAGTTTTCTTATCAGTGCCTACCAAGGGATTCTCACCAAAGCTACAAAACAGGGTAACCGGGTAGTCTTTCATCTTGAATCGGAGAAAGACTTGGATAAAGGGGTTAGTGATTTCTACTCCGGGAAAGATAAAGTCTCCGCTATCCAGTTTATCAGCGCGGGTGAATTATTGAGAGATTGTATACGGAGAGCAAACAATCGTGAATGAAGATTTAGCAAAACACAATCCATTTAAGAATGACATCCATGACCCGTTGGTGATTCAGGAAATGGAAAAAGAAAAATCCCGGTCATGGTTAAATGAATTTCTACAAAACGGGAATGGAAATATTGACCCTGCTACATTGGATAAAATCCGGTCAAGTTTAACTTCCCTACCAGACACAGAGGTTGATTTATTCATTGATGGGATACACAGGAAGTATCCCGCGATTAAATCGTCTCATTTACTAAAGGAAGTCAAAGAATCGAGAATACTATCACAGGAATTCAAAGGACAAATTGAGCAAGATGGAAAACCGATTCAAACGTCTTTTGTGAAACTGTCAGACGGTTCCTTGGCTGAAATGGGTTATGATTCCAATAAGACTCCGTCAAAATATTTTATTCATTACTACCCTGACGGGAAATGGCGAAAAGAAAACTCATTAACGGATAAGGGCAGAGAATTTACACCCTATCAAGACAAATTTCCCGACAGCGGATGTATCTTACTTCCATCAGGTGTTGCAGAGTATGACTTCAAGACATTGACCTTAGAGATACAGGCTTTTATCTCTACATACCTTCAAGTATCAGAATTCTTTGAGAAGATAATCGTCTACTACATTTTATTGACTTGGATTTATGACCGTTTTACGGTTCTCCCTTATCTCCGCGCGCTAGGAGACTATGGTTCCGGGAAGTCCCGTTTTCTTAGGGTAATTGGTTCATTATGCTATAAACCTTTATTTACCGGAGGTGCTATCACTCCATCTCCAATATTTCGTATTTTGGAAATGTATCATGGAACATTGATTTTAGATGAAGCCGATTTTAAGGATTCAGATTGTCACACCGAAATTATTAAGATACTAAATAACGGTTTTGAAAAGGGCTATCCGGTGTTACGGTCAGAGGGAAATAAAACCAAAAGTTTTGATGTAAAACCTTTTGATGTTTTCGGACCCAAAATTATCGCTACCCGCAAACGATTTACTGATAAAGCGTTGGAGTCCCGGTGTCTCACAGAGGAAATGGGAGTATGTGAACTACGGCAAGACATACCCCACACCTTACCCAAGGAATTTTATGCACAAGCCTTGGAATTGAGAAATAAATTATTGCTTTTCCGATTTCAACACTATGGAAAATCAACCCCTGACCTCACTATTGAAACACCCGGAATAGAACACCGGTTAAAACAGATCGCCATTCCCTTGTTATCGGTTATCGAGGATGAATCGTTAAAAAGTGAATTCCTGAATTTTCTACAAAATTATAATCGGTCTTTGGTCAATGACAGAGGTTTTGAGTTAGAGGGCACTGTATTAGAAGTTATGGAAGCACTTGCAGGGGGTGACGATAAACCGGATTTAACTGTAGGTCAAGTCACTGACAGGATGAATCAAGGCTTACCGGATGATAAGAAATTCACACCGCACAGAATAAGTAAAATTATCCGGGATTCTTTTCAACTTAAAACAATCAAGCGGAGAGACGGCGCTCATATCCAATGGGACAATGAGAAAATCGGTTTATTACTTAGAAAATATGGGTTAGTCAATGATGAATCGTAACTTTACAATATTCTTTGCCTACACCCCTGAAAGTAACGTCACAAGGTCACAAAGGGTGTATAAATGATTGATTCTAGGAAAATTATAAACGGTGACGATAGTGTGACCTTACAATTGAAACATCACCATAACGTCACACTTTGCAGATACGGGATGTTACTAAGGTTACATGACTTTTGTGACGATGTGACGTTGGTGACCTTATTGCAGGGGGTTAAAAAAGAGTCTGCAATATGATGGATGATCGCTATATGTCCCTGAAGGAATTATCGGAGTATTCCGGTATGTCTATTCGTTCTTTACGGAGTAAACTCCGGGGGGTTCATCCGATCCCTCATTTTAATTCAAGAAAAAAAGCGTTGGTGAAAAAGTCGGAGTTTGACCTCTGGATGGAGAGATACCGGGTTATCAACGCGGAGATTTCCCCAGAGCAATTGGATACCTTGGTCAATGGAATATGCCATGAGATATTTTCGGTCCCTAAAAAGGGGAATACTTGACATGGGGAAGGATAACTCCGTAAACTTTACTCATGATGGAATATCACAGAGGATACACAATACACCGTCAAGGATTGACTACAAAAGGTGTTTTCCTATGCTTTGGGTATATCTATCCATTCCAAACGAGAAAGGGGGTGAAACCTAAAATGCGAAAGCCGGGAGTTAAAATACGGTTACGTGGACAGAAATATTATGTCTACGTGAATTATAAGGGCTTGCAAAAAGCAAAGTGTATTGGAACCGACTACCACTTGGCAGAATTAGCGAAAGCCAAAATTGAGACGGAGTTAATCTTGGGAACATTCAAGATTGAACAAAAAGAGGAAAAAGAAAAAGTGGTACTCAAAGAGTATGGCGAAAAATGGTTAAACGGTTACGCCAAAACTCATATCCAAGAATCAACCATGATGGAATACCGCGAAGTAATGAAAAACCATATTTACCCTGCCTTTGGTCACTTACAATTGAATCAAATTAAACGGAGTGAAGTCCGGGACTTCATTACCCGAAAATTTCAAGACGGGTTAGCGGTATCTACTGTGAAAAACATCTTGGCACCATTCCGGGGGATACTCAATTACGCGATAGAGGATGAATTGATTGAGTCTAACCCTGCTATGAATCAAGGACGGGTATTGAAAAACCAAAAAAAGCGTACAAAATCCAAGATTCAAGTATGGAATGAAGATGAAATATTGGTTTTTCTGAATACTGTAAAAACGGTATGTCCTAACCTCTGGATATTCCTTTACACTGTCCTCTTTACCGGGTGTCGAATGGGTGAAATGAGAGTCTTAAAAAGACAAGATTTTCATTTAACAGAGAGATACTTGGAAATGAGTAGAGCTATCTCCAGAGGGAAAATAAAAGCCACAAAGACTTACAAAGTACGGAGAATTGACCTTCATCCTGAATTGGTAGATATTCTCCGAGGATATTTCGGAGAAAAAGACATTCAGTCAATGGAGACCGGGAAAAAGTATGAGTGGGCGTTTTGTGATGTTAAAGGTCAAATATGGGGAGAATGGTATATTAGAAACCATTTCTATGACTGTATACGGGAGTCGGGTGTTTCGAAGATTCGATTCCATGATCTGAGACATACGTTTGCCAGTTTACTTTTGAGTAAGGGAATAAATCCCCCTTATGTGGCAGAGCAATTGGGAGATACTTTGGAAATGGTCTACGAGGTCTACGGACACTGGATACCTACCAAAATAGGTAGGGAAGTTGACCGTCTGATAGTGCCGAAAAGTGAGTCTAAACGTGACAGAGACGTGACAAGCCCTGTTACCCCTGCTATCGCAAATTCTACTAATTTTAGTAATGCCAATGACCTATCAAGCCAAATATAAACTCACCTCAACAG
>CAVYHJ010000018.1:0-3732 GCA_963768165.1 uncultured bacterium | reverse complement strand
ATATTGCCTGTTCGTTCAGCTGCATATTGCCTTTATTTCATTCCTTTGCCGCCATGGTCTGCATGTTGACTCCTCTCTCGATTGGAGCAACAACTATAGTGATGAAGCAGTTCCGTCCTGATACAACGTTACGGGCCATGGAAAAACATAAAATCACAATTCTCTGCGCTGTTCCCTCCATGTTTTTAGTGATGGCAAAAATTGATCCGTCCATTCACTTTGATGTAAGCAGTATAAAATACCTGGTCTCCGGCGGAGCGGGGTTACCTCCTAAAATTGCTGAAGGGTTCCAAAAGCGGTTTGGAATACCTATTCATGAGGGATATGGGTTATCGGAAGCATCGCCTGTTGTAGCCGTGAATCCACTGGGCGGGAAACGCAAAGATGGTTCCATCGGGTTGCCCATTGAAGGGGTGGAAGTGAAAATTATGGATGAGCAAGGGAAAGAACTCCCTCTTGGAGAAATTGGTGAATTGGCAGTCAGGGGAGGAAATGTCATGCAAGGGTATCTCGGCCTGCCGGAGGATACGAAACTGGCTCTGCGTGATGGTTGGTTATATACCGGTGATATAGGGAAAAAAGATGTGGAAGGGTATATCTATATCGTTGACCGGAAAAAAGAAATGATACTGGTACGTGGACAAAATGTCTCTCCCAGGGAAGTGGAAAATGTACTTTATATGCATCTTGGTGTGGCGGAATGCGCGGCGGTTCCCGCCCCGGATGAACGAAGCGGTGAAGTTGTCCGCGTGGTTATTGTCCCCAAAGAACAGGATAAACTTACGGTGAAAGAAATCCAAAACTTTTGCCGAGATAAACTTGCCCCATACAAAATCCCCAAAATCGTTGATTTTGTTATCTCCATCCCCAAAACCAGCACCGGGAAAATTCTCCGGCGTGCGCTGATTATCCCAAAATAATTTATCCCCATCACCTACTTTTGTCATTCTGAGTCCTGCTCTTTAGGACGAAGAATCTCTGTGTTCTACCTGAAAGAGACATCACCTGTAAGTGCAATATATTTGGCGAATCCGGGATATATAAATGTATTTTCCACTTTTACAGGTTCATCAGGTGGGTATTCATAATAATATTTCTGCATCATAAATCCGTTATTCCCAGAAATCGTAAATTGAGTATTAGGAGTATCGCAAAACAAGCGGCAAATTTTATTTTGGGTATCGAGTTCCAGTTCCCAAGTTCCGTTTTCCAGATAGGCGTCTATGAGTGGTTTACCGTTCAAAGAAATCTGAGTTGGTTTTTCAACAGGTTTCCCCAAAGTTTGAATTGGCGCGCCTCCACTGCTCATTAACACAAATTGTCCCGCGCCATGACCTGTCGTCACAGCATCCAACCGTTCCCCGCGATTGATAGAAACTGTTGCCATCTTTAAAGAATAATGAGTTGACTGGGTTAGAGGTTTTCCATCCAAGGCAGTGATGACAACACATCCTATTGTGGAAGCCGAAATTACTTTTAGATTACTAGCTTCATAAGGTTGATATTTCTCCAACTGTCCTTGAACGCATTGGAAGGTAGGGGTGTTAATGGTAGCGTAGCCTTTTTCGGTGTCACGGTATAATACTGAACCTGCTTTTAAGATTTTCAAAGAATCGGAGGTTGGAAAATATCTTTTGTATGCATAATCTGTTCCTTGTAAACTTCTTCGATTCGAATAAATACCATTATCAATTATAAACCCCTCCCCGTAATAAGGTGTGAACTTATCAGTATTCTCAATTCGTATTGTCCAAGCTATTGAGTAAATATCAGACATATAATTACCCCATGTAAAAAGATCTTTTTCAGGATACTCAATTGGAATTGTATTTATATTATCTATATTTCCCTCAATAAACAATTTCGCCGCATACCCAAAAAGTCCCCATCGAGTAGGATCTGCTTGAAGACCGAAGGCATCATTGACATTATCATTTCCCCAGGTGTAATAGGAGAAATGGATGAGTCCGTCATAATCTTGCAAAAGTGCATAGGCAGCAATATCCAAAGCACTGGTGACACGATAACGGTTAGGCCAACAGGTAGCCCATTCCCGAACCACTAACGGTTTCCCCGCCCATTTGTATTGTGCCATATAAGGAGCAAGAGACCATTTACCAGATTCCTTGATATAGTTTTTATTGCTATAAAACGGCAAACCCACCCATTCTTTTCCCGCCTGAAATGACGGATGATCTTGATAGGCATTCTCTCCAATGAAATCCAATTCCTGTGCTACTGAATAAGTATCCGGGGTAACTTCCATATCCACAACTGCCGTCATCGGTAGGGTACATCCTTTCTCATGTAAGAAATCCCGAATTTCCGCAAAGTATTTCCTTTGTACTTCCACAGCAAACCGTGCCCCTTCATTACATTTCAATGGAGCCGTTTTTGAATCAGCGCCAGATGCAGTACGAATCTCTTCCAGACTCCGTTCCGGCATGGTTGGCAAACTAATATTCTTTTTCTCTAAAGACTCCTCAGACCCCAAAGCACACTCACCTTTTTCATTCGTCCAAGCCTTTTTTAACTCCTCAGTAGTCTTGTATTTTTTGACAAGATAATCATTCCATAATCCCAGAAACTCCGCACGATACGGTTCCAACATACTATTCCATTCCTGTGCATGGAAAAAGAGGCTGTCTTCATTTTCGATTTCAATCATAGCGACCGCAGGATTTTTTCCATTAGGCTTTCCGGTATAGGGATTGACATGTTGAATCAACCATTGGTCGGCATAATCCTTTTGCAAATCAATCAATCGCCGGTCAAACATGGCATACGGTTTGGCAGCCCGTCCCAATTTATCAGCATTAGGTACATCATCCCCTTCACGGAATGTCCTATATCCCCGCACAACAAGATAAGTATAAATTCCTTTATCCTGAGCGCATTTAATCCAATAATCTACTCTATCCAGGTATTCCTTATCAAAATGTTGCGAGTCTTTATCGTTGGGATAGGCTTCATCAATTATATCCCGCCGGACAAGATTATATTGTTCCCCTCCGCGATTATCCAATTCATGCAAGCGCAAAACATTGCATCCCGCATGTGCCAATACATCCACCACTTGAGCGATACGCTCTTTGGGAATGTCAACATTGGAAGCCGCAACCGTTACTCCCCAAAACCGGATACGCTTTGTATCATTTTGGAAATAAAAATGTCCATTGCGAATTACGACTTGACCATGTTTGCCTGCTGGTGCATCGAGTAAGTAGCTAAAGTCAATTAAAGAAGAATCAGGAAATTCATCAAAAGTCGGATTCATAGAACGTACCATAATTGGATCTTGTGAATACCTTTTAAGATTTATGCGCTCATGCGTAATAAGAGGTTTTGAATAATATATATCCATCGTATCTTTTATTTCATCAAGCCGATTATCTGCAAATTCTTTATTCGATATTATATAAATCACATTATTCCATTGAAGCCATTTACAATTATTCGCCTTTGTTAGAGCATCCATTGTCTGTTCCAAAGAGGCATTTGTTATTGATAAACTTACATTTCCCTTGACTTCTTTACTCAAAGACACTCCAACTTCAAATGTATCTCCAATTATAGACATTAATTCATATATTGGAGTATCTGTTAAAGATATGGAAATTGTCTTTTTATCTTGTTGTGCACAAACCTGTGACATCATCCAGATGAACGTGAATAGAATAATTAAAACTTTTTTCATAAATACTCTTTTTTAGTTAAGTTTTCCGCCGAATC
>CAVYHJ010000017.1:0-5522 GCA_963768165.1 uncultured bacterium | reverse complement strand
TGGTATATTCTTAGTTTATGATCAAACTCTACCATAGGGTTAGTTTTAATATTCTCAAACGCACCTTTATCTTATTATCCATCTTGTATCTCTCATTGACTAGCCATGCAACGGCTGGACAACTACTTTATTCGACTTTTCTTGGTGGAAGTGGCGGAGATGGTGCAAGCGGAATTGCCATAGATTCCGCTGGGAATGCCTATATTACAGGGAATACATCTTCTCTTGATTTTCCGGTTACAACCAATGCCTTTAGTACGACATTAAGTAATACGAATAGTAATATTTTTGTAAGTAAAATAAATACGAATTCGTTCGGTACGGCTTCCTTGATTTATTCTACTTATCTTGGTGGAAGTGGATTTGATTCCAACGGTGACTATAGCCAAGGTATTGCTGTAGATTTTGCTGGTAATGTGTATATCACTGGGTATACATATTCTACCGATTTTCCGGTTACTTCCAATGCCTATAGTACGACTTTACGGGGTACGCCTTACACTTTTAAGTATAGCCCTTTTATTAGCAAAATCAATACAAATTCGTCTGGTAGTACTTCCTTAGAATATTCCACCTTTTTTGGAGGAACAGGACAATACACAATATCTTTTGGCTACCATGCTGACTATGGACTAGGAATTGCTGTGGATTCCTCTGGTAATGCCTATATCACAGGATATACCGATTCTACTGATTTTCCAGTCACCGCCAGTGCCTTTCAGACAAGTAATAATAATCCACTCTATGGCAGTGCTTTTGTGAGTAAAATCAATACGAGTTCGTCCGGTACGGCTTCTCTAATGTATTCGACCTATTTAGGCGCAAATGGATACGGAGATTCTGGCAACGGAATTGCCGTAGATGAAAACGGTAATGTCTATATTACGGGAGAGACATCTTCTCTTGATTTTCCAGTTACCACTGGTGCCTTACAGACTATTAATAACGATACTATTTCGCCACATTTTAATGCTTTTGTAAGTAAGCTGAATACGAGTTTATCCGGCGTTTCTTCTCTAGTGTATTCGACCTATTTAGGTGGAAGCAAAGGAGCTGATGGCCAAAGAATTGTTGTGGATTCCGTAGGAAATGCCTATATCACGGGACAGACAGGGTCAACTGATTTTCCGGTCACTACCGATGCCTTTAGTACGACATTAAGAAATACGAATGGTAATGCTTTTGTGAGTAAGATCAATATGAATTTTTCCGGTACGGCTTCCTTGATTTATTCTACTTATCTTGGTGGAAGTGGATGGCCTTCTCCCGGTGACAATAGCCAAGGTATTACTGTGGACTTTGCTGGGAATGCCTATATCACAGGATATACGGATTCTACCGATTTTCCAGTCACCGTCAATGCCTTTCAGACAACGAACAGGGATAATGGCTGTGCTTTTATTAGCAAAATTAATCCCAGTTTATCCGGTATTTCTTCTTTGATTTATTCCACATTCTTGGGTGGAAGTGTGAGTGACGGTGGCTATGGGATCGCCGTTGATTCTGTCGGAAATGCCTATATTACGGGAGAGACATCTTCTCCCGATTTTCCGGCTACAACCAATGCCTTTAGTACAATATTAAGAAGTACGAATGGTAATGCTTTTCTAACGAAATTGTCAATATCAATTCCCGAAGCAGGATTCTATGGAACTCCTACCAGTGGATATGGGCTATTGCTAGTAACTTTTGTGGACACGTCTTGGTTTAATCCAACATCTTGGAACTGGAATTTCGGGGATGGAGGAACCAGTACTGTACAAAATCCAACCTACACCTACGGCACTGTCGCGGTTTCAACTTCGTATACTGTTCAATTGGTAGTTAGCAATTCCTATGGAACAAGTACCTCAACGATGTCTAATTATATTCAAGTATATCCGGGGGCTCCTCTTTTAGCAGGATTTTATGGTACACCGACTAGCGGCTTTAGTGCGTTAACTGTAAATTTTACAGACACATCAGCAAATAATCCCACAAGTTGGAATTGGAATTTCGGAGATAATGGAACAAGTACTTTAGAGAATCCATCGCATATCTATACCACGGTTGGTACGCCAACTTCTTATACAGTACAGTTAATTGTAGATAATTCATACAGTTCTAGTACAATGACACTTATAAATTATATTTCCGTGTCACCATTACCGGATGTAGAAGATTGGATGTTATACTCAGTAAATTTAGACAATTCTCTTTCACAAATCTACCGGCGTTTAGATGAGTATCATGGATTCCATAATTCATAGAATCTTAGATAAATAAATAATTTATGGCAATCCAGATAAAAAATACCAAAATTAGAATCAAGGCATTTAGTGAGGTAGAATTAAATTGTATTTTGGGGGATCATGCCCGATATATAGAAGAAATTCTTGTTGAAAACGGTCTTGGTAATAAAGAGTTCGTTCAAAAAGTCCTTTATAATCAACTTATTGAACCCAAAATCTCAATAGAAGAATTTCTACAATTATCAGATGATGATTTAGAAACAATAGGCAGAGCTTTTATTAAAAATGAAGGTGTTGTATTTGGATATGATAAAGGTACTGGTGACTTTTACAAAGATTTTCGTATAGCTTTTCAATCCTTTAAAGAGAAACAGTCAGAAATAATAAAGAATATTCGAAAATCGTTAGAGTCTTTGCTAATAATTAGGCATGACAAAACAAGAGAGCACTTGCATCAAAATGGATGGTTTATAACCTCTTATATAGAAGACAAAGAAATTAAAGATCAATTATTATCGTCAGATATTTTCGACAAGACAAATTCACAAATCAATGAAATCTATGAAGATTATTTTGCTAATGACAGTTACAGAGAGATTGAATTAATGATTAAAAGTTGGAAAACAAATAAATTATTCAAACCAAGGATTTCAATTTTTCTTTCTTGTCTTAATGTGCTAAGAGCTTTTAGGAAAAACAAAAGGAATATGAAGAAAGTTAATCCCTGTAGTGTGTTAATACCAGTTTTAATTTCTCAAATTGATGGTATCATTCTTGAATTTGCAAGGGATAAAGGGTTGGTTTTAAATAGTATGAGGCTGAAAGATAAAGTAACACAACAAACTTTTAAAAATTCTGAATGGCTGATGAAGTTACCTATTGGAAGTTATTCAGAGCCTCACGCTGTATTGCTTTTGCATTTTGTTTTATTTGCAAGTACTTTACCTATAGGACAGGAAAATGAAAAAGATAAATTGAAAGAAAAGCCTAAAGAAGTTCGAGCATTTTCGTTTTACAACCGAAATAAAATACTTCATGGTGAAGACATTAAATATGGGACTATTGATAATCTATTAAGGTCCTTTCTGATTTTAGATTTCTTAGCGCACTTGAAATAAAAATAAATAATAGGGTCACTCCTACATTTTTTGTTCTTTCCCATTCTTCGGCACTGATTTTATGAAATATCACAATATTGTATAATTACTTACTTTTAAAAAAGGCGGTGAATAAAATGAACCAAATCGATGCAGATGCAAAGAAAGCAATAATCAATCTAGGACAAACCATTAGAGTGGCTTCAATTTTAATAGCCGTAAGCTCTGATGGTAAACTCAAAACTGTAGAGGCAGTATTGGAAAAGGAAAAAGAAATACGAGAGAAATTAAAACAACAATAATTTCTATTGTAAAAACCTTGTCCCAAATCCAATGCATCGGGAATAGATAAAGCAAAAATTCCCGATGCATCTTTTCAAAACTGCTCTATATAGAAACAAAATTGTACCTAATGGTACAAATGTATCTATTTCATTTCTCCTTGAATTTACTACACCTTTGAAATTTCTACTATTACCCGGTTCTTGTAAACTGGCATTGAATTTGTGAAGTAATTACTATACAATTAAACAAGAAGGTCGTGTACCCTAATGCGAAAGAAAAAACAGGCTATTTCTATACCAGGAAAAACTGTTCATAATACGACTTATTCTCTCTTTGGGTTACTCTGCCTAATCATGGTGGGTTCGTTACTTTCCATAGCCGCCACGGTACAGGATACATTTATTTTTCCCGTAAGATCATCGGGGGATTCTGCCAACGCTACCAAAAAGGTTGACCAATACATTTCAGCGGAATGGAAGAATCAGGGATTGAAGCCGTCTCCGCTTACCACCGATGAGGAATTCTTACGGCGGGTTTCCATTGATATTGTCGGTGAAATTCCCACAGCTACCGAAGTCTCTGAATTTCTGAAAAGTACCAGTCCCACCAAACGCCAGGAAAAAATTCAAGAACTCTTGGACAGTAAACGTTATGGAGATAACTGGGCGAATATCTGGACGAAATGGCTGGTGGGCCGCCAGTACCGGCAGCAATTGGTGAAACCGCGCGAGCTGAAAGATTGGCTGGCGGAAACGTTTAATAAAGATATGCCCTACGACCAATTTGTGACCGCGCTACTGACCGCCGATGGCGGGACGATGGATAACCCGGCGGGATTTTACATTGCCCGTTATGAAGCCAAACCGGAAGACCTCGCGGGTAACATGTCCAAGCTATTTTTGGCAAAACAAATCCAATGCGCCCAATGCCACAATCACCCCTATGAAAAAGATATCAAACAAACGGATTTCTGGGCGATGGCGGCATTTTTCGCGCGCACGAAAACGCAACCCGTGCGGGAAGATAAAAAGGTGATCGGCGTAGAAATTTACGACCGTCCCCGCGGAGATGTCTATATTCCCAATAAAGAAGACCAGGGCGCCGTTCAACCCAAATTTATCACGGGAGAAACCATTGATAATAGTTTTCGCACCAATCGCCGGGTGGAACTCGCCCGCCTGGTGACTTCTCCCAGCGACCCGTATTTTGCCAAAGCGATTGTAAACCGGATGTGGGATCATTTCATGGGTAGAGGGCTGGTGGACCCGATTGATGACCTTTCGAAAACACCTACGCATCCGGAGTTATTGAATTTTCTGGCGGATGATTTCATGCGCCATCACTATGACTTAAAATACCTGGTACGGGTCATTACCAATTCCAAGACCTACCAGTTGAGTTCACGGAAAACGGGAGACAATGAGAAAGACCATGAGTATTATTCTCACGCTTATCTGCGTCCCATGAGCGCGGAAGAATTATTTTATTCCCTGATGGAATCCACAGGGATTGAAGAAACCCGCCGAAATATCAATCCGGATCAAATGGAAAAACTAAAAGACGGTTACCTGCGCAAGTTTGTGTTTATTTTTGATAATGACGAAATGGAAGAGGATGAAAGTTTCCAGGGAACCATTCCGCAGGCATTGATGCTGTTGAACGGGAATTTGGTCAATCAAGGAATTAAAGCCCGTCCCGGCGGGGGAACTCTGGGAACGATCCTGAAGAACGCCAAATCCAATTCCGAGCGGATTGATTGGCTGTACCTGGCGACCTTATCCCGTTATCCGTTGCCGGAAGAAAAGAAATACTGTTTCGATTATATAGACAAATTAAGTTCAACCCCTACAGCCCAGGGACCCGGTGTATCGTTATATGCCAGTGCCGTTCCGGGACCCGTGGCACAATC
>CAVYHJ010000016.1:0-4794 GCA_963768165.1 uncultured bacterium | reverse complement strand
CTAAAGTCCCGTAGAAAAAATTATTCTACCCGGCTTTAGCCGAGGGTTTCCGGACTTCAGTCCAATATAGGACTACTTGTCTTTTCAATCTCAAATCTGAAATCTAAAATCTGATATCTGAAATGGCTTGATCATTTTCCTATTTCGATCAAAGATCGGATCATCGAGAGTTTATTTGACAAGATTACACCCCAAAATATTCTCTCTACGGATCTACCTTCCCCATATTACGCGAATGAAAACTATGACATTATTCTTTACCATGGGGATTGCATTGAGATAATGCAAAAGATGCCTTCGGAAAGTGTAGACCTTATCTTTGCCGACCCGCCTTATTTCTTATCCAATAACGGTATCACCTGTCATGCCGGAAAGATGGTCTCCGTCAATAAAGGGAAATGGGACCAATCCAAAGGAGCCGAAGAAAATCATAATTTTAATCTCCGCTGGTTATTACAATGCCAGCGCCTTCTCAAGCCCGATGGCACAATCTGGGTGAGCGGAACGAGCCATATCATTTATTCCATCGGCTTTGCCCTCCAACAATTGGGTTATAAAATTCTTAATGACATTATCTGGTACAAAAACAACGCCCCGCCCAATCTCTCCTGCCGTTATTTCACCCATTCCACTGAAACCATCCTCTGGGCGGGCAAAAACAAATACACCAAACATACCTTTGATTACAAGTTGATGAAAAAGATTAACGGGGATAAACAAATGCGCAATGTCTGGCAGATGGGCGCGCCTAAATCCGAAGAAAAGAAATTCGGCAAACACCCCACCCAAAAACCTCTGGAACTCCTGAACAGAATTATCCAATCCTCCTCTAATCCCAATGACCTCATCCTTGACCCCTTCTGCGGTTCCAGCACTACAGGCATCTCTGCCCTCTCCCTCAAACGTAAATTCATTGGTATTGATAATGAAAAGAAGTATTTGGATTTGTCGGTAAAAAGATTAGAGCAATATTATATAAACAAGTTATTTGACATCTAAGATAATACAGCATAAAATTTTACAAGACAGCGACGTTATTGGGAACGATAAATTATATGTTTTTTAATTTCTGGAACAATATTGATTCACTGAAAACTCTAAGCACCTACTTTCAGTGGATATCTATTACACTAGTCTTTTTAAGTGGGTTTTTGGCAATAGGAAAACATGTAATAGAAAAAAAAGGAAAAGATTTAGCAAATCGAGATAGTTATGCTACCAACTGGCAGAACAATGCTAAATCATTGAAAACACTCGGTAATATTTTTCAGATGGTATCTATTATCTTTATTTTTCTGGGTGGTTTTTTGGTATATGGTAAGTATAAAATAGACGGCAGGGAGAAATATCTATCTATACAAGTACAAACCATAAAAGACGGACAATTACAAAATAAAGTTGGTGACTTAGAAAGTGAATTAACAAAAAAACAAATTGAAATTGATAAATTAAACAGAAAAACTGAAATGGTAAATCCTTATGAAGCTCCTATTCGTACAGGGACGGTTACTATAGACATACAAGTTGCCCAAAAAGACCATCCTTTCGTATTCAATAAAGGATATATTACTTTTAATATAGGTACTGTATCAATAATGAAAATGATCTCGGATGGATCAATGGATATTCAACCTAATAATAATGGAGTTAATTATCATGGTGTTTTATATTTAGATGCGACCGACGACTCAATTGGAAAACCAGTAAATTTTTTAAAGAATACCGAAAATGTCCAAATTGCATTTTTTCCTCTATATAAAAATTGCAAGGTAATTTCTGGTAAAGCTACTTGCATACTAAATAGTTCTGTAACATTCAAAATACTTATACCTCCGCAAGAAATGGACAATGATTACATTACAGTCAGTGATATAAAATATGCTTTCTTAGATTTTATAAATAAGAATTAATTAAATTAATGAGTAATTCCCATTCTTAATAAAATCTAATATTCCTTGATCTCTTAGTATTTGTAACTGCTGTCTTATTTTATCTTTCACATGATAATTCTGAGGATGCAATTGTTTTAATTCTTTCTCAAAAGCATAAACATCATCGAGAGTAAATTCAGTTTTCCCAATTTCACGAACACATTTCAAGACATCGGCAGTCCAGCCACGAGAATCATATTTCTTATTTTCCAAAAACCTGAATTTGGCAAAGTGTTCACGAACCGTTTTAGGGTTAATAATTTGATTTTGTTTGATGATAAAGATTCTTCCATCGGTAGGTAATTGTTGCAGAACAATATTACACCCGACCCAACCGGCACGGCGGGCGGTAGGGGATAACGGTTTTCTTTTCTCGATACAGGAAATAGTTAAAAAGAATTTCGGAATCACCAATAAGTTTTGGGCGGACCAGGACAGGGAATCATAATTCAAAAGGATTAAATGGGGTGTTTTGTTATTCTTAATGGATTCAATCATGGGCTGATATGCGGAATCCATGATTTTGTTGCCTATAGGATTCTTCGTGCTTTTCATTTGATAAGTTTCTTCACAGGCAGGGCAGATATAATCAATCACTTTCTTATTGTCCTCAAAACCCTGTAATCGTGGAGAACTACAGGACGGACAATAAAGATTATTTGATCCCCAATCTTCTGTTAGTACTCTGGCAATCTGAGATGGGTTTTTATATTTTTCAGCCAGAGCAATTTCAAACTGTAAATTCATCATCCACTATTAGATCAACAACACTCTTCTAAAGTCAATTCACCCAACTTGAAATCACAATTTGTAATTTACCCCATTTCTTTTCACTCAACACTAAAAACTCCCAACTCAAAACTATTATCCCCAACTCCTATCTCCTAATTCCTAACTCCTTATGCTTAATTAGATTAAGATTGGGTGAGGGAAGTCAATGAGGTGGGCGTCGGGAAATGGTATATTGACTTGCACTACATTGGATTTATTCCACGTATTCATAAATCCAAATCATTTCGTGCAATATTCCCGACGCATATTTGGGGGGGATACCGACGCATAGTTTAGGGGTTATTCCCGACACATGGTTTGGGGGTTGTTTCTGATGTATGGTTTGGGGTTGTTCCTGATGCATGGTTTGGGGGTAAGTCCTGAGGCATAGGAGAGAATGCCTTCCGGCTATGCGTCGGGAATGTAGTGTTCTTTACGGATTTCCCGACGCCCAATCCTCACTCCCCCTATTACCACCCAACCCGCAGATAAGGAACCTTATCAATAGAAAAAATAGAGGAGTCATCCAATTCATAATTCCGATAACTGGAATAAAGATAATGCGTAATGTCCTGCACCAATCCTCGACGCAATGGATTTTGATGAATATAATTCAATTTCTGCAATACCATTTCATCCGTCTCTAAAGGAATCCCCCGCGCCTGTTCTTTCCACACCTTATATTTCGCCTTGCCATTGGCATGCAAACTAAATTTTTCCAAGAGTGGGAGGCGAAATGAATCAGGCCATTTTTTCAATTGCTCCAAAATAGATAATGCACTCCGTCGCAAACTTTGTTGAATAAACGATTGGATTTGCAACCCCTTTTCTCCGTAAACCACGGCATGAATATGTTCCGGCATTATCACATAACCATAAATTTGAATATGGTATTTTTCCCGATAAATAGACCATGCCTGTAGAATTAACCTTTTCATTTCGTTCTCTTTCAATACCGGTTGATATTCCGTGATGCTGCTGGTAAAGAAATAAGGGCACTGGTCTAAATAAATATTACGATAATGAGTGCCGGATTGTTTGTAATACATGGCAGGGTATTATATAACAGGAACCCGTGTAATGGCGTCGGGAAATGGTATATTGACTTGCACTACATTGGATTTATTCCAGGTATTCATAAATCCAAATCATTCCGTGCAATATTCCCGACGCATGTCTTGTGGTTATTCTCGACGCATAGCAAACAAGGTTTGATTATCTGTCATACAGATATACCTTCCGCAAGGATGTTCTTTAGGATGGGGGATGAACGGATAGGCGTATTTTGTATTTCATTAACGGTATAAACCAACGGAGAAATGACCATATAATTTTCATAACCAATTTCCCAAACAATCGTGGATATCTTCTTTTTCAACTCCCGGTTGAGGGTGTCCACCACGATATAGATATCCAAATCAGAATATTCTTCCTGATCACCTCTAGCACGGGAACCAAATATCCGAAAATCCTTGATTTCAACAAGGAGTGACAACCTATTTTTTAGTGCTTGGGCAATAGAATAATGTGTCATAAACTTATAATATCATTCTACATCCGTTTTGATAAATGGAATAGGAATATTTATTTATAGTGCCCACTCTTCACTCAACACTCGGGCTATCTGTGACTTACTCCTATACCCCTTCCTAAGACCTATATCAAACTGTAAATTCATCATCCACTATTAGATCAACAACGTTCTTCTAAAGTCAATTCACCCAACTTGAAATCACAATTTGTGATTTATCCCATTTCTTTTCACTCAACACTAAAAACTCCCAACTCAAAACTACTATCCCCAACTCCTATCTCCTTTCTCCTAAAAGAAGGTTCTTAACTCTAAACCCGAAACTCGAAACTTGAAACTGGTTTTATACCCCCAATCCTCTGTCAACTTTCGTGCTATCTGAGAAGGACTTCGATACCCCTTCGCCTTGGAAATAGTAAACTGTAGATTCATCGCCTTTTATTAGATCAAGACAGGGTGAGTAAAGTCATTTCATCTTCTACCCGGGCTTTAGCCGAGGGTTATGAACCTTTAGGTTAAAACCTACGAACCGTGGACTAAAGTCCCGTAGAAATAATTAAC
>CAVYHJ010000015.1:0-3889 GCA_963768165.1 uncultured bacterium | reverse complement strand
CTAAAGTCCCGTAGAAAAAATTATTCTACCCGGCTTTAGCCGAGGGTTTCCGGACTTCAGTCCAATATAGGACTACTTGTCTTTTCAATCTCAAATCTGAAATCTAAAATCTGATATCTGAAATGGCTTGATCATTTTCCTATTTCGATCAAAGATCGGATCATCGAGAGTTTATTTGACAAGAGTATACCCCAAAATAATCTCTCTACTGATCTACCTTCCCCGTATTACTCGGATGAAAATCCTTTCCATATTCCAGTTTGGAATATTCCGGGTTGGAATATAACATAGTTACACTTGAGAATACCTATGAGCAAAACAATTTATTCATCAGAACAAGAATATTTGATTAAACAGTTGGTTAAAGCACGGGAAGAAATGGGACTAAAGCAACAAGAGGTTGCCAAGAAACTTGGTAAAACTCAGTCCTATGTTTCAAAAGTCGAATCAGGTCAAATATTAATTGATGTTATTCAACTAAATGAACTTTCCAAAATATATAAAAAGAAACTTGAATTCTTTATAAAACAATGAAATTTAAACTCTTAAAACCACCAAGTTATCGGGAAGAATTAATTGCGGATATTGAAGCGTTAGATATTGATAAACCGGAAGAAAAAGTTTCCTTCGACCAAGTCCCGGTTTATTACTCGGATGAAAAGAATAATTTTCTTCTCTATTGGTCAGACAGTATTGAATTAATGCGCAAGATGCCCTCGGAAAGTGTGGATGTCATCTTTGCCGACCCCCCTTATTTCCTATCCAATAACGGCATTACCTGTCATGCCGGAAAAATGGTCTCGGTCAATAAAGGGAAATGGGACCAATCCAAAGGAGCGGAAGAAAACCATAACTTTAATCTCCGCTGGTTATTGCAATGCCAGCGTCTTCTCAAACCCAATGGCACGATTTGGGTGAGCGGGACGAGCCATGTCATTTATTCCATCGGCTTTGCCATGCAACAATTGGGATATAAAATCCTCAATGACATTATCTGGTACAAAAACAACGCCCCGCCTAATCTCTCCTGCCGTTATTTCACCCATTCCACCGAAACCATTCTCTGGGCAGGCAAAAATAAATACACCAAACATACTTTTGATTATAAGTTGATGAAAAAGATTAACGGGGATAAACAAATGCGTAATGTCTGGCAGATGGGTACACCCAAAACCGAAGAAAAGAAATTCGGTAAACACCCCACTCAAAAACCTCTGGAACTCTTGGACAGAATCATCCGCGCCTCCTCCAACCCCAATGACCTTATCCTTGACCCTTTCTGCGGTTCCAGCACCACAGGCATCTCCGCCCTCTCCCTCAAACGCAAATTCATTGGCATTGATAATGAAAAGAAATATTTAGATTTATCGGCTAAACGATTTGAAGACTCGTTTAAAATGCTTTAGATTTATATGAATATAATTACAAGACCCCAAGCAATAGCCAACTTGAATAAGTACATTGGGAAAGATTTAATTGAATTAGCTCATGAGAGGGATATCACAACATTTAAAGATGGAAAACAAAATAAAGGTTGGAAAGGTCAACTTTGTGAAAGATTGTCTGGGTTAAATAATAACAACAAAAGAGATCCAAATGGTTTAACTTTTGATGTAAAATCTGTAAGCTTTTATTATGCAAGGGGTGTTCTCGTACCAAAAGAGACAATGGCAATTACAATGTTAACCCCAGAGGATTTAAACAAGGATGAATTTTTCAATAGCCATTGCTGGATTAAACTAAAAGCTTTAATCTTCTGTGCAGTGATGTGGCATGGAAAACATGCACACAAAGCAGAACTTATAAAAGTAATGCCTTTTGATTTTTCAAAGACAGATAAAATCACCTTACAAATCAAAGATGACTACGATTTCATTAGAAATAAATTAATAACACAGGGATTTAAAAGTTTAACAGGAAAAGACGGCGTTCTAATACAAGCCAGAACCAAAGGCGCAGGACACGGCTCCATCAGCCGAGCCTTCTACGCAAGAAAAGAACTGGTCAAAAGAATTTACGAATCGGTGGATTGATGTACCTATATCTTAATAAACATAATATTGATATTATCCAATCAATAGTTACAATTCTAGGTATTGTGTTCGGCGGTATATGGGGCTATATTCTTTTTATAAAAAAAAGGCAGAAGAAACCCCGTGCTAATATCACCCATCATATTACCCATAGACAGATTGGAAACAAAAAAATTTTATTGCATGTAGCCATAACGATTTCAAACGTTGGGGATGTTCTAATTACTTTAGGTTATTCAGAAACCCGTATTGTACGAATACTGCCTTTATCAACTACGTTTTCTGATGCTATAAACCAAGGACAAAATCTGGTTAAAGATGATGAAACCGAAATTCAATGGCCTGAAGTTGAATTTAAAAAATCAGATTTTAAAAATTACCGAATTGAACCATGTGAAAAAGATCAGTTTCATTACGATTTTATACTTGATGATTCAATTAAAATTGTAGAAATATATAGTCATTTTGAGAATGTAAAAGCAGGATACAATTGGTTGAAATATCTAAAATTATTCCGGACTCCTAAGAAGATTGGATGGAATATAACAACAATTTATGATATTACATGACAAAATTCATTAAATATATTACAATCTTGTTTCAAGGAGGAAAATGTGAGAAAAGTATTAACAGATGAGCGTTTTAAACAAGGACCTAAAAAACCTAGGCCAACAATAATCCCTCAACCTTCGGGATCGTTACCCGATCAACAAGGACCAATTAAAAAAAGACCCCCAATACCAAATCCTACAACACCACCTCAAGGACCGAGAAAGCCAGAATAGAAAATAATTAGCATCAATATAGTAATTTTAGAACTGCGTCAGAGATGAGTACTTTTCTTTTCCTGACGTCCAATCTTCCATCCTCCGGCAATTGTTGCAGGACAATATTACACCCGACCCAACCGGCACGACGGGCTGTAGGAGACAATGGTTTTCTTTCCAGATTATTATTAAATATATGTATATTTAATACAATAAATTTTTCTGTTGACATTTGTATTTTAAAGTAATAGACTATAAACAGAAAGGAGGTTAAACACCAAATAAAAGGAGGTGTATCAAATGTCTAGGGAATACATTAAAGATGAGAAAGGTAATGATAGGCGGACAAGCGATGGTGAACGTCTATTTTACTCAACTGGCGACGGAGATTCAGATCCTGAAACAAATCAGACAGTATACAAAGAAGATAACGGTAGTCCGTGGTTCAATTCAAAAACAGATTCAAAATATGATCCGTCAACAGGCGAATTTAAGGAATAACAAGTTGAACAGATAATTGAACTAAAAAGTCTCTAAAGATTTCGTCTTACCTGGGTGGACGGGTTTATCACGTGATAAAAAGTGTACGATGTAAGGCTACAAAGGGCAGATAGTAGCGTCTTTCTTTTCTCGATACAGGAGAGGGTTAAAAAGAATTTGGGGATGACCAGCAGGTTTTGAGCGCGGAGAGTGAGGGGGTTGTCTTGAAACAGGAGATAGGATACAGGAGTTAGGAGTTAGGCTTAAGGGCGGAAATCATAGGGGAGATACGTCCAATCCATGATTTTATTGCCGATGGGGATTATGGACTTTTCATTTGATAAGTTTTCCCGGAAGCGGGTACAGACAAAGTCCACGACTTTCATATTATCCCGATAGCGTTGGAGTTGGTTGGTGTGACAGGAAGGGCAGTGAAAATTATTCCGCTCCATTCATTTATTTACTTTTATACCCCTCGCCCAGAGCAATATCAAACTGTAAATCCATCGCTTTCATTAGAATCAAGAGAGGGGGAATAAAGGGTTACACTACAGGTAGTGGGTTTAATACCCGTATTGGTTAGGCTATTTACAGGTAAAACCTGTTATT
>CAVYHJ010000014.1:0-3661 GCA_963768165.1 uncultured bacterium | reverse complement strand
GGAATTTGAGCGTTCTTTAAGACATTCCCAACGTGTTCCAACGTAGTAATTCTTTTTTAAATCTAAAATTCCATCCAACGTCAAGTCATCATCACTGATAACCAAATCGCTCAACTGGTCTATGGATTATATGATTTAACAGAGGAAGAAATTAGAATAGTTGAAGAAATAAATTAATTGGAGAAGTTCAGACATGATAAATATTATTAGTATAGCAATTTTAGGTCACAACAAATATCAATGGGAAATACTTAATGATGATGAGGATGAGGGAATTGTCATTAGGTTTCCCGGAAGTCCAATTGAATTTGTGAGAGGTCTGAGTATAATAAAAGAGTTTTTGAAAAATGGTGATATCAAATGGTTATTGCCAAGTAAGCCTTTAACAGACAATTGGATTGTTGATTTAGATATATTAAAAAAGGAGTTCCAAATTGTCAATGGATATAAATGGCTTCATGGAAAAACATTGGTCAAACCACAATTCTCTATTAATTCTACTGTTAAAATGGTTAAAAGAGCACCTCGTGGAACTTCTGCTTTCGATAACATGCCTCAACCCGAACTTGAACAAGATTCAAATATATCCTTTACTATTATCCCATCAGAAATTGAATCAAATATAATGCTAATTGATTTTCCGGAATTAAGCGATTCATTTAAGAAATTTCAAATAGATCATCCAAATAGTTTGAAATCTACTTTCATTATGATGAATTTTAAGGATACAGAAATACACAAAGAAATATTTAAAACTATCCGTAAAACTTGCTTAAAATATGGTATTAAAGCATTGCGAGCAGATGATAAAGAATATGCAGAGGATTTATTAACAAATGTGCGAACATATATGCATGGTTGTGGTTTTGGTATCGCTGTATTTGAAAAGTTAACTAAGAAAGAATTTAACCCCAATGTTTCATTGGAAGTAGGATATATGATGGCATTTAAAAAGCCAATATGTTTGCTAAAAGATTCAACACTGACGGGATTACAAACAGATTTGACAGGACGTTTATATGAAAAATTTGATATAATAGATATCAAGTCTACAATCCCTACTGTTCTTGAAAAATGGATGAGAGATAAGCATCTTATCTAATACTTATTCTCTACGACGGTAATAAAATGGACTTCTCGACACCTTTCAATGGAGTAATTTTCTTCTAAATCTTAAATCCTTGTCCTTGCGTCCCGATAAATCGGGATAAACTCCGTAAGGGATGAAATCTTCCATCTAAAATACCCACACTACGCGTAGTGTAACCCTTTATGGGTGTATACCTTACACTTGGAACCTTTGGTAGAATTGATATAATGATAAGATATTTTGGAAATGGGGAACTGGAAAATTAAGAAAATTATATCTTAGAAGATAATTATGGCGAAAATACCGAAATTGAAAACTGAAAAAGAAATTCGTGATTTTTGGGATACCCATGATTCCTCGGACTATGTTGAGGATATGGAAGATGATCGGGTCATTGTGGCAGAGTCTTTACATAAAAATATACGGATTAAATTAAAACCTACCGATTATAAGAAATTGAGAATGATTGCAAGACACCAGCGAATTAGTTCATCGAAATTATTACAAAATTGCATTGAAAAAAGCCTGCAAAGTTTACATGTTAAAAGAAAACAGGCATAAGTACAATAACACTGTTATTCCACCGACACCTTCCAATGGTCTTACATCCATGTCCTTGAGTTTTTCTGCGTCGGGAATGAAGTGTTCTTTACGGATTTCCCGACGCCTTTCTCCACAATGACATCCCACAAAAAAGTGTTTAAACCCTTGCAACCATCTTTTCCAATTCAGGAAGGATTTCTCGCAGGTCTGCATCATCCCCGGGTACTTTGACTTCCGAGACATTGGTATCCACGAAAACCTTCAAATACCGGGCTTCCTCTTCCGAACGGCAGTTAATGCAATGATTCCCGGAATAGAGATTCCATCCAAATAAATCCCTTTCAATTCTTCCTTTTTGGAAATCACCGGGTAATTCCCGATGGATTAATTTTTTGCGGGTTAAGATACGTTGTAAATAAAAATCTCCGATGGTTGTCATAACTGATTACCTCATACAGAAATATATAGCGACAGTGGTACACTGTCCATACAACTTGTTATGGTCAGTATCATAGCATAAGGAGGTATCCTCTTGTATAGTCCCTTTCCAACCCTGCTAATAATCTTTGTAGATTTCTTAAAATCTACGCTATAGTAATACGTTGTGAAAATATTTCCCAAAGTATTTTTTCTTTCGTTCATTCCATTAATCTTAATCTCAAGAGGATTCCCTATTATGAGTGATACAAATAAATCATCCGATAAAATTTATCAAATTTGGTTACAGCAAATCACCCAAACTGAAAGAGATTTACCCCAGATTACCCAAGCAGCAGAAGTGTGGGCAAATAAAGTCGTGAAAGACGGCGGAGAAGTCTATGCAACGGGAGATATCGGATTCTGGAGAGAAAATGTTTACCGGGCTGGCGGAATTGGGTTTGTCCATAAACTCACACCGGATGTGGTACTGGATAAAAACGATGTGGTCTTGGTGGGATTTGAATATGCGGATGAAACTAATCATAGAGCAATTATTGAACCTATCTTGAAAACGGGTGCCACGGTATTACTTTTCGCGGAATCTGGAGCAGACAAAGAATTCAAGAATCTCCAAAAGTCTCCCGAACAATTAATTTTGATTCCTTGTGACAAGGGATTGGATGGGTTGGTCTCTTTCGATTCAACAAAATATGTCTCTCTTACCGGAATGACCCATATCCTACATCTCTGGGTTACGACGGCGGAATTCTTTGGCGCTTGCACACGATTGGGTAGAATGCCGAATACCTTGGTCTCCATTACACATCCACAAGGATGGTCCTTGAACGCGGATGCGGTTGTGTCCCGGTTCTTTCAGGATAATACTCCAGCGCCGGTTGAAAAAGGGACATTAGGAAAACGGTACTTGGAAAAAGTCAAAGAAATCAGCAAACTAATCGCAGAAGGAGATTCAGCAAAGAATATTTCAAAAGCCGCCCAATGGATTGCGGAAACGGTAAAGGGAAACCATCAGATTGAAGAAACTCTCACCGGGCATTGGGCAGTCTATTTGTTCTCTAATCATTATACTCCCAAGTTTTTCACGACCAAACACAAGTTGGAAAAAGGAGATTTACAAATCCGCTTGGAATATAACTTTTATCCAAATTCAGAGATTGAGCCATTACTGAATAAAGGGGTTCGTATCGTGTTCATGTCCACCTCCGAAAAGGATAATGATAAATTTAAGGGAGTGATAATGTCCAATAACGGACAATTACTAACACCTTGGAATGAGATTCCGCAACGGGATGATTTGTTATTGATTGATGGACACTGGCCACAATATGACTCCACCCTCACCCTACCCGATTATCCCTATCCCTTCTGCCCATCCTCTTGGGTGGCGCATGGTTTGGTACATTGGTTGTTAACAGCCGAAACCATGGAGAGATTGTCAGAGAAATAAAAAAGCCATCCCTATTTCTCTAGGGATGGCCTTAAGAGTTACCAATTAGAATTAAACTGTCTGTGCAACGGGTACTTCTGATTTGGCACCGCAGAACTTATCAAACGCTGCCTTAAGAAGCATCGAGATAGATTCAGCAT
>CAVYHJ010000013.1:0-82856 GCA_963768165.1 uncultured bacterium | reverse complement strand
AAAGGTCGTTACACTGCTGCTCGGATAACTCGATTTGTCGATAAAGGTTACATTCAATGGCCCATTCCCGCTATTCGGTGTGGCGCTGAATGAGACTGTCGCGGTAGGTTCCGTTACACTCACCGGCTGACTGGAGGAGCTCACGCCAAAAGACGTACTCACAATCTCCCACACCGTATAAGTCGTCGGCGCGCTCACCGCCACATACTGATGCGTCGTGGTCGTCGAGGTCCCAAACCCGGCACTCCCCCCATCTCCAAAGATCCATTCAAAGGTCGTTACACTGCTGCTCGGATAACTCGATTTGTCGATAAAGGTTACATTCAATGGCCCATTCCCGCTATTCGGTGTGGCGCTGAATGAGACTGTCGCGGTAGGTTCCGTTACACTCACCGGCTGACTGGAGGAGCTCACGCCAAAAGACGTACTCACAATCTCCCACACCGTATAAGTCGTCGGCGCGCTCACCGCTACATACTGATGCGTCGTGGTGGTCGAAGTCCCAAATCCGGCACTCCCCCCATCTCCAAAGATCCATTCAAAGGTCGTTACACTGCTGCTCGGATAAGTCGATTTGTCGATAAAGGTTACATTCAATGGTCCGTTCCCGCTACTCGGATTGGCGCTGAAGGATACTGTCGCGGTAGGTTCCGTTACACTCACCGGCTGACTGGAGGAGCTCACGCCAAAAGACGTACTCACAATCTCCCACACCGTATAGGTCGTCGGCGCGCTCACCGCCACATACTGATGCGTCGTGGTGGTCGAAGTCCCAAATCCGGCACTGAATCCATCCCCGAAAATCCATTCAAAGGTCGTTACACTGCTGCTCGGATAACTCGATTTGTCGATAAAGGTCACATTCAATGGCCCGTTCCCGCTACTCGGATTGGCGCTGAAGGATACTGTCGCGGTAGGTTCCGTTACACTCACCGGCTGACTGGAGGAGCTCACGCCAAAAGACGTACTCACAATCTCCCACACCGTATAGGTCGTCGGCGCGCTCACCGCCACATACTGATGCGTCGTGGTGGTCGAAGTCCCAAACCCGGCACTCCCCCCATCTCCAAAGATCCATTCAAAGGTCGTTACACTGCTGCTCGGATAACTCGATTTGTCAATAAAGGTTACATTCAATGGCCCGTTCCCGCTACTCGGATTGGCGCTGAATGAGACTGTCGCGGTAGGTTCAGTTACACTCACCGGCTGACTTGAGGAGCTCACTCCAAAAGACGTACTCACAATCTCCCACACCGTATAAGTCGTCGGCGCGCTCACCGCCACATACTGATGCGTCGTGGTCGTCGAAGTCCCAAACCCGGCACTCCCCCCATCTCCAAAGATCCATTCAAAGGTCGTTACACTGCTGCTCGGATAACTCGATTTGTCGATAAAGGTTACATTCAAGGGTCCGTTCCCGCTACTCGGATTGGCGCTGAAGGATACTGTCGCGGTAGGTTCAGTTACACTCACCGGCTGACTGGAGGAGCTTACTCCAAAAGATGTACTCACAATCTCCCACACCGTATAGGTCGTCGGCGCGCTCACCGCTACATACTGATGCGTCGTGGTGGTCGAAGTCCCAAATCCGGCACTGAATCCATCCCCGAAAATCCATTTAAAGGTCGTAACACTGCTGCTCGGATAACTCGATTTGTCAATAAAGGTCACATTCAAGGGCCCATTCCCGCTATTCGGTGTGGCGCTGAAGGATACTGTCGCGGTAGGTTCAGTTACACTCACCGTCTGACTGGAGGAGCTCACTCCAAAAGACGTACTCACAATCTCCCACACCGTATAAGTCGTCGGCGCGCTCACCGCCACATACTGATGCGTCGTGGTGGTCGAGGTCCCAAACCCGGCACTCCCCCCATCTCCATATATCCATTCAAAGGTCGTTACACTGCTGCTCGGATAACTCGATTTGTCAATAAAGGTTACATTCAATGGTCCGTTCCCGCTACTCGGATTGGCGCTGAATGAGACTGTCGCGGTAGGTTCCGTTACACTCACCGGCTGACTTGAGGAGCTCACTCCAAAAGACGTACTCACAATCTCCCACACCGTATAAGTCGTCGGCGCGCTCACCGCCACATACTGATGCGTCGTGGTCGTCGAGGTCCCAAACCCGGCACTCCCCCCATCTCCAAAGATCCATTCAAAGGTCGTTACACTGCTGCTCGGATAACTCGATTTGTCGATAAAGGTTACATTCAATGGCCCATTCCCGCTATTCGGTGTGGCGCTGAATGAGACTGTCGCGGTAGGTTCCGTTACACTCACCGGCTGACTTGAGGAGCTCACGCCAAAAGACGTACTCACAATCTCCCACACCGTATAAGTCGTCGGCGCGCTCACCGCCACATACTGATGCGTCGTGGTCGTCGAGGTCCCAAACCCGGCACTCCCCCCATCTCCAAAGATCCATTCAAAGGTCGTTACACTGCTGCTCGGATAACTCGATTTGTCGATAAAGGTTACATTCAATGGCCCATTCCCGCTATTCGGTGTGGCGCTGAATGAGACTGTCGCGGTAGGTTCCGTTACACTCACCGGCTGACTGGAGGAGCTCACGCCAAAAGACGTACTCACAATCTCCCACACCGTATAAGTCGTCGGCGCGCTCACCGCTACATACTGATGCGTCGTGGTGGTCGAAGTCCCAAATCCGGCACTCAATCCATCTCCAAAGATCCATTCAAAGGTCGTTACACTGCTGCTCGGATAACTCGATTTGTCGATAAAGGTTACATTCAATGGCCCATTCCCGCTATTCGGTGTGGCGCTGAATGAGACTGTCGCGGTAGGTTCCGTTACACTCACCGGCTGACTGGAGGAGCTCACGCCAAAAGACGTACTCACAATCTCCCACACCGTATAAGTCGTCGGCGCGCTCACCGCTACATACTGATGCGTCGTGGTGGTCGAAGTCCCAAATCCGGCACTCCCCCCATCTCCAAAGATCCATTCAAAGGTCGTTACACTGCTGCTCGGATAAGTCGATTTGTCGATAAAGGTTACATTCAATGGTCCGTTCCCGCTACTCGGATTGGCGCTGAATGAGACTGTCGCGGTAGGTTCCGTTACACTCACCGGCTGACTGGAGGAGCTCACGCCAAAAGACGTACTCACAATCTCCCACACCGTATAGGTCGTCGGCGCGCTCACCGCTACATACTGATGCGTCGTGGTGGTCGAAGTCCCAAATCCGGCACTGAATCCATCCCCGAAAATCCATTCAAAGGTCGTTACACTGCTGCTCGGATAACTCGATTTGTCAATAAAGGTCACATTCAATGGCCCATTCCCGCTATTCGGAGTGGCGCTGAATGAGACTGTCGCGGTAGGTTCCGTTACACTCACCGGCTGACTGGAGGAGCTCACGCCAAAAGACGTACTCACAATCTCCCACACCGTATAGGTCGTCGGCGCGCTCACCGCTACATACTGATGCGTCGTGGTGGTCGAAGTCCCAAATCCGGCACTCCCCCCATCTCCAAAGATCCATTCAAAGGTCGTTACACTGCTGCTCGGATAAGTCGATTTGTCGATAAAGGTTACATTCAATGGTCCGTTCCCGCTACTCGGATTGGCGCTGAAGGATACTGTCGCGGTAGGTTCCGTTACACTCACCGGCTGACTGGAGGAGCTCACGCCAAAAGACGTACTCACAATCTCCCACACCGTATAAGTCGTCGGCGCGCTCACCGCCACATACTGATGCGTCGTGGTGGTCGAAGTCCCAAACCCGGCACTCCCCCCATCTCCAAAGATCCATTCAAAGGTCGTTACACTGCTGCTCGGATAACTCGATTTGTCGATAAAGGTTACATTCAATGGCCCGTTCCCGCTACTCGGATTGGCGCTGAATGAGACTGTCGCGGTAGGTTCCGTTACACTCACCGGCTGACTGGAGGAGCTCACGCCAAAAGACGTACTCACAATCTCCCACACCGTATAAGTCGTCGGCGCGCTCACCGCCACATACTGATGCGTCGTGGTCGTCGAAGTCCCAAACCCGGCACTCCCCCCATCTCCAAAGATCCATTCAAAGGTCGTTACACTGCTGCTCGGATAACTCGATTTGTCGATAAAGGTTACATTCAATGGCCCATTCCCGCTACTCGGTGTGGCGCTGAATGATACTGTCGCGGTAGGTTCCGTTACACTCACCGGCTGACTGGAGGAGCTCACGCCAAAAGACGTACTCACAATCTCCCACACCGTATAGGTCGTCGGCGCGCTCACCGCCACATACTGATGCGTCGTGGTGGTCGAAGTCCCAAACCCGGCACTCCCCCCATCTCCAAAGATCCATTCAAAGGTCGTTACACTGCTGCTCGGATAACTCGATTTGTCAATAAAGGTTACATTCAATGGCCCGTTCCCGCTACTCGGATTGGCGCTGAATGAGACTGTCGCGGTAGGTTCAGTTACACTCACCGGCTGACTGGAGGAGCTTACTCCAAAAGACGTACTCACAATCTCCCACACCGTATAGGTCGTCGGCGCGCTCACCGCTACATACTGATGCGTCGTGGTGGTCGAAGTCCCAAATCCGGCACTCCCCCCATCTCCAAAGATCCATTCAAAGGTCGTTACACTGCTGCTCGGATAAGTCGATTTGTCGATAAAGGTTACATTCAAGGGTCCGTTCCCGCTACTCGGATTGGCGCTGAAGGATACTGTCGCGGTAGGTTCAGTTACACTCACCGGCTGACTGGAGGAGCTTACTCCAAAAGATGTACTCACAATCTCCCACACCGTATAGGTCGTCGGCGCGCTCACCGCTACATACTGATGCGTCGTGGTGGTCGAAGTCCCAAATCCGGCACTGAATCCATCCCCGAAAATCCATTTAAAGGTCGTAACACTGCTGCTCGGATAACTCGATTTGTCAATAAAGGTCACATTCAAGGGCCCATTCCCGCTATTCGGTGTGGCGCTGAAGGATACTGTCGCGGTAGGTTCAGTTACACTCACCGTCTGACTGGAGGAGCTTACTCCAAAAGACGTACTCACAATCTCCCACACCGTATAGGTCGTCGGCGCGCTCACCGCTACATACTGATGCGTCGTGGTGGTCGAAGTCCCAAATCCGGCACTCCCCCCATCTCCAAAGATCCATTCAAAGGTCGTTACACTGCTGCTCGGATAAGTCGATTTGTCGATAAAGGTTACATTCAAGGGTCCGTTCCCGCTACTCGGATTGGCGCTGAAGGATACTGTCGCGGTAGGTTCCGTTACACTCACCGGCTGACTGGAGGAGCTTACTCCAAAAGATGTACTCACAATCTCCCACACCGTATAGGTCGTCGGCGCGCTCACCGCTACATACTGATGCGTCGTGGTGGTCGAAGTCCCAAATCCGGCACTGAATCCATCCCCGAAAATCCATTTAAAGGTCGTAACACTGCTGCTCGGATAACTCGATTTGTCAATAAAGGTCACATTCAAGGGCCCATTCCCGCTATTCGGTGTGGCGCTGAATGAGACTGTCGCGGTAGGTTCAGTTACACTCACCGTCTGACTTGAGGAGCTTACTCCAAAAGACGTACTCACAATCTCCCACACCGTATAGGTCGTCGGCGCGCTCACCGCTACATACTGATGCGTCGTGGTGGTCGAAGTCCCAAATCCGGCACTGAATCCATCCCCGAAAATCCATTTAAAGGTCGTAACACTGCTGCTCGGATAACTCGATTTGTCAATAAAGGTTACATTCAAGGGCCCATTCCCGCTATTCGGTGTCGCACTAAACGAGACTACCGACGCCGCTTCCGTCACAAAAATATAATTCACACGGGTTGAAGTACTTGTCCCTGCAGAATTAGTAACAATCAATTGTACCGTGTAAGAGGTTGGGCTGTTTACAGTTTGATAAGTATGTACGGGATTCTGAAGATTACTTGTAGAACCATCTCCGAAATTCCAAGACCAAGTTACAGGTAAATTAGCAGATGTATCAACAAAATTAACTATTAATGCACCATAACCACTGGTCGGAGTAGCATAAAAACCTGCTGTCGGTGCGGCAACCGTTATTCCACCAGTAGAATATATCGATTGTGCATAAATATCAAAATTAGTTCCGTTACGCTCATCATGCCAGGTAATAAGTATATTCCCTGCTCCATCACTTATCAATGCAGGGCTGCCCTGATCTGCCGTCGTATCAACAGCAGCTACACCATTAATAGCCCAAAGAACTGCACCTTGTGAACTAATCTGCTGTGCGTAAATATTATAATTTTCTGTAGCATTTCGAATATCATTCCAAGCAACATAGGCACCACCTGAACCATTCGGAGCAATATCATAAGACCCATAACCACTCGTTGTAGCTTTAGTAAGAACACCATTGGTTGTCCATAGTGTGGACCCCGCAGAATTTAAACGTTGTATCCAAAGATTATTATTACCGTCGCCCCATAAAATATCTGCTCCTCCAAATCCATCTGCAGTAATTACAGGGTTTACTTGATTATTAGCAGCTGTACTTATGGCGACACCATTTGTGGTCCAAAGAGTCGAACCATTGGAATTCACCCGTTGCGCATAAATACCATTATTAGTCGCTCCATTACGCGCATCTTGCCAGGTAATAATAGCACCCCCAGCAGTATCACTCGCAATGGTTTCAGTCAATTCAGAATTATTTATTGGAAATAATTGGTCATTTGCCGCGGTACAAATGGCAACCCCATTTATCGTCCAAAGAGTCGAACCATTGGAATTCACCCGCTGAGCATAAATATCGTTATTCCCTGCCCGGTCATCCTGCCAGGAAATAATCGCTCCTCCAGCTCCATCACTCACAACAACAGCATCTATTTGACTGTTTGCTGCGGTACAAATGGCGACTCCATTGGTCGTCCAGAGAGTCGAACCATTGGAATTTACCCGTTGTGCATAAATATCATAATTGGTTGCCCCATTACGCCCGTCATACCACGTAATAATTGCTCCACCGGAACCATCACTAACAATTTGTGGGTAATATTGGTTGCCCGCGACAGTAGAAATAACGACTCCACCTAGAATCCAAAGTGTAGTACCAACAGAATTGACTCTTTGTCCATAAATATTATAATTCCCAGCATTTCGATTATCTGTCCAAATAATGATGGCTCCTCCTGCTCCATCACTTGCAAGAGCGGGTTCGATCTGACTTTTGGCAGTCGTAGAAATGGCAACTCCATTGGGAGTCCAGATGGTAGAACCGTCATAATTGACCCGTTGAGCAAAAATATTTGTCTCTGCTCCATAGCGGCTGTCTTGCCATGTCAGAATGGCTCCTGCTACCCCATCGCTAACGAGTTCAGGATATTTTTGATCTCCAGCAGACGTGCAAACAGCAATTCCATTAAGCGTAGACCAAGCATATAATCTCCCACTTTGAATTGAAAAGATAAGTAATAATAATACACACGTTTTCAAAAGAAAACGGGATAAAAATTCCCTAAAATAATAGTTGTTATTATTTTTACACATAAATATAAACCAATTAGTTCCCTTCACGGATAAAATAGTTTCGGATGAGGATTAAGAAATCCTTTGAATTGTAGCACATTAGTATATGTAAGTTACAGGTAATTAGCACACAATATCCAATTATAAATAGTTTGTTAATACATTAGCAAGACTTATGCCTTTTTAAAAATTGTTATAGATATTTGATAAATTTTAAGTTAGTAAATATATAAGATTTTAAAATATATTATTGTAACCCATAAGTTACACTTTTTTGTATGTATTTAAGTGTTTTATATATTACAATACATTTGACGAATGTCACGACTTTTATCTCTAGTAAAATCAACAATTTAGAATTATTAATTGTTGAGGGATGAATTGTTTAGAAAATTCATCTTCAATAAAAACTTTCGGGGACAAGTTTAATTAAAATTACCCTTAAATCTTTTCCCAAACCGGGTTGTGAGTGGAATTGTTATTTTCAATTCCACTCCAAAGACGGATAAGGATTTAAGAGAAAATAGATGGAAATAAGTGTCGACAGCGGCGACACTTATTTAGAAGATTGATTTAATTGAAGATAACACTGTCTTCCTTGCAGACAATTATCAAAGTGGACTATAATAGCGAAAATAATAAATAAACATCGTATTTATTGGAAATTCTGATAGTAGGTCGGTCTAATTAGTTAGTAAATACTTATAAAAAACAGAATTATACCCATTCATGGAAAATACAGTTGCGTATCTAAACAGATTTCACCTGACTAAAACGATAAAAAAGACAGGGGGAGGAGACCCCGCAGTAGATTTCGATATATTCGACATCCCGCTTTTCTGCAACATAATTTCCTGAATATGGCTATCGAACTTCTGCAACCATTTCGAATTCTCTGCGACATGGTCATCATCCCCCAACACTTGATCTTCCGGGATTTCGGCAAAGTTCATCATGCGGCTTCCACTAACCGGAGCACTTCATAAAAACCTGCCACCGGTATCTGAATGTCTATTAATTTGACTTGCATAAACCTTTCCTCCTTTAAGATAGTTTGTAAGGGGAATCAACGTCCCATTTTTCAAAACCACTGTTCACTTCATCATGGAAATGACAGGCACTTGGTTTTCTTTATTTCAAAAACATAATTGACAAATCGAAACGAGACACCTATCATACTTTTAGGGAGAACAATAAATATGCCAAATGAAAATAATGAACCCAAAAAGGAAAAAATGAAATTACCGGAAGCGAATTTTGCCCAACTGGTATTTCTCTTGGGAGCCCAGGCCATGCAACAATTGGGAGCGGTACCCAATCCCCTCAACGGAAAAAATGAGGTAGATTTACCGGTCGCCCAATTCAGTATTGATTTGCTGGCGATTCTCCAGGAAAAAACCAAAGGGAACCTGTCGGAAAAAGAAAATCAAATGCTGGATGATCTGTTATTCGATTTGCGGATGCATTTTGTCACAGCCTCCAAAGAGCAGGATAAAAAATAGATTTTCTTTTTATGATCACTGTGCTTCAACGGGTTAAAAAAGCCGAGGTCCGGGTTAATGGAATAATGATTTCGCAAATCGGTCAGGGTCTTTTAGCACTGGTCGGCGTGCACCAACAGGATACGATGGAAGACGCGCTTTATCTCGCCAACCGCATCCCGATTTTGCGAATATTTGCCGATGAAAATGGAAAAATGAATAAATCCCTACTGGATATTCACGGTGAATTTTTACTGGTCTCGCAATTTACTTTATTGGGAAATGTGTATCAAGGCCGCCGTCCGGGATTTACCGATGCCGCCCCTCCCGAGAAAGCGGTTGCTTTACTGGCGGAATTAAAAGCGCACATTGAAAAACAGGGTGTGCCTGTGAAAGAAGGCCTGTTCGGGGCTATGATGGACGTTGAATTAATCAATAACGGCCCGGTCACCTTTGTACTCGATTCTCAAAAAAGATAATATGGCGGACGAAAAATATAAATTCAAAACTCCTACCTCTAACACATTATTTTCTCAATTTGGTCTAGTGGTCTTATCTCTAGTATTTTTCACCGGGTGCGTCAAACAAAAACCTGCCACGCCCCAAATCGCTCTCCCACCGCCGGAACGCTTTTTCAGCAATCAACTTACTGCCGGATATTCCCAAGCCGAATTTCATGTCCCCCCCAAATGTCCCGCCTACAGTATTTTGACGATTGATTATTGGATTCAGGGAACAGATAGAATGGCGGCCGTTGAAGCCAATGCATTCGAAGATTCCAACGAAACTCTTTCCAAATCCGCCTCCAATTCCGCCCTGCCATATCATTTGAAATTGGACATTCATTATCTAGGGAGCATCGCCACCAAAGGACTAGGTTATCCACTACTCGAACAGGTTCCCGTACACCGTCGTAATTTTTCATCGCAAAAATACTATCACCATATTTTCCAGATTCGGAATATTGGTGACACCATTCTTAAATCTCAGGGATTTGGTATGGTTACTTTCCGTATGCGCATTGCCGATGAATCCGGGACTGTAAAAAATTGGGGGAATAACTATATTCAACTCCTTAGCCAGGACTTATATCCCGGCGAAATGGCTACATTATCTTGTCTCCTTGATCCGCTCCCCGCTGGAAATCACACCCTCCAATTCATTGCCAACCTGCATAATGAAACCATTATTAATAGTTGGGATCCCGGACCTGTGGTAGCGCGATTGGATTTGCCGGTGCAAGTTTCTAATGAATCCAACCCTGTGGCGGGCACGCTAATTCCCTACCCGCAGAATATTTTATCTCCGCCAATCTTTCCGCATCTTTTTTATCATTGGGAAGAATTCTTGCAAGCATTTCAAGTTCACGCCCTCGATAATACCAAAATAGCCGGACAACTTTTTCTGCCCATGTCAGGGGAATCGAAATTTGTCGTCTTAAAACTGATTACACCAAGAGGATTGTCCTGTGCCAGCTGGAATATTCAAGTGGATTCCCGTGCGGAATTGGCAGGGTTAGACTCCAAACTGTGGCGTAAGTCAATATTTAAAAACAGCCATGGGTTCCCGATTCTAGCCACTGCATATAATCCCAATTCAGCCGCGCGATTTACGCTAAATGCCGATTCCACCATTCAAGCCGACTTGAAAGAAATGAAAAATCTTGGAATAGATGTTCTCTGGACTCAACTCTTTCCCGATTCCTTTTCCAAAGACACTCTCCCCCTGTTGACCGAATTAAAATATTGTAAAAAATTGGGCATCCAAATTATTCCCTCTTTCTCTATCGATTTTCCATCTTCCGCACAAGTTCATAATTTTGAAACTTTATTTAAAAAATGGGGTTCTTTATTTTATCGTACTACTGACGATAAAATCCCAGTGAATCTGTTTGAAGATTCAGCAGAAGAAGTTGTGGATGATACATCCCGGCTGAAAGATTTGGGAGAAACAACCCAATTCCCAAATTGGTTGAAAGAAAAATATTCCGAAATTTCTTCACTTAATTCTTCCTGGAAAACATCTTTTAAAGATTTTTCTGAAATCAGTCCTTCCAACGAACAGATTTTTCAAGAATGGTCTCCGGCGTTAAGTGACTGGGATTCCTATCGTAGTTTGGTTCGCATGGAACGCTGGAGTCAGATGGCCCAGGAAATCCGCCAACAACATAAAAATGTTCTTACAGGGATGAAACCTTTTGCCGTGTATGGACTCGATTCCACCTATGATGAAAATTATTATTCGTTGTATGGGTTCAACTGGGTGAGCGCCAGAGAAGGCTTAATGCCGGAATATCTTTTTGCCAAAAATTCTACCCGCCCGGATTTCCTGGCGTATTCTTCCATCGGGCAAAGTATGGACATTGCCAAAATTGCTGATTATGCTCTCGCACAAAAGGTAACACCCTTTATGCTCTTTGAATTCAATGGAACCCGGTTCCTTCCCTTGTCCGGTTTTTCTGCCGATTCGGAAAGAAATAACACCATTGAAAAAACCGGTTGGTGGGGTCTTCCAAGCATTTACGCTCGCGATTACCGTACCCGGATGGCACTGTATCCCCAACTGATATCCGCCATCGAACACGGCGCTATCCCCGGACTCTATTCATGGAACGACAATACCAGCTTTTCTCGCATCTCCGATATTCAAAAACAAGAACTGCTTTTTTACCTCCAAGCCCTTCGAAACAAATAATAACCTCTTTCAGAATTGACCTTACATAACATTCTTATCTATAGTAATGACAAATGAAAATGAAATTGCGAAATGTCTTTATATCATAACCAAGATGCTGAAACAGGGTTTATTGCGAGATTAGTTTTTTATGAAAGGGTTTGTTGAATTTCTGAAACGGCACGCGAATATTTTTTTGGCTGTTTTCAGTCCCATTGTTTTTTTTCTACTATTGGAAATAATCTTTCGGATTATTCCAGGATTTAATCCCGTGCAAGGACCTCTGATGATTAAAGGCCCTTTGGCGAGAACCGATCTGTTCGAATCGGACCCGAAATTTTTTTGGCGGTTTATCCCCAATAATGTGATTCCGGGTTCCAATATACCGATTAATAACCTGGGGTTCCGGGGTGAAGATTATAATCCTGCACGATTCTCTATTTACAATCGGATATTATGTTTGGGGGATTCCTGCACGTTCAGTGGAGAAGTCGGTTATGGATTGGGCTATACAGAACGACTGGGATATTATCTCAACAAAACGCGACCAAACCCGCTCTACAAAGTGTTTAATTGTGGAGTTCCTGGGTACAGTAGTTATCAAATATTAAATGTGTATCGCCAGTATGTGGATATTTTTAAACCCTCCACGGTGATTGTCTGGACCGCCAGCAATGACCGGGACTTGGCGATTTATTATCCCGATAAAGAATTTGAAAAACAGGAGGCGCATGCGTACTATTTACGCACTTTTTTCCGGCAAAGCCATTTCTGTGTTTTTCTCGCCAGCCTCATCAGCAAATTTCAAAATCAAGAATATACCCACGAGAAACAAAGAATGGCAATAAAAAATCTGGACGACCGGTACAGCCGGGTGTCCTTGGATGACTTTCGTAGTAATCTGCAGGAGATCATTGATATTTCCAGAAAACGCCATATCCGGGTGATTTTATTAACACGGCATTGGTATGTTCGGGATCACCTTTTGGACAAGTACAATAACGTAATTCGCCAATTAGCAGAAAAAAATAATGTGGAGATGGTTGACCTCGCGCAAGAATTTCTCCAACCCGGTTTTGCGAAATATTACAACCGACCTGCGGATGATTGGGTTCATTTTAACCGGAATGGATATGATTTTGTAGGTCAAGAAATAGCCAAAGCGGTTCTTTCTCCGATACGGTTTTACTGAAAAAAATTATTTTATTTTTCAGTGTGATGCGGTTTTAGGACGGTGAATCCAATAGGGATGACGGTAATCCATCACCTCGTAATTTTCCATCAAAGCGTTAATCATTTCCGGCGTATATCGTTCGTACATATCGGGATTCTCCGGACGTAAGGGGAAATATAATACCAACAAGGAAAATCGTTTCTGGTGAATATCATTGATAAATTTTGATGGATTCCATTCTCCCTGTCGGGCCAGTGTGCTCATAATAAAGGGTTGAAACAGAACAGGTTTCCCTGTGCGAACCAATAAGGAAGCATCATCGCTCAGAACATCACCGGGAGTCTCGCGAACCATCCGTTCGACGGATTCCACTAAATCAAAATTTCGTAGCGATGGTGTGGTGCGGTATTGCGGTGTCCCGTACCAATACGACGGCATGTAAACAATATGTATAATGCAGTACAATTGAATCAATAAGATAATAGGAATAAAAATCCTGGCGTAAAGAATATATCTATTCAATACCGCAAGAGCCATTCCCATCAAAATACTTCCCGCGACAATTAATTCAATTAAATAATTCACGGCAGATCCTTCCTTCCCACAACTCAGGGAAACCAATACGGCAAATAAAAAGTAAAACAAAAATAATCTTTTTCCAGAATCGGTTACCGCAATGAATAGGGCGAGCAAAATAAATCCCAGGAAAACCCAATAAAATCGGAATAAGTTGAAGAAAAAATTCCATACGTCTCTCCAATGAAAGGGATTCACATTATAAACCACCAGATGTTTATAAAATTGGCCTTTGGTTAATAGATTGATCGCAAAAAATAGTGCAAAAAAACTAATAACCATAAACGTTAAAAAAGTTCCTGCTGTTTTTTTATCTTTTTCCCAGAGATAAACCAGCGCAGCAGCAGGTGCGGCAATCATCGTTTGTTTGGTAAAAAGCGCTAGCAGAAAGAGGACAATAGGTAAGGTGATTTTTTGTGGATTACTCGATAATAGATAGAGTCCCAATACTGTTAAAAATAATGCCAGCATATCCACCCGGTCATAGGGTGCCCAGAGATAAACATAATGCACGCTGAATGGGAATAATCCACTGATTGCGGCAGACAACCAGTCATCTGAACATTGTTTTACAATAAGAAAAACTAATCCACCCAAAAAAAGTGTCGAAAGAATGGAAATAAATCTGCCAATGAAATGTGTGTCTCCGAAAACCCAGTTAAAAGGCACGCATATCAATTGAAAAATAGGAGGGTAGTTACCCACCGTGTATGGATAATCGACCAGTGTCGGATAAATCGTATGTCCCGTCCGCAATTGATGGACTTGATTCAGAATAAACCCTTCTTCATTATCCAAATCGTTGGGAAATACCAGGCAAATACTCACGTGAATCAGAAAAAAAATAAAATAAATCAATAGCCCCAGGAGTACCAGTCGTTCACCCCAATTCAAAAAAATTCGATGTCCTGTCCACTTCATACAGAATGGTGATTCAATCAGTTTTCCTATTTTCCAAGAATATTTTCAATCTGCGTATTATACTCTGGAAATCGCCGGGATAGCCAATCCTGCACAAAGCTTTGCACAATTTTTTCTTCTTTTGCACGTTTTAATTTTTTAGAAATGTCGTGATGCCTGAATTCTCATCGGGTATTATTACGCGGGTATAATTGTACTGCTTGTTTCTGGTGGCAGACAGACTCGATTTCTGCCCTCATTTTTCGCGCGGTACAAAGCTTGATCTGCTCGGGAGTTCAATTCCGCAGGTGCCACTGCGTGTATCGGCAAACTGGCGGCACCGATGCTGACGGTCAATCCCTGGGTAAAAGATTCTAGATGAAACTCCTGGTATTCTTTAGCAATTATTTCTCGTAACTTTTCTGCGGCTATAACACCGGGCTCGGTATCCGTTTGCGCCAGTATCACCACATACTCATCCCCCCCATAGCGTGCCACAAAATCTATACTCCGCATAGTTTCTCGAATCAATTGGCCGATCCTCCGGATGATTTCGTCCCCGGCAGGATGGCCGAGTGTATCGTTATACTTTTTGAATCGGTCAATATCCACCATCAATAAGGAGAGCGGTTGTTCATACCGGATTGCCTTATAGACTTCTTCTTCCAACCGTTCCTGGAAATGCCGGTAATTGAAAAGTCCCGTTAATTCATCGGTTCGCGCTTGCTCCTGCAATTTCTCATTTACAAGACGCAATTGTTGGGTCGCTTGGGAAATTTTTCGGTGTAGTTCTTCCTCTTGAAACAGCAAACGATTAACCAGTTCTCGGTTCTCTTTTAATAAATTATATTTGATCTGAGCATTCCGTGCTACAATGCGCAGCCGCTCGTTCTCAAACGGTTTGGTAATATAATCGAAAACTTGATGCTGGATGGCTTTGATGGCGCTTTCCAAAGAGGCGTATCCAGTGACAATAACCGTTTGAAGGTCGGGGTGTTTCTGTTGGAATTCCTGGATTAAGTTTATCCCGTCGGTATCCGGTAAATACAAATCTACGAAAAATATCGAATACGTAGCCGCTTGCATTTTCTCAGCAGCTTCCTTCCCTGTGGTAACAACATCGGGCAAAAATTCTTCTTTCGCCAGAATTCTCGCCATCATTATTCCGCAATCCGGATCGTCTTCAACAATTAAAACTCTGGGTTTATTTTTCGCCATGAATCCCTCGCATAATTGCTACGATTCTTGACCCTGTTACACAACCCCAAATAATACCTATTCCGCTCACTATTATTATAACACTGAAAAGCAGGTAATTAAAAAAATCTAGCTCCTCCAAAAACATACCCCAAACCAGATGAACTCCCAACGAACAATGAGTGAGAAGTGGATAAGATACGGACGTGTTCCGAACCAAATCTATTAAAAAGTTTGTATTTATTGTGGTAAAGCAGAAATTCTTTCTCTAATTAAAATCTGCAATCTAATATCCATGTTTTCGAAAAATCGGGGATAAAATCTACAATGGCTTTATTATATCCCACTTCCCCAATTTATCAATCCTTAAATTTCTACAGGGAAATTTATTACCTTGTCATACCGATAGATTTCTAAAAAGTAAATTTTGATACAGGAACCCTTGAATTTAACTTTGATTCGCAGTAGGATATGAGCGATGGGAAATAGCCCATAAAAATGGGTATATTTTACTGGTATTGGAGGTGGAATATATTATGACAACGCTAGCCTTGTTTTACTTGTTCTGTTTACTGGTGGGATTGGTGTATTCGGTTATTTCCGTGATTCTCGGAGGACATCATATGGAATTCGGGGGACATGATGTGGGAGGACATTTGGGTGGACATGAAGGAGTTCATGGACCGAGTAGTGAAATGACATTTTCTCCGTGGAGTCCCGTCGTTATCGCCAGCTTCATTACCGCTTTTGGCGCGGGCGGATTACTTTCCTATAACGTGTTTGACATTACCGGTATACTAAGCATATTGATTGGTCTTTTGTTTGGATTTGTTGCCGGCACAATCACCTTTTATATTTTCTACAATATTTTCAAAATTACCCAGAGTTCCTCTGAGGCAGTGGTGGGTGATTTGGTCGGTATGATGGCAGAAGTCATTACTCCCATTGCACAAAATGGATTGGGTGAAATCGCTTATATCATGAAGGGGAGTCGGTATACGGCTCCGGCAAAATCCGCCAGTGGTACTTTTATCGAGAGAAATAAATCTGTGAAAATTGTCAATATCGTAGGTTCGACCATGATGGTCGAAGAAGCAAGTAATAAATAATAAATTTTAAATCTGAAATCTAATATCTAAAATCTTAAATCCCTTGAAGGAGGGTATCTTTATGCCTGACCAATTTATAGGTACTGCAGGAGCAGCATTATCCGCCATCGCGGTAGTCGTAGTCATCATTCTGGGTATCATCACCTATGCCCGGAGATATGTAAAAGTGGGACCGAACCAAGTTCTGGTTATTTCCGGGAAAAAGCGCACGATTCGCGACACCCAGGGAAATAAACAGACCGTCGGGTTTCGTTTTGTTAAAGGCGGCGGGACGTTCGTCTGGCCGATTTATGAACGGTCAGATTTACTGTCCCTGGAAATTATCACCCTCGATATTAATACGCCGGAAGTGTATACCAAACATGGCGTGCCGGTTTTGGTGGATGGCGTGGCACAGATTAAAGTCAAAGGCGATGATATTAGTATTGCGACCGCGGCGGAACAATTTTTAGGGAAATCGCAGCAGGAAGTATCGCAAATCGCCATTCAAACGGTAGAAGGTCATTTGCGGGCAATCCTCGGAACCTTAACGGTAGAAGAAGCCTATTCCAATCGCGATGCCTTTGCCCAGAAAGTTCAAGAAGTAGCTTCTACCGATTTAGCGAATATGGGATTGACGATTATTTCCTTTACCATTCGTGATATTCGCGACAAGACCGGTTATCTCGATGCGTTGGGTAAACCGCGCATCGCGCAGGTAAAACGGGATGCCATTATCGGGGAAGCCGAAGCGACTAGGGACGCGACCATTCGTTCCGCGCAAGCCAATCAGGAAGGGCAGACCGCCAAGTTCGCGGCGGATACACGCGTGGCGGAAGCGCAGAGAGATTATCAAATGCGCGTGGCGGAATATACCGCGTCGGTCAACGAGAAAAAAGCGGCGGCGGATTTGGCTTATGACCTGCAGAAATATAAAACTAATCAATCCGTGAAAAAAGAAGAAGTGCAGGTACAGGTCGTTGAAAAAGAAATGCAGATTAATGTGCAGGAAAAAGAAATTGAACGCAAACAAAAAGAATTGACCGCGATGGTGGAAAAACCTGCCGATGCCGAGCGGTATAAAGTCGAAACCCTGGCGAATGCCGAGAAATTCCGATTACAAACGACTGCGACAGGGCAAGGGGAAGCCAATCGCCAAATCGGAACGGGTGAAGCCGATGCCAACAGGGCGCGCGGATTGGCGGAAGCTGATGTTATCAAAGCGCAAGGGTTTTCCACCGCCGAAGCTATGTCCAAAAAAGCCGATGCGTGGAAACAATATACCCAAGCCGCTGTTATGCAGATTTTAATTGATAGATTACCGGAAATTGCCGCGGCTATTTCTGCACCGCTGGCGAAAACCGAGAAAATCGTGATTGTAAATTCCGGCGGGGACAGCGCAGGTGCATCCAAATTAACCAAAGATGTCATCAACGTCATCGCCCAACTCCCTCCCGCTGTCGAAGCCCTCAGTGGCGTAGATTTGCAGGAAGTTATTAAGAATATTCCGGGAATTCAAGGGAGCAAAGATAAGAAATAAGTTTCTAATCAAGGCGTCGGGAAAAACGATAAGGAGTGTTATTCCCGACGCAGGAAAATGGTCAGTTTATATGAAACTAGATGAATTAAGAAACAAAATCGATAAGCATGCACTTACTGGTTTTGCTATTTTTATTGTTCTCTTATTAGGAATGTTCCTTAGCGAGGTTACAATAATAGGTTCGATAATATTAATTGTTTTAGCTTTTATTGCTTTTACTATTAATAGTTGGTTAATGTGGAAGGCAAAAAGGCAATATAATAGTGAATTATTTAAACATATAAAAGAAATATGGAAATTGTTAAAAAGAAAAGAACCACCCTTAGAATAATTATTAAAGGATACAAACATGAAAACGAAAAAAACATGGCAGGAGAAACTGGCGGATGATAAAGGTCTGCCGAAAGTAAAGAAAGTTACCGGGAAGATGAGTAAACGCTGGGGGACGGGAACGATGGTAATACCGGCGCCTATGGAAGTGGACGGTATTATGAAAGAAATCCCCAAAGGGAAATTAATTACCATCAATGAAATCCGGGAGAAACTTGCCAAACGGCATAACGCCAATTTCTGTTGTCCGATTACCACGGGAATCTTTGCCTGGATATCCGCCAATGCAGCAGATGAGCAGGCGCGGGAGGGGAAGAAAAAGATTACACCGTATTGGAGAACTTTAAAATCAGGTGGAGAGATTAATCCAAAATATCCCGGCGGAGTGGGCGCGATAAAAGTATTGCTGAAACAAGAAGGGCATAAGGTCATTCACAAAGGCAAAAGATATTTTGTGGAAGATTACGAAAAAGCATTACTACAACTCTAAACCTTTTATCCTTAATAAAGTCAATCAACCAATAATTTTTCGGTAAATGAGTCCTCTGAAAAAGTGGCTTTCTCTATCTTTTTAAAAAACTTTCTGCAACTGCAGAAAGTTTATCTCCAATGAAATCAAGTGCCTAGAATAATTGTACGTTCGCACAATTATTATTTCCTGCATAAATTGGACTTTTTCAGAGGTCTCAAATGCCGAAAAACTCTGCAAGATAAAATCCAATTGTCAGGTCGGGAGACCCGACCTATCATTAGTGGATGTACTTGTCCTGATCCGATAGGTCGAGTCTCCCGACTCGACTACGTTGACCCATTAATGAAGTACCCACTGCAAAAATACATAATTGATTTTAAAGGGGATATCAAATTCGCCAATGGCGACTTTGAAACTCATAAATTGTAAGATAACTATCTAGACACCTCATTTTATTAAAGTTACCATAAAATCCAATCTTGAAACGGTTTGGAAGCGGAATTAAGAATTTCAATTCCGCTTGCAATACACTTTAGATGTACTCGTAGAAGATGTTTTGTACAGTTGTACAAAACTATTTTGATTATTGAGTTAATGAGGGTTCGGTTGATTAAGAGGTTAGGGTTGGCGAGGGATATCCATATCCTGGGTATATTTCCACCAATCATTAATTGGAACAGCATTTAAATTCCCCAAAGTCCAACCACCTGAGAACTGGTTAATGCCGGTCACCGTTAACCTATGATTCACCGTATCAACGGTGATACCTGTGGTAACGGAAGACCATCCACCCGGACCTGTGGAATCCCGCACGGCATACAGTGAACTTTCCAAACTCAGCCCACTCGCCGCAAAATCCGCTGAAGTATAGGAGAAGGTTAAATTAATATTCATTGGACCATTTCCTACTCGATTGATTAACCAATACCGCGAGATAAAGTGTCCCGGCGGCAACCCCTGTGCTGTTGTATCGAAAGTTGTAATCGAAATGGTATCCGGACTGATGGTATTGAATATCATCAAGACCGGTAAATACACACCCGTTGTATCTCCAATAAAGAAGTTGGCGGCAGTCTGTGATGAAGTCACCGGTTGACGGTCACTCGTATCAAAGAGTATTACCAGTTGAGTGGAAGAATAACCACTGGTGCCAAAAACACTCGTTGCTTGAACGTGCCAATTCAAAGGTCCGGGAGGAAGTCCAGTAATCGTTGGATTGGTAACTGTCAGATTAGAAAGGGTGGTCACGATAGAAACAAAACCCGTATCCCGTGCCATTTGGACAGAATAGTTCATAGAGCTATTCACAATATCCGTGGAGGTAGTCCAAGAGAATAAAACCGAAATCCGGTATAATGCGGAAGAATCCGCAGGGGATAGCAGGTTTGGTATGGATGGCGCGGGTTCACTTACGGACACAAAATTATTTTTAGTCACTGTACTAGAACCAAAGGTATTGCTGGCAATTAACCGCACGGAATAGGTTGTAGGGGCTGTAACCGTCCCATAGATATGCTGCGGATTTTGGGTGTTATCGGTATTCCCGTCGCCAAAATCCCATGCCCAAGCTGTCGGACTAAACCCCGAAGTATCTGTGAAATTAACAGTCAAGGGTCCATAACCGCTCAAGGGACTTGCGGAAAACTCGGCCGTGGGTGGTAATTGAGCAACAGTGATATAATTTGGAATAAAAGATGTGCTAATACCAAAATTCGTTGTAACAATAAGTTGAACGGCATAACTGGTCGGTGAAGATACGGTTGCGTAGGTGTGGGATGGATTTCGTACATTACCGGTACTCCCGTCACCAAAATTCCAAGCGTATACTGTGGATGCTCCAAATAAATTGGCAGAGGTATCTGTAAAGTTTACAGTCAAAGGTCCGGTACCGCTGGTGGGACTCCCGCTAAATCCGGCACTCGGGGCTGGCTCTGTCACAGAAATCATCTGATTCGATGTACTTACACCAAAATTGGTAGATACAATCAAACGCACGGAATAAGTCGTTGCTATATTGACGACGCTATAGGTATGTTGGGGATTACGCGCAGTGGTAGAAACCCCGTCGCCAAAATCCCAAGACCAGGCGGTTGATGAGCCAAACAGGTTGGCGGAAGTATCCGTGAAATTCACATTCAATGGACCATATCCACTTGTCGAGGAGGCACTAAAACCGGCACTGGGAGACGGTTCAGTGACTGAAATATAATTGGTTTGTGTTGCCGTGCCGGTACCGAAATTGGTGCTGACAATCAATCGCACGGTATATACTGTTGACGCGCCAACGACACCATATTGGTGAGAAGGATTTTGTGAATTGCTGGTACTCCCATCTCCAAAATTCCAATTCCAACTTGTCGCAGAGCCGTAGTAATTGATTGAGGTATCGGTAAAGTTAACTGTTAAAGGTCCGTTGCCACCGGTTGGTGTTCCGCTAAATCCGGCAGCAGGTGAAGGTTCCGTAACGGGAATCGTTTGGGTGGAAGTGCCGGTGCCAAACGCATTGGAAACAATGAAACGAATTGTAAACGAAGTTGGCGTAGAGACAGTTCCATAAATATGCGATGGATTTTGAATGGTTGTAACCGCGCCATCCCCGAAATTCCAATTCCATGACGTGGGATTATTGGCAGAGGTATCCACGAAGTTAACCGTCAAAGGACCAAATCCATTTAAAGGACTAAAACTAAATCCGGCGGTGGGAGGAGGTTCCGTCACAAAAATATAATTAGTGCGAACGGATGTTGTAGTCCCATAAGAATTCGTAGCGATTAATTGAACCGTATAAGAAACCGAAGTTGTGACAGCACTATAAATGTGCTGGGGGTTCTGAATGGTAGTACTCGCGCCATCTCCGTAACTCCAAATCCATCCTGTGGGATAATTGGCAGTGGTATCTGTAAAGTTCACCGTCAGCACGCCGTATCCGCTGGTGGGAGTTCCAAAGAATCCGGCAAACGGAGGAGGAGGCAGGACAGTAACATAATTTGAGTTAATTAAGGTACTGGTCCCGAAACTATTGCTTACAATGAGTTGTACTGCATAGGATGTTGGAGAACTGACGATTCCATAAGTATGCACCGGGTTTTGTATACTGGCAGTGCTCCCATCGCCAAAATTCCAAGACCAGGATGTGGGATTATTTAGCGAGGTATCAGTGAAATTCACGATCAATGGAGAAGTCCCGCTTGTTGGAAAACCATAGAATTGCGCGATTGGAGGCGGAGGAGTTACTTGAATATAGTTTGCGTAGACAGCGGTATTCGCTCCAAAAGAATTGCTGGCGATCAAAGTGACCGTGAATGACGCGGAAGTGGATACTGTGTATTGATGAGAAGGATATTGAATATTAGAGATACTACCATCACCAAAACTCCAAGCCCATGCTGTCGGAATATTTGCTGAGGTGTCAGTAAAGTTTACAGTCAATGGAGATATTCCACTGGTGGGAGAACCGAAGAATCCCGCGATAGGTGGAGGGGATACTTTAATATAATTGGTCAGGGTACTGGTACTTGTTCCCAGTGAATTGGTCACAATGAGCCTGACAGTATAGGTGGCGACCGTTGAGGAAACATACGTATGCGGGGGATTTTGCACCGTGCTGGTACTACCATCTCCAAAATTCCACTGCCAGCCGGTAGGATTATTGGCAGAAGTGTCGGTGAAATTCACGGTTAGTGGGGAAGCACCACTGGTCGGTGTACCAAAGAATCCGGCAACGGGAGGAGGAGTAATTTTAATATAATTGCTCTTGATACTGGTTGTTGTCCCAAAAGAATTGCTGACAATCAAAGTCACACTATAAGTTGCCGAACTAGATGATGTATAAGTATGCGAAGGGTTTTGAATGTTACTGGTACTCCCATCGCCAAATTGCCATAACCAGGCAGTGGGACTGTTACCCGAGGTATCCGCAAAATTCACAGTTAAGGGAGAAGTGCCACTACTGGGTGTCCCATAGAATCCGGGGGTTGGTAAAGGTTCAGTCACGAAAATATAATTGGTTCTAATTAACGTACTGGTGCCATAGGAATTGGTGGCAATCAACTGAACTGTATAATAGGTAGGTGAAGTCACCGCCGAATAGGTATGGGAAGGATTTTCGGAAGTACTTGTTGACCCGTCTCCAAAAGTCCAGTTCCATCCGGTTGGATAAAACAGTGTGCTGTCCGTAAAATTCACAGTATAAGGTCCATTGCCTGTGGTAGGTGTGCCGACAAAGTTAGCTAATGGCACAGCACTAAAATTATCCGTTAATGGACTGCCTAATCCGGTAACATAATCATATCCCGTTGTCGCTTTGGTATAAAAACCACTACCTCCATTACTGCCGCTGGTAATATCTCGAAAATCGGTCGTATAGTCGGAATGGATGGCGGCTATGGAATAAAAAGTGGTATTATTCACCAAACTACCGCCCAAGGCACGAATCGCAGCCCATTGAGGAGAACCCGCACTGGTTCCATAAACCTCAATCCATCCACTTTCACCCAAACTATCATAAACAGCATAGAGAGAATTACTGGACCCATTATAAGATACATCAGGAACCGCGCGGAACCCATTGGCAGAAGGAACACCGTACGTACTTTGATAACTGGGTTCGGAGACATATTTACTTAACCCGCCGCCGCTCCCGCTCCATGCGACTTCCGAAGTAACAGTGGTTTGAGCAGAGAGAGTTAATTGTGTTCCTCCGACACCTGTCACGTTAACGGAGACGGCGGGCCATTCGACTCCTGTCCCGCTATCCCCCGAGGATGCAAAGAAATTCACACCATGAGTACTTGTAAAATAGGAATCGTATGTGTTTGAACCACTAAATTCATTTCCACCCCAACTCATGGAAACGGCTACGACATCAGAGCGCCCGGCGGCATACTGCACCGCGGAAAGCAAATCTGTATCCGATGGTGAGACAGCTTCCACCAAAAGGATTTTTGCATTGGGAGCAATGGCGTGCGACCATTCAATATCCAGGGATATTTCCAATGCCCAATTGTCGGTAGTCGCCAAGGCAATGGTGGAACTCATCTTATGGATTTCAAAATTAGTGGTGGTTGCGGTCAACAAACCAAATTGCTGGGAGAATACATTGAAATCATTTTGCGCGCTGGTGTCATCGTAGGCATCAATAATAGCGATGGTGCCCGTGCCGCCGGTGGTGGGCAAGTTGTATGCCGCGCGAATTTGACTGGGAGAAAATCCGGCAGGACTCGCTAACGGGGAAAGTGGTTGAAGAGGATGGATAACATGAATCGGCGGTCGCATGGTATGAACCGGCTGTGAGAACACACCGGTCACTACTAAGAAAAACGTTGTAATGAATAGGAAAATAAGTTTTTTAAAAAACATGATTTTTATATACCGGTTAATGATATAAATCCATATCGAAAGCCGGGCATGTTCGCTCATGCACTTGCTCATTATAGATATTAAAATATAGCACCATTATTTTAATTTGACTATCAAAATTTTAGAGAGATAAATTCCATTTGTAACACTTTGTTACATCCGATATAATAATTCAAATATTATAAATTCATAAAAGGGGGAAGTTATCATGAAATTAGCTCATCGTACCACCTTAATAGAAGCCTCACCGACGTTGGCTATTTCCGCCAAAGCAAAACAATTGAAAGATCAAGGCGTAGATGTCATTGATTTCGGTGTTGGAGAACCGGATTTTGATACACCGGAACATATCAAACAAGCGGGGATTAAAGCGATTCAAGCGGGCGTCACCAAGTATACCGCGGCGGCAGGGACACCCGAATTGAAAAAAGCCCTGTCCGAGAAATTGAAAAGGCGTAATGGGTTGGAATATGCACCCAATCAAATTATCGCCTCCTGCGGCGGAAAACATTCGTTGTATAACATCATGCTGGCGTTGATTGACAAAGGCGACGAAGTCATTATTCCGGCACCGTATTGGGTCAGTTATCCTGAAATGGTCAAACTGGCGGAAGGGACCAATGTCTTTGTGCAAACCAAAGAAGAAAATGATTTCAAAATGACACCGGAAGAATTTAGAAAAGCCATTACCCCAAAAACCAAAATACTGATTATGAATAGCCCTTCCAACCCGACGGGTTGTATCTATACGAAAAAAGAATTGAAAGCGATTGCGGATATTTGTGTGGAGAAAAAGATTATCGTTTGTTCCGATGAGTGTTATGAAGATTTGGTGTATGACGGGGAAGAACATGTCGGTATGGCAAGTTTCGGAAAAGAAATATATGACTTAACCATTTCCTGTTTTACTTTTTCCAAGAGTTATTCGATGACGGGTTGGCGGTTGGGTTATTGCGCCGGACCCAAAGAAGCCATTTCTGCCATGTCGGAAATTCAAAGCCATACAACCTCCAATCCAACTTCCTTTGTGCAGAAAGGCGGGATTGAAGCGTTACAAGGTCCCAGTGCGGAACCGCTCAAGAAAATGCACGCCGAATTTGATAGACGGCGAAAAAGAATTATCGAATTGCTTATAGGAATTCCCGGTGTCACCTGCCGTGTTCCCAAAGGCGCGTTTTATGTGTTTCCGAATATCAGCGCCTATTATGGCAAAACCTTTGACGGGAAAAAAGTTTCCAACTCCGTGGAGTTATGTGCGTACCTTTTGGAGAAAGCACATATTGCCGTTGTTCCCGGTTCAGCATTTGGCACCGACCCCTTCATCCGAATCTCCTATGCCACTTCGATGGAGAATATCGAAAAAGGAATTCAGCGGATGAAAGACGCTTTGACCAAATCATAAAGAATGACACTTAAACAATATTTAAAAATAAAACGGAGAGAAATAGATCAAGGGTTGAAATCCTGTCTGCCTAAAGTAGAAAAGGAAGTCCCGTCTCTTTGGAAATCCATGAATTATTCCCTATTTTCCAAAGGAAAACGTATCCGTCCGGTATTGATGTATGCGGTCTATGATTCTTTACACCACCCCCAGTCCCCCTCTGCAGACGGTAGGATTTCAGCGCGCTGGAATCCTACAAAAAAAGAGGAAAAATTTAAGAAGGTGGTTTGCGCCACCGCTTGTGCCATTGAAATCGTACATACCAGTTCTTTGATTCTCGACGATTTTCCCTGCATGGATAATGCGGCCATACGACATGAAAAACCGACCAACCATATCGTATTTGGAGAAGCCATTGCCATGCTGGCAGCCGATGCATTATTGACCTATGCGTTTGAACTCCTCGCACGGGAAGTACCCGGGGAATTGGGAATTGAGCTAATCCGTCACCTGGCCCAAACCGTGGGAACCAAAGGAATGATTGGCGGTCAAACCATGGATATCCAATCCCGCGGGAAAGTAATTGATTATGAGACGTTGATGTATATTCATCAACATAAGACCGCCGCTTTGTTTGAATATGCCGCGCGCGCGGGGGCGTTACTTGCGCAGGCCAATCCAACAGAAGTGGATACTATCGTGCGTTATGCCGCTGATTTGGGATTGGCATATCAGATTACCGATGATATTCTGGATACTATCGAAACGGGAGAAGTCCCATCTACCGTTCACCCGGAAGTAAATTTTGTCTCCATCATGGGAAAGGATAACGCCAAACGGAAATTGGATGAACTTATCCAATGTACCAAACAACATTTATCTCGTTTGAATTTTAGAGGAGACATATTACCTCAAATAGCTGATTATGTGGAAAGCCGAATTCAACGGAAGAGCAAGTCCCTATCTCAAGGAACCTCGATTTCTTAACTTTAAACCCTGAACTTGAAACTCTTTAATATGTAATCCACTGTCCGCCGGCTTGTTGGGATTTGACAGCGTCTTCCAAAATGCGGACGGCGGCCAAGGAGGATTCAATAGGGAAATTGGGGTTGCCGGTCTTGAAGAAATGGATAACCTGCCGCATTAAATTGGTATAAAATCCATCGAAATCTTTGACCGTAGCTCCAATATATTTATCTCCCGCACGAATGCCAAATTGCCAGGGGAAAACATCCCATTCATTTTCTGCCTGACGGACTTCTATTACGGCGTTACGATTTTGGCCATAATCAAGAGTAACGGTATGGGCTGTAGGAGTCCCTGTATCTATCAATCTTTTAAAATTTGCGCCCATAACCCGCAATACCGGCGCGATGGTATGGATACCATATCCCGCCCATTTCGATAATCCACGGGAATACATTTCGGTTGGTTCTTTCGGCACGGAATCCATCAATTGTTCCAATTCCACGGCAAAGGCCAACGCCGAACTGGACATAATCGGTGTGCCAGTCTGTTTGGCGAGACTGACAATGGCACTTGATTCTTTCAAGGTCAGTGCCAAAAATTTATCAATCAAGGTGGGTTTCTTAAATGGAAGGACTTTCTGGCAAAACTCCGGATGAAAATCAATACTATCCGGCGCCATGATCATGATGACATCCGACTCTTTCACTACCTCTTCCAAAGACGCACATCGCTTGACATTATTCTTCTGGCACCAATCATCACCCGTCGGATTCGATTCCCAGGCAAAAGAAATTTTCGCCTGCTCACCCGCTAAGGTCGTATTCGTTAATCGTAGAAACGTATTGCTGTGATAATTATTTAAATGATGATCTGCTAATCCTATTTTTAACGTATAAGACTCCTTTATGATTTTTCGTATTCAATAAATCCTGGATTTAAAATACCTTTTGGGTCATATTTTCGTTTTAATTCCTGAATCTTGTTCCAATGTTCTCCGTAATGTTGTTTCCAGCGCTGCTGGTCAAATTGTATAATTCCGGAGAGATAGCGTTTCCCACCCATCATCATGCTGGCATCCGATGCCATTTGTAATTTTGGCAATGCCTGCTCAAGAAATTCTTTAGGAAGTCCGGGTAATATGCCAAAACCCATAACAAACTCTCCTGCGGGACGCATGAAATAGGGTATGCTCGATGTCTTTCCGCTCGATGGCCAAAGCAGAATATGTCCCCCGCCAAGAGATTGAGGGGGCAAGTTTGCGAGGACTTGATTGATATACATTTCTGCCGTGTTCCAGGGCAATATGGATTCCATCCAAGGGTGGGTATTTTTCCAATAGCCCATGCGTTTCCATAACTCAAATAAGGGTTCCAAGCGACTGGCAAATTCATAAATATCATAATCTTCCGTATGGGTGTGTTTGTAAAAATTCAAACCTTTTAACAGTTCTTTATCATTAGGTGAATTGGCGGGATCATATTCAATCGAGACATGCATGGGGAAAAACCATTCCGCGAACGCCTGTTTTTGCCCGCCAACTTTCTTGAATCCTTGTGGACACGGCACACACCACGATTCGATGTAACCAAATCGTTCGTCGCGCATTAAGATTTCCGCGTCTTTCATAAACACCGCAAGTTTGTCATAGAGCAAATAATACATCCGGATATTCGAGAGATGTTCTCTGACTTTCAAGGTCGCTTTGGTGATTACGGCAAATTGACCCAGGGTCGAGCGTACACTATCAAACAATTCCGCATTCTCTGTAGGCGAACATTGGACAATTTTGCCATCCCCAGTGACCACTTCCATTGCCACGACATTATCACCCTGCGCGCCATATCGGAATGAAGCGATTCCCAATCCCGCCATAGACAATGTCCCGCCGACTGTCACACCCAGATTATTGGTTAATACCGGCGGAATCAATTTATAGGATTTCAAATGATTCACCAAATCCCGCCAGATAATTCCCGTTTCCACGGTTACCAACTTTTTCTGTGTGTCCACATTAATGACTTTATTCATGGACGTCAGCGAAATGACAATCCCTTCGCTCAAAGACTGTCCCGTCTGGGAATGCGCCTCTCCCCGTGTTGCGACAGGTATTTTATGCTGATTGGCAAATTGAATTACTTTAGCAATATCCTCACTGGAGGTGGGACGAATCACGGCTTTGGGTACCCGCGTAATCATCCTGCCAAAATCCGAACTCACTTCATTTAACGCGGACTCCTCGGTAATCACTTTCCCGTTCAATAGCTTTTTTAAATCGTCAATCCAACTCATGAATTTCCTCCTCAGATGATTATTCCAGTGTAACGAAACTTCTTTTGTATCGCAAGACAGGGTTCCTATATTGGGTTTAAAAAGAGAATATTTTACGAAGAAGACAAAGAGATTATTCCCTAATCTCCGGTTGGGGCGATGAGCTTGACATCTACTAAATCAAGATAAATGGTGGCGGGGTAGGTGACGTTGTTTTTGAAGAGGAGTTAGGAGAGGCATTAAATTGATCAAAAATCTCCCAAAGCTTTTTCTCTATTCCTGTAGGCAGAGGATAGATAATTGGGGCGTATTCCACACTTGCTAAGTCTGCGCCATTATACCCACCAATTACATAGGCGGCGGTAGTCGTTTGTACTAAAGCAAAATAGCTTTGGTCTTCGTTGAGTTGTTGTGCCGTTGCGGGTTGCCAAGTTCCAAGAGACCCATCGGAAAACACTTGTGCTTTCTCGCACGTATAAGTAGGCGGCCCTCCTAGATACCCATCAATAACATAAAGATATTGTCCATCATAGACACATTGTCCCCCTTCATGATATGTCACCGTGTTACCTATAATAGTAAAAGCACTTAGTTCTCCATCAGGGGAAACCGTCGCTTTTTCAACAGATTTAGTTCCCCCTGAGATATAGAATCCATCCAAGACATATAATGTTGTGTTGATTAAAATCGACATATGACTTTGTCTACCAATATTTAATTCTGAAGAAAGCAATGTCCATGTTCCTAAACTACCGTCAGTATTTAAAGAAGCTCGATATACATAAGGATCTCCTGTATAAGTCCCCCCAATCACATATAGAAATGTTGAAGTTTGTACTAAAGTCGAGGCATAAAATACGGCTGTGTATACACTGATGACAGTCCATTCACTTAATGTTCCATCTGGATTTATTTTAGCTCTTTCGACCGTTGTTAAATTAGCATATTCATCTTCTCCCCCAATGGCATAGATATATCCATTGGCACTGGCGCCTACTCCCGAATCTCTTGCCGATAACATTTGTGAACTTTCAAGAGACCAAGAGCTTAACCTCCCATCCGATTGAACAATTGCACGTTCGACAGGATAAGGAGTATTGGTATAAGCAGTCCCACCAAAAGTGTAAATTAGAGTATCTTGAGCAATCACAGCCGCATTATCTGATCGTGCAACATTTAAATAATTAATTACCGTCCAATTCCCAATTGTCTGAGAAAAACTACGAATAACTAAGAGAAGAAATATTACGGACCCTATAAAAAAAATCTCATAATATTTCTTCTCTATAATCATACACTTTAGTCTATCACTGCGGCTTAAGCACGGCTACTATTTCTCTATTAAATGCAGGTGCTGTAATAGTCGTTGACCCAGTGGAAAAGGTAGAGGAACCTAATGAATTCCCACTCTCCGGGTCGAACCATAGTACAGTAATCGAAGTATAAGTGGGGAATCCCGAAAAAGTAACACTCATATTGGTTACAGAATTGGTACTATAATACGAAGTAGTTCCTGTATCATAGCCATGTGCATTCAGCATGTCTCGAAGAAAATATACCAACATATTACTACTATCCCCGGAATAGAACGTATAAACATCCGTAAATCCAGACAATGAAATTCGATTGGTGCTATCTAAGTTTTCCCAAGTTGGCTCATTCCAATTTACTGTGGTCTGGATTTTGTAATAGGCTAAATAATCCGTCAATATACTGTAATTGAAGGGATTGTATTACTTAAAAATCTCCCATTGTCTTTTCTCTATCCCCGTAGGCAAAGGATAGATAATGGGTGCGTATTCGACGCTATTCATGTCACCACCATCAAACCCCCCTATTACATAAATCGCTGTTGAAGTTTGTACATAACTGAAAAATTGTCGGTCTGAGGGGTGCGGAGCACCATCGTACCATATTCCAAGGGAATAATCAGGATTAATAGTCGCATATTCAGTATGATAAGATTCTGCACCATCTACCTGATCACCCGCAATAACATAAAGTGTGCAACCTAATCGTGCCATCATACCCGCTACATGATATTCTCCCGTTTGGGTTAATAATTGCCAAGGTCCCAAATTGCCATCGGGATAAATTAAAGCACGTTCAGTTATTCTACAATCTGAACCAACACCGCCATTGAGAAAGATATAGTTATTTACCAATGTCGCTTGGGCGCTATACCGAGATATATTAAAATGACTAGTCATCAATTGCCATGTACCCAATGAGCCATCGAGATTTAATTCTACTCGCCAAACATCAGTGGTTCCTCCATAATCACCTAATATGTATACAAAAGTTGAATATTGCACCCAAGTTGACTGTACAAAACTTAGAGGTATATTACCGATGGTTGTCCATGTACCTAAGCTTCCATCGGAATTAATTATCGTTCGCTCTGCGGTGGAAGTAATGCTAACCCCATTATCTCCACCAATAGCATAAATATATCCATTCGCACTAACAGTAACTCCATCCTCACGAGCTTGCATCATCTGTGTACTTTCTTGTATCCAAGGGGTTAAAGAACCATCTGGTCTTATTGTTGTTTGCAATACTGGATAGGGAGTTGTAGTATACGCATATCCTTCTAAAACATAGATGGTGGTATTTATTACTACCGCCCTACAATCAGAGCGAGGACTAGGTAAGGGAGTTACATCTGTCCATTGTCCTAGTGTCTGCGCAAAACTAGAAATGACTAAGAGAAGAAATACTACTATTCCTATTAGAGAAAATTTATAGTATTTCTTCTCTATTGTCATAAATATAATTCTATCACTCTGGTTTGAGTACGGCTACAATTTCTCGGTTAAATGCAGGTGCCGTGATGGTTGTTGAACCAGTAGAAAAGGTAGAAGAACCCAATGAATTTCCTGTTGCAGGATCAAACCACATTACAGTAATTGAAGTATAAGTGGGGAATCCCGAAAAAGTCACACTCATATTAGTGACGGAATTACTACTATAATACGAAGTAGTTCCCGTATCATAGCCATGCGCATTAAGCATATCTCGAAGGAAGTAAACCAACATATTACTACTGTCACCGGAATAGAAGACAAATACATCCGTAAATCCAGAGAGAGTAATCCGATTGGTGCTGTCCAAGTTTTCCCAAGTCGGCTCATTCCAATTTACTGTCGTCTGGATTTTATAGTAGGCTAAATAATCTGTGAGAATGCTATGATTGAACGGATTTTTTTAATCAAAAATCTCCCATTCTCTTTTAACAATTCCTGTAGGGATCAATAAAGCAAATTCGACACTGGCTAAATCAATACCATCTTCATCAACACCCCCTATCGCATAAGCAGCAAAGGAGGTCGTTACAAAACCTGGATCACCACGAGGAACATTAAAACGTTGTGAGGGTACATATTCCCATGATCCGAGACTTCCATCAGGATATACTTGTGCCCTTTCTGAATAATAATTAGGATCGTTAGCAATAACTCCATTTGCTTCATCAATATAATTAATATATTGACCATCATACACAACTGTATTATCCCCATGTTCAGTTTCAGTAGAATTGAGAGTACTAAAGGCACTTAATTCACCATCTGGATAAAGACACGCTCTTTCTACCGATTTAACAATACCTGAACCATTAAACCCACACATTACATATAATGTGGTATTAATCAAAATAGAAGCCTGATCATACCGACCTGTAGCCAACTGGGAAGTACAAAGTATCCAAGAGCCTAAAGTGCCGTCGGGATTGGTGGTTGTCCGATAAATATAGGGTAACGGATTAGCCGCTTCTTGATATCCTGCAATTACATAGATATATTGATTGTATTGAATTAAAGATGATTCTGTAAATTCACCTGTTGGAATTGAACCAATCGTTGTCCAAGTTCCTAGAGTTCCATTCAAATTTACTGTCGCACGTTGTATAGTAGTTACAAATCCATAATCGTAGTTTATTCCACCAATCACATAGAGAAATCCATTGGCATAGGCTCCTACTGCATCATCTCTTACATCTGAGTAGCGTTCAGATTCAACAGTCCACGGACTTAAAGAACCATTGGGTAAAATCGTTGCACGTTCAACGGGTAAAGGTGTGTCATTAGAGAACTCATCTTCTCCAAAGGTATAGATAACGGTATCATTTACTATAACAGCTCTGTTGCCGTCTCTCGGATAATTTAAACTATTGGTATAATTCCAAGGACTTAATTGTCCACAAAAAACAGGAGTTGCTGTGCAAAAGAACACAGCAACTGCTATCAAAAATACTCCAAATAGTATTTTGGTCTTCATATCTATAAGTCTATCACTCTGGCTTGAGTACGGCTACAATTTCTCTATTGAATCCGGGGGCGGTAACCGTTATACTTCCACCCGAAAAAGAAGACGCACCTAGAGAATTACCACTCTCTGGGTCAAACCAAGTTAACCCGATAAGAGTATTATTTGGAAATCCTGAAAAAGTCACACTCATAGTAGTAACCGAATTACTACTGTAGTAAGAAGTGTTTCCTGTATCATACCCATGCGCATTGAGCATATCTCGTAGGAAATAGACCAGCATATTACTGCTGTCACCGGAATAGAAGACAAATACATCCGTAGATCCCGACAAGGAAATCCTATTTGTACTATCCAGATTCTCCCAACTTGGCTCATTCCAATTTACAGTAGTCTGGATCATGTAATAGGCTAAATAATCCGTCAAGATACTGTAATTGAAGGGATTATATTCAATTCCATTTCGAAATATTAATGTATTTACTTTGGAACTATTTCTATACTCCGTTGTACCCAATTGGTAAAAGACATGATTACCATTAAGTGTAAACGTTCCATTAGTATCCGTATTATAGAAATTAATATCCGGCACACCACCCCCGAATCCTGCACCAGCCGCACCGGAAGCCGTAAGTGCCCAGCCGTTATAGTGGTGATAGGCTTGTTTAAAGGTTGGGTCAATATGCCGGTCTATCCTGATAATGGCACTGTCCGGTGCATAGATAGAGGTACCCGGATCGTAGGTTGAAGGCGGGTCTAAGGTATACCATGCGGTATTGGCGGTCCAAGGGACCTCCCAGAACCCCGGATAATATAGTCCCGCAAAATAGGGTTTTTTCCCTGCGGTCATGAGACTAAACCCACAGGTCACGATATAATGGGTCTGTAGCACCATATCTGTAGCCACGGAATCTATTAACCATTGTTTTCCTAATACAGGATACCATAACCCGTTAGGCGCTTGTGCCGTGATAGCATCTACCGCCGGGAAAGTTAATTGTAAATATCCGCCATAATGAACGTTATACATATCTAATATCGGATTAGTGAATAGACATGTCTGGATAGATTCAGTCACGCAGGAGATTGTTGTCGTCACACCAAGTGAGTTCTCCCCGCCGAACAACCGAGCGCCTAACCGAGGATACAATGCCATATCATTAGCACTTGTCGTGGTAGAACAGGTATACACAATTCCACTGCTGGGTGTTGTAAAACTCGCAAAAGGTCTACCTGATGAAGCACTGACCATGTGGGAATGTCCCCACTTCTGCACTTCATAGTTTTTAATAAATCCATGCAATGTATTGATCCATGAGTTCAAAGCATCCGTAGATAAATCCTGCTCATCTACCACATAATCCGTCTCAATAATAGGGTCCCAATATAAAATACTTTCCCGGTCTCCCCAACGGTTTACACAATAGGTCATCAAGGAAGTTTCATAGTCAAGAGTGCTACTTGCTTGAAAGACATCTAATATAGAACCAGCGTATCCATGAAAAATAGTTGAACCGGAGAAAAAGGGATTATAATGATCTCTTGGATGTATTGAATCGCCACTGTATCCAACATAATCCTGCCAGACTAACCAACCGAGTTTCAAATTATTTTTGTCCAGTAGATTCAAATAATTATCCCACCATTGGGCGGTTTCATCATGATAGGTTCCAACTGGTTGTTCAATACACCAAGCGCTGGCAATGTTATCGGTATATTGATACGGAGTGGCACGGTTTTGATGTAAGGTTTGGGTAATAGCGGTCACACCGTAACTGCGAATCAATGCTAAATAACTACCGAGAGTTGGTAATGAATTCGCATCTTGATACTCAAAAGAGGCAAATCCCAAACTGGAACCGTTCGCCACAAAAGGTGTGCCATCCTCATACTCAAATTGTCTTTGATTTTCCGCCACTTGAATAAATCCCCGATTGAGATAATGATAACCAATATTGACAGTCCCGCTGTCCAAGGTTTGATTGGTAGCAGTACTGCCATAAGCACGGACAGTGGTATCTCCCGCCTGAACCAAGGGACTGGTACCTAGATGACTGAATGAGGCTTGAGCTAATCCTGCCGTGTTATAGCTCATAGCATACCAGGCATCCTGAGTGGGATTATTTGGATAGAGGGTTACCCCATGCACTGTATCCGCATAATAAGACGACCCATCCATCGCCACCCAGAGATAGAGAGAATTAGGGGTGGTAATAGACAATGTAGGGACATACACATTCATCGTCACCCCGGATAAACAATAAAGCGTACAGTATTCGCTGGTATTGAGAGACCAAACAGCCCCGCTACTATTCAGCAATTGCACTAAAATATTGCCCTGAGAGGTGGACCCAGAGGTGTAAGTACCGGCAGATAACTTTCCTAATTGTACTCCCGTATTCGCGCCCGTACTGGCATAAACGATAATCGAAGAACCAGCTTTCGTGGGTATAGTGCCTTGATTAATCCCTGTGAGGGCATAGTTGGTGAAAGGCAACCGGCTGACGTTCCCGGTGGTCGAGGCTAGATAATACCCATCAAATGACCCGCTCCCGCTATTGGCAAATTGGGGATTACTATAAACAGGATTTGTATTCGTTAGCCCCCCAGCGTAATCAATAGCAGAATTATTATATAAACTATTATGGGAAACTACTCCGACAAAATAGGGCGGTTGCAAATTAACCCCTGTAGCAAATCCATAGAAAATATTATTACGGATGTCTACATAGCAGGTGAGATTTCCATTGGTCGTTATCGCATTAATTCCATACCAGCCCGATCCATTCCCTACCATGGTATTATTGCGAATAATAGCGCTATTACTGGAATAAGAGGCACTCCAGACCAGAACCTGATACTGGTTATTATTTCCCGCGAGAAACAGATTATTCTCTGCTCGCACATAGGAATCCACAGCCGCAATTCCGTCTCGACAATCGTAGAAAATATTATCGTTAATCCGGTGATAGAGAACGGTTCCCGGATCAAGATCAATCCCTGCTTTGGCATAGCGGAAAATACAATTCTGGATAATGGAATTAGGCCCTCGATTCTGACCCAGATGTATGCCAAAATTATAACTATACAGACCATCAGCACCCAAAGGATGGGTATGCAAACTACCCGTCGCATAGATGGAGGTAAATTCGATCCGGTTATTGGCATGACCGTGCGCAATAATATTGGGATACGCCCAACTAAAGATTTGTTGGGTGGTAGAATTGGAGTCATTACGCCAGAAAGAAACCACCACACCGGGTAAAATGGTCAGGGTCGCACTATCCACACCACTACTAGTCCCAATCGTTAAAGCAGAATATGTTCCGGTATTGCCCACCACGACATCTACAGGATCATAATGATACCCAATATCCACCATTCCCGTATCATGAGGAACTTGCGACCACGTGGTACTTACCGTAATGGTGTTGGGCGCTTGAACGGGTGCCACCGTGGTTTTGGTATTTAACCCATAGACCGAAGCGGTACTATCTCCAGCATTTATCAAAGTAGTTGTATTACTTTGATTTAAGTAATAATTCCCATTGGGTGAAGATATATAAGGACTGGAAGATAAAATATATTCGTTTGAAGCAAGCCCAAATGCATAAACAGGTGTTGGGACATTGTAAAAGCTATTATAATTATGGCTCCCAAAACTGTTTTCGCCACCCCCACTCATTCCAGTAGTACAATTACTGAATAAATTGTTTTTGCACATAACAAACACGGGATCATACTGAGAATATATCCCAGTCCCTAAACTATCGAAAGTATTGTTAAGAACTTGAACACAAGGGTATCCGGAAGACGCACCAAAAATTCCATAAATGGCATTTCCCAAGAATAGATTATTGAATATTACAACTTGCGTACTTGCGGCACCAAAAGAACCACCTGAAAAATAAATATTGTCCAAACTATTCACTCGGAGGATATTATTTTGAATAGGGTTATTCAATGGAGTTTGGATATAAAGTCCATATTGGGCATAGGCGATTTTACAATATTGAATAAGGCTGTTTGCCGAAGCACCATAATTCAAATTGATGGCTGAATAATAATCCCCTGCCGCTGGGCTGCCAGTGGTACTCACCGGATCACCCATCGTGGTATCTTTCCAACTGGTGAAAAGAACATAATTGAAGGTACTCCCTTGTGCTAGGATTTGTCCTCCAGAGGCGACATTAATATAGGCTCCTGTAGAAAATTTACAGACCGTTCCCCCTTCAATCATGAGAGTATCTCCATTAGGAACCGTCCAAGTTCCACTGAGGTAATAGGTATTTCCAGACTGCCAGACTTCATTATCCGATTGTGTTCCTGTTTTAATGTTGTAATCCAAAGTCACCGGAAGGGAAGCTGAGATCAAAAAACTATAAGGAATTCCCTCGACCAAATACGTGTGACCATTTTGTTGGTAGAGAAATTTATACATCGGGATGGATTGTTTTACAGGACTACTGTCAAAGGCGGGACTTTGCGCAAAATGACAGAGGGCTTGACCGGTTGATCCATCCGCAAAATAAATATCTGTTCCTTCACCGGACAGATAACCGAATTGTAAGGTTTGTCCGGTATAGTCTTGAATAGAACAGGCAAATGTCGCGGTATCTATTTCTGTGACACTTACCAAATAAGCGGTCGCGGGATCTATTTGATATTGGCTGGGAGAAGGTAATGATTGAAGACTTCTTACTACCAAGTTTTGTTCAAAGGAACCTTTGCCATACCTATATGCCAAATCTACTCCCGGAAAGATATTGGTATAGGTCAAAGTATTACCCTGGAGAGTGGGAGGAACCGCATTAATCGAACCTAGAGGTTGAAGGGTATTATTACCTTTATCGTAAAAAGCCAAATACCGCAAGCCCAATTGCATGATTTTCCCATTCACCGTATAACAAATCGGCCATTGGGTATCTAATCCTGTGCCGAATTTGATTTGATAAGGGCCTTGCAGAGCTTGATAAGGATAAGTTATATTTGAGGTGGATTGAATACTCTCGACCGATACCTGCCAATTGTTGGCCGTATCTTGGTAACATAACCCATCGGCTTTTTCTGTAATAAAGCGAGTAACCGTTACCTGGGACATCGCCATCGTTGTAACATCAACATCATCCACGACTTTTTGTATCTGCCAGACACGGGTATTTTGATTGCGACCGGATACGACTTCGGTGACAGCATTGGCACCTGGAGTTGGAGTATCTGCAGAATAGGTCAAACCATAAAAACTAAAAATAAGCAAAATATTAATAAGGTAACACAGAAACGGTGGTTCATGATATATATCCTCCATTTGTATTTTTACTTTCTTGGACGAGAATCTCTACAGTCCTCAAATGGCATACGGTCAATCAGATAGGTTACTACTTCTTCACCTCCTTTTCTATCCAGATATTTATGCTTTCTAGAGTATAAGACTCAAAACAGGTTCATACCCTTACAGAAATATTTTTTATCTTCCTAATTCACATAAAATCAATAAGCTACTATTTTTAAAATAAATACTATTAGGTTAAGAATGATTCTTAATTTGAGAAGTTATTGCTACAAATCAGGGGATGTACCTGCTTGGTTAGACAAACGATTATTAAGCACTTTAAATAGGGTATAAAACTGAATCCTCGATCCTCGCTTTCGCAAGGATGGTCGAGAAATACAAGGTGGAGTGTGCCATTTTGGCATAGCTAAATTTGCGATTTAAGGGGCTTAAAATGTTTCAAAATTGGGTATAGGTTATCTCCCTATTTTCTCCGTATTATCTCCGTATTGTCTCCCATTGAAAAAGAGTGAGGATTTGGTTCGGGACTAGATTTAATACTCTTTTGGGTGAGTTTGTGGTTTCTGCGTCAATTTTGACAGGTTTCTGAAGGTTTTAAAAGAAAAGGCGGTAATTTTGGCTTTTATAAGATGGATGATGTGGGGAGATACCTAGGAGGGTCTGACCCTCCTAGGTATTCCTCCGTTATAGGACATTAAGCTGTCACCGAAGGGGTTTTAAGAGAGTTTACAGATTCTGCTATCCAAACGGCCATCTCCCCGGCTTTACGGTTGTCCCAGGCATAATAAGGAATCGCTGTGAATTGAACATTTCCAGTTATTTCTTTTTGAGATAAATATAAATGCCGGGACCAATCCACCGGTTTTACTCGAAGAGCCTTCCCCTGGATAACCCCAACCCCGTTTAGTAATTTGGGTCTGAACTGATATTTCAACCGGGTATCCGCCGGCAAAACGATATCAAACACCCTACCCCCATTATCCACTGCCTCCAGGCAATACACGATGGGTCCCCGTTGCAAAACAACTTTCCCAACAGTCTCTTTCACTCCGGGATGGGAATACACCCGGTCGATTTCCATTACCAGGTTTAAATCAACCCGGTCTCCAGGTTTCCAAACCCGGTTAACTTTTAAATACCCATTGACAATATCCAACTGGTTCATTTTTTTGCCATTGATTTTAATGGTGTATTGCGGGCACCAGCCGGGAATCCTTAAATATAAGGTAAATTTTATATGCTTTACCGGCGTAACCCGGAGACTGATCCCGCCTTCCCAGGGATATAAAGTTCTTTGTTGTATACCAATATTCGTTTCTCCTAAACGGATTTTTACAGTGTTCGATGCATATAAATTTACATAGACTTCCTCATCGCCGGTAGCATAAAAATATTCTCCCAAGGAAGCGATTAATCTTAAAATATTCGGCGGACAACAGGCACATTCATACCATTCCTGCCGGTGATGCTGACCCTTGCTCAGGAGCGGGTTCACATAATAAAACTTTTTCCCGTCTAACGATACCCCTCCCAATACCCCGTTGTATAATGCTCTCTCCAATACATCGATATACCGGATATCCGGTTTCAATTGGTTCATCCGGTGATTCCAAAAAACAAACCCTATCGCAGCGCATAATTCCGCATAGGCAGTCTCACTGGGAAGTTCATAGGGAGCCCCGAATGCTTCTCCTTCATGTTTCGCCCCAACCCCTCCGGTGATATACATCTTCTTTAATACGGCATCCTCCCATAATCGGTTCAATGCCGACAGGTACTCTTGTTTTCCCGTAAATTGGTAAACATCCGCGCCACCGCAATAAAAATACATCGCGCGCACCGCATGTCCCGTGACCTCTTTTTGCTCTTCCAAAGGTGCATGGTCTTGAAAATATTCCCCCCACTTCGTTCGACCACATTCCCTCCCCCGTTCACCCACAAAAAATTCCGCCAGTTTAAGATATCTCTCCACCCCGGTTACCCGGTATAGCTTGATTAACGCCAACTCGATTTCTTCATGACCATCCACATCATGCCGTTTTCCTTCACCGAAGACGGTATCGATATAATCTGCAAATTTACACGCCAACTCTAACAAATTCTTTTTCCTGGTGGACTTGAAATGAGCCACGGCAGCTTCTATCAAATGCCCCCCGCAATATAACTCATGCAAATCTTTTAATTTCTTAAATCGATTCTCGGGCTCATTCAACAATATGTAATTATCAATATACCCATCCGGTTGTTGTACGTCTTTTATGATGGATATCCATTCGTCCAATTGCTTTTCCAATTTCTTGTTAGGATTCAATGCCAAGACGTTTGACCAACCCTCAATCACTTTATATATATCCGAATCATTAAAATACCATCCTTCAAACTTCCCCTTTTTTCGGCCCATTGCTTTATAAAAATTGTCCAATCTCCCCGCTTCTTTACATTTTTTGATATTTTGTTTCAGTGTATTTTGCGCGTTAATTTTCTGTCTTGGCGCCCAAAACTTATCCTCCAACCGGACTTGAGTAAACGGCACCGGGATTATCTTCTGATATAAACCTTGCATATAAATTCTCCTGTTGATTCAATTATAAATATTTATTTTTCTATGCGAAACCTAATAATTCTACGATGGAATATATTATGCCGGATGCCAGGAAAGCGCAATCTATTTATGTTATTCAATTTTTTGGGGGTTAATTTATTACTTATCAGATGAATAACACTTCATAGATACCTAAAGTTTTTTGGATAGTTGATTGACGGTGAAAAATTGAGTGTGGTAGGTTAACCCATGAAGAAAGTCGCACTATTCCGCTTGAAATCGAGAAATTCCGGTGAATGAAACACCCAAAGTATCGGTGATTGTCCTATCGCTGAACGGCGAAAAGGTGATTGAGGCGTGTTTACGTTCCTTGCAGGAGACCGTGTATCCGGATTGGGAAATTCTGGTGATTAATAACGGGTCTACGGATAGGACACCGGATATTGTGGCAACGCAATTTCCGAAAGTCCGGTTGATCAATCTCCCACAGAACCGGGGATTTGCCGGGGGAAATAATGTTGGAATCAAGGAATCCACGGGACAGATTGTTATATTATTAAACGATGATACGACAGTCGAATCGAATTGGATTGCGGAGATTGTCAAAGAGATGGTGAAATCCGAGAAGGTGGGAATAGCAGGATGCAAGATTTATTATCCCGATGGGAAAACATTACAGCACGCGGGTGGGTTTATCAATAACCACGGATTAAGTAATCATTATGGCAAAGGGGAATTGGACAGGTACCAGTATGATACGGTGCGGGATGTGGATTATGTCATGGGGGCGGCGATTGCGATTAAGCGGGAAGTGCTTAACAAATTAGGGTTACTGAATGAGAATTATCGTCCGATTTATTTTGAAGAAACGGAATATTGTTTTCGGGCGAGGAAAATCGGATACCGGGTGGTCTATATCCCGAGTTCGGTGATTTATCATCATGAATCCCAGACGACGGTGATAGGGAGTGAGGGATTTTTTTACAAGTATCATAAGAACCGGATACGGTTTATGTTAAAGAATTTCACGGCGGAACAATTGGCGCGTGCCATCGAACCGGAATTCCGGTGGTTATGCCGGATTAGACATGGAATTGAATTGAAACCTCTTCTGAAAGCTTATGGATTGAATTTGATTCAATTGCCGTTAACTTTACTCGAACGATGGAAATTTGAGTATCAGGATTGGAAAATAAAAAAGGATTAATATGGCAGAATCGCATTTGGAAAAAGCGTTGCAATTAATCCGGGAACCGGAACCGTTTAGCGTCAACGGGTATTTGGCAGAGGAGTTGGTGAAATTTGATTACCGGGATGCCTTGGCATGGACGCTACATCGTGGACAATATGAAGAGGCGCTAAAAGAATTGGAATTAGCGATTCGGACCCAACCGGTTTCGGTGGAAGCCAATGAGTATATGGGATATTTGTTGGTAACATTGCGAAAATATCAAGAGGCGTTGCCGTATTATAACAAAGCGAGCAAATATGGAGAGCAAACACCAGTTCAATTAAACATTGGAGCGTTGTTGGAACATTTGGGGGAACGAGATAAGACATTTGAGTATTATCGGGGGGTGGCGCACAATCCAGAATTGAGTATTTTGGCAGGATTCCTGTTGGCGTTTCCAGAGACGGAATTGAGTCCGGGTGGGAAAGATTTGCATAATCGTCTGCGAGATTGGTTGAATCAAACATTGGATCGGGAAATTCCGGAAAAAGAAGAGCCTACCGCGCAAAGTCCATTGGAATTGATTAAAAGCAAATTTACCGGTTTGGCAAAGTGTCCTTTGTGCGGGAATAAAGAGGCGGGGTTGTTTTATGAGGACCGGACTAACCAGAGGAAAATTCGCCGATGTTTAAATTGCAAAATCATTTATGTCTGGCCACAGCCAACTTTTACCGAAGTGAAAACGTGGTATGGGAAACGATATTTTGAACATTCGTTGGAACAGGGGAGGAAAATATTAGACCTATGGAAGAAATCCATTGATAACGGAACCCATAATTTCCATCCGACTGGAAAACAATTTTCGTTGATATTCCAGTGGTTGGAATCATTGGGATTAAAAGAGTTTGAAGAAAGCCTTAAAACCAAAAGAATGTTGGATATCGGATGCGCTACGGGCGGGTTATTGGCAGAATTTATCAGCCGGGGATGGGAAGCCACAGGTGTGGAATTATCGGAGTCGGCGGTGAAATTTGACCGCCGGATGGGGTTTGATGTGATTCAAGGGACGGTAGAGGATGGAAAATTCCCGGATGGACATTTTGATTTAGTGACCATGACCCATGTGATAGAACATCTACCCAACCCAACAGCGACATTGAAAGAAATCAGCCGAATATTAAAACCGGGAGGCTTTTTATTTATCCGCACGCCCAATGCGGAGAGTTTACCCCGCTTGATTACCGGGAAAAAATGGTTTGAAGACCATGACCATTTATTCTTTTTCGGGAATCGGTCCCTGAATAGTTTATTAAACAAGTGCAATTTCATGGAACTTGGTGTAAAATGCTATGTAGGTATTGACATTGAGACCTATCGAGAAGTATGGGATAGGTACCGGTTAAATGATTTAATCCGAGCGAGAATCAATCGAGCAGATTTAGGCGATGTCATCTTGCTGTTTGCACGAAATGGAGCAACAAAATAATGCCGCAAAATATAGTATCCCAGTGGATTGATTATTTCGAGACCACCGCACAAAAACGCGAAGTATCCAAAAACCTGGAGTTAAATTTCAAGGAAAGCCGCGCTAATAAACCCGTTACCAAATCCTATCCCTTTCGGTGTTATCTGGAGGTCACCAATCAATGCAATTTGCGATGTCCCATGTGTGGCCAGTCCTGGTTTGATGGAAAACGCAGTTACGTTGCCGAACCGATTTTGAATAAAATTAAAGAGTTATATCCCTATTTGCAGGAGATTTCAGTTTTCGGTTTTGGTGAGTCACTGGTAGATAAGCGATTTTTCGATATCTTGGCGACCATTCCAAAGAACATAACCAAGCGATATGTCAGTAACGGGGTTTTAATGGATAAAGATGCAGCGGAAAAAATGATTGAGTATGAACTACATCATCTCTATATCTCTATTGATGCGGCGTGTGAAGATACTTTTGTTTTCGTCCGCGGGCAAAAAGGATTTGAACGGATTGTCAAAAATATTAAAACCTTGATGCAATTAAAAAAAGAACGTAATGCCGAATTTCCCCAGGTCACAATGTGTTATACCTTTTTCCGCAGGAATGCGGAAGAATTTATGGATTTTCTGGATCTGGCTTATTCCTTGGGGGTGACTAAAGTATCCGGGGATTATTTGATTGTTTATCGCGAGGATTTAATCAAAGAATCGTTGTATTTCGACCAGCCGTTCGCCAATGACATCTGGCGACGTGCCAAAGAAAAAGCGACCAAACTGGGAATACAATTGACTATTCCCAAATCGTTTGATGAAGCAGCACGTCAGGAAAAATCCGGCAAGATGGTGATGTGTTACGAACCGTGGGAATTCGTTTATTTCCGCAGCGACGGACATATCGGCCCGTGTTGTGTCAATGATATAAAATTAGGTGATTTGAATAAATATACCTTCGATGAAATATGGAACGGGGAACTGTATCAAAAATTCCGGCAAATGGTAAATACCACCCGTGAAGACTCGAATTGCGCCCAGTGTATGGGACGCGGAATGAGACGGATTACCGATAAGTCGTTCCATATTAAAATTTTAGATAAAGAAGGTGCCGTTTTAGGACTGGAGCCTGTTCTTGAGCCGACTTTTAGTGTTGGGAGTGGGACCGTTACCGTTTGAAAACCGCAAAAAAGTATACGGTCAATCTCTGCGCACGTGGCATTTTTTAAAACCTCTATTGGATGCCGGACATGAAATCTGTCTGGTGGCAATGCAATTACCCGACCCGTATAACGAAGAAAACCTGCCGCAAATTCTCCAGATAGAACGGGAGCATTTAATGTATTATTCCGTGGATGAGTTATATGTATTCATGGATATTCATTACATTCAGATGCATCACGACATGTTTCAACCGGATGCGATTATCGGGGTAAATACGCATGCCGCCCAGCAGGCGTGCAAATTGAAAACTGAATGTCCGGTTTGGGCAGATCTAAACGGATGGGTGATGGCGGAAGCACAAACCAAAGCCGCGTTGTATAAAGACGACCATTTTATTGATTATTTTTGGAAACAGGAGGCGCCGATTGTGCTTCGCGCTGACCGATTTTCCACGGTTTCCGAACCCCAGAAATACGCGCTGATTGGTGAATTGGCCGTTGCCGGACGTTTAACCAAAGAGACCTTCGGTTATGAATTTATTGAAGTGATTCCTAATTCTGTCGAAAACAAAGAGTATCGCCCTACGAAAACAGTGTTACGGGGAATAAAAGTCGAGCCGGATGATTTTGTGGTTCTGTGGAGCGGAGGATACAATACTTGGACGGATATCGAGACTTTGTTTAATGCATTAACCCATGCCATAAGTCAAAACCCCAAAATAAAATTTATTTCTACCGGTGGTAAAATTGACGGGCATGACGATTTCACTTATCCGCAATTTTTGGAAAGGATTGAAGCATCTCCTTATAAAGACCGATTTTTGATGTTGGGTTGGGTACCGACGGAAGATATTGAAAATTATTATTTCGAGAGTAATCTGGGAATCAACATTGATGCGGAGAATTATGAGGTCATTTTTGGCGCGCGTAACCGCTTGACGCACATGATGAAAACCGGGTTGCCGGTATTGACAACCGTGGGAACGGAAGTCACGCAAACCATTCAAAAAGAAAAATTGGGTTTGACATTTCAAGTTGGCAATGCTGAAAGTCTCGCGCAACAGATTAGTTGGAGTGCGTCGCATCGGGATGAAGTCAAACAGATGGGTCAACGCGGAAAACAATATGTTCTGGATCACTGGACTATCGAGAAAACCACTCAAGCTGTTCAAGCATGGGCGAAAAATCCAACGCACGCGCCCGATTGGAAATCTCCCCGCCCGATTCGACTCAATCCCGTGTTTTTGGAAGGCGGTTAATCCGATTTCCTATGAGTAAAATTCTGGTGGTCGGTGCACGCCCATTGCCGTTTGAAAATGGCAATTCCTTATTTGCCTTGGGGTTACGTACCTGGCATTTTACAAAACCTCTTTTAGATGACGGACACCAGGTTTATCTTTTTGCCGGGCCTATTCCCCCGCCAAAAGATTTTGACAAATCTCAACCACGGGACACGAAAACCATCAAAGGGAATCTGACGTATCACGCAATCTTTGATATTGGTTTGTATTTTGATAAATCCATATTGCAATCTATTCATGATTCCTTTTCTCCCGATTGTATTTTAGGAATCAATACCTTACCCGCGTCGGTCGCCGCCAAACTATCTACCAACAAACCTTTGTGGTTGGACTTAAATGGGGCCCTCATGACCGAAGCGCAAGCCCGCGCCAACCTTCTGGGAAATAATTCTTCCGTTATGGAATTCTGGGAACAGGAAAATATTTGCCTGCAAAAAGGAGACGTATTTTCAACAGTGTCCCTACGGCAAAAATATATGTTGTTGGGTGAATTGGCAGTGATGAAACGGTTGAATCAATTTACCTTGGGGTATGAGTTCGTGTATCCCATTTCCAACTCTGTGGAACATTGCGATTATACCCATCAGAAAACCGTGCTTCGAGGAAAACAGGTCAATGAAAACGATTTTGTGATTCTCTGGAGCGGGGGATATAACACATGGACGGATACCGATTTTCTTTATGATGGATTGGTTTCCGTGATGACCCGATATCCGCAAGTAAAATTTGTCTCCACCGGCGGCGCGATTCCCCTGCACAATGAAATTACCTATCAAAAATTTCTGGAGAAAATTGGCCAATCTCCTGTCAAGAATCAATTTATCATGCAGGGTTGGGTCCCAACGGAAGAGATTCACGATTATTATTTTGAAAGCAATCTCGGAATAAACATTGACGCCTGGAATTATGAAACTTTAACAGGCGCGCGTAACCGCTTGATTCACATGATGAAAATAGGATTACCCGTGTTGTCAACTCTGGGAACAGAAATCAGTCAAGTCATTCAAGACAACCAATTGGGATTGACCTGTCCTATTGGAAATCGTGATTTATTTCGTTCCCAACTTGAGTTTGCTATCACTCATCCCGATAAAATAAAAGAAATTGGACAAATGGGAAAACAGTTCGTAAAAAACAATTATACCTTTGAAAAGACCTTGGAACCGTTGCGAAAATGGGTGCGTAATCCGCAACCCGCACCTGATGAATCCTCTCTTAAAAAAGTAAAAGAATCTGTTGAAGAACAACTGCAAACTCCTATCAGTCAAGCAACGAACTTTTATCGAAAATTGATAAAGCGTGTTTTCTAATCTATAATCTGTGCTGTGAATAGGGAAATTCTATATATTACCCACGAGATGATGCCGGGGTATGGGTTGCCGGTCGGTGGCGGCGGAATTCGCAGTTGGAGTTTGGGCAAGGGATTGGAATCTCGTGGACACAAAGTTCATTATTCTCTCCCTGATTTTGTTCTGAATAAAATCTCCAACCCGCCGGAATCGCTGGCGAAATATGTCCATAATCCAGTGAAGGTGAATGAAATCGTTGACCGGATGAAACCTGATATGGTGATTTTCCAGCAATGGCCCACCGCTGTCTTTTATGAACCATCGGATATTCCCGCTGTGATGGATTTACACGGGTCTCTCCTTATCGAAAATAGTTATCGCCATCTCAGTAATTTCCGGGACAGCGCGCTGGATAAAATAAAGACCATGCAAAAAATGGATTTTTTTACCTGTGCCGGGGAACGACAAAAATGGTATTGGTGGGCGTGGTTGATGATGGCTGGCATGGACCCGAAAGAAATCACTATCGCCACCATCCCAGTTTCTTTATCTCCCGACCTCCCACAACATCGTTTACCTGAAGAACCATCCTTTGTTTTCGGTGGAGTGTCCTGGGCATGGCAGGACCCGTCCTTGACGTTAAATACTCTCGCCGATGTTTTGGCATCGGCCAATCGCGGTCAATTAAAAATGTTTGTCGGGAAACATCCCTTCCATAGCATTGACGGTGAAAAATATAACGATTTAAAAAAACAAATGGCTGAAAATCCACGGGTGGTCATTTCTGAAATGATAGACCATGAACAGTTGATACAAGAATATACTTCCGCAACGACTGCCGTGGATGTGATGAAACGCAACTCGGAGCGGGAACTCGCTTTCACCACGCGCACCATTGAATATCTCTGGTGCGGACTGCCGGTGATTTACGGCGACTATCTGGAATTGTCCGTTCCGATTGAAGAGTATTCCGCCGGTTGGATTGTGAACCCGGAAGATACAGTTTCACTTAAGAATATTGTAAAAAATATTTTGGAGAATCCGGGCATGATCCAACAATACAGTGAAAACGCACAAAAATTAGTGCGCGATAAATATACCTGGGATAAAGCTATTGCACCTCTGGATGAGTTTTGCCAAAATCCGATTCTTCGTCAAAAATCGCAGCACATCTTAAAACAATCCACCGATCGTATCGACTTGTTGGAACAGGACTTGGGAAAGAGCCGGGAGCAAACGACGGATTTACAACATCGGTTGAATGAAATGACCGATGCCTATAAATCGGCAAAACATGATTTGGATGCCATTCGCAATAAAACTCTCTTTAAACTATACAAAACCATGAAACGTATTTTAAGAGTGGAGTAAGGCGACATTGTCACCCGACACACCTATTCTGTTTATCGGCCTGAGCGGTTATGGCTATCCCCACACGCGCGTCCGTTGTTACCATTTCGCTGAAGGTCTACACAAATTGGGCATGAACACCTCCGTGCTTTCCTATAAAGACGATTTGGAAAAACAATTTTCTGAAGCGGATATGTACGAATTGCGGGACAGAAATAAACTTTGGCTGAATATCAAAGCATTTCCAAAACTTTTTTTTAAACACAAAACCTTATTTTATCTCCAGAAAATTCATTATCACAGCGCCATGCCCTATCTTTGTTATCGTCTGAAAAATCAACCCTATATTTTCGATTACGACGATTATGATATTCCTCTTCCCTGTATCTTCAATCGTCCTTCGTTGAACCAATTCTTTTTCAAAACGTCCAATTACGAAACCATGACGGAAATGGTAGCGAAAAATGCGGTCGCGTGTGTGGCATCCAGCCATTTTTTGGTGGATTATCTGTCGAAATTCAATAGCCGTGTAGCTTATATCCCCACGGGCGTGGAATCTGATAAATTCACTCCTGCCGTCAATAAACATCCGCATGACAAACTTATCTTTATCTGGACAGGCGTGGTTTGGGGAGAACCGATTTTTGAAAATGTCCGCTTCATGTTCGATTGTTTTGCAGAATTGACTAAAAAATATTCCCATCTCGAATTACGCTTGGTGGCAGGTGGGAGATGGTTGCCCCAGGTCGAAGAACTCATCAAAACTCAATACGCCGGTCAGCCGATTCGATTGTGTCCCTGGGTAGAGCACCAAAAAATGCCGGATTTTCTCCGTGATGCGGATATCGGATTATTGCCTTTGATTCAAGACACCCTCTGGACAAAATCCAAAAGCCCCACCAAACTTTTCGAATACCTGGCAACCGGATTACCCGTTGTCGCCAGTCCCACCGGTGAGATTAATTATGTTTTAAAAGAGGAGGAAACAGGCTTACTGGCAAAAGATAAAAATGAGTTTGTTCGTAAAATGGAACTCCTCATCCAAAATCCCCAACTCCGGATAATACTCGGTCAAAACGCCAGAAAAAAAATAGAACAGGAATATTCCCTCGACGTCCTCTCGAAAAAGTTATACGATTTCCTGCTCCAAGTACCCATCTAAAATCCCTTGTATATAGGATTATTGTGCTTACATGGAAACTTACTTTCCAATATCCCCATGTAATGCCTGTTTAAAAAACTCGCCGCTTCCTGTGAGTTCATAGTTGTCCCAGGATTGGAGCATTCGCGGACCCCATTGCGGGTCATAACACCAACACACCCAACTAATCCCTTTGCTTTCAAGATACTTGACAATGATATTGCCGTAGTCGTTCTCTCCCACTTTCTTTCCGGTGTCAATGGAAAATCCAAATTCCGTCGCAATCATCGGATATTTGTCTGCCGCGAATCCGAAATCCTCTTCCCATTTGGGTGGCCATGGTTCCGGCCGTTTATTCGCGTAGGGATGTGTGACGTAGGCGATTCCTTCCGCTTCAATCGGTTCATTGTGAATCGGAGTCAGGTCATAGGCCCAATCGAATCCGGCGACCAGTGGAATGGCTTCATTGCCGTTCGCCCGGATGAGTCGGATGATATTTTCATTAATTTTTTTCCATTCACTCCAAGACACAGTGCCAAGCTGCCCCCGATAATCCGTCGGTTCGTTGAATATTTCCAAAAACGCCACCGTATTATGTCCTCTAAAATGTCTGGCCGTCGTGCGCCAAAATTCATAGGTTTCTTTTTTGCTGGTGTCATACATAGGGTTCTGGAAAAGTTCCATTTCCAAATTGCCGATGGAATGCCAATCAATAATGACGTACATATTCAGGTCCGTACACCATTCCACCGCCTGATCTAGCAATTCAAGATATTTGGCGGGAGTACGTTCCCGCCATGCCGCGGGATGTACGGGAATACGGACGAGCATGGCGCCCATTTCTTTGACTTTCTCGAAATGCTCCTTATTCCAATGCCCCTGTTTTTCAAGCTTATCCGGATCGGAAATCGCCAGTCCGCGGAATAAAATCGTTTCCCCTTTTGAATTAACAAACTTATTTCCCTTTACCTGAATGAGCGGAAGTTTCTTTGCCAAAGGATTGTCCTCCCATCTTCCCCGAAACCCACCCTGCCACCATTGCTGATTTTGTGTTGTCTGAATGGTTTGTTGCGCATGGATAACGGGTATCCAGAAAGATATAATAAAAATAACCGGTATATATTGGACTACTCTTTTCATGATATTTCTCCCTGCGTTGCAAATTTGTATATCTGCCATTGTAGGTAGCCAAAAATAGGTTGTCAAGCTTTTATCTCCAATAAAAGCAACTAAATAGAAAACTTTCTGGGAGGTTTTTACATAGCTTTGGGAATCAAAACAAAGCCTGAGTTAACGATTCATTTCTATTTAAATTCTCTCAAAAGATTTTTCATAAAATGTTCTTTGGTGGTCGGCCATTCCGTGTCAATAATGGAATACCAGGCGGTATCCCTGTTTTTGCCTTTGATGAACATGTGATTTCTGAAAAGACCCTCATACTTAAATCCCAGCCGGAGAGCGGCGTTTTTACTGGGAATATTTTGATTGTCGCATTTCCATTCCACCCGGCGATAATGCAGTGTTTCAAATAAATACTGCAATAAAAGGAAAATAGTCTCCGAGTTGATTTCCGTTTTCTGTGCTTTTTTCCCGTACCAGATACTCCCCAATTCCGCCTGGCCATGCGCTTCCACTATATTAATAATTTCACACATCCCGACATATTGATTCAGCCGTTTGCTAAATACACAATAGGCATTCGTATCCTTAACCCGCGCCTCTTTTTCCAACCATTCTTTAAATTCATTTTTCGTATGAAACGGCCCCTGCGGCATGTACTGAAAAATATCATACGGTTCTTTGGAGGAACTCAGGACGATGTCATACAAATCAGAATAGGGCGATTCAGGATTTAGAATATCCAACCTGACCCATTTTCCTTCGTGGGTGATTTTCTCCGGCCGTTGCCACATAAGTTATACTCCAGGATGATTTGATAATAAGGTTAGATCATTATAAAGAAATCGGTTGGAGAATGCGAATAAAAGAACCCGGTACACTCATTTCACTAATTAAACTGATTTCCCAATAGGATTCCCGGTATTCTTAAATGGTATCTGTTATTGACAATGGAAGGATTCAACAGATACGATAGTTATTTGAAATTCCGGATCCTGAGGAGGACTTCTATGAAAAAAGGGTTGTGGTTCATTTTCAAATTCTCGTTTTTGATTCTATTAGTACAGTATATTTTTATATCATCCGGGTATGGTGAATTATCCCGGCTGCATGTGGATGGGAAATATATCAAAACATCCAACGGGAAAAAAGTAATCTTGCAGGGAGTATCCCTGGCGGAAATCACTTTTTTGGACTGGGGTTCTGACCAGAAATGGAATATTCCCAATTGTGTTGAAATGATTGACCGGATGACCGATACCTCCAAAGGATGGTATACCAATATTATCCGGCTGCCGATACATGCGGAAGATTCGAAAGATTTTGGATACCGGTGGACAGCCATTTCTCATGATGAGTTTTATACCAAGCATTTACGACCGGCAGTTGACCGGTGTAAACAACGGGGTGTTTATTGTGTCATTGATTGGCATTATGTAAATAATACGTATGGCACTGATAAAGATGGTCAAAGTATCGATGAAAAAACCAAAGAGTTCTGGAGTTATATCGCCCCGAAATTTGCCAAGGATGACCATGTGTTATTTGAAGTGTTCAATGAACCCCGGGATAAAGATAGACCCAAACCCCGATGGGCCGAAACCAAATCGCATCTTCAGCCTTGGGTGGATACCATCCGGAAATATGCCAATAATATTATCCTGGTAGGGGGACCTATGTGGTGTGGAGAAATCGGTGATTCGGCAGAAAATCCAGTGAAAGGGAAAAACATTGTATATGTCTCGCATATCTATCCGGAAACCGACCACAATTGGCAACAGGAAGAAATTAGTAATGCGGTACATGCTTCGACCAAAGCCCCGGTCATCCTGGGAGAATTTGGCTGGGACCAGGATAGCAAAGATATGAAACCGGATATTAATCCCGATTATTTAAAGCAATTAAAAGAAATGTGTCAATCTCATGATATGGGCTGGATTTGCTGGTCTGCCACACCCGACTGGTATCCCGGATTATTACAGAAGGATTGGTTGAATATCAAAACCGGACCGGGGTATACCGGTGAATTCCTGCAAGCCTGGATGTTGGAACAATATAATAAAAACAACCAGAAAACCAAATAACTGAATCTTGGTCAAAAATAATCCATCGGGAACTTTTACCTTATCTCTTCCCGATGCCTTCCTTTTTTTTAACTAGAAACTAGAAACTAGGAACTTGAAACTAGAATTTAGAAACCAGAGACATTTTTTATTTTCAATCATAAATCTACAATCTGAAATCTGAAATTCTTATATTCTTCTCCGTTTCCTATTCTCCCCTCAAAATCAATCTTCTCTGGTCAAATCTACATGGTTGAGTACCTTATTTCCTTCGCAACCGGACTTTTCCCGGTTCAAGAACAATCAAATTTCCAACATAGTCATTCTCTGAGAAGTTTTCCAGAGATTTGAGAACTTGTTTATTTAACTCTATTGTTGTTATTTCGTTTGGAAAATGGGCGATTACAATTCCATGATGACTACCTAATGGGAATTGTATTACATTGCCAAAGCCCGTGTCACCGGTAGTAAGACGGCTTTTTGCTGTTGGGCAAATTGAAATATTTCTTCATCTTTAGCACCCCGCAGGTTGTGATCTCGAATATCGTAGACAGTCCATCCCTTTTCTTGGAGCATTTTTGAGATTGAGCGGGATAAATCTTCGTCTATCACGAAGGATAACATTCTAGCGAACAGCTCGCACTTCTTCCGAAGATAATTGTTTGGCAGCGTACTCTAAACAGGCAAAAATATCCTCTTTGGTTAACTCATATTCCGTCATGATTTCTTCATACGTCATTCCACCGGCGAGTTTGCCGACAATCAAATCCACGGGAACCCGTGTCCCTTTAATGACAGGTTTCCCAAAACGAATATTTTCATCAATCTGAATTCTTGGCGCAATTTCTACCATATCTTATTTTGCCTCTAACTGCGATTATATCATAGGATATTGTGGCAAATGGGTTAAATGTGGATTTGGGTTTCATGAATGAAACCCCTACAGGGAATATAAAGTTGGGGCGTTTTAGAGCCTCATGCCCAACCCGTTTCTGCGAATATATCTAAATGACTATACACGACTTCCTACTCCATTTACCTCCATTATAACCCTGAAAAATTATTGCTCTTTTTCCAAAATGCATCCACTTTTAAAACTCCCACAAATCGCTCAAGATTAACCCAGGATTAACGAACGATACTCCAAGAGACTTCGGGTAAGGCTCGAACCGGTTCCTCACTTTTTTTCAATGGGAGTTGGTACGGCGTTGGTACGGTGATGATACGGAGACAATACCCACCCAATTTTGAGACATTTTAAGCCCCTTAAATCGCAAATTTAACTATGCCAAATTGGCACACCCGTTCTATTTTCCCTTCTATTTCCCTTCTACCCAACTATAGTTGAGGGTCTCAGGGCTTTAGCCCTTTTTCCCTTTCAATTCATAATTTAAAATTCATAATTCAAAATTGACTCGTAGAGTCATTCTGAGTCTGTGAAGAAACTCTCTTTCCCGACGCCTTCCCTTTTTCAATTCAAAATTTAAAATTCATAATTCAAAATTAAAATATCCCATTTCTCCGTTTCATATTTCCCCCCTCAAAATTAATCCTCTCCGGTCGAATCCACATGGTTGTTCTCTCCAAACCTTATAAAATAAAACAATTTAATATCTTATCATCGTTTCTTCTCTTGTTCCTGTCATACTAATTTCCCTCTCTTAGGGACACTTTGGGATTCATAAATGAAATCCCTACAGGGATATAAAGTAGGGGCTTGATTCATCAAGACCTAAATTGGGAATGGAGAAAAAGAATAGAGCGAGTAGTTTTGATGAGTCCCTATTTATCCCTAAGAATGTGTATTTCTTTTTTCATGGTGTCGGGAAATCTGCTACGTTCCATTCCAGACTCAGAAAACATATTTATCATGTTCTTTGTTTTATTTGAACATATTCTAACTCACCCAAGAGATTTTTAAATTCGTCTAATATTTCTGGATGTTCTATAACATTGTCACTACCCAATATAGACTTAATAATATCGGGGCGATGATAGCACATTTTAAGCGTTCCTTCAGGTGTTATCCAAGGCTGATAGATTCCTTCCTGGCATAAATTTTTTATATAAAAGAGACAGGAAGAACAATGGTTTTTTTTATGATAATGAGTTCCCAAAGACGAGTCTTTGATCTTTATTCTAAAACTGTTATTAACCTCAACCATCGGAATACCAAAATTCAAATTTAGCGTATCTTTAGGTACTCCAAAAATATTCTGTAAATTTTCTTCATAATAGTATTCTAATGGGGATTTATATTGATTCTTCCAAAATTGATAACTACTAGGTTCATTATGTCTGTTCCCAATATCATGATACCAATTTAGATCGAGAATTTTAAAGTATAAGCTTGGATACTTTTTATTTTGATTTTTATACATGTCATGAAAGTAAAGTAAAGTGGTTTTTAAAAATTTTTGATTTGATTTAGTAAGAACAAAATTTAATCCAATCTTATATTCCTGATCCAATGCCTTCTCAATATTTTTGATAATATTTTCACTATGATCAATCTTGGGGTATCTTTTCAAAAATTCCAAATAATTGGGATTCTCTTTATCTTCTGTAACAATTTTACTTTTAAGCCCATCAAGACTAATCTTGAAAACAACCCGATTCTTATAATCCTTTAGTTCAGATAAAAGTTGCTCAAAGGTAAAACATCTCCTAGTATCAATGGCATTAGTATTTATAATAATGGAGGAATCTGTATTATCCTTCAAAAACCCCTTTATCACCTCTAAAATGTCAATAAAATTTGGGTGGAGTCTTGGTTCTCCACCAGTGATAGCAAATTCTGTAAATCCTAAATCATATGATTTATTTAAGATATCATTTAAATCCTCTGGCTCTAAATGAGCTTGGCTGAGAGAATAACTTTCATTACCGTAAGGACAATAAATACAATTTACATTGCATATACCATTTATAACTATTCTCATTTGGGGAAGATTTCCAATTGGTGCTACTCTTCGGCTTTTTAATGATTCTATAACATCTCTAAACGTCTTTCGTGTATCATAAACAGGCAAAAGACCTACTTTTTTTATATTCTTTCCATCGTCTAAAATAATAACAGTTTTTATCCCATAATTATTTTTTACGTAACTTACCAATAAAGGTATAGTATCTTCCAAAAGTTTATTTAAATCATTATCGGATAATTTCTTGTGTGCTCTTCTAATATCTCGAATATTCTCAGTACAGGAAGCTCTATATTGAGAGATTATCCTAGAAATTAATAATTTTATCGGTATATTTTCGTGTAAGGTTAGTTGATCCTCAATCATCTTATAAACTTTAAGCAGCGCATCTTCACCGTTATTATATATTTCTTTTAACAGTATGTCGGTCGGTATTTCATTCTGGAAAGTGCTAATTTCCTTATATATAGTGCTACTCTTTTTTGTTCCGCATGAAGAAAAAAACGCCGTATCAATGAGTATAAATTTGGCTATTGAGGGAACTGCTGAAATATGATATAAAAACATTTTTCTATTAGGGTCTTTTTCAATTACATCTTTAATTTTTAATCGCCACAAAACACCGGGTAATTTATAAAATTGGTCGTTCTCTATAGGCCCTATTATGTATATCTTCCGAGCTTTTGAATTAATTAAACAATCTTCATATTCAGAATATACCGGCCAAGTAGTCAATTGAATCCATATTTGATCGATAGCTTTTTCATAACGATGATAAAGATTTTCCGAAGTGAATGTTGTGGGCTTTAAAAGCTTTTTAATTTTATCTTTATTCCCATAGAAAACCTGCCATATTGTGAGGATAGCAGCTATCGCACCTAATACAGCAATTACACCTATCTGTCCCCCTAATAATGATATTACTCCACTCATTTCTTACTTTACCCAACGCTATATAGTTTTTTAAGTTTTATCTGTTAATAAATACAAGCGTGACATATATACAAAATATGTTGTGGATTATATCATAGTTAAATTAATTTTATTCAATTATGTTAAACTAGAACGTTACATAAAGAAATTCTGAATATGAGAGATAAACCACTTTCAAATCAAGTAGGTGAGTTATGCAAAAAATTAAAATCTGTAGGATTGTCAACTACAGCCAAGCTTCTTAATGAAGTTATAGGAGACCGTTCTGTTACTGAACATGAAAAGTGGGATGACTTAACATATAGCAAAACTCAAGAAAAAATTATTGATTCTCTTGCAGAAGGAATACACACTCTCCCAAAAGAAAAGCCGGAGATAGCACCGTCGGATTTACGTTCCTTTGAAAATATTCCTTCACTTGAATATAAATCATCTCAAAACTCTCAAAACAACACAGAACTACGTGCGCTTGAAACAACAGGGGTTTTGAAATGTTTGGGTAAAAAAATTTTAATTTCAAATCCAGGTAAATTAATAAACGGGGTTGTTTCGCTTTTACAGCCTGAACAAATATGGCGTGCTTTTGAATTGCGACTCAAAATCAAGGGATTATTTGATGGAACCATATTACCAATACGAACCCAACTTAAACGTGTAGCTAGTAAGGATGGCCTTTTATATCTCTCAAATTATGCTGCTTGTATATACGGGGTGGGAGTGCATCCTGTCTCTGCAAAACAGATATATGAGGGTGCGCCAAATTTTATTTCGAGAGCTGGATCAGGCACCGCATTAACCATGTCAACCAGTTCAGGAATAATTGATCCATTAGAACGATTTGGAACAGATTATATTCTTAAATGGTTAAATATTGGTCAGGAGAGCCCCCTCGCCACAAAAATCAACAAAAAAGATGAATGGCGTGTTGTAAATTTTGATGATGGATTATTATCTCGAAAATATCAAGCAGAACGTCTCTACTTCTTTGATTGCAAAATTACGAGTTCCTCTTTAAAAGGCACTATCGATTTATTAGCTGACGAAGAAAAGAAAAAAAGATACATAAAGAGAGCAGCAAAATTATTGGCTGAGGCACTAGAACATCCTAACTTTCAACTTTACGCAGTCCCTTCATTTGAATCATGGATGACCAAATATACTCGCTCAGCACCAGGTCATACACTAATATCATTTCGTCATCCAGATACTCATTCGATTTGTGACGGCATAGAACTTAATTTTAGGGATCCAGAGAAATTACATAATTGGTTTTCAAGAATATTTCGATGGGTGGAGTATCCAGCAAAAATTTTCCTTCCACTAGAAATAGCTGTTATGCTTGCTGCTGAATCAGAAGAGGCAGTATGGCATTATGTAAATAAGAAAATATTACGTAAAGATTTAGAAAGTGAAATTCGTAAGGTTTCAATACGTGTAAGACTATCTGGTAAGAATAAGAAAGAAAAAGAAGAATTTGCATATCATATTATCAATGAGCTTATCTCAAGTGGTACCATTAAACAATTAGATTTATAAAAGTGTGTTACAATTGATTCGTAGAACCCTTTTAGATTTTGAAATGTTTTTTGTATTTTGTTGGATACGACGGGCTGATTTCTGACAATAATTTAGGAACATCTTTTAATGAATCAACTCTTTCCGCTGGATTTGGTTGTTCTAAGTCCCATACAATATCGTCACCCATGCCTCCACGCACAGCTATTGTAAAAAGTAGATGATCATGGGCAGAATGAATATCAAGATTAGAGTCTCCTATAAATATCGCTTCTATAGGATTATTAAGATCAATTTTATAACGAAGGAGTATCTGGTTTACTGGTTTTTTAACGGGTTCCGCCCAATCTGACGGAGCTTCCACATAATCAAAATAGTCAAAGATTTTAAAATTTTTTAGAATTCTTTCAGTTGATGAAAGTTTTCGATTACTTAATACGGCAAGTTTATAACCACTATTATACAATTGTTTTATTCCTTCACAAGCTCCATTACACTCAGGATATTTATTATCATCATAATTATCAAGAGCCTGGACTAGGAACTCGCCTATATCATGATTCAAATTAACAATTTTAGAATTTTTAGCACAAAATTTTGAATAAAGATCATTTAAACAATCTTCGGGATGTATGCCTTCATATCCATTAACGCTTTTATGGAGTACATCATCCGGTTTTGTATTGGTGGAATACATAGCTAATAGTGCTTTAGGCATATTACGTCGTGAATTAAAAGCTTGTAAAGAACTTATTAACGTAACATCTTTGAACGGAAACCTTTCTTCAAATTCTTTTGGACTAAGCAGCTTAAATTTTTCAAATGCGTCTTGATAATGTTTCCAAAGGATGTCCATAGAGTACCAGATAGTTCCACCGCCATCTAATATTATAAGTTTTATAGAATCTTCCATAGTATTAAGTTCCTTTCATTTATTGAAATGCGGTCCATCGTTATCCGTTCTTAACTAGCTTTATATTACATCCAACCTATAGGTGCGTCAAGGGAAAATATAGAGTCACGGAAAAAAGCAAAAATCATAACGATCAAGGAACCCAAAACATGACATCCACATCTTTTTGACCTATACTAAAGACAATATGGTTACGCATAATTACCGCAAATTTTATCATTGGTTATTCTGGTTAATGCTGGTAATATTTATTTTATTATTCTTTGTCGGGAATCAGGCACGGCCTCAAGTAGGATTCGAGTTCAAGTCATGTGTTTATGTTTTGCAATAAAGTTAAAATCGTTTTATTCCCGTGATTATGACAAAATATTTTATAGTAAAGGGAATATCTAGATTATACCAATAAGAATTGATATACTTGTTCATAGTGTAAAACAAAGAGATACTAATGGCTGTATCTACACACCATAACCTGGCACTACAAGGCCGAAGGATTTACTCTGAACGGTTGCGCACCTCATTAGAAACCAGTGCCCAAGGTCAATTTGTTGCCATTGAAGTAGACTCCGGCGACTATTTTCTAGGTGCAACTCCCTTGGAAGCGGTTAATCTTGGAGAAAAAAAATATCCCCAAAAACTTTTTCATGTAATGAAGGTGGGTGCCAAAGCGACAGTCCTATTGAAGAAAAGGATGTCTTAATGGAACGCTGAACAGAAGGCACAATCAAACCTTCCTGTGGTAGCTGATTACTAAATATTAAATCTCAACAAATTCTTCGACAGGCACGGTCAGTTGTTTGGGAGTCTTTTTCCCGGAGGAATGAATCTCCAGAAATTCATTCTCAATCTTCTTTAACACCTCGGCTTGGTAATATTGTTCTCCACAATATTCACACTCTTCACAAGGTACATTATTCACAATGAGAAAATTATCTTTATTTTTATAAATATATTGTACACTTTTGGCTTTAAAGTTTTTGTTACCGCAAAAACTACAGGTTTTAAACATTTTCGCCTCTTTCATAAGGAGTTTTAAATTTAGGTGGTTTGGGAATATACACTGTTATTATCACCAATCGGTCTCCTCGTGTACCACAGATTACATGAATCGGTTTTCCTTGTTGTGTGAAACCAACGATTAAACAACTTTCTCCTCTACCTGTATCTTCATAGTATTCCAGTATTCTTCCTCTAAGAATGGCATCTTCTATTTCGGTAATTAACAGATATTCATTTTGTCTTTCTTGGTCACCATGCTTTGAATAATCATATTCCTCGCTTTTAATCTTTTTATATATCCATTCTAACTCAATCATTTTTTAAAATATTATTATATACCGAATTGTAGCGATAAGGGAACATAATACGTGACAGGTGTATCTTTTTGCCCTATACTAAAAGACAAGATGATTACCCATAATTCCCGCAAATTCTATCATTGGTTATTCTGGTTGATGCTGGTCATATTTATTTTATTATTCTTTGTCGGGAATCAAGCACAGCCTCAAGGGGGATATGCCCGACCAACCGCTGCACAGGCAGAGATGAAAACCATTTCTGAATCCCTAACTATGGCGAAAACGGACACGGGATATTACGTGACCTTGCGGGCGCTGGGTGATGAACCGGGAAAAGGGACATATTATCAGGGCAATGTACTTCATTATAAGATTCAATCTGAACCCATACCTTTCGCTATCAATTCCGACGGTTCTTTTTTACAAACGTCCATTTTTCCTTTTTCCAGTTGGAAAGGTCCCTATATCAATTATCACAATATCTGCACGACCGGAAGTTCAGTTCAACCTTCCCAATACGGTTCTCCGCTTGACCCCTGGGGTAACCCTTATAAATTCTTTACCGTGAAAGTGTTAACCAATCCCGGACTAAACGACCCTGTCTTCTCCCCGTTCTTTAAACCTACCCTTGTCAGTTATGGACCGGACGGTCTCCCCGGAAATAACGGTCAAACCCAAGTGGGTACCGGGGACGACATTATTTATCAATTCTGATTGATGAATACTAGTCTATTTGATACTATAGATAGAGCGATGAAGAGTATACAATGTCCTCAATGCAATACCCAAATTCCCCAATTGGATGAGATTTGTCCGGTTTGCGGAAACGGGAAACAGGTTTTAAAATTGGCAAAAACCTCCCAAGTGTTGGCTATTTTGGGAATATCTGGTTTGGTTATGTGTACGGGAATCATATTTAACGCGGCGGCGGTACTCAGCGGAATTATCGCCCTGCGTAAAATTAAAAAAAGTAATGGATTTTATTTGGGCAAAAATAAAGCCATAACCGGGATTGTTCTCGGCTCTTTTCTATGGGTGTTGACCATCCTATTGGCCTGCTCTTTCCGTTTGTAATACATCATTTCAAAATATCTTTTTTTCCCTCTCTGCGTTAATACGTTAAAATCTATATTCGTGTAATAAGTTTTTTAATTAACAGGAAAAACTATGTTGGAATTGGAATCGGTAACATTGGGGTTTGGAGATCGGGTCATTCTCGATAAAATCAATTGGCAGGTGACCGATGGCGCGCGGGTCGCCTTGGTGGGACCCAATGGTGTCGGTAAATCCTCTCTACTGAAAATCATTGCCGGGACCATGGAATTTGAAGAAGGGAAAATCCGGCAATCGAAAAATGCCATTATCGGTTATCTCCCGCAAGACCTTGTGGAATTATCTCCCATGCCATTGATGGATTATCTTCGTACCAAATCGGGATTGACGGGATTGGAAAATGAGATTACCGAAACCCATCATCACATGGGTGAGTTTTCGCCCGATAGCCGGGAATATAAAGAAGCGGTAGAACGCCATACGGAAGCATTAAAACGGTTTGAACATTTGGGCGGTTACGCCTTCGAGTCCAAGGCCGCGCGCGTGTTAATCGGTCTGGGATTTAAGGAAAAAGAATTTCCAAAGAATTGCACGGAATTCTCCGGCGGTTGGAAAATGCGTATTATCTTGGCGCACATCCTGTTATTGGAAGCGGACTTGATGTTATTGGATGAACCGACCAATCATCTCGACACGGAAAGTATGGAATGGCTGGAAAATTTCCTTTCTGAATTCCGCGGAACCCTGATTACCGTCTCTCATGACCGGCGGTTTCTGGATAAGATGATGACCTCTACGGCGGAACTGGGACGGGGTAAATTGACCATCTATTCCGGTAACTACGGGTATTATTTGGAACAGAAAGAACTCCGCAAGGCACAACTGGAAGCCGAAGCGCGGCGGCAGGAAGAATATATCGAGAAAACCAATAAATTTATTGACCGGTTCCGCGCGAAAAATACCAAAGCCACTCAGGTGCAAAGCCGTATTAAACAATTGGAAAAAATGGAACGGGTGGTTATTGAATCGGAAGTTAAAACCGTTAAGTTCCATTTTCCTGAACCGCCCAAATGCGCCTATGAAGTCATCCACGTGGAAAACCTCTCGCATGGCTATGACGATAATTCTGTATTGGAAAATATCGGTTTCAATATCACGCAGGGAGAAAAAATCGCGCTGGTGGGTGTGAACGGAGCAGGGAAATCCACCTTGTCAAGACTCCTATCCCGTCGGGAAGAACCGCGTGCGGGGAAAGTGATTTGGGGAAAACGGGTTTCGATGGGTTTCTTCGCGCAGGAGAGTCGTCTCAATTTGGATTATGCCAAAACCATTTGGGAAGAGATTACTTCCGTCAAAACCGAAGTAAAAGAACAATCACTCCGCGCTTTGCTGGGTGCATTTTTATTTTCAGGTGATGATTTAGATAAGCCAATTGAAGTTTTATCCGGTGGGGAGAAATCCCGCCTGGCTTTATGCAAACTACTATTGGAACGTCACAACTTGCTTATCCTCGATGAACCTACCAATCATTTGGATACGGCAACCCGTGAACTCTTTCAAAACGCCTTGGTGGATTACAAAGGCACCTTGATACTGGTCACCCATGACCGCCATTTTCTCGACCAATTGATTACCCGCGTTGTCGAGATTCGTGAACGGCAGGCATGGTATTATTACGGCAATTACTCTGACTTCCTGAAAAAAAGAGCCGCGTTACTTTCCAAAGACCCGGAAATCAGGAGTAAAGCGCAAGAATCCGTCGTTGCTCCTCCTCCGCAAGTTTTATCCGAACCCAAAGAGTCACGCGTCTCTGTACGCCAACTGGAACATAAACGCAAACAGAGGGAAGCCGCCCATCGCCGGATTCTCGATGAACATAAAAAGATTGTCCAACAATTGGAAGTGGAAATTAAAATTTTAGAAGAAGAAAAAGTGACTGTCGAGAAAACCCTTTGTGACCCCAAGATATATACCGAAGGACACAAAGCCAAAGCCCTTACCGAACGCTTAAAAAAACTCGAACACCTGATTCCCTCCCTCTATGAGCAATGGGAAACGGCAAATCGGGATTTGGAAAATGTCAGCGCAGGGCAGAAAGATTTGAGTCTATGAAGAAAAATCCTTTTATTGCCGTTAACGGGAGACAATTTGAGTTGGCCGGAAAACCCTATTACGTTATCGGTGCCAATATGTGGTATGGGTGTTATTTGGGGGCCACGAAAGATGGCAGAATTCGTTTGCGGAAAGAATTGGATTTGTTGCAATCTGCCGGGATAAACAATCTGCGGGTTATGGGCGGGGTGGAAAATTCACCCTTGAAAAACACCCTAAAACCAGCTATCCAGTCCCGTCCGGGTGTGTATAATAAGTCTCTGTTGAAAGGTCTGGATTATTTACTTGCGGAAATGAAAAAACGAGATATGTCTGCGGTTGTGTATCTGACTAATTATTGGGACTGGACGGGCGGTATGGCACAATATGTCACCTGGCAAAAGCAACAGCCCCTGGTACACCCGGAAAAAGGTTCGTCCTATGGCGACTTCATGAAATATGCCGCGACGTTCTATGAGAATAATGGCGCCCAAAGAGATTATCAGTGTTTTATTAAGGATCTTTTATTTAGAAAAAATACTTTTACCAAATTGCTCTACAAAGATGACCCCGTGATAATGGCATGGGAATTATCGAATGAACCCAGACCGCATCCCGATGGAAAACTGGAACCGCAAAAGTTTAAGAATTTCAATGACTGGATTGACCGGAGTGCCAAATATATAAAATCTTTGGATAAGAATCATTTGGTGACGACCGGGAGTGAAGGGACCAAAGGGTGTTTGGAAAGTGAAGAATGTTTTGTAAAGGCTCACAGCAGCCGCTCTATCGACTATATTTGTATCCATCTCTGGCCCAGAAATTGGGGGTGGTGGAATCAAGAGAAGATGAAGGAATCGTTGATTTATTCCGAAAAGGAATCCATGAAATATATTGACCAACAACTTCGGTTAACGGATTCTCTGCACAAACCGATGGTCTTGGAAGAATTTGGGCTGGATAGAGATTATGGCTCGAATGATTCTTCCGCACCGGTCACCGCCCGGAATCATTTTTTTAAGGTAGTCTTTGATAAAATCTGCAAGGTGGCGTCTGCGGGAGGCAGCCTGGTCGGTTCGAATTTCTGGGCTTGGGGCGGTTTGGGACGTTCCCCGCGGAAAGATTTTAAATGGCGGAAGGGTGACCCGTTTACCGGTGACCCAATCCTTGAGCCGCAAGGACGTAATTCTGTGTTCGATTCGGATACGGATACTTTGCAGGTTATCCGGGAACACGCTAATCAATTTAAATCCTTATAAATATCTCCCCCTGTAATTACTTCAAAATGACCCAAAACGTACACCTTCACTAAACCAGTTTAGGAGACATTCCTAACCCGAAAGAGCCGATTTGGGTACGGAGGACAACCTAAGAGGGTCAGACCCTCATGGGTATACCTCCCAATTTCTCCCCCTATAAAAACTGAAATTACCGCCTCCTCTTTTAAAACCTTCAAGAATCACTCAAAATTGACGTAGAAACAACAAACTTACCTAAAAGAGCCTTAAATCCAGTCCCGAACCAAATCCTCACTCTTTTTCAATGGGAGACAATACGGAGATAATACGGAGAAAATAGGGAGATAACTCAGACCCAATTTTGAAACATTTTGAGCCCCTTAAATCGCAAATTTAACTATGCCAAAATGGCACACCTCACCTTGTCTTAATCTATTGAGCAACCATTTGTCCAGCAAAGAACAAAATATCCCTGAAGTATAGAAATTACCTCACAAAATAAGAAACATTACTATGATTAAACTATCCTAAAAAAAGTACTTGACAGATGGTTCTTATTGGAATATTATTTCCGGTGGATTAGAAAAAAGAAAATATTCTTGTAAGGGTATGAACCTGTTTTGAGTCTTATACTCTAGAAAGCATAAATATCTGGATAGGAAAGGAGGTGAAGAAGTAGTAACCTATCTGTTTGACCGTATGCCATTTGAGGACTGTAGAGATTCTCGTCCAAGAAAGTAAAAATACCAAGGGAGGATATATACCATGAACCACCGTTTCTGTGTTCTCTTATTAATCTTTTTGCTTATTTTTAGTTTTTATGGTTTGACCTGTTCTGCGGATACCCCAACTCCAGGTCCCAATGCTGTCACCGAAGTAGTCTCAGGAAGAAACGCCAATACCCGTGTCTGGCAAACCACCAATATCGAAAACGCCGTAGATTTAGTTACCGGATTGCCCACTGGTACGCAAAATACAACCTATCCAATTTATTATGAACGTGCCGATGGGTTATGTTACCAGGATACGGCCAACAATTGGCAGGTATCGGTCGAGAGTATACAATCCACTCAGGATGGAACCTATCAAGCCTTGCAAGGACCTTATCAGGTTAAATTTACTGGATCAATGAGCGCCTCCTTTCCTGTGACTTATACCGCGAATGGCGATATACTCCGGATGGGTCTGCGTTCCATCGGATTTTATAATATGCAAACCAACACATTACAGACCTTACAAGTTGTTTCCCAATCCTATCCCGTTCTCAAGGGGAATACCTTAACCTATCCCGGCGTGTTTCCAGGAATAGACGTGCAATATCAATATTTGAGAGGTTCTTTTGAGCAGAGACTGATCTTACAAAACAACTCTTCCCTCCCCTCTCCCGCCATCTTTAATATGGACTCCACCGTCTATTTGGTGAGTATCACGGAAATCGATACCAGCAGTGTATCCTGTTCCATCACCAACAGTGCTGGAGAATCCTTAACGAATAGTTTTCTTTCGGGAGAAAATCAGAGTTTATATTTTACCGATAGTTCCACCGGGAATACTATCTGTCAATTTGTAGTAAGTCAAGCCTTTGACAGCCAAAATAGCGGACTTCCTCTGAATATGTATAAACAACTCTACCAAGCGGATGGACACTTGTACCTTTTGGAAGGAGTCCCGTTTAGCTGGGTACAATCGTCACAATATCCGATAACGCTCGATTACCAAACGTTGACGAATACAACGATAGCTTCTAATGAAGTCTGGAAATCAGGAAACACCTATTATCTCAGTGGGCCATTTACCGTTGGCTCCCCGTGGTCATTGGCGATTGAAGGCGGCACCGTCATTAAGTTTTCGGAAGGAGCTGAGATTGTCGTCCAGACTGCTAGTAAGATTATTGCCAAAGGTGATAAGTTTAACTATATCATGTTTACCAGTGCCAATGATAATTCGGTTGGAGCAACAATTTCTGGTTATAGCACGGCAACTCCTGCTCCGGGGGATTATACTACGGCTATTTATTTTCAACCTACTTCGTCTACAGCCAGTTGGATTGAATATTGTAAAATCGCTTATGCCCAATATGGGCTTAAAATTCAAACTCAATTAAATAACCCTGTGGAAAATAATATCATCCGTTTGTGTAGTGTGGCGGATGTCTGGATAAACAATGGAAGTTCTAATGGGGTTACTTTACTCAACAATTTGATTTTGGGCCCAGCTGCCTATGGAATTTATGGTTATAATACGACAACCACGGCCTATATCAATGCCTTGAATAATACCGTGGACGGGGTTGATACGAGTATCTATGCCTATGCGAATTTCAGTACCGGCACTTATTTGAGTTGCAAAAACAACCTCATCACCAATGGCCCCTTTGGGTTGTATGCGGGGAATAGTACATTCTTCGGGACGCATTCGTATAATAAATTTTATGATGTAGCAACTCCCTGGTTTGGAGTAACCAAAACTTATACAGAGAATACTATACAAACCGGCAGCCTTCCCGTCTATAGTAGTTCACCCAATGGAAGTTATTATTTGAATCATAATTTGACTATGAGTGAGACTTTTCTCGGTGATTCAGCGGCATCGGTCTATGGATTGGATACCAAGACCAGCGAAACCGCTATGTTGATTCTTTCCAACATCACTACCTCTCAAATCTGGTCATTGGTTCCCAGAGATACGGGGACTAATGAATATGTCGGCTATCACTATGACCCGGTGGATGTGATCATTGGCAATAGTGCCAGCAATTATTCCATCACCGTATCCGGGAATGGGAATACGCTCGCGATTGACTCTGGGGTGGTAGTTTCCTTTTATCGGGATAGTACCGATACGGGAGGGGAATTGAATAACGGAGCGACTCTCGCAGCCATAGGTCAACCGGGAAATGAAATCCAATTCACTTCGATTTATGCGACAGGTAGTTTACATGCCATGCCCTTACGCGGGGGATTGGATTCAAATGATTACTTCGCTATTGCGCTGTCTCTAAGTTCAAACCCGGCGTCGAATATTCAATATTGTCAATTCTCCTATGCCCAATACGGTCTTGATGAGGAAGCTTCTTTGAATATCGATAAACCGATCCAGAATAACATTTTTAAAAACGATGTATATGGAATCTATTCTTATACCACCAGTACGGTTATGGCGAATGTGGTTAATAATCTCTTTATCAATAATGGGTATGGTGTGAACTTGTTGATAACGCCGGGATCGTCGAGTCCAACGATGACAAACTATCTTCAAAGTAATACGTTTTATGGGAATAGCATCGGTGTTCTACTATCCAATGAGGGTTATTCGCTTACCTTACGATTGGAAAATAATCTGTTCGTAGGAAATCAAACCGGAATCGTTAACCAGTATAGTGCCTGTACCGTAGAAACCCGCAATAATCTGTATTGGGATAATGGACAAAATACCAATGGAGTTCCTTTGAATACGACGGGCGGGGATAATACGGATATCACGGGGAGTAATCCGATGCTGGTGCACCAGACTCAATTGAGCAGTACGACCTTTTTGAGTTCCACGACTCATGACGGGTTTTATCTGGCACAGAATAGCGGAGATGCCAGCCGGTTCCCATTGCAAATTAGTTACCTGTCGGGGATGTCCTATTCGTTTGCCAGCACACCTCCGATCGGTGCCAAGATCACAGTATCCACTTATGCCAACGGGTTGAGTGGGAGTACGCAACTGGGGTATGCTACCACGTTGAATGGGGGAAGTTGGTCGTATACGTCTACGGGTGCGGGAGTCGGTAATGTATTGATAACTCTTTCCAACAGCGGTAATGGGTGGACCATCAGTTCAACTGATTATGTTATATTACTCTTCGGAAATGATTCGATCCAAATTTATCTGCCTGCCAGTTCTCTTTATCATAGCCCTTCAATTCAGTACTGGGCGGCTTTGGATGGTAGTAGTTATAAATCAACAAACGGTCCGACAGGAATATACGAAGATGCCTGGTATGCCATGGAATATGACAGTAATGGGTTGGCTCGTTCTGCCTATAGTGCCGGGGGACGCAGTACAGCGGTAGATCAAGGTGCCGTGAAAACGACAACGCTCACAGGTGGAACGACCTATCGTTATTCCATCTTCGCCTCCTTGGGAAATACCAATACTAACGGGACAGCGGATAATAGTTCGACCTATCGCCTTATCCCTGCGACTTTGAGCACCAGTACTATTGACCCGATAGGACGCTTAGATGTTGGGTATCATTATAACGGGAGCGTAGTCTATACGACAGATGTATTTGGGAATATATCCACTGTATACAACGTTGAGACGACGATTTTGATGACGGAATCTAATACTAATTTTATCGGGAACGATGTGGTGTCCGGGGCATGGAATTCTAATACTCTGGTAGATCAATCCATGGTGCTTTACTGCAATGGGGGTCATACCAGCTCTCTCTACTTAGAAGGATGCGGGTATCATGTGCCAAATACACCTATTAACAATCAGCTTGTGACGGTGAATGGCATTGAGTCGGAGCCCTTTCCAGGGATTGCATCGTTAGCGATATCTCCCTTTGACAATACCATTGTCGGGGGATTGGTATATACCGATCTAACTACTATTCATTTACAAATTTACAAGTATCTAAGCGACACCGGCGGGTGGGCGTTATTGGGACTTTATGATACTTCGACCATTCAGGACCTCTCGCTTTCTGTCGGGCAGGACAGTAATGTTTGGGTGACGTGGGGATCGAGTGTTCAACTCTACGCAACGCAGGTTTCCCTGAGTGCCAGTAGTGCCCCTTTGACTCCTAGTGTCCTTATTTCCAATTGGAATGGTGCGTCTTTAAAGGGAGGACATGCCATCAGCATGACTTATGATCCCCAAAGCATAGATACGGCTAATGGACGCTATGGAATTCGCTTGGTTTTTCTGGATGATACCACCGGTGGAAGTAACCCGCAATTACGATCGAGTCCATTGCAAGTTCAAAGGAGCGTTGTTAGTTTACAATATTCAAGTCCAGTTTACGGAAAACCAGTGACTGAATCCGGGGGTACTGCTTCTAATAACGCGCGTATTGTGTATAATCCCTGGTTCACGAATGCCGCCCCTGCCTATGAGGATTTTGCGGGAGCGTATGACGGCTATGTACGTGCCTATGATTTGGTTACGGCTTCTAATGAGACATGGGAAAAGGATAGTAATTTTGGGCCGAAGGAAATAAGTATTGGTTCCGCACAGATGGATTTAACCTATGAAGTGACCGGAAGTAAATTCGTGACCTGGGCAACCAGTAATACCTTAACTTCCAATCGTGGGAATATCGCGACCTTCTTTAATACGGCTTCTCTTGTGGGGTATCCGCGCATCACGACCAATACTCGCAACCAGCGGGACTTGCTGGTAAGCTGGTCCGACGGCTATAATTTAGATAACAGCGGTAATGCGGAACAAGCCCTGTTTGTGCAGGAACTGTATCCCTAAAAGGAGCCGGACATTGCAGAAAGTTTTAGTTTTTATTTTTACCGTAATCGGGTTACTGGGCACCGTCGCTTGGTGCCCAGCATCGCTAGATCATTACAATCTCTATATAGTGTTGGGGGAAGAAAATCCTGCAAAAATTTATCAATTAAAAGTTTTACCCAATGGGCAATTTATTGATCCCTATATTCAGTATACCGCAGGAGGCGATGGGTTTGATCATGGGGATTTAGCTGTTACTAATGATTATCAATTTCTCTTAGCCTCAATAGGCGGGAGTAGTCCGGGAATTAACCGGTATCAAATCTTACCTAATGGAAACTTGTTTTCGTTAGGTTCCACCCCGGGGACCATAGGATATTTAGCGGTTACACCTAATAACGAATTAGTAATTGTCGGCTCCTATGTCGGTCCCTCAATGATCTATTCTTTAACTTCTGCAGGAGATTTAATCAATGGAACTTCTGGTCCAGTCATTAGCAATCCTAAAGCTGATCCTTTAGGGAGAGGTATACTAGGATTATCAACAAGCTTTGCATTTAGTGCGTATACCATCAATTACAATACCCAGACCTTAAATGTAACTACAACATTTCCTCAAGGAAACGGAGGCTCTTTTGGATATGACTATACTCCCAATGGCAAATTTGGATTTGTTAGCGGAGAATATGTTTCCCCTAATGGAGGGAATTTGTGGGTGCTTAATATTGATAATACTTTTCAAGTAACTACCGGCCAAGTATTTAGTCTTAATCCAGCGCCTTCCGGATATAGTGACCTTGTAATTTCCGATAACAACCGCTATATATGGGTTCCAACTGGAACTGGCATTGAGTTGTTAACTATTAATACCGCAGGACAAGTTTTAGATACAGGGCAACAGTATTATGTACCGAGTGTCGGAACCACCGGAGGGACTGAGGCCGGGTATAGCCATCTAACCCCAGGGGAACAGATGATGGTGGTCTTTTACGATGACGGGAGCTTGTACCCCCAAGAAGGGAGCTTTGCTACAGCATGGATCAATGGAGATGGCAGTTTAAGTTGGACGGGGTATAGTTTTGCATTTGATTCAACATATCCTAGTACGGGTGAAGTTGTGGATTTCGCCATAGTACCAGTATATGCCACAGGAATTCCGGAAGAGTTATGGAAAGACCCTCCACCGGAAATAACCATCCATGATTCCCAAAAGATACTTAACTGATTTCTCGCAAAAGGACGCAGTGCGTCGGGAGATAAAGGCGCCGTGAAAACGACAACACTCACAGGTGGAACGACCTATCGTTATTCCATTTTCGCCTCCTTGGGCAATACCAATACCAATGGGACATCGGATAATAGTTCGACGTATCGCCTTATTCCTGCGACCTTGAGTACCAGTACCATTGACCCGATTGGACGCTTGGATGTTGGATACCACTACAACGGTTCTGTGGTCTATACGACAGATGTATTTGGGGATATATCCTTTGTGTACAGTGGTGAGACGGTTTTTATGAGGGAATCTAACACTAATTTTATCGGGAACGATGTGGTATCTGGGACATGGAATTCCAATACCCTGATAGATCAATCCATGGTGCTTTATGGCAATGCTAGTAGTTATCATTATAACAATAGCACTACTAATTACAATGGATGCGGGTATCATGTGCCGAATACACCCATTAATAATCAGCTTGTAACAGGGATGGTTTATGGTTTGCCGGTAACTAAGTCTTATCCATGTATTGCATCGTTAGCGGTATCTCCCTTTGACAATACCATTGTCGGGGGTGTGGTGTATACAGACCAGGATAGCACTAGTGCTTATTACACCAGTCATTTGCGAATTTATAAGTACGTAAGCGATACCGGCGGGTGGGCGTTATTGGGACTTTATGATATTATCTCGACCCAAACCGGTATGCAAGACCTTGCGCTTTCCGTGGGACAGGACAGTAATGTCTGGGCGACGTGGGGATTTACAACCGAACTTTACGCCGCGCGGGTTTCCCTGAGTGCCAGTAGTGCCAATTTGAATGCTAGTAATAGTAATCTCCTTATTCCCAATTGGAATGGTGCGGCTGCGGCGGGAGGACATGCCATCAGTATGTCTTATGACCCGCAAGCGTTAGATACAATCGGTAGTGATACGTGCTATGGAGTTCGACTGGCGTTTCTCAATGATTTAAACAGTACTGGTACAACTATATTGCGGGAAAGTCCATTGTTATTTAATCCAAGATTAGGACAAATTGTTTTTGAATATCCGAACGGTCAACCTGTCACGGAACCGGGACAAAGTGCGGAAGCCAATGTACGGTTAGTGTATAACCCAAATTATACGGGGAGTGCGCCAGCATTTCAAGATTTTTCATCGGCTTTGGAAGGGGGCTATCTGCGGGCGTATGATTTAAGTACTCCGTCCAGCGATATCTGGACTCCCGATAATACCTATGGTCCTTCCACCATAGGTTCGGGTGCTGGTGAAACAGATTTAACGTATAGAAGTACAGGACAGAAACTGACAGTGTGGCAAACGTCAGGTTCGGGAACCCTCCTTTACCTGACCACTAATCAGGGGGGTGCGGTAACCCTGTTTAATTCGAATGATATTAATACTATTATAGGTCATCCGCGCATTACAACTAATGCTTTTAACCGCCGAGACCCGGCATTATTATGGGACGACAGTTATGACTTGGAACAAGACGGGACTCCCATCGCAGCCCTATTTGTCAGAGAGTTGTATCCGTAATTAAATGTTATCCTATGATGAACGTAGTATAATGTACCTAGAGGAAAGAAGATGAAAAAACGGAATGTGACATTCTTCATAATCGCCATTATTCTGGTAGGCATGACCTCCCTCTGTCATGCCTACGTGGCATATTATAGTTTGTTTGTGGTGGATGGAGAAGATTGGAGCAACATTTATCAATTAAAAATACTTCCTAATGGACAAATTCTCGATACTTATATCCAATATTCGAATGGAGGAAATTATAATCAATTTGTTAATGGATCATTGGCAGTCTCTCCAGATAATCAGTTTCTCTTCGCCACTGGAGATGCGATTTATCGGTATCAAATCCAACCGGATGGGAGTTTGGTTTCCATTGGGTCAACTACTCCTGCTGAATCTATTGCTATTACTCCCAACGAACAATTAGCCATCGGGGATAACATTATCTATTCCCTCACCTCCACAGGAGATTTAGTCAATGGAACACCGGGACCAGAAATAGGCTTAGCTACAGTGGATCCACTAGGACGCGGTGTTTTAGCCGGTATCACTTCAGGGTTTAGTGCTTATACTATTAATTATAATACCCGTACGTTGAATGAAACCACTACGTTTCCGAGAGGTGATGGGGAACTTTATGGATTTGATTTTACACCCGATGGGAAATTAGGATTTATGTATGGTTTTAATCTCTCCCCCAATAATACAGGGGATTTATGGGTATTAAAGATTGACAGTACTTTTTCGGTCACCACCAGTCAAGTTCTGAGTGTGTCACAGGGAGTAATCAGTGACTTGGCTGTATCAAATGATAGTAGATACCTTTGGGCGTCTGCTGGATATATTGAATTATTTGCCATTGATACGCTAGGAAATGTTACAGACACTGGCAAAGAATATTATGTAAGTAATGATACCGGAGAAGCATCGGCTGGTTTTCAAAAGAATACGCCCGATGGAAGACTGGCGATTGTAGACTACTTTGACTGGAATTCAGATGGAGTAGGCTTCGCCACAGCTTTTATTAATGGGGATGGGAGTTTGACTTGGACGGGATACACCTTTGCCTTTGATTCGGCGCATCCTACTGGGGGAACAGTAGTTGATTATGCCATTGTTCCGGTGTATGCCACGGGAATCCCGGAAGAATTATGGAAAGACTCTCTGCCGGAAATAACCATCCATGACTCTCAAGAGATTGTTAGGAACCCCTGAAAATAGTTGTCACGGAACCGGGACAAAGTGCGGAAGCCAATGTGCGGTTGGTGTATAACCCAAATAATACGGGGAGTGCGCCAGCATTTCAAGATTTTTCTTCGGCTTTGGAAGGGAGCTATCTACGGGCGTATGATTTAAGTACCCCATCTAATGATATCTGGACCCCGGATAGTACCTATGGCCCCTCCACCATAGGTTCGGGTGCCGGTGAAACAGATTTAACGTATAGAAGTACCGGAGAAAAACTGACAGTGTGGCAAACGTCGGGTTCGGGAACCCTCCTTTACCTGACCACTAATCAGGGGGGTGCGGTAACCCTGTTTAATTCGAATGATATTAATACTATTATAGGTCATCCGCGCATTACGACCAATGCGGTCAACCGCCGAGACCCGGCATTATTATGGGACGATAGTTATGATTTGGAAGGGGACGGGACTCCCATCGCAGCCCTATTTGTCAGAGAGTTGTATCCGTAATTAAATGTTATCTCATGACGAACGTAGTATAATGTACCTAAAGGAAAGAAGATGAAAAAACGGAATGTGACATTCCTTATGATGGCTGTTATTCTGGTAGGCATGACCTCCCTATGTCATGCCGACTTGGCGTATTACAGTTTATTTATGATTGTGGTAGAAGGTAATTATCCTGATATGATTTATCAATTAAAAGTCCTACCCAACGGTCAAATCTTTGATACCTATACACGATATACAATTGAAGGGAATACAGGACAATTTTGGTATGGATCGTTTGCAGTCTCTCCGGATGATCGATTTCTTTTTGCTGCAGGAGATGCCACTTACCGGTATCAAATCCAATCGGATGGGAGTTTGGTTTCCATTGGGTCAACCACTCCAGGGGCTATTGCCTTTACACCCAACGACCAATTGGTCATCGGGAATACTATTTATTCTCTAACCTCAACCGGAGATTTGGTGAACGGAACCAGTAGTCCTCTTGTTGATACTCCTTACATAGACCCCTTGGGTCGAGGACTTTTGGCTATCTCCTCTCATAGTACATTTAGTGCCTATACCATCAACTATAATACCCGTACACTGACTCAAACTACTTCATTCCCAATAGGGAATGGGCAATTTTTTGGATTTAATTTCACGCCCGATGGAAAATTGGGGTTTCAATATGGTTTTAATCTCTCCCCCAATAATACAGGGAATTTGTTGGTCATGAAAATTGACAGTACTTTCAATATCACTACCAGTCAACTCCTAAGTGTTTCACAAGATATGATTGAGAACTTGGCAATTTCAAATGATAGTAGATCCCTTTGGGCAAATACTGGATATTATATTGAATTATTTACCATTGACACCTTAGGGAATGTGACAGATACAGGGAAACAGTATTATGTTTCAAATAATCTAGGATACGGAGCAGGGCTTCAACGGAATACTCCGGACGGGAATATGGCGATTGTTCAATATCAAGTTGCAGCACCGGATGCACCGACAAATTTTGCCACAGCTTGGATTAATGGGGACGGGAGTTTTACATGGACAGAGTACACCTGTACGTTTGAAAGTGTAGTGGTGTGGGATTTCGTAGTTGTCCCGGTCTATATGACTTCTGTGCCGGAAGAGTTATGGAAAGACTCTCCGCCGGAAATGACTCTCCATGATTCTCAAGAGATTCTTAGGAAACCATAAGCTGTCCTCTTACCTTTGACCTTTGGTACTGTGTCTTCCTATATCGAAATCTATGTTAATATAATCTCACATTCTTACAGGAGGAATATAAAATGAAAATTCTAAAATCCAAATTAATTTACAAGAGTTCACTAATCACCATCCTTATTTTCAGTCTTACTTATACGCTGGTTCAATCTCAAACCAAAATTACTATAGACGCTACACAGCAAAAAGCAATTTCTCCCTATATTTATGGTTCCAGTTTTCCGGATTGGAATAAGTTGGGTGTGAATGTGACTGTCGCCCGGCAAGGGGGAAACCGATTGACTGCCTATAACTGGGAAAATAATGCCAGTAATGCCGGGAGTGACTGGCACCATCAAAATGACAGTAATATGGGAGAAACCAACGAACCGGGATGGGCATCCAAAACATTTCTAACCGCTGCCCAGAATCATGGAGCGGCCGTATTATTAGCCGTCCCATGCGCCGGATATGTTGCCGCGGATAAGAATGGAGATGGGGATGTAATCAACACGCCTAATTATTTGAATGTCCGGTTTGTTAAATCCTATGCCAAAAAACCGGGCGGGAAATTTGTTTATCCACCCGATACGACCGACAAGGCCGTTTACCAGGATGAGTATGTGAACTGGGTTGAGAAAATTAAGTCACCCAAGACACCCGTTTGGTACAGTTTGGATAATGAACCGGATTGTTGGGAGGGTACCCATAAACGGATTTGGCCGAAAAATCCGACGTATGCCCAGATGACGGCGATTAACATAGATTTCGCGAAAGCCATTAAGGATGTGGCACCCAATACCTATATTTTTGGCCCGGTGAATTATGGCTGGATGGGGTTTCATAGTTTTGGGAATGCCCCGGACGCGAATGGCAGGGATTTTATAGATTTTTATTTAAGTTCGATGAAGGAAGCAGAAAAGAAATTCGGGAAACGGTTGTTGGATGTACTGGATATTCACTGGTATCCGGAAGTCTATGCTGACGGAACCCGAATTACCGGTAATGTGGATAAGCCCAGCAGCCAGGAAGCCCGAATCCAGGCACCCCGATCCTTATGGGATTCGACCTATGTAGAAAACAGTTGGATAGCCAATGATGTATTGGGGAAAAAGCCGATAGTGCTAATCCCCACTATTATGAAACAAATTGAGACACATTATCCCGGCACCAAGTTTGCGATTACCGAATACAACTATGGCGGTGGCAGGGTGATGAGCGGAGCCTTAGCTCAAGCGGATGTCTTGGGAATTTATGGCCGGTATGGAGTATTTGCCGCATGTAATTGGGGTTTAGGGGCCGAGGCAGTATCCCAAGTTGCAGGGTTTCAGTCTTATTTGAATTATGACGGGAAAGGGTCTCATTTTGGAGATTTGGGATTGGCAGTCAGCGGAGAAGACGCGGCAGCCAATTCGGTATATGCTGCACTGGATTCAAAGAATAACAAGAGACTGACTATGGTGGCGATTAATAAGACTTCGCAACCGTCTCCCATGCAGTTTGCCTTCAAGGGGTATAAAGCAACAAGCGCCAAAGGTTATGCGATTTCCGCGGCGAATTTTACAACACAATATCCGGTGACCGTAAATGTAGCCAATGGGACTGTTTCATATAATATGCCGCCGTTGAGTGTGACCACCATTGAAGTCGGTCAGTGAGAATCAAGCAAACAGCGGTTTTCATATTCGTTATGGCTACATCCTCAATATACTCCGGTGGTGCAGGTGTTTCCCCGGAGTCCTTACCAAAATCTCCGCAACCTGTCTTTTGGAATTGGGCATCGACTCCCCCCATGGGTTGGAATAGTTGGGATTGTTTTGCCACCACGGTGACTGAAAAACAAACCCGGGCTCAGGCAGAAGTAATGGACAAAAAGCTAAAACCATTTGGATGGCAATATATTGTAGTGGATATCCAATGGTATGAGCCGAATGCAATAGATTATAATTATCGAAAAGACGCCAAATTGATATTGGATGATTGGGGTCGGCTTCTACCTGCACCCAATAGATTTCCTTCAGGGTTCAAAACTTTAGCACAGGATATCCATAACCAGGGATTAAAATTCGGAGTCCATTTGATGCGGGGAATCCCCCGGCAGGCAGTTTCTGAAAACCTGCCTGTCTTAGGAACCGCCTATCATGCCAGTGACATCGCCAATACTTCCTCGACTTGCGCCTGGAACGGGGATATGTATGGTGTTGACATGACCAAACCGGGAGCGCAAGAATATTATAATTCTGTATTCAAACTCTTCGCAGAATGGGGTGTTGATTTTGTTAAGGTAGACGATATCGCTCGGGAATATCATAAATCGGAGATTGAAGCCATCCGAAAAGCCATTGACCTGACGGGTCGACCGATGGTACTGAGTCTGTCACCCGGAGAAACACCTATCGGAGTTGGAAATGAAATAAGCCAGTTGGCAAACATGTGGCGGATTAGCGATGATTTTTGGGATTCCTGGCCGGCTTTATTGGATCAGTTTGAGAGATGTCGTAAATGGTCACCGTATGTAGGTTCGGGACATTTTCCGGATGCCGATATGTTGCCACTAGGCCGGGTGCGCTTTGGTAAACCTACCGGGTTTACCCATGATGAGCAAATTACTCTAATGACACTATGGTCCATATTTCGTTCACCATTGATGTTTGGAGGGGATTTGACACAATTAGATGATTTTACGTTATCTCTTATCACCAACCGGGAAGTCCTTTCAGTGAATCAGAATAGTCACGGTGGTCATCAATTATTTAACCATAATGGATTCATATCCTGGGTCGCAGAAATACCGGATTCTAAAGACCGGTATCTGGCACTTTTCAATACCCTTGATCCTCAGGGTCAGGAGCCGGGTGTACCGGTGCTGGTTGACTGGAAGGAATTGGGGTTGTCAGGGTCATATCAGGTCAGGGATTTATGGCATCAGAAAGATATGGGTAGAATACAAGACCATTTCAAACCGATTATATCCTGGCATGGTGCGGGATTATATAGGATTTATATCCCCTGAATAGGATTGTAATGGTACTCCTATGGGATTTTCTTCATACCCCCAAGGTGATACTCTTGTAATCATCTCTCCTGGTTATTGGTTCATTAAAAATAAGCGGTGTCCGAATATCCATTGACGCAAATCTCAACTTGGTCTATTATTCCGCAAAGATAGGGTGATGTGACGGTACCCGTTTTCTTAAATTATTGGGAGGAAATATTATGATGCAATGTCCGAAATGCCAGAAAGAAGTTCCTGAAGGAAACACGTTTTGTTCGCAATGCGGAGCTATTATCTCATCGAGCAATGAACCTGTTGTAAAAGTTGAAAATTCTAAAATGGCAATTACCGCCATGGTCTTGGGAATTTTGGGATTGGTAACACTCTGTGTTGGAATCGGAGTATTGTTTGGAATTACCGGTTTGGTCTTGGGAATTATGTCGTTTATGAAAATCCACAAAAGTCATGGAAAAATAACCGGAGAAGGATATGCCATCGCGGGAATTGTCACGGGGGGCGTAATTGTAGTCATGCTCCCGATTATTGGTATTCTAGCGGCGATTGCTATTCCTAATTTTCTGCAGGCACAAGTAAGAGCTAAAGTTTCTCGTGCCAAAGCAGAACAACAATCTCTCGCTACCGCTTTGGAATCCTATTACATTGATAATAATCGCTATCCATTGCCAGATTATGATGCACAGGGGAAATCTATTATTCCTCATGTGTTAACAACACCCGTTGCCTATATTAGTTCATTATGGAAAGACCCGTTTAGTAATAGCAGTACGGGATATTATGGATATGGTGTTCATAATAAAAGCAGTGATGATACTACCGAAGGGTGGGTTGTCACTAGTTTAGGTCCTGATAATGTGGATGGATATACTGGTCAACCTTTTCCCCACTCCAAAGCCTGGTCGGATGAGGCTTTAGGCTTTCCCCTTTATACTTCTGGTCTCACCTACGACCCATCCAATGGAACCACCAGTGCCGGAGAATCTGGCGACAAGGACCCTAAGGAGGTTTTATGGAATGTAGTAAATGCCGTACGCTATTAATTGAAACTTATAAGTTTTGTCCTAAATGCGGAACTCCAATTACGAATCGAGAAATAGAAGAATCGGGATTGGCTATCGTTTCGATGATTTTAGGAATATTCGGAATTGTTACCTTTCTTTTTGGACTCGGCATGATATTGGGAATCATTGCTTTGATTCTGGGGATAAAAGCATTACGTAATATTCGAAAAAGTGAAGGAAAAGTAACCGGAAAAGGTTTTGCTGTCACTGGTATAGTCATAGGGGGAATCCTTACACTTCTTATCCCGGTAGTCATAGGGGTCATTTGGATTTCTATTCCCAAGTTCAAACAATTGATTCAGCATGACAAAATTTCTGATATCCAATCCGATGTTGCAAGTGTTCAAGATGAAGAAAAGTCAGTAGAAACAGGGCTGGAATCATATTATGCGGCTCATCATTCTTATCCTCTCCCGGATTACAACTCCAAAGGAAAACCTATGGTTCCCCATGTTTTGACGACTCCGATTGCCTACTTGTCTTGTTTGTGTCCGGATAATTTTAGTGACGATGGGGATTATTTTATTTATGGGGTGGATACCGCAAAAGGCTGGATCATTATCAGTTATGGTCCGGATAGGGTAAGTGGAAACTCCCACGCTCCCGGAGGTTCCATCTTGGACGAAAAGAAAGCCTTAACGGATGATAAATTAGGCTTTCCCCTCCAGAGTTCAGGATTAACGTCGACCCTTCAACGGTATCGATAGTCCCGGGGATATCTGGTTGCGAGGACCCTAAATTATGCAATGTCCGAAATGCCATAAAGAGATAGTTGATGAAAGCAAAAATTGTACTTGTTGCGGAACTGCGATTATCCCTAATATTGGTTCAAGCACTAAATAAAATAAATTCTAAAAAATCAAAAAACAAATGGGATTTATCTGTCTGGTCATTAATATTAACTTCTTTATCAATTTTTCAATATATTACACTCTTCATAAAAATTCCTGAAAATGAGTTTATTCTATTTTTATCATTTATAGTCGGCTTCCTTGCTTTGATTGGTCAAATTCTAGCAATATTCTCTTTAATAGAAATCAAACATGGAGAAGTTCCTAAAAAGAATATTATTTATGTTTCATTATCTTTATTAATAGGAATATTTACTATATGGTTACCTTTCACGATAGACGAAATTCGAAGTTTTCGTGAAGTCACAACGCTCCCGTGTCTCACGGGTAAAGGTTGATCAACAAAGTTTGGCCATTGCTCTTGAAGCTTATTTCGTAACTAATTCCACGTATCCTTCTCCGGACGAAGACACACAAGGCAGGTACGTTACCCCGCATGTACTTACAACCCCAGTAGCATTTATAACGAATCTTCCCAAAGATCCTTTTAAGGATAATGGAAAAGGATTATATGGATACGCCAAATTAGTGGTATCTGGAGATACTGGTTCGCAGGAACACTGGATTGTCACCAGCTATGGGCCAGATTGGGTGGATGGTAACTCTAAGTTCGGGCGGAAGTATATTAGATATAAGCAAAGCGGTAACAGATGCTTTATTGGGATTCCCTCTTGCTACCGCTGACCTCACTTATGACCCCTCCAATGGAACTACCAGCGCTGGGGATGTATGGAGAAGGGGACCGTAGAAGATTATTATGATTAAGAAAAATTGGTTTATTAGAGTTTTGGAATATGCAACTACGATAGGAATAATATTAATGCTTATATCTATTATCATGCCTAATATAGTTGTTACAAAGGATAGGAGCGACAGTTCTCGTGCCAAATCTGAAGAACAAGCCCTTGCCTCAGCATTGGAATCTTATTATATCGACCATAACCAATATCCTTTGCCGGACTATGATGAGAATGGCAGACCTGTTATTCCACATATTTTAACCACACCTTTTGCTTATATCACGTCACTTTTTCATGACCCCTTTAAGGATAAAGGAAAAGGGTATTATGGTTATGGATGTGATATGCCAACAAACTCAATAGATACGGTTTATGGATATAACACGTCCTACAGAGGATATGGAAATAATACAGTTTATAGCAATAGTACCGTAGGAGGATCTTGTGGATGGATTGTTGTTAGTTATGGTCCCGATAGAGTAGACGGAAATTCTAAAATGAAAATTTACTGTTTCCTTTAAAGCCTGGTCCCAAGGCATTGCCTTTTGTTTTCTAGTTATCTGGTTCACCATGATCCTACCAATGGCACTAAAAGCGCCGGAGATATCTGGCGGCGCGGCACCCTAATGGATAAACTTTAAAGATGAAATGTCCTTTTTGTAATACGAAGATACCGGAAAATGATAATATCTGTCCTTTTTGCGGAACAGTACTTTCCCAAACTGGTGAAGTTATTGGGCAAGTTAAATATTCCAAACTTGGAATCATTTCCCTTCTATTCGGGATATTGGGAATTCTTACCAATTGTATTATATTCATTGGTTTAGGATTTGGCGTATTGGCTGTAATACTAGGGGTCGTGGCATTAAAAGATATTGATAAAAGCAATCGATTGTTAAAGGGTAAAAAATTTGCTAAATCTGGAATTGTTACTGGTGCATTTGCAATTGCAGTATGGATAATATTGACTATAATTCAAATGGTTTATCTGTTTTACTATTTGTACCAAACCCGGCGATGATACCACCAGTACAGGTTACACCTGGTGTCGCGGACATTAATTGAATGGGAAGAATTT
>CAVYHJ010000012.1:0-49761 GCA_963768165.1 uncultured bacterium | reverse complement strand
TTCTAGTAGGCATGACCTCCCTGTGTCATGCCTACATGGCGAATTATAGTTTGTTTATGGTGGATGGTAGAAGTAATTATCCAGAAGGATTTATCAGTTAAAAATTCTTCCCAATGGAAAAATTCTCGATACCTATATCCACTATACTACTTACTGGAGGGAATACAGGACAATTTGATAAGGCTCATTGGCGGTTTCCCCGAATGATCGGTTTCTTTTTGCTACAGGAGATGCCATTTACCAGTTTCAAATCCAACCGGATGGGAATTTGATTTCCATTGGGTCAACCAATCCAGTAATTTTATTGCTTTTACACCCAACGAACAATTGGCTATCGGGGAACATTATCTATTCCCTCACCTCCACCGGAGATTTGGTCAATGGAATAAGTGGTCCTGTAATTGACTATACTCGGATAGATCCTTTGGGTCGAGGACTTTTGCTATGTCTTCTTACAGTACATTTAGTGCCTATATCATCAACTATAACTCAAGGACTTTGAGTTTATACCACCTCATTCCATTCGGCAATGGTAACAACTTTAATTTAGTTTTACGCCCGATGGAAAATTAGGATTTCTGTCCGGCTTTGGAGTGTCTCCCCCAGTGATACAGGGAGATTTATTGGTACTTAATATTGACAGTGTGTTTAATGTTACCACCAGTCTAAATATTCAATGTTTCGCTAGTAATGGTATCGATGAAATAGCCAATTTCAAACGATAATCGCTATCTCTGGGCTCCGACAGGCGATTATATAGAATTGTTTACTATTGATACGCTAGGCAATGTTACAGATACTAGGAAAGAATATTATGTGTCAAATAATCTAGGATACCGGAGGCATTAGCTATTTCAAAAGAATACGCCCGACGGAAGTATGGCGATTGTGGACTACCAGTTGCAGAACCGGATGGACCGAGATGTTTTGCGACCGCTTATATTAATGGGGATGGGAGTTTAACATGGACGGGATATACCTATGCGTTTGATTCGGCGCATCCTACTATGGGAACAGTAGTGGGAGATTATGCCATTGTGCCGGTGTATGCCACGGGAATCCCGGAAGAGTTATGGAAAGACCCTCCTCCGGAAATAACCATCCATGATTTCAAAAGATTCTTCGGAAACCATAAGCTGTCCTCTTACCTTTGACCTTTGGTACTGTGTCTTCCTATATCGAAATCTATGTTAATATAATCTCACATTCTTACAGGAGGAATATAAAATGAAAATTCTAAAATCCAAATTAATTTACAAGAGTTCACTAATCACCATCCTTATTTTCAGTCTTACTTTATACGCTGGTTCAATCTCAAACCAAAATTACTATAGACGCTACACAGCAAAAAGCAATTTCTCCCTATATTTATGGTTCCAGTTTTCCGGATTGGAATAAGTTGGGTGTGAATGTGACTGTCGCCCGGCAAGGGGGAAACCGATTGACTGCCTATAACTGGGAAAATAATGCCAGTAATGCCGGGAGTGACTGGCACCATCAAAATGACAGTAATATGGGAGAAACCAACGAACCGGGATGGGCATCCAAAACATTTCTAACCGCTGCCCAGAATCATGGAGCGGCCGTATTATTAGCCGTCCCATGCGCCGGATATGTTGCCGCGGATAAGAATGGAGATGGGGATGTAATCAACACGCCTAATTATTTGAATGTCCGGTTTGTTAAATCCTATGCCAAAAAACCGGGCGGGAAATTTGTTTATCCACCCGATACGACCGACAAGGCCGTTTACCAGGATGAGTATGTGAACTGGGTTGAGAAAATTAAGTCACCCAAGACACCCGTTTGGTACAGTTTGGATAATGAACCGGATTGTTGGGAGGGTACCCATAAACGGATTTGGCCGAAAAATCCGACGTATGCCCAGATGACGGCGATTAACATAGATTTCGCGAAAGCCATTAAGGATGTGGCACCCAATACCTATATTTTTGGCCCGGTGAATTATGGCTGGATGGGGTTTCATAGTTTTGGGAATGCCCCGGACGCGAATGGCAGGGATTTTATAGATTTTTATTTAAGTTCGATGAAGGAAGCAGAAAAGAAATTCGGGAAACGGTTGTTGGATGTACTGGATATTCACTGGTATCCGGAAGTCTATGCTGACGGAACCCGAATTACCGGTAATGTGGATAAGCCCAGCAGCCAGGAAGCCCGAATCCAGGCACCCCGATCCTTATGGGATTCGACCTATGTAGAAAACAGTTGGATAGCCAATGATGTATTGGGGAAAAAGCCGATAGTGCTAATCCCCACTATTATGAAACAAATTGAGACACATTATCCCGGCACCAAGTTTGCGATTACCGAATACAACTATGGCGGTGGCAGGGTGATGAGCGGAGCCTTAGCTCAAGCGGATGTCTTGGGAATTTATGGCCGGTATGGAGTATTTGCCGCATGTAATTGGGGTTTAGGGGCCGAGGCAGTATCCCAAGTTGCAGGGTTTCAGTCTTATTTGAATTATGACGGGAAAGGGTCTCATTTTGGAGATTTGGGATTGGCAGTCAGCGGAGAAGACGCGGCAGCCAATTCGGTATATGCTGCACTGGATTCAAAGAATAACAAGAGACTGACTATGGTGGCGATTAATAAGACTTCGCAACCGTCTCCCATGCAGTTTGCCTTCAAGGGGTATAAAGCAACAAGCGCCAAAGGTTATGCGATTTCCGCGGCGAATTTTACAACACAATATCCGGTGACCGTAAATGTAGCCAATGGGACTGTTTCATATAATATGCCGCCGTTGAGTGTGACCACCATTGAAGTCGGTCAGTGAGAATCAAGCAAACAGCGGTTTTCATATTCGTTATGGCTACATCCTCAATATACTCCGGTGGTGCAGGTGTTTCCCCGGAGTCCTTACCAAAATCTCCGCAACCTGTCTTTTGGAATTGGGCATCGACTCCCCCCATGGGTTGGAATAGTTGGGATTGTTTTGCCACCACGGTGACTGAAAAACAAACCCGGGCTCAGGCAGAAGTAATGGACAAAAAGCTAAAACCATTTGGATGGCAATATATTGTAGTGGATATCCAATGGTATGAGCCGAATGCAATAGATTATAATTATCGAAAAGACGCCAAATTGATATTGGATGATTGGGGTCGGCTTCTACCTGCACCCAATAGATTTCCTTCAGGGTTCAAAACTTTAGCACAGGATATCCATAACCAGGGATTAAAATTCGGAGTCCATTTGATGCGGGGAATCCCCCGGCAGGCAGTTTCTGAAAACCTGCCTGTCTTAGGAACCGCCTATCATGCCAGTGACATCGCCAATACTTCCTCGACTTGCGCCTGGAACGGGGATATGTATGGTGTTGACATGACCAAACCGGGAGCGCAAGAATATTATAATTCTGTATTCAAACTCTTCGCAGAATGGGGTGTTGATTTTGTTAAGGTAGACGATATCGCTCGGGAATATCATAAATCGGAGATTGAAGCCATCCGAAAAGCCATTGACCTGACGGGTCGACCGATGGTACTGAGTCTGTCACCCGGAGAAACACCTATCGGAGTTGGAAATGAAATAAGCCAGTTGGCAAACATGTGGCGGATTAGCGATGATTTTTGGGATTCCTGGCCGGCTTTATTGGATCAGTTTGAGAGATGTCGTAAATGGTCACCGTATGTAGGTTCGGGACATTTTCCGGATGCCGATATGTTGCCACTAGGCCGGGTGCGCTTTGGTAAACCTACCGGGTTTACCCATGATGAGCAAATTACTCTAATGACACTATGGTCCATATTTCGTTCACCATTGATGTTTGGAGGGGATTTGACACAATTAGATGATTTTACGTTATCTCTTATCACCAACCGGGAAGTCCTTTCAGTGAATCAGAATAGTCACGGTGGTCATCAATTATTTAACCATAATGGATTCATATCCTGGGTCGCAGAAATACCGGATTCTAAAGACCGGTATCTGGCACTTTTCAATACCCTTGATCCTCAGGGTCAGGAGCCGGGTGTACCGGTGCTGGTTGACTGGAAGGAATTGGGGTTGTCAGGGTCATATCAGGTCAGGGATTTATGGCATCAGAAAGATATGGGTAGAATACAAGACCATTTCAAACCGATTATATCCTGGCATGGTGCGGGATTATATAGGATTTATATCCCCTGAATAGGATTGTAATGGTACTCCTATGGGATTTTCTTCATACCCCCAAGGTGATACTCTTGTAATCATCTCTCCTGGTTATTGGTTCATTAAAAATAAGCGGTGTCCGAATATCCATTGACGCAAATCTCAACTTGGTCTATTATTCCGCAAAGATAGGGTGATGTGACGGTACCCGTTTTCTTAAATTATTGGGAGGAAATATTATGATGCAATGTCCGAAATGCCAGAAAGAAGTTCCTGAAGGAAACACGTTTTGTTCGCAATGCGGAGCTATTATCTCATCGAGCAATGAACCTGTTGTAAAAGTTGAAAATTCTAAAATGGCAATTACCGCCATGGTCTTGGGAATTTTGGGATTGGTAACACTCTGTGTTGGAATCGGAGTATTGTTTGGAATTACCGGTTTGGTCTTGGGAATTATGTCGTTTATGAAAATCCACAAAAGTCATGGAAAAATAACCGGAGAAGGATATGCCATCGCGGGAATTGTCACGGGGGGCGTAATTGTAGTCATGCTCCCGATTATTGGTATTCTAGCGGCGATTGCTATTCCTAATTTTCTGCAGGCACAAGTAAGAGCTAAAGTTTCTCGTGCCAAAGCAGAACAACAATCTCTCGCTACCGCTTTGGAATCCTATTACATTGATAATAATCGCTATCCATTGCCAGATTATGATGCACAGGGGAAATCTATTATTCCTCATGTGTTAACAACACCCGTTGCCTATATTAGTTCATTATGGAAAGACCCGTTTAGTAATAGCAGTACGGGATATTATGGATATGGTGTTCATAATAAAAGCAGTGATGATACTACCGAAGGGTGGGTTGTCACTAGTTTAGGTCCTGATAATGTGGATGGATATACTGGTCAACCTTTTCCCCACTCCAAAGCCTGGTCGGATGAGGCTTTAGGCTTTCCCCTTTATACTTCTGGTCTCACCTACGACCCATCCAATGGAACCACCAGTGCCGGAGACATCTGGCGCAGAGGACCCTAAGGAGGTTTTATGGAATGTAGTAAATGCCGTACGCTATTAATTGAAACTTATAAGTTTTGTCCTAAATGCGGAACTCCAATTACGAATCGAGAAATAGAAGAATCGGGATTGGCTATCGTTTCGATGATTTTAGGAATATTCGGAATTGTTACCTTTCTTTTTGGACTCGGCATGATATTGGGAATCATTGCTTTGATTCTGGGGATAAAAGCATTACGTAATATTCGAAAAAGTGAAGGAAAAGTAACCGGAAAAGGTTTTGCTGTCACTGGTATAGTCATAGGGGGAATCCTTACACTTCTTATCCCGGTAGTCATAGGGGTCATTTGGATTTCTATTCCCAAGTTCAAACAATTGATTCAGCATGACAAAATTTCTGATATCCAATCCGATGTTGCAAGTGTTCAAGATGAAGAAAAGTCAGTAGAAACAGGGCTGGAATCATATTATGCGGCTCATCATTCTTATCCTCTCCCGGATTACAACTCCAAAGGAAAACCTATGGTTCCCCATGTTTTGACGACTCCGATTGCCTACTTGTCTTGTTTGTGTCCGGATAATTTTAGTGACGATGGGGATTATTTTATTTATGGGGTGGATACCGCAAAAGGCTGGATCATTATCAGTTATGGTCCGGATAGGGTAAGTGGAAACTCCCACGCTCCCGGAGGTTCCATCTTGGACGAAAAGAAAGCCTTAACGGATGATAAATTAGGCTTTCCCCTCCAGAGTTCAGGATTAACGTACGACCCTTCCAACGGTATCGATAGTCCCGGGGATATCTGGTTGCGAGGACCCTAAATTATGCAATGTCCGAAATGCCATAAAGAGATAGTTGATGAAAGCAAAAATTGTACTTGTTGCGGAACTGCGATTATCCCTAATATTGGTTCAAGCACTAATAAAATAAATTCTAAAAAATCAAAAAACAAATGGGATTTATCTGTCTGGTCATTAATATTAACTTCTTTATCAATTTTTCAATATATTACACTCTTCATAAAAATTCCTGAAAATGAGTTTATTCTATTTTTATCATTTATAGTCGGCTTCCTTGCTTTGATTGGTCAAATTCTAGCAATATTCTCTTTAATAGAAATCAAACATGGAGAAGTTCCTAAAAAGAATATTATTTATGTTTCATTATCTTTATTAATAGGAATATTTACTATATGGTTACCTTTCACGATAGACGAAATTCGAAGTTTTCGTGAAGCTCAACAACGCTCCCGTGTCTCACGGGTAAAGGTTGATCAACAAAGTTTGGCTATTGCTCTCGAAGCTTATTTCGTAACTAATTCCACGTATCCTTCTCCGGACCAAGACACACAAGGCAGGTACGTTACCCCGCATGTACTTACAACCCCAGTAGCATTTATAACGAATCTTCCCAAAGATCCTTTTAAGGATAATGGAAAAGGATTATATGGATACGCCAAATTAGTGGTATCTGGAGATACTGGTTCGCAGGAACACTGGATTGTCACCAGCTATGGACCAGATTGGGTGGATGGTAACTCTGGAAGTTCGGGCGGAAGTATATTAGATATAAGCAAAGCGGTAACAGATGCTTCATTGGGATTCCCTCTTGCCACCGCTGACCTCACTTATGACCCCTCCAATGGAACTACCAGCGCTGGGGATGTATGGAGAAGGGGACCGTAGAAGATTATTATGATTAAGAAAAATTGGTTTATTAGAGTTTTGGAATATGCAACTACGATAGGAATAATATTAATGCTTATATCTATTATCATGCCTAATATAGTTGTTACAAAGGATAGGAGCGACAGTTCTCGTGCCAAATCTGAAGAACAAGCCCTTGCCTCAGCATTGGAATCTTATTATATTGACCATAACCAATATCCTTTGCCGGACTATGATGAGAATGGCAGACCTGTTATTCCACATATTTTAACGACACCTTTTGCTTATATCACGTCACTTTTTCATGACCCCTTTAAGGATAAAGGAAAAGGGTATTATGGTTATGGATGTGATATGCCAACAAACTCAATAGATACGGTTTATGGATATAACACGTCCTACAGAGGATATGGAAATAATACAGTTTATAGCAATAGTACCGTAGGAGGATCTTGTGGATGGATTGTTGTTAGTTATGGTCCCGATAGAGTAGACGGAAATTCTAAAATGAAAAATGGGAGTGTGTTCCCCATCAAAAAAGCCTGGTCGGATAAGGCATTGGGTTTTGACCTCGAGGGTTCCGGTTTCACCTACGATCCTACCAATGGCACTAAAAGCGCCGGAGATATCTGGCGGCGCGGACCCTAATGGATAAACTTTAAAGATGAAATGTCCTTTTTGTAATACGAAGATACCGGAAAATGATAATATCTGTCCTTTTTGCGGAACAGTACTTTCCCAAACTGGTGAAGTTATTGGGCAAGTTAAATATTCCAAACTTGGAATCATTTCCCTTCTATTCGGGATATTGGGAATTCTTACCAATTGTATTATATTCATTGGTTTAGGATTTGGCGTATTGGCTGTAATACTAGGGGTCGTGGCATTAAAAGATATTGATAAAAGCAATCGATTGTTAAAGGGTAAAAAATTTGCTAAATCTGGAATTGTTACTGGTGCATTTGCAATTGCAGTATGGATAATATTGACTATAATTCAAATGGTTTATCTGTTTTACTATTTGTACCAAACCCGGCGATGATACCACCAGTACAGGTTACACCTGGTGTCGCGGACATTAATTGAATGGGAAGAATTTTTTGTAGACCTTGTATTCTCTTGGTGATACAATTACAGTTGTAAGGGGGTGTTGAAGATGAAAATCGAAGACCAACTAAGAGACCTGCTCAAGATTGCCGATTCCGTAAACCATTCCTCTCACATGGAAGAATCTTTTGGGAATTGTGTGGAATTGGCGAAAGATATGTTTTCCTGTCCTTGTGTCGCGGTTATCATGGTGGATGAAACCACGGAAGATTTGTTTATTCGCACCGCGCGCGGGCTGGGTCATTTGTATATTAAAGAATTTCACCGGGCGATGGGAAAAGAAATGATGGCGGAAGTTATCCGGGCACTACAACCGATTTTATTTAATGATATTACCCCAGATTCTAAATTTTATGCCGATTTGAAATTGGAACATGATTATTCCTCCGTTATCGTGGCGCCAATTTCCTATGACCAGCATGCGGCTGGAATACTTTATGCGTGCCACTCCGAAAAGAATCATTTTAGCCTGGAAGACCGTTCCTTGTTCGCGATGTTGGCACATATTTTGGGATTCGCCGTCCAGAAAGAACGCCTGCTTACCTCCATCCGAAGACTCGCCACAACGGATAGTAAAGCCAACGTACTGACCTATACCTATTTTCGGGACAGGGCACAACAGGAAATCCTTCGTTCCAGAGAATACCAATTTGATGTCAGCTTAATGTTGTTTGATATTGACCATTACAAACGGTATCGGGAAACCCACGGTGAAAAAGCAGGCGAGGATTTGTATCGCAACATCGCGGATAGAATCAGCAAGGAATTGAGTCACGCGGATTTAATCGGCAGGCATGGTCTGGATGAAATCATTGTTTGCAAATCCTATTGCAATTCTCAACAGGCGCATCAAGTCGCGCAAAAAATTTCGCAAGATATAAATCAACAATTGTTTGAAAAAAGTTCACGTATTACTCTGAGTGTGGGAATCGTCTCTCTCGGACCGGGTCATAATGATTTGATTAGTTTAATCAATTCCGTCCGCATTGCCTTATTGAAAGCTCAACGGGGTGGCGGAAATCAAATTAGCATAGCGGTGGAGTAAACTTCTTTATTCACGAATATTTGTTTTAGGTACGGTAATATCTGGCGCCGTGGCCCCTAAACCTTTTTGAACTCTAAAACGTCATTATGATTATGGAATCGGATAATGAAAATACCTTTTCAGATTTTCTTGTGAAAAGTAGTTTCATTTCAGGAATCACAGGATTATCATTCATTCTCATATTATTTATAACAATCTTTTTGACTCAAGGTTTGAATATACATAAAGGACTTATTTATATCTCCAGGCCTTTGTTGATAATTAGTCTATTATCAGGAGGTATGGGTTTTCTCTTGGGAATTACGGGTCTTATCGTAAGTAAATTCATCCCTTTACAACATACTTGGAAATCAAAAAGGGTCATTGGCATGGCATCGGGATTTATTGCTTTTTTATTATCCTATCCAAGTTTTATTCCAAGTTGCCTCACAACAATGAATACAAAAATTAAAAGAGATTTTGTAAATATTGCCAACGCTTTAGAATTCTACAAAGTGGATTATAATACTTATCCTCTCCCGGATTATGACGATGAAGGAATGCCAATTTTACCGAAATCCCTTACTACCCCAATCGCCTATTTTAAAGAACTACCCTATGACCCTTTCAAACACAATGGGCGGGGCATATATGGATACGCTATGGATACTCATTATGGTTGGATAATCAAAAGCAATGGTCCTGACAATGGGGATGGTATTTTTTATAGTTCTACTTCTACGGAACCTTTCCCGATACAAAAAGCCGTATCGGATGAATTATTAGGCTTTCCCCTTCAACAATCTCGCTTCACTTTCGACCCAACCAATGGGCCCACCAGTGCGGGCGATATTTGGAGACGTGGGCCGTAAATTAATGAAACTAAAACTATTCGGAAAACGTAATATACCTAAGTCCACTTGACGTAAGACCTGCTTCAGATTACAATTCGTTAGTAGAAAAAAATATACAAGGAGGAATAAAAATGGTCGCAGCAATGAGTATGTTCATGATTATTATTCTAGCGGTAATCGTATTGCTTGTACTTTTTCTGATTATGCAATACAACCGGATGATTCGGTTGAAAAACCAGGTGGATGAAGGGTGGGCGCAAATTGATGTCCAGTTAAAACGGAGATTTGATTTGATTCCCAATTTGGTGGAGACCGTCAAAGGGTATGCCGCCCATGAAAAAGAAACGTTTGAAAATGTCACCAAGGCGCGTGCCATGGTTTCACAAGGCGGTTCCGTCGCCGAACAGGCACAAGCGCAAAATATGTTAACCGGTGCCTTAAAATCCTTAATCGCTGTTTCCGAAGCCTATCCTGAACTCAAAGCGAACCAAAACTTTATGGCTCTCCAGGAAGAATTGACGGGAACCGAAGGAAAAATTTCCTATGCCCGGCAGTATTATAACGATACGGTGATGACGTTTAACGCTTTACAGCAAACCTTCCCGACTAATCTCATTGCCGGAATGTTCGGGTTCAAACCACGGGATTATTTCAAGGTGGATGAAGCGGCAGCACGGGAACCTGTTAAAGTCAGTTTCGCTAAATCGTAATTACAATTAACCACAATAATTCAATGTAGGCATTCAGTGCGCTGAATGCCTACAAATTATAAACCATCCATGATTCGCCAGGAAATCCAGCATAATAAAATCAAATCTTTCCTTTTGGTTTTCTTTTTTATTATTTTTGTGGTGGTCGTCGCTTGGGTCATTGGACGCGCACTTCATTGGGGGATTTTGGCGTTACCTTTTGCGATAATGATTGCGATGGTGTCCAGTGTCGGCAGTTATTTCTTTAGTGATAAGATGGTGCTTAGCATGAGTAACGCCCGTCCCGCTACCCATGAAGAAGATCGGCAATTGGATGATATTGTGGAAGAGATGTGTCTCGCCGCCGGTATCCCCAAACCCAAAATCTATGTCATTGATGATCCTGCGCCCAATGCCTTTGCCACCGGTCGAAACCCAAAACATGCGGTCGTCTGTGTGACCACGGGAATCATGCAGAAATTAAACCGGGATGAACTGGAAGGTGTTATCGCCCACGAATTATCCCATGTTAAAAATTATGATATTTTATTAAGCACGCTCACAGTTACCCTGGTCGGCGTCGTGGCTCTTCTATCCGATTGGTTGACCCGTTCCATTTGGTGGGGTGGGGGACGCAGAGACAGGGATGACAGAGGCGGGGGAAATGCAGAAGCTATCTTTATGGTGGTCGGATTGGTTCTCGCGATTCTCGCGCCCATTATCGCCACTCTGATTCAATTGGCAATTTCCCGCCGTCGTGAATCTCTCGCCGATGCCAGCGGCGCGCTCCTCACCCGCTATCCGAAAGGATTGGCGGATGCTTTACGCAAAATCTCCGACGATGATGAACCACTCCATTCTGCCAATAAAGCCACCGCCCATCTTTTTATCGTCAATCCCCTCATCGAACACGGTGGAAAACTTAACTCTCTTTTCGACACCCATCCCCCTATTGAAGAACGAATTGCTGCGTTGGAAAAAATGTAATCAGGTTTGGTAGGGATGTAAATTTGATTGTAGATTTATTTACCGGGTTGGTTTTTCTAGTATCTTTTTTATACTTTCACTAATTCCTGGCGTTTCAAAACATCATTCACCAGCGCCACATTTTCTTCTATTATATTATCTTTATCTCCACGAAACATGCCGACATTCACGACATCCGTGGGTTTGATGCGTTCGAAGGCATATTCAAAGGCAATCAAAGGATCAATTCGGCCGGCACCCATGATTTTATACCCGATACAGGGCTTCTGTATCCGGCGAATGCATTCGGTCGCGGGAAAGATATCCCCTAAACTGAAAGTATCTCCTTTCCCGTTATGTAAACTGCCGCAATTGAAAAATGGAACACAATGGAAATCAGTCAGGTCCAAACCATTTACCCATAAGTGCGCCTCCGGTGGATGACCGGCAATTCCGGCGGGTACTCCAATCTTATGGGTATACTCAAACCAGCTGGATAGTGTCTTTTCATCTTTCGTGATATAGGCTTCATCAAGCAATCCGCCATGAAAATATAACGCCTTACAGCCAATCGTAACGGCTTCATCAATAGCTTCAAACATATTCGGTTTGTGCATGCAATTGATCTGGGCAATCCATTGAAGTTTCCCCTTTGCAGAAAAATATTCCTTGATTGCCTGAAATACATGTGGGGTCTCGTTATTGGTTATCATGGTATTAATTCCCGCGGATTCGGCTCGATTCCATGTCTCTATAATCCGGTCAGGGGTGTAATAAGACCGCATCGTTTCATCCCGTTCTGGGCTTTGGTGGCTGTATCCCCCAAATGGATTCGCACCCAATATCAACCGATTTATTTTTAATCCACAAAAATCAACCTGTGGCACCATTTCATTTCCCTTCTTCATTTTCCATCTATTATTTTAGCTCATAACTTGTCCCATAGCAATTTTAAAAACTTTATGGAATGGGGATTCTATTCTGTGACTGGGTATCTAATATGGTCGGAAGATTGGCGATATCTGTAATGTCCGATAAGATAGCGCTTGCGCAAATGGATCAGATTGAATAACCGGATTCTTCTTTTTGAAGGTACGGATTTCCCTTTTTGTATTACCACATGTTACTTGACAGCATTCGGGTCAGAACCAAAATACCCATTGTCTACAAACACTATAAAAGTGCCGGTATCTGTACCCGTCCATATCTGAAATCCAATTTTATCGTAAGGAGTTTGTTTATCCGATCTATAGTTGATATACTGTGTCCACTTGGGGGATAATTGCCCATAAACCCCATTATTATCCCAAGCATAATTTTTCCCTGCTATCGAAAAAGCTTTGGTTTCAAACCAAGTGGATTTTATCGGCATCAAACTTCGAATATAAAAACTGACCACGGTATCCGAAGCCATGTTTTTCCTGAAATTCCTGGTGGAAACGGTTACCCCGTCCGGGTCCTTTGCATCAGTTTTGTTAATATACAATACCATGGATGACTTCCCGGTATAACTTTGAGTGGAAGTAATGGTCAAGGATAAAATTCCACGGCTAGTTCCACTATCCCAATCGGCTTTCCAATCAAATGAATCTATAGGATTCTCAAAATCCCAAGCCTGTCCATTGGAAGATTCTTGTTGAGGTTGGGTCGGAGTAGGATTTATTACTTCCTTGGGTGGGGCTACCATCGTGGTGGTAGTATCTATACTGGGAATGTTTTTATTGCTTGTATTTCCTGTGGGATTTGAATTCTTAGATACTTTAGATATGGAAGCAGACTCAACAGATGCATTTTTTGCAATTAAATTGTCGTTTAGTTTTTTTGTTAATAGAGTACTCCCCACGACGACTATGACAAATCCAAGAAATACCAGTAATAGGGGAGTCTTACGCTTTCCCCATTCCTTAAATAACCAGATGGAACCATTTATTAAAATTAATAATCCAACAACGATAACGATACCGCTTAAAATTAACATATTCTCTTCCCCTTTAATATATTATGGTATGTATTTGAATTCTCCCCTGTCCTGTTGACGAATATCCTATTCCCTTTAATATCTAAAAATAAATAGTTTGTTGAAAAATACCGCAAAACTTATGCCTCTTGTAAAATATGTGTATATATTTGATAAATATGAGGTTAGGAAATATATGTAGGCTGGAAACAAATTATTGCAACCAATAGGTTACACTTTTTTGTATGAATTCGTAATAAATGACATTTTGAAGAACCTAAAAATAGAATATACGGCAAAGAAATCACCCTTTAGGTGGGATGTGTATTCTGTGGAAGAGGCTGGATCAAATCAAGATGGAGGAGACTCAGGAAAAAACACATCTACCCCTACAAATGTCTAACCGAGGGTATAGTCCCCATCAATTAATCCAGCCCTTTAAGATTGGAATATGGTAAAGAGCGAATTGTCTTGAGTCTTTTACTTGACAGCATTCGGGTCAGAACCAAAATACCCATTGTCTACAAACACTATAAAAGTGCCGGTATCTGTACCCGTCCATATCTGAAATCCAATTTTATCGTAAGGAGTTTGTTTATCCGATCTATAGTTGATATACTGTGTCCACTTGGGGGATAATTGCCCATAAACCCCATTATTATCCCAAGCATAATTTTTCCCTGCTATCGAAAAAGCTTTGGTTTCAAACCAAGTGGATTTTATCGGCATCAAACTTCGAATATAAAAACTGACCACGGTATCCGAAGCCATGTTTTTCCTGAAATTCCTGGTGGAAACGGTTACCCCGTCCGGGTCCTTTGCATCAGTTTTGTTAATATACAATACCATGGATGACTTCCCGGTATAACTTTGAGTGGAAGTAATGGTCAAGGATAAAATTCCACGGCTAGTTCCACTATCCCAATCGGCTTTCCAATCAAATGAATCTATAGGATTCTCAAAATCCCAAGCCTGTCCATTGGAAGATTCTTGTTGAGGTTGGGTCGGAGTAGGATTTATTACTTCCTTGGGTGGGGCTACCATCGTGGTGGTAGTATCTATACTGGGAATGTTTTTATTGCTTGTATTTCCTGTGGGATTTGAATTCTTAGATACTTTAGATATGGAAGCAGACTCAACAGATGCATTTTTTGCAATTAAATTGTCGTTTAGTTTTTTTGTTAATAGAGTACTCCCCACGACGACTATGACAAATCCAAGAAATACCAGTAATAGGGGAGTCTTACGCTTTCCCCATTCCTTAAATAACCAGATGGAACCATTTATTAAAATTAATAATCCAACAACGATAACGATACCGCTTAAAATTAACATATTCTCTTCCCCTTTAATATATTATGGTATGTATTTGAATTCTCCCCTGTCCTGTTGACGAATATCCTATTCCCTTTAATATCTAAAAATAAATAGTTTGTTGAAAAATACCGCAAAACTTATGCCTCTTGTAAAATATGTGTATATATTTGATAAATATGAGGTTAGGAAATATATGTAGGCTGGAAACAAATTATTGCAACCAATAGGTTACACTTTTTTGTATGAATTCGTAATAAATGACATTTTGAAGAACCTAAAAATAGAATATACGGCAAAGAAATCACCCTTTAGGTGGGATGTGTATTCTGTGGAAGAGGCTGGATCAAATCAAGATGGAGGAGACTCAGGAAAAAACACATCTACCCCTACAAATGTCTAACCGAGGGTATAGTCCCCATCAATTAATCCAGCCCTTTAAGATTGGAATATGGTAAAGAGCGAATTGTCTTGAGTCTTTTACTTGACAGCATTCGGGTCAGAACCAAAATACCCATTGTCTACAAACACTATAAAAGTGCCGGTATCTGTACCCGTCCATATCTGAAATCCAATTTTATCGTAAGGAGTTTGTTTATCCGATCTATAGTTGATATACTGTGTCCACTTGGGGGATAATTGCCCATAAACCCCATTATTATCCCAAGCATAATTTTTCCCTGCTATCGAAAAAGCTTTGGTTTCAAACCAAGTGGATTTTATCGGCATCAAACTTCGAATATAAAAACTGACCACGGTATCCGAAGCCATGTTTTTCCTGAAATTCCTGGTGGAAACGGTTACCCCGTCCGGGTCCTTTGCATCAGTTTTGTTAATATACAATACCATGGATGACTTCCCGGTATAACTTTGAGTGGAAGTAATGGTCAAGGATAAAATTCCACGGCTAGTTCCACTATCCCAATCGGCTTTCCAATCAAATGAATCTATAGGATTCTCAAAATCCCAAGCCTGTCCATTGGAAGATTCTTGTTGAGGTTGGGTCGGAGTAGGATTTATTACTTCCTTGGGTGGGGCTACCATCGTGGTGGTAGTATCTATACTGGGAATGTTTTTATTGCTTGTATTTCCTGTGGGATTTGAATTCTTAGATACTTTAGATATGGAAGCAGACTCAACAGATGCATTTTTTGCAATTAAATTGTCGTTTAGTTTTTTTGTTAATAGAGTACTCCCCACGACGACTATGACAAATCCAAGAAATACCAGTAATAGGGGAGTCTTACGCTTTCCCCATTCCTTAAATAACCAGATGGAACCATTTATTAAAATTAATAATCCAACAACGATAACGATACCGCTTAAAATTAACATATTCTCTTCCCCTTTAATATATTATGGTATGTATTTGAATTCTCCCCTGTCCTGTTGACGAATATCCTATTCCCTTTAATATCAATTGTCAAGCGATAATAACTAACGTAATCATGTATCTGTTAGATTTTCCCATTCATAAAGAAAAATGAATAAATTTCGGTATATCTAATTGGATTTGTATTAATAAAATTTCTTAGGAAAACTTCTTTCTCATTAACCTCTTCTAGGCCAATATCAGAGACCGATGGTTGGTAGAATATTGATTGACATTTGTCCTATAAGTGACTTAAACTTTAAATCCATTATCAAGGTCAATTTATGTCAAAACATACAATTTGTTTTTTAACACAAACAGACTACTATAACAAGACGACTATTCAAGCGGGTGTCAGAGCCGCCGCACAAGACTTAAATATTAATCTTTTGAATCTGGGCGGGAACATTTCCGGTATTTATTTTAAGTTTGGGGAACAAAAAAAACTGATTCAGACAATGTTGGATAAATTTTCATTTGATGGGTTGGTATTCCAAACGGATTTTCTGGGAATGAGTGGTATCACTGCAGAAGAAGATGAAATTTTCGATATTCTCGGATCCCATAAGAATGTTCCAATCGTCTGTATCGGAAAAATCCAGAAAAAAATACCCTATGTCAACCTCAACGGGTACAAGTATCTTTCGGAAATGATGAGACATCTGTATGATATTCATGGTTGTCGCAAAATCGTCTATGTTTCATCCATAAATGAGGATGATCGCACCGAAGCGTATCTGGATTTCATGAAAGAAAAGGGTCTGGAGACCGGTCCCTATCATTTGACCAGCCGGGATATGGCCTCAGCAGGTGAGATCATGGAAAACAGGGCGGATTTTATTCTCAAAGAAATATTTGTCCACCGGAAAATACAACCTGATGTCATCATGTCCATGTACTCCTATGAGGCTTATTTAGTTCTGGAAGGGCTTAAGAAATTAGGAATCCAGGTTCCTCAAGATGTTAAACTGGTTAGCTGGGAAGATGCTCCCTTGGGACGATACAGCCAGCCTTCGATTACGGCCATCGAATATCCTTTTTTTGAACTCGGATACCAGGGTATCAAAATATTAAAGAATATTCTCGATGGGAAAAAGGTTCCGCTTAGAACCGAAGTTCCCGGCATTTTCCGTATCCGGCAAAGCTGCGGTTGTAAAACAATGGGCCTGCAGCTGATTACCGATTCCCGGGAATCTTTAGTGACAGATTTGCAGGATCCAGGTCTACAAGTTTTAAAATCCAATTTTGATAATTTTGAAAAATATTACCAAAAAGAACTTTTCGACAAAGTTAAAAAAATAGAAGATGTGTATTCTATTTATGAAAAAATACTCTCCTTGCGCCAACAGATTGTTTCTCTCCCCGATATAAACATGGATACCCTCATCCACACAGATTCCCAAACCATGCGAGCCGGGGTTATGTCACTTCAGAATATGGAAAAGATTATCGGGGGCATGGAGATCATCAAAAACTTTATCGAGATTAATCTTCAAGATCTATCTCGAAACATCCTGGCTTCCTTTAAAATGGAAGATATTCTGAAATATTTTGAACAAACCCTGATTCAATTGGATATTACGGATTGTTATTTGTTTTTATTTCCGGAATCCTCTAAAGATGTTTCTTGCCAAAACATGATTTATGCCTTTCGCAATGGTTCCCGGCAGGTATTAAAAAATTATCCTAAATCGGATATCCGGACATTGATTCCTAAACAATTACTCTTTGGCAAGGCGTCAAAATCTTATCTTATTCACCTCCTTACTATCCAGAACCGATTTTTGGGATTTGTCATATATTCCCAGGGGCCCTCCGATGACAAAATATACCAGGCTATAACCAATCTTATGTCGACAGCTTTATTGACAATCCTGAATCTGGAACGCCTGAAAAAAGCTCAAAACAAAATCATTATGCAGGATAAAGCGTTACAGGAGAATAACCTTAAACTCCTGGAACTGGATACCCTGAAAAATAACTTTATTGCCAATATCACCCATGATTTTCGATCTCCTTTGATGATCATTCGAAATAACAGTGACCTGGGTATAAAATACGACTCCGAACATGATTTTAATGCTATTCGTAAACGATACAATATCATTAGTGAAACCTCTCTAAAATTGAAAAATTCCATTGATCGACTGTTGGATTTGTCCAAGATGGATGCCCAGGGAGTTAAAATTAATGTAAAACGTGTAAGGATCTGTGCCTTTTTAAAAGATTTGGTGGACTTTTACAAATCTGCCGTCGTGATAACCTCCATTGTGATACGCCATAAAATTCCCCTTGGTGAAGTCAATAATTTTTACACAGACCCCGACAAACTGGAAGAAGTCTTATCCAACATTATTTCCAACGGGATTAAATTTGTAGATCCTTTAAAAGGGGAAATTTGTGTAAGCTTGGTAGAGAAGCCCAGAAGTATTCAGATTCGGGTATCGGATAACGGTGCGGGTATTCCTCAAGATAAATTGGAAAGCATTTTTAATCGATTTGAGCAGGGTGGGGCGGGTCTCGATAGCCGGTACAAAGGGACAGGGATAGGGTTGTCCTTTGCACGACAACTGGCAGGATTCCTCAAAGGGAAACTCCATGCAGAATCGGCTGGATTAAATAAAGGTGCCACCTTTGTGCTGGAATTACCGAAGGGAAAAAGCGCCTTTCGACCGGAAGATTGGGGGACAGGAACTGTTTCAGAGACGATATCTACACGGCGGAAAGTTATGCATCAATTGGTAGATATCGACCTGAAAGAAAAATTCCAGACGAAAAATGTAGTGGTGATGATATCGGATCCCAATAAATCCAAAGAATTTGATTATCAAAAGGGGGTAATACTATTAATTGATGATAATAAATCTATATTAGATATTGAACTGGAATATTTACAAAATGCCGGATATAAGAATTTTATACTGGCCTTTGATGGAAAACAGGGGCTTGATGCCGTTTACCAGTACCATCCTGACCTTATCCTGTGTGATTTTAATATGCCGAAAATGAAAGGGGACCAATTTCATGATGAACTGGCCGATAATCCCGAATTCAAAAAGATACCCTTTATATTCATGACTGCCGTATCCGACCGACAAGTCATCCTGGAAAGACGTCGAAAAGGAGCCTTGGCGTTTTTATCCAAGCCGGTGGATGAACCCGATTTGGTATTATCTGTGGAACTCCATATGAAAAAATATATGGAACATAAAGCAATGTTGTATCAGGCGTCCACGGATGAATTAACAGGACTTAATATACGGCGAATGTTGATGAAACTCTATCAAAGCCGGATTTCCTTGAGAAATTACAGCCATTTGTCAGTCATTTTCTTTGATTTAGACGGGTTCAAAAGCCTCAATGATACCTATGGCCATCAGTGGGGAGACCAGGTCTTAATCTCTGTCGGGAAACTGGTTCAGTCTACCTTACGGATCTATGATATTGTGGGACGATATGGGGGAGATGAATTTGTAGCTATTCTCCCGGATACCCCTTTGGATAAAGCAGTTATTGTAGCCGAAAAATTAAGAGCGGGGATTGAAAAATTGGAGTTTAAATTCAATAAACAGAAAATACATGTTCGCGTGAGTTTTGGAGTATCTTCCCTGATAGACCATGCCCCTGTATTGGAAAGCCGGTTGGATATAAAAAGTCTGAAGAATTTGTATCATGTCATCAATGCGGAAAAAGTAAACTGGGATGAATTAAACAAAAAGAAAGCGGAGGTTGGAGAAGCACTCGTGAAACTGGCAGATGAGGCATTATACATGGCAAAAAATACCCAATGCCGTCAGTGTGGATTTATTACGGAAAAGAGCCGACTTTTTGTTACTGGAAAATGTCCCAAATGTAAAAGTTCTGATTTGGAATTGGGTGGAAATAGGGTGGTTGCCTTCCCGAATAAAGATCTTCAAAAATAAATGAATCTGAATACAATTGTACTAATGGCGTGAGTTAGATTAACGGGTCTGCTGAAAAAAAGATTGACTATCCCCTAAAAAAGACCCGGATTTTCTGAGTCGGGAATGAAATGCTTTTTACGGATTTCCCGACACCAAGATGACTCACAGAGTCGCCCCTACACCCTTAAAAATAAACTGTTAACATTTGTTAATAGTTATCCAACCATAAACTTATCAATCGTTTAGCAATTCTTGCGCAATTGCACAAGAATTATTTCTTATCCGTCAACGCCGCCACACCCGGCAATACTTTCCCTTCGAGAAATTCCAGAGAAGCACCCCCGCCAGTTGAGACGTGACTCATTTTATCAATGCAACCCGCTTTTTCAAGCGCCGCGATAGAATCGCCGCCCCCGATAATGGTTACAGCGTTGGACTCACCCAAAGTTTTGGCGATTTCATTGGTCCCTTTGGCAAACGGGTCCATTTCAAAAACACCCAACGGCCCGTTCCAAACAATCGTTTTAGCTTTTTTGATTTCTTCTTTGAATGCGGTCACGGTTTTGGGCCCAATGTCCACTCCCTGCCAACCATTGGGAATTTCATTGCTGTTTACTATTTTGGTATTCGCTGCCGCATCGAATTTATCCGCCAATACCGTGTCAATAGGTAAAATCATTTTATATTTTTTTTCTTTGACCGTTTTTAATATATCCGCCGCTATGGCGACGGTCTCCTGTTCCAATAATGAATCTCCGATATTCCAACCCTGCGCTTTGAAAAACGTATACGCCATCCCTCCTCCAATTAATAACGCATCCACTTTCGGCAATAAATTCTGAATGACGCCAATCTTGGACGAAATCTTGGCACCGCCCAATATGGCAATGAAGGGTCGTTCGGGAGTCGTCAATGCTTTTCCTAAAAAGTCCAATTCTTTTTGCATCAAGAATCCTGAAACCGCCGGAGAAATGACTTTTGCAACTCCCTCGGTAGAAGCATGCGCCCGATGTGCCGAACCAAACGCATCATTGCAATACAAATCACCCAACTTGGCTAATTTCTTGGAAAATTCCGCGTCATTCTTTTCTTCTTCCGCGTAAAATCGGACATTTTCCAATAACGACACATCCCCATTTTTTAAAGAATTTACAGCAGATTCAGCATCTGGGCCTATACAATCTTTGGCAAACACTACATTCTTCCCTAACAATTCACCCAACCGCTTGGCAACAGGCGCCAAACTATATTTTTCATTCCTTTTTCCTTTGGGTCGGCCCAAATGCGACATCAAAATCGCTTTCCCACCATGCTCAATAATATATTTGACCGTCGGTAGAGATGCCCGAATCCGGGTATCGTCGGTAATCTGTAGATTTTCATCCTGCGGGACATTAAAATCTACACGGGTTAATACCCGTTTCCCTTTTACATCCACTTCGCTGATCGATAATTTGTTCATAGAAATACTCCTTAATAGAATTAGAAAAGTAAAAAAATATGCTTGATAATATTATCATATTTCTTTCGATGATATAATAATTCTCGAAACATTGAATTCCCATAGGAGCGATTCGTGATATGAATTTTACTTCGTATAACATTGATGAGTTTTATGATGAGATGTTCCAACAAAGCGGAACACCCCGCTCTCATGTAAAATCTCTTGTTGAACGGATCAGTTCGTTACCCGAGGGAGAAGTTCGCCGCCGTCAACAATCCGCCGAAATCCTCTTAATGCAATTGGGGATTACCTTTAACGTCTATGGCGATTCTGCCGGGATAGAAAAAATCTTTCCTCTGGATTTGATTCCGCGAGTGGTTTCCGCTGAAGAATGGGACTGGATTGAAAAAGGATTAAAACAAAGGATCTACGCGCTGAATCTATTTATTAATGATATTTATCATGAACAAAAAATCATCAAGGACGGGATCATTCCCGCTGAATTGATACTTTCTGCCAAAAGTTTTCGCAAAACCTGCATGGGATTAAATCCCCCCAAAGGAATTTGGTGCCATATTACCGGGACCGATCTCGTACGCGACAAAAACGGACAAATCTATGTTCTGGAAGATAACCTGCGATGCCCTTCCGGGGTTTCTTATGTTTTACAAAACCGCCGGGTCATGAAACGAACATTTCCAGAAGTGTTTAATGAAATGTCTGTTCGTCCTGTGGTTGATTATCCCGGCTATTTGTTGGAAATGCTGCATTATATCCAATCCTCTCAATTGAATTCCTCCACGGTAGTTCTTACTCCCGGAGTTTATAATTCCGCTTATTTTGAACATTCCTTTCTGGCACAACAAATGGGTATTGAATTGGTGGAAGGCCAGGATTTGGTGGTGAAAGACGGGTACGTGCAAATGCGGACAACCAAAGGGTTTGAAAAGGTGGGCGTGATTTATCGCCGGATTGATGACGATTTCCTCGACCCCAAAACTTTCCGGTCGGATTCCATGATCGGAATTCCCGGTATCATGGAAGTCTACAAAGCCGGTCGGGTCGCTCTCGCGAACGCGCCCGGTACCGGTATCGCGGATGATAAAGTGATTTATACCTATGTTCCCCAAATCATCAAATACTATATGGATGAGGATGCCATTATACCCAATGTTCCCACCCATCAATGCTGGTTGGAAAAGGACAGAAAATATGTCGTCGAAAATCTCGACAAACTGGTCGTTAAATGCGCTAACGAATCCGGCGGGTACGGCATGTTGATTGGTCCGCATTCCACCAGGGAACAACACAAGGAATTTGCGGATCATATCCATTCCAATCCCAGAAATTATATTGCACAACCCACCTTGGCTCTGTCCCGTGTTCCGGTGATTGTAGATGACCATGTGGAGGGTCGTCATGTGGATTTGCGACCGTATATTATTTACGGTCAGGATATTTATGTCATGCCGGGCGGGTTAACGCGGGTAGCATTGAGGAAAGGATCATTGGTGGTGAATTCATCCCAAGGCGGGGGAAGTAAAGATACGTGGGTCTTGTCGCCCACCAAAATTAATATTGTGGAACAATAAAAGATTATGTTGAGCCGGGTCGCCAATTCAGTTTACTGGATGAGTCGTTATATCGAGCGCGCGGAAAATATTGCCCGCGTGATTGACGTCGTCCTGCAAATTATGCTGGATTTGCCTTCCGGTTCGGTGGAACAATGGGAACCTTTGGTTAGCATCACCGGTGATTTGAAGCCTTTTCTTGATAAATATAAAAAACCCAGCCGGGAAAATGTTGTCCAATTTTTAACCTTTGACAGAGACAATCCCAATTCGATTATTTCCTGCTTGAATGCCGCGAGGGAAAATGCCCGTTCCGTTCGGGAAATTATTACTTCTGATATGTGGGAGCATCTCAATAAGTATTACCTTATGGTCAATGAAATTACCCTGAAAAACAAATCAATTGATTTCTATTCTGAATTTTATGAGTCTGTAAAAATGGGCAGCCTCTTATTGCAGGGGATACAACATACCACGATGGCGCACGGGGAACCCTGGCATTTCAGCAGGCTGGGACGATTGTTGGAACGGGCGGATAAAACCTCCCGCATGCTGGATGTAAAATATTTTATTTTGTTACCCAGGGCAACCGATGTGGGCACTGCCTTTGATGATATCCAATGGTCGGCGGTTTTGCGGTCTGCCAGCGCCGTCGAAGCTTATCGCAAACGGCATGGCAGGATTACTGCCGATCAGGTTATCGGTTTTCTCGTACTGAGCCATGAATTTCCCCGGGCGATTAATTATTGTATTTTGAACCTGGATAATTCCCTGCATTCTATTTCCGGTTCATCGGTCGGTACATTCGCCAATCTGGCGGAACAAAAAGCAGGCCAGCTTCGCGCCGATATTTCCTACACCCGGGAAGATGAAATTATCGGACAGGGATTTCATCACTATCTGGACAATCTCCAGATACGGTTCAATACGGTCGGCGATGCGGTTCAAGAAACTTTCTTTTCGTTAAAACCGCTGCATGAAGAAATAATATCTAATCAAAGGGAGATTGAAGAATGACGTTTTGTTTGGGAATGAAATTGGATGAAGGATTGGTGGGTATCGCGGACACCTGCGTGACCTCCGGCAGTGAACATATTGTTGCCAAAAAGGTGACTATTTATCAACAAGACCACTACGCGATGTTTCTGATGACCTCCGGATTACGCTCCATCCGGGATAAGGCATTGACCTATTTTGACGAGTTGATGGAAGACCGCGAACAACCGTTCGATCGTCTCTTTAAAGCAGTGAATGCCCTGGCGGATAAATTGCGCATCGTGGCAAAAGAAGATGAAGAAGCTTTGATTAAGAGTGGGTTTACGTTTAACTTCTATGCCTTGATCGGCGGACAATGTGTCAATGACAAGGAACATAAATTATATTTGTTGTATCCGCAGGGAAATTGGGTGGAAATCGGGGGCAGCGCGCCCTATGCCATTATCGGCGAAACCGGATACGGCAAACCTGTTCTTGACCGAACATTGAAATCTCATGATTCGTTAAGGCATGCTTTGAAAGTAGGTTGCCTGGCATTCGATTCGACCCGCATCAGCACCTCTAATGTGAATTTCCCTATTGATGTGGCTTTATACCACGCCAATAGTTTTCGTTTTGTAGAACACCGGTTTGACAAGAAAGATTTGGAGACCACTTCCAGTTGGTGGCAGGAACGATTGCGTAATTCCGTTGAAAACCTTCCCGGTGAATGGTCGGAGGTTATATTTTCCAAATTAAGCCGGAGCGAAAGTCGCAAAAAATCTACCCCCGCTAAAAAAGGAAAACAATAGATTGATGGTGTTTCATATTTCTCATGGGACGCGCTATACCTATAGCCAGCCGGTCTTTTTGGAACCCCAGGTTCTCCGCCTGATCCCCCGCACCGATTGCGCACAAAAGTTAATCGACTATGATATAACCATAAAACCAGCGCCCGTCGGGCAATCCCGCTTTCTGGATATTGAAGGAAATATTTGTATTTATGCCTGGTTTTCCGGAGTAACGGATTCTTTCGAGATTCACAGTGTTTCCAAAACCGCTACATTCCGCCAGAACCCTTTTGATTATATTTTATCTGGTGATGAATACAAAAGGGTTCCCTTAAATTACCCCGAAAATTTAAAATCTCTATTGTTGCCTTGTTTGCAAAATTCTTCTAAGGACCTTCTTGTACAAGAATTGGCAAAAATAATCATGGAAGAATCCAACGGGAATACCCTTGCTTTTTTGAATAATCTAAACTCGTATATTTACAAGAATTTTAAAGTAACCATCCGGGAAGAAGGAGACCCCTACCCGCCGGAAAAGACGTTACAGGAGAAAACGGGTGCCTGCCGGGATTTGACTGTTTTATTTATGGAATGTTGCCGGTATGCGGGGATTGCCGCTAGGTTTGTCAGCGGTTATCATTCGTGCGATCCGAAAAGTCATGAGCATTACCTTCACGCCTGGGCGGAAGTTTATTTACCCGGCGGGGGCTGGCGAGGATATGACCCCACCCTCGGACTGGCGGTTGCCGATACACATATTGCCATTGCGGCAAGTTCTCATTTTTTGAATGCTTCTCCAATTACCGGTTCTTTCCGTGCAACCGGAGTTCAACAAATTATGAAAACAGATTTAAATATTGAACTTTCCTGAACTGAATCGAACCAATAAAAAATGGGCATTCCTGTACATCTGTGTTATAATTTGCCTGTATCCTTAATAATAGGAGAGTTAGTTTGCATTTTATATTTTTTAAAGCAAGGGGGTGAATTTTAAATGTTAAAAATTAAATCAATCGTCATTATTGCGTTAATTAGTGCTATGGTGCTGGTTTCCGGCTGTGCCACGGTAGGAAAGAACTATACCGGCCGTAAGAATCATTTGGTTGCAGAAATTAACAAGACTAACTGCGGTTCTTGCAACTATTGGGAAATCCAGAAAGATTGGTATCGAATCGCTAATATGACCGATGAGGAAATCTGCAAGTATCTTAATTGCAAAGGTGAAGTGGTGACCAAAGAAGTTCCTGTCTATACCACGGTGACGACGGTTATTACCAAAGAAGTGGTGAAAGAAGGCCCGGAACGCGTTGTGACTAAAGAAGTACCGGTGGAAAAAGTGGTGGAAGGCAAAACGTTGTTTGTTCTCCCCGGTGCGTTCTTTGATACGGATAAATCCGATCTCAAACCGGGTGGTAAACTGGAATTGGATCGCGCCGCCGGTGTGCTGAAGGAAAACGGATTCCCGGCCATCATTATTACCGGTCACACGGATTCCGTAGGCACGGATGAATATAATCAGAAACTCTCCGAACGGCGTGCCGAAGCAGTGAAAAAATTCTTGGAAGAAAAAGGTGTCCCTGGGGATAAAATGTCTACCAAGGGATATGGAAAGACAAAACCTATTGCTTCCAATGCGACCGCCGATGGACGGGCGCAAAACCGCCGTGTGGAAATTCATTTGGCGAATTCCTAATCAAATGTACACAAAAGAAACATAATATTCAAATATAAATCATCCCGACCAGGTTCTTTCTGGCCGGGATTTCTTTTTGTATTGGAGGAAAAGCTATGTTGAAAGAATTTAAAGAATTTGCCATGCGCGGAAACGTTATTGACATGGCGGTCGGTATCATCGTCGGTGCTTCATTCGGGACCATCGTGAAATCATTGGTGGATGACGTCATCATGCCTCCTATTGGATTGTTGTTGGGCAATGTGGATTTTTCCAGCCTATTTCTTGTTCTCAAAGAAGGAGCAAAAGCTCATTCCCCATATCTATCTCTGGCGGATGCCAAAACCGCAGGAGCCGTGACCCTCAATTATGGCCTCTTTATTAATACCGTCATCAGTTTTCTTATCGTTGCCTTTGCCGTTTTTCTCTTGATTCGCAGTATCAATAAACTCAAACGAAATCAAACGGCTCCCCCGCCGGCACCGACCACGAAAGAATGTCCCTATTGCCTTTCGGCAATTCCGGTTAAAGCCACCAAGTGCGCTCATTGCACCGCGGAATTGAAATCGGTCTAAGCTGGAAAAATAACAGTTCGCTTTTTTTCTTCGGACATGATATAAAATATATCTGCATCATTGCTCCAATTCTTTTTCCAAAAAGGGTTTTATGAAAGTCAAAATCTATGTGACCTTGAAAAAAACTGTTTTGGACCCGCAGGGTAAAGCCGTTCAGCACGCGCTCCATGTCCTGGGTTTCAAATCTGTAAAGGAAACACGAGTCGGACGGTTTATTGAACTCGAGATTAAAGGGAAGAATATAAAATCTGTCAAAAAACAAGTCCATCAAATGTGCGATAAACTCCTCGCCAATCCCGTTATCGAGGAATATTCCTTTGAAATTGAATAAAAATACTTTTCAACCACCCCCTCCATCCCCCTCCTTAATTAAGGAAGGGGGTAGGGGGGTGGTCGTTTTCGGCGTTGTCATCTTCCCCGGTTCCAATTGTGACCACGACTGCTTTCATGTCATTGAAAAGGTTATGGGTCAAAAAGCCATTCCTCTTTGGCACAAAGATACCGGTTTGCAAAATGTGGATTGCATAATCCTTCCCGGAGGATTTGCGCATGGCGACTACCTCCGCACAGGTGCTATTGCCCGCTTCTCCCCAATTATGAAATCAGTAGAGAAATTCGCCAAATCAGGCGGTCCCGTCATCGGCATTTGCAACGGCTTTCAAATCTTGCTGGAATCTGGACTCTTACCCGGAGCGATGTTGCGAAACACATCGTTACAATTCCGTTGCCAATGGGTTCATATCCGAGTTGAAAACACCGACACTCCCTTTACAAACGCTTGTGAAATCGGTCAAGTGCTCAAAATTCCTATCGCTCACGGTGAAGGAAACTACTTTATTGACGAAAAAGGCTATCAAAACTTAATCAAACATAATCAGATAATTTTTCGATATTGTGATCCCAATGGACAGTCAACGAAGTCCGCCAATCCCAATGGTTCTCTCGACTTCATCGCTGGAATCTGTAATCAGGAACGCAATGTCGTCGGTCTCATGCCCCATCCCGAACGCGCTTCAGAAGATATTTTGGGTTCCTCGGATGGGAAAATCATCTTTGAATCTATCATCTCAAATCTAATGGAGACTCGAATTTAAACCAGAGGGGGACTGGAATTGCTAATAGCAATTCCAGTCCCCCTCCACTACTGAATCAATATGAAAATGGAAAAAATAAGTCCACAAATCGTTGCAGAACATGGAATTACACCGGAGGAATACCGGAAAATACTGAATTTTCTGGGCAGGGAGCCGACCATCACCGAATTGGGGATATTTTCCGTCATGTGGTCGGAGCATTGTAGCTACAAATCTTCCAAAATCTACCTAAAGAAACTACCCACCAAAGGCAAACGAGTTTTACAGGGACCCGGAGAAAATGCCGGAATTATCGACATCGGAGACGGCTATGCCATCGTCATGAAAATAGAATCCCATAATCACCCTTCTCAGGTGGAACCCTATCAGGGTGCCGCCACGGGTGTCGGAGGTATCATTCGGGATATCTTTACGATGGGTGCACGCCCCATTGCCATGCTCAATTCGCTCCGCTTTGGTGACCTGAATAATCCTCAGACAAAACGGTTGGTTTCGGGAGTGGTAGGAGGAATTGCAGGATATGGAAATTGTATGGGTATCCCAACGGTGGCTGGAGAAGTTAATTTTGATCCAGTATATCAAGGTAATTGCCTTGTCAATGCCATGTGTGTCGGTATTATAAGGTCGGATTCAGTCGTCAAAGCCATTGCCAAAGGAAAAGGAAGCCCCATAATCTATGTCGGTTCTACCACCGGGCGGGATGGAATTCATGGAGCTAGTTTATTGGCATCCGCGGAATTCACCGAACAATCTAAAGATAAACGGCCTAATGTCCAAGTGGGCGATCCATTCATGGAAAAGTTACTTTTGGAAGCGTGTCTTGAATTGATTCAAAAGGACTTAATCGTTGGAATGCAGGATATGGGTGCTGCCGGATTAACTTCCTCTTCCAGTGAAATGGCATCAAGAGGAAACTCAGGAATTGAACTGGATTTGGATAAAGTCCCCCGCCGGGAAACCGGTATGACCCCTTATGAAATTATGTTATCTGAATCCCAGGAACGTATGTTGGTCTGTGGCAAAAAAGGCAAAGAAAACGCCATCAAAAAAATCTTCCAGAAATGGGATTTACAAGCCTCCGTAATTGGAAAAGTGACTTCGGGGCATCAGTTTAAAATCAAAGAAAAAGGCAAGGTTGTAGCCGATATTCCCGTCAATGCAATTACAGATAACGCACCAATTTACAATCGTCCATATAAAGAACCTAGAATATTTCGCCAAATGGCGAAATATTCTGAGTTAATCGTTGAACCCAAAGATTATGGCAAAGTTTTATTGAAAATATTGAACTCCCCTAACATCGGTTCCAAAAGATGGGTCTATAAGCAATATGACCATCAGGTTCGAACCAATACAACCGTTTTACCGGGTCAGGGGGACGCTGCTGTACTGCGTATCAAAGAGAATGGTAAGTATATTACCTTGACAACGGACGGGAATGGGAGATATTGTTATTTAGACCCTTTTATCGGGGGACAAATTGCGGTAGCAGAAGCTGCCCGTAATCTGGTTTGTGTTGGTTCTCAACCTATCGCGGTCACCAATTGCCTGAATTTCGGAAATCCCGAAAAACCGGAAATCATGGGTCAGTTCAAACAAGTCATTGAAGGGATGACCAAAGCCTGTAAACATTTCGATACCCCGGTGATTAGCGGGAACGTATCCTTCTATAACGAAACCGAAGGCAAGGCGATATATCCCACCCCCGTCATCGGGATGTTGGGTCTCATTGAGCCACACTCCCGTAGAGACGTAGCATGCTACGTCTCTACAAATTACGTGACAATGGGATTCAAGAAACCGGGGGATTTGATTGTTTTATTGGGTGAGACGAAAGATGAAATGGGCGGGTCGGAATACCTGAACCTTATCGAAAAGAAATTAGGGAATCAGCCACCATCTCTTGATTTGAAACTCGAAAAAGCCGTCCAGCAAACCGTTCTTGACTCCTGTCGTCTGGGTATTCTTCAAAGTGCCCATGATTGCTCGGAAGGAGGACTCGCTATCTGTCTCGCCGAATCCTGTCTCACTGGAAATTTGGGTGCGGATATCCAACTTCCCGTCGAACCCTTTAACCCCGCCATCCAACTCTTTTCCGAATCCCAATCCCGTATTATCGTTTCTCTCTCTGAATCCAATTACTCCACTCTCCTTAAACTTATCAAAAAACATTCTATCCCCCACACCATCCTCGGCAAAGTCCAAAAAGATAGTTTATCTATTGGGATTAAAGAACGAGGTCGGGGGAGAAGAGATAGACTCATCAATGTGCAAGTCACAGAATTAACAAATTGTTACGAATCCGCAATTGGGATATAATTCTAGTTGGAGAAAGATTATCATGGAAACCAATAAGATAACAAAACGGATTACAGTAAACCCAGATGTGCTGGTGGGGAAACCAACTATTCGAGGGTTGCGGATTACGGTAGAACAAATATTAAAAGCTCTCGCGAAAGGGATTCCCACGCAGGAACTCCTAACAGAATATCCTGAATTGGAAAAGGCGGATATTCAGGCGTGTTTATTGTATGCCGCGGAGTTAGTGGGCGAAGAACAAGTTTTTGAAGTCGGTCACGCCAGATAACTCATAAGGGTAATTGTGTGAAATTTTTGGTGGATGTCGGTGTCGGGAAGTCTATCGAGAGATGGTTACAAAACAAGAAATACGATACGAAATCTGTCCGGGATATCAATTCTAAAGCCTCTGATAAAGAAATATTAAATCTCGCAAAATCCGAAAATAGAATGATCATTACTATGGATAAAGATTTCGGTGAATTGGTGTACCATTCGGGATTGTCTCATAGTGGAGTCTTGCTATTAAGGCTGGAAGATGCCAAAGCGAATGAAAAAATCCAAGTGATAGATACGATTCTACAGAAATATTTGGATAAACTTGAAGAACATTTCTGCGTTTTCCAAGATGGCAAATTACGAATTCGATAAACGTAATAAGAGCACAATCTCCCTCACACCATTCTTGGCAAAGTGCAAAAATCCACTCTATCTATCGGTATCAAAGAAAGAGGTAGGGGGAGGAGAGATAGTCTTATTAATTTGCCTGTCATAAAATTAACGAATTGTTACGAATCTGCAATGGGGATATACTAGTCAATATGAAGAAAAAAGACTTCCTTTTAATATTTATAAGCATTCAATATATTTCTTTATTAACAAATTCCTTTGCGGGAATACGACCTTCATTTGATGTCGGTCATTGCTCTTGGAACGCATCGAATATTATTCTTGCCACTGAGACTGATGCTTCAAGTGGAGTTTTTCGAGTTATAGAATCATGGAAAGGTCATTTACAAACCGGTGAAGTTGTCACAATTCCTGAGCTTGTATCATTTGCGTCAGAATCATCACGAATAATTGATTATTCCTTGGGTTTTTATAAACAGCAAACAACAGAACACTTCCAAAAATTTGTAACAGGACAAAAAATGGTGCTTTTCTTAAAGAAATCATCTACCTTTACTCCGATAAAAAACGGGAATCAAAATAATATTACTTATCAGGAAAATGTTACTTGGTTACCGGCAAGTTGGTATAAAAATGATATGTGGGTATCAGTGGTTTGGTTTGAACAGGACAGTGTGTATGCTTTTGAACAAGTCATGAATCCAGGCCCTAGCTTATTGATACCTTTACGTCAAAATGAAAATAAATTTAAGGAAAATGTTCTTCACTATGTCAAAGTTAAATACGATTTAGAAGAAATATTAAAAGAACCAGACTTAAATAAAAGAGTAGTAGAACTGAGAAAGTTTATCCCGTCGGATATTGGGTATGCAACCGGGGATGCGTTTGATGCTTTAGGAAAATGTGGAACGTATGCTATTCCTATCTTATTAAATATATTACAAGATACAACAATGTTATCTTATCATTCAAATGCTATCGGTTCGTTGAATGCTGCCGGAGACTCTAATCTTGGTTTGGAAATGACAAATCTAGTTATTGAAGAAACTAAATTCTGGGAAAAGCAAGCACCCTCTTTGGAAGTTGGATGGTGGAGTGGATCAGGAAAACCCATCCACTGGGAAATTGTTAATCCTTTAAGAGATAGATACGGAAAGTTATTAAATGCACTCTATATATTACAAAGAATTCATTATCCTGAATGTAAAATCGCAGTTCAAAATCTCAGAGATTTATGGAATTCCTATCCTCAATTAGATGACCCTTCGGGTCTTAATCAAATGTCTCAAACTTGTGACAATATTTTAAAATCACTTTAATTCTCATGAAGATGTGGATTTCTCGATACACTTATTTGATTTGTTTGTTTGATCAGGAGACCCGCTCGAAAGGTGGAGACCATTAATTTTCTGCGCAAACATAAAGAACCGATTCCCTTTTAGGGATAAGTGGAATAAGATTATCTTTGTATGAAGGATACATCCAACCATAAAATGCGGATAGAAATCCTGCGCCAAATGACCCCGGAACAGCGGTTAAATAAAGCCTTTGATTTGTCGGAGTTTACCCGGGGATTATTCAAGCATGGGTTACGGAAACGATTCCCCGATTTGTCGGAAGAAGAATTCCACAAATTATATCTTGAACGAATGGAAAAATGTCACAACAGGAATTGGTAAAACCTCCTAAATAACCTGTAATCCAATCTTTACTTTAACCCGAGTGTATTATTTCCGATTTTTTATAGGAATATAATCAGTTTTCGTGTTGCCGGTATAGATTTGGCGTGGTCGGTCTATACGGGCGCTATGGTCGTCATGCTGTTCTTTCCATTGCGCGATCCAGCCCGGTAACCGGCCAATGGCAAACATCACAGTAAACATGTTCACGGGAATACCGATAGCCCGCATGATAATTCCGCTGTAGAAATCTACATTAGGATAAAGTTTCCGCTCTACAAAATAGGGATCTTTCAGAGCAATCTCTTCCAGTTTTTGAGCAATATCCAGCAAGTGGTCTTTGATTCCCAATTTGCCAAGCACCTTATCACAGGATTTTTTCAAAATCTTGGCGCGTGGATCAAAGTTTTTGTAAACACGATGGCCAAATCCCATGAGACGAACGCCACTATTTTTATCTTTGGATAATTTCAAATATTCTTCGGGAGTACTTTTCCCTTTATGAATTTCTTCGAGCATTTCGAGCACCGCGACATTCGCTCCGCCATGCAAAGGACCCCATAAGGCACAGACCCCCGCCGCGCAGGAAGCGAACAAATTGGCCTGACTGGAACCCACCATCCGGACCGTCGAAGTACTGCAATTCTGTTCATGGTCGGCATGCAGAATAAGGATCAAGTTCAAGGCATTTTCAATATCCGGGTCTAGCTCATATTCATTATAAGGCATGGAAAACATCATGTGCAGAAAATTCGCTGCATAACGCAATTGAGGATTTGGATACATGAAAGGCAGCCCTTCCGAACTGCGATAGGAATAGGCGGCTATGGTACGGATTTTGCTGATTAATCGCGCGGCGGCTTCCTCGAATATTCCTGCATCACCCAAGGTCATGTACGCGGGATGGAAACAGGATAAAGCGTTAATCATCGCAGAAAGAATCGCCATCGGCGGTGCCGTGCGGGGAAATCCCTGGAAATGGAATTTCATGTCCTCATTGAGGTTGGCATTATTCGTCAAACGTTCGCTGAAATCGCTCAGTTCTTTTTCCTTGGGTAACCGACCAAAAATTAAGAGCCATGCCACTTCCACAAAATTGGGTTTTTCCACTTCCGAAAGTTGTTCAATGGGAATTCCGCGATACCTGAGAATTCCTTTTTCTCCATCGATAAACGTAATTGCGCTTTTGCAGCTCCCCGAATTTCCATATCCCGGATCAAAAGTGATATAACCGGTTTTCGCGCGCAATTGAGAAATATCAATTCCCAATTCCCCTTCCGATCCTTCAATAACCGGAAGTTCCAATTCCTTACCATCGAGTATTATTTTTGCGTTATGTGCCATGCTCAGTTACCTACCTTTCAATGTGTATATAATTATTTTATCAGATTTTTACGATTATAGAATATCCCGACAGGGAATTCCCTTATTTTTCCTGTTGCTTCAATTGTTTCAGCGTATCACGCAACTTCTGCATTTCTGTCCCATAACCTGCCCAATCGCCGGATTTAAGTTTTTCCTGGGCATTGTCAAACTGTTGACCGGCTTGGTGAATCAAGTCACGCATGGATTGATTGAGCGGAGCAGGAGGAACCGTTGTTTCTGTTTTTAGAGATTCTGGAACAGGTGTCGCTTCCCCTCCAAAAACAGAGGTAAGCGCGTCTTCCAACGTAGGTTCCATCGAGATACGGTCACCGTAAGCGATGATGACCCGTTTGAATTCGGGGATTTGGGATTGCTCCGCTTTGAGATACAGCGGTTCAATATACATAATAGAATCTTCTATCGGAATGACCAGCAGGTTGCCGCGAATCACGCTTGACCCTTTTTGATTCCACAGGGTTAACTGGCTGGAGATTTCTGTGTTTTGGTCAATGCGTGCTTCAATCTGTGACGGACCATACACTTGTTTTTCTTTGGGGAATTTATAAACAATGAGTCTCCCGTAATCCGCAGCATCGCAGTCAGCGGACATCCAGGCAATCATATTACTTTTTGTGGCCGGAGAAAAGGGAACCATCAACATAAACTCTTCCTTGGATTCTCCCGGGAGACGCATGATAATGTAATAGGGTTCAATCGGCTGTTTTTCCTGGGATTCAAAAATCTCACTAGGAATCGTCCATTTATCTTCCTGATTATAAAACACCTGCGGGTCTTTCATGTGATAAATTCCATACATTTCGGATTGCACGCGGAACAATTTTTCCGGATACCGGATATGGGATTTTAAATCCGGAGGCATCTGGTCTATCGGTTTGAAAGCATCGGGAAAAATCTTCATCCAGGTTTGAATAATTGGGTCGGAAGGGTCAATGACATAAAACCAGACTGTCCCGTTATACGCGTCCACCACCACTTTTACGGAATTGCGGATGTAATTAAAATCGTCTCTATAAGGTTGCGAATAAGGATACCGGTCGGATTGAGTGTATCCATCTAATATCCAATATAATTTGCCGCCGGAGATTACGATATACGGGTCTGGGTCGTACGTTAAAAACGGCATAATGGTTTGCACTCGCTCTGTGATACTCCGGCGATATACAATCCGGCTGTCCGCGGTTAGTTGATTGGTGAAGAGTAAATCGGAACTGCCAAATAAATAGGAAAACATTAATTTCCGGAAATAAGAATTGAGAGGAATTCCCGCTGTGCCTTGATAAATCGTATAGACATTATCATTTCCTTTAGGATAATCCAATTCCTTTTCCCTAGCTTTAACAAGGATATAATCCTTTTGCGTTTCTCCGAAATAAATTTCCGGTCGGTCAATTTTCATTCCCACGGGACTGACGGGTGGAATATCTTTGACCAGTAAAGTCGGCAATCCTTCCGGCGCGACTTCATTGACGCGGGTCGCGACCAGTCCATAGCCGTGCGTGAATACCAAATGGTCGTTAATCCATGACGGAGAGGGAGGAGAGGAAATTTCCCGTGCCGACAACATGGTTTGCACATATTCATTGCCGATATGATACCGGTCAATATCTACGTCATGAAAATCGTAATATTGCCGGATGACCTGAATTTGTTTATAGGTGGAGAGGAGAGGACGGTGATCCCAAAGCCGGATATTGCGGATAGTCGGAGCGTTACGATTGATTACCTCCCGGTTCAAAGACTCCGCGACGGGAAAATCTAATTCTTTGATTTTGTCCATACCATAGGCCGCATTGGTAAATTGAATATTGTTGGCGATATAGGGTTTTTCCCTAGTAAATTCGTTGGGGGTTACGGAGAATTTTTGAACAATTTCCGGATAAATGGTTCCCAATAAAAACGACACGGCAATCCAGAGTATCAAGGAGACCACCACTGTCCTAATTTTCCGCAATCGCATGTTTACGAGGAGCATGACAGCAACCAATACCGTGATAACCATCAACACGTGATATGCCAATAATTGAGCATGAATATCCGTATACGTGGCGCCGTATAATGCAGAACTGCGAGTGGAATAAAGCAAATCAAACGTCGCTAACCAATATTGGAATCCTTTCAACAAAGCCAGGACAGCAAGCAGAACCGAAAGATGTTGAATGGTACGCGGGTTGATGGAAAATTTCCCGCGCAGAAAAGATATCGCGTGGTTGATAAAATAAATTATTAGGACGGCGATAAACGAAAATATGATGGCGGTGAAAAACCAGTCAGATATAAATTCATAGAATGGCATTTGAAACGTATAAAATCCAATATCCCGATGAAAGATGGGGTCTTGTATCCCGAAAGTGCCCCCGTGTAAGAAATAGAGAACTTCCTGCCAACGGGAGAGACCGCCGGTGCCGGTTAGGAAACTTACAAAGAGCGTGACGTAAAGCAGTATGCGTTTGATTTTTTCCGTGGGGATGTGGGTTTCTTTTAAAAATACGGAATTTTCATCGTACCATTCCATGTTTTGTGGAAAGGAGCGATTCGCCAGTTTGATATTTCCCCAGACAATCAGGAAAAATAAACAAAATAATAAGGCGGAAAATCCAATCTTGGTCCAGAGCAAAGTCGTAAAAATAGTTTGAAATCCAACTTCCCCAAACCATAACCAGTTGGTGTACAAAGAAATAAAATATCCTGATCCTCCAAAGACCAGAATAACAAACACAATAAATATTCCTAAACGCACACGGAATGGTAGATTCATAATTTTGTCCTGATTCTTAAGTATAACTCAAACAGAATAATTAGTGTTATTCTATGATTAAGTTATCAGTTTTATAGTGTTGGATTCAGTGTTCTCAATAAAAGCAAATAGGTTTGATGTTTAAAAGTTAGTGAAGACGGTACATGAGTGAAATAGTGGGATGTTATAGTAGTAAATGTGCCCGGCGTTGAATGTCAATTATCGAAGGAAAAGAGAAGAGCGTTCATTTCAAACTCAGGGGAAAAAATCTCCCCCACGATAAGCTAGTGGGGGAGACGAAGTGTGTTTTATTTCGATTTATCAGGTTCTTTTAATTCGTTGTACTCGAATTTCATCCATGGATTGGTTCAGCCACTTGGACACACCGTTTGTATTGGCTATGGCACTCTGCCCTGCACTTTCCCCTCTGGCCATAGCCACCAATAGTTAACCAAGTTATTTGTAGTTTAAAACTATTGGTTTTCATCATTAACTGATACTCCCCTATTCCAAGGGCGTGGTGATTCCGGAACTAATCCAGTAAAAGTATGCCCTTCCCCCAAGTTCCATTGAGAGAAATGATTTACCGAGACTGTTACAGAATGGATATTAGTACAACATGAACCACTTATCCACTAGCGTAAGTTGTGCCCCCAATGTCCATGCAGAGAAATGATCTGTATAGATCGTTATGGTATGAATCGCCGTAGGATCTGTATCACTTATATTACGGCTTACCACGTAAGCGGGGGGTGGTAGTCCCGACCCGGTGGCAGCTACAGACGACCATGCTGATCCAGTCCAATACATCGGTAAGAGGGAATCCTCATCCGTCGCACCACCTCCCGTACTACCCCAGATTATTCCAGTACCGGATAACGCTGCCATCGTATAAGAGAAAGTAATTTCGGCTGTGAAAGCAGCGCCTGATGTTTGGGTAATACTCCAGTAACTGTTAATAAACGTAAAATTGGGAGCTACAGCGCCTCCTGGAGGAGCATTCACGGCAGAGACCGTTATAGTCTGCCCTCCTGGGACAGGTGAGTAATTGCTAACTTGGACAAAGAAAGCACCTGTAGTATCTCCAACGTTATAATTTATAGTTCCGGAAGTCACTGGCTGTGTAACGGGGGTTGGAACATAGACCGCTACAGTCTGGGTGACTGGGCTGCTAGAGCCACCGCAATTACTGGCAGTTAATGTCACCGTGTATGAACCGGAATTTGCATAGCTATAATAGGGATTCTGTACATTACTGGTACCGCCATCCCCGAAAGTCCACGACCATGAAGTCGGACCGCCCGACGAGGTGTCTTGAAAAGAATAAAAGTATGTAGCTGTATCAATAGGGTTAGTAGCAATAAAACTAGCAGTCACTGTTTGATCCGATTCTTCCAAGGTCCAACATGTAGAGAATAATTGAGTTGGAGTTATTCCCGAGACCGTCAAGGTATGATTCACTAAATTCCGGGTTACCCCGGAAGTGATTTGCACCCAACTAGAACCATTATAATATTCCGGATAGAGAGCTCCTTCAGTTACTCCACTCAAATCCGACGCGGAGTAAGAAAAAGTGATAGTGGCGGTAAATGTCGGGCTACCTGCAAAAACCCAGTATCGGGGAATACAATTGGTAGAACAAATTTGAGGTGGAAGGGGGGAGGGATTTCCGTCATTGACAGTGACATTTATAGTATTGGGAGCGCCAGAATTTAATTGAATGGCCACCGGTAAATAACCAGAACCACTGGTCCCTGTGTAAAAAATCACCGGGCTGGTAGAAGAAATGGGCTGTGTATCGGTTGAATTATAGACCGTTATATTTCCAAAAAGGGTACCGGTGCCATCCGTTACCTGGACAGTATAAGCTCCGGTATTGTCATAGGTATGATTGGGATCGTAGATGGTACTTGTATTATTGGCTCCACTATCAGGATCTCCGAAATTCCAAGAATAGGAGCCAACATTATAATCTATAAAATTTACAGTTAATGGTTCTAAACCAATGGTCGGTGTCCCACTGAATCCGGTAGTGTCCTGAGACAGAACCTTGGGAATAACGACATAGGATAATAACATAACCCAGACAAACATCATTAACTTGATTTTCATATTCAATTTCTCCTTCTCGCTCAATACTTAGATTCAAAAACTGTTTAAAAAGTATATATCAATAAAATCTGATTGGCACCTGTTTTCTTTATTAAAAGCGGACATCTTTGATTAAAAGCGGACATTTCAGGAGAAAATTTGCAGTAAGAGAGACGAAGTTACTTAGTTTTTAAGTTTTTTGATTTCTGAATTTGTTTTATGTTTTTCTTTCGGGTATGTTCAAAACTTCCCCAGGAATTAAATCCCGCCTTGACCCATATTTCTTTTACCGAGAGATTTTGTTGTTGATTGGCCAGAGTTACCGCTTTCCGAAACCGTAAGAGCAGTAAACATTTTTCCGGGTTACATTCGAGATATTGTTGAAATAATCGCCGTATATGGCGTGGAGTGATTCTTAATTCATCCGCCAATGATTGAATAGTAAACGTTGGTCCCAAATGTTTTTGCTCCATAATCAATAGAGCGGATTGCAATAAGGAAGGATATTTTTCCATTAAATTATTTTTGTGCAGAGTATCCGGGGCATCGCATCCACAATTAAAAGGACATTTTGTATTTCTACAAGCAGGTATATCCTTTACTGTTATATCCTTCAATTTATTTAAAGGATGCATATATTACAACTATTACGACCTCGCTAATGGTCGTAGTATGATAATATCCCTAGGTAATGTTTGTCAAATCAAATATCTGTTGGGGAGGGTTTAATGCAGTGTTGTGGAGATTCCTGCTGAGGGCATTACCTGCATTGCCCGATTATAATATTCTTGTGCTTTTTCTGTATCATGGGCATGATCCCGATAATAGAAAAACAGGTCCATGAGAGCAGGATAGAATTTATCATTGAGTTGAACCGCATGTTGCCACATTCCCACGGCATCATCAAACTGTCCCCGGAAATAATAGGCTTCTCCCAACGCCTGATACCCTTGAACCGAACTAGGAGCTATGGAAATACAGGTGTTTAAATAATTGATGGCATCACTGATCAAGTTGTCTCGTTGAGTTCGTTCGGCATCCGTCAGAGCCGTGAGGGGCCGGTTGTTGAGAATCTTGGAGGCCTTTTCCAATTCCATCGAACCCAGCATATAATAGGCACTGGGATCGTTGGCATCATTGTCATAGATTCCCAAAGTGATGCCTTTCTTCAATTTTTCAACGGCCAACTCCGGTTTGCCCATAGAGCGATATAAATCCGCCATCTGGAAATAGATTAAGGCTTTTCGGGGTTGGGTTTCTAATGCGAGCCGATATTCATTCAAGGCTTCTTCATTTCGATTTTCTTCGCGGTACATCATGGCGAGATTAATATGCATATTATCCAAGTCCCAGCCGGTCTTGCTGGATTTTTTGAATTGATAAAAGGCCTTTTCATGATAGTCTGCCTTTTTTACTGGGTCAGTTGACTGCTGATACAACTGATAATAGGCTCTTCCTATCAAGAAATGATAATTGGAGATCATTTCGCGAGTGTAATAATCAGCAGACATATTGTTAAGGTATGGGTCAAGGTCTATCATTTTGTTTAAAGTAGTTTCATGATCCGGTTCCTGTTCACCCGGACGTAATACTCGATAAACAATTCCCGATGGGACTTGTTGAATTTTAGGATAATTCGGGTAATCTTTATAGCGCTCCGGATCGCTTGCCGGAGGAGCGGGATTCTGGACGCTCATATAAAATACAGGGGTCGTGGAGGTCATGGTCACTCGTGCCCGGCCAATATCTTTTAATCGGGCATGGTCATCCGGTGAAAATCGGAATTTATCTTGGCCGAAATTATGAATAGGATTAAACAAGTTTTCCCCTTCGTCATAAACCTTATCGGGAGAAAATTTGTTTTCCACATAAGATAAATAGGCAAGAGTAAACGTCGGATTATTACCAATAATAAATATTTTTCCGTCTGGTGTAACGGAATTCACAATATTTAATCCAAAGTTATAGCCAGCATTATTTTTGCTCAAATCGTTATTCCAATAATTCATAGTTAAAGGAATGATCGGTACGGCAAGAATCAACGCATAGCCGAGATATTTAAACAATCCTTGAACTTGAATTCTCGACTTTATTATCTCTATGATTTGTAGAATACCAAAGGCAATCCACATGGAGGCGATGAGAAAACTGGGAACAAAAAAGCGGGAAATAATCTGCCAGGAATGATTGGTTGTTTGATAATTCAAGACCGCCAATATTCCGGGACCATATATCAGAAAAGCCAGAAAGAGAACGATGGAAAACAAGTGATGGCGCCAACATAATCGCCATAATCCTAAAATTAATAATCCCACCCAACTCAATGTCCAAATTTCTATGAGGCCCAATTTAAAGCCGTGAGGGAATCCGTTGGGTGTTTTAAATTGTTGATTAAAATGTGCTGAAACCGAGCCGGATACATAATGATCCCAATAAGAACCGAATTGGCGAAAAAAGAATATCCAATATTCGCAAAATTGTTCTTTGACAATATCCGGTGGACCGAGAAGGGATAAACGACCTAATTTATTAGTTGGAGTTTCCAGACCAAATGGAATGACTCTAGGAATAGGACTTAACGGTCCGTATTGTTGGCGGGAAATATGATTATAGATATCATACATCGTTTGTGGATTACTCCAACTCATTTCAGGATGGCTGTCAATTCGTAAAGGCAGATAAAGATAAATAGAAAATCCAAGGATGAAAAGCAAAGTGGCATAAATCCATGTTTTGTCCCGTTTTTTCCACCAGTAAATTCCCAGAGTATAAGGAATGAAAATCAAAAGAATTAAAATAATATTAGTCATAAAGGTATCACCGGGCGGTAGCGGTTCATTAATAATGAGTCGGCAAAGTAAATTCCCCAGTATTTCGCTTACAAAATAAAATGCAATAATTATTATGGGGAAGCATAGAAGATACAGTAAATCTTTTTTGAAACTCCAGGTTTGGTATAAAGAACAAACAATAAAATAGGAGTAGAACAAGAACATGGCTAAAATGATATAGTTATGGGTTGAAGCCATTCCGGCTACCAGATAGAGGGTTAGGATATAACGGTTGTCCTGATTTTCGCTCCATAATAGGAGTAATAATAAGGTGGCGACCGTAAAGAACATATTCAGTATCATAGTTTCGGGAACCAGGGCTTGAAACCAGAATTGGTAACTAAAAGCAAAAAGGAGTGAACCAGCGATGGCGACGAGGCGGGAATGAGATAATTTTAGTAATAGGATATAGAGAAAGAAAACAGTAAGTCCGGCGACGAGTGCACTGCATAAAGAACTGCTAACCGCTGGATGGGTTAAAAAGGGATTGAAAAGGATGCTGGCAATTTTCAACAACAACATCCATAGAGGATAACCGGGAGGTTGAGGGATTCCCAAGGTATAACCGGCGGTTGAAAATTCACCGGCATCTCCTGAATATAATGTCCGGCACATGGTGAGCAGATAAACAATCATAGGGATAAGAAAAGAAAGGATCCCCCAGAGGATGTCTGATCTATTAAGTTTGTGCAGGATGACAGGTTGTTTGACAGAAACAGGACGGATAGGTTCTGGCGGGATTTCATTTGCCAGTAGATTCATTTCTGCAATCGCATTTTGGATTTCCTGCGGGTCGCATTGGAGAATATTAGACATGTCTACGACTGACCTATACAAATAGTTCAGACGAATAAATTGGCGTTGGTCTTCGTTTAGCATACGTTTCCCAAAGCGGTCGTTTTATCCCGCGATTCTATCAATACTTTGAGGGCAAAGCTAGGGATGACATAATATGACTTCGGCTCATTTCTAAATAAAGGAAGGGGGATTTGACTATTGTGCCTGCCAATTCATTCAGGTGAAACCTGTTTGGATATGTTACTATATTTTCCGATAAGGGACAGTTTTTTTGATAAGCGAATTGACACAGATAAGCCTCTATCAAATCGGCATCGTATTGATTGTTCTTACAATCACGTTCCGGTTAATTAAGGAAATATCTCCCTGTCAAAAGATTCTTCAGGCGATGGGATTTGTGATTTTGATGGGATGGTTGATTTATTTCCTGGAAATGCAATTTCCGGTATTGGTAAAAAATCATTTGGATGAGGATGATAAATATGTTTCCACCAACGCTTTCATACGGGATTGGAGACAGGAATATTATCCTTTGAACGAAGTCTCGGGAGCTATTGGTCATTTTATTCCCGCCAATACCAAACAGCCGTTACTGATTATATTTCCAGAATCCTACATTCGGAAATTGCAACCGGATTGGGCGGCTTATTGGGACCGGCGATTGCGCTACCGGCATTATCCCATGAAATTGGACTTGGTAGTCCGTGATTCGACAGGAAACTATTATGATTTTTACGACCGGTTCTCTTCAACTTCGACAAAACCTGTTTTCTTTTCTCCCCTTTTTCTGTACCGGTATCCCTTAATTTTATATCTCTACCCGGAAGGGGGCAAATTGCCGAAAGGATTTCAGGAATGGCGGTGGTTTGGCGGGACGCTCATCGCCAGACAGGTTCAAAAAAGGTGATTGTGGAAAAATACTTTTTATTATTTTTCGCTTTTTTTTGGATATGGTTGACGGGAACATTATGCCGGCGGGCGATTGTTCGAAATGATACCGGATTTCTTGGAGCAGGACAATGGGCGGTGGATTTCGGATTGGGCGCGGGAGTCATTTCTTTTTGGCTGCTCTTGAGTTCTCAACTGGTAAATAAAATTTATTTTCAATCCATTTTCTATATTATTTTAATTTTACTGGGTTTTCTGATCTATCATTTTGTAAAATCATCCTATCATTTAGTGCCAGTCCCCAAACCGGTATTCTTCTCCATCAAACAAATAAGTATTGCAGGACTGTTGCTGTCCATTCTTTTATGTTCGGTGATTTATATTGTATGGATGAAAGCCTATTTCGGTCCGGTGGAATGGGACGCATGGTTCCTGTATGGATATCATGCCAAGGCATTCTATTTCGACAAAGCGACTAAACCGGAATTCATGGTTGACCCCAGTACTTATTTTCTTTCCGCCGTGGATTACCGGATTATTTTGTCCATGACGGAGGCATGGATTTTTTATATACTGGGCGGGGCTTGGGACAACGTCTATGGTTTCCTCACGACAATTTATTATTTAGCACTCTTAAGTTTTTTGTATTCTGTACTCAAGGAATCTTATTCTCAAGTCATCGCGGCGCTAATAATATTGTTGCTGGGCGGCACGATTCCCGCTATTCGTTTGGGTTCCACGGGCATGGCGGATTTGGTTCTGGCGTATTATATTTTCGGCGGATGCTTTTTTCTACACCGCTGGTTATTAACGAAAAATCGGTCCTTTATTATTTTATCCGCGTTATTTTTTGTGTTCGGCGCCATGACGAAAAATGAAGGAATCTGCATGGCGATAATAGTGACGGTTGTGCTCTGGGTTTACGCCGCCGTGGATTATAAAAATAGCCGTAAAATAAACGCTCGACACATATTGTATTTTTCTCTTTTACTGGTGGCAGGATTTATTCCCTATTTATTTGCCTATGTTCAAAATTTTCCTTTCCATCATATATACTCCGCCTATTTCGCCTACAATCTGCACACGCTCCTTTCTCGAACACGGATGATTTTCTTCACGTTGCTTCATGAATGGACGGATTTTAAAGCATGGGGATTTCTGTGGATATTTTTATTGGCAGGTCTGATCTCTTCCATCATACGGTTTGCACGAAAGGAGAATTTGGAAACCGCTATCCTCTGGTTTATCGTGCTGACGCAGGGATTTATTTATTTCCTTATTCACCTTACCCATCCCGGTGATTTAGCATATTTCCTTTCCACAAATCCCTATCGGTTACTTTTTCATCTTGTCCCCACCATGATTTATCTTTCTCTGGTTCAATGGAAAGTGGAAAAGGTGAATTTACCCTAGTATTATTCTTCCGCTTTTGCCGCTGTATTCGGACAAATCTGATTATAGGCGCAATAACGGCATGCCATGTAAGTGGGGGTGGCGGTGAAATTGCGTGAGCGGATTCCTTTAGCGACTTCTCGAATGGTTTCTTCTGTTTCTTGTAAATCTTCATCTTCTTCTTTTGCGACCCCGACCAATCCGGTTTCCAGGAAATGTAATTCCAACCTGTCGGGAATTTTTCCATGCATTTGTTGATACGCTAACGCGTAAACCGAAAGCTGTATACTTTCTTTGGCTTTTTTATCAGCGGTCTTCGGATCATCCACCTCTGACGATTTGAAATCTATGATGGCGACTTCGCCATTTTCTTTGATGTCCACCCTGTCCCAACGTCCCTTAACGCGCGTGTTATCAATCATAAAATTAAAATCTTTTTCCACATAAGTCGGCATGACTCCCGATTCTTCCTGCTCATTAAAAAATCTCCGTAACGTCTGCCTTCCCGCTTCCATCCGTTGTTCCTCATGTTCTCTTGTCAAAAATCCCTCGTTGACCCAGGCGAATTCAAATACCTTGATGACTTCTTCGATGGTGACCGGGAGATTTTCTTTCTTTCGTTGATGATAAAACCGAATGGCTTCATGTAATGCCGCACCATATACAACAGCATGATGTTGCAAAATCGGTACACGCAATACATGGATAAATTTATATTTCAGAGGACAGGTTTGATAATCGTCAATTTGATAGGGACTGACGCTAATCATTTCGCTCTCAGGGATTGTTGAGTCGGTCAAAGGTATGTCAGGAGGGGGGGAGCTTCCCGTTCAATGACGACCTGCGCGGAGGCTTTGGTAATGGCAACATCTGTTTTCGGCAAATCCAACGCTTCCCTCACGAATTGGCTGATTTTCCGGGTGCGTTTTCCGCCGTAATCTTCTGCTGTGGTCAAATACAATTCATTTTTCGCACGGGTCATTCCCACATAAAATAATCGCCGTTCTTCCTGTAAATGAAAATCGCCCGATGTCAAAACATCTTTGATGAGTGAGTCTGGAACGGGCAATGGCTCCGTTCGATTTCGCACAGGGAATTTTTGAGATACCAAACTCACCATGAAGACCACCGGAAATTCCAACCCTTTGGCTTTGTGAATTGTCAATACATTCACCGCATCCACGTCCGGGTCTGCTTCCGCAACCGCCGGATCGTCTCCTGCGTTTATCAAGGTATCCAAGTATTCCACAAATAAAGGGACAAGGTCATGTACCAAAACTTGTCCGATATGGCGGACGGTCTCAAAAAACTTGGCAATGTTTTTGACTTTGACTTCATTGACTAAATTCGGAAAGGCTGTCAAGTGTTTTATATAACCCGACCGGTTGAGAAATTCATACAATACTTGTCCGGTGGGTAACTTGGTGGATAACTCGATATAGGATTTTATATCCTCAATCACTTTTTTAATGGTCGCCAGGCTGTCCGTTCCGATATCGTTCAATTCCTCGAATTCTTCCAAATGTTGAAAGACATAATAGAGCGTATGATGTTTACGGCTGGCGTAATTCATACAGAGTGTCACGTCAGAGGGACTTAATTGATAAATCTCAGAAACGCATAAATAATACAGGCTGATACTGTCATGGAGAGTCGAGATACTTCGCAGAAAGGAAATCAATAAACGAATCTCTTCCCGTGAATAAAGTCCTTGATTCCCTGTAAAATGCCAGGGGATGTTTTGCATATTCAAAGAGCGCAGGAAAACATCGGCATCATTGTTACTTCTTACCAGTATTGCAAAATCACGATAGGCGTTTTCACCTTTATCTACTTTTTCTCTGATGATACGTGCAACGGTGTCCCCTTCTGTAAATAACGTATCAAAGTGAAGATGTTGAACGGGTAATCCTGTTGGCGTTTTTGAAATTAATTTCTTATTGATATTATTTTTCGTTTCCAATCTATCCGGGTTATTGTATTTCACCAAACGATAGGCGGAATCTAAAATCGGCTGCGTTGAGCGATAATTTTGTGTTAGCACCACCTGTTTGGCGTTGAGATACGCATCCATGAATCCAAGGATATTACTAATCGCCGCGCCGCGGAATTTGTAAATGCTCTGGTCATCGTCACCCACGACAGTAATATTTTTATATGTTTTCGCTAATGTCTTTACCAATTCAAACTGAGCGTAATTGGTATCTTGAAATTCATCCACCAGAATATATCTAAATCTGTCTTGAAACCTTTTCAGAATTGTCGGACGTTCCCTGAATAATTTTAGAGCCAGTGAAACCTGGTCACCAAAATCCGCCATGCCATATTTCGCCATCAATTCCTGATATTTCTGATAACTTAACGCCAATTCCATTTGGCGAGTAGATTCATCCGCCAATTCAACATTGTCGGATTCTGTCATTGATTTTTCTTTTAACTCATTGGCATAACGCAAATACTCTTCCGGCGTGATATCTTCATCTTTACACCGGCTGATGAGTTTTGAAATGGCGGATAAATATTTGGTCGGGTCTCCTAGTGGACGAAAATATTTCATAGGGAAATCAAAGATGTGATCTCTTAGGAAAATGATTTGTTCCGGTACGGTCAAGACTCTGAAATCGGGAGTGAGTCCCAATTCCAAGGCATAATCCCGCAGTAACCTGTCTCCGAAGGCGTGAAAGGTGCTGATTAAAACATCGGTATAGCCATAAGGGACGAGCATGTCCACGCGCTCTTCCATTTCCGCGGAGGCTTTATCGGTAAACGTCAACGCCAATATTTCTTCCGGTTTGGCAATTTTAGAGGTGATGAGATAGGCGATGCGATGAGTGATGACGGTTGTTTTTCCCGTCCCCGCGCCCGCCACAATCAATAACGGCCCTTCCCCATAAATCACCGCTTCCCGCTGATGCGGGTCGAGGGGTTCCAATATTTTCTCTACGGGTGTAAGTGGTTCCGGTGTATCAAATAGATCCATAAAAAGGATTATAGCATGGTTGACAATTTATAAAATAAGCACTAGATTAATATTTACATTTCTTTTAGATTTTACTTGAGCGAGGAATGAATAATGAGCAAACGCGATCGGAAAATATCTATTTTATTAATGGGGATAGGATTATCCTTATTGGTCTTGCCGGCGGGTGCCTTGCCCACCTACTCTATCAGCACTCTACCTCCCCCTGCGGGAAATGTAGGAAGTGCCGCCTTCGGTATTAACGACTCCGGTCAAGCAATAGGATATTATGATTTTTATTCAAAACTGACGAATAAAGCCCTGCTCTGGAGTGGTGGAACGGCTCAGGATTTGGGTGCATTGTCGGGAGAAACAGTGTGCCTTGGCGAGAGTATCAATAATTCCGGTGAAGCGGTCGGCTATTCATTTTATTCAACTGAGAATTATCACGCCGTGCTTTGGAGTCAAGGAACTATTCAAGATTTGGGAATACTGCCAGGAGGGATAGGGAGCGAGGCTTTCGGGATAAATAGTTCCGGTCAAGTGGTCGGCTACGCCATTGATTCATCCGGTGTTGAATATGCAGTGCTCTGGAGCGGCGGGACCATTCAAGAATTGGGAACTCTGCCGGGAGGGGTCCAGAATGCTGCTTTGGCAATTAATAATTTCGGACTAGTGGTAGGCTATGCCTACGATTCAATAGGTCATTTTCAAGCCGTGTCTTGGAGCGGAACAACTATCCATCTTTTGGGAAATCTGCCAGGAGGAGTAGAGAGTCAGGCGAATGGAATTAACGATTCCAATCAAATAGTCGGTTTAGCCTTTGACTCATTATTTCATTATAATGCTGTGGCCTGGAGCGGTGGAACCATCCAAACCTTGGGAAACCTACCGGGAGGGATAAGGAGCGAGGCTTTCGGGATAAATAGTTCCGGTGAAGCGGTCGGTTACGCCATTGATTCATTAGGTAATGAAAATGCGGTGCTCTGGAGCGGCGGGACTATCCGGAACCTGGGTACCCTGCCGGGAGAGATTGAGAGTTCGGCGAAAGGTATTAATAACTCTGGTCAAGTGGTCGGATTTTCACTGAATACATCGCTCAGTTCTACTGCTGTTCTCTGGAGTACAGCAGTTCCCGTGGAAGATTGAATTAACTACTCGAATTCTCTCAACAACACTCCCGATGAAATGGATTTACCTCATCATGGGGAGCAATCCACATTTAAATAACTTATGAAGATAAAGCGATAACAGGTGGGAAAAGAAAATGTAAGGACGATGTGGTTTTTAGGTATGATTATTTTTAAAGAATATCTGCTGGAAAATATTATTTAAGTGTTTTTCTTTGTTTTTAAAATTAGTGCGTCTAATTTATCTTTTTATCTGTGGTGATTGTTTATTCTTAGGAGATGGGCTTTTGAAATAAAAGGTATTTGACATTTTAAATTTTAATCATCTTTTTTGTTTTGTAGGCGTCTTTGAAAGCAACACCATCAATATGCGTAATAATATCAATGCGCCTTGGAGCTATGCCGATTTGGAATATAATCCCTTTTTCTGCAAAGGTATTTTTTGTAATTTCAGAAAGGGGTGCGCCAAATTCTGCAAGAGATTGATATATCTTTTCTGAATTTTTAAAAGATGCACCCAAATATCAAAATCCCCTGTGGCGCGGGGATAACCGTAGGCTCCCATCGCATAAGCGCCTACTATCATAAATTTTACCTTATTGTTTAATAAGCTTTGTAATATTTCTACATAATCTTCGTTTAACATAAGGTGATTTTTTGAGAGACCATATCTCTACAGTCAACTCCCACATAAAAGAGACGTTCTCTGACGGAGACATTTTTGAAAACCCCGTGTCATTTCCTGGCGATTTTCCGATATAGCTTTTATTCCGGTCTAGCTTCATAGGGAAATTATATCACAACACACTTGAGTGTTGTTTTGGATATGGAA
>CAVYHJ010000011.1:0-66242 GCA_963768165.1 uncultured bacterium | reverse complement strand
AAAGAAAGATCCAGTATTGCAGGGATTGAGAGAATCGCGGAACTAGGTCTTCATTGCATGGAATTGGAATTTGTACAAGGCGTCCGTATGGGAGTAGCCACTGCCAAAGAAGTCAAAAAAACCATAGACAAAACAGGTGTTCGTCTCACAGTTCACGGTCCCTATTTCATTAACCTCAATGCACGGGAACCGGAAAAATTAGAAGCCAGTAAGAAACGCATATTGGATTCCGCCAGAATTGGTTATCACTGCGGGGTGGAGAGTGTAGTCTTTCACGCGGGATACTATTTTGACGACCCTAAAGAAAAAGTCTTTAAGATGATTCTCAAACAAATGGAAGAGATTATTAAGACTTTGAAAAAGGAGAAAATTCCTGTCATGATTCGACCGGAAACTACCGGCAAAGGAACTCAATTCGGTACCCTGGATGAACTCCTCGAATTAAGTAAAGAACTTGACCAGGTACAACCCTGTATTGACTTCTCTCACCTTCATGCCCGTACCAATGGAAAATGGAATACCACAGAAGAATTCACTGAAGTATTGGAGAAGACGGAAAAGAAATTAGGACGGAAAGCATTGGATTTCATGCACATACACTTATCCGGTATCGCTTATGGGGAAAAAGGAGAAAAACATCACCTCATTCTCAAAGAAGCCGATATGAAATATCAGGATTTGCTCCAAGTCCTCAAGAAACATAAAATAGGAGGCTTCCTCATCTCCGAATCCCCCAACCTCGAAGAAGACTCCCTCCTCCTCCAAAAGACCTATCAGGATATTTGATATAATACTAAATATGGTATCCAGCAGGCTTTATCGCAGATTCAAAATTAACTTAGCCCTCCTTTTTACCCTAACCTGCTTTCTTTATCCTAAAAACTCATTATCAGAATTATCCACTTCATCTTCTATCAACGACTATATCGTTCAAGTAGTCAAAAGTTATCCCACCGATGGCACTCACAAATATTCCTGGCCTAAAAAGGGAGTAGACGGCAAAGACCCCTACGATGGCGTGACTCAGGATATTTCTTATCAAAGACGAAAAATACTTCGGGGAGATGAATATGGATCTGCATATTGTTGCGGACTGACCTTGGAAGTTTTTTTAATAGCAATTAATAAATATAACGAAAGTCCATATAAAGTAATAATGGCTCCAAGTCGGTATGACCCAAATGTTTACTATATTCAAATCCCCATTAAAGGACTCGACACCACCAATTTCTCCAATTTCAAAAATCTCTGGTTCTGTCCAGGGGACAATGCAATGGGACCGGGGGAGGCGTTGACGACGTTTGGGATGGGGACGATGGTGTCTGATTGGAATCAAGCGCAATTTGGCGACTTCGTTCAAATCTGGCGTTGGAATGGTTCGGGACATTCCATGATATTTGTAGATTGGGTCAAAAATTCTACCGGCACTATCACCGGATTAAAATACTGGAGTTCACAAAAGAAAACCAACGGCATAGGCTACAATACAGAATATTTCGCCGAGACCAAAGGCATTGACCGCAAACGGACTTTTATTTGCCGCGTCACCGATCCACAAACCTGGAAATAGATTTTATTTATATCTTATATTCAACTCCATCAGCACATAGCCTTGGCTTTCATTTTTAATGATAAGTTCTCCATACGTGCGATCTGTCTCTACCAAATCCTGCGTTCATCTTTTTAAAACAAACCTATTTGTTCATTTTCAGGTTTTGCCTGTTCTTGAAAAATAGAAATCTTTCCATATTCGCCGTCATAACCGGGTTCAATGGTCAATTCACCTCTGCGAACTTTTAATATACCTTCAAGGATTCTGGGATTCATGGTTTTCATATCGGACTCGGACAAATCCAACAAGATATTGAATTCATCTTTGTATTCCTGTACCAGGCGGTGATACTCCTTTTCCACGGCAACCGTATTGGGTTTCTGTTCAAAGGCTTCCGCGATAATCTCCTGCAAGGGAACAAGATTACGGTAAGGGATGGCAGACTTGGGACGGAATCCATCCTGTCTATCAGCCAGTTTCTCCACACGATGCAAAACGCCGGTGGTCATTTGACGGTTACAAACCGGGCAAATGTTATTTAGTACAGTCGCTTCTTTCGGAGTAAAACGTTTTTTGCATAAACGATGCCCGTCGTAATGATATTTCCCTTCCTGAGGATAAAACTCGATCGTGTAAAGGAATTTCATGCGGTCTTTTTTTTGAATCGCATCAAAAATCGCATAATAACTCAATGCCGTATCAAAAACATTGGCTTCTCGCCCAAGTTTGGATGGAGAATGAGCATCTGAATTAGAAACCATGACGAACCGGTCAAGCGCTGACCAACGCCAGTTCATGGGCGGGTCGCTGGATAATCCCGTCTCGATAGCGTGAATATATTTGACTTGATCACCAAAACATTCATCTATGGAATCAAACCCGGAAAACGCGCCGAAGATAGAGTACCAGGGTGTCCAGGCGTGAGCGGGGATGATATGAATATCCGGTGAAATATCCTTGCAAAGTATTACCAAATCTATACAGTTAATCGAAAGGATAGGTCTTCCATCTGCACTCAGATTTCCATACTTCGCCAATTGACTATTCAACTTATCTAGGATTTCAAAACTCGGAACATGCAGAACATTATGAATTCGTCTCCCCCTGTCCCCTTGGGAATAAATTTGGTTGATTTCACCTGTTAGCATGAAATGCATGCTTTGATATTCAAAAAGACCGGTATCCGTGGGTTTGAGTTTTCCTTTTAATTCTGCTGTCCAGATAGGATGGGTAATATCTCCCGTACCTACAACCGTAATGCCTTTCCACTTGCACCATTGACTGACATGTTCCAAGTCCAAGTCTTTGCTGGTCGCGCGGGAATATTTGGAATGAAGGTGTAAATCCACGATAATTCGCATATTACGAGTATTGTAACATGGCATTGTCAGGGTAGGTATTCCTTGATACAATGATTGATTCTAAAATATCAATTGAAAGATAAAATATTATGAACTATTCACCAGAACAGGCGAAAACAATTATCGAATCTCTTTTATTTGTGAGCAGTGAACCGTTGACTCTCAAACAAATCCGCGATGTGTTGGACGGAGCGGAGGAGAAAACGGTTAAGCAATGGCTCAAAGAATTGCAGGAAGAATTCGAGAATTCTCCCCGAGCGGTACAATTGGTGGAAATTGCCCATGGATACCGACTAATGACCAAACCCCAATTCGCCGAATGGGTTCAAAAACTTGTTGTCTCCAAACAAAATCTTAGGTTGACAAAAGCGGGAATTGAAACCCTAGCGGTCATTGCCTACCGCCAACCCCTCGTCCGGGCGGAGATTGAAGTCATCCGGGGTGTAGATTGCGGTGGTGTTCTTCAAACCCTGATGGAACGGAAACTCATCAAAGTCGTAGGTCGAAAAGAAGTCGTCGGGCGGCCTCTTCTTTACGGCACTACACCGGAATTTCTTGACCAATTCGGCTTAAAGAATTTAAACGATCTGCCCACTCTCGATGAATTGACACTCACTGCCGTTACTCCGACTCAAACGCCGGAGGGAGATAGCAGCGATCTCGCATTCAGCCCGTCCACGGAAAAGGCGGAATCTGATTTACAATCATGAGCGACCTCTTTTCTTTCTGTCTGGTATTAATTGGTGTAATCCTGTATTATCCCCCGGTGGTCTCCATTCTGCCCATCGATTTATCTATTTCCACACCTTTTCTCATTCCCAGCCTAGTTCTTATTTTTATCTGGTACCAGACCATTCGCCGGTTTGAGTTCCAATGGAAATTGCATCGCTCTCAAATCCTTACCAAGATTTTCGGAATATTCATCTTACTCAATTTGCTACCGGTATGCTTCTCTGTTTATCATCATGACTCCTTTCTTCTCTGGTCCGTCTTACTAACCGGATTTTTAATCTACTTAGTTACTAGTAATTACCAACTTAAAGTTCTCCATGAACCGGAAATCGAATTGGAATTCCCCCAACGGAAATATCGTAACGGACTTCTCTGGCTGATTTTCATTCTTGGATTAGCCCAAGCCCTTTGGGGTTTTTATCAATATTTCCATGAATTTGAACAACATCTGAACCTCCATGATTTTTCAACCACGGATATGGATCCCCGCCTGATTTCAGGTTTGCAATATGCCTTTCTAACCAAACGAATTATCGGCACTTTGGGGAATCCCAATCTCTATGCGACTCTATTGGCCATGATTTTCCCTGTCGGATTAGGATTGCTATATCAAGTCAGAAAACCCCTTTTAAAATCATTCGTTACGCTGGGATTAATTTGTTTGTCTTCGACAATAGTCTTAAGTGCTTCCCGCGGCGGGTTCATTGCCCTGATTTTGGGAATCGTAGTGTACCTGATTTTATCGGGTAAAGAGAAATTACTGGACAATAAATCCTGGATTGGGATAGTAATACTATTATCTATTCTCTTTATCATCTATTCCCAAACGCATCCCGCAACGGGAAAAGTGCAGACCCTGGGTACCCGACTCTATACAGGTTCTGCAACTACTCATGAACGGCTGCACTATTGGAAAATTGCCTGGCAAATGATTCAAGACCACCCAATCCTCGGCACGGGTTTGGGGTCTTATGGAATTCTCTATGGACAATATAAACCTGTTGGAATTGGCGAATCTCGCTATGCGCATAATTTATTTTTGCAATTCTGGGCGGAAGGGGGAATTCTCTCCGTCCTGGTGTCGATTGCGTTTTTTGCAATTATTCTCATCTACCCGCTCAAACAATTTCCCAAACTGCAGCGACCTGATATCAAAATACAATTTGCCGCATTCTATTCCGGCATTCTGGCTTTATTGGTGGATTGTTTTATCGGTTTTGGATTTTACTGGATGGAAATTTATTTTCTCTTTTGTATTCTTTTGGCGGGACTTTACGCGGCAATCAATGCGGAATTTGTTCCGGAACCCTCACCCGGAGATATTCTCTGGAGACGGCAGCCTAATACGCCTTTTCTTCTGATTACGCCTTCGGTAACGCTAGCTATAATTCTCTATTGGTTTTTCAGCATCTATCCGTCTTTCCGCGGGGAATTATCTTTTCAAGAAGGGCGATTATATCTTATGACCAACCAGATGAATAACGCCTTTCAATGCTATACTCGTGCGGTTTCGTATGTCCCCGGTAACTCCGATTACCAACAACATCTTGGCAATACCCTGTTTCATATGGGTCAACCGGAAAAAGGAGTTTTTCATCTTAAAGAAGCTTGCGAACTAAATCCCCATACGGCCTTTTATCACGCGGATTTGGCTATTGCTTATCAAAGGATTGGGCAACTCGATTCAGCTGTGGCTGAATACAAAAAAGCCATTGCCTGTTATCCCAATAAACCGGACTATCATATCAGTCTGGCACAACTCTATCATCAAATGGGAAATAATGACCTGGCAAATCAAGAAACACAAACCGCCGATTCCATCAGATCCCATCAATAATAATGCGTCTATTATTTATCCTCAACTGATTTATTTTCTGATTCTGATATTTTCACTTCAATCGGAAATCGTAACAGGAACCGGCTCCCTTTTCCTAATTCACTTTCTACTGTAATAGTTCCACCATGCTCGGAAACAATCCTTTCCACAATAGACAATCCTAATCCTGTCCCTTTTTCCTTGGTTGAATAATAGGGGATAAATAATTTTTTCTGTGTTTCTTCCGTCATCCCGTTGCCGGTATCCGCAAACTCTACCAATAAAAATAGTTTTCCAGAAACCGATTCAGACTGAACCCGGATTGTAAAAATTCCCCCCTGAGGCATCGCATCAATCGCATTCTTTATCAAATTGGAAAATACGTGCCGGAGTTGTTCAGGGTCGGCATAAATAGACGGTATGGAACGGCTGTATTCCTTGACGATTCGCACATTTTCCTGTAAGTTTTCATACAAAGAAATGGTGGAATCCAAAATATCCACAATTTGAATCCATTCCTTTTGCGGTTTGGGCATCCGTGCAAACGAGGAAAATTCATTGACAATTTTCCGTAAATGATCCACCTCTTCCAGAATCGTTTGGGTGGATTCTTGAAACGTCTCATCCAGGTCTTTATCTTTGTTTTCATAACTACGCTGCAAACTCTGAATGGAAAGCGCGATAGGAGTCAGTGGGTTTTTAATTTCATGCGCCAGTCTTCGTGCCACTTCCTGCCATTCTGCCAACCGGACAGCCACAATCAATTTTTCCTGGTTTTCATTCAGTTCTTTGGCCATATAATTAAACGCGCCGATTAACATGGCCATTTCATCTTTCGTGGTAATGGGAATTTGCTGTTTGAAATCCCCTTTGGCTATCGCCACCGCGCCGTCCACCAGTGCTTCAACGGGTTTGGTAATCCGTATCGCCAGGAAATAGGCAATGAGAACGGATAATACAATAGCACCCAAGGTGTACGATATAAATGTTTGTTGCAAATCATGTACTGTTTTGGCAATATCTTCATTAGAAACCGCGATAACCAGCGCTCCGATGATCTTATTATTTGAAATAATGGGACTTGTCCCAACACGATAAGAAATATTCGATATTCGTAAATCTTCAATCAACGGCTGTTTTGATATAAGTGCATGTTTTACAAATGTTGAATCTATCTGAAGTGAAGCTTCCTGGGCATTCGGTAGTTTTGGGTACGTCGTAATGGGCGAGGCATGAGGACGTAATAACAATACATGGGCGGAACTCAGTTCTTTAAACCGTTCCAGAAAACTGCCGTTGATTAAATACCCCCCTGTGAGTGACCCAACAATCTCTCCCCGCTGTTCCACCGGCACGGCTACTTTAATCGCCAAAAAATTCCCCGTCAATAAATTTTCCTCTTCAATATCAGTAGTTACCTGTCCAAATAACGCTGCTTTTACCAGCGGATCGTTCATCCGGTTTTCACCAGCTCTACCCGGTTCATGTCCGGAACCCAAAACTATTCCCTGTTTATCACAGACTTCCAGCAAATCCAAACCCGTGGATTCTTTAAAATCGGCCAACAATATCGCCAATCCGGCATAATCAATTTGTCCTTCATAACGCACCAGCATCTTCCGTTTCAAATCTATCAGTTTGGATGTCTGAACCAATTTCTGAACAACATCATCTTTTCGGATATCCAATTGTCTTGTGATCGCGTGTTGCAGATTTTTAATCCGGTCCTGGGACATTTTATTAAATTGCTTGGTAACGATCCCCATGGCCAGGTAGGAAACAGTCCCTAGAGTAACGACGAGTATCAATACAAATGCCAAAATGATTTTGGTCCGTAGACCAATCTTCACCAGGGAAAGAAATGGTTTTTCCAGTTTTTCTAAAAAAGAGGTCGCTGACATATCTTTAAGGATTATACGGTAACGGGGAGATTTCTTACAAACATCAAAAACAAAAAAGCCGTTGTAAAAGACCTTACAACGGCTTAAGAAGAAACAATTTACTACAAATTACTTTTCACTTTTAGCACCCGGTATGGTAAAGAGAATGATTTTATATCCTCCCTGAGGCGACTTGGAACGGAATAATATCTTGTCACCCGCTTTTTTATCGGCGACAATACCAGCGAATTCTTTGATATCTTTAACCGGTTTCCTGTCAACTTCAAGAATTACATCGCCTTTTTGAAAATCCATATCCGCGGCAGATGAATCAGGGTCCACATCTGTAACCAACAATCCGCCACTACCGAAATCTATACCATCCTGCTTGGCAAGATCGGCTGTTAATGTCTTCAATGTCAACCCCCATTTCTTGAAGGTATCCGTACCTATCAACGCGGCTTCTTCGGCTTCGTTTCTTTCCGTTACTGTTACCATTATAATTTTTTCTTTCCCTTCGCGAATCACTTTCACCGGAACTTTGTCTCCCACGTGCGTAAGAGCCACCATACTCTTTAGATCCATCGGTGACTCGACAGGTTTGCCGTTAAATTCAACAATCACATCATAATCTTGAATTCCGGCAGATGCGGCGGGACTTTTTTCAATCACCTTGGTCACTAAAACACCCTTGTCATTGGAAAGACCCAGTTGCTTGGCTAAATCTTCCGATACTTCACTCATAAAAATTCCCAAATAACCCCGTACCCATTTCCCTGATTTGATTAAATCTCCCATGACAGAACGCGCGAGATTTATGGGAATCGCAAACCCAATCCCTGCGGATTGTGCCATCCCCTGGCCACCACCGGCGGTGGCAATTGCTTTATTGATTCCAATGACGTCGCCATAGATATCTACCAAAGGCCCGCCGCTGTTTCCGGGATTCATGGCCGCATCCGTTTGTATTAAATGTTCATATTGCGATAATCCCAATTCTCTGCCCAATCCACTAACAATTCCCTGCGAAACGGAACCGGAAAAGGAAAATGGAGACCCAAATGTAAACACAATCTGGCCGATTTCTACTATATCCGAGTCCCCCAGTTCGGCAACTGGATAGTTATCCCCATCAATCTTAATCACCGCCAAATCTGATGCTTCATCTGTTCCAATAATTTTGGCATCCTTGGTTCTTCCATCGGATAAGGTCACCGTTATTTTTCCTAATTCTACATCTTTGTTCTTTACAACATGATTATTGGTTAGAATATATCCGTCTTTCCGAACGATAACACCGGAACCACGAGTCTGCATTTTTTCTCGTTGGGGCTGTGTGCGGAAAGGACTTTCCCCGAAAAATTGTCTAAAAAATGGATCGTCTGGAAATCCAAATTGTTGACCCTGCCGGGTAATGGTTGTTTCCGTGCTGATGTCCACCACTGCCGGTTTTACTTTTTTTACTACATCCACAAATGTCTTTTGTAACTCGAACGCTGCGGACTTATTATCTAACGTCGCTCCGTGTACTCCGACGGTCGGTAAAAATGCCATCGTAAATAATGTAACAGCGATAATTCCCTGTTTAAACCTTGGTAATTTCATATTTTTTCTCTCCTTTGTATGCTTTTTATTTTTGATAAAGTTATTCCTTTGGAATAAATTTCTCTGGGTTGTAAATCTTGCAAATTAAAGATTCGATAATTCCCGCAACCGGCGAACTCTCTCCTCGACCGGTGGATGAGTGGAAAATAAACTTCCCAATCCTCGACCGGAAAATGGATTCATGATAAACATGTGAGCTGTTGCCGGACTGGCGTTCATGGGAATTTGTTTGGTTCCTTGCTCCAATTTCAACAAGGCATTGGCCAATCCAAAAGAACTCCCCACAAATTTTGCTCCCGTCGCATCCGCGGCATATTCCCTCGAACGCGAAATCGCCAATTGAATTAACATCGCCGCAATCGGTGCCACAATAATCATAAATAAAAATCCGATAAGATTATCTCCCCGTCTGGAACTCCGTCCACCATATCCACCGAAGAGCGTCGCCCATTGGCCGATGCGGGCAATCATCATAATAGCTCCGGCAATTCCCGCCGCTACCATGGAAATCAGACAATCCCGATTCTTAATATGCGCCATTTCATGTGCCAATACGCCTTTGATTTCTTCATAATCGAGAATTCGCAATAACCCCGCGTGAATAGCCAACGCCGCATGTTGTGGATTCCGTCCAGTCGCGAAGGCATTGGGTGTTTCAGATGGGACCAGGTAAACTTTCGGCATGGGAATCCCGGCTCTCTGGATTAATTCGTCCAATGCACGATACACATTGGGCGCTTCCTCACGGGATAACGGTTTGGCGCCATACATTTTTAATACGATTTTATCGGAAAACCAATATGTGCCAAAATTAATCAGCAGGGAAAGAATGAAAAATCCCATCATTCCACCTTCTCCACCAATCATTCCCCCCACAAACACCAGCAATACGGTTAACAAAACCATTAATACCGTTGTCTTAACATAGTTCATTTACTTCACTACCTCCTTGGAAAATATACTGGATAAGAAAAATTCAGGTTGACAATGCTACAATTGAAAACCAAACAAAGCGTGTTGCAAAGTAATACGAATCTGTCCAATGTCCACCGGTTTAGGTAACATGGAAAATGCCCCTGCTTCTAATGCCCACTGGAAAATATCCGTATCGCTGGTTCCGGTTAACATGACCACCGGTAACATCTCATTGATGATTCGAATTTCCCGCAACACTTCAATGCCACTCTTCCCCGGCATATCCACGTCCAGAAAAACCAAATCAATGGACTCCTGCCGGATAACACGTGCCGCAATAAAACCGTCTGGGACACCCATCGCATGAAACCCGTCATGTTCCAACAAGTCCTGCAATGTCGCTCGCGTCGGCGCGTCATCGTCTACGATTAGTATTGTTCGGTCAATTTCCGCACTCATCTATCTAACCTCACAAATCTCCTGTAAAGCATATCACATCATTTACCTATTTCCTATATAATCTGCGAATTATATACCAGTTTTTGAATACAAGAATTAACCATAAAAAAGAACTAAGCTATTGATTTAATTAATATTATCTTATTCCTTGCGATACTCAAAAATATTGAATCGGTCAAAAGATGTCCTTTTGTATTGTAAACTGTGCCATTTTGGCGCATTTTTATGATTTTCGACAAAAAGGGAATATAAATCCTCCCCACCCCAAATTCTATCTTTCATTACACATTCCCCTGAAATCCAACTTATAACTGTTTTTCGCTCTCAACTAGAAACTAGGAACTCGGAACTAGGAACTTTTATTTAGTAGACACAAAATTGTTGTCCAATGGACAAATCTCCTCCTTCAAGTAAGCGTTTGTCCAACGGTGTTGGTACGGAGATGATAGGGAGACATACCCTACCTATCCCCGTTCCTACAAAAATGTAGTACATTCCCATTTAAAAGATGCATCAGGAACTTTTGCTCCACTTATTCCCGATACCTCCTTATTCACTTTGACTGTTGTCTAACCGGAATTCCTTTTTTCAATTCCACTTCCTGTAATGAACGAGACCCGTCTCGTTCATTACAATGCCATTATGACCTGTCTGCCATTTCCTAAAGATGGGAAACACTCTTCGGCAAATGCCGAAGACTTTATCTCCAATGAAACCAATCGTTTAGAATTCTTCGCCAATTGGCGAAGAGTTGTTTTGAAGGATGTAAAAGAAGAGTAGGGAAAACTCTGTGACCTAATCTGGGAGTGTCCCTCTCATTTAAATGAGGTAGCACGCATTTTTTGATAGAATATAGCCCTGAACAAAAACCAATAAATATTTATAACAACTTAATAAGGAATAGATTAGTACATGATGAAATATACTATATCAATTTTGGCGATACTTGTTCTAGTTGGGGGTGTATCTTTATTAAAAAGTTTCTCCAAGAATATTCTTCCCTATGAAGGGATTTCTGGAATTGAATTCGATTTCCCTGACACGGTCACCATGGACGCATTCCAGCTAACTTTTGCCAATAATAAATATCCGGAAGAGATCATATTCTACAATTGGGATGGTAAGGATTGGCAGGAACAAGCCGTTATTCCTGATAACCAGTCTCCTGATGTGAACATCTCAAATTTCAAAGATACTTCCATTTCTACAGATAAAGTACGTGTTGTTTTTGCAAAACCTCATAAAGATCCCAATAATGTCAATTTAGGAGAGGCGCATCCTTTTTATAAAAATAACCTTATCAATTCAGAGTATCTAGCGTATATCTATGCCGGCAGAAATCATGTGACTTTTAATTACAAACTCCTTAGAGACTTTATGAGAAATACAGGAGTAACAATATATATAGAAAAATTTGTCCTTTCTCCTCAGTTGTTAAATTTTTATTTTACAACTCGGCCATTCATTCTGATTTTGTACACCTTATTCCTTTCTTTTCTGATGTTATCATTTATTTTCATTCCCGGATATGTATGCATATCCTTTATTCCCCAACTCTCTGAATTGGAAAAGCTCTGCACCTCATTTATAGTTTCCTTATTTCTCTTATTTTTAATTGGATCTCTGGCAATTATTCTTCATAAATTCTTTTTTTCATACATATATTTGTTTCTTGTTATTGTGGGTACCTATCTATTTATAGTTAAAGGACTTTATAAAAATTTATTCATAATTCCCAAAACGTACTTTATTTCAATTTGTTTAATCTTTCTCTGTTGTTTTGTTTTGTCCCTTTTTCTAAACACTACGCCGCATCTGTTTTTAGGAAACGATCCGACGTTCAGCGGGGACTACTTAATCCCTTATCATATCTCGCAAGTTCTTTATCATGGGTTAGATTATCATTCCAAGATGTCAGAGGAATGGTTCTGGGGATGGCATTTATCAGACAGAACCCCATTGTTGTACGGTGCTGTTTTTCCTTTATACATTATTTTTGGCAATCTATTTAAAGTATTTGAAATATTTACTATGTTGCTTGTCTGTCTCTTTCCTTTGTCCGTCATTTTATTATCCGGGAAATGGTTCACCTCTAAAACCGCTCTACTCACGTGTTTTTTTGTACTTTTGATTCCCCATATCTATACTATGAGTTTTATATTACCCTTTAAAATTATTATGACATATATGTTGCTGATTTCTATTTATTTTATTGGTATGAATGGTACTGATTTAAATTATCAAAGGATTCTTTTGGCAGGTTTTTGCGGTATCATGGCATATTTGGTACATCCCAATGCCTTGCCAATATTAATAGGTTTAGTGTTCTATCCATTATTCACTTTTAAAGATAGGCATACCAAGTTTAAGGCATTTTTACTATTATCGTCACTTTTAGGGATTGTTTTTGTTCTTTGGAATGTATGGAGCAGAATTTATGATAGACCTTCATTATTTTATTTATATCCTTTATGTTTAAAAGGATATGGTGATGCATTGACTTACTCCAAAGAGGTCATAATTCAAAGGTTTAACGAAGCGTCCGTTTTTGAAATCATAGGGAATCGAATAAAGAGTTTTATAGGCTTACTTAATCCATTTTATGGACGTGCTGATTTCTTTACTACAGAGAACCCGTATTATAAGAATACTCTCACCGGTGCCGTGATGTTATCTATGGCGATATTTTCATATCTTAATCTTACATTGAAATTCAATAAACTACGCAAGCAAATAATCTGCTTTATATTCATTCCCTTGGCGGCTCAATTAATTATAAACGGATGGTATGCAAAGGAAATGGGCATTTATATTACACCTATAATATTTTTAGTGTTTTTATTCGGTATTAATTATATTGAAGATCTAAATGGGATTTATATTTTATTGATTAATCTTATCTGTATCATTGAAAGCTTTTTGACTGTCTGGGCGATTCAATTCAATATCAATCAAACGATCTTTTCAAATTTGAGTTTCATCAATATATTCATAATGATTTGTATTATTTCTTTTTATATTCTGAACATTTATTTTCTCTTTAAAACTGTTACCAATAAAATGCTTTATGCATCAGAGAAGGAAAAAGTAGCCATTAATAACAAGAAGAAGACGATGAAGAAGAAAATAAAATAACATTGATATGACAATAATTTGTAAAAGGATTTCTGCGTCGGGAATGACCGCTCTTTTCTTTCCCGATACACCGGGAGATTCTTCAGCCCCCTCACTTCGTTCGAGGGTAAACTCCCACCACACTCCCTCAAGAACGACAACCCGGACGACTCACAGAATCGCCCCTACGCACCTTTCGGGATTTCCCCTACTTTATTAACTGGCTGTCCCCTCCTCAATTGAGGAGGGGACAAAAGGGTGGTCTATCTTAGTTTCCCTCGATTAATCTCCTGAATAATTATTAAATCGGGTCAACGTCAACATGCACAAGATTTTTATTCTTATTATCCCAACGCCAGGGGGAATCTTTCCCGTAAAGACGGACACCACCAAGCCAGCGATTAATTCCGTTTAGCTTAACCCAATCGGCCTTCCCTTGCAGGACTTCCCTACCCTTCGGAGTAATATGAATCGGCTGGTTGAGAAACTTTTGTTCTTCCGGTTCATTACCCAAATTCGTTGCCATCAAACTTCCAATCCCCGCGCGCAAAAGAGGCTCTTCCCCTTCCAATAAATTATCCAAATACGACCAGAAAATTGTATCTCCCATGAAAGGTCGTTCTTCCAAATCTTGTACCTTCTTGAAAATATCCCCGCGTTTATGAATACCGGATTCCACGACTTCCAAAATCTGCTGTTCAGTTCTCGACAATCCATTTTCCAAAGACGGATATTGTTCCAAATGGCGGAGTATGGCGGAACGAAGAAATGGCAGAGCATGAGTATCCTTATTCAGAAACGACATTAATTGAGAAGGATCTTTGAAGCAGAACGTTGACCATGCTTGTTTTGCCAAATCAAATTCTTCTACTGTTACTTTATGTTGTGTGCCATATAACGAGGCAATCTGCTCTGATGTCAATTGACCCAATCCAATAAACCGTTGAATTCCAGGAAATTCACCAATACAAATCAACCCAAGTTTGGTATTACCCAACTCCTGTTTCGAGAACCAGTCCAATAAACGAATCAGGATTAATTGATCAAATAAATCATGTTCCAACCAGAGAATAATTTCTGCATAATCGGAGTATTTCGCTAACGCCTCATCCAGTTGCGTGTGATAATCTATAAAATCATCGTAAGTCGCCCATCCTTGGTCAGAGAAATATTGCGCCCGCACTTTGCGCCATTGTTCCGGTTCCAACCCCGCTGGTGTCGGCCCTTCATGGAGCACATCGCTGTATACAATGATGTCTCCTTCCAGCATGGTTTGCTTTAGTAAATTCGATGAACAATCCCCATTGGTAATATGTAAAGTTTTGAAAGTCATGCTATTATTTTCAAGGAACAGGTTGAAGTAAGTCAAATCAGTCTTCCCATGTCAAGTTTTTTGCTTGACAAAAGTGGTCAAACTTGGCTAAAATTTATATCCTTTGTCCCCGAAGGAACTGTTGCCCCGTAGTGTAACTGGTAGCACAGCAGCCTTTGGAGCTGCGCGACAAGGTTCGAATCCTTGCGGGGCAGCCAACTGGCTGGCTTTGAGACGGGGATATAGAAATCAATCTAATCCGTTATATAATAAACAGGATCGTCTTGTGTTAAACGATTTGAAGATTTTTGGTGGAAGTGCGAATCCGGGACTGGTAACAGAAATTTGCCAGGTATTGAACGTACCCGTTGGGAAAATTGAAATTAAGCATTTCCCCGATACGGAAATCTTCACCAAGATTAATGAAAATGTTCGCGGCGCGGAAGTCTTTGTCATTCAGCCAACCTCCCCGCCAGTCAATGAACATTTGATGGAATTATTAATTATAATGGATGCGTTGCGCCGGGCATCGGCTCAGCGTATCACGGCGGTATTACCCTATTACGGTTACGCCCGACAGGATAGAAAAGATCAGCCGCGGGTTCCCGTCACCGCCAAATTAATTGCTAATTTGATTACAACCGCCGGCGCCGACCGTGTAGTTACGGTGGATTTACATGCCGGCCAAATACAAGGTTTCTTTGATATCCCGGTGGATAACTTGTTTGCCGATGGACTTTTGGGCAAATATTTCGCGACATTAAAATTAGATAATGTAATGGTCGTTTCCCCGGATATCGGGAGCGTCAAACGGGCACGGTCCTTTGCTCGTCAGTTGGACAGTCCGCTGGCCATCATAGACAAACGCCGACCTCGACAAGGCGAGGCGGAAGTGATGAATGTTATCGGTGATGTCGAAGGTAAAAACATCATAATCTCCGATGATATGGTCGATTCAGCAGGCACTCTAACGGAAGCAGTTTACGCGCTGAAAAAAGCCGGCGCGAAGGACATTTATGCCGGGTGTACCCATGCGGTACTCAGTGGTCCGGCGATTCAACGGATTATGGATTCGCCGTTGAAAGAATTGGTAGTGACCAATACGATCGCTTTGGACAAGAAAAAACTTTGTCCGAAAATTAAAGTGTTGTCCATCGCTGAATTACTGGCGGAAGCAACGAATCGTATTTACCACTATTCATCTGTAAGTTCGTTATTTGTGTAAAGAAAAAGGAGTCATGTAATATGCAACAAGTTTCACTCAAAGCAAATAAACGCGAGAAGATCACCAAAGGCGCCAACCGGCAGTTACGCATGGTCGGTTCAGTCCCGGCGGTCATATATGGCGGAGATGGGGGATCACAGGCCATCAGTTTAGTTGATCGTGACCTTCATAATGTATTGAAATCCAGCGCAGGACTAAATGTCCTCATTAATCTGGAAATCGGGGATGGCTCATCTCAAGAAGTACAATCTGTGATTATTAAAGACATCCAAAAAGACCCTCTTAAGGGTAGTTTTGTCCATATTGACTTTTACCGCATTTCTATGGATAAGGAATTGAAAACCCGTGTTCGCATTGAAGCACTCGGTATCGCTCAAGGTGTGCAAATCGGGGGTATTTTGGAATACGTCATGCGGGATGTTCTGGTGCAATGTTTACCCAGTTTAATTCCCGATAAAATAACCGTGGATGTCACCCCATTGAAGATCCGTGACTCAGTTCACATTCGCGATTTAAAAGTTCCGGAAGGCGTCAAACTATTGGATGACCCGGATAAAAACGTAATCAGTATCGTACCGCCTGTCGCGGAAGAAGTCGCGGCGACGACTACGGAAGAAATTACTGAACCGGAAGTCATTGAACGCGGGAAGAAGGAAGAGGAAGGCGCGGAAGAAACTGCAGCGGAAGGCAAGGATGCCAAGAAGGCACCCGAAGCCAAGGGTGCGGCTCCAGCAGCAAAAGGCGCAACACCTGCGGCGAAAGGTGCGGCTCCAGCGGCAGGCGCCGAGAAAAAGCCTGGCGAAAAGAAATCTCCAGAGAAAAAAGGTTAATTTGGAATGAAACTGATTGTCGGATTGGGGAATCCCGGTCGGCAGTATCAGAATACGCGGCATAACGTCGGGTTCATGACGGTGGATGCCATCGCCGATGAGTATAAAATATCGGTGAGTAAAGAAAAATGGAACGCGATTTATGGTAAAGGTGAGATTGAAAGTCAAGAAATCATTCTCGCTAAACCTTTAACATATATGAATCTGAGTGGAGAATCCGTCGCCCCGATGATGCACTGGTTCAAGATGGAACCGGCAGATTTAATAATCGTTTGCGACGATATTCATTTACCGCTGGGACAATTGAGAATCCGGGAACGCGGGTCGGATGGTGGTCATAACGGATTGACTTCCATTATTGCGAATATCGGAACTCAAGAGTTTATCCGGGTCCGTATAGGAATAGATGAACCACCGCCGGGGTATGACCAAGCGGATTATGTGTTATCCAAATTCGCTAAGGCAGAAATGGAAACAGTAAAAGACATGGTTCAAAAGGCAAAAGAAGCAGTGACCACACTCGTAGTTTCAGGAACTGTAAAAGCCATGAACCTCTTTAACAAACGCAAGAAAAATGAACAGGAGTAAAATAGTATGAAACGAATTTTCGACACGATTGTAATTTTTGACTCGACTCTGGACGAAGCCGGAATTGACCAAAAAATCCATAAAATCGAAGGAATCATCAAAAACAATGAAGGCGAAATCACCAAAACTGAAAAATGGGGTAAACGGAAATTGGCGTATGAAGTGAAAAAGAAAAATGAAGGATACTACGTGTATCTTTTTCATAACAGCGTACCTACCGTGGTGGAACAATTGGAAACCTTGTTTCGATTTGACGAAAACGTATTAAAATCACTCACCATACAGGTGGAGCAGGTGAACCGAAGCCGCTTTGGAAGAAAGAAAAATAAAAAGAAAAAAGTGGCGCCGGCACCCGAACCTGTCTCCGCCAGTACGGTAGAAACAGGAGAGGGAATTACCAATGGCTAATTTAAACCGTGTTACACTCATTGGACGGTTGACCAAAGACCCGGAAATCCGGTACTTGCCCAGCGGAGCCGCAGTGGCGGCATTTGATATGGCGGTCAATCGGTTTTATAAAGACAAAGCCGGAAATAACCAAGAAGAAACTCTTTTCATCCGGGTGAATTTATGGGGACGACAAGCCGAACATGCCAATGAATTCTACAGTAAAGGAAAAGAAGTATTCGTGGATGGCCGGTTGCGTCAACGTTCTTGGGAAACACAAGATGGCCAGAAACGCAGTACCATTGAAGTAGAAACGTTCGCGATATCCCCATTGGAACGGACATCGCGCCCACCTGGTGCACCTGCGTCGGGCGCTCCTGGTGCGGAAACAGCTCCTAGCGAACCACCGGCGGAAGAAACCGGTGATGATGTTCCGTTTTAAACAATTCATAAAATTTAACATTGCAATAGATAGAGAAGGAGTTAATTAAAAATGGATCACGAACGCCCATATTCATCAAACAGAGGAAGTTCACGCAGTAATTCGAGCAGTGGAGGCTCACGCAGTAATTCTCCCGGAAGCAGCACAGGCCCCGGAGCCCGGCCCCATCGTTTTATCCGGCGAAAATCTTGTAAATTCTGCATGGATAAAATGGATTTAATCGATTACAAAGATATCGTCCGGCTGCGGCGGTTTGTCACCGAGCGCGGAAAAATCATTCCCCGCCGGATTACCGGAAATTGCGCCCGGCATCAACGGCTCTTAACGGAAGCGGTCAAACGCGCTCGCAGTATCGCATTATTGCCGTTTAGTTCGGAATAATCTAATTTTACTACTCAAAAGGATACGATTATGAAAATCATTTTAAAAGAAAGTGTACCAGACCTTGGAAAAATGGGTGAGGTAACCAATGTTGCCGACGGGTATGCGCGCAACTATTTGATACCCCGCCAATTAGCCATTGAAGCCACTCCGCAAGCCATTAAATTATTCGAGCAAGGTGCCGTTAAACGCGCGAAAATCCTGGCGAAGGAAAAAGCCGAGCATCAACTGGTAGCCGATGCCTTGAACTCAACCCCGATCACCATTATTGTCAAAACCGGTGAAGAAGACCGCCTTTTCGGGTCCGTGACGGTCGCCGATATCGCGGCAGCGTTAAAAGCCAAAGGGTTCGAAATTGACCGTAAAAAAATCGTTTTGGCGAGTCCGATTCGTGCTCTCGGTAATTTTACGGTATCCATTAAACTACATCCGGAAATCATCGCTTCCGTGCAATTAACCGTCGCCAAGGAAGAAACGGCAACACCTGCTTCCTCCTAAAAAATTTTCCTTGCATTACGCGCGATCTTTGTTTAAGATAAAACGAAACTAAGGGACCTGTGAAAGGTCCCTTTTTCAATTCTGTTTGACAGGTGACTTTATGGCAAAGGTTGAATCCATCCTCACATCCGATCCCTCTACTCGAATTTTGCCCCATAATGAAGATGCCGAACGCTCTGTGCTGGGTGCCATTCTTCTCGACAGTCAGGCAATTCTCGATATCATGGATTTGATTGACGAACACTGCTTTTACCACACCGGTCACGCCATCATTTACCGCGCCATGAAAGATCTCTACGCCCATAACACCCGTATTGACCACATCACTTTGACGGAAGCCTTGTCCAGCCAAGGAAAATTGGATGCCATTGGCGGAGGATTTTATTTGACCACTCTGGTGGAAAATGTTGTAACTACATCTAATATTCTCCATCATGCGATGATTTTGCGGGATAAATATATCGCTCGTAGACTGGTACAAGCCGCGGAACATATCGCGCAAAAAAGTCTGGAACAAAATGTTGATACGGATGCTCTCGTTCTGGATGCAGAACGGCTTATTTTTGATATTGCTCAAAAGAAAGAACATCGCGATATCAAACTCCTTAGCGATCTATTGACGGAAGGCATGAATGTCATTCAGGATTCTTTCAAAAATCGCGGCCTCTTAACAGGCATCCCCACCGGATACAAAAATTTAGACAATCTCACGGGCGGGTTTCAAAAATCAGATTTAATCATTATCGCCGCCCGGCCCAGTGTCGGAAAAACATCCTTGGCGCTGAACATCGCCTCGTATGCTTCCCGACCACTGGCCGCTAAGAAAGCCTATCCGGTTTTGCTTTTTTCCCTCGAAATGTCCAAAGAACAAATTGTCCAACGGATGCTCTGCACGGAAGCTGGTGTCACTTCGGAGAAAATTCGTCGGGGATTCTTGAGCAATCGGAACTGGGACGATTTGTTTAGAGCTGCACAAAAATTAACCGACTCTGTAATCTATCTCGACGACACGCCGGGAATTTCCGTGTTGGAACTGCGCGCCAAAGCCATGCGGTTAAAAGTAAAAGTTCCGGAATTGAGCATGATTGTTGTGGATTATCTCCAATTGATGACAGGCCGGGCCAGAATCGAAAGCCGCCAACAGGAAATTTCAGAAATCTCCCGTTCCTTAAAAGCACTGGCGCGCGAATTAAAAATTCCAGTCGTCGCCTTGTCTCAGTTAAACCGCCAAGTTGAACAACGCGGGCCCGATGCCCGTCCGAAACTCTCCGATTTGCGCGAATCGGGCGCCCTCGAACAGGATGCCGATGTGATTATTTTCTTGCATCGTCCTTCGGCTGAACCCGGCAAGGAAAATATTCCCACCACTACGGATAACGTCTATGAAATCATCGTTGCGAAACATCGTAATGGTCCGACCGATACTGTCAAATTGGCTTTCATCAAAGATTACACTCGCTTTGTCGAACTCTACGATTCATCCTCCGGTTCCCCTCAACCGGAATCTCCACCGGAAGATGAAGAGGACTCCCACGAGGCATGACAAAACTTCTCACGGCACTGGGATCCCGTATTCTGAACTTGATTCAGATAACCGGCGAAATCATGTCTCTCTTTTTTCGAACGATTTATTGGATATTTCGTTCCAAACCCCGCTACAACCTTATCATCGAACAAATGGTTTATATCGGCTACGAATCCATCCCGATTGTTTTATTGACCGCCACATTTATCGGTATGATTTTTGTTCTTCAAACCGGTTACCAACTCACAAAATTTGGTGCCACTCTCTATGCCGGAGGAATCAGCGCCATCGCGTTTGCGCGTGAAATCGGGCCCGTGTTTACGGCATGGGCGATCGCCGCGCGGGTGGGCGCGTCCATTGCGGCCGAAATTGGAACCATGCAAGTCACAGAACAAATTGATGCACTTCAAACATTGGCAACAGACCCTGTAAAATATTTGGTCGTTCCACGATTTGTCGCCGCGGTCATCATGTTACCGGTTCTCACTGTGCTGGCGATGCTCGTCGGGATGATCGGCGGTTGGGGCGTGGCGGTAACAAATTTGCAATTAACTACCCAATCGTATATCTCCAATGTCCAGGATTTTCTTCTACCGAAAGAAATCTACGCCGGTCTTCTGAAGACACCGGTTTTTGGCATGATTATTTCTATCATCGGTTGTTATCAGGGATTCAATACGTTTGGCGGCGCGGAAGGCGTTGGACGCGCGACACGCAATTCTGTCGTCACGAGTACCATCCTTATTATTTTCGCCGACTATATTATGGGGTCGTTTATTTTATCATTATGGAAATAATAGAATTTAAAAATGTTCATAAACAGTTGGGGGGTAAAAAAGTCCTGCAAGGGGTGAACCTCGCCATTAAAAAAGGCGAAATCATGGTTATCATCGGCGGGAGCGGCGAAGGAAAAAGCGTTACCCTCAAACATATCATGGGATTGATGATAGCGGATGAGGGTCAGGTTTTTGTCGAAGATGAAGATATTGATCAAATGAATGAAATTCAGCTTAATAAAGTACGGGAAAAATTCGGAATGCTTTTTCAATACGCCGCCTTGTTCGATTCACTCAACGTGCGGGGAAACGTGGGCTTCGCCCTCGATGAACATACCGATTTATCAGAAGAAGAAAAAATTAAAATCGTAAAAGAAAAACTCGATCTGGTGCATCTCTCCGGAATTGAAAACATGATGCCCGCGGAGTTGTCCGGTGGGATGAAAAAACGTGTCGGACTCGCGCGAGCGATGGCACGCGATCCGCAGATTTTATTATATGATGAACCGACCACCGGCCTTGACCCAATCAATGCCGATGTCATCAACAACCTAATTATCGAACTCAATCAAAAACTGGGTGTCACCTCGGTGGTCGTGACCCATGACATGATTAGTGTTTTTAAAATCGCCCATCGCATCGCCATGCTCTACAAGGGCAAAATTATCAAAGTCGGTCCCAAAGACGAATTCAGAGAACCGCAGGATCCTGTCGTCCGGCAATTTGTCCGCGGTGAAGCCACCGGACCCATTACAGACGAATTGGAACAATCTGTGGTAAAATAATTCTCGCCTTTTTTTGTTTTAAAACTGTAAACTGTACACGGTTAACTATTCACTAAATTATTTTGAAAGGATATTTCATGAATCGCGGAAAAAAACGGAAGAAACTGCGCTGGAAATGCAAACGTGCCAATCATGGCAAAGGTCAAGCCGCCCACAAACATCGCTAGTCCCTTTTGTGTTACGTCTTTGGAGCGGAATTGAAATTTTCAATTCCGCTTGTACTACACTTCCAGAAAACTGTCTGCAGTATAGAGGGATTTTTACAGATAGTTGATTTAAAAGGGGATAAATTGTCTACACTATAGACAATTTACTTGGATTGATACCAACCTTGGAGCATGGTAAGTAATTTACGGGTTTTCTCGGTAATGACACCGTAATTTTGGGTTTTTATCGCTTCCTTGTCGAAGATAGTCGACCCCAATCCGACGGCTATTGCGCCCGCTTCCAGATATTCCAATGTTTCATCCGCGAAGATGGAGCCGGTGGGCATAAGTTTTAAAAACGGCAAAGGGTCCAACAGGGAACGTATATGGCGGGAACCGGCAACACTTTTAATTGGAAATACTTTGACAATATCCGCGCCCAAATTCCAAGCATTATACACTTCATTGGGAGACAGGGCACCCGGACTCACACAGGTATGCCGAAATTTGCAATAGGATATAATCTCCGGGTCGGTGTGGGGGGAAATAATCCATTTCACTCCGGCATCTATCGCCAATTCTGCCATCTCCGCGTTGAGAACCGTTCCCGCCGCGATTAAAACATTTTTATGGCTGGTTAAATCACCAATGACATTATAGGCGTCAGGAATCGTCAGAGTGATCTCTACCAATTTTAATCCGCCTTTAATCGCAGCCAACGCCGCTTGATACGCCTGCTCAGCCGTATCCGTCCGGATTATCCCAACCACTCTTTCCTTTTCAATGCGCTCTACCGTCTCATGCATACTAACAAATATATCACAATGGGAAAAAATGGAGTAAATTATTTTTGCCCTGAGGCATTACCCTAACTTACTCCATTAACATCTCTTCATTTAACCTTAAAACTGCTAGTATAAATCATTTTCCCTTTATGTCTAGATCAAAAACTAGTAGGGATTTAATTCCTCAGACCCGTCTTTGCGCTCTGTCAGGCGTAGATGGTGTTCCTACTTTCTTTATTTCATGATTGACATAGGGGATATTTAATATCTATAATTAAACAAAAATTGCGTCTAGCACCGCACTGGTGCCAACGCCGACTGCCCTTGAGTTTATGGATGGTTTGGGTTATACAACGATTATCGAGCCAGCAGAGCCACCCGCCACGTCGGCGTGGCGTGGCTTTGGATCGTTAGGCGTCAGGAGATAGAGATGAATAATAAAATTCATGAAATTGATCCGAAAGTGGTTAAGAAAATCTCTACCATTTTCATAAAGCAAACATTCTCAGAAGCAGAGAGGCGTTGGCTTGGTGATATTGATGTCGTTTGTAACATTCACTTATCCCTTTTCAAAGATCTCGTGGTAGCTGTTTTCCAGCATGCCGAATTCTCGGTTGGATTTGAACCCAACCCTCAAATAGCGGTTCGTAATGCGATTGACGAGGCAGAGAAGACCAGCAGCACCTTAATTACCCAAAAACTGAAGGCCAACTTAGGAGAACCCGCATGTGGTATTTCCGTGGCTCCTTACGAGTTTATAGTGAACATATTTTTGGCCCCATCTGGCCCTACAACTATACTCACTGCGGACCAAGACTGGCGGTTTGTCCCCAAAAGATCGTAATGATCTTTGAGGGCTAGATGAGATTTACACGAAAGCCTCCTAACACCGCGCTGGAGCCAACGCCGATTCTAAGAGAAATTGAATTACATCCCGAAAAATTTCTAAGCCAGCTTGAGAAAGGATAGCGAGGTAAATGGATTGATTACCTTTTCTTCTATTCTCTTCCCCTAACTCCCTATTTCAGTGCATCTTACATTTGCGATAGAAGGTAGTGTTTGATAGGATTATCTGCTATCTTTACTATTATTAGAAATAGGGAATATGAAATTTATTTTGCGAAACATAGAAGCAGAGAAAATGTTTGAGGTAGCTATGAATACCAAAGAAATTAAACAACTGGCAAACCAGTATATCATCAATACCTACGGTGATCGGCCTATCGCGCTGGTGCGGGGGAAAGGTGTTTCTGTTTGGGACCCCGAAGGGAAAGAGTATTTGGATTTTGTCGCGGGGATTGCCGTCAACCTGCTGGGACATTGCCATCCGAAAATCGTGGAAGCAGTAAAAAGACAAATCGAAACGCTGATTCACGTCTCCAATTTGTATTATATCGAACCGCAGGTCAAGGTCGCCAAACTCTTGTGCGAATTATCTTTTGGGCAGAAATGTTTTTTCTGCAATAGTGGCGCGGAAGCCAATGAAGGAGCGTTTAAACTCGCACGGAAATACGCCAAACTTAATTTCTCGGAAGACAAATATGAAATCATTTCATTGGAAAACTCCTTTCACGGACGGACGTATGCGGCATTAACCGCCACCGGCCAACCCAAATACCACAAAGGGTTTGAACCGTTGGTACCGGGATTCTATTATGCAAAATTGAATGACTTAACTTCCATGAAAGAGAAAATTTCCAGGAAAACTTGCGCCGTCATCATTGAACCCGTGCAAGGGGAAAGCGGAGTTTATCCCGCCACCAATGAATATCTGCAAGGCGTCCGGCAGTTGTGCGACGAGAATAATGCCTTATTGATTTATGATGAAGTACAATGCGGGTTGGGCAGAACCGGACAATTCTTCGCCCACCAATATTCAGGCGTGGCACCCGATATTATGACATTGGCGAAAGGACTCGCCGGAGGCGTTCCGATGGGCGCGATAGTCACGACCGATAAAGTTGCTGCTGCATTCAGTCCCGGGAATCACGCGGCGACATTCGGCGGGAATCCCCTTTGTTCCGCGGCGGCATATGCGACGTTAACTACTATTCGAGATGAAAAGTTGACAGAGAACGCAGCACAAATGGGAGATTTCTTTATGACCCAACTACGGGCGTTGCAACTCGAATTTCCCATGATGAAAGAAATCCGGGGAAGAGGATTGATGATTGGAATTCAACTCGACCGGTCTTGTGCCGACCTGGTTAAGAAATGCATGGAAAAAGGCTTGCTGACAAACTGCGCGGCGGATACTACCTTACGATTTGTCCCGCCTTTAATCGTTACTCAAGAGGATATCGAGCGCGCATTGGAAATTATTAAATCCGTATTTCAGGAAATTAAATAATATGAAAAAAGATTTAATTTCACTGAAAGATCTGTCGGCAAAGGAAATAGCCAATCTCTTGCATGTCGCCAAAGTTATCAAGAAAAAACAAAAAAAGGGTGAGATGTTTACTCCGTTAACTGGAAAAACGTTGGGATTGATTTTTCATAAACCCTCGGCGCGGACACGGATTTCATTTGATGTAGGCATGTACCAATTAGGCGGACATTCGATTGTGTTGAGCGAATCGGAAATCGGTTTTGGTAAACGGGAATCTATTCACGACCTGGCGAAATTATTTTCCCGGCTTATGGATGGAGTCATGATTCGGACATTTGCACATCATGCTGTAGAGGAACTGGCGCGGGAATCCACAATTCCAGTTATCAACGGGTTGACAGACTTCAGCCATCCTTGTCAGATTTTGGGAGACTTGCTGACCCTTTCGGAATATCGCAAAGACTTGCGAAAATTAAAAATCGTTTACGTGGGGGACGGCAATAACGTCTGTAATTCCTGGCTGTTCGCCACCGGAATTCTTGGATTGAATTTTACCCTGGCTTGCCCCAAGGGATATGAAGCATCCAAGTCTGCCGTTGACTTCGCCAAATCATATGGTCGAAAGACTGGAGCAAAAATCACGATAACGCACGATCCTTTGTCAGCCGTCAAGAATGCCGATGTGGTATATACAGATATCTGGGCGAGCATGGGTCAGGAAAAAGAGCAGGAAATACGGAAAAAAGTATTCAAGTATTATCAAATTAACAAAACTTTGGTGGAACGTGCGGAAAAAGATGTATTGGTCATGCACTGTTTACCTGCGCATCGCGGTGAAGAAATCACAGATGATGTGATAGATGGAAAAAATTCGATTGTTTTCGACCAGGCGGAAAACCGGTTGCATGCGCAAAAGGCGGTTCTGGTTTGGCTGATGTGTCCGGATGTCTTTAATAAATTGTTGAAATAATTCATGACAGAGAAAAAACCAAAAAGTCCCACCATTGTCGTTGACGGCATTACTTACTTGCGAATTCCCGTAAAGACCCATATTATCGTGCCGGGAGAAAAACCGGAAGAGTTTATTTCCAAATACACCAAAGATATTTTAAAAACCGGCGATATTATTTTCATTAGTGAAAAAGTCGTGGCTATCACGCAAGGGCGTGCTGTTCCGGTGGATAAAATCAAAGTAGGTTTATTGGCTAAAATGATGTGGCGGGGCGTTCGGAAAGTTAGTTACGGCACAGGATTACGCAGTCCTTACAGTATGCAATGCGCCATTGATGAAACGGGACATCTGCGAATTATCGCGGCGGGAATTGTCGGTGTTCTTGGAAAACTCGTAGGACGACGGGGAGATTTTTACCGCATTGCCGGAATGCAAGCCGCCACCATCGATGCCGCGTACACCACTCCCGTAGAACCTTATCATAACTGTGTCATCAAAGGACCCAAAGACCCGGACAAAGTCGCGGAAAATATTAAGTCGAAAACCGGCGCGGAAGCCGCTGTCGTAGATGTCAACGACATCGGCGGTTCCTGGGTTTTGGGACATTCCTCCGGTGTCAATAAAGAACTCGTTCAAAAGATTTTGAAAGATAATCCTTTAGGTCAATCCGACGAATTAACTCCCTTTGGAATTATTCGGAAAACCTAGATTCTTATCCCCACCATTGATTAAAATCTAAAACTTCTATAGAGTTACATTTTCGTAGGAAATAAGGTACAATTTCGTATGCATATACCCCATATACTTATTATTGATGATGATGAAGATATCTTAAGACTATTGGAAATACTGTTTATTTCGGAGGGTTACGAAGTCACCACCTGTATTGACGGCGACCAAGGTATTTCAGCCTACAAAAAAGGCGACATTGACATCGTTGTTACCGATTTCTTGATGCCCAAAATTGACGGTCTCGATGTCCTGGCAGCGATTCGTAAGAGTGCCAATCCTGCTCCGGTTATTTTGATAACAGGACACGCATCGGTGGAAAAAGCGGTCGAAGCCATGAAAGGCGGTGCTTTTGATTTTTTAACCAAACCTGTCAATAATGACCAATTGCTGGTAATCGTTAAAAAGGCCTTGGAAACCAGAGAACTTATTTTAGAAAACCTTCGCTTAAAAAAGGAGTTGTCTAACCAGTATGGATTCGAAAATATCGTAACCGATCACCCGGCAATGCGTTTAATCTTCAACATCCTTCGGTCGATCGTGGAGACAGACGTCACGGTGCTGCTCACTGGAGAAAGCGGGACGGGGAAAGAATTAATTGCCCGTTCAATCCATTATCAAAGCAAACGCCAGCCCTTTCCGTTTGTCGCGGTAAATTGTGCGGCGATTCCTTCTACTCTTTTAGAGAGCGAATTCTTTGGACACGAAAAAGGGTCTTTCACCGGAGCCATTTCCCGTCGTGAAGGTAAATTCGAATCGGCTCACGGGGGAACATTACTTCTGGATGAGATCGGGGATATGAGTTTGGAGCTTCAATCGAAATTATTACGCGTGATCGAAAAACAGGAATTTGAACGGGTCGGCGGCAACAAGACTGTCCATTGTGATGTCCGCATCATCGCATCAACCAACCGGGATTTGTCAAAAGCAGTCGCTGAAAAACAGTTCCGTCAAGACTTATATTATCGCTTGAATGTGGTAACGATTCATTTGCCGCCATTGCGTGAACGGAAAAGCGATATTATTTTATTAGCCGACCATTTCCTAACCAAATTCGCGAAAAAATATAACAAACCCAAATTAAATCTTTCTCCGGAGACAGTGAACATATTAGATAACTATTCCTGGCCCGGCAATGTCCGGGAATTGGAAAACTATATGGAACGGCTCGCTGTGACGGTACATACAGACACTCTCCAACCGGAACATCTGGCCGCGGAAATCCATTCCGCCAATGAGACTTTAATCGCGTCTGCAAAAGGGGAAAATGTAGCGGTTGACAACCGTTCCCTGCAGGAAAAAGTTAAAGCTCTGGAAATTCAAAACATTACTGAAGCGTTAATGGAAAGCAAAGGGACGCAATCCCGTGCCGCGAGAAAATTGGGAATGACCGACCGTATCTTGTCCTATAAAATACGCCAGTATAATATTGACCCGTCCGAGTTCCGCAGTAAAACGGATTGATTACTTTGCCAATTCCAAATACATTTCTTTCTGATAATATTTCAGATTAAATTTATAACAATAAAATCCAACCATATTCGGCTACACTTTCATCTTAAAAAGAACTCTAAAAATAATCCTCATTTTAGTTGACAATCAAGTACTTTTATTGATATAATATCCTAGTTAAAGAGTTAACTGTAAACCATTGAATTTATGGAGATTAGGTGACAGGGGAAAAGGGGCAGAAGAATTATAATTATAGAATCTACCCGGCATCTTTGTCCCTAGATACTTTTCTTACTTATCCACAGGCTGTGGACAACTCAATAGCAATTCAAAATCGAATGATTTTTCTGCAAAATAATTGTAAATACTTTTTAGAAAATTAATCAGAAAAGGAGCGTGACTCGATTTGGCAACTGAACCCAAACATCGTGATGAGGTCGTTTATGATGCCTCGAAAATTCAAGTCTTGGAAGGATTGGAAGCTGTTCGCAAACGGCCCGCTATGTACATCGGCAGCACCGGTGCGCCGGGTCTCCATCATCTCGTTTATGAAGTGGTGGATAACAGTATTGACGAAGCCCTTGCCGGATATTGCACCGAGGTTAATGTTTTCATCCATTTCGATAATAGCATCACTGTCATTGATAATGGCCGCGGTATCCCCGTGGACATGCATCCCGTTCACAAAAAGAAATCCGCTCTCGAAGTCGTCATGACCATTCTCCACGCCGGAGGAAAATTCGACGGCTCGTCTTACAAAGTCTCCGGCGGGTTACACGGGGTCGGTATTTCGGTTGTGAACGCATTGTCGGAATGGCTCGAAGTCGAAGTCTACCGCGATGGCGCTGTCTGGTATCAAAAATATGAGCGTGGTAAACCTACCGGACCTTTGGAAAAAATCGGTAAGTCCAAAAAGACAGGCACTAAAGTAACCTACAAAGCCGATGCCCAAATCTTTGAAGTCATGGAATACAATTTCGACACCCTCGCCAACCGATTGCGTGAACTCGCATTCCTCAACGGCGGTGTTCACATCACTTTTGATGACGAGCGCACCCAGAAAAAAGCCGAGTACCGGTTTAAAGGCGGAATTAAAGAATTTGTCGAATACCTGAACGAAGGTAAAGAAACCATCCATAAACCGATTTTTATCAGTAAAAGTCGGGAATCTGAAGAAGGCGGAAAACCCGCGACGGTCGAATGTGAAATCGCTATCCAGTATAACGATAGTTATACCGATCAGATTTACTCGTATGCCAATAATATCAACACGATTGAAGGTGGAACCCATCTCACGGGATTCCGGACTGCCTTGACCCGTGCTATTAACGAATACGCCAATAAAAACAATCTGTTGAAAAAAGATTTCCCTTCGTTGAGCGGAGACGCGGTGAGAGAAGGGTTAACCGCTGTTATCAGTTTAAAGCTAACCAATCCTCAGTTCGAAGGCCAGACTAAAACAAAATTGGGTAATTCGGAAATCGCCGGAGTGGTCTCTTCAATTGTGTACGAAGGTCTCGCGGAATTTTTCGAAGAAAATCCGACCATTGCCAAAAGAATTTGTAATAAATCCATTGATGCCGCCCTCGCGCTGGAAGCCGCACGAAAAGCAAAAGCTCTCGCCCGCCGCAAAGGCGCGCTAGATTCTTTCGGCCTCCCCGGAAAATTAGCGGATTGTTCCGAGCGCCAGCCCGAACTTTGCGAAATTTATCTCGTAGAAGGTGACTCCGCGGGCGGGACAGCAAAACAAGGCAGGGACCGCCGGTTTCAAGCGATATTGCCTTTGCGCGGGAAAATCATCAATGTCGAAAAAGCCCGATTGGATAAAGTCCTTTCCAATGAAGAAATTCGTACCATGATCACGGCGTTTGGCACTAACATTGAGCAAGATTTCGATATTGCCAAACTGCGTTATCACAAAGTCATTATTATGACGGATGCCGACGTGGACGGCGCGCATATCCGAACCTTGCTGTTGACATTCTTTTATCGCCAGATGCGGAAATTAATTGAAAATGGAAATGTTTACATTGCCCAACCGCCGCTTTATAAAGTCAAACGCGGGAAGAAAGAACAATATATTGATAAAGAAGAACAACTTACCAAATATCTCATTGAATTGGGTTGCGATGATACCAGTTTGACCAAACAAAATGGGAAAAAACATGAGACCATAGATAAGTCGGCTTTGAAAACTCTGCTGGAAGATTTAGTGGAGTTGGAAAAAGTTGAAATTCTCCTGGGTCGTAAAGGACTTTCGATTCAGGATTATCTGGCGTATCGCGATAAGGAAGGCCGGATGCCGATTTATATGGTACAAATTGATGAAGAAAAGCATCCGGTATACGATGAAAAAGAATATGTCAAACTGATGGAGAAATATGAGGACACCCTTCAACCAACTCTTCCTTTGGATGGGAATAATGACGAGAAAAAAGATGAAAAAGCTCCCCCACGGATTAGAACTATCGAATTTACGGAAGCACGGGAAATCGTTCAGTTAATGAAAAAGTTGGAGAAAAAGAATGTCTCCGTTATGCCCTATGCCAAATCCGATCAGGAACAAGGCAAGGAAAAAGTTTTGTATCAGGTGGAAGAATCCGGTAAGACTTACGATTTATACGGATGCAAGGAAATCCTTGAAACCGTTAAAGAAATTGGACGACGTGGATTGCAAATCACCCGCTACAAAGGTCTCGGAGAAATGGACGCTTCCCAACTCTGGGAAACCACCATGAACCCGGCGACTCGTACGATTTTAAGCGTAAAATTGGAAGACGCGGTCGAAGTGGAAAAAATATTTTCCATTCTCATGGGCGACCAGGTTGAACCGCGGCGAAAATTTATACAAGACCACGCACCCGAAGTGCGGAATTTAGATATTTAACCTCTCCCCGTCCCTCTCCTTGCTAAGGAGAGGGAGACGAGGGTGAGGTATTTAGAAAGGAAAATACACACAAAATGCTAATCGAAGACCGGCAGCGAATTATACCTACACTCATCGAAGAAGAAATGAAGACATCCTATCTTGATTACGCCATGAGCGTAATTGTCGGGCGCGCGTTGCCGGATGTCCGCGATGGCTTGAAACCCGTCCACCGCCGAATTATCTACGCCATGCACCAGCAAAACATGGCTTCCAACCGGGCGCGTAAGAAATCCGCCAGTATCGTTGGCGAAGTTATGAAAAACTTCCATCCGCACGGTGACGCCTCGATTTACGACGCTCTCGTGCGAATGGTTCAGGATTTCTCGATTCGTTATCCCTTGATTGATGGGCAGGGAAATTTCGGTTCTGTGGACGGGGACTCCCCTGCTGCCATGCGGTATACCGAAGCGCGCATGGATGCGCTCGCCGAACAATTATTGACCGATATTGAAAAAGAAACTGTGGATTTCATTCCGAATTATGACGAGTCCACCACCGAACCTACCGTTCTTCCCGCACGTTACCCGAATTTATTGGTCAACGGTTCTTCCGGTATCGCGGTCGGGATGGCAACAAATATTCCTACGCACAATTTGACGGAAGTTTGTAAAGCCGTCATCGCCATGATTGATAAACCGGATATAACGATAAAAGAAGCCATGAAACATATCACCGGACCGGATTTCCCGACAGGTGCGTATATCCTGGGACGCGCGGGAATCAAGGAAGCCTATGAAACCGGTCGCGGAAAAGTCGTCATTCGTTCCAAAGCCACTGTCGAAACTTTGAAAAGCAATAAGTCTCAAATCGTGGTTACGGAAATCCCTTATCAGGTCAATAAAAAAGATTTGATTACCAATATCGCCGCTTTGGCGAATGAAAAGAAAATTGACGGGATTACCGCCGTCAATGATGAATCGGACAGGGAAGGAATGCGGATTGTTGTTGAATTGCGCCGCGATGTCATCCCACAGGTTATCCTGAACCAACTTTACAAACATACTCAATTACAAACTTCTTTTGGCATTATCAACCTGGCCATTGTAGACGGCGCTCCGCGCTATCTCACGCTGCTCAACATGATGCAGCTTTTCATTGACCATCGCAAAGAAATTATTACACGCCGCACCAAATTTGATTTGGAAAAAGCTAAAGCCCGCGCTCATATCTTGGAAGGGTTGAAAATTGCGCTCGACCATCTCGACGCCATTATTAAACTGATTCGCGCCAGTGAAACACCTGATGATGCCAAAAAAGAATTAATTGCCAAATATAAACTTTCAGAAATTCAAGCGGAAGCCATCTTGGCGATGCGGTTGCAGCAACTCACCGGTTTGGAGCGCGATAAGATTGACCAAGAATACAAAGAAGTCATCAAGACCATTGAATATCTCTCCTCCATTTTGCGGAACCCGCAGATGGTACTCGATATTATCAAAAAGGAATTAACCGAAATTAAAGATAAATACGGCGATGAACGCCGCACGGAAATCATCGAAGCGGAAGGAGAACTCGAAATGGAAGACCTGATCGCCGATGAAAATATGGTCATCACCATCAGCCATACTGGATATATTAAACGTCTCTCTACCTCCGCCTATAAGAGCCAGCGGCGCGGCGGGCGCGGCGTCACGGGTATGGAAACCAAAGAGGAGGATTTTGTCGAAGACCTTTTCCTCGCCTCCACGCATGATTACATGTTATTTTTCACCGACAAGGGTCAGGTGCATTGGTTGAAAGTCTATGAAATCCCGCAGGCGGGTCGTGCCACTAAAGGCAAAGCTATCGTGAATTTATTGCAAGTCGGGCAGGACGATAGGATTACGGCTTTCATTCCCGTGCGGGAATTTGATGACAAACATTTTATCGTCATGGTCACAGAACAAGGCACGATTAAGAAAACTGTATTGTCTGCTTTCGGCAATCCCCGGCGTGGCGGTATCATCGCCATTGGTTTGGACCCCGGCGATACGCTTGCTGCCGTGAAAATGACTGACGGCAACCAGCAAATCTTTATCGGCACTCAGCAGGGTCAAGCCATTCGGTTTAACGAATCCAATGTGCGCAGTATGGGCAGAAACGCTGCAGGTGTTCGTGGAATTCGTCTGGATAAAGGCGATAAAGTCGTTGGAATGGAGATTGTTCACGAAGGAAGTACACTCCTGACCGCGACAGAAAATGGTTACGGCAAACGCACCGACATCGAAGAATATCGCTTGCAAGGTCGCGGCGGTTCCGGTGTCATCAATATCAAAGCTGATGAACGCAATGGGAAAGTCGTGGGAATTAAAGAAGTCATTGATACCGATGAATTGATGATGATTACCGCGCAAGGGATTGTCATTCGTTGTCCCATCGCCCAAATCCGTTCCATCTCCCGCAATACCAAAGGAGTCCGCCTCATCCGCTTGGATGAAAATGATAAATTGGTCGCTGTCGCGCGTCTCGCCGAAAAAGATAAAGATGAAGAAAACAGCGAAAATGGCACGGAATCCCCAGACACAAAAGCTGAATAATTTTATGTATCGGGAAATCTGTAAAAACTATTCAAAGTTCCCGACGCATGGGAAATTCAGATTTCAATAATCCATGCTTTAGTCCTTTTACACTATGAAAAAGTGGATATGGAAACTTCTCGTTGCGCAAACCATGTCGGATAACAGTTTTCTTATCAATTTCCTTTGGATAGTATTTTTATTATTTATTACAGCACCGGTTTGGCTGGAGATACTGCATCTTTTAAAACGCAAAAAACTTCCCGTTATTTCAGAAGATGATTTTTATAAACCCCTAAAAGAAAAATACAATATTCCAAAAGATTTTGCTTTGTTAATGAGAAAAAAAGTGGCTCATATATTACATTTTCCAGAAGAAAAATTGAGTCCTCTATATTCTTTTGATTTTATTAGTAAGAACTACTGGTCTATCTATCAAACTTGCGATTACGATTTTTACATTATTGAAGAGGCACGGGATCGGAATGTTCAGTTACCATCAGATGTAAACCTTGATACGATAGCTGACCTGATTTATTGGTTCTGGTATATTCAATCAACAACAACATCAAGTAATAATCATTGAATTTATTTAATATATCGGTAATTATATAATAAAGATTTAGTTCATGAAGCATGGAAATCTTTGACAAGGAGTAATCTCAAATGAAAACTCAAATGATAGATATAAAAACTCAAGACGGGAATTGCGACGCCTTCATCGCGTATCCCGAAGATAACGGTTCATATCCTGCTGTTTTATTTTTTATGGATGCATTCGGACCGCGAGATTACCTCTATGAAATGGCGAAAACCATCGCCTCGCGCGGTTATTACGTTTTGTTGCCAAACGTGTTTTACCGCGTCCGGCGTGCTCCCGTTACCTATATGAAATTCCCGGCACGCCCCAAAGATATGCCCCAATTGATTGAACAGATTAAGCCCTTGTTCCAAAGTTTTACTCCTGAATTGGGAATGCGCGATGCGAAAGTATTTCTCGATTTCCTGGCGCAACAAAAACAAGTTCGACCGGGTCCGATTGGCATTACAGGCTATTGCCTGGGCGGTAGACTGGCAATTCTGACGGCGGCTCATTATCCCGACCGGGTCGCGGCAGCCGCGAGTTTTCATGCCGCCGGTTTGGCGACAGACGCACCGGACAGTCCGCACCTGCTTCTCAATCACATCAAAGCCGAACTTTATATCGCTCACGCGGATAACGACCAGCACAATCCGCCTGAGCAAATTGAACGCTTGCGAAATGCCTTGGACCAAGCCGGAATACGGTATGAAGCGGAACTTTATAGCGGCGCGGCACACGGTTTTGCAATGGCTGACCTTCCAGCCTATAACGAAGCCGCGCTCAAACGGCATTGGGAAAAATTATTTAGTCTGCTCGCGCGTTCATTGGGAAATCAAAAAACATCGTCATAAATATTTAACCTCCCATCCAATCCTCAAAAATCCCTGTAGGGGCGATCAATTAGTCGCCCCTACATACGTCTTCTAAGCGGAATTGAAATTCTTAATTCCGCTTCCGCCACATAACAAAAAAAGAATTAGTGGGTTTTTAGGTAATTGGAAATAAAGAGGTTGAACCCGGTCAGGGGACGATATTTCGCCAATTGACGATAATGGTCTTTGTCTGTGGGAGTAAGCGCGTGCCAGGCGGAGACGGCTTGAGCGAATTTTGTGCGATAGAGTTGTTGTTGCAAAGTACGGGGATTCTTTGGAACCGCGTATCGTTTGGCATATTGGTTGCCGGTTTTGCCGACCCGGGCGTAAATTAAGTCTTCAAATTTCCCGTGAGCGGTCATGGAATTCAGGGGGTATTGTTCCATAATCAGAACGGGTGTCCCGCCCGATTCCGACGCGCATAATAACAACCAGAACCGTTCCAATTGTCCATCCTTTAAATGGATATTCAGCGGTGCCATCGTTTCTTGCAACGCTGTGAACAACAAATCTTTCAACGAGTTTCCTCGAAATACTTTCACGACCTTGGAGGTCGGTTTGCGATATGTGGGTGTAGACATAATATTCTCCTTTCAGAACTACTCTAACCCCTGTGGCAAATTCCAAGTGTTCACGTCATCATGGAAATGGTAGGCAGTTTATGAATCGGAGAAATGGGGAATCGGAGAACGGGGAAAATAGAATTGGAAAGGAAATTGGATGCGTCGGGGAATCCACTGCGTTCTATTCCCAACGTAAGGTAGAGGACTACTTTTGTTTTAAATAAGAAATTCCTTCTTCTGTTACCACAACAACATAGGGACTATCCAATCTCGCTTCTGGTATTGGTCTTAAATATTCAGGAGGGATGTGTATCATGATGTTTTCAAATTCACCAGAATACTTTGAATAATCCGAATCAACCCCATATAGTTCACCAATTATATTTATTTTATCTTTACTTTCTTGTTTATTCTGAAAGATTATAAATCCATCTCTACCTATAATCAATTTTTTTAAACCAAAATCTTTTTGATACTTATAAATAATAGAAAGAAGTTTTTCTTCTTGTGGAGATATGATAGGCTTTGAATTAATAACAGTTTTTTGATTGTCATTGGCATTTCTAAGAATATCTTGACCATAATATATACAGAAAGTGCCTGATCCAGCTAGGATTATACCTAACAGTACAAATATCCAGCCAAAATTCATACTAGTCCTTTTCATACAAACTGCATATCATAGTTTCATGAATAGTCTATTGTTATTAAGATAGTTCGTCTATTTCCTCTGGTTTGGTTTTAATTTCATTTTCTTGTGAAACATTTATATTTGTATCTGGTATTGAAGACTTATCGTTTCTTATTTTCCTCCTTCGGTGAATATGTAAAGGACCTATTCGTTCTCTAGCTTTATCTGAAAACATGTCATGTATTGCATTAGCTAAGTCTTCTTGATCAATCAAAATCCCCTCATTTTTTCTTATAACTCTCCGCATACACAACAAAACATCTTCAGTGAAAAGTGCTTTACCTATTGACTCTGGACTTAAAGCAGCCTGTTTTTTCCAATAATCTTCAAGTAAATTATTTTTAATGGATTGTCTGTGAAGAAGATTTAAATAAGACGCAGCATTATCAATATTCTCTGGAGAAATGACTGTAGAAAATACACGTTCACGTTCAATACCTTCCTCGAATGTCAAATGATATAAATTCCACATAACACCATTTGTTAAAAGAACCCACCTATAATTGCCATGAGATGCATATCCCTCAGCTTGTTCTATATGACGGTCTCTTAATATAACGCTTGCAGCTTTAACTTCAACAAGAAGCCGAATTACATTATCTATTTTAATACCTATATCAGCATACTTATCTTTAATTTGCATTTCACGGGTTATTTCCGTCATTGGATCATAACCGAATACTTCTTCAAAGACCTTAACAATGCGTAATAGTGTATCTGCCTCATTTACATTATCTTCTTGTGCTTTTATAAGATATGGGGAAAACTTTCTGAGTCCCTTTCGTACATCTACAGCCATTTTTATACCCACCTTTGTTTTAGAATTATTCTATAAGCATACTAATATTAGATTGAAAAATCAAGTATTTGTAACTGGATTCCCGCTTGCGCGGAAATGACGGAGGGTGAGGTGCATTTTAAAAGATGCATCGGGAATTTTTGCTTTATCTATTCCCGATACCGCCACACTTCTCTTATCTAAAATAAAGGAAGCGTCGGGAATACCGGAAAAAGCACTCAAATTCCCGACGCATGAAAACACCTATACTTTTATTTCCGCCTTTTTCTTGATGGTTTAGGAACAGTAGCAAATGATCCGTATTGATTTTTGCCATATTTAATAGTTTGATTAACCTTGCTTTTATCCGATTTGTTATCCGGTGGATTAACTACTTTTGCCATAATTTATTCGCCTCCTTTCAGTGATTTCAAATACTCTTTAATTCTTTCTCTATCCTCATTTTCCTTATCGCCTTTGTAATAGATTTCGATGAAGACGACTTTGGATTGTTGAGGAAGGTATGCATAGATGATACGGATGCCGCTGTTGGAGCCGGAACCTTTGAGGGCACGGCAGGCGAATTTTCTAAGTTTGCAAATCAGAATCTCGCTTGTGCAAAATCCGGGAATCGGGAAAATGCTGTGATTATCAATCTTTTGAAGATGATAAAGTTCAATAGCACCTTTCTTTGCCAGTTCCAAATCCTGCGCCAATGTCCTGTATTTTTTATTCAGCTTGTCGAATTCCTTTTGGAATTTATCTATGCAATCATAATCAATTGTCACTTTCGTCATCCCTCACCGAAGTCTGCTTTGTGCGATAGAATACCGCTTCATAATCCAGGCGCTGTCCGTTTTCCGCGATTATCCACGGCACATCGTTATGTGAATAATCACTAAGAGCATTAGCATTTTTATCGGACAATCTCGCTAAAACATCATTGATATGCTCAATTTCCCGCGCATTGAGTTTGGTTAAATCGGGTTCCCGCCGGGGAAGATATTTCCGCTGATCATATTGGAAATATTTATTATTGATTTTGGCGATTTCACCGGAGTTTTCCATGTCCTCCACAATCTTCTTGAATTCGACTGGTGTCGGCCCGTGTTGGTTTTTTATATATGTAGCACCTATTAATTGCTCTTCATATCTTTCGTAATAATCAAAATCAATGAAATAAAGTAATTTGTAAAGCACGGTTTCCCCGACATTGGGTTTGGCGCCGACCTTTTCCAAAACGTAAAGCAGGACTTCTTTGAATTTATTCAAATTTTTTTGAGGAACATTAATTCGCATTCCCTGTCTTTGAATCTTTTTATCCATCTTCTTTGGTAACGTAACCATTATGCTTTGAGATTCAAACATTCCATCAATTAAACTCTCCACTGCTATCTGAAACGTATCCGATAATATGGATAATTGACGTAAATTAGGTTCCCATTCACCTTTTTCAAATTGTACATAGGTCGGACGGGAAATCCCAAGTTTTTGTGCCATAAACTCTTGCGAATATCCATTGCGTTCCCTTAATTCTTTGATTTTGGAAGATATATTTGAAATCATACGCTAACTCTCCTTTTCTTTAAATATATCAAATGTAATATTAACTGTCAATATAAAATGTAAATATAGTTTACATAAGAGAGGGCGGGGCAGAGACCCCGCCCTTACGAGGATTATTGGTTTTCGAGAGACATCCCGGTTTTCTGTAATAAAGTATCCTGCAACTTGGCATTGAACCTGGCGATGTCATCCATCAACGTAGCACAGGTGGCGATGATTACCACAATGTGATCTTCGGCGAGTACGTCCAGCGAATACTCCATTCCATCCAACACCCGCATGGCTTGATTCAATCCTCCTAATTGCCAGACGACATTCTGTACGTCGTGCTCCAAATCCAATACATCCTGCGGCACATTCGGGAGCAGAACCCCTCTTTTACATTTCTTAATTCTCGCTTTTGGTTCCGGATTCTTGCGTCTCGATTGTTCCTCAATCGCCTTGCGATAATGGATTTCTCCGGCTTCAAGTTTCGCTTTTAAGTCTTCATCTAACTCCTGTAATTGTAGGAATTTATAGATTTCCTTGGGATGTCTTTTAAAGATTCTACCTGCTTGCTCATAGAAGTCTTCGCCATTTGGCGAAGAGTTATCTGAGGACTCTACATGAGGACTCAATTTCCCATGTTCAATGAGACCGTAATTCTTTTCCCAGAGACGTTTTCGCCGGATGAGCAATTCACTAATTTCCAGTGGATTAAACTCTTTGCGTTTCATATTTTCTTCCATCGCCAAATCGAATTGGTCAAGAGAATCTTTGGGTTGAAGAACCGTGACGGGGATTTCCGTCCAGCCGAGAGATTCGGCAGCTTTGAGTCGGCGGTATCCAGCGATAAGTTCAAAACGCGGAATCGTCTCCTCTGAGATTTGTTTTACGACAACGGGATGAATCATCCCATATCGTTGCAGAGTTTGTTTCAACTCTTCCATATTGCCCGGATCGAACCGGTAGGGCGGCGGGATTAAAATCTCGCTCAATTTAACTTTCATACACTTTTCCTCCTTTAGGATAGTTTGTAAAGAAAAGTTTACGGTGGTTATAAAAAGAAGAGTGTGCACTCGGTCATGGAAATGATGAGCAGCGATGCTCGGTAAGACACCTTCGTGTAAGATAGAGGATGAGATTTTTGAATTGATATACTTGACGATAGTTCAGTGCTCATATTAAAGTTAATCTTAATAAAGTTTTTTTCCGAGTTTCACTATTTCAGGCGGGCAGCGTATGAAAGAAATCATTGCATTGGTTTTAGCAGGTGGACGAAGCCACCCGTTGAACATATTGGCGCGAACCCGCGCGACCACATCCATCCCGTTTGGCGGGAAATACAGGATTATTGATTTCCCGTTAAGCAACTGCGTGAATTCTGGAATTTATACCGTCGGGATTCTCGCGCAATACGCTCCCTATTCTTTAATGGACCATGTGGGCGTTGGAAAACCGTGGGATTTGGATCGGCAAAACGGCGGCGTCTCCATTTTACAGCCTTATTTAAGTACGGCGGATACCGGCTGGTTTCGCGGGACAGCAGATGCATTACTCCAGAATCAGGATTATATTCAAAACCATAATCCAAAATATACTTTAATCTTGTCCGGGGATCACGTGTATAAAATGGATTACCGGAAAATGTTGGAGTTTCATATCAAAAATAACGCACCGGTCACAGTGGCCTATACACAGGTTTCCAAAAATTATGCCAAACGGTGCGGGGTCGTTCAAGTGGATGAAAATAATAAAATTACCGGATTTGAAGAAAAACCTATTCAACCCAAATCGGACACAGTGAATATGGGAATTTATTTGTTCGATACGGAAGTTCTATTATATAAACTGCAACGGATTGGACGGGAGAACCGGTTTGATATTGTATTCCACATGATTATGGACATGATTGAAATAGGTGAAGTTTATGGATATAAATTTGACGGGTATTGGAGAGATATCGGGACGTTAAATGATTATTGGTTGTCCAATATGGATATCCTGGACCATCCGGAACGGCTGAATTTATATAAAACCGATTGGGTCATCCACACAGTGAGCGAGCGCAAACCGCCTGTCCGGTTCAATCAATTTGCCACTGGCATCAATAGTCTGATTGCCAACGGGTGCAGTATCAACGGGTATATGGAACATTCTATTTTATTTCCGGGAGTGCGGGTGGGAAGAGGAGCACGGATTATGAATTCGATTGTCATGCACCGCAGTGTCATTAATGACGGGGCGTTTTTGAATCACACTATACTGGATAAAGATGTCTGGGTGGGAGCGGATTCTCAAATCGGGTGGGAACCTCCGGTGGAAGAAGATACGGAAAAAACCAGTTTTAAAGAGAATATTTTAACCGTCGTCGGTAAAGGTGCCATTATTCCAGCCAATATTCATATTGGACAAAACTGTCTTATCGAACCCTTTGTCAAAGAAACGGATTTTTTAACAACAGAAATTCCTACCGGATCATTTGTAACGCAACGAGGATAAAAAAACTGGTTAAGGTTTAAAGTCTAAAATATGAAACAAATCATGGCAGTGATATTGGCAGGCGGACAAGGGCAGCGGCTCTCGGTCTTATCCGAATTGCGCGCCAAACCTGCGTTACCCTTTGGCGGTAAATACCGCTTGATTGATTTCACTCTCAGCAATTGCATCAATTCCGGAATCACCACGGTTGCCTTGCTCACGCAATATCTCCCCCAATCTTTACGCGAACATATTGAAATCGGCAGACCCTGGGATTTGGACAGGATGGAGGGGGGAGTCAAATTATTACAGCCCGCGCTCGGTGCCGGAACAAGAGACGATTGGTATAGCGGAACGGCAAATGCTGTATATCAGAATTTATACCGGTTAAAATTTCCTTACATTGATGAGTTACTCATCCTGGCCGGCGATCATATTTATAAGATGGATTATAGTGCGATGGGGGAATTTCACCGGGCGAACAAGGCACACGCAACGATTGCGGTCATGCCGGTAGATCGCAAAGACGTCTCTCGATTTGGGATTACGGAAATTGATAAAAATAAGAGAATTATTGAATTCGAAGAAAAACCCAAAAAGCCAAAATCAAATCTTGCCAGTATGGGAATCTACCTTTTCAACCGGGAGACATTGGAAACCGTATTAATGGCGGACGCGGCTGACCCGAAAAGTTCCCATGATTTTGGAAAAGATATTATTCCCAAAATGATTCATTCCTATCGGACTTTTGCCTATGAATTTCAAGGATACTGGCGGGATGTCGGAACGATTCCGTCGTATTATCAAGCCAATATGGATTTGTTGGAAGACCCTCCCCTATTAGATTTGGACGACTCCAATTGGGTGATTCATACCAAGAGCGAAGAAAAACCGCCGGTGAAACTCGACACCAACGCCAAAGTTTTCCGGAGTCTGGTGGCCAATGGATGTATTATCAACGGCTATGTGGAACACAGCATTTTGTTCCCCGGAGTGGTGGTAGAATCGGATGCCGTTATACAAAATTCAATAATTTTTACGAATACAGTCATTGGAAATAATTCACGGATCGAGAGATCTATTTTGGATAAATTAGTGCGCATCGGAACCCACTGTTCCATCGGGAGGGGAGAAAAAATCGGCACCCCCAATGAAGGCATTACTGTCATCGGAAAAGGGACGCATATTCCACCGAACACGCATATCGAATCGGATTGCATCATTGACCGGGGATTGCGGGAAGAACATTTTCTCGTATCGCATATACCCGCCGGAGAAATAGTTAAGAAAAAGAAATCCTAACCACTATTCATTCTATGCCGATTATCGAAGTCAAAAAACTGAGTAAAACGTTCTTGACTCAAAAAAAAGAACCGGGATTATGGAATTCCACAAAAGCTTTATTTCACCCCGTCTATCAGGAAGTGCAGGCGGTGAAAGATGTCAGTTTTACCATTCAGGAAGGCGAATTGGTGGGATTTTTGGGACCCAATGGAGCGGGGAAAACTACGACTTTAAAAATGTTATCCGGTTTGCTTTATCCAAGCGGGGGTGAAGCTAAAGTTCTTGGATTTATCCCCTGGGAAAGAAAAGACGAATACCGCCGGCAATTCTCCCTCGTCATGGGACAGAAAAATCAATTATGGTGGGATTTACCGGCGATGGAGTCACTCCTGTTGAACAAAGAAATTTATGGAGTGCCCAACGATTCATTCAAAAAAATCACTAATGAATTAACCGAGTTATTGGATGTAAAGAATAAATTGCATGTACCTGTCCGTGAATTGTCATTGGGGGAACGGATGAAACTGGAACTCATCGCCGCATTGCTTTTTTCTCCCAAGGTTTTATTTTTGGACGAGCCGACGATTGGGCTGGACGTAGTCTCCCAGAAAAAAGTACGCGATTTCATTCGGCATTACAACCAACAATCCAGGACAACCATTGTTTTAACTTCGCATTACATGAGCGATATTAAAGAATTATGCGAGAGGGTGATTGTTATTGACCATGGCACATTGTTGTATGACGGGGCGTTGCAGGGAATTATTGAAAAATTCGCCAACCATAAATTTTTAACCCTCATTTTCGGAAATGAGGTAACCAAAGAATCTATCGAAACCTTTGGAGAAATCACTGAATGGGAGACCGGTAGAGCGGTGCTCAAAATCAAACGGGAAGACACCACTCGTATCTCCACTCAACTCTTGAAAGAATTTGAAATCCAAGATTTGAATATTGAAGACGTGCCGATTGAAGACGTAATCCGTGACCTTTTTGGAAACCGGTAATAAATAATAATGCGTAAATATCTCAAAATGATGAATATCGGAATTCAACTGAATTTCATTTACCGCTATAACTTTATGATTCAAACGGTGAGCCAGTTTGCCCCGCTGATTACAACAGTCATCCTCTGGAACGCCATCTATCGAAGTACTTCCCGGACGACCGTCGGTGGATATAGCCAAACCAACATGATTTGTTATTTTTTACTGGTTGCTATTATCGAAAACATCGTCGGGTTATGGTTCGCGGATTACGAAATCACCAATGAAATCCGCAGTGGACAAATTAATCAATTTCTTCTCCGGCCCGTGAATTATTTGGCCTATCGCTGGGTATTAACCCTGACCAAAAAAATGATTTATATTTCCTCGACTTTTATTCCTATCGTCATCGGATACTATTTTTTACGGTCTTATCTAATTCCTCCCAAAGATTTTCTCACATTGGTTCAAGTTATCGTTGCTACGTTTCTCGCTTTGTTTTTGAATACCCTCTTGTCATTCTGCGCCGGGTTGATTGGATTTTGGTTATTGGAAGTATCTTCTTTATTTTTCATTTTCTATATTCTACAATTCTTATTATCAGGCGGTTCATTTCCTTTGGATTTATTACCAAAACCAATATTTTACATTATGAACTGGCTCCCGTTTCAATACATGGGCTTTTTCCAGGTGAAATTATACATGGGTCAATATACTCCCGCACAGGCGTGGCAGGGGTTAGGAATTATTGTGCTGTGGATTATTATTATTTTCTTTTTGACTCAACTACTCTGGAACCGCGGGACGAAACGATACTCCGCGTATGGAGGTTGAAAAATATGAAAAGATATATTCGATTATACTTATTCTTCTTAAAAAATTGCGTAATTCGGGAAATGATGTTCCGTTGGAATTTCATCATTCGGATTTTCACAGAACTTGTGTGGGTCGCAGTCAGCCTGATTTTCTGGCAAGTCATGTATACCTTCATTCCACAGGTGGCGGGTTGGACCAAGTATGAAATATATTTTCTCGTGGGGACCGCCCATATTGTCCATCAAGCTTTTGAAGGATTCTTTTTCCCCAACTGTCACCAGATTCCAGAAAATATCCGCACTGGTTATATGGATTTCTTTTTGACAAAACCTATTAATTCCCAATTCATGGTCTCCACGCGGTATATTGATTTAGGTTCACTGGCGAATATTGTATTGGGATTTTTCATTGTCGGTTACGCCTGGATACATCTCCATATAGCGTTTACTCTTCTCCATTTATTCGCATTTTTCCTATTGCTCATCAATGGGATACTCATCTATTACACCATCATGTTTACTCTGATGACGTTAGCGTTTTGGATTGTTCGCGCGGATGGATTAATCGGTGTGTATTTTAATTTAACCAGTTTCGCCCGCCAACCAGCAGATATTTATCGCGGCTCCTTGAAATTTTTCTTGACCTTTATTTTCCCGATGATCGTGGTCATTAATTTTCCCACGCAAGTCATGATTCGTTCTGTGACACTTTCCGCAGGACTATTGGGAATACTTCCTACGGTAATATTCTTATACGCCACGCACAAATTCTGGCATTTCGGCGTAAACCATTACCGCAGTGCCAGTAGTTGATTCAGGGGAAAATAGAATTATTCATAGTGGGTCCACATTCGGATTACCTTTACCGTTCTAATTTCTACCAAAACTTGATAGACCAGCCGATGGTGTATGTTAATACGGCGGGAATAGGCACCCTCTAAATCACCTGCTAATTTTTCGAATGGAGGGGGAGTTTGAAACGGATTTTTCTTCACTATCTCCAGCAGCGATTCGACTTTGGGTTTCAGTCCGGCATATGTAATCTTTTTCGCATCCCGTACCACTTGTCGGGTAAAGACCAGTTGCCAGATTACCATGTTAATTTTTCAACACATTTTTCAACCGGGGTTTTCAATCCTTTTTGGATGGATTCTCTCATATTGGGAATCGAAAGAAGATAAAGGGTTTCTTGTACGGCTTTCCAATCCTCTTCCGAAATTAATATCGCATTGTTCCGTTTCCCGGTAATTTGAATTGGATCATGCGAAGAAGCCATCTCATCGAGCAGTTTATAAAGCCTTACTCTTGCCTGGCTGGCGGTGAATGTGGTCATACTAGGTTTACCTCTCTTCCTATCGTACCATATTACGTACGACTGGGCAATAAATTTCTTAAAGATACGCCGCATAATGCCACGTTTCAAGATCGTTGGCATTGGGTTTAATATAATTGTGACTATGCATTTTCCGTTCAAGTGATGATTCGTATACACTCAGTAATCTTCTCTTGCTGTGGTATGGGGATTATTTCTCACCACGCTATTTTTGTATGGGACACACAAATTCTGGCATTTCGGCGTGAACCATTACCGTAGTGCCAGTAGTTGATTTCACTATACTTTTTTGCTTAGATGAAAAAAGAAAGCATCGGGAATACTGAATATTTACTCAAATCCCTGGTGTAAACAATATTATGGTTGACAGTAATGGGGATCGTCCCTTAACATAACCCTATATGACGATACAAATTAAAATCAATACTCCTAGCGGAGAAAATAAATTAAAAATTAATAATGTTCCAACAAAAACTACTTTTGGACGGAGCCTTCAATATTCAATCGAGGACGATGCAATATTTTGGCGTTTAGAAATATCCAGTTCTTTATTACATTTAAATCAAAATGAGCCGCCGACACCTATAACCGCAGAAAAAGCACTTTCAGATTTTTCAGATTCCCAAGGGGATACGCTGCTAAATAAAATCCAAAAATTCATTGATAGACACATAAAAGAGAATCTGGATATTCCTCCATCTGAGCAATTTAAAGACAAAAGAATTTATGTTGGAGGTAATCGCGATAAAATTGAAATAGAAATCAAAGAGAAGGAAAATACAAAAATGAATACAATTAAAACTCACTATTTGGACGCATCTGCAATGGTAAAATTAATAATCCACGAAAAAGGAAGCATGAAATTGAAAAATTATACACAGACCCAATCTGTTTTCACAACTACATTTTTATGCTTTGCAGAGGCACTAGGAGTACTAAAACGAAAATATTTAAGTAAAAAAGAAGAACACATAAGTCTTCAGGAATATAACTCGGCTGTATATTGTTTACTAGGATATATGAGAAAAGGAGAAAAAATACAGATAGATGACAATACTGATCTAAGAGACCGAGAAGTATCTGACGAAGTTGAAAAATTGGTAGGAAAATATCAAGAAATGAAAATGGATGTATCTGATGCTCTTCAAATTTATTCGTTACGAAAAGGAATGTTTAAGTTTACCACCGGAGAATCAAAACCAATATTAATCACTGCAGATAGAAAACTTGCTGATGCAGCACGCCAAGAAGATTTGAAAGTTTGGAATTGTGAAATGGAAGACATTCCTAAGTAAATAATAATTCTTTACCATACTATTTAGTTGCTTATGAAAAAAATTATTATTTTGTTATTTTTAATTGCAATTTCAACATTAATTGTCAGTTGTGGAAATAATCCTAAAAAAGCTCGAGAGGAATTGGCAAAAATGAACGTTCCCTATGATATGGATTCATTATTAGATCGTTGTGCTCAGGGAGATTCAGTCGCAGTCAATTTATTATTAGATGCAGGTATGGATCCCAATATACAAAACTCAGTAACAGGCGAAACAGCCTTAATTATTGCTTCAAAATCAGGTTGGACTGATGTAGTTAAGATTTTAATAAAAAAGGGAGCAAATATAAATGCGATAGATAAAAATGGTTACACAGCCTTGATGCAAGCGGCATATTACGGACATACTGAATTAGTTAAATATTTGTTGGCTAAAGGAGTTAATATTAATGCAAGAACCAACGTTGGAGCAACCGCTTTGATCATGGGGGTATGTGGTGTTCGTACGGATACTGTTCAAGAACTATTAAAGCAACAGGTAGATGTCAATGCGAATGACAATAAGGGGAATACTGCTTTAATGTATGCAGCATATACAGGCCCTATAGAAACCGTTCAAACTTTATTAGCTAGAGGAGCAGATGTTAATGCGAAAAACAACGATGGTGAGACCGCTTTGGGTAAGGCGGCAAAAAATGGTAACACGAAGATCATTCAAATCTTAATTACGAAAGGCGCGGAGGTCAATGTGAAAGATAACGATGGAGGGACTCCCTTGACAGAGGCGATAAATAAAAACCATACTGAGACTGTTCAATTCTTATTAACGAAGGGTGCAGAGGTCAATACGAAAAATAACGATGGTGGTACCGCCTTGATACATGCGGCATGGATTGGTAATACGGATATTGTGCAAATCCTATTGTCGAAAGGTGCAATGGTTAATGCAAAAACCAACTCAGGTTGGACCTGCTTGATGGGTGCTGTATATAATGGTCATACGGAAACCGTTCAAATCTTACTGACCAAAGGTGCAGAGGTCAATGCAAAAGACAACTATGGTAATACCCCCTTGAAGTTGGCAATAAAATGGGGTCATACGGGAATGGTAAAACTTCTAAAGGATGCTGGGGCTAAAGAATAACAGTGATAACTTTCTTTAAAAAGTTTTTAATGCATCGGGAATTTGAATGTTCTTTACAGTGTTCCCAATGCTTCCTTAAAAGATTTTCCCACACTTCCATTTTATAACTTTAAACAACAGGGATTCAATGCATCGGGAATTTGAGTGTTCTTTACGGCATTCCTGATGCTTCCTTAAAACATTTCCAGACACCCATCTGATTTTTTAATTGTCTGATCCCTGTTTCGTATGGTAAACTATGTTAAGATTATTCGAGGAAAAAGTGTATGCCATCAGAAGCAATACGATATTTACATAATGCCAAGCAGATACTAAAACAAGTTCCTATCGAGAACGACATTTATCTTGATAGAAAACCTGTCCGTGAGGCATTTGGCACAGCCTATCTTGCTATTTTGGAGGCGATTGATGAATACCTGGTAAATAGGAAAGGTTTTCATGAAAAAGATTTACCTAAATCAACGGATGCTTATCGTCATTTATTAAGAAAGTATGCAAGCGTCCATAACGGGAAATTACTGAAAGAATTTGAAGCTCTTTATCGTACATTACATATCGCTGGACATTATCGGGGACTTCTTGAAAATAGAAACGTAGTCAAGGAATCTCTCAAAAATGCCCAGACGTTTATTGAAAAACTAGCAAAGACCTAGTATCCCAATTTATTTCTTCACTTTTTTCTCTTATTCCAGTTTGGTATCTCTCATAAGTTCGGCTATTTGATAGTTCTTACACATAAACTGGACTTCTCTGCCTGGGTCGTGAAAATGATTGCACATTCTCTCTTTTAGATTTATGATAATGGACACTATGCCTATCGTACTTTCACAACATTTGGACGGGTCCTCGGGGTATGATGACCATATTGGGTATTTATATCATTACGCCAATTACTATTTGAAATTGGTGATTCCCGGCGACCGGTTTATTTATTATTGTCCGGCGGAAAATGAAACCGGACAATTTTATTTCGGCTGTGGATTAATAGGGGATATCATGCCCGACCCGGAAAATGCAAAACGGTATTATTGCGAATTATTGGATTATACCGTGTTCCCGACGCCCATTTGCGCGCTGGGTAAAGACGGGAAATATCTGGAAACCCGTGCCCGCACGAGATACGTTTTCCAACGAGCCATTCGCAAAATTTCCGATTCAGTCTATGACACCATTGTTTACAAGACCGGTCTGGAACAGGATTTATTTGCCAGTGAAATACCCACCGCCCGTTTTTCTTCCGAAGATGACCCGGTCGGACGCGTCATTGAATTTAATTCCATCTATTCCACGGCGACCCCCAAACAACAACGCCGTTTGTCGGAATTATTGGAACACGGAACCTACGTGGGAAGAAAATTAGCGGAATTGAATAATTACACCTGCCAGGTTTGCGGTCAGCGGGGTTTTGAACAAAAAAGCGGACGGCCTTATATCGAGACCCATCACATTCTTGCCTTGCATAAGAAAGAGCCTCATTCCCTATGTTCGGATAATATTCTTATCGTCTGTCCCAATTGCCATCGCAAATTGCATTTCGCCCAGATCCTCATTCAGCCTCTACCCGATGATCGTTTAAAAATCATCTTGAGCGGAAAAGAATATCTGGTGAGACGTAACACCTTGGCGAATTTACGCAACCTGTAGAGGAATTATCCGCCGTAGTTCCAGGACGTATCTTTCAGGGTGAGAATATCCGAATTCTGGGTGACCTTGGCATTGATGATTTCTCCAATTACTACCAAATGATCCCCTTTTCCCGCAATATCTTTCACTTTACATTCCAGGTATCCGACCGCATCGTCTAAAATTGGCGCACCGGTTTTCTCCGTATGAAAGGCATAACCGCCCATCGTGTTCCCTTCAATTTTGGAGGGACGGAAAAATGTTTTTACCATTGCTTGTTGATTCTTACCCAGGAAATTTACGGTAAAGACCTTGCTTGTTTTAATCATCTTCAATGCCGTGCTTTTCTTCTGCACCCCCAGCATGATCATGGGCGGGATAAAAGAAATCTGGCTCACCCAACTGGCGGTAAATCCATTGACTTTTTCTTTATCCTTGATCCCGACCACATACAACCCGTAGGGAATTTTCCGTAATAATGTTTTCTTCATTTCATGATCCATAACGCACCTCGTTAAATTTTATTTAGAAGAATATCCAAACTCTTCAACACTATTATACACCGTTTTTGCTTTTCCCGGATTGTTTATAAAATAGTGATTCCCGTATACCCCATTACCCACCTGTCTTGACACATTACGGTCAAATTGTTAGTGTTGACCGTTGATTTTTCCTAGTGGAATAAAATGCGACCGATTCTCTTTATTTGCGTTGCTTGATTTCCAAGAGTAAGTAGAATAAGATAACTATAGGAAAAACATAAAGGATCTATTATGATTACGCAACAACAAATTGAACAAATTACTAGAGAAATTGTGAACCAATTTCACCCGGAAAAAATCATCCTTTTTGGTTCTTTTGCTCATGGGACGCCCGGAAAAGAAAGCGATTTGGATTTACTGATTATTAAAGAAAGTAGCCTCTCTTCCCGTGTCCAAAACCGGGAAGTAAGAAAAATATTATCCCGATTCAAAATCCCGGTGGATGTAGTTGTAAAATCGAAACAAGAGTTTGAAACTTATAAAGATATTATCGGTACCATTATTTATCCAGCCAGTAAATTCGGGAAAGTTCTTTATGAGTCGCGATGAAAATATCCGGGGACTTGCAAAGAAATGGTTGGAAAAAGCAGACAAGGATCTCTTATCCGCAGAGCGCGAATTATCGTTTGATGTTCCCATTACGGAGACCGTTTGTTTTCATTGCCAACAAGCGGTAGAAAAATATCTAAAGGCTTTTTTAGTCCACCATCAAATCTATTTTCCCCAAACGCATAAAATTATCGAACTGTTGGAATTATGCGGTTCAAAAGACCCTTCATTTCAAAATGAATTAAAAGAAGCCGACAACCTAACGGATTATGCCGTAGAAGTTCGTTATCCTGATATCGAAGAAGAACCCAGTTTGGAAGAAGCAAAAGACGCAATACAGACTGCCAAGCAAGTATGTGAATTTGTTAAAAGGAAATTATAAATTTAATGTAGATGTCGGATTTATCCCTCTCAATTTCTTGAAAAGAATATCTCGTATATTTAGGTTTTAAAACTATTCTGCTGAGTAAACGAAATTATTATTTTTTAGATATAATGATTGATTATGAAATATCGTAATACCATCATCTGGTTGGTAATACTTTTGGCGTTGGGCGCCTATGTCTATTATTTTGAGCGGACACCGATTGAGGAAACAGAAAACGGGGAACGCAAAATTACTCTATTCCCTAATTTTGACTCAAATAAAATAATAGAATTCTCCCTAATCGGAACGGATACCGCTCAAATGATTCTTTGCACGCAAAACAGTGACAGCACGTGGAATATACGCTCCCCTGTCTCCTCTCAAGCCGATTCATTGGAAATCAATACCTTTTTATCCAACTTCAAAGATTTAAAATCCGACCGGGTTCTGAAAGAGAATCTTCAATCTTTGTCGGTTTATGGTCTGGATACTCCTCACCAAACCATCGGTTTCAAAACCAGCGCCAAAGCGGGAGGAGGTAAATTATTTGTTGGAATCCAAAATCTTGATGGCAGTGAATATTATGTGAAAAAAGAGAATGACCCGGCAATCTATTTGATTCCCTCCGCGGTGGTTAATCGCTGGAATAAATCTCCCACAGATTTACGGGACAAGACGGTTGTGGAATTTCCACCGGATCAGGTGACTCAACTTACCTTAACTTATCCTAATCAATCCTTGGTCTTTAAAAAGGATAATGAGGATTGGAAACTGACCCAACCAAAACCACTGGACGTTAACCGCTATAAGATAGAGGATATTCTCTGGAAATTACACTCGGAGCAAATCAAACAATTTGTGGATGAATCACCCAAAGATTTTAAATCATACGATTTGGAGAAACCCGCCCTTACCGCAGAAATTAAAATAGGTACCGGAAAATTATTTTCCATTTCCTTTTCTGACAAAGGCCCTACGCCGGATTTAATCTACGGAAAGACTTCCGATAAATCGTTCGTTTTTGCCGTAGAAACATCGGTGAAAGAAATGTTATTCGTTCAGAACTTGGATAATTTACGTGATAGGATTTTATTCCGGTTCTCGGTAGATGATATTCAGTCCCTACAAATAGGAACCGGTATAAATCTGAGTAAAGAAAAAGAAGATTGGTATTTAACATCGCCCAAAAAAATAAAAGCAGACTTTGCTAAAGTTCAAGATATCCTTTGGAAAATTAACGGGTTAAAGATTAAGGATTTTATTGACGATGCCCCCAAGGATTTCAATAAATATGGATTGACAAGTCCATCCACTAAAATTACCTTAATGGATAAAAATAAAAAAACTTATACTCTTTCTTTAGGAAACATGACTAAAACAGAAGATGCTATTTATGGGAAAGTTGACATGAATCCGATGGTCTTTTCATTGGATACGGATGTCCTCCCGTACGTACGATCCAATGAGAAAGAATTGATAGCTGTGGATACAACCAAGGGAAAAAATGAAAATTGAATGGATAAATCCCCGCTTGCGCGAGGACCGAACATGTGAATCGGCGAAAAGAAATTTATTCCTTTTACTTATTCTATCTTCCCTATTTCTTATCCTCTCATGCCAAAACAAGACCGGACCAACGGTTGAAATTATCACGCAAAGTCAAAAATCTATTCAGATAGCAGTAGAGATTGCCGATACTCCGGATACCCGTGAACATGGTTTGATGTACCGGGATTCCCTGCCGGAAAATGCCGGGATGTTATTTATCATGCCGGATGAACAAATACAAAATTTCTGGATGAAGAATACCAAAGTCCCATTGGATATCATTTTTATTTTTAGTGATTGGAAGATTGGCGGGTTTGTGGAACAGACCCAACCTTATAGTGAAGCAAATATTTCAATTGATAAACCAACCAAATATGTTTTGGAAGTCAATGCAGGTTTTTGTAAAAGACACGGAATTCAACCCGGGGATAAAGTCATTTATCACCCCGTTACTAATTAGGCGAATAACGCCGCATGATAGATCAGAAATGATATAAACAAAGAAACCCAATATCGCTGTTACATGACATTGGGTTGAAAATTTTTTTAAACGAAAATTCTTACTTATACTATAGCTTTTTCAATACGATTTCGCAGGTCTTTTTCCGGAGTAACCCCTACAATCCGGTCTGTGTTCGCCCCATTCTTAAAAATCAATAAAGTGGGAATCGCTTGAATACCAAACTTACTGGCGGAATTGGGGTTTTCGTCCACATTCACTTTGCAAACTTTTAATTTTCCGGTATATTCACCTGCCAATTTTTCAACCGTTGGCGCCAGCATTTTACATGGACCGCACCATTCCGCCCAGAAATCCACTAAAACGGGCGTGGACGATTTCAAAACATCGGTTTCAAAACTAGTATCCGTTATTTCTAATACAGTACCTGCCATGGAATTACCTCCTCGAACACCTTATAACACATTGTGTGGAAATTAATTTATATCTATTTATTTTACGTAATCATGGAGTTTCTTGCAACTTTTGGAAGTATCTCCCGGGATACGACTACTGATTTAACTTGGATAATCTGATTAATTCTTCAAATTCTTCATCTTTGATTTCAAAAGAATTTTCAGACGTGGGAAATTTGGATTGGCGGACTTCGTCGGAATAGCTTTTAACAGCAGTTTTTATAATAGAATGTAATTGCGCATACTGTTTGGAGTGTTTTTTAGGAGAATCTCCAGTTGTGCCCAAAGCATCTTGTATTACCAATATTTGCCCGTCGCAATAAGGCCCGGAACCGATACCGATGGTGGGAATCGTCAAATATTCACTAATGATCTTGGCTACCCTGTCGGGAACCAATTCGAGAACGATGGCAAAACAACCGGCACTCTGGAGCGCGCTGGCATCGTCAAATATTCGTTTGGCTTCTTCCGCAGTTTTCCCTTGTACTTTATATCCTCCAAGACGGTAAAGGGATTGTGGTTTCAAACCAATATGACCCAGAACAGGAATCCCGGCATCGAGAATCGCGCAGATGGTTTTGATTCTTTCCTGGCCGCCTTCCATCTTAACCCCTTGCGCTCCGGCTTCCTGCAAAAAACGTCCGGCATTGCGAATAGCATCTGCAGGACTGGTTTGAAACGACAGGAAAGGCAAATCACCAATGACTAACGCATTTTTTACACCGCGTGCTACCGCTTTAGTATGATGGATCATATCTTCCATGGTGACCTGAAGGGAATCCGGATAACCCAAAACATTTTCGCCGACGGAATCGCCGACTAAAATCAAATCCATGCCGGATTCATCCAATAAGACAGCCGTGGGATAATCGTAGGCGGTCAATGCTACAATCTTCTTTTTTTCGGCTTTCAACTGAGACAATCGGACAGTCGTCATGCGCGTTGTCATGCGTTTTCCTTTTTATTTTTTTTAGCAAAATATTTCAATTGCCCAACAATAGGCATATTCTCTTTTGGCAATACATCCGCCAATTCTTTTATTGTCTTTTTGAAAACCGGATGAATTAAATCCGGTGCTATTTCTATTAATGGTATCATAACAAAAGCCCGTTCTGACATGCGGGGATGAGGAACAATAAATCCGGGAGTATTGATAAGTTGGTCACCATACAGCAGAACATCCAGATCAATTGTACGCGGTCCCCATTTTTCGGTACGCTGTCGTCCCAGACGGTTTTCAACCACCTGCATGGTGCCAAGCAGGGTTTGTGGAGTGAAGATTGTATCAATCTCCAAAACACAATTAAGAAATGAGGGTTGATCAGTTTTTCCCAAAGGCGCAGTCTCGTAAATAGAAGAAGCCTTTTTCATTTTCAATTGGCGATAAAGCCAGAAACAGGAAATGGTTTCTTCCAAATAATTCAAGCGGTCGCCCATATTGGAACCCATGGCTATATAGGTAGTTATCATGAACCCCTCAACGTGAAGATAGTTATATTTTTAATTTTCCCAATCGGCGGATAGCTTCCCGCAGCCGGTCTTCTGTAGTTGTGACTGTCATGCGGATATAACCTTCACCGTATTCTCCGAATCCGACACCGGGAGTTGTAACAATACCTGTCTCCTGCAATATCTTTACGGTCAATTCCATGGAAGAATATTTCTTCGGGACAGTAACCCAAACGTAGAATCCGCCTTGGGGAATAAAAACTTTCCACCCGATTTTCTGCAAACCATTTATCAATACGTCCCTCCGCTTTTGATAGGTTTCACGCAACTTTTTTACAGAAGATTGACTTACCGAGAGCGCCGTTATTCCCGCCTGTTGGATGGCACTGAAAACACCAGAATCGAGATTGGTTTTGATTCTCCCAAGACTGGCTATCAATTCCGGATGGCCGCAGGCGAATCCGATTCGCCAACCGGTCATATTATACGTTTTGGAAAAAGAACGAAAATCTAATCCCACCTCAACCGCACCTTTGGCATTCAGAAAACTCGGTGGAGCATTATTATCATAATAAATCTCCGAATAGGCGGAATCGTGACAGATAATAATATTGTATTTTTTTGCCAACCGGACCGCCTCGTTATAGAATTCAATACTCGCTACGGCACCGGTGGGGTTATTAGGATAGTTTAACCACATCAATTTCGTCCGTCTTAAAACTGATTTTGGAATTTTATCAAAATCCGGCAAAAAACCATTTTCCTTTTTCAATGGCATGCGGTATGTTGTTCCACCCGCAAACGTGGTTCCAACATGATACACAGGATAACCCGGGTCAGGTACGAGAACCACATCACCCGGGTCAACAAACGCAAGCGCCGCATGCGCGATGCCTTCTTTGGAACCAATTAGAGCCAGCACTTCTGTCTTGGGATTCAAATTAATTTTGAATCGCTTTTTATACCAATCCGCCACCGCCGTGCGAAATTCCAAAGAACCTTCATCGGCGGGATATTGATGGTTCGCAGGGTTATTCGCTGCCTTTTCAAGCGCGCGGATAATATGTTTGGGTGTTGGGAGATCGGGATCTCCCTTTCCTAAATTAATAATATCCGCACCTTTGCTGAATGCCTCCCGCTTCATGGCATCAACTCGTGCAAACAGGTAGGTCGGGATTTCTTGAACACGTTTTGCTGGTGTAAATTGAAACACAATGAACTCCTGAATTAAAATATTTTGATTTTTTTGAATGAATTAAATAAACATGGATATATTTAAAATACCCGATAGGCGGGATTCTGTCAAATAAAACAGGAATAAAACACGATAATTATCGTCCGAAAAATCGTTTCGGTTGATTTGGAACGCTGGAATCATTCAGCTTTATAAATCCCCGAGAATCCGTCGCACGGGTAATCGCGTCATCATAGGTAATGGACCCGCGTTCATACAGTTCTATCAGAGATTTGTCCATGGCTATCATTCCGAATTCCGCACTGGTTTGAATCAAAGTCGCAATTTGTTCAGTCTTTTGAGTACGTATAACATTTCTAACAGCCACCGTTGCAACAAGTACCTCTACGGCAACCACTCGTCCTCCTCCTACTTTCGGTACCAATTGTTGCGCGATGATTCCTTCCATAGCCGCTGCCAGTTGAATCCGAATCTGGGATTGTTGATTCGCCGGAAATACATCAATAATCCGGTCTATGGTCTGGGCAGTATTAGGGGTATGCAGGGTTGCTAAAACCAAATGTCCGGTCTCTGCCGCTGTAATCGCCGTGGAAATAGTTTCCAAATCCCGCATCTCGCCAATACAAATGACATCCGGGTCCTGCCGTAAAACGTGGCGTAACGCATTCGCGAAAGAATGTGTATCGCTTCCCACTTCTCTCTGCTTGATAATACTTTTTTTGTGGTTCAAAACATATTCTATAGGGTCTTCAATCGTAATAATCAGACAATTGCGTTCTTTACTGATTAAATCCATCATTGCTGCCAGCGTGGTTGTTTTTCCCATACCCGTCGGACCGGTTACCAAAATAAAACCTGATGGTTTTCTGGCTAAGGTGGCAATAATCGGTGGAAGTCCCAATTCTTCAATAGTCGCGATTTGATTGGGTATCGCACGAAAAGCGGCTTCAATACTTCCTTTTTGACGATGAACATTCACTCGGAATCGCCCGATATCTTCAAAATTTACAGAAAGATCTAGTTCTAAAGCTGTCTCAAATTTTTCCTTCTGTTCATCATTTAGAAGAGAATAAATCATGGTGCGGGTTTCATCGGAATTTAACAAACTTTCTCCGATAGGCGCTAATTTTCCGTCTATCCGCAGCATCGGAGGAGCACCATCCGTTAAATGCAAATCGGAAGCCCCATTTTCAAGTGCTCTAGATAATAATTCTTTGATATTCAATTTATACATACGCCAGTTCTTTCTCTTCGACTTTTGTCAACATACCCATCACCTCGTCCACAATTCGTTGAGCGGAATGATGTATCACCAGTTCATCCATATTTAGTTGAAATTGAGAGAGCAAATTTCGATTCGATAATAAACGGTCTATCGTGGGTACAATTTCTTTCTCGCTTTCCAATCGGAGCGCAACACCGGCATCCGCCAGAAAATGGCTATTTTTTTCTTCCTGTCCGGGTAACGCATGGATCATAACCATGGGAAGTTGTTTGACCAGCGCCTCAGAACTGGTCATCCCGCCGGACTTGGTAATCAATAAATCACTCACCGACATTAGCTCGTGAATATTATTAACATAACCATAAACTACCATGGGATTTTTCATCCCCGCCTTCAACAGGGTTAATTCCCTGCGCATTTTGTGATTAAGTCCCGTCACAGCAATAATCTGACAGGAGGTTTTGCACCGATGAATTAACTTGACCAATCGGCTCATCGGAATAAATCCCTGACACCCGCCCATTAACATAACGATAGGCAGGGTTTCATTCAGACCGATTTTTTTGATAACCGCCTTTTTCTCCTGCTCCGTCAAACGGATCTCAAAAGTCGCGTTAATGGGGATACCTAAGATTTTTATCTTCTCAGGTGAAATTCCTTGATTCACAAGTCCTTCTTTTGTTTTTTGGGTCGGAACAATATACAAATCAACTTCCGGGTGTACCCAATAGGCGTGAGCCACAAAGTCCGTCACAACCGCCACCAGCGGAATAGTATTCCTATAATAATTTTTAAAAGTTGAAGAAACTTCGCACGGCAATGCCTGGGTACAAATAATGACAGATGGGATGGTTTTCTCCACAATTTCCTTGAATTTAATCGAGGTCTTCAAGCTAATTTTATTGCGGATACGTGCTGTTCTCTGGAAAACTCTCTTGTTATCATAGATATATCCCCATATTTTGGGAGTATATCGCAAAATACTAAAATAAATCTTACTGACTGTTTCTTCCACACGGGGGCGGCTTACCAGTTCAAAAAAATTATGATTTAATGTTTCTACCGAGGAATGGTTTTGATGAAACGCCTCCTCAATCGCTTTCGCGGCATGTTGGTGCCCCGATCCTTTTGAAATTGACAATATCAACGCTCGCATAATTACTCTATCCCTAATATCAACTTTGATTCACCCCGTTAAAGACATCGTCTCTAACGGCGTTATCAAAGGTTTATTTCATATTATCATAGCAGAAACCAGTCTTCAAGAATCTGCTTTCCTTTTTATAACGTCTTCCTCTCTCACTATTTATCTCCTCACTGAAAATAAACTGATAAGAATTTTTAAGTGATTATATACTAATTTTAAGACAAAATTTACAACCAAAAATTAAAATTATCCCCTTTTCTTCTAAAAATCCCACCAATGCCCTAAAAACGACTTGTAATAAACAAAATCAATCATATATGGGATAATTCAGCGATGCGAAAAAAGTTTTGAATGGAAAGCGTGTTTTAGGTTACTTACTTGGTGAGAGAGATAGATATAACATGGATAAGAATAAAGACAAGCAGACGGATGAAGAAATCATTCAATCTGTTTTAACCGGAGACAAAGAAATGTTTAGCCTATTAGTAAACCGATATCAAAGGATGGTACTGGGTTATGGGTATCAGCTTAGCCGGAATCAGGATACGGCGTCCGATTTGGTACAGGAGACGTTTATCACGGCGTATAATAGTTTGGACAGATTGAAAGAACCGGCGGCGTTTCCCGGCTGGCTCTTGGGAATTCTCAAAAACAAATGGCAGAATCTGGGGAGAGAAAATAAAATCCCGACTATCTCTCTCAATGAATTGGGGTTGGATCTCCCGGATTCCGGTCAGAGTCCTATGTATTCAGAAGAGCAATTGGAAAAAATATCCAATTATGTTTCTTCCCTGCCGGAAAAATATCGGGAAGTGGTGTTGCTCAAGTATCTCCAGGATTTTTCTTATAAAGAGATTGCTCGTATCCTGGAAATTCCTGTGACCACGGTAACCATGCGGTTAATTTATGCGCGGAAATTCCTAATGAAAAAGGCCAAGGAGGATGGGTTACTATGATGTTTCATCCTTCGATAAAGAAAATATCCGGTTTTCTCGATGGTGTGATTTCTGAAAGTATTCTGAAGAACGTTCAGAGGCATACAGAACATTGTGAAAAATGTAAAAAGGAAATTCAGTTCCTACAGGTGACAAAAAAACTAGTCCAAGCGCCGGGGGAGAAGATTGATTCCATCGAGAAAAATATAATGGAGAGAATTCAAGACAGAAAGTGGAATATTACCAGTACTGTAGTGGGGGAAGTAAAGGCGGTAATTGGAACGGTAATTATTCGCACAGGGACAAAGGGAGATGACCTCGAGGCATTTCCCGGTTGTGCTCTGCGAAAAGGAGATACGTTATTGACATCCGGCGGGAGCAAAGCGCTGGTTGAATGGAAGGATGGTAGCCAGATTTATATTAATCAGGATACTGAATTGGATTTCCAGACATCGGCGTATCCTCTGACACTGCGGTTGGGAGAGATTTTCTCCATGATGAAACCACAAAAAGAACGGTTTGAAATTCAGACTCCTTCCGCGGTGTTGAGTGTCATTGGGACAAATTTTGATACCGAAGTGAATAAAGAGAAACAGACGAGTTTACGGGTATTAAAAGGAAAAGTGGCATTTAAGAACAAGACTGGAGAGGTCGTGGTAAAGAAGAATCAACAGGTGGAAGCGACGGAATATACGAAACCTGAAATAACAAAAATTAAAGAGACACAAACACAAACTATCAAACAATGGACACAGTCCATTAATCCAAATGGAACAAAAGGAGAAATTATGAAAAAGGTAATTATAGCAATTTCAGTCATTATTGTGCTGATTGCCGGGTATTGGGTTTATCAGAATTCGCAAGTCACCCCGGAATCGACAACAACAGTATCGCCTTCGACAAACTTATCCGGAACGGGACAATGGCTGAAATCCAAAGAACCGCAATTGGTGGATATAGGAGAATTAAAACTAATCGGTATGGAAACCACTACAACCTTCAAAACCGTGGTGAACGACGGTTTCAAATTGTTTGGCGATTTCAAGAAACATTTGAATGAAGTAACTGGAAAGGTGGTAAATAATGCCGTATACGGAATACATGAACATGAATTTGTCGAAGATACTAATTTCAATAAAAATACACCGTTTACCTATCTGGTTAGCATGGAAGTGAATAATGTAGCTTCGGTTCCACAAGGTATGGTATCCAAGACTCTCCCGGCAGCCAAATATGCAGTGTTCACCCATAAAGGTCCTGTGACAGCTTTTCTAGATTCTTATTTATATATCTACCGGAATTGGTTTCCAAATTCGGGGTACAAAGTAAAGAAATTAGAATATTTTGAATATTATGACCAACGGTACAAAGGACCGACAAACGCAAATTCAGAAATAGATATTTATATCCCGGTGGAGCAGTAATTTTTAGAAGAATAAGAAAAGAGGCAAGAGGATGGAGTCAAATCTGAGATAAAGGGTCAATTATCTTTAGTTGTTTTAAAAAATTTTAGGATGAAAACCGCACTATGGGTTACTTAATTAACGAACAGGAATGTATAATGGACTTAAAAAAATGAAACAATAAATATTTTATTATCATAGTCAGATATAGGATAAGATAATTAAGGAGGAATAAGTTATGAAAAGTATTAATCATTTTTTCAGCCAAGGTTTTACTTTAATAGAAATATTAATTGTTGTTGCGATTATTGCCATATTGTCAGCCATCGCGATACCCAATTATTTAGCAGCGCAAACCCGGTCTAAAGTATCCCGCGCTCGGGCGGAATTAAGTACCTTGGCAACCGCTTTGGAATCTTATAATGTTGATAATAACACTTATCCACCGGATACTTACCATGGTTCTGGTGATTGGCAATCCATCTATCCCTGGATTCCTGTTACTACTCCGATTGCCTATATGACTTCAATCCCGCGTGACCAATTTTATGGGTATACGTTTTTTTCGCCGGAGATCTATGGATTTTATACCTATGTCTTTGAACCGGATGGACGTCAGTTTGGGCCTGCTGAAAATAACGTTTATTTTCTCTGGTATGCTTATTCCTTCGGTCCTTCGCGAACCAATGAGAGTTTTAAAGCCGATTGGGATCCTGTGACCGCTCTTTATGATCCATCAAACGGTGTCATCAGTTATGGTCAAATAGGCCGTTATGGGCCCTAAATCTAATTCATCCTGTATTATAAAAAATAGTTAACCACAGCACAGGGTTACAGGTATGCTTTATGAGGTAAGAGTACATAATCGCCTCAATGGAAATGTTTTCAGTTTGATAGAGTTTCTCTTGGTTTCTTTTGCGGCTGGGTTAATCGCTATTGGCGATTATATTCACGGGAAATTCCTTTTCACAATTGTTGACATCGGTTGGATACTTAACTGTCTTACCGTCTGTGTTGTAGCGGCTCAATCTCTCCTTAAGAAAGAGGAGAGTACAAGTATCTTTCAATTTTTAGTTGACAAAGAGCTAAGGAAAAAGGTGGCAACTCAATATCCAAAACTATCCAGGCATACGGTAGTGGGGTACTTCGTGTGAAATGTGAAAACCCCCACTATCTTTTCCAAAAATAAAAATTGACAGACTTTTAGGGAAAGGATAGGATATGGAATCTTTTGAAGATTCAATAAAAAGAAAAGTTGTAGAAGATAAATTAAAGAGACTAAAAATGACAGTTTGTATTGCCTCAATTTGTGAAAATGATTCCACCATAGTTACAGCTACTGATAGGATGGTCTCTTATGGAGAGCCAAATAAAAGAAATAAAGACAATGCAACCAGTAAAATATTTGAACTATCTAAATGTTGCATTGCGCTGATTGCTGGCGAACCAAGCCCCTCTATCGAAATATTAGAAGACTCTAAAAAGCAAATCAAAGAAAACGATTCCATTAGAAGAATTGTTGATATAGTACAGATTCATTATAACGATATGTGGATTAAAAAAATGACACAGAATTTTTTGAATCCATTAATAAAGGATTATGAAGATTTCAAACAACGCATTTCTAGTAAATCAATGTTAGAAGAAGACATTAGAAAAATAACTGATAAAATAAACAGTTTCAGCCTTGGACTTCAAATTATAATTGCTGGAGTGGATGAAAAAGCATGGATATATAAAATTGTAGATTATAACGATCCCAAAGATTGTATTTGTGATTGCAAGAATTTTTCTGGTTATTGCGTTATAGGGAATGGATTTCATTATGCTATGGATATATTAATAAACCGATACAATCACGGGCTTTCATTGTCTGAATGCCTTTTTGTAATCTATGAGGCAAAAAAGGAATCTGAAAAAGCTGGACAAATTGGAGAAATGACGAATATCTGTGTAATTAATAAAGATGGAATAAAAAGAGATAATGCAATTCCTATTTACAAAAAACTGGAATCTGCTTATGATTCCATGATTAAAGAAAATAAAGGCATATATAAAAAACACATTGATTCATTAAAGGATTAACTTGTCTGAAACACATTATCCCACGTCCATAATGTATTGACCAATCCTGCTTTCATTGCTGGAGGCATTCTCAAACTACTATGGATGCGGATAAAGTTGTAATGGACAAAATAGATAGCCAACATCGCTTTGAGGTTCTCCAATTTCTTACTAAACCCATTGGTAAGCCGTGTTAATCGTCTCATATTCATTCGCATTGTAAGGTTTTGACGTTCCACATGGGATGTTGATATTTTACTTACTTTGGGTTCACCAGTTATCTTTTTTAGTAGGGAACCTATGAAGTCGGCAGGCGCATAACGTCTTTTGGATTCTACAACATTTTCGCCATTGTATTGTTTTACCAGTTGGGCATAATCAACGTCCATGCCAAAATATTTTTCTACTGCTTCCAAATAGGGTTTGAATCCGTCTGTCGTCAACTGAAACTTATTGACTACCCTTTTCCGTAAGTCTTGCATAAATTTGAAGGTTGAAACGGTATCTCTTTTGCCAACATAAAAGGTAGGGATTAACTTTGTGTTGGCGTCCAGTGCCACAAAGATATATTGATCTCCTTTGGTTACATCACGTTTTGCCAACCGTTCTTTCTTGGTATGAACGAAAGTCCAAATTTCATCACATTGAACTTCCTTGCATTGTAAATCTTTCATGGTATTTTTCATTAGGTTGGCGCATTTATCGCCAGCCATGACCAATAAGCGGGATATGGTTTTCTTTTCTACCCCTGTCAATCGGGAGATAGAACGGATGCTCATTCCTTCAACCAACATATCCAGAATCATATTTTGTTTTTCTCTGGTAATGTGCATGGAAGAAATGAGTTTATGATTATTAGCCGTAAAGGTGGAACTGCAATCAATACAGCGATAACGCTCTGTGCGTTTCTTTCCATAGAATCCGTGTAACTTGGTATTTTGATGTTTGCATTTAGGGCATGTCATGTGTTGAACCTTTCCCTCAACACATGGTATAGTTGGATAAGTCGTTACAGACTGTGCTTACCACGTACCCTGTGTTGAGCACGCCTTGCAGTAGCTTCAACTATTGCAAGGCTTTTTCGTTTATTGGGATTTAGCTTTTTTATTCTGATTGATTTTATCTTCAATCACACAAATGATTTCCGCATTTAAACTGCGTCTTTCCGAGTCCGCTATGGATTGAAATTCTTTCCATATAGATTTTGGAACACGTAATACAAACCGGATTTCATTGTCTTTGTCTTTTTTAACCATGATACTATCATACCATCATTGTAATATCATGTCAAGAGAATAATTAAAAATATGTGCTCTTATGGATTACTGATATTGCTATAGATAAAGGCACATATTCGGAGGGGGTCTACCCCTTACTTGATTTAGTAGCTTGAGACTACTATAATGGACATACAAAAGGCGTATGGTCATCAGCTGTGCTCCTTTCCAAACCCTTGCTTTTCTTTGCGGGAGAACAAGGGTTTTTCTATTGGTTAATTTTTATCTTCCTATTTTTTGTTCAATCATGGAAAGCAATTCAGAATTGGCACTCCTACGGTTTTCTTCCGCATATAGCCTAAACTTTTTCCATAAAGACTTGGGGACACGTAATAGAAAAATCATTTGTTCTTTTTTCTCTTTTTTCTTCATGGTAATCTCCTTTATCATCGAGATGATTATCAATTCTAGTCAAGACCCCCGAAAACTAGCCCACCTGAAATGTTAGTATATCTTCACAAAAGAAGGAGATATACCCATGCAAAAGAAACGGCATAAAGTGGAAGAGATTTTTCGGATACTAAGAGAAGTGGAAGGAGGGCAGACCATTGCCCAAGTTTGTCAGGTTCATAATATTACGGAACAGACCTACTACCGGTGGAAGCAGAAGTATGGAGGGATGACTTTGTCGGAAGCGCAACAGTTAAAAGCCTTGGAAGAGGAGAACAACCGGTTAAAGAAGAAAGTCGCAGACTTATTGTTGGAGAATGATTTAATCAAGGAGATTAACTCAAAAAAGTGGTAGGCCCGTCCCCGAAGAGGAAGATGATCCAAGTGTTGGTGGAAGAGAAAGGGTGTTCGGTACGTCGGGCCTGTCAGGTGATGCAGTTTGGGAGAAGTAGTTATCGGTATAAAGTCCTGGAGAATAAAATAGAGGGACGGCTTAAGAAACGGATAGAAACCTTGTCCCGTCGGTATCCTCGGTATGGATATCGGCGGATCACGGCAGTACTGCAGAAGGCAGGATGGAAGATCAATAAAAAAAGAGTTCAACGATTAATGCGAATCATGGGTTTACAAGTCAAGCAGAAAGCTAGAAAACGGCGGAGAGTAGGCTTATCCACGGGGGTTCGCCGAAAAGCGGAATATCCGAATCATGTCTGGAGTTGGGATATGATTCAAGACCAGACCGCAGATGGACGTATGTTGAAGTGTTTAACCCTCTTGGATGAATATACTCGGGAAAGCTTACGGATTCGAGTGGGTCGGTATCTCACTTCCGGGGAGGTGTTGAGGGAACTGCAAGAGGTCATCAAGGAATATGGAGTCCCTGAACATATTCGTAGTGACAACGGACCGGAGTTTATCGCTAATGCCATTCAAGTCTGGTTACAAAAAAAACAGATTACCACTCTGTATATTTCTCCTGGAGAACCTTGGGAAAATCCGTATATCGAAAGTTTTCACGGAAAGTTCCGAGATGAATGTTTAAATCGAGAATTATTTACCAGTCTGTTGGAAGCTCAAATCATCATTGAAGATTGGAGAAAGGAGTACAATCAAACCCGACCCCATAGTTCCTTGGCTTATTTGACACCCAAGGAATTTAAAGAAATCTGTGGCAACTCTTCGGTCGCTACGCTCCCTACGAGTTGCCACAATCATCATAACTTGGAGTATACTAACATTACGAGTGGTACAGTAATCGGGGG
>CAVYHJ010000010.1:0-7567 GCA_963768165.1 uncultured bacterium | reverse complement strand
AGAAGGTAAAATAAACTCTCCGTTTTTAGATTTTAACGATTTACCAATTTCTTCTTCTTTCTACCTTTTCCATTAGATTCAAGTATTGCTTTTTCTTCGAGTATTCTTGCCAGTAATTGTTCTGCAGGTTCGTCGTTGGGGTCGGGGTCTACCAATTCTCCGCGAAAGGCTTTAGCAAGAACGGATTGTTCAATTTTATCTACCCGTTCCATGGCAAGTTTGTATTTTGCTTCAAGACTATCTGCTAATTTGAAAAGTTTTTCTACCCGACATACGATTTCCTGTTGTTCTTTTAAAGGAGGTAAAGGAAATGGCAAATTTTTTATTTTATCCATATTCAAAAATGGCTGTGCCATTTCTGAGGATAAGTTCTGTAAATAGTTTTTAAAGTTATTCAAGACTATACAAACAAATCTACTGATTGTAACTTCATTATCAATCCTAATTCTGCAAGAACCAGTTGTTGATAAAAGTCCTTCTAAATTGAAGCTATATATACAACAATCACCAATTGTGGCACCAACCTTAACTAACAAAATGTCATTATTTATAATATTGTGTCTTTTTAATTCAATGAATTTTTTATGTGTTATATATTTTAAGTTAACAGGAACGAATTTAAATGGACGTATATTATTAATTCTAATAACAGGAATACCAGTTTCCATATAATCGTTCTTAACATTTATAGAAGTACCAAAAGGTCCGTCCACTAGACAATCATTTTCATTTCCTGTAATTTTTGCCAATGGTAAAAAAAACCAACTACTAGGAATTTCTTCGAAGTTCTCTATATTTTCAAGAAATAGTTTTTCACTTAAATTTACTGGTCTTTTTGGTTTTGATAATTTTGATTGTTTTGAAGATATTATTCTTTTATTATAGCAATCAATTCTTTTAAGATTTATTTTACTAAAAAATAACGAAGCATTTTCTAATTTAGGATTATTCACCCTCCAGACTTCCGTTAGTTTCCCGGAACAGGCAGCGGAGAGGATGCTTTGGCGGAATTTTTTGAGGAGTTTGGGAATCTTATCCAGTCGTGCTTTAATACTTTTTACTATAGGTAAAATAGTATCGAGTTTTTCAACAATACGCTTTTGTTCACCAATAGGAGGGAGTGGAAATGGTAAACTAGATAGCTTTGTTGCATTAACATTAGGTACTGCAATCCCTGCTTGAAAATCATAAATAAATGCCCAATATTCTTTAGTTTGAAAATAATATTTTAATAATTTTGAATCTATAGGATCAATTGGTTTGAAACGAATTAGGTAAGATGCAAATAATGTATCTGGATGGTTTTCATTTATCCTAATACTTAAACCGACAGAACCTGCTCTCGAAACAAGAATATCGTTTTTTTGAATAGTATAATCTTGGAGGTTATGAGGTAAATCAGTACAATAAGGGACTTTGTCCCATTGAATAGGATCATCAATGTCTGTTGTTCTAAAATATTTATAATTTCCTTTATTTGTTGCTTTCGTAGTCCATCCATATTGAGGGTGTGTTGCTATATCGCCAAGAGATGTCACTATCCAATGTTCTGTTCCCATCAATCTTCCCCCAACAATAAAGTAATGTCATTCAGTTCATCCATTACCGCATCAAGTTCAGTTACGGCTTCAGAAATAAGGTCTATTGGTTCTGGAAGATCGTTAGGGTCGTCGAGGGTATCATCTTTGAGCCATTTGATGTCGAGTTTGTATCCCCGTGCTTTAATATCAGAAATATCAAAAGAGCGGAAACGTCCTTCGGTACCCTGGTCATGACGTTTACTGTTCCCGTTGGGGTCTTTGCCATAACACTTTTCAAAATCTGTAAACATATCTGGAGTAAGGGGACGGTCTTTCTTGGTACAACTTGGGATATTGGAACGGTTATCATATATCCAAACCTTTTCTGTAGGTCTACCTTTTTGGAAAAAGATAACATTCGCCTGAGCGTTAGCATAAGGAACAAATGTTCCTCTTGGCAATCTCAATATCGTATGGACATTACAATCTTTCATCACTATTTCAAATACTTCTCCTGCCTTATCTTCAAAAAGACAATTATCGGGAAGTACAATAGCTGCCCGTCCACTTTTCTCCAAAATTGTTAGGACATGCTGTAAAAAATTAAGTTGTTTGTTGGATGTGGTGATGGTGAAGTCATCACGGGTGGGTGCTTGACCTGCACCTTTATTACCAAAAGGGGGATTAGTCATGACAATATTATACCGTTCACCTTTATCCGGTTCATAAATAGAATCACCCAAATATATTGGTGATTTGATACCATGTAAGAATAGATTCATCAGAGCAAGACGGCGCGGTTCTACAAAATCCTGACCAAAGTAGGTATTTTCTTTAATTCTTTTCACTTCCTCCACAGGTATCGCACCTTTTGTTAAATCAATAAACCATTCATAGGAACAAATAATAAAACCACCTGTCCCAACAGCAGGGTCACACATTTTCATTTCTTTATTTTTCAACGGATCCGGTTGCATGAGACGGACAATGCATTTAATCAGCACACGGGGGGTAAAAATTGCCCCCATACCTTTTTTGCCTTCACTAGCTGCTTTTTCAAGAAGCCCTTCAAAAGCCGCGGCTTTTACGTCCACACCAAGGGATGACCAATTCTCTGCATCAATCATGGTTATTACTCTTTTAAAATTAACAGGATTATTAAATTTAGGCATGGATTGGGAGAAAATGGCACCCAAAAGTCCTTTGGCATTACGAAGTTTTTGGAGAACCATCAAGTAATGGTCCGTTAATTCAGTCCCTGATTTGCTTTTCAGTGTATCCCAATCACAATCTTTTGGCAGGATTACATCCTTTTCATCTGCCATCTTGATAAAGAGAAGATAAGTAAGTTGTTCTACATAATCACCGTAATTAATCCCATCATGACGAAGAGTATGACACATACCCCAAAGTTTACCGACAATATCTGACATTATTACTCCTTACGCAACTAATTTAAAATTAAGTTCTTCAATAATTTTATCCAGTTCAGTACCAAATATCTGTTTTGCTTTGGAAAGTCCGCCTTGAAGTTCAAGAATTGGCATTATGTCAAAGGTATCTTTTTCAATGGCTAAATTTTCAATCAAATGTAATCGGATATATTCCAACCAAGTTTTCTGTTCATTATTGAATTTGTGTTTACTCAGTAAATTAGAAATCACTTGATTTACTCTTTCTGTAGCTGTCAAGAGAGGATTCTGTTCACTATCAGCATTTTTAATGATTGAAATAATATCTGCCAAGGCTTTATGACCTGATATTTCATGGGCTTTTTGAATATTCTTTTCATCGAATTCATTTTGTCTAAGTTCCTTTCGGATTTCCTTAAGCGCCTGAGTATTCCATTTGCGGGGATTCTTGAATAAGATAGAGAGTGCATCAATCTTATCCTTATTCGTATGGATAAATTCAGAAAAAGCTATAAGATAATCTTTGGGTTGTAATTGTTTATCGCCTACTCTAAATACAAATTCAGAAGAAACCGTGTCCTGAGTTCCATAGGCAATATAAAAGGGATTTTTTGCCCGGTCATAATTAACCAACAAATCTTGAAACTTTTTATTTCTAAGAGTTACCATAGTTTCATCGAATTTAGATTTAAGATTTTCTTTGAGGGTATCGGCAAATTTAGAAATATCCCCTTCCGGGATGTAAGTGGCAAATTTTTCTTTTGCTATGGCACTCATAGTGTTTGAAATACGACGTAGCCTTTTTATGAGACGATTAGTATTATAATCCCTCTCCACATTATTCCAGATATTATCAATAATATCTTGAATGGAAACGGATTCACCTTGTTCCTCAACCTCTATAACAAAATCTGTTGAACCTTTGAAATATTCAATTAGAGTACCATTAAAGCAATCAAAGATTGTAAAGAATTCTTTATTAATATCAGGGCATGTTCGAGTACCCCTACCCAACATCTGTGTCCAGAGGATACGTGATTTGACCGGACGAAGAAAAACAATGTATTCAAGAGCGGGAATATCAACACCCGTAGAAAGCATATCTACAGTCACAACAACTGCAGGTAAAGGACGATTCCTAAATTTACGTATTTCTTGCAGTGGTCTATCTACTGATGGACTTCCGGTAATTTTTTGAACAAATTCATCCCCACGACCAAATATTTCACGAGCTAAGGATACCAATTGATCAGAGTGGGAGATATGAGGGATATCGTTCACAGCAAAAATAAGAATCTTTGGGAAACGACTTGTATTATCTTCATGTTTTTTAGCATACTTGGCAATTTCATTGAGAATTTTCCGGTTACTATCGGGGGATGTGATTTTTTGTTCAACTTCTTGTGATGGGAAATCACGTTCATCATCCAATGAATCAATTATTTCATGACCTGTTGAGGTATCTTTAATTCCCACCTGTTCACCTTCGGTAAGAAATATGCCATTTATTCGGACATTTGAATTGATTTTTACAGCTTGATAATCAACCAGCCAACCAGCTAAAACAGCTTCATCCATCGTATAGTGATAAATAGGATTTCCGAAAAAAGCAACTGTATGGGAAGCAGGTGTTGCTGTTAATCCAATTTTAACAGAATCAAAATGATTCAATACAGAACGCCAGACATTGGTATCTTTGGATGTATATCCTCGATGACATTCATCCGCGATGATAATATCAAAAGCATGGATTGGAATATCTATGATATCCGCATCATCATCAATATCCGGGTCACTAGGGTCTTGCGCAAAAGAATCCTGACGACCAAAAAGGTTGATAGCCATTCGTTGAATAGTCGCCACATATACAAAGGTATGAGATGAATCGGGATTAGTCAGATATTTATTAGGAAGGACTGTAATATCAAATTTTTCACCTTCTTCAAAATCTTCCTTTTGAAATCTCTGGCTATATACTTCATATTCCTGATTGAACTTGTTTCCGCTGGGTGTGATAAAAGATGAAAAAGCTTGTGCGGCTTGTGCTGCCAATGCTCTGCGATCCACCAGGAAAAGTATGCGCTTTGCGTATCCAGATTTAATTAGCCGATATATTAACGAAACCGAAGTAAATGTTTTACCTGTACCTGTAGCCATAGCAAGCATCATTAACCGTTTATTATTTATTAAACCATCTTCAACTTTTTCTATAGCTATTTTTTGATAAGGTCTTAAAAATTCAATATTATTTTCGTTTTCCAGCATCCATTTTTTAAATTGGGAATAGTTTTTTTCAAACATTTCCTCTAATGCGTTTGATGTATGGAATTTCATTAATTCACGGGCATAATAAATATTCTCTCGGACGTCTGCAAACCATATCTTTTCACCATTGGATGAATAGAGAAATGGAACTTTGAAGTTGTTCCAAGAACCTATTGTTTTTGTACACCCGGAAGAATATCGCTTTGCTTGTTCTAAAACATTCTGAGGATTTAAAGAAACTTTCTTCGCTTCAAGAATTCCTAAAAGTTTACCTTTCACAAAAAAGGCATAATCCGCTGGACCATTGTCTGTTGGATATTCTTCCACAGCATGACGATCTAGTTTTGAAGTATCCATCCCATCTTGATGATGAATAATTGTCCAAGGTGGCTTGAGTGCTTTTAATTGAGTATCAATTCTGGTTTTGCGTGTTTTCCATTCGCTCTCATTCATATAATTTACAACCCAAAGTATAGTTTGTTCATTGGGATTGAATATACCAAAGACTAGGGAAAGGGGCAAGGGTTTGAAAAGAATAGTTTCAAGTTTCGGGTTTCAAGTTCAAAGAAGGACTCAATGAAAAAGATAAAGACTGGATTTCTGGTCCGATAAACATAATCGGAATCTCCGACTCGCAATGACAAAGTGCTAGATTTCCGCGTTCGCGGGAATGACAGAAGGAGATAAATAACCAACTGTGCAGGAAAATCAATAAGACAGGAACTGCCTATCATTTCCATGATGGCGTGCACAACCGGAAGTAGATTCTTTGGATAAGATGGAATGAGTAATTAATGCACATCCCCAGGAATCGAGGTACCCGATGCCGCGGGAGAAGAAAGGAGGAAAACAGATATGTCAAAGATCTCAGGACCATTGCATTCCGATGCCGCCTCCGGCGCAACCGGAGATGTGGTTTATGCCCAATGGAAAGGGATTAAATATTCCCGATTAGAACCATTAACGCGTAAGAATCCAAAGACAGCGTCACAACAAGTGATTCGTGGATATTTCACGTCTGCAATAGCCGCGTGGTTTGCGGAAACGAGCACAATACGAACAGCTTGGACTACGTATGCCAAAACGCATTCGTTAAACGAGTCGGGATATAACCTGTATGTTGGGAAGTATATACAATTCCTGACAGGACATTCAGGGACACCACCGACGGTGACGAATACCCCGCCGAACATGTCGTAGTGCGATGTAGTGATGCAAGTCACATCAGCCGGAGGAGTGGCCACTCTTCCGGCTTTTTTTATCGGTGGCGCCCTGAAAGCGGGCTAATGAACACCCGAAAGGGAAACGCACTCATTGTTTATAATAAAAAGATAGCACTAGAAACACGGGATGTCAAGACAGGGACAAAAATCGTGTACCCCTTGCCATCCTTTCCAATCTAGCGTAGATTAGAAGATGGAATGAAACGATATAATCGCTGGCTAATGATTAATCTACTCTGTGGAATATTGATTATTCTAGGACAGGCGTGGGCGTATTCCGCCACGTCGTTACCCGAGTCGTGGCAGAACTATCTGACTCGCCCCAATGCCCAAGACGCGGAACTGCAATTTAAGAAGGCTCTCCAATCAGATAACAAAAATCCTCAACTCTGGTGGGGTTTGGCAGTTACTGAAAAGGCGCTGGGGAATTATGACGCGGCGTTTGATGCTTCCTTGTCTGCCTTGGATAAGGGACGTTATGACCCGCTGGCGGAAGTCTATCTCTCCCGTGCGTTTGAATTAAAGTTTTACTGTCGCAATCCTAAACAGTTGACTACCTTGTGCGAGACGATTGTTAACGATTCTAAATGTACCCCTTATTTCCGTTCATTGACTCATTGGTATTTGTCGTTCCTGTATCGTGAAGAAGGGCGGGTGGATTTGGCACGCAATGAAATTCAGCAATTAGGTTTCCTCACCGATTATCTGGTAATAGGTCCCTTTGATAATGAAGGGAAGACGGGATTTAATACTGTTTATCCGCCTGAAAAAGAGATTTCTCTGGATACGTCTTATACGGGAAAATTGGTGGACGCAAAATGGTTTCAACCAACCGCCAAACCGGATTGGGGAATTATCAACTTAAGCAATATTCTACGTCCCCAGGAAAAAGTCACCGGATATATCTTGACCTATGTCTATAGTTCGTCACTCCAAAATGCTGCGCTTCGTTTGGGTGGAAGTGCCTTAAAAGTGTGGGTGAATGAACAAGAAATGTTAAACAATCCCGCCATCCGCCAGGGGAAATTCGACCAGGAACATATCGCTATTAGACTGGCGCAAGGATGGAATCAAATTCTCGTTAAAACCGGTATCCAAACCGGCGGTTGGGATGTCTTTTTCCGAATCACCGATATTCATGGAGATT
>CAVYHJ010000009.1:0-6262 GCA_963768165.1 uncultured bacterium | reverse complement strand
GGGCATGGCGGATTTGGTTCTGGCGTATTATATTTTCGGCGGATGCTTTTTTCTACACCGCTGGTTATTAACGAAAAATCGGTCCTTTATTATTTTATCCGCGTTATTTTTTGTGTTCGGCGCCATGACGAAAAATGAAGGAATCTGCATGGCGATAATAGTGACGGTTGTGCTCTGGGTTTACGCCGCCGTGGATTATAAAAATAGCCGTAAAATAAACGCTCGACACATATTGTATTTTTCTCTTTTACTGGTGGCAGGATTTATTCCCTATTTATTTGCCTATGTTCAAAATTTTCCTTTCCATCATATATACTCCGCCTATTTCGCCTACAATCTGCACACGCTCCTTTCTCGAACACGGATGATTTTCTTCACGTTGCTTCATGAATGGACGGATTTTAAAGCATGGGGATTTCTGTGGATATTTTTATTGGCAGGTCTGATCTCTTCCATCATACGGTTTGCACGAAAGGAGAATTTGGAAACCGCTATCCTCTGGTTTATCGTGCTGACGCAGGGATTTATTTATTTCCTTATTCACCTTACCCATCCCGGTGATTTAGCATATTTCCTTTCCACAAATCCCTATCGGTTACTTTTTCATCTTGTCCCCACCATGATTTATCTTTCTCTGGTTCAATGGAAAGTGGAAAAGGTGAATTTACCCTAGTATTATTCTTCCGCTTTTGCCGCTGTATTCGGACAAATCTGATTATAGGCGCAATAACGGCATGCCATGTAAGTGGGGGTGGCGGTGAAATTGCGTGAGCGGATTCCTTTAGCGACTTCTCGAATGGTTTCTTCTGTTTCTTGTAAATCTTCATCTTCTTCTTTTGCGACCCCGACCAATCCGGTTTCCAGGAAATGTAATTCCAACCTGTCGGGAATTTTTCCATGCATTTGTTGATACGCTAACGCGTAAACCGAAAGCTGTATACTTTCTTTGGCTTTTTTATCAGCGGTCTTCGGATCATCCACCTCTGACGATTTGAAATCTATGATGGCGACTTCGCCATTTTCTTTGATGTCCACCCTGTCCCAACGTCCCTTAACGCGCGTGTTATCAATCATAAAATTAAAATCTTTTTCCACATAAGTCGGCATGACTCCCGATTCTTCCTGCTCATTAAAAAATCTCCGTAACGTCTGCCTTCCCGCTTCCATCCGTTGTTCCTCATGTTCTCTTGTCAAAAATCCCTCGTTGACCCAGGCGAATTCAAATACCTTGATGACTTCTTCGATGGTGACCGGGAGATTTTCTTTCTTTCGTTGATGATAAAACCGAATGGCTTCATGTAATGCCGCACCATATACAACAGCATGATGTTGCAAAATCGGTACACGCAATACATGGATAAATTTATATTTCAGAGGACAGGTTTGATAATCGTCAATTTGATAGGGACTGACGCTAATCATTTCGCTCTCAGGGATTGTTGAGTCGGTCAAAGGTATGTCAGGAGGGGAGGAGCTTCCCGTTCAATGACGACCTGCGCGGAGGCTTTGGTAATGGCAACATCTGTTTTCGGCAAATCCAACGCTTCCCTCACGAATTGGCTGATTTTCCGGGTGCGTTTTCCGCCGTAATCTTCTGCTGTGGTCAAATACAATTCATTTTTCGCACGGGTCATTCCCACATAAAATAATCGCCGTTCTTCCTGTAAATGAAAATCGCCCGATGTCAAAACATCTTTGATGAGTGAGTCTGGAACGGGCAATGGCTCCGTTCGATTTCGCACAGGGAATTTTTGAGATACCAAACTCACCATGAAGACCACCGGAATGCAACCCTTTGGCTTTGTGAATTGTCAATACATTCACCGCATCCACGTCCGGGTCTGCTTCCGCAACCGCCGGATCGTCTCCTGCGTTTATCAAGGTATCCAAGTATTCCACAAATAAAGGGACAAGGTCATGTACCAAAACTTGTCCGATATGGCGGACGGTCTCAAAAAACTTGGCAATGTTTTTGACTTTGACTTCATTGACTAAATTCGGAAAGGCTGTCAAGTGTTTTATATAACCCGACCGGTTGAGAAATTCATACAATACTTGTCCGGTGGGTAACTTGGGGATAACTCGATATAGGATTTATATCCTCAATCACTTTTTTAATGGTCGCCAGGCTGTCCGTTCCGATATCGTTCAATTCCTCGAATTCTTCCAAATGTTGAAAGACATAATAGAGCGTATGATGTTTACGGCTGGCGTAATCATACAGAGTGTCACGTCAGAGGACTTAATTGATAAATCTCAGAAACGCATAAATAATACAGGCTGATACTGTCATGGAGAGTCGAGATACTTCGCAGAAAGGAAATCAATAAACGAATCTCTTCCCGTGAATAAAGTCCTTGATTCCCTGTAAAATGCCAGGGGATGTTTTGCATATTCAAAGAGCGCAGGAAAACATCGGCATCATTGTTACTTCTTACCAGTATTGCAAAATCACGATAGGCGTTTTCACCTTTATCTACTTTTTCTCTGATGATACGTGCAACGGTGTCCCCTTCTGTAAATAACGTATCAAAGTGAAGATGTTGAACGGGTAATCCTGTTGGCGTTTTTGAAATTAATTTCTTATTGATATTATTTTTCGTTTCCAATCTATCCGGGTTATTGTATTTCACCAAACGATAGGCGGAATCTAAAATCGGCTGCGTTGAGCGATAATTTTGTGTTAGCACCACCTGTTTGGCGTTGAGATACGCATCCATGAATCCAAGGATATTACTAATCGCCGCGCCGCGGAATTTGTAAATGCTCTGGTCATCGTCACCCACGACAGTAATATTTTTATATGTTTTCGCTAATGTCTTTACCAATTCAAACTGAGCGTAATTGGTATCTTGAAATTCATCCACCAGAATATATCTAAATCTGTCTTGAAACCTTTTCAGAATTGTCGGACGTTCCCTGAATAATTTTAGAGCCAGTGAAACCTGGTCACCAAAATCCGCCATGCCATATTTCGCCATCAATTCCTGATATTTCTGATAACTTAACGCCAATTCCATTTGGCGAGTAGATTCATCCGCCAATTCAACATTGTCGGATTCTGTCATTGATTTTTCTTTTAACTCATTGGCATAACGCAAATACTCTTCCGGCGTGATATCTTCATCTTTACACCGGCTGATGAGTTTTGAAATGGCGGATAAATATTTGGTCGGGTCTCCTAGTGGACGAAAATATTTCATAGGGAAATCAAAGATGTGATCTCTTAGGAAAATGATTTGTTCCGGTACGGTCAAGACTCTGAAATCGGGAGTGAGTCCCAATTCCAAGGCATAATCCCGCAGTAACCTGTCTCCGAAGGCGTGAAAGGTGCTGATTAAAACATCGGTATAGCCATAAGGGACGAGCATGTCCACGCGCTCTTCCATTTCCGCGGAGGCTTTATCGGTAAACGTCAACGCCAATATTTCTTCCGGTTTGGCAATTTTAGAGGTGATGAGATAGGCGATGCGATGAGTGATGACGGTTGTTTTTCCCGTCCCCGCGCCGCCACAATCAATAACGGCCCTTCCCCATAAATCACCGCTTCCCGCTGATGCGGGTCGAGGGGTTCCAATATTTTCTCTACGGGTGTAAGTGGTTCCGGTGTATCAAATAGATCCATAAAAAGGATTATAGCATGGTTGACAATTTATAAAATAAGCACTAGATTAATATTTACATTTCTTTTAGATTTTACTTGAGCGAGGAATGAATAATGAGCAAACGCGATCGGAAAATATCTATTTTATTAATGGGGATAGGATTATCCTTATTGGTCTTGCCGGCGGGTGCCTTGCCCACCTACTCTATCAGCACTCTACCTCCCCCTGCGGGAAATGTAGGAAGTGCCGCCTTCGGTATTAACGACTCCGGTCAAGCAATAGGATATTATGATTTTTATTCAAAACTGACGAATAAAGCCCTGCTCTGGAGTGGTGGAACGGCTCAGGATTTGGGTGCATTGTCGGGAGAAACAGTGTGCCTTGGCGAGAGTATCAATAATTCCGGTGAAGCGGTCGGCTATTCATTTTATTCAACTGAGAATTATCACGCCGTGCTTTGGAGTCAAGGAACTATTCAAGATTTGGGAATACTGCCAGGAGGGATAGGGAGCGAGGCTTTCGGGATAAATAGTTCCGGTCAAGTGGTCGGCTACGCCATTGATTCATCCGGTGTTGAATATGCAGTGCTCTGGAGCGGCGGGACCATTCAAGAATTGGGAACTCTGCCGGGAGGGGTCCAGAATGCTGCTTTGGCAATTAATAATTTCGGACTAGTGGTAGGCTATGCCTACGATTCAATAGGTCATTTTCAAGCCGTGTCTTGGAGCGGAACAACTATCCATCTTTTGGGAAATCTGCCAGGAGGAGTAGAGAGTCAGGCGAATGGAATTAACGATTCCAATCAAATAGTCGGTTTAGCCTTTGACTCATTATTTCATTATAATGCTGTGGCCTGGAGCGGTGGAACCATCCAAACCTTGGGAAACCTACCGGGAGGGATAAGGAGCGAGGCTTTCGGGATAAATAGTTCCGGTGAAGCGGTCGGTTACGCCATTGATTCATTAGGTAATGAAAATGCGGTGCTCTGGAGCGGCGGGACTATCCTAAACCTGGGTACCCTGCCGGGAGAGATTGAGAGTTCGGCGAAAGGTATTAATAACTCTGGTCAAGTGGTCGGATTTTCACTGAATACATCGCTCAGTTCTACTGCTGTTCTCTGGAGTACAGCAGTTCCCGTGGAAGATTGGATGAACTACTCGAATTCTCTCAACAACACTCCCGATGAAATGGATTTACCTCATCATGGGGAGCATTCCACATTTAAATAACTTATGAAGATAAAGCGATAACAGGTGGGAAAAGAAAATGTAAGGACGATGTGGTTTTTAGGTATGATTATTTTTAAAGAATATCTGCTGGAAAATATTATTTAAGTGTTTTTCTTTGTTTTTAAAATTAGTGCGTCTAATTTATCTTTTTTTCTGCTGGTGGATTGTTTATTCTTAAGGAGATGGGCTTTTGAAATAAAAGGTGCTTTGACATTTTAAATTTTAATCATCTTTTTTGTTTTGTAGGCGTCTTTGAAAGCAACACCATCAATATGCGTAATAATATCAATGCGCCTTGGAGCTATGCCGATTTGGAATATAATCCCTTTTTCTGCAAAGGTATTTTTTGTAATTTCAGAAAGGGGTGCGCCAAATTCTGCAAGAGATTGATATATCTTTTCTGAATTTTTGAGAGAGGATTCCACCCAAATATCAAAATCCCCTGTGGCGCGGGGATAACCGTAGGCTCCCATCGCATAAGCGCCTACTATCATAAATTTTACCTTATTGTTTAATAAGCTTTGTAATATTTCTACATAATCTTCGTTTAACATAAGGTGATTTTTTGAGAGACCATATCTCAGCGGTCAGTTCCCACATAAAAGAGACGTTCTCTGAAGGAGATCTTTTTGAAAAACCCACGTCATTCCTTGGTGATTTTCCGATATAGCTTTTTTTCCGGTCTACTTTCATAGGAAAATTATATCACAACACACTTTAGGGTTGTTTGGGATACGGAAGGTATTTTAAATAAGGTATCGCTAAAGCGTTAATCCATGAATTCCACAAAATCTGCCAAGAGCATCATTACCTGAAAATGTTTGCCATCACCAATGAATCCAATCTCCCTGCAATAGCTCTATATCAATCAACGGGTGGGAAAAGAAAAGCTAAGGATGATGTGGTTTTTAGGTATGATTTTTCGTAAAGAATATCGGCTGGACACTTTCGTATTTATTGAAATAGGCATCGGGAAATCCGTAAAGAACACTTCATTCCTGATGCATCTTTGGAAATATTTATGTGAAACACTTATCAAGTAAAATAGGCGCCCACAAAAAATGGGCGCCTATTAGTAATACTAAATATCACTTCTTCTCAGTGAAATGTTGGGAAACATGGGAAGAAGTTGCCAACGCAACCATCATTTCATAAATCGTATTGACGGTTCCGGCATGAATTGCGTATGACATCAGACCTACAAAAATCGAAATAAGAAGATACAAACGAACTTTATGAAAAATACCCCTTAGCCATCGTGAAACTCGAATTTTAACTTCTTTAAAGTCTCCAACGTCACAAATCCTCACACTCACAATTTCGGTAGATTTCATCTTTAATGCCTTCAATTTCTGTGGTTTCATCAAAATCACCTCCTTTTACTACAATTTTTAATTATTTGTAAGTGGTGAATTTTGTAAGAATGTT
>CAVYHJ010000008.1:0-15627 GCA_963768165.1 uncultured bacterium | reverse complement strand
ATTCTCCTTTTAGAATAATTATACTATAACTAATCCATCCCTTTTGTAATTCAAACTACGCCTATAAAAGGCTACCCTACACGTAGTGTAGGGGTTTATCCCCGTAAATTTATCATTTTTACTTGACTTTGAATTCTTAGTGAAAGTATACTAGTGGTAATTGCAACAACACACATTCTACGGGAAAAAGGAGAACTAATTATTATGAAATTCAATCTATGCATGAGTCTCTCTCTATTATTATTTTCGCTTCTCGTCTTCCCTTCCTATGCCAAAACCCCGCAAGAAGCGAGGAATGAATTGGCACAAATGAATATTACCTATAGTGAAGATGAGTTTCTCTATTGTGCAGAAAAAGGCAAGACCGATGCCGTAAAACTATTTTTAGATGCTGGAATGAATCCCAATGTGAAAGACAATGATGGCTGGACCGCTCTGTTATTTGCTGAAGATAATAATCATTTAGAGACTGTAAAAACTTTATTAGCCAAAGGAGCGGACATAAATGCGAGAGACACATATGGTAATACTGCCTTAATGTATGCATCAATTCATGGACATACAGATATTGTGCAAGTCTTATTAACTAAAGATGCAGATGTTAATGCGAAAACCAAGGATGGTAAAACCGCTTTAATGTATGCGATAGATCAGGAACATGACGATATCGTAAGTCTCCTAAAGAATGCTGGTGCAATTGGCTTAATATCTAAAGAAACGCGACATGAACCGGTAAAAAAAAGTTTACAAAATAGTGATGATAAGGCTAAAACACAAAAAGAAACAAAAAAAGAATTATCAAAACAAAATATAATAAATAGTGATAATGTGGTTAAAACACCAGAAGAGGCGAGAAAAGAATTGGCGCAAATAAACATTACATTTAATGAAGACGAGTTTATCAATTGTGCTAAGGATGGAAAAACTGATGTTGTAAAATTGTTTTTGGATGCGGGAATGAATCCGAATGCAAAAGACAGTACTGGTACAACCGCGTTGATATCTGCGACGTTTAATGCTTATACAGATACCGTACAAGCTTTGTTAACGAAGGGTGTGGATGTCAATACAAAAGACAACTTTGGTCGTACAGCTTTAATGTATGCAGCATATAAAGGCCAAATGGAGATCGTAAAAGCCTTATTATCGAAAAGCGCGGACGTGAAAGCGATGGACGAGGATGGCTGGTCCGCATTAATGTGGGTTACTGACGGATACGCGACGTATGCCATGACAAAGGAACCACAAGTTGAAGTAGTGTCACGTTTTGCGGATTTAACCAAGGTTCTGATTGCTGCTGGTGCAGACTTGGACGCAAGGGCCAAAAAAAACGGCCAAACAGCGTTAGATTTAGCAGATACCGTAAATATGATCAGATCTGGCAGGGGCTACTCTGCTATCTACCCAGACCTAGCCACTATTCTTATAAATGCTGGAGCGAAAAGGGTATTTCATGGTTTTTGAGACGATACAAGCTACTCAACTAGTTTGGGTTTGCTATCGCGGGAATGAAGTTCTTTTTACGGATTTTCCAACGCATAATGAAATCTGCTGGTTTCGTATAAACTAACGTTTAATTCCCATTGCAGGGAATAAACATTTGAAAGAATTAAGGAGAACAAATTGTTATGAAGTTTAATCTATCACGAAGTCTCTATCTTTTATTATTTTCGTTGCTGGTGTTTCCTTGCTATGCCAAAACACCGCAAGAAGCGAAAGATGAATTGGCGCAAATGAATATAACCTATAGTGAAGATGAGTTTCTTTATTGTGCAAAGAAGGGCAAAACCAATGCCGTAAATCTATTTTTAGATGCAGGAATGAATCCCAATACAAAAAACAGCGATGGCAATACCGCTTTGATATTTGCAGCAGTGAATGGTCATACAGATACTCTGCAAGTTTTATTGGATAAAGGCGCGGAGGTCAATGAGAAAGGTCATTTGGGGTTTAATGCATTGATAGTTTCGGCTTTAAATGGCAATATGGATACGATGCAAGTCTTATTGGACAAAGGCGCAGAGGTCAATGCAAAAACTAACGATGGTGAAACCGCTTTGAACTATGCGGCACAAAGAGGTCGTACGGAAATAGTTCAAATCTTATTGGGTAAAGGCGCGGAGGTCAACGAGAAATCCAAAGATGGTGGAACTGCCTTGATGGATGCGGCATTAAATGATCACACGGAGACCGTGAAAGTCTTGTTAGCCAAAGGTGCCGACGTCAATGCGAAAGGCGATGGTGGTTGGACCGCCTTGATGTATGCGGCACAAGGAGGCTATACAGAGATCGTTCAAGCCTTATTAGCGAAAGGCGCCGAGGCAAATACGAAAGACAATAAAGGATACACCGCCTTGATGTTTGCGGCATTACTAGGCCATACAGATAGCGTACAAGTTTTATTGGCTAAAGGGTCGGACGTAAATGCGAAAAATGAGGATGGTAAAACGGCCTTGATGTTTGCGGCATATACAAGTCATACCGAGATAGTGCAAGCTTTGTTAGTGAAAGGTGCTGACGTCAATGCGAAAGATAACGATGGTGGAACCGCCTTGATGTACGCGGCAGATAATGGTCATATGGAGACAGTGCAAGTTTTATTAGACAAAGGTGCCGAAATCAATGCGAAAGACAACAAGAGGAGTGAAACCGCCTTAATGTGTGCAGCATTAAATGGACATACGGAGACCGTGAGCGTTTTATTAGATAAAGGGGCCGAAATCAATGCGAAAGACAACCGTGGTGGAACCGCCTTGATGTACGCGGCAAGGAAAGGCTATACGGATATTGTCAAAACATTATTAGCGAAAGGTGCTGATGTCAATGCTAAAGATAACGATGGTAAGACCGCCTTAATGTATTCGACTGAAAGTAGTTTTAGAAGGTTTCATGAAAAAACCACAGAAGGTGGGATATTGGATCGTGAAATCACGGGAGGGGTATGGTCTACTAATGGCCACATCGACATCGTAAATCTCCTAAAGGATGCCGGGGCGAAAGAATAAATTAATCTGCGTCGGGAATGGCACGTTTTTTAAACCTTTCCCGACGCGTCCCATTTTGAACCCTTCCTAATTCATAACCAACTTCTCCTGCGCCTTGTTGACCTCCGCCAACACCTGCTGTAAATAGGTCACCGACTCCGCGCTTCAGGAGGTTCGCCGTGAGACGCATATTACACCTTCGAAATCCAAGCAACGGTTTATTTACTTCCGTTTTCTAAGTCAGAAATGATGTGTTTTTACCTCTTTCTCGATGCCCGCCATTTTTTCTTTGCGACCTTTGCGCTCTCTTTGCTAGAAACCAGGTTTATACCTACTTTACTCGAATAGAATCCAGCAACTTCCCGACTTCCCTCTCAATGGTATCCCGCACCTCTCGAAAGAACTCCACCGGTTTTCCTTTCGGGTCGGGGATTTGCCAATCCATCCGCTCTTTTCCCGGCACGAACGGACACACGTCCCCGCACCCCATCGTCACGACGTAATCAAATTCCTTGACAACCAACTCTGCAAACCCTTTGGAACGATGTCCCGTTAAATCAATCCCGCGCTCCCGCATCACGTCAATTCCCGTTGGGTTCACCACCCCCGACGGTTTCGATCCGGCACTATAAACATCCACTCGTCCGTTGCCTACCGCTCCGGCGAACCCCTCCGCCATCTGACTCCGGCATGAATTTTCAATACACACAAATAATATCGTCTTCTTGTTTTGTGCCATGTTCAAATTTCCTTCTCTACTTGAATAATAGTTGGGTTCAACTCATTGGCAAAATACCGCCGTTGGAACCAAAACGCCACATTCACCAATCCAATCATGACCGGGACTTCCACCAAAGGTCCAATCACTGCCGCGAAAGCCACTCCCGAATGTATCCCGAATACCGCCACAGCCACCGCAATCGCCAGTTCAAAATTATTGCTGGCTGCCGTGAATGACAAAGTCGTCGTCTTGGAATAATCCGCCCCCACCTTCTTACCCATCCAGAAGGACACCAGAAACATCGCCACAAAATAGATTAAAAGCGGTATCGCAATTCGCACCACATCCATCGGGATATTCACAATATAATTTCCCTTTAGGCTGAACATCACGAGGATGGTAAACAGCAATGCAATGAGCGTAATCGGACTTATCCTTGGAATAAATTCGCGTGTATACCACTCCTTGCTTTTGAGTTTAATGAGACTGAATCGAGTTATCATCCCGGCAAGAAATGGTACCCCCAAATATACCAAAACGCTTTTGGCGATTTGTCCGATAGTGATATTTACAATACTCCCTTTTAACCCGAACCATGCCGGTAATATCGTCACGAAAATCCACGCATAGATACTATAAAATAAAACCTGGAACACCGAATTAAACGCCACCAATCCCGCGGCATACTCCGTGTCCCCCTTTGCCAATTCGTTCCAGACAATGACCATGGCGATACAGCGTGCCAACCCGATTAAAATCAATCCCACCATATATTCCGGGTATCCCCGCAGAAAAACTATTGCCAATACGAACATCAACACGGGACCTATCACCCAGTTTTGCAACAGCGACAATCCTAATACTTTTTTGTTTCGGAACACATCCCCTAATTCTTCATATTTCACTTTGGCGAACGGCGGGTACATCATCAAAATCAATCCGATGGCAATCGGGATATTGGTCGTCCCCACTTGAAACCGGCTCCAAAATTCGACTATCCCCGGTGAGAAATATCCCCACCCCACTCCCGCGACCATCGCGCCGAATATCCATAACGTCAGATACCGGTCTAAAAAGGATAATTGTTTACTGACAGGTTGATTCACGAATTCCCTCCAATGATTTTCTCTATCAGTTTCATTACGAACAACACGCCAATTCGTTATTGCACTCTTTTCGTTCCAGCATTTTTAAATCCCGTTTGAATTCCGCCACCTTCGGAAATTCCTGCCGGATGATTTTGATTTCCATTTTTTGTGACGAGTCAAGGTTATCCGATAAGCGATACATCATCCACAGCCCCTCTCGCCTGTCCTCCACCCATCCGCTGTTCTTGAGATACGCCAAATGCCGCGATACGCGCGCTTGCGGGGCATCCAACACCCTCTGAATATCGCAAACACACAATTCCCCTTTCGCCGCTAACAAGTTGAGGATGCGCAACCGGTTCTCATCTCCCAACGCCTTATATTGTTCCACTATCTTTCTCATCTTTTCCTCCCTTCTTTTCTACCCGACTTTAGTCGAGGGTTTGGGAACTTCAGTCCCAATTCTTGGGCTAAAGCCCGGTAAACCGTACACTAAAGTGTCGTAGAAGAATAAATCTTAAATACTTATATAATCGTATATGCGAATATACAAATATAGCAGAGGAAGTGATTGAATGTCAAAAGGAATTTACGCAGGGGAAGACCTGCATCGGGAATAAACGTCCTTCTTTTTCCTCTTTTTATGTTCGGATAGAATCAAATATTTTAATTCATAATTCAGCATTCATAATTCAAAATTCTTTCTTCTCCGATTCGCCCATTCCCCGATTCCCCGTTTCTATCAATTTTGTTAGGTAGTGTTCCTTTTGGTGCGCTGGAGAGGAAGTGGAGAGGGTACGGAGAGGGTATGGAGAGGGTGGGTAGGGGATTTTAGCCCATTTTTGAACCTGTTTTGTTAGGTAGTTTTTACTCCTGCGTCGGGAATGATGTTCTTCCTTTCCCGACGCCAGTCTTGAACTTGATGCCTTAAGCCCCTAACCCGAAACTATTTTATTTGACGGGGAAGGTTGCTTCTGGTATGTTACGTAAGTATTGCTATGAAACGATTAGCCGGTTTGATTTCCATATTGGTTATTGGCACTATCCTTGCCGGGTGTGCCACCATGCCCTCTGCCAAGAATCAGTCTGGCGTTAAGCAAGACCTGTATCCCATTCCCCCGTATGCCACGGCACTCAAAGGTCAGAAAATTTGTCTCGATCCGGGTCATGGAGGGGACGCGGATGTTAAGGGATATAAGCGAGGACCGACCGGTTTGCGGGAAGCGGAGGTAAATTTACGCGTTGCGTTAGATTTGAAAGATTTTTTGGAACAGGCAGGGATGCAGGTCTATATGACCCGTACCACCGATGTATTGGTTCGGCTTGATCAGATAAGCTATTTTGCCAACACCTGCGGGGCAGAGTACTTTGTGTCCTTGCATCATAATGCTTCCAGCAGCCCATCTACCAATTTCACCAGTACTTGGTATCATGACAATCCCGACTATGGTCCCCTTAACCTTGATATGGCGCGCTATATCGGCGACGGAGTCGCCAATGCACTGAATATGAGCCAACGCACTCCGATTCCCTTGAAAAGCGATTTCTATATTTATCCCGGTCAAGGGTTTGCGGTATTGCGAAACACTAAGATTCCAGCTACGCTCTGTGAGGCGACCTTTCACTCGAATCCCCAGGAAGAACAGCGTCTCAGAGACCCTGTGTATAATAAGCGGGAAGCGTATGGATACTTTATAGGGTTGGCGAAATTCTTCTATTCTGGGATTCCCAAGGCGGTAGTTACCGCACCCGATAAGACGACTTACGACCGCCAGCCCAAGGTTACTATTAAGGTCAACGATGGATTAAAAGGTCAGTTAATCTTGGCGGACTCAATTGTAGTCAAAGTGGATGGGAAACCAATACCTTCTTCCTACAACCGCTCTGCGGGTAATATCACTGCCACTATAGACTCGCCTTTGGCGAATAACTATCACACCATCCTCGCGCAATTCATGAACTTGAATAAGACGAGCGTCTATCCTAGCCCGTACATCTTTCAGGTAATCGCCCCGGTAAAGTCGTTGGAAGTGAAAACCTCTCCGGCAAATATATTGAATGACGGGGATTCTCGTTCCGCCATTATCATCACAGCCCGGGACGGGCAGGGGAATCCTGTCGCGGATGGCACTCCCGTAAACTTAAAGTCTACCAACGGAACCTTGACCGAATCCAAAGTAACAACAGTCAATGGATTAGCCCTCTCCTATCTCGTTTCCTCCGCGGACACTGGCATCTATACTGTCACAGCACAAAATGAGAATGTCGTTGGCGTTTCTGCCGTCAGTGTGCAATCCACCAAATATGCTTTTCTATTAGGCGAGGTCTATGACGCTCATAATGGCAAACCCATTGAACACGCCTTGCTGGAAGTTACCTCTATCGTGGAAAGGTCTTCCGCCTATTCCTTGAGAGACGGCACAGTCCTGCTGGAAGACATTCCCCATGGCAACCAAATTGTGTTGGTTACCGCTAACGGTTATGAACCATTAAAGATTACGTTGCCTTTCGTATCCGATAAAACCGCCCGCGTCCGCTTCGATTTAATCAAGAAATAACCCTAATCCTCCGAATATCAATCGTCTTCACCCCCTATTCTTACTGTACCAATAACGTACCCCAAGCGAACAACCACTGGAGATAGACTGGAGGTGAAGCGGAGATGGTGTGGAATTGAAATTTTCAATTCCACTTCCCGCCTGCTATTTATATTGATTTTATTGAACGAACCCTGCTTCGCTGTAGGCTGTTTTATCCCGCTTCTCTAATTTGACATTTCTCACCGACAAAGTCGTCAAAAACGCTATTATCTTCTTTTATTATAACCCATGTTTTCTATTTGTCAATTCTTAGCGTAATATTCTATTACTGATTCGGGACGGGGATTGGAAATCTCTATCCGTTATGCCGATCTTAAAGCCGCTTGCAAGTAAGTCTACTTTGATGGATTTGAGTCAATTTTCTTTGCCAATTCAAAATTACTTAATTCTACTGGAACAACGGAATCGGTTTGTCCTGTAATCGGTGCACCTAAAGGATAGATGAATTGCCCAGAAGTAAGTCCAATAGAACCCACATCACTATTCTTGGCTAGTTTAACTCCATAAGTTTTGTTGGGATTACCAGAACCTACGATAGTAGCAACAAATAGTAGGTCAATACCTGTACCTGCGGGAATGGTTTTGGAAAGACCTGTAAACGTGGCGATACCATTATTTGCAAAGGTCGTGGTATCCCCAAGTTGACCATCTCCATAATTGTACATTTTAATGGTTAAAATGTCATTCGATGGATCACCGGTGCCTGTGAAAGTAATATTTAAAGTAGTTAATTGAATATCTTCGGCATTACTGGCTTGCAAATGTACTTCTAGAAGAGATACATCCGTAGTGGAAGCTGGAATAGTGATGGGAGAAGGATTGTTAGAACCTAAAGATAACAATAATTTACTGGTTACTGTTTTGCCTGACCGGTTACCTGAAGAATCGTAATTATAAACAATGGATACTCCATTGGTAAAAGCACAGGTCACAAGGCGGTAGGTGTTATCGTAGGTATAAACAATGTCACCCTTTACTGGAATTTCTGCTGGTGAACCTAATGAACCATTTGAAAATACTCTCTGACAAAAAATACTATATGTTGTGCCATATCTATAATCCGCCCAAATGAGAATTGTTCCTCCTTGCAAATCAGTAACACAATTTGTAGCCGTTTGGTTATTTACAGCAGTACATACGGCAATGTCTCCTTGGAGCCATTTATTTTTTCCAGATTTGTTCAATGCTTGTGCATAAATATCAATTCCGGTACTAGATTGATTTCGATTATCATTCCAAGAAATTATTGCACCACCATTGCCATCGGAAACTTCACAACAAGGTTTTTCAGTAGTAAGCCATCGAAACATACCAGAAGAACTGATTGCTTGGAAGTAGTTATTTACCGAATCATCATAAACAACAATCACTCCACCATTTCCATCTGATATTAGCGCATCAATACCTTGATAACCCGGAGCTGAAGTTATAGCCATACCATTCGATGCCCATTGAAGTGTTCCATTTGAATTAATTGATTGTGCATAAACATCTTGGTTCGTATTGTTATAATTTCTATTATCATTCCATGCTATTATTGCCCCACCATTTCCGTTACTGACTAGACGTGGATTTGATTGATTCATATTGGCTGTACAAATAGGGATTCCATTTGAAGTCCATTTGACATTGCCATTGGAATCAATCGCTTGGGCATAAATATGTGAATAGGAGTGCGTTCTATTATCAGCCCAAGCTAAAATTGCACCACCTAGTCCATCCTCAATCATAGTTGGACTTACACTTTCACCTAATCCAGAAACTATCGGAACCCCATTTGTGTTCCATTTTAATGAACCAAACTTATCAACCGCCTGTAAGTAACTTCCGACATTTTGAGAATCATCATAAGCTATAATTGCTCCCCCGGCACCGTCACTAACTATACTTGATGCACTTTGACGCCCTGCAAGTGTAACAATAGGTAATCCATTTGAACCCCATTTTAAATTCCCAATGGAGTCTATTGCTTGTGCATATATATCAAAATTAGTATTATTACCCTGAATTTGTGTCCAACATATAATTGCCCCTCCGGCACTGTCACTCGTGATCAATGGGCTTCCTAAAAGATTCGGTGAACTAAATATTAATAAACCATTTGGTGTCCATTTAATATTTCCAGCTGAATCAACCGCTTGAGCATAAATGTTTTGGCTATCAAACCAAATGACAATAACACCACTTAATCCATCACTTACTGTATTAAAATTAGGTTGAGTTCCGATAGATGTAGATACTGCCACGTTGATACCCGGATCACTAGACCAGTCGGCAACACAGAAAGAATTTAAGACATAGAAAACTAGAAATAGAAACAACACTGGTAAATAAAGCTCATTCAAATAAATTCTGTTCCAATTATTCCTTATTTTAAAATTTTGTGTTTTCATATACTTTTATTTTTTAGGTGGTGTTATATAATAATTTTGTAATGTTTCTTCAATATAGTTTTTAATATCAAATGGCAACGATAATGCATCCAAAATATAGTTTGTATTTTGATTATCTATTAATCCCGTTAAACCACCTATAATGCTATGTGCTTCGAGAAGAGAATCTATTAAATTTCCAGTATCATTACCTAATTTTGAGTAGATTAATTGACGAATGGGACCTTTTGGATCTGATTCATCAAGTTGTTGTCCATTCAATAGTTTAGAAGCATTTGCACCCAATTGAGAGGCGCTACCAATTGCTTTATCAAGATTAGAAACAACGTCAATAAGAGAATTCCCTGCTCCTCGGATATCTCCATGTGAAAGATCAATGCTTGCTTCTAATGTAGAACCAACCACTTCAGAAGCACTAGCAATTGTTTGGGCACCATTTTCCCCAATCACATATAAATTATATTGAGTGGATCCATATTCTGGAACTGGCAACCAATTCGCTGGATTTATATTTGAATTTGACCACCAAGATGATAAAGATAGACCGCTAACATCCATATAAATCAAAGGATTATTGACTACATATACATAACGATTTAATTGTTGAATGACTAATAAATCTCCTACTTGAGAATCTCTATTAACAAAGCGACCTGAAGATGGATCAAAATACCTTGCTCTCATAAAGAGTAACCCATTCAAATCCTGCATAACCCCATATCTTCCGACATATTTAAATGGATTTGATATATTTTCCAATTGATTGGCAACTCCACCAAATTCATCATAAGCATAACTATTGGCTATATTTTGGGTTGAATCGGTTATAGCCACCACACTACCGATTCCATCGAGATGATAAACATATTGCGAAGTATCGCTGGCATTGATCTTTTCCACCAATCCCCGACCATAGATATAATAAGCCATAATATTTCCAGAATTATCCATTTCAGCTAAGACATTGGTCAAAGGTACATTTTGATCCAAAAGATATTCTGTGGTTTGTCCATTGTAAGCCGATATAATCCTATCTCCTCTGCCATTGTATCCATACTGAGAATTTTGGGAAGGATTGGAAGCTTGTATCAACCGGTCAGCAAAATCATAGATATAATTTGTGGAGACTCCAGATTGGGTCTGTAGTACTTCATTTCCATTACTATCAAAGCTAAAAGTAGTTACAGTGGTAGTCCCAGTGAAAGTGGAACTATTGGATATTAAAATCTGGTTGGCAGAATCATAGCCATAAGTTACATTGATAGCGTCGAAATATCGGGGGATAGAATCGGTTTTATTAATGGCTCTGCGATTTCCAACATTATCCAGGACAAATCCATAACTGGCAATGACTGAAGTATCGGATTTATAAGTTACAATCGTGGTCAATCGATCGGCGGTATCATATAGTCGTTGTTCCCAAGTTCCATTGGGATTGAGAACCATAGTAAGATTTCCTGCAGAATCGTAGTTATATTGGAAAATTCCACCCAGCCAATCTACAACCGTATTTAATCGGTTCAATGAATCGAAGGTATAGGTAACAATTTTCCCACCGGGATAGATTAGTGACGTTCGATTTCCATAAGAATCATAACCATAACCTACAGTTTGACCATAAGAATCGGTAACACTCGTTAATCGGCTTAACAAATCATATTGGTAATTTGTAGTCCCGTTGGAATCTGTCATCGTTGTCCGGTTACCTGCGGAATCATAGGAGAAATTTACTTGGTTTCCATCTTGATAAATGATGATGTTTAATCGGTTATTCAAATCATAAAAATAAATACGGATAGCTCCATTGCCATCCGTACGGGTAGAAAGATTTCCCAGGGAGTCGTAGGTATAACTGATTGTATGTCCTTGTGCATCGGTCTCAGAAACCAAGCGGTTTAGCGAATCAAAAACATAACCGGTTTGGTGATTATTGGGATCAACGATATTCGTGCAATTTCCAACGCTATCATAGGAATAATGGGCGGTATTATTTGCACCATCCTGTACCTTGACCAATCTTCCTTGATTGTCATATGTAAATTGGGTGTACAGATTATTGCCATCCCTCATACTGGTAAGGCGGTCTACGGGGTCCAAGAAATTGAAGGTGACATTTCCCAATGGGTCACTGAAGCCAATCAATCTGTTGAGTATATCGAAACTATAGAAAGATTGATGAGAATTAGGGTTTTGGGTAAGGATGCGGTTTGCATTCCCGTCGTATTGGTATTGAGATTGATTTCCCAAAGCATCAATTGCTGTTACCAAATTTCCAATGGGATCATAATAGTACAAGGTAACATTTCCTCGAGCATCTGTCGTTTGAATAAAACGATTCAGACTGTCGTAACTATAGGTGATTGTGTGTCCCAACGCATCGGTAACTGATTGGAGTAAATCTTGATTGTCATATACGAATAAAGTCGTACTGCCCATTGGATTGATAAGTTGTATCCGGTTATTGTTACTATCATAGCCGTACTGTGTAATAGCACCTATGGGATCTGTAAGTTTAACCAGGTTATTGTCGTTGTCATATTGATATAAAGTGATACCATTTCGGGGATTTATCATGGATGTGACACGGTCAAAAGAATCATAGTTGAAATGGGTTTGATTTCCTTGCGCATCTATTCGGCTTTTTAAGTTTCCATAGATGTCATAAAGATAATGAGTTGAGTTACCTAGGGAATCTGTCAACTCTGTGAGTTCTCCATACTGGTCATAAGCCATATTTGTGATGAATCCTAACGGAGATATAACGGTTATCAAATTTCCCAAGGAGTCATAACTGTAGGATGTCATTTGACCAATACGATCTATCCGACTGATTATCTGGTCATATTGGTCATAAAACATTTGAGTGGTATCGGAACTCGGGTCAACTACCATTATTTGATTACCATGAGAATCGGAACTAAAAATATTTGTGTTTAAATTCTTATCCGTTAATGAGGTTCTGTTATGGGCACTATCATAGGTATATTGATTGGAATATCCACGAGCATCTATGTCCTGAATAATTTCATAACCGGGGTCAAAGATATTCGTTTCAAATTGTCCCAGGGCATCCATCATCAAGGTTTGAAAATTTACCGTGTCATAAGTGAAATTCATAGAATACCCTTTTGCACCTGTTTGAGTGGTAACTCGAGACATAGCATCATAATCATTGGTAACCAGAGGATTTCCCCTCGGATCCATAATTTGTATGATCCGGTGCAAGGTATCATAACTATAGGTGTACATAGAGCCACGAGGACTGGTATAAGTCACCAGATTAGTATTGGCATCATAGGTATATTGATAAATTCGATTACCAAAATCGATAACCGTCGTGATTTGACCGATGGTATTGTAATAAAAGTTGATAGTTCTTCCAACTGGATCGGATACACTGATTAATTGGTTAAAACCATTATAATTTATGAAAACGATATTCCCATTTTTATCGGTTATTGTTGAAAGAGAACCAAAAGTACTAAACAAATAAGCAGTTCTATCTTTAGTCTTAAACCGGTATGTATTGTCGAGATTTTTAATCAGAGATCCAGAATAAGGAGAATAAAGATTTTGATAACTTCCCCCGCCTAAAGGTCCATAATATTCGGCACGTCCATCCGCCCACATAATTTTAACAATACCGGAGGTATCTTCTGACAATCGAATATCATAAGTATGGCGCCAGTTGTAACCGAAAGTACCCAAGTAATTAATTTGTGCATTATAACTTCTTACTAAATTTAAAGACCCGGCACGAGTAGGAATTCTGAAGTCTGTGTGAGTGTTTACATAATTTCCAGTGGCAGAATTGACAGGTTCTCCATTGAAAGGACAATATGCCGGGCTCGATCCATTCAATGTATCTCGTGGAATTGTTCCTGAACCATGGAGGGCAAGTCCCATACTTGGATTTATAGGATCGTTTGTTGCAAATAATACATTGCCTGAATAGGTATTAGTTGCGGTGGGTGAGAAATTGATAGTTATCGTAGAGGAATTCCCGGCACTTACCGAAAAATTTGTTGGAATTCCTACACTCAGAGAAAATCCTGCACCAGACACTTGAAGAGAAGTAACATTCAACACAGCATTCCCTACATTTTTAATGCTAAATGATTCCGATATCGTAGAACCAACATTTTGTGAGCCGAAATCAAACGGATAGGAAGCAGTAATTATTTGGGCGCTGGGTTGTGAAGGATTGGTTCCGGAACCCGTTAAGGTTACCTGTAAAGCAGGAGTATTGGGATCATTACTGTTGATTGTTAAAGTACCATTATCATTTCCAGCGATTGATGGAGTAAATCGAATGGTAATTGCCTGGCTTGAATTCGCTCCTATAGAGCCTGGAACACTTGAGGTAATCTGATAATCCGTATTATTCATATTGGTAGAACCAATTGTTAATGCGGTGTTTCCGGTATTATTGATCGTCAGTGAAAGCTGGAGATTGTTCCCAACGGTTACTGTTCCGAAATATAATCCCGATGGATTCGTTGAAATCTGAGGTTGGGAAGACGAAACAGATGAACCGATACCGGTTACTCCTTCATAAGCAATACTTGCCGAGGGATCGTTAGAACCTATCGTGATATTACCGTTATAGGTTACAGAAGATGTAGGAGTAAATTTCACTGTAAGGATTTGGTACAAACTGGGACTAATGCTAAATGGAGTTGCGGGTGAATTCAATACTGCAAATTGAGGATTCCCTGTGATACTGTTTATTGTTAATTTTGATACACCATCCAAGGCATAATTGTATATTTGAAAGGTTGCAGTTGCCGATGAATTTACATTGACCGTTCCGAAATCTAATGGATTGGGCGTAAATGTTATGCGAGGTCCTGAACCTGATGTATTTAAATAAAAGGCATAATAAGAAGAAAAATCTCCGGAAGCACCATTATTTAATTGCGCCTGATAATTGGAAATAGTTTTAACTCGCCAGTACCAAGTACCATTACTGAGATTAAAAACAGCACTAGTGACACCCCACACTTGTATTGAAAGAACTGACTGATTAAAGCTTATGGTTGGACTGACTTGAACAATATAGGAATTCACATTAGAAATAGTATTCCAATGAAGAGTTACTGGCGAAGAAGTTATTGTGGCATTATTTTGAGGAGTTGTAAGTTGGGGACAGGGAAGTTTACCATCTGGTGAAGTTTTGAATGGATAATTTGCTTCAAGACGCCAGAGAGGATCATTTAACAAAGAATTGGATTCACTCGAACCTGAAACGGCATAGATATGACGGGAACCAAAAAGATATTGTTGATTAAATCTGTTGATATCAACTACACCATTAGGGAATTGATTACTTGGCAATGAAGACATATAAACATACCCCATTATTTTTTCATATTTCCACCCCAGTGGTTCATCGAAATTTACCCATTCATCCCAACTTGGAGTAAAAAAATGAATGGTCTTATTACCAAATGTATAAATTAACCTATGAACAGGTGTGCTATTGTCAGAAGATGACTTTGAAAAGTAAAAAGGAATCCCCAAATAAGAATATCCAGTTCCTTCTGATGAATCCATCGTATAAAAATCATCTATTGTTATGGAAGTATAAGTTTTAGTAAAGTGATAAATGGGATACCAATCTGGACCTGAGCCATAAGATACTGACCAAAAAAATCCCATGCCGATAATTAAAAAAGGAAATAAGACTGGTAATGGTGCTTTTATTTGAAGTTTATTTAACACAAATCTTATTAACTTCCTCACTAACCATCACAAAATAATTCTTGTAATGATGATTATATTTTACACCATATTTAGGGAATGGTAGCATATTTTAAAAATACCTGTCAATTATTTCAG
>CAVYHJ010000007.1:0-107939 GCA_963768165.1 uncultured bacterium | reverse complement strand
ATTATTTACCAGTCTGTTGGAAGCTCAAATCATCATTGAAGATTGGAGAAAGGAGTACAATCAAACCCGACCCCATAGTTCCTTGGCTTATTTGACACCCAAGGAATTTAAAGAAATCTGTGGCAACTCTTCGGTCGCTACGCTCCCTACGAGTTGCCACAATCATCATAACTTGGAGTATACTAACATTACGAGTGGTACAGTAATCGGGGGCTAGTCACAACATCTCTGCTTTCGCTTTTCTTTGTGGATATCTAAGTTTCCCCAAAGGTTTACTCTCTGAAGTATATCGGCTTAAAGGAATTTGTTTATATGATAAAAACACGGAAATCTATAAGAGTGTGGAAACTATTGTGAATTTTTTTTTCGCCATTGATATGATCTCCTATACAATTCTGATATTTATAATTTATGCAACTTTCTCAACAATATTTCTAGTTTTAGCAAGTCTAGAAATGTCTTATTGGAATATAATACGTATTATTCTATCAGTTTCAGCGTTGCTATATATAGTAGCGGTAAGTCTTCTGTTATATTGGACGTGGCATAATAAAAAAGACAACTTAAGGGATAGATGGAAAGGACTTTTAGGATATACTTGTACTGAAATATTACTATTGGTAATATTTTTACTATTTGTATTTTTACCATTTATATTCTGTTTTTTGCAAAAGCCTAATATCATTGAATTTTATTTCCTTGCATTAATAGGATATTTGTTATTACTTTTTTTATGGTATCTAGTCCCCATTGGAACCATGATACCAGTTACACATTATTTAAAGTTATTAGAGTTTCACCATTCTTATGTTCAAACAGAAAATCGCCCAATTTCCACTAATTTTAATAATAATCCCCATATCGATAAACCTCAAAATAACAATTCTGAAAATATATCGATTAATAATGTATCTTCGAAAACTAATTCATTACTTACAATTAGTTTATTCTTGATCGGGCTACTAACTCTTATAGTAGGAATGAGACATAAAAAGCAATAAAAATTCTATTTATGATTCAACAATTATTTATAAACGGTTTAATTGCAGGGTGTATATATGCATTGGTTTCTATAGGATTTGTTATTATTTATCGTACCATAAGATTTTTTCATTTCGCACACGGTATTGTTTATACATTTGGTGCTTATCTAGCCTATACTTTCTTAAACTACTTAGGGATTAACTCCATACTGTCTTTTTTTTTGCCTCTCTCCTGTCAGGAATCGTTGGTATAACTATCGATCGGCTAGTTTATTTTTCTCTCCGTCAACAAAAAGCTCCAAATTTAGTCTTTCTCATAGCTTCCTTTGGTATCTTTATTTTCTTACAAAATCTTATCCAATTAATTTATGGTGCTCAAATTCTTACATTAAGAACCGGATCCGTGAAAGAGGGTCATCAAATTCTGGGAGCAGCGATAACAGATATTCAAATACTGATAATTGTCTTTAGTTTTTTGTTGTTTGTGGGATTATGGGTTTATTTCCGGAAATCAAGATCAGGGAAATCAATGAGAGCAGTTGCGGATGATCCAATTGCGTCAAGCGTAGTGGGTATAAATCCAGAAACAATTATTTTATATTCTTTTGGTATTGGTTCATTTTTGGCAGGAATGGCGGGTATATTATTATCCCTTGAAACCAATATGGAGCCCACAATGGGGATGAACGCTATCTTAAAAGGTATTACAGCTTCTATTATTGGTGGATTTGGTAGTATCCCCGGAACCATGTTAGGAGGCTTATCTCTTGGATTAGCTGAAAATCTTGGTATTTGGAAAATTCAAGCCGGTTGGAAAGATTGTATCTCTTTTGTCATTTTAATTATATTTCTATTATTTAGACCCTATGGAATTCTCGGTTCCAAGGTTGAAAAGGACAAATTATAGGAGAAAATTCTAATATCGAAATACGAATCTCTAAACAATTTTAAAATAGGAGGAGGAAATTCTAATATCGAAATACGAATCTCTAAACAAATTCAAATTTCAAATTAGGATTTTATATTGTATGTCTGGAGAGAAAAGATATGATTTGGAAGAAAGGACTTTAAGTTTTGCGAAAGAGACGATTGGTTTTCTAAAAACTGTACCAAAGACATTAGCGAATCAAGAGAATTCAAAACAGTTGATTCGTTCTTCAGGTTCTGTTGGAGCTAATTATATTGAAGCAAACGAAGCACTTGGTAAAAAAGATTTTAGGATGAGAATCAAGATTTGTCGAAAGGAATCCAAGGAAAGTATTTATTGGTTAAAACTAATTGAATCAAATAATAATGATTCGGAAACAATGGGAATAAAACTTATTCAAGAAGCTACAGAATTGATGAAAATCTTTGGTTCTATTATTGAAAAATCAAAATAGAGTTTTGAAATTTTGGATTTAGAAATTATATTTTGTTTAGAATTTAGGATTTGGAAATTAGATATTGCATTATTATTTAGAAATTAGGATTTAGGAATTGACTTAAAAACAATGGAATATATTCTCCACATACTGGTTATTACTGGAATCTATATTATACTAACCCTGAGTCTTAATTTGATTGTCGGTTATACCGGACTTCCTGCTTTAGGGCATGCGGCATTTTCCTGTATTGGTGCCTATACCTCATCTTTGCTTGCGTTGCATTATGGTGTAACACCTTGGATTGGATTACCCATAGGTGCCATTCTCTCCGCCCTATTGGGGGTTGTCATTGCTTTCCCATCGCTACGCTTGAAAGGAGATTACCTGGCTTTGGCAACTTTCGGTTTTGGTGTGATTGTTTATTCCATATCCCAAAACTGGGTAGATTTGACACGAGGTCCTATGGGTTTACCTGGAATTCCGGGGTTTTCAATTTTTAGTTATCAATTATCTGCTATCTGGCAATATCTTATTCTTGTTGGTTTTTTTGTATTTTTAACGTATTTCTTCCTTAATCGAGTGGTAAATTCTCCTTTTGGAAGAATCTTACAAGGAATTCGGGAAGATGAAATTGCCACTCTGGCAATGGGAAAAAATATTAATAAGTATAAGGTGTGGGTATTCGTCATTGGTGCTTTTTTTGCGGGGATTGCTGGAAGTCTTTATGCCCATTATATCACTTTTATAGACCCTTCCAGTTTTACGGTCATGGAATCCATTACCATTCTTTTGATGGTAGTTTTTGGTGGAATGGGTAGCCTCGCAGGCTCTTTTATTGGTGCTTCCGTTTTGGTCATTTTACCAGAATTACTCCGATTTCTAGGTTTGCCGAGTTCTATTGCCGCTCCGCTTAGGCAGATGATTTATGGATTATTATTGGTTATTCTTATGCTAAAACGACCGCAAGGCATATTAGGAAAATATAAATGGAGTTAAATGTTTGAATCAGCATCCTAATGATTGTATTTTAGGGATAAATAATTTATCGAAAGATTTTGATGGTATTAAAGCCATTGATAACTTATCCATTAATATTCCCAAAGGTTTAATCAGTGCTATAATCGGCCCTAATGGTGCCGGAAAAACCACGCTTTTCAATATCATTACTGGATTTATTAAACCTAATGATGGGGATGTTTTCTTTGAAAATCAAAGAATCACATCATTATCTCCTGATAGAATAGCAAGACTGGGTGTTGGAAGAACTTTCCAGAATATTCGATTATTTTCTCAATTATCTGTATTAGACAATGTAATGCTGGCAACCCAATATAATAAAGGGGAAAGTCTTTGGTCGGCATTATCAAAATCTAAAACCATGTTAAAGGAAGAAAATGAAAATAAAGGGAAAGCGATACACTATCTTCAAATGGTCGGCATGGTGGATAAAAAAGACTCTCTGGCAATGAATTTATCTCATGGTCAAAGAAGGTTATTGGAAATAGCACGCGCACTTGCTCTTGAACCAAAATTATTATTGTTAGATGAACCGATGGCAGGGTTATCTCCTCAAAAGGTCATTGAAATGAAAAGTATTATCCAAAATCTCCGTGATACTGGAAAGACAATCCTATTTATAGAGCATGATATTAGGGTTGTTATGGATATTTCAGGATGGATTATTGTACTGAACTATGGGAAAAAGATAGCAGAAGATAGACCGGAAGATATACAGAACAATCCGGAGGTAATTAACGCCTATCTGGGAAGGAAACGAAAAATTGCTCCTTGAAGTAAAAAATCTTTCAGTGAATTATGGAATGGTTAAAGCACTTACCGGTGTTTCATTCCAGTTAAATCAAGGTGAGATTATTGCCATGATTGGCCCTAATGGAGCAGGGAAATCCACATCTTTAAAAGCAGTTTCAGGTTTGATCGGTGAAATGGGGGGACAGATTGAGAGTGGAGAAATATTATTTGATGGGAATAATATAAAAGGGTTACGAACCGACCAATTGGTATTAAAAGGGATGTCATTAGTTCCTGAAGGTCGGCGTGTTTTCGCTACCATGACTGTTTATGAAAATTTGGAAATGGGCGCCTTTATTTTGGGACAAAACCAAAATGCCTTAATTAAAGAAAGAATGGAAAATATCTTTGGATTGTTTCCTATCTTGAAAGAAAGATTTAAACAAAAAGCTGGTACTCTATCAACGGGTGAACAACAAATGTTGGCTTTGGGTAGGGCTTTGATGCTTCAACCAAGGTTATTATTATTAGATGAACCGTCTCTGGGTTTATCTCCCAATTACGTTGACCTGATTTTCGATAAACTCATTGAAATCAATAAAAACGGAACAAGCATTCTGCTTGTAGAACAGAATGCCCGAATGGCATTGGAAGTGTGTCATCGTGCGTATGTATTTGAAGTAGGAACTATTGCACTTGAAGGATCCAAAGAAATCCTCATTAATGATAATCAAGTTAAGAAAATTTATTTGGGTGGTTAATTATTTACAGCAGAAATATATATGACAGGTGTATTTTTGTTACACTATGCTCTATTTTGTTTTCTCTAATATTTCAATAAAACCTTGGGCTGATTTGAAATATCCTTTTACAGCATCCACATTATAAATTAGACCCCGATAATACCCGGCTATATGAAGGGCATCGTAAAGCATTTCAAATTCCCGTAATAATTTACCATTATGAACAGAAATATGTTTTTGTAAAGCAACCCGGTAGGATTCAACCGATTTTGGCAACTCTTTTTTTGTGAGACCTTTTCGCAGAAGAACTTCATTGATCGCCTCTAATATAGCCAGGTAAGCTGTACTAAACGCTTCCCTAACAGGCTTTCGATCACTATAAAAGTCGTTTTCGATAGGAGTTTGTTTTAGTATCTGCTTGGCATTTTGTAAATACCGTATTGCTTCCGATGACATACACTATCCTCTTATATAATTTCAATACAATTTACCATATTAAATAGTGTACAGTCAATTAAAGGACAGAACTGGTAGTATCCTAATTTGACCTAACCTTGTCATTGCGAGGAGCGAAGCGACGAAGCAATCTCGCGCTAGAACTAAACAACGATTAAAAACGAGATTGCCACGCTTCGCTCGCAATGACTAACACACAGGCTTGATGCCTCAAGCCCCACAAATATTTCCCTCCCCCTTTGGGAGAGGGCTGGGGTGAGGGTAACACTGGATTCCCCCATCATCGTCAGGAATGACAATCAAAGAGTTTGTAACTGTAAATTCCATTTTATTATCAGTTGACAGCCTTCCTAAAATTCGCTAATATTTTATAAAGCAAATTATTTACATAGTAAAGCTTTTTAGGATATTTATTAAGAATTATGAAGTTCCTTAGGGATTCATTTTATTTTATTACCAATAGATAAGTATTATCTTAGAGAAAGGGTTCTATCCAATGGAAGAAAGTTCGAAACCAGCCGGAAATGAAGAAAAAGTTTCTCCAGAAACTCCGGTAAAAGCGGGAAATAATAAGAATAACTTGGTACAACATCCTTATGCGAAAGTGGCTGGGATTCTTGTAGTAGTGGTGTGCGTTATCATCGGGCTTTATTATTACGTGTATTCTTTGTCTCATGAATCCACGGATGATGCGTTTATAGACGGGCACATTGTTCAAGTCAGTCCTTCGGTCTCAGGACATATTTTGAAAGTATATATTCAGGATAATCAACAAGTCAAGGTTGGAGATTTATTGGCTGAAATTGACCCATCGGATTATTTAGTGGCATTGAGTCAAGCTAGTGCCGGTTGGCAGGCTTTTATTGCACAAAAAAATGGAGCAAAGGTCAATGCGGATATGACAAAAATTACCTCAGTTGCGCAGACAGAGGAAGCTTCCGCCGCCGTACAAAGTGCCCGGGCCAATGTGAAGAGTCTCCAAGCGCAAATGAACGCGTCAAGAAACAAACTGGAAGAATCCAATGATCAGGTAACGACAGCGATGGCTAACGCGGAAGCGGCGAAAGCGGATGTCGTGGCCACAGAAGCCCAATCGGTGCAAGCGGAAGCCGATGCCAAACGCTCGGAACAATTGTTGAAAGATGGTGTGATTTCTCTCCAGGATAAAGAACATTCCGTGACCGCGGCACAGAGTGCTAAAGCTCAATTGGATGCCACACGGAAACGTGCCGTCAGTGCGGAAGCACAAGCGGTACAAACTGTAGCTGCCCAGAAAGAAGCCGTGGATAATTTGCATCAGTTGGAATCGCAGTATCAACAATCGCAATCGGATCTCGAAAGAGCTCTGGGTTCTTTCAAAGAGACGAATGTAGCTCCGCAAAAACAAGGTGTGAGTCAATCTATCTTGGATACTATGCTGGGAGGTATGGATTATTTGAAGGCAGGGGTTGAGAAAGCAGAGTTGTATTTGTCTTATACCAAAATTTATGCACCAATCAATGGTCGGATTACCCGAAAAGCAGTCGAAGTCGGGGATTTTGTTCAAGTCGGGCAAACGTTACTGGCGATTGTCCCCAGCGAAGTCTGGGTAACCGCCAATTTCAGAGAGACCCAATTAACTCACATGCGTCCGGGTCAATCGGTGGATATTCGCGTGGATGCCTATCCCGGGAAAATCTTCAAAGGACATATTGACAGTATCCAATCGGGCACGGGCAGCCGGTTTAGTTTATTGCCTCCCGAAAACGCGACAGGAAACTATGTCAAGGTAGTGCAGCGCGTACCTGTGAAAATTGTTTTTGATGAACCTCCTGATTCAAAATATGTTTTGGCGCCTGGAATGTCCGTAACCCCGGAGGTTAATCTGAAATGAGCGCGGATTCCGCCGTTGCTCAGACGCCGGGGATTGCTTTGCCTGAATGGAAACCGAGTTTTAGCCCATGGCTTATAGCCGCCTCGGTTATGTTGGCAACGTTCATGGAAGTATTGGATACTTCCGTTGCCAATGTTGCCTTGCCCCATATTGCGGGAACCCTTTCCGCCACAACCGATGAATCCACCTGGGTATTAACCAGCTATCTGATTTCTAATGCAATCATTCTTCCTGCGACCGGTTGGTTGAGCAATGTCTTTGGGCGTAAACGGTTTCTTATCTTTTGCATTATTATGTTTACGATTGCCTCTGGATTATGTGGAATCGCGGGGAGCTTGGGATTTCTTGTTTTAGCTCGGATTATCCAAGGCGCAGGCGGAGGAGCGTTACAACCGATATCGCAAGCTATTTTATTGGAAAGTTTTCCAAAAGAAAAACGTGGAGAGGCAATGGCCATATTTGCCATGGGCGTTATTGTAGCCCCTATCATTGGTCCGACCATGGGAGGATGGATAACGGATAACTATTCCTGGAGATGGGTATTTTATATTAATCTTCCTGTGGGGATATTGGCGATAATTATGTCCAATTTATTTGTTGAAGACCCGCCTTATATCAAAAGATCTAAATCCGGGAAAGTGGATTATATCGGGTTTGGATTTATGGCTATTTGGCTGGCTACCCTACAAATTATTCTGGATAAAGGCCAGGAATCTGATTGGTTTTCAGCGGTCTGGGTACGCTGGTTTACCTTTATTTCAGTCGCTTGCTTTTTTCTTTTTATAATTCGGGAACTTCGCACCGATGAACCCATAGTCAATTTACGTATTTTTAAAGTCCGCAACTTTGCCATCGGTACTTTTATGATTACAATTATTGGTGTGGTTCTCTACAGCAGCACAGTAATGATCCCATTGTATTTACAACAATTAATGGGATACACGGCGTTCTTAAGCGGTTTGGCACTAAGTCCGAGAGGATTGGCGGCTTTGGCGACCACAGTACTGGTGGGAAGATTGGTAGGGATAATCGACAACCGATTTTTAATAATTGTTGGATTCGGAATTATCGCCTTATCTTCCTTTATGCTGAGCCATATTAATCTGCAAATGGGCATGTGGAATGCGATATGGCCCAGTGTGGTCAATGGGCTGGGGATTAGTTTTATATTCGTTCCGTTAACCACTTTAACGATGGGAACCCTGCATAATGAACAAATGGGGAACGCTTCCGGTATTTTTAATTTAATGCGGAATATTGGCGGTGGGATTGGGATATCCTCGGTCACGACTATGCTTTCCCGTGGAGCGCAAGCCCATCAAGCTCTCTTGATTTCCCATTTAACACCTTATGATCCCGTCTATCAACAACAATATCATGCTCTTTATAGCCATTTTCACACCCAGACAGGAGCGTTCGCGTCCAATCAATTGGCTTTAGGTGCAATTTATCAAAATCTGGTTGGGCAGGCCACATTGCTGGCTTATGTGGATGATTTCAGAATTCTGGGCATATTGTCGTTATTGTGTATTCCCCTGGCGTTCCTTTTCCAAAAAGTAAAATTAGCAAAAACCAAGGCGCCGATGCATTAATTAGTTCTTGACAGATACTTTAATCTGGATTATATTTGAATATATGAATATTTCGCGAAGTAAACTATTTAAAAAGGAAATTATATTCACGTGACGAAAATTGAATCCCAACTGGAAGAATTTCACGAACTTGTCATTCAAATGAAGTTTAAGTTGGATTCCGACGATCCCATTTGTTTGGCGGAGCATAACATGACGCCGGGACAGTTCTTGACCGGATGGATATTACGGAAACATGAATTATTGACCATGAGTGAACTGGCGGACCAATTACATGCGAGCCTGTCTACCGCCACCGGACTGATTGACCGGATGGTGAAAAATAAATATGTGGAACGAGAACGGGTAGAATCGGATCGCCGGTTGGTCAAAATCCGCTTAACCCCAAAAGGTCAGCAGATTATTGACGAACTACATCAAATTAAGATTCGTCGCTTCCGGTCTATGTTCTCGGTTTTAAGTGAAAAGGACCGTGCATCGTATCTCCGAATCGTGAGACGGTTGGTAGAGGGTTTGGATAACAGTATCGCATAGGTTATTTGTACACCTTTTTTTATTAGTAAGTGTATAAGAATAAACTGGAAACGGTCGGGTTTTAATTAAGATTTGGTTAATTTATAATAAAGGACTCGGTGTGTGTCATTATGCATAGAATGAAAGTATTTTCTTTTATCAAATTTCTTATTTTTGTTTTTATCCTACACTCTTTTTATTCAGTCGGTTTGACAAAGCCGAGTACAGACAGTACCAATAAGCAGGATATACCGGAAACCCTGACTTTGGACCAGGCAATGGATTATGCTTTGAAAAATAATACGGATGTACAAACGCAAGTAGAGGCTATCCAGGTGGCCAAAGCCCAATATATTCAAGCCCGTGCGAGTATATTACCCCAGTTAAACCTTACTATGGAGGCTGAAAGACTTGATAATTTAGGAGTATCCACCAGTAGCGGAACCAATGCGGATGAACTCTTTTCCACCTTTTCATTAAGCCAACCCCTTTTTACATTTGGAAAATTAGGGTCCGCCATCAAGTTCGAAAGATTGGCGATTCAGGTTGAGGAAACTCAGTTGGAACAGACCAAGCAAACCATCACTTTGTCGGTTACCTCAGTCTTTTATGATGTGTTATTACAGCAAGAATTGATTAGAGTGAGTGAAGAGGCGTTGCGAAATGCCGAAGATCATTTGAAAGAATCGAAATTACGTTTTAATCAGGGTGTCAATACACAGTTTGATGTTACCCAGGCGGAAGTGAATGTCGCCAATCAAAAACCGGCTTTAATATCCGCAAGAAATAAATTGATCCAATCACAACAGAATTTGAACCAACTATTTAATCTTCCACCGAATACGAAAATTGATGTAACCGGGAAACTGGATTATGTGGAGTATTTGCCGGACTCCGAAAAAGATTGGCAAATTGCCCGGGACAATCGACCTGATTTAAAAGCTCAAAAATTGACAGTTCAACAGAATGAGGCCGAGTTAAGTTTGAAACATGCGCTCCATTATCCAACCATTGCGGCGAATGGCGATTATACATTGCAATCCAATCGGTATCAAGGAGCTCCTGTATATGATTTCACATCTTGGTCAGCAAACGTCACGTTAACGATGCCGATTTTCGACGGGTTAAATATCTCCGGTCAGGTTAAGCAAGCAAAAGCTGCACTGCAACAGGCGCAGTTATCCTATGAAAAAACATTATTGGCCGTGCAAACCCAGGTGGAACAGGCCATTTTGCAGATCAGAGAACAAAAAGAATTGGTGGATGCCGCCAAAGAAGCCATTGACTTGGCGACACTTTCATTGAAAATGGCGCGGTTAAGTTATCAGAATGGACGGGCAACAACTTTAGATGTAACGGACGCGGAATTGTCCTTAACTACCGCAGAAAGTAACTGGGCCAAAGCATTACACGATTATTCGATTGCGTTAGCTACACTTAAAAATGCAATGGGTGTCTACACCCTACCATCCTAAGTTCAACAAGAGGAGTCTATGAATCCAAAACATATCATCGTTGCTATATCTGTTAGCATCATTCTGATTACGGGATGCGGTCAAAAGAAGGTCGCTCCCATCGTACAAACCGTTCCTGTGACCGTGGGTACAGTAATCCAAAAAGATGAACCGATAGAAATTAGTAACGTCGCCAATGTCCAATCCTATTCGACGGTTACTGTATTTGCCCAAGTGGCCGGATTGTTGAACAAGGCGTACATTAAGGAAGGACAGGATGTCAAGGAAGGCGAATTGTTGTTTACAATTGATCCATCGCCTTTTGAAGCGGCTCTTCGGAAAACGGAAGCAACTCTGGATAAGGATATAGCGCAGAACAAACAGGCGATTGCTACTCTCAACAAAGATAGCGCACAAATGATCAATGCCAAGGTAGATGCCCAGCGTTATGTGAAATTACTCAAAGACGGAGTCGTTACTCAAGAGGATACCGATAATATTCGTACGACCGCAGATGCTTTGGAAGCAACAGTCCAGGCCGATATAGCGGCGATTAAATCCACGGAAGAAGCGATTCGGGCAGATAAAGCTGATGTAGAAAATGCCAAAATTCAACTGGGTTATTGTACCATCCGGTCTCCCATGAACGGTCGTGCCGGTAGTTTCATGTTCTATCCGGGAAATGTCATTCAGAACAGTGTGAGTGCTTTAGTAACGATTAATCAAATCGTACCCATCTATGTAACCTTTACCGTGCCGGAACAGGAATTGCCTCGCATCAAACAGTATATGGCAGTTAACAAACTTGTCGTAGAAGCAATGGTACCCAATGACGAGAAAAATCCTATTGATGGAGAACTGGTTTTTGTGGATAACAAAGTTGACCAAAGTACGGGAACCATCATGTTGAGAGCATCGTATCCTAATAAAGACCGCCGTCTTTGGCCGGGTCAATATGTAAAAGTTGCCATCCGATTGACCACTGAACCGAATAGATTGGTGGTTCCGAATCAAGCCGTTCAGAATGGTCAGCAAGGGCAATATGTCTTTGTCGTAAAAAATGACCAGAGTGTTGAATTGCGCCCGGTAACCGTTGAGCGAACGTTTCATCAGGATGCCATTATCTCGAATGGTCTATCCGTAGGAGAAACAGTTGTTACAGACGGTCAGCTTCGATTGGTACCGGGAACAAAAGTAGATATTACGACGGCTGGGACTTCCAGTAAGGATACGACTTCTTCCAAATCACAGGGAAAATAAAATGAATTTTACAGAACTTTTCATTCGCCGTCCCATCATGACCTCCCTGGTCATGTTTGGGATTTTATTATTTGGCGTGATGGGGTATCGTCTCCTTCCTGTGAGTGATTTGCCCAACATAGATTTCCCGACTATTCAGGTCACAGCAAGTTTACCGGGTGCCAGTCCGGATACCATGGCATCCTCGGTGGCGACTCCCTTGGAGAAACAATTCTCAACCATTGCGGGAATTAATCAAATGACTTCCGTGAGTGCGCAAGGGGTTACTCAGATTGTTATTGTATTTGATTTAAGCCGGAATATTGATGGAGCCGCCTTGGATGTTCAGTCAGGAATTGCCGCTGCGGCGGGTCAATTACCCCCACAATTGCCCACCCCGCCTGTTTTTCAGAAAGTGAACCCGGCCGATTACCCGGTTATCTATTTAGCTTTATATTCGCCCTTGTTGCCGCTATATACTTTAGATGAATATGCCGAAACCATGATAGGTCAAAGAATATCTATGCTTAGCGGGGTTGCCCAAGTAAACGTCTATGGATCCCAAAAATATGCCGTTCGAGTACAAGTAGACCCCAATGAGATGGCCGCCCGCGGGATTGGTATTGATCAAGTCCAACAAGTCATATCAGATGCTAATACGAATCTGCCGGTAGGAACTCTCTATGGACAACAGAAAGCCTATACCGTTCAAGCCAATGGTCAGCTTTTCAATGCGGCTGGTTATATGCCTTTAATCATTGCTTATCAAAATGGGTATCCGGTTCGCCTGCGACAAATTGGGCGAGCGATTGACAGTGTGGAAAATGACAAAACCGCAGCATCGTATCTTACACAAAAATCAAATGATAGAAGTGTTGTTTTGGCTATCCTGCGCCAACCCGGTACTAATACGGTGGAAGTAGCCGGTGAGGTCAAAGACCTTCTACCTGCTTTCAGAAAACAGTTACCGGCTTCTGTAAACCTGGAGGTTTTGTATGATCGGTCCGTCTCTATTGATAATTCCATCAATGATGTCAAATTTACTTTGACCTTGACGATCTTCTTGGTCATTTTGGTTATCTTCATATTTTTACGGAGTATTTCCGCAACCCTCATTCCCAGTTTGGCATTACCGTTTTCACTGGTAGGTACCTTTGCTGTGATGTATTTATGCGGATACAGTCTGGATAATCTCTCTTTAATGGCATTAACCCTTTCTGTGGGCTTTCTAGTGGATGACGCAATTGTTATGCTGGAAAACATTGTCCGGCATATGGAACATGGGGAAAGTGCCATGGTAGCTGCTTTAAAAGGATCCAAAGAAATCGGGTTTACCATTTTATCTATGACCATTTCTCTCGTTGCCGTGTTCATTCCTATTCTATTTATGGGCGGTATCGTGGGAAGGTTATTCCATGAATTTGCCGTTACCATCTCTTCTGCCATATTAGTCTCCGGTTTTGTATCGTTAACTCTAACCCCGATGCTTTGCAGCCGGTTCCTTCGTCCTCCGGCTCAAGCGCATCACGGTCGCTTTTATGCAGCCACGGAAAATGGCTTTAATGCGTTACGAAAGGGGTACGAAAGGACTCTAAAAATTGCTATTCATTTTCGCTTGACCACGGTGATTATTTCTGTGCTCATGCTGGTCGCAACCGTTTTTCTCTTTTGGATTATCCCCAAAGGTTTTATTCCCAATGAAGATACGGGTAGGATTAATGTGCGTACGGAAGGAATCCAAGGCATTTCTTTTGATGAGATGATTAGAAAACAAAAGCAGCTTACGGCGATTGTTCAGCAGGATCCCAATATCGAAGATTTCATGTCTAGTGCTGGTTCACGCGGGGCTCAAGGTTCCAATACCGGATTTCTATTTGTACGTTTGAAACCTGTAAACCAACGTGTTCCTTATTCAAATAAACGGTCATTTTTCGGGTTATTTCCTCCTGCCAAACCCACCGTGGATCAAGTCATTGAAGTATTACGGAGAAAAACTTCTAAAATAACCGGATTGAGAGTATACTTGCTAAATCCTCCATCCATCACCGTGGGTGGACAGCAAACCAAAGCTCTTTATCAGCTAACCTTACAAGGGCCGGATACTCAGGAACTCTATCAACGATCCAATGAGCTTTATCAAAAAATGCTTTCCATACCGGAACTCGAGGACGTCAACAGCGATTTACAAATCAAAAATCCTCAACTCAATGTGGAGATTGATCGGGAAAAAGCCAAAGAGTTGGGAGTCTCTGCCACCAAAGCGGAGGATGTTCTCTATAGTGCCTATTCTTTCCGCCAGATTTCAACCATCTATGCCCCCACCAACGAATATCAAGTCATCTTGGAATTGGAACCTCAATTTGGTTTAGACCCGAACAATTTATCCTTACTTTATGTTCATTCGGACAACGGCCAGCTTGTCCCCTTGAATACCATTGCTAAATTAACTCAAGATGTAGGTCCCATGCTTATTAACCACACGGGACAGTTACCGTCGGTCACGATTTCTTTTGACTTGAGACCCGGCGTAGCACTGGGTGATGCGGAAGATAAAGTGAATCAACTGGCCCGCGCTGTATTACCTGCAACGATTAGTGCGAATTATGCGGGAACCGCGCAAGCCTTTCAAGACTCTGTCAAAGGTCTGGGCATATTACTGGTTATGGCCATCCTGTTTATTTACATGGTTTTGGGCATCCTCTATGAATCATATGTTCATCCCATTACCATTCTTTCGGGTCTGCCTTCTGCAGGCGTCGGCGCTTTGTTAACTTTGCTGATTTTCCATGTGGATTTAAGCATTTATGCCTTTGTCGGAATTATTATGTTGGTCGGTCTGGTCAAGAAAAACGCCATCATGATGATTGACTTTGCTTTGGAAGCGCAAAGAAATGAAGGGAAAAGTCCCGAAGACGCCATTCTTGAAGGTAGTTTGGTACGGTTCCGGCCCATTATGATGACTACCATGTGCGCTCTCATGGGTACATTACCCATTGCTTTGGGTCTTGGTGCGGGCGCGGAATCCCGTCGTCCCCTTGGGCTTGCGGTTGTCGGTGGGCTTGTGTTTTCACAATTTGTTACTCTTTATATTACCCCCGTGGTCTTTATATACATGGATAAATTCCGGTTGTTCTTTAGTAAGCGGATCCATCATGCAGAACCTATTCCGGATTATGTGGCTCCTGTACCTGATCCAGTCGGTGATTCTCATACTGGAAAGTAATCTACGTAATCTTAAATAAATTGCCACTGTCGGTTTCTTTGTTCAAAATAAGATGAATTTCACGAAACTATTTATTAGGCGTCCCATTATGACCTCTTTGGTTATGTTTGGGATTTTATTATTTGGGGTGATGGGATACCGGGTTCTTCCGGTAAGCGACTTGCCCAACGTGGATTTCCCCACGATTCAAGTGACGGCCAATTTACCGGGTGCTAATCCGGACACCATGGCTTCGTCAGTCGCCACACCGCTGGAAAAACAATTCTCGACCATCGCGGGAATTGCTTCGATGAATTCCGTGAGTGCTCAGGGAATCACCCAGATTACGATTCAATTTGATTTAAGCCGAAATCTGGATGGGGCTGCTCTGGATGTTCAGTCGGCGATTGCCTCCGCCGCAAGTCAGTTGCCGCCCCAATTATCCACCCCGCCGACATTTCTTAAGGTCAATCCTGCTGACCAGCCGATTATTTATTTGGCATTAACTTCTCCGCTATTACCTCTGTATACCCTGGATGACTATGCCGAGACCCGATTAGCCCAGAGAATATCCACTCTAAGCGGAGTTGCCCAGGTTTTGGTTTACGGGTCACAGAAATACGCCGTTCGAGTACAAGTAGACCCCAATGAGATGGCGGCACGCGGGATTGGTATTGATGAAGTCCAGCAAACCGTATCGAATGCCAATGTGAATCTGCCGGTAGGAATACTTTATGGTCTCCACAAAATGTTGACCGTTCAAGCGAATGGACAACTCTTTAATGCGAACAAGTATTTACCCTTAATCGTTGCCTACCGGAACGGATATGCTGTTCGGGTGCGCGATGTTGGTAGAGCCATTGATAGCGTACAAAATGACAAGACCGCCGCTTGGTATGTCACTCATAAATTAAATCAAACTGGGATCATCTTGGGAGTCCAACGCCAGCCGGGAACAAATACCGTCGAAGTAGCCAATGCGGTTAAAGCTCTCCTGCCTTCATTCCGAAAACAAATGCCGGTTTCCGTAGACCTTCGTATTTTATATGATTACTCTTTATCTATTTCGGATTCCATCAACGATGTGAAATTTACATTAACTCTAACTATCATTCTTGTAATATTAGTAATATTTTTATTTTTACGCAACTTATCTGCAACGGTTATTCCAAGTCTGGCTTTGCCGTTCTCTCTGGTAGGCACTTTTGCCGTCATGTATTTGTGCAATTACAGTTTGGACAATTTATCCTTAATGGCGCTGACCTTGTCGGTGGGTTTTGTGGTGGACGACGCCATTGTTATGTTGGAAAATATTGTCCGGCACATGGAACATGGGGAAAGTGTCATGGAAGCCTCTTTGAATGGTTCCAAGGAAATCGGATTTACCATATTGTCCATGACCATTTCACTGACTGCTGTCTTTATTCCGATACTTTTTATGGGTGGTCTTGTCGGACGATTATTCCATGAATTTGCCGTCACCATCGGGTGTGCCATCCTGGTTTCTGGATTTGTTTCTTTAACACTCACCCCCATGCTTTGCAGCCGCTTTCTCCGACCGCATGATAAGACCAAACAGGGCTGGTTCTATACAATTACCGAACGTGGATTTCAAGCCATGCTAAATGCGTATGAATCGAGTCTTAAAGAGGTTCTTAAGTTCAAGGTGACCATGATAGTCATATCTTTTCTAATGCTGATTGGCACCATTTATCTCATAATCATCATTCCCAAAGGTTTCATCCCCGACGAAGATAACGGCCGGATTTCTGCCTATACGGAATCCATTCAAGGAGTGTCCTATGATGAATTGGTAAGAAACCAAAACAAAGTTGCTGAGATTATTCAGCAAGACCCCAATGTAGATGCTTTTATGTCCAGTGTTGGTTCACAAGACGCTACCGGCAGCAATATTGGAACATTGTTTATTAAACTAAAACCTCCCTCTGGACGTATTCCCTATCCGGGTACCAAAGGCCATCCCACAGTGGACGAAGTCATTCAAGTCCTGCGCACAAAGGTCTCTCAAATACCCGGAATGAGAGTCTATTTGCAAAATCCTCCCTCCATCCAAATCGGCGGTCAACAAACCAAAGGCCTCTACCAACTCACCTTGCAAGGGCCGGATACCAATGAATTGTATCAGCGTGCCACCGACCTCGAACAGAAAATGCATTCGATTCCTGAACTACAGGATGTCAATAGCGATTTGCAAATTAAAAATCCCCAGATTAACGTTGTTATAGACCGGGAGAAAGCCAAGCTTCTGGGTGTTTCAGCGGAACAAGCCGAGGATGTTCTTTATAGTGCGTTTGCTTTCCGACAAATTTCATCTATCTATGCACCCAATAACGAATATCAAGTTATTTTGGAACTGGAACCTCAATTTGGTTTGGATCCCGCCAATTTATCATTACTTTACGTTCACTCCGATAGTGGACAACTTGTTCCTTTGAATACTATCGCAAAATTAACACAAAACATTGGTCCCCTTCTCATCAATCATACCCAACAACTCCCCTCGGTGACGATTTCGTTTGATTTGAAACCGGATGTATCGTTGGGTGACGCCGTTGATAAAGTGAATCAATTGGCTCGCTCCATTCTACCTCCGACCATCAGCACGAATTTCGCGGGAACAGCGCAAGCTTTCCAATCTTCCCTCCAAGGACTGGGCTGGTTATTGATTATGGCAATTCTAGTCATCTATATGGTGTTGGGGATTTTATATGAAAGTTACGTGCATCCAATCACCATCCTATCGGGTTTGCCTTCTGCGGGTATCGGTGCTTTGTTAACGTTGTTGATCTTCCATGTGGATTTGAATATTTATTCCTTTGTCGGTGTCATCATGTTGGTCGGTCTGGTTAAGAAAAACGCGATCATGATGATTGACTTTGCTCTCGAAGCTCAGCGAAAGGAAGGGAAAAGTCCCGCGGATGCTATTTTTGAAGGTTGCCTGGTTCGATTTCGTCCGATTATGATGACCACCATGGCCGCTCTGATGGGTACATTACCCATTGCTCTGGGATATGGTGCCGGTGCGGAAGCCCGGCGTCCTCTGGGACTGGCGGTAGTCGGGGGACTCTTGTTTTCACAGTTTGTCACCCTCTATATCACTCCGGTATTTTACATCTATATGGAAAAACTCCGTTTGTTCTTTAGCAAACGTGTTCATCATGCCGAACCCCTTCCAGATTCCCAATCGAAATCTCCAAATCCCGCACTTTAAACCTGCTCTTTAATCAGGTAAGATAATTAGCAATGTTTTCTTCCTTACGCCACCGTAATTTTCGTTTGTTTTGGTCTGGTAATTTAGTCTCTCTCATCGGTACGTGGATGCAAAGTGCCGCACTCAGTTGGTTAACGTACCGCTTGACCCATTCCGCGTTTCTTTTAGGACTGGTAAGTTTTGCCAATGCCATTCCCATTTTTCCTGTGACTCCTATTGGCGGAGTGATCACTGACCGTATGAATAAACAAAAGTTGGTGATTATGACCCAGACATCAGCGATGATATTGGCTTTTGTTCTCGCGGCACTAACTCAATTTGGTCATATTACTGTCTGGCAAATATTCGTCATTACTCTACTGAGCGGCGTTGTGAATTCCATCGACATGCCCGCACGCCAGGCATTCGTCGTGGAAATGGTCGGGAAAGAAGATTTAATGAACGCCATCGCGCTGAATTCCATGGCATTCAATACCGCAAGAGTGGTCGGTCCTCCGATCGCCGTAGTCACGGTTATGTTTATCCATGAATATGGTTGTTTTTGGATTAATGGGATAAGTTTTTTAGCGGTGTTGTTGAGTTTATTTATTATGCGGTTTCCTCCCTTTGTTCCTCATCCCCATCATCAAGAAAGTTTTCTAAAAAACTTAAAAGACGGAATTCAATATGTTAAACAACATGAAATAATCAAAGCGCTGATGGTATTAGTTGCCGTGCCCAGTGTGTTAACCATTCCCTATGCCGTGTTAATGCCCATTTTTGCCAAAGAAATTTATAAACGGGATGTCGGATCGTATGGGGTTTTGCTTTCCTGTATAGGGATTGGTGCAGTGTTTGGGGCACTCACGGTCGCTAAAATCAGTAAACTTAACATCAAGGGTAAATTGTTAATTACCGGAGCCATTTGTTCCTGCATAATGGTTTTACTTTTTGCTTTATTACCTTATTTTTACCTGTCATGTTTCATTTTAATACTCATTGGATTTTCCAATGTTGTTTTTTTAGCTACTACCAATACCTTGATTCAAACTCATGTTGCTGATATTATGCGCGGACGTGTGCTTAGTATCTACTTTCTTGTTTTTCAAGGGTTAATGCCTATCGGGAGTTTGGTCTTGGGTTCCATTGCTACTTATCTTCACGCTTCTACTACCATTGCTCTCTGTGCCGGTATCACTTTATGTTATGTCTTATACTTGAACTGGCGCGTACCCCAACTCTACAAATTAAAATAATATACTCAATCTTGGTTATTACAGCGTAGAAATACCATTTAATGATACATGTTTGTTAATATTCCTTGTTTGTTGGAGTTATCTGATATGTTTAGTGCCAATTATGAAATTTTCTCTATTTGATGAATACGATGGGGATCTGCCAACACTGTTCCATTAGCGGATTGTTCGATCATGGGTACAAATCTCGCACCTTCGACTATTTCATCGTGTAAATAGGAAAAGCGCGCGTAGACGGTTTTAGAAAGGTCTTTATCCACTGCGGTAATGTAGATTAAAAATTCAGCTTCCGCATTAGCAAGGTCTTGAGCCGTCATGCCAGAAATAGGACTTGCGTTGTCAATCGGATGAACGATAGTCCAATTTAAGGGGAACACCAAAACCTTATCCCGTTCCAAAGATAGTTGTTGAAATTGGCGGCTGCCATTTTTATCGAGCAGGGTGAGAGTTACTGTGGCAGTGACTTCAATCAATTCATTATTTCTGCCATTAATAATCCGAAACATAAATCCATTAATACCGTTATAAGGAGCGATGACAGCGTGTTTACTGAATATTATTTTTGTTGCAGGATTGGAGAATCGTGTGAAAATCAAACTCATGGAAAGCGCAAAACCCAATAATCCCGCGACCGCTTCAACGCTCAAAATGATATTTCCCAAAATTGTAACTGGATGCAAGGGACTGGAGGCAAGGGTAGTGATGTTTTGAACACTATAGAAAAATAATTGAACAAACCTTTGGGATAAGGATAATTGCGTCAATTCAGGGAAGGCGTGCGGGCCTGCCAGGAGAAATAATGCGGCAAATAAAAGATTTGCTGAAATGAACAAAACAAACAGCCACATATAAAAACTCCACCAGGAGATCCGCAATATCGCATGGTAGGGACTGAAAGACCCCCGTTCCAAAACCCCTTTTCGATAAACATTGAGTGACCCGTCCCGGTTGATAAACCGGGTTTTATTTTGCTGAACGACTTTGGAGCCAAGTCCTAAATCGTGTTCCTGTTTTTTGATGAATAATGCCATGTTTACTCGTCCAGACCTTGCATTACAACAATATGAATAAATCATAGCATAGAGAAAAAAAACTAGTACGAAAGTGTCTCACTGATCTTCTACGACACTTTAGTGTACGGTCTTCAGGACTTTAGTTCACAGTTTATATATCCATCGGCTGTCGTTTAGTCACGAGTTGGAAATAAGGACTTTGGAATGGGTTATGGCGAGAGGGATAGCTTGGGCGGTGTCAGATATGGGTAGGATGTCGGAAATAATGGATGTTGTGTCGAGTTTTCCTTGTTCAAGGAAAGGGATGGATTTTTCAAAAGGACCGCAGCGGGAACCTTGAATGCGAACTTCATCTACCACCATTTTCGTCTCATTAATTCCTGTCGTTGGTAGACCGCAGGTGGTTTTAAGGGAAATAATTCCTTGCGGTCGCACCAAATCCTGTGCAAGTGTAAATCCCTCCGGTGTTCCTGTGGCTTCGATAACCATGTCTGCACCCAGACCCTGAGTCAAGTTTTTGACGTTCGTCAAAAGGTTGTCAATTTCTGAACAAAGGACAATATCCGCACCGAATTTTTTAGCTTGTTCGATGGATTTTTGTTTGTGGACGACAGCGATTAGTGTCACGCCGTATTCTTTGGCAACGGCGCATATAAGCCGACCCAACCGCCCGATTCCGAAAATGACCACCATATCTTCTTTCTTAACGGGAGCGAGTTCAAAAGTACGAAAGGCGGCGGCGACCGGTTCTACAAATACACCATCCCGCAGACTGATTTTAGATGGGAGAACATGGACATTCCCGATAGGGACTTTGAGAAATTCGGCAAATCCGCCATCATAATTAATGATTCCAAGGACTGTGCGGGTCATACAATGATTGGTCAATTCCCTCTGACATGCGGGACATAAATTCGGCAAACGGTAAGCCACACAGGTATTATTAATCTCTACCACCACCGGTTTATCCCGCAAATTGTTATAATCACTCGACCCCACCTTATCAACTATCCCACTGACCTCATGTCCCAATATGCGGGGTAGGGGAATCGGATAATCTCCGGAATAAATCGCTATATCCGTTCCGCACACCCCGGCAAATGCCATGCGGATGAGGACTTCATTGGGTTGGAGTTTTAAATCTTCCCGTTTCTGAATTTGGATTTGTTTGGGTTTGGTTAAACTCGCTGCATTATACATAATTTCTTTTTTATTCCTGTTCTATTAGATATTTTTGGATAAGTATTTTATAATACTCTTTCCTCTAATATAGAATTTTACATGACAAAAGGGTAAATTGAGAAATATGTACAAAATAAATCCGGCTTATCCAACAGTACAACATGAGAGAGCGGCATTAAAGATTGTTGATTATTTTTCTCATCAGCTAGATGTCTCTGCCGTTCTATTAACCTGTTCTTGTGCGAGAGGGAAAGCCGCCAAAGATAGTTGTCTGGATATAGCGATTCTACTTTCCCCAAATTTATCGGAGGATAAAAGAGATATTATTGAACAAGAATGGAATCAATATCACACAAAAGAAATCCTATTTAGAGAATTGGAAAAAATGGGAAAATATTCCCATGTGGATTTGGAATTTCGTACGGGTTGTTTCAAAATCCCCTATCATGGATGGACATCCGGACCGGATGAATTGGAATTGGAAATCGGGAACCTTCTTGTTTATAGTGTTTTATTATGGGGGAATGGAGATTATTTAGAACATTTAAAATCCCAATGGTTACCCTATTATTCGGAAGAAATGCGTATTGAAAGACTTACGATGGTAAAAAAATATTTATTCAATAACCTGGATCATATTACACGTTTTGTGGAAAGAGAATTATATTTCCAATCATTTCGCAGATTATATAACGCTTTTGGAGAATTTCTTCAGGCATTATTTATCTCCCGGAAAATCTACCCAATCGCTTATGATAAATGGGTCAGGGAACAAATTGTTGAGATTCTTAAATTACCGGAATTGTATCCCCAATTACCCCGTTTATTAGAAATTGGCAAATTTGAAAGTTATGAAATAATGGAAAAATCAAAACAATTGCAAGAATTGGCATACAAATATATACCTTGATTTATGCAAAGACGAATAAAATCTATTTTTAGGAGAAAATAAAATGAGAATAGGAGTTGATTATTATCCGGAACATTGGGAGGAAACCCGGTGGCCGGTGGACGCAAAACTCATGAGGGAAGCCGGGATTACTATTGTCCGGTTGGCAGAATTTGCCTGGTGCAAAATGGAACCAGTCGAAGGACATTTTGATTTTTCTTGGTTGGATCGGGCGATTACTACATTGCACAAGGAAGGAGTTCAAGTAATTCTGGGTACTCCGACAGCCACACCTCCTGCCTGGCTGCATGAAAAATATCCCGATATTTATCCAGCTGATGCTCGTAAATATCGGCTTGGATTTGGTACTCGGCTTCAACGGTGCATGAACCATCCTGATATGCGAAGGTATTCCCGACAGATTACCCAAGCCATGGCATCTCATTATACAAAAAATCCTGCTGTTGTCGGATGGCAAATTGATAACGAGTTTGAAGGAAACCTTTGTTATTGTGATATCTGTGCAGAGAAGTTTCGAGACTGGCTGAAAGGAAAATACGGAACTCTGGAGAATTTGAACAAGACCTGGGGTACGATATTTTGGAGTCAAGAATACAGCAAATGGTCACAGATTCCTTTACCCTGGGTTGTCCGATGTGGTCAATCGCATAACCCTTCCTTATGGCTGGATTATCGCCGGTTTGCTTCTGAAACAACCATTAGTTTTCAACATGAACAAGTGGAAATTATCCGTCGGTTGGCACCGCATCATTTCATTACCCATAATTTTATGGGATTGAGTGATTCGGTTGATTATTTTGAACTGGCAAAAGATTTGGATTTTGTTGCCTGGGATAATTATCCCGGGGGTGGATGGCAATCTGCTTCATCGCAAAATATGCCCCATGATATCATGCGAGGAATTAAACAAAAAAATTATTGGATGATGGAACAACAATCCAATATTCCGGGTTGGGAGAAAATGGCACGTCGTCCTTATATGGGACGAATACGGGCTTGGGCATGGCAGGCAGTGGCTCATGGAGCGGATACGGTAATCTTTTTCCGGTGGCGGTCTTGTCTTTACGGGACCGAACAATATTGGCATGGGATTTTGAATCATGACGGGAAACCTAGAAGAAGATACAAGGAAATTGCACGGTTTGGAAAAGAATTAAAGGATTCAACTACTTTCCTGGATAATACCATTGTTCAGAATGAAATCGCCATTCTGAATTCATATGAACAAAATTGGTCATTGCAAATTCAGCCACAGGTTGATGGATTATCCTGGTGGAACCAAATGAGACATTTCTATAACTCCCTAACACGATTGGGGCTCAATTGCGATATTGTACCGATTACAGTAGATTTAACACAATACAAGTTGGTAATTCTTCCCAGTTGGTATGTTTTAACCGAGGTAGATGCGAAACGGTTATCGGATTATGTGAAAAAAGGGGGAACATTGATTCTGAATCCAAGGACTGGTGTGAAGACCCAATTTAATACCTGTCATTCCATGCCGTTACCTTCCTTGGTGAGTGAATTGGCCGGATTGGAAATTGATGATTATGATCCCCTGGGGAATGCAACGGCTAAAATCCAGATGAATAAAGGGAAAAAATTTACTGTGACTGTTTGGGCGGATGCCTTGCTTCTTCATCAAGCACAACCGATAGCGACTTATCTGGATGAGAATTTTGCGGGTGAACCGGCGATTGCTCTTAACCAATATGGTAAAGGAAAAGTCTATACATTCGGTACTTATGGTGAACCGAATTTTTATGATTATTTGTTGGATGAAATCATATCAAAGACTGGAATCACCTGGTTGGGAGAAGTACCTAAGAGACGGCATGAAATGTCACATGTAGAAATTTCCTGGCGGGTGAAGGAGAATCTACGGTTTCTTTTCTTAATCAATCTATCCAATAAAACCGAGACAATCAAGTTATCCGGAAATCCCAAAACTATCCTGGGTCAACCTGTGAAAAATAAAGCAGTTAAATTACCGCCCTTCGAAGTGGGGATTTATCAATTCATTTCAAAATAAAAAAACGATATTGTAGGGTTCCATATCCTCCCGAACGGGACTTCAAACTGGCAGGAAAGAACAATAAACTGGTTTAAGACTTATTCTTTTGTCTGTAATATTTTAGAAACCTTCTTATCCAAATGATGAAACAATAAAGCCAACATAAAATATAGGGCTGAAATACAACAAATCAATACCGTTTGTGTGGATACAAATCTCATAGCGGGAGAGTTTGTCCCATATTCAATTAAATGCCACGATTCCCACCGTAAAAAGATTACGGTAATGGTTAATAAGTATACATAGAACATCGCCCATATTAATATTTTAAGATATCTCTCCGGTCTGCGGATACAATATTTTACACTGGCAAGATATATGATAACGGAAACCAAAATGACCATGATTCCGGTTACCCAGTCGTGAGCAATAATGGAATTAGGAAGCATCCATGAAACGGAACCGAATATAGATCCTGCAAAAGAACCATAAATAGAACCTTTGCTCATCTTTCCAAAATTCTGATAGGCCATTTTCTTCCATGTTGCCGGATCAATATATGTCCCATCTTCCATTTGGATTTTCTTGACTCGAAAATTTATCCAGATAATCAATACAACAAGCCCTATCAGATAAACCAGGATTAAACTAATCATTGCACCGACTATCCACACTGTATTATGAACATTCCATACAATATTGTGAACTAAATAATGCGTCATCGCATAAAGTACTCCTATAAACAGAATTCCCCAGACTGTCACGATGATTGTGAATTTAATTAGGAAATTCCGTTCTCTGGGTGATTTGGCGTTCCGAATACTGGCTGTCGCACCAATAATGCCTCCCAGTAAACCAATTAAAGCCCCAAAGTATCCCCAGATATATCCCAAAGTCGGACTGAGAATGGAACTGATTAATAGAAAGGAAATTGCTGATTTGAAAGCTACCGACCCTTTGGAAGCGGTCAAGGCAATTCCGGTAGCCGTCGCTTGAGGTAACAGAGCGGGGAGTGCAGTAATAACAGCAATCGCGAAAGTCTCCGAGGGTTTGGATTTTTGCAACGTGTTTTCAACAAATGCAGTGACTTGCTCTTTCAACATATTGCGTCCGCGGGAAAGTCTTTGTTTTGCCGCATCTTCGGAAATATCCAGAGCATCCGCCACCATTTTAATAGATTGGTTTTCCCGGTAGTAAAGAATCAAGGGTTCTCGATAGGTTTCGGGAATCTCACGCAATGACTGCCAAAGAATATTTTCTTCTTCCTTGGAGATGGCTTCATCTCGAGGAGTCACTTGAAGGGATGGTTTTTCATTAATATTTTCCAAGGCGATGGAATGATATGTGACATCCTTGTATTTTCTTCGTATGTAATTACTGCTGATATTGCGGGCAATCCCGTATAACCAGGATTTGAATTTGGATTTATCCCGTAAGCTTTTCAAGTTCTTCCATGCAGTAATAAATGTCTCCTGCGCGATATCCTCGCTTAGTGTAATATCCCCGGTGGTATTATATGTAATCGCGCAAATGACCGATTTATAGCGAGTTACAATCTGTCCAAAAGATTGTTTGTCACCCGTCAAACTGGCTTCTAAAAGTTCCGAATCGTTTTGCATTCTCAATATCCTCCAGTTAGTTTAATTGATTTTTTGTTTTATCACCATACAAGTGGCATAATATGGGAAAAGGTGACAGAGAATATTAATTGTTGTGTAGGGGGGATTGATGTGAAATTTTGAGAGGGATGTACGATGAAAGATAAATTCAATCCTTCAGAAATACTTGTTTATTTAAAGACAGAGCCTGGATGGAAGAAAAAAGATATTGCGATCTATCGCTCTTTTGAATTCCCAACGTTTGCCGATTCTATTAAGTTTACCCAGAAGGTCGCTAAGCGGATTTTAAATTGGCTGGACAAATAGATATACTTCTGGTAGATATATTTAATTGGGTATAGAGGATTTGGAGAATTTCTTATCCAAATTATGGAAAAGAAGAGCCATCGGGGAATAAAGGATAAGAACCCCCCAAATCGTTTCCATCCGGGTAGGGATAAATCCTATGGAAGGAGAACCGTTTATCCCATATATGATGAGGTGACATGTTTCCCAGCGAAAGAAGATTACTCCCACGGTTAACAGGTAGGTAAAGAACATAGTCCAGAAGGCTATCTTGTAATACCTAATTGGATTACGAATACAGAATTGAACACTGACAAGATATATGATAATGGATGCCAGAATAATAATAATGACGGTCAACCAATCCTGGCTTGTTATATACATGGGAATTATCCAACAGGTTGAACAAAAGACCCACACTGCGAATGCTCCGTATATTTTCCCCTTACTCATCTTTCCAAAATTCTGATACAACATTTTTTTCCATACAGCCCGATCAATATATGTTCCGTCTTCGATTTGGATTTTCTTGATTCGAGAATCTTTCCAGATATCTAGTAGGACTAATCCTATTAGATAAACCAGGGATGAGCCGACAATTGCACTGATTAGCCAAATTTTATTGTGGGTTAGATAAGACATAATTTTATGCACTGAACCTATAAAGAGAAATATCCAGACTGTCATGATAATTGTGAATTTGATAGAAGAAGCCCGCTCTTTGACCGATTTGGTGTTCCCAATACTGGCCATGGCACCAATAATGCCTCCCAGTAAACCGAATAAAGCACCAGAATATCCCCAGATATATCCCATTATTGGACTGAGAATGGAACTGATTAATAGAAAGGAAATTGCTGATTTAAAAGCAATTGACCCTTTGGAAGCGGTCAGGGCAATTCCGGCAGCCGTGGCTTGAGGTAACAGGGCGGGGAGTGCAGTAATAACCGCAATCGCGAAAGTCTCTGAGGGTTTGGATTTTTGTAACGTGTTTTCAACAAACGCAGCGACTTGCTCTTTCAACATATTGCGACCGCGGGAAAGGCGTTGCTTTGCCGCATCTTCGGAGATATCCAGAGCGTCCGCCACCATTTTAATAGATTGATTTTCACGATAATAAAGAATCAAGGGTTCTCGATAGGTATCAGGAATCTCGCGCAATGACTGCCAGAGAATGGATTCTTCTTCTTTGGAAATCGCTTCTTGTCGTGGATTTAATTGAGTGGATGGGACAGTATCATTGCTCTCAAGTGATTGGGATTTGTAGGTGGAATCGCTATATCTTGTGCGGATATAATCATTGGTCAGATTTCTGGCTATTCCGCAAAGCCAATACTTGAATTTGGATTTGTCTCGTAATCCTTTCAGATTTTTCCAGGCGGAGAAAAAGGTTTCCTGGGCAAGGTCTTCACTGGTATGTAGGTCGCCAATCGAATTATAGGTAATAGAACAAATGAGAGATTGATAAGTCCGGACAATCTGCCCAAACGAATCTCTGTCTCCTTGTAAACTGGCGTCTATCAGTTCGATTTCATTTATCATAGTTTTTATCTCCTATTATACTCGGATAATCAATCTTTTCGTATATAGAGTAGGGTCGGGTAGGGAAAAGGTGACAAAAATATTTTGTTTTGAGGAGTGATTTGATGTAGAATTTGGTATAAGTAAAATCAAAGGATAAAATGAAAGATAAACTCAAACCTTCAGAAATACCGGTATACCTTAAAACAGTCAAGGGATGGAAGAAAAAAGGTAATGTGATTTATCGCTATTTTGAATTCCCCACCTTTGCCGATTCTATTAAGTTTACGCAAAAGGTGGCGAAATTGGCAGATGGAATGGACCACCATCCCGATATTTTGATTCAATACAATTGGGTGACCTTAACCTTATCCAGCCATGATGTCAAAGGTCTCAGTAAACGGGATTTTAAACTGGCAGGGAAAATCAATTCACTATTCAAAAATTAAATCTTCATAAGAAAGGTAAGGTTATTAAACGGAAGCTATTCTTTTTGCCGTACTAACCACCTTGACGTATAATACTTATATCTTTAGTATTTGAATAAGGATATAAGTTATGGAAACCACAACACATATTAATATCTCACCAGATAAAATTGCCGATTTTTGTCGTCGCCATCATATTTGTAAACTATCTCTCTTTGGTTCCGTTCTGCGGGACGACTTTCGGTCGGATAGCGATATTGATGTTCTTGTAGAATTCGAACCCAATGCTATTGTCGGACTTATCCGCATGGCGGGTATGGAAATCGAATTAAGTAAATTATTAGGCAGAAAAGTGGATCTTAGGACTCCGGAAGATTTAAGCCGTTATTTCCGGCAGGAAGTACTTAATTCGGCAAAGGTTCAATATGCCCAATGAGGATTTAATACGAGTTCAACACATGTTAGAGGCTGCTAAAGAAATCATTAAATTCTCCCAAGGAAAATCCCGGAGTGACTTGGAGAAAGACCCCATACTGGAACTGGCTTTGGTTAGATTAACAGAAATTATTGGAGAAGCGGCAACTCGAATTTCTAAAGATTTTCGTGATAAATTCTCTAGCATTCCTTGGGAAAATATTATAGGAATGAGAAATCGTGTGGTACATGCTTATTACGATATTAATCTGGATCGAGTCTGGGATACTATTACAGATGATATTCCTTCTCTGATTACTGAACTTGAAAAAATAACTTCCACTGGAGAGAAAGCATAAAATATCTCGAAAACAGGATTTTTGTTAAAGCCATGAAAGAACGGTTCATATGTAATAAGGAGGGGAATAGTAACCGTCTTGACTCATATATCCATATCTTTATTAAATGAGTAAGGACATAAGCTATGGCATATTATTATCCCGCTGTTCTGAAATCCATTACTCTTCTACATTTGCAGAAGAGTGGTAATCCTAATTAGATCAATCATGAATAAAACCTTTAACAAATGTTGAAGGTTTTTTTTCCTTAATCGCTTAACCATGTAAAACATTACTTTTTTCCTCATGTTAGAATAAGTACCATGAATGTAATATTTTTATCCCGACTTCAATTCGCCTTCACGGTTTGTTTTCATTATATCTATCCCCCGTTGAGCATCGGCTTGGGTTTGATTTTGGTCATCATGGAAGGGATGTATCTCAAAACCAAAAACCCTCTCTATCACCAAATGACCCGATTCTGGGTGCGGATTTTTGCGTTAACGTTCGCCATCGGTGTCGCTACGGGTATTGTGATGGAGTTTGAATTTGGCACAAACTGGGCGGTGTATTCCCGCTATGTCGGTGATGTGTTCGGGAGTGCCCTTGCCTCCGAAGGCATTTTCGCTTTCTTTTTGGAATCGGGTTTCCTGGCGGTTCTTCTGTTCGGCTGGGATAAGGTCAAGCCGCGCACTCACTTTTTCTCCACCATCATGGTGGCTGCGGGTGCGCATTTTAGCGCTCTCTGGATTGTGGTTGCCAATTCCTGGCAGCAAACCCCTGCCGGGTTTCATATCGTCGGTGAAGGTCTCAAAGCTCGCGCCGAAATTACCGATTTCTGGGCGATGGTGCTGAATCCTTCGACACTCGATCGCTTGTCTCACGTCCTCTTCGCAGCCTGGCAAACGGGAGCGTGTCTGGTTCTCAGCATATCCGCTTATTATTTGTTGAAACATAAATTTGAAGACTTTGCTAAAGCCTCTATGAAAATCGGATTGTCGGTAGCCATTGTGGCATCCCTGTTACAATTGGTAAGCGGTCATGACAGCGGTCAGGAAGTGGCGCAATACCAACCTGCGAAACTCGCGGCTTTTGAGGGACACTTTGATAAATCTGCGCCTGCGCCGTTGCATCTATTCGGTTGGGTCAATGAAAGTCAACAGCGCGTGGATTTCAGTATCGCTATTCCCGGTATGTTGAGTTATCTCGTATATAATGACACTTCCAAACCAGTCACGGGTCTGAATGCATTTAAACCGGAAGACATCCCACCTGTTAACTTTGTATTTCAGACGTATCACGGGATGGTCGCCATTGGATTTGCGTTAATATTCCTGAATCTTATTGGACTGTTGCTATGGTGGCGGGGGAAATTATGGACTTGTAGACCCGTTTTGTGGATATTTGTATTCTCTGTTTTATGCCCGCAAATTGCGAATCAACTCGGTTGGATATCTGCGGAAGTCGGACGCCAGCCCTGGATTGTTTATGGTCTCCTGCGAACTTCTGATGCTCTCTCCAAAGTCGTGACCGCCAACCTGGTTATTTCGTCGCTCATTATGTTTATGGTGATTTACTTATTACTATTCGCCGTCTTCATTTTCTTACTCGACCGGAAAATCAAGCATGGCCCATTGGTGGATGATTTGGTACCGCAAGGACATCTCACATGAACTTATCTCTGGACTTAAATACAACGTGGTTCATTTTAGTCGGGGTACTATTTACCGGCTATGCGATGCTTGATGGGTTTGATTTGGGAATCGGCGCGCTCCATCTTTTTACCAATACGGATGAAGAGCGGCGGATTATGCTCAATACCATTGGACCGATTTGGGACGGGAATGAAGTCTGGCTGGTGACGGGGGGAGGCGCACTCTTTGCGGCATTTCCTGATGTGTACGCCACAGTTTTTTCCGGTTTTTATCTCGCCTTTATGTTGTTATTATGTGCTTTGATATTCCGGGCGGTGGCGATTGAATTCCGTTCCAAAGAACCGTGGGTATGGTGGCGGAATATGTGGGATATTAGTTTTTCCGTTAGCAGTATTGTGGCAAGTATATTGGTGGGAGTCGCGCTGGGAAATATTGCTTGGGGGGTGCCCTTGTCAGGGGGTGGGGAATTTGCGGGTTCGTTTTTAGGTTTATTGACACCTTTCCCTCTGCTCGTCGGTATCACCACCCTGGCACTTTTTATGATGCACGGCGCCATCTACGGAGTTATGAAAACCGAAGGCGCGATGCATGACAAACTCCGTACCTGGGTCAACCCCTGTATTATCTTTTTCATTATCTGTTACGCCTTGACCACCATGTCAACGCTTATTTATCTACCCCACATGACTACGGTCATGAAAACCTATCCGGTCTTTTTCCTTCTGCCGGTTCTTAATATGCTGGCGATTGCCAATATCCCCCGCGAAATTTATCACAAACGGGATTTCATGGCGTTTGTTTCCTCGTGTTGCTCCATGGCGGCGCTCCTCGCTCTCTTCGGTCTCGGTGTCTATCCCAATTTGGTCATCTCCAACCCTTCTCCCGAATTCAGTCTCACTATCTACAACGCCGCGTCCTCTCACAAAACTCTTTCCATCATGCTCCTCATCGCCTGCCTCGGCATGCCGCTCGTCATTGCTTACACCATCAGCATCTATTGGATTTTTAGAGGCAAGGTGAAACTCAATTCTACGAGTTATTAAAAAATAGTTTCAGTTTTTAAGTTTCAGGTATAAGATTGGTGTATAATACAGTGAAACTTATGTTTGACTTGTTAACAAAAAGTGCACAAAAATTATCTAAAAATCCATTAGGAATAATTGCATTATTTATTGTTTTTATTTATGCAATTGCATCGCTCGTATTAGTAGAAGCTACTACATTGGAAAATTATCATAAAACTATCATGATTTGGTTTTTAGTGCTTTTCCCAGTATTGGTACTTTGTGTTTTTGCTTGGTTGGTAAAGTCTCATCATCGAAAACTTTATGGACCAGGTGATTATCGCAGTGATGATGCCTTCTTAAGAGCTGCAAGTCCTGATGAAATAAGAGAAAAATATAAACTCGAGACAGAATTTTCTGTTGATGATACTAATAAAAATGGGAAAGGTAGTGAAACTATTAGAACAATGGTTGATATACCCAAAATAACTGGGATTAATGCACAGGAAGATTATTTAATTGCAGAAGACCTAATAATGAAGGAACTAGAAAATAAGTATAATACTAAATTTTATAGAGATATGGTTATAAGTGTAGGTTCTAGAAAAATGCATATAGACGGTCTTGCTGACATTAATGATAATGATTTTATTGTTGAAGTTAAATATATAAGAGATATGACAAATGCTCGTAATATAATAAATTCAGGATTCATGCAATTAGAACAGTTTTCAAAGTATTTTAGTGGAATTATTAGAGGAACTTGTGTTTTAGCTATTGCTATAGACGGTGATACAAAAGTGCTAAATAGATATATTGAAGAACTAAAAGAGAAAGCTAGTAAATTAAATTTAACATGGGATGTTTTGACTTTTAATCTAAATGATTTAAAATCTAAATGGGTTATAAGTAATTAAAATTATCCTACGTCGGAAATGACGTGTCCTTTATATCTTTCCCGACGCCATGCATCCCGCTACTTCTTTTACTCAACTTTAAACCTTAAACCTTGAACCTTAAACCCACTTTCAAATCTGTTAGGTAGTCGTCCTTGAAAAAGGGAAATAGAACAATAAAGATGGGATAGAAATGATTTTCTCGCCATGTTAAAATCACCAGGTATATTGAAATAAATACAAATATCTGGAGGATTTAGAGTGATTCCATTGACCGATACGACACAAGAGAATTTATTTAGTGGAGAATTAAAAAGTCTGTGTAATCCCCGCCATCCGTTAATTCAACTGGCCCATCAGATGGAATGGGGAGAACTGGAGGCCGCCTTTGCGGGGTGTTATTGTCCGGATTTCGGACGTCCCTGCAAACCCATTCGATTACTGGTGGGGATCCATTATTTAAAGCATGCCTATCACTTGAGCGATGAGGAAGTCGTGGAGCGCTTGGCGGAAAATCCGTACTGGCAATACTTTTGTGGGTTTGAGTATTTTCAGAGGGAGCTTTTCCTGAATGCCAGCTTATTGAGTAAATGGCGTAAACGGATCCAGCAACAGAAGATGGAGAAGCTCTTAGAGGTGACCATTACCACAGGGTTGAAGACGGGTGCCTTGAAGCGGAGGCAGTTGGCCAAACTGAATGTGGATACGACGGTGCAGGAGAAAGCAATTACCTATCCCACGGATGCGAAACTGTACCTGAAGATGTTGCAACGCTTGGTGAATCTGTGCCACCAGGAAGGGATTGAACTGCGGCAGAGCTATACCCGCAAAGCCAAGAAGAGTTTATTTTTGTATCATCGGTATGCCCATGGGCGTAAGGGGAAGAAGGCGCAGAAGGAATGGAAGAAGTTAAAGGTGTACTTGGGACGGGTGAGTCGGGATGTAGGTCGGAAGGTCCTGAAGGCAAACCGGGAGGAACTCTGGGAGGTATTGGGACCGGAATTAGCCATGGCCCAGAGGTTGTTGGAGCAAAAGCGAGAGGATTCTCCGAAACTGTATAGTTTGCATGCCCCGGAGGTGGAATGTATCGCCAAAGGTAAAGCCCATAAGAAATATGAGTTTGGCTGCAAGGTGAGTGTGGTAGCGACTTCTCAAGATCCGTTCATTGTAGGCATGCAAGCGCTTCACGGGAATCCCTATGACGGACATACCTTAGAGCAGGCCTTGAAACAGGCCGAGCGGTTGGGACATTTTCAAGCTCAGGAGGTGTATGCGGATCAAGGGTATCGGGGACACGATTATGCGGGAGAGGCTACGATTCATCTCAGTCGGTGGAAGTTATCCGGACTCAAAGAATCGGTCATTCGATGGATTAAACGCCGGAGTGCGATTGAACCCGTGATCGGACATGCCAAAACCGATGGATGGTTAGGACGAAACTATCTGAAGGGAACCCACGGCGATCACATCAATGCGATCCTCTGCGGATGTGGGTACAATATCCGCAAGCTTCTAAGGAAGCTTCTTTTTGTCCTTTGGAAAATTCGGCTCGGGAGGTTCCTTTCTCTCTCCCAAAGTTCCCTCTTTGTGTCCTACAATCTAAAAAAGAAACTTTTTCAGGGACATCTAGGTAGTTTTACCATTTTTCCACCAAATGGATAAGGGAGAGGAAACGGAGATGGTACGGAGATGGTACGGAGAGGGTCCCCAGCCGATTTTGTTAGGTAGTTTTCCCTAAATCTCCTTCATTTCTACCCTCCCTGAACGCCAACTTCGACAATTTTGTAGCCCTTTTTCATTCAAACCTATGCCATTCCCCACCTATTTCTGAGAATCTGTTATACGCAATGAAACAGGCTAAGGATAACTCTCCTAATTGTCAGAATGACAAGGTGGGTGGTAACGAGAGATTCTTCGCTGGATAAAGCGCTCGCTCAGAATGACAAAGCGGGAGGCAACGAGAGATTCTTCGCTGGATAAAGCGTTCGCTCAGAATGACAAGGTGGGAGGTAACAAGAGATTCTTCGCTGGATGAAGCGTTTGCTCAGAATGACAACTTTTAATTAGAACCATCCCTCACTTAAATCCTTCCAGTCCGGATTCATAGAACATATCAAATCAATCTTTTTTCTTCGCAGCCATCCTTTGATTTCTTTTTCACGACCAATAGCAATTCCAATATCGTCTGTTTCGTCAAAATATACGAGACGAGTGATATTATACCTTTTTGTGAATCCTTCCTTCAACTTGTTCTTATGTTCGTATACCCTTCGTTCCAAATCGTCGGTTACCCCAGTATACAAAGTCTTTGATTTATTGGACATGATATAAACATAATATGTTTTGGGCATAAGGACTCTTTTATTATATTCTGTTCTCGTTTATTTGTCATTTTGAGGGGTGATGTCAACAGAAGTTATCAGGGTGGTAACGAGAGATTCTTCACTGGATAAAGCGTTCGCTCAGAATGACAAGCTGGTTTCATGGAGGGACGACAATGGACTGTTAAAGATGGGTTGATAAAAAGGGGGCAGGGGAGTAAGATATTGGGTGAAAGGAGAGTTACTATGAAACGTTTAGTAAGTTTATTGGCAATTATTTTCGGTATTTTTTTAGTTCAGCAGGTCTGTTATTCCGGGGAGTCTTTTGAATTGAATATTCCCCCTTCTGCCAGAGCGGATGGTTCGGTATCGCAAGGCAATTCTAAGCCATCACAAACCCAGAAAAATGAGAGTCGTCCCCAGGCAAGTGAAGGGGAAGACCTGAATATTCCCGCGGATTACAGTTTGACATTCAAATCCCTGGACGGACAAACTATCCGTCTGTCGGATTACAAAGGCAAATACATTTTCTTGAATTTCTGGGCGACCTGGTGTCCTCCCTGCCGGGAAGAAATGCCAGGAATCCAATCGCTTTATAATGATGTCAAAAATAATAACGTGGTATTTATCTGCGCGTCGAATGAAGAAACTTATAAGGTATCAGATTTTGTGAAAACCAATAATTTTACATTTCCGATCTACACGTATACCGGGTCGCTACCGTCGCTATATGAACTTCATGGAATTCCCACCACCTTTATAATCTCGAAAGATGGGAAAATCATCGCTAAATATGTCGGCGGGTATTTCAGTGACCCGCAGTATATTAGTCACGTAAAATATATGCTCACGCACGATAAGTAAAAAGAGCAAATTCTCCCACTGCCGCAACGCGCCCAAAACCCAATAAATACCGCATGAGAAGCGGAGGGGAAGTGGAATTGAAAATTTCAATTCCACTTCAAGTCCAGTACAAGTACGGTACAGGCTCGGAATTGGTACGGGATTAATGGGTTAGCAGGTAGTTGGAACTAAAGAGCATATACCCGGTCTTGCGGGTATATTTGGCTTTTTTGTTCCATTGCGCACGTTGGGCGGTGGAGAGTGCCCACCAGGCGGGAGCGACTCCTTTTATTTTTGCCCGTTGATTTTGTTGCGGGGCGGTGCGTGGATTGTACGGTTTGACACGGGGTTTGACATATTGGTTGCCGGTTTTACCGACGCGTTGGAATACCTTATTGCCGATTTTGCCATGCGCTTCCAACGAGTTCAGAGGGAATTGTTCGATGATGAGGACAGGTTTTCCGCCGAGAGCCGGTTGGGTGAGGGTGGATAAAAAGCGTTTTACTTTTCTTTGAGAGATGGGAATCCCGCTCGAAGCAAACGTATCCTGGAGCGCGTTGGAAACCAATTGTTCGAGTTCTTTTCCCTGATACACTTCGATAACTTTACTGGTTGGTTTACGGTATTTATTCGTTGGCATAGTGCCCTCCTTCTACTGCTAATTATATACCACTAAATAATTTTTTCGGTTTATTATTTCATAGAAATGGTAGGCAGGAAGGGACAAAAGGAAGGCGTCGGGAAATTCGGGCGTGAACGCCCTCCTACCATTCCTGACGCATAGAGCATTTATTTCCGACACAGAGGAATTTATTCTTTCGCCCCGGCATCTTTTAGGAGTTTTACGATGTCGGGATGGTTATAGGATACAGCAATCATTAAAGCGCTATTACCACCATTGTTTTTCGCATTGACGTCCGCTCCATTAGCTAGAAAAACTTGTACAATTGTTGTACATCCATAAAATGCCGCAAACATCAAGGGGGTTCTATTAAAGTTATTTTTCGCATTGACATCCGCGCCTTTAGTCAATAAGATTTGAACAATATCCTTATTACCACCCCTTGCTGCCCACATCAAGGCAGTCGCACCATTATTGTCTTTCGCATTGACCTTCGCGTCTTTGGTCAATAAGATTTCAACAATATCCGTATGTTTATAAATTACCGCCCATATCAAAGCGGTCATACCCGTGCTATCTTTTGCATTGGGATACATTCCCGCATCTAAAAACAATTTTACAGCGTCGGTTTTGCCATCCCTTGCACAAGTAAAAAACTCATCTTCACTGTAGGTAATCTTCAATTGCGCCAATGCATCTTTCGCTTCTTGCGGGGTTTTGGCATAGGAAGGGAATACTAGGAACGAAAATAATACAATGTAGAGACTTACCAACAGATTCATTTTCTTCATAATAGGTTCTCCTTTTCCCACTAAAATTGTTTCATTCTTAACCTGAAACTCGAAACCTTAAACTTTAAACTTTCTTTTTTTATTCTTTCGCTCCGGCATCCTTGAGGAGTTTTACGATATCGTCATGTTTCCTTTCTGCCGCTAATGTCAAAGCGGTTTGTCTAGCATTATTTTTTGCATTGACGTCTGCGCCTTTGGCTAATAGGGCTTTCACAATATCGGTAGAACCTGAATTTGCCGCAACCATCAAGGCGGACCAACCGTCGGTGTCTTTCGCATTGACCTGCGCGCCGCGTGCCAGCAAAACTTGTACTGTTGATGTACGTCCATAATATGCCGCCTCTATCAATGCCGTCCAACCTCGATTTTCTTTTGCATTGACATCCGCCCCTTTGGTCAACAAGATTTGTACGATATCCGTATGTCCATTCGCTGCCGCAATAATCAATGCGGTCTGGCCACTGTTATCTATTGCATTGACCACCGTATCTTTCGCTAATAAAGCCTGTACTATATTCGTAAAGCCTTTCTGTGCGGACAACATCAATGCCGTTTCACCTTGGTTGTTTTTCGCATGGATATCGGCACCGCGTTTCAATAAAACTTGAACGGTATCCGTATGCGCTCTGATTGCCGTATTCATCAAAACGGTAAAGCCTTGGTTGTCTTTCGCATTAACCTCCGCGCCATACGCTAATAAGGCTTGCACGGTTTCCGTATAGCCAATTTGTGCCGCCGCCATCAAGGCCGTCATACCATTACTATCTTTCGCATTAATCTCTGCGCCGCGTGCCAATAAGGCTTGGACGGTCTCCGTATGTCCTAAAACGGCTGCCGCCATCAAGACGGTTTCGCCTTGGTTGTTTTTCATATTTGGATTCATCCCGGCATCTAAAAACAATTTTACAGCATCCGTTTTGCCATCCTTTGCACAAGTTATAAATTCATGTTCATTATAATTAATCTTCATTTGCGCCAATTCCTTCTTCGCTTCTTGGGGTGTTTTGGGCTTTGCCCCGGCACTTTGTAAGAGAGTTACGATATCGTCATGATTCCTGGATGCGGCATAATTCAAAGCCGTTTTGCCTTTTTTGTTTTTCGCATTGAGTATCGCCCCCCTGGCTAATAAGGTTTGTACGGTATCCGTATGACCGGCGGATGCTGCCCACATCAAGGCGGTCGCGCCATCGTTATCTTGCGCATTAATCTCCGCGCCTTTGTCCAATAAGGTTTGTACAATATTTGTGTAGCCCATCAATGATGCGGACATCAAGGCGGTTTTCCCATCCTTGGCTTTCGCATTGATCTCCGCTCCGTGGGCTAATAAAACTTGTGCAGATTCCTCATTTCCTGTATCTGCCGCAAACATTAAAGCGGTCTTACCTTCCTTGGTTTTTGCATTGATCTCGGCTCCGTTGTTTAGTAAAACTTGAAGGGTATCAGCATGGCCGCCATACGCCGCAAATATCAAGACGCTAATATCATTATTGTGTTTCGCATTGACCTCTGCCCCGTTCGCCAATAAAAATTGCACCACACTACTTTGACCATACTGTGCCGCCCTCATCAAGGCAGTCCCATTTGTACTATCTTTCGCATCAACCTCCGCCCCTTTGGTCAATAAGGTTTGAACGATATCCATATAGCCACTTCCTGCCGCCCACATTAATATAGTCTCTCCAAGTTTGTTTTTCGCGTTCGGGTTCATCCCTGCATCTAAAAACAATTTTACTGCATCCTTTTTGCCATCTTCCGCACATTTAAAAAACTCATCTTCACTATAGGTTATTTTCATTTGCGCCAATGCATCTTTCGCTTCTTGCGGTGTTTTGGCATAGGAAGGGAATACCAGCAACGAAAATAATAAAATGTAGATACTTTTGAACGAAAAGATTTTCATCATAATTGATTCACATTAGCGTCGGGAATACCGCAAAGAACGCTCAAATTCCCGACGCATATTAAAACAAGTCTATCTAAATCATCTGACTTAAATGCGCAAAAATCCAAAGTAAAATTAAGCTAATCATAGCTAGAAGAAAACACATTCTTTCTTGATAAACATACATTTTTAATGTTGTAGTTTCAGTTGTTACACCTTTCTCCAACAGATAATCCCGAAATTTTTTCGTATTATGGAAAGCATGCCACCCACCACTAAATCCTTTGCCAAAGTCAGGAAAATGCTTCTTAAAATAAAAGCGACACTTAATATCATAATAGACTGAGCAAGAGAAACATAACGGAAAGGATATAAATGCCATTATGAACATAAATATATAGACTATATGCATCATTTCCTCTGCGTCGGGAATGAACGCTCTATCCTTTCCCGATGCCCTTCTTCTTAACTTGAAACCCGAAACTTTAAACTTGAAACTTTCTTTTATTATTCTTTCGCCCCGGCATTCTTTAGGAGTTTTACGATATCGGGATGCCTATTTAATGCCGCGTACATCAAGGCAGTCATGCCATTGTCCGCTTTCACATTGACCGCGGCACCATTTACCAATAAGTCTGACACGATCTCTCTGTGGCCATTTTTTGCCGCCCATATCAAGGCGGTCCAAAGGTGGTTGTTTTTCGCATTGACATAAGTTCCTTTGGCTAACAAAGCTTCGACGATTTCAGTATGTCCCATATTTGCCGCCTCCATCAAGGCGGTTTCCCCATCATTGTCTTGCGCATTGACATCCGCGCCTTTTGCCAATAGGGCTTGCACGATATCCAATTGTCCATTCTCTGCCGCAAATATCAAGATAGTCCGACCCATTTTATCTTTCGCATTGAGCTCTGCGCTTTTGGCTAATAAAGTTTCCACGACCTCCGTAGAACCATTATGTACCGCTCCCATCAAAGCCGTCCAACCGCTCTTGGTTTTCGCATTGACGTCGGCGCCTTTGGCTAATAGAAGTTGTACGGTCTCCGTATGGTCATTCGTTGTCGCATATATCAAGGGGGTCCAATCCGTGGCATCTTTCACATTCGGATTCATTCCCGCATCTAAAAACAAGTTTATAGTGTTAGTTTTGCCTTGCTTCGCACAAAAGAGAAACTCATCTACGCTATAGGTAATTTTCATTTGCGCCAATGCATCTTTCGCTTCTTCCGGTGTTTTGGCGTAGGAATGGATTACAAGCAACGAAAATAATAGTGGAGAGAAACATAGTAATGTTTTCATTTTCATACTCATTGCTACTCCTTTTTTCCTAAGAATGTACGGCGTCGGGAAATCCACTGCATTACTTTCCCGACGCAGAGTGATTCTCTTATTCTTTCGCTCCGGCAGCTTTTAGGAGTTTTACGATGGCGGGATGCTTCAAATCTGTCGCCATCTTCAAAGCGGTTCTCCCTTTTTTATCTTTTGCATTGATATCTGCCTTATTAGCCAACAAAACTTGAACTGCTTCCAAATGACCAGTCCATGCTGCATACATCAAAGCAGTCCACCCATCGGCGTTTTTCGCATTAAGCAATGCTCCGCTAGTCAATAAAATTTGTATAGTAAGTGTATTTCCATTAAATGCCGCATCCATCAAGGCGGTAACGCCCCTGATTTGTGTTGCATTAACATCCGCACCTTTGTCTAATAAAGCTTGTACGATATTCGCATGGCCTTTCCCTGCCGCCCACATTAAAGCTGTTCCAACCGTGCTGTCTTTCGTATTCGGATTCATTCCTGCATCTAAAAACAATTTTACGGCATCAGTTTTGCCTTCCTCTGCACAAAAGAGAAACTCATCTTCGCTATAAGTAATCTTCATTTGCGCCAATTTATTACGTGCATCTTGCCGGATTTTGGCGTTTGCCTGGGCGTCTTGTAAGAGTTTTACGATGCCATAATGATTTCCCTGTGAAGCCATGCTTAAGGCGGTCGCACCAAACTCGTTTTTCGCCTGGACGTCCGCCCCTTTGTCAATCAAGGCCTGAACAATATCTATACGACCCATCATAGCCGCATCCATCAAGGCGGTCTGATTATAGTAGTCTTTCGTATTGGGATCCATTCCCGCATCCAGGAACAGTTTCACAATATCGGTTTTGCCTTGCTTGACATAATCGCGAAACGCATTTTCGCTATATTCAATCTTCAATTGCGCCAATTCATTTCTTGCTTCTTGCGGGGTTTTGGCGTACGAGGGAAATACCAGTAACAAAAATAATAATAGATAGAGACTTCTGAATAAAAAGAATTTCATTATAATCAGTACTCCTTTTTTCTTTAAGATGTGTATGGTTATTATTACCGATAGCATACTCCCTCTTAGAACCCGGAGTCAAGGGAAAGAGTGGATGGTAATGGAGAAACGGAGAATGGGCGAGAGGGTGAAATAGAATCAGGAATGAAGGGAAAGGTTAACTACGTTAAACCAGATTAATAAGTTAATTGGGAAAATGGCGGAACCGGAATTTTAAGGATTTAGACGATGACGTGGTCGCCGAGAAAGAAAAGGGTATCCAATTTCAACGCAGAGATTTTTCCAGTTTTTGGAGACTTCGTAAAATAGTCATTCGAACAGCTTCCCTCGTTACCCCATACTGATTTCCAATCGCCTGAAGGGTCGAGGATTTTCGTCCATCTAATCCATAACGTAACTGGATAATCGCCGTCTCCTTTTTGTCTAAGACATCTGACAAGGAGCGACCTGTTTTGAAATAATCATCCAGAACCTTCTTTTTATTTTGAAAAGACTTGCACTGAAGACCTATTCCGACCGGGAGATGGGGATAGGTTAATCTGCGGAGACTGGTAAAAATGATACTCCGCACCGTTGGTCCGGTAACCCGAAGTTTACGCGCTATGGCCGTCATGTTAAGAGATTTTTTGGATTTATTCAACCCAAAATGCCACCGGATGATTTTCTCCTGGCGGGGGGTTAATACGGAAGAGAGAGAATGGCCACTATTACAAAATGTATCTACAATTTCTCTCCTTTCAAAAAAGGACAAGGTTTCCAAGCCTTTCCACTTTTTATTTAACATCACATTTCTTCCATTCGCGGATGGATTCTGAGTTTTCCCGCCCGATGGAAGATGATGGATTCCTTTGGATTTTTCCCAGTCCTGGACGATTTTCATCACAAGAGCACTTTCATAGGAACTCGCACGAGGTTTATGGTGATTCGCCCACCGTTGTATATTACTTAAAGTACACTTGAATTTATGTTTCGTTTCCAGAGAAATATTTTTGGCGAAACGATACTGAGAGAGATTATTTTTTTTAAGATACGCCCTTAAACGTACAGAGAAAGATTTCATATTATGGTAGTAATTATACTACGTTTATCCTCTATTAATAAAGGAATCTTATCTAAAGCAATAACGGAGCATTTTTCTATAAATATACGAAAGGAAATGAATGGGATGCTCAATAGAGGCGTAGGATGGTTATTGCCTCGTATTATGGCAGACGGTTCAGTTGACCCAACGGGGAATACACGCACGGGATTGGGGCAGGAAGTCGGTAGGAATGGGAAAGTGAAGTCTGTGAATACTGGAGCGGTGTATAAGGTATTAGCTTATGGAAGTATAATAACCGGAAATCCAAGTTTGGAGCAAACGGCTTGGAAAGTCTTTAATGCGGAAGAACGAAACAAGCGGAAGAGATAAAGTGTTATTATATATATTACAATCAAATCATTCTTCATGACTGCTCAATACGAAAGGAAGCTATCGAAACCATTATGAAATTAGGTATATGTGCCGCACTATCAGAATCCTGTTTACTCAAAGATATGGGATATTCCTATATCGAATTAAATATCGGAGAGATCGCCACGAAAAATGCAAGTGAATACCAGAAAATTAAGGAATATGCCGCGAGTTCTCCGCTACCGGTCTATGCGTTCAACTGTTTATTTCCCGTTGGGTTTCATATCATTGGGAATGAGATTAATCATGCGGCTATCCGTGAGCATGTTGAGAAAGCGTTTTTGCGCGCGAAAGAATTGGGAGGAAAAATCGTTGTGTTCGGGAGCGGACATGCACGGAAGATACCCGACGGATTTGACAAGGCAACAGCGGATGAACAGATGATCGCATTTCTGGAACTTGCGGGAGAGCTAGCTCAAAAGAATGATATTACGGTAGTGCTGGAACCGCTGCCCATCCGGCAAACGAATTTTGTGAATACGGGTAGGGAAGGACTGAGATTTGTGAAAGCGATAAACCATCCCCGGTTGCGATTATTAATTGACTATTGGCATATGTGCAATGAAAAAGAAAGTCCTGATATCGTGTTGGAGATCGGAAAAGAATATCTCAAACACATTCATATCGCCAATCCAGTGGGAGGAATATATCCCAAGAAAACGGATTTAGCCGATTACGCGGGATTTATCGCGCGGTTAAAAAAGATTGGATATACCGGGGGTATCAGTATTGAGGCGTCGTCTCAAAACATGAGAGAGGACGCTTTGGAGAGTCATACATTTTTAACCACTCTTTTATCAAAGGAATAACTTACTGCGGTTTAACAAAGAACAAAACAGGGATTTGTGCCCACCTCCCCCTCGTTCCCTCTTCTTCAAAAGGAGAGATATGAAAAGATAAGGTTATTTCTTGAATAACGCCAGATAGTCTCCGTACCCTTCTTTTTCCAAATCTTCTTTTGAAATGAATCGTAAAGAAGCGGAGTTCATGCAATAGCGCAGACCCGTGGGTTTCGGTCCATCATCGAATAGATGACCTAAATGGGAATTAGCGATTTTGCTGCGTACTTCAGTTCGTTCCATTCCCAACGTGTTGTCTCCTTTGGTCACGATATATTTCGGGTCAATGGGTTTGGTGAAACTGGGCCAGCCGGTACCCGATTCGTATTTATCCGTGGAACTAAATAAAGGTTCACCGGAGACAACGTCCACATAGATCCCTTCCTTATGATTGTCCCAATAGGTGTTATGGAACGGGGGTTCGGTGCCGTCTTTTTGTGTCACCTGATACTGCAATGGGGTCAACTCTTTTTTGATTTCCGCGTCAGACGGACGGGCGTAGGTCTTTGTTGTAGGAGTTTCTTGTTGGACGACAGTCTTAAAGGACTTACTAGAACCCCAGACGCTTTCAATATATTGTTCCCGACCTGACCCTTGGGCGTATAATTTATATCGGATGGGGCTTTTTTTGTAATAGTCCTGATGATAATCTTCCGCCGCATAGAATTTGGTGAAGGGTCGAATCTCTGTCACAATGGGTTTGTTATAAATATGGGAGTTTTGCAATTGGTCTTTGGACATTTGCGCCAGATTTTTTTGTTCGTCATCCTGATAAAAAATAGCGGTTTGATATTGATGTCCCTTATCCACGAATTGTCCTTCCGGGTCGGTCGGGTCAACGTTTTTCCAAAAGGTATCCAGCAATTGGGAATAGGTAACTTTCTTGGGATCGTATATTACAAAAACCGATTCCAAATGGCCGGTTGCACCTGTACAAACTTCCTCATACGTTGGATTTTCCTTGGTCCCGCCGGTATATCCGCAAATGACTTTTTGCACGCCGTCCAATTTTTCAAACGGCGGAGTCATACACCAAAAACATCCCCCTGCGAAAATCGCGGCATTGAATTTCGATTTGTCATAATCTAGTGTGGACATGTGATTCTCCTGTGTGTTATTTGAATTCGCTATGCCCTGAGAGAAGGCATGAAATGTCATCAGGGCACTTCCGACGATGGCGATGATTACTAGAATGCCAATAATCAGATATTTTAGTTTAAACATAAGACCTTACCTCGCAAAAAGATTTGATTATCTTTTGCCCGACTATCCATTATAACAGAGAATCGCATAATGCGGTTCCTCTGGTATAATAAACAGAAATAGCAAATTATATATATGGAAAATTCCACACAGGAAACCAACGCGCTATGGTCTAAAAAAATTCAAGGACTCTTACTCGTTCTACTGATATTTATTATTTATATTCCTGCCATAAAAGCGGGATATGTTTGGGATGATGTTATGGTGTACGACAGTCCCGTGCTGCGGTCGGGGAGTGGGCTGGTCAAAATATGGACGGATTCGTCTGCCGTTCCTTTGGATGGAAGATACTGGCCCTTGGTCTATACCACTTTTTGGGCGGAATACCATCTTTTGGACATTTCATGCCATCTCCTACATTTCATGCCATCTCCTACTTCTCCCATGGGATACCACATAGATAATATTCTGTTGCACGTTCTCAATACCTTTTTACTCTGGTGGATACTCTCTGAATTGGCACTCCCCGGCGCATGGATCGCTGCCGCCATTTTTGCGGTTCATCCGGTACACGTAGAAGCGGTCGCTTGGGTAATGGAACGAAAAGGTGTTCTGTCTACTGCTTTTTTTCTGGGATCATTCGGAACATTTATAAAGTTTATAAAAGAAAAACATTGGGCTCTCTATGTCTGTTCCATCCTCCTATTTCTTATGGCACTCTTAAGCAAACCAGTGACCGTAGTCCTTCCTGGAGTTATTTTAATTTGGACGTGGTGGAAATATCCGAATGAGTGGAAGAAAATTCTCTTGTATTTGATCCCATTTATTGGGGGAGCATGTATAATCGGAGAACTCACGGTTTGGCTGGGTCAACGACGACAAGTTCTGTTATTTGAATTATCGTTTCTACAACGATTTCTAATTGCCAGCCGGTCAGTGTGCTTTTACGCTTGGAAATTGATTTGGCCAGTGCCTTTAATGACTATTTATCCTCAAGTTTTTCCAACGACTTGGACGGCTTGGCTCTTTCCACTATTTATTGTCTGTGTACTCGTGATTCTATATCTGGCGAAAAATCAAATTGGAAAAGGGCCTCTGGTAGCAGTCTTGTTTTTTATTGTATCTTTGATTCCAACAATGGGTTTTGTGAATTATAGTTTTATGGCATATTCTTTTGTTGCCGACCGGTATCAATATGTGCCAAGTATCGGATTGATAGCGTTATTTTCTGCAGGGATTGTCAAGTTTCTCGACACTCGCTATTTGAAACTTGTTGTCACAGGATTACTTCTTGTTCTTGGGACATTGACTTGGCAACAAGCAGAAACATACCAAAATATGGAAACTCTTTTTCGCTATAATTTGGAAGTCAATCCCCAGGCCTGGGCAGCCCATAGTAATCTGGCGGTGGCGCTGGGAGATCGAGGGAAATATGCCGAAGCGGTCGAACATATAACCATAGTGATCCACCATAATCCCAAAGACGCGGGCGCGTATTTTAATTTGGGGCATATGTTGGAGGAAGAAGGGAAATTGACAGAAGCACAAGACGCGTTACTTAAGTCCATATCTCTGGAACCCCAGGGGGTACAGGCGCGCGATGCCTTGGCGATAGTGAAATTTAAACAAGGGAAATTGGATGAAGCGTTGTCCTGCTTAAATCAAGCCTTTCTTATCCAACCGGATTTCGCTGAAGGGCACAATACCCTGGGAGTGATTCTCGGCCAACAGGGGAAATGGGATGAAGCAATTCAGCAATTTACCGTCGCATTAAAAATCAAACCGGATTTTACAGAAGCGCAAAATAATCTGCAGCGTTGTCTCGCACATAAGCAAAAATAAACGATTGATAGACCGAACTCGACGGTTAATAAAAAAACATCCAAAAATTAGGTACCGAGGTCGTGATATTGGTTCGGGTTAGTAAATACCACATCGTGCCATAAGTCGGTGAGATATGTACACTCATAATCCCGGATTGACTGGTGACAGGTACTATCGATTGAGGGGATCCATCAGGACCCAGGGACTGGCAGGTCCAGGTTCCGGGAGGTAAAGTTATATTCGCATCCACCGGTTCTATCAATACAGGCGGGTAACCCCAGTTGGTACCAACGGTTGTTCGATCCGATGAAAATATCATCCCGGTATTCTCACATCGGCCACTGGCAGCTATCAATAAATGGTGCGCTCCAATAAAAGTTTCCGCATCCAACGGGGTTATGGTGATTGCTGCAAAATTAGGACTATTCACGGTAATCTGCCCATAAGTGTTGACTGCAAAATCAGTCGTATACCCGGTATAAGCCCAACCCCCTACTCCCTGTGCCGCATAAAATCCATTTCCGGATACAGTTTGCCAACTCAGACTGGTGCCATTATTTCCAGTGGGAATATAAGAGCTACTGGTTGAAAAAGTGACTGTGAATTGTGTGCTCAGAGGTTGTTGCCAGTTTATACTGGATATCCCTGTGACTGAAGCATTCATATTATCTCCATAACTCCTGCGGAGTTCTACCAGGTTCCCAAGCACATCGGAGGAGGTGACTAGACTCAATGGTGAACCGGTCGGTAATGCCAACATGGATGAATTTCGCAATATTGCTGCACCGGCAGGGACAAATCCCCATTTGGCGGCATTCACATAATTATCAAAAAAATTATTATTACTGTCATAATTGAACGCTTGGGGGTCCGGTGCTATGGTTGGATTCCCATAGGTATATAGCCAAACCCCATCCCAGTCTTGGACGGCTGCAAATGAAGTAATCATTGGTACACATTCTTCCTGATAATCATTGGGTGCCGGATGGTTATATTCACTCACGGTGAATGGTTTGTTCGAGAGTCGATTACAAGCCAATGAGAAGAGTGTGGCACTCGAGGGATTATCTGTCATCGCTATCTGTTCGATAAACCAATTATTTAAGTCCCAGGCAACACCGGGAAATTGAGGATGCTGCCAGTAGGCATGGCTGTCAATATAATCCATGTCACTCTGGGCGTATAAACCCAAAGGGCCAAATACAACGGTTCCGGTAACTAATGCACCACACCCGATGGTATCTTTCACATAACTCCGCATGGAATCAAAATATCCTTTTTCTGTTTGAGCCAGAAATCGCAACCGGTCTCGGGTGCGCGGGGCTGATTCTTCAGTATTTCCAAATAAATGGACAGTGGTTGTCGCAAGATATTCACCCGCCAATAATCCTTGTTGACCCCCGGTATAAAACTGGGGATTGGCTAAATAAACTGAAGTGGAACTGGCACCTACTAAAAAACAAAGCCTTGCGTTGGTATCATCCGCAGTCGCATAAAACCCATAGGTATAGGTTGACCAGTTGGAGGTCAGTTGGATTGTTTGATAAAGTCCCAACTCATTCCATGGGGCATGATTCATAAATATTCCGACGGGCATAGTGCGGGCGGTATCGGCAGCACCTTGAAATGTGACAGTGTAATATTGGTTGGCTTGAACAGCCAGGTTTACCTGTTCAAACTGAAGGTTCCAGTCGGTATTATCGGATTGAGTAATTTGGATTTGAATACCATTATAGGGTGCACGATAATATGTAGTTGCTATTGCATAAGCCGGTGAATGGATTTCTACAAACCAATCTTCAATAGCACCGGTTCCTGGATTTGTTGATTGCATCGAAGAATTGAGCAGCATATTAGGACCCGGAGAAGCAATCCCGGCAATCCAGGCGGTACTCAGAGCAGAAGTCGTACTATACCGGGAGATCAACCAGGCATCATACTGATTCTGAATGATATTTTCATAATAACTAGGCAGCGCAGCTAAAGTCGAATCAGAATTCCACATGAAAAAACTGTCCTCATTGGTAATCTCTACAAAAGCGACTGCCGGGTCATCCGCATTGCGCACCCCCCGGTAGGGATTCACATGAGTCAATAATTGATTGGCATAATCCTTTTCTGCATTGATGATTGCCGGGGTATACAGGTCTACAATATTATTAAAATTGGTTCCCGGGTTGGGTAACCCTATATAAGTACTATAAGCCCGACCGACATGTAAATTCATGTCACAGTATATTCCATGAAGGGCTAACTGATAAATAAAATAATCCAGCTTATCCAATGCTTGCGGGTCTAAGGTCAGACTATTATTGCTATTCCAAATTCCATAGGGATAGCTATACCCGTCCATCCAATGTAACCTGATGCAATTGATACCTGCCTTTGCTAATCGGTCTGCAAGTATGCTGGTATAAGATTTATCCGGAAAATTTCTATTTGCTGTAATATTGGTTCCCCAAATCCGAACTCGTTCTCCGTTACGGGTGAAATGTGTCCCAGTAGCTATGAGCCGCGGGGATGTCGTATCAATGGGTTGCAAAGTAAAGTCTATCGGACTGGTGGTACTCATGGAACCTGGAATCACAAAAGAAGACCAACTCTGGGCTATCAATGTTCCCTTCAGCAATATTACTGACATGAATAGCAATAGAATAACCGGTGTTGTATAAATAAAACGGGGATATTTAGGATAGAACATAGTTTCTCGCCTTATAGTAAATAAAAAATAGATTGAATTTATTTAATAAAAAAACATCCAATAATTAGGTACCGAGGTTGTGATATTCGTTCGGGTTAAAAGGTACCACATGGTGCCGTATGATGCAGTCAGGTGAACACTCAATGAACCGGATTGACGGGTGACAGGTACACTTGTTTGGGGTGACCCATCCGGTCCCAATGACTGACAGGTCCATGTACCGGGGGGCAATGTCACTACGGCATCTACCGGCTCTATCAATACTGGCGCATAACCCCAATTGTTATTGACGGTTGTTCGGTCTGATGAAAATATCATCCCGGTATTTTGGCATCTACCGCAGGCAGATATCAGGAGATGGTGAGCACCGGTAAAGTTGGTTGCATCCAATGGAGTTATCGTCATGGCAACAAAAGTCGGACTATTGACGGTTATTTGTCCATAGGTGTAATAGGCAAAATCTGTGGTGTATCCGGTAAATGTCCAGGCACCCGGCCCCTGTACCCAATAAAACCCATTTCCATGGGTAGTCTGCCAGCTTATGCTGCTCCCGCTGCCGCCGGTGAGACTTGAAGAGGGACTGGTCGATATAGTTACCCCAAGCTGAAAACTCAACGGCTGTTGCCAATTATATCCAGTGATTGCCGAAACAGAATTGCTCAATGTATTTCCATTCAACCGGCTTAGTTCTACCAAATCACCCAAGGGGTCTCCCGATGTCACTAAACTGACCGGGGTTCCTACCGGTAATGGTGTAACAGCTCCATTGCGCAGCATGGCGGCTCCCGCAGGCGCAAACCCAAACTTCGCCGCATTCACATAATGATCAAAATATCCGCTGAAGGCTTGTGGGTCGGGGGCACTGGTCGGATTTCCATAATCAAACATGAACACTCCGCTCCAATCCTGGGCAGCAGCAAAAGAGGATATCATCGGGATATCTTCCGCCTGGTAATCATTCGGTGCCGGATGATTGTACTCGGTCACGGTATGCGGTTTATTGACCAGTCGTTCACAAGCCAATGGAAATAATGTGGCACTCGATGGATTATCCGTCATCGCTATCTGTTCGATAAACCAATTCACTGGGTCCCAAGCAACACCGGGAAATTGTGGATGTTGCCAGTAAGCATGACTATCTATATAATCCATATCACTCTGGCCATATAATCCCAATGGACCGAAAACGATAGTCCCGGTTACCATGGCTCCACTGCCTATAGTGTCTTTCACATAACTTCTCATGGTATCAAAATAATTCTTTTCAGTCACGGCAAAAAATCTTAACCTGTCCCGGGTTCGGGGAATGGATTCATTGGCACCATAGACCTTTACAGTTGTCGTTTCCAAATATTCCCCTGCCGATAATCCATTCTGGCCCCCTTCATGAAAATCCATATTCGCTAAATACATGGTTGTGGTAGACGCACCTATCGAGAAACTTAACCGGGCATTCGTATCACTGGTGGTCGCAAAAAAACCAAAAGTATAATCCGACCAGGTACTGTTGAGTGTTAAGGATGTTCCCAGTCCCAAGTCGCTCCATGGGGAATGATACATTGTTACTTCCACGGATACAATGCGGGTTGTATCAGCGGCCCCCTTGAAAATAACGGTATAGTAATGACCGGCTTGTACCGTTAAGTAGTCTTGTTCAAATTGCAAATGCCAGTCTGTTCCATCAATTTCGGGGATTTGCAGACGGGCTCCATTATATGGTGCACGATAATAAGGCATGGTGGTTGCGAATGACGAGGAAGAATCAATTTCTGTAACCCAATTCTGGATGGAACCGTTCGCGGTAGTATTTTGCATGGTTGGATTTAACAGCATATTCGGTCCCGTTGAATCAATTCCTGCTGACCAGGCGGTACTCAAAGCGGAGGTTGAACCATATCGCCCCAGTAAATAGGTATTATATTGAGTCTGCAGAATATTCGCATAATAAGACGGAAACGCCTGAATACTCGCATCATTATCCCACATAAAAAAACTGTCTTCATTGCTTATCTCTACCAGTGCCACAGCCGGGTCATCGGCATCCCTTACTCCTCGATAAGGATTCACATGGTTTAATAATTGATTGGCATAATTCTTTTGTGGAGGGAGGAGGGCCGGGGTGAAGATATCCGCTATCTTATCATAATCAGTACCCGGATTCGGTAATCCTAAATAATTACTATAAGTCCGGCCAACATGTAAATTGATATCCGAATATACTCCATGGTCGGCCAACTGCGCTACAAAATAATCCAATCGGTCTAACGCTCGCTGGTCAATCGAACTGCCATCCCAACTGTTCCATATCCCATTGGGATAATTCTCGGTATCCATATGATGAAACCGGACACAATTGATTCCTGCGGCGGCAATCCGGGCGGCTAATGTCGCCGCATAACCCTTGTCCGGAAAATCACTGGAAAAAGTTACATTCATTCCCCATAACTTTACCGGTATGCCGTTTACTGTAAATTGTGAACCATTCGCAATTAATCTCGGGGAACTGGTGGTGATAGGTGGCAAACTAAAATTTATCGGACTGGTGGTACTCATCGAGCCGGGTATCACAAAGGGTGCCCAACTCTGCGCATTCAGGATACTTGTTATCAGTATTCCTGCTAACATGAATAGGATTAATTGATGGATGGGAAAAATATCCCATCGATTCTTATGATATATCACTGCTATTATCATATAGCTAATGTGTTAACAAGTACAATAGCGTCTAATAAAACTGTTCTTACTCTTCATCGGGAATACCGCAAAAAACGCTCAAGTTCCCGATGCATAGAATCCAGTATTGGTCCCGTTAGACTTTTGAGGGCTGACGTGGAAAATCCTTTTTTTCTGACCGGGGTTTAACGGGTTTGACAAATCGTGGGTTAGGAGTAAGATAGAGTCTGGTATATTTTTAAAGGCATTTTTGAATATGGCGGAACATATTTGTCCATTTTATTTTAAATATCAGGGTAAGGAGTATTGTGCTGTGGGACAAGATTGTGCCAGTAAAACACCGGAAGAAAAAAGTACTTGTGAAAATACATCCGCCTACTTCCATAAAGGTATCACCCCGGATGGAATTGAAAGTATGAAAAAGAAAATTATCTGGGGGCTTCAGAAAAAATGATGGTTCTCTCAGTCTAAAACCGGATTCCCGCCGGGATTGTCATTTCCCTCGAAAGGGAAATTCAATGGAGTGTAAGTCGATAAACCTTTCCCGACACCTTTCTTTGATTCCCGATGCTTCCTTTTTAGGGTATGATTCTGCACTCTCTTTTTACCCCCAAATTAGCTCCTAAAATAGTAAAGTCTACTAAATTAGTATACTCTCCATCCCATAATGGGAGATAAAGTGGAGACAATAGGGAGAAAGTAGGGAGCTAATTCAACCCCTTTTTGACCCAAAAATACCCCCATAACCCACCCATCCAGTCAACAATAATTCCCACCCACTATCCATTACACCACCACCTACTATCTTTTGTCTCCTTATTAACTTAGACTGTTGTCTAACCGGAATTCCTTTTTTCAATTCCGCTTCTTGTAATGAACGAGATCAGTCTCGTTCATTACAAGGCCATTATGACCTGTCTGCCATTGCATGGAGATGATAATAATATTTCGCCAAATGCCGAAAAATTTATCTTCAATAATATCAATCATTTTAGAATTCTTCAATCATAAAATCTACAATTTAAAATCCAAAATCTGCAATGCTTTGACTATTCCCGACGCCTATCTTTTATTTATCCTATTTCCTTGTTTTAACTTGAAACCTGAAACTTGAGACTTGAAACTGACTTTCTACTATCCCAAAAGGTACACTACCTAACAAAATCAACAGGTGACCTCCTCCATACCATCTCCATACCCTCTCCACTACATCTCCCATGCGCCATAAGGGACACTACCTAACAGTTTTTAAAGAAAGTGGATGTTAAAAACCAACCTTAAAATTCTCCAATTTTATATTGGTTGAAAAACCATGATATGCGATAATATCTCCTATGATTAAAAAGGTGGTAAAAATAAAAAATCTTAAAGATAAATCCTTGGAAAAAGATGATTTAAAATACTGGCTTTCCAAAACACCGGAAGAACGTCTCTCGGCAGTCGAACATTTACGAAAACAATATTATGGAGATTCAGAAAGATTACAAAGAGTTGTTCGAGTTATTCAACGTAAACAAAGTTGAATATCTCATTGTGGGCGCTTATGCTCTCGCTCTTCATGGAAGTCCCCGGTTTACCGGTGATCTGGATATTCTCATTCACCCCGAAATAAATAATGCCAAGCGTGTCCTTGTTGCTCTGACTAAATTTGGTTTTGGCTCTATCGGGTTATCGGAATCCGATTTCACTCAACCGGATAAAGTGATTCAATTAGGGGTAGCACCTGTTCGCATAGATATCATTACTTCACTTACGGGCGTTTCCTGGGAAGAAGCCATCTCCGGTCGGGTGCAAGGTAAATATGACGATATCCCTATTTATTACCTCGGTCGAAAACAATTAATCGCCAATAAAAAAGCCCTCGGTAGAAAAAAAGACCTTGCTGACTTGGAATCTCTTGGGGAAGATAATGGATAACTTCCCCAATCCACCTTTTGTAGTATTCCCGATGCATCGAATAATAAATAAAACTTGACTTTCACTGAAAATTATATTAATATAATAAAGTCAACATAATTCGACGACTTGTAGACTTTTGGTCTCAAAGTATATGTTGTACAAATCTAAATAGAGACGTCGCTCGGAAGAAAGGAGAATGTTATGATTATTAATTTGGTTCCTCCCTAATTATTTCCCCTAGTATTACTACGTTACTTTAGTTTTCAAATAATCTATGTCATCACACTACGGCAAATTGTAGGTCCAAGACTTCAAGCTGTGTGCTGCACATATAACCAATGAGTTGCCGCTCAAAAAAGGAGAATAACATGAACACTAACTCAAAATGGCCACATGAATACCGTATTCCCGTTTCGCAAGACCATGTTCGAAATTTAAAAAACCCACATCTGGAAAATTTAACTGTAATCCATGCCTTTGTAAAAGTTAAAGATCTTCCTAATCGGGTGATACCGGACAAAATTAATCCTCGAAGTCATGAGGTTATTAAAATGAAATCAGGTGTTCCCTTAGCTATTACGGAAACAATAGAAAATGACCCTGATTTGTTTCATTTATTAAATCGCGGCTGTTTAATTCTCGCAAAGAAAGCATGGTATGACAATAAGGAAAGAACATTGCACTTTTCTATTGAGTCTGATGATGAGCATGGTATGGTTGATGGTGCGACAACAGATCGAGTGATTGCTGAGTTAAAATCTCAAATATCTAATGCTGATTTTTTGACATTAAAAGATGACGAGATTCCTGATAATTTCAAGGAATTGTATATTCATCTTGAAATAATTGCTGGCGATATTGATAGTGAATTACGTATAAAGCTTGCAAGTGCAAGGAACACAAGTCTTCAAGTCAAAGAATTTAGCTTAGAGGATTTAAAAGGCAATTTTGATTGGTTGAAGGATGTTATTGAGAAATCACAACTAAAGGGAAGAATACGATATAGAGAAAACGAACCGGCACCAGTTGATGTTCGCACAGTACTTGCCTTACTCACACTCTTTCACCCTCGCTGGAATGATAAAAAGACAGATCCAATAATTGCCTATACAGGTAAGGGTGCAATTATCGAAAACTATCAGAATCCTGAATGGTTATCAGGTTATAAAGAGATTGCACCTGTTGTTATAGATATCCTCAGGCTATATGACCATATTCATGTAAACTTTCAAGAACAATACATGAAAGCATATGGAACAGGTTCTAAGTTAGGTAGGCGGAGAGAAGTAAGATTTATTGAAGCACAAAGGAAAGCCAAAATATTGCCATTAACTCAAAGCGAAACACATTATGTTATTCCTGATGGTTGGCTTTATCCTTTACTTGGCTCTTTCAGAGTTTTACTTAAAGAAGAAAGCAATAAAAAGGAATCTGTAGATTGGAAATATGACCCATTCAAATTTTTCGATAAATTTGGTTCTCAACTGATTCCCACAATTGTTGGAACATCTGAAGAATTGGGTAGCAATCCAAATGCTGTAGGGAAAAGTAAACGTCTTTGGGAAGCCTTACGAGATAAAGTCGAAAATCGGTTATTTCATTTGAGCCATGAAAAAGAAATAACAGAATAAAAGTGCTTTTATCAAAAAGGATAGGATCATATTGCATTGGGAAAGGCACTTTTAGCCTTTCCCAATACTTTAAAGGAGGCAAAAACAATATGCGTATATTAGGTGTGGAAATTAAAGGTGATTGTGCTCATTGGATTATCTTAGATGGCAACAATATGAATTGGAATATCGATTTGATGGAAAAGAATAAACTTGATCTTCCTAAATCTGAAAATTCTCCTATTGAAAATCTTATTGCTCTTAAACAATTGGTTTTTAATACATTTCAAAATAAAAATATTGACGAAGTAAGAATTATTAGAGCAGATGCTCATTCTGCCTCTGTAATACGAATAAAAATAGAGTGTATGTTGCAAATGGCGTGCTCTGAATTACGTATTAATTGTAGCTTAATAGCATGCCAAACTATTACTGCAATTGAAAAAAGGAAATTTTTAAAGGTAACAGGTAGGAATTCTAGTGAAGTCTTAAATGCTTCTCAACCGTTGCCTCAATATCTCTACAGAGCGGCATTATGTGCATGGAGTGGGCTTGATGGCAACTAATGGTGAAATGATTAAAAATGCATTAATAAAATCAGGTAAATTTGAAATAATCCGTGAAATCAATGAAGGCTATAATGCTTTTGCATTTCATGCTAAAAACATTCCATTGAATAGGTATGAATTTTTAAAATTATATTATTTTGATGATACCTTTGCCTCGGATTTGCTTCGAGAACCTCAATTATTAGTAAAAACTACTAAATGTAAAAATATTGTTGAAGTTTATGATGTTAATTTTTTAGATGTTGTAGATGATAAATATTTATGTTGCCAAATGGAATATGTGGAAGGAAATAGTCTTTTACATTATATTTCGGAAAGACTCATTGGTCAACAAGATGCTGTTCGATTGACATGTGATATTTTGAATGGCTTATCTCATCTTCATCGACACCATTTATTACATAGGGATATAAAACCTGCCAATGTTCTTTATAATAAGGGGTCACCGAAAATTACTGATTTTGGTTCTGCTGCTATGCTCTCTGAGGGAATGTCCTTTGTAAGAGCATCTAAGCATTCACCGTTATATGTCCCTCCAGAAGGTTGGGAAAGTTCCCCAAAATACTGTATTAAATCAGATATTTATCAAGTCGGGATGGTATTATATGAATTAATAAATGGTCCATTAGTAATAGAAGGCAGACATTATTTAACGAAAAAAGTTTTGAGTAACCTAAAGAGAAAAGGAATATCTTATTCTGCATTGCATCCTTGTGATAAAGGTAAAGCTGAATCAAATGGCATTGAAGAATTATCTCGAAAGGGATTATTACTTTCCCATGGCAGATTACCTGCATTATATTTAGCCAAAAACCTAAAGAAAATTATAACCAGATCTGTAAATCCCGACATCAATAAGAGGTATCATTCTGCAGATGAATTTATGTTAGAGTTAAGCAAAATCTTAGTTCCTAATTGGATTATTCTGCCAGATGGCTCTTATAACACCACGAATTGGAAAAGTTATGATTGGCGAGTAAAGTTTAATAGAAAAGGAACCCCATTTATTGAAAAAGCATTAACAGGAACCGTCAATTATAGAAAGGTCAATACTTTTCATTTTGAAAATTTAGTTCAATTATTTGAGTGTATTGAGAAATTATGATTAGAGAATAGGTAAATAAGTGATTTTACTTTATACTATCCGCCTCGGAAATGAAACGCTTTTCCTCTTTCCCGACACCTTCCCTAATACCCCAAAAGCCTCATTGAACCCTATCCAATATCTCACAAAACAACAGTTACACTCTTTCCATGTAGGTACTGGAATTTCCCGTATTCTGTTCCCATAATAAAAACATTCACTTCCCCTTCCGTCTCCCCCTTGAAATGGGCATACCCCTCCATATCCGTGAATGCTCTTTTCATGAGTTCCAGGGTCAATCGGGTGAATTTAAGCACCACACGTATTCCCTCAATAGGTTCTTGCTTTGCCGTGATAACTCGAACACGGAAATCAACTGCCATAGATTCTTCCTTATCTTTGTAACATACCTTAGGGGACAACGACCACGGAATTTTCGCTCCCCCAGCCATTGGTCACATATTTATGTGCTTGATTATCGTTATGCCATTGCTTGCCCGCCAGATATTTAAATTCATACTCCCCTTGGGATAAAGTAATATCCAAGTTCCATTTTTCCTTAACGGGTTGCATCGGTAGGGAGGTTTCGTTCCAGTGGTTAAAATCTCCCACCAAATACACTTGCTGTTGGGGCGTGTAATCAAATACAAATCGTACATTTCTATTTGTACCCAGTATAGTCATTGGACCTTCTTTCCGGGATAAGAACTGTGGGAGAGACCTGCTAAAATCTTTGGTAATCTACTCCCTGCCATTCTATCCACCTATAAACCAATACGGTTGCACTACCAATATTCAGGATTGCTGAGTCGGTCAGCGGGAAAGGTCTGTTGAATCGTGAAGCAGAGATTAGACGTTGAAAGATTCGCTTACAATCATTTCCACCAACCTTAAGTATACTCCTATATCCTCAATATAGATAGCTATTTATTTCGAAGCCAATAGCAGAACAGAATTATCTTTTAAAACAGGCTTGTTTATGAACTGGGAATGAACGCTCTTTTCTTTCCCGACGCCTTCCCTGATACCCCGAAAGATTCATGGAACTATATCCAGCAGTGGTACATTATGCAGGAATTTCATCATTAAAATTACTTCTACGGATTCATGGCAGTTTAAAGTCAACATCTGCTATGCAAAGTGGATTGATTGAAAGGACTTTAGACATGGGACAAAGTTTTTATACAATGATTTAATGTTTTTCAGGAGGCGGGTTCTCCGTTTTAGAAGTCAAGGGTGAATGAATATCTTCCAATTTTGAAATCAATTTTTTCTTAAGAAATTCAATATCCTGTGGAGTCAGGATACTGGATGAACTATGAAATAACTCACAGGCCAGTTGATCTGCTGGATTCACATGCGTACAATCCCCCCCAAGCACGCAGTACTGCGTGTCTTTATAGATAAATCTAAACCGACAAGTCGGCATAGATACCTCTTCTCTATAATAGCATAATTAATCATCAAAATAAAATACCTTCACTCGACAACGAAAGGAAGATAATTAGACAAAATCAGGAGATGGAATTAGACTAGTTAGTCATGAGTTTTTTGTTTTTCAAAGAGAAGATATTTCATACTAACTCTAAGAAAATTCAGACGACTCCATTAGATCTTTTCCAGTCAACAAAATTAGGTATGGGATTATTATTTTTTCTGGCGATTCTCGTTTATTTACCGGCATTGCAAAGTGGATTTGTTTGGGATGATGAAAGTAGTATCATCCAAAATCATTTACTCCGTAATATGAATGGGCTATGGAAAATTTGGGCGCATCCATCTTTAAATACCGAACCGCATTACTGGCCGATTACTTATACATCCTTTTGGGTGGATTGCCAAATCTGGGGTTTGGCACCTTTTGGCTATCATTTGACCAATATTTTATTACATGCCTTCAATGGAATATTGTTATGGGTGATTCTACGCCGGTTAGAGATACCCGGAGCGTGGTTTGCCGCCGCCATCTTTACTGTTCATCCGGTACATGTAGAATCCGTCGCTTGGATTATCGAACGAAAAGATGTTCTGTCAGGGTTGTTTTATTTACTCGCCTTTTGGTTTTACTTGAATTATGACCGGGAGAAAGATTGGAAAAGGTATTTATTATCCCTGTTTTTCCTCCTGTGCGCGATTTGGAGTAAATCTATCACCATCTCTCTTCCTCTGGCGATGGTGCTATGGCTTTGGTGGAAACGAGAATCGCTTACAGTACGCGACCTGGTGCCGATATTTCCCTTTTTCGCTCTAACCCTAATCTGTTCATTTCTGGACTACCGGTTAACTGAAGCACATGCTTCCTTTCATACGAATTTAACTCTGATACAACGGGTATTGATTGCCGGCCGGGTATTTTGGTTTAGTGTGGGGAAATTAATCTATCCTGTTAATTTAATGACCTATTATCCTCAATGGAAAATTTCCGCAGATTCATTTATTCAATATATCTATCCCTGCATGATGATTATCATTCTGGCAGTGTTCTATTTTCTAAGAAAAATAATTGGGAAAGGCTGGTTTGTCGCTACGTGTTATTTTGCGATTACGTTAGGCCCGCATCTTGGATTTGTGGACTACGGTTTCATGGCATATTCATATGTAGCTGACCGGTTTCAATATTTAGCAAGTATGGGTCTCATCGTTTTGTTCGCCGTGGTTGTCACGCAGGGGATTCAGTATATTGTAGGATTTAAAAAAGAGATATTGTTCGCAATAATGGTTATTCCGATATTAATTCTGAGTTCATTGACATGGAGTCAGGCGGGAATTTATAAAAATATGGAGACCTTAATTCGATATAACCTTCGAAAAAATCCCAATGCCTGGTCTACTCATTATAATTGGGCGGCTGTGTTGGCACGAAAAGGAGATATTTCCGATGCCATTAAACATTATTTCATAACACTCACATTGAATCCGAATTATGCCGATGCCCACAATAATTTGGCGATGTTATTGGCTCAACAAGGGAAATTAGCAGAAGCGATGAGCCATTATACCGAAGCGATACGGATTAATCCCCAACTTGCCACGGCACATAATAATATGGCGATTCTCTTGCTCCAACAGGGGAAAACGGATGATGCGATTGCGCATTATAAAAAAGCCATAGAAATAAATCCCCTGTTTGCCGAAGCTTATAATAATCTGGGTTTGGTTTTAGCAAAACAGGGTAAGCTGAAAGAAGCCATCGAATATTTTTCAAAAGCCGTGGATATTAATCCTGAGTATCAAGAAGCCAGACATAATTTGGAAGTCGTGTTGGCATTGCAAAAAGCCTCATCGCAGAATGGAGCAAAAGCAAATTGATATGGTGGATGAAATAAACATTCCTCCAAAATCAGATTTGGGAAAGGCTTTGGTACTTGTCTGTATCATTTTCATTGCCTATTTGCCGACATTGTATGGAAGTTTTGTATGGGATGATGGAAATTATATTTATGGAAATCATCTATTACGGAATACGCAAGGGTTGTGGAAAATATGGTTTCATCCTTCTTCCAATTTACATGAATCGCATTATTGGCCGCTGGTCTATACCACCTTCTGGCTGGAATATCATGTATGGAATTTGGCCGCTTTCGGGTATCGCCTGGATAATCTTATTCTGCATATTCTAAATACCCTTTTAATTTGGGTCATATTACGGCGGGTATTGGATACCTTCTCTCAGTCCGTTTCATACGCTTGGATAGCGGCGGCTATCTTTGGTCTTCACCCTGTACATGTTGAATCTGTTTCCTGGATTATTGAACGAAATAGCGTTATGTCAGGGATGTTTTATTTACTCGCATTTCTCTCTTATCTTTATTTCGAGAATAGTGGAAATTGGAAAATCTATACCCTGGGACTGGTTTCTTTTGTTTGCGCCATGTTGAGTAAATCCATCGCCGTGAGCCTGCCTGCCGCTCTTTTTCTTTACCTGTGGTGGAAGAACGATTCTCTCAATAAAAAACAATGGATATCGCTGATTCCTTATTTTGCAATCGCTCCGATTATGGCACTGTTGGATATGAAATACGCGCATCATCAAAATCCTACTAAATTTAGTTTCTCATTTATGGAGCGATGCATTATTGCCGGTCGAGGAATTTGGTTTTATATTGGAAAATTAATTTGGCCGGCGGACATTATGGCGGTGTATCCGTTATGGAAAATAAACGCATATTCTTTCGGACAAATTCTTTTTCCCGGAACGATTGTTTTAATACTCATCATTTTATGGTTATCAAGAAAACGTATTGGGAAGGGACCGTTAGTTGCCATCCTTTTCTTTATTGCTACCGTCGGTCCGACGTTGGGATTTATAGATTTCGATTATATGGTTCATTCCTATGTGGCCGACAGGTACCAATACCTTGCCAGCATCGGCATGATAACTTTATTTGTCACATGTATCAGTCAAATTGTACCCCGTAATCAAAATATCTTACTTGCAGGAACCGGCGTGATATGTATTCTCCTGGGGATTTTAACTTGGAGGCAGACTTTAACCTATAAAGATACAGAAACCTTATTCCGGCATAACCTTGCGCTCAATCCAAATTCTTTGGCGGCACATATTAATCTGGGAGATGTCTTTTTTGATAGAGGTGACTATCAAAATGCCAAGGAACAATATTATCAAGCTCTAAAAATTAGACCGGATTTTGTGCAAGCACATAATAATTTAGGGAATATTCTGGAGCGGGAAGGAAAATTGGAACAAGCAATTGCTGAATTAAACCTGGCCTTGAAGCTTAAGCCGGATTACGCGGAAGCATATAACAATTTGGGAATTGTCCTGGCGTCGCAGGGAAAAATTAAAGAAGCGGTGGATAGTTACAACAAGGCGCTTCAACTCAAACCGGATTATGCAGACCCGCATAACAATCTGGGGAATGTTTTTGCCGAGCAGGGAAGGAATCAGGAGGCGGTGGAGCAATACGTTGAAGCGCTCAATGCTGAACCGAATTATCCCGAAGCGCATAATAACTTAGCCGTTATTCTGGTAAAACAAGGGAAATTGAATGAGGCGATAAATGAATATTCAGAGGCATTGCGCCTTCGGCCAAATTTTGCGTTGGCGCACAATAATCTGGGAATTGCGTTGGTACAAGCTGGTCGGGTGGATGAGGGGATGGCACATTTTAGAAAAGCCCTTGAAATTCAACCCGATTATGTGGACCCTCGAAAGAATCTGGACAGTATATTGGCAGCACAAAAAAACGGTTCACAGAAAAAATAGATAGAAAAGAGACCATGATTTCATTACACTACTAAGGAGAATATTTTACGGGAAGCTTATGAGACATTCAATATGAAAGATATACGTTATCCGCTTTGGGTCTTTGTATTATCCAGAGCGATATTTTTTATCCCTGCGATCATCAGTCAATATTTTTTGGCGATATATCGCGGTTCACCGATGCCGGGTCATCTTTGGTATCATGGAGGGACGGAAAGCCGGTATTATCTTGTTAATCTTCTGCAAAAATGGGATGCCTATTGGTTTTTAAATGTTACACGGGAAGGGTATCATTGGGTGGGAATTACTCATCAAGACCCCCGTATTATTACCGGTCAAGAGACAAACCTGAGTGTTTTCCCATTATTGCCGTTACTGATGAAAATATTTTCCTTTGGTATATTTGATCCTGCGATTATCGGCCTTATCATTTGTAACTTGTCTTTTTTCCTGGGTCTTGTCTTCTTATTTAAATATCTAAAAAATTATGGAGGAGAGGCGTTCGCTCAGAGAGGGATTCTCTATTTTTCATTGTATCCACTGGCGTTTATTTATTCATCCATTTATTCCGATTCCTTGTTTGTTTTATTCAGTGTTCTAACTTTTTATTTTATGGAAAAGCGATATTTTATTCGCGCGGGGATGTGTGCGATGTTATTAACCGCGTCCCGCTTGACAGGAATTGTCATTCTACCTGCTATATTGGCATGGATTTGGGTGGATTGGAAAACTCGAAAAGAGATTCCCACGCAGGCATGGATTACCTTGGGATTGGCGCCTTTGGGATGTTTATTTTTCTTTTTATGGATATGGCACTTGACAGGTAAGTTGGATGCTTATTTTGTAGCTCAACAAGGATGGAATAAAATATTCGCGCTTCCCTGGAAAACCGAGATGGCCGGTTATCTACAAAGCGGTTTTAATATCTATGGTACACCGCCGGATTATTTCTTTATTTTACCCATCGTGTTTTTTACTTTATGGAAAATTTGGAAATTACCATTGCCCTTGGCTGTTTTTTGGGGAGTAAGTTTATTAATGGCATTTTGTTCGTCCGTGCAAATTGGTTTTCCGCGATATCTTGGGGTTCTATTCCCCATGTTTATACCACTGGCACAATTAGGTGAAAATAAATGGGATCACCGGCTTATATTATTTCTTTTCCTTGCCGCAGGCAATTTTGCCGTTATAGGATGGGTAAACTGGTATTTCAGTTTTTAATAGGATGAGCCGTTGAAACGAAATTATATAATTATTTTATTATTCCTTGTTGTTGCGTATCTTGCTTTACACCGATTAGACAATACTTATTTCTGGCCTGACGAGGCGCATGTGGGAATTATTGCGCGGAATTTTCTTTCGACGGGTCAATTAACCGGTTGGGATGGGCGTAATTTGTATGCTTATTGGGATGGCGGGGCATTGGATAAAAATTTGCGTACGGTAGATGCGCCTTTGGACATTTGGATTTGTGCCGCCAGTTTTAAATTACTCGGACAATCCACCTGGTCGGGACGAATCCCTTTTGTCATCATTGGATTCCTGGGATTGGGAATATTTATATTATTAATAAAACATGATTTTGGGGACGATAAATGGTTATGCTTTTATACTCTGAGTGCCGTTACTTTGTCGCCGTGTTTTTTGATGATTATCCGGCAATGCCGGTATTATTCCTTATCCCTGAGCTTAGCGTTACTCAGTTATTATGCCTATCGTATGTGTTTGTCCACCAAACAAGCTTTTTATTACTTTCTTTTATCTATGGCTTCTATATTGGCATTTTATGCCAATCCGATGATCTGTGCCGCATTTATTCTTGCCCTGGGAATCATCCATTTATTATTTCATCGGAGTAATTTCTCGAGCCGCGATTGGATAATAATGTTTCTTGCCATATTTCTATTTCTCATTGCGACACTACCTTATGCGGTGTACTATCGTATTTGGGATAGGCCCGACCACTACCTGGAAACTCCAGAACCGTGGTTCATACGCCATTCTATTTTAACCTGGTGGAATCTGCGGGATTTAAACCTTATAACCTATATGCCGTGGTCTATATTTATTTGTTTGATTTATCTTTTTATTCAATATGGGCCCAAAGAGCCGGTATTGAAGACCGCATTGGAGTGGTTTGTCTTGGTTTTATTAAATATATTCTTTATTGCTTGGATTTCTCCTCAAGATACATTGGGAGTTAAGCTTTCAGATGCCCGATACCTGGTAACCTCCTTGCCTTTTTGTCTGGGTCTTGTAGGAATATTTTTATGGTATTTGAACTCGTGGAACCGTTTGGCGGGCATGGTTCTTTTGATTGTTTTTCTCTGTTCTAATGTAATGGAACTGACTCCTTACGACGGGCAGTTACGTTGGTTATTACCCGGTTATATCTATGAAATTCATCATGATTATCCGACATCTTGTTCTGCCATTGTTCGATATTTAGAGACACATGCCCATCAGGATGATTCCGTATGGTGTATCCCTAATAATAATAGTTATTCCGTGATGTATTATCTTGGAGACAAGCTTAAGTTTTGTTGTGGTTTAGATTATCAGACACATCTTCCGCTCGAGGTTATTAGGAAATTGAAGGCACCTTTATTTGTTGAGGAAAACTTTCCTGACTGGATTATTGCTTATGGATCTCAGAATGAAATCCCCGGGTTATTAAATTTCTTTTCCCGGATTCATAAAGAGAATGGAATCAATGTAGAATATTCATATCATCTTATAAAGGTATTAGATGTTTATTTTGAAGATAGGAGCCGGCCGGAATTTCCCTGGCACTCTTTTGGTCCTACAAAAAATTATGATAAACGTTATCAAGCAGTGTATATCTTTAAGAAAATGAAAGTAACTGGTTAAAGAATGAAATTGACATCTTTCAAAAATAACGAAAAGGACTCCCGTAAATTTTTACTCTTCGCGATGTTTCTTCTTTTCGGGGTGACGTTAGCCATGTTTGGAGATGTTCTATTCACGAGCGATCCTATTTTTCTTTCTCTTTATGGTGAAGATATATCTTCTCAATTTCTTGGCTGGAGAGAATTTGGTTTCACTCAATTGCGCCATGGAAATCTGGCTTTATGGAATCCGTATATTTATTCCGGTGCCCCATATTTTGGTGGATTTCAATCAGCTTTGTTATACCCTCCGAATTTTCTTTACCTAATAATGTCACTACCCAAGGCGATTAATTGGGGAATCGCACTGCATGTGTTTTTGATGGGTGTTTTTATGTATTTATGGGTCTCCTATCGAGGATTACACCCGTGGGCATGTATTCTTTCATCCATTCTGATTATGTTTTGCGGCGCACATTTTCTACATATTTTTGCAGGACATCTACCGAATTTATGCACAATGGTGTGGACTCCATTAATTTTTTTATCCATTGATATTATTTTTGCTAAACGGTCTTTCGGTGGGTGTTTGTTGGGAATATTTGCGGTAACAATGAGTATTCTTGCAGGACATCCCCAATATGTTTTTTATACAGCGGTTACGGCTATTATTTATTCCGGATTCTGCCTGATAAACACTCCCCAAAAGGGGATTATCGTGATGGAACTGATCGGTATTTATGCAGGCGCTGTTGCGATCAGCGCGATTCAACTCTTTACAGGAATTCAAGCCGCGAGTGAGACTGTTCGTACAGGAGGAATGTCTTATTCCTTTGCATCCACATTTTCTTTCCCTCCGGAAAATTTAATTACATTTTTCGCGCCCAAATTTTTTGGAGATGACATGGCTTTATCTTATTGGGGGAGATGGTATTTTGGGGAAATGGTTTCTTTTGTCGGTATTACAGGTCTTTTTTTGGCGGTTTGGGGAGCTATTTATGGGGATTCCAAGACCCGTCGTTTCTCTGTGATAATGGCGTTGATCCTTATTATATTTGCAGTTGGTTCTTATTTGCCTATATATAAAATTCTCTACACATGGGTGCTTGGATTCAACAAATTCCGAAGTATGTCAAAATTTATGTTTCCAGCATCGTTATTTATAACTATGCTTGCCGGAATCGGCTTTGACCATTTGTTGCGGTTCAAGCAGGTTCCTCGGCGGACAACTTTTATTATACTGAGTATGACTTTATTTATGATTTTGAGTGCAGTATTTATCCAATTATCAGTAACCGTAAACGTCTCTACTGGGTTCTGGCATACACTCATGAACCGTGTGTATTCGACAAAGCAACTTTTTCTTTCTGGAGGGTACATTAATAACGAGGACTTTATACGAAAAGCAGGACTTTACGCATCTAAATGTCTGATTTATTCCGGGGGCACGTGCTTAATCCTGGTTGTACTACTTTTTCTTATTAAGTATTCTTCTAAATGGGTATACGCTGTTGGAATATTTGCAATTTTGGAAATATTTATTTTTGCAAGATCGTCCCGCCCTACCTTTGAGCTTGAAAATACCCCAATTCCTAAATTGCAAACTTTTTTTTCAAAACATCCCGGCGATTATCGAATTCTGGATCTCTGCGACTCCAATTTGGGGATGTTGTTGGGTATTAACGAAATCTGGGGGAATGATCCGGGTGTGCAACGTCGTTACGCAGAATTTATTTCATTTACACAAGGAATGAATCCCGATCAGGCGACTCAGTATGTCCAATTTTCCCAAATCCGTCCATTGTTTAGTATGCTTCGCTGCCGTTACATTGTAATGTATGATAACACGACGAGTTTCATTCAAGAAATCAAAAATGTAATGCCCCGGTTGCAGTTAATACAAAATTATCGTGTTCTGACGAACCGAGATCAGATTTTTGCAGCGATAAATGATTCAACCTTCGATCCACGGGAGCAGGTCATTCTTGAACAACAGCCAACACCCCTTCCAGTGAAATCTAATGAAAACGGAGTCGCTAAAATTGTTGCTGAATCAACCGACAGTCTGACCATAGAAGCTAATTTACCGCACCCGGCGATTTTACTTATTACAGATGCTTACAGTAATGGGTGGCATGTTAAAAAATTGGAGGAGAGTGTTCAAAAAGAATATAAACTCCTGCCGGCAAATTATGTTCTTCGTGCCATCCCCCTCACGGAAGGCCATCACCGAATCCTTGTGGAATATTCTCCTGAATCATATCGAATCGGCAAATGGGTCTCTATTATTGCAATTATTCTATACATAATTTGTTGTATCGGGTATTATCTGAAATATCAAAGAAAGTCTATTCTGGAAATTTGAAAAACAACCCAATGGACAGGTCAATTCACAAAGAACAGCTATCAATTCTTCGTTCGTCCCATACGCAATGGTTATCACTGGTTTTCCTAATTGTATTGGCGTATATACCAGCATTGAAAGCAAGTTTTGTATGGGATAACACGGGAATTGTTGAAAATGTGTTTCTTCGTACAGGTCAGGGACTATGGAAAATTTGGGTGACTCCCTGGGCGACTGCAGAACCGCATTACTGGCCTGTCGTTTATACAATTTTTTGGATTGAATACCATTTGTGGGGGCTTGCACCTTTCGGTTATCACCTTGTAAATGTATTACTTCATGCCTTCAATACGATTCTTATTTGGAAGATATTACAACGAAATTCAATACCAGGCGCTTGGCTTGCTGCCGCCATTTTCGGTCTTCATCCTGTGCATGTGGAATCCGTAGCGTGGTTGATTGAGCTAAAAGATGTTTTATCGGGTATGTTTTATTTAGTCGGTTTTCTTGCCTATATGGATTTTGAAAATACTCAAAATTTGAAATGGTATATGTTGTCAATTGGGTGTTATGTGTTCGCCGTACTCAGCAAATCTGTAGCAATTAGTTTACCTTTGGCAATTTTGCTATGGTACTGGTACAAGAAAGAACGCCTGGATATAAAAAAAATATTTATACTAATTCCTTTTTTTGCTGTGGGTGCAATTTTGGTTCTATGGGATATGCATTTAACCCGACTACAGACTCCTTTCCATACCGATTTATTATTTATTGACAGATTTTTGTTGGCTGGACACGCCATCTGGTTTTATATTGGAAAGTTGTCATGGCCCTCAAGTCTCACAACGTTCTATCCGATGTGGCAAATTAAGGCGAAAGATATTTGGCAATATATCTATCCGGTCATGATCGGAATTGTGATAGTAGTTCTGTGGTTTCAAAGAAAACGGATTGGAAAAGGGCCTTTCATCGCCGTGCTTTATTTTATTATTACTCTGGGTCCAATGCTGGGTTTTATTGACTTCGAATATATGGTTTATTCGTTTGTCGCGGATCGTTTTCAGTATCTGGCAAGTATTGGATTAATTGCTTTATTTGTAGCATGTATTGTCTGGGTTACCGATAAATTGGAGAATTCAACCTTTGCTGTTGGATCATTTATTATATTGCTAACATTGTCTATATTAACCTGGCATCAGTGTGGATTTTACAAGGACTCAGAGACATTGCTCAAGTATTCCTTGACCAAAAATCCAAATGCATGGTCGGCTTGGCTGACTTTGGGAATCATTGCAACCAACAACGGGGATTTAGTAGAAGGAGAAAAGGACTTTCATAAAGTATTGGAAATTAGACCGGAAAATTCGGATGCTTTAAATAATTTGGCATATATTCTTTCTCAACAGGGGAAATTCGATCAAGCTTTAAGCTATTTATATAACATCGTTAAAATCAAACCTTCCGACGCGGATGCCTATAATAATATCGGAGTTATTTTGAATCAGCAGGGTAACTTTGATGGAGCTGTTGCCAATTTTTTCAAGGCTTTGGAAATCAGGCCGCAATATTTGGAAGCCCGTAATAATCTGGGACGTTGTTTAATGCAACAAAAGAAATATAAGGAGGCTGTTAATCAATTTTTAACTGTCTTGCAGATAAATCCGGGCGATAGCAAAGCGCAGGAGAATCTTGAACTCATAAAAACATTGTCAAAGGATATGGTGAAATAATGGCTGCTCCTGTTATCAGATTGCGTCAAATAGTATATCATTGTATCTCGACATGAGATTGAAGAAATTTGCAGGCCAACAAATATTTGGCTCCGAAGCAACATCGGAGTCCCAATCTGTCTCTCCATTTTCAACCATATTTCCCATTATTGTTTTACTGGGTCTCACATTAATCATGTTTGGGGACGTTTTATTTGGCCCTAAATCTGTGGTTTTATCCTATTCCGGTCTGGACCTTTCCTTGTTTTTTGGTTATTGGAGAGAATTCGGTTTTAATCAATTGAGACAGGGACATCTTGCCTTATGGAATCCGCATATTTTTTCCGGCGTACCCTATTTGGGAGAATTTCAATCGGCGCTTTTCTATCCGATAAATATTATATATCTAATTTTTCCAATTTCTCGAGCAATCAATTGGGACATTACAATTCATACCTTTCTGGTTGGCTATTTTACCTATTTATGGAATGTACATCGAATGGGCCATGTGTTAAGTTCGCTCCTTGCGGCTATATTGCTTATGTTTTCCGGTGCATTTTTTTTACACATATTTCCCGGTCACTTAAATCATCTGGCGGGAATGGCATGGGTGCCGCTGATTTTTCTATCTATAGACGGTTTTGTGGAATCCAAGATGTGGAAATGGTGTTTCCTGGGAATATTTTCAATCAGTATGCAAATTCTTGCTGGATTTCCACAACATGTTTTTTATACCGCAATAGCCGCAATTATTTATTATGGGTTGGTAATTTCAAAAACCGGCTGGAAATTAAAATTTTTGATAGGATTTTTCATAATTTATTTGGGGGCATCAGCCTTGAGTGCCGTGCAATTGCTAGTGGGATTTGATGTGGCTGGAGAAAGTGCTCGCAGCGGCGGAGTTTCTTATGATTTTGCTTCTATGTTTTCCTTTCCGCCAGAAAACTTTATCACACTTCTCGCTCCCGGTTTTTTTGGCAATAATTACACGATGAATTATTGGGGGAGATGGTATTGTTGGGAAATGATATTTTTTGTCAGTGTAACCGGCTTAATTCTTGCGGTCTATGGTGCCGTATTCAGTTCTCGAGAATCGCATCGATTTTCCACGACAATGTTGGGTATTCTACTAATTCTGGCGATGGGAAAATACACACCAATTTACAAAATACTTTTCAATTGGTTTCCGGGATACAACCTTCTTCGCGGTAGTTCAAAATTTCTCTTTGTTGCCACTTTATTTTTAACTAATCTAAGCGGATCAGGTTTGCATCATCTATTCCAAAGAAAACAGGTAGAAAAAAAAGTGATTATTGCTGTCGTGATCCTGTCCATCCTGATTGGAATGTCGGGCTTGGTTCTAAGGATATTGATGACATATCCATCAATTAATTTTTGGCCAAAAGTAATGCACGCTATTACTCTTACGAAGGAAACTTACCTGGAACCTATGGCTTATGTAAACGTCAATTTTCTTGAAAGAACAGAAATGAATGCATCAAATGGTTTGCTGATTTCTGCGGGAATTTGTTTGCTAGTTGCTGTATTATTCTATTGTGTGAAATATTCCATAAAAACAATATACCTTATTTTCCTACTTGCGTTGGTCGAAATATTTTCTTTTGCCAGAGGAATAAGACCGTCGTTTGATTATAATTCCACACGATTACTTGCAATTAAAAATTACTTATCAATGCATCCGGGAGATTATCGAATTTTGAATCAGTTGAATCCGAATAGCGCTATTGTTACCGGAGGGCAGGACCTTTGGGGATATGCACCGTCTGTATCGCGCCGTTATGCGGAATTTATGACGTATACCCAGGGGTATAATCCTGATTATGCGATGGAGTATCTTACATTAACTCGGATACCGCCAATTTATAAAATGTTACGTTTCCGATTCCTATTTTCGACAGACACCAGTTCGGCACATGCTATAGAAATCAAAGGAGTGATGCCACGGTGTGTTTTGATACGGCAATATCAAGTCATTCCATATAGGAATAAAATATTTGCAGCGATGGATAATCCGGCATTTGACCCGCAACAAGAAGTGATTTTGGAGAGGACACCCAACCCCGCGCCGGAAGGGTCGAACGAAATGGGTACAGTCAAAATCACGGATACCACTACCGATTCTTTAACTGTAGAAGCGGATTTGCCAAGCCCAGCAATATTATTGATTACTGATTCCTATAGTAAAGGATGGCGGGCATCGGCGTTCCCCGATAGTGTTCAAAAGAAATATGAACTTATGCCGGCAAATTATATTCTCCGTGCGATTCCTCTTGAGGGAGGGCACCACCACATTCAAATTGAATATTTACCCTTGGCATTTCAAGTAGGGAAATGGATATCCATTTTTTCACTGATAGTTTATTTCAGCCTATTAGGTTGGTATATTAAAAAAGCGAATTAATTGTATGGAAGAAAAATCTGCTCCCTTAAAAGCTTTTTTGACATCCAGAGACGGGAAACTGCTAATTCTATTTTCTTTAACTCTTTTCGCTTATTTTCCGGCATTTTTTGCGGGTTTTGTCTGGGACGACGATATCCTGTATATCCAAAATGGAATCCTTCAAACATTAGACGGTCTCCGAAATATTTGGTTCCATCCCACATTGGTTCCAAACGAGGCACATTACTGGCCTCTGGTCTATTCTTCATTCTGGTTAGAATTTCATTTATGGGGTACTACTGCAATGGGTTATCACGCGACCAATATATTTCTTCATATCATGAATGCAATTTTATTATGGACTATTCTGAGTCATCTAAAAATTCCTGGTGCGTGGTGGGCTTCTTTAATTTTTGCTTTACATCCCGTGCATGTCGAATCTGTAGCATGGATTATTGAACGAAAAGATGTATTGTCAGGAATGTTCTATCTATTGTCGTTTCTCTTTTATCTGCAATTTGAAAATCAGAAAAAATGGAGGCACTATATCCTTTCATTGTTATTTTTCATTTGTGCCATGTTAAGTAAATCAATTGCAATTAGTCTCCCGATAGCGATTTTACTTTGCCTTTGGTGGAAAGGAAATCAGATTAATAGACGAGCGTTGTTATTATTATTTTCTTTTGTAGAAATTGCCGCTATTATTACAGCAGGTGACCTATGGCTGGCTCGACAACACGATCCTTCCGTATTCCACTTATCCTTCCTAGAGAGATGTCTGATAGCAAGTCGGGCGATATGGTTTTATGTGGGGAAACTGTTATGTCCAATAAATCTTATTGCCATTTATCCTCGATGGGACATAAATGTTCATTCTTTCTGGCCATATCTATTTCCCTGTTCACTGCTCGTTATAATTTTTATTTTGTGGATTGTTAAATCTAAAATTGGCAGAGGACCAATTGCCGCAATTCTATTTTTTATTATTACGCTGGGTCCTACCCTTGGATTTATGGATTTTAGTTTTATGGGGCATTCGTTTGTTGCCGACCGATTTCAATATCTGGCGAGCATTAGCCTAATTGCTTTATTCTCAGCAGGCGTATCGCTGTCCTCTGGATGGTTCATTTCTATGTTAAAGCCTGTAATCTATACTCTGATACCCGTTCTATTGGCTATTTTCACCTGGTATCAGGCAGGGACTTGGCATGATCTGGGAACTATGTTTGTTCGAATAATTGAAAAAAACCCCAATTCTTTTGCCGCTCATTCCAATTATGGAGTTGCTTTAGCAAAACGCGGATTGAGGAACGAGGCAATATATCAATTTACGGAGGCATTACGTCTTAAACCGAATCAAGCGGATGTACGAAATAATATAGGGGTTATCTTGGGGCAGGAAGGAAAATGGAAAGAAGCTGCCGAATATTTCTATGAAGCTACACAATTGCAGCCGGATTTCTCCGAAGCGTACAATAACCTGGGAACCTGTTATATGAAAGAGGAAAAATATAAAGAGGCGATTAAACAATATTCCAAAGCGGTCGAGATTAATCCTTACTATGAGAGTGCCCGTAGGAATCTCGAATATGCGCTCGCCGCCCAACAGAAAGTACAAAAAAACTAATTCATGGATACAACGATTCAAAACTCTCCAACAAAGATTGATGATTTCAATTCGATAAAAGCAAAATCCCTTCTTTTAGTCTTTCTGATTATGTTGGCTTATATCCCGGCAATCCGTGCGGGATTTATTTGGGATGATGATGTAATAACTTCTCAGCAAGGTTTGTTTGGAACTTTAGAGGGACTTTGGAAAATATGGACACATCCCATCGGGCACTATTGGCCCATGTTTTATACAACATTTTGGCTGGAACATCCTCTATGGGGAAATCTAGCAATGGGGTATCATCTGACCAATGTATTGCTTCATGCCGTTAATGCAATTTTATTATGGACGATTTTACGACGGTTGAATGTTCCAGGAGCATGGCTGGCCGCTGCGATATTCGCTCTCCATCCGGTACATGTTGAATCGGTGGCTTGGATTACGGAGAGAAAAGATGTACTATCCGGGATGTTCTACCTAATGTCTTTTCTGGTATATCTGAAATATGAGGAACGAAAAGACCGAAAGAAATATGCCGTGTCATTGATTTTGTTTATCTGTGCCTTGCTAAGCAAAGAAATGGTTGTTAGTTTGCCTTTGGCAATTTTGCTTTACCTTTGGTGGAGAAATAAATTGAATAAGATACAAGAGATCTATCCCTTAATTCCATTTATTATTCTACCCATCCTGATGGCAACCGCGGATGTGTTCTTGGAGCATCATGCCTATCCCGGGAGTACCGGTTTGTCTTTTTTAGGACGATGCTTATTGGCAGGACATGCATTATGGTTTTATGCGGATAAATTAATCTGGCCGGTAAATCTTATGACTATTTATCCCCGCTGGCATATTGATACACATTCGTTAGGGCAATATTTGTATTTTTGCCTTTTCGCTATTCTTCTCATTATATTATGGCTGCAACGCCGGCGAATTGGAAAAGGTCCTCTTATCACAGTGCTCTATTTTGCGATTACGTTGGGACCGGTACTTGGATTTTTGGATTTTAGTTTTATGGGATACTCCTATGTCGCCGATCGATTTCAATATTTGGCCAGCATTGGTTTAATCACATTATTTTCTGCTGGGGTGACAATTTTTTGTGAAAACCTTGGGCTATTAAATAGTCCTGTCTTTAAAGCGGGAGTGGTTCTATTATTGTTGGTATTGGGAACATTGACATGGAAACAAGCGGATTTATACCAAAACATGGAATCCTTATTTCGTGATAATGTTGAAAAAAATCCCAGAGCGTGGGTGGCTCAATATAATCTGGCAACAGAGCTGGGAAAAAATGGGAAAATTCAGGAAGCCATTGATCATTATTCCCAATCTCTTGCTGTAAATTCGATCAACGTACAAGCGCATAATAACATCGCCATTTTATTGGCTAAACAGGGAAAGTATGATGAGGCCATTGCTCATTATTCCAAGGCCTTGGAACTAAAACCGAAATTTGCCATTGCTTATCAAAATCTGGCGGATTTGCTACGGCAGCAGGGGAAATTGGATGAAGCGATTGGACACTATTACAAAGCGATTGAGTCCCAACCGGATTTTGCAGAAGCGTATAATAATTTGGCTACTGTCTACATTAAAAAAGGAATGTTACCGGAAGCCATTGCGCAGTTAAATAAAGCTCTTGAAATCAAGCCGGATTATGAGGCGGCACAGCATAATCTTCAATTGGCGTTGAATTTGGAAAAACAAAAGAATCACAAATAAAAACGAAATGGGATACATTCTTCTAAATATTTATTTCTTTTCTTCTACAGGCTGTTCCTGTTTCGGTCGTTTAAAATAGCCTATTCCATCAATGACCTGTACGAGTTCCCAACCTTCTTTTCCGATAATATCCAATATCATTTTCTCTTTGTGTTGTAAAATCGGTGCGACCCAATATTCCCATTGTGGCATAATAACCAAGCTCCTTTAATAAAGTCTCTTTCTAAAGTACAATATTTTGAGATAAAAAGCAATCATTGGAGATTTGAAATATGTATGTCATCGCTGTACATGGGGATGTGTGGGGGATGGTCGAGAAGGTCTATGACTATTGTCATTTCGGGAGTTTGTGTGGATTCCCTTTGGGAAGGAAGCGCCGGACAGGAGCAGAGGATAAATCGTGGAACTGGTTTGAGGAACAGTCGGGATGGCAGAAGGTATCGTTAAAGAAAGGGATCGTGGAGATGGCGGTTATAGTCGAGAATCTGATACGAATGGTCATATGCATGGGAGTCGTGTCGCCCTAATCCGAAAAGGATAAAACTTACGATATACATTTTTGGTGCGCCCAGAGGGACTTGAACCCCCAACCGTCTGATCCGAAGTCAGGCGCTCTATCCAATTGAGCTATGGGCGCAGATATGAATAACACCACTATCAGTAAGGTAAGGTATGGTTGACAAATTGATTTTTAATTTTATCATTTCATTTCAACCCTGTCCATTCGGCACATTCTTGACAAAATAACCCTGATATTGATAATATTCCTGTGAGGTAATAATAATTGTTTTCACGGGTAAAAGAAGATATAAAAGCAACTTTTGAACGTGATCCGGCGGCGAAAACCGTACTGGAAATACTGTTATGTTATCCTGGTTTGCATGCCATTTGGCTGCATCGTATTTCACATTATTTTTACCGATATCGGTGGACTGTTCTCTCGCGGTTAATCTCCGAATTCGGTCGATTTATTACTGGAATTGAAATTCATCCGGGAGCAAAAATTGGCAACAGATTTTTTATTGATCATGGCACCGGGGTGGTTATCGGAGAGACATCGGAAATCGGGGACGATGTTCTTCTTTATCAGGGAGTTACTCTCGGCGGAACCGGCAAAGAAAAAGGGAAACGGCATCCTACTCTAAAAAATAATGTTGTCATTGGTACCGGAGCGAAAGTTCTTGGTAACATTACTATTGGGAATGATGTGAAGGTGGGCGCGGGTTCGGTAGTACTCCGTTCTGTGCCGGACGGATGTACCGTGGTCGGTGTTCCCGCTAAAATTGTGAACCGTCACGGGAAACGGTTATCTCCCGAAGAAATCTTGGAGCATGGGGATTTGCCCGATCCCGAATGGGAGCATTTCCGTATGATGCAAGAGAAAATTTTACAACTGGAAAGACGTTTAACGCAATTGGAAAAAAAAACTCATTCTGATGTGGGAGGATTTGAAATATGAAAATATCTACACGTGGTCGGTACGGTATGTACGCAATGTTAGACTTGGCGCTTCATGAAGGGTTGGGGCCGGTTCCCGCCAAGGAGGTTGCAGCACGGCAGGAAATTTCACTCACCTATTTGGAACAATTGTTGAGTAAATTAAAAAAGGGACATTTGGTTAAAGGAATTCGGGGACCCGGGGGCGGATATCAATTGAATAAACCTTCCGCTAAAATCCTCATTGGTGATATCATTCGCACCTTGGAAGGTCCCGTGGCACCGGTTTTTTGTCTTCCCAAAAGTTTGAGTCAAAAACGCTGTCCCAAAACCGATTATTGCGCTTGTTTCCCATTATGGAGAAAGTTTGCGGAAGAGATTGAAGGTATTCTCGATTCGGCGACCCTATCGGATTTGAAACGGGATGCTCTCGCCTTGCAAGGCTCTCGTAAAGTAGATCACGGATTTACCTTTAATATTTAGTCCGGTTCCTTAAATATGAATACCATATTAAACCAGCTCATTCCGGATGAGCTGGTTTAATTTTAATCAAATTAATCATTGAAAAAACTTTTGACATTTGTCAAAAGTTTTTATCCTTCGTATATAAAATGAATTGTATCTATCTAGACCACAACGCCACCACCCCCGTTGACCCACGCGTACTCGAAGCCATGGTGCCTTATTTCTCATCCCGCTTCGGGAATCCCAGCAGTGTCCATCATCTTGGTCAGGAAGCCTATTCTGCTCTCGATACCGCGCGCACCCAACTCGCCCGCCTGCTTCATTGTTCTACTGCTGAAATCATCTTTACTAGTGGTGGAACCGAATCCAATAATATTGCACTGCAAGGAATCCCTTATGCTTGGTACGAAAAAGGCACTCATATTATTACGTCTCAAATCGAACATACCTCCGTCTTGAGTACCTGCAATGTCTTGGAGAACATCGGGTGTAAAGTGACCTATCTCCCCGTGGATGAAACAGGGTTGGTGAATCCCGATAATTTGAAAAAAGCCATTACTCCTCAAACAATTCTTATTTCCATTATGTTTGCTAACAACGAAATCGGCACTCTTCAACCTATCGCGGAAATCGGTAAAATCGCCCAAGAGCACGGCATTCTCTTTCACTCTGATGTCATCCAAGCCGCCGGGAAAATTCCTCTTGATGTGAACGGATTAAATCTAGATTTGATCTCTATTTCCGCCCATAAATTTTATGGTCCCAAAGGAGTTGGTGCACTTTACATTCGCAAAGGAACAAAAATCTCTCCGCTTCTTTACGGTGGACATCAAGAACAGAAAATAAAACCTGGAACCCAAAATGTTCCCAATATCGTCGGAATGGGAAAAGCCGCAGAATTGGCTCTGCAATCCCTGTCGGAAAACTCCGCGCGTATACGCCAACTGCGGGATAAATTTTTTAATTCACTTGCATCCTCTCTTGAAGATATTCGCTTAAATGGCCATCCTACTCAACGATTGGATAATACCATCAATATCGGGTTTAACGGGTTGGATGCTGCCACTCTATTAATGAATTTGGACATGGAAGGCATCGCCTGTTCCACAGGGTCGGCTTGTTCCGAAGGTTCTACGGAAATCTCTCACGTCCTCAGAGCTATCCACACCCCGCTCTCTTATGCCCAAGGCTCTCTTCGTTTTAGTTTGGGAAAAGATAACACTCAGGAAGAAATCGAAATTGCCGTCTCTAAAATAACCCAAATCGTTAAACGTTTACGTTCACACGACTAGAGACAAGAAATCAGAGACTTTTTTTACAGCGTTTCCAGAAACCAGTTTACGCACGCTTTAATCACTCTGTCTTCGTGAACTTTTTTGGAATAGGTATGATCCGCTTGGGGAATAATCATTACTTTATGGGGAATATCTTTGGCGAGTAATGCCATATGATAATCTTCTGCACGGGAGCAGGGAACTGCCGCATCATCCGTTCCATGTACTACCATGATTGCCGATTTCCGTTTGCCGATTTCTTCTAATGGCCGGAAATTCTCCAAATCTGATCGAAAATTTGGGCCGATCCACATCGCCGGTACTTCTTCTTCCGCCGGGTCCACTGGCGGTAAATGTGCGAAATCGTCATAAGGCCGGGCCACTGCCGATAAAAGTACTGTTGCTTTGACGCGGTCATCCCGTCCGGAAACTACAGCGGCAATTCCGCCTCCCAAACTTAATCCCAATATTCCAATCCGTTCATCATCCACCCAGGATTGTCCCGATAAAAAATCCAGAGCCACTATCGCATCGTCAATTTCACTGCTCACCGTCATGTTGGAAAAATCTCCTTCGCTATTTCCTGACCCACGAAAATCAAACCGCAACGATCCGATTCCCGCTTTCGCCATCGCCCGCGCCATTTTCACAAACAATAAATGCGCCTCCATATGATGTCCCGTAAATCCGTGATACATTACTACTGCGGGTAAAGGTCGGGCTAGTGCAGGGACATGCACCATTCCCATGAGCTGTTGACCTTTATTGGTAAAAACAACCGGCTGTTCCATGCCTTGATGTTTTACCATAACTCTCAACCCTTCCGCAAGTTTTTATAATATTTTTACTTTATTTTTACATCGGAGTATGAGTGGAATTGCTATTTTCAATTCCACTCATACTCCACAAGTATAAATATTATGGATTATTGATTTATAGTGAGTTATGCTAATTTTAGAGAAATTTCCATTTTTTACTTGACAACTGTATAAATATATAGTATAAATATATGGAGTAAATTTTAGAAAGGAGTAACCTATGAGCAACAGAGAAATAACCGTAAGGCAACAGGAACTATATGATTTCATCGTGTCTTTTATGAAAGAACATGGTTATCCTCCCACCATTGAGGAAATTGGGGATGCCTGCCAAATCAAATGGCCCACGGCGGTAGTAGACCATTTGCAGGCGTTAGAGAAAAAGGGTTATATCGAACGGATTCCCGGTATCTCTCGCGGAATTAAATTAATGGATGATAGAATAACCACTCCATCACGTCCCACAACCGAAGTCCCTATTCTGGGCAAGATTGCTGCTGGTCTCCCTTTACTGGCGGAAGAAAATGTCGCAGGTCAATTGCCTGTTCCCGAAGATGTTCTCGGTAATTCCCAATCCTTTGCTTTGCAAGTCGAAGGTAACAGCATGATTGACGCAGGAGTTCATGATGGAGACTATGTCATCGCCAAATGCCAATCTACGGCGGACAATGGGGATATGGTTGTCGCGCTCATCGGCGATGAAGCGACAGTCAAATATTTTTACGCGGAGGAAAACAAAATCCGCCTGCAACCTGCTAATCCCGATTTTCAACCCATGATTTATGAACCTGAGGAAGTAACGATTCAAGGAAAGGTGGTGGCGGTCTATCGATTTTTAAACTAAATAATGTAAGGATGGTTTCCCTACTATCCTTCCACAAAGAAGTCGCTTGTTTCCTGGCCACCGGCTCATTTCCCCACAATCCACTTTCCGGGGTCAGGAAACATCACTTCACTATTCTTTCTCTGCTCCAATCCTTTTTATTATTCTCGTCAAATGCGTTATCAAGCAAAAAGCTCATGATACAATTCTGGTAGTCATCCTTGTATAAGTAGATAAAACATTATTCCAAACCTAGCGGGCTCTACCTAAAGATGTTAAGTATGTTTGACTTTAAAAACTATCAATGTTATAAACTATAAAATAAATGATCATTGTATATGAAAGTATTCATTAGTTGGTCCAAGGATCTCAGTCATAAGATTGCAAAAATACTCGAAGATTGGTTACCTTCAGTAATACAAGACATTGAACCATTCTTATCTTCTGATATAGAGAAAGGAAAGCGTTGGTCTGATGAAATATCTCGTAACCTTTACGAGTGTGAATTCGGGATAATTTGTTTAACTCTTGAAAATCAACACGAACCTTGGATTTTATTTGAAGCTGGAGCAATGTCAAGAAATGATGCAAATATTTGTCCACTCTTAATTGACTTATCAACCACTGACTTAATAAATCCGTTAAGCCAATTTCAGGGGGTTAAATCTATTATCAATAAAAAAGAAATGAAAAAACTATTTGTTACCCTTAATAAACATATTAAAAAGCCATTAGATGATCATCAATTACAAAAAGCTTTTAATCGATGCTGGAAAGAGTATAATACTAAAATACAAAAAGTATTATTTCCAGTCAATTTAGAGGTAAACAAAGTAATTGACAAGAGAAGTGATAGAGAAATATTAGAAGAAACATTACAATTAAGTAAATTTAGTGCTGAACGAATAAATAAATTAGTAAATTCTTTTAATTATGATTATTTATTTTCATCCAAAAATATTTCTAACTTTTCACAGGAGGAAGAACGTATAATACTCACCAAAACCAAATACCTTCACGGTCTCCAATGTCAAAAATTGTTGTGGTACGAGTACAACGATCCATCCGTGTTGCCAGAGGAATTGGTCTTGCCAAAGAAAGATGATGAGTTATGGGGGATAATCAAACAGGGTAAACAAGTGGGAGAGTTGGCGAGAACACTCTATCCCAATGGAATAACGATTGATTGGGATAAACTGGGTTGGGATAGGGCGATGGAGTTATCCCGGAACATATTATCGGACCGCAAACCTATGTTTGAAGCTGGATTTCAATATCAAAACCTCTTTGCTCGCGCGGATATCCTCAAACCCGTTTCAAACAAACAATGGGACTTGATTGAAGTCAAAAGTTCCACCAGTGTGAAAGAAGAATATCTTCACGATATGGCGTTTCAAAAATATGTTTATGAAAACGCGGGTATCCCTATCCGCTATTGTTTCCTCCAATATATCAATAACGAATACACCCGTCATGGAGATTTAAACCTTCAGGAACTATTTGTTAAAGAAGACATATCCGAACAAGTGTACGAGCTTTTACTAAATGTCCCCCAAAGTATCAAGACCATGATGACAATTCTAAAAATGAAAGAATCACCTTCATTGGACAAATGTGACCATTGTACCAGTCCGAAATCCTGTCTTATGCCGGATACCTGTTGGTCATTCCTTCCTAAGCGAAATATATTTCTTCTCTATAGCGGGGGGAAGAAATGTCAGGCATTGTTGCAAGATGGAATTTTGAAATTAAAAGATATCCCCGCCGGGTTTCCGTTGAATGAAAAACAGAAAATTCAGGTGGAATCGGAAAAGACAGGGCGGGCGCATATTAATAAAATGCAAATCAAGAATTTTATTGATAGATTGAAATATCCCTTGTATTTCTTAGACTTTGAGACCTTTGCCACAGCCATTCCCTTATTCGATTTGATCAGTCCTTACGAAACCATCCCATTTCAATATTCCTTGCATCTTCAACGTACACAAGATTCCAAGGTTGAACACTATGCCTATTTGTCGGATGGGAAAAGTGACCCTCGACCGGAACTATTGGATGGATTAATTAAATATCTCGGCAATAAAGGCAGCATTGTTTCTTACAACGATACGTTTGAAAAAGGAGTATTGAAAAATTGTGCCGAACGGTTTCCAAAATATAATAATTGGGTAGGGGAACTGCTTCCCCGTTTTGTGGATTTATTGTTCCCCTTTAAATCCTTCCATTATTATCATCCTAACCAGAATGGGAGCGCCTCTTTAAAATCCGTTTTGCCTGTTTTAACAGATACAAGCTATGACCATTTGGAAATTAGCGAAGGGGGACAAGCCAGCCATGAATTTCTCAAGATGGCATTTGCGGATATCTCCGAAAACGAACGCACCCAAATCCGCAAGAATTTGGAAATGTATTGTAAACAGGATACTCAGGGGATGGTGGATATTTTATGCCGCCTGAGGGAATGAATCCGATTTCAGCTTTCCATTTGCCTTTTCCATGTATTTCACTTAAAATAGTTGTTTATCCAATAAACCAAGGAGTTTGATGAAATGTCTATATTGTATGTCCTTTTAACAGCTTTACATCTATTTGTTTGTTTTGTATTGATCGTCGTGGTACTTCTGCAAGCGGGAAAAGGCGGAGGAATGTCGGGACTTTTCGGTGGAGGCGGAGATAGTGTTTTTGGCGGGCAAGGACCTACCAAACCTCTAGCGGTGCTGACGGCCATTTGCGCGGGATTATTCATGATTACCTGTATCAGTCTCACGATTATGACCCGATCGAGCGGCGTCAGATCCGTTATTCAGACTGGACCGGCACAACAACAAATGCCTGCGGGTGCCCCTAGAACAACAACACCGACGAATGCGCCTGCAAAACCGGCTTCTCCAGCACCTGCGCCATCCGCGCCTGCTTCACAGCCGACAAACAGTAAATAATTTAAGCTACTCTGTTTCAAGAATGAGAATGATATTTTCTGGACCACAAAACAAGGGAATATACCAGAGACTATCTTTTTCATTTCTCATTAGTTGCTTGATATGGATTCCACTGGCTTGTGCCCCCCAGAAAACCGGAAACTCAACCCCTCAAATCGGTGGAACACGAGTTACGGCTACAATTTCAGACCCGAAATCTTTCAATCTCATTGTTGCCAATGAAACCAGCACAACCGAACTCCTTCGCAATTTACTTTTTGAAGGACTGACGAAAGAAGATGGTTATGGGATTATTCAACCGTGTCTTGCGGAATCTTGGGAGCATTCACCGGATGGTTTGGTCTGGACTTTTCATTTACGTAAAAGTGTTACCTGGTTTGACGGACATCCCTTTACTGCAGATGATGTCGTGTTTACCTTTAACGATCTAATTTATAATGATAAAATTCCAAATAGTGCCAAAGATATCTTGATTTTGAATGGCAAGAAAATCCTTGTAACAAAAATTGATGATCTTACAGTAAAAATGACCCTTCCCCAACCGTTCGCTCCCTTGCTCCGGGCACTGGATGCCGGTACGGCGCCCATTCTTCCAAAACACCGGCTTGAACAAATTGTCAAAGACGGAAAATTTAATTCTGCATGGGGACTGGATACACCGGTAGATCAAATCATTGGGACGGGACCCTATCGGATGGTTCAATACAAACCCAGCCAGGAAGTCGAATATGAAAGAAATACAACCTACTGGCAAAAAGATTCAACAGGAACCCGGCTGCCTTATATTGCAAAACTTGTCGATTTAATAGTACCGGATATTGATACCATGTTACTGAAATTTCGTTCGGGTGAAACGGACGCGATGGGAATTCGTCCGTCTGATTATTCAGTTCTAAAACCGGAAGAAAAATCCAAAAACTTTACACTCTACAATACAGGTCCGGCAACTGGAACAGAATTTATCGTATTCAATCAAAACCCCGGGATAAATAAAAACGGGAAACCCTTTGTAACCCCTTACAAATTAAAATGGTTTACCAATAAGCTATTCCGTCAGGCGGTGGCACATGCTATTGATAAGCAGGCGATAATTGATAATGTATTAAACGGTTTGGGATTCCCACAAGATGCCGCGGAAAGTGAAGCCAATAAGCTTTACCATAATCCCCATGTTCATAAATATGTATATAGTTTGGATTCAGCTCGTGCCTTATTATCAAGTGCGGGTTTTACTGATAAAAAGAATGACGGGGTTTTAGAAGATTCTGACGGCCATCCGGTCGAATTTACCATAATCACTAACGCCGGAAATGATGAGAGAATCAAAATATGCAACATTATTATTGATGACCTGAAAAAGCTGGGAATAAAAGCGACGCTTCAAGCCATCGATTTTAATACCATGATTAGCAAACTGGACGCCAATTTCGACTGGGAATGTATTATGATTGGATTACTCCCATCCAATATAGACCCGCATGATGGAGCGAATGTATATAAAAGTAGTGGTGAGTCGCACATGTGGTATCCCCGGGAAAAGAAACCAGCAACTCCGTGGGAAGCTCGGTTGGATCAAATATTCGACCAGGGATCTCAAGAGCTTGACGAAAATAAGCGCAAACAGTTATATAACGAATATCAGGATATTATGGCAGAAGAAGTCCCCTTTATATTTACCGTCAATCAACCTGCCATCTATGCAGTCCGTAATAAATTTGGTAATATTCATCCTACCAACATTGGCGGGGTATTCCATAATTTGCCGGAAGTATATATCAAGTAATAATTTCCCCGGCTTATCTTATTTCCTGCCAGGGAGATAAAAATTGTTCCATTACATCATTAGACGGTTGTTACAACTCATCCCTTTGCTCATTGGAATGACCTTTTTATGCTTTCTGGTAATCCAATTGGCTCCCGGAGATTATTTTGACCAGATGCGGATGAATCCGCAGATCTCTGAACAGACTCTAAACCAGATGAGAGCCCAATTTAATCTCGATAAACCCTGGTATATTCAATATTTCTCCTGGTTAAAAAACATTCTTCATGGGAACATGGGTTATTCTTTTGCGTACCATACTCCAGTCAGTTTTTTAATCAAAGTACGCTTATGGAACACCTTTATTCTGGGTTTGACGGCCCTGATTATTTCCTGGGGGATTGCGATTCCGATTGGAATTTTGTGCTCCGTGAAACAATATTCTTTTTCGGATAAATTCTTTTCATTTTTCGCTTATATTGGGATGTCACTACCGAGTTTCTTCATTTCGTTTTTGTTTCTTTATTTTGCTTCCGTGACAGGATGGCTCCCAACGGGAGGGATGACTTCGGCGAGTTACGATTCGTTCTCATTTATGGGGAAAATTCTTGATGTGATGTATCACTTAATCATTCCAGCGACCGCTTTGGGAATCGGTTCTATCGCCAGCCTATCCCGGATTATGCGAAGTAACATGCTGGAAAACTTACATGCACAATTCGTTATTGCCGCGCGCGCAAAAGGATTACAGGAAAAAACAATTATTTGGAAGCATGTAATGCGTAATTCTATCAATCCAATGATTACCTTATTTGGATATGAATTACCCGCCCTATTAGGCGGTGCGGCTTTAATCGAAATTATTTGTGCCTGGCCCGGATTAGGAAGACTTATGCTGGATGCCGTCCTACAACAGGACATATTTTTGATCATGGGTGACATTTTGATGGGCGGAGTACTGTTAATTTTGGGAAATCTGCTGGCAGATGTTTTGTTAGCAATTAGCGATCCCCGGATACGTTATTCTTAGCCAATGCTTACACTATTTTCAACAAAACGACAAAAAGGTGACTCTCCCCTTAAAATTGCGTTTCGCCGGCTACGACGTCATCGAATAGCAATGATTGGACTGGTAGTATTGGTTATTCTATATTGTTCTGCTATTTTTGCAAGTTGGGTAGCACCGTACCCATTTGACGAAACGTTTCGCCAAAATGCAAACCAGCCTCCCACTCGAATCCATTTCATTGATTCCAAGGGTAACCTGCATTTTCGACCTTTTGTTTATCATTATGCGTTTCAACTGGATCGGGAAACTTTTGAACGGAAATATATACCAGATATCACCCATTCTTATCCAATCCAGTTTTTTATGTACCGCACAGAATTTCTTGAAGGAAATAAGACGCACCGAGCCTTACATTTGTTTGGCGTACAAGAACCGGCTTTATTATTTTTATTTGGATCGGATGCCAGCGGAAGGGATGTTTTTTCACGGATAATTTATGGCGGGCGTATTTCCTTATCCATTGGTCTTTTAGGTATTCTCATTTCATTTTCTCTAGGAATGATTATTGGCGGAATTTCCGGGTATATTGGAGGTTTAACAGATTATTGTATTATGCGATCCACTGAAATTGTCATGATGATCCCCTCCCTGTTTTTAATGCTCACGCTTCGTGCCGCTTTTCTTGGATTTAATTTAAACTCCATTCAAGTATATTTGATGATTATTATCATACTAAGTTTTATTAGTTGGGCCAGCCTTGCCCGGATTATACGAGGAATTGTACTCTCTCTTAGAGAAGAAGAATACGTGCTCGCCGCGCGAATATTGGGTGCATCTACACCCCGAATTATAATCGGCCATATTTTACCAAACACGTTATCCTTTGCTATCATTTCTGCTACACTAAGTATCCCAGGATATATTCTCGGAGAGTCGGCGTTAAGTTTATTGGGTCTAGGTATTGTAGAACCACAAACAAGTTGGGGAAATATGTTGAGTGCGGCCAAAAATGTAGCTGTTATAGAAGAACATCCCTGGATTTTAATTCCCGGGTTGTTCATTTTCGTATCTATTTTAGCATTTAACTTTTTAGGGGATGGTTTGCGTGACGCATTCGATCCCAAATCTTAAAATATAATTTATTTACTTATGGCAATCAATGGAAAATTATTAGAAGTTAAGAATCTACAAACGCATTTCCGCACGCCGGAAGGTGTCTCCAAAGCGGTAGACGGAGTCAGTTTCGATATTCGACCGGGAGAAGTGCTTGGTCTTGTTGGAGAATCCGGTTCCGGGAAAAGTGTATCGTCCCTGTCCATTATGCGTCTGGTACAAGACCCGCCCGGAAAAATCGTTGGCGGAGAAATCTTCTTCAAAGGGCGCGATTTATTAAAACTTCCTGAAAAAGAAATGCGTGCGGTGCGTGGCAATGAAATCGCCATGATTTTTCAGGAGCCGATGACTTCCCTCAATCCTGTTTTTACCATTGGGAATCAGATTGCGGAAGTGTTTCAAATCCACCGGAAAATGTCTAAAAAAGATGCTTACAAAGAAGCCGAACGCATGTTGGATTTGGTGCGTATCCCCTCTCCCGATCAACGTATCCACGAATATCCTCATCAACTCTCCGGCGGAATGCGGCAACGGGTCATGATTGCCATGGCTCTCGCTTGCAGCCCGTCGCTGATTATCGCCGATGAACCGACCACCGCACTGGATGTGACCGTGCAAGCACAGATTTTGGACTTAATGCGGGAACTCAAACAAAAATTAAACTCATCCATTTTAATGATTACACATGATTTGGGTGTAATTGCTGGATTTGCTGACCGGGTCGCCGTCATGTACGCCGGACAAATTGTAGAACAATCTCCCGTAAACGATATTTTTTATCATCCTTCTCATCCCTATACCAAAGGGTTGTTGGAATCTGTCCCGCGGGTGGATATTGACGCCACCATTACTGGCAAATCCCGATTGAAAACCATCGAAGGTGTTGTACCCGACCCTTTACACTTTCCCAGCGGCTGTCGTTTTCATCCCCGTTGCCCGATAGTGATTGATAAATGTAAAACGGATATTCCGCAATTGGAAGAAATTGCTCCCACCCATTTCTCCCGATGTTTTTTGGCAAAGGATTTATTCAATGGAATCCAATAACGTTTTACTGAAAGTGAATAATTTAATCAAATATTTCCCTGTCAAAAAAGGCGTATTCAGTAAAACGGTGGGGCATGTCAAAGCCGTGGACGGTGTTAGTTTTGATGTCCATAAAGGCGAAACTCTTGGATTGGTCGGCGAGTCAGGCTGCGGCAAGACCACCACTGGTCGGGTTATTCTGCAACTCATTCCCGCGACCCAAGGGGAAGTCTATTTCAAAGATTCACCCAATTTAGTGACTCTTACCAATAGCCAAATGCGTCCGTACAGGCGATATATTCAAATGATATTCCAGGACCCTTTTTCTTCCCTGAATCCCCGCATGACCATCGGCAATATCGTGGGAGAGGGAATCAGTATCTTTAAATTGGCAAAAGGCAAAGAAAAAGAAGACCGGGTAGCATATCTTTTGGAATCTGTCGGGATTAATCCTGAACACATGTACCGATATCCGCATGAATTTTCCGGTGGGCAGCGGCAGCGCATTGGAATTGCCCGTGCTTTGGCTCTCGAACCTGAATTGATTGTCGCCGATGAGCCTGTCTCCTCTCTCGATGTATCCATCCAGGCGCAGATTATTAATTTGCTGCAAGATTTACAGGATAAATTTAAACTCAGTTATCTTTTGATTGCCCATGACCTGAGTGTTATCGAACATGTCAGTGACCGGGTCGCTGTCATGTACCTGGGCAAAATAGTCGAATTAGCAAATCGAACAGATCTTTATAAAAATCCCATGCACCCGTATACCAAAGCACTTTTGTCCGCTGTTCCCATCCCTGACCCAAAAGTTAAAAAAGAACGGATTGTCTTGCAAGGTGATGTTCCGAGTCCCATTAATCCTCCCAGCGGTTGCCGGTTCCATACCCGGTGTCCCATTGCCCAATTTCCCCAATGCCGGGAATCCGAACCTCATCTCGAAGAAAAATCCCCCGGTCACTGGGTCTCCTGCCATCTGGTCTAAAGCAAGTCAACAAGATAATAAAACCACTTAGTTTGTTAAAAGTATGACCTCTGTAAACTATTGTTAAATATAAGGATATAAAGTTTTGTAAGATTTTTCTCCTAAAATGACACTGTTATATGTATAATTAAGATTAAACTAATGCCCAATTCTACAAAACAGTCCATTTTAGTCATTATGCAACATTTTCACCCAGTTAAATTAGGCCCTTATACACGACTGGTAAACTTCATTTCGAAATCCACTCAATTTCATTTTATCATTCCAACGGTTCCTGAAGAAATCGGTCCCATGCCCGAGCAAGCTACCCATGTCGAATTGTTCTATCTATATCCTTACCCAAATCATCATCGTCATTTTTTATTTTATTTCTTCACCTATTTGAAATTATGTCAGCGAAGAAAAAAGGAGATTAAAGTTTGTTATTGTATTTCCCCTCCGGCCTATTTCACTCTCGCGGCGTTGGTTATAAAATTCCTATTTCGCATCCCCTATGTGATTGACATTGGTGACCCTTGGGTAAATAATGCTGTCTCTCTGGGTAAGATAAAACCCAATCCATTCCTGATCTGGTTTCCTCGATTCATCGAGAAAACCGTATTGTATTTCGCGGATTCATGCATATTGACTTCTCCAGAACTTTCCAGAATTATTCCTTCTTTACAATGCAAATCGCATACTCTTTATACCGGAATTGATTCTCAATTATTTCATCCCAACGGGAGTAGCGAACACGCAAAAGATTTCCGCATAGTCTATGCTGGAACCATAGGGCCATTACAGGAATTGGAAAAGTTTCTTGTGGTATTTTCCAAAGTTGTCACTCATCATCTGCGTACGGAGTTGATTATTTTGGGAATGGATGAGCAGGGCGCTTTGGACAAACTTCACGCGTTGATAAATCATCTTGGAGTAAATAAATATGTTCAATGGAAAGGACTGGTCGCTTATTCCGACGTGCCGCAATATCTTGCGGAGGCAGATTTGGGTTTGGTAATGCTGAAAAATGACCCTTGTTTGGATTACGCGATCCCTACCAAAACTTTTGAATATTGCATGTGTGGATTACCGATTCTTGCGATTGGGGGATCGGCTTTACGCAATTTTCTTAAAGAATCAGATGCAGGAATGTATGCGGAGAGTACCCTGACCACGGACCGGATGGTGGATATATTATCAGATACGATTCATTCTCCTCGGTTGATAGAGTATTCCCGCAATGGGAGGATATTTGCGGAAAATATTTTGGATTCCGGCTATTACGCCCAGCGATTGGATTCTATTCTTAGGTCTGTTCAAAAAAATACAACTCATGAATTTGAATCCTTGGTTTCTCACGGAGTCTACTGGCTGCTGGAAACGGATATCCGAAACCGTGACAGGACATCGTCGTTGTATGGGTCATTCTGTCATCATTACGACCTCTCCTCCGGTCGTTATGCAGGGACGTATAATGAAATTACCGCATATTCGATTAGCCTTTTGCTGCATTTGTTCGATTTAATCCAAGACCGGAGATATTGGTATTGGGCCAATGAGGCGGGGAAATATTTACTGACGCAGCAGTGTCTTGACCAATCCAAAAATGAATTCGGTGCAATCCCATTCGGAATTGATCGTCAAACCATGCATTTCATCCCCCACTATTATAGTTTTGATGCCGGAATTGTCCTCAACGCTTTTTGTGAACTATATTTACAAACCCGTGAATCGAAATATCTTATTGCAGCGAAACAAATCGGAGATTTTCTGGTTGGCAAAATGCAATTATCCAATGGATCATTTCTTTCTTATTTTGATTCAGAAAAAAAAGAATGGTCGCATAATCTCCCTGGATTTCAATATGACAGCGCCTGTCTTCACGCCAAACTTGCCATTGGTCTCTGGAAATTAGGTGACTTGTCGAATAACGCCAAATATCACAGCAGTGCGATACAAGTCTGTGACTGGGTTCTTTCCTGCCAAATAGATTCAGGAGCAATACGTGAAAAATCCAATGTACCGGAAATTTATACTCATTCTCATTTATACGCGATGGAAGGATTATTATTTCTTTATGTAAAAAATGGGAATAAAAGATATCTTGAAGCGGTACAAAAAGCAGCTCAATGGACAATAGAAATGTCTCTCCCCAAGGGTGCGCTACTAGAAAAATATTCTCTTGTAAAAGGAGAAAATAATCATCATGCGCGTATGTATGTTACGGATGCAACAGCGCAAGCCGCTAGAATGGAATGTCTCTTGTTTGCCTTAACTGGTGATAAACATTACTTACACCATGCCAAAAAGGTCTTACAATTTCTACGTTCAGCCCAGTGCCGGGATAACAAACATACGAATGCATTTGGCGGGATTTATTCCTATATTCAAGACTCATTTCCATTCGATATCTATTCTTCCTTCCAAAATACGTGGTCAACTCAATTCACACTTCAAGCGGCATTGTTTTATCAAGCTTGCTTGAAGAATAAAAATTTCGATAGCTTAATATCTAAGCTTTTTTAAAGTGCTTATGAGCCAGCAATTTAAAAGAAAATCACAAAGTAAAGAATTCTGGGCACTCGCCATTTTGGTTGGTTTAATTTTACTTTTCTATGGGCCTGCGATCTTCTTACGGGGCTTTTTTTATGAAAATGTGATTCGTCTGGTTCTGATTCCCTGGCGGTCGTATGTCGCGCGTAGTATACTGCATGGCCAATTCCCATTATGGACAGATTTGATTTGTAGTGGTTATCCACTTGGGGTGGACTATGCGACTGGACTCTATTACCCTGTAAACCTACTGTTCTTTTTACTGTTTTCGCCACCCGTTGCCATGAACTACTATATTGTATTCCATTTTCTACTCGCTTCAGTCGGGATGTATTTTTATGCGCGTATTATGAACATTTCTATTATGGGTTCAATGATGAGTTCAGTCATATTCACTTATAGCGGGTATATGGTTTGTCAACTCTGTCAACCGGTTACCATAGATATGGCTTCTTGGTTTCCCATTATCCTCATTCTATTAGAATGCTATTTTAGAAAGAGAAAACTCCTTTACATCGGATTTGCAGGATTATTAATGGGATTTTGCATCGCAGGGAGTCACCCACAAATTACCCTAAATATCTTCTTCTTTTCCATTATTTATTTCCTCTTTCGCCAGTCCGAATTTTGTCTAAGGAATATGGATTTTTTAAAGACTAGTTTTTATCCTCTGGTTATATTTATAACCACGGCGATAGGGCTCTCGGCACTATTCACAATTCCTTTTGCCGAATTGCTTACACAGTCCTATCGTGGGCAGGGATTGGGATATGAGGATGAAGCGTTTGGTTCCTTGCCGTGGACTCACCTGATTCGATTTCTATTCCCATTTATCATGGGAGGCCCCTATCCACCGGGGGCATTAAATGAATCGGGGCTCAGTTTTTCTGAAACATGTGGTTATCTTGGAATTTTACCAATTCTATTTACCGGATTGTGGATGGCTTCCATTAAAAAGTCTGCTTATTCTAAATTTTATTTTTATACGGGTTTAGTTGCTTTACTTCTGGCGATTGGAAAATATTCACCTTTTTTTTTAGTTCTTCGGCATATTCCCCTGTTGAATTTATATAAGGCGCAAGGACGATACCTGTTGTTTGTGGATTTTTCATTTGCCATAGTAAGCGGGTTTATGTTCGATGAAATTTGTCACCCTCTTAAAAAGTGTTTTAGCCCATATTTCCGGATATTATTTTTTGAAATGTGCCTAATAGTACCCTTTGTTTTGGGAATATTATTACTCATGATAATGATTCATTTTTACAACCTTGTGAATCTTCTGAAAAGTTTTGATGTAAGGAGTATAACCATTATGTCACGTAAAATGGATTCCTATTACCATGGACTACTCCTTATCATTTCCTGTTTTTGGTTGGTCTTGTGGGGTTACAAAAAAATCTCATTATTCATTTTTAAATATGGGATTCTGATAATCTTAATTATAGACTTGGGAATTTATAGTGCCGCTTTACGTCTGGATTTAAATAAACTCTACACCCGCCAATCTGTGCGGAAAATCCCTCCTGTAGTTGACTATCTGAAAAAAGACCCCGGACTTTTTCGCATCTATACATATTCCAATAAATTGTTGGAAAATCCTAATGATTATGCGAGTAGCCTCTCTATACTTTATCGTTCTTTCAGTATGAACTATGGAATTGGCAATTTCCATTCCCATACGCCCACAGGCTTGGAAAGATATTATGAATTCATGGGACCGACGGAATTACCTTGGATAACCATGACCACAGAACAGAGAAAACAAGAACTTTATAAACGGTTACCTATGTTGGCGGTTGCCAATATTCAATATATTCTATCGGCAGAAACATTAGATGACCCGCGCCTTCTTTTGAAATATCACCAGGATTCCTATCTATATGAAGTCGTAGGCAGCCAACCCAGAACCTTCTTTGTCTCAAATTGGGTTAATGTATTTAATAAAAATGAAGCACTAAATGTATTATTATCTGATTCTTTTGATAGTACTATTTTTGTTGTCACTGAAAATTCCAAGGATACCGCGCATTTTTTTACAACGGCTCAAATCCCTATACCACTTACTATAAATATCCTTTCTCCCAGCCGGATTATTATAAATGTGAATACTCCCACCGATGGGATCATCGTTCTCAATGATACTTATTATCCCGGGTGGAAAGCGTATATTGATAATAATAAAGTCCAGATTATTCGTGCTAACTATCTGTTTCAAGCCGTAACCGTTCCTTTTGGTAAACATCATGTGGAATTTATATATCAACCGCTTTCGTTCTCCATAGGATTTGGGATAACTTTGGTTACGTTCTTCTGCATTATAATTTGGCTGATATTTCAATGGAACTATACTCAAGGTCACAGAGGAATTGGAGACCGGAGCAAGAAAATTTTTGAAATATTGATCCTGGCAATTCTTGTTATAGCAACACTTGCTACTATCGGGATGGTTTTCTTTGAATTCAAAAATAATTCCAAGCTGGAGACAATTCCGATTTTTAATAAATCAGCGTTAGACTACAGTAAAATATATTCCTCTCAAACCAATAATGAAGCGAATCATATTTTTTCTGTATTGAATGATTATCGGAAAGCATGTTTATCCAGTAATGCGTCTTTATTTATGTCAACCTTCTCCCCAAACTATCCGACGCTTTTGGATAAGAATAAAGAAATCACTGATTTTATTGAAAAATATAAATATATTACATTCGATTATGAAATACCGCCGGAACATGCCTGGAGGATCGAGGATAATCGTGCGGAAATCTATGTTAAGTGGATCATACTGCTACGTCAAAGGGACAATAATAAATTAATCCCTGCCACTGAAACAAATTGTTTTCATTTCGAAAACATTGCAGGTAAATGGAAGATTGTCGGAGTTCAAATACTTTAGATGAAACCTAATTTATCTTTGACCTGACAATTTTCCGGGATACAGTGCTAGCACGTCTCGAAGGGCTATTTTAAAATATCCATTCTTTGAATAATCCAGGATTTACCTCTCTATGCAACAAATAACGGAGGGATGGCCGAGCTGGCTTAAGGCGACGGTTTGCTAAACCGTTGTAGGGCCAAAAGCCTTACCCAGGGTTCAAATCCCTGTCCTTCCGCCAATGAAATAAATTCGTAAGGTCTTCTTACAAATTTGTTGCGTTCATTCCAAATAAAATTCTGTCTTTACATTTTCTATTGGTTTTATCATAATAATTTTTTACCCAGCCATCGGTGTTATCAAGACACAATGGTTTTACCGTGGTAGCATTCTTCATCGCATACCTAAAACTGTAATGATCAAAAAGTCGTACCGCTTCGACTGCATACGCTACCGCAATATCTTTGTCATAAATAGCCAGGAGATTATCCCCGTTTGACTCTTCTCCACCTGATGATAAATTAGATGATCCTGTAAATACCACAGGAGCAGAGGAATTAAAATCAATGACCACAAATTTATCATGTATCACCTGTCCCATCCCACCGGAAAATTCAGCTTGAAACGGGGGTGGCACTTTATCTTTAAGATAACCAAAAGGAACGGTATCTTCGTCATTATTTTTACTAATCTTATACGATCCGGACTCATCATCCGCTGCATTTCCTATGGACTGAGTAACTCCATAATGGAAAATATTTGCTGGGATATGCTTTAAAATTTGTAACGGGGTTCCGCCACCGCTCATTTCCATAATGGAAAATAAAACTGAACTGTCCGCTTTTTCCAATTCTGCGGTCAATTTGCTCAATGAAGTATCGGAGGTCGTATGCGGTGAAAGACAAAGAGAGAAAACGGGAAGTCCATTTCCTTTATAGTCAAACCATTGTTGTGTAATTGCATTTTTAGTAACATCCATTCCGCTCCCGCTATTTTTCATAATACCATATACCAGGTCGAAATAATTATTGTATTGTGACGCCACTGTCGAATCAGCTATGACCATGCAATTATTGGCCTGTACATATAGTCCCCGGATCGAGAAATTAGCAGACCCACAGAATACTTTCACTGGTTTTCCACCAATTAATTTGATTAAAACTTTGTTGTGCTGGAATCTATTGAAATGTCCCCGTACAATCTGTCCGTCCGATGACGTTTTCAATATATCGAAAACTTGATCTTCGGGTTTATCATTGGCTGTATCATGGTGCAAAGAAGCATTATCAAGCACGGTGGTTAAATTATTACCAAACGATTTGAGGCGGTCAATAAAATCAGGATGATCACAATCATAGATCAATGCTTTAACCTGAGCAGAATCGTTGGCACATTCTTTTAGAAAATCAAACAGCATTTTATGGGCTTTTCCTCCAAGCCATTCATATTGGGCTTCAAAGGGTTGCGTGTTGTAATCAATCGTTTTGGCACCGTTAGGTCGTATATCTTTATTTTGAAATTTATCAGCGTACGCCTGTGAGGAAAGATAACCTTTGGTGAAGCCGTAATCAAAATTATTAGGATGGTTATTAAATAACTCAAAGGAAACCTGCACCGAAGGCCCATTCGTAAGTTTCATTTGATCCGTACCTGAACCGAAATACATCGGAATCACTTCATAAGTGTATGTCCCCGATAGTACTTCCGTGGGTACATGGAGCCACCGGAAATACTGAAAGGGAGCTATGCTGCTGTCAAACCATTTTCTGTCTTCAGGTTTTGTGTCTGCGTGATATCCTATAAAATTACTTCCTGCAAAAGTGAGTCTGTTTTGCAAATAAAACGTCTGGCCCGAAGGGGGATAACATTTTATAGAAAACCCGGCAAGCTTATTCGTTAAGTGCTCATCCAAATCAAAGGCAAGCATGACCATTTCAACGCCTATGTACACATTTACTTTAAGCCCATTATTTTGGGCCGAGACAATTGATTGAATATTCATTTTAGCTCCCTTAAGTTAAAATTAACGCCCTACTCTTTGAAAGGTTCTCGGGTCACTTCGTTTGCCATTATTGATATACAATTCCAATAGCCCCAATTATAATCAAATCCGAGGTGTTTGCAAAATTCAACCTTAACATAAGCGCCATACTTCCATTTACTCCAAGGTTTGTAACAACCTTATAAGAAGTTGGGACTAATGAATTACGGTGGGTAGCGTCATCAAACACTACATGAGCTTCATTAGGTAATGTTTGCCAGGTCAGCCGCGTTTGGGTAATATAACTTTTTGCACTTGTATTATTATAGTATATTACTATCTCTTTGATAGTATTACCTATGCACAGGGGCAGTGGAAGATATACCCATTGAAATTCGCCGATAGAAATGGCAGAAATTTGAATAGATGGGTGGGCATAATACGGCCTGTCTAATTTTAAAGCGGGGTCCCCGCTGAGCAATTGGGTACCATTCAACATTAATGTATTCATTTTTTCTCCTTTTAATAATTTTTTGCCTCCTCTTTCGTGTTTCGGCAACCGTGCCCTACTCTTTAAAGGATTTTCGGGATACTCCTGTTTTTATTTAATCAATACTACAATAGATACCTGGATTCATCCTATATATTACAGCTTTGATTAGATTAATTCGCTACATCACCTAAATCAGCTTGTAGTTGAGCGAAGTTGAACCCCGGAGCGAAGCCAGGTTTTTTTGCTTCAGGAGGAAGAACGGCGTAAGCCTCATCAACACATTCATCCCACCAAGCCCAAGTTGCTTTTTGTATATTCCCCCAGGTCAGCACGGTAACTCCTGTACTGTCATAAGCAACAGCATACACGGCATGACCATCTTTGGTTAATGGACCGGGAGTCCATGGTTGTCTGGCTTGAAATTCCTGCTGGCAATTTTGTTGTACCTGAAAACCTAAATACACCCCGCCAAATAACCGAAGGGCTTGCTGAACATGAGTATGATTCTTTGCATCAATGGTAGCAAAGGCAATAATCTTGTCTCCATCAGCGACGTTAGATTGCCAGTAATTCAAAACATCAAGTTCGTTACAACCAGAATCAATTCCGCCGGTAAGGTGCATATATAACTTTATTACACCTTGTTGAGGCATAATTTTCTTTTTGCCAACCAACCCGCAAAAAACGGTATCGGCGTGTGCCAAAGCAGCAATAGTGCAATCGCCGTACTGATCATTTCCATCTATAGGAAACAAAATGGTAGGGTCTGATATTTTCAATTTGCTGTAAACCTGTTGTAAAACATCAAAAGTAGCAGGCGGAGCTGCTAGTGCAGAAGTTAAATAATTCTTAAATCGCAATGTGCGATAGTCAATTTTGGGAGCATGTTTTCCAAATCTAAATGTATTCATTTTTTTCTCCTTTTAAAAAATTTTTGCCTACTCATTCGCCTTTCGGTTTACGCGCCCTACTCTTTAAAGGATTTTCGGGTTACTCCTTATAAATTGACATCCATCAATAAATGAATGGGATTTTTTAACTACGCCTTTCTGTCTAATTTTGCTAAACTTTATGATTTTAATGACAATTGCAAATCTACCCCTTGTAGCTTCTATTAACGGCGTGAATTTAACTAAATCCAAAGGGCTATTTTCCCGCTTCTGGTATCTTTCCCGCAATTCCACGTTTATCCCTAATCTCAATTGTTAATGAGCGAAACTTTAACATACCAATTTTATGGATGTCAATCAGAAAGATGTCTCAGAATGGGAAGTTTTGTATGAATCGGCTTGTCTTTGAATTTTTTGTTGATTTATGGGATTATATTATTATTATTAAATGAACTTACCATAACTAATTAAGGACGGATTGGTGGCATTAGAGATAAAGAAAGTAACCCAATTTATAAAAAAACAGGTCAAACCGGGTCTTCGTAAGAAAAAAAAGGTCACTGTCCAAGGTGTAGCACGCCATTTTAAGGTCAGCCGCCGATGGTTGGTTGAATTCTTCCAACGGGAGAAAGGGATGACACCCATTCAATTCATTCATCAGATCCAATTCCAATATGTTGAGCGGTTGTGCACACGTAAAAATCATTCGAGTATGCTGGTTATGGCTACCAAGGTGGGCATTCCACGGGCTACCTATTACCGATTGGTCAAGAAAATGACCGGTGAAGCACCGGGTAGGCGATATCGAAGATTCAAAAAGAAATAGGTTCTACTGAAAGATAGCGGTCCACAGTGGGGTGATACCGGTAATCCTTTAATCCTTCTCTCAGGTAGTACCAATAAGAGATCCCTTTGCCGGTATTTCCATCTAACGAGCATTCGAGGGAGTTGGTGAATTAGTGACCGTTTGTTCTTGGTTGAGGTTCCATACCCGGTGTCCCATTGCCCAATTTCCCCAATGCCGGGAATCCGAACCTCATCTCCAAGAAAAATCCCCCGGTCACTGGGTCTCCTGTCATTTAGCTTAATGTAAAATCCTCTGCTAGCAGACAAGATATGGCTATGTTAAAATATCCATTCTTTGAATAATCCAGAGTTTACCTCTCTATGCAACAAATAACGGAGGGATGGCCGAGCTGGCTTAAGGCGACGGTTTGCTAAACCGTTGTAGGGCCAAAAGCCTTACCCAGGGTTCAAATCCCTGTCCCTCCGCCATTAACCCATGCAAATTAATGCCAGAATTCTCTGTGCCGGGAATAGGTGTTTCTCATCAGGAATGAAACAAAGCGGATTTTCCGTCACGTCTTTTAAAACCACCCCTTTTTAATCTCGATTCTAAAATGTATTCCTTATCCGAGAAAACTCTGCCATATTCCGTTTTCTTTTTCCTGACAAACGTAATAGAATATTCTGATGTCTTTGAGAAAAAATTCAATTCTTACTCCTTTAGAGAAGGGACTCTTTCTATTTCTTTTCCTGTCCTATGCCTTCTTTTTTGATACTTTACCCGGCTGGAATATTAATACGCGCATGAACCTGGTCTATGCCGTTGTGGACCAGCACAAATTATATGTAGATGCGTATTGGAATACCGGACCTTTTAAAACCAAAGATTTGGCTATCTATGGAAGACATTATTATTGCGACAAATCACCGATTCTCTCTTTTATGGGCGTACCGGTTTATTGGATTTGGCGGCAGATAACCTATTTGACCGACTGGGTTGCCAACCCGATTATGGCAAGATATCCTGTGGTCGTTTTTACTGTCAGTCTCTTATCCACCGGAATGGCTATTCTTCTGTACCGGTTTTTGGGATTCCTTCGCCAAAACCCCTTCGATCAGCTTTGGCTAACCTTATTTTATTCTCTGGGCACCCTGGCGTTTCCGTATTCCATACTTTTTTACTCCCATCAAGCAGTCGCCGTATTTCTCTTTACAGGGTTCTACATCCTTTACAAAATATCCCGGGAGTCCTCCCGGATGTCCACAAGAAGTATAAACGTTGGATTAATCATAGCAGGGTTTTTGGCGGGATTGGCTATGGTGGCGGAAAATCCCGCAGGAATTGGATTCATTGGCCTGACCGGATATGCCTATTCCCAATTGAAAAATAAAAATATTTTTCAATGGTTTATCTTGGGAGCCATTGTTTCTTTTCTACTGATTATGCCCTATAACTATGCCTGTTTCGGGAGCCCGTTTTCTTTTGGGTATGAACATGAAGCGTATTCCGTGTTTGACGAAAAAATGACCACGAACTTCATGGGTATTTCCTATCCCCATTTCGATGCTATTTGGGGTATAACTTTTTCTCCCTATCGTGGATTATTTTTCTATTGCCCGTTACTCCTGTTTGCTATTCCGGGTTTTTATTCCCTATTTAAAGAGAAGACCTTTTTAAAAGAGAGTATATTATTTTTATTTATTATCCTGTGTTTCTTTTTGTTTAATTTTTCCTATTATGCCTGGAATGGGGGATGGGCGGTCGGTCCACGCTTGATTGTTCCTATGATACCTTTTTTAATTATTCCCGTGTATAAGCTCTTACCGCGATGGAGAAAAATTATTTTCCCCATTGGCCTATTCGGTATCCTGCTCTTCTCCCTTTTCTGCCTTACAGACCCGCAAGTACGCGATAATCTAAATTTCCCATTGATAGATTTTACCCTGCCCCAACTTCTTCAAGGAAACTTTACCGAGAGCTTCTTTTCCGTATTGGGTTTGTCCAAACCCATTGCCGTGTTGATTTGGGTAGGCTATATGATTGGCGGTCTCTTCTATTTAAACCGCATGGCCGGAAAAATAATGGGCAAGGATGAAAAAGTGGTTTAATTGGGAATTTGGAAAGGTGAATTCTAACTCTCTACAAGCTATCATTCTGAAATAGAAATGCTATAATCTACTACAAACACAAAACTTGTCCCCGAATGTTCTTGTTGGGGTTCGGAGTAAACGATGAAATGTCCTGATTGTCAAAATGAGTTAAAACCCGTGGATTGTAAAGGAATTACTATCCATGAATGTATTAAATGTAAAGGCAAATGGTTTGAAAGGGATGAATTAAAGAGAGCGGAAAATAGTACCGATGACACCTTGCGCTGGCTGGATTTTGACCCTTTTGGAAAGGACGCGGAAAAATTAAGCTTGGCTGCGGATGGGAGAATATGTCCCAAATGTTCCCAGAAAATGCAATCCTTGAAATATCTGGATTCCAAAGTCATTATTGATAAATGCCCGGCTTGTAAAGGGGTATGGCTGGACCCGGGTGAATTGGAAAAAATCATTCGCTATTTGGAAAATAAGGTCAATTCCGAAACCGCCAAGTCCTACGTCAAAGATACCTTTAAACAATTCATTAAAATATTTACAGGTCGTGATGGAGTTATCTCCGAAGTAAAAGATTTTTTGGCGGTATTATATCTTTTGGAATTAAGAATATCTGCCGAGCACCCTTCTTTAGCGAAATCATCCCAAATGATTTATCAGGATATGCCTTTTAAATAAGTCTAAATTATTGCGTCGGGAACTTCTACTCTATAGCAAACCATTAATCTCAAATCTACAATCTAGAATCTTAAATAAATTCTCTCATTACCACTCGGATAAAGCCTTTTGTAATAAACAGTATTCGTAATATCATAATTTATAATCTAACAGAGACTTTGACTAGCCCCCGATTTCTGAATCACTCATAATGTAGGTTCTTGATTTTAAAGGAGATTGACTAGCCCCCGATTACTGTACCACTCGTAATGTTAGTATACTCCAAGTTATGATGATTGTGGCAACTCGTAGGGAGCGTAGCGACCGAAGAGTTGCCACAGATTTCTTTAAATTCCTTGGGTGTCAAATAAGCCAAGGAACTATGGGGTCGGGTTTGATTGTACTCCTTTCTCCAATCTTCAATGATGATTTGAGCTTCCAACAGACTGGTAAATAATTCTCGATTTAAACATTCATCTCGGAACTTTCCGTGAAAACTTTCGATATACGGATTTTCCCAAGGTTCTCCAGGAGAAATATACAGAGTGGTAATCTGTTTTTTTTGTAACCAGACTTGAATGGCATTAGCGATAAACTCCGGTCCGTTGTCACTACGAATATGTTCAGGGACTCCATATTCCTTGATGACCTCTTGCAGTTCCCTCAACACCTCCCCGGAAGTGAGATACCGACCCACTCGAATCCGTAAGCTTTCCCGAGTATATTCATCCAAGAGGGTTAAACACTTCAACATACGTCCATCTGCGGTCTGGTCTTGAATCATATCCCAACTCCAGACATGATTCGGATATTCCGCTTTTCGGCGAACCCCCGTGGATAAGCCTACTCTCCGCCGTTTTCTAGCTTTCTGCTTGACTTGTAAACCCATGATTCGCATTAATCGTTGAACTCTTTTTTTATTGATCTTCCATCCTGCCTTCTGCAGTACTGCCGTGATCCGCCGATATCCATACCGAGGATACCGACGGGACAAGGTTTCTATCCGTTTCTTAAGCCGTCCCTCTATTTTATTCTCCAGGACTTTATACCGATAACTACTTCTCCCAAACTGCATCACCTGACAGGCCCGACGTACCGAACACCCTTTCTCTTCCACCAACACTTGGATCATCTTCCTCTTCGGGGACGGGCCTACCACTTTTTTGAGTTAATCTCCTTGATTAAATCATTCTCCAACAATAAGTCTGCGACTTTCTTCTTTAACCGGTTGTTCTCCTCTTCCAAGGCTTTTAACTGTTGCGCTTCCGACAAAGTCATCCCTCCATACTTCTGCTTCCACCGGTAGTAGGTCTGTTCCGTAATATTATGAACCTGACAAACTTGGGCAATGGTCTGCCCTCCTTCCACTTCTCTTAGTATCCGAAAAATCTCTTCCACTTTATGCCGTTTCTTTTGCATGGGTATATCTCCTTCTTTTGTGAAGATATACTAACATTTCAGGTGGGCTAGTTTTCGGGGGTCAGGTCAAGATCAATATACTTTTAATATTGATAATCAAAAGACAAAAATCATAAAAGATTGCGATGAACCCGCAATTTAATTATACGTATAACACCCGAAAGAACCGAGACGGAGTGCATTGCTTGTATATACTTTAGACTTCGTGTAATTTTAAACCAGTAATTTTATTCCCTTTATCAGATGAATATAGAATATTTTCTGCTCCCACAATAGAAGATAATGTATTTTCATTTAACAATTGGGTTACAGCAGACATTACTACACATATTCCTGCGTTTCCAGCACCTGATAACTTTACAGCTGTATTCGATTTTTTTAATCCATCTATTTTAATAAATATTTTTGATCGTATATTTTCAAATTCCTTCCACCCTAAGCCATATGATAATAATATCTGTCCGATAGCGTTCATATATTTGAATAATATTTCACACTCATCAGGTTGAACAGTTGGTGTACTTAAGACATTTTTAAAATGCTTACAAAAAGCAATGCATGCATAATCTAACCAGCTATATATAAAACTTGGATTATATCTTATATCGTTTCCTAAAATCTCTTTTATTTCACCATCTTGGAAACATTTTTCAGTATCATTCATTAAATTATCATATACACTTTTTAGTGTCATTGAGGTGCTAATGTTAGGAGTTTTTCGAGTACCCGTATCAACCACGGCAACGTATAGTGTATTAAAATTGGCTTTATTTAATTCAATAATTTTTGTTTCTTGTGTAATTTCTTGAAGTCTATTTATTACTACCTTTGTATCATTCTCATTATCAATTGAATTTCTATTTCTTAATCCTGAATAAACATTTACATATGGTTCCGATTTAGAATAACGTTTGACACATTTGTATATATAGGGTGTCGATGGACCTAATAAACTCATATAATTTCCATAACCACTAGCACTACCACCATGGAAAGCCATTTCTAAGAAAAATGAAAATAAATTAATCTCTTTAAACTCTTCATAATTCTTAATTTTAGACCACTTCAATTCAAATCTGTTTAGTATATTAGTAATTTCATCCAATGAATATCTTTTAATAATATTAAAATATATACAACCAGCAAGAGCGGATGAATATGCACCTGACCAATTAGCACCTGAACCAGGAAGTATATCTGTCAAAACTTTTATTGATATATCCCCTATACTTTCTTTAATATTTTCTAGAACGGATGACTTTTGGAACCTACATTTTACATATGCAGTTAAATAATTTTGACCAATTAACAGATTGCTATCCATTAAGTGTGGAGAATCATAAAAAGCATTATCAATATATCCTTTTATTTCAATAGGACAATCATTTATTTCTCTTTTTTTAATACCGACATATACTCTGGTAGGCATTGCCTGTACGATTGCTGGGATACCTCGAATGACAGCATGTTCACCTGAATAGAAGAAAACATTAGGTGCACTCATGACAATATTACAATCCCTAAAATATTCTTTAAAATAACCTTCCGATGTATCAATTAATTTTTTCATTTTTTAAGAATTCCCCTTTTTTTGCATGTAAGGATAAAGACAGGGAAATCAAATGAAATATCTTTATCGTTAATTTTTATATTGAAAATATCTTTTAATTTATTATCCGTCATAATATTTTCTTTCACAAATTTCTCGATAAATATTTTTCTATTTAAAGATATTTGATCCTCATTCAACCAATCACTCGTAGAAATATTACTTTTATAAAAATCTATATTGGTTATCTTGAAACCATTTACCTTTAACATTTTTTTATATTTATCAAGAGTTTCAACATAGACATTATCCTTATTATCACCAAGTGTTTTCCAGCCATGTATTTCATTATAAAAATTCATTGTATTTTTATCTGAAGCAAACATATCTACTATTTCTAATACGCCATTATTTTTCAAAATATAGTTTAAATCTTTGAATAGAATATTTTTGTTTTCAACATCATGAATACAATATCTAGATATTATTATATTGAAAGTATTTTCTTTTATTGGTAAGTTAAAATCAGAAATATTACCTATAAAGCAGCTTGAAGTTTCTATTATGTTTTTTATTATACCGATTTTAATCATATCTATAGATTGATCAACATAATATACTTTTTTAACCAACCTTTTAAGAAATATTGTTGTTAGACCAGTTCCACAACCTAAATCTAATACAACCGCATTCTTGAAACTGAATTTTAATGAAGATAAATGATTGTACATAATATTATACAGATTACTATCTGAATAGGTTCTAACAAATTTACCATAGTTTCTGCTCCTTATCTTGTAATCTTGAAGATTATTCATGGTTGTACTTTTTTATTTAATTTAATTCTTCGTGGAACTTATACTAGAAAAAGTCTTTTGAATAGTTCATATTATGATTTACTAAATTATTAATTTTATCTGTATTTAGTAGTACGAATATCTTTCTCACTGATAAACTAGAATATAGTATAAATATTTTATAATGAAACTCGTGTTTGAGCTGACATTATATTCTCACAGATTATACTTAATACTTACTTAAACCATCCGGGAGAATAATAAGAAAAATAAAGTTTTATCAAGTAAATAAAGTAAATTTTGAAAATAGCCATTTCAGTTGAACCTAACTAATAGTTAGGTTCAACTGTATTATACAAAAGAATGGATTAGTTCATATATTTATTATGTTATTTATCTTCTACATAATCCTTCTTACTGATTTTTTAAGTTCTTAATTAGGATTTTCCGCACAATCAAGCCTTGCAACTTGAATTAGATATTCAACTCCCAAAGGAGGTCGCTTAATATTTAGGGGAACTACGGTAATTTCAATCAAGTTAGGGATTGACTCGTTTTATTTGAACATATTCCAATGCACCCAAAAGATTTTTAAATCTGTCAAATATTTCTGGATGAGCCATAACATCATTATTACCAAACATAGACTTAATAATGTCTGGGCGATGATAACACATTTTAAGCGTTCCTTCGGGTGTTATCCATGGTTGATAGATTCCTTCCTGGCATAAATTCTTTGTATAAAAGAAACACGAAAAACAGGATCCTTTGTGATAATGAGTTCCTAAAGATGAATCTTTGATTTTTATTGGAAATACTTTATCAACTTCAATCATCGGAATGCCAGAATTCAAATTTAGTGTATTCTGAGGTATACCAAAAATATTTTGTAAGTCTTCTTCGTAATAGTATTTTAATGGGGATATATATTCATCATTCCAAAATTGATAGCTATTAGGTTCATCATGTCTATTCCCAATATCATGATACCAATTGAGATCAAGTATTTTAAAATATAAGTTTTGATATTTATTGAACAAGTAATAAGAGTAAAACAAAGTGGTTCTTAAATATCTTTTGTTTGAATCTGTAATAACAAAATTCAATCCAATCTCATAATCATTCTTTAGTGCCATCTCAATATTTTTAACAATTGATTCGCTATGATCAATTTTAGGATATTTTGCCAAAAAATCTATTTCTGCTTTGATCTCCTCAAAATTGTAATTAGGCAATTTCTCTTTAAAGAACTCTTTAAATTCGATACTTTTTTCTATCACTTCTTTACGAATTCCATCAAGACTAATCTTCAAAACAACCCGATCCTTATAATCTTTTAGTTCAGTTAAAAGCCGCTCAAAGGTAAAGGGTGTCGTAGTATCATCGGCATTAGTATTTATAATTATTTTAATAGAAGAATCGACATTTTTATTCAGAAAATCCTTTACCACCTTTAAAATATCAATAAAATTACGATGGAGTCGTGGTTCTCCACCAGTAATAGCAAATTCTTTAAACCCTAATTTATATGATTTAATTAGGATGACCTGACCCCCGAAAACTAGCCCACCTGAAATGTTAGTATATCTTCACAAAAGAAGGAGATATACCCATGCAAAAGAAACGGCATAAAGTGGAAGAGATTTTTCGGATACTAAGAGAAGTGGAAGGAGGGCAGACCATTGCCCAAGTTTGTCAGGTTCATAATATTACGGAACAGACCTACTACCGGTGGAAGCAGAAGTATGGAGGGATGACTTTGTCGGAAGCGCAACAGTTAAAAGCCTTGGAAGAGGAGAACAACCGGTTAAAGAAGAAAGTCGCAGACTTATTGTTGGAGAATGATTTAATCAAGGAGATTAACTCAAAAAAGTGGTAGGCCCGTCCCCGAAGAGGAAGATGATCCAAGTGTTGGTGGAAGAGAAAGGGTGTTCGGTACGTCGGGCCTGTCAGGTGATGCAGTTTGGGAGAAGTAGTTATCGGTATAAAGTCCTGGAGAATAAAATAGAGGGACGGCTTAAGAAACGGATAGAAACCTTGTCCCGTCGGTATCCTCGGTATGGATATCGGCGGATCACGGCAGTACTGCAGAAGGCAGGATGGAAGATCAATAAAAAAAGAGTTCAACGATTAATGCGAATCATGGGTTTACAAGTCAAGCAGAAAGCTAGAAAACGGCGGAGAGTAGGCTTATCCACGGGGGTTCGCCGAAAAGCGGAATATCCGAATCATGTCTGGAGTTGGGATATGATTCAAGACCAGACCGCAGATGGACGTATGTTGAAGTGTTTAACCCTCTTGGATGAATATACTCGGGAAAGCTTACGGATTCGAGTGGGTCGGTATCTCACTTCCGGGGAGGTGTTGAGGGAACTGCAAGAGGTCATCAAGGAATATGGAGTCCCTGAACATATTCGTAGTGACAACGGACCGGAGTTTATCGCTAATGCCATTCAAGTCTGGTTACAAAAAAAACAGATTACCACTCTGTATATTTCTCCTGGAGAACCTTGGGAAAATCCGTATATCGAAAGTTTTCACGGAAAGTTCCGAGATGAATGTTTAAATCGAGAATTATTTACCAGTCTGTTGGAAGCTCAAATCATCATTGAAGATTGGAGAAAGGAGTACAATCAAACCCGACCCCATAGTTCCTTGGCTTATTTGACACCCAAGGAATTTAAAGAAATCTGTGGCAACTCTTCGGTCGCTACGCTCCCTACGAGTTGCCACAATCATCATAACTTGGAGTATACTAACATTACGAGTGGTACAGTAATCGGGGGCT
>CAVYHJ010000006.1:0-141651 GCA_963768165.1 uncultured bacterium | reverse complement strand
GGCGGAATGAGGAGTCCCTGCGGGACCGAACATTAGTTGTGACATTATATAAGAACACTACCATTTTTTTGGATAAAAAAGCAACCTTCCTAGATAGTTTTTTACTTGACATTTTCCCGCTGCCTTTGGTATCGTGTTTTGTTATTATATGAGACACTAATATTAATTTAAAGGACTGATAACTGTATGAAAAATGTGCTCTCTTTTTTTAGCTGGCTATGCCATTATCCAATTCCCCGTTTGGCGGTCATCCTGTTAGTCTCTATGGTATGGAGCAATCTCGCATACTGCTCTGAGATTCATGACGCAGCCAAGAATGGTGAATTAGATAAGATCAAGACCTTGCTCATAGACAATCCTACTCTGGTTTTCTTAAAAGACGGATGGAAACAGGACTGGACGCCTTTGCATTGGGCAGCGGCAAATGGTCACAAGGATGTGGCAGAATTTTTATTGGAAAACAAGGCCGATGTCAATGCCAAGGATGTTGATGATGAAACACCCTTGGACTTGGCAGCAACTAATGGTTACAAGGACGTGGTGGAATTACTTCTGGCCAATAAAGCCGATGTTAATGCCAAGACTAAAAGCTCCCCAGGCGGTTTTATAGGTGGTTGGACCCCTTTACATTCTGCGGCGTTTAAGGATTACAAGGATATAGCAGAATTGTTAATTGCTAAAGGAGCCGATATCAATGCCAAGGATAATAAAGATGAGACTCCCTTACAATTGGCTGTACAGAAAGGTAACGAGGATATTCTTGAACTTATGCTACCCAAAGATCAAGACGCACTTGCCAATCTTGCTGCTAAAGACAATGACCCAAACCTTTGTTATGCTGCTGCAGGTAGAATACAGGATGTGCACATTCTTGACAATATTGTAGGTTCCATGCCAAATCCAGGTAACCGAATGCCAACTATCGTTGTGTTACGAAAGTTAATGGCGGAAACAAACATTCTTCAAAAACCTGTAAGGATATCTCTCCGCGTAACCCCTCGATACTTGGGATATTTAACCGTTCCATCTAATAATCCTTACGCAGGTGAAAATGTCCAAGGTGAAGTGGTTGATATCTCAATCATAGGTTCAGACAAAACTGTACTCGCGCACGAGACATGGAAGACTAAATTTCCTAATAGCACTAAAGTATTATTTATCCCTGCCCCTGTTAAATTATTAGATCTAATTGTGGACCTATGCGATACAGAGCATTATTCACAGTCACAAATCCAGCTGATACTTGCTAAAATCGCCTCACAGGATGGAGATAGAGATATTTGGAAACAAGCTATGAACAAACTAACGAATTATTCAGAAGATACTTTTGATAACTATAGCACTCCTTTGTTCTGGTCGGTACTCAATGACGATAAAGATATGGTGAAATTGCTATTGACCTGCGGAGCTGGTGTTAATGCTGCCAAAAGTGACGAGTATAACCCTTGTGGCGATACACCTCTACACATGGCTGCATTTAAGGGTTACAAGGATATGGTGATATTGCTGCTTGCCAACAAAGCCAAGGTTAATGCCAAGGATTGTAATGGTTTTACGCCTTTGGACATGACAGATAAAAAGGACATAGAGAAATTATTACGTCAGCACGGCGGTCATTACCACACTAATTAACTCAGAGTAATCAGTACCTGCGTTTACATATTTCATTTTCTGATATCGTGCATCTTTAACAAATCTTCCTGCGTCATAAAATCTGGCAATGCAGAAACCAGAATAGATTTTTTCCTTAAAAATTTTTTCTTGACAAAAGAGGGAATGGGGTTATAATAGTAAAGAATAGGTTAAGATTTTAGAGTTTTGGGTTTAGAGTTGTAACAAAAAACGGGAATGGGATGTCCCGATAAAGAGAATCGAGGATGCCTTCGGCACCTACCAAAGTAAAATAATTTCAATTTTCTATAAAAGACGGTGTGGAGGTGTTCGGAACACGTCCGTACTTCCTTCGCTTCTCCTTCGCTTGTCCTTCGCTTCATCTTCGGTATAGGTTCGCTTGGGTTATAGTCTGAGTTCGGTATCCATTTGTGATGGGTATTCCTTGGTGATATGGGGTTGATTTAGGAGGGTTGGAAAGATTTTGTAAGGAAACGGGGATGAGAACCCACTGTTATGGTAGAGAGTTAATCCAAGTGATATACTAAGAAAAGAAATAAAAGAGAGTTCACGCAAAGAGCGCAAAGAATAGTACACAGATTACACTGATTAAACTGATAACACTGATAAAAACACGCAAAGGACGCAAAGAAAAGAAAAATGGAGAAGATGAATGATATTTAGGGGAAATTGTTTGCGTCAGATAAGTTTATTATTGGGGTTATTTTGTGTATCCACTGGTTGTTTGGCGGGGTTTGGGACTAGTCCTAATACGGGAGTATGGGTGAGTCAATCTGTGATTAGAGTAACTTGGTCGGGGTTGACTAATTTTAGCGCTGTGTCGGGGTATCGTTATGTGTTTGATGGGAAGATTGATACTTCAACGAGTCAAGGTTCGTTTGTTTTTACGCAAGCGACTACGGCGGTGAGTTCGGTTTTAATTCCCGGGGAATATTATTTTCATTTATGGCAGGTGAGTACGACGGGGGCGGTGAGTCCGGTGGTTTATACTGTGGGACCTTTTTTCTTAGACCCCAACGCGGGGACTTTGCCGGTGGTGGGGAATATCCCAGATATAAAGTTGTTGGAGAACGCGGGGTCTACCAATATTTTGTCGCTGGCGAACTATGTGAATAATTCGGCGGTGAATTGGAGTTGGGCACTCGATACGGCGTGGAAATATACTATGAATTTGGGGACGCAGATTACGCAAAACGGGACGCAGATGACGTACACGCCGAATACGGTGAGTCCGGCGGTCGGGAGGGAACGAATTAAATATAGCGCGGATGGGGTGTTCAATCACCGGTCGGTTTTGAAATTATCGAGCGCTCTTTGGAGTCAACATTTCCCTGATGCGATATTCCAGAATGGGCAGGCGGAAGAAAATACGGTGATTCCGTTGATGTCGTATTTGACAACGGCGGTGAATTCTACGAGTGCGCAATTTAGCGCGAGCGTGGTGGATTCGCCATATGTTGCGGTGAATGTGAACAGCACAAGTTTGACGTTGAATGCATTGTCTACATTGAATTTTCCAGCACGGATTCGAGTGAATGTGACGGGTTCCAATTCTGTATCGGATTGGGATTCGCAGATTTTATGGGCGCGGGAGAATTGGTTACTCAATGGAAATTTTCAAAGTAATGTCACAAGTAATTGGGTCTACCTAAATTTCGGCATAACGACGTATACAACCAATTGGCTACCGGTGATGGATTCTCAGACAGGGGTAATGCAACTCACCCAATGGGGAAATTCATCCATAGAGATGGTACAGAATGTAAATAATAATCCCATAAACGGGTCTCCGTATATTTCCGTGCATGGAGGGTCATGGTACACCTTGAAGGGATATTTCAAGACAGATAATCCCACAGCGCCCCGTACTTTGAGTATCCAGATTCATGGATATACCGGCTATGGGAATTCGACTACTATAACCTCGGTTGGGTTGGCTTACCTGAGTTTGACAACGGTGTGGCAGGAGTTTGAAGTCTCGTTTTATTCCCGTGCGAATCTAGCAGCGGTGGCGATTGTGAGCTTTTTACACAATGCCTCGACGACGTCCGTGTATATGAATAATCTTCAATTCATTGAGAAAGAACCTGCGGTTAATACGGCCTATGGGAATACCCATATCTCTATAGTCAACGGAGATTTTGCCAATGGTTTATCTGGCTGGGGATTTCAAAACGTGTATGGTCCGTTGCAGGGACAAGATACAGGATGGTTGGCAAATTATAATGGTCGAAACGGGGTTTGTGTTCTCAATTCAACCACCAGTGGTCGTACCAAATTCACGCAATTTGTGAGTTTCAGCGATTCGAGTTGTCATTCCCTGCGATTACGGGTTTGGGCAGCGACGGATGCAGCCAGCCAAAACACTTCACCTATTTTGGTATTGGTCTACAATACGTATGATGCACATACCACGCAAATTTCAAACGTAATGGGGTACGCAACATTTCATGTAGTTCCCAATGGCGAATGGGCGGAATATGATTTTGCGTGTCCCGTGTCCGCACCATTGGTGGCAGTACAATTACAAGGTTGGGGATTGTATTCTACGAAATTATATTTGACGAATGTCCAGGTTGACCGGGAACAGGATTCGCCCTGTTATTGGAGTAATGAAGAAATCAAGGAAACTGAATTGATACAGGTGGATACCGCGAAAACAATGTTTTTTACAACTGCCCAATCCAACGAACGGTATATTCCCTACGGGAGTAATTTCCATGACAATGGCGGTTTCGGACTTCAGGATCAATGGTGGTATCCGTATTCGGAGGATAGTTTTACCTCCTTATTTCTCGACAAGAATTTCAATTTACTGCAATCCGTCGGCGGGAACGTGGCGAAAGTGGCTTTTTTATTGAATGATTTTTTACCGGATTTTGATCCCGAATTTACACCAACGGACACGACGGGAGAATATTTTCCAACCTATCAATCTGTCACCAATGTGCAAATTCCGTCACGTATATTGGGACGATTGGATGAAGTGTTGGCTATCGCTAAACGGCATCATCTCCGAGTTATTCTCACGATATACTTTAATACGCCTCAGATGAATTGGTGGTTGGCAGATGGAGGGAATTATGGCGACACCACACGGCTTATTTTGTCCCAAATGTGGGCTAAGATTTCTCAAAGATATGACAACGATCCCTGCTTGTTGTCCTACTCATTTTTAGAAGAACAATGGTTACAAATGCGGGAATGGGGAGATACTAATTTCGCCTATTCACAGGCACAAACGGATAAATATTTCACGGCGCCAGTAACCGCCAAATGGCAGCAATGGCTCACGGCGAAATATGGCAATATTAATAGTTTAAACACGGCTTGGAGTGCTATTTCCTCGAACTATCGACTGTATGCGACTGGTATCCCTTACGCGAATTTCAGTTCGATTCCCGTTCCGGGGTTTGACGGAAGGAATACACCGGGGAGTTCGGTGTTTACGGGTGGGGTTGGCGGGGGAGGCGACTCAACGTATCATATCCCGGATGGACCCATCCTCCTTAGTTCTGGGACAAATTCTGTTTTGCAATGGATGCCGAGTGGGGATACTACCTATTTGAATTCATATTATATTTGGCGGGAAGAAAAAAGCGCATTAGACCCCACCGATTTTGGGACAACCTGGCAATTTCGCGTACCTGTCAGCACTTCCCCATTGAATTACACAGATTATAATACCAGTAATTTATCCACGTATCGTTATGCAGTCACGGGGGCAAATTTGGATGCTTGGCGGAATTATTCGGAAGGGACACAAGGAAATCAAAATGCCACCTATGACCCCATGCTGTTTGATTTTCTGCAATTTCGGGAATCTATTGTGGATGAATATGACTATAACCAAAGCAGTACCATAGCACAGACAGAAACGAATGGAAATTTGTCTACCATCCGGCATTTAACCAGTGCCGGCTTGGCGCAATTCGATTATTTACTGCGTTGGCCTGCGACACAGCAATTATGGGGAGACGGTCCATCACTCACTCCCGAAGGGCCGCATTCCACATTGGGATATAATCCTAAAGAATTGGTGAAATCTCTTGATTTCACGGAAGTATCTTTTTATACCGGATTCCCGTCACTTCCGGCTTCTCCCGACAATCCTAATCAGGGATATACTATGTTGGACGCGAACGGGAATATTGATTATCTAAGTGAAATGGTGACGTTGCAATATTTGCGAACCCTTCTGCGATTATCCTATACCAATGCAAACCCGGCTTTACAAAAACCGATATTGCTGAAAGAATTTTCCGGCGCGGCTACGGGTGCAAGTGCGCTCCAACAAAATAGTCAATGGAATAACCTGTTATTGGATTTTACTCCCGGAGAAACGGCGGGCTGGTTAATCTGGTACTTTTCCGATGATAATTATGGACTTTATAATTCGGGATTTGCCATCACGCCATGGGGACAATCGTTCCAAGGGCGGGCGGATGATATTAAAAATACGGAGTATGCCTATCCCGCACCCACGCAAACTCTCACTATGACCGGTGGAATCAGCACCACCAGCAATTATATGTTTCTGATGACATCCTCCCATTATCGCGATGACACTGTTTCCTCGCAATATGATCCATTGGGGACGTATCAGAGTCTCGGTCGAATCCTACAATCCGTAAACCAGGGAATCTATCTCCCTTCCGACCACCTCGATCTCTACTGGCCGGATAATTCTACGATTGTTGAAAAGCAGGGGTTTTAGGGACTTAAGTCTTGGAACCTAAACTAAAGTCGGGTAGAAAAAAGGCGCCGGGAAATCCAAATTATTTCATTCTCGATTCAGAAAACAATAATGCGTTAAGGTATATCGTTTAACTAACTGAATTTCTTCGAGATTGGAAGGTATATAGACGATAGGAGTGTGCCGCTCATAATGTAATAGAAGAGATATGGAAAATCACGTACCATTCCGAAATTAGCAAATCTGCTGTATAATTTTTGACTTATGGCAAGGGTATTGCAGACCTTCTCTCAATCAAAACCAGTAGCAGTGGTTGCCTTGGGTGGAAATGCGATCATTCCGGTGGGCGAATCCGGTACGATTGAACAACAGAAACAACATACCCGTATCACCATGCAACAGGTGACTGCCATGGTTCAAAGCGGGTACCGGGTGGTGCTGACGCATGGGAACGGCCCTATTGTAGGGAATATTTTAATCCGCAATGAGGCGGCAAAATCCATGGTTCCGCCGATGCCGTTGGATATTTGCGGTGCTGATTCGGAAGGCGGGATTGGATATATGATTCAGCAAGCATTGTTCAATGAGTTTCAAAAGAACAAAATCACCCAATCGGTGGTTACTCTTGTCACGCAGGTTTTAATAGACCGGAACGACAGCGGGTTTCAGAATCCCACCAAACCCATCGGGCCTTTTTATAATCAATTTGAAGCTGAGCAGATGGAGACGGATAAAGGGTGGCACATGATAGAAGATTCCGGCAGGGGGTATCGGCGGGTGGTTCCATCTCCCATACCGCTGGATATTATAGAGAAAGAAGTTATCAAGAAGTTGATAGCAGAGGATGTCGTGGTGATTGCGGCTGGAGGTGGCGGGGTCCCGGTGGAACGGTTGTCGGATGGAAGTTTGCGCGGGGTGGAAGCGGTGGTGGACAAAGACCGAGTGGCGAGTTTGATGGCGAAACTGATTGACGCGCATACTTTAATTATTTTAACAGCAGTCAGCCAGGTGGCCGTAGATTTCCAGAAACCCTCCCAGCGACTATTATCCAAAGTGACTTTGCAGGAAATTCAGGAATATTATAATCAAGGTCAATTCCCGGAAGGGTCTATGGGACCTAAAATTCAGTCCGCCATTCAATTTATTAAATTCGGCGGGGAAAAAGCAATTATTACATCACCGGAATTTCTAGAGGCATCTTTGTCGGGAAAAACGGGGACGACGATTCTCCGCGGATAACATAACTATAAAAAGAAAGTTGAATTTTATAGTCGGTTAGTGATAAAATCAACTGTAAACCAAATGAGCGAGAAGGAGATTCTTATGCCTGTATTCCCAGAATTATTAGAAGAACAATTTCCAAAAAATGTAACCACTCTCAAAGGACAACCATGCGAGATACGCACACTGGTCGCGTATGACAAGGACAGGTTATGGGAATTTTTTAAAGCCATTCCCGAAGGAGATAAGTTGTATCTCAAGGAAGACTTGAGCGATCCCAAAATCGCTGAAGACTGGTGCCGGAATATTGATTATAACGAAATGTTGCCGATTATCGCTTTGGTCGGGAACAAGATTGTCGGTTATGCGACTCTACAGCAATATCAACGCACCTGGCAGAGACATCTGGGAATTGTGCGTGTGGCAGTACATCCGGATTTCCGAAAAAAAGGTGTTGCCCGTACTTTGTTGGAACATATTTGTGAATTGGGCCAACATTGCGGATTGGAAAAATTGGAAGCGGAATTTGTGGCGGAACAATCCAGTGCCATGCGCTTGTTTGAAATGTTTGGATTCGTCAAGACCGCTGTTCTTCCCCAGCATGTGATTGATTTAAAAGGGAAACGGCATGATTTTGTCATCATGATTTTTGACATGCGGGACGTGGAACGGCACGAAGCAGATTAAAGCAGGCGGATTCCGAATTCCTCCAGCATTTCCGATAAGAGTACCAGCGGTAATCCCATCACATTGAAATAATCACCCTCTATTTTTTTGACAAGCAGAGCGGCTTTCCCTTGAATTCCATACGCACCCGCTTTATCCATGGGTTCGCCTGTGTCAACATATCTGCGGACCATTCCTTGGGATAATTTCTGAAAGGTTACTTTGGTCATTTCATAACCCACCATTTTTTTCTTGCCTTTTAAAATACAAAGTCCCGTTATAACTAAATGAGTTTTTCCCGATAGTCTCGTAAGCATTTTGATGGCTTCGGTTTTTGTGGCAGGTTTTCCTAATATCTTTTTTCCCAAGACAACGATGGTATCGCCGGCGATAATGAGATGATTTGATATTTGCGTTCGATTTAATTTTTGTTGTATAGAAAGACCTTTCTGTACAGCCAAATGTTTTGCAATTTTTATTGGCGAATCAGATAGAGAAAAGGTTTCATCAATATCTGCGGGCAGAATATCGAACTTTAATCCTGATCCTTTTAACAATTCTATTCGGCGTGGTGAACTGGAAGCTAGAATAATTTTTGTTATTTTTATGCGGTTCATTAATACTCCTATCCATTTTCTTTAGTGAATATGATATAGTTTTTCATCTATGGCATACAAGGACTTACGAGATTTTATCAAAGTGTTGGAACAAAAGGGACGGCTAAAACGCATTACCACCGAAGTTGACCCGATTCTAGAGATTACGGAAATAGCCGATCGGATGGTGAAACTGGGTGGTCCCGCGTTGTTTTTTGAAAAGGTGAAAGGGTCGAATATTCCTGTGGTCATCAATCTTTTCTCGACACAGGAACAAATGAATTGGGCGCTGGAAGTTAATGATGTAGAAGAAATCGCCAATCGTATACGAGAGTTTATGCATCTGCAGCCGCCCACAGGACTCTGGGATAAAATCATGATGTTACCCAAGTTGGGTGAACTTGCCAATTTCATACCCAAGGTCGTAAAGACGGGTCCCTGCAAAGAGGTAATTATTAAAGATAATATTCAACTTTCTAAATTTCCGATTCCTCAATGCTGGCCGAAAGATGGCGGGCGGTATATCACTCTACCCATGTGTATTACCAAAGACCCGCGAACCGGTATCCGCAATTCCGGTATGTATCGTATCCAAGTGTATGATGAGAAAACCACCGGGATGCATTTTCAAATACATAAACATGCCGCACGCCATGAAGAAGTCTCCGGGGAAATGGGGAAAAAATTGGAAATGGCGGTTGCGATTGGCGGAGACCCCGTTTCTATTTATGCGGCATCTGCTCCTTGTCCCGATAATATAGATGAGTTTTTATTGGCAGGATTTATACGTAGGGAGCCTGTGGAAATGGTCAAATGTGAAACCGTGGATTTGGAAGTCCCTGCACATGCGGAAATTATTCTGGAAGGGTATGTTGACCCGAAAGAACGAAGAGTCGAAGGGCCGTTTGGGGATCACAATGGTTATTATTCCCCACCCGCGCCCTACCCGGTTTTTCATATTACCTGTATCACCCATCGTAAAGACCCTATTTATCCCACAACTATTGTTGGTAAACCTCTTATGGAAGACTACTTCATGGGGAATGCCAGTGTGCGTATATTTCTTCCTCTGATTCAAACCACCGTCCCGGAAATCGTGGATATGCATTTCCCTGCGGAAGGTGTTTTCCATAACTGTTGTATTGTCAGTATCAAGAAATCCTATCCCGGACACGCACGCAAAGTCATGCATGCTCTTTGGGGATTGGGTCAATTGATGTTTTCCAAACTCATCATAGTCGTGGAACATCACGTCAATGTCCATAACCTATCAGAAGTCGCCTGGGTCGTGCTTAACGGGATTGACGCCAAACGGGATGTGGTGATTGTGGAAGGGCCGGTTGACGACCTTGACCATGTCGCACCCACCTGGCGTTACGGTGCCAAAATGGGTATAGACGCCACGCGTAAGACCAAAGAGGAAGGTCAAACCCGGGAACAAGCCGATGAAATCTTCATGTCCGATGAAATCAAGAAGCTGGTGGATAAGCGTTGGAAAGAATACGGGTTATAAAATAATTTTGACAGATTATTTATTCTTCCAATCCTCCGATAAGATTGTCCAACGTTCATGGTCTCTCCATCTCCCACCGATTTTTAGATAGCGGGGAGAATAGCCTTCTTTCCTAAAACCACATCGTTTGACCAATGCAATGGATTTGATATTTTTAGGTTGGATATTGGCTTCCAATCGGTGCAGGTGCAATTTCTCAAAGGCATAGGTTATGACTAATCTAAGCCCTTCGGTCATCAATCCCTTTCCCGTATGATTTCCCAGAGCATAATATCCCAAATATCCGCTTTGAAAAGCTCCCACCCACAATCTCATTAATATTAATCACGCCGATTATTACATCTGTATCCTTCAAGCAAATAAAAAACCCTTCATGTTGTTTAGAGCGGGATCTACGAAGGTAAGCAAGAAATCTTTTCTTGTCATGTAGTGGATACGCCCATGGTCTCAGAAAACCTTGACTCTCCCGCACTAGTTTGAGGAATTGATTCTGGTCTTTTATAGAGGGTTTTCTAAGATATACTCGATACTTGGATTTTAGTTTTTTCATTTTCTTGTCCCCCATAATTTATTAGATTTACTACTCATGAAGCATTGTATGGTAACAATATAGTAAAATAACTAGATTCAAAATACTATGTTGGAACGAATAAAAATATTATATAATCTTGTCCGGTTTGAGCATACGATATTTGCATTGCCGTTTGCCTATTTGGGGATGGTGATGGCGCAAAAGGGTGTACCGGGATGGTATTATTGGTTCTGGGTAACTCTGGCGATGGCGGGAGCGCGTACCGCGGCGATGGGATTTAATCGGTTGATAGACCGGGAGATTGATGCGAAAAATCCCCGTACGGCCAACCGGCATTTACCGAAAAAACAGATTGCGCCTCAGACTGTCTGGTTTTTGGTAATTGTGTCACTTATTCTTTTGGAATTTTCAGCATATAAATTAAATTGGTTATGCGTTTATCTATCTCCGATAGTCGTTGTCCTCCTTTGGGGATATTCCTATTGCAAACGGTTTACCTGGCTGACGCATTTTGTGCTGGGATTGGTGGAAGCCGCCGCGCCGATTGGCGGTTGGATTGCGGTTACGGGTTCTTTTGCGTTACCTCCGATTGATGTCGGATTGGCAGTGATTTTCTGGTTGGCGGGATTTGATATTATCTACGCCTGTCAAGATTATGAATTTGATAAAAAGGAAGGGATTTTTTCGATTCCAGCGAATTTTGGACTTGGACCCGGTTTGGCGGTTTCTGCAATTCTGCATATTCTCACCATAGTTTTCCTTGTCCTTGCCGGACTTAGTTTACATCTTGGAATTTGGTACTGGTCAGGAATTGCGATGAATGGGATTTTATTGATTTACGAACACGCCATCATCTCCCCCAAAGACTTATCCCGTATCAATCAAGCTTTCTTTACAGTGAATGGGTATGTTAGCGTAGTGTTGTTTGTGTGTACGTTGTTGGACGTGTTGTTTAAACATACTTGATATTATTTCTTAAAGTCAGATATCTTGATTGATTTGTCAAGATGATTCCAATATATTTGGAGAACAAGATATAAGTGTTATATTGGAAGTATTTAAAAGATTAAGAGTCTTTTTAGAATCAAATTTATTTGCTGTAAATGAAATCCTAAATGTATCAGGACCAATCTTGCGATTTATTGCTGATCCCATCTCAATTTCATTAAATAATTTGTCAAGTAATTTCTTAATATCTTCCTCTTTTCCTTGCAAAGTGAGCCGATAGGGATATTCAAAAAGATCTGAAGATGCTGAGACTCGCGAAACAGATTGATTTGTCAGTCTGCTTACTGTTGACTGAATTAAATCAAGACGGTCAAGTATATAACGTTGAGTACTATCCTTAGCTACTTCTTTCATAATTGATGATTTGACTGTATTATATATGGGGTTGTCGGGTTCTTTATCATCTAATGCTGCTTTTGCCATTGTTTCTAGGCGTGGTTTCAGTTCCTCAACTCCTGCCATATCGTTTACAAAGAATATTGTTCTTTGATCTGAAATATCAAATGGCAATTTTGTATCTTCCTCCGCTAGAACTATTGCAGGTAGTCGGACTGCATGACGCACAGCAAGTTCGTACATAACATTTGGATTTAAACCTGTTAAATTTGCAACTACTAGCTCATCATTTAGAATATGCTCAATTACTTGCCGTGTAATGGAACCTGGGTCTGGTATTTCATGGGAGACTATTACGCAAAAATCAATTTTTTCCAAAGTAGGACGTATAGCTGCATTAATTAAACCGTCTGTTGCTCTGCGAACATCTGATTTTTCATCACCAATTGGAGTGATTACAAAACATTTCTTTTTGTCTGTTGGAGTATTAGGCATTATACGGTATCACTATTAAAATATCTTCACTTTATTATACTCTACCTTAAATGCTTTTTATAGTAGAATAGAACGCTATGATACCTATAGTTGTTGCGATAACTGGAGCGTCGGGTCAGCCTTATGGAAAGAGGTTGGTGGAGGCATTAATTGAACTCAACCAGCCGGTTTATTTATTGGTGAGTGACGCAGCACGAATTGTCATGAATACGGAAATGGGGATTAAAGTTCCCATGACGGGTTCGCCAGTAACGGCTTTGTTTGGTAAATCGGCGGAAAAAAAGGTAAAATATTTTAATAATTCTGATTTGGCGGCACCCGTAGCGAGCGGGTCGCATCGTACATCTGGAATGGTGATATGTCCGTGTAGTACGGGGACGTTAGGGTCGGTGGCAAACGGAGTAACCCGGAATTTGATAGAACGGGCGGCGGAAGTGACTCTGAAAGAGCGCAGGAAATTAATTGTCGTACCCCGTGAGACACCCTTTTCGACGATTCAATTGGAAAATATGCATAAGTTAAGTTTAGCGGGTGCGGTGATATTACCAGCGACGCCTGGATTTTATAATAAACCATTGAAAATAGATGACTTGGTAGATTTTATCGTCGCCCGGATACTGGATCAATTGGGTTTGGAACACCATGTGGGCAAAAGATGGCGGAATTCAGAATAGGTAACTTTAACTAAATCAATAATATAAATAGAATAACGGGAGCGAGTCAATCACCTAAAGGAACTGTAGAACAAGTGGAGTTGGGATGAAGGAGATCGATCTCCTTCATCCCAACTCCGGTATAAGTCCACAGAAAGGTCGTACAGGATATGAAGGGGAAACTGATACAATTGAATATATCGCGAGGGGGGATTCCCAAGTTGCCGATACGGGAGGCGTTTGTGAGCTTTGAACGGGTCAAGGGGGATGTGTGGCGATATAAAGAACATGGGGGACCCTATCGAGCGGTGTGTCTGTTTTCTACGGAGTTGATTGAGGAATTAAAAAAAGAAGGGTATGAGTTATATCCAGGCGCGATGGGAGAGAATTTCACAACCGAGGGATTGGATTATCACCAGATTCGGTTAGGAGATATTTTTCAAGTCGGCTCTGAAGTGCAGATTAAGATTAATCGGATTCGGATCCCTTGTGCAAACTTGGATGAATATGGCAAAGGGTTGCAAAGTGCAATTTATGACGCGGAAGTAAAAAACGGAAATGTCGAGACGCCCAAATGGGGGAAGTCGGGGTATAAGTGTGAAGTTGTGAAAGAGGGAATAGTCCGACCGGGAGATGAAATTGTAAAGATTGGGTAAAATAGTTAAAGAAATTTACTACAGGACTAAAGTCCTAGAGAAACACCCTCGGCTAAAGCTGGGTAGAAGAAGAAAAGTACACACATGCAAACCATCTGGCAGAAAAATGGATTAAGCGATATTGTTGAAAAGGTACAGGCAGGGGAACGTCTGAGTTTTGAGGATGGAGTGCGGTTGATGACGACAACGGATATTACTACGTTGGGGCATTTGGCGAATGAGGTGAGGAAAAAGAAGATTGGGGAGAATGCCTATTTTTATATCAACATGAATGTGAACCCGACCAATATTTGCGTATTGCATTGCCAGTTGTGCGCTTTCCGGCGGGACGGGGATGAAGATGATGCGTACATTTTAGACCTGGATGAATTTGAACAGCGGGTGCGGACGCATGCGCCGAATGGATTGAATGAAGTGCATATTGTCGGCGGGTTGTATCCGCGAATTCCATTGACCTATTATGAAGATATGTGTCGGCGGGTCAAGAAAGTGGACGCCAATATTTGCGTGCATGGATTCACCGCCGTAGAGATTGATTATATTGCGAAAATCGAGAAGATGAGTTATGAAGAAGTGTTGACGCGGTTGAAAAACGCAGGCTTGGATAATTTGCCGGGGGGTGGGTCGGAAATATTCGCGCCACGGGTACGGGAATTAATTTGTAAAGGGAAAATTGGCGCCAAGGAATGGTTCAAAGTGCATGAGACGGCGCACAAGTTGGGGATGAAAACCAATGCGACGATGTTATACGGCCATATCGAAACACCGGAAGAGCGGATTGACCATTTGATGCAATTGCGCGAGTCGCAAGACCGGACAGGCGGGTATTCGTGTTTTATTCCGTTGGCGTTCCATCCCGAAAATACGCATATTGAGAATGTGAAATTATCCGATGGATTTGACGATTTGCGAGTGATTGCAACAGGACGATTATTTTTAGATAATTTCTTGCACATCAAAGCCATCTGGACCTATCTTGGAGAGAAATTGGCACAGACAGCGTTGATGTTTGGAGCGGACGATTTGCACGGGACGAATGTGGACGAGAAAATCGTGCATGATGCAGGCGCGCCGGTTCCGACCGCGGTGGCACAGGAAACATTGGTGCGGATGATTAAAGAAGCGGGCAGGGTGCCGGTGCTGACGGATAGCCGGTATGAGATACAACAAGTAATCAATTAAGTCTAAAGTTCAAAGTCTAAAGTCTAAAGTTAAAGGAAAAAGTAAAAAGAGGTGAATATGCAAACAGCAAAAAGGGAAGTTAGTCATCTACTTAAACAATTGCCAAAAGATTGTACATTGGAAGACGTACAATACCATCTTTATGTTATGCAAAAGATTCAGAAAGGGTTAAGAGATGCAAAAGAGGGGCGAGTTTATACCCAGGATGAAGTAGAAAAGAAAATGGCGAAATGGCTCAAAAAATAGTTTGGACTTATGAAGCAACAGAAGATTTGACAGCGCTGGCAGAATATATTTCGAGAGATTCAATTTTCTATGCGACAGCGTTTGTACAAGAGATACTCGAAGAAAGTCAATTGTTAAGTCGTTTTCCCAAAATGGGACGAGTTGTTCCAGAACTAAAGAATCTAAATATTCGAGAATTACTCATAAGAGATTATCGGCTAATTTATAGTATAGAAAAATCACGAATTGTTATATTAGGATTTGTACATGGAAAACGGGACTTAAAAAGTTTCTGGGAAAATGAAGAGAGAAGTTAAATGGCGAAGATTGGCAGATTGACGTATTTGAATTGCGCACCCGTATATTATGGGTTTGATATTGGGATGACTGCGTTGAACGCGGAGTTGGTGTCCGGGGTTCCTGTGGAATTGAACCGGATGATGGCACGGGGGGAATTGGATATTACTCCGGTGTCTGCGATTGAGTATGCGCGGCATCAGGATCAGTATAATGTAATCCCAAATATATGCCTTAATTCCGAAGGGATGGTCAAGAGCGTGTTGCTGGTGAGCAAGGTTAACATCGAAGACTTGAATGGGAAACGCGTGGTACTGACAAATACCAGTGCAACTTCTCAGGCATTACTGAAAATTATTTTGGCGGAAAAGTATAAATTAGAGGTGACGTATTCCGAAATGGCGCCAGATTTGGAAAAGATGTTGGAATCGAATAAGGCGGCGTTGATTATTGGGGATGACGCGTTGTTGATGGACGTGCCACTTGGATTGAAGGTATACGATATAGGGCAACTCTGGCGGGAATATTCGGGGTATCCGGTGATTTTCGTGACGTTTGTGGTACAGAAGAAATTTGTGAAGGATTATCCCAATGAAATTGTGGAATTGAGCGATAGGCTGTATGATTCTTTGCAGTTGGGGATTGCCAATATTGAGAAATTGGCGAATTTAGAGATGTACAAGGAATTGGCAGGGAGAATTGATTTTAGAGATTATTTTGTGACACTAAATTATGAATTCGATAAACGGAGAATAGAAGCGCTTTTGTTTTATTATTCGAAAGCAGCGAAATTGGGATTGTGTCCGCCGTGCGAGAAGTTAGAGTTTAGTCATCAAACTAATACGATTAGTAATTATGAATTATAAATTTTGGATTTTGAATTAAGGAAGAAAATATAAAATCATGGCGATTGCGATTAAGACAAGTGAGCTAGATGATATTTTGCAGAAGGCGTATAACGGGGAGCGGGTGACGCCGGAAGAGGGTGTGCGGCTATTTTCAGCGGATTTATTGGCCTTGGGCAAGGTGGCGGATGAACGGCGGAAACAGTTGTACAAGGGTAGGGAAGATGTGGTCACATTTGCGATTAACCGCAATTTGAATTATACGAACGTGTGTTACGTGGATTGCAAGTTCTGCGCATTTTACCGCCATCCAAATGAACGCGATACGTATTTGCGGTCCAAAGAAGAGATTTACCAGATGATTGAGGAATTGATTTCGATTGGCGGAACGGAAGTTTTGTTGCAGGGCGGGTTAAATCCGAAATTAGGGATGGATTTTTACACGGATTTGTTCCGTTCGATACATGAGAAATTTCCGCAGATTTATATTCACTCGTTGTCTGTGGCGGAGATTTACCATTTGGTTCATAAGACGGGGTTACCGTTGCGAGAAGTGTTGTTGCAGTTGCAACAAGCGGGTTTGCGGTCAATTCCCGGCGCCGCGGAAATGTTGGTGGACAGAATTCGTAAAATCGTTTCACCCAAAAAAGACACGACGCAACAATGGTTGGATTGCATGGAAACTGCGCATAGTATCGGAATGCAATCTACCGCAACGATGACATTCGGGATGTTGGAAACACAGGCCGAGAGAGTCGAACACATGAGCCGAATCCGTGACCTGCAAGAGCGGACGAAAGGGTTTCGGGCGTTCATTGGATGGACGTTATCACCCTACGGGACGGAATTGAGTTATGTACCGGTGGCGGGCGGGGTAGAATATTTAAAGACGGTGGCGGTGGCGCGAATTTTCCTGGATAATTTTCCGCATATCACATCGGGATATGTCACAGAGGGGATGAAAGTGGCGCAGGTCGCGTTAGCGTTTGGGTGCAATGATATGGGCGGGACATTGATGCAGGAGGAAGTCGTAACGGCGACGGGAACAGGTACGCCGTATTCCAATGTAGATACTTTGATTAATACGATACGCGGTGCGGGTAAAATCCCGGCGCAAAGGGACACGGAATATAATATTATTCGGACGTTTGATTAAACCCTCACCCTTACCCTCTCCCAGTGGGAGAGGGAGAATTATTCATTTATGAAAGAAATCCAGATACCCCAAAATCCCAATGAACGGTCACAGTATGTGCAGAGAATGTTTGACTCAATTTCTAAAACGTATGATTTATTGAACACTCTCACAAGCCTAAATATAGATGAAATATGGCGAAGGAAGTTGGTCAAGTTAGCGGAAGTTCCTCCCGGAGGTAAAGTCTTGGATTTGTGTACGGGGACTGGCAGAGTGGTATTTGATTTTGCCAAATTCAGCCTTGCGCAAGAAATAACCGGATTGGATTTTTCCTCTCAAATGCTTGGAATTGCCCGGCAAGAACTGGCCAAAATACAAAAACAGTTAGGTTCAAAAAAGATTAATTTTATACTGGGGGATGTTACCCAAATGCCGTTTGAGGATAATTCATTCGATGTCGTGAGCAGCGCGTTTGGATTGAGAAATGTCGTAAGCCCAGAAAAGTACTTTATAGAAAAGTACCGTGTTACCAAACCCGGCGGGAAAAGTCTGACATTGGAATTAACCCGACCGACGAATATTTTGGTAAGAGGGCTTTATTATCCTTATTTGCATTTTTATCTTCCTTTATTGGGCCGGATGTTATCGGGGGATCCCGATGCGTATAGTTATCTTGCCAAAACCATTTCAGAATTTTTTACTCCCGATGAAGTTTTGGGTTTTATGAGAAGTGCGGGTTGGAAAAACGTTAAAGCAGTTCCGATGACCGCGGAGATTACCACGATTTTTTACGGTATTAAGTAATCTTTAAGGGACTCTTGGTGATATAATAATAGGAGAAGTTCGGTACATTTAATAATCAATGAAAGGGAGTTATTATGCTGAAACGTTTCATTAAGATTGCAACCTTGGCAATGGGAATTGGTTACATTTATTACTGTGGGATTTTTGACGCTGGCATTTCTCCGGCGATTGCCGCAACGGATAATAAACCCGCACCCAATTTTAAATTAAAAGATTTAGATGGGAAAGATGTTAAATTGTCGGATTATAAAGGGAAAGTGGTGATTGTTGATTTCTGGGCGACGTGGTGTGTTCCTTGCAAAAAAGAAATCCCGGATTTCATCGAGTTACAAAAAAAGTATAAAAAACAGGGATTTACCTTTATTGGTATCAGCGTGGATGAGGATGGAGCGAAGGTAGTCAAACCCTTTTACAAGGACATGAAAATGAATTATCCGGTTTTACTCATGGACGATAAAATTCAGGATCAATTTGGGGGGATTCGCGGATATCCCACGACATTTTTAATTGATCAGAATGGAAAAATCGTAAAGAAATATTTTGGTACTACGGAGAAAAAAGTGTTTGAAGATGATATCAAAAAGCTCTTAGCACCTACTAAAAAAGCAAGCAAGGATATGATTTAGCACCGTTGGATATCCGGTGAGATACCTTCGTATAAGATCTTCGAGACATAAATGATATGTTCTACCCGGTTGTTGTTTTGCAATAAACAGGGATTACCCGGATGAAAAATCAATACGACGTGATTGTGGCTGGATTAGGTCCCGCGGGAGCGACCGCCGCTTATACTATAGCGAAATCCGGGTTATCAGTATTGGCGTTGGATAAAGCAAAGTTTCCACGAATAAAACCATGTGGAGGGGGAATTACTGCCAAAGGGATTCGGGCAACAGAAGTGGATTGGTCATCCTGCGTGGAATTTGAAGCTCACCGAGTGAAATTGGCTTATCGTAATCAATCTCCCTTAGAATTTACCAGTGCGACTCCATTAATATACATGGTCGCGCGTCCTACCTTTGATCATTATCTGGTAAAACAAGCTGAAAAACAAGGAGCCGTCATTCAACAGAATGAAAGAATCAAATTGGTTGAACAAGATTCAGAAAAAGTTACGGTTATCACAGAAGAGGAAACTTACACTTCAAAGTACCTGATAGGAGCGGATGGGGCTTTGGGTATAGTACGGCGGCAGATTCTCAAAGAAGAATCTAAAATGAGATTCTATGTTGCCGCAGAGACGGAGTCATGTCCGAATGACCGGAACGATGATTGTGAGCATGATGAGATTTATTTTCATTTGGGTTCTGTTTCGTCCGGATATGGATGGGTTTTTGGAAAGGGGTTATATCAATCGGTGGGAGTATACGGGGTAGTGAATAAAATAAAGAATCCTATTGACCGGTATCGAACGTTTGTGAATCGATATGCCCATCAGATGAAAGGGAATCATGTACCCATCCGGGTTCATCCGGTACCGGGTTATTTATCCCAAAACTGTATGGTAGCTAAGGGTCGGGTTTTGTTGGCCGGTGATGCCGCAGGGTTGGTAGACCCGTTATTGGGAGAGGGAATTTATTATGCTTTATTTAGCGGAAGAATTGCCGGAGAAGTGATTTCGCAAAACAGGGAATCAAATAACCCTATTGCCAACTTATATCAACGCCGAATTGATGAGGAAATAGGGAGAGAGTTGGCTATTGCTGAAAAATTAGCAAATCTGATTTATAGTTTTCCATCTTTAAGTTTCCGATTATTTCAGTCCTCTCCGAAAATATTTTCTGATTTCTGCCGGGTATTGGCGGGGACACAGACGTATCAAAGGTTTACAAGAGAGTTAAAAGCGGAATTATTGATAAGAAAGCCATTTTTATCACGTTTACTACTTGGCACAAACCGGCTTCGTGTATTATTATCTACTGACTAAATAAATAGTTAAGGAGATTATCATGGGCAAAATTTTTGGAGCGATTTTCATCGCCATTGTATTTTTTTCTGTAGGATATATAGCAGGTGCAAGGAAAATGGGGCCGCTGGAGAAAGATTTATCTGCTTCTCATGCTATTTCGGCAACTAAGGATTTATTATCTGAAGAAAAAACGGAATTATCGAAAAAGTTGGATAAAGCTTTACTCCGATTGCGATTGGCGGAGTTAAGAGAGCGATTGGAAGATGCCAAATCTGAAGTTGCGGATAAAAATTTTGGCACGGCGGATACAGAAATTCAAGAAGCCAAGAAAACTTTGGATTCGCTGTTAGGAGATGCCAAAGACGATTTACGCAAAGAGTTGACGCCTATCGTCGTGGGACTGGATGAAGTGAAAATGGGATTAGAAAAAAACGACCCCAAAGTAAAAACCAAACTGGAAGACCTGCGTGCCCAAATCGTGGACATTGAGAAGAAAATGTCAGAATAAAATAAATACGGTAAACTCCCGGTTTTTGGGTTATAATTTTAATAGTCATTAATGACTTCCTCTTAATCTGATGAAATAAAAGGCTCGAAATTCTGTGTTGAAATTAGCAGTTTCATTTAAAAGAAAAAAAGACTTAATCTTGTTTCCAAACTTCTGGTACAGAAAAGCATTTCTATTATTAATCTGGATATTATTATCAAGTGTATGTCCCGCTTTGGGTTATTATGCAACTCATTTTTCACAATCCAATAGCACAACAGGCTGGGTTGGATCATTTGGTAATCCTACCAGTGGTACTATTACCCTGGGTTGGGGTTCTGGTGGATATTCCGGTGAAGATTGTTTATATGTTTATGTGAATAAAACTTCCACGACTAATGATTCCGCCCTAATTTATTATCAAGGTCCACCATTTGTTTTAGGAACTGATACTGTTTGGAGCATATATGCATGCAGTACTACGACGGCTCAACCTCCCTATTTATGGGTACAATTATTTTCTCAACAAGGTGCGGGATGGTTATGGGCAAACCCTGGATATGACAGCGCAACGGCCGGTTCAGGTCCTCCTCTATATGGGTTTGGTGGAAATATATCCACAACCTGGCAGCAGTTTACATTTTATCGGAACGATACAACTCTAGGGACTCCCATGGATCTAATTGGAATCCAGTTTGTTCTGAGTAATCTGACCGGTCGTTTTGTATTCAAAATGGATAACGCAACATTCGGACCGAATCTATCTCCAATTCCGCTGGTTATTACATCCACGACCATTCCCAATGGAATAAAAAATATTCCCTATAGTTTATCTCTTAAGGCAAATGGCGGAATTTCCCCGTATAATTGGTCGGTTCTATCGGGAAATCTCCCCCCGGGATTTTCTCTTACCAGTATGGGAATCATCTCCGGGATACCATCCACTACCGGGAATTATAATTTCACCATACAAATTTCAGATTGCCTGTCAAGCACCCAAACACAATTGGAGTCATTCTATATTTCCAATACAACATTTTGGAATCTAGTCTGGTCGGACGAATTTAATTATACGGGACCTCCTGATTCATCAAAATGGACTTATAACCTCGGATATCTGGGGTGGAATCAGGAAACGGAGTATTATACCAACCTGCCTGAAAATGTCTGGGTCGATAACGGGAACTTGATTATTACAGCTCTTAATACTTCTTATATGGGGTATCAATATACTTCGGCATTTTTAAAAACCTATGGAATAGCCTACTGGACTTATGGAAGATTCGAGATGCGTGCCAAACTGCCCACCGGGAATGGCATGTGGCCGGCATTTTGGTTATTGGGAGAAAATGATACTTATGGTCCCGGTTGGCCTTATAATGGGGAAATCGATATCATGGAAAATGTGGGTTGGAATCCTGATGCAACCTATGGCTCGGTTCATAGCGGTACAATAGTAAATAACTATGCTTCTATTAACCAATCAAAAACTCTGATTATCCCCGGAGTGGAAACATCCTTTCATGTCTATGCTTTGGAATGGTACCCCGGTGTTCTCTATTGGTATGTGGATAGTACACTTTATGCAACCTATACCAGCAATAATACAGGTTACCAACAATGGCCGTTTGATGAGCCTTTTTATATCCTGGTAAACCTTGCTATTGGCGGATGGGGTACAAATTATGGCCAGTACCCGATGGATAATTCCAATTTTCCGCAACAAATGTTGGTTGATTATGTCCGGGTATACCAAGCATCTCCGAGCACCATGGATGTACATGATTGGAAACAAATGGATAAGTTATGGAAGAAAGATTGGGAACTGTTTGATATACAAAACTAAAGGATAAGCGAAATTCGTTCTTCCAATTAGTAACCCTTGCTAACATCTAAAGTATGGAGTATTGATATCATAAATGAGATCACTGAAAAAGTGACTTTCTCTATCTTTTTAAAAAACTTTCTGCAATTGCAGAAAGTTTATCTCCAATGAAATCAAGTGTTTAGAATAATTGTACGTTCGCACAATTATTATTTTCCACATAAATTGGACTTTTTCAGAGGTCTCAAATGTTAAAAGAATTTGAAGGCATTTTCTAAGTTGGCTTCTTTGAAACAGCGATAATATAAAGATGGTTATATTAACATTTCCAGTGGGAAAGTTTAATGGGTTACTCGGATCTTTTGTGCCAAAAAATGAGAATAATGAGAATTAAAACGGCAATAATAGTTATTTCTATTCTAAAAATGTAAGTCCCAACGGAATGAATAGAACGGGCACAAAGGTAACCCAAAGAACCGAAGGTCAATGCCCAAGCGATAGCACCAGACATATTAAAGATTAAAAACCGCTTCCATGGCATCCGTGCGGCGCCGGCGAAAATAGCTCCGAATACCCGAACTCCGGAAATGAACCGGGCAAAGAAAACCGTAATGTCGCCAAATTTGGCGAAAAACTCATCCACTTTTTTTAATTGCTTTTCCCGGACGAAAAAATATGTACCAAACTTTTCAAGAATTTGTCGTCCCCCCTTTATTCCAATCCAATATCCGATGTTGTCTCCGATAACAGCTCCGATAATTGTCAGGAGAATAACGTAAGGAAATTTTAATTTTCCCAAACCGGCTAATGCCCCGCCGATTATTAAGATGGTTTCTCCGGGTATAGGAATTCCGATATTTTCCAACATGACTCCTAAGAAGATCGCATAATAGGCATAATGTTGGACATAAGGCCATAGATTATCAATCATTTCAAAGTTCATTCTATTTTCTCCAGTGTCTAGTAAGTTTAAGGGCTAATCCCCAAAGTGTAAAGTATTTTAGTTAATCCTGTGGATAAGCGGTGGACAAATTATTGAAAATAAGTTATGTTATCCACAGGTATTAAAAAAAAGACTTGACAACGTTATTTTTATATGTATACTAGTTTACATTGAAATTGAGATACATAAGACTGGCGAACGAAGGGGAGGAAGGCAAGTAAAGTGGGTCTTTTTGGAAAAATAGGACCGGTAATAGGGGTTGATGTCGGAAGTAATTCTGTGAAAGTAGTGCAGATGAAAACGACTACAAAAGGATTGGCATTGGAAAAAATTGCCATTGTTCCAATTCGATTGACTGAGGGAAAAGGCGATAAGACAGAAGCCAGCGATGCTGCTGTGGCAGAAGCAATCAAAACTGCCGTAGTAAATTCGGGAACGAGTATCAAAGATGTCTGTTGTTCTATCGCCGGCGAATCCGTCATTGTCCGTTACCTTCAATTCCCCGATATGAACGATGAAGAGTTGGATTATGCCGTACGTCTTCAAGCGGAAGAATATATTCCATTTCATTTAGCGGATGTCAATCTGGATTATCAACGCTTGGATACTCCCACTGTAGATGGCGGGAAACGGGTGGATTTATTACTCGTAGCCGTGCGAAAAGATTTGGTCAGCCGGAGAGTAGAGATATTAAAATCAGTGGGATTGAGTCCGGTGGTGATAGATGTTGATTCTTTTGCTTTGTTAAATTGTTTGGAAGCGAACTATGATTTCCGACCGGATGAAGTGGTTGCACTTGTGAGTATCGGCGCCTCTATCACCAATATTAATATTTTTATTAAAAATATCTCCCGGTTTGCCCGTGATATTTCATTAGGGGGAAATAGTATTACTTCGGCGATTGCTTCAAAATTAAATATATCTTTTCAGGATGCAGAAAAAACGAAAATAAGTGAAGGTATTGTTTTTACAAAAGAACCGGGATCTAGCGGTGGTGGTGAAGTCTCCGGGGTGGCGGAAGCCATCAAAGGCACCGTTGAGAAAATTACTGGTGAAAAAATAGATGATGAAGATAAGAAAACAAAATTGGCAGGAATTATTCGTCAACCGATTCAAAACTTAATAACAGAAGTCCGGCGATCGCTGCAATTTTTTGAAAATCAACCTAATGGTAAACCTGTCACCCGGGTTCTTTTGACCGGTGGGGGTGCAAAATTACAGAATCTTGATAAATATATGTCTGACCGCCTAGGTTTACCGGTGGAAATCGCAGATCCATTGAAAAAGATTGACACATCCATGGTATCCAAGGCGGGATTTGATGTTAAAGATCAAGCTCCAACCTTGGCCGTTGGCATCGGATTGGGACTTCGTAAAGCGGGGGATAAATAGATAAAATATGATTAAAATAAATCTATTACCGCAATCCGAAAAACCGAAAGCTCCACCCAAAGCTCCCATCATTGTTATTGGCATACTTATTGTAGTGATTGGAGTTGTTTTTGTATTTTATAGCATTGCAAACACTCGGTTGAGTTCTGTCAAGAACGATATCGCGAAATTGGAAAAGCGAAAATCAGAATTGGAACCGAAAATGAAAGATTTGCAAAATCAAATTGATGAATTGGAACGAAAAGACAAGGCCATTAGCGTATTAGCCGGGCAGGAACGATTTTTATGGTCGAAGAAATTAAATGAATTGTCAAATCTGGTTCCGGATAACGTAAAGTTTACCCATATCTCCCTCAGTAATAAAGATAATAAGACCTATTTGAAACTAGAAGGGGTTACTTATTCGAAAGATGGGGAAGAACGTATAGGGTTGGTCGCTAAATTGATGGAAGCTTTAAAATCCAAAGAATTTTACAATAAACCCAATGGTTCCCCAAATTTCAGAGAAATTGAGTTTGTTCAAGCTACGTCGGAGGAAGAAAAAGAAAATGGTTTATTGGTTGATAATTTTGTCGTTCAATTGGAAATTATTTAGGAGTCTAAAAGGATATTATGGCTGCAACTTTTACAAAAGAAGATAAACAATGGGGCATCATTGCCATCATGTTTGGCATAATCATCATTGTAGTATTTTATTTTTCGTGGTTTAAAACACAAAACGAGAAATTAAATGCATTGCTTACCCAGGAAGCTGAATTACAGAAGACAGTGGATAAAGAGGCAAGTTATGTAGAAGGTCCGGAATCACAAGCGAGAATAGCGGAATTAAAAGCACGGATCGCCAAATTTGAACAGCAATTACCGAATGACAAAGAAATTCCCAAACTATTGGATTATTTAAAAAAGATAGCGAACGATTCTGATATCGAATATGTTTCCATCGTGGCACAGCCGTTAACACCGTCGGAGTTTTATATCGAAATCCCATTTAATATAGTACTTCGCGGGAAATATCATAATATCGGGCAAATGATCAATCAAATCGAGAATTATGAGCGGTTAATGAAGGTTGATAGTGTAGATATTAGTGCGGGGAAAGAAAAAGGTTTGCGACATAATGTAGCATTCAAATTGTCCACCTATGTGTTTAATCCGAATCCATCACAAGCAGCACAAATCGCAGGTAAATAAAATTATGATAAAACGAATATTGAGTATTGGCTTAATGACAGGAGGTCTGGTATTGATCGTAATACCGGGCATGGCGCAGACTCAAAAAGATATTAAAGCCAAAAATACCAGCAGTCAATCAACGACAAATGTACCAGTTGCCGATGGTAGCGACGAACGACCACAATTTTACTACGACAGCAAAGGTAAACCTGATCCGATGGATATCCCTTGGTTTCATAAAGAATTCATTGAAGCCCCGACTTCCAGTCCTAAGAATGAAGCTCCAAAGGAAGTAAAAATCAATGTGGAGGAGAGGTTAAATGGTCAATTGACCGGAATAGTTTATAGCGAGACGAAACCGGAGGAATCACTTGCACTGATCGGTATTCAAATTGTCAAAATAGGCGATGATGTCAAAATTGAACAATTACCCAAAACAGCAAAAGTGTCAAAAATAAATAAACAAGATATCATTCTTGTATATGAAGGGAAAACCTATCCGGTCAGGATATCCGGTAGTTAAAATCAGTCTATGAAAAAAAATAATGGGGAGGTATTTTATCCAATGGAAATCAAGGTTACGAGAAACATAAGAAAAGTTTTATTAATAACAATTATATTAGTTGCTGTTCTAGCCGTTGGCGTGAGTGCGATCACTGTGTCCCATCCCAAAGTGGGTATGGTGAACGGAAAAACGATCATTACTCTTCCCGTTTCTGGGGAGAAGGTCGGTTTTAGTAGGCCTATTGCCGCCAAAAAGGTGATTTATGTTGATATAGATGATGCCACTGTAAAAGAACGTATGACGGAAACTGTCAAAGAGGGTGCTGTCACAAAAGTTGCAGTTTCTCAATTTCAAACTACTCCTGCCAATAAGGTACGGGTAGTTTTATCGTTGGCATCGGGGGTAACACCGGCAATAGCTAAAAAAGCGACTTCGGTTGTCATGGAAGGGAAAAACATTATAATTTCTATAGACAATGCCGTACTGGGTAAGGCAGTGAGTAGTGTCGCAGAACAAAAAGAAAGTAAACCAGTTGAAGTTCAACAAGTTGTTGCGCCTCCTCCACCCCCGCCTCCTCCTGTACCACCGATTGAAAGACCTGTAAGTGTGGCATTTTCCCAGGCGGATTTAACAGATGTTATTCGGATGTTAGCGGCAAAATCTGAATTAAATATTTATGCAGGGCCTGAAGTTACGGGAAAAGTAACAATTGAAGTCCAAAATGAACCCGTAGGGGAAGTTTTAAAGAATATCTTAGAGGTGAATGGGTTTACTTATATAAAAATGTCCGATGGTTCAGTTAAAGTCATTGAAAAACCCGGGTCAAAACCTGCTCCTCCACCACCGCCTCCCGGTCCTGTGACAAAAGTGTTTGCCGTTGACTATGCCAGTGCGGCAGATATTCAAGCGGCAATTACAAAATTATTAAAAGTTGATAATATACAGATTTATCAGCCTCCTACTGTGGCATCTGGAACCAAATTAATAGCAGGGTCTGGAACAATTATTGTTACTGCGCCCGGAGATGTGATGACGCAAGTCGAACAACTTATTCGTAAATTGGATCAACCGATTAAACAGGTAATGATTGAAGTTCGGTTGGTGAGTATGGAAGTAGACACGGATAAAGATTTAGGAATTGGATGGGATACGCTTGGAGTGGGGTCCCTAGGCGGGGCAGCTATTGCGATGGCAGGATATTCTCCTCTACCGGGTACTCTATTTTCTGCATCATCAGCCGTGGGGCTTTTTGGAAACAGTGCAAGTGGTAGTATAACCAATTCCGGGTCTGGTCAATTTCTATTTAGTATTGGTTCGGGTACCAAGTCTGTTTTAGGTGCAATACAAGCATCCTTGGAAACAGATAAGGCGGAACTTTTAGCCGATCCGAAATTACTAACATTGAATAATACCGTTGCCTCTTTTAATTTGACCCAGGAATTGCCCTATATTCAATTCCAATTGGATCAACAAACCAATACATTGACAGGAACTGCATCATTTGATAAGAAGTCCGGGATTACGTTAACTGTTACTCCACAAATTACTTCCGATGGTAGAATTATCATGCATGTAGTCCCTACTCAAACAATTCATAAGGGTGATGTTGAGGTGCAGGAAGTCTCAGGTGCACCGTTGACCGCTATTCCCATTATTAATACTCGATCAGCGGATGTAACGGTGATGTTAAAAGATGGACAAACTTTGGTCATTGGTGGATTACGGGAAAAAGATGTGACTTCTACAGAAAAAACAATTCCTGGATTGGGTGATATTCCAGTTTTGGGTGCATTGTTTAAAACAAAAGTTACACAAACCACCAAAAATGAGTTTGTGATTTTTGTGACCCCAACGATTATACCGGAAGATAATGGTTTAACCACAGAAGAAAAAATGATGTATGACCGGGTAGATTTCTTCTAAAAAAGGATACAGGTCACAGTATAAGAGCAAAATGGAAAGTTTTGGTATTTAAGGCAATCTTGAAAATGTTCGAGATTGCCTTTCTGTTTGTAGACCCTATGGAAGGGGGCTGACTATTCCCATATCTTCTAAAAGACTAGCCTTAAAAGCTGCGAAAATAGCGGATAATAAGAAAGCCCGTGATATTTTGGTCTTGGATGTTCGAAATGTGACAGATATGGCAGACTATTTTGTCATTTGTTCTGGTGATTCTGATACCCATACGCGAGCATTATCAGATTATATCATAATGGAATTGAAAAAGATTAAAGAAAAATACCTACATTACGAAGGCTATGAAAATGGACACTGGATATTGGTTGATTATGGAAATGTGGTCGTACATGTATTTGAGGATGAGACGCGTCATTATTATGAGTTAGAGAGGTTATGGGGTGATGCGGAAATCGTTTCGGGTGAATTTCCTGTAGCTGCTACAAAAAAATAAAGTTAATCAACTTGTAGCGCCAAACATTTTAAATATTCTGTTTCTGGGACGGTTAACAAAATGGGGTGATCCAGCGCCTGACTTCCGTATCGTAATATCTTTATTTCACGATGTGTTTTTTTCGCGCACTCGTAAAAAATATTCCGGAATATTTCTCTGGTTATGTGATAGGAACATGAGGAAGTCATTAATATTCCCCCTTGTTTTACCAATTGGACGGCCATTCGATTTATCTTTTGATATCCTTTTATGGCTGTGGGAAGGTGTCGTTTTGACTTGGCAAATGCTGGCGGATCGCAAATAACCACGTCAAAAGATTGATTTTCCTTCAACAAGCGTGCGGCACATTCAAACGCATCCTCCTGCATAAAGGTCATACCCCCATGAGATGGGGATTGCTCTAAGGAATTCAATGAACAATTTCTTTTTGCCAATTCTATTGCCGATTTGGAACTATCCACACCAATAACTTTTTTCGCTCCAAAATGCGCGGCATATAAACTCCATGATCCACTACCACAAAACAAGTCTAGTACAGTTTTCCCATTCACCCTATTTTTTAAATAGTTTCGATTATCTCGATGGTCAAAGAAAAACCCCGTTTTTTGACCTTCCTGAATATCTATATAGAACCGAAGGGAGTCTTGATGAATAATCAGATTTTTATCCGGTTTTCCAAGAAGTACTTGTGAAACAGGTTCCAAATTTTCCAATTCTCGAAACCCGGAATCACTTCTCTCATAAAGACACACGGGTTGAAAAAGGTCTTGTAATATATGACAAATAGTTTCTTTCCCTTTCTCGATTCCCGCGGTCAATATTTGAATAACAAGATGTGTCGAATATTTATCAACAATCAAACCCGGCAAATAATCTCCTTCGGAATAAATGAGCCGATATGAATCATCATGAGGATAAATGGTACGCCGATATTGATAAGCTTGCAAGATTCGCTTTTTAAAGAAATCTCCATCAATATTTTCTTTTAAATCTCGGGTTAATATTCGAATACTAATTAATGAATGCAGGTTATAATATCCTCGTCCGATAAAATGATGGTTGTAATCATGAAGGTTAATAATAGTTCCTGGATTGAGTTTGGGCAATGATTCAAGTTCATTATTGAAAATCCAAGGATGTCCTGATCTAACCCGTGTATCACATCCTTTTTTTAATTGTAAAACAGGTATTTCCATTATACAATTAGTGTATCATATTTAATTTGGACATATTCTCTTGACAAATCATAGGCTTTTGTTAAACTTCATGTCATTAACAAAATAATTATTTCAGGGGGTCAGTTATGTACAGGGCATTACAATTATTGAAAGTATCAGTTTTTATTGTGTTGGGAATATTTGTTATTGGATGTAGTGGAAAGAAACAGGAATCTGTAATTCGTATTGGATTAGCAGGGCCTTTGACGGGGGACCAAGCAAGTATCGGGCAAGATATGTATCATGGTTCGCAAATGGCTGTGGATGAATGGAACGAAAAAGGAGGAGTACTCGGTAAGAAAATTGATTTAAAGGCATTAGACGATAAAGCCAAGGAAGAAGAAGCTGTTGCAATTGCGAATGAGTTTGTCGTAGACCCGTATTTAGTCGGTGTGATCGGTCATTTGAACAGTGGTTGTTCTATTCCTGCGTCCAAGGTCTATCACAATGCCAAGGTATTGGAAGTAACTCCATGTTCCACAAATCCTGAATTAACCTTACAGGGGTTTTCTGAAATATTTCGATTTTGTACGACAGACGCAGTACAGGGTCCCTATGGAGCGGAAATGGCTATTAAAAAACTGAACAAAAAGCGATTTGTTATTTTGCATGATAAAACCCAATATGGACAAGGATTGGCCGAGCAATTCAACGATATGGCTGTAAAAAACGGTGCAACCAGCTTGTTATTTGAAGGTATAACAAAGGGAGACAAAGATTTCAATGCCATATTAACCAAAGTAAAAGGATTAAATCCGGATTTGATTTATTATGGAGGGATGTACCCGGAAGGTGGATTAATTGCTAAGCAAGCACGAGATTTGGGGATTAAAGCCAGTTTAATGGGGGGAGACGGCCTTTTTGATAAACAATTTATCAGTATCGCGGGATCCGCTTCGGAGGGTACTTATTTGACGTTTTTAGCACCGCCTTGGGAAGAAAATCCTCAATTGAAAGATTTTGTAACTAAATTTAAAGCAAAATTTAATGTTGGTGTGGGACCTTATGCACCCTTTGCGTATGATGCAGCGAATTGTCTTCTGGAAGCTATAAAGCGCGCTAATAGCAATGATCGACAGGCGATTATTAAAGAATTTAAAGCTACGAAAGATTTTCACGGGGTGGTCGGCGTGACCAATTTCGATGAACATGGAGATTCAACTAATAAAAACATGTATCTTTATGTTGTGAATAATGGGGAATTCAAGTTATACCAGTAAGACCCTTTTTAAGGGAAAATGTGCGGCATCGAACGTGGTTCTTAATTTTAGGCTTAATTAGCTTGCCAGTAATATATCCTCTCACAGGCGGTGGATATATTCTGACACATGATCAATACTTTCCGATTCACCGCTTGGTCGCTCTAAATCGTTGTCTATTTGAGGGACAAATCCCACCACGTTGGACGGACATTTTTGCATTGGGATATGGGTATCCTTTTTTTAACTTTTATGCTCCTCTTGCATATTATCTTGCCGAAATGGTTTTTCTTTTAACAAATAACTATGTTCTTTCGATTCATGCAATTTTTGCTTTTGGTTTGATTTTTGGCGGGTTTGGAGTCTTTAATTGGATAAAAGACATTTTAGATGAAAAGTCGGGTTTGGTGGCAGGTTCTATTTATATTTATTTTCCTTATCATTTGGTGAATGCTTATGTTCGTGGTGATATATCTGAATTATTGGCATCGTCTTTTTTTCCGTGGGTCTTTTGGGCTTTTTATCGGTTATCCAACGAAAAGAAAAACAACATTTTCTGGCTTTTGAGCAGTGCATTTTTCTATGCCTGTGTCATGCTGAGTCACAATATTATGTCACTTCTCTTTAGTGGGTTTCTCGGAATGTATATATTGTTTCTATTTTCACTTCACCGAAAAGCCACTTCACTGATATATTCTTCACTTGCATTAATACTGGGCCTTGGATTAAGTATGTATTTCTGGATTCCTGCATTTGTGGAAAAAAAATATATTCAAATCGATTCTCTTTTATCTGCCGCGCCCTATCAACAACACTTTGTCTCTCCGTATCAACTCATCAGTTTGGCATGGGGATATGGGGGCAGTGGACAAGGAGGCAATAATTCGATGTCGTTTCAACTAGGAATAATTCCACTGATTTTAACAATTTTTTCTATATTGGTTTGGTTTAGTCAATCCAAAGTAGATCTGAATAAACGAAGCCACATAGTCTTTTCGTGGATATCCCTAATTATGTTTATATTTTTAATGCTTCCGATAAGCCGAATTGTTTGGGATGTATTGCCTTTAGTTCATTATACCTTGTTTCCGTGGCGATTCTTATCTCTCATAGAAATTCCTATGGCTTTTTTATCAGGATATAGTATGTACGGGATAGACAAATTAATCAAAAATACTTTTGTTGTAAATTTAATAACGATTACCATTTGCTTGTTAGTAATTATAGTAACCATTCCGTATTTGCACAAACGTCAGATCCCTTTTCCAAAAGAATTAACTCAACGGAGGGAAATTTGGCAAACAGAACTTGTCTCAAAAACCTTTGGAACGACGATGAGTAATGAATATTTGCCGATAGGGGTTAAAGATATGCCTCAATATCCGGCAAAATATTTTATACAAACGGAAGATGGAACACCTATAGAATATTCTCCAGTTCAGTATAGTAGTATAAATCAAGTCTATGATATTGAGTTATCTCAAGAAGAAAAAATAATATTTTCACTATTTTATTTTCCAGGTTGGGTATTAGCGATAGATAATCATCCCGTACCGATACAAGTGACTCGAAATGGATTGATTTCGAGTTCTGTTTCTAAAGGAACTCATCGGATTGAATTGCTTTTGAAAGATACACCTATTCGTTGTTTGTCGAATACCGGAAGCATATTGAGCATTCTTCTTTTTGGAATTTTAAGCGTTATTTATTGGAATGGAAAAAAGATGAAAGATTAAATCTTTTCCTTGGCTAATTGTTCGATCTGCGCGAGGGCTCGTTCAATTTCTTTGTTCCCCGGATCCACTTCCTTCATTTTTTTATACGTTTCAATAACCTTATTATATTTCTTCTGTTCCAGGTAAAATCCGGCAATGGCATCGTATTCCATGAGACATTCCAGCGTTTGTCCATTTTTCATTTGATATTCAGCCAGCTTCTCATGCAATGAGAATTCTTTTGGATTGATTTCAATAAGTTTGCGATATGTCTCAATAACCTCTTCGATCAATCCTCTTGTTTGGCATAGTTTTAAATACTTTTCATAAAGATTGACGGATTCTTCAGTTTTACCTTGTCGGGAATAGATTTCTGCAAGAGGTGCGTAAGCACTAAGAGTATTGGGAGAAAGTGACAATACTTTTTTATAGGTCTCTATCGCCTTTTCATAATCCTGTTTTTCACAATATATATCTGCCAGAATAAGTAAATGGGTTAAAGCTTCTTTTTGCTCTCCAATTTCCAAATAGGTGTCCACCAATATCTGATGAATATCTGCATTACGCGAATTTAATTGTAATATCTCTTTACAAATTTCAATCGCTTCTCCGAATAATCGTTGATTTTGATGAAGGGTAATCAGCTCTCGAAATTGTTCGATTGCTTCCTGTGTGGCACCAACTTCCAGATAGGTATTGGCTAGATTGGCAATAGCTTCTTGATGAACGGGATCAAGGCTTAAGACACGCTGATAACTTTCAATGGCGTCATCGAGTAGTCCTTTTTCAGAAAAAGTTTTCCCCAACGCAAAATATATGGATTTGGCTTTATCTGCTTTATTTTCTTGTTCATACAATCGGGCAAGAGATTCCAGTACACCAAGATTGGAAGGATCCATCTGTTTTGCTTTCTCCAAAACTTTAATAGATTTCACAATTTCCTTATTCTTTTCATAATATGTGCCCAAGTTACGTAATTCACTAAGCGCATCTCCTTTAAGTCCCATTTGGATATAGAGGGTAGCTAGAAGTTCCCGGACTTTGGCCACATTCCCGTTAATCGCTAGGGCTTGTTGGGCAGCTTCTGTGGCTTCAGCCAATTTCTGTTGAGATGCCAATACAGTACTTAATTTGTAATAGCAGACGACCGCTCGTGGAATGGATTCGATTTGTGTATAAATTTTTGCTTGTAAAGCCAAAGGTTCGGTTTTTGAAGTGTGTAAACTCAATGCTTGACGGACACGTAATAAGGCAGGCGTAAACTCATCTCGTTGGCGATAAATTTCCGCAATTTCACATAAATGATGTACCATCATATCCGGGTTAATTTGTGCACGATAAATTTCAATCAAACCTTCATGCGCCGGTAACGCAGTGGGATTAAATTCTAGAATACGTTCATAACTTCGCCTTGCCCTGTCCATATCTCCGTCCATTTGATACCGTTTGGCGAGAGCAATAAGCACATCGGTTGCTTTGGTCTGGGACTTTTCACGAATATAGGCACTAGCAAGTGCATTCTGCATCCGCGTATTTCCGGGGTCAATCTCCAAGCAGCGTTTTAATACAGCAATAGCCGGTTCTATCGCTCGTTGTGCCAGATGCAAAGAGGCAATGCGACTGTATACTTCAATACTTTCCTTTTGATAACCCAATTTTTCATATAAACCGACCATTTTTTCGAGTAAATTCATATTTTGCGGTTGAAGTCCTGCTAACTGCTGATATGTGGAAGCTGCTGAGGAAACATCATTCGAGTCAATATATAATTGTGCTAACGCCCCCAATTGATGAATGGCCTCCTCTGTAGCTCCTGATTGCAATAATACTTCTGCCAGCTTTTTTCGCAGGAGAATATTACCGGGGGTTTCTCCCAAGGCTTGATGAAGCGACTCTACCGCACCGTTAACATTTCCCGATGCCAATAAAAATTCGACGATATCTAATTCATATTGCACAACTTGTTCTGGTTGATTTAGCCGTTGTGCGGTGGCGATCGCGCGCTTTTTCGCGTCTAAATCCTGTGGAGTTAAGGTAATGATTTTTTGATACGTAGTAAATGCTTCTTGAATTTGGCCGCGTTGGACATGAAAGTCAGCTAATAATTTAAGTTCTCTAACAGCATCTGGAATCCGTTCCATTTTGATTAATAGGTTGGATAATTCAGATCGCCATTCCGGATTTAACGGATCGTGATGAACCAATTCGCTATAGAGTTCAATGGAACTTTGAAAATCTTTGGTATTGGCAGAACTTTTGGCGGCACTAGACCAAAGTTGGATTGCTCGGTCGCGTTTTCCTGTTTGCAGATAGGCTTGAGCCAATGATTTCTTGGCACGATTATCCGTCGGGTCGAGTTCTAATACCTTTTCCAGATAAGGAATTGCTTCTTGGTTATCATTAGCGGATGTGCAGTGTAATGCCAGTGACATATAATGGTCCACGGCATTAGGAATATCACCTGCTTTGATGTAAAGCTCAGCCAGTTGCCGGCGTAATTCCCGGTCATCCGGTTTATTGTCTAATTCCACTAATCGCTGAGCTATAGTGACTTCCAATTTAGGGACGGGAGTTTCGCGCATGGTGGCAGAAATTCCAGGAATATCTTCTTCTGTCTTTTCTGCAAGAACCACTACGTCAATATTTAATCGTTTTGCCCAATATAGAGTTGACTCTTCGCGGGTAATTCCTTTGGCTCTGGCATATAAATCTAAAAGCGTATCCCCATGAAAACCATCACACATGGTATATCCACACTTATACGTATTTTGAACGATATTGACTGATAAACTACGAAATATACTTTCCTTATGGATGGGACAAAAACACCGAATAATCTCCCCTTGAAGATGTATCGTGTCCGTACGATAACTAATCTCTTTTAATATATCTTCTGCTTTTAATAGTTTATTAACTTGATCTTCTTGTTCTCTGGTTATTATCATTGTTGGATACTTTTCTATTATGATATTGGCATAGCTTATAGTGTATCATATATTTTTGTCAACTGCATCGCTACTCTTGATCGGTTTTAGAGAAGGAATTGAAGAAATCATAGTGTTTTTAGGCAGAGTTGGGTTTAGAAGTCGAATCTCCATTATCACTAAGAATCCATATAGTGCAAAATCGCCTTTCGATCGGTTTTTTGAAATATAAAAATCCAAAATCAGTCCGATTAAATCACAAACATAAAACTCTTTTATTCTCTCTCTAAAAAAGATATAATATTGATATAATTAACATTAGCATGTCATTGTAGGGATATCAAGTTCTCATAGATGCATCCTATTATGTACCATCATTGGGTGTGGTATAATAAAGAAGCTATTTAAAAGGGTTTTTCTTGTTATAGAAGGATTTGAAGAATTAATTTGGCTATTGCAAACACGGAAGAAATGTATTTTACACTACCCGAAGAAACCTATATTCGAGTATGTGGAAGACAGTCAGAACATTTAAAGCTAATCGAAGCCGAGTTTGGAGTCCGTTTGGTGACTCGTGGAAGTGAAATCCGCATTGCGAAAAACGGGGTACATCCGACACGTGCTTATCGCGCCTTGGATGAATTGACTGCTTTGGCACGTTCCCGCCATGAATTAAGTTTGCAGGATGTAAAATATGTTATACGAACGGTACGACAGCAAATGCTAACCGAACCACTCGCACCCGATATGGTTTCTGGAAACGAATCAAAATCCGGATTGAGTATTTCGGAACAGTTGACGAGCGATGTGATTCGGGTACCTTCCAAACGGGGTAAAGTTCAACCACGAACCCTTGGTCAAAAAAAATATATCGAGGCGATTCGACGGCATGATATTGTATTTGGCGTTGGCCCTGCAGGAACGGGAAAAACCTATTTGGCAATGGCGATGGCTGTGGAAGCACTGGTTTCGGAAAAGGTCGGGAGAATTATTCTAGTCCGGCCAGCGGTGGAAGCCGGGGAAAAATTAGGATTTCTGCCTGGTGATGTTGAAGAAAAAGTGAATCCATATCTCCGTCCGTTATATGATGCGCTTTATGACATGATGGATCATAATCGAGTGCAAGAACATCTTGAACGGGGAATTATTGAAGTTGCACCGTTGGCATTTATGCGCGGAAGGACTTTGAACGATTCTTTTATCATATTGGATGAAGCGCAAAATACCACTCCGGAACAGATGAAAATGTTTTTGACCCGGTTGGGATTCGATTCAAAAACTGTAATCACCGGAGATACGACCCAGATTGATCTACCTGCCGGGAAAGAGTCGGGACTGATCCAGGCCGAAGAGATTTTGAAACATATTCCGGGAATTGAATTTGTCTACTTTTCAGGGGAAGACGTGGTTCGGCACGAACTCGTCCAGGAAATTATTAAAGCCTACGCCAAACTTAACCATAATATTCGATAGATTGTTAGGCGGTTTGACAATTTTTTCGCAGGATTGCTTTACTTACTAACATACAAAACATTTTATTTCCTAATACTATGACTGAATGGAAAAAACGATTGCGTCCCACGGGTTCTTTATTGCGAGGATTCATTCCCCGTCAAAGAAATGGTGCGGGAACGGAGAAACAAACCCTCGAGAATGATAAATTAAAAATTTATCTGGTACTCACTCTCACGTTTTTAATTTTATTGATACTGTTCACACCGGATATTTTATTACAAGGGTATCAATGGAACATCGGTGAATCACCACCACGGGATATTATAGCTCCATTTTCTTTTTCCGTTGAAAGGCGGGATGAAACGGATAGGTTGCGAAAAGCAGCAGAAAATGCAGCACCGATTGTATTCCAATTCAATCAGCAAACAGACACGAAAATGTTGTCAGAAATTGAATCGGTATTTTCTACAGCCCGTTCCATCGCATCCAATGAGAGTCTTTTACAATCCGATAAAATTAAAATGTTGGATGAAAAAATCGGATTTCCGATTTCACCCAAATCCGCAGAGACATTACTGCGATATCCACAATATCGCCAATTACGAGAAACAGTTCAATCCATCGGCAGAGCACTGGACACCACCTTGATTTTGACGGATGAATCGTATGCTATGACGACCGAAAATATGAGTTTGGAAGTGTGGTCGGCTGAAACACAACAAATGGTCTTATGGAAACAATTTATATCTCAACATGGAAATATTGTTTCTGCCACTCAATTTAAAACCCAAATTGAAAAAATATCTTCCAAATATCTACCCCAAAAAGAAGATGCTCCTGTCCGAGTGCTGGTAAAAGAAATATTTGATCATTTGCTTCAACCAAATCTTGTCATGGATGCACAAAGAACCAATGATGAAAAAGTACGGTATCGGAATCAAGTTCGTCCGGTGCGAAGAACTATCCATAGAGGAGATATTATTGTTCCTGCTATTCAGACAATTACAGCGGAACCTAAACAGGTTTTGGATGAACTAACCCATAATCGCTTGAAATACGGGTTAAGCATTGTCTTTGGCCGGGCTGTCGTCTTGTTATTGTTTGGATACTTTACCGGACTTTATTTACGGAGATATTATCCCAAATATACCGAAGATTTCAATAATCTAGCTCCTGTATGCACTCTCACAGTGATTGTGGTTGGTTTGACCAAATTAACACTTTGGTTGGGTGGTTCGGAATATTTGATTCCTTTTGCCAGTTTCGCGATGCTGGCGGGCATATTATTCGAAATTCGGTTTACACTATTGATGACGGCAGAAATTGCCGTGTTGTTTGGCGTCATGTTGGGGCTGGACGTGAAACTAGTATTGATTTTTTTAGCGGCAGGTACGGTTGCATCATTTTCCGTCGCCCATATCGTCCGTCGCACCGATTTAGTAAAATCCGGATTACGGGTGAGTATGGTGAATGTATTGGGAATTGGTGCGCTTTTTCTCTATGACCATCCGCTTTTTTCCACCTTTACAGGAAAATGGTATGGATTAGGGCGGGATATTTTAGCGGGTGCAAGTAATGGATTACTTTGTTATGGAATTACCCTGGTGATTCTACCTTTGTTCGAATGGATGTTTAATTTGACGACTGATGTTAAACTATTAGAGTATTCTGATCCGCATGGACCGGGACTCGCTAAGTTGGAACAGGAAGCACCGGGTACGTATCAGCATAGTTTAAATGTCGGTCAGTTTGCGGAATCGGCGGCACTGGCGGTTGGAGCAAACGCATTATTATGTCGGATCGGCGGATATTATCAGGATATTGGTAAAATCGTAACACCCGAATATTTTACGGAGAACCATCAGACAGACGATGACCGGAAACGGCATGATAAACTAACACCTCACATGAGTTGTCTGATTATTAAAAATCACGTCAAATATGGATTGGAAATGGCACATGAGTATCATTTACCGCTTCCAGTCATTGATATTATCGCGCAACATCACGGTACAACATTGATCGGTTATTTTTATTACAAGGCTATTGAAATGAAAGGAGAAAATGAAGATTCAGAAGAAATCAATGAAATAGATTTTCGGTATCCCGGTCCCAAACCGCAGACCGCAGAAGCCGCGATTGTTATGCTGGCGGATAGTGTGGAAGCGGCGGTTGCATCCATTCCGAACCCGACCGCCGGTGCCATTCAAACGATGGTTCGGAAAGTCACAAATGATAAATTTACTGATGAACAACTTGACGAATGTGATATCACCTTGCGTGATTTACATCTAATTACTGAAAGCCTCGTTCGGACATTACTAAGTAAGTATCATCGAAGAATTGAATATCCGGAATTGGAAGAGGCGGAACAAAGAGGAAACAATGGGTACTAAAATCAAATTTTATTTTGGTGATCTAAAAATCGAAGTTCGCGCTGTGGAAGGATTGATTTTACCGCTGCGCACCCGTCCCATATTGAGAACTACGGCGGGTAGGGTTTTGCAATTTGAAAAACAAGCCAACAAGGAACTGGATGTTTTATTGACCACGGATCTACAAATTCAAAAATTAAATCAAAAGTATTTATCAAAGAACCGACCTACGGATGTGATGGCTTTTTCACAGGAAGATGAAAAAGCTCTCGGCGATATTGTCATTTCCGTCGAAACTGCCATGCGTCAGGCCCAGGATGAGGGTCATGATTTATTGACGGAATTACAGTATTTGTTGGTTCACGGTATTTTACATCTTTTGGGTCATGATGACCGGTCGCCTTCAAAACGAAAAGTCATGCGTCAAAAAGAAAAACAAATCCTGGCGAAGTTGAATATAGAGGCGCATCCGGAAAAAGATTGATTTTCGATGATAAAGCAATTACAATATTATTTTATCACCGGTCTGGTTGTTCTGGTTCCACTTGCCATCACAGGATATGTAGTCTGGACAGGTTTTAATTTTGTTGATGGCCTGTTACGAGATTGGGTGAAGATTGACGGACGGGTAATTCCGGGATTGGGATTATTGTTGCTGATTTCCATTACTCTGTTTGTCGGTTTTATCGCACATAATTATTTTGGACGAAAATTGATTACCATGTCGGAAGAAGTCGTGGCAAAAATACCTTTAGTCAATAAAATTTATAGCGTTACCCGCCAGGTCAGTCAAACCATATTGACCCGTGATAAAAAAATATTTCAAGAAGTGGTTGCGATCCAATACCCTTCCAAGGGAATCTGGACTGTGGGATTTGTTACTTCGGCTACCGGAGGAGAAATTGACAAAATTGCCGGCGAACCAACCGTTATGGTTTTTATTTGTACCGCACCGACTCCCACTGCCGGTTTTATTGTTGCTGTGCCGCGCCGGGAAGCCATCCCGCTGAAAATGTCGGTGGAAGAAGCCATCAAACTGGTTCTCTCTGCAGGTGCCGCAATCCCTGGCCAACCTGCGCAATTAGATTCAGGATCCTTGATAGCGTTTGCGAAACCCGGTTCCGTTATCCCTTCATGAATGCGTTCAAATCAGGATACGTGGGAATTGTTGGGAAGCCCAATGTCGGCAAATCCACGCTTTTAAACCGCCTAGTTGGAGAAAAAATTGCGGTTACTTCCCACAAACCACAAACCACCCGTACCCGGATTTTGGGTGTCGTTACCAAAGACAATTATCAAATAATATTCATTGACACGCCAGGTATCCACCAACCGCAAGACCAACTGCATCATTTCATGATGCGGGAAATTGACGAAACTATCAATGAGGTAGATATTATTTTGTTTTTGATGGAACCTTCTCAAATATTAAATGAAGAAGATCAAATTGCTTTGGAATATTTAAAAAGAATCACACAACCCACTATTTTAGTCTTGAACAAAATTGACCGGTATTCTCAAGATATATCGGCAAAGTTAAAAGAATACCATGATTTAAAAGTATTTAAAGACCTTATTGCGATTTCAGCATTGCAAGGAACGGGGTGCGATGATTTGATTGATAAAATCGTAACCTATCTGCCGGAAGGGCCGAAATATTTTCCTGATGATACATTGACCGACCGCTCAGAAAGATTTCTCATTGCTGAATTGATACGTGAAAAAGTATATTCTTTATTGCATGAGGAAATCCCCTACAGCGTTGCTGTGATTACGGAAGAAGTGCAGGAAAGACCCAATAATAGGGGCTATGTCAAAGCAATAGTCTATGTTGAAAAAGAATCTCAAAAAGGAATTCTAATCGGGGATCAGGGGCAGATGCTCAAGAAATTGGGACAAGAAACCAGACCAGAGATTGAAAAATTACTCCAAAAACAAGTATACTTAGACCTTTGGATTAAAGTAAAGAAAAACTGGCGCAAGAACCCATCAGCGCTTAAAGAATTCGGTTTTGAAGGAGAAATAGAGTGAAGTATATTTATATCGTGATGACAGTCTTGGGAGTTATTCTAGCAAGCTACGGATTTTCCGGGGCTATTGACGACCGTATCAAAAATGGTACATTCCGCGCTTTTCTCCTACTTATCGGAATTATCATCATGACTCTCGGCTTATTACTCTATGGAGTTCCACATTTTTTCACGGGGAATAGCTAACTTAATTTATTTTTCGGCAAATACCGAAAAATTTAGACCCTTGATTTTATTAGAGATAAATCTTCAACATTTGAGATCACTGAAAAAGTGACTTTCTCTATCTTTTTAAAAAACTTTCTGCAACTGCAGAAAGTTTATCTCCAATGAAATCAAGTGTCTAGAATAATTGTACGTTCGCACAATTATTATTTTCCGCATAAATTATACTTTTTCAGAGGTCTCATTTGTTAAACCCAAATTCGTCAATAGGGGCAATAGTTTCTAATGGCGGTCATTAGAGAAACAGATAGGTAACCTAAATAGATAGAGTGCTATAGACCTGGGCAAAGGGGGGTTAAAAAACGGGTCAAGGTGTGTAAGAATAAAGGACATTATGAAGAATCTAAAAATAGAATATACAGACAAAGAAATAACCCCCTGGGGTGGGATGAGTATCCTGAGGAAGATGCTGGAGCAAATCCAGATGGAGGAGACCCTGAAAGAAGCGCCACTCCCCCAACAAGGATCTAATCGAGGGTACCGTCCCAGTCAATTGATCCAGAACTTTTGGGTCGGGGTATGGTGTGGGGCGAATTGTTTTGAGCATTTGGAAGTGACGCGACAGGATGAAGTGGTCAAGGAGATCTTCGATTGGAAACGGATGGCGGGGAATAAAGCCTTTGCACGCTATTTCAATAAATTTACGCAAGCCACCAATCAACGGGTTTTCACGCATTTATATCAATGGTTTTTTCGGAATATACATTTTGACAACTATACCTTGGATTTTGATTCCACGGTCCTGACTCGTTATGGGGAACAGCAAGGGAGCAAGAAGGGCTATAATCCTAAGAAACGGGGGAGAAAATCGCATCATCCGTTGATGGCATTTATTCCCGATTGTCGGATGGTGGCTAATTTTTGGCTGCGGTCCGGAGACAGCCACACGACCAATAATTTTTTAGGTTTTTTGGAAGATACCCTAAACAAGCTTCAGGGGAAAAGTGTAGGGTTGATTCGAGCGGATAGTGGATTCTACAGCGATAGAATCATGGAGTATCTGGAAACCCATCGTCCGACGTCCTATATCCTGGCGGCCAAGTTTTATCCTCCTCTTCAAGCGGTGGTCCTCCGGCAGAAGGGATGGTTAAAACTGGACGAGGGATTGGAGATTGCCGAGACCTTCTATCAAGCCGATTCCTGGAAGGCTCCCCGACGTCTGATTATGGTTCGGCAGGAAATCGAAAAGCGTCCCAAGGCGGTGGGAAAACAATTACGTTTGTTTTCGGACGAAACCCTCTACCAGAAGTATCGCTACAGTTGTTTTGTGACCAATGTAGACTTGTCTCCCAAGATGGTGTATGACCTGTATCGCAATCGGGCCGATGCCGAAAACCGTATCAAAGAAGTAAAGTATGACTTTGGGGCAGACCGGTTTAATACCCATCACTTTTGGGCCACCGAGGCTACCTTAAATTTCGTGATGCTGGCGTATAATCTGATGAGTCTTTTTCGGCAAGCCCTTCTCGGAGGGACATCCAAGCCCTTTTTAAAAACCATTCGCTATAAGGTTTTTGCGGTAGGTGGCTATTTGATTCAGAAGGGAAATTCAAGGATCCTTAAATTGTCCCTTTCCATGAAAAGACGAACTTGGTTCTCGGGTCTTTGGTCCTCGGCAGACCTTATGAGCTGGCCTTTCATCCTTAAAACTTGATTCCTAATGACTATTTTGGGATTAACATTTGAGACCTCTGAAAAAGTACCAAATTTTATAGAAATTAACTTTCTGCAAACGTATAAAGTTTTCTAACCCATTGATTCTACAAGAGATAAAAATTTATGAATTTTACCATAAGTTTTTTAATCCACTTTTTCAGAGATCTCATTTGTTAATAATTATTTCATCATTTCCATGAAATGGTGAGCGTGCCAAAATGGCACAACGGCTAAACGCTCCCATCCTTTAAGCGGTTTACAAGCGGAATTGAAAATTTCAATTCCGCTCCTGATACAGAACTTCATTTAAAAGAATTATTGTGTGGACAATTGGTTTTAAGGGAATTGGACGATTATTTTGAGAATCGGAGGGAACGTAAGCGTTTTAATCCGTCCAAGCCTTTTAGTTGGCAGTTAAATGCTGCTATTTGATTGGCATATTTCGCGCTTTGAATAGGATCATGGGTGTTCAAATAGCGCCATAAGAACGCACTGGTAAAAACGTCACCGCTCCCCGTTGTGTCCACGATTTTTTTGACAGGACAGGCAGGGATTTTCCGGGAATTGATTCTATGTCCTTGAGTCCATGAAACAAGAACTCCTTTTTCTCCCAATGTTGTAATCACGATTTTGACTCCTGTTGCCAAAATCTTTTGATGAAATTTTTTTAAATCTGAATCGTGATAGATTTGGACTCCAAGCAATGCCGAAGTTTCCATTTCATTCCCCTGAACGATATCGGCGCAGGATAACCATTCCTGCCAGTTTGAAACAGGATGAGAGTACCGTATTCCCTTTGAACTAATTTTGGAGGGAAAACTATGCAAGTCAATCATCATAAGAGCATTGCTTGACCGACGAATTTTTTTAAGTGTGGATAATGAAACATCACGTAGGGCTGTGAAATTGACCAGGATGGCATCAACCTCAAGAAAGTTTTTGATACGGGAGTAGGGAATTGACGGATGATACAAAATAATTTCTTCTGTTCGTTTGTCCCAGGAAGAATAGGTCAAACAGGCAGTCTCTGTGCCAATTTTACTGGGAATTAATCCGGAAAGATGAATATTCGGGTAGGGGTCGCAGGTTTTGTTAACTTTGGAAAAATGTTTTGTCCAGAGAAAAGAAATGGGATTTAGGGTTGTGGATGAATCAGCTAGATTGGCAAGAGCGATGAGATTGTAAAGTATCCCGCCAAATCCGATTTGTTTTTTCCCTCGGAAGGGGTGAATCTCATCATAAAATATTTCGCCGATAATGGTAATTTTCATTTTGAGGATAGTTTCAATTTTTCACCGTATTTATCACCGATAATTTTCCAAACCTTGGCGGAATCACCGCATTGGAGATGAGACATAAAACCACAAGCGCGATATGCCCAGACGGTAATATTGCGAATTCCTGCGTTGTAGGTAACGTCAATTGCTGTCGCGACATCCTGTTCTTCCCCTTTGGGAATTCGAAACGCTTGAATCCATATCTGGCCTTCTTTTTTAAAATCCTGAGCCAATTTGGCAACCAACTCACAGAAAAAATTTACATAATCCGTTACAGGTTCCTTTGCCACCACCCAGTAGGGATCGGTCCCAAAAATATCGAGCGAAGGCATAGAAACAAATTTAGTCCAGCCCGGCACCAACTCTTCATGAGGCAGTAGACAGATACAATTTTTCACATTGGGATTCAGGGATTTTACCGTGTCGCACATATCTTGGAGAAAATCAAAAAGACGGGCTTCCTGAAAGATTTTCACTTCTTCATTTTTTTCTTTGGGCATGTCATGGCCAAACCGTTCCCGAAATAATTCTTTGCAGACATCGCAACAACAGCCCCACATTTCTTTGGGATGCCCCGACCAATCGGGGATATAAAAATGGGGCTCATCCCAAAAGAGAACATCCGCGCCAATGTCTACAGAGACTTTTGTCCAGTCCCGCAGGAATTCACGAAATTTCTCATTGTTGGGGCAGGCGAGTCCGAGAATCATGCCGTCATTACGGATTTGTGAAGCATCCAGATTATTCGGAAGCCATCTCCAATCCGCCTCCCCGCCAAAAACTCCCCCCACTCCCCACGGGTCCAAATACACTTCCAAACCGAGATCGTGAGAAGCTTTGACGAAATCTTTCATGGTATCTTTGTAAAAATAATAATCGTTTTCGCTAAAGGTATGTATAATAAAATTGCAATTATGCGCCTTGATATCTTTCAAATCTTCCAGAAAATGATTCAACATCCGGTTTCCAAAATAACTGACACCTGTTTTCATGATTTATTTCTCCCTTTAGTTTTCAAATAACGCTTCTACAAATTCCTGGGGATTAAATTCTCTAAGATCGTCAATGCCTTCCCCCACACCTATTAATTTGACGGGAATTTTTAATTCATCCGCGATAGTGATGACGATTCCACCTTTGGCAGTACCGTCGAGTTTGGTGAGAATAATACCAGTTAATTTCACAGCATTAGCAAACAATTTGGCTTGTTGGAGAGCATTTTGTCCGGTGGTGGCATCCAATACCAATAAAGTTTCTTGCGGAATATCCGGAGCTTCCCGTTGAATCACCCGACCGATTTTTTTCAATTCTTCCATCAGATTGGTTTTGGTATGCAACCGTCCTGCGGTATCAATAATTAGCACATTGGATACGCGGGCTTTGGCAGCGGCCAGTGCATCGAACACAACCGCTGCCGGGTCGGCACCGGGATTATGTTTAATGATTTGGCATTTGGCGCGTTCCACCCAAATTTCCAATTGGTCAATGGCGGCGGCACGAAAGGTATCTCCCGCGGCGATGATTACTTTTTTTCCGTTTTGTTGGAGCCAGTTGGCGATTTTACCTATTGCTGTAGTCTTTCCTGTCCCGTTCACACCAACGACCATAAGGATACTGAGTGAATCGCTATTCTTGATTGCCAGAGTAGGGGTTTCATTACCTATGATTTTTGTTAATTCCTTTTTTAAAGCGTCTTGCAATTCTTGAGGAGTTTTAATACTTCCGCTTTTCAACAATTTCCGAAGGTCATCAACAATTCGGAGAGTCGTATTCACGCCAACATCGCTGGTAATCAGAATTTCTTCCAACTGTGCGAGCATTTCCTCGTCCAATTTTCCGCCACCAAAAAATAAATCATTGACTCGCTTGGAGAGGACATTACGAGTCGCGGTCAGTCCTTGTTTGAGTTTTCCTAGCCAGCCGGTTTTTTCTGAATCAGATTTTGAACCAAAAAGTCCCATTGAAATTCCTTTCTAAATTTTGTGGGAAAATAAGTCTTAGTTGGTAGCAGGCGGAGTCGAATCTGCAGACTGGGGGAGAACGCGTTTATTAAATTCCATATCCGCCAGAGTTTCTTTATCGTACAACGCTTCTCCCGTTAATTTGACAGCGACCACTTTGGAGACACCCGGTTCTTCCATCGTTATGCCATAGAGATTATCCGCCGCTTCCATTGTGCGCTTGTTATGGGTGATGACAACGAATTGAGAACGATCAACCAATTCATGAACCAGGTCGGTAAATCTACCGATATTCACGTCATCCAGTGGCGCATCTATTTCATCAAGCACACAAACCGGAGCGGGTTTCAATAAATAAATGGAGAAAAGCAGAGCGATGGCGGACATGGCCTTTTCACCGCCGGACAGTAACGTGATACTTTGTAGATTTTTTCCCGGAGGCTGCACGACGACATCTATCCCCGACTCCAAAGGATTTTCTGAATCCAACATGACCAGTTTCGCATTCCCTCCGCGGAACAAGCGGCGGAATACTTCATGGAAATTGGCTTGGGCTGCCGTGAAGGTATCTATAAATAATTGCTTGGTCGTGGAATTGATATGGGTGATGGTATTCCGTAAAGAAGTGATGGCTGTTTTTTCGTCATCTTCCTGTTCTTTCAAAAAGTCATAACGTTTTTGTTCTTCTTCATATTCCTGCAAGGCGCCGACGTTGACAGGTCCCAAGCGATCTATTTTTTGTTTTAGTTCTTGAACACGAGCACCCACTGCCGTTTCATCAGTTAAATCCACTTCACCTACATCCACCGGTTCTTTTACGTCAATATGATACGTTTCGAGAATACGTTGATGTAACGAGTCTATCTGCCATTTATGTTGATTAGTTTGCATTTCCAATTCATGGACTTCATTTTGCACTTGAGAGTGATCCCTACGGGATTCGGATAATTGTTTGTCCAGAATTGATACCTTTTCATCCAAGCCGACTTTCTCTTCCTGCAAGGAGGATAGCTTTTGAGCTACGGAATCTTTTTGTTCCAAAAGACTTTTTAACTTTTCCTGAGTTTCAAGAATCAATTTTTCTGCATCTTTTTTCCTGGTTTCCGCTGTTTTCTTTTGTTCCACCTTTTGCGCCAACGCGGCTTGTTGTGTTTCCAAGTCCAATCCAATTTGCGAAATTTGTTCATCGGTGTTTTTGGTTTGATTTTCCAGAGTGGCCAAATCCACCTGCATTTGCGTAATGGAATGTCCCTGGGTTTCCCGTTTTTGTCCCAGGTCGGATATCGCTTTACGCCATTTTTCAATTTTCTTTTGAGCTTCCGTCAATTCTTTTTCCAGCGATTTAATATCATCCTGTAACTGGCGTTGGCGTGCTTTTTGTTGTTCTTCCTCAGTCAAATTATTTTCTCGGACGGTACTGAGCATATCAATTTCACTGGCGACATGTTTTTGCTGGGTAGAATATGTCTCGGCATCCCTTTGTGCTTCCGCTTTGGCGATTTCAAAACTATGCGATTGTTGCTGTAGTTGCGCTCTCTCTTGCTCGAGAATGGTTAATTGAGAATCGAATGTCCCGATTTTCGAGAGAGTAGACTTCAGTTCTGTTTCAAGTTCTCCGATTTGTTTTCCAAGTTCTTCGATTTCCCGGTCTTGCGCCAATAAACCGGGAGTTTTCACCGCGCCGCCACTGATGGCGCCGTACCCGTTAACCCGTTCTCCGGCGAGAGTCACCATCAACCAATCCGATGTTTCATCGGATAATAGTTTCAACGCGTTATCCAAATCTTTTACAATCAAAACATGACCCAGTAGGACTTGAATAACGGGTTTATATTTGGAGTCATATTTAACCAATTCACTCGCTCTTCCAATAACGCCTTCTCCGATGGGGATAGCTTTTTGTGATTTCTCGTGAATATTTTCCAAAGGCAAAATGGTTGCCATTCCCGATTTTAATTTCTCCAGATAACCCAAAACCGATTTCGCTTCACCGACGGTTTTTGTAACCAGATAATTCAGCGCATTTCCCAAAGCTATTTCAACGGCAAGTTCATATTTAGAATCAGTACGAATTAGTTCTGCGACAGTGGTTACGACTCCTGAACATTCCGCTATTTTGGATTTCTTTCCTTGGAGGACTGCCTTAGTCCCTGACTGATATCCTTCGTAGCTTTCTTTCAAAGCGAGCAGGGAAGCCCTTCGGGTTTGTTTTGTAGTTAAGTCCTGTTTGATTTTTTCCAATTCATTTAGCTGAGTGTTTTTCCCTTGCGCGGTGTCCTCTAATTTTTTATTCGCTTCCTTAATCTTCGTCTGTGTTTGAGCAATGGATTTTTCCAACTCTTTGACTTTTTGAATAGCAGAATCTACTCTGGCTTTTAATTCTTCCGCTGACTGCTCTTTATCGCTGATATTCTTGCCGACTTCTTTTCGGCGATTAAGTAATCCTTCTAAATTTGCGCCAATCGCGCCCATCTCTCCTTGCAACTGGGCGGATTTTTCATTTCCATCCACAATCGCTTTTAGCGCGTCATTAATGGAATTTTCAGTGGTATGCAAAGTAGATATAATGTTGGCAAGTTCTGCTTGTTGTTCTGCGATGGTTAATTTCTGCTTTTCAATTTTCTCGTTCAGTTCGTCCTTTTGTTTGGTTAATTGGTCTTTCTGAGTTTTAAGTTCAGAGGATTTTTCTTCCAATGCCAGTATCTCCGTCTGTAATGATTTTAATATCTCATCGGCATTGGTGACTTGTGCACGGGCGATCTGCACTTGGGATTCGCTTTTTTCTATTTGGCTGTCGGTATCAAATTTTTGTTGTTGCAGATTGGCTAGTTGGGTGTCTATTTCTGTGAGGCGGGTTTTTAAGGACTCAAACTCCGCTTCCGATTTGGTGATGGTGGCGGTCATAAGTTCCAATTTATCTTTCAGCCCGGTAAGTTTTTTACTCATTTCCTGCCAGGTAATGGATAGGCGGTCATATTCTTTCTTGCTCAAGGATACTTCGAGTTTCCGCAATTCTTCTTCATATTCCTTGTAGCGTTGTGCCTGTTTGGCTTGTCTTTCAATAGAACTGACATGACGTTTGGTTTCGGTGATGATGTCATTCAAGCGCAAAAGGTTTTCTTCCGTGCGTTGTAATTTTCGAATCGCTTCTTCTTTACGGGTCTGATATTTTGTAATCCCGGCGGCTTCCTCGAAAAGAAACCGACGCTGTTCCGGTTTCATGGCGAGCAACTGGTCAATTTTTCCCTGTTCCATAATGGAATAGGCGTGAGAACCGATACCGGTATCCATAAACAAGGTTTCAATATCTTTTAAGCGGCAAGGGGTTTTATTGACGAGATATTCCGATTCGCCGGAACGGTATAATCGCCGGGTAATGGTTACTTCGTGAAAATTCATAGAGACAATATTTTCCGCTTCGGAGAATATGAGAGAGGCTTCCGCAAAACTGGTCGCTTTACGGGTACTGCTCCCGTTCCAGATGATGTCCGCCATTTTCTCCGCGCGTAATAAGCGAGGGTTTTGTTCTCCCAAAACCCAGCGCATGGCATCGAGGACATTAGATTTCCCGCACCCGTTAGGACCTATGATGGCAGATATCCCTTTGGAAAATTCCAAAGCGGTATCGTCTACAAAGGATTTGAACCCTGAAATCTCAATTCGCTTTAAATACATAAAATAATACTATTCCGTTCGTTTAGAGGATGGTAAAAAGTATAGAGTTTACGAGAGGATTTGTCAAAGATTTTCTTTTACCTTTTCCAGTTTTTGGAGAATTCCTTGAGCGCCTTTTAAGTCGGGATTCTTTTGCAAGGCTTCTTTTAGGTCTTCAATGGCGTCTTCTTCCAATTCCTTACGGGTCTTTGCCATTGTAATAGCTTTATCATATTCCCGTTGTGCTTCGTCCAGTTTATTTGCATGAAGAAGTGCTAAAGCGAGATTACATTGAATCCAGAATTTATTAGGATTTAAAGAGAGAGCTTTTTTACTTGATTCAATGGATTTCTCATAATTTCCCATTTCGTAATATGTGAATCCAATATCCCCCCACACTCCGACATTATCAGGTTCCAATTCAACAGACTTTAGAGAATACTTCAAAGCGTCCTGTGGCTTACCAAGATCGTCATAAAGTATTCCGATATATTGATATATTTGAGCGTCATTAGGATAAGCTTTCAACGCCTTGAAATAATATTCTTCAGCACGATCAAGTAAATCCAAGCTATAACTTGCATAGCCAAGCCAAAAATAGTCATATGGTTCTTCAGAGGTAATAGTTGAAGCTGTTTGATAGATTTCAAAAGCCTTTCCCATTTTATCAAGATGTTTATAGACTAGAGTTAGGGAATACCATCCTTTTACATTATTTGGTTCAATTTCAACTACTTTTTGATAACATTCAATGGCATTATCAAATTGCTTTGTTTTCTCGTACGAATTACCCAATCTTTCTAATACCGAAATATCATTAGGAGTAAATTTAAGAGCAGTCTGATAAGATTCAATTGCTTTTTCAAATTGTTCCAGTGCATTATATTCATCACCCAGTCTATAGAAAGAATATGGATCTTTGGGATTATGTTCGATTGCTTTCAAAAAATACTCAATGGCGTTTTCAGATTGTTTTAATTTTGTATATTCATGACCCAACCCCAAGTAATACATTGCTTCCGTTGAATTTATGCTAATTGCTTTTTGATAATATTCAATGGCTTTATCCGATTGTCTTAAGATACTGAATTCATTTCCTAGCCCGAAGAAATAATCACCATCATTTGGATTTATCATTATCGCTTTTCTAAAGCAATCGATTGCTTTTTGAGAATTATTTAAATTACTAAATTCCCTTCCCATGTAATACCAAAGCAATCCTTTATCCTCATCATCCGTAGAAAAATAAAACGCTTTTTGAAAACATTCCAACGCTTTTTCACATCGATTTTCGTCTCCATGAATAAATCCAAGACGAACCCAAGTATCCATGTCCTCCGGTTCTATTGCAAGAGCTTTTAAGAAATAATCTAATGCTTTATCGTTTTGATCGAGACGATAGAATTCAATCCCGAGATTATATAGCGGGTCAGCATAAAAAGGTTGAATTTCCAAGGCTTTTTGGTAGCATTCTATTCCTTTTTCTGTTTGCTTGAGATTGGTATATAAAACTCCCAACTCATTCCATGCATGAGAATAAGCAGGATTGAGAGTGATTACTTTTTCAAATAAGCTAATAGCTTCTTCATTCTTATCCAAATAACTGTATTCTTCTCCCAAACCATACAATGCCTCAATATCATTAGGGTTGAGTTCCAAGGCTTTTTGGTATTCTGTGATTTTGTTTTCGGACATAATGTTCAAAGTTTATAATGAATAAATTTCTAACGAGGAGGGAATGGGGCAGGTGCGATGTTCTATGCTAGGCAGGTTTGTTTTGCTGTTTGATGATTTCAGTCAATGACCGCAATGCCTGATTTACAGCGTCATGGTCTGGAAAATATTTAGCCACGTCCGGTTCAATGACCACAACATTCGTTCCGTGTGCATATCTTTTGGCATATTTCCCGCGGACGCCTTTAGTGAAATTGTATTCTTCGCACATATCTTTCTCTTTAGATATTTTCTTCATAATGCATCTGGCTTTGTTCACGTCCCACTCAAATAAGAACCTATTTTACTTTCATGATTTATTATAACTTTTACGGCTATATCTGACAACAGTAAGAGTCCAGGCGGTAAGTCGTATTCTGTTTTGTTTGAGGTAGAACACAGGGATTCTTCACTCCGTAAAGAGCACTACGCTCAGAATGACAAATGGGGGCACGAACTGTCAAGATGTTAGGTGTTGGCTTTGTTTCAGGTAGAACAAAGGGATTCTTCACTTCGTAAAGAGCACTCCCGATAAAGAGAATCGGGATGTATCCATACGCTGGCTTAGAATGACAAATGGGGACAGGACATGTCTATAGACAAACCAATTAGAATATAGGTGTGTTTCTTAGCCAGAGAGTTATAAACTGTTAAAACAGTTTGTGGTGTATTTCATGGGTTGTCTTCCCCTAGTTGAAAACTAGGGGTTAATGGGATTCTGATTACCCCCCGATTTTAATTGGTTTATCTATAGGAGTTGCATGATGGCTTTGTTTTAGGTAGAACACAGAGATTCTTCCCCTCGATTAAAGCGTTCGAGGGTCAGAATGACAAATTGGGGCATGACCTGCCAATAAATTGTATTGACAAGAAGGGAAAGAGGAGTATAATAAAAAAGACAGGTTTCGAGTTTGGAGTTTCGGGTTAAAAGAAAAAAGGGGATGATTTTGGGGATTTTAGGGGGGATTGAGTAGGAATATACAACTCAATTAGAATCAATTATCCATAAGGCAAGATGAGGGATAGCGATATTGTTCATCCTTCCTTCGCTTCTCCTTCGCTGATCCTCCCTATATCCTCCGAAGGGAATACGGTTGAAGGATTTTTATACTTGAGATAGCAGAGAGAATACAGTGATTATGGCTATGACCATTTGACAAATAAATGAAGAATATCGTATAATAAAACAGTAGAAAAACGAAGAAGAGGATTAGTAGGTCAAGCAAGGTTACACAGAGAGCCGGTAAAGGCTGAGAGCCGGCAGCCTGAATGACTGAACTCACCTTGGAGTTGCATACGCGAAATATAAGTAGTGTATGCCGGAAGTCACCGTGAAATGACGTAATGAAGTTCATCTGGAATACAGATGAAAAAGCAGGGTGGTACCCTGGGGTAGTTTACAGAAAAGACTATTTCAGCCCTGAAGGACTCAATAACGTCCTTCAGGGTTTTTTTATTGGCCAAAACAGAAAGGAGTTAGGAGACATGATTTAGGATTAAGGTAAAAAACCTAACTCCTAACACCTATATCCTAAATCCTAATCTTTAAAAGGAGGAAGCCGCCATGAACGAGCGGGTTTACATTTTCGACACAACGCTGCGCGACGGAGAGCAATCGCCGGGTGCCTCGTTGAATACTAAAGAAAAGATAGAGATTGCGTTACAACTCGCCCGGCTGGGAGTGGATATCATTGAGGCGGGTTTTCCAATTACTTCACCGGGCGATTTTGAAGCCGTGAAACTTATTGCCGAAAAGGTAAAGGGACCGACGATTTGCGGACTGGCACGGACTAAAGATATTGATGTGGATAGGGCAGGGGAAGCGATTAAACCCGCCAAGAACCGGCGTATCCATACGTTTATCGCGACCAGTCAGATACACATGGAAAAGAAGTTACGCATGAGCAAGGAACAAGTGATGGATATGGCGGTGCGTGCGGTCAAACGTGCCAAGAACTATACGGACAATATCGAGTTTTCACCGGAAGACGCCTCACGGACAGACTTGGATTATATGTGCGATGTCGTGGAAGCGGCGATAGAGGCGGGGGCTACGACCGTGAATATTCCCGATACGGTTGGATACAGTAACCCGTTTGAATATGGGGCGCGTATCAAATACATCACAGAACGCGTGCCGAATATCAAGAAAGCCATCATTAGTGTGCATTGCCATGACGACTTGGGATTGGCGGTTGCCAACTCGTTGGCGGGGATTATGAACGGGGCGCGGCAGGCGGAATGTACCATTAATGGAATTGGCGAGCGGGCAGGGAACGCATCATTGGAAGAGATCGTGATGAATTTGAAATGCCGTAAAGATTATTATAATTTTGAGACGGGTATTAATGCCGAGCAGATTTATAGGACGAGCAGAATGGTGAGCACCATGACGGGTATTTCGGTACAGCCGAATAAAGCGATTGTCGGTTCGAATGCGTTTGCGCATGAAGCCGGGATTCATCAGGACGGTGTCCTGAAAGAAAGAAAGACTTATGAGATTATGAATTTGGGCGATGTCGGTTGGAAGGGTACCAATATGGTTATGGGGAAACATTCCGGTCGGCACGCCTTCAAAGAACGCCTGGCGCATTTGGGTTTTACTGATTTGTCGGAAGATCAGGTCAATAAAGGTTTCGAGCGGTTCAAAAAGTTGGCCGACAAAAAGAAAGTCATTTATGACGAAGATTTGGTGGCGATTGTGGAAGATGAGCGCATGCAGATTCCGGAAACCTATATATTGGAATCCGTGCGTGCCGTCAGTGACACCCGGGAAACGCCCTCCGCGACTTTGCAGATTACCAAAAACGGTAAACGGATTAAAGGCACAGCCGAAGGTGATGGACCTGTGGATGCCGCGTATAAAGTTATCAAAAAAATTACCAAAAGCAAGGCAAAACTGGTAAACTATAGTATACAAGCGGTAACCCAAGGCACGGATGCTCAGGGCGAGGTAATTGTGACCTTACAGCAAAATGGTACTACAGTAACCGGACGAGGTTCCAGTACCGATGTCGTGGTCGCCTCGGCAAAAGCCTATATCAACGCCATTAACCGGTTGTTGTTTTTCGAGAAGAAGAATGTGAAGACCAAGGAAAAGGTTGGCAAACAGATTTGAAGAAAAGTTTTAGAGTCAAAGCGTCGGGAAAGAAAAGAACTCATTCCCGACGCAGAATTTAAGGAGAATTTTTATGGGAATGACGATAACAGAAAAAATACTGGCAGCACATGCCGGTAAGAAAGAAACACGCGCCGGGGAACTGGTGGAGTGTAAGGTTGATTTTGTGATGGGCAATGATGTCACAGCCCCCATTGCCATTAAACGCTTAAAGGAAAATGGAATCACCAAGGTATTCGATTTGGAACGTATAGCGCTTGTCCCCAGTCATTTTGTTCCGGCAAAAGATATTGCTTCCGCTCAACAGGCGAAAGAAGTCAAAGAATACGCCAAGGAAATGAAAATCAAATATTATTTTGAAGTCGGGCAGGGCGGAATTGAACACGCGCTCTTGCCGGAATTGGGTCTGGTATTACCGGGTGATATTGTGATTGGCGCGGATTCGCATACCTGTACTTATGGGGCGTTGGGCGCGTTTTCGACGGGTGTCGGATCAACCGATTTGGCGTATTGCATGGCGACTGGCGAGACGTGGTTGAAAGTCCCTGAGACTATGAAATTTGTGTTTCATGGGAAATTGCCGAAATGGGTAAGTTCCAAAGACATTATTTTGCAAGTCATTGGTGATATCACTGTTGATGGCGCATTGTATCGTGCCATGGAATTTGATGGAGATACTATTCACGGACTCTCGATGGAAGCGCGCATGACGATTACCAACATGGCGATTGAGGCAGGTGGTAAATCAGGAATTATTTCGCCGGATGATGTAACACTGGAATATTTGCAGAACCGCGCGAAGCGGAAATTCAAGTGTTATTACAGCGATGCCGATGCAAAATATCATTCGGTGCGTGACTATGATGCTACAAAGATGGAACCGGTCGTGGCTTGGCCTTGGTCACCGGACAATTTGCACAAGGTAAGTGAGTCAACGCATATCACCGTGGATCAAGTGGTCATAGGCTCATGTACTAATGGGCGCATTGAAGATTTGCGGATTGCCGCCGGAATATTAAAAGGCAGAAAAGTCAATTCCAATATCAAATGCATCATCTTCCCGGCAACGCAGAATATTTGGACACAGGCGTTGAAAGAAGGTCTTATTGAAACTTTGGATGCTGCTGGTTGCATCATCAGTCCTGCGACCTGCGGTCCCTGTTTGGGCGGGCACATGGGTGTTCTGGCTTCTAAAGAAAGAGCCTTGACCACCACCAACCGGAATTTTGTAGGTCGGATTGGACACCCGGATTCTGAAGGGTATTTGGCAAGCCCGGCGGTAGCAGCGGCTACGGCAATTACCGGGCGTATTACCCATCCCGAAGAAATTATGGGGAGTAAAGTGGAAGTGACAGTTTAATATACAATTGAATCTATTAGAGTTAAAGCTTTTACCAATTGGTAAAAGCTTTTCTTAGAAAGGTAAAATTATGGAAATATTAAAAATATCAGGAAAAGTATGGAAATACGGTGACGACATCAATACTGATGTCATCATCCCCGCGCGATACATGAATACGCATGATCCCAAAGTTTTGGCGGCGCATTGCATGGAAGATTTAGACAAGGATTTCGTCAAGAACATGAAAGCGGGAGATATTATTGTTGCCGGAAAGAACTTTGGTTGCGGTTCCTCTCGTGAACACGCGCCTATTTCATTAAAACATGCGAATGTTGGATGCGTAATCGCCAAAACCTTTGCGCGCATCTTTTATCGCAATTGTATCAACATGGGAATGCCGATTCTCGAATGTCCCGAAGCCGTGGAAGACTTGAACACAGGGGACGAGTTGGAGATTAATCTGGAAGCAGGAAAAATTACCAATAAATCTACCGGAAAATCCTATCAAGCCGCGCCGTTCCCTCCCTTCATGCGTGCCCTCATGGAATCCGGCGGTCTCATGAATTACGCCAAAAAGAAATTAGCGGGGAAAGCCGCGTAAAATAATCAAGGGGATCGGTAACCTTCGATCCCCTTCTTTCAAAGAATCCCTTTCTAGATTAATCCCTTTCCTGTCAACTCCAAAAAATAAATTGTAGTATATAGTTTACAGGTTGGTATTATAATATGTTTTTATCCAGGAAAGTTGTTATTATATCATGAAACAGCCCGCTTCCCCCCAACTTTCTCCGAAATACAAATCTTTTAAAGACCTAGTTACCATATCCGTCATTGCCATTATTATTTTTCTTATTTCCTTTCACTTTCGTCTTTTTCATCAACTAGCCGAGTGGGAGCATCTGTATGGAGTAAGACGGTTTGACGAAATATTCACAGTATTCATTTTTCTTTCGTTCGCTTTTGCAATCTTCTCTTTTCGGCGTTGGCAGGAACTTCGCCTGGAAATTTATAACCGTAAACAGGCAGAAGAAGAAGTTAGAGTTTTAAATCAAGAATTGAATAAAAAGATCACGGAATTGGTTGTTGTTAACAAGGAACTGGAAGCTTTTAATTATTCACTCTCCCATGATTTACGAAATCCCCTCCAGTTAATTGGTGGATTCAGCAATGCATTATTGAAACATTATTCGGATCAAATGGAGTCGGATGTGGTGAAAAAATTGGAGATTATTTACAAGTCGGCGGCGAAAATGGAATGTTTAATGAACAGTCTTTTGAATTATTCCCGTTCTGGAAATCAAGAAATCAAATTGACTTATATTGAAATGACACAATTAGTAAAGGATGTATTGGAGGAACTTCAACCTCTTACAATCGGACGCAGGATAGACTTTCATATTGATTCCCTTCCGCCAGTCTATGGAGACCAGGTCCTGCTAAGTCAGGTTTTTGTAAATTTGTTGTCCAATGCAATCAAATATAGCCGCACGGTTGATAATGCTTGCATTGAAATTAGTGGACGGAAAGAAAAGGATAAGAACATTTACTTCGTACGGGATAATGGGGTGGGTTTTGACCACAAACAACAAGATAAAATATTCGGTATCTTTCAACGGTTACATAAGGAAGAAGAGTTTGAGGGAAATGGGGTGGGTCTCTCCATCGTAGATCGGATTATCCAAAGACATAAAGGCGAAGTCTGGGCGGAGGGAAAAATCAACGCGGGTGCCACTTTCTATTTCAGCCTTCCGAATCATACCCCGGAAGGCTGAAACTGCGCATGTTAAAAATCCTATTTCGTAAGAATGGGAATATCGTCTATAATTTATAACCATGATCCCGCTCAAAGACGAGAATTCATCCGATACATTTCCTATTTTTACTATCGGATTGATTCTCGCGAATGTATTGGTATTTATTTATCAAATCAGTTTGGTTTCGCAACATATTGATTTAACAAAAATTTTTGGTTTGCGTCCCGCTCTCTTGATTCGAGAACCCGATACCCTGCATTATTCAACGATTCTCGCTTCCATGTTCCTCCACGCGGGGATTTTACATTTATTGGGGAATATGTGGTTCCTCTGGATATTCGGAAAAAGCGTCGAAAATGCTTTGGGACATTTCCGTTTTCTCCTGTTCTATTTCCTATCAGGAATTGGGGCTTCAATTGTGTATATTGTGATGAATACACATTCTACAATTCCAACGATTGGCGCATCTGGTGCTATCTCCGGGATTTTAGGTGCGTACATTCTTCTTTTTCCGAGCGCTCGCATAGTAACTTTGATTCCCATCTTTTTCTTTTTTCAAGTCATTCGTATTCCCGCTTTTTTCTTTCTGGGAATTTGGTTTGTCTATCAATTTATCGGCGGAACTTCTGATACTTTGCATACTGGCGGTGGGGTTGCCTGGTTCGCTCATGTCGGCGGGTTTTTAACGGGAATGGTTTTGGTGAAAATTATCCCCAAACGGAAAAGATTTTCAAACTCAAGACAACCTAGTTATGAATGATGCCTTATGAATTACGATACTATCATCATCGGCGCCGGTGTCACGGGTTTAGCCGCCGCCTATCACCTTACGCAACATGGCAAAAAAGTTTTAGTGCTTGAAAAAGGTGCTGAACCCGGTGGGCTTCTCGCAAGTTATTCCATCCATTCATTTAAAATCGAAAAATTTTATCATCATATTTTGGGCGGAGATAACATCCTTCAGGATTTAATCTATGAATTAAACCTTGGTAATAAACTCATCTGGCTTCCATCCTCTGTCGGTTATTTACTTGATAAGACTGTATATAAATTGGACACACCAGTGGATATTCTCAAATTTCCTGCCCTCAATGTTATTGATAAAGTTCGTCTTGCGATGACTGTTCAGTATGTGCGATTCGCAAAGGATATCATACAATTCGATAACCAATCCGCTAAAGAGTGGCTCATTCAGCACGCGGGCAAAAGGGTCTTTCACAATTTCTTTGAACCTTTGCTTCATGGAAAATTCGGAGAAGATATAGAGAATATTTCTGCCGCCTGGATGATGGAACGCATCCGCATCCGTTCTTCCCGCTCTATTACAACCGGTGAGAAATTGGGTTATCTGGAAGGGGGTTTTTCGAGTTTAATAGATACATTATGCGATCGGATTACTCACAAGCATGGGGAGATTAAGTTGGATATCGGAGTAAATAAAATTTTGATTGAAAAAGGAATTGTCAAAGGAGTACAAGCCGAAAATGAAGATATTTCTGCCAAGTCTGTCATCAACACTGCCAGCCCGCAGCTTCTTTCAAAATTGGCGGACAATGGACTTCCCCCGGCTTACATTAATCAACTAAACCAAATCCAATTTCAACACACCATTTGTATTCTCATTGGCTTGGATTGCAAAGTTTCAGATGTCTATTGGTTGAATATCGCCAACCCTGATTTACCGTTCGCCGTCTTGCTGGAACATACCAACTTCTATAACCGTAATTATGGCAATCACCATATCTTTTACCTCGCGAGCTACATTCAGGATATCATGGCTCCCATCTGGCAAAAATCCGATGAAGAGATATTCCATATCTATTTTCAAGCCCTGCAAAATATTTTTAAAGTTTCTCCCGATAATTTACTATGGTGGAGATTGAGTCGTGGACTTTTCACTTCTCCCGTTTACACCAAAGGTTACCTCTCGAAAATATTGCCAATCGCCACACCTGTGGAAGGTCTCTATACTGCTGGAATGATGCATTCCTATCCCGAACGTTCCATTAATGACTCTATTCATCAAGGTCAGCGCACTGCCCGACTCATCCTTAAAGAATTGACTAAGTGATCATGTAATACAGTTCATTTGTTAATACTTAAGATGAGTAGCCGACATTTTTGTTGTTTGTTGCTACATTTATGTTGGTTTTAATTAACCTCTATTTTTGGAAGCCTATTTTAACATGAGAAAGTATTTATGTTACCCTAAAGTTACACGAAAATGGTTAATACTGTAAAATTATTAATTTTATGATACAAAATATATTTTCAACTCTTTATTTATCAATTATTTATAATTTTACAAATGAGGCACAAAACATGCTATAATATCTCTTATAGTTGAGGTGTTTCTAGCTATTGACAGAATAGATTTTTTGGCATAAACTCTTTAGTATCGTAAACTTTTTGGTAGAGTGAGAGAAAGAAATGACAAGTAAGGTGAAATCCATAAAAAGTGCTTTTCGGAATGTATTTTCTTCTGTACACTCAGTGCGGGATTTCTCCAGGGGATTTACTATGATGGAAATCATGGTTGTCATGATTATTGCGATATTGTTTATCGCATTTTCCGTTCCCGGCATGATGCATATGTACAATGTGTATAACGCAAATGGAGCCGCGGATCAACTGGCTGGAGACATTCGCTATGCGGAACAATTGGCAATCACCAACGTGAATAATTATTACATGCAATTAAATACGGCCACTGGAACGCCCAATAATTCGAGTATTGATAGTGTGCAGAATAGTTATGCAATCTATTATATTATCTCCACCACGGTTTCCACCAGTACCACGCTCGTAAAATCAGTCACGATGAGTAACACCTGTTCTATTTTGTCGACTGGATTTGCCAATAATTTGATCACGTTTACACCGAATGGCAGTGATACTCCTTTGAACGATGGGCTTATCCGAATTAACCAAAATTCTGATTTTAGCAATACCTCTACCCATTTTTGGGTGGTAGCGATAAAATATTCCACAGGAAAGGTGAAAATCTTTGAAGATACATCACCATCATCGTGGTAAACCCCGTTGGCATCGTGATAACTCTTGCCGCCATCCAGGGTTTACACTTATGGAAGTACTGATTGCATTGGTTTTGATTGTCTTATCCGTTATCGCTTTGATTAGTTTATTAAGCGCGGGTATGAGAATGGATAGAGTCTCCAATAACAACTCCGCGGCGGTTATGGTTGCCAAAGGGTATATGGAACAAATGTTGGCGTATAGCAATTTTCCAAACGTTGAAAATATTTACAATGATGCAAGTACGGTGCGGCGTCAAGTTACCTATAACGGAGATTCGACAACGTATACATACAATTGGTCGGTACAGGCATCCCCGGCACCTTATAATGCGTATTTCAAACAGTATGTTGTGAATGTCTATTGGCTAAGTGCCAAGAGCGGTTATACAACCAGTGTAACCTTGATTTCGGCAAGAGCTTATAACTAAAAAAGAATAATATTATGAATACATATAAATACAATGGTTTTACCGTAATGGAATTGATGATTAGTTTGTTTATATTCGCTCTTTTGTTGACCGTTTTATTTTCCGTATTTTATCAAACCGTTCAATCCTGGTCGATTTCCGAAGGGTTGGTGGAATCTCAACAGGATGCCCGCATTGCCTCGGATTGGTTAAATATGGAACTCCACGGGGCGATTAATTATTATGCTACCGGTTCCTCTGTGCTTACCCCCGATTACGCGACTGCCTCCAGTACGAATAATTTAGTCTTTACTATATCAACAGGCGAGTATGATACCTATATGCTGGCAAATAATCCGTGGGCTTTAAATACTGTTACCTATTCTCTTTCAAGTGGAATTCTTATACGAACCGTCAGTTGGGCAACAGGTGGGTCTTCGTCTTTTGAGGTGGCAGGCAATATTCAAACTTTTTATGTCTCGCATACTCTAATTAATTCTACGGCAGGCTTTGACGCATCATCAAATCCCTATAATCCGTACTATTTTACAGTTTCTGTTTATGCCCAAACCACGGTTCTTTCTACAGTGACCCAAGTTTCTTCCGGTCATCAAATCCATGTGGAAAATTATGCTCTAATTACCGATGTTGGAATACGAAATTCTCATCAATAAATTATCAAAGGAGGAAATTATGAAAGCTAAATTTTTAGCAAACGATAAAGGGAATGTTCTGGCGTTCACTATGATTGTCATATTCGCACTGGTTGCGATTGCGGCGCCTTTTTTTGCCGTCGGGTTAATTGAACTACATATTAGCCAAAATCAAACGTATCGTATTCAGGCGTTTTATCTGGCGGACGCGGGAATTAATTATGGGAATGAAGTTCTTCGGGCGTCGGATGCAGGTTTCGGTGCGAGCACATCGCCTCCAATTCAATATTTATCCTATGCCGGACAGACCATTGGCAGCTATAAAGTGACGGTAAATCTGATTCAAACGACTAATATTATTCATGCCTGGCAGATTGTTTCTATTGGGACTCCCACTAATACCTATTCCCAGGCATCTATTCTTGGAGTAACCAGAACTGCCTTTTTTAATGATTATTTGGTGTTTCGGGATGAAATGTCCGCTACTTTTGGAACAGGGTATGAGGCTACGGGTCCTGTGTATATAGGGAGCAATATACTCACGAATGGTAACCCTATATTTGATGGTCCGGTAAAGGTTGTGGGTTTGCTGGTGAATTCTGGAGGAACTCCCTCATTTTTAGGTGGAGTACAATATGGTGCGCCTGCCCTATCAGCTATTTCAACCTACAGTATAAACTCCATTTTGAGTATTGCGAGTTCCTCAGGATTTTATGATGGTAAATACGGCGGGGGAACGACTAATTACACGGCGGCGACAGTTACTTTTAACATGAATACGGCGATCATTACACTGGTCGGCCCTACTTCTAGTAGGACCACGACCATTTATTATTCATTATCTACTACTACAACGGGTACATTAATCGGATTGCGTCCCCAAGTCTTTATATCCGGGACATTGCATGGAGATGTAAGTGTGGTTTCTAATAGTACTATTACTCTCGTTAACAATCTTGTATATTCCAATACCGCTTTGACCAGTCCGGATATTCTTGGATTGATAACGAATCAAATTGTACAAATTGCTTCCACAGCTCCTGCGAATTTAACCGTTGACGCGGCTATATATGCGATGGATTCAGGTATTGGTCTTTTTGAAGCAGGGCCTGCACTCAATGTACCCATGGGCACCCTGACTCTTAATGGATCTTATGCTACATGGGGGAATGGTTCATTTGTAAGTGGGAGTGATGGGTTCCAAGTCAGGGATTTTAACTATGATAATCGATTTATGTACATGTCTCCACCGTGGTTTTTTGCGGTAGATAGTGAATATAACAAGGTTTATTGGAAAAACGCCTATTTCTTGTAATTGTTCGAAAACGAGACGTTGTTAGAATATGTTTTTTTGGATTATCTTTTAGAGTTTCCCTTTGTACACTTTTGCCATTCGTCCTTTTCAAGAGCAAGATATTTAGGCACGTATTAATCTCTGGAATCAATTATTTTCTTCATCAACTCAAGAGAAGACAAATATGTACTTACGATATGGTTTTAGGTTTCTTCTTCTTATTATTACTGTTCATTTGGTCATGGGACTGGCCTCGTTTACGTTTGCTTTTAGTGACGATTCCGTGAAGAAGGAGGTCGCGGCATCTTATGGACAAAAATTTAAAATACTCAAAAGCCAACTCCGGGATGACGGAAATAATGGGATGATTTTTGACCAAATGGAACAAATAGCACAGGAGTATTATCAATCCTATCCCGAAGAAATGAAAAAACCGGAACTATATGAGGCTATCGCTGAAACAGTTCAAAATTATGATGTGGAAAGAGCGAGAAAGTTATATCAGAAAATCGAAAAAATTGGAAATGACGATTGGGCAAGGCAAGCAGCGGATAAGTTGTACTATCTTACCTTGTTGGGTAAACCCTTCTATCTTCATTTTAATTCCATGGACGGAAGGTCTGTAGATTTGACCCATATGAAAGGGAAAGTCGTATTGATTGATTATTGGGCAACCTTATCGGATAACAGTATGAAAGACATTCCCGTGTTAAAACAGTTATATGAAGAATACCATGAAAAAGGGTTTGAAATTGTCGGGATTAGTTTTGACACGATAATGAGTGATTTTTTAAAAGCGGTTAAGGACAATGCAATCCCTTGGCCGCAATATTATGAAGAAAAATCCAAAGATAATTATTTCGGAAAAATATATGACATTAGCGTGATTCCCACCATGTGGATGGTAAATAAAAACGGGATTCTTGTGGATACCAATGCGAGAGAAAATCTGGATGTGGAAATCGCTAAGTTATTGGGAAATGTGCCGATTCCCGGTACCCCTCCGCCAAGTTCACCAACTCCACCCAGCACGGAAACAACCGGCCAGAATTATAAACCTGCAACGCATTTGAATTTAATAGACTAAAAGAGTTTTTTCCATCCATTCAGTAATAATGGTTTGTTGACGATAAAATCACTTTATTGTAATATTATATATAAGGATTTGCTAGCAATTCCTCATCAATCATCCTCGCCATTCGGGGATGAAATCTTTTTTTATAGGAGATAATTTTATGGCAGTAAAAGTGGGTATAAATGGGTTCGGACGAATTGGCCGATTGGTCTTTAGAGCCGCTCAAAACAATAAAAATATTGAAATCGTTGGTATCAATGATCCTTTTCTCGATATTGCGTATACCAAGTATATGTTGAAGTACGATACGGTTCACGGACAATTCAAAGGAACCATCGGTGATAGCGATAAAGAATTTATTGTAAATGGCAAAAAAGTGGCTTTCTATGCTTTTATGAAGCCGGAAGAAATTCCTTGGAAAGAATGTGGCGCGGAATATGTCGTTGAGTCTACCGGACTATTCACCACTCTCGAAAAAGCCGCGGTTCACCTTAAAGCGGGTGCTAAAAAAGTGATTATTTCCGCACCTTCTTCCGATGCACCAATGTTTGTTATGGGTGTTAATCAAAAGTCCTATAAACCGGAGATGGATATTGTTTCCAATGCTTCCTGTACCACCAATTGTTTGGCTCCGATTGCCAAAGTACTCAACGATAGTTTCGGGATTGTGGAAGCTCTTATGACTACGGTTCATGCTGCTACCAATACTCAAAAAACAGTGGATGCCCCTTCCAAGAAAGACTGGAGAGGTGGACGCTCTATCCTGAATAATATTATTCCCAGTTCCACGGGTGCCGCCAAAGCAGCAGGGAAAGTTATTCCCTCTCTCAACGGCAAATTGACGGGAATGGCGTTTCGGGTTCCTACAGCTGATGTCTCTGTAGTGGATTTGACAGCACGTCTGGAAAAAGCTACGGATTATGAAGGAATTAAAAAAGCCATGAAAACGGCTTCTGAAGGAGAACTCAAAGGGATTTTAGGCTATACCGAAGAAGATGTTGTTTCAACGGACTTTATCGGAGATACCAGAACTTCAATCTTTGATGCAAAAGCCGGGATTATGTTAAACAGCAATTTCGTCAAGGTCGTCTCTTGGTACGATAATGAATGGGGCTATTCCTCAAAAGTGGTTGACTTGATTGAATATATGGCAAGTGTGAAATAATCTGAGGATACTATAACATGAGAAAAAAAATTATTGCTGGAAACTGGAAAATGAATAAAACACCTGCGGAAGCAAAAGAACTTGCTTCCGCTCTGGTTAAATCTGTGGGTGAAATAACCCAATGCGATATAGTTTTCTGCCCGCCATTTACGGCATTAGTGACGGTTGCGGAAGTCATTAAAGGAAGTAAAATTGCTTTGGGTGCACAAGATATGTATTGGGAAGTCTCCGGGGCTTATACCGGAGAAATCTCACCTGCTATGCTTTTAGATACAGGCTGTAAATATGTCATTATTGGACATTCGGAACGCCGCGCATTATTTGGTGAAACCAATGAAACGGTGAATAAAAAAGTAAAAGCAGCCCATAAACATGGTCTCCTCCCAATTATGTGTGTTGGTGAAACATGGGAAGAACGTCAGGCCGGATTTACTCAAAAGGTTGTAGAGGATCATGTTCTGAACGGACTGACGGGTCTGAGTTCAGAAGAAATACTTACCACAATTATTGCGTATGAACCGGTGTGGGCTATCGGAGTAGGGAAAACTCCGGCGACTCCCGAACAAGCAGATGAAGTACATAAATTTATTCGACAATTGTTAACGAAACAGTTTGGTGCGAATGTCGCTGAAAATGTCCGTATTCAATATGGCGGAAATGTCAGTGAAAAGAACGCCGATGTTTTAATGAAAGTTAAAGATATTGACGGGGGACTCATCGGCGGCGCCAGCCTGAAAATAGATTCATTTACTGCCATTGTTCAAGCCGCTTCAAAAAATTAATTATATTTTTATTATTTATTTCATTTCTTTATAGGAGGAAAGTGTATGAAAATCGGTGTATTAACCGGTGGTGGAGATTGTCCCGGGTTAAATCCAGCTATACGTGGAGTGGTTTTACGGGCTTTGGATTATGGAGATACGGTCGTCGGAATTGAAGATGGATGGGCGGGGTTGGTAAAAAATATCACGCGACCTTTACGATTGGAAGATGTGGAAGAAATTCTTAATCAAGGTGGAACAATTTTGGGAACTTCTCGGACGAATCCCTTTAAGAAAGAAGCGGAAGATGTTCCCAAAGTATTGGAAAATATTAAAAAAATTGGTTTAGATGGGTTGGTAGCAATCGGTGGAGATGACACTCTGGGTGTCGCGAGAAAATTATATGAAAAACATAAAATTCAAACGGTCGGAGTTCCGAAAACCATGGATAACGATTTGTCCGCAACCGATTTTACTTTTGGTTTTGATACCTCCGTCACAGTGGCTGTGGATGCGCTGGACAGGTTGAGGGATACGGCAAAGTCCCATCGCCGGATTATGGTTTTGGAAGTTATGGGACGGTATGCCGGATGGGTTGCGCTTTATACCGGATTAGCAGGTGGTGCAGATTGGATTCTTTTACCGGAACATAATAAAGACATCAAAGCAGAATTGGATGCGATGACGCAACACTTGAAAGATGTTCTCAAACGGGGGAAGCGCTATGCACTCGTTGCGGTGTCTGAAGGTGTAGAACTGCCCGTTACGGGGAGTGAAGGCGACCAGGTGGATTCTTTTGGGCATAAGATTCTCAAGGAAAAACGCATTGGTGAAAGTGTCGCTAAAATCATTAAAGAGGCTACAGGCGTGGATACACGTGCTTCCGTTATTGGTCATATCCAACGCGGCGGGTCTCCTACCGTTTTTGATAGGATATTAGGCACACGGGTTGGTGTTAAAGCTGTGGAAATGCTGCATAACAAAGAATTTGGCAAGATGGCTTGTTTGGTTGGAACGGAAGTGAAAAGCGTGGATTTATCCAAAGCCACCGGGGAATTAAAACTGGTCAATGACGATTGGATGAAATTGGCGCGAGCGCTTTTTAAATAATACATTTGCAAGAACATTTGGGATTTAGTAAACTTCTTATCACAGTACGATGGTGATAAGAAGTTTTTTTATGAGGATAGAATCAAGGCGTATACATGAATAATCGCCCGTCAACCAGCGCGTACCGGTGGATACCGGATGTCTTGGCTGTTGGTCTTCTCTTTGCTGTCGGCTATTCTGCTTTGGGATTTCTCTTCTCCACAGACCCCTTTGTTTATGACGATCATGGATTTCATTTCGCAACGTTAAATTACGTTTTGACAAAATCCATTCCGGTGCACCACCGTTTTATTGATTGGAATCCCAATTGGTTTGGTGGAATACCGGAATTACAATTTTATCCTCCGGGATTTGCCTTTCTTGGGGCGATTCTTTATTATCTCACTTTCGCAACGCTTACCCCGGGAACAATATATCAAATTATTTTACTAACCACTTTATTTCTGCCTGCAATTACAGGATATTTCTTGCTTCGTAAAATAGAGTTTCCCTGGTGGGGAGGACTCATTTCAAGTCTATTTTTGTTAACTTATGCAGAAACAGACAGCGGAATATTGTTTGGGATTATTGTCGGATTGATTAATTCACGATTTGCTCTCGGATTATTTTTCCTTATTATGATGTTCTTTTTTTACTGTCTTGAACGTCATACTCAAAGATGGCCGTGGATTTTACTGGCACTCTCAGTCGCCTTGGTTATCTTATTCCATCCGTATCACAGCTTTTTACCATTTTTTGGCGTTGCAGCTCAACTCTATACTTGGAGTCGAATAGGGATAAATGTTTCTAATAAAGTAATGAGAAAATTATTTTTCGTTCTTCTTCTAGGAATAGGTCTGGTTTCATTTTGGTGGGTACCATTATTTCTTCATTCCGGTTTTGTTTCACAAATGCAGGTTTGGTCGGGTAGCAATAAATTCAAGGATTTACTTTATGCGCTTTCAGAAGGTTGGTCAAAAAAACTATTTTTGGTTCTTTATTGTTCCAGTGCCCTGTCCCTGCTTTATGGAAATCATACAGAAAAACGTAAAGCCGTTCTAGCCGGATTACTTTTAACACCAGTATTTATGCTGGTGTTTTTGTTGCTTATCCGATTGGTGTTAAACGGTCTTTTACGAAATTATATGATTGACCCTTGGCGCTTGCAGGATGATTTCCACTTTTCTATCATCCTCACAAGTGGGATTGGCATTGGTTTTTTAATTGAGAAATTTCTTGAAAATGTCAAAAATTGGAAATTACGGGAGATGAATAAATTAATGGCAACTGGATTATTCCTAGTCTTGTTCGGAGTGGGATATTTTAGTATCGAAATTATGAGTTATTGTTTTCATTATACCGGATTTAGCCAATTCGCCTCTCTAAGCCAAACCCGGAGAATTCTTCAATTGGATGAATTATGGAATTATTTGAAATCCGATTCGGATGGAAGAATACTTTTTACTTCCGCTCGAATAGGATATCCCAATCTTCCGAGTCGTTTTGTGACGCATGCCGTAGCTTTAACTCCGGATTATACAGGCCGTCCTATTCTAGGTGCTGTGAATGAGCCTTTTTACTCAACGGCAAGTTTTCTTTATTTTGGCGTAAAACCTCCGAACATTGTTAGAGAAGAAGCGGATTTTCTGCAAAACGAATCTCTGTTTGGCATTCCTTGGGAGAAAATGTCCTCCGACACATTCTGGAACTTTTGCCGGCGGTTTAATGCAACAACGATTATCGCTAATGATGAGGAATCCAAGGTCAATGATTTTCTCAACCATTCGGATAAATTCATCCCTGTTCGACAAATAGGTGTATTTCATCTTTATCATCTGAAAAACTATTCTTCTTCCTGGTTACTCTCGGATAATAATTCTGTTGAAGCAGGCATCGTAAAATTCAGTGATGACCAAATTAATATACAAGTGAGGAAGTCTCGAAAGGACTCGTTATTGTTAATCAAAATGGGTTATTATCCCCGCTGGAAAGCCTATATGGGTCATAAACGAATTCCTTTAAAATCTGACGAAATGGGCTTAATGCGATTGCAGTTACCAGAAGGTGCTAATTACTCAATTTCAATTCGCTATGAATCTACTATGGCTGAAAAAATGGGATGGGTTTTGACATTTCTGTCAGCTCTTTTACTGATTATGTTTTCAACGAAATCAAATAAAAAACACCCTTGATTTGCTTATGTGTTACGGCTTATAAATATCTTTCCAAATATCACTATCCAGCACATTATCCTTGACCGGATTTTTTAAGATTTGATATTTTACCAATAATTGATTCACCCGATTGAATTCTTCGGTAGAAAGATAACCTATTTTCTGTGTTGGATTATTTTCCTGGCAGATTAATTTCCCAATTTCGCGAATTCCATTCATTTCATAGTCCACGTCTAATTTATTGGTTTTGTCAAAATCTTTTAATATCTGAGCGCTTTCCTTTGGATTGGTTAACACATATTCCCAACCCTTGATGGAAGCGCGGAGAAAACGTTCGCATAAATCTTTTTTATTGGCAGCGGTTTGCTCGGTTGCGAATATACAATCTTGCGGTAATCCCCAGGATTCCGTGGTTCCATCAAAGACCAATAAATTGGGCAATTTCTGTTTCATTAAATCCTGATAATCCTTATAAGAAAGAAGAGAAGCAATATCTGTCCGATTTTCCATAAATGCTTTTAATGGTTCTTTATCTTCAGAAATCTGCACAAATTGTGACCCAACTCCATTTTCACCAAGAAATACTCCAAATTCATATCCATTTCCTTCCGGCCAAATGGACGCTCGGTGATGTAACAAATCTATCGGATAATTGATACCATTGGTTCTTTTGGCGACCAACCGAGTCCCGCTCTTCTGAAATATTTGTGCCAAATGAACCAAGGATTTCCCTTGATCCCGTAAAACCAACAATCTGGGTAACCACATAACTCCAAAAGTCACTGTCCCGGACAAAACAGGATCCTCTTGTCGAGTTAACAAATCCCCGGGGATTAATTTCACATCTACTCCCTCATCCAGATAAAACCCTTTGTTTAAGGCAATATAATATCCCGCCGATTCGGCCTCAATTCCGCCTTTTAACTGCACGGTAACGGAAATTGGGGATTCCGTGGACGATGATCCTTTCGGGGAACATCCCGTTAACCATAACCCAACCAAAAACAAACACCCAATTTTTTTCAGCATAGTAGATAAAGTATACTTAAAAATGTTAAAAGCGTCCATTTTTTGTGTGTGGCTGAAATGAACGAGACTGATCTTGTTCATTACAAAGTTGTCCATAGGGCGGTCTTATTAAGAGATTATTATAAAATGGGAATGACAAATAGAGGAGAATATTGGTATACTTGAAAAATAAAATAATGAATTTAAAATGTGGAGAGAATAATGAGTGTAAAATCGGATAAATGGATAAAGCGAATGGCGTTGGAACATGGAATGATATCCCCGTTTGCCGATCGGCAGGTGCGGAAAGGCGTGGTATCGTTCGGGCTGTCCTCTTATGGCTATGATTTGAGGGTTGCCGATGAGTTTAAAATATTCACCAATATCAATTCGACGATTGTTGACCCAAAACAATTTGATCCAAAATCTTTTGTGGATTACAAAGGGGACATATGTATAATTCCACCGAATTCATTTGCCTTGAGCCGGAGTATTGAATATTTCAAAATTCCCAGAAACGTGATTACAGTATGCTTGGGAAAGTCAACATATGCGCGATGTGGAATTATCGTCAACGTGACTCCCTTTGAGCCCGAGTGGGAAGGATATGTGACGCTCGAAATTTCCAATACGACCCCATTACCTGCAAAAATTTACGCAAATGAAGGATTGGCACAGGTCTTATTTTTCGAATCGGATGAACCTTGTGAAATTTCTTACGCTGATAAAAAAGGAAAATATCAGGCGCAACAGGGTGTCACTTTACCCAAGTTATAATACGAATATTTTTTCGAATAGGTTTCTTGTCTGGGGGTTGATATTCAAATGAGGGAGTCTGTAATCATGAAAAATAGACGACCTGGTTTTGTTTATTCGGATAAATATGAGGTAGACATCGGTGCCCATGTTTTTCCTACGGAAAAGTATCGCATGGTGAAGGATGTCTTGATTAAGCAAAAACATATCCGATCCAACGAACTTATTCATTCCAAACCGGCAACCCGAAATCAACTCTTGTTAGTGCATACATCAGAATTTTTGGATGATATACAAAATCGACTATGGACATACCGGACGCAGCGATCCGAGTTGCCTTTAAATGCCGAGGTTGTGAATTCATACATTTTAGCGGCAGGAGGAACGATTCTGGCGGGGCGATTGGCATTGGAACATGGGATTGGAATTCACATTGGCGGTGGATTTCATCATGCGTATACCGATCATGCGGAAGGGTTTTGTTATATCAATGATATTGCCGTAGGAATTCGAGTGCTGCAAAAAGAAAAAAAAATCAAGAAAGCATTCGTGGTAGATTGTGATTTGCATCAGGGAAATGGTACGGCGAATATTTTCAAAGACGACCCGACGGTATTTACTTTTTCGATTCATCAGGAAAACAATTATCCTAAAAAAGAAAAAAGTAATCTGGATATTGGTCTCAAAGATTTTGCTGGTGATGATGATTATCTAAAAGAATTGAAAAAAGTAGTTCCGAAGGAGATTGACAAATTCGGCGCGGATTTTGTCGTCTATGTTGCCGGTGCCGACCCGTTTGAAAAGGATCAATTGGGGGCATTAAAGCTTACCAAGGAAGGTTTGATTCAACGGGACCTTTGGGTCATTCAGTCTTGCGTGGAAAGAAATCTTCCGTTAGTTATCGTATTTGCCGGTGGGTATGCAGAAGACACACTAGATACAGTGGAGATTCATGCAAATACATGTTTGGCGGCAATTTCAAGTTTAAAGTCTCAAGGGAAACAATTAACGAGCGGATGTAAGAAGATTTAAAATTCCGACTCGAATCATCATAACGGCAATGGCAGCGAGTAACAGGCTGACAACCTTGGAAACGGCTTTGGCGCCTCCTTCTCCGAGGAGGTGCAAGACGAAATGGGATTGAATAAAAATAATGCCCACAATGACCAAATTGATTAAAAGAGATACAATGGTTGGAATGATTCCGTGAGCATCAATTTGCATTATGACCGTGGTGAGCACTGCCGGTCCGACTATCAAGGGCACACCAATAGGAACAATACCCGAAGTTGTGGAGTAAGTAAAACCAATTTTCTGTGCAACCAATAAATCCATAATGGCCAGAACCAATAGAATGAGTCCACCGGCAATTTGGAAATCACTGATTGTAATACCTAGAAAATTAAATATCACTTTTCCGACAAAAGTAAAAAGAAGCGCTACAACAGTGGCTGTTACTAGAGATTGCCAGAGAATTTTATGTTTTTGTTCTTTGGTTAAGTCCAGAGTTAAATTGACATAGATTGGAAGTAAACCGATGGGATCAACGGCAATGAATAGAGGAATGAAGGTGGCAAGAAGAATTTTCCAATCAGACATATAAAGTGTCTTCCGTTTTATTTACTTAATTTTATTGAATTCTTTTTTAAAGATAGCGAATTGCGTTTCCAGCTTTTGAATCACCAGTTCGTTGGGTATTTGAAACCCATACCGTGTGGAACAAAACAATTCGGTAATTTCCACAGGGATAGGATACAGCATTCCTAGATGCGGTCGCAACCGGTCAAGATATTCATAGGGAGTCATTTGCGGAGAAACGGAAATTCCTTTTTGGTCAAAAAATCGGCAAAAATCGCTATAGAGACGGAAAATGGACCAGGCCGAATCAGGATAAGAGATATTCTCAAGCCCATGAAGAACATATTCTTTCAGATACCTTGTCTGTTTAACCTTTTTGATTTGGCGAACGATAATGTAAGCCAATAAACAAATACCGGCGATAACTAAAACGAGAATCGGAAAAGGCAAATCTTGTAAAAATATTCCTACGTTATATACAATGATTTTTATAATGTCCCAGAGTGTTGAAAGAAATTCACCGGCATTTTTGAAGAATCGAGAAATAAGTGGTGAGGAAGAACCCAGCCAACGTGCCTGAAGATAAACTAAAAAATTATTAAAGAAATCCGCTTTATTTAACTGCTGAGAAAAAGAGGCGGACCCCGGAGTGGGATCGAATGGAAGCCATCCATGACCTTGAAAATATATTTCAACCCATGCATGGGCATCGCTGAAGCGTACTTCACTATAATCGGTTAAGGGATTATAAATTCCCGGTGCAAATCCGGATACCAAGCGGGAGGGTATGCCGATAGAGCGGCATAAAACGGCTAAAGCACTGGCGAAATGCTGACAATTGCCTTTCTTACTTTCGAAAAGGAAGTAATCTACAAAATCCCTGTCATGGGGTAACGCAGGATAATCCAATACATAATGATTTTTATTTACAAAACGTTCCAGAGCAGATATTTTCGACAATTGAGTCGGATAAGAGTCAGTTATCTTATGTGCCAGTTCCGAAATCCGGTTCGGCATTTTCGGTAATTGCAAGTATTGGTTATCGGTTGAAGAAGAAATAATCGTTTTTAAGAATTTTAAATTGTAATCGGGAATATTGGGTTGAATGGTATATACTGTTCCGGCCGTTAAAAGGAATGGACTTTGTAAAATTTCCGCCTGGTCAATAAAAAGTATTTGGTCCGGGAAATAAATCGTACCCGGATAATAAGGAGAGGGAATAACTCCACTGAGATCTGTACGAATATTATAGATAACTTTACTCCCGGCGTATGTAGGACGATAGTTGAATGGAAATTCTTTTGGATTAAGTGTAAAAACACCTATAGGATCTTTTTTTTGGATGAAATTTGTTCTGGAGCGAGTCCATGTGATTCCGTTATAAAAATCATATACGATAGTGCGGGAATAGGATGCAAATCTGCTGCGAACGACCATGGCGATAGAAGTGTTTTGCCAATTCGTTCCTTTCGATCTTAGATCCAACCGATCTGAGAAACCAGCCACAGTATCCCGGTATTGAAGTGTTGGGTTAATTCCTTCAATATCAGAAATTAGCCGTTGAAACCACAGGAGGAAAGAATTATTGATATCTCCGGGAAGAGAAGTATCTTCTGCCGGTCCACGGTCATTACCGGCTTGTCCCTCAGGATTAACGGGGGGAGGTAATTTGCGGATGCGTGGCGGACGCGTTCGCAGGGTTTCATTCGGTGAACCAAAGGTACTGTATCGTGGTAGAAAAATGGTAAAGGCGATAGAGCCGGAAATTATGATGAAAGTAAATAAAGTAACAGTTAATAGATATCGATTCCAGGAAATATAGAAAGAATGAGAATAAATTTGAGGGGATGTTATTTCTTCTTTTTCCGGACCCAACAGAGTAAGCAGTAGAAGAATTGAAACCGTTCCTACGGTTAGGATGCTAAATAATATTGGAAAACTACTGGATAAACGGACGGTGGTTATCAAGGAAGAAAGCATGACGCACATTAGTAAAATCCACAAATAATCTTTTTTCTTTTCGATACAGGGCACTATTACAAGGAATAGCCATATCAAGTAATTGCCAAATAAGAATCTATAGTTATTGGTTAAAGTGGGACTTACAAAGATAACCAAAGGAATACCCAAGACCGAAAGGAATGTTGCCAAGGGACGACGCCATGTGAGCTTTTTGTTTTTTAATATCCAGGATAATCCAAATTCAATGGGGAAAATGAAAAGTAATACAAAAAATAAAGATGGATGTTCGTAGGCCGCGATACTAAGACAGATAGAGTAGACTAATAGAAAAGTTCCTATGTGTACAATCATTCGTAAAAGTAATTCTCGATTAACCGGCATAAATAGTCTAAAGTCCAATGTTCAAGGTTTCAAATGTGGTTGATTGTAGTACAGTAGCGATAGAATCCCCCTTATGAATCTCGTAAATGTAAGGGATAAGTTCATACAAAGATTTAGTAAAATTGGAATCTACGGGGCTGGATACTTTGAGGGAAAAAGATTCCTTTTGTAGCCAAATAATTACAATGTTGATGTGTTTCTCATACGCTAATTTTAAAGGTTGAAGTATTTCTTCTTGTGTTCCGGAAAAAAAAACAAATAGTGTTGTGAAAGGACGTTGCTCATTTACCATTTCCCAAAGAATATTCTGAAGAGGAATTTCCGAGTTTGCCTGACATTCTGAGAGATAATCCATTGTTTCCAAAAAAGAATTAAAAATAGGACTGGATTGAGTCCTGAACTCAAGAGGATAACGGTGATTTTCCGCATAAAAAGCAAGGGAAGCGCAGATTTTTACACTGTATTCAAAAGTAGAATCTTTTCCTGTCCCTGCCTGGGTATATTGGTTACTGTCCATGCAAAGAGCCATTATAGGTTCTGCAATTCTTTGTACTTCACGAACCATTAATTCTCTGTGCCGTGCGGTTCCTTTCCAATGGATATGCCGTAAAGGGTCGCCAAATCGGTATTCCCGGATACCATAAAATTCATCACCTTGTCCGATGAATAAGCGGGATTCCATAGATAGAAACTCAAAATACCCGCGTAATGGCGGTATATCTGTTAAAGGAATGATCTCAGGGAATACGCGAAGTGATTCTTGATTTTGTAATTTGCGCCTCTTATAAAACAGGTCAAAAGGATAATTAGAACGAATGGTCAGAGGGCCGAAAATATAACGTCCCCGTTGAGGAAAACGATAGGAAAAGGTTAAATTTTGAATCTTCTTTTTAGGTAACTGGGCGATCCATCCGTTAAAATTATTCTGGTATTTCACATTGGATTGGTGTTGGATAGAATCAATAAGAGAAATGGCATAATGCGATAAATTGGAATTACTCTTTAGCTCATATGTTAGATTTACCAGTTGATTTTCGAAAACTTGATATTTAGGGAATATTCGTTTGCAAGCAATTTTGCGTAAACTCCGTTGAGATGCAAACCAGGCCACCACAAGAAAAGAAAGCACAAGTGATGTCAGTACATAGAGTAGAGGAGCATCCACATTGAATGCGGCAAAATATAATCCCGCTGCAATAAAGATTAAGAATATTACCCGGACACGACCCATAGTTTGCTTTTATTTTGACGGTAAAACAGGAACTGGAGTTTTGTTAAGGATTTCATGGAGGATATCCAAAGGTTTGTAATGTATTCGTGCTCCCGACTGTAATAATATTCGGTGAGATAAAACAAATGGATAAAGTAGTTTTACATCATCAGGTAAGACAAACTCTCGGCCTTTTAATAAGGCCAATGCTTGAGCGGACCTTCGTAATGCCAAAGTACCTCTAGGGCTTGCTCCAAGGTGGATTTGAGGATGATGACGGGTCTCTTCGACAAGTTGGACTATATAGTGCACTACACTGGGGTGAACAAAAATGTTTTTTGTTTGTTCTTGAAGTACCAGAACTTCATCCAATGAAGTGACTGGTTGCAAGTGGCGGATGGGGTGTTCTTTTTCTTGTCGTTCAAGAATTCTGATTTCATCCTGGGGAGAAGGATAGCCAATTTGAATATGTAATAAAAATCTGTCTAACTGGGCCTCCGGTAAGGGATATGTACCATGATATTCAATACTATTGATGGTTGCCATGACAAAAAATGGACTGGACAAAGGCAGCGTTTTACCGTCTACAGTAACTTGTTGTTCTTCCATACATTCCAAAAGACTGGATTGTGTTCTAGGAGGAGTTCGATTAATTTCATCCGCAAGAAGTACATGAGTAAAAACGGGTCCTTGAACAAATTGAAAATCACCTGACTTTTGGTTATAAATAGAAACCCCGGTAATATCCGATGGAAGAAGATCCGGGGTAAATTGTATTCGTTTATAGGACAATCCCAAAGATGCTGCTATACTGCGTGCCAACATGGTTTTTCCAATGCCGGGTACGTCTTCAATCAAGAGATGACCTTGGGCTAGGAAACAAACCAGGCATAGCTCAACCACCTCCCGTTTCCCAATAATAACTTGTTCGACATTATCAAGAATACGGTTTAATATCACGGGTGTGGAATTATTTACTGTTTGTTCTGCAACGAGTTGAGAGGAGCTTTTTTCCGCCATTGATTCATCCTTTTTAGAATTTCTGCTTCATATCCCTGGCCATCCGGTTGGTAATAAATTCGGCCGGCTAGATTCTCCGGTAAATATTCTTGTTCAATATAATGATCCGGATAATTATGAGCATATTTATAATCTTTTCCGTAATTAAGCTTTTTCATTAAAGTTGTCGGTGCGTTCCGTAAATGTAGTGGAACCGGCATATTTTCTTTTTCCTGTACATCTTTCGCTGCCTCTGTATAGGCTGCGTAAATCGCATTGGATTTGGGTGCACATGCCAAATAGATAACAGCTTGTGCTAATGCCAGGTTCCCTTCCGGCATACCTAAAAAATCAATAGCTTCTTTGGCGGCTAAAGCAACAGACAGGGCATTGGGTGCCGCATTCCCAATATCTTCTACAGCCGCTCGAACCACGCGTCTGGCGATATATAACGGGTCCTCCCCCGATTCCAGCATTCGTGCCAGCCAATAAACAGCTCCGTCCGGGTCACTTCCTCGAATACTTTTATGTAATGCTGAAATCAAATTATAGTGCTCTTCACCGGATTTGTCATAGAGAGTTGCCCGTTTTTGCAAAGCCTGTTGAACAATTTCTTTAGTGATAATTCTCACCTGATCCTTGTCAGGTTCTGCGAGTATTGCTGATAATTCCAAAGTATTCATTGTGACACGGGCATCCCCGTTCGACATGGAAGTAACATATCTTTGCGCATCCGGCAATAAGGTGATTTTCATATATCCCAACCCGCGTTCCGAATCTTGCAATGCCCTGCCAATTAATATGGCAAGTTGTTCTTCTGTAAGAGGATTCAATACATATACCTGGCATCTCGATAAGAGTGCCGAATTTACCTCAAAAGACGGATTTTCTGTGGTAGCGCCAATAAAAATAATAATACCTTTTTCAACGTAAGGTAAAAAGGCATCCTGTTGGGATTTATTGAAACGGTGAATTTCATCAATGAATAAAATGGTTTTTCGGTGAAACATGGATTGTTGTTGTTCCGCGGATTTCATGACTTCTTTAACTTCTTTAATGCCGGAAGTAACCGCGGATAGATTGATAAACTGTGCATTAATGTTTGAAGCGACCAATTTGGCAATGGTGGTTTTCCCGGTTCCGGGGGGACCCCAGAGAATAAACGATTGAAGAGTGTCTTGTTCGACAGCGCGTTGTAAGACTTTTCCGTGCCCGACCAAATGTTCTTGTCCAACCACTTCATCCAGTGACCTGGGTCTCATCCGGTCGGCAAGTGGGGTTAGCTCAGAAAGGTTCTCCATGGTGTGTTCCAAGAGAAAATTATCCTTTCCAGTTTACTTTATTTTCTTTGGATTCATCAATTAATATCTGTTCGTAATTGGGCCGATTCTTTTTCCCCTGGGGATTTTGTTGCAACAAATCGGCAATGACATTCAGCAATATCTGAGGTTCAAACGGTTTGGGAACATACGCGGCTGCCCCTTTTTTAATGCCATATTCCTGGTCAATACGTGTCCCTTTGGCGCTTAAAAAAACTATCGGAATATTATATAGGGTGGGATTCTTTTTTAATTGGTCGCAAAATTGATAACCGGTCATTTTAGGCATCATAATATCCAGTACGATTAAATCCGGTAAGTAGCGCAAGGCCTTGGTGAAACCTACGAGACCATCCGGCGCTGAAATCACTTCATATCTATCTTGCAGTAATAATTCCAAAGTCCGAACGATGTCATAGGTATCATCAACGATTAAAACTCGTGCTTTATCCATAATGGAGTATTCCTCTATCTATGATTTTGGATTTAACTCAAATTGTTTATCACCATTGAAATAAGGTTGTAGCACCTCTGGAATATTTATGCTCCGGTCTGCATTTTGATAATTTTCCAATATAGCCGCCCAAGTTCTTCCTACGGCTAATCCGGATCCATTTAATGTATGCACATATTCGGGTTTCTCATTTTGTGATTTTCGGTATCGAATATTCGCCCGCCTCGCCTGGAAATCCTCCACATTACTACAGGAAGAAATCTCTCTATATGTATTTTGGGCTGGAAACCATACTTCTATATCATAGCTCTTTGCCGCGGAAAAACCAAGGTCTCCCGCGCAATGTTCTACAACCCGGTAAGGCAAATTTAGTTTTTGTAATACCTTTTCCGCGTCTTTGGTTAATTTTTCCAATTCCTGATAGGAATCCTCCGGTTTGGTAAATTTCACCATTTCAACTTTGTTAAATTGATGGTTGCGTATTAATCCCCGTGTGTCTTTACCCGCGGCGCCTGCCTCACGCCGGAAACAGGGTGTAAACGCTGTGTAATAGATAGGCAATTGTCTGCTCTGCAATATCTCTTCTCGATGGATATTTACCAGAGATATTTCTGACGTCGAGATCAAATAATACGGATCGTCCGCGCACCGGAACATTTCCTCCGCAAATTTTGGCAATTGTGTTGTTCCAATGAGTGCTTCCCGATTCGCCAGGATAGGTGGAAATATTTCTGTATATCCATCTTCTTGTGTATGTAAGTCGAGCATGAAGTTAATCAATGCCCGTTCCAATTTTGCGCCCCAACCCTTATAAAGCGGAAATCGCGCGCCGGTTATTTTTGCCGCTCTGCCGAAATCCAGGACATCATGTAGTTCACCCAAATCCCAATGGGCTAATGGTTCAAAGTCATATTTCTTCGGTATTCCCCATTTGTGAATTTCAACATTCTCTTCTTCCTTGAGTCCAATCGGTACACTGGGATGTGGAAGATTCGGAAGGGTTAACAATATGGCTTGAATCTGTTCTTCCAGTTGTTTTATCTTTCCATCCAATTCCTTGATCTGATCTCCGACGGCGCGCATTGCTTTAATCTTTTCGTCGGCATTTTGTTTCTCTTTTTTTAATTTGGAGATTTCTTCAGAAACCTTGTTTCTCTCGGCTTTTAAATCTTCCGCGGACCGTAATGCATTACGCCATTGCTGATCCAATTCCAACAAGGGTTCGATGGATATAGACGGGTCTCTTTTCTTCAATCTCTCCCGGACAATTTCCGGATTTTCACGGATAAATTTGAGTTCTAGCATTAAATTATATTCCTTTAAATTTTTGATATTATAGAAGAAATAGTTCTTTTCGTCTAGGAAAGCGACAATCCATCCTCCATACTTGAATTTTGACCCTGCCTGTAAGTTATGATAATCTTTTTTTCTATAGAGTAGAGACGTAATATGTTACGCCCCTACGAAAAATTCAACCATGTCGGTTTCGAGATAAAATGAAATACGCATTCCACAGAAAAATATTTGGCAACTTGTCTGTTCCCGTGCTGTTCAGTGTGTTATTAACCGGCATCGCTTTTTCAGGAACGATTACCGGAACTGTGAAATTACCCGATAAAATTGTGCGCCCTTCTCAATCCAATTCTTCGGGTATGTCGAATATGGCGCTGCAGTTAACAAACAGTGAATATGATAACGTCGTGGTCTATATCGAAAAAACACCCCGGGAACAACCCTACCTGATGACTTCGAAAAGTGTCGTGATGGACATGAAAAATCAATCCTATCTGCCCCATGTCCTTCCGATTCTTGTAGGAACCACAGTAGACTTTTTAAATGACGACAACTTTTATCACCATCCCTTTTCTTTCTCCAAAACAAAATCCTTTGACTTGGACCAATATGCCAAACCCGAAAAACGGCCGGTCGCGTTTTATAAAACCGGCGTTGTGGATGTGTATTGTCAAATCCATCCCGATATGCAGGCATTTATTATAGTTTTGCAAAATCCCTATTTTACGAAACCGGACTCCAGCGGGAATTATAATATTTTTCTTGTACCCCCCGGACATTACACTCTCGTTGCCTGGCATGATTTCTTGAAACCGGTTAAACAAGAAATTGATGTTCCGGCTAAAGGAGAAGTTAAAATCGATTTTCAATTGGCAAAAAAATAGTTTTTCGTGATATTGGAATTTAAAACTTAAAATGATATGTTCAAACTGACTCTACAATGGAAAATCTGGTTATTGACCGCGGCGGTTATCTTGGGCTTGGCATTCTCCACCAGTATCACGGTCAATTACCTGATTAAAACTATTCTCAGCCCGATAGTAGAAGATGCGCTCAAAATTAAACAGGGTTCCATTCAAGACGATTTAACCAGGAAAACCGATGACTTATACCGTCTCTCTAAAGAACTCGCCCAATCACCCCGTTTAAAAGGAAGTCTCAGCCCCGATGCGGATCCCCAGGCACTTCCCAAAGTGGCCGATGAAATGCTTTCGCTGATTCCCTGTGACTTGATGATGATTACCGGCGGCGAGACGAATGCGGTTCGTTATTCGTATGGCAAGGGTGCTCCGCCCCAAACCTTTGAATATGTGGGTGGCATGTATTCTTTGCAGCAGGCGCGTACCGGTCAATCGGGTACGGATGTCTGGAGTTTGGGTGAAAAAACCTATCTGGTCGTCACGGTGCCTGTATCTTCCCTCTCCGGGGTTATCGGAACTCTTTCTCTCGGGTATGAAATGACCAATCCCAAGCTGGCGTTCAGTTTGCAAAACCGTTATAAGGCATCCATTGCTTTTCTTGCCCGCAATAAAATATTAAGTTCGTCCCTCGATTCGCCGGAGCGACTGGAATTCGCTAAATACCTTGAGAAAAATCCTATCGAACATCAAAAAGGAACCATGGAAATAAAATTAAACAGGACCGACCCCGAAATTATTACCTTGAATGGGGCAAAATACCTGATGATTCCTTCCATCCTTTTCCCGGGTCCTTCAGGGGAATTGGATGGGGTCGTGTTCTTGTCCCTTGAACAATACTTGAAATTTCCTCATCAAGTCCAATGGGCATTAATTATTGTAAGTTCCATACTGGCTTTTTTTGCACTGATATTCAGTTACTATATCACCCGATCCATCATGGCTCCCCGCGAACATCTCGTGAATACCATGAGCGAAATTACTCATTCCGGTGACTTGGCGCATCGCATTGATACCCGGTCTAGAGACCCTGAAATGAAATCCCTCACGGAATCATTTAATACCATGGTCGAATCTCTGGAAAGATTACAAATGGAAAAAGAAGAATCCTATACCAGCGCCATCCGCGCCGTAATGGTCGCACTGGACGCGCGTGATTCCGAAACCTTCGGACATTCAGAACGGGTCGTGCGGTATACCATGGCAATTGCCAAACAAATGAATATCCCGGAAAAAGATTTACAATCCATTCGCTGGGGCGCCCTCCTCCATGATGTCGGGAAAATTGGTATTGCTGATGCGATCTTGCGTAAACCCGGTCCCTTGACAGACGAAGAACGGGAAGCGATGAAACAACATCCCCTGATGGGATTTAAAATGCTCGAAGGCATTAAGTTCTTGGATAAAGCCGTACCTCTGGTCTTGCACCATCATGAAAAAGTGGATGGTAAAGGATACCCCCATGGGTTACAGGGAGAAAATATTTTCCTGGGTGCCAGGATATTTGCCGTCGCCGATGTCTATGATGCCTTAACTTCCACCCGTCCTTATCGGAAACCCGTCTCTTATGAAGAAGCCGTCGAGGAAATTAAAAAGGGTAGGGGGACCCATTTTGACCCTCAAGTCGTTGATGCCTATCTCCAAATCCCCAAAGATGACTGGCTTAAACTTAAAGAAGCCTAACCCTTTCTCTCCACATTAAACTTCCGGCGCATGAGCGGAATTGCTTTTTTTAATTCCGCTCGTTCTCCATTCCAAATGCCAAATTGGCACGCTTAAGATTTCCATGAGATGGTGGAATAAGTGTCCGCAGTGCTGAGAGTTTTTCATTCTTTCCGCGAATTCCTGAGTAAAGTGTCGACAAGGAAGACAATTTTCAAATTCGCCAATGGCAAACTTGAAATTGTGGGTAATGCCGAGAGTTTTCAGAGTCGCACAGGACGACTTTGAAAAGAGATTGATTTTATTATAGTTAGCAGAGTTGATATGGGCAACTTTGCTCTGAACCTATTGCCAGAATCAATCGATTTGGATGCATCAGGAACTTTTGTTCCACCTATTCCTGATGCTTCCTCTAATCGTTACATTTTTATCCTGTATCGATTTCATGGATGCCTTTCTCCAATTCCCCTACGAAAATTGGTTCAAATTCAGGGAAACCTAAACCACTCACTCGTTTCTAAATCTATATCTTTTTCCAAAAATAATCGCATCCACTTTTAAAACCTTTAGAAACCACTCAAAACCAACCTATAGACAATAAATCTACCTGAAAGAATCTCAAATCAAGTCCCGAACCGATTCATCACTGTTTTTCAATGGGAGTTAATACGGAGTTGGTAGGGAGTTGGTACGTAGATAACTCATACCCAATTTTGAGACATTTTATGCCCCTTAAATCGCAAATTTAGCTATGCCATTTTGACATACTTTTAGATTCTCATTTTTAACTTGAAACCTGAGACTTGAGGCTTGAGACTGCTAGAATTTGTCACCCTCACCCTCTTATTCCGTCATTCCTGCGCAGGCAGGAATCCAGTACTTTGTCATCACGAGCGTAGCGTGGTGATCTCGCTTTCCCCTCCCACCCCGTCATTCTCGACTCCGATCGAGAATCCAGATTTTTATTTACCACCTAATTCTTCATAATACAAATCCTTCCACTCAGGATTTTCCGACTCAATTAAATCCAATTTCCATTTTCGATTCCAATGTTTCAATTGCTTTTCCCTATTGATCGCTATGGTTGGATCATTCGTGGATTCATAATAAACTAATTGATGGACTTGATATTTTTTCGTGAACCCTTCTTGGATATCCTCTTTATGTTCTTTCACCCTGCGCAATAAATCATTTGTCATCCCAATGTATAAAGTCCCATTTCGTTGACTGGCAAGAATGTAAACATAATATTCTTTCATAAGCTTATATAATACTGGATTCCCTTTTGCGAGACTGTGTCATAATAAGTTTACAAAAGAGGGTTCAAAGTTCTCTAATGTTATGATTACAAAATATCCCTGTGCCAATTTAGAAAAACAGTTACAAAAGCACCTTGTTTTTTTATAGGGGAATACGGGGGAGCGGTTTTTTCACGATATTATCCCGTTTGGAGAGCCCTGCGGAAAGCCGTGGTTCCACCCAACAAACGGAGCATCCGGGTCAGATTAAAAGCGGTGGCTCCCAAAGCAAACTCGGCTTTGACCCCCAGAAATCCTCGCAGGAGAAAGGTTCTCATTCCCAAGTTTCTTTTTAAATGACCAAAGGGATGTTCCACGACGGCTTTGCGTCGGGCAAACACTTTTTTAGTTTCTGGTTGTTCAAACTGTTGGCGTAATGTTTCTCGGAGTTCTTCCTGTTCCAGACGTACAATGGAACGTCCCGCCTTGGCCTGGGTACAGACTCCCCACTGAGGACAGGCACGACAATATTCGACTTTCTCAATGGTATACACGTGACCGGCCCGTCGACGATCCTGCTTGATCCACTTCAAACGATATCCCTGGGGACACCAGTAACAATCTTGTTCCGAATCATAACGAAAGACACGCTTCTCAAAAGCTTCCGGAGTGCCCCAGGCATTCCCCGTTCGCGGAGTCGGAACAATCACCTGGGTTCCCTTCTGAGTCACTTCCCGCAACGTCTGGGTATTGTAGTATCCCGCATCGGCCACCGCGGTGGAGCAGACGTGTCCTAGATTCCCTTCGGCTTGCTGAATCTGGGTGGCGAACTGTTGGGTGTCATTGGGCATATTGACGACATCTGTCGAAACGATCAGTCCATGTTTTTCATCGCAGACCATTTGTCCGTTATATCCCTGAAGAGTTTCACCGCTCTTCTTGATCCGACGACTATCGGGATCGACCACATTCAGCGGAGCCGTTCCCACCTTTGGATTTTTTCTCCTTTTCAAGCCTTGGGCTATCTCTTCCACCTTCCGCCGCAACTCTTGTTGATCCGCTAACGCCGCGCTCATGCGTACCCAAGATTCCTGCCCTTCTTCCTGCTGATCGACACTGTCAATGTCTCTCAAAAGTTGTTCTACCCGGTGGTCTATCTCGGACAGGGCATGCTCACAGCGTTTCCCATCCCACGTCTGGTCTAAGGAGGCATTGGCTCGGATTTTGGTTCCATCCACAAAAAGTACATTCCCTTCTACCAGACCCAAGCGCAGGCACATCCAGGCACATTGTCCCAGCACCTTTGCCAACGCTTTCCGGTGCTTTCGTCGAAAGGATGAAATCGTCTTGTGATCCGGACGTAATCCTCCCACTAACCAGATAAATGACAAGTTATGATACACCGCTCGTTCCAACTTCCGCGAACTACGAATCCCATAGGAATAGCCATACACTAAAAGTTTCAACATGCTCACCGGATCATATGCGGGAGGTCCTATTGGATTCTCCTCCAAGACAACCCCCAATTCCGATACATCCAATGTATCCACAAACGCATCGTAGGCGCGTACCGGGTCCTCCTCTCTCACATAATCTTCAATACTTTCTGGAAGTAACATCTCCTGCCTTCGATTCCCGTAACGATATGCCATGCTCTCCTCCTTTCCCTCTAAAACATCCCTCTTATTAATTTTGTTCCCCATTATGACACAGTCTCGAAAGCGGGAATCTAGTACTTTGTCATCACGAGCGTGCGTGGTGATCTCGCTTTCCCCTCCACCCCGTCATTCCCCGATTTAATCAGGGAATCCAGTCTTTACCCTTGACATTTCTTCTCCAATCAATAAAACTATACCTATCAAAATGTCAGGGATACTGGATACGCCAAAAGAATTAATTGATCTGGTCGAACGTTTTGACCGGAATAAAGATTCCTATACCTCCGGGCAATATAACGAAACACAGGTTCGACAGGAATTCATTAACCCTTTCTTTACCCTGCTGGGCTGGGACATGGACAATAAACAAGGATTGGCTGAAGCGTATAAATATGTCATTCACGAACCCGCTGTCAAAGTCGGTACGGAAACCAAAGCCCCGGATTATTGTTTTCGAATCGGGGGAACCAGTAAATTCTTCCTTGAAGCCAAACGCCCGTCCGTCAATCTCAAAGACGACATCAGTCCCGCGTTTCAACTTCGCCGTTATGCGTGGTCTGCCAAACTTCCGTTAAGTATCCTTACCGACTTTAAAGAATTTGTTGTCTATGACACCCGCATCCGTCCTGTGATATCGGATAAACCTGCCACCGCTCGAATTAAATACCTGACCTATGAAGAATACCTTAAAAATTGGGAGGAGATTTATTCCACTTTTTCCCTCGATGCCATTCTCAAAGGTTCTTTCGATAAATACGTTGAATCCACCAAAGCCAAAAAAGGCACTGCTGAGGTGGACGATGCTTTTCTTGAGGAAATTGAATCTTGGCGGGACTCCTTAGCCAAAAATATTGCTCTACGAAATCTTAAACTATCTCCCCGAGACCTTAATTTCGCCGTTCAGTGCACCATTGACCGCATTATCTTCCTCAGAATTTGCGAAGACCGGAGCATTGAAGAGTATGGTAAATTAAGAGCTTTGACTAATGGGGAAAGAGTTTATCCGCGTCTCTGTGAATACTTTGAACGTGCCGATGAACGCTATAATTCCGGCTTATTTCATTTCTCCAAAGAAAAAGACCGGTCTGAACAACCCGATGAATTGACCCTTCATCTAAAAATAGACGACAAACCTCTCAAGGAAATCATTACTTCACTATATTACCCCGACAGTCCTTATGAATTCTCAGTTCTTCCCAGCGATATTCTCGGACAAGTCTACGAACAATTCCTCGGCAAAGTCATTCGTTTAACCGATGCCCATCATGCCGTTGTTGATGATAAACCCGAAGTCAAAAAAGCCGGAGGCGTCTACTATACCCCGACCTATATCGTGGATTACATTGTGAAAAATACCGTAGGAAAATTATTGGGTGATGACCCTAACCGTAGAGACGTAACATGTTACGTCTCTACCCCCAAACAGGTCGCCAAATTAAAAATCCTTGACCCCGCCTGCGGTTCCGGTTCTTTTCTTTTAGGTGCCTATCAATATCTCCTCGATTGGCATTTGAAATATTATATGGACAATAACCCCGAAAAATCCTCTGCCGTTCATCAAACCGCAACAGGCGGATGGCGTTTGACCACGCAGGAACGAAAAAGAATTCTTCTCAATAATATCTATGGCGTGGATATTGACACCCAAGCCGTTGAAGTCACCAAACTCTCCCTCCTCCTCAAAGTCCTCGAAGGAGAAAATGAACAAACGTTAGAAAAACAATTACAATTACTCCATGAACGCGCCCTCCCCGACCTCGGCAAAAATATCAAATGCGGTAACTCCCTCATCGGTCCCGATTTCTATGACAATCAACAATTACTCCTCATTGATGAAGAAGAAAAATATCGTATCAACGTCTTCGACTGGAACACCGAATTCCCCGACATCATGAAATCTAGTGGGTTTGATGCTGTCATCGGAAATCCACCGTATATTCCAATAGAAATGATGACTGATGAACAAAGAATATATTACCAAGATCATTATTCTGAATTAGAAAGAAAGTATGATTCTTCTATTATTTTTATTTTGGCACTTTTGAAAAAGCTTAAATCCTCTGGTCGCTTGGGCTTCATATCTTCCTTAACTTGGTGGACAGGTGAAAACTTTAATAAGCTTAGAAAATACATGTTTACTAAAACAGGAGTTACAACTCTTATCAACTTGCCTTTTGATGTATTCAAAAACGCCTATGTTGATACAGGTATTTATATCTTATCGGGAAGCCCGGTAAACAAATATTCTATTTTTCGCTTCCCAAAAAAGGAGAAATCTCCTAATCTTGGGAATCTTAAATATACTGAAGTGCCAACAGAACTTGTTAAAGCACCAGATTATAAGGTTGTCCTGGAGCCTGAAACACAAACAATTATTAATCGCCTGTTAGATAACTCAAAATATGTATCTTTAGGAAGTTTTACTATGTCAACTCAAGGTTTAGCTGGCAATAGATTTGAGAAAGAAAATAAAAAGGGAAGCAAGAATTTATATCCATTCCTTGAAAGCGGTCAAGTTTACAGATACCTCTTGGAATTTAATCAAATACTTTATACAGACCTTAATGACAAACCGTCTTTGAAAGTGTTTTATGAAAAGAATCCCAAAATCTTAATTAGAAGAGTCATTAATAGACAAGACAGGTTGATGGCTGCCTACATAGACCAAAAGATGGTTTTCAAGAAAGATATTAATCCATTTATTATTACAAAACCAGAGTGGAACCCGCTTTTTGTATTAGGTATTATAAATAGCAGATTGATCTCTTATTTGTATATTAATACTTCTTCTATTGCTACAAAAGATGATTTTCGTCAAACCACACTTGCAGAATTAAGGCGTTTGCCAATCCCTGTTATGAAAAAGGAGGACCTCCGTCATGACAGAATGGTGAAACTGGTAGACCGAATGCTGGAATTAAATCAACAATTACCCAAAGCCAAAACACCCCATGACAAAGAATCCCTCCAACGCCAAATCACCACCACTGATAACCAAATTGACCAATTGGTTTATGAATTGTACGGCTTGACAGATGAGGAAATTAAGATTATAAATGATGGAACTAAATAGGAGGTTAAAAAAATGGAAATATCTGAATTTACTTTTCGGTTGATACTAATCTTTATACCGGGACTTATTACCTTTTATATTGTTGATAAATTAACCATTCATAAAGAAACAGTGTTTCACGATAAAGTATTTTATTCTCTCTTATATGGCTTTATTTGCTATATGGGATATTCCTTCGTTGTTTCTATAATATCGTTCTTCTTACCTTTTCATATTGAATTATCATTTTTTAAAAGCCTGACAGATAATTCTATAAAACCAGATTTAAAAGAGATACTTTGGGCAACAATTTTATCGTTCCCTATAGGATTTCTTTTTTCCTTTATAAGCAATCATAAGTTTTTACACAGGATTGCCCACAAACTTTCGGTATCTAAAAAATTTGGTGATGTAGGTGTTTGGAGTTATCTCATGAACACAGGGATTCCAGAATGGGTTGTAGTTCGGGATATACAAAATGACTTAATGTATGAGGGATGGGTAATGGCGTTTTCAGACAGCACTGAAGAACACGAATTATTTCTTCGGGATGTTAAAGTATTTAGGAACTCAACAGGCGACCCATTATATGAAACACCGGGACTATATATACCAAGAAAACGAGAGTTTTTGATTGTAGAATTTCCTAATTTAGGTTATACTGAATATAAAGATAGACCTAGAAAATAGGAGGTTTTTGCATGACAAGCAATGAAAACATCGAAAATAAAAATATCCAATTTAATGGTCAAGAGGGTATAGTCAAAAAGGGCGGGCTTAATTCAAGACCTTCTACACCCAGACCTGCTGAACCACCCAAAGGGCAAAGTCCAAATAATAATGTAACAGATAAGAAGTAATCAAGGAATAAATATGTCAAATAATGAAGAAATTAAAATTAGAAAAATGATAGAAGTTAATGAAGATACGGAAAAATTAGGTGAAGGCATAGTTAAAAAAGGCGGTATTAACGCCAGACCGTCAACCCCTAGACCCGCAGAACCTCCCAAAGGACAAGGATCCAATAATAATCAGGCTACAGGGAAAAAATAATAGTATTTAAGTTTCTCTACGTCGGGAATGGAATGAAATAGATTTCCCGATGCCTTCCAACGGAGTAATTCTCTTCTAAATCCTAAATCCATGTCCTTGAGTGGAGCGAAGGATGAAATCTTCAATCTAAAATCCCGTCCTTTTTTTCTTCTACCCGACTTTAGTCGAGGGTTATCGGACTTCAGTCCAAGACATAATGGGCTAAAGCCCCAAGAACCGTACACTAAAGTGTCGTAGAATATGTGAGCATTTCCAGACACCTTCCAACGGAATAATTCCCTTCTATATCTTAAATCCATGTCCTTGAACGGAGCGTAGTGTAGTCCTTTATGGGTGTATCACGCAACACCTATTCTAAAAATACTGGATTCCCCGCTCGGGGTCGGGAATGACAACCCTAAAAGCGGGATTGCTTCGTTCCTCACAATGACAACCTTGGACTTGATGTCTCACGCCCCTACACAAACATTTCCCCCCTTTGGGAGAGGTCTGGGGTGAGGGTAACTTTGGGTAACTATTTCCTTTTCCATCCCTGACCTTACAACACAGTATGGTCACCAAACTCGACGCCCTTTCCACCGAAACTAAAAAGCAGAAAGCCATTTATCAGCAAAAACTGGTAAATTTGGAAGAACTCAAAAAATCAGTCTTGAAAAAAGCCTTTAGCGGAAAATTATAGTCCAAAATCGTGAAACTTACTATTTTCTTTGCTATTATTCACGGTTATCTTGACAAAAGAGTGAAAAAGTATATACTGTAGGTATGGCAAAAATATTACATATCTTCAATGCAATTCAACGTTTACGAGAGCGTTATTATAATGTGGTTGTTGGTAAAGAGGCGCTCATACAATTAATAAATGAAGCTGAAGTCGCTGAGCAAGTGTATAACTCCAATGCCATAGAGAACAGCACTCTCACTTTGGAAGAAACAGAAAAAATCCTTTTACAAATAAATTTGGATAGATACATTACAGAAAGAGAAATATTTGAAGCCAAAAACCTCGCGCGGATCGTGTCCTACATTCAAACAAAAGCCAAAGAGCAAGAGCTTACCCTGGATATAATTGTGTCGCTTCACAAAATGCTGATTGCGAATATTCGAGATGATATTGCCGGAAGATTCCGTAAAGACGGTGAATGGGTCAGGGTAGCAAACCATATCGCGCCAGATCCCAAAGAAGTCGTAGGAAGATTGGAGAAAATGATGGCAGGGTATAATGCCAACAGCCATGAAAATATTATCAAGAGGATTGCCCTATTACACCTTACTTTTGAACATACGCATCCCTTTGTGGACGGTAATGGACGTATCGGAAGAGTCATCAATAATTATTTGTTGATACGGGAAGGTTTCGTGCCAGTGAATATTAAATTCATGGATAGAAAAATGTATTACGAAGCGTTTAGGGAATTTGACGATAAGAAGACTGCGAAAATTATGGAGGAAATCGTTGGGAAAGCGCTTACCAATAGTTATCACAAGAGACTGGCGTATCTGGAAGGTGCGAACATCATGACCCTGGCAGAGTATGCCAAAAAATATAAACTTTCCCACTCTAATTTGATCAATAAAGCAAATCGCCAAACTATAGAAGCGTTTCTTGAAAAAGGTGTTTGGAAAATTGGAGTAAAATAAAAAATAACCTATGAACGAACCCGAAACTAGAGTTGAATACATAGACCCAAAACTCAAGGAAAGCGGGTGGGGTGAAGTTGAAGGGTCAAGAGTCCTGCGGGGATATCGTATAACCGAAGGTAAGATTCTAACTGGCGCGGTAACCTGTCCTAGAACATCATACCAACGGGGGAATACGGTTTCGTCCGGTTTACGAGACGAGGTCACCTGGCTGGCGGCATCTAATATTTAATTATTTGTTTTTCTTTTCTTCCTTTTCATGTTCTTGAACAATATTCTGTATTTTTTTCAGTACAACAGCGGCATATGAGGAAAGTTCTTTATCTTTAGTTTTAACCAATCGTTCTAATTCTTTAGTAAAGGGACATACAAAAGATATACCAGGAGAATCTGGACCATAAACAAAATTCACAAGAATAGAACCTTGTTTATAGTTTGGTAACTTCTTAAGTGTTCTTAAAAATAGTTTCGGTGATTTATTACTTATATCAAATAATAATCCTCCTACTATATCTATAATTTCAGCAGAATTACTCAATTGGTCATAATCTTCTAATATAATGTATAATACTTCAGAATCACTTTGGGTAACGGCAATATTTCCCAAAAATTCAAAATAATTCTGTTCTTGGTCATACATAAAATTTCCTTCATAACTACAAAATGTTTCTCGTATATCTTTTTCTGTTCTAGGGAAATATTTTAACAATCTACTCTTCCATATTCTAGATTGTGGATACATCCTATACCCTATTAAAGCCAACATTCTTTTATTGGTTATATCATTTTCTTTTTCAAAATTATTAGTCGCTATATCGGCATAATTCAACATTCCATTCAGTACAAAATAAGAGAACCGCCGGTTTGTTGCTGAGGTACTTTCGGACAAATCACTTAGTCTTTTCTCGAAATCACCACTTGTAATATAGGGATCTATTAAATCGATAGAAAAATGGGAGGTATCATTGGAAAGTACTTTTTTATCAACAGCTAATACAATTGAATTAACAAAAAGAAACAATGACAACGTAAAAAATATCTTTTTCATCTTTATCTACCTTCGAAATGATTATTTCGTACTGTCATAACACCTGTTGAAAATCATATAATTATCTGTTATTTTGCATTTACTTTTATGTAAAAAACTTTTAAATTAATTTTTTATAAATTCCGCATTCCCATTTACAAGAAATTGAAAATCAGGATCATCTAGTGTTTCTATGCTAATATATTCTAATTGGTCATTATAATATTGTCCACTTTTAACGCCAAAATTATCATAAAACCATTTTGCGTCATCGTTTGAAATACGAATACAACCATTTGTACAATGTGGAAAAGTAAAATTTCCTCTTCCTCCATGGATTCTTAATGCATCATGTAAAACACCATCTTCATCTGTATAATCATTAATAGGTATTACATATGCCCCAAGTTTTCCATTTAAGGTTATATCTTTTTTGTTTTTTGAATACGCCTTCCTTGGCCTTCCTGTAATTGTATAGGTGTCGTCTGGAAGAGGGGTAAATTTTTTCTTTGTTTTGGGGTTTACTCCGCAAGTCTGATTTCCCGCAGGTATAGAACGTATAAGATTATCGTCTTTATCAAAAACATACAATGTGCCTATCATATCATCCCCCCTAAAAAATTCTATATAAGATAGCCCATTCGGGTCAAAACCATTAACCGGATTATTAAATCCAAAACGATACAAATTCGGCCCATCTTGTCCTGTCGGCTCTCTAGATAACCATCTTCCCACTTGCGGGTCGTACCATCGTGCACCAAAGTAATATAATCCTGTTACCGGGTCTTGTTCTTTGGTGGTTAAGTGGTAAGAGTTGCTAAAGTTGCTCAGGGTTGCCAAGACATTTCCAAACCCTTCCTGGGTATAGGCAGTAACAATGGCTCCCGATGCATCGGTGATGAATAATACGTTTCCGATGGCATCGTAATGATAGAAATAATCGGCATTGTTGTGTCGGACGGAGATGATTTGTCCAGTGAGTCCTCCTGATAGGGTATAGGTTCGCTGGACTGTGCTATTGTCCAATTCAACTTGGGTATCCAACCCTTCCAACTGGTAATTTGTAGTCGAATTCCCATGTATTCTCTGCGACCTTCGTCCCAAGGAATCATAGAGATAACTCACCGTATCGTTACTCAAGAACACGGAGATGAGTTGGTTGTCTTTATTCCACAGATACGAAGTACTCCCTTTGGAGAGTAAGTTCCCATTGGCATCATAGGAATAAAGAGTCTCCACCCCATTGGTCGTGGAAACGGTTATTTGGTTCAAGTTATTCAGGATATAGGTGGTAGTAGATGTGCTATCGGATAGAATCAACATCTGTGTCCGATTCCCGGCAGGGTCATAGGTATAGATCCGCGTATAGGCATTGGTTCCAATTCTTTGCTCGGTGGTTAACCGATACAAGATATCGTAATAATAGAAGGTAGAATTATTAGAAAGGTCTACTTGCAAGGTCCGGTTCCCCACAGAATCATAGGCATACGCCAGCACCTGTATAGTGGATGTATTCACATAATTAAATTCTCCCAGTCCCCAATGAACGGTATAATTCGCTGAGGTGGATTGGCCAATCACCGTGTCTCCGATGGCCAGTTGCAACCCATAATTCGTACTGGTTTCCAGACTCCCCGCATTCAACAGTATGGAAGAAGTTTGTCCATAGGCATAGTTGTTTGAAAATTGGATGGATGTCGGTCCCCCGACGACATTATGGTAAGGATTCATTCTCATAGTGGTCTGTTCTCCCACGGGGGCATAAGAAAATTGGATGGATGTCAGTTCCCCCAAAACATCGTAGTAATAATTCATTCTCGTACCGTTGGGATAATACTCTGCGGTCTCTTCTCCCAAGGCATCATAACTATACGAAGTCGTCTGGTTTGTCCAATTGTTTAGGGAAATCAGTTGATTGTCCGCATCATAGGTATACGTGAAAAGATTCCCTTGGGGGTCAAGATATGCCGTCTTTCGTCCCAATACATCATAAAAATAGGAAACCGTATAAGTGGAATAGCATTTCGTGGTAATCCGTCCCATGAGGTCATAGTAATATTGGGTATATCCCTGATTGATATCATAGACCGTCGTTAAATTCCCCAATACGTCGTACCATTGAAAAGTAGTGACTAACCCTTGGGTTTCTCCATGAACATAGGCGGTAACTTGTCCTAGAACATCATACCAACGGGATAAAATGGTTGTACAGAATTAACAAGAATATAATCTTTATCATAAAACAAATATTTTTATTCAATTTTCAAATTTTTCTTGGTATATTGAATATACTCATCTAATTGAGGTTTTATTTTAGGAGGATCATTTTGAATTAAACCCAATAAATGTTCATACATAGCTAACTCTTTCCCATGCCAGTCAACTGACCATTCAGGATGTTCTTGTATAATTTGTTTCAATAACACAATACCTTTTTTTAAATATTCAGTCGCTTTTTGATATTGTCCTAGATATAGATAACTAAAACAGGCACTCTCTTCACGAGCATCTGGTGAGATTCTACAATACACATATTCTTTTTTATACTCCTTATAATTTTCAACAAAATCTATGATACCTGCGGGGTGTCCAAATTTGTCAAACCAAGGGAGTACATCTCGTTTCACTAGCTCTAATATCTCAAGAACACCCTTCTCTGGATATAGATAATCCCAAGTTTCTAAAAGATGAACTTTAAAGTTACTGATTCTATCACCGAAATTAAAAAAATATGAATCGCCAGGATAATATAATGGTTGAATCGCAACTTGACAGGTAAAGCCGCTGGAGAGATTCTCAAACCCTAGTGAATGAAGTACATTTTGATGGATCCGATATAGTGTAATTTGGGTCCGAAATTGGAAACCATATTCTTTGGCAAAAGGTTTAAAATGTTTCCGAATATACTTTCGGACGTCTTTTGGACCTAATCCAGACTTTTTCAAATCCTCAGAATGTTTTAAACTTTTCTTTATTTCTTCATCAAGATCCATGATTATTTGTTATTTATTTTTACATTATAACAGGTAGTTTTTTAGTTTCATTTCCAGTTAAAAGTACCGGTGGAAGCAATCTCTTGTAATCAACCCATTCGATGGTGGTTTTGAAGATTAGTTGTCTACGTTTTATTTTGAAATCCTTTTGGAAGGGTTATTGTAATTTTTGCATCTTTCATACTTCTTCTAAATTGTTCCGCTAGTTCCTTTTCCCTTTTAGCATCTTCATGCGTATAAAAGGGATTCAAATTGGGTTCTTCTTCCCACCATTGATCTGCGGGATATAATAAATAGTTAGTCGGTTTGTATTTTTCTAATACAGATTTGAATCTTTCGGTAACAAAAATATAATTCAAACCACCCCATGGTCGAAAGATATCCAACCCTATCCAGGAATTCTCTTTAATTATTAATCCTTTATGACTTTTAAAAATCCGATTTGATTGTTTACATTTATCACAATTGGATGGCTTGTTGTATACCATGTGGGATGCTTCAATATCAATTTCTGCTCCCTCACAAGGAATTTCCATCATATGATAAACCGGTAAAGACTCGATAACATCCTTAGGACTTTTAGTCCCCAGTTTAATAATCTTTGCTGGTGGATGGAACGTTATCAACCCTTTCAATTCTTCTTGCTCAAAGATACTTTTAAATTTTGCTGAAACAAAGGGGTGATAATCTGCTCCAAATAAGAAATCACCCCATTTCTCTGGTTTCGAGGAAGATAACTCTAAGCGATGGAGCGGAAGCCATAACAACATACTAACCGCTGAATGACACTTTGGACAATACTCACAATCTCCTAATGAATACGGCGTTCCCATCTGTCCATAGGCAAATTTCGTCCCAAATAATTCATCCCCTTCGGGTTTCAGAATATAAAATTGTTGTATCACGAATTATTATATATTATTGGGGTGGTTGAATGTTTATAAAGTTATCAAGAAATCTTAAAGTGTTAAAAATTTAAGCTTCCCTTTTTCCATTCCTGTAAAGTCATTTTAGCATTAAACCCCCAAAATGGTTTTTTATCACTGAGTTCCATAAGTACTTTCTCAGCTTTTTCGGGATTGATTGATAACGTGTGTGCAGCAGCCCATAATCTTACATAATCATTGGAATGATTTAACAATTTAACCAAAGGCAATAATCCAACTTCTGGATCATTTTTCAATTGATGATAAATCTTTGAAATAATAGTATATTGCTGATTTCCTGTTTTAGATTTTGCCTCATTCGTTGCCTTTCCTTGCAGGATAGCAGCTTCAATATATTTATTAATTAATTTATCTAAATTTCTTATACTCATAGCTTAATATTTAATGCATGTTTCCATTCTTCCATTCTCTTAAGATGATTGTGGCATTAAGCCCTAATGTTTTTGGTTTTTCACTGAGTTCTATGAGTACTTTCTCAGCCTTTTGTGTCGCTATGGAAAAAGTATAAGCAGCTGCGGCTAACTTTACATAATCATTGGGATGTTTTAATAGTGGAATTAATGGAGAAAGTCCAACCATTGAATCATTTTTTAGTTTATTAACAATATTTACAACAACTTTATATTGTCGGTATGCAATTATATATTTTCCTTCGTTAGATGCTTCTCCATGCAAAATTGCGGTATTAATAAATTTATTGATTAGCCTATCAAAATTCATCATATTAAAACTTCAGTTCCCCTTTTTTTCTCCATTCCTCCAAAGTCATTTTAGCATTATACCCTAGAAATCTTGGTTTTTCGCTTAGCTCCAGAAGTACCTTCTCGGCTTTTTTAGGTTCTATTGATAATGTTTGTGCGGCTGCCCATAATTTTACATAATCATTGGAATGATTTAACAATTTAACCAAAGGTAATAATCCAACTTCTGGATCATTTTTTAATTGATGATAAATCTTTGAAATAATAGTATATTGCTGATTTCCTGTTTTAGATTTTGCCTCATTCGTTGCCTTTCCTTGCAGGATAGCAGCTTCAATATATTTATTAATTAATTTATCTAAATTTTTCATATATAACTCCCTAATTGCTATTTTAACACACCATAAATTTTTAATGCTTCTATTCCCCGTTTGTAATGTTCCTCATAGGGCTGATTATTTAACCACTCTCTAAGAGTCATTCCTTCAGTAAAGGGTTGTTTTGAAGAAAAATAATCGGCAATTTTTTGATTAATTTCCTTACTTACAGCAATTGCATTTTTAGTATTATGAATATTACATGGTTTAAATCGTAATACATTTGGCTCCCGTTGTTCCACAATATGATGCCATACATTATTCGGTCCAGGATCCCCTAAATATTTTTTAAGAGCCTCAAAGGATGTAAATCCATAACCCTCTTTGGCCACCCCAAGAGTTCCTTCCCCCAGAAAAGTTCTACCCCAAATCGGTATATATTTTATTTTGCATATTTTAGACAACAACCCTTCGCCCGCTTTACCTTCGTTTCCTCCCGGCATAGAAAATGCTATTATAAGGTCAATAAGTTGTGGATCTAATTCTAAAGGTACTGGCTTTAAAATTAATGAATTAGGATTATTATTAGAATTAGATTTATAACTACTATATTTATAATAATCGTTACAAATCCATGTTCCAGAGGTTGGATCATACCAACGAGATTGACAATGGTAGAGACCTGTGACCGGGTCCAGTTCCCCCGTATTTAAGTGATAATAATTTGGAGGACCCTCTTGATATTCACTTTGTAAATTATGTTGTATAGGAAACCCAATTAGGTTATCAAGAACATTTCCGAAACTTTCCTGGATATAGGAAGAAACAATAGCTCCTGAAGAATCAGTAATAAATAGAACATTTCCCCAAGAATCATAGTGATAGAAGTAATCATCCCCGTTATATCGAACGGAAATGATTTGTCCGGTGAGTCCTCCCGATAGAGTATAGGTTCGCTGGACTGTGCTGTTGTCTAATTCAATTTGTGTATCCAACCCTTCCAATTGATAGTTTGTAGTCGAATTCCCATGTACCCTCTGGGACCTTCGTCCAAAGGAATCATAGAGATAACTCACCGTATCGTTACTCAAGAACACGGTGATGAGTTGGTCGTCTTTATTCCACAAATAGGACGTACTTCCTTTGGAGAGCAAGTTCCCATTGGCATCATAGGAGTAAAGGGTTTCCACCCCATTGGTCGTGGAAGCGGTGATTTGGTTCAAGTTATTCAGGATATATGTGGTAGTAGATGTGCTATCGGACAGAATCAGCATCTGGGTCCGATTCCCGGCAGGGTCATAGGTATAGCTTCGCGTGTAGGCATTGGTTCCAATCCGTTGCTCGGTCGTGAGACGATACAAAGTATCGTAATAATAGAAGGTGGAATTATTGGAGATGTCTACTTGCAAAGTCCTATTCCCCACAGAATCATACGCATACGCCAACACTTGCAAGGTAGATGGATTTATATAATTAAGAGTGGAAGGATTCATATAATTAAATTGTCCCAGTCCCCAATGAACGGTATAATTTGCCGAGGAGGATTGGCCAATTACTGTATCTCCGATGGCCAGTTGCAACCCATAATTCGTACTGGTTTCCTGACTCCCCGCATTCAACAGTATGGAAGAAGTTTGTCCATAAGCATAGTTGTTTGAAATTTGGATGGATGTCAGTCTCCCGAAGGCATTATGGGAATAATTCATTCTCTTACCATTGGCATAATACTGCGCATTCTGTTCTCCCACGGGGGCATAAGAAAATTGGATGGATGTCAGCTCACCCAAAACATCATAATAATAATTCATTATCGTACCGTTGGGATAATACTCTGCGGTCTCCTCTCCCAAGGCGTCATAACTATAAGAGGTCGTCTGGTTCGCCCAATTGTTTAGGGAAATCAGGTGATTGTCCGCATCATAGGTATACGTGAAAAGATTCCCCTGCGGGTCAAGATATGCCGTCTTTCGTCCCAATACATCATAAAAATAGGAAACCGTATAAGTGGAATAACATTTGGTGGTAATCCGTCCCATGAGGTCATAGTAATATTGAGTATAACCTTGATTGATGTCGTAGACCGTCGTTAAATTCCCCAACACGTCGTACCATTGAAAAGTAGTGACTAATCCTTGGGTTTCTCCATGAACATAGGCGGTAACCTGTCCCAAAACATCGTACCAACGGGGTAATAAAGTTCCATCCGGTTTACGTGCCGAGGTCACCTGGCTGGCGGCATCGTAATAAACCTGACTATAATTCCCTGCGGCATCTATACCTTGAATTAATCTACTACAACTGTCATATTGATAAAAAGTTGGATTGCCATTTTCATCCATTCCCGTGGTTAACAGGCTATAGTTGTCATAATATTTGGAAATAGAGGTGGATGCCGCGGACAAAGTACTCGTGAGTCTATCCAAACTATCGTACTGGAACTGGGTTTGATGTCCCATGGGGTCTATGGCGGAGATGGGATTGAAGGTGTTATTATACGAAAGATACGAATTGCGACCCAAGGGCATTAGCACCGCTGTAACCCGGTCAAGAGTATCATATTGGAATTCCACTTGTTGGGATAACGCATTGATGGTGGCGGTTAGATTTCCAAAACTGTCATAAAAAGTAAAACTCTGATTCCCCAGAGGATCTTGAAACCCCGAGGGGTTCCCATACACATCATAGAAGTAATACGAAGCATAGCCCAAGGGATTGACCAATGTCGTTAAATTCCCGGAACTGTCGTAATAGGCGTACCATTGGGAGGAATCCGGGAAAATCATGGTGGTAATATTCCCGTTTCCATCCAGTAAAAAGTTATATTGCTGTCCTGCGGCATTGATCAAGGTGGTGCATACTTCAAAATTATCATCATAAAAATATTGGGTGGTATTCCCCGCATAATCAATAGCGGTCGTAAGGTTATTGTATGCGTCATAAAACATATTCGTTGTATCGCCATTTTCATTGATGGCCGTAGTGATGTTATTGTATTGGTCGGGGAATTGTTGTGTTGAAGAATTATCGGGATAGTCTTTCCCAGTAACAATTCCGTTATTCAGCCAATGATAAATGACCTGTTTATTAGCCGTATCTGCCTGAATGGTAAGATTGTTCGTAGGTTGAAAATTATATGTAAATAGACTGAAGATTCCATTGACATTGGTATTCGTACAAACGCCATTGGTATCAAAAACCCAATTTGTGGTTTCTCCATTGATATTTATATATTGTGAAAGTTGATGATTCGCCGCATCCGAATAAATAAAACTGGCAGTTTGCCCTCCTTGGTTGATAACACTGGTTAAATTGTCATAACCGTCATAATTATACTTTACAGTCAAAATCGATAAATTTTGATCATTGGTGTTATAACATACCGCATACTGAATTTTAGTTGTTTCATCTCCGATATTATATCTAATTAGGTGAATAACTTGTCCATTGGAATTATAGATTTGTGTTGTAAGCGGTGTATATGTCCAGTCTTCAGTAAGACAACCAAATTGATCATGGTTAAGACAATAATCAATATTAATTGTATTATTATTAGAATCTGCAATCTGCGTTATTCTTCCAAGTTTATCGAACGTCAACGTTTTATATCCACCACCGCAACAGCCGTTACCTTTTATTAAAGTATACTGATATCCTTGATTTTGCTGTCCAAGCGTATCTCCCACAACCTCCTCTTCCATGGAATTAGTTTTTGTAAGAACGTATTCCGTCTCCTGGCAGTAGTATTCTGTTAGATTTGGTTGATAATCTGAGAAATAAGGAGTCGTCCTTTGAAAATAAATTTTCCTGCCGGTTTCATCAAAATAGTAGACCCATCCATAATTGTCTTCAATGCATTGAGAATACTCCGACCACCATCCATAGCCCATTTCATAAAACCCGTTTGCTACACTGTAATCACTAAAAGGTTGACGCAGATTATAGGCCCGGGTCATTGATAATCCAGGGGTTCCCGACATGGTAATATCATTTTGTAGAGTATATATTTTGTTTTTAGCAAAACAAAAGGGATATATACAAACTCCCAATTCACAGAATGTAGGCTCAATAGAGGAGTCAACGGATTGAGAACAGGCGTTAACTCCGGGAAGTGTATTTTCAAAATCTATTGTTGAAGATACAGCGTCACTAGAGAGTAAATAATAATTTACAGTAACACCTTCAAAACCCTGACATGGATAGGTCCCTGCATCGGTCAGGAATGATGTCCAAGTCGCATAAAATTGTGTTACCGTTATTGTATGGGGTCCATTGTAAAACCCTGGATTACCTCCAGAGAATACATTCAACCAAAGATCATTTCCAGTAAAGCACGCTTGAGAAGTATTTAAATCGTCAGGATTAGTATCAGCGTCACTGCCACAAGCCCAACCTTGAGCAGGATTACAAATCAAAATAGTAGAATCAGTAACACCATAAATAGTCCAATACATACCATTTGTGTTACTTTGTTCACAAGGGTAAGTAGTGATATTTCCAGAATCATCCGTATACGAAGCCGTAACAAAACAATAACTATATTGACATAACCGATTATACGTATCTATTTCATCATTCGTATAAAGATCATAACATGTATCCAAGCTTCCTAATGTATCACTGTTAGTTCCTTGGCCATCAACAGTAATAGTTAATCCTCCATTAACAGCAGCATTTGTATTAATACCTATTACATGAATCCAAATAGAAGTGCAAACACTACTATTCCCACCATTAAACGCAGAGTCGTCGTAGGCAACACCATCAATCGCCAGTGCATATATGTTTTGTAAAAAAGATAAATATACAATTAAAAAAAAGAATATACCGATAAATAGTCGAGAGAACCACTTTTTCTTATACATAACCGTTATACCTCCATGAATAGTAGAGACGTTCTGGTGGAACGTCTCTACTGGCAACTCGCGTATATAATACTTTATTCTTTCGTATTGGATGCCAAGATATTTTTATTCCAAAAAACATTCGGCGTATTCGTTGTGCCGTTATCCGTTTGAGTGGAAGAGTAGTGTTCCTTCTCCGATTTCTCCACCTGATATTGAGGAGATACCGAGGAATTCAAATTTATATTGTTCTTTATCTTAGGAGTCGTGAAGAATCTGCCTGTAATTTGGTCGGCGTAGATTTTATATCGTTTCGCGACATAATTTTGAATCGAGGTCACATATTGGTCCGAAGTCAATCCATCATTGGGAAGGGTAAAGGTTTGATTGGGAATCAAAATAAACGCTTGCTGGGTTTGTGGATCATATCCGTTATAGGTTGTGACTATTGACTCGGTGGTTGAATCTCGTCCAATACCCATCAATCCCAATTGATTTGCTTGAGCGGAAGATACACCGCGGAACACACATCCCGCACTCACGGTAATCTCAGGTGGGGAATCTCTCGTGGTCATTATAGAAACAATACTCACCCCACTATAGGTTACCTGCGCCCATGACAGGCAGGGCAATAAAACAAACAGTAGTAATAATTTTTTCATAATTTCCTCCTTTTATTTTCCGATGGTATGAATCATTACAGTCACTGCATTGGTGGCAGCTTCACCAGAAGTTACACCAGTATGATAGTTAACCCGAAAGGTGCCGACGGTACTGGATGAGTATGTCCATTGAACATCATACGAAGTAACTGTTGAATAACTGGAATTAAGAATTCCGCTTGTAATTGAGGGCGGCTGGGTGAATGGTGCTGACCATGCTACATTGACTCCTCCATTAACATAATTGACCGATGTAACGACATCATAAAACGAAGCAGCGGTGAGGGTTTGTGAAGCGGTAGACCCCAGCCAAGTGGCATTTTGCTGGCTGACATCTACTCCATCTACCGTGTACCCTGTTCCCAAGGTGATATTTCCTGTCGCTTGGATCGCACTCGAACGAGTAGTCGTACTGGAATCATATCCACCAAGTACAATTAACCCTACTCCCCCATTGCCGTTACCACCGCCATAATTAATTCCTCCTTGACCACCTGAAAGATATGCTCCCGCCCCTCCTGGACCGGCTTGATAAGTATGTGATCCACCACTGTTGGCACCGATACCACCAAATAATCCCGCACCAATACCTCCATATGAAACTGAAACTTGTCCATTCCCACCAATACTCATCATTCCGGGCCAACCAGAACCATTCGAGGAACCTTGCACAACCAAGGATGTTTCTTGTGACGGACTCCAGTTACTGCTGATAGTAACACCATAAAAATAATTAGCTACACTAAAAGTATTATTCGCATTTAATAGTGGAACATTTGTAGAAAGCCGTGCATCTGCCAGAGTGCCTCCCGCGATGTTGGCTGCCGAAGTTAGAGTGGTAGCCGTAGAAGCCGTATAGGAAAAAATTGCCGTGGAAGAAGTACTGGCGGTATAAGCAAAGATTGCATTTCCGTTGGCAAAACTGGTAGTTCCCGATTGATAGGCATACGCTACAGTGGAAATAATATACGTGGGACCATTTAAGGTATCGGTTGCCCAAATATATTTGGTTGAAAGTCCGGATTGAATGGTGGTTAGAGACCAAGTATTATTCGCAGTAACTATTCCTAGGACATTAATTCCTGTAAAAGTCTGATTCGCATTCAGAAAAGGTACATTTGAAGACAATCGGGCATCGGCTAAAGTTCCTCCGCTAATATTGGCTGCCGAAATTAGAGTTGTGGCGGTGCTGGCCGTATAGGCAAAGATTGCCGTGGAAGAGGTGCTGGCGGTATAGGCAAAAACTGCATTCGTGGCGCTTGTTACACTCCCAGCGGTTATCGCATAATTAACGGTCGCATTGACATAGGGTGCATTGACCGTATCTAATACCCAGATGTTCTTGGTGCTGGATGCCGATTGAACCGTTACCAACGACCATGTATCGGTTGCCGTGACCACTCCGAATGTATTAATCCCGGTATAGTTCTGGTTGGCCGTCAGTAGTGCAACGGTGGGATCCAACAGTGTATTCGCCAGTGTACCGCCCAAAATATTCGAAGCCGAAATCAGAGTCGTGGCGGTGCTGGCCGTAAAAGCGAATGTCGCAGAATTGGCATTGGTGGCATTGACTGCATTCGTAGCATTATCGGCGGTAGAGGCATTACCGGCAACTAGGGCATAAATTGCCGTGGAAGAGGTGCTGGCGGTATAGGCAAAAACTGCATTCGTGGCGCTTGTTACACTCCCAGCGGTTATCGCATAATTAACGGTCGCATTGACATAGGGTGCATTGACCGTATCTAATACCCAGATGTTCTTGGTGCTGGATGCCGATTGAACTGTTATCAACGACCACGTATCGGTTGCCGTGACTACCCCGAATGTATTAATCCCGGTATAGTTCTGGTTGGCCGTCAGTAGTGCAACGGTGGGATCCAACAGTGTATTCGCCAGTGTACCGCCCAAAATATTCGAAGCCGAAATCAGAGTCGTGGCGGTGCTGGCCGTAAAAGCGAATGTCGCAGAATTGGCATTCGTGGCATTGATTGCATTAGTAGCATTATCGGCGGTAGAGGCATTACCGGCAACTAGGGCATAAATTGCCGTAGAAGAGGTGCTGGCGGTATAGGCAAAAACTGCATTCGTGGCGCTTGTTACATTGCCAGCGGTTATCGCATAATTAACGGTCGCATTGACATAGGGTGCATTGACCGTATCTAATACCCAGATGTTCTTGGTACTGGATGCCGATTGAACCGTTACCAACGACCATGTATCGGTTGCCGTGACTACCCCGAATGTATTAATCCCGGTATAGTTCTGGTTGGCCGTCAGTAATGAAACAGTGGGATCCAACAGTGTATTCGCCAGTGTACCGCCCAAAATATTCGAAGCCGAAATCAGAGTCGTGGCGGTGCTGGCCGTAAAAGCGAATGTCGCAGAATTGGCATTCGTGGCATTGATTGCATTAGTAGCATTATTGGCAGTAGAGGCATTACCGGCAACTAGGGCATAAATTGCCGTGGAAGAGGTGCTGGCGGTATAGGCAAAAACTGCATTCGTGGCGCTTGTTACACTCCCAGCGGTTATCGCATAATTAACGGTCGCATTGACATAGGGTGCATTGACCGTATCTAATACCCAGATGTTCTTGGTGCTGGATGCCGATTGAACCGTTACCAACGACCATGTATCGGTTGCCGTGACCACTCCGAATGTATTAATCCCGGTATAGTTCTGGTTGGCCGTCAGTAGTGCAACGGTGGGATCCAACAGTGTATTCGCCAGTGTACCGCCCAAAATATTCGAAGCCGAAATCAGAGTCGTGGCGGTGCTGGCCGTAAAAGCGAATGTCGCAGAATTGGCATTCGTGGCATTGATTGCATTAGTAGCATTATTGGCAGTAGAGGCAGTACCAGCAACTATGGCATATACCGCTATACCCGCACTATCCGAATTCCATGCTTTATAGGCATTACCCACCGAAACGATCTCCTGCCGGGGAGTCATTTCGGGATCATTATTGAATTGAACACCCAGCCAATAAGGAACTCCAAACGGTAAGGTTAACGCATTATTGGTTCCCAAAAGATAACTGAATATTCCGCTTTGTACTGGATAGTTGGAAGTACTTTCTGTATATATATAAGCCGTAGTACTTCCGGCGGAGGTCGCGTAAAGATTAAACGTGAAAGTGTAGTTTCCATCCGGCACCGGATTCCCCGTGGTATCCGTCACTTGTCCTTGGATATTGATTTGAAAGGGAATACTCGCCAAACTTTCCTGAGACAAGCACAGAGATAAGATTCCTGTTAATACCACCCAACGAAGATACATCAAAAAATTAAATCTGTACGTATTGTTCTTTTTGAACATAAGCAACCTCCTTTTGTATTTTTATTTTCCTGGACAAGAGTCACTATAGCCTTGAGTTGACATATAGTCGATCAGATAGTTACTTCTTTTTTACCCCTTTCCTATCCCTAAAATTAAAATTATCGTACAAGAATATTAACCTTGAATTCTTAATTGTCAAGTCCCAATATGTGCAAAAAAAATGAGTGGATTTGAATGTTATGGGGGATATTTTTTAATTAGAGAATAAAAGAATGGCAGGAATTCGTTGGAAATGAGAGATTCTTCCTATGAATTAAGAAAATGCTTAATAAGTTTTTGTTGTTGTTTATGGAGAGCGAAATAATACCCATTTTTTGAGGCAAACCCGACTCTTTTGCGGATTTGGTCAAGAGTTAACCAAGGGCGTTCGAATTGCATTTTCCGGGCATGAGATAAGCGCATTTCGCTTAAATAGTCGCGAAAGATATAATGGAGTTCTTTGTGAAATAAGCTTTGTAATTTCCTCACGGATAAATGCATGGTTTTGGCTATATCGGTTACACGCAAATCCGGATAATGATGGTAATTGCGCATTATTTGGAGTCCCCTTACTAAGATTGGAGATAGTGAATGAATCTGGTCAGGAAAATATACATGGGAACAAGCCGCGGAAAAGACACATGCTGTATTATTACAGGAACGACACTTCCATTCCTGTATAATAGTGGTATGTACAAGTTTTTTTCTTGTTTTCCGTTTCATTGGCCAATACCTGCTATTTTTTACTATAGTAGGTAATAAAAGGAGTTGTTCCTTTCAAAATATTTCGTTTTCTCTATTTTAAAAGACGGCAGAATTCATTATTCCCTTACAAAAAAATTACAATTTTATAAAGTATTGAAAAACAGTAAGTTGCGGCAACCTTATTACTTCTATCAGTTCCTGTCCCGTTACGGTCTTCCAGCGCTATAACCGACAGCAGGATAGGCTTGGGCAATGAAAAAAACAGCCGAAACCGTCCCCAGAAACGTAAAATTGCAAGATTTGGCGATTGGCCACCGATAACGGCATGTCAAAACCTATAATGTCAAGTGGGGAGAAAATTGTATGGTTCGATAAATAGCGGAATGTCTATGAGAGTTGAAAGGGGGGGAAGAGTTAAACCCGTTTTAACTGATTCATCTAAACTATGTTGTTGCCACTCTTGTATACACGTAGCAATAGCAGAAATTGCAATAAGGATGATTCTAATCAGAGGGATAGTATTTCATTTTTTCTTCATAATAAATACCAAAGGATTGAAGTTATCGTAAAAATATTTTTCTTATTCTTTTGCGTCAAATATATTTACTAATGTGTTAAAGTATTTTCATGAAACTTGGCATAATCACCGACACTCATGGACAAATACATCCCAAGGTTTTTGAGTTGTTGGATAAAGTGGATGTTATTTTACACGCCGGGGATATTGATACAGAAGAGGTTTTAATTCAATTGGAGTCTCTTGCGCCGGTCAATGCCGTGCGGGGTAATGTAGACCCGTATATCTTACTCAAACGTTTGCCGGAAAAGCAGATTTTGACTTTTGAAGGGAAAACCATCTTATTGATACATCAGGCATTGGGGTATGGCATACCGTCTCTTAGACAGGAAATTCATGATACCGTGAAACTGGAATTGGCAAATCAGAAAATAGATATTGTCGTCTTTGGTCATACCCATGTCCCCTTTCAAAAAGAGATAGATGGAACCTTATTTTTCAATCCCGGTGGGGCAGGGAGAAAACGGTTTAGCCTTCCCCTGGGTGTCGGGATTATTGAAATCAAGAATGGGAAAATCGCAGCGACGATTCACAAATTGGACTAAGGTTTCAAGTAAAGATAACTGCTTCCGGGGAGAAAATCAACCGCGCATTATTCTTGATACTTCCTTTTAATTATCATGTCAAGACAAGTCAGTGGTTAAATCAATCCTGTTCTATAACCGGACAAATAAAATAGAACCGTACTTTTATTTTCCGAGTTTTTAAGGCACAATGAGAAAATTCTCCAGCAGGGTATAAGCAGTTTCAATCTTTTTTCTTTCAATTTTATCTGCCGTATCTTTAGAGGAATGTAAATGGGGGTTTGGACTCCATTCCAAACGAACAGTTTCCAGTCCGATATCTACATAAGGGATAGATTCCAGTTCTTCTTGTTGCACCACTTGTTTTTCCACAGGAATTTTCAATTGGTTGGATTTGTCGAGTAATTTATCCATTATATTGGATGTCGTACTGTCTATGAGTGTAACTTGGAGTTTTTCTCCTGCACCAATTTTGTCTATTACAATAACGCCATTCATGAATTGTACTCCCCGTTCTTTTTGATAATCCATAAAACGTGCGGAACTAAAATAAGACTCTTCTTCATACCCATGGATTTTTTCTTCCGCGCCCAAAAAAAGGAAATGAACACCCACAGGGATATGATATTTCCGAACCGTCCGAGCCAATTCCAGGAGTACCGCGACACCGCTGGCATCCTCATTGGCGCCCGGACTATCCGGCAGAGTATCTACGTGAGCGGTGAGTATAATTTCTCGTTGAGTAGTGCCGACATCAAAAACATCCACAGAGCGCCCCTGCGTATTATCTGGCAGGCGAAAATCCTGATAAATAGGATGATAGCCCATACTCTTTAGTTCTTGAGAAACAAATTGAATTGCCTGGCTCGTTTGTTCCGACCCGGCTGGGCGGGAACCAATATCTTTTGTCAAATGTACTATTGTTTTTATAATTCGGTTGTAATCAGGTTGGGGCAATTCTGTCTTGGATTCGGCAGTTATGCTCACAAAAACGAAGAAAATAATGCATAAAAGTATATTTAAACGACGCATCATTGTGATTCACATTGTAACCGGTTTTGGGATTAAAATGCAAAATAATTTAATGTTTTAGGTACGAACATTTGGCGGTTTAGGTTTTTGGTATTGTGCCATGAACTCATTGGGTGATTTGCCCAGTAAGCCGCAATGTTCCAGATGATTGTATTCTATATTCCAGCGTTTCAATTTATTTTGCAAGTCTTGGAAGTTCTGGAAGGTGTTTTGGTCATAAAATTTCTCCTGGTCTTCCCGGTGACTTCGTTCGACGGTTCCATTTTGCGCGGGCTTTCCCGGATCAATAAGATAATGCACTATATTTCTTTCTTGGCAAAAGACATCCAGCGGGTGAAGGGTTTTCAGGGTTCGATCACGGCGTTTGTTTACGCCGGTGTAGTAGTTGGTGAAGATCACCCCGTTGTCAGTTTTAATCGCTTGTATTCTATGAGGGAAACGATCCAGGACCTCTTTTAAAAACCGGAGAGAGTGGAAACTGGATTGTTCGTCATAGACCGCCAAATGTCTCCAGCGGGACGCCAGATCAATGGCGGTATACTGATAATAGCGTTGTCCCGCTACCTTTCCGGGAACATACTTCACATCGATCTCTAGAAGTTCACCGACCGATCGTGGTGCTTTCAAATACTTGTATTTCATTTTCTTCACCCGATATTTCCTCACCAACCCTTCTTTCTTCAAGATCTTCCCGATAGTCCGTGCATGAATCCTCACTCCTTCTTTGGCCAAGTGCCAATGGATCTTTAGAGCGCACTTTTTCGTTTTCTTCCGGATTTCCAGAATTCTCTCTTTCACTCGGAGAGTGGTTTCTTTTGTACAAGTTTTGGGTCGGGTGGATTGCGGCTCCAAAGCCTTCTCTCCTCCTTTCCGATACGCCGCCGCCCATCGCTCCAAACTTCGTTGGCTGTGTGGACAAATCTTACACACCTCCTTTAACCGTATCTCTTTCTTTATTATAGGTAATACCCAGCGTAATCGTTCCTCTTGAATCGTCGTTGCCATACGTATAGACATCTCCTCATTCTAAAAAACCCGCCATATGTCTGTACACATTACCTTAAGTACTTGACTTGTATGTGCAATCGGAGTATTATCATTTGGCTAGCAAAGGTTCATATATGTACTATTTTGCTTACGGCACGAATATCAATCTAAAAGATTTAGGTGATTGGTGCGAATTGCATAAGATACGGCATATTCGAATTCTATCCAAACAACCGGCAATCTTGAAAGATTTTAAACTTACCTTTGACCATTATTCCGAGGAATATAATTGTGGTATAGCGAATGTGCATCCTCAACCCGAGGGTTTATTGCACGGGGTTCTCTATAATATTCTTGATGAAGATTATTGGGTTATAAAAAGGAAAAATGGGGTTCCCGGTCTTTATGAGGAATATGACGATCCGATAACAGTATATCTTTATGATCGAGCGCCGGTGCATCGTGTGAAACTGTTTTATGTCTCGGAGGAACGGTGCCAGCCGGACTTAAAGCCATCCGAAGAATATCTCAAAATCATTATTGAGGGCGCTCGCATGGAAAATTTAAGTCCAGCCTATGTCTCAAAACTGGAGTCCATTCCAACCTTGGTTCCCTTCTTGAAATAAAGGGAACAAGGCTTTATTCTTCTATAGTCAATTTTCTGCTTGACAGATAACCTGAAACACAATAGGCTAATGTATCTAAAGTGGGGAAATGGAGAGTGTAGTCCATGGGTAAATTATGTATTTTTTCAAAAGGAGAATGTAAATTATGGCACAAGTAATGGATAGTAAAACACAAACTCAAAAGAGTAAAGCTTTGGAATTGGCCGTCGCTCAAATTGAACGGCAGTTTGGCAAAGGCGCGATCATGCGACTAGGTGAATCCAGCGCTCATTTGGAAATTCCGGCAATTCCCACCGGATCAATTTCACTGGATTATGCCTTGGGAATTGGCGGTGTTCCACGAGGCCGGGTCGTAGAAATTTTTGGTCCGGAATCTTCCGGTAAAACCACTCTTTCTTTGCAAATTATTGCGCAGGTTCAAAAGATGGGTGGAATTGCAGCGTTTGTGGATGCAGAACATGCTCTTGACCCGTCCTATTCCAAGCTTCTTGGCGTTGACCTCGACAATCTCTGGCTTTCCCAACCGGATACCGGAGAACAGGCATTGGAAATTGTAGAAACCCTGGTTCGCAGTAATGCCGTGGATGTTGTCGTCATTGACTCGGTCGCCGCGTTAGTTCCCCAAGCGGAAATTGAAGGGGAAATGGGGGATTCACACATGGGATTGCAAGCCCGGCTGATGTCGCAGGCATTGAGAAAATTAACTTCTGCCATCAGCAAATCCAAAACCTGTGTGATTTTCATCAACCAGATTCGTGAGAAAATAGGTGTCATGTTCGGTAATCCCGAAACCACACCCGGAGGACGGGCGTTGAAATTTTATTCGTCCGTGCGGTTGGATATTCGCCGGGTGACAACGATTCGTGAAGGGGAAAATGTAATCGGCAGCCGGACTAAAGTCAAAGTCGTCAAAAATAAAGTCGCTCCACCCTTTAAAGAAGCTGAATTTGACATTCTTTATGGAGAAGGAATTTCCAAAGAAGGAGATATTTTGGATTTGGCGTGCAATGAAAAATTAATTGAAAAGAGCGGAACCTGGTTTTCATACGGGAATGAAAGATTAGGCCAGGGCCGGGAAAATGCGCGTAAATTCCTGAAAGATAATCCTGATATTTCTTCTGATATTGAAAAGAAATTACGGGAAAAGCTTGGATTAAATTTTATATCCAAGAAAAGTGAAACCGAAGCCGAGTCGTAATACATTTCCATTCTGCAATCTTATTGTAGAGACGTAACATGTTACGTCTCTACATAATCTATTCAAATGCCAGTAATAACGTCCATTACTCCTCAAAAGCGCCGAACGAGACGGTATTCAATCTATGTAGATAATGAATTTTTTCTAGGACTGGATGAGGAAGTTCTCTATCACGCCAGATTAAAAGAGGGGCAGGAGATTGACCCAAAGGATTTGAAAGAACTTGTTGTACGGGAAGACTATTCACGAGCGCGGCAATACGTTTTAAATCTTTTATCCCGCCGGCTTTATACGTGCCATGAGATCCGCGCCAAGCTGACCCAAAAGGGCTATGAAACTTTTATCACTGAGAAATTAATTGCGGATTTGGAGTCAAAAAAACTTCTTAATGACTCAGAGTTTGCCCAGTCCTGGATTGAAGACAGAATCGCCCACCGCCCTCGTGGTCCAGTCGTTCTTCGGCAAGAGTTGTTACGCAAGGGAATTGACAGGGAATTAATTACAGAGTTATTGAAGTCACTCCAGTCTACAGACGACCAGATGATTTTAGCAGAAAAAGCTTTGCTAAAGAAAAAAATGTACAGTAAAGAAAGGGATCCACGCGTCAGAAAAAGGAAAATCTATCAATATTTGGCGCAAAAAGGATTTTCACCGGAGGTCATACAGGAAACAGTCCATCGCAACCTTGGAAAGATTGAGCCGGAAGAGATAGAGGAATAAAATCAAGCTTCTTTGGCTTTGGCAATTTTCTTGCGGCGTTTCCGGGCTGCTTTCATAAATTTTTCCGTTCCATGAATGGAGCGGTTAATAAAAGATAAAGCGGCAGCCTTCGAGAGATCTTTAGCCAACATCAATTCACTCGCCAATTTCATCCGAGCGGCACTCAACAAATCTTTTTCCATTTTTTCAAACTTTTCTGATTTACTTTCATCCGTTAAAGCGCGGATAGCCTGGGCAATTTGGAATGGGTCATTGGTCTCGATTAGGGCAATCGAGTCCGGCGGTGTACCATCCGCCCCTTTCGGAACCACCTGTTTTCTTCCTCCTAGAATTTCTTCCAGTTGATTAATCCCCTCTTCATCCACAGCTTTTCGCAATCCTGCTGAAACTCCTGCATTGCAAGGAATTAAAATATCCCCTTCTTTTAAGGTCAAATGAACTCTTAGGAATTTAAGTAATTCACCATCAATAGTTTTTTCTTCGATTCCGGTAATGACCCCGGCACCGTGAGTTTTATGAACGACTTGATCACCAATATTAAACATGGATGCTCCTGATATATGAATATTATGTTCTACTAATTAACTTTATCCCGATTTATTAAGACTGTCAATAATAAATTTTCATTGAACGATTATTATTTGGGAGAACCGATTAATACCTGAATTTTAGAAACCAACTCTTCCATATCCACGGGCTTGGTAATATAATCTGCAATGTTCAATTGTTTTTCTTTAATGGCATATTCAGTCTGTGATTTTTGGACAGGTCGACCGGCTCCATGAGCTGTAACGACAACCACCGGAACGATTTTATCCAATTCCCTGATTTTCTCGAGAGTTGCCACTCCATGTAAACCGGGCATTTTCAAGTCTAATAAAATCAAATCAGGGCTATTTTTTTTAAATATCTTTAATGCTTCTTCACCGTTCTCCGCTGTCAAGACAGTATATCCCGCTTCTTTCAATTCTTCTTCAAATAAAAGGCGGATATTTTTTTCATCATCCACAACCAAAATAGTCGACATAATTGTTACTCCTCTAATGTTATTGTAAAGGGCATTGTGTTACTGGAATGTAAATTAGCTCATTATCCTCCGATAAGGAAGTTTAACAGTAAATATGCTTCCTTGTCCAACACGAGAGTCTACCACGATATCCCCGCCGTGCATCTCAACCAACCGGTGGGCATTGGAGAGACCCAAACCGGTTCCCGTGGCTTTGGTGGTAAAAAAAGGATTAAAAATATCTTTTAAAATTTCCGGCCATATACCCGGCCCGGTATCCTGGATATTTATATAAACCCATTTATCGTCATGTTGTGTCCGCAGGGTTAACGTTCCCCCTTCCTCCATAACATCAATGGCATTTCCGATAATATTCGTAAACACTTGCTTAATCTGGTCTTCATCAAAAGCAAATTCCGGGACATCTCCAAATTGTTTATTAATTCGAATGGATAATTTTATGAAATTCTCTTTAAACATAAACAGAACATCTTCCAGAATCTTGTGAATATCACTGGGAGTGAAAACAGGGTTCGGTTTTCGGGCAAAATCCAGAACATCTTTGATTAACCAGTTTATTCGGTCCATTTCTTCTACAATAATGGAAGCATATTTTTTATTGGAATCTCCTTCCGGTAATTTTCGGTATATGCGTTGTGCAAACCCTTTTACCGCGGTCATGGGGTTGCGTAATTCATGAGCGACCCCGGCAGCCATCTCACCCAAAGCGGCTAATTTTTCCTGATGTGCCAGTTCTTTTTCTGTGGCCCGCAATTCTGCTTTTGCTCTGGCAACTTCGGCAGATAATTCCTCGGTAAAGTGTTCGATTCGTTCATAGGCCTGGGCTTCGGCTATAGCTAAACCTGCCAATGCCGCAAACCGGGACAAGGATTGCATATCTTCATCTTTGATAGGGTCGTTGGTATAAATATTATCTACGTAAATAACTCCCACGACTTTGTCTTTCGCCAATAAAGGAATGGTAGCAAAAGTACGTGCTGTGAAGAATTGAAGGATCTCCTTATTAATACGGGGATCATTATAAGCATCTTTGATGTGGAACGGTTTTTTTTCAAGAACTGTAGTCGCCATAATGCCCTTTCCTGCCGCTATAGGGACACGAATTTTTTGTGTGAGTTGTGTCATAGCAGAAGTTTTGGATGCCGCGATGGCTTCAGGAGTAGTCATCCGTGAAAGGGAAATTCGCTGATGAGACATTTCCGACCAAATGCGATGAGCTTCTTCACCACTAGCAGGCCCGACTCCCAGTTTCCCGTATAGTTCTTTTTTCGGTTCATCTACTAAAAATAGCGAAGCGCGGTTAAATCCCAGAGCAAATCCTGCGGTCAATCCACTTAATATGATGAAAAGAGTTTCATCCAAAGCCGAAGTCGCCTGCATGGCGGTACTGATTTCCAAGAGTACCGAGAGTTCATCCACGTCCGCCTTCAATGTACGTCTGACCTCTTCCAGTTTCCGCATAATCTGTTGGTCGTAGATATGCAATTGTTGAACGAGAAAGTCAGAAGTGGATATTCCTGAGGTTTGCGCGGCTTGAATAAACACGTCGCAAGGTAAACAATGCTCCACCTTGGACAAAAACCGCCCTTCATACCCTTTGACACATTTCCCCAATTCCTGCAGCCAGCAGGGGACGGGTAAAGGAATTTGTGGTTTTATATCTTGTGAAACCATAACTAATGTATTATTAATGCGGTATCATTTTATCTAAATTCCTTATTATCAACAAATAATTTAGCAATTGCTGGAGTCCCATCTTTTGCCAAACGTACTTCCACGGACACATGGCGGGAGGTGGATTGAGTCCAATTACCAATCACCGCCTGAATTTCTTTGGCGCGCCCTTCCTGAACGTAATATTGCCCGATGCTATAATCCGTGTTCACTTGAAAATTCCTGGAGGTGGGCGTAGACCATTGATTACTCCATTGAATCTGACCTTTGATAAAGGGAAATTCAGACGATGTGGGTTGTGATTTACGAACCGCCTTGGGAATCCATAGCACTGAATCCAGTTGGGTGTCCCGATTTAATAGGATATAAATGGTTGAACCCTTGTCGTACGACCCGGCATCGTGAGGTATCTGAGTTAAATCCAAGTTGGACATCTTATACCCCAACCGGACATATTCTCCGCGCATGAGGTCATCGGGGTCAATCGGAAGGACTTCCAACCGCACCGGGAATCCGGTATCCAGTTGTTTCTGGTGATAGGCGACCATCCCGATTAAAAATACCACTTGTAAAAGCACGACAATGAAAAAAGATACACGGCGAATCATGAGAGAACCTCCTTTCGAATACTGCGAATTACTTTACGTTTTTTTGCCAGCCAAAAAGCATAATAAATAAAGAGGGCACCGGCAATCACAAAATACAGGGAACGTTCCAGGCGGTCATGTCCAAAATCGAAATAGCGTCCGATGGTTAGCAAGACCAGAACCAGGCTGCCGGTGTACAGGAGGGACAATTTATTGCGCTGTTGTCCGGTGTATAGTAAAGCCAAGGCGAACGCGAGATATACGACATTCCAAAATATAGCCAAGAGCAGAGCAATGGTATCGCTGTAATTTGTCTTTAACAGAAAGGGTGTGGCGGTTGCCAACAAGAGTATTAGTGGGAATCCTAAAACCAATTTGGAAGTCCAAGGATCTTGAATCCAATTGATAGAGCGGCTCTTTGCCCAGTTATAGAACAGTAAAATAGCTCCTATGATCACTATTCCCGTCTCTATCCAAACACTAGAAAGAGGAATTTTATCTGCATAATGAGATATCTCTTTGTGCAGGTCATAAAAGGTAGCGATGAATAACGTGATGACCAGAATTCTCAAACTCATGCGGATATAAATTCGGGAAAAAGTATTCTCTAAATCTTTTTGGTAATGCAACATTCCTGCCAGAAAGAGAATACAGCCCAATCCGATATATTGGTAGAGTAAAAGGTAAAATAAATTGTATGGGGGACCATTTATATTCCCTATAAATCCAATAATGATAGCGCTGAGAGCCACCGTCAATGCGTACCGTGATTTGGTTTGATAAATAAAGGGGAATATTCCGATAGTAACCGCAGGGAAATACCAAAGATTGGCATGATCGAATCCGAACGATTCGGTGCATGTCCAGGCAACCAGTAGAACGGATGCCAACATATTCACGGATACGGCTTGGGTCACATAAGAGACGGCAATCGCACCGATAGCCCAAAAGAGAAACCCGTTAGGGTAATGGGAATTGATATTATACATTTGCGCGATGAGCCAAATGCCGGAACCAAATAATATCGCTCCTAGGAAAAGGGCGGCTTCTCCCAAAGTGCGATAGGCAGGGAAACGTTCACGCACAAAATATCCTACAAGATAGGCAATGACCATTACTCCCAATATCGTTCCCATGCGGACTTCACGGGGTATCTTATCCCAGTTATAGGCAAAAAACAGGATGACCCCCAAGCCAATCAGCAGAGCACCGATGATGGAGATGACGGTTGTCATTAAATCCGGTCGTCCCTTTTCCAAAGATTCGTACTGCGTCCGATAGCGTGTCTGTAACAGTCCCGCCTGTTCCGGACTCACGACTCCTTCTGTTCTCCATAAGTCAATCTCTTGCATTAACCACTGCAAGGTTTTTAAGGAAACTGCTTTTTTCTTTTCTTCCATGATTTATCCTCCTTATATATTATTTTCTCGAGTTAGAAATACTTTTAATTTTTCCTGAAATCTCTGATACATGTAGGAAACCAGTAATAAGATCAAGCCCAGTACGATAAAGGAAAGTATCCGGGGGAAGCCGGTCAGGGAACTTAAATCCATCAAGAATACTTTCAGAATGGTGATTCCGAATAAAGCGATGGCAAAGATTCTTGGAAACGTTTGTCTTTTCCACATGCCGAGAGTGACCAGGAGAATGGAATAAACTGCCCAGAGACAGGACAACGCCATTTGTTTCATCATCCATAAATCATTGACTTTTTCAGGATTTAACAACCAAAATCCATATTTTGCGTCAATGAAATCGAGGATTTCGACGCTGAATACCCAGAGGGTGAGTATATTGGCAAGTATTGCCAAGCCTAGAGAAATCCCAACTTTTTCAGATTTCTCTACAATTGTTTTATTCTTCTGGATTAAATATAAAATTCCGTACGACGACAGAATGCCGGAAAGGAATGCCAAGAAACGGCGATTGAAGATGAGCACGAAATCTTTATGTGGATAGTAAATGTCAATCCGGTCATAGAAAAACAATCGCACGACCACGCCCGCCAGTAATACCAGACCTCCTGTCCGCAGATAGACATTTTTCCCTTTTAATCCAATCCAGGTGAGGATAACCGCTTCCATTGCCCACCCGAGTGTAATCCATTGTTGATCCAGTAAAATGGGAATGGCTAATGCGGCGAATACCGATGCCAACCCAATTTGATTCCATAATAATAGAATATCCCCCTGATTCCGTTTCTGAGCGATTAGGGCATTCAATAAATAAAATCCAATCAGGATAATGGCAATATACCCCGGCCAATAAGGATAGTCCGGTTTCAACATCCAATAAGTGGGCGAGAAATAGCTGGCGGCGATAAGTAGTTGGATAAAAATACCCCATTCCGTGAGTTTCATTTTCTGGATCAGAGAATTCAAGGATGTACCGATATGCTGTATCAAGAAGAAGATAACCAGCCAGGTCTCCGTGATTCCCAGCAGGGATTTAAGATAGTGTTGCTGTCCCCAAGCAAAAACAGAAATAGAGGTGAATACATAGGCCAAATAAATCATCGGCTGCCATCCCCGGTATACTCCCAACCCGATACTAAGTAATGTAAGGATTAGAAAATATGGGAAATTTTCCGAATGATAATTGTAATGAGGTGTTAAAAATAAAGGTCCCAGGTATCCTCCAATAACTCCCAGTACTGCTATCCCAAACCAATCCTTTTGTGCTGAAACCAAATAGGAAATCAAGGTTAGGAGACCAAAATAGATTAGAATATGGACATTGTCCAAAGGCACATCAAAAAACAAGAAGGCGGGAACAAGGAATCCACCCAACGTTGCCATGACCGACAAATCCTGCCATTTTCGAAAATAAGCCATCCCCTGGATTCCAGCCGTGGTCAGGAAATAATAGAGAAGGATGATTTGAGAATCCTGGGTTTGTTCCCGCAACAAATAAGCGGGGACCAGGTACGCCAGGAATATTCCTATCCAGGAAAATATCTGCCATTTGCGAATTTGGGTAAAAAGGGATACTCCTGCCGTAATGATGAGGTAAAAGGAAAGAATGAATACCGGTGGATGGGGATGGGTTGTATTGGTCAATAGAATTGGGGGAACCAGATAACCACCGAGGACTCCCAGACACGAGATTTCCTCCCATTCACAGGAAGCCGTGACCCAGAAGACTCCGGCGCTAACTACTAAATAATAAGCCAGAATGGGAATTAAGTATTGTGCTGAATCAGAGAGTAGATAGATGGGGAGAAGGTATCCGCCAAAAATTCCCAATACCAGGGTATATTTCCATTTCTTCCAATAACAAAGCAAAAGAATTCCAAAGGTTAGGATGAAACTATAGGACAAGTAGAGATAAACATCATTCATCCCAGCCTTCAGTAATACGGGTGTCAAATAAGCACCAAGTACTCCAATGACAGCATTAATCTCCGTGTTATATCGAATGGAGAAGAACAGGGCTGTTAGCGTAGTCAACAACATTAGACCCAGTGCCGGGTAGATGGCTATTAAGTGATAAAAGCCATAAGCTGCGTAAAAGGATAAATAAAGGACCGCAATCCCACCGCCGGTCATGACTCGCGCATAAGGAATATATTTATTTTTATTATGGAAATATTCCCCCAGACTTAAAAGGACCAATCCGGTTAATATCCCAATGACGACTCGGGTGGTTTCACTAATCCAGGAATGTTGATAGGCATATTGAAATAGAAATGCCAATCCTAAAAATAAGGTTAAGATTCCAATTTTGCTAAGCCAATTTCCTCCAATTTTCGCCTCCAGATCCATGGAATAGGTTTGTGATTTTGCTGGTGATGTTACTATGGGGGGTAAGGCGTTTTTTGTTTCTTTGACCGAAGGAAGGGATGACATTTCTTTAAGGACTTCTTGTTGGACAATGGGTTTGTCAAGTTCTGAAACTGTTGGGATAGCAGGTTTAGCATGGACAACTTTTTCTTCCGGCTTTTCAAAAGTGGGCTTGGAAAGAGCTGGGATCGATTTCTGATATTGGATAGTTTTTATTTCCTGTTCCATTTTCCAGATTCGATGAATCTGAGTTCTTAGGAGTTCTTTCGTATCCTCAATCTCTTTGCTCAGTTTAATGATTTCCTGCCTTAAAGATTCAATGTCTCCAGGTTGCATATTTTCCTCCTTTCCAAGACAAAACAATTATCCCCACTCTCATAATCCAATCCTAACGCAGGTAGCTTTCCAGACGTTTGATGAGAAGTTTATCACAGTCTTCCCTCGAAATAGGTTTATAATTTTGATAATCGGATTGATGAGAATTTTGCATATCTACTATCACCCAATCTCCATTGCGGTCACATACTACAAAATGGACAAAACCTTGTTCCCAATTTTGTGGGTTAAAAGCATAGTCCGCATAGAGAATGTAATCAGCGTCCGGAGGATTCTTCTTTGAATAATCCCGGAATTCGCGTGCCAAGTTCCACAATATTTTCAATTCATTCGGGTCAGCTTTGGAAGCTTTGAGCAGCAGGGATTCTTTCGCCGTTATCGCTTTACAGAGCTTGGTATCATTAATCATTTTCGTCAAGTTGCCGGCACTTGCAGTATTTGCCACACCCTCTATTCGCACTGGAAAAACCATTAAGGTCGCTGTGTTCCGTGATTCTTTCATTTTCTTTTGTCGTTCGAGGAGAGGAGATCTTTCGTTTTGGGAAGGCAGACCGCTACGTTCATCCATAATTGCTGCCATTTTGCCTGGTTTAGCCATCTTAGCGGTTTCCTCATTAAGTCCCAATTGCGGACTCAGTTGTTGAACCAAGAAGACACAAAGAGACATGGGTTCGCGCAATTCTTTATCCAGAGGTGTTTGGAGGAAAGTCCAGATAATCTCACCAGATTTATCCACCACTACTGCACGCAATTCGTTCAACCCGGATTCATGAGTACCGTTCATCTCGGCATAAAGGACATACTCGGTTGTAGGAGGATGACCTTTTACAAATTCCCCTGCAGAAGTGGCCAGACCTTGCAGGTCAGTCTTGGTTGTTGGGTCAAAGGCCGTCTTACTTAGTTCAATATTCTTGAGTCCTTGCTGTTCTAGTAAGAGTCCCACAACTTCGGTTACCCGATCCCAAGGTTTCCCGGCAAGTCGAACAGGAAGAATTGTCAAGGATGCATTTGGTCCTTTGGATTTCATTAGTTCCATTCTTTTCTGCGGTTCAGTTAAACCGCTGGATTTCATTGGAGTTGTCTGGGCAATTGCCCATGTGGAGACGAGCAAAATACTAACAAATAGTCCATAAATGCTTTTGTTTAAAAACTGTTTCATAGAAATTCTCCTTTTATTACATGTCCTTATTCTTTTATTTGTTCCTATGTTTATCCAATTCCACCCGAAGAGGATGTTTGCCTAACCGATGCTATGTATCATAATTGCTTGTCTCCTTTCTTTTATTTTAAGTGAGTAATCACTTTATTAATATGTCAAAAAAATAATCACTTTTCCAATGCTCTCCAGCAGGCTTCGGTAATTTCATCTGTTAGGTTAATCAATAATCCGTCAATTCTCCCGTAAATATGTGTGATGGTGGTTTGTAAGACGATTCCCATGAGTAGGGCAGCCGCTAATTCAGGATCACCCCGTTTGATTTCCTTGCGTTCCATCGCTTCGCGCACCATGGTAACAACTACATTTGTCGGATTAGGCATCTCCGGTGGAACCCGGCGCAATAAATCGTGCTGGGAAAGCAAAATATACTGGAATAGCGTTTTGTCCTCGTCGTATAAAGAGAAAAATGTATCTACCATTTTAAAGATTTTATCCTTTAAGGTCGGTTCTTGTGACTGTAAACGATCCAATTTAACCGCCAACTTCATGAAATTACGTGAAAATAAATCCCATGCCAGCGCATCTTTGCCTGGATAATGGCGATAAATGGTTCCTTCGGCTATTCCCGCTTTCTCTGCTATCTCGCGGGTAGTGGTTCCTGCGATCCCTTTTTCAACGAATAATTGTAGCGCTGCTTCCTGTAATGGTTCCTTTTTGGTTGTTGTACGTGCCATAGTCTCCTCTTTATTATTAAAGTGAACACTCACTATCATAATACGCTTTTTCTCATTTGTCAAGTCTTTTTTGAAAATTTTATTAAAGTACGTCAACTCAAGTAAAATCAATTATCTAATGATTATTTCGTGATATGGACGGCTAGAACAGGGGATTGTAATACAACCTGTAGTGATAATTTAAACGACTAACTGGAATGGTAAACAGATACTAAAGAAGTCCTGTCAATATTATTAATAAAGTTCACCCACTGGAATTTTCTCTCAAATTGACTTATCCTAAGAGTGGGTGTTTGATTTACTATTAAATATGGATTGGGGACCGGTCTGGCTGACTTTACGGGTCGGCTTTATTGCAACATTGTTGGCGGTTATTTTGGGTGCGATAATCGCTTATTGGATGGCATTCCATTCCAAATGGGGTAGAGATTTTCTGGAATCTTTGATTTTAATGCCGCTGGTTCTTCCACCGACGGTATTGGGATATTTTCTTTTAGTGATGCTGGGAGTTCATTCACCATTGGGAAAATTTTGGGAAATGGTCACGGGACATCCATTGGTGTTTACGGTCAGCGGAGCGATTGTCGCTGCGCTCATTCATGCTTTACCGATGGTTATTAAAAGTTTAGCAGCGGCGTTTACGCTTGTGGAACAATCTATTGTAGAAGCCGCAAAAATGGAAGGAGCCAAGGGATTACAATTACTCTGGCATATCTATATTCCAGGGGTTTGGAATCCATTGGTAGCGGCGACGACAATGGCGTTTGCGCGTGCTATCGGTGATTTTGGCGTAACCTTGATGATAGCAGGAAATATTCCCGGTAAGACGCAAACAGCCGCGCTGGCGATTTATGACGATGTCTCTGCGGGACGAATGGATCAAGCAGGGATTTTGGTTCTGGTGGTTTGTATTATCAGCGGACTGGTGCTTTATTTTACCAGCAGGGCAGGCAGAAAAGTTTAATTATCATCGTTTTTTTCAAAGTGTGTTTACACAAGACCTAGAGGGCGTCAGAGATTTATAGGTAGTTTTTTTATTCGGTAAAAAAGGAATGAAAAAGTGTAAAGGAAGCTACACACTGTCTCCGTATTAACTCCCATTTATCTCCCATTTGACTACCATGCCAAAATGGCACACTTATTTTGGTGATTTTAGGGTTTTTCAGGGTTTTTTGTATCTCACGGAGTCTTCGTATCAAAAAATGTTTCCCAAGCCACTCTACAAAACAATATATAAGTATATACTCTATAGTTGTCACAGGAGGATGAAGAAAAAGATATATTTTTTTACGTGACAAAACCAATTTCATGGTATATAATTGTTTTTCTATAATTATTATGCGGATGCGAGGAAAATATTATCAAGGGTTGCTTGTATTGGTGGGTAGTGTAGTTATCCAGCAGATGAGTTATGCCTTGGAGCCGACTTTGGACGAGATGACGGTGCGTCATCCGATTCATATCCGTCGTCCGATTCAGTCATTGGTAACTCCTTTTGTTCCTTCCGGTTTATCCCCGTCGCAGATTCGGGCGGCATATAATTTACCAACCACTGGCGGGTCAGGTACGATTGCCCTCATTGACGCGTATAATGATCCCAGTTGCCAAAATGATTTTAATGTGTTTTCCCAACAATACGGGTTACCTACCGCATCTACAACAAATTTCGAGATACATAAGATGTCGGCGACAATAGCAGGAAATGAAGATTGGGGAGGAGAAATATCATTGGATGTTCAGTGGGCGCACGCCATTGCTCCCAATGCGAAAATTCTTCTCGTGGAAGCGAAATCCAACAGCAATGCGAATCTTTTAGCGGCGGTAGATTATGCTAGGGATAGGGCGGATGTGGTTGCCGTCTCTATGAGTTGGGGCGGATCAGAATTTTCCACTGAAGCCAGTAACGATACTTGTTTTATCAGTGCGTTTGGCGCGAATTTTTTTGCTTCTTCAGGAGATGACGGAACCGGTGTAGAATGGCCAGCTGCTTCCGTGGATGTGACAGGGGTTGGCGGAACGGAATTGATTTTTAATGGGAATGTTGTATCTATGGAAACCGCTTGGAACGACAGTGGCGGTGGTTTAAGCGCCTACGTAACCGAACCCAGTTATCAAACAAATTATGGAGTGAAAAGCACTTTTGGGAGACGCGCCGTACCGGACGTCTCTTATAATGGAGGACCGGATTCGGCTGTTGCGGTCTACGACAGTTATGGATATGGAGGTTGGTTGGAAGTGTGGGGAACCAGTGCGGGGTCGCCACAATGGGCGGCAATTCGTTCTCTTGGAGGAACAATTGTAAATAATACGACTTTTTATGCCCGTGCCTCAACTCTCTCTACCTATACGGTTACTTTCCGGGATATAACCATTGGGAATAACATGGTCAGCGGTTCTCCCGGATTTTATACGGAAACCACTGTCGGATATGATTATGTGACTGGATTGGGAAGTCCACTGACGTATACGTTTACTTTTAGTAGTTCTGGAACGTTGATTGCCTCATTTAGCACAAATTTGTTAGATACCTATGGTCCCTTAACTGTAAAATTTACGGATACGTCTCAAGGATTGCAAGGGAGTTCCACGACTTGGAGTTGGACTTTTGGAGACGGGAGTACCAGCAGTGCCCAGAACCCGCAACATATCTATCAGCCGGTGAGCGCTCCCACTACTTATACGGTTTTTGAAATCGTCTCAACGAGTTTTGGTATGAGTACGGCAAGCACTACTATTACTGTCACGGAAGCGGGACCGATAGCTTCATTCAACAAGAACCTAGTCAATACTTATGGTCCCTTAACCATAAACTTTATGGATACATCTCAAGGATTGCAAGGGAATTCTACGACTTGGTCATGGGTTTTCGGAGATGGAAATACGAGTAATGCCCAGAATCCACAGCACGTATATCTGAGTGTACCGACGACTACACAATATGTTGTTCAATTGATTGTGACCACACCTTTTGGAACTAGCACTTCAGGGACTCAAACAGTAACTGTTACAGAAGCGGGTCCAAGTGCTTCATTCAGCAAGAACATTGTCAACACCTATGGTCCCTTAACTGTGAACTTTACGGATACTTCTAATTCCTTGAACGGGAACTCTACGACTTGGTCTTGGACATTCGGTGATGGGAGTACAAGTAGTGCCCAAAGTCCTCAGCATATCTATCTGAGTGGTCCCACTACCAGTCAATATATTGTGCAGTTAATTGTGACCACGCCCTTTGGCGTGAGTAGTTCCGTTACCCAAACAGTAACTGTCACGGAAGCGGGTCCAAGTGCTTCGTTCAGCAAGAGCATTGTCAACACCTATGGCCCCTTAACCGTGAACTTTACAGATACCTCGAATTCTTTAAATGGGAACTCCACAACTTGGTCTTGGACCTTTGGAGACGGGAGTACCAGCAGTGCCCAAAGTCCTCAGCATATCTATCTGAGTGTACCCACGACTACTCAATATACTATTCAGTTAGTGGTTACGACACCGTTCGGTGTGAGTAGTTCCGTTACACAAACAGTAACTGTCACAGAAGCGGGTCCGAGTGCTTCGTTCAGCAAGAGCATTGTCAATACCTATGGTCCCTTAACCGTGAACTTTACGGATACTTCTAATTCCTTGAACGGGAACTCCACAACTTGGTCTTGGACATTCGGAGATGGGAGTACCAGCAATACTCAGAATCCACAACATGTCTATTTGAGCGTGCCGACGACTACTCAATATACTATTCAGTTAGTGGTTACGACACCGTTCGGTGTGAGTAGTTCCGTTACACAAACAGTAACTGTCACGGAAGCGGGTCCAAGTGCTTCGTTCAGCAAGAGCATTGTCAACACCTATGGCCCCTTAACCGTGAACTTTACAGATACCTCGAATTCTTTAAATGGGAACTCCACAACTTGGTCTTGGACCTTTGGAGACGGGAGTACCAGCAGTGCCCAAAGTCCTCAGCATATCTATCTGAGTGTACCCACGACTACTCAATATACTATTCAGTTAGTGGTTACGACACCGTTCGGTGTGAGTAGTTCCGTTACACAAACAGTAACTGTCACGGAATCTGGGCCAAGTGCTTCGTTCAGCAAGAGCATTGTCAACACCTATGGCCCGCTGACCGTAAACTTTACGGATACTTCAAGTCTATTAAATGGCAATTCAACAACTTGGTTATGGTCCTTCGGAGACAAGAGTACCAGCAGTGCCCAAAGTCCTCAGCATATCTATCTGAGTGTACCCACGACTACTCAATATACTATTCAGTTAGTGGTTACGACACCGTTCGGTGTGAGTAGTTCCGTTACACAAACAGTAACTGTCACGGAATCTGGGCCAAGTGCTTCGTTCAGCAAGAGCATTGTCAACACCTATGGCCCGCTGACCGTAAACTTTACGGATACTTCAAGTCTATTAAATGGCAATTCAACAACTTGGTTATGGTCCTTCGGAGACAAGAGTACCAGTAACGTTCAGAATCCACAGCATGTGTATTTGAGCGTGCCGACAACCACTAAATATACTGTTAAATTGATTGTGACCACACCTTTTGGAACGAGCACTTCAGCGACTCAAACAGTAACTGTCAAAGAAGCGGGTCCAAAGGCTTCCTTCAGTGAGAGCCTTGTGAACACCTATGGTCCGCTGACCGTGAACTTTAAGGATACTTCAAGTCGATTAAATGGCAATTCGACAACTTGGTTATGGACCTTCGGAGACGGGAGTACCAGTAACGTCCAGAATCCACAGCATGTGTATCTGAGCGTGCTGACGACTACTCAATATGTCGTTCAATTGATTGTGACCACACCTTTTGGAGCGAGCACTTCAGCGACTAAAACAGTAACTGTCACAGAAGCGGGACCGAAGGCTTCCTTCAGTGAGAGTCTCGTGAACACCTATGGCCCGTTGACTGTGAACTTTATGGATACTTCAAGTCCATTAAATGGCAATTCGACAACTTGGTTATGGACCTTCGGAGACGGGAGTACCAGTAACGTCCAGAATCCACAGCATGTGTATCCAAGCGTGCAGACAATCACTAAATGTACTGTTAAATTGGTTGTGACTACTCTCTTTGGAGTGAGTACATCAGCGACACAGATAGTTACCGTCTCAGAAGCGGGTCCGATAGCCGCCTTTAGTCCTAGTGCCACCAGTGGGAATGGGCCATTGACAGTTAACTTCATGGATCAGTCAAATAATCTCAATGGGAATTCCACCACTTGGAGTTGGAATTTTGGGGATGGCAAAACGAGTACTAAACAAAGTCCATCCCATATCTATGCCACAGTAGCGGCTCCTACAAGTTATACAGCGAGGTTGATAGTGAAGACACCTTTTGGAACCAGTACCGCCAAACAGAATATTTCTGTGACAGAACCTCCGCCGTCCGTACCCTTGCTGATTACACCGTTGAATAATTTAACCACCAATATTCATGAACAATTCTTCTCTTGGAGCACGTCTACAGATGCGTTGGGAAGTTCCATCAATTATAATCTCCAACTTGGATTGGATTCCGCGTTTAGCTCGATAGTTACGACTATAAATAGTATTTCTACCACCACCCAAACGGTATCGGGTTTGCCAAATGGGATGATTTATGGGCAAGTCCAAGCCACCAGTTTGTTCGGAACCACAGGATCTGCAATCTGGCAAATCTTAGTCTTTGATACGACGGATCAGAGAGTTGTGGCTTCCTCTGAAACTGTGACCTTCTATGTGGGCGATACCACAGGGGTCTACCTGCCTGTCCAAATATTCTTCACCAGCACAGATGCAGATACGGTAACGGTGACTAATGTGAATACGACGGCACCGAATCTGCCGACAGGCCAGTACATACCGCGGTATTGGATTATTACTCCGGCAGTCACGCAGAGCAACCTGACCGCTACGATTACCTTCTCCTACACGAGTTCTGATTATCTGGCTAGCGGCTTAGCGTTGGAATCGGATTTGGTACCGGCATGGGATACGACAGGCTTAGGAGGTTGGTCGTTCATTACATCCGGTGTGACCGTGGATACCGTCAATCATCTCTTAACGGTCTCTGACGTCACGCACTTCTCGAATTGGACATTGGGCGGAGATAATGGCGAAATTCCTGACGCATTATCCAACCCAACGGTGAAGAATGACGATAGTGATTTACCTAAATAGAAACCATAAATTTTGCCAATCTTTCTAAGGGCGGAATGATATACTTCATTTCGCCCTTTTATTTATTTAGGGTGGGATCAAATAGTTAAAACCCTGCTTTCCCATTGACAGAAAAGGTAATATTTCGTATATTTAATGGGATTTGCAAGTATTTTTTTAATTCAGTAATAATTCAAAAAATCATTCAGTATCAAGGAGTATATATGCAGCTTGTACGCAAATATCGCTTGGAACAACAAGGAATCAAGAATATCGGAGATGTTCATTGGAATTTAACCGTCGCATCGTTATATGAAGAAATCGCGCGGCGACGGGAAGGAACCATTGCTCATTTGGGTCCAATTGTGGTGCGCACGGGTCATCATACCGGACGGTCGCCGAATGATAAATTTATTGAAGAAGAACCAACCAGTAAAGATAAGATTTGGTGGGGCAAGGTCAACCGATCCATTTCCTCGCAACATTTTGATAAATTGCATATGCGGTTTTTATCATTTCTCCAAGGGAAAGATATTTTTGTACAGGATTGTTTTGCGGGCGCTGATCCTCGGTATCGTCTTCCCATTCGTGTCGTCACGACCACAGCCTGGCATAGTTTATTTGCCCGCGTTATGTTTTTAATTGCCACACCCGAAGAACAACTGAACCATGTCCCGCAATTCACTGTGATTGACGCGCCGGGATTTCACGCGGAACCGGAAGTCGACGGAACAAATTCTGAAGTATTTATCGTGCTAAGCTTTGAGAAACGGATAGTCTTAATCGGCGGAACTTCGTATGCAGGTGAAATTAAAAAGTCCATATTCACGATTATGAATTATTTATTACCTCAAAAAGACCGTGTGTTTCCGATGCATTGTTCTGCCAATGTGGGTGCCAATGGAGATGTAGCAATATTCTTTGGATTATCCGGCACGGGAAAGACCACATTATCCGCTGACCCGGAACGAAAACTAATTGGGGATGATGAACACGGCTGGAGCGATAACGGTGTATTCAATTTTGAAGGCGGATGTTATGCCAAAGTCATTAATCTCTCAAAAGAATCCGAGCCGGAGATTTATGCCTGTACGGAGAAATTCGGGACGGTCTTGGAAAACGTGGCTATTAATTCAGATACCCGGCGGATTGATTTAAATGACGCAACCTTGACAGAAAATACCCGTGCCGCATATCCGATCCTGCACCTGCCGAACATAATCTGGCCGGGAATCGCACCCCATCCGAAAAATGTTATTATGTTGACTTGTGATGCGTTTGGGGTGTTACCGCCGATTGCAAAACTGACACCGGAACAAGCCATGTATCATTTTCTTTCGGGATATACGGCGAAAGTTGCGGGAACGGAAAAGGGGCTTGGCAATGAACCGAAAAGTACGTTCAGTACCTGTTTCGGAGCGCCATTCATGGCGTTACATCCGTCAGTCTATGCCGATTTGTTACAAGAACGAATCAGTAAACATAAGGTGGATTGTTGGCTGGTGAATACCGGTTGGAGCGGCGGTCCATTCGGTGTAGGGGAACGAATGAAGATTTCCTATACTCGCGCGTTAATTCGCGCCGCGTTATCCGGCAAATTAAAAGATATACCTGTTACACCAGATCCAATTTTCGGTGTGCTGGTACCGCAGTCCTGTCCGGGAGTGCCAACGGAAATTCTGACGCCTATCAATACATGGAAAAACAAAGACGATTATAAAAAAATGGCGCAAACTCTGGCAAAACAATTTCAGGAGAATTTTAAACAGTTTGAAGATAAAGTTTCGGCTGATGTCAAAGCTGTGGGACCCAAAGTCGAATAATCATTTATTCTTTTCTAGCTTCCATAATCAAAGTCCTCCCGAAAAAACTCGGGTGAACTTTGGCTAATTTGTTCAAACGACCCGTTGCTGTAAATCGAGTAATTTCGTATCCCCTTTGATACAGCATCTTCTCGATTTTCTCTTTGGAAAAGGGACGGATATGCCGGATGTCGTTGATGACGGGAGGAATAATTCCTACCAAGACCCGTAGGCGATTTGGGAAATACACTAGATTGGGAACAGTGATATAAAGGACGCCTGATTTTTTGAGAATCCTGGTCAACTCATCAAGGCAATGAGCGGGATCATACAGATGTTCCAAGACTTCGCTGCAGACAACGATATCAAAACTCTCATTAGATTCGGGGATATTCTCTTTATCCAAATTAAGAGGATAGGTTCTATTCAAGATGGTTTTCGCCCGTTCCAAGGCTTTTTCGGAGATATCACACCCTGAGATGAAAATATCGGGAGACTGTTTTTTAATTAAGGAAGAAAGATACCCTGACCCGCAGCCACATTCAAAGATTTTATCGGAAAGGTTGGGACGAATCCAACGGGCGAGAACTTCAAACCGTGGATCATCTTCCAACAAATCATCGGTCTTTTTATCTTTTGCCCAATCTTCTTCATGAAGATTCTGCGGAGTACGGACTGTTGGATTTTCCATTTATTTGACCTTCCAATTCATCGGTCATAGAATAACGTAGATAGAGCAGATTGTAAAATCGAAAGAGAAAGTTTCATGGAATCAACGGCAACATTAATCTATGACGGGAACTGTACTTTCTGTTTGAGAAGTATGGATTGGATCAGAAAAATGGCGTTACCCAATTGTTTAGAATTTTTACCCTGCCAATCGGAATCACGTAAAACGAGATTTCCCACGATGTCTGAAAATCAGTGTATGGAAGCGATGCAGTTGGTATTGCCGGATGGGCGAATATTATCCGGGGCGGAGGCGATTCCGGAATTGTTAAAACGTTTACGTGGCTGGCATCTATGCAGCCATCTTTTTTCCATTCCCGGAATTCAATGGCTTGCGCCTTATGTTTATCGCTGGGTAGCAAAAAATCGCTATTCCATTTCCTGTTTGCTTAGAAAATAATTATCTTTCGTAATGGTTTCCCAATAATTCTTTGATATATTTTAAAATCCTCGGAACCAGCCAACTCCCTTCCGCATTGGGTAAATAATTAGGCTGTTGATTGGGAAATTGATAGACGGTATTGGGTTGATTCATTTCTTTATCATTCACGCGCGTCCATGGCGAGACTCCCTGTCCTCCATATTTTTGATGAGTGGCGGCATTGACGCATTGGATACAATGCTCATTCTCCGGCTGGGCGTGGTCGTGTGCAGATTGAATTCGCAAGTAGGGACAATTTAATTCTTTCAAGAAAGTGATGGCTTCCCGTTCTCGCCAGTAGGATTCATCGGTTAAATCATGCAAAGAGAGATGCGGTCGGTCAGGCATTAGAAGAAGAGGCTTTTCAATCGCTTTTCTATCGGAAGGACCTTCCCAATCCAGCCAGAATTTAATTTTAGGATTATCGGGATAGCGAGTCACGCCCCCCGCGAATGTGACACCATAGGAATAGGACACAACTCCAATATTTTCCTTTTCGACAAATGGGAGAGACGCTAAATATTTTAAAACTTCGTGGAGACCGTCTTGATGGGCGAACCCACCCGCGTTTTCATTCCCCCCGGATTTCCCGCGTCCTTCCGGGTCCCAGTGTAATACGACCAATCCATGCATCGCCAGAATAGAAGATTCTCCCCGGCGGTCAAACACGTCACTGGAGTTAATCGCGCCGGGAATCAAGACAATTCCGGGATATTTTCGAGTAGGGGAGGCGTCTTTAGGATAATGGACATGGGTATATAATGGTACATCGGTGGTGGGATTTAGGATACGGGTTTCGTTAAACCGAGTCGTTCGTTCTGCACGGAAATATTGACATAGGACAGAGAAGGGAACCCGACGTAAGAAGATTCCCCGTAAAATCCAAATATAAACTTTGATATTCACCGCTTGGTCACCTGTACAATTCCATAAGGTTAATTTACACCAATTTCCCCCTCGTGGTATAGTTACTTAAGAACCCGGTACACGATGGGTAATCTTTTAAATCGTTTTCCGGAGAAGATAATAAATTCATGTCCAATGTAATTACAATCCCGATTTTTCCATTGCCGAATGTTGTCTTTTTTCCAAGGACGTATCTCCCGTTACATATCTTTGAACCGCGTTACCGGCAAATGGTGAAAGACGCGCTCGATTGGGATCGGCTCATCGGTATGACTTTGTTGCAAGAAGGATGGGAAAAAGATTATTACGGGAATCCTGCGATTTATCAGATCGGTTGTATTGGGAAAATTACCGAAGCTCAACCTCTGGAAGACGGGCGGTATAATATTATACTTTTTGGAATATCCAAATTCATCATCAAGAAACAAATCTTTACCAAATCTTATCGTCAGGCACAGGTGGAGATAATTCCAGCGGGAAAACCGGTTCCAGAATCTCTGCCCTTGGCATTGAAAAACCAGTTGAACAAGACGTTAATCCGGTATGCGAAACATACGGGAGACCAGGGAGAAATCGTTTCATTGATAGAAGATGTGGAGGAGGATGCAGATCTGGTGAATACAATTTCTTTCATATTGAATTTCACGACATTGGAAAAACAATATTTGTTGGAATCGGATAGTTTGGCGGAACAATGCAAAAAACTGATTGATTTATTGCAATTTCAATTGCACAATCAACCTGCCTGGGTAGCGCCTCTCCTCGGTTCTCACCGGAAAAACTGATTTTTCTTTCACTGCTTTCTTTTCGCCCATTCACCGATTCGCCGTTTCTCCATTTCGTTCTATATTGTTAAGATATAATGAACCTATGTCATTAACTGAAACCATTCGAGAGTATGCCTTTTCTCTAGGATTTGATTTGGTGGGATTTACTACGGCGGAGTCGTTTGAGCATGGAGAAGAGATGCTAAGACAATGGGTGAAAAATGGATACGCGGGGGAGATGAAATATATGGAGAGAGCACCGGAAAGAAGGGCGCATCCGCAGGAGATTTTACCCGGCGCCAAGACGATTATTTCTTTGGCTATCAATTATTACCAAGCGGATGAGGAACCCAATTCGTGTCATTCTGAGCGAAGCGAAGAATCTCTGTGTTCTACCAATGATTTGCCGATTTTGAGTAGGGATTCTTCGGTCGCTGCGCTTCCTCAGAATGACAATACTGATAGGGTGATGGGAAAGATTGCAAAATATGCCCGCGGTGTGGATTATCACGAAGTCATGGATAAGAAACTTGAACAATTGGAAAAATTTATTCAGGCGCAAGCCAAGGCGTCGGGAAAGGGAAAAACATTCATTCCCGACGCAGAAGTGCTGACCAAACGATATGTGGACACAGGGCCATTGTTGGAGAGGGAGATTGCTCAACGAGCGGGGTTAGGATTTATCGGGGAAAATACAAATCTAATTACCCGCAAATTTGGTTCCTGGGTTTTCCTGTCGGAGATTTTAACTACTTTGGAATTGGATTACGATAAACCGGCGCGGGGGACGTGTGGAACATGCACACTTTGCATAGACGCATGTCCGACCCAAGCGATTGTGAACTCCAACCAATTGGATTCACGATTGTGTATTTCTTATTTAACTATCGAATTGAAAAACGCCATCCCTGAAAAATTACGTGCACTGATGGGAAATTGGATTTTTGGATGCGATATTTGCCAGGATGTTTGTCCGTTCAATCATAAACCGAAAACGACAACTACGCTTGAATTTCTTACCACCACCCCCTTGAAATCCCCCTCCTTAATTAAGGAGGGGGAAGGGGGTAGTCTGGCAGATTTGAAAACTTTACTCTTGATTCGAGAAGACAAACAATTCAAAGAAAAATTTAAACATAGTCCCATCTCCCGTCCAAAACGTTCCGGTATTCTCCGCAATGCAACAATTACCGCCGCCAATTCTAAGGACAAATCCCTTCTCCCCGTATTGCAGGAAACCGCCTCCGCTGACCCCTCCGATTTAGTCCGCTCTCATGCCCAATGGGCTGTCGAAAAATTATCGAAATAGCTCTGAACTTGTACTGGAGGGGTACTGGAATTGCTTTTAGCAATTCCAGTACCCCTCCACTTCTAATTGGGTACTTAAATGCTAATTAAATACTTTAATTACGCAGTTTATCATCATTATTATCAGTATTTTACGGATTGTGGTAGAATGAAAAACAGGAAGGAAATGGAAAATGGCAGAAGAGAAGAAGATAACTTTACGAAAATTGGATGATTGCCGGTGGGAAATTCCCCAAGGGGCGATTGCGGGAATGAATGTGCCGGGGATAATTTATGCGAGTGAGGAATTGTTACCAGCGATTGAATCGGATCAGGCGACCAAGCAAGTTGCCAATGTGGCGTGTCTGCCTGGAATTCAGGGCGCGTCAATGGCGATGCCGGATATTCACTGGGGATATGGATTTCCGATTGGCGGAGTGGCGGCGACCGACCCGAATGATGGCGTGATTTCACCCGGTGGCGTTGGGTATGACATTTCCTGCGGAGTCCGGTTGATTCGCACCAATCTACTCTATGAAGAAATTAAACCGAAATTAAAAGATTTGGTGTATGCCTTGTTTGATTGTGTGCCGTGCGGAGTCGGGCAAAAAGGGAATGTGAAACTTTCACCGGAGGACATGAGACAGGTTTTGAATAAGGGCGTGCCGTGGACCATTGATCAGGGATGGGGGAACCGGGAGGATTTGGATTTTCTGGAAGAGGGCGGGTGTTTGCAAAACGCAGATTATGAGGAAGTGAGTCAGGATGCCAAAGACCGCGGGAGTAAACAACTGGGGACGCTCGGGTCAGGGAATCATTTTTTAGAAGTGCAGGTCGTGGAAGAAATTTTTGATGAGCGCTGTGCGCGAGGCATGGGCTTGGAACAAAATCAAATTGTCGTCATGATTCATTCCGGGTCACGGGGACTGGGGTACCAGGTATGCGACGATTTTTTGGACGTGATGCGGCACGCGGCGAATCAATACGGGATTTCCCTGCCCGATTCACAATTGGCGTGCGTGCCAATCAAGTCACCCGAAGGGGAACGGTATATTCGCGCGATGAATGCGGCGGCGAATTTTGGCATGAGCAACCGGCAATTAATGACGCATTTTGTGCGGGAATGTTTTATGAAAATGTTTAATCTGGGTCCGAAAGATTTAGGAATGGAGATTGTATATGATGTGTGTCACAACATCGCCAAGATGGAGGAACATCAAATTCCCACTTCTTTGTCATTGCGAGCGGAGCGTGGCAAGCCCGTTCTAAAAACTGTATGTGTGCATCGCAAAGGCGCGACGCGGGCATTTCCACCCGGACATCCGCAGACACCAAAAAAATATCAGGACATCGGCCAGCCGGTGCTTGTACCCGGTGATATGGGACGATATTCCTACGTGCTGGTGGGGTTGCCCGGAGCGATGGAGCAAACTTTTGGGTCGACGTGTCACGGCGCGGGCAGAATGATGAGCCGGACAAAGGCAAAAAAAGAAACCAAAGGGCGCGCCATTGAACGGGAACTCGAAGACCGCGGGATTTATGTCAAAAGCCGGGGACGCGCGACGTTACATGAAGAAGTATCCGAGGCGTATAAGGATGTTTCGCTGGTAGTGGACATTTGCGAAAAGGCGGGGATTAGTAAAAAGGTGGCGAAGTTGCATCCGGTGGGCGTGATTAAGGGATAGAACAATCAATTTCAGATTGTAGATTTCAGATTTCAAATTTGAAAATTAAAATGAATTATCCAAGCTTTCTGCGGTCGCAGAAAAGTGGCGAATTTCAGCCATTCGGAACTCTTCTACATTTGTAGAAGAGTTATTGGTGGATTGATTTTATTGAGGATCAGACTTGTCCAAAATAGGGATTTAAAAAGAACTCCGGTCGAAGTAAAATTGTAGTTTGCGAAAAACAAAATCTTAGACCGGAGGTAATACTATGAATAAGTGTAGCAGTATTTTTGGACAGATTCTATCCCTCCTCCCACGGATAGGATTTGAGGGGTTGGTACAGGAAACGAAATCGGAGAAAGGGGCCAAGGGATTTAGTAGTTGGGAGCAATTAGTAGGGATGCTGTTTTGCCATATCGGACAAGCCTGTACGTTACGTGAGATTACGCAAGGATTATCCAGTATGCTCGGGAGAGTGAGGCATCTAGGGATGGAGGAAGCGCCGAAACGTTCCACCTTAGCCTATGCCAATGAGCACCGAACCTGGGAGTTATACCGCCAGACGTTTTATTTGCTATTGCAACGCTACCAAGGAGAGTTTGTGGGGAAGAAAAAGTTTCGGTTCAAGAACCAGTTGGTGAGTTTTGATACGACGGTCATTGATCTATGCGCCAAGGTGTTTGACTGGGCGAAGTTCCGACGGACCAAAGGGGCCATCAAGTTGCCTTTGGTGTTGGATCATGAAGGATATCTGCCGACCTTTGCCTGTGTGACCGAAGCGAAAGTACATGAGGTGAATGTCTTACGCAGCCTGCGTTTTAGCGCTGGCAGTATCGTGATGATCGATATGGGTTGTGTGGATTATCAGATGTTGGGAGACTGGAATGAAGAAGGCATCTATTTTGTGACCCGGCAAAAAAGCAATGCCCGCTATGAGGTGGTGGAAGAGAAGGAAGTCCCCCAGAATCGGATGATTCTAAAGGATGAGATCATCTATCTGACGGGTCAATATGCCTTACATAATTATCCCGATCCCTTACGGCGGATCGAGGTAAAAGATCCCCAATCCAATGAAGGGATCGTATTCCTGACCAACCATATGAACTTTGGAGCCACCACGATTGCCGCTATTTATAAAGACCGCTGGCAGATTGAGATCTTTTTTAAGACCCTCAAACAGAAACTACGGGTGAAAAGCTTTGTGGGAACCTCGGCCAATGCTCTCAAGATTCAGATTTGGACAGCACTGATTGCCCTGTTGTTGCTCAAATACCTGAAAACGCGCTCCACCCATGGCTGGTCCTTCAGCAACCTGTTGGCTCTTTTGCGTTTTAACCTGTTTGTCTATCGGGACTTATGGGAATGGCTTGAAAATCCATTAATCCCACCCCCGGAACCCTTGGGGGCCCAGCAACTTTCTCTGGGGATTATTTAATTGGACAGCAGAGATGCCTAGAGGAGACAACCTGGTTTATCAAAATGGCATTTGCTTGTCTAAAACCGTGATTTGGAAGGATATTTAATTGGTCCCGAAAAAGGTGGCGCGTCGTATACCGGTTGGTTAACGGTCATTATCGGTGAATAAATCCCGTATCCTGAGTCCGGCAGGGTTAATCGTCCAATACTGGTGGATTGCGACATATACGCAAATCCATCCACTCCAATAGACTCCAATTCCTGCCATTGTTTTCTTGGTGTTTTTTTCATGGAAATAGCTCATCGGGAAATAAGGAAGTCGCGGTAGGCAATGGGCTGCTTAGTCCAGTATTTTGGTTATCATGTTGAAATTTGGGCCAAGAGGAATTGGCTAAACCAGTACTGCTGCAATAGAGGGCATACAAATATCCATTCCATCCACCAATGTATAAGGTTCCATCGGAGCCAATGACGGGACTGGAAGAAATAACATCTCCAGTATCATATCTCCAACGTAAGGTTCCGTCAGGATTAAGCGCATAGACATAATCATCATAACTCCCAAAATAAATCACCCCGTCATTTCCAACTGTTGGACAGTCGCCAATTAAATCGCCCGTTTGGTACTTCCACTTTAAAGACCCATTCGCATTTAAGGCATATAACTTTCCATCCTGCGACCCAAAATAAATGGTTCCATCTTCACCAAATACTGGAGCACTTATACCGCCATTAGTTTGAAATATAGTATATTTTATAGTTCCATTAGGATTTAAGCAGTATAATCTTCCAGTGTATTCTCCAATATATATATTTCCTTGGGCATCTAAGCTAAGATCTGAACTAAAAAGAGGCCCATAAAATACCCATAGAATTATTCCATTAGGGTTTATCGCATATACTGCGGAAGTAGAGTAGGAATATGCGGAGACATAAATGGTTCCATTGCTATGATTCACAGCAATACCAGTAACATATTCTAGTAAATTTATTTTCCATTTTTGATTCCCTGATGAATCAAACGCACGGAGAGTTGTATCAGCACCTGCCATATAAATTGTACCGTCCACTCCCAAAGCGATATCAATACCTAGTGCTTCTGAATATGAATAGACTGAGGTAGACCATTTTACAATTCCATTGGGATAAAAAGCTGCCAGACTGTAACCGACATTGTCATAAATTGTACCGTTAGGCGCTACCACAGGTGATGTTAAAAAAACAGTACCAGAAGTGTCTATATACCAATTCACAGTCCCATTGGGATATAATGCATAAAAATCATCATTTGTGAAATAAACACAGCTATCAATACCGATAGCAGGTGCACTCATAATGGCACCTCCCGTGAAATATTTCCATTTTAAAGTCCCCTCTTGGGCAAAGACTAACTGCGTACCCAAGAGGGTCATAATAAAGAGGATTTTTATTATTATTTTCATAAATTTTCTTAAGTAGGGGTTCAACATATTAAACCCCTACTTAAAACTTTCCTTTCTTAATCCGGTTTATTCCACCACATAGTCCAAAATTAATTAAGGATAAAACTCATCGGAAAATAAGCGTGCGGTGGTTGGGAGAGGACTACTCAATCCAGTATTCTGGTTATCGTGTTCTGCTTTGGGCCATGGGGAATTAGCTAAGCCAGTACTACTACAATAGAGGGCATAAAAATACCCATTCCAACAACCAATATACAACGTACCATTTGAACCAATGGCGGGACTGGAAGAAATGGCATCACCAAGATAATATCTCCAAAGTAAGGTTCCATTCGGGTTCAAGGCATATACATAGCCATCATAACTTCCAAAATAAACCACTCCATCGTTTCCAACTGATGGGGAGTCCTCAATTTCTGAACCTGTTTGATATTTCCACTTAAATGTACCATCTGGATTTAGAGCATACAAATAGCTATCTTCCGATCCGAAATAAATTGTACCATCGGCTCCCAAAACAGGATCTGCAATCACTTCTCCACCTGTTTTATAGGTCCATTTAAGAGTTCCCCAAGGAGTATAGCAATATAGATTTCCATCCCAACTTCCAATATATATATTTCCTGGTTCATCTAATGATATTCCATATCCAAATGGGTAATAAGCACCAACTTTCCAAGCTATTATACCATTAGGATTTATTGCATAAAGAAAAACTGTATCATAAGAATTTGAGGACGCATAAATGGTTCCATTGCTATGATTCACAGCAAGACCAATAACCCTTTCTAGTAAATTTATTTTCCATTTTTGATTTCCTGATGAATCAAATGCACGAAGAGTTGTATCAGCTCCAGCCATATAAATAGTACCGTCTGCCCCCAAAGCGATATCAATACCTAGTGCTTCTGAATATGAATAAACCGAGGTAGACCATTTTACAGTTCCATTGGGGTTAAAGGCAGCAAGACTGTACCCAACATTTTCGTAAATTGTACCGTCAGGAGCTACCACAGGTGACGTTAAAAAAGCAGTACCAGAAGTGTCTATATACCAATTCACTGTTCCATTAGGATAGAATGCACCAAAATCACCTTGCTCAAAATAAATATTGCTATTAATACCAATAGCAGGGTCGTACATAATAGCACCACCACTGTAATATTTCCATTTTAAAGTACCCTCTTGGGCACTGGAAATTTGTACCCAAGAGAGAATTATCCAAAATAAACATTTAACGATTTTTTGATTCATGATTTAATCCGGTTTATTCCACCACATTGCCCAAAATCCTCCCCAAAAAGGAGCATCATTTTTTATAAGGCTTGGTGGATAAACTTGTCCTACGAAAGGGTTACTTGGACTATAAGGTTGTTTACTGATGAAGTAAATACCACTTAGACTACCACCCGTTGTATCTTGGTAATTTGCCAAAAGCTGATTAGGGCTATTTCCCGTCCAGCGAGGGTCCGGTACAGGCCATGCCCAATATCCGGAATAATTATTTCCTTTAATATCTATAAAATTCGTGAACTGAGAATAGGTTCCATTACGAAAATTACAAGATGTTATCGGAGTCGGTGAAAGAGTATTCGGTGCTCCCGCATAAGGACCATATTGTTCCCAGTAACATTTTTCCATGCCCCATTCCCACATTTGAGGGTTGATCTCTGCACCAGCAGCAGACCAACCAAAACCATTTTGGACATAGGTTAAATTGCAGCTTGCCCAGGAATAATCATGCTGTCCTAAACCGTTCATCAACCATTCATCGTAGACATCCATCCAGATACCGGTTCCTAATTCGTTAATCGTATCCAAGCTGGTTCCGTTGGAAGTATATTGGTAATGCATATGATTGATATAACTCCCGTCCGGGGAAACAATTGGTCCCGAAAAAGGTGGCGCGTCGTATACCGGTTGGTTGACGGTCATTATCGGTGAATAAATCCCGTATCCTGAGTCCGGCAGGGTTAATCGTCCAATACTGGTGGATTGCGACATATAC
>CAVYHJ010000005.1:0-8812 GCA_963768165.1 uncultured bacterium | reverse complement strand
ACCATATTGCTTATGTCGAGCGATTTTTATGGAGGCAAATATTTATTTTTAGTCTCATCTTTTACAGCCATAAGGAAATCACTTATGAAAAAGAAAAAACATCATTTGGTACATGGCAACTTAGAAAATCCTTGCCATCCCAAAATTGACAAACTTGTTGAAATTTTAAAGAAAGAACAAGTGCTTTTCGATGGAAATAATATCCCCAAGGGCGAACCGGCAAAAAGAAATAAAATGGTTATTTATTTCGAATCTATTGATAGTTTAAAAACTGTAAATGAAAGATTAAAGCAATTACTAAAGAAAGAGAAAAAAATACTATTAAGTAAACTTCCAAAACATATAGTTACAAAATTGTGTACAAATGTTATCAATATTATTAGCGGTAAAACACCGGGACACGAAGGAAATACAGGAAAACGAACGAGAAGCGCAATAGCAAAAGATTTTAGGGAACAGGATTCTCCATATATTTTGCTATGCTCAAGAGTTGGTTTTGAAGGCATTGACCTACACGAAAAATGCGATAGATTGGTGCACTATGATTTGCATTGGAATCCGACAGTAATGGAACAACGTGTTGGAAGAGTTTATCGAGGAGAAAAAATGAATCCTTTAGAAATAAAAAACTATCATATTATCGTGCCTAATACTTACGACAATTTAATTCAAGAAGTAATGAAGAAAAGAGCTAAATATAAAGACTTTCTACTTGGTGAGAAAGTATTAAAAGATATGCTTGGATTAGTTGAATAGTTTATTTCTTTATAAATGAAGTAAATTGACATACGTTTTCTAATTTGTTATATTTTTAAGAAGGTAAATTATGCCAACCGTCACAGTATCTTCAAAAGGACAAATTGTAATTCCTATAAAAATAAGAAAAAAATTAGGGATTAAACCAAGAAGTAAAGTTTTTATTGATGCTAATGATACACGTATTATCATTTATCCATTACCCAAAGACCCGATTCGGGCGGCGTGTGGTTTATTGAAAGGCGGACCCTCCTTAACAGATGAGTTATTAAAGGATCGGAGAGAAGAAATTGAACGTGATAAAAAGTTATACTCTCAATAGATTCGCTCTCTTACTCGGTGATAAAGACTTTCAATTAGTCAATCATTTGGTCGAGATTGAATGGATGTAAAAAGAACTTCTCGAATTATTCTAGCTTCCAGTTCTCCCCGTCGAATAGAATTGTTAAAAGGATTGGGATTAAAGTTTGATATTTTGCCTGCGGATATTGATGAAACGATTTATATATCCGATTCACCTGCAATGATTGCAAGACGGTTGGCTCTTCAAAAAGCAATTGCTGTACAACAAAAATTAAATCAAAATGAATTTACAAATACTTTAATCATCGCTGGAGATACCATCGTTGTTTTAGGAAAAAGAATTTTAGGAAAACCTGCTACGAAGAGAGAAGCCATTAAAATGCTGGCACAGTTATCCGGAAAAACTCATTTAGTCATTACGGCCCTTTGTATCCTAAAAGATGAGAAAAAAGTCGTAGGGCATGAAATAACCAAAGTGACCTTTCAGAAATTGTCCAAAGGAATGATTCGGAGATATGTTGCCACAGGGGAACCCATGGATAAGGCTGGAGCGTATGGAATCCAGGGGAAAGCCGCTTTACTTGTAAAGAAAATAGAAGGCGATTATTTCAACGTAATGGGCTTACCATTGGTGCTCTTGTCGGAAATGCTTGAGAAATTCGGAATTCAGTTGCTTTAATCCCTTTAGAGTTTAGGGAATATTAATCATTAGTGGGTGCTATTTATTATCATGGAAAATTTGTGAATCTCTAACGGGATTAATCCGCTTCGTGCCGTTCCACGTCCCGCATGTCAAAAATCATGATGACAAAATCATGCCGTTTCCCTTTTAAATCAATCACATGCTGGGGAAGAACAGCGGTCTTGACGAATCCAAACATTTCAAACAAGCGCATGGCACTGGATTGTTCCGCCACAAATTCCGCTTCCAATTTTTCCAATCCGCAATGTTGGCCCAATTCACAAATATGTTCCAACAAAGTACGGGCAACACCTTTTTTTCGGAAATCCGGATGTACTGCCACACGCACAATTCCCAGATGTCTCTGCCAGGTGCGTTGATATTGCTGTAGAGTCGCATAACCGACAATCTTGTTCCCGACCAAAGCGATAATCGGCAACATTTCGTTATAATCAATATTCCGGCACCAGTCTTCAGCAATTTTGGGATCGCTCAAGTCTTCCTTGAGATACAACTTATCTCCTTCGGGAATGGCTTTAAAAAATTCCCATAACCTGTCCTTGTCATACGCGACCAGTGTGCGTATCTCGCATGGTTGTCCTTTGAGAGTGGTTACATTTTTTGGAAATTGTTCTTCTAATAATTCTGGGAATACAGGCATAAGAATCTCCTTCTCGCTCATTTGGTTTACAGTTGATTTTATCACTAACCGACTATAAAATTCAACTTTCTTTTTATAGTTATGTTATCCGCGGAGAATCGTCGTCCCCGTTTTTCCCGACAAAGATGCCTCTAGAAATTCCGGTGATGTAATAATTGCTTTTTCCCCGCCGAATTTAATAAATTGAATGGCGGACTGAATTTTAGGTCCCATAGACCCTTCCGGGAATTGACCTTGATTATAATATTCCTGAATTTCCTGCAAAGTCACTTTGGATAATAGTCGCTGGGAGGGTTTCTGGAAATCTACGGCCACCTGGCTGACTGCTGTTAAAATAATTAAAGTATGCGCGTCAATCAGTTTCGCCATCAAACTCGCCACTCGGTCTTTGTCCACCACCGCTTCCACCCCGCGCAAACTTCCATCCGACAACCGTTCCACCGGGACCCCGCCACCTCCAGCCGCAATCACCACGACATCCTCTGCTATCAACTTCTTGATAACTTCTTTCTCTATAATATCCAGCGGTATGGGAGATGGAACCACCCGCCGATACCCCCTGCCGGAATCTTCTATCATGTGCCACCCTTTATCCGTCTCCATCTGCTCAGCTTCAAATTGATTATAAAAAGGCCCGATGGGTTTGGTGGGATTCTGAAACCCGCTGTCGTTCCGGTCTATTAAAACCTGCGTGACAAGAGTAACCACCGATTGGGTGATTTTGTTCTTTTGAAACTCATTGAACAATGCTTGCTGAATCATATATCCAATCCCGCCTTCCGAATCAGCACCGCAAATATCCAACGGCATCGGCGGAACCATGGATTTTGCCGCCTCATTGCGGATTAAAATATTCCCTACAATAGGGCCGTTCCCATGCGTCAGCACCACCCGGTACCCGCTTTGAACCATGGCAGTCACCTGTTGCATGGTGATACGGGTATGTTGTTTCTGTTGTTCAATCGTACCGGATTCGCCCACCGGAATGATCGCATTTCCACCCAAGGCAACCACTGCTACTGGTTTTGATTGAGAGAAGGTCTGCAATACCCTTGCCATAAGTCAAAAATTATACAGCAGATTTGCTAATTTCGGAATGGTACGTGATTTTCCATATCTCTTCTATTACATTATGAGCGGCACACTCCTATCGTCTATATACCTTCCAATCTCGAAGAAATTCAGTTAGTTAAACGATATACCTTAACGCATTATTGTTTTCTGAATCGAGAATGAAATAATTTGGATTTCCCGGCGCCTTTTTTCTACCCGACTTTAGTTTAGGTTCCAAGACTTAAGTCCCTAAAACCCCTGCTTTTCAACAATCGTAGAATTATCCGGCCAGTAGAGATCGAGGTGGTCGGAAGGGAGATAGATTCCCTGGTTTACGGATTGTAGGATTCGACCGAGACTCTGATACGTCCCCAATGGATCATATTGCGAGGAAACAGTGTCATCGCGATAATGGGAGGATGTCATCAGAAACATATAATTGCTGGTGGTGCTGATTCCACCGGTCATAGTGAGAGTTTGCGTGGGTGCGGGATAGGCATACTCCGTATTTTTAATATCATCCGCCCGCCCTTGGAACGATTGTCCCCATGGCGTGATGGCAAATCCCGAATTATAAAGTCCATAATTATCATCGGAAAAGTACCAGATTAACCAGCCCGCCGTTTCTCCGGGAGTAAAATCCAATAACAGGTTATTCCATTGACTATTTTGTTGGAGCGCACTTGCACCCGTAGCCGCGCCGGAAAATTCTTTCAGCAATATCGGTTTTTGTAAAGCCGGGTTTGCATTGGTATAGGATAATCGCAGAAGGGTTCGCAAATATTGCAACGTCACCATTTCACTTAGATAATCAATATTCCCGTTCGCGTCCAACATAGTATATCCCTGATTAGGATTGTCGGGAGAAGCCGGAAGTGACGGGAATCCGGTATAAAAAGATACTTCCGTGAAATCAAGAGATTTCACCAATTCTTTAGGATTATATCCCAATGTGGAATGCGGCCCTTCGGGAGTGAGTGATGGACCGTCTCCCCATAATCGCTGTGTCGCAGGCCAACGCAGTAAATAATCGAATTGCGCCAAGCCGGCACTGGTTAAATGCCGGATGGTAGACAAATTTCCATTCGTTTCTGTCTGTGCTATGGTACTGCTTTGGTTATAGTCATATTCATCCACAATAGATTCCCGAAATTGCAGAAAATCAAACAGCATGGGGTCATAGGTGGCATTTTGATTTCCTTGTGTCCCTTCCGAATAATTCCGCCAAGCATCCAAATTTGCCCCCGTGACTGCATAACGATACGTGGATAAATTACTGGTATTATAATCTGTGTAATTCAATGGGGAAGTGCTGACAGGTACGCGAAATTGCCAGGTTGTCCCAAAATCGGTGGGGTCTAATGCGCTTTTTTCTTCCCGCCAAATATAATATGAATTCAAATAGGTAGTATCCCCACTCGGCATCCATTGCAAAACAGAATTTGTCCCAGAACTAAGGAGGATGGGTCCATCCGGGATATGATACGTTGAGTCGCCTCCCCCGCCAACCCCACCCGTAAACACCGAACTCCCCGGTGTATTCTTCCCATCAAATCCCGGTACAGAAATAGCACTGAAACTCGCATAAGGTAATCCCGTAGCGTAGAGCCGATAATTTGAAGAAATAGCGCTCCACGCCGTGTTCAAGCTATTAATATCGCCATATTTCGCCGTGAGCCATTGTTGCCATTTGACGGTTACTGGTGCCGTGAAATACTTATCTGTTTGCGCCAATGAATAAGCGAAATTAGTATCTCCCCATTCCCGCATTTGCAGCCAATGTTCCACCAATAACGAATACGACAATAAACATGGGTCGTTGTCATATCTCTGGGCAATCTTTGTCCATAGTTGAGAAATAATTTGCCGTGTGGTATCTCCATAATTCCCCCCATCCGCCAACCACCAATTCATCTGGGGCGTATTAAAATAAATCGTTAGAATCACCCGGAGATGATGCCGTTTGGCACATGCCAATACTTCATCCAACCGCTCCAATATACGAGACGGAATCTGCACATTTGTCACCGATTGATAGGTTGGAAAATATTGTCCGGTCGTATCCGTTGGCGTAAATTCAATATCAAAATCCGGCAAGAAATCATTCAGCAAGAATGCCACCTTCGCCACGTTCCCGCCGACCGCTTGTAACAAATTAAAATTCTTGTCGAGATATAAAGAGGTGTAACTATCCTCCGAATACGGGTACCACCACATATCCTGTAGTCCGAATCCGCCATTGTCGTGGAAATTACTCCCGTAGGGAATATACCGCTCGTTCGATTGCACCGTCGTAAAAAACATGGTTTTCGCCGTATCCACCTGTATTAATTCCGTCTCCTTGATTTCTTCATTACTCCAATAATTCTGCGAATCCTGTTCCCGGTCAACCTGGATATTCGTCAAATATAAATCCGACGAATACAACCCCCAGCCCTGTATTTGCACCGCCACCAACGGTGCGGACACCGGACACGCAAAATCATATTCCGCCCATTCGCCATTAGGCACCACATGAAACGTCGCGTACCCCATCACACCTAATATTTGTGTGGTATGCGCATCATACGTATTGTAGACCAATACCAAAATAGGTGAAGTGTTTTGGCTGGCTGCATCCGTCGCTGCCCAAACCCGTAATCGCAGGGAATGACAACTCGAATCGCTGAAACTCACAAATTGCGTGAATTTGGTACGACCACTGGTGGTTGAATTGAGAACACAAACCCCGTTTCGACCATTATAATTTGCCAACCATCCTGTATCTTGTCCCTGCAACGGACCATACACGTTTTGAAATCCCCAGCCAGATAAACCATTGGCAAAATCTCCGTTGACTATAGAGATATGGGTATTCCCATAGGCCGTATTAACCGCAGGTTCTTTCTCAATGAATTGAAGATTATTCATATACACGGACGTCGTCGAGGCATTGTGTAAAAAGCTCACAATCGCCACCGCTGCTAGATTCGCACGGGAATAAAACGAGACTTCATACTCCTGCCATACCGTAGTCAAACTCAGGAACGCCAATCCCACTGAGGTCATAGTAGTCGAACTGCCGTAACCGGCATAACCATGAACCTGAATACTAAAAACACGCGGTGCCGTGGGATTATCCGTCTTGAAATTCCCCCGCAATGTATACCATGACCCGCCGTGCACCGATATATACGGCGACCCATTCATTGGATTATTGTTCACATTCTGCACCATCTCAATAGACGAATTTCCCCATTGCAGGAGTTGCATCACCCCGGTCTGACTATCCACCACTGGCTGCCATTCAGTGGTATACGTCGTTATCCCGAAATTCAGATATACCCAATTACTCGTTACATTACTCGGAAAATCCCCGTTGAGCAACCAATTCTCCCGTGCCCATAAAATCTGCGAATCCCAATCCGTCGTAGCATTTGAACCCGTCACATTCACTCGAATCCTTGCCGGAAAATTTAACGTAGACATTGCATTTAATGTCAGGCTTGTACTATTCACATTGACCAATACATATTGCGAATCCACCACACTCGCGCTAAATTGAGCGCTCGTAGAATTCCCCGCCGTTGTCAAAAACGACATCAACGGAATTACCGTATTTTCCACGGGTTGTCCGTTTTGGAATATCGCATCGGGAAATTGTTGACTCCAAAGGTTACTCGATAACTTCAATACCGACCGGTGATTGAATACTCCATCCGCGCTATATTTAATCCGTTCCCACCCGACACTTGGCGTCACTGTATTGGGCGCATAAGTCATCTGCGTCCCGTTTTGCGTAATCTGCGTCCCCAAATTCATAGTATATTTCCACGCCGTATCGAGTGCCCAACTCCAATTCACCGCCGAATTATTCACATAGTTCGCCAGCGACAAAATATTGGTAGACCCCGCGTTCTCCAACAACTTTATATCTGGGATATTCCCCACCACCGGCAAAGTCCCCGCGTTGGGGTCTAAGAAAAAAGGTCCCACAGTATAAACCACCGGACTCACCGCCCCCGTCGTACTCACCTGCCATAAATGAAAATAATATTCCCCGGGAATTAAAACCGAACTCACCGCCGTAGTCGCTTGCGTAAAAACAAACGAACCTTGACTCGTTGAAGTATCAATCTTCCCATCAAACACATACCGATACCCCGACACAGCACTAAAATTAGTCAACCCCGACCAAGTCACGCTTATCACAGACTGACTCGCCCAAGTCCCCGTATTAGGATTCGTCCCAAACCCCGCCCAACAACCAGACGCTATACAAAATAACCCCAATAATAAACTTATCTGACGCAAACAATTCCCCCTAAACATCATTCATCTTCTCCATTTTTCTTTTCTTTGCGTCCTTTGCGTGTTCTTATCAGTGTTATCAGTTTAATCAGTGTAATCTGTGTACAATTCTTTGCGCTCTTTGCGTGAACTCACTTTTATTTCTTTTTTTAGTATATCATTCATATCAACTCTCTACCATAACAGTGGGTTCTCATCCCCGTTTCCTTACAAAATCTTTCCAACCCTCCTGACTTGATACCCCTTCAACCCCCCATCTCAAAGGAATACCCACACCAAATATATACCGAACACACAGTGGACACTCAGCGAACCTACACCAAAGAAGAAGCATAGTTGAAGCATAGCTAAAGCATAGACAAATAAGACCAACTCCGAGCTGGTTGTATCCGTTTTTTATTTGAAGTCTGAATTTATTGAAGTTAGGTAGGTGCTGAAAGCATCCTCGATTCCCTTTATCGGGACACTCTATCCCATTTTTGAAGCTGTAATTGACGAAGTCATCCCGTATTCTTTTTATCGGGACGAATATCCCAAATCTGTAGTTATTTTATTATATATCACTTCCCAAATTTGTCAATCTCTAAATTTTCCTAATTTCACATATCCATTATTTCCTCTTGCTTTCTACTCTATCAAGGAAAATCAAAAGTTGACTTTGTTATAATAGAAAGGTAAATACAAGGTAGAATTTAATATAGGTATAATATGGAAAACAAACAAAATGGATTAATAATTACTCCTAAAGAACATGTTGATTATTTAATATCTGTTGCATCAAATGATGTTCACAAAGTTACCATTCCCATTTTTATATCTGGAGATGGAGGTAAAAAACAATTTGAGGGATCTGCCATTTTATTAAAAGTTAATAATGATTATTTTATTGTTTCTGCTGCACACGTATTAAAGGGTAACAATCGACAATTTTATACAATTTCAGAATATGATTATGTTAACTTAACAGGAGTGATTATCTCAACTCAATACCCTGGATCAGATAAAATAATGGATGATAAGTTTGACTTAGCTTTCTTGAAAATCGATGTTGCAACAGTTAAAGTGAC